>NZ_LIOL01000004.1 GCF_001418005.1 Chelatococcus sambhunathii | reverse complement strand
AATGGACCAATCGCACCGGCGTCGACTGGCACTACATCGCGCCGGGCAAGCCGCAACAGAACGGCTTCGTGGAGAGCTTCAACGGCAAGCTGCGCGACAAGTGTCTGAACGAGGAGGTCTTCGCCAATCTGGCCGAGGCCCGCGCCGTGATCGAGCGCTGGCGGCTCGACTACAACCACGTGCGCCCACACTCGGCGCACGGCGGGCTTACCCCCGAAGCCGTGCGGCTGAACCCCGCGGCCGGGCGGTTGCGCAACGTAATCAGCTCCACCGCCCGGCCGCTACCGCCGGCGATGGAGATCAGCTACCAAACCCCTGGGCTCTCACAATGAATGAGGGACCGGCGGGGGGCAGGTCAGATACGCACAATCTGGCGGAAGGCGCCGGCGCGGCGGCGCTCGCCGCCCTCCTCAAAGAACGTCGAATCATGCGCGGCAAGGAAGTTGCGGTCATCCTGTCCGGCGGCAATATCGACCGTGACCTCTATCTCGAGATGATGGCACGCCAACCAGTACGCTGAGATGCGAGCCGCGCCGCGGGCCGACGGCATCGAAGAGGAGCGGGTGAAGGCGGTCTGCCTGATCCTCCTCCCGCCCGGCGAGGACTGGTTGCAGCGGGCGCCTTCGGCGAGAATGATGACGATCGCTCGCCGCCCCTGGCGATGCCTGACGATGCCCTTGACGGGATGCCCCATGACGACACCTCGCTTTGCCCTCAACCACATGGCCGCGCCCCGGCGCGACCTCGCCGGCTTCGTCGCGCTGGCGTGCGAACTCGGCATCGACGCGGTGGAGATTCGCAACGATCTCGATGACACCGCCATTGCCGACGGCACGCCGCCCGGGGTCGTGCGCGCGACGGCGGAGGTGGCGGGCCTGACGATCCTCTCGATCAACGCCCTGCAGCGCTTCAACGACTGGACGCCGGCCCGGGCGGCCGAGGCGGCGGTGCTTGCCGACTACGCCGCCGCCTGTGGCGCCCGGGGCATCGTTCTGGTGCCCGTCTGCGACGGCACGCCAAAGAACCAGGAAAAGCTCGAACGGGCGCTTTCCGCCCTGAAGCCGATCCTCTTGCAGCGCAACCTCACGGGCCTCGTCGAGCCGCTCGGCTTCGCCTTCTCGTCGCTGCGGTCGAAGGCCGATGCTGCCGCCGCCATCGCAGCCGTGGGCGGGGAGGGGGTGTTCCGCCTGGTGCATGACACCTTCCACCATTACCTCGCGGGCGAGTCTCAGCTCTTCCCGGAGCTGACCGGCCTGGTTCACATCTCGGGCGTTGCGGATGACGCGGTTTCGGTCGCGGATATGCGCGATGGGCACCGGGAGCTCGTCGCCGCGGACGATCGGCTCGACAACGTCGGACAGATCGCGGCGCTCGTCGCGGGGGGCTATGCCGGGGCATTGTCCTTCGAGCCCTTTGCACCCGGCGTCCATGACCTTGCCGATCCAGCCGCCGCGTTGCGCGAGAGCATGGCCTTCATCGGGGACCGCCTCAACGGATGAGGACGGGGGCTGGGGCATGATCGGCCCGGCCCCTAGGGCGTACTCATCTCGACGAGGGTGCGTCCCCAGTCGCTGATGAAGCGTCGGCGCCGCTCGTGATCCTGCACGGCGAGCAGCGCCGGGCCGATGGCAATGGGGCGGGCGATGCCCGTGCGCACGATGGAGGAGGCCCCCTCGACGCCCGGCGGCATCTCGCCGCCCGCGCCGAAGAAGAAGGCCTCGCGCCGCGACACCTCCTGCCCGCGAGAGGAGAGGAGGTAGTTGACGAAGCGGGTGCCGGCGTCGGCGCGCGGCGCATGGGCGGGCACCATGGCGCCACGGCTGAGCACCAGGGTGTAGTCGGCAGGCATGACGATGCCAAGGTTGGCGCCGGCCCTCACGCGCGCATAAGCATATGATGCGAGCATGTTGTAGCCGATCGAGAGGCGGCCGGCTTCGAGCTCGTCGAGGATCTGACTTGTGCAGCAGCGGATCACCGCATGAGCGCGCCCGAGGCTCTCCAGCAAGCGGCCAAAGGTCGTCGTCGTCTCCTGGGAATCGTAGAAGGCGAGCAGGAAACCGATGCCCGATAGGCGGATATCGTAGGTGCCGACCTGGCCGGCATAGGTCTCTGGCTTGAGGCGCAGCAGGTCGGCGAGCTCGAGATGCGTCTTCGGGACGTCGCCCGCGGGCACCTTGCTGCGGTTGTAAACGAACACCACGGGCTCGAAGGTGAAGCCGAAGACGTCGCCGCGCCAGTTGGCCCAGCGCGGCGCCGCGGCCGTTTCGGGTGAGGCAATGCCGCGGGCGCAGCCGTCGTTGGCGAGCTTCACCAGATGGTCGACGGAGGAGGAGAGCAGCACGTCGCCCAGGGCCTTGCCCTGCCGGCAGGCCTCGGCCGCAGCGGCATAGAGGTCGTTGGTGACGTATTCGACGAATTCGATGCGGGTGTTGGGAAAAAGGGCCTGGAAGTCGCGGATCAGCGGCTCCATGGCCGACAGGTCGGTCGCGGCGTGGATCGACAACACCTCGATTTCCGCCGCCACCGCCGGGAAGGTCGTCGCCTCCTGCGCATGCGGCAGCGTGGCCGAGAACGGCACCGTCAAAATCGACAGGCAAAGCGTCGCGAGGCGATGACGCAGAATGGAATGGCGCTTCATGAGGCTCTTCCGGCAATGCGCATGACGACGGCGAAGCTGTTCTCGTTGTCACGGCGGAAGCCGAGACTGCCGCCGTGTGCGGCGAGCACGTCAGCGGCGATCGACAGCCCGAGGCCGGAGCCGCCGGGCGACGGGGCGCCGAAGCGCTCGACGACGCGCGGCCATAGCTCCGGCGCGATGCCCGGGCCATCATCCTCGACCTCGATCTCGACCGTGCCGTTCTCCTCGCGCAGGCGCACCGTCAGGCGCGTCGCGGCGCCGTGGCGCACGGCGTTGTCGATCACGTTCTTCACCGCCTCCTTCAGGCTGATGGCGTCACCGCGCACCTCGATGGGCTGCGGCGGCACCTCCAGCATGGTGAGGATATCGCGGTCGAGGGTATCAGGCACTGCCTCGCGGATGGCGCGGCGGACAGTCTCGGTGACGTCGACCGGGGCGAAGGGCACTGCACCGGCGCGATGGCTGATCATCGCATGGCTGAGCAACTGGCCGACGAGGCGCGACAACTGGTCGACCCGTTCCTCGACGCGCGCCAGATGCTGGCGCGCCTGCGGCTCTCCGAGATGGTGCGAGAGCAGGTCCACCTGAGATTTGAGGGCCGCCAGCGGTGTGCGGATCTGGTGGGCGGTGTCGGCGACGAATTGCTGCATCAGGTCCATGCGGCTCTTCAGGCGCGCGATGAAGGTGTTGATGGCGGACACGAAGGGTCGCAGTTCGCGCGGCGTGGCGACCGTTATGGGCGTGACGTCATGCGGGTCGCGCTCGCGCAGGACTGCGCCGACGCGCGCCATGGGTTTGAGCGCATGGCGGATGGCGAAGATGGTGCCGCCGAGGGCCAGCGTGCTCATGGCGAGGATCAGCCCCACGGCGCGCAGGGTGAGCTCGCGCGCGAGGGCTGTGCGCGCCTCGACGGTCTGAGCCACCACCACGTCGACGCGCCCCTGCACCGAGGGGTCGGCGAAGGCGCGCGATGCCCGGACAAGGCGCACCGGCGCGCCCATGAAGGTGCCGTTGCTGAGTGCCGGCCGGTCGGGTGCGGGGGGCTCGCTGCCGGGCAGCGGCAGATCGCCGTAGCCTGTCAGCGTGCGGCCGGAGGTGTCGACGATCCGATAGAAGATGCGGTCACGCTCGGACAGGGCGAGCAGTTCGAAGGCCGACATCGGCAACTCGACGGTCAGGGTACCGTCCTGCACATGCACTGCCTCGGCCATCTGGTAGGCGGCGCCGACGAGCAGCCGGTCGTAGGCCTCATTCGCCGCAGCCCTTGCGTAATACCAGGCGGCGGTGGTCAGCGCGGCCGCCCCGGTGGCGAGCACCATGGCGATGAGGACGATGAGGCGGGCGAACAGTGACGGTTCACGCCGGACCATCGGCCACCAGCTGATATCCGAAGCCGCGCACGGTGACGATCTGGGCCGAGGCGCCGTGCAGCTTCTTGCGCAGGCGGCCGATGTAGAGCTCGACGGCATTGGCCGACGGCGCTTCCTCGTCCCAGCCGAAGACCTGATCGAGCAGGTCGTCCTTACTGAACACGCGCCCCGGGCGGGTAGCGAGGATCTCGAGCAGTGTCACCTCGCGGCGCGTCAGATGAACCTCGCGCTGGCCGACGCGCACGGAACGGGCCGAGCGGTCGATGAAGATGTCGCCGCAGGCGAGCAGATTGGTGGCGTCGCCGTGGCGGCGGCGCATGAGGGCGCGCGCCCGGGCCTCGAGTTCGCGGAAGTCGAACGGCTTGACGAGGTAGTCGTCGGCCCCGATGTCGAGTGCGCTCACCCGGTCCTCGATCTCGGAGCGCGCCGTCAGCATCAGGACGGGTACCGTGCCGCCGGCATTGCGCAGCCGCTGCAGGACTGAGAAGCCGCTGCCGTCGGGCAGCATCACATCGAGGATGACGAGGTCGTAAAGCGCATCTTCGAGCGCCGCGACGGCGGCATCGACGCTCGTCTCCCAGTCCACAACGTGGCCGATGCGCGCAAAGCGCTCGATGATCGCCTCGGCGACGTCGCGCGTATCCTCGACCAGAAAGATGCGCATCCCTTCCGCTGCTCGCTGTGACAGGTGGATGACAGGTTTCGATCCTACCGTAACGGCCAAGCTCCGCACAAACAGAGCGTTACCTTGATTCCACAGGGAGGGAACCGATGAAGAAGATCCTCGTCAACGCGCTTGTCCTGGGCTTCGCCGGCTTCATGGCGGGTGCCGCCGTGGCCGCTCCGGAGAAGACGGAATGCCTGGCGGGCGCCAAGCCCGGTGGCGGCTTCGATCTGACCTGCCGTCTGGCCGGCAATGCGCTGCTCGCCGCCAAGCTGATCGACAAGCCGATGCCGGTGACCTACATGGAGGGCGGCGTCGGGGCCGTCGCCTACAATCATGTCGTCGGCAAGCGGTCGAGCGATCCGACGCTGATCACGGCGGCGTCGAGCGGCTCGGCCCTCCTTCTTGCGCAAGGCAAGTTCGGCCAGTACGACGAAAGCGCTGTGCGTTGGATCGGCGCGCTGGGCGCCGACTACGGCGTCATCGTCGTGGCCGCGGACTCGCCTTACAAGTCCCTGAAGGATCTCGTCGAGGCCTATGGCAAAGCGCCCGGCGATTTTCCCATCGGCGGCGGCGGCGCCGTCGGCAGTCAGGACTGGATGAAGGGCGCACTCGTGGCGAAGAGCGCCGGTCAGGATCCCAAGAAGATGCGCTATGTCGCCCTCGAAGGCGGCGGAGCGGTGCTGACTGCGCTCGAAGGCGGGCACATCAAGATCGCCGCCGGCGACGCGGCCGAAATGGCCAAGCATCATGCCGCCGGCAAGGTGCGCATCCTCGCCGTCATGGCGCCGGAGCGTCTGCCGGGCGATCTGAAGGACGTGGCAACCGCCCGCGAGCAGGGGCTCGACATCGACTGGGTGGTGTGGCGTGGTTTCTACACAGGCAAGAACATCACCGACGCGCAGTATCAGGATTGGGTCGAGACCTTCCGCAAGCTGTCGCAGACGCCCGAATTCGCGCAGGAGCGCGAGGCGCGCGGCCTCTACCCCTACACGGTCCTCGGCGCCGATTTCGAGCGTGACGTCAAGAAGGACGTGGAGCGCTTCAAGGCGCTGGCGGCCGAAGCCGGCCTCTGATCGCCAGTTCACCACGTGGCGGCCTTCCCGCAAGGGGGCCGCCCTTTTCACATCGGGATGAAGCCCATGACCTCTTCGACCGGTCCTCGCGGGGCGGGCAGGAGCGATCGCGTCGGCGCCATCGTCCTCCTGGTCTTCGCTCTCCTCTACGGCTTCGAGGCGAGCCGCATCGCCTATTCGTTCTCGTCGGATCCCCTCGGGCCGCGGGTCTTCCCAATGATGCTGGCAGGAGCGCTGGCGCTCCTGTCGGTGATCTATCTCCTCAGACCGGGTGGGGCCGAGCCGTGGCCGCAGGGCCGGCTGCTCGCCCAGTCGCTCGCCATCCCGGGCCTGGTGCTCGCCGCCGCGCTGCTGCTGGAACCGCTGGGTTTTGCTGTCGCCGTCACGATCCTGGTGACGGGTGTCGGCCGCCTCTTCGGGGCCTCATGGCGCCTTGCCATTCTCGGCGGCCTCGCGCAGGCGGCGCTGTGGTTCGCCGTCTTCCGCTATCTGCTCGAGGTCTATCTGCCGGGCGGTGCCGTCTTCGGCATGTGAGTTGAAGGAGTGCGAAGATGGATCTGAGCTATCTCTGGGCAGGCTTCTCTGTCGCCCTCAGCCCGCTTAACCTCGCCATCGGCTTTACCGGCTGCTTCCTCGGCACGCTGATCGGGGCTCTGCCGGCCATCGGGCCGATCAACGGCATCGCCCTGCTTCTGCCCATCGCCTATACCATGGGTCTGCCGCCCGAGAGCACGATGATCCTGCTCGCCGGTATCTATATGGGCGCCGAATACGGCGGGCGCATCTCGTCGATCCTGCTCAACGTGCCGGGGGATGCCGGCGCTGTGATGACGGCGCTCGACGGCAACCCGCTCGCTCGCCAGGGCCGGGCTGGCGAGGCCCTGATGATCAGCGGCCTCGCTTCCTTCGTCGGTGGCACGCTCGGCGTCGTGGGCCTGACCTTCTTCGCGCCGCTGCTCAGCACGCTCGCCATCGGCTTCGGCCCGGCCGAATATTTCGTGCTCATGATTTTTGCCTTTGCCACCCTCGGCTCCATGGTGGGCAGCCAGCCGGTCAAGACGCTGATCGGCTGCGTCATCGGCCTGATGCTGGCGACCGTCGGGCTCGACGCGACCTCGGGCGCCTACCGCTTCACTTTCAACGAGCCGGAGCTCGGCGACGGCATCGAGTTCGTCGTACTGGTGATCGGGCTGTTCTCCATCTCGGAGGCGATGTTCATGCTCGAGCACCAGGCGAAGGGCGGCAGCGTCATCAAGGTCGCCGGCCGCACCTTCGCCCGCTGGGCCGACATCGTGCGCTGCATCGGCCCGGCGCTGCGCAGCTCGGTCATCGGCTTCACCGTCGGCGTCCTGCCGGGCACCGGCGCCTCCGTCGCCAGCGCCGTCTCCTACACCACGGAGAAGCGCCTCTCGGACCGGGAGGGCACCTTCGGCAAGGGTGACGTGCGCGGCCTCGCCGCGCCGGAAGCAGCCAACAACGCGACGGCGGCGGGCGCCTTCGTGCCGATGCTGACGCTCGGCGTGCCGGGCAGCGGCACCACGGCGGTGATGCTCGGCGCGCTCATGCTCTACAACATCCAGCCCGGGCCACAGCTCTTCGCCGAGCGGCCGGAGCTGATCGGCGGTCTCATCGCCTCGCTCTACATCGGCAACATCCTGCTGCTCATCCTCAACCTGCCGCTGGTGCGCGTCTTCTCGCGGGTGTTGCAGTTGCCGAACTGGGTTCTGGTGCCGGGCATCCTCGTCTTGTCGATCGTCGGCGTCTATTCGACCCACGCCAGCGTGCTCGCCGTCGTGATGATGCTCGGCATCGGGATTGTCGGCTGGCTGCTGCGCAAGCTCGGCTTCGACATGGCGCCCATCATCCTCGGCTTCGTCCTTGGGCGTGTGATGGAGGTGAACCTGCGCAACGCCCTTGCCATCAGCGGCGGCGACCTGTCGATCCTGTTCCAGAGCACCATTTCCATCGTGCTGTGGATCATGGCCGCGGCCATGGCGGTGCTGCCCTTCGCCATCGGCCGCCTCGCCCGGCGCGCGGCCGCACCGTCGCCGCAGGTCTCCTAGAGGGCGGGCGCTATCGCCGGATCACGCCCGAGCCTGGCGGAAGGAGCCATCTTCGCCGGCCCGGGCGTGGCCTCAAAGGCAACCTTGCCCAGGCGCTCGAGCAGCCGATGCGTGCGCTCGATCCGGATCGCGCCGTCGCGATGACGGAGCGCGGCCACGGCCGCGGGAAGCCGCTCGCCAGAGCAACCTGCCTTTGGACGATGCAGCGGTCGCCTGTTCCTTGCCGGCGACCTCCTGCGCCATCAGGGCGTGGCGCGCGTTCTGAGCCTGCATCCGGCAGGATTGGTGTCCATCACGCCACCGCAGGTTTCTCGCGGCGGCGCAGAAGGGCGGCGAGGGCCGCGAGGCACAGCGTGCCGACGATGAGGAGGAGCGCGGCCGCCGCCACCGTCGGGCTGATGTTCTCGCGGATGCTCGAGAACATCTGCCGCGCCAGGGTGCGCTGGTTGGGGCCCGCCACGAAGAGCGTGATCACCACCTCGTCGAGGGAGGTGGCGAAGGCGAAGACGGCGCCGGACACGACGCCCGGCACTGCAAGCGGCAGGGTGACGCGGCGGAAGACCGTGATGGGCGGCGCGCCCAGGCTCATGGCCGCCTTCTCGACCGCCGGATCAATGCCCTGCAGCGCCGCCGAGACGCTCACCACGACGAAGGGCACGCAGAGCACCGCATGGGCGATGATGACGCCCGGATAGGTGCTGGCGAGGCCGAGACGGACGAGGAAGATCTGCATGCCGACGCCGAGGACGACGGCGGGAACGACCATGGGCAGGAGGAAGAGCGTCCTCAGGAGGCCGGCGAGGGGCAGGGCGTTGCCGCGCAGGCCGAGCGCCGCGAGCGTGCCGAGCACGGTCGAGAGAAGGGTCGCGCCGCCGCCGACGATCAGGCTGTTGATGATGGACAGGCGCCACACATCGGCGGTCACGAGTTCCTCGAACCACCGCAGCGAATAGGAGGGGATGGGGTAGGTGAGGAACACGCTCGACGTGAAGGCGAGCGGCAGGATGGCGATGATCGGCAGGATCAGGAAGGCGACGACGAGACTGCCGAAGACGATCTGGAGCGCGCGCAGCATGGCTCAGGCCCCCGGCAGTTGCGGCGAGCGCGAAAGCCGCCCGTAGACGAGGTAGAGCAGCAGCGTGACCGCGAGCAGGATGAGGCCGAGAGCCCCCGCCATGCCCCAGTTGGCGGTGCCGAGCGCATAGAAGGCGATGACCGAGGAGATCATCTGGTCGTTGGCGCCGCCGACGAGCGCGGGCGTGATGTAGTAGCCGATGGCCACCATGAAGACGAGCAGGCAGCCCGACATCAGGCCCGGCATGGCGAGCGGCAGCAGTACGCGCCAGAAGGCGCGGATCGGCCCCGCCCCGAGCGAGGCGGCCGCCGGCATCAGGTTGCGCGGCACGGCGATGAGAACGCTGTAGATGGGCAGCACCATGAACGGCAGCAGGACGTGCGTCATGGCGATGATGACGCCGAGCCGGTTGAAGATGAGCGGCAGCGGCGCGTCGATGAGGCCGAGCGCGGCGAGCGCGCGGTTGATGAGGCCCTCCTGCTGCAGCAGGATGAACCAGGCTGCGGTGCGCACGAGAAGCGAGGTCCAGAGTGGCAGCAGCACGGCGAGCAGCAGGAGGGCGCGCATGACGCCGCTCGCGGCGGCGGCTAGCATTGCATAGGGCAGGCCGATCGCCGCGCAGGCGAGCGTCACCGAGCCGGCAATCACGAAGGTCCGCAGCATGATGATGCGGTTTGCCGCCGCCCCCGGCTCCTCCGCGACGATGCTGCCGCCGGCGTCGCGCCTGAGGTCGAGCGCAGCGAGCAGATTGCGGTCGGTATAGGGGGGCACAGCCTCCTTGATAGCGCGCCAGAAGCGGGGCTCGCTCCAGCGCGGGTCGATGGTGGAAAGATCGAGCGTGGCCGGGTCCGACGCCTCGCGCGCTGCCGTCACGGTGCGGGTGAGAAGGGTACGAAAGCCGGAGACGGCGCTGTTCAGCCGGCGCACTGCCTCGCCGAGGGCCTGCTGGTCCTGCACCGTCCGCAGGTCTTCCGCGAGCGCGCCATGCACGGCCGGCGGCGGCAGGTCGCTTCCGTCCCAGTCGGCCATGGCGGCGGCGGTGCGCGGCAGCACCTTCGTCACCGCGTCGTCGACCACGGACGCGGTCACCATGGTCCACAGCGGCCAGACGAAGAAGAGGGCGAGGAAGAGGATGAGCGGCGCGACGAGCGCGAAGGCCCGCGACCTGTCCCGGACAGAGGCGCGGCTCATGAAGCGAGCACCGTACAGTCCTGCGGGTCGAAGGAGGCGACGGCCTCGGTGCCCACCGCCCAGTCGCCAGCCAGGCGCTCGGCCCGCGCCACAAGCTCGAGCGGCCCGCTTTTCAGCACGAGGCGCATGTGATCGCCGTGGTAGATGCAGTCGGCGACGGTAACGGGTAGGGCATTGGCCGCGGCCGGCTCCTTGCCGAGCCGGATCCGTTCAGGGCGCAGCGACAGCGACACATCCCGGCCGGCGGAGACCTCTCCCGAAACGTTGAGCGCAGCCTCGCCCACGCGCACCACGGCCTGCTGCGCCCCGGCCTCCACGACCTTGCCCTCGACGAGATTGGTCTCGCCGATGAACTCGGCCACGAAGCGGGTGCGCGGGCGGTCGTAGACCGCCTGCGGCGTGTCGATCTGCTCGACCTTGCCGGCGTTGAAGACGGCGATGCGGTCCGACATCGTCAGCGCCTCCGACTGGTCGTGGGTGACGAAGACGATGGTGAGCCCGAGGCGCCGGTGCAGGTCGCGGATCTCGAGCTGCATGTGCTCGCGCAATTGCTTGTCGAGGGCGCCGAGTGGCTCGTCCATGAGGATGACGTCCGGCTCGAAGACGAGGGCGCGGGTCAGCGCCACCCGCTGCTGCTGCCCGCCGGACAGCTGCGACGGCTTGCGGTCCTTGAGGGGGCTGAGCCGCACCATGTCGAGCGCCCGCTCGACGCGCCGGGTGATCTCGGCGCGCGGCACGCGCTGCATCTCGAGCGGGAAGGCGACGTTCTCCGCCACGGTCATGTGCGGGAAGAGGGCGTAGTTCTGGAACACCACACCCATCTGCCGGCGATGGGGCGGCAGATGGGTGATGGGCCTGTCCGCAAGGAGGATGCTCCCGCTGCTCGGGCGCTCGAAGCCCGCGAGCATCATCAGGATGGTGGTCTTGCCGGAGCCGGAGGGGCCGAGAAGGCTGAGGAACTCGCCCTTGGCGATCTCGAGATCGAGGTGATCGACGACCGTGACAGCTCCGAATTTCTTGGTGACATCTTGAAACGCGATGAAGGCGCCCATTGCTCCGCCCATGCCGTAGGCCCGGCGGCACGCGAAGCATGCGGCCGAGGCCGGACGAAAAGGAAATCCGGGCCGGACGGCGGCGCCCGCCCCGGATCGGTCAGCCGGCTGCCGCCCTCACTGGGCCAGCCAGGCGTTGAAGCGCTTGTTGAGTTCCTCGATGTTGTCCACCCAGAAGTCGGCATCGAGCGGGATCGCCCCGGCGAGGTTGTCCGGCGCGGTCGGCAGGTCCGCCTGGAGATTGGCCGGTACGGCGCCGGCCGCTTCCTTGTTGGGCAGCCCGTAGGCGATATATTCGGGCAGCTTCACCTGGTTCTCGGGCGCGCTCGCGAAGGCGATGAAGTCCATTGCGGCGTCCTTGTTGGGGCTGTTCTTAAGGATCACCCAGCTGTCAATGGCGTAGATGCTGCCCGGCCAGACGACCTTGAAGTTCTTGCCCTCGGCCTTGTTGATGCCGGAGATGCGGCCGTTGTAGGCGCTCGTCATCACCACCTCGCCGGAGGCGAGGAGTTGCAGCGGCTGGGCGCCCGATTCCCACCACACGATATGGGGCTTCAAGGCGTCGAGCTTCTTGAAGGCGCGGTCCACCCCGGCGGGCGTCGCGAGCTCCTTGTAGACATCGGCCGGGGCGACGCCGTCCGCCATGAGCGCGAATTCGAGCGCGTATTTCGGCCCGCGCCTGAGGCCGCGCTTGCCGGGAAACTTCTGAACGTCCCAGAAGTCGGCCCAGGAGGCCGGCGCCTCCTTCAGCTTGTCCGCGTCATAGCTGAGCGCCGTGCTCCAAACGATGGCGCCGACACCGCAGTCGCTCACGGCGGCCGGCAGGAACTTGTCCTTTCCGCCGAGTTTGTCCCAGTCAAGCTGTTCGTAGAAACCGTCGGCACAGCCGAGAGCGAGTTCCTCAGATTCCACCTGCACGACGTCCCAGTTCGGCACGCCGGCCTTGACCTTGGCGGCGATGACGCCGATGCCGCCGTCCCAGCTCTCGTCGAGCAGCGGCTTTCCGCTCTGCTTCGCGAAGGGCTCGAAATAGATCTTGCGCTGGGCGTCCTGGTAGTTGCCGCCCCAGGACACAACCGTGAGGTCGCGCGCCTCGGCCCCGATAATCCCCCATGCGCCGACGACGGCCGACAGGCAGCCGACGAGCGCGAATGTCCTCACCGATCGCATGACTTTCCCCTCTGTTGTTATCCCCGAAGGCAAGCATATTTCGGGGGACTTGAAAGCTCTCGACCGTCCGGCGGTGACGATAATCACCACGTTGGTGCAACCGGTCAACAGCAAGGCAATTCTAATAGGTCGGCGGCGTGACGGCGCTCACGATCTCGCTCTCGCCGTCCGAGACGTTGCGGAAGCGGTGCGGCAGGCGGCTGTCGAAATAATAGCCGTCGCCCCGGTGCAGCACGCGGCTCTCGCCGCCTACCGTGAGCTCCACGGCGCCGCGCGTCACCATGCCGGCCTCCTGGGCGGAGTGGGCGAAGGCCTCGCCCGAATCCGCCCCGCGGGCATAGGTCTCGTGCAGCATCAGGATCTGCCGGTTGGGGTGGTTGATGCCCACCATGCGATAGGAAACGGTCGCGGCCTTGCCGATCTCGATCCATTCGTGCGCGGCGTAGAAGGGAGAGTGCGGAACGCTGGAGTAAAGGTCCGCGAAGAAGCCCGGCAGCGTCGTGCCGAGCGCATCGAGGATGGCGCTCAGCGTGTCGACCGACGGGCTCATGCGGTCGCGCTCGATGAGCGAGATGGCCGAATGGGAGATGCCCGAGCGCAGCGCGAGCTCGCGCACGCTCAGGTCGCGTCGGCGGCGCAGCTCCTTCAGGTGCGATCCGATCTGCGGCATGGCGGCTCCGGTTGCAACGGGCCCGGCGAGCCTAAGAGTGTTCAGAATCCTGAACAAGGCCCCTCGGGGCCGTTGAGTAAGGGTCAGCCTTCCCGGATGGTCGCGCAAGCCAGTTGCGAGAGGTGAGCGATGCCCGACCTGCCGTCAGAACTCCGTGCGAACTTGGTTCACGTGAAGGCGCCCAAGCAGGCCGAGGGGCCGGACGGGCGCGCCGTGGAGGCGACCGTCCGGCAGGTCCTCCATGCGGTGCGCATGCAAGGCGACGCGGCGCTGCGCATCTATTCCGCGCGTTTCGACGGCATGGTGCCAGAGCGTTTCGAGGTGAGCGGCGCCGAGCGCGCCGAGGCGCTTGCCAACCTCGACCCGCAGACCCGCAATGACACGGAATTCGCCATCGAGCGCGTGCGTGCTTTCGCCGAGGCCCAACTCGCTACCTTGCTGCCGCTCGAGGTGGAGGCGCTGCCGGGCCTTCACCTCGGCCATCGCGTCATCCCCATCCGGCGGATCGGGGCTTATGTGCCGGGCGGGCGCTATCCTCTCCTGTCGGCACCCATCATGACGATCGTGCCGGCCAAGGTCGCGGGTTGTGCCGAGGTCATCGCCTGCCTGCCGCCCACGGCCCATCCCGCCATGATCGCCGGCTGTCATCTCTCCGGGGCGGATCGCATCTTCCGCGTGGGCGGGGCCCAGGCGATCGCCGCCATGGCCTTCGGCACCGAGACGATCCCGGCGGTCGACAAGATCGTCGGCCCCGGCAATGCCTATGTGAACGAAGCCAAACGCCAGGTTTTCGGCGCCGTCGGCATCGACCAGCTCGCCGGTCCGAGCGAGATCTACGTGCTCGCCGACGAGACGGGCGATCCCGCCATGATCGCCACCGATCTCCTCGCCCAGGCTGAGCATGACGTACACACGCGCGTCGGCCTCATCACGACCTCGCGCGAGCTCGCCGACGCCGTGCTTGCCGAGGTCGAGCGTCAGCTTGCGGACCTGCCGACCGCCGCCGTCGCCGGCCCTGCCTGGCGCGACAACGGCGAGATCGCCGTGGCCGCCAGTGAAGAAGCGATGATCGCCTATTCCGACATCATCGCCGCGGAGCACCTTCAGGTGCATACGGCCGATCCGCACGCCACCGCGAAGAAGCTCTCCAACTACGGCTCGCTCTTCATCGGGCCGCTTGCGAGCGTCGTCTATTCGGACAAGTGCTGCGGCACCAACCACACGCTGCCGACGATGGGTGCCGGGCGCTACACAGGCGGGCTCTGGGTTGGCTCCTATGTCAAGGTCGCCACCCACCAATGGCTGGACGCGCGCGGCGTCATGGCCGTCGCGCCGCCCGCCTGCCGCCAGAGTCGCAGCGAAGGCCTCGAAGGTCATCGCCGGGCGGCGGCCCTGCGCCTCAACATGATCGAGGGGACGGCAGGCTAAGGCCTGTTCGCTATGGGCGCCCGATGAAGGGCGCGTAATGGCCGGGATTGTTGCGGATTTCCTGCGCGGCGAGCCGTCGCAACCCGGCCACGGCCCCATCCGAGACTGCCCCGTTCTGGTTCATGCTCGCCAGCGCGGCGCGGAAGAGACAATCGCCATCCCCTTGGATCCGGTGCAGTTTGCCCGCGATATAGGCATCGTAGTGGCCGGGCGAATAGACGAGTTCGACGGCGGGGCCCGACACTGGGCCATGCGGGACCACGGACAGGCTCTTTCCGCTCGCGGGATAGTCGCGCAGCACAAGTTCCCGACCCAATGCATTGGCAATCGCCGTCGGCGCATAGTCGCCGGCTGCCGCGTTCCAGTTGCCTGGCACCTCGAGGAAGTCGGCGATCTGCGTGACCGCTGGAAGGGCTCCTCCGTCCGCCGGGCGGACGCCGGCTACGGGCGTGGAATCGGCGGCGTACCGGCGCGCGTCCGCCAGGGGGCGAGGCAACGGCTTGGGGCCACGCAGCCGCGTCCAGTCGGCCGGAATGCTGCCGCGGACGAAGAAGACTTCGTCCTCCCACTGGTTGGTGACGGTCAGCCCCACTGCCTTCGCCAGGACCTGCTTGGAGAGTTTGCCGTCCCGGACCAGCCTGGGGCCATCGTTCTTCAGGATGTCCTCGATCGTCCGGAAATCCCGCGGGCTCGGCCTGGTGTCGACGACCCACACCTTCGCGTCGGGCCTGCCGCGCGCAAAATACTCGGCCGTCGACTCGGTCATCGTAAGGGAGGGCACCTTGCCGTGCTCGGCGCCGCTATAGCTCCCGGCGTGCTCGATGATGGCGGCCAGGTATCGGTCCTGTGCATCCTCTCCGCTCCAGTCGAACGTGCTCGTGATGCCCGATCCGGTCTGTCCCCTGTAGAGCCTGTCGGGGATGGGCCTGTTCGCTCGCCGGTCGATGATGCGGGCGATCTCGTCGGCGCTCAGCACGCGGCCGCTGCCTTGGCGTATCCGCCCGGCTGTCTCATAGGTCTCCCGCAGGATGCGAGCGGGATCCGCTCGGCGCGCTCCCGGCGCCGTCGAGCCGGGCGCCGCGCCGCTCCCGCCGGTGCGCAACCTGACAAAATACCTTTGACCGCGCTTCGTCACCTCGATCCGGCGCCGCAGGTGCTGCTCCATGTCGATGACGGGCGATGCCATTCCCTTCGCCTTTGCCAAGGCGTCTCGCGTGTCGGCGAGCCGCCCCGCCCGGGCGGCGTCCACGACCGGATCGGCTTTCCCGATCCTGCCCGCCGCCGTCTTCACCCCCTTGGCCCCCTTTCCAATCTGGGTCAGGGCGTCCGCCTGGGTGCCGATCGTCCTGGCCACCGTCGCGGGCAGGCGCAGCTTGCCCGCCATCTCGAGGACGGGTGGGGCGGCATCCAGGGCACCGAGGGCGACCGCGGTCTTGTGGTTCCCCTGCTGCCATTCGCGCACTGGGTCATAGCCGGGAATGGTGCCGCCGCGCGCGGCGTGGACCAACTGCTCGTATGTCGTTTCAGCGAAAGCCTCGTTCTTCAGCGGCAGCAGCAGATCCTCGAAGATGCGCAGGCTGCTGGCGGCGACGGCCTCGCGCAGGGTGATGCCGCTGTCGACCTCCTTGAGGACGTAGTCGGTCAGCGGATCCAGGGGGGGCACAGGCTTCTCGAAGAACTGGCACATATGGCCCGAGAGCCAGCTTTTCTGGCCTGCATGGTCTGCGGGCATGCGCAGGATCAGGGCAGGATCACCCGGCACAACGGCAAGGAACAACGGCTCGGCGTCGGCCGCGACCTTCAGGACATATCCTCGCGAGGCGTGTTCGACGGAAACGCCAGGCCTCAGCCCGCCGTGCTCCCAACCTATCCGTTTCACGTCAAAGGACAGCACGGACGCCTGCGTCCTTTCGACATCCATTCCCGCCGCCGACAGCGTGTCCATGATCCTGGCGGTAGCATTGGCGGCTTGCTCGACGATATGCTCCGAGAATTCTTCCTCGAAGCGGCTGTCGAGGTCGGGGAGATTCTTCAGCTCCGGCGGAAAATCGCGGCTGAAGAAGGGCAGGGCCTGGATCTGCGCCTGCATGTAAAGGTCGACGAGGCGGTGCTTGCCTCTGATGGCGGCCCCGCCGATTCCGACGATGACGGGATCAGAAAAGGTGTATTCCTTTTCCGGGTCGAAGCCGGCCCGCTGCAGGATCGCGAGCGCGACACCCAGCCGCGTCGGCATGTTCTGCCGTGCGTCGGCGAGCAGGTTCGCGCGGCCGCAGCGCGCTGCGTCGGAGCCATGCCGGTCGCTGCGGCGCGACCGCGCGAGAGGCGTTGCGATGGCTGGTTGCTCCGGTGGTAGCTCCTCCTCGCAGGGCGGTGTGCATCGCAAGTCGGGAAACATCACCGCCATCTGCTGCTGCGCTTCTGCGATCATCCTCTCCGTCCTTGCCACCGTTGCCGCACAGGGGGGATAGAATGCAGGCGATCCGTTGCGGTACCGGGAGCGCGAGAGGTCGCAGGGTCGGAATGCCGCTGCGCCGGCTGATGCGTTGGCGAGGGCGTATGGAGTGTTTCTGTTAAGTGTATGTGGTTCTATCGACATCAGTATATATCCGTTTATCAAATATCTTTTATGTCATTATCCGGGGTTCGGCCGATCATTATCACTTCGTATTTGTCGTTGTCCGCAAGATATGCTTGCGTACAATCCAGAATTATATCGGAAATTGGGTATTTCCGTTCCGTGCGTGTCATGTGAGGAATGCTGGACCGGCGCGCCGGGCGCCGTCCGTCGCTTCCAGGGGCCCGTTCGGTGGCGTTCCGGTGCCCACAGCTTCATGGCCGGGGCGGCGGGGTGTATATTTCTTGTTGCGGCAGAGGGGCTGAGTGCGGGAGGACGCTCCATGACACGCATGATCGGTGACGTCGCGCCGGATTTCGAGGCCGAGACCACTGAAGGCCGTATCCGCTTTCACGACTGGATCGGTGATTCCTGGTGCGTGCTGTTTTCCCATCCGAAGGACTTCACGCCCGTCTGCACGACCGAACTCGGCTACATGGCCCGGATCAAGCCCGAGTTCGACCGGCGCAACGTCAAGATCATCGGGCTGAGCGTCGATCCGGTCGAGAGCCATGCCCGCTGGGCGAACGACATTCGTGACACGCAAGGGCATGCCCCGAACTTCCCGATGATCGGCGATCCTGATCTGTCGATCTCCAAGCTCTATGGCATGTTGCCGGCGAGCGCCGGGAGCACCTCCGAGGGCCGCACGCCCGCGGACAACCAGACGGTGCGCAACGTCTTCGTCATCGGGCCGGACAAGAGGATCAAGCTCATCCTCGTCTATCCGATGACCACCGGCCGCAATTTCGACGAGGTGCTGCGGGTCATCGACTCGCTCCAGCTCACCGCCAAGCACCGGGTGGCCACGCCCGTGAACTGGAAGGCGGGCGACGATGTCATCATTGCCGGCTCGGTGCCCGACGAGGAGGCGCGGACGATCTATCCCGACGGCTGGACCGCCCCGCGGCCCTACATCCGCATCGTGCCCCAGCCGCGCATGTGACGGGCCCGCCGCGGCGCCCGGCATCGCCGCCCGGGTGCCTGTCGCCCGCCGCCGGCCGCGAAGTCCATGGCGCGAAGTGTCCCTCTTTCGTCCGGATCGATCATTTCGTTCCGCCGGAAGGGCGTTACTGTCTCCTCACGATCAGCTCAGGAGACAGCGAAATGGCTCGTGATACGGCGCTTCTCGTCGTCGACGCCCAGGAATCCTTTCGGCACCGGTCCTATTTCCGCGATGAGGGCCTGCCGGCCTACATCGCACGCCAGCAGGCGCTGATCGATGGCGCGAAAGCGGCTGGCATGTCCATCGTCCAGATCTTCCACGTGGAAGGGACGGGGGCCTTCTCGGAAGACTCGGGCTTCATCAGGGCCCTCGCGCCGCTCCACGTCGCGCCGGATATCGTCTTCCGCAAGCGGCGCCACAGCGCGCTCGTCGGCACCGGCCTCGACGTATGGCTGACCGAGAACGGCATCCGCCGGGTGATCGTCTCCGGCATCCGCACCGAGCAGTGCTGCGAGACGACGGCGCGCCATGCCTCCGACCTCGGCTATGCGGTCGATTATGTCGGCGAGGCCACGCTGACCTTCCCGATGACCGATGCGGCGGGCCGTGAGTGGAGCGCGGCGGAGATCCGCGCCCGCACGGAGCTGGTGCTGGCGGGGCGTTTCGCCCGCATCGCCACCGTCGAGGAGGCGCTCGCCGGCCGGACGGACAAGGCGGCGGCATGAGCCTCACCGGGCAGCCGCGCATCGTCCCCGTCATCGTGGTGGTGCCGCCACGGACGCTGCTGCTCGACATCGCCGGGCCGATGGAGGTGCTGCGGCGGGCGAATATCGATCAGGCCGCCGTGCGCTTCGTGGTCAGCTATGTCGGCCCGGCGCCGTGCGTCACGAGTTCGGTGGGGCTCGATGTGGCGAATGTCGCGCCGCTGCCCGACGGCCTTCCCGACGATGCCCTCGTCGTCATCTCCGGATCGGCCGACGAGCCCCTCGGCGCCCCGGCCGGTTCGCGTGCCGATGACGCTCCGCTCGAGGCCGAGATCGTCTCCTGGCTGCAGCGCGTGATCCGCCCGGGCATCCGCCTCGTCTCGATCTGCTCCGGCGCGCTGCTCGCCGCCCGCGCAGGGCTGCTCGACGGCCATGAATGCACCACGCACCATGCGACGCTTGGCGAGCTGATGCGCCTTGCCCCAAGGGCGCGGGTCAGGGAGAACCGGCTCTATGTCGAGGATGGCGAGCGGCTGACCAGCGCCGGCGTCACGGCCGGCATCGACCTCATGCTGGCGCTGGTCGCCCGCGAGGCCGGCCATGCGGCGGCGCTCGCCGTGGCGCGCGATCTCGTTGTCTACCTGCGCCGTGCCGGCGGCGATCCGCAGCTGTCGCCCTGGCTGGAGGGGCGCAACCATCTCCATCCGGCGATCCACCGCGCGCAGGATGCGGTGGGCGCCGATCCCGCCCGGGACTGGTCGGTCGAGGCGCTGGCGGAAGTCGCCGCCACCAGCCCGCGAAACCTGTCGCGGCTGTTCAACGACCATGCCGGCATGAGCGTGACCGACTATGTGAACCGGATGCGCATCGCCCTCGCGCGTGAACTGGTGATCGGCTCGCGGCTCGACATGGAGAGCATCGCCGAACGCGCAGGATTCTCCTCCACGCGCCAGTTCCGCAGGGTCTGGAACCGGCTGCACGACATCTCGCCGGCCCGCCTGCGCGCCTCGTTCCGTTAAACGCACTGGCGCAGCGATGGCAATCCTCGGCTGGGTATCCGCGCACGCGGCCCAGCCGTTGACGCTACTCGCGAGTAGCCTCATGATCCTTCGGTAACGTAGCTACCGGCGGCGCATAACGATCGCGGGGGCCACGGCGGGAGGAGATCCGATGGAGCAGGCCGAGAGGCCGGTCCCGCGGGCGACGGTGTGTACCACCGCTGTCATCGCGCTGAGCCGGCCGTGCTTCCCCGACGCGATCGGCGAACGCGCGCTGCGATGCGAGGGCTGCCCGTGACGGAGGCGGCGCGCGACGTGATCCTCGACGTCGAGGGCGTGTCGCTCGCCTTCGGCGGCGTGCGGGCACTGACCGACGTCTCCTTTTCGGTGCGGCGCGGGTCGATCACCGCGGTCATCGGCCCGAACGGCGCCGGCAAGACTTCGCTCTTCAACACCATCTCGGGCTTCTACCGCCCCCGCTCCGGCAACATCGCCTTCGACGGCCGGAGCCTCGCCGGCACGGCGCCGCCTGAGCGCGCGCGCCTCGGCCTCGCACGCACTTTCCAGAACATCGCGCTCTTTCGCGGCATGACGGTGCTCGACAACATCAAGCTCGGCCGCCACGCCCATATGCGCACCGGCCTTCTCGACGCGCTTGTCTACCGTGGCCGTGCGCGGCGCGAGGAGCTGGAATTGCGGGCGGAGATCGAGGAGCGCATCATCGATTTCCTCGAGATCCAGCACATCCGCAACGCGCCGGTGGCGACGCTGCCCTACGGTCTGCGCAAGCGGGTGGAGCTTGCCCGTGCCCTCGCCATGCGCCCGCGCCTGCTGATGCTCGACGAGCCCGTCGCCGGCATGAACCGCGAGGAGACGGAGGACATGGCCCGCTTCATCCTCGACGTGAAGGAGGAATGGGACGTCACCATCCTCATGGTCGAGCATGACATGGGGATGGTCATGGACATCTCCGACCATGTCGTGGTGCTCAACTTCGGCCAGGTGATCGCCGAGGGTGGCCCGGCCGCGGTCCAGGCGGATCCGGCGGTCGTCGCGGCCTATCTCGGCGCCGGCGATCTCGGCCGCCGCCTCAGCGGACCGGAGGCGGCATGACGGATTGGCTCTTCCTCACCGAGGTGTTCCTGGCCGGGCTCGGCTCCGGCGCGCTCTATGCCGTGACCGGCGTCGCCTTCGTGCTCATCTACAAGGCGACGCGCGTGGTCAATCTCGCCATCGGCGAGATCCTGATGCTCGGCGGCTATGCCTTCTTCGGCGCGGCCGCCGGCTGGCACCTGCCCGCCTGGGTCGCGCTGCCGGTCGCCATCCTCGCCGGGGCGCTGGTCGGCGCCGTCGTCGAGCGCGGCCTGATCCGGCCCATGATCGGCGAGAGTCCCATCTCCGTCTTCATGGTGACGATCGGCTTGGGCTCCATCCTCGCCGGCTTCGTGCAGATTGTCTGGGGCGCCGATCCCCTGCGCCTGCCGGAATTCCTGCCAAGCGCGCCGATCTTCATCGGCGAGGCCTATGTCGCGCCCAAGGTCGCCTACGGCTTCCTCGCCGCGATGGTCGTCGTCACGGCTTTCGTGCTGGGGCTGCGCTTCTCGCGTGGCGGCGTGGCGCTCAAGGCGACGGCGGCGGACCAGGCGGCGGCCTATTCCGTCGGCATCGACGTGCCCAGGGTCTTCTCGCTGAGCTGGATCGTCGCCTGCGGCGTCGCCGCCGGGGCGGGCGTCCTCGTCGGGGCCATCGGCGGCATCTCGCCGACCATGGGTGTCTTCGGCCTCTCGGTGCTCGTCGTCGTCATCGTCGGCGGGCTCGATTCCATGGCGGGCGCGCTCGTCGGCGGGCTCTTCATCGGCGTGGTGGAGGCCTTTGCAGGCACCTTCCTCGGGGGCGAGTACCGGTTCCTCGTCACCTTCAGCATCCTGATCCTCATCCTGATGATCCGACCCTACGGCCTCTTCGGCACGCACGAGATCGAGAGGCTCTGACGATGCGCATCGGCACGCTGAAAACGAGCTATGCGGCCGACGAGGCGCTGTTCGACACCCGCCTGCAGAAGCTCCTCATCCTTCTCGCCTGCGCCGCCGCCGTCCTCTTCCCCTTCGTCGCCAGCCCCTACTGGCTGTTCCTTGCCTGTCTGTGCGCCATCAATGTCGCAAGCGCGACGGGGCTCAACATCCTCACGGGCTATACGGGCCTCGTCAGCCTCGGCCAGGCGGCCTTCATGAGCGTCGGCGCCTACACGGTCGCGGTGCTCGAGATCCATGCCGGCACACCCTTCCTCCTCAATCTGCTCGTCGGCGGGCTTTTGACGGCGCTCGTCGGCATCGGCGTCGGCATCCCGAGCCTCAGGGTGAAGGGGCTCTACCTCGCCATCGCCACCATCGCCGCTTCGGTCGTCCTCCACTTCGTCTTCGCGCACTGGCCGCTCACGGGCGGCATGCAGGGGCTGTCGATGCCGCCGGCCCGCCTCTTCGGCATGGCGCTCGACCAGCCGTTCCAGCTCTACTGGTTGATCCTGCCGGTGACGGGGCTCATGGTGCTCGGGGCGGCCAATCTCTTCCGCACCCGCGTCGGCCGGGCCTTCATCGCCATCCGCGACCGTGACATCTCGGCCGAGGTGCTTGGCATCCCGCTGCTGCGCTACAAGCTGATGAGCTTTGCCGTCTCGTCCTTCTACGCCGGGCTCGCGGGCGGGCTGTGGGCCTATTTCTTCCGTGTCGTGACGCCGGAGAGTTTCCCGCTCGTCAATTCGATCTTCTACCTCGCCGCCATCATCGTCGGCGGCATGGGCACCATTCTCGGCGGCATTCTCGGCGCAGTCTTCATGACCATGGTGCCGGAGCTGCTGAAGTTCGTTGCCGGTCTCGTCACGCCCTTCTATCCGGATGCGCTCGCGCTGCTCGCGCCGGTGCGCACCATCGTCTTCGGCTCGCTCATCGTCGGTTTCCTGATCTTCGAGCCGCACGGGCTTGCGGAGATCTGGCGCCGCATCCGCCGCTTTTTCCATCTCTGGCCCTTCAGAACCTGAGGGGCCGGCAATCTCGCGTGGCGCCGCCGGCAAGAGCGGTCAAGGACAGGGAGGCAGATGATGAGGAATTGGACGAGAAGACATGTGCTTTCGGCGGGTGCCATAGCGGGGGCCGGACTCGCCCTCGGCATCCGGCCGCTCGCCGCGCAGGTCGCGGACGAGATCGTGCTCGGGGGCTCGATCCCGCTGACCGGCGTCTTTGCCTTCGCGGGCATCGGCATCCACGCCGGCATCCAGGATTACCTGAAGATCGTCAACGACGCCGGCGGCGTCGAAGGCCGCAAGGTGAAGTACGTCGCCGAGGACACGGGCTACAAGGTCGATGCCTCGGTGGCGGCCTTCAACAAGATCACGAGCCAGGAGAAGGTGTCGCTCTATTACGGCGACTCGACCGGCTTCTCGAAAACGATCAACCCGGAGCTCGAGCGCCGCGGCTCCATCCTCATGGCCGGCGCCTCATTTGCGAGCGAGCTCAACGATCCCAAGAAATATCCCCTGCAGTTCATGGCCGGACCCGACTATTCGGAGATGTTCGGCATCCTCCTGCGCTACATCGCCAACGAGAAGGCCGGTGCCAGGCTCGCCTTCGTCTATTCCGACACGGAGTTCGGCCGCGATCCGATCGTGCCGAGCGAGGCGCTCGCCAAGACGCTCGGCCTCGAGGTCGTGGAGAAGATCGTGACGCCGCCGGGCAGCGTCGATGTCTCCACCGAGGTGCTGAAGCTGCGCCGGGCGCGGCCGGATTTCACCATCTTCCACGGCTACGTGCTGGCGCCCATACCCGAGTTCATCGCCCAGGCCAAGCAGATGGGCCTCGCGAGCCGGTTCATGGGCACCTTCTGGAGCATGGACAATTCCACCGTCGAGCGCATGGGCGAGGCGGCCGATGGTTTCATGGGCGTCATGCCCTATCGCTACTACTACGACACCGAGGGTGAGAGCCCGATGCTGGAGAAGATCCGGCAGATGCGGCCCGAATACCAGTCGACGGCCTATCTGCAGGGTTTCGTCACCGCGCTCCTGATGTGCGAGGCAGCGAAACGCACCCTCGCCGCTGGCAAGGAGCTGACCGGCGCCAATCTCAAGGCCGGGCTCAACAGCATCAAGGATTTCGACACCGGCGGCCTCTTCGGCGTGCCGATATCGATCCCCGGCAATTCCGTGCCGATCGGGCGCATCTATGCCTTCGACGGCAAGGCGAAGCAGATGAAGCCGGCCTCCGACTGGATCCGCCTCGAGGCGTGACGGCAGCACGGAGACAAGAAGCCATGGCCGCGCCGCACCTGCTCGAGGTCGACAACATCGAGGTCGTCTACAACCGCACGATCCAGGTGCTGCGCGGCCTGTCGCTCGTCGTGCCGAAGGGGCGCATCGTCGCCCTGCTCGGCTCGAACGGCGCGGGCAAGTCGACGCTCTTGAAGGCCGTCTCCAACCTGCTCGCCATCGAGGACGGGGCGGTGACGAGTGGCGCCATCCGCTTCGCCGGAGAGGACATCGCTGCGCTCGCGCCGCACACGCTGGCGCGGCGCGGGCTCTTCCACGTCATGGAGGGGCGCCGCATCTTCGAGGATCTCACCGTCGAGGAGAACCTGACTGCCGCGACCTTCGCCCTCACCGGGCGCGGCGCGTCGAAACCGTCCTTCGAGCGCGTCTACAGCTATTTCCCGCGCCTCCACGAGCGGCGGAAGGGGCTCGCCGGCTACCTCTCCGGCGGCGAGCAGCAGATGCTCGCCATCGGCCGGGCCCTCGTCGCCGAGCCGTCGCTGATCCTGCTCGACGAGCCCTCGCTCGGCCTTGCCCCCAAGATGGTGGAGGAGATCTTCACGATCATCGCACGCATCAATGCGGACGAGGGGGTCTCCATGCTGCTCGTCGAGCAGAACGCGACGGTTGCCCTCGCCGTGGCACACCAGGGCTACATCATGGAGACGGGCAAGCTCGTGATCGAGGGATCGGTCGACAAGCTCATCCACGATCAGGATGTGCGCGAGTTCTACCTCGGCTTCGGTGGCGGAGGCGACGCCCGGAGCTACCGCGACGTCAAGCACTACAAGCGCCGCAAGCGCTGGCTGTCGTGAGAAAGGTTGCCGAGATGCCGCCCGCTCCCGAACTGCCGTCGCTGACCTTGCCGCAGATGCTGCGCGAGAACGCGCGAGCGATGCCGGACCGCCTGGCCCTCAGGCAGAAGGACTTCGGCATCTGGCAGCCTATCACCTGGGGCGGTTACTACAGCCGCGCCGCCCATGTCGGGCTCGGCCTCAGGGCGCTCGGCCTCGGCGAGGGCGGTCATGTCGGCATCCTCTCCGAAAACCGCGCCGAATGGGTGCTGGCGCAACTCGGAGCCGGGCTCGTCGGCGCGGTCACCATCGGCGTCTATCCAACGAGCCCGGCGAACGAGGTCGCCTACGTCCTCGGCCATGCCGGCGTCGAAATCGTCGTCTGCGAGGACCAGGAGCAGACCGACAAGGTGCTGGAGCGCCTGGACGAACTGCCCCAATTGCGGCGCATCGTCGTCATCGAGCCCAAGGGCCTGCGCCACTATCCTCAGGACCGGATCACGACCTTCGCCGAGCTCGAGCGGCTGGGGGCGGAACAGGGGCGTTTGGAGCCCGGCACGATCGATGCCTGCCTTGCCCGCCAGCAGCTCGGGGACACGGCCCTCATCGTCTACACCTCGGGCTCCACCGGCAAGCCCAAGGGGGCAATGCTCAGCTACCGCAACATGCGCGCCGAGGCGGCCGGCACCATCGAGCGCCTTGGCTTCGACGCAGCGACGACCAACCTGTCCTACCTGCCGCTGTGCCATGTCGCCGAGCAGATGCTGAGCACCATGGCGCCGATCTATGCCGGCTCCTGCGTCTCTTTCGGCGAGTCGATCAGGACGGTGCAGGAGGATTTGCGCGAAGTCGCGCCGAGCCTCTTCCTCGGCGTCCCGCGCATTTGGGAGAAGTTGCACTCCGCCATCCACATCAAGCTGGCCGAGGCCGGCGGCTGGCGCAAACGCCTGTTCGAGGCCGGCATGCGCGCCTGCGAGCCCTTCGCGGAGAAGCCGAAGGGCAAGAGGAACTGGCGCGAGCGGGCCGTCTTCGCGCTCTATTACGCGCTCATTTTCCGCGCGCTGCAGAACTTCATCGGGCTGCGCGAGGTGAAGGTGGCGCTGACCGGCGCCGCGCCCATCCCGCAGCGCATCGTCCGCTTTTTCCGCACGCTGGGCGTGCCGCTGGTCGAGGTCTACGGCCTCACCGAGACCTCCGGCATGGTCACCGGGCAGCGGCTCGACCACCTTGTGCCGGGCGCCGTGGGCGAGCCCGTCGCCGGTGCCGAAGTCCGGCTCGGCGAGGCCGGGGAGTTGCTGGTCCGGGGCGATCTCGTCTTCGAGGGCTATTACCGCAACGAGGAGGCGACGCACGCGGTGCTGCGCGACGGCTGGCTGCATACGGGGGACGTGGCTGCCTTCGTCGACGGACAGGTGCGCATCGTCGACCGCCTCAAGGACATCATGATCACGGCGGGCGGCAAGAACCTGAGCCCGTCGGAGATCGAGAACACGGTCAAGACGAGCGCCTACATCAAGGAATGCATCGTGGTGGCCGACGGGCGCCGCTACGTCACCGCGCTCATCCAGATCGACGGCGAGACGGTGGCGCAATGGGCCGAGAGCCAGCGCATCGGCTTCAGCAATTTCCGCAGCCTCGCCGAGCACCCGCGCGTGCGCGAACTCGTCACCCTGGAAGTCGAGCGCGCCAATGCCGAGCTCGCTCCTGTGGCGCAGATCAAGCGCTTCCACCTCCTCACCAAGGAGCTCGACCACGACGACGACGAGGTGACGGCGACGATGAAGGTCCGCCGTGCCAATATCGCGAGGAAATACGCCGCCGAGATCGAGGCGCTCTATGCGCCCGCGGCGCGCGTGGCATGAGAGGGCGGCCATGACCAGCACAGGGCTGTCCCCCTGGAAGACGCGGAAGGAGCGTGAGCGCGACCGCGAGATGAAGCGCGAGGCGGTGCTGCGCGCGGCCGCGCGCGCCTTCAACGAGCAGGGCTTCCACAAGACCTCGCTCGACGATGTCGCCGAGCGGCTGAACGTCTCGAAGCCGACGATCTATTATTACGTCAGGAGCAAGGACGAGATCCTCTTCGAATGCGTGCGCATTGGCCTCGAGCGTCTCGACGCGGCGTCCCGCACGGTGCTGCCGGGCGGCACCGGCCTCGCGCGGCTGATCGCGCTGTGGACCGAATATGCGCGCATCGTCACGGAGGATTTCGGGCGCTGCCTGATCCTCGTCGGCGAGGACCCGCTGCCGGTGGAGACGCGGCGGCAGCTGCGCGCTCTCAAGAGCAAGATCGACCATCGCTTCCGCAGCGTCGTGGAGGATGGCATCGCGGATGGCTCCATCCGCGCCTGCGACCCCAAGCTCATCGCCTTCGCCGGCGCCGGCGCGCTCAGCTGGATCGCCCGCTGGTACAACCACACCGGACCCCTTGACGTCGATACGGTCGCCCGGCAGCTCATCGACGTCCTCGTCCACGGCATCGCCAATCCGCCTGCAGCGGCCGGAGCGCTTGCCGCGCCCTGAGGCAAAGCGCCGGCACGCCTCACACCAGCTTCGGCGTGGATCCTGTTCCACGACGAATCGGTGCGCCGGGACGCAAGTTCCCCGGTCCCGGGCAGTCTCGACCTTTGGGGCCTGCGCGATCGTCAGCTCCGCGGCACGCTACGCTCCAGGAACCGCCGGATGAAGGTGGCGATCTCCTCGGCGTGGGTTTCGAGCGCGAAATGCCCGGTGTCGAGCAGATGCACCTCGGCATTCGGATTGTCGCGCTTGTAGGCCTCGGCCCCCGGCGGCAGGAAGAAGGGATCCCAGCGTCCCCACACCGCCAGGAACGGCGGCTTGCGCGCGGCGAAATAGGCCTGAAACTGGGGGTACATGGCGACATTGTTGGCGTAGTCGCCGAACAGGTCGAGCTGGATCTCGTCGTTCCCCGGGCGGCTGATCTGCGCGTAATCGAGCCAGTAGGCCTCCGGCGCGACCTGGCTGGCATCGGGCACCCCGTGCACATACTGCCACTTGACGCCGTCGAGCGTCAGCATGGGGCGGAGCGCATCCCGGTTGTCCTGGCTCGGGTCCTGCCAGTAGCGGCGCACCGGCGCCCAGTCC
Organism: Chelatococcus sambhunathii; assembly: GCF_001418005.1. Classification (GTDB taxonomy): domain Bacteria; phylum Pseudomonadota; class Alphaproteobacteria; order Rhizobiales; family Beijerinckiaceae; genus Chelatococcus_A; species Chelatococcus_A sambhunathii. The sequence goes on along the minus strand of NZ_LIOL01000004.1, from coordinate 398,282 downwards.
TCGCCGAGGCCCTCCTCATAGGCGTTGCCGTTCTGCGAGATGATGGCGGTGATGCGCTCCGGGCGGGCGAGCGCCAGGCGAAACCCCACCGGGGCGCCGTAGTCGAAGACGTAGATCGCATAGCGGGTGAGGCCGATGGCATCGGTGAAGCCCTCGACGACCTGCGCCAGGTTGTCGAAGGTATAGGCGAACTCGCCGCGCGGCGGCGCCGACGTGTAGCCGAAGCCGGGCAGGTCCGGCGCGACGATGTGATAGCGGTCGGCGAGCAGCGGGATCAGCCGGCGGAACATGTGCGACGAGGTCGGGAAGCCGTGCAGCAGCAGGAGCGTCGGGTTCCGCCGGTCGCCCGCCTCTCGGTAGAAGACCGTCACCGGCCCCACATGGGCCGTGCGCAGGGCGATGGGAGGGGCGCTGGTCATCGTTTCTCTCCGGTATCTGCCGGGCCAAATGCCCGTTGCCGCCACCTTCCATCATTGCGGCTTTCGTCGGAATGCACGACAATAGGCGTTCACTCTTCCGCATCTCGGAATGGCCATGGATCGCATCGACGCGATGAGGGTGTTCGTCGCCGCCCTCGACGAAGGCAGCCTTGCCGGCGCCGGGCGGCGGCTCGGCCGTTCACCGGCCGCCGTGAGCCGTGCGATCAGCTTTCTCGAAGGCCATGTCGGCGTTCCTCTCCTCCACCGCACCACCCGCTCCATCCGGCTGAGCGAGGCGGGCGAGCGTTATGCCGCCGCCTGCCGACGCGTGCTCACGGACCTCGAGGAGGCCGACATGCTGGCCGCGGGCGAGCGCTCGGCGCCGCGCGGCACCCTGGCCGTCACGGCGCCCGTGATGAGCGGGGAAGAGGTGCTGCGCCCCGTCCTCGACGGCTTTCTCGACGCCTTCCCGGAGGTCTCGGCGCGGCTCGATCTGCTCGACCGTCCGGTCAACCTCATCGACGAGGGGATCGACGTCGCGCTGCGCATCGCGCATCTGCCCGATTCCTCCATGGTGGCCGTGCACATTGGCGAGGTGCGCCGCGTGGTCGCCGCCGCCCCGCGCTATCTTGCGGCCCACCCGCCGATCAGGACCCCGGCCGACCTCGCCGGGCACCGGATCGTGACGGTGCCGCTCGGCGGGATCGATTCCTGGAGCTTTCCGCCGGCCGGCCGGTCCGGCCTGCCCCGTGCCGTTTCCTTCGCGCCGCGCCTGGTGGTGAACAGCGTCCGTGCCGCGGTCGCCTCGGCTGCCGAGGGGCGGGGCATCGTGCGGCTTTTCTCCTATCACGTGGCCGAGAAGGTGCGGGCCGGGGAGCTCGCGATCATTCTCGAGGCCGACGAGCCGCCACCGCTTCCCGTCCACCTCATCACCCCCGAGCGCCGCCTTTCGGTGCCGAAGGTGCGCGCCTTCGTCGATTTCGCGATCCCGCGCCTGCGGGCCGCCTTTGCGCGCTTGAAGGCGGACGTCGCGTCCTGAGAGGGCCTTCGACAATCGGGCGCGGGGCGGAACCGTTGGCCTAGGACGACGGTTTTCGTTATCATGATCGGAAATCGTCACGGAGGGCTCCGATGACCCCAGCCCAGTGCCGCGCGGCACGTGCCATGGTGGATCTGTCCCAGGAGGATCTGGCGAAGGCCGCTGCCGTCGGCCTGTCCACGGTGCGCAACTTCGAGACCGGCCGCACCCTGCCCATCGTCAACAATCTCGCCGCCATTCGGCGGGTGCTGGAGGAGGCGGGCATCGTCTTCCTCGACGACGGCGCGGCAACCGTCGGCGGGCCCGGCGTTCGCCTCAGGGCACGCCGCAACGAGTTCATTCCGCCGGACGAACTGACCTCGGAGACGGACAGCTGAGCGCCGGCGTCGAGAGATGTGAGCGGCGCATCGCTCCCTGCGGCGCGGAAGCGCGATGACCGGGCGAGGCGCTGTGCTAAGATGATCCCATGTTGAAGCTGCTGCGCGGCGCCCGCTCCCTTGTGCTCCTCGCCTCCATGGCCGTCCTTCTCGGCGGCCTCGCGGGGGGAGGTCGCATGGCTGAGGTAAGGGCCGGCGACGCGGGGCCCGGGCAAACGGCGCCCGAAGCGACGACCTCGGCGCATGCGGGTCACCGGGCGCATGCCGGCCATTCCGCCGGCGCCGTCCGGCCGGCTGAGCACGACGTCGGGCGCGAGCACGCGATGGCGATCAAGGCAGCGGCGAAAGAGGCCTCGGTGGACGAGGGCTGCTGCCCCGGCCATCCGCCGGCCGCGGCCGGGCGCAACTGCCTCGCCGTTTGCCTCATGTCGGCCTGTTCGACCTCCGTGCTACCGTCGGTCGGCACGCCCGCGTTCTCCGCTTGCCCGGGCGGCCCGTGGCCCTGGATGGCTGCGGCCCTCCCGGAGGGCATATCGCCGGAGACGGCAACACCTCCTCCTCGCGCCTGAAGGCGGCCGCGGACCATGTCCTGCGGCACTAGGCACATCGATCCGATCGAGGAGAAGAATGATGAAGATTTCCATGATTGCGCTCGCGCTCGCCGTGGGCATGGCCGCACCTGCCTTTGCCCAGCAGCCCCCGGATGCCGGGCACGGCGCCCACCACGGCGCACCTGCCGAGAGCGGACAGGCCACGGCGCCCCAAGTCCAGATGCCCCAAGCCCAGGCGCCCCAGGCCCAGGCGCCCGCGGCGATGCCGGGCATGGGCATGATGGGCGCCGGCCAAGGCGGCTGCCCCATGATGCAAGGCATGATGCAGGCCATGATGGGCCGCGGCGGCATGGGCCAGGGCATGGGCTCCGGCATGGCGGGAACGCCCAGGGGGGACCAGAGCGTCGCCTCCCTCGCGTTCAATGCCGTCAACGAGCGGATGCACCGCGACATGGACGTGACCTTCACCGGCGATGCGGATGCCGATTTCGTGCGCGCCATGATCCCGCACCATCAGGGGGCCGTGGACATGGCCAAGGTGGTCCTCGCCTTCGGCAAGGACCCCAAGATCCGCGAGCTGGCCGAGAGCGTCGTCCAGGCGCAGGAGAGCGAGATCGCCATGATGAAGGCCTGGCTCGAGGCCAACGAGAAGAAGTGACGGCAAGGGCGGGGCGGCCGTGCCGCCGCCCCGCCTTCCCGTCGGAAGGGATATCCGACATGACATCGAGAACGATTGACAGGCGCGGCCTTCTTGCGGGCCTCGCAGCTCTTGCTGTCGTCGCCCGTCTCCCGGCCGCCGCGGCGGAGGCGTTGCCGCCCGTCACGGTCAGCCGCGATCCGGCATGCGGCTGCTGCGAGGCCTGGGTGGAGCACATGCGCGCAGCCGGCTTTCGTGTGACGGTCGTCGAGACGACCGCGATCAACCGCGTCAAGGCGCGCCTCGGCGTGCCGCAGGACCTCGCCTCCTGCCATACGGCGGAGGTTGCCGGCTATGTGCTCGAAGGCCATGTGCCGGCGGATGCCGTCGTCCGCCTCCTTGCCGAGCGGCCGGTCGGCACCGGCCTTGCGGTGCCGGGCATGCCGGTCGGCTCGCCGGGCATGGAGGTGGAGGGCGTCGCGCCCGATACCTACGAGGTCCTGCTGTTCGGCCCGGCCGGCCAGCGCGCCTTCGCCCGGTACGAGGGCGGCCGCCTGCTCAAGGGCTGAGGCGCGGCGTCAGAACGAGGCCTTGAGGCCCACCGTCAGGGTGAGGGCGGAGAGATCCCCGCTCTGGGAGGCTGCGACCGTGCCGCAGCAGGCCCCCTTGATGGTCGCCTTGTCCTTCCTGGCCTCGTAGTACTGGTACTGGGCCTTGCCGGTCAGGGCCAAGGCATCGGTGAGGCGGACTTCACCGCCGATGGTCGCGCCGACCATCCAGGTCTGATAGTCCGCCTCCGAAATATAGTTGCTGTAGTAGATGAAGTTCGGGTCGGCCGTAATGCTGTTCATCCGTGCCCTGTCGCTGGCGAAGACGATGGGGCTGCCGATGACCTCCGCCATGAGCCGGTAGCCACCGCCGTCGTAACCGACGCCGATGCCAATGTACGGCGTATGCCACCACTGGTCGTAGGACGACGAGAGAGGCAGGTCGGACAAGTCGCCGAGCACGTCGTTGAACAGCGCCCGGCTGCCGCGATCCTTCAGTCCAACCCGCAGGTAGCGGTAGCCGGCCAGCCCCGAGAGGGTGAAGCTCGTATCCTGATAGATGTTGATGCCAATGGATGCATCGATCTGATACATCGTCGGCAGCTTGGCCTTGTCGTTGCGCCAGTTCACCCGCGTACGGCAGCCGAGGTCGCAGATGATGGCATCGGTGAAGGAATCGGAGGAATTGCCGGACCATGCCACGGTCCAGCCGGAGAGGCGCAGGTCGAGCCAGTCCCAGCGATAGCCGAGGGTCGCGCCGACGATGCCGGCATTATCGATCTTCCACTTGGTATGGGCGAATTGCTCCCCGCAGCAGTTGTAGGCAGCCTGCTCGACGGTGCCTGTCAGGTAACCAGTGAATACCTCAAGGGAAAAATTTGAGCTGAGCGGCGCCTGTGGGCGTGGCTTTTCCGTAATCCACGGCAAATCGGCTGCGAGCGCTGTGCTAGGAAGAAGTACAACTGCTGCAACACTCGAGAGAAATAGTTTTCTTTCACGTGATGTGAGCACTGAAGCCTCCCGCTGCACCAAGTTCTTTGCAGGCTAGGAGGATTGGCTGAGTCGGTACAATCAGAAGTTGTCTGTTGATATGTTGTGCATATTAAGGCTGCGGATGGGCAGCTAAAGCTCCGTCAGCAGGATATTCGTTTCCGTATGGGTGACGCCCCGGATCGAGCGGATTTCCGTCAGCACGCGGTCGAGCGTCGCGAGGTCGCCGGCGTTGATCTCCACCACCACGTCCCAGCGTCCGTTGGTGGAATAGATGCGCGCCACCTCCGGGATGCGGCGGATGGCGGCGATGACCGGCCGGTTGTCGGTGGCGCGCGCTTCCAGCATCGTCAGGGCCCGTACGGGCACCGTCTCGACGTCGCTGCGCAGCCGCGCGGTGAAGCCGACGAGCACCCCCCGACTCATCAGGCGGTCGATCCGGTTCTGCACCGTCGCGCGCGACACGCCGAGGATGCGCGCCAAGGTTGCCGCCGGCATGCGCCCGTCCTTGCGCAGGAGGTCGATCAGGCGGCGGTCGGTGTCGTCGAGGTCGGCCATCTGGCGAAATGCTCTCTTGTCCTGGCGATACGCTCGCTTGGTGGCATATCGTAACACATTGCTGCCTTTTCGTTAGAGGTCGTGGTCCCCATCCTCTCGCGACGCATCAGCTTCTGGCGAAGGGACGAGGCGGGTGAAGGACATTGCAGGGCCGCGTGACATCGGCCTTCTCGGTATTCCGCTCGAGGCCGGCGGTGCCGTCGCCGGCACGCTGATGGGGCCGGCCGCCCTGCGCACGGCCGGGCTTGCGGCGCGGTTGACGGGGCTCGGCCATCGCGTGCACGACCACGGCGATGTGACGCCGGAGACGGTCGCCGACCATGACCTGCCGGCGGAAATCGCCGCGCGCTGCCGCAGCGCCGGCACCGTCGCGGGCTTCGTCCGCGCTGCCCACGAGCGGGCGCTCTCGATCCTCGAGGCGGGGCAGATGCCGGTCTTCATGGGCGGCGACCACAGCATCTCCATGGGCACGGTGAGCGCCGTCGCGCGCCACTGCGCCGCGACGGGGCGTGACCTCGTGCTGCTCTGGCTCGATGCCCATGCCGATTTCAACACGCCGGCGACCAGCCCGTCCGGCAACATCCACGGCATGCCGGTGGCCATGCTGTGCGGCGACGAGAGCCTGAAGCCGCTCCTCGGCAAGCATCGCTTCCCGCCGCTCGCGCCGGAGAACGTGCATCTCTTCGGCCTGCGCTCGATCGACCAGGAGGAGCGGCGGGCGATCGCGCTCAACGGCCTCGACGGCATCGACATGCGCCTCGTCGACGAGTTCGGCGTCTCGGTGCTGCTGCGCCGCATCCTCGCCGATCTCGATCCGGCGCGGACGCACCTGCACGTCAGCCTCGACGTCGATTTCCTCGACCCCGCGGTGGCGCCGGGGGCCGGCACCCCGGTGCCCGGCGGCGCGACCTATCGCGAGGCCCATCTCGTCATGGAGATGCTGCACGACAGCGGCCTCGTCGGCTCGCTCGACATCGTCGAACTCAATCCCTTCCTCGACGAGCGCGGCCGCAGCGCCGTGGTGCTCGCCGAGCTGACGGCGAGCCTCTTCGGCCGCTCGGTGCTCGATCGTCCCGCCGGCCAGCGCGGCATCGCCCGCGCCGCCGCGACCTTTGCGGAGACCACCTCATGACCATGCTCTCGGCCGATTTCATCGCCCTCGAACAGGCACTCGGCGCCCACAATTACAAGCCGCTCGACGTGGTGCTCGCGCGCGGCGAGGGCGTCTGGGTGTGGGACGTGGAGGGGCGGCGCTATCTCGACTGCCTGTCCGCCTATTCCGCCGTCAACCAGGGGCATTGTCACCCCAGGATCCTCGCCGCCATGGTCGAGCAGGCGAAGAAACTGACGCTCACCTCCCGCGCCTTCCGCAACGAGCAGCTGGCGCTGTTCTACGAGGAGGTCGCGACGCTCACCGGCTCGCACAAGGTGCTGCCCATGAACAGCGGCGCCGAGGCGGTGGAGAGCGCCATCAAGGCCGTGCGCAAGTGGGGCTACGAGGTCAAGGGCGTGCCGGAGGGCCAGGCCGAGGTCATCGTCTGCGCCAACAACTTCCACGGCCGCACCATCACCATCGTCGGCTTCTCGACGGACCCCGACGCGCGCGGCGGCTTCGGCCCCTTCGCGCCGGGCTTCCGCGTCGTGCCCTTCGGCGATGCGGCCGCCTTCGAGGCGGCGATCACGCCCAACACCGTCGGCTTCCTCGTCGAGCCCATCCAGGGCGAGGCCGGCGTCGTCATCCCGCCGGCCGGCTATTTCAAGCGCGTGCGCGAATTGTGCACCACGCACAACGTTACCCTGATCCTCGACGAGATCCAGACCGGCCTCGGCCGCACCGGCAAGCTGCTGGCCGAGGAGCACGAGGGCATCGAGGCGGACGTCACCCTCATCGGCAAGGCCCTGTCGGGCGGCTTCTATCCGGTCTCGGCCGTGCTCTCCAATTCCGAGGTGCTCGGGGTCCTGAAGCCCGGTCAGCACGGCTCGACCTTCGGCGGCAATCCGCTCGCCTGCGCCGTCGCGCGCGCGGCGCTCAAGGTGCTGACGGACGAGGGCATGATCGAGAACTCGGCTGTGCAGGGCGCCTATTTCCAGCAGGCGCTCGCCGGCCTGCGCAGCAACATCATGCGCGAGGTGCGCGGGCGCGGCCTCATGATCGCCGTCGAGCTCCATCCGGAAGCCGGCGGCGCCCGCCGCTACTGCGAGGCCCTGCAGGCACGCGGCGTCCTCGCCAAGGACACGCACGGCGACACCATCCGCCTCGCCCCGCCGCTCGTCATCGGTCGCGAGGAGATCGACTGGGCGATGGAACAGATCGAGCCGGTGCTCACCGGCGCGGTGTGAGGGGAGGGCGCGTCGCGGCGCCCTCGTGCCCCGGATGCGCTGCAGCATGAAATGCTGCGGTGCTGATCCGGGGCTCATTCGTCGCGGGATATACGGCGCCTTCGGCGAGTCCTCACGCTGGTTCCGGGGTCGCATTCCGCTCGCGCTGCATGCGCCCGGGAAACGAGGTCGTGTGTAAAGGCAGGGGCCGACGGCGGTTGCCGCCCGCCGCCGTTTCCGCAAAAGATCGCGTGAGCGTCAACCGGGATTCGATCTGACCATGCAGATGTTTGATGCCGCCGCGGTCCGTGCCGCCCTGCCGTGGCCGGGCCTCATCGCCGCCCTTGAGGAGATGTTCGCCAGAGGCGCCGACGTGCCCCAGCGCCAGAGCCTCACCATCGCGAACCCGAAGGGCGACGACGGCACGCTGCTCCTGATGCCGGCCTGGATCGGCGGCGACAGCATCGGCGTCAAGGCCGTCACCTTCTTCCCGGGCAATACGGCCCTCGGCCTCGCTACCATCAACGCCGCCTACCTCCTCTTCGACGGCGCCGACGGGCGCCTCAAGGGCGTCTACGAGGGCGATGAACTCACCGTCCGCCGCACCGCCGCCGCCTCGGCGGTCGCGGCCAAACGCCTCGCGCGCGCGGATGCGCGGCATCTTCTCGTCGTCGGCACCGGGCAGCTCTCGGCCAACATGGCCGCGGCCCATGCGAGCGTGCGCGCCTTCACCCGCATCGAGATCTATGGCCGTAGCCCCGACAAGGCGGCTCAGGTCGTCGCGGCCCTCGCGGAGGAGGGGCTGACGGCGCAGGTCTGCGAGGACCTCGCTGCAAGCGCCGCGGCGGCGGACGTCATCTCCTGCTGCACGAGCGCGACCCAGCCGGTCGTGCGGGGCGCATGGCTCAAGCCCGGCGCCCATCTCGACCTCGTCGGCGCCTTCAAGGGCGACATGCGCGAGGCCGACGACGAGGCGGTGCGGCGGGCGAGCCTGTTCGTCGACCTGCGCCCCGGCGCCATCCTCGCCGGTGATCTCGCCCAGCCGCTGGCGGCCGGCATCATCGCCGAGAGCGACATCCGCGCCGACCTGAAGGAACTCGTCACCGGCGCCCATCCGGGCCGCACCGGCGAGGACGAGATCACCCTCTTCAAGTCCGTCGGCTATGCGCTGGAGGATCTCGCGGCCGCCCGCCTCATCGCGGGGCAGGCCGGCTGATCACCACGTCCGCCGGCCCTTGACGACCGGCAGTCGGTGTCCCACCTCTCGCGCCGTGGGGACGACCCTGCCCCGGCGCAGGCCGGGTTTTCTCCCGGCCGGGACGACCCTGCCGCCGCCCGGCCCCGATGGCATTCAGCGTCCGGCGGGCACAACGACAGGATCGTGCGTTATGGCTTGGGCCTATCTATTCCTTGCCGGCCTCTTCGAAGTGGGCTGGGCCGTCGGCCTCAAGTTCACGGATGGTTTTAGCCGGCCGCTGCCGACGGCACTCACCGTCGCCTCGATGATCGTGAGCCTCGGCCTTCTCGGCCTCGCCCTCAAGAACCTGCCGCTCGGCACTGCCTATGCTGTCTGGACCGGCGTCGGCACGGTCGGCACGGTGATGCTCGGCATCATGCTGTTCGGCGAGGCCGCCGACGCGCTCAGGCTCGGCTGCATCGGCCTCATCGTCGCCGGCATCGTCGGGCTGAAGCTCGTCACGCCGGCGGCCTGACCTGGGTTAGGGGCGGGGAAGTGCAACCGCTCTCGTCATGGCCGGGCTCGTCCCGGCCAGCCACGCCTTCGACGTCGCGCAGCCTTTAAGGGCGTGGATGCCCGCGACGAGCGCGGGCATGACGTGTGACAAAAGAGCCGCCGGTATCGCGTCCGAGCACCTCCTCCTTCACCCCTCCACGACGACGATATGCACGCGTCGCGGGCCGTGGGCGCCGAGCAGCAGCGTCTGCTCGATGTCGCCTGAACGGGAAGGGCCCGTCACGAAGTTCACGGTGCGCGGCATCTGCCCCTTGCCGTAGGTGAAGCGGATGCGGCCCCACATCTCCTCGTAGTCGCCGGCGAGGTCCTTCGCATTGACGACGACGATGTGATTGTCGGGCAGGAAATTGAGCGTCGTCGGATTGTCCTCGCCCGAGACGAGGACGAGCGTGCCGGATTCGGCGATACCGGCGAAGGCATGGCTGACGCCGTTGAGGTCGCGCCCCTCGCTCGCTCCTCTCGTAATCTCCAGCGCTGTCTCTCCCCACGGCATGCTGGCGAGGCGCGCGTCCGCGCCCATGCGCACCGCGGCCGGCAGGTTGTGGTCGCGCAGATAGTCGGCAACCGCCGCCGGCACCGCATCCGCCGAGGAGACCATGGCGACACTCGCCTGTGCCCGCTCGGCCTCGGCCTTGAACAGGGCGATGCGCTCGGAACCGGTCACCTGACCGCGGCCGGGAATGAGCCCCTTGGGCGCGCGCTCGATGCGGTCGTCGACCGCGTCGCGGCGCGGCGCCTCAGTGCCGGTGACGCCGAGCGAGCGGCGGATATTGGCGAAGATCTCGGCGCGGGCGTTGCTCATGGCGGAATCGTTTTTGGGATTGCCGCTCATCTCAGGCCACCTTCCGGTTGGCGCGCTCCTTGCGCCAGCGCTCCTGGAAGGAGGCGCCCTGCGGGGCGGGGAAGTCGCGATAGCGCGTCCAGCCACCGGCGCCCGGCAGCCAGCGCAGGCGCCCCTTGCCGCCGCCGGCGAAGGCGAGGGCGCGCATGGCAAGGCCGGTCGCGAGCCGGTAGAGCGTCGGCCGCCGGGCGAAGAAGCCCCATACCGAGAGGCCCGAGCGGACGGTGGCCGGTGTCAGATGCCGCTCGAACTCGCGCTCGCGCCAGTGGCGCATCATCTTGGGCAGCGGGATGCGTACGGGGCACACGCTCTCGCAGCGTCCGCAGAAGGTCGAGGCATTGGGCAGGTGCCCGGCCTTGTCGACGCCGATGAGGCTTGGCGTCAGCACGGCGCCCATGGGCCCGGGATAGACCCAGCCGTAGGCGTGCCCGCCGACGGCGTGGTAGACCGGGCAATGGTTCATGCAGGCACCGCAGCGGATGCAGCGCAGCATGTCCTGGAAATCCGTGCCCAGCATCGCCGAGCGCCCGTTGTCGAGGATGACGACGTGGTATTCGCCCGGCCCGTCCGGGTCGCCCGGCCGCCGCGGCCCGGTGGAGAAGGTGGTGTAGACCGACATGTCCTGCCCGGTCGCCGAACGGGCGAGCACGCGCAGGATTTGCGACACGTCCTCCAGCGTCGGCACCAGCTTCTCGATCGAGGCGAGCACGATATGCGCCTTGGGCAGGGTCTGTGTCAGGTCGCCGTTGCCCTCGTTGGTGACGATGATGGAGGTGCCTGTCTCCGCGACGAGGAAGTTCGCGCCCGTGATGCCGACGTCGGCAGCGAGGAAGCGCTCGCGCAGCACCTGGCGCGCCTCGCCGAGGAGCGTCACCGGCTCGGTGAGGTCGCGGTCCTTGTCGAGCCCCTTGTGCACGCGGCGGAAGTCCGACGCCACCTGCTCCTTGGTGAGGTGCACGGCGGGGGCGATGATATGCGAGGGCGGCTCGTTCCTGAGCTGGATGATGTATTCGCCGAGGTCGGTCTCCACCGGCTCCATGCCGAGGCCCTCGAGATGGGCGTTGAGCCCGATCTCCTCGGCGATCATCGACTTGCCCTTGGTGACGGTCTTCGCCTCGAGGCGCCGGCAGATCGCGCCGACGATGTCGCAGGCCTCCTTCGCCGTGCGGGCGAAATGGACATGCCCGCCGGCCGCGGTCACCGCCTGCTCGTAGCGCTCCAGGTAGAGGTCGAGATGGGCGAGGGTGTGGTTCTTGATGTCCCGCGCCGAATCCCGCAACGCCTCGAACTCGGGCAGCCGCTCGGCCGCATGCACGCGCTTGTCGATGAAGCCCTGCCGCACATTGCCCAGCGCCTTCTGCAGCTGCGTGTCGCCGAGCGCCTGATGGGCGTTTTCCTTGAACTTCGGAGAGGTGGGATGAAGCGTCATGTCTTTGTCGTCCCTCGGGCGGTCAGCATATCAGGAGGACGGGTCCCGCGCGTCAAGTGCGACGGGCGAGGCCAATCGCGGTGGGGCAGCGTTTCGCCGGCGCACGCTGCTGTCCTTCCGTGCCCGCCGTGCGAGCAATGGCGGAGCTCCCTGAAGTAGAGTCCGGCAATATCAATCCGGCTATCGCAGAGAAAGTCGCCCTATCCGAATACGATGCTCGTTGATTATTTGGAGATGTTGCATGGACCGCCGTTCTTTCATCAAGGGTTTTGCCGGCCTGGCGCTTTGCCCGGTCTGCGCTGGTGCCGCCGCGGCGGGCGAGCCGCATTGGGGTTATGAGGGCGGCGAAGGGCCGGAATACTGGGGCAAGCTGTCGGAGGAGTTCAGGGCCTGCGCCATCGGCCGCGGCCAATCGCCCATCGATCTCGATCATCCGCAGCGCGCCGATCTGCCGAAGCTCGATCCGCGCTATGCTGCCGGCTTCCCGCGCATCGCCAACAACGGCCATACGGTCCAGATCGATGCGGCACCGGGCAACAGGCTGGTCGTCGGCGAGGATGTCTACGACCTCATCCAGTTCCACTTCCACCACCCGAGCGAGCACCGCCTGCGCGGCAGGCGCTTTCCCCTCGAATGCCACTTCGTGCATCGCGGTACGGACGGCGGCCTCGCCGTGCTCGGTGTTCTCCTGGCGCGCGGGCGAGCCAACGGGGCCTTCGAGACGATCCTGGCGCATGCGCCGCAGCAGGCTGGCGCTTCCGCCGCCCTGACGGGCCTCGATATCTCGGGCCTTCTGCCGGATGCCGGACGCTATGTGCGCTATAGCGGCTCGCTCACGACGCCCCCGTGCAGCGAGGGTGTGGACTGGATCGTGCTTACCACGCCCGTGGAGGTGGCCGAGACGCAGGTCGCCCGCTTCGCGGCGCTCTATCCGAACAACGCCCGCCCCGTTCAGCCGCGCAATCGCAGGATCCTGCGCGAGACGTGACGCGCCAAAGAGGCCGAGCGTCATCCTCGGAACCTTCCGGAAGAGGGACGGGCAACGTGTGGGAGCAAAGGCGAGGCGCAACTTCCGGCGGCAATGGGCAGGCGAGCGGCCGCGCACGACCTCTCGCCTGCCCGGTGGCGGTTTGCCGCTCCCCTCTTGGAGCTTGTGGCCGACAGCCGTCCGCGCGTTGTCTTTGTCGTTATCGCCCGGCCGGTGCAGGATGTGCTCCCGCATCACGCCCATCGATCCGCAGGAATCGAAGACGGCAGCACGGGGCGATGAGGCACCACGGGACGGCATCAGGGGCAATTCGCCTTTAGTCGAATGCGCCGTGGTGTGCGCTGGCTCACGCGCTCCCGCTCCGCTGCGCCGCTGCAGCCGCGATGGGGGCCTCGTCCGTCATGCCCGCGAGCACCTCGGCCACGTGCCGCACCTTCGTCGCCTTGCCTTCGCGGGCGAGCTTGCCCGCCATGTTCATCAGGCAGCCGAGGTCGCCCGCAAGCAGGGTGTCGGCCTCGGAGGCCGCGATGTTCTCCGCCTTCTTCGTCACGATGGCATCGGAGATTTCCCCGTATTTCACGGCGAAGGTGCCGCCGAAACCGCAACAGACGTCGCTCTCCTGCATCTCGACCAGTTCGAGGCCCGCGACCGTCTTCAGGAGCTGGCGCGGCTGGCGGGCGACGCCGAGCTCGCGCAGGCCGGAGCAGGAATCGTGATAGGTCACGCGCCCCTCGTAGCGCGCCTCGACGTGCCGCACCTTGAGCACGTCGACGAGAAAGCTCGTCAGTTCATGGGTGCGGGCGGCGAGATCGCTGGCCCGCGGAAGCCAGTTGGGGTCGTCGTGGAAGAGCTCGGGATAGTGCTTCCTGATCATGCCGGCGCACGAGCCCGAGGGCGCCACCACATAGTCGAAGCCGCGGAAGTTCTCGATGACCTGCTCGGCGAGGGCGCGGGTCGTGCCGCGGTCGCCGGAATTGTAGGCGGGTTGGCCGCAGCAGGTCTGAACCGGCACCTCGACGATGCAGCCGGCATCCTCCAGCAGCTTCACCGCGGCAAAGCCGACCGAAGGCCGCATGAGATCGACGAGGCAGGTGACGAAGAGGCCGACGCGCGGCCCGGGGTGGGCGACTTCGGGGGCGGCTTCGGCAGTCACGGGCGGATGTCCCTCACGTGCGGTCTCCCGGCGGTTCAGCTTCAAGATTTTCTAAACGGTTCGAGAACATGACGAACCGTTGCGCCGGTTGCAAGCGGCCTCGACGCGGGGCACGGCAGCCATCCTGCGGTTGCAGGGCTGCGCGCCGCCGCGCATGCTGGGGCACAGGGCGAGCCGGGATATCTTGGCTGGAGGGGCGATGCAGGAGCATCCGTTACGGGCGGCGGTTCTGGGCGAGATGCATGCGCGGCCCTTCGTGCCGCTCGCGACGCCGGCGCGGCTCATGCATTTCGCCTTCATGGCCGATGCGGCGGCATGCCGCGAGGATCGTGAGCGCCTCGGCGCCTTCTGTCTCGCTCGCGGCGTGGCGGGACCGCAGCCGGATACGCGCTTCCACCACGTGCCCCTGTCCGGCGGCGAACTGCGCTGGGAGCAGCACAGCGAGTTCATCACCTACACCTGGCGCATCGCCTGCGACCACAGGACGCCCTTTGCCGCCGTCGAGCGGCCGCATGCCCCGATGAGCGGGCTCCCCGCCCCGGGCCCGCTGCTCGTCGCGCTCGACCTGCATCTCCTGCCCGAGGCCGCGGCCCTGTCGCTGGAGGACATCTTCGACCGGGCCTCGCTCGCCGCCTCCATCATGGACGGCGGGGCGGCGCTGGCGGCGACGGATTTCCGCCCCGACGAGCGCGGCGCCGTGCGCATCCTGGTGCTCGATCTCGACCTGAGCCCCGCCCGCGCCGGTGCGCTGACCCAGCGGCTCATCGAGATTGAGACCTACCGCACGCTCGCCCTGCTCGGCCTGCCCGAGGCTCAGCGCCTTGCGCCCGGCCTCAGGCAGATGGAGGAGGAGCTCGCGCGCATCACCCGTGCCATGCGCGAGACGGTGGGGGCGACCGCAAACTCCGCCCTGCTCGACGAACTGACGGCGCTCGCTGCCGTCTCGGAGGCCGAATCCGCCTCGTCGAGCTACCGCTTCGGCGCGAGCCGCGCCTATGACCGCATCGTGCAGCAGCGGCTCGACGTCATCGGAGAAGAGCCCTACGAGGGCCTGCCGACCTGGGCCGCCTTCCTCGCCCGACGCCTTGCACCGGCCATGCGCACGGTCCAGACGCTCGAGGAGCGGCAGGCCAACCTCTCGCGCAAGCTCGCCCGCGCGGCGACGCTGCTACGCACGCGCGTCGATGTCGAGATCGAGCAGCAGAACCGGGACCTTCTCGTCGCCATGAACAACCGCACCCGCCTGCAGCTGCGCCTGCAGCAGACGGTGGAAGGACTCTCGGTCGCGGCCATCAGCTATTACGTCGTCGGCCTGCTCGGCTACCTCGCCAAGGGTGCCAAGGAGGCCGGCCTGCCGGTACCGGAGCCGGGCCTTGCCACTGCAGCCGCCGTGCCGCTGGCAGTGCTGGCCGTCTGGCTCGTCGTGCGCCGCATCCGCCGCCGCCATGCGGGGGAGGATCATCCTTGATTGATTGCGTTTGGAAGGCCGCGGCTCATTCCCCTCGCCGCAAGGGGGAGGGGAGAAATGTCGCTCATGCCGCTTCGTCGGGCAGGCCGAGGCCGGCGTCCCAGTAGGGCCGCGGCCCGTAGAGCGCGGCGAGAAAGTCGATGAAGGCCCGCACCTTCGGCTGCAGATGGCGGCGGCTCGGATAGACGGCGTAGATGCCGACCCGGCTCACTCCGCGCCAGCCGGGCAGCACGGCTTCGAGCCGTCCGTCCTCGAGTTCGGGGCCGATGTCCCAGGTCGAGCGCAAGGCGATGCCGATGCCGGCCAGCACCGCCTCGCGCACCACCTCGCTCGAATTGGTCCTGAGCGGGCCGGTGACCTTGATAGAGACGAGGCCCTGCGGCCCCTCGAGCCGCCAATGGTCGGTGTTGTGGGCGAGGAGCGTATGGCGGGCAAGGTCCTCCACGCCCCGCGGCCGCCCGTGCACGGCAAGATAGCCGGGCGTGGCGCAGAGCAGGCGGTGGTTCGGTGCCAGCCGGCGGGCGACGAGGCTCGAATCGGCGAGGTCGGCGATGCGCACGGCAACGTCGAACCCTTCGGCCACCACATCGACGAAGGCGTCCGACAGCTCGAGGTCGACGGTCACGCCCGGGTGCTCGTCGAGGAAGCGCTTGACGTGCGGGGCGATGTGCATGCGCCCGAAGGAAGTCGGCGCCGAGACGCGCAGCACGCCCCGCGCCGTCTCCGCGCCGCTCGTCGCCCAGCCCTCCGCTTCCTCCACCGCGGCGAGGATGGCGACGACCCGCTCGTAGAAGCCCTGGCCGATGTCCGTCAGCGCGATCTGGCGCGTCGTGCGCTGCAGGAGACGCACGCCGAGCCGCTCCTCCAACCGCCGGATGCGCTTGGAGATGACGGCCGGCGACAGGCCGAGCTCGCGGCCGGCCGCCGACATGCCCTTGGCCGCGACGACGCGGGCAAAGACGTCGAGATCGCCGAGATGGTCCACCGCACGCCCCCACTTTTTCTGAAAGCGAAACAATCTTGCTGCTTTCGGTCGCGCTGGCAAAGGATTGTCAATCGATTAAAGTGATTCTCGATAAGGTTTGCTGTGCAGATTGTACGGAGCAGGTGGGCTTGATCCCTCCTCTTGAGGGGAGGGTGGATCGGTCCGAAGGACCGAGACGGGTGGGGCCTAGTCGGGAACGGCGCTCACCGTCTCGGGCGCTTGGCCCCCTCCGTCGCTGCTGTGCAGCGCCACCTCCCCCGTGCGAGGGAGGATCAAGATGGTGCTCTCTCGGGCACGCAGGGAGGATGCCGTGACGACCATCGCTTTTCCCGCGCCGGATGCGGCGGTTCTGGGACGGCGCGAGGCCATCATCGCCGGCCTTGCGCGCCTGTTGCCGGCCGAGGCGGTCATCACCTCCGAGGACGAGCGGCGTGCCTTCGAGACCGATGCGCTCACGGCCTACCGCCAGGTGCCGCTCGCGGTCGTCCTGCCGTCGACGACGGAGGAGGTCGCGGCCGTGCTGCGCTTCTGCCATGCCGAGGGCGTCAAGGTGGTGCCGCGCGGCGCCGGCACCTCGCTCGCCGGCGGCGCGATCCCGCAGGAGGATGCGGTCGTTCTCGGCATCGCCAAGATGAACCGCGTGCTCGACATCGATTTCGTCAACCGCACGGCGCGCGTCCAGGCCGGCATCACCAATCTCGCCATCAGCCAGGCGGTGGCGCACGAGGGCTTCTTCTATGCGCCGGATCCCTCGTCGCAGCTCGCCTGCACGATCGCCGGCAACATTGCCATGAACTCGGGCGGTGCCCACTGCCTCAAGTACGGTGTCACCACCAACAACCTGCTCGGCGTCACCATGGTGCTGCTCGACGGCACGGTGGTGGAGATCGGCGGCGCCCATCTCGACGCGCCGGGCTATGACATGCTCGGCCTCGTCTGCGGTTCGGAAGGCCAGCTCGGCGTCATCACCGAGGCGACCGTGCGCATCCTGCGCCAGGCGGAGGGCGCGCGCCCGGCGCTGATGGGCTTCGATTCGGTGGAGACGGCGGGCGCCTGCGTCGCGGCCATCATCGGGGCCGGCATCATCCCCGTGGCGCTCGAATTCATGGACCGGCCGGCCATCAAGGTGTGCGAGGCCTTCGCCCATGCGGGCTATCCGCTCGACGTCGAGGCGCTGCTCATCATCGAGGTGGAGGGCTCGGAGGCCGAGATCGAGGACGCGCTGAAGCGCATCGTCGCCATAGCCGAGCGCTTCTCGCCCAAGGCGCTGCGTGTCTCGCGCTCGGAGGCCGAGAGCGCCGCCATCTGGAAGGGCCGCAAGTCCGCCTTCGGCGCCATGGGCCGCATCGCCGATTATCTGTGCATGGACGGCACCATTCCGACCGGCCAGTTGCCCCATGTGCTGAAGCGCATCAGCGAGATCTGCACCGGCTACGGCCTCGGCGTCGCCAACATCTTCCATGCCGGGGACGGCAACCTGCACCCGCTCGTGCTCTACGACATCAACAAGCCGGGCGAGCTCGAGAAGGCGGAGGCGGCCGGTGCCGACATCCTCAAGCTCTGCGTCGAGGTGGGCGGCTGCCTCACCGGCGAGCACGGCGTCGGCATCGAGAAGCGCGATCTCATGCGGCACCAGTATTCCGAGGTCGATCTCGTGCAGCAGATGCGCATTCGCGGCGTCTTCGATCCGGCGTGGCTGCTCAATCCGGCCAAGGTCTTCCCGCTCGACGGTCGGGTGGTGCAATGACGCTGCCAAGGTCCGCCACCATCTCCGATACGGTGCTGACGCCCGAGAACGAACAGGAGGCGGCCGCGCTCGTCGCGGCCTGCGCGGCGGCCGCTCGCCCGCTCGCCATCCGCGGCGGCGGCACGAAGGCGGCCGTCGGCCGGCCGGTGAATGCCGAGGCGACGCTGTCGACCAAGGCGCTCACCGGCATCACGCTCTACGAGCCGGCCGAGCTCGTCATCGCCGCCCGCGCCGGCACGCCGCTCGCCGAGATAGAGCGCACGCTGGCGGAGCGCGGCCAGATGCTGCCCTTCGAGCCGGCGGATGCACGCGCGCTGCTCGGCAGCGAGGGCGAGGCGACGGTCGGCGGGCTCGCTGCAACCAATCTCTCCGGTCCACGCCGCATCATGGCCGGGGCCTGCCGCGATGCCATGATCGGCGTGCGCTTCGTCAACGGGCGCGGCGAGGTGGTGAAGTCCGGCGGGCGGGTGATGAAGAACGTTACGGGCCTCGATCTCGTCAAGCTCGCGGCCGGCTCCTGGGGCACGCTCGGGCTGCTGACGGAAGTAACCTTCAAGGTGCAGCCCAAGGCGGAGCGCTTGGCGACCCTCGTCATCGAGGGTCTCGACGATGCGCGCGGTGTGGAGGCGCTCAATGCGGCGCTCGGCTCACCCTTCGAGATCACCGGCGCGGCGCACCTGCCGGCCGGCCTCGGCGGCGAGCGGGCGCGTACTGTCTTGCGCATCGAGGGCTTTTCGCCGTCGGTGGACTACCGTGTGGGCGAACTGCGCCATCTGCTCGCGCCCTACGGTCCGGCCGAGCGCATTGTCGATGCTGGGGAGGCGCGGCGCCTGTGGCAGGATGTGCGCGACGTACGCTTCCTCGCCGAGCCGCAGGCGCATGCCGTCTGGCGGCTGTCTACGGTGCCGACGGCCGGCCCGCGCGTCGTCGCGGCCGTTGCCGGCCTCGCCGAAGCCCGCTTCTTCTACGACTGGGGCGGCGGCCTCGTCTGGCTATCGGTGCGGGCGGAGGGAGACTGCGGGGCCACGATGATCCGCGAAGCGCTTGCCCCGCACGGCGGCCACGCCACCTTGTGGCGCGCGCCGGCCGATATCCGGGCGGCGCTCCAGCCCTTCCAGCCGCTCGCCGCGCCGCTGATGCGCCTGAGCGAGGGCGTGAAGCGCGCCGTCGACCCTGCCGGGATCTTCGAGCCCGGCCGCATGTATGCCGGGATCTAGATGCAGACCAACTTCCGCCCCGAGCAACTGACGACCCCTGAGATGCAGGAATCCGAAAAGATCCTGCGCACCTGCGTGCACTGCGGCTTCTGCACGGCGACCTGCCCCACCTATCTCCTGCTCGGCGACGAACTCGATTCCCCGCGCGGGCGCATCTACCTCATCAAGGAGATGCTGGAGAGCGGCAAGCCGGCGAGTGAGGAGGTAACGAAGCACGTCGACCGCTGCCTGTCGTGCCTGTCGTGCATGACGACCTGCCCCTCGGGCGTCCATTACATGCACCTCGTCGACCACGCCCGCGCCCATATCGAGGAGACCTACCGGCGCCCGTGGCACGACAGGCTGGTGCGCACGCTGCTCGCAGCCGTCCTGCCCTATCCCGCCCGTTTCCGCGCCGCCCTGATCGCCGCGCGCCTCGCAAAGCCCCTGCGCGGCACCGTCGCGCGCCTGCCGGGCGTCGGCGCGAGGCTTTCGGCGATGCTGGAACTCGTGCCCGCCGCCTTGCCGGCCGGGGAGAGCGAATACCGCACCGTCCATCCGGCCGAGGGACCGCGCCGCGGACGGGTCGCCCTGCTGTCCGGCTGCGCCCAGCCGGTGCTCGACCCCGGCATCAACGCCGCCGCCATCCGCCTGCTCAACCGCCACGGGGTTGAGGTGGTGCTGGCGGAAGGGGAGGGCTGCTGCGGCGCGCTCGTCCATCACATGGGACGCGAGGCGGCGGGTCATGCCTTCGCACGGCGCAACATCGACGCCTGGACGCGCGAGATCGAGGAGGGCGGGCTCGACGCAATCATCATCACGGCCTCGGGCTGCGGCACCACGATCAAGGACTATGGCTTCATGTTCCGCAACGATCCGGCCTATGCCGACAAGGCACGCCGGGTGTCGGGGCTCGCGAAGGACATCACCGAATATCTCGCCGCGCTGCCGCTCGCGCCGCAGACCGATGTGGGCAATCTCACTGTCGCCTATCACTCCGCCTGCTCGATGCAGCACGGCCAGCAGATCCGCGAGGAGCCGAAGAAGCTGCTGCGCAAGGCGGGCTTTGCCGTGAAGGACGTGCCGGAAGGCCACATCTGCTGCGGCTCGGCCGGTACCTACAACATCCTGCAGCCCCAAATCGCCGGGCAGCTGCGCGAGCGCAAGGTCGACAACATCGAGAAGACCGGCGCGACCATCGTCGCCACCGGCAACATCGGCTGCATGACGCAGATCGGCAAGGGCTTCGCCGACCGCGGCCGGCCGGTTCCCGTCGTGCATACGGTGGAGCTCATCGACTGGGCGACCGGCGGCCCACGCCCGCGTGCGCTGGCGGGATGAAACCACTTGGGCGCGCAAACCCGGCCTCTCGTTTTCGTTACCGGGTGCCGCCAGTGTTTCGGGCTTCGTCTTGCCGGCTGTCTTCTGTCGCCGGGCACAATTTATGTTAAAATAAATAAAAACTAGAGGGCTGCGACCGGGAGGGTGCGATGGCTGGCGCCGTCGAGTGGTCGATCAGGGCTCGTTTCTTCGTGAACTTCAACTGCGCCCACGACTGCCCCTACCAGTTCGACATGCTGCCTTCTCACGGCCCATGCCGTGGCGTGGCTGCCCTCGAGATCGACGAAGGCCGGTACGGTTCCGTTGCGCTCGACCGTCTCAAGGCCGTCGTCGCCTTCTCCTGGCCTGGCGCCATCAGCGAGGGCGGCGGCCAGGTGCTCACCGTCATCGATGAGCGGGCCGCCCCCGACCAGCGGGCCGCCCTCCTGCGCATCATGAGTGGTGAGGATGCCGGCCCCGGCGCCGATTTTTTCCGGATCTTCGCGGCCACCGTCGACATGCGGCACGGGCCATTGTTCTCGGCCATCGAGTTCGAGATCGATATCGATCAGCGCCGCGCCGCCGTCGTCGTTCCGGGCGTCATCGACAGCCGGGGCGAGCCGCTCCACGACGGGTCGGGCCGTATCCGCCGCGTGCGCGTCGACATGCCGGAGGGTTTCGAGCGCCGGCAGGCCGAGGTCGGGCGCGGCTGGACGCGGATATCCGGCCCCATGCCCATGCGCCTCACGGATGCCCACGGCCTTTTCGCCCGCCTCGCCCTGTCCGCTGACCCTGCCCCTCGCCCCGTCCCGACAGTGGCCGAGAGCGCGCCATGAGCAACGGACGGATGGTCTCCCTCGAGGCCGTGCTGAAGCGCGACAGGGCGGTCGTCATCGCCACCCTCACGGTCATCATCCTCCTCGCCTGGGCCTATCTGGCGTGGCTGGCGGCGGCCATGGATCATCGCGGCGTGGATCACGCCGGCATGGATCATGGCAACATGGACCACACCATGCCCGCCGCGCCGGGCACGGAGGCGCCGACGGGCGGCCACGCCGGCATGGACATGACCGGCACCATGGACAAGACCATCGATAAAACCATGGACATGGGCGGCATGGACATGGGGACGCCGAAGGCGCCGCTCGCACCCGCCCTCGCGCCGTGGCGTCCGGGCGAGGCGGCGCTGATGGCCACGATGTGGTTCGTGATGATGGTGGGCATGATGCTGCCGTCGGCCGCTCCCATGCTGCTGCTCTATGCGCGCGTCGGTCGGCAGGCCGAGGCCTCGGGCAAGCCTTTTGCTGCCACTGGCTGGTTCGCGGGCGGCTATCTCGCCGCCTGGGCGCTGTTCTCGCTTCTCGCCACGACCGCGCAATGGACGCTGCAGAGCCTGGCGCTGCTCACGCCGATGGCGGCGCTGGCGAGCCGCGGCATCGGCGGGCTCGTGCTGATCGCGGCCGGGCTCTACCAGTTCACGCCGCTGAAGGGCGCCTGCCTCAGCAAATGCCGCTCCCCTCTCGCGTTCATCCAGTCGCACGGCGGCTTCCGGCGTGATCCCGGTGGGGCCTTCGCGCTCGGGCTGCGGCACGGCCTCTACTGCATCGGCTGCTGCGTGGCGCTGATGGTTCTCCTGTTCGTCGGCGGCGTGATGAACCTGCTGTGGGTGGCGGGGCTCGCCATCCTGGTGCTCGGCGAGAAGGTGCTGCCGTTCGGCGCCTTGCTGGCGCGCGTGGCCGGTGCGGCCCTTATCGCAGCGGGTGCGTGGCTGCTCGCGACCTGATCAGCGCCGTTCGCGAAAGAAGTCCCTGAGCAGGCGCGCGGCCTCGCTCTCGCGGATGCCGCCGTAGACCTCCGGCGCGTGGTGGCAGGTGGGGGAGGCGTAGAGCCGGACGCCGTTCTCGACGGCGCCGCCCTTCGGATCGCCGGCGCCGAAATAGAGCCGCCGGATGCGCGCGAAGGAGATGGCGGCCGCGCACATGGGGCACGGTTCCAGCGTCACGTAGAGGTCGCAGCCGGTGAGCCGCTCGTCGGCCAGCACGCCGCACGCCTCGCGGATGGCGAGCATCTCGGCATGGGCGGACGGGTCGTTGAGCTCGCGCGTACGGTTGCCGGCGCGGGCGAGCACGAGACCGTCGCGCACGACGACCGCGCCGACCGGCACCTCGCCGCGGGCCGCCGCCGCCTCGGCCTCGGCGAGGGCGATGGCCATCGCATCCGTGCGCGCGCTGTTATTCATGTCGAAGCCTGATGCTCCTCCTCGCTTCGCTGCCTGCACTCTGCTATCACCGCGCCATGAACGACAAGTCTGATGATCATCGCGGCCCGCGCCGCACCGGCGGCAAGGGTCCGGCCGGGAGGGGCCCGGCGGGCAAGAGTTTCGCTGACCGGGGAGCCGGCGGCAGGGCGCCTCGCCACCCCGCCCGTGAGGAGGGCGACCGCCCCCTGATGCGAAAGGCGCGCCCCGGACGCGAGGAAAGGCGCGATGCCGCGCCGCGCCGGCCGGCGCGAGCCGCGGCCCAGCGCGAGGTCCTGCCCGATCGCGACGGGCGCCAGCGCATCGCCAAGATCATGGCACGCGCCGGCGTCGCCTCGCGCCGGGATGCGGAGGAGATCATCCGCGCCGGGCGCGTGGCCGTGAACGGCAAGGCCATCGACACGCCGGCGACGCTGATCGGCCCCGAGGACCGGGTGACGATCGACGGGACGCCGATGCCGACGCGCGAGCGCACGCGCCTCTGGCTCTATCACAAGCCGCGCGGCCTCGTGACGACGGCGCGCGACCCGGAAGGACGGCCGACGGTCTTCGACGCCCTGCCGCAGGATCTGCCCCGCGTCGTCGCCATCGGCCGGCTCGACATCAATACCGAGGGTCTGCTGCTGCTCACCAATGACGGCGGCCTCGCGCGCGTCCTCGCCCATCCCGACACCGGCTGGCTGCGGCGTTATCGCGTGCGCGCCTACGGCGAGACGGACCAGGCGGCGCTCGACCGTCTCGCCGACGGCGTCACCATCGAGGACATGCATTATGGCCCCGTCGAGGCGCGGCTCGAGCGCCAGCAGGGCGACAACGTCTGGCTGACGCTCGGCCTGCGCGAGGGCAAGAACCGCGAGGTCAAGCGCATCCTCGAGCACCTCGGGCTCAGGGTGAACCGGCTCATCCGCGTCTCCTTCGGCCCCTTCCAGCTCGGCGACCTCGGTGAGGGGGCCGTCGAGGAGGTGCGCACGCGCGTACTGAAGGACCAGCTCGGCGACAAGCTGGCGGCGGAAGCGGGAACGGACTTCGAGGCGCCGGTCTTCGCGCCGGACACTGATATCCTCGAGCGGCCGGGGCGAAGCCGCAGGCCGGCGGAAGCCCGCCGCGCCTCCGCGGCGGAGCCGAAGGAGGCTGCACGGCGGGAGGAGACGAAGGGCCGCAGCGTGTGGCGTGCCGACGAGGGCACGAGCGGCCGCGCGCGCCCGCCGCGCCGCGGCGCCGACCCCAGGGCCGAGCGCCAGGCGAGCGCGGAGAAGGAACATGCCCGTGCCGGCCGCATCGCCGATGCCCGCGGCCGCAAGGTGCTGGTCGAGCGCATCGTGAGCCCCGCCGAGGAGCCGGCGCGCGAAGCGCCCCTGCCGCGCCGCCGCGTGCCGGCGGAGGGCGGACGCGCCGGTCGCAGTGGTGCCGACCGGGCATGGACCGAGGACAGGCCGCCGCGTCGTCCCACCGGTGACCGTCCCGCACCGCGCGGCCGCGCCGGCGTGGCCGGGCGGTTCGACAGGAGCGACGAGCGGTCCGACAGGCCGGCTGGCGGAAAGCGGTCGGGCAAGTCCTTCGGAACCAAGTCCTTCGGAACCAAGCCCTTCGGCGGCAAGCCTTCGGGTGCCAGGCCCTCCGGCGGCAAACCCGCTGGCGGCGAGCCGGCCGGTGGAAGGCCCGGCGGCAAGCCCGGCGGGCGTCCGCCGCGTCCCGGCGGCCCGCGCAAGCCGTCCGGCCCGCGCAGGGGCTGAGGGGCGGCGCCATGCGCATCGTCGCCGGGCGGTTCAAAGGCCGCGCGCTCGCCGGACCGAGGAGCGAGGCCATCCGGCCGACCTCCGACCGGCTGCGCGAAGCCCTCTTCAACGTGCTGACCCACGCCTATGACGACCCCGTCGCGGGGGCGCGGGTGCTCGATCTCTTCGCCGGCACCGGCGCCATGGGGCTGGAGGCCGTGTCGCGCGGCGCGGCCTTTGCGCTTCTCGTCGACAACGGCGCCGAGGCGCGGGGCGTGATCCGCGCCAATGTCGACGCGCTCGGCGCTGCCGGATTGACGCGCATCTTCCGGCGCGACGCGACGAAGCTCGGTCCCGCAAAGCCCCTCGAGCCCTTTTCGCTCGTCTTCTGCGACCCGCCCTATGGCAAGGGCCTTGCGGAGCGCGCGCTGACGAGCGCTTGCGAAGGCGGCTGGCTGGCGCCGGACGCGCTGGTGGTCGTGGAGGAGGCAGCATCGTCGCCCTTCGTTCCGCCGGAGGGTTTCGAACTGCTCGAGGAGCGGCAGTACGGCGATACCAAAGCGCTCGTCATGCGCTTTGCCGGCGGGGTCGGGGAATCAGGCAACATCGCGGGCGCGTGAAGCAGCGGCCTCGCGCTCCGAAGGACTTCCAACGACCGCACCGGCGCGTCGCCTCAGGACGAACAGCAAGAAACGACGCACCGGCCGTCGCTGTCCTGCGACGGCCGGCGCGTCGTGCCGGCGTGATCACCGAGGCGGAGCTCGGCTCGGCGGCCGGAAATCGTCCGGAGCGGGATCTGTCCCGCTCCGGAGGAGCAATGTCTTACGCCGAAAGCCTCAGGCCGATGAGGAGCCTCGCGAGGAGGTTGCCGATGTCGTTCTTGTTATGGTGATCGCACTTGTTGTGGCACTTGCGACCATTGCCCTTGCCGAAGAGGTCGGCGAGCTTCTCGGAAAAGTCGCTGAACTCCTTTCTGAAGTTCTCGAGCGTATTCTTGATATCATTCTGTAACTTCTTGAGGCCCTTGTCGTCACAGCCGCAGTTCTTCGGCGGGCACGGCTTGGGCGGCGCCGGCGGGCACTCCGGCTTCGGTGGGCATGGGCCCGGCTTGGGCGGCGCCGGCGGGCACTCCGGCTTCGGCGGGCATGGGCCCGGCTTGGGCGGCGGCGGCGGTGGTGGCGGCGGCGGCGGTGGCGGCGGCGGCGGAGGAGGAGGAGGCGGCGGCGGTGGCGGCGGTGGTGGCGGCGGCGGAGGAGGAGGAGGCGGCGGCGGCGGGCACTTGGGCAGGCACACCGGCGGGCACATGACAGGCGCAGGACGGCAAACTCTGATGCAGCAACCCATGGTAATTTCCTTTCGATTATATGTGTTTGTAATCTTGAAATAGACAAAGAAATTAAGTATTCAAATATTATACATGAAAGTAGAGCGTTTTATTGCGTTATTCGTTCTCATATAAGCAGTATATCGCGCTTCGACGGGGCGGAAACTAGCAGAGATATGTGGTTTGTCCAGACGTTGCTCATGCTCGATTGGGAAATGTATTATTTCCCCATCGGGGAGCTGGCGTGCGAGATGTCGGAGGATCGGCGAACGATCGTCCCTGCGCCAGGGACCGGTGAATGCGGATGGGGCTGGATAAGGCCGCAGGCCGCCGATCGATGTTGCGGCGTTGCCGGTCGTGCACGCGAGGCGGGGACCGACGGCAGGCCCCGGCGGGACCGGTGCCGTCACTGCGATGGAAGCCGATTGTGCTCAGCGGCGGCCGAAGAGGCGTTCGATATCGGCCAGCTTGAGCTCGACATAGGTCGGCCGGCCGTGGTTGCACTGGCCGGAATGCGGGGTCGCCTCCATCTCGCGCAGGAGGGCGTTCATCTCCTCCGCGCGCAGCCTCCGGCCGGAGCGCACCGAGCCGTGGCAGGCCATGGTGGCGAGCACATGGTCGAGGCGCTCTTCGAGCGCGCGCGCATCGCCCCATTCCGTCAGGGCGTCTGCGACATCGCGAACGAGCGGCTTGATCGCCCCGCCGGCGAGCGCCGCCGGCACCTCGCGCACGGCAACGGCGCCGTGGCCGAAGCCCTCGACGACGAGGCCGAGCGCCTCCAGCGTCTCGGCATGGGCGATGAGCCTGTCGGCCTCGACGGGGTCGAGCTCGACGATCTCGGGGATGAGGAGCAATTGCCGCGTGATGCCCGTGGCGGCGCGCTCGCGCTTAAGCCGTTCGTAGACGAGCCGCTCGTGCGCCGCGTGTTGGTCGACGATGACAACGCCGTCTTGGGTCTGCGCGATGATGTAGTTCTCGTGCAGTTGCGCGCGGGCGGCGCCGAGCGGCTGCGCCAGCGCTTCCGCCTCCGGCGTCATGGCATCCGCCCGCGCATCGGCGGACGGCCCGGCGAGGTCGCCCAGCGTCGGCTGTCCCGGTTCGTCGAGCCCGGCGAGCGGGGCCTGCCAGCCGCGCCAGGCGGCGGGGGCCGGCTCGCGCTGCTGCAGCGCGGGGGAGGGGACAGCGCGCGGCAGCACGCCGACAGGCGGTAGGCCGACTGCGGGCCGCACCGCCTCCAATGTCCGCAGGCCCCCGGTGGTCGTCGCCCGGTGGCCGGCGCGCGTGAGCGCCTCCTTCAAGGCGCCGACGACCAGGCCGCGCACGAGGCCACTGTCGCGGAAGCGCACCTCCGTCTTGGCGGGGTGCACATTGACGTCGACGGCGCGCGGATCGCAGGTGATGGCGAGCGCCAGTGCCGGGTGCCGGTCGCGCGGCAGGAAATCCATGTAGGCCCCGCGGATAGCGCCGAGGATGAGCTTGTCGCGCACCGGCCGGCCGTTGACCGTGGTGTGGACATGCGTCGCCGTGCCGCGGTGGTAGGTCGGCAGGCTGACGAAGCCCTCGAGGTCGATGCCCTCGCGGCTCGCCGCGACGGGCAGGGCGTTGGGCGCGAAATCGGGGCCGATGAGGCGCGTGATGCGCCTGAGGCGTGCCTCCGCGTCATCCCCCTCCGCCGGCAGGTCGAGCGGCGAGAGATTGTCGCCGGCGAGCACGAAGCGCACGTTGGGGTGCGCCATGGCGAGGCGCTTCACCGTCTCGGCGACGGCCTGGGCCTCCGCCCTGTCGGTCTTGAGGAACTTGAGGCGGGCCGGCGTGGCGGCGAAGAGGCCGGTGACCTCGATGCGCGTGCCGCGCACGGCGGCGGCGGGCCGCGGCTCGTGCTTGACGCCGGCATCGACCACGATCTCCCAGCCGTGCGGCTCGTCCCGGTGGCGCGTCGTGATCGACAGGCGGGCGACGGCGCCGATGGACGGCAGCGCCTCGCCCCGGAAGCCGAGGGTCGCGATGGCGAAGAGGTCGCCGGTCGGCAGCTTGGAGGTGGCGTGGCGCTCGACGGCGAGGACAAGGTCCTCGCGCGTCATGCCCGCGCCGTCGTCGCTGACGCGGATGAGGCGCCGCCCGCCGGCCTCGATCACCACCTCGATGGTCGCGGCTCCGGCATCGAGCGCGTTCTCGACGAGTTCCTTCACGGCCGCGGCCGGCCGCTCGATCACTTCGCCAGCGGCAATGCGGTCGATCAGGATGGGGTCGAGACGGCGCACCGCCATGGGGATCTTTCGTTGCGCTTCTGGTCCATCGACAAGGCACGGTTCTCCCCTCCCCCTGGTGGGGAGGAGGGGCCCCTCCCTAGCCGCGTCCCTCGGCGAGGTAGCGTTTGGCGAGGATTTTCGCCTCTTCCACCGCCGGCTGGTCGAAGGGGTCGATGCCGAGCGCGAAGCCGGTCAGGATCGTCTCCAGCATGAAGTGCATGAGCAGCGCACCCATGGTGCGCTCGTCGATGCGGTCGACATGGATGTGGCGGACGGGGCAGCCGTTGCGCACGAAGGTGTCTATCATGGCGATGCCCTGCGCCGCCACAAGGTCGCCGATGGTCTTGCCGGCGAAATCGGCCTGGCCAGCCCGCTCCGCGAGCCCGGCGTCGATTGTCGGACCACGGCCGCGCGCGGCCGTAGTGACGACGGTGAAGAGCTTGTCCTTGGGGCCGGCGAGATAGAGCTGCTGCTGGCTGTGCTGGTCGACGGGCCCGAGCGCGGCGACGGGCTGCGTGCCCTTGCCGTCCTTGCCGAGACTCTCGGCCCACAGCTGCACCCACCAGCGGGCGAAGCGCTCGAGCCGGTCCGCATAGCCCATGAAGACGGCGATGGCCTTGCCCTCGAGCGTCGCCGCCACGTTGAGCGCCGCGCCGATGGCGCTCGGCGCCTCGCGCACGTCCCCGCCCGAGATGAAGGGCGCCACCACCTCGGCCGCGCCCGCGCGGATCGCGGCGATATCGAGGCCGAGGGTCGCCGCCGGCAGGAGGCCGACGTTGGTCAGCACCGAATAGCGCCCGCCGACGCCGGTGTGATGGTCGAGGAAGGGCGCGCCCTCCGGCTCCAGCAGGGCGCGCAGGGCATTGCGCTTGCCGCCGTCGACCTGCGGCTCCGACAGGCCGACGAACAGCGATCCGGCCCGCGAGCGCAACCCCTCGCGGTCGAGCGCCGAGAGCACGGCCATGGTCTGCAGCAGCGTCTCGCCCGTGCCGCCGGACTTCGAGACGGCGGCAAAGCGCGTCGTCGCGAGCGGCAGGCGCTCCAAGAGGCTGCCGAAGGTGAGCGGATCGAGATTGTCGAGGAAGTGGATGCGTGGCTTGTCGGCAAAGCGGCCGAGGCCCGGCACGGCATAATCGGCGAGCTGGGCGAGCGTCTGCCCGCCGAGACTCGAGCCACCGGTGCCCAGGATGACGACGTCGCTCGCCCCATCCGCGAGGCGCGCGCCGGCTTGGCGGATGGCCGCGAGGTCTCCGGTCTCACCGGGTACGGAAAGGAGCGGCAGCGTACCTGCCCGGTACTCGCTGGCGAGCCGGCCAGCGGCGGTCTCGACGGCGGCGAGTGCCGCATCGATGGCTGTATCCGGCAGGCCGTTGCCGCCGACGGTGGTGGCGCGGGCAAGATCGATCGACTGGGTGAAGGTCATCGAAGGCCTCTCATGACACGGCTCTTGGGACGGGTCGGCCGGGCGTTGGGCGCCCGGCGAGACTCATCAGGCATGAAGGCGACCATAATGTGCCCGGCTGCGTCGGGCTACCGGTGCTCGGCACCCTTGCGCGGCAGACCGGGGCAAGGGCGCCCCCTCGAAAGGGCAACGCCCTCTACAGCCCTTCGGGCCGGCCCACGGCGACCACAAGCATCTCGCCGCCCGCAAACAGGCGCTCCGCCGCGCGGCGCACGTCGGCCATGGTGACGGCTGCAACGAGGGCATTGCGCCGGTCGATATAGTCGATGCCGAGGCTGTCGATAGCGATCTGCAGCAATTGCCGCGCGATCTTCGTCGAGGTGTCGAAGTGCAGTGCATAGGAGCCGATGAGGAACTGCCTCGCCTTTTCGAGCTCGTCTTCACCCGGCCCCTTGGCAAGGAGGTCCGCGATCTCGGCGCGGATCACGGACAGCGATTCGGCGGCGCGCTCGTTCTTGGTCGCCGTCGAGCCGGTGAAGAGGGCGCTGTTGCGCAGCGGCAGCAAGGCCGTGTGGACGCCATAGGCGAGGCCGCGCTTCTCGCGCACCTCCTGAAAGAGACGCGAGGTGAAGGCACCGCCGCCCAGGATGTGGTTTAGGACATAGGCGGGCAGATAATCCGCATCGCGGCGTGCAACACCCGGCCCGCCGAACCGGATCACCGACTGCGGTACGTCGAGGTCGACGACGACGGGCGCAGCCGCCGTTGCCGGCGGCATGTCCGCCGGCGGCATGACCCCGGCGGTCGCGGGCAAGGTGCCGAAGACGTCGTCGAGCCGCGCGGCAAGCGTCTGCGCATCAATGGCACCCACGGCCGTGACGAAGAGGTTGGACCGCGCCATGGTAGCGTCGCGCATGGCCGTGACATCGTCGCGCGTGATCGCTGGCACCTCCGCGAGCGTGCCCTGGGGCGGGCGCCCGTAGGGATGGTCCGGGAAGGCGTGGCGGAAGAACTGCTCCTGCGAGATGGCATCGGGATCCTTCAGGACATGGCGCAGGCCTGCCTCCACCTGCGCCCTGACGCGGGCGATGGCATCGGTGTCGAAGCGCGGCTCGCAGACGGCGAGCCTGAGCAGGTCGAAGGCCTCGTCCGCATTGCGGCGCAGGGTTTTCAGCGAGCCGCGCAGGGTGTCCCGGTCGGCGTAGAAACGCAGCTCGATGGCCCGGTCCGCGAGCATCTGCTGGAAGGCGGCGGAATCGTGCGGGCCGGCGCCCTCGTCAAGCAGGCCGGCGAGCATCGTCGCCGTGCCGCCCTTGCCTGCGCCATCCTGGGCGGTGCCGCCGAGAAAGGCGAACTCAAGCGCCACCAGGGGCACGGCATGCTCCTCGACCAGCCAGGCCTCGATCCCGCCGGGGGATACGACGCGCTGCACCCGATGCGTCGCCCGGGAAGACTTCTCGGCGATCGTCGTGACGGCACTCGTTGTCATGGCGGATCCAGTCGAAACAGGGGTCGGTGGACGACGAATCAATCGGCGTGAGCGAGATGGCCGATGACGGCACGGCGCGCGATGAGGAATTTGCGGGCCGCGTCCACGACCTCCTCGGCCGTCACGGCCTCGATGCGGGCGGGCCAGGCATCGACCTCCTCCACCGTTTCGCCGACGGCGAGCGCCGCCCCGTAGATGCGGGCGAGATGGGCCTGGTTGTCAGCGGCATAGACCATCTCGGCGATGAGGCGGGTCTTGGCACTCGCGAGCTCCGCCGGCTCGACGCCGCGGGCAAGAAAATCGGCGAGGACGCCATCGAGCGCCTCGTCCAGCCTATCGAGGGAGATATCGGGCTTGGGCACCGCATAGACGAGGAAGCGGCTGTCATCCAGCATCCCGGACAGGTAGTAGGCGCCGGCGGACACCGCGATGTCGCGCTTCATCACGAGTTCGCGGTAGAGCACCGATGTCGCGCCGCCGCCGAGGATCTCGGCGAGCACGTCGAGCGCATAGGCCTCGCTGCCCGTCTGCGTGCGGGCGGACGGCACGAGATAGGCGCGCTGCACGTAGGGCTGTTCGACCTTGGGATCGGCCACAGTCACCTTGCGCAGGGCCCGCGGTTCCGGCTCGCGCGGACGCTGCCGCTGGGGCCGCGTGCCGCGCGGCTTGACCTTGCCGTAGGTCTTCTCGGCGAGTGCGCGTACCTCCTGCGCCTCGACATCGCCAGCGACGACAAGGATGGCATTCTCTGGTGTGTAGAAACGCTCGTAATAGGCGAGCGCATCGGCGCGGCTGAGATTCTCGATCTCGTGCATCCAGCCGATGATGGGCGTGCCGTACGGGTGGTGCACGTAGAGCGCCGCCTCCATCGCCTCGCCGAGCTGAGCGGAGGGGTCGGTCTCGACGCGCATGCGCCGTTCCTCCAGCACCACATCGCGCTCGGGATCGACGACATCGTCGCTGAGCACGAGGCCGGTCATGCGATCGGCCTCGAATTCCATCATCGTGCCGAGGTGCTCCTTGGCAACGCGCTGGAAATAGGCCGTGTAGTCGTAGGAGGTGAAAGCGTTTTCCTGCCCGCCGAGGGCGGCGACGACCTTGGAGAACTCCCCGGCGGGATGTTTCGCCGTTCCCTTGAACATCAGATGCTCGAGGAAGTGGGCGATGCCGGACTTGCCGGCCGGGTCATCCGCAGAGCCGTTGCGATACCAGACCATGTGGGTGACGACAGGCACCCGCCGATCCGGAATGACGACAACGTCGAGCCCATTGTCGAGGCGGAAGGTGTGGGTCTGCGCGGCTGCGCCCTCCGGCACCTGATGCCGGGTCGCGGTGGGCGTGAGGTCGGCGGGAGGGGTGTCTGTCATGGTGTTTTCCGGTCGGAGCGCCTGGGACGGATGGGCCGCTGGAAAGCGGCGCGCCGGCTGCATACAACAGCCGGCGCGGCAAGCCCTGTGCCGGACGATCCGGGGGCCGGCCGTGCGCGGCCTACGCCCTGGGACATGGGTTGCAGGCGCGCGCTTGTCACCGGTTGCGGCGCGCTTCCTGATTGATGAAGCCGCGCGGATCGCCGTCCTCGGGCGCGGAGGTGGCGGGGGCGCGCTGGCCCTTGCCGATGGGGGCCTCGGGCGAGGGCAGGCGGTATCCGGCCGGCGGCTCCGTCAGCGCCTGGCGCTGCGGCTCCTGGCCGTAGGCGATCGGCGGCGCGTCGGGATTGCGGCCGTTGGAGTAGCGCAGCTGGTTCGGATTGACCCAGTGCGTCTCGCGGCAGTTGTCACCGTAGCACGGATTTGCAATCGGCTGCGGCGCGCTGTTCGCACCCGTGCCACGGACGGCGAGCAACTCCTGGCTCGACATTCGGCCGCCCTGCGACACCATCTGGTCATTGCGCACAGGCACCGGCCGGCGCGCCGCAGCAGCGGCTTCCCGTGCCTTGGTGACGTCGGGATCCTTTGGCCAGGCGGGATTGGCCGTCAGCCGCTCGCCATCGCGCGGCGGCGGCAGCACATTCGTCGACGGCGGCACGACGAGGGGCGCACGCTCGCGATAGATGATCGCGTCTTTTTCGCCTTCGATGATGCCGAGCGAGCCGAGCAGGTTCTTCATGAAAACGCCGCTCTCGTCCTGCGCCTGCGCCGGCCCCGGGTGGGCAAGGGCAAACGCGAATGCGGCGATGGCGGCCAGGAGCCCCGCCTTCATGAGGCCGGGCTTGGCGAGGCCGGACGTCACGTCGTTTCGCGTCATGATCCTATCCCATCAACAACAACCGGCGTTCTCGTGCCGGTACGCCACGTTTCTGCGACCGGTGCGGCGATAGTGAGGCGCAGCGCCGGCGCGAGGCGGGCCGTCAGCCGCGCGGCGCGGCCGAGCGCCTGCGCTCGAGGAAGAAGGAGTCATACAGAAGGAGCACCACGCCCGCAACGATCGCCGCATCGGCGACATTGAACACATACCAGCTGAAGGAGCCCGCGTGCAGATGCACGAAGTCGAGCACCGCGCCATAGATCAACCGGTCGATGGCATTGCCGACCGCTCCGCCGATGAGGAGGCCGAGCCCGACCGCTATCGCCCGGTGTACGCCGCGCGTCAGCCAGACCGACAGGCCGACCGCCGCCGCGAAGGACAGGACGATCAGCGCCCAACGGCCGGCCTCGCTCGACTGCTGGAAGAGGCCATAGGAGATGCCCCGGTTCCAGACCAGCGTCAGCGACACGAAGGGCGCGAGCACGACCGGCTCGGTCCAGGTCGTGATCTCGGCGACGAAATAGAGCCAGAGTTTCGTCGCCTGATCGAGCGCCAGCGTGATGAGCGCGATGAGGAAGCCGGACCGGGTGTGCGTCATGCGTCAGGCGGCCTTGTGACGGGCATCCCACTCGCGCAGCGCCGCGGCATCGCGCGGCGTCACGTCCGGATAGTCGGCATCCTTGCCGACGTCGGGCGAGATCTTCCACGAGCGGGCGCACTTGCGCCCCTGCGCCTTTGCCGGCACCACGGCGGCGCCGGGTACGTCGTCCAGCCGGAAGGCCTCCGCCGGACCCTCGCCGTCCGTAACGGTGATGGCGGATGTGATGCAGATTTCGGCGAAGTCGACATCGCCCAGAAGCCGGCGCAGCTCGGGGTCCGTCACATGCACGACGGGCGCCGCCTCGAGGCTCGAGCCGATGCGCTTCTGGGCCCGCTCGATCTCGAGCGCGCCGGTGACGACGCGGCGCACGCGCCGGATCCTCGCCCAGCGGCTTGCGAGCTCGTCGTCGCGCCATTCGGGCGGGATGATCGGGAACTGCTCCAGATGCACCGAGCCCGCATCGCTGCCGAAGCGGGCGAGCCAGGCCTCCTCCGCGGTGAAGACGAGGACCGGCGCAAGCCACGTCACGACGCAGCGGAAGAGCTGGTCGATGACCGTCAGCGCGCTGCGGCGCGTCAGGCTCGACGCCGGGTCGCAATAGAGCGCGTCCTTGCGCACGTCGAAATAGAAGGCGGACAGATCCGACGTCATGAAGGCCGCGAGCAGGGCGACGACGCGCTTGTAGTCGTAGGCGGCATAGGCCTTGCGCACCTCGCCGTCGAGCTCGCAGAGCCGGTGCAGCATCAGTCGCTCCAGCTCCGGCATGCGGTTCGTCGTCACGAGCTCGCGCGCGTCGAAATGGTGCAGCGTGCCGAGCATCCAGCGAATGGTGTTGCGCAGCTTGCGGTACTGGTCGACGACGCTCTTCAGGATCTCCGGGCCGATGCGCTGGTCGTCCCAATAGTCGACCGAGGCTGTCCACAGGCGCAGGATGTCGGCGCCAAACTGTTTGATGACGTCCTGCGGGGCGACCGTGTTGCCGAGCGACTTCGACATCTTGCGGCCCTGCTCGTCGAGCGTGAAGCCGTGCGTGACGACGACGTCGTATGGCGCGCGCCCGCGCGTGCCGCAGCTCTCGAGCAGCGAGGAGTGGAACCAGCCACGATGCTGGTCCGAGCCCTCGAGATACATCACCCGGCCGTGCCCGCCGTCGACGCGGCGCCTGGTTTTGAGGTCCGGCCGCACCTCGAGCGTAAAGGCATGGGTGGAGCCGGAATCGAACCACACGTCGAGGATGTCCATCACCGGCGTCCAGGCGGATGGATCGTCGACGAGGCCGTCCAGGAAGCGGCGCGGGTCGGCGCTGAACCAGGCATCCGCCCCCTCCGCCTCGAAGGCGGCGGCGATGCGGGCGGACAGTTCCTCGCTCGCGGCGAAACCGGGACCGGGGGCGAGTTCGACAACGTTGCCGCTGTCATCCTCTCGCACGAAGACCGTGATCGGTACACCCCAGGCGCGCTGGCGCGAGATGACCCAGTCCGGGCGATTCTCGATCATGCCGTTGATGCGGTTCTCGCCCGCCTGTGGCACCCACTGCGTGGCGGCGATGGCCTTCAGCGCCCGCGCGCGCAGCGTATCGCCCGGCCCGTCGAGCGGCTTGTCCATGGCGATGAACCACTGCGGCGTGTTGCGGAAGATGAGCGGCGCCTTGGAGCGCCAGGAATGCGGGTACTGGTGCTTGAGACGGCCTCGCGCGGCGAGCTTGCCGGTCTCGATCAGGGCCTTGATGACGCGCTCGTTGGCATCGCCCTCGCGGCCCTTGTCATCGAGCACCCGGGCGCCGGCAAAGAGCGGCACGTGCGGATAATAGGCTCCGTCGGGCCCGACCGTGTGCGGCACGTCCGGCGTGCCGGCGGCGGCGAAGGCGGCCTTGTGCGTCGCCCAAAGGTTGTAGTCGTCGGCGCCGTGCCCGGGTGCGGTGTGCACGAAGCCCGTGCCGGCGTCGTCGGTCACGAAGTCGCCGGCAAGGAGCGGCACGCCGAAGTCATAGCCCTGGCCGGCGAGCGGATGGGCGCACAGGAGGCCGGCAAGGTCCTTTGGCGCGACGGCGGCGATGCGGTGCCAGCGCTCGACGCGCGCTGCCTTCATGACCTCGTCGGCGAGCTTGTCGGCGAGCACGTAGCGCTCGCCCTTCACCGCCCAGTTGCCGGCCGGAGCGTCGCTGACCTCGTAGAGGCCGTAGGCGATGTCGTCGGCATAGGCGATGGCGCGGTTGCCCGGGATGGTCCAGGGCGTCGTCGTCCAGATGATGACGGAGGCGCCGTCGAGTGGCGTGCCCGAGCGAGCCTTGACCGGGAACTTGACGTAGATGGTCGGCGAGGTGTGCTCCTGATACTCCACCTCCGCCTCGGCGAGCGCCGTGCGCTCGACGATCGACCACATGACGGGCTTGGAGCCGCGATAGAGCTGGCCGCTCGCCGCGAACTTCATCAGTTCGCGGGCGATCTGCGCCTCGGCCGGATAGGCCATGGTGAGATAGGGATGCGCCCAGTCGCCCTCGATGCCGAGGCGCTTGAACTCCTCGCGCTGCACGTCGATCCACTTCTGCGCGAAGGCGCGGCACTCGCGGCGGAATTCGACGACCGGCACCTCGTCCTTGTTGCGGCCCTTGGCGCGGTACTCCTCCTCGATCTTCCATTCGATCGGCAAGCCGTGGCAGTCCCAGCCGGGCACGTAGTTGGCGTCGTGGCCCAGCATGGTCTGCGAGCGGACGACGAGGTCCTTCAGCACCTTGTTGAGCGCGTGGCCGATGTGGATGTGGCCATTGGCGTAAGGCGGGCCGTCGTGCAGCACGAAGCGCGGGCGGCCCTTGCCGGCCTCGCGCAGGGCGGCGTAGAGGCCTACACGCTGCCAGTGGGCGAGAATATCGGGCTCGCGTTCGGGCAGTCCGGCGCGCATTGGGAACGATGTCTGCGGCAGGAACAGCGTTTCGGAATAGTCGCGAGCAGGGGGAGAGGGAGCGTTCATGGATCGGCCGGTTCGGGTAGGCGCAGCGCGCATGCGGCGCCCGGGATGTTGCGGCAAGCGGTTGAGGGGCCCGAATGGGCCCGCGTGACCCCGGACCTTCGCGGGTACCCGCTCTCGGGTGCCTCAGGCGAAGGCCGGGCCGTTAATTCGCAGCTTGAATCGAGGCTCGGTCATGGCCGTCTTCTACGCATCTTTCCACAAAGAGGCCACCGGTTTTCGAACAAAACCGCCGCCGGCACAAGCCGGCCCGTCGCTGCTGCCACGAGGCCGGGCGTCAGGCGACGCGCAATGGCCTTTCGCCGGGCTCGGACTCGCCCGCGAGGGCCTGCGCCTGGGCCCCGAGATCACGTATGAGGTCGCCAAGCCGTTCGATGCAGGCGGCGAGGTCGCGGTCGGCCGGGGGCGTCGGCACGTCCTGAGGCTCTCCCCGCCGGCCGGCTGCCGCCACCGCCTCGATGGAGCGGGCAATCTCCTGGGTGGCGCTGCTCTGCTGGTTCACCGCCTCGGCAATCGTCATCGTCATCGAGTCGATGGAGGTGATCGTTCCCGAGATCGTTTCGATGGCCTCGACCGCCTGGGCCGTCGCGGTTTGCATGGCGGCGATCTGGCCGCGGATCTCGTCGGTGGCGCGGGCGGTCTGGTTTGCGAGCGCCTTGACCTCCTGGGCGACGACGGCGAAGCCCCGGCCGGCCTCGCCCGCGCGGGCCGCCTCGATGGTAGCATTGAGTGCGAGGAGGTTCGTCTGTTCCGCAATGGCGGTGATGAGGGTGATGACCTCGCCGATCTTGGCACTCGACTTGTCGAGCGCCTTGACGAGATCGCTCGTCGCCCGCACCTCGCGCACCGCCCGCGCGGCGATGCCGGAGCCCTGCTGCAACTGCCGGCCGATCTCCGAGATTGAACTCGTCAGCTCGACGGCGGCGGCCGCAGCCGTCTGGACACCGCCGTTTGATGGCCGGCGCGGTAGACGGCGATTTTCCTCGAACGACATTGCGAGCTGGTGTCGCAGTGTCTCGAGCTCCGTGCCGAGTTGGCTCACGCGGCCGTTGATGAGGCCGACCGTCTCGGCAAGTTGCGCGCGGTTTGCCTCCCGGGCACGGTTGCGGTCATCGCGCAGCGAGTGGAGCTCGCGCCGCACGGCCGACAGTTCGCCCTCCTGCTCGCGGGCGATGATGAGCCGCCGGCGCAGTTCCTCGACCGCGCGCGCCGTCTCGCCCGTGGGGCCATCGTCACCTGTATGGGGCACGAGGACGTCGAACCGCCCCCCGGCGAGGCGCGCGAGGCTGTCGTCGAGCAGCCTGCGGGAACGTGGTGGACGCGGCGCGAAACCGACCGCGACGAGCGTGATGAGGACGGCGGCAGCGAGAAGAAAAGGCATGAAATGCTCGTCGCTCTCCATGGCCAGGGCCTGCTGGACGGCGAGAATGGCGACCGTGCCGAGGAAAAAGCCACCGGCGCGCATGAATAGCGGAGAATGTTTTTCTAAGGAAATTCGAGAAAACGGCATTCTGGGCATCGTCTTGGCAATGAGCGGATCGGAATGCTGCGATCTTTGCCGAGACGGGTTAAAGATTGGTGGAACAAGGCCCTTTTTGGATCAGGATTGCTGGGGACAAAGCAGCGACGGCGCGCCGAGATTGGATTCGCCCAGCAGGTGGCGGGCCTCGGCGCTATCCTTGTCCATCTGTCCGATGAGAGCCTCGACCGTGACGAAACGCTCCTCCGGGCGCAGGAAGGCGACGAATTCCACATCCATCGCGCGCCCGTAGAGGTCGCCGCGGAAATCGAAAAGGTGCACCTCGAGCAGCGGCGCGCCGTTGTCGAAGGTCGGCCGCCGGCCGAAGCTCGCGACCCCCATGTGGACGGTGCCAGCCACGGCGGCGCGAACCGCATAGATGCCATGGCGCAACCCGCAGTCGGGCGCGAGCGCCAGATTGGCGGTGGGATAGCCGAGATCGCGACCGCGTTTGTCGCCGTGGCGGACGGTGGCGCGCACCAGCCAGCGATAGCCGAGGAGTTGGTTGGCTCGGCCGATGTCGCCCGCGGCAAGGCTGGCGCGGATGGCGCTCGACGACACGGCCTGCCCGTCTTCCGTGACCGGAGGCAGGATGCGCACGGCAAGACCGAGCGCGGCACCGTGCTCCTCCAGGAAGGCGGGCGTGCCCTGCCGGCCCTTGCCGAAGTGGAAGTCGTGTCCCACGACCACGCCCCGGACGCCGAGCCGCTCGACGAGCAGCTTCTCGATGAAGTCGTGCGCGGTCGTCGCCGCGAGCGCGGCATCGAAGTGAAGCTCGATCATGCCCGCAAGGCCGAGCCGGGCCGCCACCATCGCCTTCACGTCCGGCGGCGTGATGCGGAAGAGCGGCTTCTCGGGTGCGAAGAAGCGCCTCGGATGGGGTTCGAAGGTCAGGAGCGCCGCCGGCGCGGCCTGCTCGCCCGCCAGTGCGACCGTCGCCGCGACGATCGAGCGGTGCCCGCGGTGCAGCCCGTCGAAATTACCGATGGCGACCACCGCGCCCCGCAGCGCCACGGGCATGTCGCCCTCGCCGCCCCAATGCACGAAGGCCTCGTTGCGGGCGAAAAACGGCGAATCGGGCGGGACGATCGAGGGCATCGGCTCTCGCGGCTCGGGACACATGTGCCCGGTTGCGGGCGCGGCGGACCCTGCCAAGAACACGGGCGGCTGGTCAAGCGTCGATCAGAGGCCGGCGCGCGAGGGCACGGCGACCCAGGCCTCGCCCTCGAGCACGGCCTTGCCGTCACAGACGCAGTCGCAGAACAGGCGCACCCGCCGCCGCTCCGGCACGAGTTCGGCCACCTCGACCGTCGCGGTGACGACGTCGCCGATGCGCACGGGTGCCAGAAACTGCAGCGTCTGCGAAAGATAGACGGCGCCCGGGCCGGGAAGGCGCGTGCCCAGAACGGCCGAGATGAGGCTTGCCGTGAACATGCCGTGGGCGATGCGCTGGCCGAAGCGGGTCTGCGCCGCATAGGCCTCGTCGATGTGGATCGGGTTGCGGTCCCCGGTCACGCTGGCGAAGCCCGTGACATCGTCTTCCATGACCGTGCGCATCAGTCGCTCGCGCATGCCGATGCTCAGGTCCTCGAAATAGAAGCTGCGCATGACCTCCAACATGATGCCTTCCCGCTGTTGCGGCCGATGCGGCAGATACCTGCGCCAGTGCCGGGCGGCGGCCTCTCTATGCGGCATCGCACCATTCTACTTATTGCGCCGCACCATGCCATGCGACTTTCGGCCACCCGCATGCGCAAAGGTTGATGCCAAATTTCACCGCATCTGATGTAATTAACCTGATCGCAACAGGGGCATTCTAGGGTAGGGGCATGACGACAACCGTTTCTTATAAGCCAGCCGGGTCGGGACGCCATGGCGGGCATATGCGCCGTTGCCGTTGACCGGAGCAGACCATGGCCCTTGATCTCTCGATGCCGATCCTGATCGTCGACGACTACCAGGCGATGGTCCGCATCATCCGCAATCTGCTGCACCAACTGGGCTTTGAAGATGTCGACGAAGCGCCGGACGGCCCGAGCGCGCTCGCCAAGATGCGCGAGAAGACCTATGCGCTCGTCATCTCCGACTGGAACATGGAGCCCATGTCGGGCTACGATCTCCTGCGCGAGGTGCGCGCCGAGGAGGCCTGGCGCTCCATTCCGTTCATCATGGTGACGGCCGAATCGAAGACGGAGAACGTCATCGCCGCGAAGAAGGCCGGCGTGAACAACTACATCGTCAAGCCGTTCAACGCCCAGACCCTGAAAGCCAAGATCGAATCGGTCTGCGGCGTCTGAGCGACGCCGTCAGCGGACGAACGTCTCGACGATCGCCTGCGGGCGGTGCAACACGTCCTCGAGCCGTGGCGAAGTCGCTACCAGACGAGGCTCTCGATGATCGCCTGCGGGCGATGCGTCGCGTCTTCGAGCCACGCTGCAAGGGCGATCTCGTCGAGGCTGCCGCCGAGCGGGCTGATCTCGGCCGCATGGATGCCGCGCGTCACGAGCAGAGCATCGGCTCCGATGCTGTGGGCGCCGGCCACATCGGTACGGATCGCATCGCCGATGGCGAGCACGCGCGACACCGGCACGTGCGCGCCGCGGATGCGCTCCGCCTCGCCGAGGGCACGCTCGTAGATCGGCTTGTGCGGCTTGCCCGCGTAGGTCACCGTCCCGCCGATCTCCTCATAGGCTGCGGCGAGCGCGCCGGCGCAGTAGATGAGCGCCGTGCCGCGCTCCACGACGAGATCGGGATTGGCGCAGACCATCGGCAGACCACCGGCATGCATCTCGGCGAGGAGACCGGCATAGTCGTCCGGCGTCTCGCGCTCGTCGTCGACGAGGCCGGTGCAGACTGCGTAGCGGGCGCCCGCCGCTGTCGTCAGGGGCGCATCGAGACCGTCGAATAGCGGCAGGTCGCGGTCCGGCCCGATATGGAGGAGGGGCTCGCCTGGCCGGGCAGCGATCTGGCTGCGCGTGACGTCGCCGGAGGTGACGGCCGCGTCATAGGCCTCGCGCTTCACGCCGAAACCGTCGAGCAGCGTCAGGACGTCCCCGTTCGGGCGGGGGGCGTTGGAGACGAGCACGACCTGGCCGCCGCGTTGGCGGAACCGCTGGAGGGCTTCGCCCGCCTGGGCGAAGGCCTCGAGCCCGTTGTGCAGCACGCCCCAGATGTCGCACAGGATGACGTCGTAGCGATCGGCGATCGTCCGAAGTCCCTGGATGATCGGAGGCGGGGAGGCAGGCCGGTCGGTCATGTCTTGGATGGCCTCATGTTCGATAGGCGCTCCGGGAGGGTCCGGACGAGCGGTCCACCCCGGGCTGCGAGGAAGGTCCCGGCGCTAATGCCGGGAGGCGGTTGTGTCAAGCGCGGCCCAGGTGTCGGGCGCAGCATATGTCGCAGGGCGGGCGGCCGGTTCGATTGTTCCTCTTCGGCGCGGCTCTTGATAGCTTGGCATCATAATGGCCGCGGGATCCTGTCTCCCGCGGCCCAAACCGAACGGGAGCCACGATGTCCGCCTCTGCCGCCCACGACCACGCGCTCGCGCCGAACGACCTCGAAGCGTTCTGGATGCCCTTCACGGCCAACCGTGCCTTCAAGAAGAAGCCGCGCATGGTGACCGGCGCCAAGGACATGCACTACCTGACGGCCGAGGGCCGCAAGGTGGTCGACGGCGCGGCGGGGCTGTGGTGCTGCAACGCCGGTCACAATCGCGACCCGATCGTTTCGGCCATCCAGGCGCAGGCCGGCGAGCTCGACTATGCGCCTGCCTTCCAGTTTGGCCAGCCCAAGGCCTTCGCGCTCGCGGCCCGCATCGCTGCGCTGGCGCCGGGCGACCTCGACCACGTCTTCTTCGCCAATTCCGGCTCGGAGGCCGTGGACAGCGCCCTCAAGATCGCGCTGGCCTACTGGAACATCACGGGCAAGGGCTCCAAGACGCGCCTCATCGGCCGCGAGCGTGGCTATCACGGCGTCGGCTTCGGCGGCATCTCGGTCGGCGGCATCGTGCCGAACCGCAAGTTCTTCGGCTCGCTGCTGACGGGCGTCGACCACCTGCCGCACACCTACAACCGCGAGGAGCAGGCCTTCTCGCGCGGCGAGCCGGCGTGGGGCGCGCATCTCGCCGACGAACTGGAGCGCATCGTCGCCCTGCACGACGCCTCGACCATCGCGGCCGTCATCGTCGAGCCCATGGCCGGCTCCACCGGCGTGCTGCCGCCGCCCAAGGGCTATCTGAAGCGCCTGCGCGAGATCTGCGACAAGCACAACATCCTGCTCGTCTTCGACGAGGTCATCACCGGCTTCGGCCGCCTCGGTTTCGCCTTCGCGGCCGAGCGCTACGGCGTCGTGCCGGACATGATCACCTTCGCCAAGGGCGTCACGTCCGGCACCGTGCCCATGGGCGGCGTGCTCGTGCGCAAGGGCATCTACGAGGCCTTCATGCAGGGGCCGGAGCACGTCATCGAGCTCTTCCACGGCTATACCTATTCGGCCCATCCGCTCGCCTGCGCCGCCGGCCTTGCGGCGCTCGACGTCTATCGCGACGAGGGTCTGTTCGAGCGCGCCCGGGCCCTCGAGGGCGCCTGGGCGGACGCGATCCACGGGCTCAGGGGTCTGCCGGGCGTGCTCGACATCCGCTCCGTCGGCATCGTCGGCGCCATCGACCTCGCGCCGCTCAAGGATGCACCGGGCCGGCGCGCCTTCGAGGCGATGGACCGCGCCTTCCACGAGTTCGATCTCATGGTGCGCATCACCGGCGATACCATCGCGGTCTCGCCGCCACTCATCCTGACCGAGAGCGACATCGGCGACATCGCCGACAAGCTCGGCAAGGTCATCCGGGCGGTCGCCTGATGCCTGTGCGCCGCCGTCGGCCAGCCGGGCAGCGGCGATGACGGCGGCGTCCGGCACCTCGATCGGCCTTGCGCTCGGCGGGGGCGGGGCGCGCGGCCTCGCCCACATCGCGGTCATCGAAGTGCTCGACGAACTCGGCCTCAGGCCGGCCGTCATTGCCGGCACGTCCATGGGGGCGATCATCGGCGCTGCCCATGCCGCCGGCATCGGCGGTCGCGACCTGCGCCGGCACGTGCAGGACACGCTGCGCGATCGCACGGCGGTGCTGACCCGCCTGCTGCAGGCCCGCGTCGGCCGCTTGTCGCAGCTCTTCGCGCGCGGCCATGCCAACCCGGTGCTGATCGACGGCGAGAAATTCCTCGACCTGTTCTGGCCGCAGAGCGTGCCGGAGCGTTTCGAGGATCTCGCCGTGCCGCTCCTCGTCGTGGCGACGGATTATTATGCGCGCTCGGAGGTTGTCATCGGCGCGGGGGCGCTCGTCTCGGCCGTTGCCGGCTCGATGGCCATTCCGGGGCTCGTGCGGCCCGTCGTCGCCGGCGGGCGGGTACTCATCGACGGCGGCGCCACCAACCCGCTGCCGTTCGACCACCTTCTGCCGCGGGCCGACGTCGTCATCGCCGTCGATGTCGTCGGCGGCGCGGCGCGTGAGACGGACGGCGTGCCCGATCCGATCGAGACGATGTTCGGCGCCTCGCACATCATGCAGGCGGCCATCGTCGCCGGCAAACTCGCCGCCGGCCCGCCGCACATCATGGTGCGGCCCCCGGTCGGCGCCTTCCGTGGGCTCGACTTCTTCAAGGCGAAGGCCATTTTCGCCGCGGCCGATCTCGTCAAGGATGGCCTCAAGCGCGACATCGCAGCCGCGCTCGAAGCGCGCGCCTGAGGCGCCGTGGTGATGCCCTTCGGACATCACGCGATCCACCAGGTCCCGGGCTCCCTATAAAGCAGCCGAAGGCTCCGCTCAGCTGACGACGACGCGGGTGCCGATGCGCACGCGGTTGTAGAGGTCGATGACGTCCTTGTTGAGCATGCGGATGCACCCGGAGGACACGGCGCGCCCGATCGTGTGCGGCTCGTTCGTGCCGTGGATGCGATAGAGCGTCTTGCCGAGATAGAGGGCGCGCGCGCCGAGCGGATTGTCGGGCCCGCCGGCCATGTGGCGCGGCAGGTCGGGCCGGCGCTTCAGCATCTGCGCCGGCGGGCGCCAGTCGGGCCACTCGCGCTTCATGCTGATGCTCTCGCTGCCGCGCCAGGAGAAGCCCTGGCGGCCGACGCCGATGCCATAGCGGATGGCGCGCCCGCCCGGCTCGACGAGATAGAGGAAGCGGCTAGCCGTATCGATGATGATCGTGCCCGGCTTGTGTGGGCCCGTGTAATCTACGACCTGTCGCGCGTAGCGCGGCTCGGGCGCGCGCATCGGCTGTAGCTCGGCTGCATCGGGCAGGGCGGCGTGGCGCACGTTCCCCGATGGCAGGCGTTCCCATGTCCGTTCAGTGTCGAGCGCGGCATCGAGGGGATCGGACGGCGGGACCGCGTGGATCCGACCGATGCTGCCGGAGGAAGGGGCGACGATGCGCACCGGAGGCCCGGTCCGCCGACCCGCCGTGGGGCTCCGGCCCGTTACCAGCATCTCGATGAAGCCGCCGCCGA
The DNA here is from genome assembly GCF_001418005.1 of Chelatococcus sambhunathii. Lineage (GTDB taxonomy): Bacteria > Pseudomonadota > Alphaproteobacteria > Rhizobiales > Beijerinckiaceae > Chelatococcus_A > Chelatococcus_A sambhunathii. The sequence goes on along the minus strand of NZ_LIOL01000004.1, from coordinate 353,696 downwards.
GGTCGGCGCGGCGCACGGGCTGCCGCTCGGCCGCGGCTGCCATCTCGCGCGCCCCGGGCGCCTGGATGACCCTGGCCGATGGCAGGGGCGCACGCGTGCCGGTGCCGTAGATGACGGTCTGCGCCCCCGCGGGGCCTGCGGGCAGGGCTAGGCCGCAGGCGAGCGCTGCGGCGAGAGACAAGCGATGGATGGGCAACATGGCTGAACCTGCAATCGATGACGGCATATGATGCCAATGCAGCCGAAGACTTGCGAAACGGGCTCGCCAAATGGTGAACGCCGCGGGCTTTCCGCTCCATGAGCCGGCCGGAGGCGGTGTTTTCCGTCGCGATGGTTAGCGGCTGGTGCCGAGGCGTCCTTAACGATGGATTTAACTCGGTCGGCTACCAATCGGTGTCTTTGCATCGCGGCGACACATTCGCCGCATCCCGGATGAGCAGGCCATGTCGACGCTTCCCGCACGTGCGCGCTATCGCAATGTGACCTCCCTCGACGTCATGCGCATCGACCGGCGCGAGCGTGTGCTGGCGGACCGCCGCATGCCGCGCATCGACACGAGCCGGGCCGAGATCATGGCCGCGCTCGACGATATCCGGGAGATGCTGGAGATCTTCCGCCCCATGCAGCGCCAGGCGCTCGGTCTCATGGACGACTACCGCCGCGAGGCGGCGGAGGTGGCGCGCCTCAGCCAGGAGGTGGCGGGCCTGCAGGGGACGGTTGCCGCTGTGCGGCAGGAACTCGCCGCCATCGGTCACGGCACGGGTGATAGCTCCGTCGCCCGTATCGCCCTGACGGAACTGAGCGCGGTGGGCGACGAGACGGCCCATGCTGCCGGCGACATCCTCGGCGCTGCCGAGGTCATCGCCGCGGAGGCGCGCAGACTCAAGCAAAGTGGTGAGCCGGAGAACGTCGGTTCGGCCGAGAGCATCATGGGCCAGCTCATCAAGCTCTACGAGGCCTGCAATTATCAGGATCTAACACAGCAGCGCGTCGCCAAGATCCGCCGCCACCTCGAAGGGCTGGCGGCACATCTCGACGAACTGGCAGCGATCGTGCAGGTGGCGCCGCGGCAGATGACGGCCCGCAGGGCCGCCAACGACGCGCAACTGCTCAACGGTCCTGCCGTTGCAGGCGCGCCTGGGCACCTGCGGCAGAACGAGATCGACGGCTATTTCGAATAGCCCCTCAGCGTCGGCGCAGATGGAGAGGGTGATGACGGGCGCCTTCGGCCGCGCGGTTCTGGGCATTGCGCTCCTGTCGGCCATGGATGCGCTCATCAAGGCGGTGGCGGCGCGCTACCCCACCTTCGAGATCACCTTCCTGCGCTTCGCCTGCGGCACGCTCGTCGCCGGCGCGGCGCTCGCCGTGCGCAGACCCGGCTGGCCGACGCGCGAGACAGTCGTTGCCAACAGCTGGCGTGCCCTGCTCGTCGTGGTCACCGCGACCTCCTTCTTCTACGCGCTCGGCCGCCTGCCGCTGGCGGAGGCGCAGGCGCTCGCCTTCCTCGCCCCGGTCTTCATCGCCTTCTTCGGCGTCGTGCTGCTGCGCGAACGCATCGACGGGCGCATCGTCGTCGCCCTGCTGGCCGGCTTCGCCGGCATGGTGATCATCGTCCACGGCTCCGGCACCTCGGGCGGCGCGCGTTCGTGGGACGGCATCGCGGCGGCGCTCGCCGCAGCCGTGACCTACGCCTTGTCGATGGTGATGCTGCGGGCGCGGGCGACGCGCGACCGCGTCGAGACCATCGTCTTCTTCCAGAACATCGGGCCGGCACTCGTGCTCGCCGCGCCCGCCGGCGCGGTTTGGGTGCCGCCTCACGTGTCCGACTTGTCGCTGTTCCTCGCCATCGGCTGTCTCGGCGCCATCGGGCATCTCATCCTCGCCACGGCCTTCGCCCGGGTTGAGGCGGCGCGCCTCGCGCCGCTCGAATACACCGCCCTCATCTGGGCGGTGGCACTCGGCTATCTTTTCTTCGGCGAGGTGCCCTCGCTGCAGACGCTCGCCGGCGGTGCCCTGATCGTCCTCGGCGCGCTTGCGACAGTCCGCCGCTGACGGCGGGCGGGAGATGGTTAGGAAATTGTGAGTTTAGAAATAGCAACGTCATAGCAGTTGCGCTGTTCAGTTGGTCTTTGCATCATATCTTGTGAGCGATGATGACTGTATATCTATGTCATAATCGAAATATCGCTCGTTTTTCAGGGGCATTATCGGCCCGTATATTGATATTTTGGAGGTATATCATGGCTTGCTCGTGCTGTCAGAAGAATGGGGCTTCGAATGCTGGTGCGGCCTCTGCCGCCGGTGTGCAGGACGCCCAGAAGCAGAAGCGCTCCGCGGATGATTTCCAGGAGATGCTGGCGCAAGTGGCAATGCAGGCGCAGCAGTCCCAGAACATCCAGAAGTGACATCGTGCCGTGATGGTGAATTGGTTCGGATCGTGACCGACGTTTCGGCCCGGATCAGCTGCGTCACCCTGTCGTAACATGTCGCGACGACTCCCCCGGAGCCGCGGATTGTCCCCGGCTCCGGGTGAGGAGCGCTGCAGACCGGCGGCGCTGCCGAATCCTCGTTGCCGATCGCACAGGGCCGCATGCCGCGGCCGTTGCATCGGGCGGATGAGCGCGGATCAGCGCGTGCTTTTCAGGTGCAGGTGCTTGCCCGTTACCGGGCGGAATATGATCGATCTATCGGTGAGGTTCAGAATGTCATACAGAATCCAGCCCAACGGTCAGGGCAGCTTTATCGGCAATATTGGCCAGAATGATTTCATGGGTACCCTGAAACAGCTGCAGCAGATGATGCAGCTGGTCAAGCTGCTGCAACAGCTGCAGCAGTTCCTGGGGCAGGGCCAGTCGCCGTGCTGCGGCAACGGCCAGGGCCAGAAGCAGCCGCCGTGCTGCGGCAACGATCAAGGCTACGGCGATCTCAGGCTGACCGGACTGACGGCCTATTTCGGGCTGTCGGGGACATCCGGAGCGTTCTGAACGCTCGGGCCTGCCCGGCCGCGCCAGCCACGGTGCCATATGCCCGGCCGGTGCGGCCGGCTGCCCATCACGCTTGAGGAACCGCGTCATGGTGGACATGCTTTCGGGATCTGCCGACCGATCGACGGATCAATGGAATGAGCACGGCGGCGGCGATCTTCCGGATGTCATACAGCTTGCGAGGGAGCAGGTCGGGCAGCTGACGAGGATGCTCGCAGGGCGGCAGGGGGCGCAGGAGGCTGCGATCGCGCGGCTGGCCGGGGAAATGGCGTGGCTGCTGCGTGACATGGCGGGCCAGCCGGCGCTGCAGGGGCAGCAGATGGCGCGGCTGGACCACCTGATGAACCAATTGGCCCAGCTGATGAACGATCCGCCGCGGGATCGCGGATAGTACATGCCGGCACGAGGGCGCTGTCCTCGTGGCAGGGATGCGCGCAAGCGGTCTCGCCCCCGGTTCGCCGCGACTGGCGCCGCGCCCATCCGCAATCGCGGGGCAATGCTCTCACTCGCCGCCCTGCAGGATATCATGGTGCGTCGCAGAAAAGGGCGGGGCCTTCGTGAGGAGGTCCCGCTCTTGGCGTGTCGGCGCGTGATCATGCGCGCAGCGAGGCGGGCAGAGCCGCCGATGCCCGGCATGGTGGCGCCGGCGGTGCCGGCCCGTTAACCATCCCGGCTGAGAGGCCGCCCGCGCGAAGGCAGCGTGCAGCGTGACGGCGAATTTGTCGCGACCGTGCCTTGACTCTCCAGCGCCGCCTGCCTATCTCCGCCCGAGCCTTGGCACTCGCTTCTGTCGAGTGCTAACAGGCCCCGCATGATCAGCGCGTTCCGCTGCTTTCTTTGAGAGGACACGTCTCATGAAGTTCCGTCCGCTGCACGACCGCGTGGTCGTCCGCCGTCTCGACAGCGAAGAGAAGACCAAGGGCGGCATCATCATCCCCGACACGGCCAAGGAAAAGCCGCAGGAGGGCGAGATCGTCGCCGTCGGTCCCGGCGCCCGCGACGACAATGGCAAGCTCGTTGCCCTTGATGTCAAGAAGGGCGATCGCGTGCTCTTCGGCAAGTGGTCGGGCACCGAGGTGAAGATCGACGGCCAGGACCTCCTTATCATGAAGGAGTCCGACATCATGGGCGTGATCGGCTGAGCCGCCCCTCCCCCATCTTGAGTTTCAGGCAGGAGTTGAGCACATGGCTGCCAAGGACGTAAAATTTTCGGCTGACGCGCGCGAGAAGATGCTGCGCGGCGTGGACATTCTCGCCAATGCGGTGAAGGTGACGCTGGGCCCGAAGGGCCGCAACGTTGTGATCGAGAAGTCTTTCGGCGCGCCGCGCATCACGAAGGACGGCGTGACGGTCGCCAAGGAAATCGAGCTTGAGGACAAGTTCGAGAACATGGGCGCGCAGATGGTGCGCGAGGTGGCCTCGAAGACGAACGATCTGGCCGGTGACGGCACCACGACGGCCACGGTCCTCGCCCAGGCGATCGTGAAGGAAGGCGCCAAGTCGGTCGCCGCCGGCATGAATCCGATGGACCTCAAGCGCGGTGTCGACATGGCCGTGGCCGAGGTCATCAAGGACATCGAGAAGCGCGCCAAGAAGGTGAAGTCCTCCGACGAGGTCGCGCAGGTCGGCACCATCTCGGCGAACGGCGACCGCTCCATCGGCGAGATGATCGCCGAGGCGATGCAGAAGGTCGGTAACGAGGGCGTCATCACGGTCGAGGAGGCCAAGAGCCTCGAGACCGAGCTCGACGTCGTCGAGGGCATGCAGTTCGACCGCGGCTACCTCTCTCCGTACTTCATCACGAATGCGGAGAAGATGGTCGCGGAGCTCGACGATCCCTACATCCTCATCCACGAGAAGAAGCTCTCCTCGCTGCAGGCCATGCTGCCGGTGCTCGAGGCGGTCGTCCAGACGGGCAAGCCGCTTCTGATCGTCGCCGAGGACGTCGAGGGCGAGGCGCTCGCCACGCTCGTCGTCAACAAGCTGCGCGGCGGCCTCAAGGTCGCGGCGGTGAAGGCGCCGGGCTTCGGCGACCGCCGCAAGGCCATGCTCGAGGACATCGCCGTCCTCACCGCCGGCCAGACGATCTCCGAAGACCTCGGCATCAAGCTCGAGAACGTGACGCTCGACATGCTCGGTCGCGCCAAGAAGGTGCGGATCGACAAGGAGAACACCACGATCGTCGACGGTGCCGGCAAGAAGAAGGACATCGAGGCCCGCGTGCAGCAGATCAAGGCGCAGATCGAGGAGACCACCTCGGACTACGACCGTGAGAAGCTGCAGGAGCGTCTTGCCAAGCTCGCGGGCGGCGTGGCCGTCATCCGCGTCGGCGGCGCCACCGAGGTCGAAGTGAAGGAGAAGAAGGACCGCGTCGACGACGCCCTCAACGCCACGCGCGCGGCCGTCGAGGAAGGCATCGTCCCGGGCGGCGGCACAGCCCTCCTGCGTGCCAAGGCGGCCGTGGCGAAGCTCAAGAGCGACAACGCCGACGTACAGGCCGGCATCAATATCGTCCTGCGCGCGCTCGAGGCGCCGATCCGCCAGATCGCCGAGAATTCCGGCGTCGAGGGCTCGATCGTCGTCGGCAAGATCTCCGAGAACAAGTCGCAGACCTTCGGCTTCAACGCGCAGACTGAAGAGTTCGTGGACATGCTCGAGGCCGGCATCGTCGATCCGGCCAAGGTCGTGCGCACGGCCCTGCAGGACGCCGCCTCGGTCGCTTCGCTCCTCATCACGACGGAGGCGATGGTCGCCGACAAGCCGAAGAAGGAAGCGGCCGCGCCCGCCATGCCGGGCGGTGGCATGGGCGGCATGGACTTCTGAGGAAGTCCATCCGCCCAAGCTGAGGCAAGTGCTTCGGCCGACTGGATCGGCCGAAGTGGCGGCATGGACTTCTGAGGAAGTCCATTCGGCCAGAGACGGAAGGGCCCGGCATCGCCGCCGGGCCCTTTTTCGTTGGCCAGGCGCTAAGGGGCGATTCCGCCGGCGATCCCTGTACCTGTTTCCGCCGTCTTTCTGCCGCTTTACAAAAGCGTTAGGTGCAGCGCCTGTCGAATTCCTGTAGGAGACGAGGCGGATTTCGGATGCCGGCGGTGCCGGCCCTTCTGGCGGGACAAGCGGACTTCATGAAGCTCATAGCCATTGTCGTTGCGGCCGCGTCCGCAGCCTTTCTGGCGCTGTCGCAGGGGCAGGCGAACGCCCTGCCGCTCTTCGTGCCGGTCAGCGGTTTCGTGCTCGCGGCCATCCTGTGGCTGGCGCGCGACATCTCGATCTTCCTGCGCATCTTCATGGGCATGTATGCGCTCGGCTATCTGCTGATCGCGGCGGCCAACACACTCGCCAGCTACGGCCTCGTGCCGCAGACGCTGGCGGCGCTCGTGCCGCCGGCCTTCATGGCCACCGCTTCCGTCTGCTTCGCGGGTCTCGTCTTCGGCGTCTCGTTTATCCCGGTCGTGCGCACGATCACGAACCTTGCCGACCCCTACTTCTATTCCATCCGCAGCGGCGAAGAGAACTTCAGCTGGTTCGGCCGGCTCTTCCGCTCCGAAGGGCGGGCGGCGGTCGCGATGGTCGCCGCCATCATCGCCACGAACTTTGTGCAGGTTGGCCTCAACATCAAGTTCAACCTCTGGTACCGCGACCTGTTCGACGCGCTCCAGAACAAGAATGCGGACGCCTTCTGGTATCAGATCTGGTGGGTGTTCATCCCGCTGCTGGTGTTCTGGATCATCTTCCAGCTGCTCGATTTCACCATCGACACGATCTTCCGCATCCGCTGGCGGCAATGGTTGACGGAGAGCTATTTCTCGCGCTGGCTCGACCGCTCGACGCACTACAAGATGGGGGTCGCCGGGCAGAACGCGGACAACCCTGACCAGCGCATCTCGGTCGACGTCGCCGCCTTCATCTCGAGCACCATGACCCTGTCAACGCAGATGATGGCGCAACTCGCCACGCTGGTCTCGTTCACGGTGCTGCTGTGGGGCCTCTCCGAGGGTTTCACCTTCCCGGGCACTGCCGTCGTCATTCCCGGCCTTCTCGTGTGGGTCGCCGTCGCCTATTCTCTCGTCGGCACCATCCTGACGCATCTCATTGGCCGGCCGCTCATCCGGCTCGACTTCCTGCAGGAAAAGTTCGAGGCGAATTTCCGCTTCTCGCTGGCGCGCCTGCGTGAATATGGCGAGCAGGTCGCGCTGCTGCGCGGCGCCGATGCCGAGAAGGCGAACCTGCGCGGCGGCTTCGCGCAGGTCATCACCAATGTCATCGACATCCTCAAACGCCGCCTCAAGATCGAGGGCTTCCGCTTCTCGTGGCAGCAGATGAGCGTCGCCTTCCCCTATCTCTTCATGGGGCCGTATTTCTTCCTCGATCGCATTACGCTCGGGCAGCTGCAACAGGGCGCGCAGGCTTTCGGCCAGGTCAATGCCTCGCTCTCCTTCTTCATCTCGGCCTATACGACCCTTGCCGCCTATAAGGCGACGATCGACCGTCTGGTGACCTTCGAGGATGCCATGGGCCGCGCCGAAGTGATCGGCACCGTGCCGCCTCACATCGAGCGCAAGACCGCGCCGGAGAATGCGCTGGTGATCCGCGACCTCAGGGTCGACCTGCCGCACGGCGTCAGGATCGTGGAGATCGACCGGCTCGACCTCAGGGCCGGGGAGCCGGTGCTGGTCAACGGGCCGTCGGGTTCCGGCAAGTCGACACTGTTCCGCGCGCTCGCCGGCATCTGGCCCTACGGCTCGGGCGAGGTCGACGTGCCCGAGGGGCGCAGCGTCATGCTGTTGCCGCAGCGGCCTTACATCCCGCAGGGCAACCTGCGTGCCGCCATCTCCTATCCGGCCGTGGCCGGGGCCTATGACGACGCGGCCATCAGGGCGGTCCTGATCGCCGTCGGCCTGCCGGCGCTGGTGAACCGGCTGGACGATGACGACAACTGGGGGCAGCGTCTGTCGGGCGGCGAGCAGCAGCGTCTCGCCATCGCGCGGGCGCTGCTCGCAAAGCCGGACTGGTTGCTCCTCGACGAAGCCTCCTCGGCGCTCGACGAGAAGAGCGAGCGGGTCCTCTACGAGGCGATTGCGGCGGCCCTGCCGGACACCACGATCGTCTCCATTGGCCATCGCTCGACACTTGCCGCCTTCCATGACCGGCGTATCGATCTGCAACCGATGGACGATGGTGTGGCGCGGCCGGTCGATCTCGCGCGTGAACCGGTGCCCGTCGGCTGATCGGTCCGGGAAGGGTGCACCGGCACGAGCCGACGCGGACAGTTGCATGAAGCGCAGCCGCGATTCGGCATGCCTCGTCGTCCTCACCCGTGCCGGGGGCCTCCATGCCTCACGCTCGCTTCCGCCGCCGGCGTGTCGCCCTTCTTTCGATCATGCCGGGAAGCGGCGACTGGTATTCCTCTTCGGCGCCACCGTTGCCTCCAGCGCATCCGATGCCGCTCAGAGCACCCGCTCGAAGCGCAGCGTGCCGCTCTCGCCGGTCAGCACCAGTTGGCCGTTGACGAGGTCCCACTTGCGCGCCGTGCGCAGGGCGACGAGGAAGGCGCGCTCGGCGGCCATCACCTGCTTGCCGCAATCCTTCTTCGTCATGGCCAGCGGGCCGACGGCGAAGCCCTGGTCGCGCAGCGGATAGGCCGTGGCCGAATAGGTGTTGCACATGCCAAAGCCGCGGGCGCGATACTGGGCATCGAGGGCGAAGCCGGGCCGGTCGCCGGAATAGGGCTTGTCGTTGAGGCTGATGGCCACCCAGCTCGTGCCGACGGGGAACTGCTTCTCGGCCTGCTGCGGCACGTTGGTCTGCCGCTCCTTCTCGCGCGCCGCCTGGGCCGCATTGTTCGGCTGGCCGGACCGCGTCTGCGCGAGCGCGGGAGCGGCCATGGCGAGCGCGATTGCGCCGAGCACGCAGAAACGAACGGACGAACGAGACAACACTTGCTCTCCCCCTCACCGGTATGATGCGGCGCCCTTTCGCGGGCACCGTCATCGAGCCGACGATCCATGGATCGGCGCGACCATAAACGCGGCGCGGGGCACCTGCAATGGCCGGTGTCACCCAACCAATCTATGCGCGTTGATGGCAAAGGCGTGGCGGCTGCGCCACTAGCCAAGGCGCGTGAACAGCCGCTCGCTTAGCGCGTTGCTGGCGCGGAAGACATAGTCGAGCGCACGCACCGTAACCGGCTCGGCGCCGTTGTCCGTCAGCAGGGCGGCGAGCGCGAAGACCCGGTCGGTCGGGCAGTGCACGGTGAGGAGCCCACGCTCGTCCGGGCCCCCGAAGGGCAGACGGCCGCCGTGCCCCTCGATGATCTCGCGCTCCAGTGCCGCATCGAGCGTCCCCACCCGCGCCGTCAGCTCCCGCATCGTGCGCGCCTCCTCCTCCGCCGCGATGCGGGTGAGGATGGTGCGCGCGGCGGCGCGGGCCGTCTCGCTCCAGGGTGCCCTGAGCGAGGCGACGAGATTCGCCTCCGAGCGCAGGATGATGCCGTCGTCGAGGACCTTGAGCGCGTTGGCGGCGAGTGTTGCGCCCGTCGTCGTAATGTCGACGATGATCTCGGCCGCGCCTGTCGCGGGTGCCCCCTCCGTCGCGCCGAGGCTCTCGACGATGCGGTAATCGGCGATGCCGTGGCCGGCGAAGAACTGGCGCGTCAGATTGATGTATTTGGTGGCGACGCGCATCTTGCGGCCGTGGCGCACGCGCATGTCGGCGGCGACATCGTCGAGATCGGCCATGGTGCGCACGTCGATCCAGGCCTGCGGCGCGGCGACGACCACATTGGCATGGCCGAAGCCGAGCGGCGCCAGGAGTTCGACCGCCTCTTCCGCGTCGTGGATCTCCTCGCGCACCAGGTCCTCGCCCGTCACGCCGAGATGGGCGCCGCCCGAGGCGAGCTGTGCGACGATGTCGGAGGCGGAGAGAAAGGCGATCTCGACGCCCGCCACGCCGGCGAGGCGCCCGCGGTAGTCGCGCGCGCCGCGCGACTGCACCACCTCAAGACCAGCGCGGGAAAAGAAGCGGGCGGCGTTCTCCTGCAGCCGGCCCTTCGACGGCACGGCGAGGACGAGCGGGGTGTCGCTCATGATGCGGCTCCGTTGATGCGCTCGATCCAGATGGAGCAGCCGACGGCCGGAATCGTTTCGGCAGCCCCGAGCTGCGACAGGAGGTTGTCGTAGCGGCCGCCGCCGACGATGGGCTTTTCCTCCGGCCGCGCCGGGTCGTGCAGCTCGAAGATGAAGCCAGTGTAGTAGTCGAGGTTGCGCGCGAAATTTGCCGCGAAGGCGAGGCGCGTGACGTCGATGCCGCGCGCGGCCATGAAGCCGGTGCGCGCCTCGAAGGTGTCGATGGCGGCATCGATGGCGAGGTTCGTGTCCCGCGCCAGGGCGCGCAGCGTCGCGGCCGCGCTGTCGGGGTCGCCCTCGACGGCGAGGAAGCGTTCGAGCGTCGCATGCGCCTCGGCCGATAGCTCGCCTGCGCGCGCCTGGGCGCGGGCGAGGAAGCGCTCGGCGATCTCGCCGGCCGTGCGCCCGCCGACCTTGCTGATGCCAGCGATCGCCAGCACGTCCTCGACGAAGGCCCGCGCCGCCTTGGCGTCCTGCCCGGCGATGGCCGCGAGGAGGCCCGCATGGTCGTCGTTGCCGTTGCCGTTCGCCGCGGTTTTCGGTGCATCGACCGGCTCGCCCTGGGTGATGGCGCGCAGCACCCGGCGCCGCGTCGCGGGCGCGAGCCTCAGGGCATCGAGCACGGCCGCGAGCAGGCCCATGTCGCCGAGGCGCACGACCGGCGCCGCAAGGCCGAAGAGCCCGGCCGCCTCCATGGCCAGCGCCAGCACCTCGGCATCGGCCGCCTCGCGGTCGGTACGGCCGAAATTCTCGATGCCGGCCTGCGCAATCTCGCCGATCTCGCCGGCCCGCTGGCGGAAGACGGGGCCGTGATAGCTAAGGCTCGCCGCACTGCCGGCGGCGGGGGAGGCGAGATAGGCCCGGCTGACGGGAATGGTGTAGTCGGGCCTGAGGCACAGCTCGCTGCCGGCCGCATCCTGCGTCAGGAACAGGCGGCGGCGCAGGTCCTCGCCCAAGAGCTCGAGGAACACGTCGACGGGCTGCAGCACGGGCGGCTCGAGGCGCTGATAGCCCTCGCGCGCGAAAAGCCCCATCAGTTCGTCGGTGCGCGCCATCGCGCGCGAATGCGTCGTCGTCACCATGGCCTTCCTGCCTGTCAGGCAGGGTCTTTAGCAAGCGCGCGGGCCGGATGCGACCGCTTTCGCGCTGAAGGGTGAACGGAAGGATAGGGCGGCAACCGCCTCACGCTGTCCGCCGTGCCAGCACGCGCTTGACGGCATCGACCAGTTCCGCCTCCTTGACGGAGAACTGGGCCTCGGCCTGTTTCTGCAGGTAGTCGTCGCGGTCCTTGCCGAGGCCGGCGCGCTCGGCGCCAAGGGCGAGGTCCTTGATGGTGACCTCGCCGGCTGCGCGCTCGTTGGAGCCCTGGATGACGACGCAGGGGCTGGCGCGCCTGTCGGCATATTTCATCTGCGCCTTCATGCCCGAGGTGCCGAGATAGAGCTCGGCCCGGATGCCGGCCTGGCGCAGCGCCGCGACCATGCGCTGGTAGTGGCCGATCTCGTCGCGGTCCATGACGAGCACGACCACCGGACCGGCGCCCGCGGCATCCGTGACGAGCGGGCTCTTGATCGCCTTCAGCGCCGCGAACAGGCGCGAGACGCCGATGGAGAAGCCCGTGGCGGGCACCGGCTCGCCGCGGAAGCGTGAGACGAGCCCGTCGTAGCGCCCGCCGCCGCCGACGGAGCCGAAGCGAACGACCTCGCCCTTCTCGTTGGGCACGTCGAAGGTGAGCTCGGCTTCGAAGACCGGGCCGGTGTAATATTCGAGCCCGCGAACGACGGCGGGGTCGATGACGACGCGCCCGTCGTCATAGCCCGCGGCAGCGACGAGCGCGCCGATCTGCTCGAGCTCGGCGACGCCCTCGTTGCCCTGCGCGGTATCGCCGACGACGGCAGCGAGATTGGCGATGGTCGCCGCCGCATCGGCGCCCTTGGCGGCCGTGAAGGCGATGACGCGCTCGATGGCTGCGGTCTCGAGGCCGGCGCCCTTGGTGAAATCGCCGCTCTCGTCGCGCCGGCCTTCGCCCAGCAGCAGGCGCACGCCCTCCGGCCCGAACTTGTCGAGCTTGTCGATGGCGCGCAGCACGCCGAGGCGCTTGCCGGCATTCTCCTCGCCGGCAAGGCCGATGGCCGTCAGCACCCCGTCGAGCACCTTGCGGTTGTTGATCTTGACGACATAGTCGCCGCGCCCGATGCCGACCTTCTCCAGCGTATCGGCCATCATCATGGCGATCTCGGCATCCGCCGCGACGCTCGCCGTGCCGACGGTGTCGGCGTCGAACTGCATGAACTGGCGGAAGCGGCCGGGGCCGGGCTTCTCGTTGCGGAACACCCAGCCGCAGCGATAGCTGCGATAGGGCTTGGCGAGCGTGTCGAAGTTCTCGGCGACATAGCGGGCGAGCGGCGCCGTGAGGTCGTAGCGCAGGCTGAGCCACTGCTCGTCGTCGTCGAGGAAGGAGAAGACGCCCTCGTTCGGCCGGTCCTGGTCGGGCAGGAACTTGCCGAGCGCGTCGGTATATTCGATCAGCGGCGTCTCCACCGCCTCGAAGCCGTAGAGCTCGTAGGTCTCGCGGATGGCGGCGAGCATCCGGTCGGTCGCGGCGATGTCACCCGGCGCACGGTCGACGAGGCCGCGCGGCAGGCGCGCGAGGAGCTTGTTGCTGGTCTTCGGCTTGTCGGACATGGCGGAAAAGCGAACCTTCTGACGTTGCCCCGCGTCCTAGCGCAGGCAACGGGGGATGTCATCCCCGGCGCATAGCTGTCTCGCCATCGGCACTGCGAGCACGATGGGAAAGCGCGCCGGCCCCCGCGCTCCCGCCGTCATGCCCGCGCTCGTCGCGGGCATCCACGCCGTGCCGCCTGCGCCGGGCCAAAGGGCGTGGATGGCCGGGACAAGCCCGGCCATGACGAGCGGAGGCGACGGGGGACGTCATCCCCGGCGCATAGCTGTCTCGCCATCGGCATCGCGAGCACGATGGGAAAGCACGCCGGCTTCCACACTCCCGCCGTCATGCCCGCGCTCGTCGCGGGCATCCACGCCGTGCCGCCTGCGCCGGGCCGAAGGGCGTGGATGGCCGGGACGAGCCCGGCCATGACGAGCGGAGGCGTTGGCTCCATTCCTGGCCGGGGCTAGGGGCAGCGCGACGATAAAGGAGCAGGGCCGGACGGGCCCGCGTTGCGGCGCGGCTCAGGCGGCCTCGAGGTCGAGCTTCATGCCCTCGTGGCTGGCGGTGAAGCCGAGGCTTTCATAAAAGCGCAGGGCGTCCGGCCGCGCCTTGTTGGTGGTGAGCTGCACGAGCCGGCAGCCGCGGGCACGCGCCTGCTCGATCGCCCAATTGAACATCGCCCGCCCGAGGCCCCGGCCGCGCTGGCTCTGGGCGATGCGCACGCCCTCGATCTGCGCCCGCCAGCCGCCGGTATAGGTGAGGCCCGGGATGAAGGTGAGTTGCAGGCAGCCGACGACCGCCCCGCCATCATCCGCCACGATCAGGCGGTTGTTGGCATCCGCGGCGATGGCTGCGAAGGCCTCGGCATAGGCGGAAGGCAGCTCTACCGCCGGTGCCTCGCGCGTTGCGCCGAGCGGATCGTCGGCGAGCAGCGCGACGATCGCCGCAAGGTCCGCCCCGGTCGCGTCGCGGAACCTCATGCCTTGCCCTCGAGGAAGGGGATCATCGCCGCGAGCACCTCGTCCGGCGCCTCCTCGGCCACGAAATGGGCGGCGTTGACCTTGGTGCCGACGGCCTTTGGTGCGAAGGTCTCGCGCCAGACGTCGAGCGGGCTCTTGTCCGTGGTGACGAGATAGAACTCGCCCCAGATGAGCTGGGTGGGCACGGTGATGGTCCGGCCCGCCGCAAGGTCGGCCTCGTCCTGCGCAACGTCCGTCGTCCTGCCGGCGCGATAGTCCTCGCAGAAGGCGTGGATGCGGGTCGGCTCGTTCCAGTTGGCGCGGTAGTGGGCGAGCGCCCGGGGATCGAAGCCCTTGAGGTCCTTGGTCTTCGACCAGCGGACCAGCAGATCCTCGAAATAGGGCAGGGGATCCTTGCCGATGGCGGTTTCCGGCTCCGGCGCCGGGCGGGCGAGGAACTCCCAGTGCGCGGCCGGGCTCTTGCCGGCCTCGATCAGCTTCCAGACATGGAAGGTGGGCAGGATGTCGAGCAGCACCAGCTTGTCGAGCCGGCCCGGCTCGTCGAGCGCCAGCCGATAGCCGACGCGCGCGCCGCGGTCATGCCCGGCGAAGGAGAAGCGCACGTGGCCGAGCGCCTCCATGACGGCGACGACATCGCGGCCCATGGCCCGCTTGGTATAGGTTTCGCGGCCGCCGTCGCCCTTCGGTGCCGAGGACCAGCCGTAGCCGCGCATGTCCATCAGCACCACGGAAAAGTGCTTGGCGAGCTTGGGCGCGATGCGATGATAGGCGACATGCGTCTGCGGAAAGCCGTGCACCAGCACGAGCGGCGGCCCCGAGCCGCCGGAGCGCGCGAAAATGCGCCCCGCCTCGGTGTCGATCCAGTGCGATTGGAAGCCGGGAAAGAGGTCGGCGAGATCGGGCATGACGAGTCTCCTGTCACACGATCGGTTATAGGCCGCACCGCACGGGGAGAGAAACGGCATTCAGGCGATGTCGCCGTGTGCCGACAGGATGGCGCCCTCACGCCTCCTCTTCGCGCGCCACGGCCCGCCAGCCGATGTCCGAGCGACAGAAGCCTTCCGGCCAGTCGATGCGTGAAACTGCCTCGTAGGCGCGGGCCTTGGCCTCCTTCACCGTACGGCCCGTCGCCGTGACATTGAGCACGCGCCCGCCATTGGCGACGATCCGGCCGCCGTCGTCCTTCGTGCCGGCGTGGAAGACGAGGACGTCCTCGAGCGCCTCGGCCTCGGTGAGGCCGCGGATGACGGAACCCTTCTCGGCGGTGCCGGGATAGCCCCTCGCGGCCATGACCACGGTGAGCGCCACCTCGTCCCACCAGCGCACGTCGACGTCGGCGAGCACGCCGTCGCAGGCGGCGAGCAGTACGGGCACGAGGTCGCTCTTCATGCGCGGCATCAGCACCTGGCATTCGGGATCGCCGAAGCGGGCATTGTATTCTATGAGCTTCGGCCCCTCGGCGGTGATCATCAGCCCGGCATAGAGCACGCCGACATAAGGCGTGCCGCGCGCGGCGAGGCCGGCGACGGTCGGCAGGATGATGCGCTCCATCACCTCCCGTTCGAGGGCCGGCGTCATCACCGGCGCAGGCGAATAGGCGCCCATGCCGCCAGTATTCGGGCCGCGGTCGCCGTCGAAGACGCGCTTGTGGTCTTGGGCGGAGGCGAGCGGGATCGCGGTCCTGCCGTCGGCGATGGCGAAGAAGCTCGCCTCCTCGCCGACCATGCATTCCTCGATGACGACCTCCGCGCCGGCGGCGCCGAGCCCACCGGCGAACATCATGGCAATGGCCTCCTCGGCCTCCTCCACCGTCTCGGCGACCACGACGCCCTTGCCGGCAGCGAGCCCGTCCGCCTTCACTACGATCGGCGCCCCCGTCTCGCGCACATGGGCGCGGGCGGTGGCCTCGTCCGTGAAGCGGGCGAAAGCCGCGGTCGGGATGCCGAATTCGCGGCACAGCTCCTTGGTGAAGGCCTTGGAGCCTTCGAGCCGGGCAGCCGCCTTGCGCGGGCCGAAGGCCTTGATGCCGGCAGCCGCGAGATCGTCGACGAGCCCTGCGACGAGCGGCGCTTCCGGGCCGACGACGACGAGATCGATGGCCTTGTCGTGGCAGAAGGCGACGACGGCGGCGTGATCGGCCACGTCGAGCGCGACATTCTCGCCGCAGGTGGCCGTGCCCGGGTTGCCGGGCGCGACGAAGAGCTGGTCGCAGAGCGGGCTTGCCGAGAGCTTCCATGCGAGCGCGTGCTCGCGCCCGCCCGATCCGATGAGGAGGAGGTTCATGGGTTCGCCCCTGCTTGGCGCCGATTGATCTTGCCGCGCCTCCTACCGGCTGCGGCGGCCCATGGCAATGCCCCGTTGCCGGGCATCCGGCCGCGCAGGCACGGAACCGGCGAGGCGCCTCAGCGGTCGATGTGGCCGAGATGGCGCTGCGGGGCGAGCCTGTCGCGCACGCGTTGTTTCAGCGTCTTCACGTCGGGGAAGCCGCCGTCGCGCTTGCGCTCCCAGATGGTCTCGCCGTCGTAGGTGATGTGGAAGAGGCCCCCCGTGCCGGGAACGAGCGCCACCTCGCCGAGGTCGGCGGCGAAGGTGGACAGGAGTTCCTGCGCCATCCAGCCGGCGCGCAGCAACCAATTGCACTGGGTGCAATAGGTGATGACGATGCGTGGCTTCGCGGGCGCGGTCGTGTCGTCGCTCATGTCGCTCATCCTCCGGCAGCAGCAAACCGGCGTCGCGTGCGCCCTGTCAACCGGGAGAGTGCCGACGCTGAAGGCAGCCACGCGGGGGACGGCCGCCGGCGCGGCGTTTCACTTTGCGGCACGAACGCCTATCCTGCCGCCCATGAATCAGCCGGATCCGAATCACCCCTCCAACGTGCAGGAATGGACGGTCTCCACCCTGTCCGGCGCGCTGAAGCGTACCCTCGAGGACGCCTTCGGCTTCGTGCGCCTGCGCGCCGAGGTGTCGGGCTACCGCGGCCCGCATTCGTCCGGCCACTGCTATTTCTCGCTGAAGGACGAGGGCGCGCGCATCGACGCGGTGATCTGGAAAGGCGTGTTCAGCCGCCTCAAGGTCAAGCCCCAGGAGGGGCTCGAGGTGGTGGTGACGGGGCGCATCACCACCTTCCCCGGCTCGTCGAAATATCAGATCGTCGTCGAGACCATCGAGCCGGCCGGCGTCGGCGCGCTCATGGCCATCCTCGAGGAGCGGCGCCGCAAGCTCGCGGCCGAGGGGCTGTTCGACGAGCGGCGCAAGCAGGTGCTGCCCTATCTGCCGGAGGTCGTCGGCGTCGTGACCTCGCCGACCGGTGCCGTCATCCGCGACATCCTGCACCGCCTCGCCGACCGCTTTCCCCGCCACGTGCTCGTCTGGCCCGTGCGCGTGCAGGGCGAGACGAGCGCGGCCGAGGTCGCGGCCGCGATTCGCGGCTTCAACACCATCGGCCCGGGCGACGCGGTGCCGCGGCCGGATGTCATCATCGTCGCGCGCGGTGGCGGCTCGCTCGAGGACCTCTGGAGCTTCAACGAGGAAGTGGTCGTGCGCGCGGCGGCGGAAAGCGACATTCCGCTCGTCTCGGCCGTCGGCCACGAAACGGACTGGACGCTGATCGATCTTGCCGCCGATCTGCGCGCGCCGACCCCGACCGGCGCGGCCGAGAAGGTCGTGCCGGTGCGGTCCGAACTCATCGCGCAGGTCGACACGCTGGCGCGCCGCCACCTCGGCGCCATGCACCGGCTCCTGGAGAGGCGCCGGGCCGACGTGCGCGCCCTGGCGCGTGCCCTGCCGCGGGCCGAGGACCTGACGGCGAGTGCTCGTCAGCGGCTCGATCTCGCCGCCGGCCGCCTGCGCCATGGCCTCAACGCCAATGCCCGCCGGCACGAGGTCGAGCTCAACCGCCTCGCCCAGCGCCTCGCCCGCCTGTCGCCGCAGGCGCGCCTTGCGGAGCGTTCGGCGGTGCTGCAGGGCCTCGAGCGGCGGCTTGTTGCGGGGCTCGCCGCCAATACCCTGCGGCGGCGCGGCGCCTTCGAGCGGTCCGCTTCGCGGCTCGCCTTCCGCCCGGTGAAGGAGCGCTGGGGCAATGCCAGCGAGCGCCTCGCCCTCGCCGGCATCAGGGCGCGGCGCTGCTACGAGGCGTCGCTGGTGCAGCGGCGCGAGCGCCTGCAGGCCTGCTGGAAGCTGCTGGAAAGCCTCAGCCACAAGGGCGTGCTCGCCCGCGGCTATGCGGTCGTGCTGGACAACGCGCGCCGGCCCGTCCGCTCGGTTGCCGATCTGTCGGAGGGGATGGCCGTCAGCCTGCAGCTCGCCGATGGCGAACGGCGCGCCACCATCGCGGACGAAGAGGGCGCCGCTCCGGCGCGCACGGCATCCCGCCCGCGGGGCAAGGCGCGCGAAGGTGCCATTCCGGCGGCACGCCAGGCTTCGCTGTTCGATCCGTGAGATGCGATCCTGGCCGCTTCGCCTTGAACCCGGTCCGTTCTGTCCTTAATGACGGAAAGAGGGGCAGCGCCCCGCAACAAGGTGAGTGCCATGAACCGCCACGATCCGCGCCTGCCCATGGGCGGTGAAGCCGTCGTGCAGTATCTCGACGCCGACTTTCGCGTGTTGCGCCCCGGCGCCTTCGTGCGCTGCGCCGTGACGGGCAAGCCCATACCGCTTGACGAATTGCGCTACTGGAGCGTCGACCTGCAGGAGGCCTATGCCTCGCCTGAGGCGGTGCTGCAGCGCATCCAGAAAGGTCCGGAGCGCGGCTGAACGTTAGGTACCGTCCTGTTGCGCGCGCCAGTGGCTGATCGCCGCCTGCAGCAGTTGCGCCACCTCGTCCGGCGCCTCGAATTGTAGCGTAACCGGCAAGGTGCCGATCCGTGACAGGACCTCGGTCCGGCCGGCGATCCCCATGAGCCGGACGGCATCCTTCTCCGTGGTGATGGGCATCAGCCCCTTGGCCTCCGCTTCCCGGACGAGCGCCTCGACAGTCGCGACATCGAAGGGCTGATGGTCCGCGAAGGCGCGTTCCACGGCGACGTCGGCGCCGAGGCCGCGCAGGGTAGCGAAGAATTTTTCCGGCATGCCGATGCCGGCGAAAGCGAGGACGCGCCGGCCGGCGAGGCTCGCCGCGACCGCCGGATCCGGCACCATGTGGGCGCGCAGGACCGGCCGCCCGCGCGCGGCCGCGGCCCGCGCGATCCTGACGCCCCGCTCCCCCGCGCCGATCAGGATGACGGCGTGGGCATGGGCGAGCTGGCGGTCGAGCGGCGCCCGCATCGGCCCGGCCGGCACGCACAGCCCGTTGCCGAGACCGAAGGCGGCATCGACCACCGCGAAGGTCAGATCCTTGGCGAGGGACGGGTTCTGCAGCCCGTCGTCCATGACGACCACCGTCGCGCCGCGCCTGTCCGCCTCCTGCGCGCCGGCCGGCCTGTCGGCGGCGACGATGGTGACGAAATGGCGCGCCAGCAGCAGCGGCTCGTCGCCGACCTCGGCGGCCGTGTGCGTGGGGGCGACGGCGACCGGTCCCGTCAGGCTGCCGCCATAGCCGCGCGTGAGGAAGGCCGGGTGCTCGCCGAGCCCGGCGAGGATACGGGCGATGGTGATGGCACTCGGCGTCTTGCCGGCGCCGCCGGCCGTGAAATTGCCGATGCAGATGACGGGCAGGGGTGCCGGCTCGCCCTCCTGCGCCATGCGGCGCACCGTGACAGCCCCGTAGAGCGTGCCGAGCGGGCTCAGGGCCCATGCCGCGAACGACGGGCGCGCCTGCCACCAGAATGCCGGTGCCTTCATTGCCTCCCCCGCGATTCCGCTCGGTGCAGGATTGCCCTTCGATCACGGCGGCGCAAGGGAGGAACGGGTGCGGGTCAGCCGTTGTGGCGAAGGTCCATGTGCAGGATATAGGGCTCGATGGCCCGCATCGTGCGCTCCAGGGCGCCGCCGAGACTCTCGACGGTCTGCGCCGCGGCGCGCGCCATGGCTCGGGTGCGCGCCGTGTCCTTGAGCAGCATGGCGAGCGCCTGGGCGAGACTCTCGGCGTCGGCCACGGGCAGGGCGCCGTGCGCACGGTCGATCGCCGCATAGATGTCGGCGAAATTGTAGACGTGCGGCCCGTGCAGGATCGCCGCACCGAGCTTTGCCGGCTCGATCGGGTTCTGCCCTCCGAGCGGCACCAGCGAGCGACCGATGAAGGCGATGGGCGCGAGGCGGTAGAAGAGCCCGAGCTCGCCGATGGTGTCGGCGACATAGACGTCGACGTCCCGCTCCGGCAGGGCGCCCTCGGAACGCAGGGCGACGTTGAGCCCCGCGCGGTGGGCGATATCGGCGACGGCCTCGCCGCGCTCGGGATGGCGCGGCGCGATGATGGTGAGGAGGCCGGGCCGCCGCTGCATGAGCGCGCGGTGGACGAGCGAGATGATCTCCTCCTCGCCTCCGTGCGTGCTCGCCGCGACCCAGACCGGCCGCCCGGCGATGATGCCGGAGAGGCTCGCGACGGTGCGCGCGTCGGCCGGCGGCGCGGGCACGTCGAACTTGAGATTGCCGGCGATGCCGACGCGGGGCGCGCCGAGGCGCGCCAGCCGTTCGCCGTCCGCCTGCGACTGGGCAAGGCACAGGTCGAACTGCTCGAGCAGCGTCCGCGCGCTCTTCGGCGCCTGCCGCCAGCGGCGGAAAGAGCGCTCGGACATGCGCGCGTTGACGAGGAGGAGCGGAATGCCGCGCGCGCGCACCGCGAAGACCGCATTCGGCCAGATCTCGGATTCGGCGAAGAGCACGAGGTCCGGCAGCCAGTGGTCAAGGAAGCGGCGCAGATAGCGCGGCACGTCGAGCGGCATGAACTGGTGCGCCGCGCCCGGCGGCAGGCGCTGGGCGAGCACGGCCGCCGATGTGAGTGTGCCGGAGGTGACGAGAACGCGGAAGCCGCGCCGCGTCAGCCGCTCCACGATTGGCATCAGCGAGACGACCTCGCCCACGCTCGCACCGTGCACCCAGGCAAGGCGCCCGGCCGGCCGGGCACGCCCCGCGAGGCCCCGGCGCTCGCCCATGCGCTCGGGATCCTCCTTGCCCTTCTTGCGGCGCGAGACGAGCAGGCTGGCGGCCGCGGGCTCCAGCAGCGTCATGCCGATACGGTAGAGTGTCAGAGGCAGCGTCATGCGGCCGCCCATCCTTGTGGCTCCCGCGGCGACCAACAGTCGCCGACGCCATTGCCATCCTGCGAACATGGCATTTCGACGCTCGCCGGCGGCAGGATCGTAAGCCGCGTACACGCTGCAGGGCTGGAGCAGCGCCATACCGTGGACAACGCCGTCATCGGGGTGCCTCCGCCGGCTTGGCGCCCGGATCGCGGTCGCCGACGAGGGCGTAGGCGCGGGCGTGAACGGCATCGAGGCTGCGCTCGACCGCAAGCCGCGCGTCCTCCATGGCGCCAGGGTCGGCTTCGGCCGCGACGTGGATTGGCTCGCCGATGACAATAGCCCCGCGCCCGAAGGGCAGGCCGATGGAGGCGTGGTCCCAGCTGTTGAAGTCGATGCGGCGGCTGGTGACAACGGCGACCGGCACCACCGGCCGGCCGGACAGCTTGGCGAGCAGGATGATGCCTTCGCCGCAGATGCGCGACACCTTCGGCACGTCCGCGGTCATCACCACCATCTCGCCGTCCTTGAGGGCGCGCAGGAGGTGGCGCACCGCGGCGGCGCCGCCCTTCTCGCGCACCTTGCTGCCGCGTGCGCCGGAGCCGCGAATGGCGCGGATGCCCAGGTGGCTGAGGGCGATGGCATTGAACTCGCCGTCGCCGTGGCGCGAGACGAGCGCGGCCGCGCGGTCCTGCGGCCGGCGGGCGAAGGACACCATGAAGTGCTGTCCGTGCCACATGGCGACAATGACGGGCATCTGCGGCCCGACGCGGTCGTAGATGTCTGCCGGCTCCATGACGAAGCGGTTCGTGCGCTCGACGAGGCGCAGGTAGCCGGCGAGCAGGCGCCCGAGGGCCGCCTGCACCGGGCGTGACCGGCTGATCCGCTTGAGAAGCGCCATGGCGCCCGGCCCGTCTCAGGCCGGCTTGCCGGTTTCGGGGTCGAGCAGGCGATGCAGGTGGACGATGAAATAACGCATGTGGGCGTTGTCCACCGTGGCTTGCGCCTTGGCTTTCCAGGCCGCGTGGGCGCTGGCGTAGTTCGGGTAGATCCCGACGATGTCGAGATGGGCGAGATCGCGGAACGTGATGCCCTCGAGGCTTTCCAGCTCGCCGCCAAAGACGAGGTGCAGAAGCTGCTTGTTCGGTGCCGTCTCGCTCATGGTCTCTCAGGTCCCGTGATGGTCGAGGTTGATCAAATGGTGTGCCACCGTCACGCCGTCGCCCCCTCCGCGAGCGCGTCGAGCACGCGCGGGTGGAGCGCCCCGGGCGAGGCGACGAGCGGGCTGTGCACCGGGCTCGGCCGGTTGAAGCCGGGGCGCTCGCCCGAGAGGCCGGTCAGCGCCGCACCGACTTCCGACAGGATGAGATCGCTCGCCGCGATGTCCCAGTCGTGGGCGTTGGCGGAGGCGATGCTGACGTCGAGGGTGCCGTCCGCGACCCGCGCGAGGCGAAGTGCCAGCGACGGGATCTTGGGCACCACGTCGATGGCGCCGAAGGAGGGCAGCAGGCGTTTGGTGAGCATGGCCGGGCCGGCGACGCGCATGGGCCCATGCGCTGACGCGGCCGCTGCCCTCAAGGGCAACGGCTCGCCGTTGCGCAGCGCCCCCCGGCCGCGCTGGGCCTCGTAGGTCACGCCGAGCGCCGGCGCGTGCAGGATGGCGGCGAGCGGCGCGCCGTCGCAGAGGAGGGCGATGGAGATCGCCCAGTCCGAGCCGCCCTGCATGAAGGCGCGCGTGCCGTCGATGGGGTCGACGACGAAGACCAAAGATTTCGAAAGCCGAGCCGGGTCGTCCGCAGTCTCCTCCGACAGCCAGCCGGCTTCCGGCATGGCGTCGCGCAACCGCTCGGCGATGAGTCGGTCGAGCGCAATGTCCGCCTCCGTCACCGGCGAACCGCCCGCCTTCGACCACACGTCGGCCCGCGTTGCTTGGCCGGCGCGGAAATAGGCGAGCGCCGCAAGGCCGGCCTCCCGCGCCGTCTCGCGAAGGAGGACGCGCAGCTTGGCAGCCATGTCCGGATGGGAGGCGAGCATCGTCCCCGCAGGCTCTCTTGACGTTCCTGGATGGCCGGTCTTGTAAAGGCCCCCCGCGACCGCTGCAATAGCCGGGCAACTTGATGGTGCAAACGCGCGCATGCCGGGCCGGGGCGCCCTCCGGTTGCGGAAAGGTTTCGTTGAGCATCCGCGCCGAAACGGGGCCGGCAAGAAGGCCTTAACCCAACCCGTTAAGGCCTTTGGGGTCGTGGGTGCGCAATAGTGACGACATAAGGCGCGAGTGCTCCGGACCAAGAGAGCGCCGCGCGGGAGCGTCAGAACAAGAGGCGTCGACATGGCGGCAGGCAAGAACTCGGCCGCCGGGGCGGGTTGCCATGGGCAACCCGCCGCCGGCGAAGCCATTTCCTTCAACGATATCGTGATGAGACTTCCTGGCGTCCGGGCGATCCTCCCCGCTGCCGCGGGTGTCTTCGCGGGGGTGGCGGTGCGCTTCGTGCCGGAGGAGGGTAATGCCGAGATGTTCGAACTCGTCCTCGTCGGCCACGACCGCCGGCGGGATCTTGTCATCGGCCGGTGGGATGACGGCGACATCGCCGCCGTTTGGCGCAGCGTCGCCGCGACCTCGGGTCTGCCGCTGCTGCTCGAGCGCGAGGATGGGGTCATCGTCTGTCCGCGGCCGCAGATCGGGCGGCTGCAACTCGGCCAGATCCGCATCCGCCGCCGTCACGGCCTGTTGAACGGCCGCCGGCCGCGTTTCCTCGTGCGGCGCAAGACCGGCAAGCCGCTGGTGCGCCCGGTACGGGTCCACGGCCGGGACATGATGGCGCGCGACTAACAGAATGCTCAGAGAACGACGCGCAAGAGGGCGTCGGCGGCGAGGCCGAGGGCGAGGATCAGCCCGGCGTCGCGGTTCGACTTGAAGAGCCGCAGGGCTTTATGCGGATTGTCGAGCTCGATCGACCGCACCTGCCAGGCGAGGTGCAGCGCAAAGGCGCCGACCGCGACGAAGGCGATAAGCCCGCCGCCCGCAACATGTGCCGCAAGCCCGACCAGCACCACCGCCACCGCATAGCACACTGCGACGCCTGTCGCCGCCTCGCTGCCGAAGAGCCGTGCCGAGGACTTGATGCCGGCGATCGGATCGTCCTCGATATCCTGCAGGGCGTAGATCGTGTCGTAGCCCACGGTCCAGGCGATGGCCGCCGCATAGGCGAGATAGGCGGGTGCCGCGAGCGTGCCCGTCACCACCGCCCAGCCGATCAGGCCGCCCCAAGCGAAGGCGAGGCCGAGCACGAGCTGCGGCATCGACATGAAGCGCTTCATGAACGGGTAGAAGGCAACCGGGACGAGCGACAGGAAGCCGATGAGGATGGCGAAGCCGTTGAACTGCAGCAACACGGCGAGCCCGACGAGCGCCTGCAGGGCGAGGAAGGCGACCGCCGCCGCGACCTTGACCTGGCCGGAGGGCAAGGGGCGCATCCGCGTGCGGGCCACCTTGGCGTCGAGGTCGCGGTCGACGATGTCGTTGTAGGTCGAGCCGGCTCCGCGCATGGCCACCGCCCCGACGAGGAAAAGCAGGGCGTACCAGAGGCTCGGGACGGTGTTCGTCGCAATGGCCGCGAGCATGAGCGACCACCAGCACGGCAGCAGCAGCAACCACCAGCCGATCGGCCGGTCGATGCGCGCGAGGCGCAGGTAGGGTCTCGATGCAGCCGGCGCGTAGCGGTCCACCCAATTGCCGGTCGCAGCATCGGCGACCGGCTGGTCGAGCGGCTGCGGCGCAGCGGTCATAGGGCGCCTTGGGGAATGCGCATCGGCCCGGTGAGGATATCGCCACCGCCGCCGCCGAGGAGCCCCTGCTCGCGCGCCTGCTTTTCCATCTGGGCCTGCTTGGCCGCGACGCTGCAGGCCTGGCCGCGCACCTTGGTCACGTTGCCGTGATCGGCCTTCAGCCCGTCGATGAAGTTCTGCGGGATCTGGCACCAGTCCTTGTTGGCCTCGACCCACTTCATCGTTTCGTTGCCGTTGTTGGCCAGCCGGCCGAGCAGAGCGCAGGCATCCGCTGCCTTCGGCTGCTTGCCGAGCTTGTTGACGCGCTCGACGATCGACTTGCGTTCGTTGAGGAAGCTCGTGATCTGCTCGCAGCCGGAGGCCTGCGCGGCTGCCGGAGAGGCGCCGAGGCCGATCGTGAGTGGAGCACCGACCACCGCTGCGGCCATCACGCCCATCGTGAGACGCGCCCGAAAGCTGCGTGCCATGACTGTCTTCCTTCCCGCTGACGGCAGGCCGACCGGATAGGCGCCCGCCGCGACACATTCAGCCGCCACCCGGCAGTACGAGCGGACATTGCTGCCGCGTCTTCAGGTCCGCCGCCGGCAGCTTGCCCATAACAGGCAATTGTGGCGGCTTTGCTCGCGGGTGGCGTTCAAGCCGACTTATCACGTATTGCTGGGGCATATCCAGCCGGGGGAGATCAAAATTGTCTGACGTTTCCGCACGTGCGCCGCGCCTGTTCGTCGATTGCCCGCTGGCCGAGGGGCGGATGGTGCCGCTCGACAAGGCTCAGGCCAACTACATCGGCAACGTGCTCAGGCTCGGCGCCAACGCCGACGTCCTCGTCTTCAACGGACGCGAAGGGGAGTGGCATGCGAAGGTCCTCGCCGGCCGGCGCCGGCCGGAAGCGCTCGCGATCGTCACCCGCCTGCGCCCCCAGCCGACGCCGGGCGACCTCCACTATCTCTTCGCGCCCCTGAAGCATGCCCGGCTCGACTACATGGTCCAGAAGGCGGTGGAGATGGGCGCCACGGCCATCCGCCCGGTGATTACGCGCCACACCCAGGTGAGCCGCGTCAACATCGAGCGCATGCGTGCCAACGCCATCGAGGCCGCGGAGCAATGCGGCATTCTCACACTGCCCGAGATCACCGAGGCGCAGCCGCTCGCCGCGGCCATCGCGGGCCTCGAGCCGGAACGGCTCGTCGTCTTCTGCGACGAGGCCGCGCCCCTTGCTGATCCGCTCGCGGCCCTCGCACGCGCTCGGCGCGGGCCGCTTGCCGTCGTCATCGGCCCGGAAGGGGGCTTCGGCGAGGAGGAACGCGCGCTGATGGCGCAACGCGAGAACGTGCTGATCCTGTCGCTGGGGCCGCGGATCCTGAGGGCGGACACGGCTGCGGTCGCGGCGCTCGCGCTCGTTCAGGCCAGCATCGGCGACTGGGGGCCGCGCGCCTGAGGCGGTTTTGTGGGGACAGTGGCGGGCGGCAGCAGCGTGCTCCCGAGTGTTTCCCCATTCCGGACCGATGATGGCGCGATTCGGTGGTCTCGGAAGGATGGGTGGATGGATTGCGGCTACGGCTTCGGCATCGAGGAGGAATATTTCCTGTGCGACGCGCTGTCGCGTCGCCCCCGGCGCAAGTCGGCGCGCGCCTTCCTCGACGAATGCAAGGTCAGGATCGGCGAAGCGGTGCGCACGGAGATGCTGCAGAGCCAGATCGAGGTCGCGACGCCGCCCTCGACCACGATGGGCGAGGCCCGGGCCGCGCTCGCCGGGCTCAGGCAGGAACTTGGCGCGCTCGCCCGCAACCACGGCCTCGTCATCGTGGCTGCCGGCACGCACCCCACGGCCGTCTGGGCTCACCAGCGCCACACGGATGCCGAGCGCTACGACCGGCTGATGCGGGACCTGCAGATGCTGGGCACGCGCAACATGCTGTGCGGCCTGCATGTTCACGTGGCGGTGCCCTGCCCGGAGCGGCGTGTGAACCTCATGGGCCGGCTGTTGCCCTTCGTGCCGCTGCTGCTTGGCCTCTCGACCTCGTCCCCGTTCTGGCAGGGACGGCGCACCGGGCTGCTCGGCTATCGGCTAGCCGCCTATCGCGAATTACCGCGCACCTGGCTGCCGGACCTGTTCGCCGATGCCGCCGACTACCGCCGCTACATCGATGCGCTCGTCGCCGCTGGCGCCATCGCCAACGAGAGTTTCGTCTGGTGGGTGGTGCGGCCGGCGGCCCGGCTCGGCACCCTGGAGCTGCGCGTCAGCGACTGCTGCACCAGCCTCGACGATGCCATCGCCATCGCCGCGCTCTATCGCGCCCTCGTGCGTCATCTCGACCGCAACGTGAATGTCATGGCGGGCCTCTCCGGAGCCGACCGGGCCATCGCCGCGGAGAACTGCTGGCGCGCGCAGCGCTACGGCGTGCACGGCTCGCTCGTCGACGAGGCCGGTGGCGGCGCCCGCAGCTTCGGCGAGGTGCTGGAGGATGTCATCGCGCGCGTCGCGGAGGATGCCGCGGCCCTCGGCTGCGAGACGGAGATCGCCCACACGCGCACCATCGTCAGCCGCGGCACGAGCGCCGACCGGCAACTCGCGCTTTACCTCGACGGCGTCGGCCGCGGGCTTGATAAGCACGCCGCGCTTGTCAGCGTGGTCGATTGGCTGGTGAGCGAAACCGTGAACGTCGCAGCCGCGTGAGATGGCTCCGCCCAGATCTCGCCACGATTGTTGTGCGGGAGCATTGTCGGGGCGGGACGGGCAGCCTATCTAGAGCCGACCTCGAACCCCAGCGCCGCCTCGCCGCGGCGTCTCTTGAGAAAGACAGCGCATGGCTCGCGACGTGTCCGACACAACCCCCATCGGCTCGCGCGACGATCTCGTCGCCTACCTGGAAGCCGGCTGCAAACCCAAGGACGCGTGGCGGATCGGCACGGAACACGAGAAGATTCCCTTCTACACCGCCGATCTGGCGCCGGTGCCCTACGAGGGCGAGCGCGGTGTGCGGCGGCTGCTGGAAGGCATGCAGGGCCTGCTCGGCTGGGAGCCGATCATGGAGGACGACCACCCCATCGGCCTCTACGACGTGACCGGCGGCGGTGCCATCTCGCTCGAGCCCGGCGGGCAGTTCGAGCTCTCCGGCGCGCCGCTCGAGACCGTGCACCAGACCTGCTGCGAGTTGCACGCCCACCTCGCCCAGGTCAAGGAGATCGCGCGCCCGCTTGGCATCGGCTTCCTCGCCCTCGGCATGAGCCCCAAGTGGACACGGGAGGAAACGCCCGTGATGCCGAAGAGCCGCTACGGCATCATGCGCCGCTACATGCCCGAGGTCGGCAGCCTCGGGCTCGACATGATGTTCCGCACCGCCACCGTGCAGGTGAATCTCGATTTCGGGAGCGAGGCGGACATGGTGAAGAAGCTGCGCGTGGCGCTGGCGCTGCAGCCGCTTGCCACCGCGCTCTTCGCCAATTCCCCATTCACCGCGGGTCGGCCCAACGGCTTTCTCTCCATGCGTTCGCATATCTGGCTCGACACCGACCGCGACCGCACGGGCATGCTGCCCTTCGCCTTCGAGGACGGCATGGGCTTCGAGCGCTATGTCGACTGGGCGCTCGACGTCCCCATGTATTTCGTCAAGCGGGACGACACCTACCATGACGTCGCCGGCGCCTCTTTCCGCGACCTTCTCGCCGGCCGGCTGCCGCAGCTGCCCGGCGAGCGGGCGACGATGTCGGACTGGGCGAACCACCTCTCGACGCTCTTTCCCGAGGTGCGCCTCAAGCGCTTCCTCGAGATGCGCGGCTCCGACGGCGGACCGACCGGCATGCTCTGCGCCGAGCCGGCCTTCTGGGTCGGCCTGCTCTATGACGAGGACTGCCTGACGGCCGCGTGGGACGTCGTGAAGGGCTGGAGCGCGGCGGACCGGCAGGCGCTGCGCGAGGCGGCCCCGCGGCTCGGCCTTGCCGCGACGATTGCCGGGCGCAGCCTCGCTGAAATTGGCCGCGAGGTGCTGGCCATCGCCCGCACCGGTCTCGCCCGCCGCGGGCGGCTCAATGCGGACGGGCGCGACGAGACGCATTTCCTCGCCCCGCTCGACAGGATCGCCGGGGAAGGGCGCACGCTCGCCGAGGACCTCCTGGTCCGTTACCACGGGCCTTGGCAGGGTTCGGTCGATCCCGTCTTCTCCGAATACGCCTACTGACCGGGCAGGGCCCCACGGCCTCTCCCGCGGCCCGACCATCAGCGCCGCGCATGGCTTGCATCAGCCCTCCGCATTGGTCGGGCCATGCGGAGGCCGCTAGCATGGGCGGCGCATATGGAGCCAGGCCTTGCCTTCCAGCGAAACGACCATTTCCAGTGTGCCGGCGGGTCGCCAGGGCCTCGCGGGCGGCACGCTTGCGCTCTACGCCCTGCTCGTCTTCTGCTGGGGCACGAGCTGGTATGCCATGAAACTGCAGGTCGGCGTCGTCGCGCCGGAAGTATCGATCGTCTGGCGCTTCCTCATCGCGGCGCCGGTGATGCTGGCCTGGGCTGCCGCGCGCGGCATGCGCCTTCGCTATCCGCTCGCCGACCACGCCCGCTTCGCGCTGATGGGCGTGCTGATGTTCTCCACCAATTTCATCCTCGCCTATTACGGCGCGGGCCTGCTGACGTCGGGTCTCGTGTCGGTGGTGTTCTCGCTCACCTCCATCATCAATCTCATCCTCGGCGCGCTCCTCCTCGGCCAGCCCATCGAGGGGCGGGTGGCGCTCGCGGCGCTGATGGGGGCGGGCGGCGTCGGCCTGATGTTCCTGCCCGACCTTGCCGCCGCGCAGGGCGCGTCCGGTGTGCTCGCCGGCCTCGGCTTCAGCGCCGCGGCGACCTTGTGCTTCTGCCTCGGCAACATGGTCTCGGCCCGTTTGCAGAAGCGGCGCATCGCGGTCCTGCCCGCCTCGGCCTGGGGCATGTTCTACGGCACGGCCTGGGCCGCCGTTGTCGCCGGGATGACCGGGGCGACCTTCACCGTGGAATGGACGGCGCGCTATCTCGGCTCGCTCGTCTTTCTCAGCCTCTCGGCCACGGTGCTGGCCTTCTTCGCCTACCTGACGCTCCTCGGCCGCATCGGCGCGGCGCGCGCGGGCTACGCGACGGTGATGTTTCCGGTTGTCGCGCTCGGCGTCTCCACACTGCTCGAGGACTATGTCTGGTCGCTCGCGGCGCTCGCCGGCCTCGTGCTCGTGCTCGCCGGTAATCTTGCCGTGCTGACGCGCCCGGTCCGCCCGCCCGACGATTAACCCCCGGTTCACCCTGCCGTGACGCCCGCCCCGCCGACCATGCCGGTGTTAACCTCCCGGTGAGGCCGCCCCGCCAAGCTGCAGGGCAAATGGAGGCGGTCATGCTGAAGGCGTTTCTGAAGGACGAGAGCGGTTCGACGGCGGTCGAATACGGCCTCATCGCGCTCTTCGTGATGCTGGGCATCGTCGTCAACGCCTCGCTGATCAGCGACAGCCTGTCGCGGATCTTCGCCGACACCCATTCCGGCCTGATGCAGTAGCGGCCACTATTCCGCCGCCTGCAGGCGGTTGACGTTGAGGTTGTCGAGGCTCTGGATGATGTGTTCGCCGAGCGCATTGGCGAGCGCCGTCGGGTCATGATGGTTGCGAACAAGGCCGATCTTGCACGCCGGCAGCGCCGGCATCCCGTCCGAGGGGCCGAGCACCCGCATGCCGGGCCTGACCGCGCTCTCCGGCAGCACGGAGACGGCGAGGCCCGCGAGCACCGCGGCCCCCACGGCCGTCGAGTTCCAGCTGGAATAGAGCACGCGGAAAGGCCGCCCGGCCTTTTCGAGCGCCTCGGTCGCGCTCTGCCGCCAGTTGCAGTTCGGTCGCCCGAGGGCGAGCGGGACGGGCGTCTCGTCATGCACGCAGTGGCGCGCCGACGTCACCCATAGCAATTGCTCGACGCGGATGATCTCGGCCGAATAGTTCTTGCCGTCGACGTGGGTGATGATGGCAAGGTCGATGTCGCCGGAATTGACCCGTTCGACCAGCATCGGCGTCGGCTCGCAGACGACCGTCACCTCCACCTTCGGGTTGGAGCGCGAGAAACGCGCCAGGATCTCTGGCAGGTAGCGGTCGGCGTAATCGTCCGGCACGCCGAGCCGCACGCGGCCCGCAAGGTCGACGTCGCCGAAGCTCGCGAGACACTCCATGTTCAGCCGCACGATGCGGCGGGCATAATCGAGCAGCCGGTCCCCGTCCTCGGTCAGGCGCGAATAGCGCCCGTCACGCTCGAAGATGGCCCGCCCGAGCCGTTCCTCCAGGCGCTTCATCTGCATCGACACGGCGGACTGCGTCTTGTGCACGAGGTCGGCCGCCTTGGTGAAAGAGCCAGTATCGGCAATGGCGACGAAGGTGCGCAACTGATCGATGTCGAGCATATGGGCCATGGCGTCGCTCCTCCATCCGGGTGAACGATATTCAATCACACCCTGTGATGTTTGCAATCATAAACATTCGTTTCAATGATTGGATGGATTGCGTCATAGTCTCCTCGAGTTCACGCATTCGCAGACTGTTCCGCGTCGGTGGCCGCCCTCGAAGGGGCGGATCCGCGACGGGTCCCTTTTATGGGCCGCGGAGCGGCAGCGTGAGCATTCACTGCTGGAGGATGACGATGAGCGAACTGATGACGCCGAAGGGGACGTTCGCCCCGACGAGTGCCCCGACCCTCGGGACCGCCGGCGCGCGTCGCGCCGATCGGAGCCTCTGGGACAGGGTGAAGGCCGCCGCGCGGGCGCTTCTCCATCGCCGGTCGGTCTACCGCCTCGCCGAGCTCGATGACCGCACGCTGAAGGACATCGGCCTCTTGCGGACGGATATCGACAGCGCCCTGGCGGAGCCCTTCTACCGGGATCCGACAACCCTTCTCGCCGAGAGGGCCTATCATCGACGTGCGCGCGCAAGAACCACGGCTCTGGTGAATCTCGCGCGCGAGCGCTCGGAGCGGGACGCTGAGGACGGCAACGCCATGACGGACGATGCGCCCGAGGGCGCCCTCGTGACGGCGCAGATTCACCGCATCACCTGGTCGCGCCTGCAGGGCCGTACCCGCCGGAGCGCCCTAAAGCCCGCCGCCATCCAGCCGCCGGCAGCCGGCGCCTGCTGCTGACGGGCTCCTGCCGCGGGCGCTCCGCTCCTCTCCGGGGCGCCCGCGGGCGCGGGGATCACCCGCGGTTCCTGGAGAAGCTGTCGAGAATGGCGCGCATGGTGGCGATCTGCTGCTCCTGGATGTCGCGCCCGGCCTCGAACATCCGGCCGATCGTCTCGCGATCGAACGGCGCGACGGGCTGCTCCGGTTCGGACGCGGCCCGCTCGGCACGTGTGTCTGCGGCACCCGCGGGCCTGCCGGCGAGGCCGCCGAGAAAGGCGTGGAACAGCTCTTCGTACGGGTTGCGTGGCTCGGGCGGAGCGCTCGGCTCCTCGCGCTGCTGAGGCTGCGCCGCCGGCGGGAAGCCCGGCATGCCGGGCAACGCGCCGCGCTGGATCATCTCGCTCAACTGCCCGAAGAGATCGGGGCTGCCGGAGGGCGGCCGTCTGTCGGCCGAGGTCTCAGGCGCTCCGAACATCCTGCCGAACTGCTCGAGAATGCCGCCGAAGCCCTGATTGCTGGCGCCCTTCGCCAGCCCGCCCATCAGCATGGCGGCGAGGATGGGCAGCATCTTCCTGATGATCTCCTGGCTCACGCCGCTGACGGCAGCCGCCTGTGCGGCGACCTGACGGCTGATATCCGGCGAGCCGAAGATCTGCGCCAGCACATCGTTGCCCTCGCTGCGGCCTTTGGGCGAGAAGGCCTGCGCCGCGTCCTCGAAGGGCGCGCGATAGCGCCCGCCGCTCATGAGGCCAAACATGCCCATGAGGCCGGATGGATCCTGGCTTGTGCGCTGCAGGCCCACCGTGAAGGCCGGCAGGAGCGCCTCGACGGCCCGCTCGACCTCCTTGTTGGACAGGCCGAACTGCCGGGCGATGTTATCGAAGGCCGTGCCGCCCTGGGCCGACTGGATGATCTCGAACAGGTTGAACATGGCGCGCTCCTCCCGGTCGCCTCTCGTGGGCGTGGCTGCAAGCTCCGACTCTAGAGGCTGTCGCCCGCGCCCGATAGACCGCAGGAGCGGTGCGGCGGCAGGTGGCGGCTCGTCGCCTCGCAGTCATTTGAGAAAGGGCGACGCCGCCTCGCGTCGGCGCTGGCCCTGCTCGGCACTATGACGGCCCGGCTCATACTGGTGGACGACGACCGCGTGCGGCAGGTCGCCTCCGCGGGCGTTAAAGCGCGGCGTGAAGCCCTCGATCAGGATGGCCTCGAAGGAGGCGAGCAATGTGTTGAGCGCAGCGTCGGGGGCGGAGGGAGGGCCGGCCGGCAGCATCCAGATCGGGTTGAGCCGCTGCTCGTCCGCCATGCGTGTGAGCGGAGAGCGTTCCGTATCGAGAAAGCCGAACCAGGAGAACAGCGACCAGCCGTTCCGATAGATGCCGCGGCTGTGGGCGGCGAGCCGGTCGCCGATGGTCTGCCCGCCGGTCGTGTTCCGGCGCGCAAGCCCCGCCTGGCCTGCATAGACCGGCTGCAGGGCCTCGCTGTAGAGGATGTAGACACCCTTCTGCCGATAGAAATTCATCTGGATCGTCTCGAGATCGATGTTGCTCCTCTTGTTTCCCTTGCCGAGCCAGCCCTGCGGTTGGCCGAGAAGCTGCCGGCTGTTCCAGTCGACGGCATGTTTGCGCCAGAAAAGGCCGTAGAACTTGATAAAAACATTCAGCTTCGTGGCCTCTGCCCGACCATCTTCGCAACTGTGCATCATCCGAAAAGGTCCACCTCAGACAATTTCCAAGCGGGACGAGCTTCGTGGTGCGAAGTTAACATCGGGCAATTTCGCGAAAATGGCGCCTGTACCCCGGGGCCCTCGCTCAACTGCGCCTTCGGTGGCGGCAAACCGTGTGATCTGCGCCAAAGTTTCCGGTTGCGCCCGCGCGGACGTCGTCCCCGAGATCCGGCCTGCATGCCGACCGCTGCCGTGCCATTGGCCCGTGGCTATCGCCGGGCAAGAAGCCCAATCGTCCAGAACGCGGTGAGGATGCCGGCGAGGCCGAAGACGACCGCGCCGAGGGAGATGCCGACGAGGATGCCTTCCGGTCCGCCGAGATGGGCGCCGGCGAGGGCGAAGGGCACCGTGCCGGCGGTCGCCTTGGCCCAGTTGAAGCCGGTCGACAGCAGCGGAAAGCCGAGATTGTTGAACGAGGCATTGGCCACGAACAACAGACCGTTGAACAGCCACAGGAAGCCGCTGATGACGCAGAAGAAGGCGACGAGACGCCCCGTCTCCGTGCCGCCAACGTTGAACAGCATCGGCACGGCATCACCGACGAGGGCGAGCGTCAGCCCCATGGTGCCGACATAGACGACGACGAGGGACAAAGCGTCGCGCAGGATGCGGCGCATGCGGTCGAAGCGCCGCGCGCCCCAGTTCTGTCCGAGGATGGGCCCGACGGCGCCGGACAAGGCGAAGACAACGCCGAAGCACAGCGGCACCAGCCGGTCGACGATGGCCACCGCCGCCATGGCCTCGTCGCCGAAACGTGCCATGACGCTGGCGACGAAGGCGTTCGACATCGGCGTCGCTACATTGGCGAGGATGGCCGGCAGCGCGATGGCGAGCATCGGCCTGATGTCGGCGACGACATGGGCGAGCCGCGGCCGCGCGAGGAGGCCGTGGACGTGGCCCGCCCCGTGGAGCCCCACCGCCAGGAAGACGAGGCGCGACAGCGCCGTGGCGGTCGCCGCGCCCTCGACGCCCCAGCCGAGGCCGAGGATGAGGACGGGGTCGGCCACCGCCGTCACGAGCCCGCCCGACAGCGTCACATACATCGAGCGGCGCGCGTCGCCGACGGCGCGCAGCACGCCCGAGAGTGCCATGCCGAGGCCCATGAAGACATTGGCGGGCAGCGCGATCATGAGGAAGCGGATGGCCGCGTCCTGCGCCTCGCCATCGGCGCCGAGCAGGGTGAGCAGGGGGCCAAGGAAGGGCAGGGCGCCGAGGCCGACAAGGCCGGCGATGACGCCCGTCTGCACCATGGCCGAGGCCGCGAGCCGCCGCGCCCGCTCCCGGTCGCGCGCGCCGAGGGCGCGCGACACGAGGGCGCCGACCGCGATCATGAGGCCGATGTTGATGGAGGTGGCGAAGAAGAGGACGATGGTGGCGAAGCCGACGCCGGCGGTGAGCGCAGGCTTCCCAAGCCAGGAGATGTAGAGGAGCGACAGGAAGTCGACGACGAAGACGGCGACGAGCCCGACAGCCCCGGCGGCCGTCATCACGAGGACGTGGCGCAGCGTCGAGCCTTGCGTGAACTTTCCGGCTTAGCTGCCTACGGACGCCGGGCCGGGACCGGCACGCTCGCGCTGTGCGGCGTCGCCCGTCTTCGCACCATCGATGCTCACGGACGCGCCTCGGCGTCGGCGACGAGGTCGCGCGTCTCGGCGCTGAGGCCGGCCGCCTTGCGCTTCGGCGGCGTCAGCGGCTCGGGCTTCACCTTCACGCCGTGCAGCAGATCCTGCCCGCCGAGTAGGCCGTCGCTCCGCTGCAGCACGAGCCGGGCGATGTCGCGCCGGCGCACGTCCTCGGTCACGAGCCGGGCCGCTTCCGCGTCGACCCCGAGCTCCTCGAGCGTGGCGCGGCCGAATTGCAATGCCGATTCGAAGGTCTCGCGAAGCTGGAAGTCGACCTCGCGGTTCATGAGCGCGATAGCATGCGGCCGGTCGATCGCGCGCACGAAGGTGCGGGCGCGCGGGAACTCCGCATGGACGATCTCCGCAATCTTCAGGGCGGCGGCCGCGTCGTCGACGCAGACGCAGACGACATCTGCCGAGCCTGCCCCCGCCGCACGCAGCACGTCGAGGCGCGTGCCGTCGCCGTAGTAAACCTTGAAGCCGAAGCGGGCTGCGCTGCGGATGCTGTCGATGTTGCGGTCGATCACCGTCACGTCGGCCCCGTTCGCGAGCAGCACCTGGTTGACCACTTGGCCGAAGCGGCCGAAGCCGATGACGATGACGCTGCCTCCGGCCTCGCCGGCGGGCAGGTCGTCCGGCGCCGGCTCCTCGCCCCCCGACCTGAGGGCGAGCTGGCTCTCGATGAGCTTGGCGAACAGCGGCCCGAGCAGCATGGTGAGGGCGGCGAGCGCCGTGATGACCTGCACGCGCTCGCCCGTCAGCAGCCCCACCTCGCCGCCCAGCGGCACAAGGACGAAGGAGAACTCGCCTGCCGGGGCGAGCAGGGCGCCGATGCGCAGCGCATCCGGCCAGGAGGAGCCGAAGCCGCGGGCGAGAGCGGCGGCGATAAGGCTCTTGCCGATGACGAGCGCTGGCGCAAGGACGAGGAGCAGCAGCGCGTTCTGCCGCACGTAGTTCGCATCGAGCGACATGCCGACGCTCATGAAGAAGAGGCCGAGCAGCAGGCCGCGGAAAGGCTCGATGTCGGCCTCGAGCTGGTGGCGGAAATTCGACTCGGCAAGGAGCACCCCGGCGAGGAACGCGCCCATGGCCATGGACAGGCCGACCTGTTCCATCAGCATGGCGGCGCCGAGCACGACGAGGAGCGCGGCGGCGGTCATGACCTCGCGGGCGCCGCTTGCGGCGAGCAGCCGGAACAGCGGATTGAGCAGATAGCGGCCGACGATCACGACCAGCGCGACGGCGGCAAAGGCCCGCGCGCAGGCGCCGGCCGCGCCCGCCAGCGCCTGGCCGCTGCCGAGCGCCTCGGTGTTGGCGAGCAGCGGCACGAGCGCGAGGATGGGGACGATGGACAGGTCCTGGAACAGCAGGATGGAGAAGGTGCGCTGGCCATAGCGGGTGGCGAGGTCGCGCCGCTCCTCGAGCACCTGTAGCGCGATGGCCGTTGCGGACAGAGACAGCGCAAGCCCTGTGACGATCATGCCGCGCGCGCTGTGGCCGAGCAGGGCGGCAACCGTCGCGATCAGCGCACAGGTCAGGACGATCTGCGCCAGCCCGAGGCCGAAGATGTCGCGTCGCATGGCGAAGAGGTTCGATATCTTCAGTTCGAGGCCGATGATGAAGAGCAGCAGCACGACGCCGAGCTCGGCGACGCCGCGCACGTTCTCCGCCTCGCCGACGAGGCCCATCACCGATGGGCCGATGACGATGCCGGCGATGAGATAGCCGAGCACGGCGCCGAGCCCGAGCTTGCGAAAGAGCGGCACGGCGATCACGGCCGCGGCGCAGAAGGTCAGGATCGGCGGCAGGAAACTCGCATGTTCGGCGGCGTCGGCCATGGGAAACTCTTGGCTGGCCCGCGGCCGTGGCGATCCGGCCCGATGCGAGCAGAGGCAACTGTCGACCGGCGTCTGGCTAGGCATCCGCAAGGGACCATCGCCGGAGCGGAACTCATGAACAACTAGAGCGCGCCGAGCGCAAGGGGAATGTCGGCGGAGGATACAGGCCGAGAGAGGCGAACAGACGCGGGTCGAGCGCAGGTCGCGGAAGCCAACCGCTCTTCTCTCGCCCTCCGCGACGTTTCGGAGAGGTGAGCAGCCCCGCTGGGCCATTTGGTCACGCCATAGGCGTATCCGGCACAAGGCCCGGCGGCATGGCCTCACACCAGAGCGAGGCGGTTGAGTGCGCGCCGCAGGCCCTCGGCACCGTCGAAGACGTGACCCTCGAGGCCGGCCTTCACCGCCCCCGCGACGTTCCACGGCTTGTCGTCGGTGAAGAAGGCCTCCTCAGGGGCGACGCCGAACTCGGCGCACAGGCGCCGGTAGATCTCAGGATCGGGCTTCTTCGTGCCGAAGCGGGCCGACACGAA
This sequence comes from Chelatococcus sambhunathii, assembly GCF_001418005.1. Taxonomy (GTDB): domain Bacteria; phylum Pseudomonadota; class Alphaproteobacteria; order Rhizobiales; family Beijerinckiaceae; genus Chelatococcus_A; species Chelatococcus_A sambhunathii. The sequence goes on along the minus strand of NZ_LIOL01000004.1, from coordinate 316,218 downwards.
CACCCGGTCGTCGACGAGGTGGCGCAGCCCCGGGAACAGGCGGTCGATCTCCTCGCCGGTGAGGAAGCCGTTGTTGGTGAGCACCGCGACGGTCGCCTTCTCCTTCACGCGGGCGAGCAGCGCCAGGCTGTCGGGGAACGGCACCATGCCGAGGCGGCGCGCCTCCACCCATTCGTCGCGCGTGATGGCATAGCCCAGGCGCTCGCCGAAACCGGAAAGATAGGTCTCGGCATCCATCGCCCCGGCGTCGGCCCGGTCCTCGAAGCCGCTCGCCCAGATATCCGTCAGGATCTCGTTGATGCTCCGCCCCGACAGGCGCGACAGCTCGGCGAGGCGCCGGTCGCGGTCGTAGTGGCACAGCACGTCGTCCATGTCGAAGATGGCGAGGCGGATGGGGGACGGCATGGCTCGGTCGGATCGTCAGGGGCTGCAGCTTCCGTCGCGCGTCGTCGCAGCGGCGATGCCGTTCTTGACATGAGTACCCGCCTGCCGCCACATCCCCCGCACGATCGTGACCGGTGTTTCGATGAGCGTTGCTGAAAAGCCACCCCTGAGCGTGTTGATCTGTGCCCCGCGCGGCTTCTGCGCGGGCGTCGTGCGCGCCATCGATGCCGTCGAGAAGGCGCTTGCGCTCTACGGACCGCCGGTCTACGTGCGCCACGAGATCGTCCACAACAAATACGTTGTAGAGAGCCTGCGCCGGAAAGGCGCCGTTTTCGTCGACGAGCTCGACGAGATCCCGCCGACGAGCGCGCCCGTCATCTTCTCGGCACACGGCGTGCCCAAGGCGGTGCCCGAGGATGCCGGGCGGCGCAATTTCTTCGCCATCGACGCCACCTGCCCCCTGGTCACCAAGGTGCACCGCGAGGCGGAGGTGCACTTTCGCCGCGGCCGCCACGTGGTGCTCGTCGGCCATGCCGGCCATCCGGAGGTCGTCGGCACCATGGGTCAGTTGCCCGAAGGTGCGATTTCCCTCGTCGAGACGGTGGCCGATGTGGCAGCCTTCACGGCCCCCGATGACGGCGGGCTCGCTTATGTGACGCAGACGACGCTGTCGGTCGACGACACGCGCGAGATCGTCGAGACGCTGAAGGCGCGCTTTCCCGCCATCGTCGGTCCACACAAGGAGGACATCTGCTATGCGACGACCAACCGCCAGGAGGCGGTCAAGCGCGTCGCCCCGCAGGTGGACGCGATGATCGTGGTGGGCTCGCCCAACTCGTCGAACTCGCAACGCCTGCGCGAGGTGGCGGAGCGGGCTGGCTGTCCGGCCGCACGCCTCGTGCTGCGCGCCGACGACATCGACTGGTCGATCTTCGGCAACATCCGCCGCCTCGGGCTGACTGCGGGCGCCTCTGCGCCGGAGGTGCTGGTGGAGGAGATCATCGACGCCTTCGCCGAACGCTATGCGGTCAGCGTCGAGACGGTCTCGACGGCGGACGAGAGCGTCTTCTTCCCCCTGCCGCGCGAATTGCGCGGGGAAGCGGCGGAGTAGGCGCGTGGCAGTCTATACCGAGGTTGCCGACGAGGAACTCGCCGCCTTCGTCGCCCGCTACGACATCGGCGCGGTGCTCGCCGTCAAGGGCATCGCCGAGGGGGTCGAGAACTCCAACTTCCTGCTGCACACCGAGCGCGGCTTCTACATCCTCACCCTCTACGAGAAGCGGGTGAAGGAGGAGGACCTGCCGTTCTTCATCGGTCTCATGCGCCATCTCGCCCAGCGCGGCATCACCTGCCCCCAGCCGGTTCTGAACCGGGAGGGGGAGGCACTCGGCCGCCTCGCCGGGCGGCCCGCGGCCATCGTCACCTTCCTCGACGGCATGTGGGTGAAGCGCCCGACGGCCGGCCATTGCGACGGTGTCGGCAAGGCGCTGGCGCGCCTGCATCTGGCCGGCGCCGATTTCGCGATGCGGCGCGAGAACGCGCTGTCGCTGCCCGCGTGGCGGCCGCTGTTCATGCAGGCGGACGGGCGGGCCGACACGGTCTCGCCCGGCCTTGCCGCGCGCACGCTTGCAGCCCTCGACGATCTGGAACGCACCTGGCCGGTAGGCCTGCCGGGCGGCGTCATCCATGCCGATCTGTTTCCGGACAACGTGTTCTTCATCGCCGGCCGGCTGTCCGGCCTCATCGACTTCTACTTCGCCTGCACGGACGCCTTCGCCTACGACCTCGCCATCTGCCTCAACGCCTGGTGCTTCGAGGCGGACGGCTCGTTCAACCTGACGAAGGGCCAGGCGATGCTCACGGCCTATGAGCGCGTGCGCCGGCTCGAGGACGCCGAGGTCGCGGCGCTCCCCATCCTGTGCCGGGGCGCGGCCCTGCGCTTCATGCTGACGCGGCTCGTCGACTGGCTCGACGTCCCCCCGGGGGCGCTGGTGAAGCCGAAGGACCCGCTCGAATACGACCGCAAGCTCTCGTTCCACCGCCGTGTCGCGAGCGCGGCCGAATACGGCCTCGCCCGATGACCCGGGACAGGGTGGCGATCTATACGGACGGTGCCTGCTCGGGCAACCCTGGCCCCGGCGGCTGGGGCGCGCTCCTCGTCTATCAGGGCAAAGAGAAGGAATTGTCGGGCGGCGAGCCCGAAACGACCAACAACCGCATGGAGCTGATGGCGGCCATCATGGCGCTCGAGGCCCTCAAGCGCCCCTGCGCGGTCGACCTCTTCACCGATTCGCAATATGTGCGCCACGGCATCACCCAGTGGATGCACGGCTGGAAGGCCCGCGGCTGGAAGACGGCCGACAGGAAGCCGGTGAAGAACGAGGATCTCTGGCGCCGTCTCGACACGGCCCGCCAGCGCCACGACGTCACCTGGCACTGGGTGCGGGGCCACGCCGGCCACCCGGAGAACGAGCGCGTCGATGCCCTCGCGCGCGCCGGCATGGCACCGTTCAAGGGGCTGGAGCCGGTCCGGCAGTAGGCACTGGCTTATCGGTGGGTCCCTGGGCCCGCATCCACGCGGCGCGCCGGTGGATCACGCGTTCATGCCCCCTGCCGACTGCCCACCAGCGGCAGCCGACTGTCTTTCCGATTGGGCAAAAATTGCAGCCCCAAAACGACACATTGCACCATTAACCACGTTCAACCTCGCCTTTACCGATCGTCTGCATGATCCGGTTCGTCAGTAGCGTAACCGGTAAAGACGACATGGGTATTTCGCGTACCGGTGCCGTCGGCGCCGCGCCCCGGATCAAGGTCTCGCGTACCGGGGCGCCCGCGCCGTCGGGTCGGGTGAACAGGGCAGGCGTGCCCCTCGACCGGATCATCCTCGACGATTGTCTCGCCGGGCTGTACAGCCTGCCGGACGAGAGCGTCGACCTCGTCTTCGCGGATCCGCCCTACAACCTCCAGCTCGAGGGGGCGCTGACGCGTCCCGACAACAGCCTCGTCGATGCCGTTGACGACGACTGGGACAAGTTCGGGAGCTTCGCCGAATACGATGCCTTCACACGTGCCTGGCTCGCCGAGTGCCGGCGCGTGATGAAGAAAAACGCGACGCTTTTCGTCATCGGCTCCTACCACAACATCTTCCGCGTCGGCACGGCGCTGCAGGACATCGGCTTCTGGATCCTCAACGACGTCGTGTGGCGCAAGGCCAACCCGATGCCGAACTTCCGCGGCCGCCGCTTTACCAATGCGCACGAGACTCTGATCTGGGCGGCACGCGGGCCCGAGGCAAAGAACTACACCTTCCACTACGAGGCTCTGAAGGCGGGCAACGAAGACACGCAGATGCGCTCGGACTGGTTCATCCCGCTGTGCACCGGCGAGGAGCGCCTGAAGGACGCCGACGGACGCAAGCTGCACCCGACGCAGAAGCCCGAGGCGCTGCTCGCCCGCGTGCTGCTCGCCGCCACCAACCCGGGCGACGTGGTGCTCGACCCCTTCTTCGGCTCCGGCACGACCGGGGCCGTGGCCAAGAAGCTCGGCCGCCATTTCATCGGCATCGAACGCGAGCCGGCCTATGCCGCCGCCGCCGAGGCACGGATCGCCGCGGCGCAGCCCGTCGATGCCGCGGCTTTTGCCGCCGCCCCGGCCAAGCGCACCGAGCCGCGCGTGCCTTTCCTCGCAGCCGTCGAGGCCGGTCTCGTCGCGCCCGGCACCGTGCTGACGGATGCGCGGCGCCGCTGGCGGGCGACGGTGCGCGCCGATGGCACGCTGAGCGTCCCGCCGGCCGTCGGCTCCATCCACAAGATCGGCGCCCTCGTGCAGGGGCTGCCGTCCTGCAACGGCTGGACCTTCTGGCACGCCGAGCAGAACGGCGAACTCGTTGTCATCGACACCTTCCGCAGCGCGCTCAGGGCGGCCATGGCGGAGGCCGCCTGAGGCACCCGTTGCCGGGGCGGCGAGACGCCCGGCACATCCTGCCCGTTGACATTCCACCCCCCGCCGCGCACTCCCCGGCCTCATCGTTCGGCTGCCGCCAAGAAGAGGTCCAACAACAGGGTGTCCGGACGCCTGGCAGTAGGGCGGCAGCTGCAGCCGCCATCACAGGGAGGAGAATGGGAATGCTCGCTTTTCTCGACGACCTTCTGTGGGGGAAGGTTCTCGTCGTCGGCCTGATTGCCCTCGGCCTTGTCTTCAGCGTCGGCTCGCGCTTCGTGCAGTTCCGCTATTTCGGGCGCATGTTCGGCGTGCTCGGCGAGGCGGTGCGCCGGCAGCCGGGGCATCTCAGTTCCTTCCAGGCGCTGATGCTGAGCGTTGCCGGGCGGGTCGGCGCTGGCAATATCGCGGGCGTGGCGGTGGCCATCACGCTCGGCGGGCCCGGCGCCATCTTCTGGATGTGGATCGTCGCGCTCATCGGCATGGCGACGAGCTATTTCGAGTGCACGCTCGCCCAGCTCTACAAACAGCCCGAGCCTGACGGCAGCTATCGCGGCGGGCCGGCCTTCTACATCGCCCGCGGCCTCCGGCAGCGCTGGCTCGCCATGGTCTTCTCGGTGCTGCTGCTCGTCACCTTCGGCTTCGGCTTCAACGCAGTGCAGTCCTACACGGTCGCCACCTCCCTGGCCGATTCGTTCGGCATCGCCCCGCACTGGACGGGGGCGGCGCTGACCGTGGTGCTCGGCATCATCATCTTCGGCGGCGTCAAGCGCATCGCCCAGGTAGCCGACGTGCTGGTGCCGGTGATGGCCGGCGGCTACATCCTGCTCGCGCTCTTCGTGGTCGTGACCCATCTCGGCGAAGTGCCTGCCGTCTTCGCGCTCATCGTCAAGAGCGCCTTCGGCCTCGAGCCAGCCATCGGCGGGGGCATGGGGGCGGCCATCCTCCTCGGCGTCAAGCGCGGCCTCTTCTCGAACGAGGCGGGGCTCGGCAGCGCGCCGAACGTTGCGGCCGTCGCCCATGTGCCGCACCCTGCCTCACAGGGCATCGTGCAGGCGTTCAGCGTCTTCATCGACACCATCGTCATCTGCAGCTGCACCGCTTTCATCATCCTCCTGTCGCCGGCTTTTGCGCCGGGCGGGGAGCCGGCGGGCGTTGCGCTCACCCAGCAGGCGGTGGCGGGTTTCGTCGGCGAATGGGGGCGGATCTACGTCAGCATCGCCCTGATGCTCTTCGTCTTCACCTCGATCATCTATAACTACTACCTCGGCGAGACGAGCATCGACTTCTTCTCCGGCAACGATATCACCGTCTTTACCGTCTTCCGCATCATGGTGATGGCGCTCGTCTTCTGGGGATCGGTGCAGGATCTCAGCACCGTCTTCGCCTTCGCCGACATCACCATGGGCCTGCTCGCCGTCGTCAACCTCGTCGCCGTCGCGCTCCTGTTCCGCACCGGCCTGCGCGTCATGCGGGACTACGACCGGCAGATTGCCGAGGGCATCGACAACCCCGTCTTCGATTCGAGCCGCTTCCCGGATCTCGACATCGACCGCGAGGTCTGGCCGGCGCGCGGCTGACGAGCCACGCCTTTGCCATCGTGGCGCTCCACGATAGCACTTCAACGAGCTTGCGGAGGTGGCCATGACGACGGAACGGCAGGGCAAGGCACGCATCATCCCCTTCCTGCGCTATCGCGATGCGCAGAAGGCTATCGGCTGGCTGTGCGAGGCCTTCGGCTTGGCCCGCCATGCGGTCTATGAGGATGAGGTCGGCAAGGTCGCCCATGCCGAGCTGTCCTACGACGGCGGCTTCATCATGCTCGGCGAGATGAAGGACGACGCCCTCGGCATGCGCACGCCGGCCGAGCTTGGCGCCGTCAACCAGGGCATCTATGTCGTCGTCGACGATGCCGACGCCCATTATGCCCGCGCGAAGGCAGCCGGCGCCGAGATCGTCCTCGACATCAAGGACCAGCCTTACGGCTCGCGCGAATACACGGCCCGCGACCTCGAGGGGAATCTGTGGAGCTTCGGCACCTACGCGCCGCAGGCGGAGTGACGGAAGACGCGGCGATGCCCTCACGGGCATCGGCTTCTTGCGCTGGTTCCCGGCTCTCGCCTGCGCTTCGCGCATGCGGGCCGGAAAACAAGGGCGTGCTTTGAGAGGAACCTCGTTCCCTAGAGGAACCTCGTTCCCCGAACGCATGGAGCGAAGCGGAAGGCGAGCCGGGGTCCATCGCGCGAAGCCGAGCCGAGGGCTCGCCTCATGTCTATCGCCACGCCACGTACTCCGCGCCGATGACGGCGCTCAGCCCCCCAGCGCCTTCTCCAGCACCTTGCGCATGACATTGGGCAGCGCCTCGCCGGCAAGATCGTGCCGGGGCACCCAGCGCCCGCCGGCGGGCGGCGCGGTATCGATGCCGAACGTCGCCGTGAAAACGGCGAGCTCCAGCGGGAAATGCGTGAAGACGTGCCGCACCGTGCCCGGTGCCCGGCGCCAGGGGCCCGCCAGCGGCGCGTCCCGCAGCGCCTCGCTGATTGCGTAATCGTGCCGCCAGTCGCTCACCGGCACTTCAGCCATGCCGCCGAGCAGGCCCTTCGGCGGCCGCGTGCGCAGGAGCACGCGGCCGTCCGCACGCAGCGCGACGAAGGCCGCGCCGCGGCGCAGCCGCCCGGTGGTTTTCGTCTCCTTGCGCGGGAAGGTCTCGGCCAACGCCGCGGCGCGGGCGCGACATGGCAAGGCGAGGGGGCAGAGGACGCAGGCCGGCTTCTTCGGCGTGCAGATGGTGGCGCCGAGGTCCATCAGCGCCTGGGCGAAGTCGCCCGGCCGGCGCTGCGGCACCATCGCCAGCGTCAGCTCCCGGATGAGCGGCTTGGCGCTGGGCAGCGGCTCCGTGACGGCGTGGAGGCGGCTCATGACGCGCTCGACATTGCCGTCGACGGCGACCGCGACCTTGCCGAAGGCGATCGCCGCGATCGCCCCGGCCGTATAGGCGCCGATGCCCGGCAGGGAAAGAAGCGCCTTCTCCTCGGCGGGAAAGCGCCCGCCGTGCACGGCGACGACCATCTTGGCGCAGGCATGCAGGTTGCGGGCGCGCGAATAATAGCCGAGGCCCGCCCAGGCCTGCATCACCGCCTCCTGCGGCGCCTGCGCCAGCGCCTCGACGGTTGGGAAGCGGGCAAGGAAGCGCTCATAATAGGGCTTCACGGCCGTCACTGTCGTCTGCTGCAGCATGATCTCGGACAGCCAGACGCGGTAAGGGTCCGGCGTCTCGCCGGGCAGGGCCCGCCAGGGCAGAATGCGCCTGTGGCGGTCGTACCACGCCAGCAGCGCGGCGGCGCTTTCGGTGCTGTCGGTCTTGGAGGGCGCGTCGAGGACGGATACCATGGCCCCTCTCATAACCGGCCGCCCGCGCGGCGCAAGCATCGGCATCAGATTCCATGGCGGCTCCCAAGCACCTGTCCGACCTCGTCGAGCGCTGCATTGCTCCGGCGCTTGCCGCGCAAGGCTTCGCCTCCTCGGACATAGTCCTCGCCTGGCCGGAGATCGTTGGCGAGCGCCTTGCCCGCTTCACCGAGCCGATGCGGCTCGAATGGCCGCGCCGCCACCGTCACATGGCGCCCGACGAGCGCTCCGAGCCGGCGACGCTGGTGGTGCGCGTCGCCTCGAGCTTCGCGCTCGACCTGCAGCACATGGCCCCCGTCGTGGTCGAGCGCGTCAACGCTCATTTCGGCTGGCGCTGCGTCGGCCGCCTCGCCCTGCGCCAAGGGCCGCTCGCGCGTCCGGCGCCGCGCCAGCCCGCGCCGGCCGTCGACGAGGCGACTCGGGCGAGCGTCGCCCGCGATATCGGCGACGTCGCGGACGACAAGCTGCGCGCGGCGCTGGAGCGGCTCGGCTGCGCCGTCCTGTCGCAGGGGCGGGACACAAAGGCGTGAAAGCCGGGCGGCCACGTATCTCTTGCCACATTCGCCGCCGTCCTTATGGTGTCGCGACCTTTCGGCCGGGCATCTTCGCCGGCGGTTCATTCGGGAGACTGACGAGATGACGACCAGGCGTCGTGTGATCCTGAACCTGGCGGCTGGCGCCGTTGTCACCGCCCTCGGCGGGCTGGTCGCCCTGCCGGCACTCGCCCAGTCCTTCAGCCCGAGCGACCTCGACGTCGCCGGTCCGCTCGGCGATGTCACCCTCGGCAAGGCGGACGCGCCGGTCACCATCATCGAATATGCGTCGGTGACCTGCTCGCACTGCGCCACCTTCCATGCCAACACCTTCCCGACCCTGAAGGCGAAATACATTGATACGGGCAAGGTGCGCTTCATCCTGCGCGAGTTCCCGCTCGATCCGCTGGCCACCGCCGGCTTCATGCTGGCCCGCTGCGCCGGCAACGACAAATACTACCCCGTCACCGACATGCTGTTCGACAAGCAGCAGGTGTGGGCCTTCTCCGACAAGCCGCTCGACGCGCTGCTGCAGCTCATGAAGCAGGCGGGTTTCACACAGGAAAGTTTCGAGGCCTGCTTGAAGGACCAGAAGGTCTATGATGCCGTGAACGCGGTGAAGAACCGCGGGGTCGAGACCTTTGGCGTCAACGCCACGCCGACCTTCTTCATCAATGGCCAGAAGCAGTCGGGGGCGCTGACTGTTGAGGAACTCGACAAGATCCTCACGCCTCTCGTTGGCGGCTGATCGGGCCGCGCCGGCCGCGCGCCTGCGCGCCACCGGCCTACACGTTTCCGCAGGTTCCCCCCCATGAAGCTCACGCGCCTCAGGATCGTGGGCTTCAAGTCCTTCGTCGAGCCGGCCGATTTCCATATCGAGCCGGGGCTGACGGGCGTCGTCGGCCCGAACGGCTGCGGCAAGTCGAACCTCGTCGAGGCCCTGCGTTGGGTGATGGGCGAGAGTTCGCACAAGTCCATGCGCGCCTCGGGCATGGATGACGTCATCTTCGCCGGCTCCGGCAACCGGCCGGCGCGCAACAGCGCCGAGGTCACGCTTACCATCGACAATGGCGAGCGCATCGCGCCGGCCGCCTTCAATGACGCGGATACGCTCGAGGTGTCGCGCAAGATCGTGCGCGAGTCGGGATCGACCTATCGCATCAACGGCCGCGAGGTGCGTGCCCGTGACGTGCAGCTCCTCTTTGCCGATGCGGCAACCGGCGCCCGTTCGCCGGCCATGGTGCGCCAGGGCCAGATCGGTGAGCTGATCGCGGCCAAGCCCCAGGCGCGCCGCCGCATTCTCGAGGATGCCGCTGGCATCGCCGGCCTGCACACCCGGCGCCACGAGGCCGAGTTGCGCTTGCGCGCGGCGGAGGACAACCTGCAGCGTCTCGAGGACGTGCTTGGCGAGATCGGTGGGCAGATCGACGGCCTGCGCCGCCAGGGCCGGCAGGCGCAGCGCTATCGCGCGCTCTCGGCCGACATCCGCAAGCTCGAGGCGATGCTGGCGCTGATCGCCTATCGCGAGGCGCGTGACCAGGCGGCCGCCGCCGAGCGGGAGCTGGAGGCTCAGGTGCGCGACGTCGCCGAGGCGACGCGCGTGCAGGCCGAGACGGCGCGGCTCCAGGCCATCGCCGGGCACGAGATGCCGAAGCTGCGCGAGGCTGCCGCCGCGGCGGGCGCCGCGCTGCAGCGTCTCGTCAACGCCCGCACCGAGCTCGACAACGAGGAGCGCCGGGCCAGGGACCGCGCCGCCGAACTGGTGCGCCGCAAGGCCGAGCTCGACCGTGACCTTGCGCGCGAGACGGCGCTCGCCGCCGATGCCGCCGCCTCCGCCGAGCGCCTCGGCGAGGAGGATGCGGCCCTCGCCGCGGAGGGCGAGGACGGTGCCGTCCTCGTCGAGGAGGCGCAGGCCGCGCTCGTCGATCTCGATAGCGACCTCGTCGAGGCCGAGGCGGCGCTCGCTGCCCTGCAGCAGCAGGTGTCGGACCTCAACGCCCATCGTGCCGGCCTCGAACGGGCCGAGCGCGAGGAAGCCGCCCGGGCCGAGCGCCTGGCCGGCGAGCGCCGGCGTATCGAGGCCGAGCGCGCCGCGCTCGACACCGAGGGCACCGAGCCGGAGGCGATCGCCCGTCTCGCCGAGGAGCTCGCGATCGCCGAGGAGCGGCTGGAGGAGACGGAAATCGCCGCCGCCGAGGCGCGCGAGACCCTGGCCGCCGCGCGCGAGGCCGAGGCCCGCCTGCGCGGTCCCGCGAGCGAGGCAGGCCGCCGGGCCGACCGGCTGGAGGCGGAGGCGGCGACGCTCGCCAAGCTCTTCGCCGCGCCCGCCGAAGGCACCTTTGCCCCGGTTGTCGATGCGCTCGCCGTCGACAAGGGGTTCGAGGCGGCGCTCGGCGCCGCGCTCGGCGACGACCTCGACCTGTCGACGGATCCGGCCGCACCCTCCCGCTGGACGAGCCTTGTTGCTGCCCCGGACGATCCGGCCCTGCCGGCGGGGACGCGGCCCCTTGCAATGTATGTGCGGGGCGTGCCCGAGCTTGCGCGGCGCCTGTCCCAGATTGGTCTCGTCGCGGAAGCGGATGGCGAGCGCCTCAGCCGGGAGCTGAAGCCGGGCCAGACGCTCGTCTCGTCCGACGGCGCGGTCTGGCGCTGGGACGGCCTCGTCGCCGAAGCCGGTGCGCCAACCGCAGCCGCGCGCCGCCTCGCCGAGCGCAACCGGCTCAACGACCTTGTCGCCGCCGCCGCTGCGGCGCGCGAGGAGGCGGAGGCGCACCGCGCCGGGCTCGACCGCGCCCAGGCGGCGATTCGCGAGGCGGCCCAGCGCGAGGGAGATGCGCTCGAAGCGGCGCGCAGTGCACGGCGCGCTCTCGATGGCGCGCGCGAGCAGCTCGCCGCCGCCGAGCGCCGGGCGGCACAGGTTGCGACCCGCCGCTCCGCCCTCGACGAGGCGCTGAGCCGCATCGTCGCCGACGAGGAGGAGGCGCGCCGCCGGATCGCGGAGGCGCGGGAGGCCTTGGCGCGTAGCGGCGATGTCGCTGCGGTCGAGAAGGACGTGCTGGAGGCGCGCACCCGGGTCGCCGAGCGGCGCAGCGCCGCCGCCGAGGCCCGCGCCGCCGCCCAGACGCTGCAGCGCGAGGCCGAGCTGCGTGCCCGCCGGCGCGAGGCCATCGCCGCCGAGGTCCGGGCCTGGAAGGAGCGGCGCACGCGCGCGCTGTCCGCCATCGGCGAGATCGAGCACCGGATCGCGGAGACGGTGATCGAGCAGGCTACACTGGCGGAGGCGCCCGAAGATTTCGAGTTGCGCCGCCGCGCGCTCGTGGCCGAGATCGAGGCGGCGGAGGAGCGCCGGCGCGAGGCGGGCGATCAGCTGGCCGAGGGCGAGACGAAGCTCGCCGAGGCCGACAGGGCGGCCCGGGCGGCGCTGGAACAGCTGTCGGCGGTGCGCGAGGCGCGGGCCGGAACGGAAGCGCGGCTCGAGGCGGCGCGGGCGCGCCTGGCCGATGTCGTGCGTCACATTGGCGAGGCCCTCGATTCGACTCCCGCGGGGCTGCACGAGCTAGCGGGCGTCGTCGCCGATGCCGCCCTGCCGCCGGCCGGTGACGTCGAAGGGCGCGTCGCCCAGCTCAAGGCCGACCGGGAGCGGCTCGGTGCCGTCAACCTGCGTGCCGACATCGAGCTCGAGGAGGCGGAAGGCAAGCGCGAGGCGCTCGTCAAGGAACGCGACGACCTGACCGAGGCCATCCGCCGCCTGCGCCAGGCCATTGCCAGCCTCAACAAGGAGGGGCGGGAGCGCCTGCTTGCCGCTTTCGACGTGGTCAACGGCCATTTCCAGCGCCTGTTCACGACGCTGTTCGGCGGCGGTTCGGCCGAATTGTCACTTGTCGATTCCGACGATCCGCTGGAGGCCGGGCTCGAGATCTTCGCACGCCCCCCCGGCAAGAAGCCGCAGGTGATGACGCTGCTTTCGGGCGGCGAGCAGGCCCTCACCGCGACGGCGCTCATCTTCGCCGTCTTCCTCACCAATCCCTCGCCCATCTGCGTGCTCGACGAGGTCGATGCCCCGCTCGACGACGCCAATGTCGAGCGCTACTGCGATCTCCTGCAGGACATGGTGCGTCAGACGCAGACGCGCTTCCTCGTCATCACTCACAATCCCATCACCATGGCGCGCATGAACCGGCTCTTCGGCGTGACCATGGCCGAGCGCGGCGTCTCGCAGCTCGTGTCCGTCGATCTTGCGGCCGCCGAGCAAATTCTGGAGGCGGTTTGACCCGGCAATTGGCGCGCCGATTGTTCATGAGTGGTGGCAAATGGCCGTCTGGATCGGAATTTTCCTTGAATATCAAATAATTGATTGTTTCTGCCGCATTCTTGACAGGGGTGGGGCACGACAATATGGTGCGCCCGGCTTCCAGGCCGGATTTTCGGTGCACTTTCAACCGCACGGGAGGATCGCGTGGCGAAACCCGACGAGCGGAAGGATGGTGCCGGAAAGCCGGCCGACGGTGGACCGGCCGATCTTTCGGCAAGGCTCAGGCATCTGGATGAAGGGCTCCGGCGCGTTGCCGCCCATCAGCCGAAGGATGTGGAGCCTGCGTCGGGGTCGATGTCGAACCAGAGCGCACTCGGGCAGGCCTTCCGCCTGTCCGCCGAGTTCGTGTCGGGCGTGATCGCCGGCGGACTGCTCGGTTGGATCATCGATCGTCTGGCCGGCACGGCACCGTGGGGTCTGATTGTCTGCCTCCTGCTCGGCTTCTGCGCCGGCATGCTCAATCTGGCGCGCGCCTCCGGCGCGTTCCCCGGATGGGGCGGGAAGAGCGGACAGAAGTGACGTTTCCAAGGCCCGTCGGCGTCCGCCGCCGGGCGATCCGCGCAGGGACAGAAGGTCGGCGATGGCTGCGAACCCGATCGAGCAGTTCGAGATCAAGAATCTCATCCCCCTCGGCAATATCGGCGGGCAGGAGATCGCCTTCACGAACTCGGCGCTCTTCATGGTCGGCGCGGTGGCGCTGATTACGCTCGGCTTCACGGCCGCGACGGCGGGCCGCTCGCTGGTGCCGGGCCGTGCCCAGGCGGCGGCCGAGATGCTCTACGAGTTTGTCGCCAACACGCTGCGGCAATCGGCGGGCGAGAAGGGGATGAAGTTCTTTCCCTTCGTTTTCTCGCTCTTCATGTTCGTGCTGACCTGCAACATGCTTGGCATGATCCCGGGCTTCTTCACGGTGACGAGCCATGTCATTGTCACCTTTGCCCTGGCGATCCTCGTCATCGGCACCGTGATCGTCTACGGTTTCGTCAAGCACGGCACCCACTTCCTCGGGCTCTTCGTGCCCTCGGGCGTGCCTGCTTGGCTGCTGCCATTCATGGTGGTGATCGAGCTCATCTCCTTCCTGTCGCGCCCTATCTCGCTGTCGCTGCGTCTGTTCGCGAACATGCTCGCCGGCCACGTGGCGCTCAAGGTCTTCGCCGGGTTCATCGTCGCCCTCGGTGGTCTGGCCGCCAGCGGCGGCATGACGGGCGTTCTCGGCGTTGCGGGGGCGGCGCTGCCGCTCGCGATGGCGGTGGCGCTCACGGCTTTCGAGTTCCTCGTCGCCTTCCTGCAGGCCTATGTCTTCACGATCCTGACCTGCATCTACCTTCACGACGCGTTGCACCCGGGGCACTGACAGGGCGCGTCGGTAGTCTTGAAACCAGCCTCATACGAACCTCAGGAGACCTTGTGATGGATCCCGTTGCTGCGAAGTACATCGGCGCTGGCCTCGCCTGCCTTGGCATGGGGCTTGCCGCCATGGGCGTGGGTAACATTTTCGGCAACTACCTGTCGGGCGCCCTGCGCAACCCGTCGGCCGCCGATTCGCAGTTCGGCCGCACCTTCATCGGTGCCGCTCTCGCCGAAGGTCTCGGCATCTTCGCGCTCGTCGTCGCGCTGGTCCTGCTCTTCGTCGCGTAACGCGGCTGAGCCGACCTGCCGATCAACGGGTTGGAAGGGCGCCTCGTGCGCCCTTCGCTTGAGAGACTGAACCGCCATGGCTCAACCGATCACCGCGCATGCTGAAGTGCCAGGCATCGAGGGCGAAGGTGCGAACTTCCCGCCTTTCGACGTCAATACCTTCGGCTCACAGCTCCTCTGGCTGGCGATCACCTTCGCCGTCCTCTATCTGCTGATGTCGCGGGTGATCGTGCCGCGGCTCTCCGGCATCCTGGAGGATCGCCGCAGCCGGATCGCCGGTGACCTCAGGATCGCCGCTGAATCGAAGGCTCGAGCCGAGGAGGCCGGCGAGGCCTACGAGAAGGCGTTGGCAGAGGCGCGCGGCCGGGCCCAGGCTTTGGCGCAGGAGACGCGCGACAAGCTCGCGGCCGAGACGGCGGAAAAGCGCGCTGCGCTGGAGGCGGAGCTGGCGCGCAACCTGGCCGATGCCGAGGCCCGCATCACTGCGGGCAAGGAGAAGGCCATGGGCAATGTCGAGGCCATCGCCAGCGATGCCGCGGCGGCTATCGTCGAGCGCCTGACGGGTCAGGCCCCGGCGAGGGACGCGGTGGCAACGGCCGTCGGCAAGGCCATGGCGCAGTGAGGGCGGTCTGATGCTCCAAAACACCACCTTCTGGGTCGCCGTCGCCTTCGTCATCTTCTTCGCGATCGTGTTGCGCGCCGGCGCACACAAGATCGCCGGCAAGGCGCTCGACGAGCGGGGCCACCGTATCAAGGCCGAGCTCGAGGAAGCGGCTCGCCTGCGCGGCGAGGCCGAGGCCCTGCTCAAGGAGTACGAGGCCAAGCGTCAGGCGGCCGAAGCCGAGGCGGCGGCTATCGTGACGAGCGCCCGTGAGGAAGCGGAACGCGTGGCCAAGGAGGCGCATGAGCGGGTCGCCGAGTTCGTCGCCCGCCGCACCGCCGCCGCGGAGGCCAAGATCGCCCAGGCCGAGGCCCAGGCTGCTGCCGAAGTCCGTGCCGCTGCGGCCGACGCTGCCGTCAAGGCGGCCGAGCAGATCCTGCGCGATACGGTCAAGGGCAAGCTGGCCGAAGACATCTTCGCCAAGGGGCTCGGTGAGGTGAAGGGCAAACTCAACTGAGCCCTCGGGACGGATCAACGATCGAGCGGCCGCCTTCGGGCGGCCGTTCCTTTTGGGGCCATGCTCTGATCGATGCAGCTATGGGAAGAAACGTCACGCGGGATAGGGCATGCCTTGATCGCGCCGCCGCCCTGTGGATTGATGGCCCCTCCATCGCTCGGGAGACGGTCATGGCACGCACGGCTCGCCGCATCGCGGTACTGCTCGTCACGGGCACAACCTTCGCCGCGGGGCTCTCGGCTGCCGCCACTGCCGACGAGCGCATGCAGCTGCCCCCGCCGTCACGTGGGGATTCGGTCGGCCATTGCGCCGTCCACGGCCCGGGCTTCGTGCAGATCGCCGGTACGAGCACCTGCGTGCGCCTCGGCGGGCGGGTGCGAGCCGAGGGGGTCACTCGCAACGGGGCGAGCGGCACCATGACCGGCGGGCGCGCCACGCTCGACGTGCGCGTGCCGACCGGTCTCGGCCCCATGCGTGGCTATGTCAGCGGCACGGTGAACGGGAACTGAGCCCGCGATTTCACTCCCCCCTTGCGGGGAGGGGTAGGGGTGGGGGCGCAGCATGCAGGAGGCCGTGTTCTGCGTCACGACCCTGCCCCCTCGCCCCTCCCCGCAAGGGGGAGGGGAGAAGACGCCCGGCTCAGGGGCGAGGTGACAGGCCGCCGACGGCCTACTCCGCCGCTTCCGCGACCGGCGCGGGCGCCGTCCAGCGCAGCACCGGCTGGCGCGCCGCACGGGTCTCGTCGAGGCGCCGGCGCGGGGCGTGATAGGGGGCCCCGGTGAAACGTGCCGTGTCCCCGTCGCGCACGGCGAAGGCGAGGTCGCGCAGCGTGGCGATGAAGAGGTCGAGGGAGGCCTTCGATTCGCTCTCCGTCGGCTCGATCAGCATGGCCCCGTGCACGACGAGCGGGAAATAGACCGTCATCGGGTGGTAGCCCTCGTCGATCATCGCCTTGGCGAAGTCGAGCGTCGTCACCCCCGTGCCCTTGAGCCAGGCATCGTCGAACAGCACCTCGTGCATGCAGGCGCGGTTGCCGAAGGGCAGCGACATCAGGTCCGCGAGGCATGCGCGCACATAGTTGGCGTTGAGCACCGCATCTTCCGAGGCCTGCTTCAGCCCGTCCGCCCCGTGCGAGAGCATGAAGGCGAGCGCGCGCACGAACATGCCCATCTGGCCGTGGAAGGCCGTGAGCCGCCCGAGCGGGGACTGGTCCGATACCGCCGCGTGCTCGACGAGCGAGAAGCGCCCGTCATCGAGCCTCACATAGGGCAGGGGGGCGAAGGCAGCGAGCCGGTCCGACAGCACCACCGGCCCCGCGCCCGGCCCGCCGCCGCCGTGCGGCGTCGAGAAGGTCTTGTGCAGGTTGATGTGCATGGCATCGACGCCGAGGTCGCCGGGCCGCGCCTTGCCGACGATGGCGTTGAAGTTCGCCCCGTCGCAGTAGAAATAGCCGCCCGCCTCGTGGATGACGCGAGCGATCTCGACGACATCGCGCTCGAAGAGCCCGCAGGTGTTCGGGTTCGTCAGCATGATGGCGGCGGTGTCGGGCCCCGCGAGCTTCGCCACCTCGGCCGGATCGACCGTGCCATCCTCTCGCGCCGGCACCGCCTTCACCGTGAAGCCGATGAGCGCGGCGGTGGCGGGATTGGTGCCGTGGGCCGAATCGGGCACCAGCACGACGTTGCGCGTGGCCGTCTCGCCCCGAGCCGCGATGGCCGCCTTGATCGCCGCCATGCCGGCGAGTTCGCCATGCGCGCCGGCCTTGGGCGACAGCGTCACGGCCGGCATGCCGGTCAGTTCCTTCAGCCAGTGGGCGAGTTCATCCATGAGCGCCAGCGCCCCCTGCACGGTGGAGGCTGGCTGCAGCGGGTGGATGTCGGCAAAGCCCGGCAGCCGCGCCATCCGCTCGTTGAGGCGCGGATTGTGCTTCATGGTGCACGAGCCGAGCGGGAAGAGACCGGTGTCGATACCGTAGTTCTTCTGCGACAGGCGCACGTAATGGCGCATCGCCTCCGGCTCCGAGAGGCCGGGCAGGCCGATGGTGTCCTTGCGCTTGAGGCCGCCGAGGCGGTCAGCCACGGGCGCCGGCTCGTCGAGATCGACCCCGATCACATCCGTGCGGCCGAACTCGAAGATCAGCGGCTCCTCCTGCTGGAGGGCGCGGTTGCCGGTGAAGGTCGGGTGGGCACTCTCAACAGCCGCGCCCGGCGTGGTGGGACGTCCCTGGCGATTCAGCATCACAGCACCTCCGTAAGGGCGGCGACGAAGGCGGCCCGGTCGGCGTCGGTGTTCACTTCGGTGGAGGCGACGAGGAGGAGGTCGTCGAGGCCGGCACCTGGCAGGAGGCGCGGCACCGGCACGCCGGCGAGCACGTGGTGGTCGGCCATCGCCTCGACCACGGCGGCGGCTGGCTTGGGCAGCCGCAGCGTGAACTCGTTGAAGAAGGTCTCGTTGAGCACCTTCACGCCCGGCACGGCGGCGAGCGCCTCGGCGAGCTTCACCGCATTGGCGTGGTTGACGCGGGCCAGGCGCGTCAGCCCGGATTCGCCGAGCAGCGACATGTGGATGGTGAAGGCGAGGCAGCACAGACCCGAGTTGGTGCAGATGTTCGACGTCGCCTTGTCGCGGCGGATGTGCTGCTCGCGCGTCGAGAGCGTCAGCACGAAGCCGCGCCGCCCGTCCGCGTCCACCGTCTCGCCGGCGAGGCGGCCCGGCATCTGGCGCACGAACTTCTGCCGCGTGGCGAAGAGGCCGACGTAGGGCCCGCCGAAGGACAGGGCGTTGCCGATCGACTGGCCCTCGCCGGCGACGATGTCGGCGCCCATGGCGCCGGGCGCCTCGACGAGCCCGAGCGACACGGCCTCGGTGAAGACGGCGACGAGGAGCGCGCCGTGGGCATGCGCCTTGTCGGCGACGGCCCTGAGGTCGCGCAGGTTGCCGAAGACGTCCGGCGTCTGCACGACGACGCAGGAGACGCTGTCGTCGATGGCGGCGAGAAGGTCCTCGGTGGCGGTGACGTCCGGCGGGAGGCGCACCACCTCGTCACCGGCGAGGTCGGACAGCGTCGTCATCACCTCGGCATAATGCGGGTGAATGCCGCCGGAGAGCACGGCCTTGCGCCGCCGCGTCACGCGGTGGGCCATCAGCACGGCTTCTGCCGCGGCGGTCGAGCCGTCGTACATGGAGGCATTGGCCACCTCCATGCCGGTCAGCATGGCGACCTGCGTCTGGAACTCGAAGAGATACTGCAGCGTGCCCTGCGCGATCTCCGGTTGGTAGGGCGTGTAGCTCGTCAGGAATTCCGAGCGCTGGATGAGATGGTCCACCGTTGCCGGCACATGGTGCTTGTAGGCGCCGGCCCCGATGAAGAAGGGCACGGACGAGGCCGACACGTTGCGTGCCGCCATGGCGCCGAGGTGGCGCTCCACCTCCATCTCGCCCTTGGCGCGCGGCAGGTCGGCCGGGGCCGCCATGCGCATGCGCTCGGGAATGTCGGTGAAGAGCTCATCGACGGTGGCGACGCCGATGCGCGCGAGCATTTCGCGGCGGTCGGCGTCGGTTAGCGGTAGATAGCGCATGCGGCTTCGTCCCAATCGCCCGTTTCGGGTCAGGAAATCGACTTCAGATAGTCGTCGTACTGCTGTTCGGTCATCAGCCCGTCGAGCTCGCCGGCATCGCTCAGCTTGATCTTGACGAACCAGCCGTTGCCGAGCGGGTCCTCATTGACGGTGGCGGGCGTTTCCTCGATGGCGCCGTTGACGGCAACGACCTCGCCGGAGACCGGCGCATAGACCTCGCTCGCCGCCTTGACGCTCTCGACGACGGCTGCCTCGGCCCCCTTCGTCAGCGCCTTGCCGACACTGGGCAGCTCGACGAAGACCACATCGCCCAGCTGGCTCTGGGCATAGTCGGAAATGCCCACCGTGCCGGTGTCGCCCTCGACGCGGATATATTCGTGGTCCTTGGTGTAGTAGGTGGTCATGTCTCGTTTCCCTGAAAGCCGGTGCGGCCCCTGCGAGCCACGTCTCAAGTCAGCGCTTGTAGCGGTGCGCCACGAAGGGCATCGGCACGACCCGTGCCGGAATCTCCTTGCCGCGGACGAGGAGGGTGAGCGCCGTGCCGTCGCGCGCGAAGTCGCTCGCCACATAGCCCATGGCGACGGGGGCGCCGAGTGTGGGCCCGAAGCCACCGGACGTCACCTCGCCGACGAGTTCACCCGCCGCGTCCTTGATCTCGGTGCCCTCGCGGGCCGGCATGCGGCCCTCGGGCAGGAGGCCGACGCGCTTGCGCAGCGGCCCGTGCGCCAATTCCTCCATGATGCGGTGCGAACCGGGGAAGCCACCCTCCTGCCGCCGGCGCCGCTGGATCGACCAGGCGAGCGCCGCTTCGACCGGCGACGTCTCCTCGTTGATGTCATGGCCATAGAGGCACAGCCCTGCCTCGAGGCGCAGCGAATCGCGCGCGCCGAGCCCGACGGGCGCGACCTCGGGCTCGGCGACGAGCAGGTCCCACAGCGCGCCGGCTCGGTCGGCCGGCACCGAGATCTCGTAGCCGTCCTCGCCCGTATAGCCGGAGCGCGACACATGGCAGGCGATGCCCGCCACCTTCATCGCGGCGGCGCTCATGAAGGCGAGGCTCTCTGCCTCCGGCGCATGGCGGGCAAGCACGGCCTCGGCCTCCGGGCCCTGCAGGGCGAGCAGGGCACGGTCATCGAAGACCTCGAGCCGTATCCCATCGGGCAGGTGGTGCCGGATGTGGCGGATGTCGGCATCCTTGCAGGCGGCGTTAACGACGAGGAGCAGGCGGCCATCGCCGTCGGCCGGCCGCGTCACCATCAGATCGTCGATGATGCCGCCCTGGTCGTTGAGAAGCTGGGTGTAGCGCTGCTGGCCGGGCGCCAGGCCGAGGATGTCGGCCGGCACGAGGGCCTCGAGGGCGCGCGCGACGCTTTCATGGTCAGGCCCCGCGAGGGCGATCTGGCCCATGTGCGACACGTCGAACAGCCCGGCAGCTTTGCGCGTGTGCTGATGCTCGGCGATGATGCCCTTGGCATATTGCACCGGCATGTCATAGCCGGCGAAGGGCACCATGCGGGCGCCGAGTTCCACGTGCCGGCTGTGCAGCGGCGTATGCCGGAGCGGGCCTGAGCCCGGGGATGAAGACGCCATCGACGGTTCCTCGCGCGACAGGGTTCGCGATCGGGCAAATGCCCGCTCGCGCCCCCTCTGTCCGGGAACCTGAGAGATTTCCCCGGCAAGGCCGGGTTACCCCCTTCGGTGGGGCCTGCCGCTGGGCAGGCCCGCTCTCCAGAGTGTCAGCTCCCGCGCGGTCCTTGGGCCTGAGCGTGTCCGGGGCGGTTGCGCCTTCGGCGTCGCGCACGTGCCAAGCACGCGGCGAACTCTCCCGCGGGGATCATCGACGTTGACCTGCCAGTCATGAAGCGGGACGCCCGTCCTGTCAACGGGCGCCGTGCGGCCCCGCGACAGGGCGTGCTCCGCCTCCGGCGATCAGCGCCGGCGCGCGCCGCGCGTCGGGGCCGCCTGGGCCGGGCCGCGGCCGAAGCCGACCTCGATGATGACATTGTCGCCCGTGGCGTCGGGTGGCAGGGTGAAGCCTTCCTCCACGAACAGGAACTCGCCCTGCGTCTCGCCGCGCGTCACGGTGGCGGACACAGTGCGCGTGCGCGAGGCATAGACGCGGTTGCCTTCGCGAATCGTCACATGGAAGGGGGATGAGAAGGTGCCCGGCGCGCCGGCCGGGCCGAGGAGGGCAAGGCCCTGCACGCCGACCTTGATGGTCATGCCGCCGCCCGGCAAGGCCGTGCACTCGCGCGCGGTCTCGGAAATGGTGAGCTGGTAGCGCAAGCCTGCATTGCTCTCACCGCCCGCGCGCACGGCCGCGCCGCCGTCCGACACGAAGACATAGGGGCAGATCACCTCGTCCGGCGGGGCTTCGCGCCGCTCTGGCAAGGTGGTGCTGCCATAGCGCAGGAGATTGCCGAGCGAGGAGCCGCCGCCCTGGGCCGCGCCGCCGTCTCCGGAGGTTGAACTGCATGCCGCAAGCAGACCCGCGAGGGAGACCAGCAAAACCGAAGAGCGCATCGCTTCCACCCGTCTTTGATTCATGTGTCCGTGCTGCTGCTCCCGTTCAGGGCAGCTTGTCGAAGCCGGCGCCGAAGCCTTCGAGCGACACCGGGATGCCGATGCCCTCCTCCGGCGTCTGGAAGACGACGAAGGTCGCCGTCTTGCCGCCGCGCAACTGGCCGAGCAGGTTGTCGTCCATCACCACCTCGGCGATACAGCCCGTGTTGAGGCAGCGCACGAACCCGGCCCGGCCGATATCTGTCTCGTCGATCTTGAGGCCGAGGCCTGCCGGCAGCAGCACGCCCAGCGGCGCCACCACCCGCAGCAGCCGGCTCTGGCCATCGGCTGTCTTGAGGACGATGACCACCAGCGTCACGTTGGGCCGATCCTCGGCCGCGACGCTCTGCACGATGGCACATTGTTCCTTTTGCGCGCCGGGCGGCGTCTCGCAGCGCGTCTGCCAGTGGCCGGTCGTATCCTTGACGGCGCCCTGGGCAAGGGCTGCCAGCCCGCCCAGAAGGGTGCCCGCGAGCACGACGGCCATGGCTGCGGCGCGGGGCAGGAAACGCGGGGCGGGTGAACGGCGCAACATTCGCGTGGCTTTCTCTCGAAACGGTTCGGGCCGGATATTGCGGCCGCATGCGAACGATTCGCGCAGCCAGCGGCCGCGCCTGCGATAATCGCTGGAGGATGTTCCGAACACGCCTTGCCCGCAGCTGTCAAGAACGGCTGACCTGCACAGACGGCGCGCGGGGGCACTTTGGCGAAAGCGGCGCGAAAATGCGGGGAGAACGTGGCTCGCGCGTTTATGCCGCATGGAATGATTTTAACGACACCGTTGCGCCGCACGCCGGGTTGTGGTCTTTGCTCTGGATCAAAGACAGGGGGTGCGCCAAGCGCCGCCTGTCGTTTTGCGTACCTACGGAACGATGGCGGACGGTTCGTCGAGGCGAGAGACCGGGAACCGCGCCCCGCCGATCACGGGAGCTCCGGACGACCGATGCGGATCGATTTTCTTCGTTTTCGGCCCATGTTTGCGCTGACGCTCGCCTCCGCCGCGCTGGCGCAGCCGGCGCTTGCGGGCACGGGCCAGCCCTCGCCCTGGCAGATGACCTTCCAGACGCCGGTGACCGAGGTCGCCCGCTACATCGACTGGTTCCACAACGGTCTCCTGTGGCTCATCGGCGCGGTCGTGCTCTTCGTCCTGGCGCTGCTCATCTACGTGATGGTGCGCTTCAACGAGAAGGCGAACCCGACCCCCTCCAAGACGACGCACAACACGCTGATCGAGGTGGTCTGGACCGTGGTGCCGGTCCTCATCCTCATCGTCATCGCCGTGCCGTCCTTCCGGCTGCTCAAGCTTCAGCTCGTGCCGCCGCAGGCCGATGTCGTCATCAAGGCGACGGGCCACGCCTGGTACTGGTCCTATGAATATCCCGGCAACGAGGGCGAGAGCTTCACCTTCGACGCCAACATGGTGCCGGAAGACCAGTTGAAGCCGGGCCAGCCGCGGCTGCTCGCCACCGATAACGAGGTGGTCGTGCCGGTGAACAAGAACGTGCTGGTGCAGGTCACTTCGGCAGACGTCATCCATGCCTTTGCCATGCCGTCCTTCGGCATCAAGGTCGACGCCGTGCCGGGCCGCCTCAACGAGACCTGGTTCCGCGCCGAGCAGGAGGGCATGTACTACGGCCAGTGCTCCGAGCTGTGCGGGCAGAACCACGCCTTCATGCCCATCGCCATCCGCGTGGTGAGCGATGAGCAGTATGCCGCCTGGCTCGTGGAGGCCCGGCAGAGGTTCGCCGCAACCGATGCCCGCCCTGTGACGGTGGCGAGCCGCGCTCTCGCGGCCGAGTGATCCGTCGAACCGTCCCGGCCCATTCCGGCCGACAACAAGAAGCAATGGCCTGACGAGGAGCTGAGCAAATGGCTTCGCCGGCAACATCCCATCAAGCGCACGACCACGCCCACGATCATGCCCATGACCTGCCGCGGGGCTGGCAGCGCTGGATGAATTCAACAAACCACAAGGACATCGGCACGCTCTATCTGATCTTCTCGCTCTTTGCGGGTCTGGTCGGCGGAGCCCTGTCCATCGGTATGCGGCTCGAGCTCCAAGAGCCGGGCATGCAGTTCTTCTCCAACCCGCAGACGTTCAACGTCTTCGTCACCGGCCACGGCCTCATCATGGTGTTCTTCATGGTGATGCCGGCGCTCATCGGCGGGTTCGGCAACTGGTTCGTCCCGCTGATGATCGGCGCGCCGGACATGGCCTTCCCGCGCATGAACAACATCTCCTTCTGGCTCACGGTCGCGGCCTTCTGCCTGCTGATCGTATCGCTGTTCATGGAGGGGGCGCCCGGCTCGACGGGCTTCGGCGGCGGCTGGACGGTCTATCCGCCGCTCGCAGTGCAGGGTCATCCGGGCCCGGCGCTCGATTTCGGCATCCTGTCGCTGCACCTCGCCGGCGCTGCCTCGATTCTCGGCGCCATCAACTTCATCACCACGATCCTCAACATGCGCGCGCCGGGCATGACGCTGCACAAGATGCCGCTCTTCGCCTGGGGCGTGCTGGTGACAGCCTTCCTGCTGCTGCTGGCCCTGCCGGTGCTGGCGGGCGCCATCACCATGCTGCTGACGGACCGCAACTTCGGCACGACCTTCTTCGATCCGGCCGGCGGCGGTGACCCGATTCTGTACCAGCATCTGTTCTGGTTCTTCGGCCACCCCGAAGTGTACATCATGATCCTGCCGGCCTTCGGCATCATCAGCCATATCGTGTCGACCTTCGCCAAGAAGCCGATCTTCGGATATCTCGGCATGGCCTATGCGATGGTGGCGATCGGCGTCGTCGGCTTCATCGTGTGGGCGCACCACATGTACACGGCTGGCCTGTCGCTCGACACGCAGCGCTACTTCGTCTTCGCGACGATGGTCATCGCGGTGCCGACGGGCGTGAAGATCTTCTCCTGGATCGCGACGATGTGGGGGGGCTCCATTCGCTTCACCTCGCCGATGATCTGGGCGATCGGCTTCATCTTCCTGTTCACGGTCGGCGGCGTGACGGGTGTCGTTCTTGCCAACGCCGGCGTCGACCGCGCGCTGCATGACACCTACTATGTGGTGGCGCATTTCCACTATGTGCTGTCGCTCGGCGCGGTCTTCGCCCTCTTCGCGGGCTGGTACTACTGGTTCCCGAAGATGTCGGGCTACGTGATCCCGGACTGGATCGGCAAGCTGCATTTCTGGATCTCGTTCATCGGCGCGAACCTCCTGTTCTTCCCGATGCACTTCTCGGGCCTCGCGGGCATGCCGCGCCGCTATGCGGACTATCCCGACGCCTATGCCCACTGGAACCTGATCTCCTCGATCGGCTCCTACATCTTCGCCGTCGGCCTCCTGATCTTCTTCTACGGCGTGGCGCTCGCCTTCGTCCGTAAGCAGCAGGCCGGCGACAACCCGTGGGGCGCGGGCGCGACGACGCTGGAATGGACGCTGTCCTCGCCGCCTCCGTTCCACCAGTACGAGACGCTGCCGAAGATCACGAGCTCCGGCCACTGATCGTCCGGCAATGAAACAGGCGTGCGGCCGGGCAGGTCCCGGCCGCCGCTTCTCCGCCGGAGGCCGTAAAAGGCGGCCCCTCGCCGAGAAGCGAAGGCACCGACAGTGCCATTGAGTGACGAACCGAACGGGTAGGGCGTTATGGCGATGATCAGCGACCGACTGGCCGAGACGGGCCGCCGCGAGGCGGCCGGTGCGGCGCAGGTGTCGGTCTCCGGAGGCAGCGTCGGCGACTACATCGCGCTCCTCAAGCCGCGGGTTATGTCGCTCGTCGTCTTCACTGCCCTCGTCGGCATGGTGATCGCGCCCGGTCACGTCAACCCGGTGCTCGGCTTCGCCTCGCTGCTCGCCATCGCCATCGGCGCCGGCGCCTCCGGCTGCCTCAACATGTGGTGGGACGCCGACATCGATGCGGTGATGACGCGCACCGCCAGGCGCCCCATCCCGGCGGGCCGCATCGCGCCGGGCGAGGCGCTCGCCTTCGGCATCACGCTGTCGGTCGGCTCGGTGCTGGTGCTCGGTCTCGCCTCGAACTGGTTCGCGGCGGCCTTCCTCGCCTTCACCATCTTCTTCTACGCCGTCGTCTACACGATGTGGCTGAAGCGGGCGACGCCGCAGAACATCGTTATCGGCGGTGCGGCCGGGGCCTTCCCGCCCATGATCGGCGAGGCGGCGGTGACCGGCCACGTCAGCCTCGACGGGCTCGTGCTGTTCGCCATCATCTTCCTGTGGACGCCGCCGCACTTCTGGGCGCTCGCCCTCGTCAAGGCAGGCGACTATGCCCGCGCCGGCGTGCCCATGATGCCGAACGTCGCCGGTCCCGACGCGACGCGCCGGCAGATCATGCTCTACACGCTGCTGCTCGCCCCGGCGGGCCTTGCGCCGGTGGCGCTCGGCTTCGGCGGCGCGATCTATGCGACGGTCGCCGGCGTCACCGGGCTCGGCATGGTGGCGCTCGCCTGGCGCGTGCTGCGCCGGCGCGAGGGCGAGGCGGCCGTCAAGGCGGCGCAGCAGCTCTTCGCCTTTTCCATCCTCTACCTCTTCCTTCTGTTCGCGACGCTGCTCGCCGAGCAGGCGCTCGGTTTCGGCAGCCTTTTCGCCGGGTGGGGGCGCTGATGAGGGACAAGGACCGCACCGACGACAAGGAGCGCGCCGTGGAAGGGGGCCCGCCGAGGATGTCGCCCGACGAGGCGAGGCGCCGCCGCGGACGCAACATCGCGATCGCCGTCGTTCTCGGGCTGCTCGTCATCCTGTTCTACGCGATGACGATCGCGCGACTCGGCGAGAACGTCATGAACAGGCCGATGTGAGGGCTGGGGCATGAGCAGCAACGGACAGGACCCGAAGGTGAAGGCGGCCGTGCGCCGCACGGCCGTCATCTGCGCCGGCGTCGTCGTCGGCATGGTCGGCCTCGCCTATGCGTCCGTGCCGCTCTACGATCTCTTCTGCCGCGTCACCGGCTATGGCGGCACGCCCCAGATCAGTGACGGGCCGTCGGCGCGCCGCTCCGAGCGGGAGGTCACGGTGCGCTTCGATTCGAATGTCGCGCCGGGCATCTCCTGGCGCTTCACGCCCGAGGCGCGCGAGGTCACCGTCAAGCTCGGCGAGACGAAGACGGTGATGTACAAGTTCACCAACACGAGCGACCGTCCGACCACCGGCATCGCCACCTTCAACGTCCAGCCGGAACTGGCCGGGGCCTATTTCAACAAGATCCAGTGCTTCTGCTTCACCGAGCAGACGCTTCAGCCGGGTGAGACCGTGGAAGCGCCCGTCGTCTTCTATGTCGATCCCGATATCGTCAACGAGCGTGACATCGCGGACATCCGCACGCTCACGCTCTCCTACACCGTCTTTCCCGCCAAGGGTGGCGCGCCGGTGACGGCGGCCAGCCAGGCGGTGGACAAGCCAAGCCTCTGAACGCTTAACCTGCCCACGCGAGCAAGGACCGAGGGACCCGGAGACAACACAAATGGCCGAAGCTCACGCCAAGAATCACGACTACCATCTCGTCGATCCGAGTCCCTGGCCGCTCCTCGGTTCGGTCAGCGCCTTCGTTATGGCCTGCGGCGCCATCATGCTGATGAAGGACCTGTCGATGGCAGGCCTCAAGGCGGGGCCCTACGTCTTCGGCGCCGGCCTCATCGGCGTGCTCTACACCATGCTCAGCTGGTGGACCGACGTGGTGCGCGAGGCGGAGCGGGGCGACCACACCCGCGTCGTGCAGCTGCACCACCGCTACGGCATGCTGCTGTTCATCGCCTCGGAGGTGATGTTCTTCTACGCTTGGTTCTGGGCCTATTTCGACGTCAGCCTGTTTCCCGGCGAGGCCATCCAGTTCCAGCGTGCGGAGTTCACCGGCGGGCACTGGCCGCCGCAGGGCATCGAGACGTTCGATCCCTGGCACCTGCCGCTGCTCAATACACTGATCCTGCTCACCTCGGGCACGACGGTGACCTGGGCGCACCATGCACTGCTGCACAACGACCGCGCCGGCGTGAAGCAGGCCCTGTGGCTGACGGTGGCCCTCGGCGTGCTCTTCTCGATCGTGCAGGCCTACGAGTATTCGCACGCCGCGTTCGACTTCTCGGGCAACATCTACGGCGCCACCTTCTTCATGGCGACCGGCTTCCACGGCTTCCACGTCATCGTCGGCACCATCTTCCTTGGTGTCTGCCTGCTGCGCGTCTACCTCGGCCATTTCACGCCGAAGCAGCATCTGGGCTTCGAATTCGCCGCCTGGTACTGGCACTTCGTCGACGTGGTATGGCTTTTCCTCTTCGCCGCCATCTACGTCTGGGGTGCGGGTACGCCTGCGGCCCACTGACCCGCCGGCGGTGCACGCAGCCGGTGATGCGACACCAAGGGGCGGCCGCAGCCGCCCCTTTTACGTTAGAAGGGCGTCTGCGCGCCGAAAGGCGCGGATCATGGAGGATGAGACATGGCCCACGAAGACCACGCGCCGCAGTCGCCCGTCCCGACGGGCCTTGCCGGTCGTTGCCCCCGGTGCAGGCAGGGGCGCATGTTCAGTGGCTTCCTCACAGTCGCGCCGAAGTGCAACGCCTGCGGGCTCGACTTTTCCTTCGCCGATTCGGCGGACGGGCCAGCCGTCTTCGTGATGCTCATCGGCGGCTTCATCGTCTGCGGCTTCGCGCTGTGGCTGGAACTCGCCTACGAGCCGCCGTTCTGGATCCATCTCGTCGTGTCGCTGCCACTGGCGCTCGTCGTCTGCCTCGGCATGCTGCGCCCGCTCAAGGGCGTGCTCATCGCCCTGCAGTATCATCACAAGGCCGAGGAGGGCCGGCTGGAGAAATGATCGTGGCGGCACGCTGGCGCGGCCTCATCCTTCCCGGTGTCCTGACGCTCCTCGTGCTCGCGGTGCTCCTGTCGCTGAGCGCGTGGCAGTTCTCGCGCATGGGCTGGAAGGAGGCGCTGCTCGCCCGCATCGAGGCCCGCATCGATGCGGCGCCGGTCCCTGTCCCGCCGGAGGCGGACTGGCCGGCCTGGCGGGCGGACGAGGACGAATACCGCCGCGTCACGGTGGAGGGCCGCTTCCTGCACGACAGGGAGGTGCTCGTCCACGGCAACACCCCGCGCGACGAGCGCGGCCGCGTTTTCGCCGGCTACTACGTGCTCACCCCGCTCGCCCGCCCGGACGGCTCGATCGTCGTGGTGAACCGCGGCTTCGTGCCCCTCGGGAACCGCGATCCGGCGACCCGCGCCCCCGGCCAGGTCGAGGGCGAAGTGGTCGTGAGCGGCGTCATGCGCGCGCCGCAGGAGCGGGGCTGGTTCCTGCCCGCCGACGACCCGGCCAAGGGCGAGTGGTTCACGCGCGATCCGGCCGCGATCGCCGCCGCCTTCGGCCTCGCGCGCGTCGCTCCCTTCATGGTCGAGGCGGACGGGGCATCCAATCCCGGCGGCCTGCCGCGCGGCGGGCTGACGCGCGTGAGCTTCCCCAACAACCACCTCGAATATGCCCTGACATGGCTCGGTCTGGCCATCGGGCTTCTCGGCGTCTTCGCCGTTTTCGCCACAAAGCGGCTGAAGGGGACGTAGAGCTAAGGCGGGACGTGCGGAGAGTGCGCGGCATTCCCCTCCCCGCAAGGGGGAGGGGAGAAGGACTGCCCGGTTCCAGCCCCGCTAGCGTCGTCCTTGTCTCGCCATCCTTCGGGGCTTACTGTCCGCCGTCCCATGAGGAGATAGGTTCGGTGCTGCACGTCTCGACCCGCGGGGAGGCGCCCGCGATTGCCTTCAACGAAGCGCTTCTGGCGGGCCTTGCCCGGGATGGCGGGCTCTATGTGCCCGAGACCTGGCCGCAGTTGACGCGCGAGGCGATCGCCGCCCTGGCCGGCAAGTCCTATGCCGCCGCGGCGAACGAGATCGTCGGTGCCCTCGTCGACGGCGACGTACCGGCCGATGCCCTTTCGGCGATGATCGCCGAGGCCTATGCCACCTTCCGCCATCCGGCGGTGTGCCCGCTGAACCAGGTGGGCGACAATCTCTTCGTGCTCGAGCTGTTCCACGGGCCGACGCTCGCCTTCAAGGACGTCGCCATGCAGCTGCTCGCGCGGCTCATGGACCACGTGCTGAAGCAGCGTGGCGCCCGGGCGACCATCGTCGGGGCGACCTCCGGCGACACCGGCTCGGCGGCCATCGAGGCCTTCGCCGGGCTCGACCAGGTCGACGTCTTCATCCTCTATCCGCACGGGCGGGTGTCGGAAGTGCAGCGCCGCCAGATGACCACCGTCGCCTCGCCCAACGTGCACGCCATCGCGCTCGAGGGCACGTTCGACGACTGTCAGGGCATCCTCAAGGGCCTGTTCAACAATCACCGTTTCCGCGACGAACTGGCGCTGTCCGGCGTCAATTCCATCAACTGGGCCCGCATCGCGGCGCAGGTGGTCTATTACTTCACCGCCGCCGTCTCGCTCGGCGCGCCGCACCGGCCCGTCTCCTTCACCGTGCCGACGGGCAATTTCGGCGATATCCTCGCCGGCTATGTGGCGAAGCGGATGGGCCTGCCGGTGGGTCGGCTCGGTGTCGCCACCAACGTCAACGACATCCTCGTGCGCACCTTCGCCACCGGCCGCTACGAGACCGCCGAGGTGGCGGCCACCACCTCTCCGTCGATGGACATCCAGGTGTCATCGAATTTCGAGCGCCTGCTGTTCGAGGCCGGGGGGCGCGATGTTGCCGCTGTCCGGCGCATGATGACGGCGCTCGCCCAGTCTGGTGCCTTTACCGTCGAAGAGCCGCTGCTCGCCGCGATCCGCCGCGATTTCTTTGCCGGGCGGGCGGACGAGGCCGAAGTCGCGGCCGAGATCGGCACGACATGGCTCGAGGCCGGCTATCTCCTCGATCCGCATACCGCCGTCGGCATGGTGGCGGCCCGGCGGGCGCTGAAGGAGGATGCCGGGACGCCGATGGTCGTTCTGGCGACGGCGCACCCGGCCAAGTTCCCGGATGCGGTCGAGGCTGCGAGCGGCGTGCGCCCGCCGCTGCCGCCCCATCTGGCCGACCTCTACAGTCGGCCGGAGCGGTTCGACGTGGTCGCCAACGACATCGCCGCCGTCGAGACATTCGTGCGTGCGCGGGCCCGCGCCGCGCGGGGAGCCGCCGCATGAAGGCAGCCGCCGCAGCGGCCGGGGAGAACACACTGGGGGTTTCGACGCTTGCCAGCGGCCTGACAGTGGTGAGCGAGCGCATGCCGCACGTCGCCACGGTAGCGGTCGGCGTGTGGGTCGGCGTGGGAGCGCGCAACGAGCGGCCGCAGGAGCATGGCCTCTCGCATTTCATCGAGCACATGGCCTTCAAGGGCACCGAGAGCCGCTCGGCCCGCACCATCGCCGAGGCTGTCGAGGCGGCGGGCGGCGATTTCAATGCCGAGACAGGCATCGAGCACACCTCTTACACTGTCCGCCTCTTGCCGGAGGACCTTGATCTTGCGCTCGACATTCTCGCCGACATCCTGACCCGCTCTCGCTTTGCGCCCGAAGAGATCGCCCGCGAGAAGTCGGTGATCCTGCAGGAGATCAGCGCCGTCGAGGACACGCCGGAGGATCTCGTCAACGACCTGTTCATGAGCTGTGCGTTCTCCGGCCAGCCGCTCGGTCGTCCCATCCTTGGCACCGCCGAGAGCGTGCGCGGCTTCACCCGCGAACGGCTCGTCGGCTATCTTGCGCGGGAATATCGCGCCTCCCGCATGGTCGTCGCCGCGGCGGGGAGCGTTGACCATGCTCGCCTGGTCGCGGGTGTCGAGCGGCATTTTGCCGGCATCAGCGGCGGCCTGGGCTCCGTGACGGAACCGGCCCGCTTCACGCCCGGCGACTTGCGGGTCGAGCGCGCCATTGAGCAGGTGCAGCTCATGCTCGGCTGGCCGGGCAGGGCGCTTGGCGACGACGGACATTATGCCCTGCAGGTCTTCGCCAATCTGCTCGGCGGGGGCATGTCCTCGCGTCTCTTCCAGGAGGTGCGCGAGGAGCGCGGCCTCGCCTATGCGGTCGATGCCTTTCACTGGCCCTTCCTGGACACGGGTGTCTTCGGCCTTGCGGCCGGCACGGCGCCGGAGGATGTCGCCGAGCTCGTGCCGGTGGCGCTCGCCTGCCTGCGCGATGCGGCGCTCGCCGCAACGCCGGAGGAACTTGCCCGCGCGCGGGCGCAGATGAAGGTGGCGCTGCTCACGACGAGCGAATCGGCCATGGGCCGGGCGGATCAATTGGCACGGCAGATGCTGGCCTTCAGGCGCATCGTCCCGCGCGAGGAAGTCGTCGCCCGGCTCGACGCCCTGACGGTTGATGACATACGTGCCGCCGGTCGCAGCCTGCTAGAATGCCATCCCGTCGTCGTGGGGCTCGGGCCGGTCGCGGATCTGCCGGCGTCTGCCGCCGTTCAGGCGATGCTCGCCGGAAAGTGAACGCTATGGTGCTGTTCCGCTTCACGCCCCACAACGAGGCCCTGCCGGCCGTACGTGGCGACGGGCTGTACCTCAGGGCACCGCAGATGGCCGATTTTTCCCAGTGGGCCACCCTGAGGGCGGAAAGCCGCCGCTTCCTCGAGCCATGGGAGCCGCTGTGGCCGGCCGACGACCTGACGCGCAGCGCCTTCCGCCGCCGGGTGCGTCGCTACGCCCAGGAGATTGCCAGCGATACGGCCTATCCCTTCCTCATCTTCCGACAGGCCGACGACGTTCTGTTGGGGGGGCTGACGCTCGGCTTCGTGCGGCGCGGCGTCGCCCAGACCTGCACGCTCGGCTACTGGATCGGCGAGCGCCATGCCGGCCAGGGGCACATGACGCGAGCGGTGCGGGCCGCCGTCGGCTTCGCCTTCCGCAATCTCGCCCTGCGCCGTGTGGAGGCGGCCTGCCTGCCGTCCAACACGGCCTCCATCCGTCTCCTCGAAAAGGTCGGATTCAGCCGTGAAGGCTACGCCCGCCGCTACCTGTGCATTGCGGGCACGTGGCAGGACCATCTCCTCTATGCCCTGTTGAGTGATGATATCGTCTCGTGAGTGCGACAGAGGCCGGCCGGAGGGCGGGCGGCGTCGGGGCGCCGCCTTGCAGAGGGCGGCCCCGCGAGGCCTGTCTCGCCTCGTGCCGCGCCTCTTGCCCTCGTCCGGCCGGCCCGATACGACTGGGCGGCCTTCCGATGCGCTCATCCGCGAGATACCTGCGTTGCATTTCCTGCGTAGACTGACGCTTCTCCTGTCGGCCCTCGTCGCCCTTGCCGCCCTGACGGTGCCGGCGGGGGCGGTGGAGTCGGTGCGCGTCACGCTCGATGCCCAGGCCATCGACCTGATGCCCGCGGTCGAATTCTACAAGTCGGAAGGCGATCTTATCCAGATCCCCATCGCGCCGGGGCCGGACGGCATCGTCCGCCGCATCGCGGTGAAGGCGCGCGACGGCGGCACGCGGCCGGACTGGATGGTCTTTGCGCTCACCAACGACACGGACGAGCAGATCGACCGGCTGCTCGTCGCACCTCACTACCGCCTCGTCGGCTCCGGTGTCATCTGGCCCGATCTCGGCGCCTCCCGCATCACCGCCATCACGGCAAGCCAAGGCATCCGTCCCGAGCGCGAGGAGAGCTCCGACGCCGACATCTTCACGCTGACGCTCGACCCTGGCACGACGGTGACCTTCGTCGCCGAACTGCGCACGCCGAACCTGCCGCAGCTCTATCTGTGGGAGCCGGAGGCCTACAAGAAGAAGATCAACGGCCTCACGCTCTACAAGGGCATCATCATCGGCATCGCGGGGCTACTCGCCCTGTTCCTCACCATTGTCTTCGTGGTGAAGGGGGCCGTGATCTTTCCCGCGGCGGCGGCGCTCGCCTGGGCGGTGCTCGCCTATGCGTGCATCGATTTCGGCTTCCTGCAGCAGATCTTCCCGGCGACCTCCTCGGCGGACCGCATCTATCGCGCGGCGGCGGAGGCCGTGCTCGCCGCGACGCTGCTCGTCTTCCTCTTCGCCTATCTGAACCTCAACCGATGGCACGTGCGCTACAGCCACGTGACGGCCGGCTGGCTCGTCTTCCTCGCCGCGCTCGTGGGGCTCGCCGTCTTCGATGCGCCGGTCGCGGCCGGCGTTGCGCGCATTTCCATCGCGGCGGTGGCGGCCATCGGTTTCGCGCTCGTCATCCATCTCGCCAGCCACCGCTACGACCGGGCGGTGATGCTCATCCCCACCTGGCTCCTGCTGCTGGTCTGGGTGACGGCGGCGGCCTTCACCGTGCTCGGCCAGATCTCGCGCGACCTCGTGCCGCCGGCGCTCATCGGCGGGCTGGTGCTCATCGTCATGCTCATCGGCTTCACGGTGATGCAGCACGCCTTCTCGGGCGGCGCCATCGCGCAGGGCCTCGTCAGCGACACCGAGCGCAAGGCGCTGGCGCTCGCCGGGGCCGGCGACATCGTCTTCGACTGGGACGTGATGGGCGACAAGATCTACGTCAGCCCCGAGGTCGAGCTGCAGCTGGGGCTGAAGCGCGGCTCCCTCGAGGGGCCGGCCTCGGCCTGGCTCGACGTGATGCACGCCTTCGACCGCGACCGCTATCGCGCCACCCTCGATGCCGTGCTGGAGCAGCGGCGCGGCCGGGTGGTGCAGGACTTCCGCCTGCGTTCGGCGAGCGGCCAGTACCACTGGTTCAACCTCAAGGCGCGTCCCGTCGTCGGCTCCGACGGCGAGGTCATCCGCGTCGTCGGCACCCTGGCGGACGTGACGGACGCGCGCACGGCCGAGGAGCGGCTGCTGCACGATGCGGTGCACGACAACCTCACCGGCCTGCCCAACCGCGAATTGTTCTACGACCGGCTCGAGGCGGCGCTCGTCTACGCCCAGGGCGACGACGGCATCCGCCCGACGGTGATCGTGGTCGATCTCGACCGCTTCAAGCAGGTCAACGAATCGGTCGGCCTCTCGGCCGGCGATTCCATCCTGCTCACCATCTCGCGGCGGCTCGGGCGCCTCCTGCGCCCGCAGGACACGCTCGCCCGCATCTCCGGCGACGAGCTCGCCATCATCCTCGTCTCCGAGCGCGAGCCCGATCGCATCATCTCGTTTGCCGGCATGATCCGCCGGGCGGTCACGACGCCCGTGACCTTCGCCGAGCGCGAGATCTTCCTCACCGCCTCCATCGGCATCGCCCTGCACGATCCGCAGGCCGAGGCGCGCGGCGAGGAGATGCTGAAGAATGCCGAGATCGCCATGATCCACGCCAAGAAGCAGGGCGGGGATCGCATCGAGGTGTTCCGACCGACGATGCGCGCCGAGCGTTCCGACAAGCTCACCATCGAGAGCGACCTGCGCCGGGCGCTCGACCGCGGCGAGATGAAGGTCTTCTTCCAGCCCATCGTGCGGCTGGACGATCGGACGGTGGCCGGCTTCGAGGCCCTCTTGCGCTGGGACCATCCGCGCCACGGTCGTCTCGGGCCACACGATTTCATTCCCATCGCCGAAGAGACGGGGCTCATCGTCGATCTCGGTCTCTTCGCGCTGGAGCGCACGGCGCGTGAGCTCGCCGCATGGCAGCGGGCGCTCGATGTCGAGCCGCCGATCTTCGCCAGCGTCAACGTCTCGAGCCGCCAGCTCCTGCGGCACGACCTGCTGCACGACGTCAAGACCGTCCTCGCCCGCTTCGCCGTCCATCAGGGCTCGCTCAAGCTGGAGCTGACGGAGAGCCTCGTGATGGAGAACCCGGAATATGCGGCGCAGATGCTGGCCCGCATCCGCGACCTCGGGGCGGGCCTGTCGCTCGACGATTTCGGCACCGGCTATTCCGCGCTGTCCTACCTGCAGCGCTTCCCCTTCGACACCATCAAGATCGACCAGTCCTTCGTGCGGCAGATGGCGAACGGCGGGCGTCCGGTCATCCTGCGCTCCATCGTCACCCTGGCGCACGACCTCGGCATGGACGTCGTCGCCGAGGGGGTGGAGGACGAATCGGATGCCGTGGCGCTGCTGCAGCTCGGCTGCGAATACGCCCAGGGCTATGCCTTCGGCGAGCCGATGAGCGCGCTCGAGGCGCGCAAGCTTGTCGGCGCGGCGCACGAGGCGGCGTAACGTTCAGGGCTGACGAAGACGCTTCGGGATCGCCCGTCCGCTTGAGGTAGGGCTCGACCGCCAAGGTCTGCGCGGTTTGCAGCGCAAGGCCCGGTGCGCAACGCTCCCCTTCATGCCCGCGCTTGTCGCGGGCATCCACGCGTTGCGGCATTGCAATGTGAAAGGCGTGGATGGCCAAGCCCGGCCAGGACGATTGGAGCACGCGTTCCGGCGTCTGAGCGGGAGCGAGGCAAGCCGGCCTGACCAGCCGGTCCGGAGGACGCCCTAGGCGTGCCCGGCCTCGCCGGAGAGCATCCCCGGATCGATGCCGAGCATGCGTAGGGCGCGGTCGTATTTGGCTTCCAGCGGCACGTTGAAGATCAGTTCCGGATCGGCCGGGCAGTTCAGCCAGCCGTTGGCCTGGATCTCGCTTTCGAGCTGCCCGGCGCCCCAGCCGGCATAGCCGAGCGCCAGAAGGGCGCTGTGCGGGCCCTGGCCGCGGGCGATGGCACGCAGGATGTCGATCGTCGCCGTCAGGCAGATCTCGTCGTCGATGGGCAGGGTCGAATTGTCGATGAAGAAGTCGGGCGAGTGCAACACGAAGCCGCGTCCCGTCTCAACCGGCCCGCCGCGCAGCACGAGCACCCGGTCGCGCTGCGGCAGGCGGATCGCTTCCTCGGCATTGATGATGTCGAGCTGGACGAGGAGATCGGGAAAATTGAGCTCCGTCGCGCGCTTGTTGACGACGATGCCCATCGCGCCTTCTTCCGAATGGGCGCACACATAGATCACCGAACGCGCAAACCGCTCGTCCCGCATGCCCGGCATGGCGAGCAGCAACTGGCCGTCCAGATAATCCTTGCCGGTCTCGGCCGACTTTCGCTCGAGCGACATCAGCTCTCCTTCTCTCAACAACATGCTACGGCGAGCCCATAGCTTTTCAATGCTTTTTGCTGCCTCCTTGTTGCGCTTCACGGCTTCGTGGCTCGCCAGGAGCGCGGCAGGAGGGTATTCCGGCGCCATGTCGATCGGATGCTTCAAGGACGGGACGGCCGGCCGGGCCGCGATCATCTGCGGCGCGCTGGCACTGTCCGCCGCGTTGTTCGTCACGGCAGGCCTGGCGGGCCCTGCCGTCGCGGAACCCGCGCCTTCGGCGAATGCGAAGGGCGAGCGTTCCTCCATTGCGCTCCTCTCCGCCGGGCGCATGCCGGACGGAGCCTGGCGGGCCGGCCTGAGCATCGCCCTCGAACCGGGCTTCAAGACCTACTGGCGCGATCCAGGCGATTCCGGCGTGCCGCCGGTTTTCGACTGGTCGGGCTCGCGCAATGTCGCCCGCGTCGAGGTGGAATGGCCGGCACCCCGCCGCTTCTTCGACGGCGTCGGCTGGTCGATCGGCTACAAGGACGATGTCGTGCTGCCGCTGCGCGTCGTGGCGCAGGATGCCGGCGCGCCCGTCGTGCTCGATCTCAAGCTCGATTACGCGGTGTGCGAAAAACTCTGCATCCCGACGGGCGGCCACGTGGCGCGGGAACTCACCGAATCGGCTGAGGACGCGGCGGCGCTTGCTCCGTTCGTCGCCCGCGTCCCGCGGGAGGTCGCAGTGGGCGAGGAGGCCGCCGGCCTTGCGGTCGAGACTGCGGCCATCGAGCGCAAGGGGGACGACATCGCCGTCGTCGCCCGCATCGCGGGCGGCGGGCTGGAGGACGTCTTCGTCGAGGGCGAGAGCGGCTGGTACTTCGACAAGGCCGAGCTGACGCGCCAGGACGACGGCCGCACTCTTGCCCGCGTCCCGGTCGCCGACCGGCCGAAGGCGGCCGCGGGCCCAACGGCCGCGAAGCTCACGGTCGTCGGCAAGGCCGGCGCGATATCCGTTGCTGCGAGGCTCGACGCGGTGGCCAAGGCACGCTAACTCAGGGGGCAGCCTCTCGGCTGACTTTCCCTGGAAGGAGCGTTGTCATGGCCATTGCAGTTGGTGATCGCCTGCCGTCCGTAACCTTTCGCGTCATGACGCCCGACGGGCCGGCCGCGCGCACCACGGACGACATCTTCAAGGGCCGCAAGGTCGTTCTTTTCGCCGTGCCCGGCGCCTTCACGCCCACGTGCCACAAGAACCATCTGCCGGGCTTCCTCGCCAAGGCCGACGAGATCAAGGCCCGCGGCATCGATGCCATCGCGGTGACGGCTGCCAATGACGTCTTCGTCATGGATGCGTGGAGCAAGTCGTCAGGCGCCGAAGGCGTCATCGAGTTTCTGGCCGACGGCAACGGCGATTTCGCCAAGGCGGTCGGGCTCGCCTTCGACGGTTCGGGTTTCGGCCTCGGGACGCGCTCGCAGCGCTATTCGATGGTCGTCGAGGACGGCGTCGTCACGCAGCTCAACGTCGAGGACGCGCCGGGCAAGGCGGACGTCTCCGGCGCGGCGCACCTCCTCGCGCAGCTCTGACGCGAGGCCGGGCGGTTCCTTGTGAGGCGCCCGGCTTATTCCAACCGCATCGGCGCAAAGCTCATGCGGTGGAAGGGCGACGGCCCGTGCGCGGCAATGGCCTCGAGATGCCCCGGTGTGCCGTAGCCGGCGTGGGACGAAAAGCCATAGGCCGGGAACTGTCGGCACAACCGCGCCATCAGCCGGTCGCGCGTGACCTTGGCAACGATCGACGCCGCCGCAATCGAGGCGACGGTGAGGTCGCCCTTGATGACCGCCTCCGTCGTACAGGGGGCATCGGGCGGGCAGTCGTTGCCGTCGATGAAGGCATGCACCGGCCGCACCGGCAGGCCGCGCAGGGCCCGCGTCATGGCAGCCAGCGTCGCCTGGCGGATGTTGATGCTGTCGATGATGCGGGCCGGCACGCTCGCTACCGACACGGCCGCGCTGTCAAGGATGAAGGCATAGAGTACCTCGCGCCGAGCGGGCGTGAGCCTCTTCGAATCCGTCAGCCCCTCGGGGATGCGGTCGGGATCGAGCACGACAGCCGCCGCAACGACCGGGCCGGCAAGGGGGCCGCGGCCTACCTCGTCCACGCCGGCAACGGGCCAGAGGCCGCGCCGGCGGCAGTCTCCCTCGCGCAGGAAGGATGCCGACGCGAGGTCGGAACCTGCCGGCGAATCAGTATCGTCGATGCGCTTCATGCGGCCATCATGGCGCGCAGGCGCGCAGGCTCAAGGCTCGATTCGAGAAGGCTCGCCTGCGGGGGCTGCGAAAGCCGCCGTCAGTCCGGCAGCACCATCAGCCCGCGCGCGTCGAGCGGCATGAAGGGATTGAAGGCCACCTCCCACGGATGGCCGTCGGGATCGGCGAAATAGCCCGAATAGCCGCCCCAGTCCGCCTTGGTGCCTGGCTTCAGCAGGCGCCCGCCGGCGGCGACCGCGGCGTCGAGCGCCGCGTCCACCGCCTTCTCGTCCGGCAGGTTGATGGCGAGAGTGAAGCCGCCGAAGCCCGGTGGCGTCAGCGGGAGCTTCGCGTCCTCGGCGAGCTTGTCCCGGTCCCACAGGGCGAGCGCAACATTGTCGAGGGCGAGAAAGGTGATCGACGCCTCGTGGGCCCGCGCCTTCGGCCGCCAGCCGAGCTTCTCGTAGAAGCGCTGGCTGGCAGCGCGGTCCGTGACGCCGAGCGTGATGAGGTTGACGCGCGCAGGAACGGTCGCGGTCATCGGGCTATCCTTTCAGAAGAGGCTGAGCTGCTCGGCGCCGCGACGGGGCGGTGAGAAGAGGTCCGTCCTGAGCCGCGTGCGGCGCTTGTTGAAGCCGAGGCGCTCGGCGGCCATCTCGAAACGCCGGCCGATCATCCAGGCATAGGGACCGGAGCCCACCATGCGCTGGCCCCAGCTGGAATCGTAGTCCTTGCCGCCGCGCGTCGAGCGGATGAGCGACAGCACGTGCCGGGCCTTGTCGGGATAGTTGCTCATCAGCCAGTCGCGCACGATGTCGCGCACCTCGAGCGGCAGGCGCAGCATGACGTAGCCCGCCTCGCGCGCGCCTGCGGCATGCGTCGCGGCGAGGATGTTCTCGATCTCCGCATCGTTGACGGCCGGCACGATGGGAGCAACGAGCACGGTGACGGGGATGCCAGCCTCGCTGAGCCGGCGGATGGTGTCGAGCCGGCGCTGCGGCGTCGCCGCCCGCGGCTCCATCGTGCGGGCGAGCTTGGCGTCGAGCGTGGTGACGGAGATCGCCACCTTGGCGAGGCCCCGCGCCGCCATAGGCGCGAGGAGGTCGATGTCGCGCGTCACCAGGGCCGATTTGGTCACGATGCCGACCGGATGGCCGGTCCTGCCCAGCACCTCCAGGATGCCGCGCATGAGGCGGAACTTGCGCTCGATGGGCTGGTAGGGATCGGTATTGGTGCCGATGGCGAGCGTGCGTGGCACGTAGCTGGAGGCGGATAGTTCCTTCTCGAGCAACGCCGGCGCATCCGGCTTGGCGAAGAGCTTCGATTCGAAGTCGAGCCCCGGCGACAGGCCCATATAGGCGTGGGTCGGCCGGGCGAAGCAGTAGACGCAGCCGTGCTCGCAGCCGCGATAGGGGTTCACCGAGCGGTCGAAGGAGATGTCGGGCGAATCGTTGCGCGTGATGATGGTGCGCGCCTTCTCCGTCTGCACCTCCGTCTTGAACGGCGGCAGCTCGGCAAGGCCCTCCCAGCCGTCGTCGACATCCTCCCGGTGAGTCGGCTCGTAGCGCGCCACGGGGTTGCCGACGGCCCCGCGTCCGCGCCGCCGCTCCGGGTCGATGCGATGGCCGACAAGGGCGAGCGGATCCGCCGGGCCGACCTGCGGCACCTCCTTCAGCAGATCGCGCCCCCGGCCGGTGCGCGGCGGGGTGGCAGGGGCGGGTGAATGAGAGACGGCTCGGGCCCGCATGGGCGCCTCCGATTCCAGCAGCGATCATCGATTGAGAACATATAGAGAACAAAATTGTTCCCGTGTCCAGTGGTGGCTGTGGTCGAGGCGCAAGGTTAGCAACGGCACAAGCCGCGTGCCGAAACAGAAGCCGACGTTCGATCGTCTAGTCCTGGTTCTGCGGCGCTTCCGCAGCGTCGGCCGCGGTGCCGGGCGCCGCCGGCGGTTGGTCCCGCGCGGGTTGCGGTGGCGCTGGCATCGGCAAGGTGATCCCCTGTTGCCACGCATCGAGGCGGGCGTTGAGGCTGCTGACCGGCATATGCGAACCGGGGAAGACGCCTGGCTGTGGTCTGATCTCCTGCGGCATTCGCGTTCTCCTTTCGTCGTGCAGCGGAGCATCAAGAGGAGTGACGGGAGCGGCCATCGTCAAACGGGCGTGCCGAAAATCTCAATTCAAGGCTTGCCGGGTGGTGACAGCACCCACGGCACGGCTACGGAAAGGATCAGCAAGCCCGCGAAGGACATGTTCAAGACACGCCTCGCCCGGGGGTTGTCCATGGGGCGCGCGAGCAGCGAGCCGGCAGCAAGCCAAAGGATGTTGACGAGAACGACTGTCGCGAGCAGCAGCGTTCCCTTCAGCAACTGATCGCCGATGGTGCTGTCGGGCCAGACGGAATATCGCGAGAATGCAGCCGCCACGGCGACATAGGCCTTCGGGTTGGCCAGAGACAGGGTCGCGCCCGCATGCCAGCGAGGGGGACGCGCGGCCGATCCTGCGGCGGCCGTCCTCAGCGGCGGCGCCGTGGCGATCCGGTAGGCCAGGAAGATGAGATAGGCGCTCGCGGCAAAGGTCACGACCGGCGCGATCCGGGGAGAGGAAAGCACCGCCGCCCAGAGGCCCGAGCCGACCAAAGCCACGACGGCGACCATTCCGAGATCGAGCCCGAGCATGTACGGCACCACGCGACGCATGCCGAAGGCAGCCCCGAGCGCCGCCAGGCTGAGCGTGTTGGGTCCGGGGCTCCCGACGAGCGCGAGCGATGTCAGAAGAAACAGGAGTACGGCGTCCATGGGGCCTCCACTCGCGATCTTGGAGTTGGCCCAGGCGGACGGCGGAACAGTGCTGCGCTCCCCGATGGTTACCCATCTCATCCCGCCAGTCACACAGCACGATGCGAGCGTATCGGCCGCTCGCCCGGCGGGCAAGCCGCATGCATCGGGATGTTGGGCGCGGCTGGCGCCGGAGGGCTCGCGCCTGCCACCGAGGATTCGGGCCGTCCGTGGTCCTGCCGCTAAGACAGCGTGCCGCAGCGTCATGGCGAGGTGCCTGCGCTAGGCTTCCGGCATGATTTCCGTCCTGATCATGGCCAATGGCGATACGGAAGGGCTCGGCGCGACGCTGGCAGCTCTCGTGCCCGGCGTCGCGGCGGCGGTCGTGCGCGAGGCCATCATCATCGATTGCGGCGAGGACCGGAATGCCGCCCGCGTCGCGGAGGCGGTGGGCGCTTCGCTCGTGCGGGCCGGGGATGGCGAAGCCGGCTGGCGCGCGGGCGTGCACGAAGCACGTGGCCCCTGGCTGATGCTGCTCAAGGCCGGCGACGTGCCGACGGCGAACTGGATCGCCGTGATGGAGCGCTTCCTGCGCCGCGAAGGCGGCCAGACGACGGGCTTGTGGCTCGGCGGCTCATGCATCGTGCCGCTCGGCCGCTTGCGGCACGTGGCCCAGGGGCTGTTCGGCCGCGCGCCGCTCGGCCCCCGCATGCTGCTGTCGAAGGCTCATGTCGTCGCCGGCCATCGCCGGCC
This sequence comes from Chelatococcus sambhunathii, assembly GCF_001418005.1. GTDB lineage: Bacteria > Pseudomonadota > Alphaproteobacteria > Rhizobiales > Beijerinckiaceae > Chelatococcus_A > Chelatococcus_A sambhunathii. The sequence goes on along the minus strand of NZ_LIOL01000004.1, from coordinate 274,074 downwards.
GATGATGCTGCCGGCGCTGCCGGTCGCCTTCGAGGCGGCCGGTTGAGACCGGGGCGTGATCCCCGTCCTTTCAGTTGCCGGTTCCACGCCTCAGGTGCTCGTCGAGCCGCGGCATGATCTCGACGAAATTGCACGGCCGTTGGCGATAATCGAGCTGCGCGGCGAGGATGCCGTCCCAGGCGTCCTTGCAGGCGCCGGGGGAGCCCGGCAGCACGAAGATGTAGGTTGCGCCCGCGACGCCCGCGGTCGCCCGTGACTGCAGGGTCGAGGTGCCGATCTTGTCGTAGGAGATGCGGTGGAAGACGGCCGAGAAGCCGTCCATGCGCTTCTCGAACAGCGGCTCGATGGCCTCGGGCGTCACGTCCCGGCCGGTGAAGCCCGTGCCGCCCGTGGTGATGACGGCATCGATGCCGGGATCGGCGATCCAGCCCTTCACGGTGGCGCGGATCTCGTCGATCTCGTCCGGCACGATGGCGCGGGCGGCAAGGCGATGGCCGGCCGCTTCGAGACGCTGAACCAGCGTATCGCCGGATCTGTCGTCGGCGAGGCTGCGCGTGTCGGATACGGTCAGCACGGCGATGGAGAGCGGAATGAAAGGGCGCGTTTCGTCGATACGGGACATGAGTCTGCCTGATGAGGTGGTGCCGGACCGTCAGGGCCTGCTTGCGCCGAAGGTATCGCACGCCTGCACGCGGCCTTCCTTGAGCCCGGTCATGAACCAGCGCACGCGCTGCTCGGACGAGCCATGGGTGAAGGTCTCGGGGACGGCATAGCCCTGGCCGGCCCTCTGCAGGCGGTCGTCGCCGATGGCCTCGGCCGCGTTCATCGCCTCCTCCACGTCGCCAGGCTCCAGCGCCTTCCAGCGCTGCTCGCTGTGATTGGCCCACACGCCGGCGAGGCAGTCGGCCATCAATTCGACGCGCACGGACAATTCGTTCGCCTGCCGCTGCGAGGCCTGGCGCTGCGCCTGCTGCACCTTGGGCAGGATGCCGAGCAGGTTCTCCACATGGTGTCCGACCTCGTGGGCGATGACATAGGCATAGGCGAAATCGCCGCCCGCGCGGAAGCGCCGGCGCATGTCGTCGAAGAAGCTGAGGTCGATGTAGACCGTCTGGTCGACGGGACAATAGAACGGCCCCATGGCCGCCTGCGCGAAGCCGCAGTTCGACCGGGTGGCGCCGGAGAAGAGCACCATGCGCGGGTTCTTGTAGGCGACGTTCACCTGCTGCGGCAGGACGGTCGTCCAGACGTCCTCCGTATTGCCGAGGATGGCGGCGGCGAACTGGCCGGCCTCGTCCTGCGGCGCGCCGCGCGTGCCCGGCTGCGACTGCTCGTAGGAGGAGCCGCCCGACAGCATCTCGGCCCCACCGATGAGGATGCGCGGATCGATGCCGAGCGCCCAGCCGATGAGGCCGAGCACGAGGATGGTGCCAATGCCGATGCCGCCGCCGCGTCCCCCGCCGGGGATGTGGAAGCCTCCACCGCCGCCACGCCGGTCCTCGACATTCTCGGACCGGCGGAAATCACCCCAGCGCATGTCTTGCCTTCCGTCGACGCCTCACTTGCCTGCAGCGGCAGGCCGACCAGCATAGCCCGCCCCGCCGCGCCGGCCAACGACCGGCTGCGCCATGCCGTGGCAGCGGTAAACGCCGCGCTAGTGGTAGCCCTCGCCCTCCTTCAGCTTGCCGCGGAAGGTCCAGTACACGAAGACCGTGTAGCCGAGGATCATGGGCAGGAGCGGCAGGGTCCCGATGAGGAGGAAGATCTGCGCCGCCGGCACCGCCGCGGTGTCCCACACCGTCAGGGTCGGCGGCACGAGATAGGGGAAATTGGAGATGGCGAGCCCGGCGTAGCACAGGAGGAAGATGCCGATCGTGCTGAAGAACGGCAGCGCCGTGCGCCCCTGGCGCATGCCGCGCCAGGCGAGCAGGCCGAGCACGGCCGTGGCCGCCGGCAGGAGCCAGAGGAAGTAGATGTTCGGCGCCGCGAACCAGCGGTCGGCGATGCGCTCGAACGAGGCCGGCGTCCAGATGCTGACGAGCGCCGCGCAGATGCCGACGGCGATGAGGAAGCCGGGCGCCAGCCGGCGGGCATGGTCGGCGGTCGGGCCCTCCGTCTTCATCATCAGCCAGCAGCAGCCGATGAGGCCGTAGCCGGCGACGACGCCGACCCCGCACAGCAGCGGGAACGGCGCCAGCCAGTCGAAGGAGCCGCCGGCGAACTCCCCGTTCTCCACCCTGATGCCCTGCAGGAGGCCGCCGAGGATGACGCCCTGGGCGAAGGCCGCGACGATGGAGCCGCCGGAGAAGGCGAGATCCCACATGCGGTGCCGGGGCTTCGACACCCAGCGGAACTCGAACGACACCCCGCGGAAGATGAGGGCGAGCAGCATCACGATGACCGGCAGGTAGAGCGCCGGCATGATGACGGCATAGGCCTGCGGGAAGGCGACCCACAGGCCGCCGCCGCCCAGGACGAGCCACGTCTCGTTGCCGTCCCAGAAGGGGGCGACGGAGTTCATCATCTCGTCGCGGCGCGCCTCCTCCTGCGTCGTGGGAAAGAGGATGCCCATGCCGAGGTCGAAGCCGTCGAGGATGACGTAGAGCGCGACGGCCGTGGCGATCAGCCCGGCCCAGATGATCGGCAGATACCACTCCATGGCACGCTCCTCATTGTCCGGGTTGCATGGCGGCGCGGGCCGCCTCCTCGGCTGCCGACAGCGGCCGGTTGGGCAGCCCCCTCGGCTCGGCGGCGACCTCCGGTGCCGGTCCCTTTACGATGAGCCGATTGATGTAGCGGATGCCCATGGTGAAAACGATGCCATAGACGACGAAGAAGAGCGCGAGCGTGAAGGCGACGGTCTCCATGGCGACTGGCGAACGGGCGTCGGCCGTGCGCAGGATGCCCGTCGCGACCCACGGCTGGCGGCCGATCTCGGCTACGAACCAGCCGGCGATGATGGCGATGAAGCCAGTCGGCCACGCCCATGACGCTGCCCGGAGGAATGTGCGGGAGGTGAACAGCCGGCCGCGCAGCCAGAGATAGCCGCCCCAGAAGGCGAGCCCGATCATGAGTAAACCGAGGCCGACCATGACGCGGAAGGAGAAGAACACCGGCACCACCGGCGGCCGGTCCTCGGACGGGAAGGCCTTCAGGCCGGGGTAGATGCCGTTCCAGTCGTGCGTGATGATCAGGCTGCCGAGATGGGGAATGGCGATCTCGAAGTCGTTCGATTCGGTCCGCTCGTTCGGCCAGGCGAAGAGGACGAGCGGGGCCACCTCGCTCTCCGGCCAGTGTCCCTCCATCGCGGCGAGCTTCACCGGCTGGTATTTGGCCGTCTTGAGGCCATGCGCATCACCGATGACGGCCTGCAGCGGCGCGAGGATCAAGGTCATGCCGAGACCCATGCCGATCATCGTGCGGCCATGACGCTCGTGCGCCCCGGCGAGCAGGTAGCGTGCGCCGACGGCGAGAACGACGATGGCCGTGGTGAGATAGGCCGCGGCCACCATATGCGCGAGGCGCAGCGGAAAGGTGGGGCTGAAGACGATGGCGAGCCAGTCGACCGGATAGGCGATGCCGTCGCGCACCTCGTGCCCGGTCGGATATTGCATCCAGCTGTTGGCCGAGATGATCCAGAAGGCCGACATGCAGGTGCCGACCGCCACCATGAGCGCAGCGAAGAAGTGCAGTGCCGGCGGCACCCGGTTCCAGCCGAAGAGCATGATGCCGAGGAAGGTTGCTTCCAGGAAGAAGGCTGTCAGCACCTCGTAGCCGATGAGCGGGCCGATGGTGTTGCCGACCACCACCGAGAAGCGGCTCCAGTTGGTGCCAAACTGGTAGGACAGCACGATGCCGGACACGACGCCCATGGCGAAGGACACGGCGAAGATCTTCGTCCAGAAGCGGGCGAGGGTGCGGTAATGCTCGTCGCCCGTATAGAGCCAGCGGCCCAGCAAAGTGGTGATGAAGGCGGAAAGGCCGATGGTGAAGGCGGGGAAAATGATGTGGAAGGTGACCGTGAAAGCGAACTGGATGCGCGCCAGCATCGTCGCGTCGAGATCCATGTCGTCACCTCCGGGGATCGTGCCTCGATTCGGAATGACGCGAGATATTACATCACAATTGTGCAGGTTTCGCCACGAAAGCACCGCCGGCCGCCGCGGCGGGCGGTTTCAGCCCCGGGGGGCGCCGGCCGTCTCGTCGAGCACCTTCCTCAGGGCGCGCAGGTCGCGCCACGCAAGCCGCTTCTGCGCCGGCTGGCGCAGCAGATAGGCGGGATGGAGCGTCGCGAGGGCCCGGATGGTGCGCCGGCCCGTCTCGTAGTCGAACCACTTGCCGCGCGTGCGCAGGATGCCTTCGCGCACTCCGAGCAGCGCCTGGGCCGACGGGCCGCCGAGGCAGACGAGCACGTCCGGGTCACACAGCTCGATCTGGCGCTCGATGAAGGGGCGGCATATCGCCGCCTCCTGCGGCGTCGGCGTGCGGTTGCCGGGCGGGCGCCACGGCACGATGTTGGCGATGTAGACGCTGCCGCGGTCGAGGCCGATCGCCGAGAGCATCCTGTCGAGCAATTGTCCCGAGCGGCCGACGAAGGGCTTGCCCTGGATATCCTCCTCGCGCCCCGGCGCCTCGCCGACCAGCATGACGCGGGCGCCCGGCGTGCCGTCGGCGAAGACGAGGTTCTTCGCCGTCGCCTTCAGGGCGCAGCCGTCGAAGGCCGCGAGCGCCTCGCGCAGCTCGTCGAGGCTGGTCGCCCCGCGGGCCGTGGCGCGGGCGGCAAGCGCCGTCTCGTCCGCCGAGGCCGCAGCGGCAAAGGCCGGAGCGGCCGGCTGCCGCGGCTCCGACGGCGCGGGGGCCGGGCGCGCCTGTTCCCCGCGCGGCTGCGGCCGGTCCGGCTCGGCGAAGCGGTCGTGCGGCGCCTCGTCGAGCGCCAGGTCGACGCCGGCATCGACATAGAAGGCAAGGAGCGCTTCGAGCGCTGCCTCGCGGGCTCCGATCTCGGCGGGAGGATGCGACATGCCGGCATTCTAGAGGCGCCACCGGCACCTTGCCAGTGCCGGATCGCCGCCGTCCTCCGCTTCGAGAGGTCGCGCCCGCAGTGCAACATGCAGTCTGGAACGGGTCGAAGACTTCGCGTATCGATGATTGCAGCACATATGGAATTGTTCGTATACAAATAAAAAATCCGCCGGGGTGCTGATAAGCCAAGGAGTGGCCTGATGGATCTGCCCGAACGGGAGCGAATGGACTACGACGTCGTCATCGTCGGCGCAGGCCCGGCCGGCCTTGCTGCTGCGATTCGCCTCAAGCAACTCGCTGCCGAGGCGGACCGGGACGTCTCCGTCGTCGTCGTGGAGAAGGGCTCCGAGGTCGGCGCCCACATTCTCTCGGGCGCGGTGATCGACCCCGTCGGCCTCGACCGGCTGCTGCCCGACTGGCGCGAGGATCCCGAGCGGCCGCTGAAGACGCAGGTTACAGCCGACCGCTTCCTCTATCTCGGCCCCGCGGGCGGCGTCAGGCTGCCCAATGCCCTGATGCCGCGGCTCATGAACAACCACGGCAATTTCGTCGGCTCGCTCGGCAATGTGGCGCGCTATCTCGCCGCGCGGGCGGAGGCGCTCGGCGTCGAGATCTATCCGGGCTTCGCCGCCGCCGAGGTGCTCTACGGCGACAAGGGCGAGGTCGTCGGCATCGCCACCGGCGACATGGGCGTCGGCCGGAATGGCGAGCCCAAGGCCGAGTTCACCCGCGGCATGGAGCTGCGCGGCAAGTATACTCTCCTCGGCGAGGGCGCGCGGGGCTCGCTGTCGAAGCAGGTCATCCGGCGCTTCTCGCTCGACGAGGGCCGCGAGCCGCAGAAATTCGGCATCGGGCTCAAGGAATTGTGGCAGATCCCGCCAGAGAAATTTGAGCCCGGCCTCGTCCAGCACTCCTTCGGCTGGCCGCTCGACAACAGCACCGGCGGCGGCTCCTTCCTCTACCACTTCGACGACAACCTGGTCTCGATCGGTTTCGTCGTGCACCTCAACTATTCGAACCCGACCCTGTCGCCGTTCGACGAGTTCCAGCGCTTCAAGACCCATCCGATGATCCGGGGCATGCTGGAGGGTGGCAAGCGCATTGCCTACGGCGCGCGCGCCATCACGGAAGGAGGCTTCCAGTCGGTGCCGAAGCTCGTCTTCCCCGGCGGGGCGCTCATCGGCTGTGCCGCCGGCTTCGTCAACGTGCCGCGCATCAAGGGCTCGCACAACGCCATCCTGTCCGGCATGCTCTGTGCCGAAAACGTCTTCGCGGCGCTTGGCCAGGGGCGGGAGCACGACGAACTCGCCGGCTACGAGACCGGCTGGCGCGGCTCCGATATCGGCCGCGACCTGCACAAGGTGCGCAACGTCAAGCCGTTGTGGTCGCGCTTCGGCACCATGGCGGGCGTCGCCATCGGCGGCATCGACATGTGGACGAACGAGCTCCTCGGCTTCTCGCTCTTTGGCACGCTCGGCCACGGCAAGCCCGATCACGCGACCTTGAAGCGAATCGACGAGGTCAAGCCGATCACCTACCCGAAGCCGGACGGCATCGTATCCTTCGACAAGCTCTCGTCCGTCTTCCTGTCCAACACCAATCACGAGGAGGACCAGCCGGTCCACCTCAAGCTGGCCGATCCCACGATTCCGGTGGAGCGGAATCTGCCGCTCTACGGCGAGCCGGCGCGCCTCTACTGCCCGGCGGCGGTCTACGAGGTGGTGTATGACGACGCGGCGGCGCGGACCAATCCCCGATTTGTGATCAACGCGCAGAATTGCGTGCACTGCAAGACCTGCGACATCAAGGACCCGGCCCAGAACATCACCTGGGTGACGCCGGAAGGCGGCGGCGGACCCAACTATCCGAACATGTGAGGCCATTCGGCATCGAGCCGTGGCCGTCGCGCCCGGCTCGATGCCGACGGGTCGTTCGTTTACCCGCCGCTATTGCCGATGCACCGCAAAAAGGTCATGTTGCGCGGTGATAGAAGAAGGCGCCGCGCTTCCCCCGCAAGCGGCGCAAGGGCGGCAAGAGAACACGTGATTCACATGACCTTCAGGCGCTTCTCGCGCATTGCCATTTCGGCTTGCTGCATCTTTTCCGTCATGGCCTTCGGGCAGCCGGGCACGCTCTCGGCCAAGGCTGAGGACGTGGAACTCGCCATCGACAGCCTGCCCGGGCCGGCCGAGAGCGTCGAGGGCAACTATCTTGCAGCAGTGGTCGCCGGATCGGCGCGCGACACGCGGGCGGCGGCGCTCTACTTCCGCGAGGCGTTGCGGGACGATCCCCGCAATCCGGAACTCCTGGAGCGCGCCTTCGTCGCGCTGCTCGCCAACGGCGATATGGAGGAGGCCTTCTCGGCCGCGCGCCAGCTGCTGCAGCGCGACGCCAACAACGGCCTTGCGCGCCTTGCCCTCGGTGTCGAGGCGATGAAGGCGCGGCGCTATGTCACCGCGCGCAAGTATCTCGGCAGCGGCGGGCGCGGCCGCGCGGCGGACCTGACGGCGACCCTGCTGTCGGCCTGGTCCTGGGTGGGCTCGGGCAACCTGCGCCGCGCGCTCGACACGGTCGAGCGGCTCAAGGGCGAAAATTCCTACAACGTCTTCCGCGACTATCACGCGGGCCTCATCGCCGCTGTCGGCGGCAATCGCCGAGAGGCGGAAAACCGGCTGAAGGCGGCCTACGACGTGGAGCGCACGACGCTGCGCGTCGTCGATGCCTACGGGCGGCTTCTGTCCGTGCGCGGCGAGGCGGAGGAGGCCCGGCGCGTCTATGAGGCCTTCGACCGGCTGCTCCCCCGCAACCCCATCGTGCAAGACGCGCTGCAGCGGCTCGAGGCCGGGGAGCGCCTGTCGTCGCTCATCGCCAACACCCAGGAGGGAGCGGCCGAGGTGCTCTACGGCCTTGGGGCTGCGGGCAACAGCCAAGGCGATGAGATTGCGGCGCTCATCTATCTGCGCCTTGCGACCTTCCTCGCACCGAAGCACGAGCTTGCCATCGTCACGCTCGGCGACATGCTGGAGCGGCTCAAGCAATATGCTTCGGCCATCGAGGTTTTCGAGACGATGCCGGCGAACTCGCCGCTCAGGTCGAGCATCGACATCCAGATTGCCGTCTCGCTGGAGCTCATGGGCGAGAAGGACAGGGCCCAGAAGCATCTCGAGGAACTGATCGCCGCCAATCCGGACGATGTCGAGGGCCTGATCGCGCTCGGCAACCTCCTGCGCTCGCGCAAGGACTTCGCCGCGGCGGCCGAGGTCTACACCCGCGCCGTCGAGGCCATCGGCACGCCCGACCAGTCGCGCTGGACGCTCTTCTACTTCCGCGGCATCGCCTACGAGCGCTCGAAGGAATGGCCGAAGGCCGAAGCGGACTTCAAGAAGGCGCTGGAACTCGCGCCCGAGAGCGTCGGCAGCGACCGGGCGCTCGTGCTCAACTATCTCGGCTATTCGTGGGTCGACCGGCACATGAACCTCGACGAGGCCTTCGAGATGCTGAAGCGGGCCGTCGAGCTCAGGCCGCGGGACGGCTATATCGTCGACAGCCTCGGCTGGGCCTATTACCGCCTCGGGCGCTACGACGATGCGGTGCGTGAGCTGGAGCGCGCCATCGAGCTGCGCCCGTCCGACCCCACGATCAACGACCACCTCGGTGACGCCTACTGGCGCACGGGCCGCAAGCTCGAGGCGAAGTTCCAGTGGAACCACGCGCGCGACCTCGACCCTGAGCCCGAGGACCTCGTCAAGATCCTCGAGAAGATCGAGAAGGGCCTGCCTGACGAAGAAAAGCCCGCGGCCGCCGAGGCCGTCGAGAAGCCGAAGAACGGCGGGTGAGTAGACGGGCTTTCGGATGACGGCGCCGTGGTACGTCTCCTTCTCCCGGCCGGCGGAGAGGGAGATGTCAGCGTCAGTACTCCCTCAGGAAATAGGAACCCGGCTGCAGTCCGATAACCGCTCATGACCGTGCAGCCGCACCTTCGTCCCACTCCCGCCGGCCATCTCCTCGTCGAGCGTGCGCCGGCCAAGGTGAACCTGTCGCTGCACGTCACCGGCCGGCGGGCGGATGGCTATCATCTGCTCGAAAGCCTCGTCGCCTTCGCCGGCTGCGGCGACCGCCTGTCGCTCGATCCCGTCCGGCCGCTCGGTCTCACGGTCTCCGGCCCGGGCGCGGAGGCCGCGGGTGGCGGGCAGGACAACCTCGTGCTGCGGGCCGTGCACCATCTCATGGCCCGGCGGCCGGGCCTCGTGGCCGGACATTTCCATCTCGACAAGCGCCTGCCGGTTGCGGCCGGCCTCGGCGGCGGTTCGTCCGACGCGGCGGCGGCGCTGCGCCTCATGGCGCGGCTCAACGGCCTCGGCCTCGACGACCCGGCCATCCGCGCCGCCGCCGTTGCGACGGGCGCGGACGTGCCCGTCTGCCTCGACGGCCGGGCGCGGGTCATGGCCGGCATCGGCGATCTCCTCGCACCGCCGCTCGGCCTGCCGCGGCTCTTCGCCGTCCTCGTCAATCCGCGCACGCCGCTGGCGACGGCCGACGTCTTTCGCGGCCTCGGGCTTCGTGCCGGTACGATGAGGGAGCCGACACTGCAGCCGGTGGCGCCGGCTGACGGATGTGGCCGGAGCGAGGTTCTCGCCGTGCTCGCCAAGGCGCGCAACGATCTTGAGGCGCCGGCGAGGACGCTGTCGCCGGCGATCGCGGAAGCTCTCGCCCTGCTGCGCAGCCTGCCGGAGTGTCGGCTCGCCCGCATGTCCGGCTCGGGCGCGACCGTCTTCGGCCTGTTCGACGATTGCCGTGCCGCAGCGCGTGGGCGCCGCGCGATCGCCGCCGCGCGCCCGGCGTGGTGGGCGCGCGCGACCTCTCTGCGCTGACGGTCAGTAGGCGCGGGCGATGCAGAAGGCGACGGCGTCGAGGAGCGCCGTCTTCATCGGCCCGTCAGGGAAGGTGGACAGCGCCTCGCAAGCAGCATCGCCATAGGTGCGGGCCCGCGCGATGGTGTCGTCGATGGCCCCGTGGCGGCGCATGATGCGCTGCGCCTCGGCGAGATCCTCGTCGCGCACCTCGCCCTTCTCCAGCGTGCGGTGCCAGAAGGCGCGCTCGGCCTCGTCGCCCCGCGCGAGTGAGAGCACGACGGGCAGAGTGATCTTGCCCTCGCGGAAGTCGTCGCCGACGTTCTTGCCGAGGCTGGCGCTGGAGCCGCCGTAGTCGAGCGCATCGTCGATGAGCTGGAAGGCGATGCCGAGACTGGTTCCGTAGCTGCGGCAGGCGGCTCGTTCGTGGGCCGGGCGGGCGGCGAGAATGGGGCCGACCTCGCAGGCGGCGGCAAAGAGCGCGGCCGTCTTCGCCTCCACCACGGCAAGATAGCCCTGCTCGGTGGTGGCAAGGTTCTTGGCTGCCGACAGCTGCCACACCTCGCCCTCGGCGATGACGGCCGCCGCATCGGCGAGCACGGCGAGCGCATCGAGCGAGCCGACCTCGACCATCATCTTGAAGGCCTGGCCGAGCAGGAAATCGCCGACGAGCACGCTCGCCTCGTTGCCCCACACCATGCGGGCGGCGAGCTTGCCGCGGCGCATGTCACTCTCGTCCACCACGTCGTCGTGCAGCAGCGTCGCGGTATGCATGAACTCGACGCTCGCGGCGAGCTTGACATCGCCGTCGCCTTCGTAGCCGCAGAGCTGGGCGGTGGCGAGCGTCAGCATCGGGCGCAGGCGCTTGCCGCCGGAAGAGATGAGATGGTTGGCGACCTCGGGAATCATCGCCACGTCCGAACCTGTCCGCGACAGGATCATCTGGTTGACGCGGGCCATGCCGGGGGAGACCAGCGCCACCAGCCTGTCTATACCGGTCTGCTCCCGCGTGCGCTCCTCCATGGGGACGACGACACCCACGCTCTCTTCCTCCAACTTGACGCCACCAGCAGCCGCGACAAATAGCGATATTTGCTGCACCTTGCACGCACCAATGACGGGCCGCAACGGGCCCCGTTGCCGCAAGGCGGGACCGGCCAGGCTCTCGGGCGCAGGAAGGCGGGGGAATGAAGGAACTCATGCGCACCAACGATATCGTGCTTTTGGGGGCTGCCGAGGCGCTTCTCAAGGCCGCCGACATCCCCTGTTTCGTCGCCGATGCGCATATGAGCATCCTCGAGGGATCAATCGGCGCCTTCCAGCGGCGCCTGCTCGTTGCCGATGACGAGGAGGTCCGGGCGCGCCGCCTTCTCGGCGATGCGGGGTTTGCGGCAGAGCTGCGCGATGCATGACGGGGAGCCGGCCGCTTGCGGCGACGTGACCGAGGATGCCATGCTCGACGGGCGCCTGCGGCTCGTGCAGCCTCGCAAGGGTCACCGGGCCGGGTCGGATGCCGTGCTGCTGGCGGCGGCGTGCGGTGCGGTGGGCGCGGAGACGGTGGCCGATTTCGGTGCCGGCGTCGGTGCCGTCGGCCTCATGGTCGCGGCGCTTCACCCGTCTTGCCGCGTCGTGCTCGTCGAGAACGATCCGGCGCTCGCTGCGCTGGCGCGGCGCAATGTTGTGCTCAACGGGTTCGAAGGCCGCTTCTCGGTATGCGAGGCCGATATCCTTGCGCCGGCCGCCATGCGGCGGAAGGCCGGACTGTCCGCATGTTCGGCCGATCTCGTGGCGACGAATCCGCCCTTCTGGCCCGCGGGGCGGGTGCGGAACTCGCCCGATGCGGCGCGCCGGGCAGCGCACGTCATGGCCGACGCCGCTCTTGTGGGATGGTTGCGCGCCGCTGCAGACGTGCTCGTGCCGGACGGACGCCTCGTTCTCATTCACCGGGCGGACGGGCTCGCCGGGCTCCTTGCGGCGCTGGCAGGCCGCTTCGGTGACATTGTCGTGCGCCCGGTCCACCCCCGCCCTGACAGGCCTGCCGTACGGCTGCTCGTCGCTGCCCGCAGGGGCAGTCGCGCCCCGCTGCGGCTGCTGCCCGGCTTCGTGCTCCACGAGCCGGATGGACGCTTCACGCCGGAGGCGGACGCCGTGCATCGGGGCAGGGCGTCCGTCGCGATGGGCTGATGGTCACCACCTGCGGCAAACGCGGCTCGGTCCCCAATCGGTGAAGACGGTGCGGCAGACGACGCGCGACCGCGGCGGCGGTCCCCAGTAGCGGCCGTCGCGCCAGCGATGCCCGCGCCAGTGGCGGCGGTGATATCGCGGGTGTCCCCAATAGCGGCGTGGCGGGCCGTAGTAGTACTGCACTTTCTCGACGCCTGTCGCCGTCGTGGCCAGCTGGCTGGCGCCCTGCGAGGTGGCGAGCGGGCTTGCCGCTGCCGGCTGGGCGGCCGTCAGGCCGAGAAGAGCGGCAAACAGCGCCGCTGCACCGATCCTGCTCATGCGGAACATCACTTCCTCCTTCCTCGCCGGCTTCGGGCGGAGCCTTTCCGGCGAAATCCCGGACATCATGGGTGATGGCACATGAACCGACGATGTATGGAAACATCCGCGCCTTGTTTCCCCCCGGGGGGCGGCTATGCTGGCGGCCCTGCACTGCCATCCCGCAAGGTGCCATGGTTTCAGCGCCCCTGTTTCTGAGACGCTTCCTGCCCGCACGCTTCCGCGCCCGCCAGCCGCTGGTACCGGTCGTGCGCCTGCAGGGCACCATCGGCATGCCCATGCCGCTGCGCTCCAACATCACCCTCGAATCCGTGGCGAGATCGCTCGAGACGGCGTTCGGCTTCGGCGATGTCGCGGCCGTGGCCCTCATCGTCAATTCGCCGGGTGGGTCACCGGTGCAGTCGCATCTCATCATGCAGCGTGTGCGCGCCCTGGCCGACGAGAAGGAAGTGCCGGTCTTCGCCTTCGCCGAGGATATCGCCGCTTCGGGCGGCTACATGCTTTTGCTCGCGGCCGACGAGATCTTCGCCGATTCCTTCTCGCTCGTCGGCTCCATCGGCGTCGTCTCGGCTGGATTCGGCTTCGACAGGCTCATTGAGCGCCTCGGCATAGAGCGGCGCGTCTACACGGCGGGCGACCGCAAGATGATCCTCGACCCGTTCCGGCCCGAGCGGCCGGAAGACGTGGCACGCCTCAAGGACATCCAGGCCGAGATCCATCGCAAGTTCATCGCCATCGTGCGCGAGCGGCGCGGCGCCCGCCTCCATGGCAGCGACGACGAGCTCTTTTCGGGCGCCTTCTGGTCGGCGCAGGAAGCCCTCGACCTTGGCATCATCGACGGCATCGGCGATCTCCGTTCGGTGATGCGCCAGCGCTTCGGCGACAACGTGCGCCTGCCGCTGGTCGCCGACCGGCGATCGCTGTTCTCACGTGGGCTCCTGGGCAGGTCTGAGGCCTCGGCCTTCGTCGATCCTGCCGAAGTTGTCGCCGCGCTGGAGGAGCGGGCGCGCTGGGGACGCTTCGGCCTTTAGAGGCCGCTCAGCGGTCGCGGCAGACCACCGGCTCCCCGTAGCCGCCATAGACCACCCGGATCGGCTTGAGGCACGGTGCGGTCTGCGACCGTCCGGAGCGGGAGACCGCCGGCGAGCCGTCGGTCTCCGTCATGACTGGCCCCCTGCCCATGGCGCTGACGGCGAGGGGTGTCAGCGCCGCGGAAAGCGCGGCAAGGGCGGTGATGGCGAGCAACGTGCGCATGGCGGGGGCCCCGATTTCCGATTGTTCAGCGCTGCGGGAGAGGTTGGCAGGCGTACCAGAGGGCATGGCCGTTGCGGTCATAGACGACGCGCAGCGGCATGCCGCAGCTATCGTCGGCGCTTGCGGCCTGCAGCTGCGGCGGTCGACGCGGCGGTACGCGCCTGTTGCAGGCCGCGCCCGGCTGGCAATTGGAACTGCTGGCGCGGGTGAGGCGGTCTCGCGCCAGGATGCGACGGTAGATCTCATGATCGTTGCCGCCCTCGCCGGAGCTGCCCAGGCCGCCGGCTCCGCCACCGCCGCCACCGCCCTGTCCGCCGCCGGCGGACTGGGCGAGGGTAGGGGACGCGGCGTTGAGGGTGAGCATCCCGGCGGCGCCTGTGGCGATGGCGAGGGCGAGCATGGTGGCCCGCGTGGTCTCCGTCATGGTCGTCATGGCCGTTCTCCGGTTCCGTAGGCGGTTCGTTCCGCCGACGACAGGAGCATGCCCTGCGCCTCGTCCTGGCGATGTGCGCCGCTGCACCTGGCCTGCAACCATGGGGTGAGCCGGGGGAAGGTGCCTTCATGCGCAGAGGAAGCCGTTGACTTGAAAGGTCTGGCGGCTAGGTTGCCGCGATCCCGCCTGCGGGCGGACGGATGTTCTCGATGAAGGGGCGGCGATGAGCGCGGCCGAACGGATGACTGATAGCCACATGAGCCCCGCGCGATCCTTCCAGGGGCTGATCCTCACCCTGCAGCGCTTCTGGGCGGAGCGCGGCTGCGTCATCCTGCAGCCCTACGACATGGAGGTTGGAGCCGGCACCTTCCATCCGGCGACGACGCTGAGGGCGCTCGGCCCCAAGCCCTGGCGGGCGGCCTACGTGCAGCCCTCACGCCGGCCTAAGGACGGGCGCTACGGCGAAAACCCCAACCGCCTGCAGCATTACTATCAGTTCCAGGTCATCCTGAAGCCGAGCCCGAAGGACCTGCAGGACCTCTACCTGCAGTCGCTCTATGCCATCGGCATCGATCCGGCGCTGCACGACATCCGTTTCGTCGAGGACGACTGGGAAAGCCCGACGCTCGGCGCCTGGGGCCTCGGCTGGGAGTGCTGGTGCGATGGCATGGAGGTGAGCCAGTTCACCTACTTTCAGCAGGTGGCGGGCTTCGAATGCGCGCCGGTGGCGGGCGAGCTGACCTACGGGCTCGAGCGCCTCGCCATGTATGTCCAGGGCGTGGAGAACGTCTACGACCTCAACTTCAACGGTGGCGAGGGGGCGAACAAGGTCACCTATGGCGAGATCTTCCTGCAGGCCGAGCAGGAATATTCGCGCCACAACTTCGAACATGCCGACACCGAGATGCTCTTCCGCCACTTCAAGGACGCGGAGGAGGAATGCCGCCGCCTGATCGCGGCGGGCACGGCGGGCGACGGCGACAACGACAGGCGCCACAAGCTCGCCCTGCCGGCCTATGACCAGTGCATCAAGGCGAGCCACGTCTTCAATCTGCTCGACGCTCGCGGCGTCATCTCGGTCACCGAGCGCCAGAGCTACATCTTGCGCGTGCGCGAGCTCGCCAAGGCTTGCGGCGCGGCATGGCTGGCGACGGAAGGGGGCGGAATGTGAGATACAACGTCCCTTGATTTCTCGACCGTCTGTCGTCATATCAGACATGCGGTCGAGAGGGCTGCCCTATGCGGTCCGCTGAACCAGGTGTTCACTCGGCTGCTTTTCTTATGCACATCCTCTATCTCGACGACGCCGGATCACCCAAGAATGCCGCCGAGCGACATTTCGTTCTGGCGGGGGTGAGCGTCTTCGAGCGCCAGACCTTCTATCTTGAAACCGAGCTCGACAAGCTCGCCGCGACGCTCGACCACCCCGAGCCGGAGAAGCTCGAATTTCACGGCAATCAGATTCTTGCCGGGCGCGGTTACTGGCGGAAATTTCCCCAGAGCCGTCGCCGCACCGTGCTGCTGGATGCGCTCGCCTGCGTTCGCAGGCTCTATGGGCAATGGGCGCTTTTCGGTGTTGTCGTCGATAAGGCAGCCGTGAGCCCCGAAGATCCGGTGGAATATGCTTTTGAAGAGATTGCATCTCGCTTTGACAAGACACTCCGGCGCATGCATCTCGACGGCAATTCCCAGCGCGGGCTCATCGTCTTCGACAAGTCGACAATGGAGACGCGCATTCAGGCGCTGACGACCGAGTTCCGATTTTCCGGGCATCGCAATGGCAAGTTACACAACCTTGCAGATGTGCCGTTTTTCGTCGACTCGGCTGCCTCGTGTCTCGTTCAGTTCGCCGATCTCGTGTCATATGCGCTTTGGCGCAGATACGAGAAAGACGACAGTGAATTTTACGACGTCATCGACGGCATGTTCGCTGCCGAAGGTGGTGTTACCCATGGCCTCCTCGTGAAGCGGCAAGATTGACGGAACTATGCCCGATCTTCTCCTCGAACTCTTCTGCGAAGAAATCCCTGCCCGCATGCAGCGCAAGGCGGCGGAGGACCTGAAGAAGCTCGTCACCGACGCGCTCGTCGAGCGTGGCCTCGTCTATGAGGGCGCCAGGGCCTATGTGACGCCGCGCCGGCTCGCCCTGCAGGTCGTCGGCTTGCCGGCCCGGCAGCCGGACGTGCGCGAGGAGAAGAAGGGCCCTCGCGTCGGCGCGCCCGAGAGCGCCGTGCAGGGTTTCCTGAAGAGCGCCGGCCTCGTCTCGCTCGACGAGGCGAAGGTCGTCACCGACCCGAAGAAGGGCGAGTTCTACGTCGCCGTCATCGAGCGCCCGGGCCGCGACACGCCCGAGGTCGTCGCCGAGATCGTGCCCGACGTCATCCGCAGCTTCCCCTGGCCGAAGTCGATGCGCTGGGGCAAAGCCTCCGCGGAGCCGGGCGCGCTGCGCTGGGTGCGGCCGCTGCACTCCATCCTGTGCACCTTCGGCCCCGAGACCGAGATGCCGGACGTGGTGCGCTTCGAGGTGGGCGGCATCGCCTCCTCGGACGTGACCTTCGGCCACCGCTTCATGGCGCCGGGCCTCATCCTCGTGCGCCGCTACGACGACTACGTCACGTCGCTGGAACAGGCCAAGGTCGTGCTCGACCTTGACCGGCGCAAGGACATCATCCTCAACGAGGCGAGGAATCTCGCCTTCGCGCAGGGGCTCGAGCTCGTCGAGGACGAGGGGCTGCTGGAAGAGGTGGCCGGCCTCGTCGAGTGGCCGGTCGTGCTGATGGGCTCCTTCGACGAGGACTTTCTCGCCGTGCCGCCGGAGGTGATCCGCGCCACCATCCGCGCCAACCAGAAATGTTTCGTGCTGCGCGACGGCAAGACGGGCAAGCTCGCCAACCGCTTCATCCTCGTGTCCAACGTCGAGGCGAAGGACGGCGGCGCGGCCATCGTCGCCGGCAACGGCCGCGTGGTGCGCGCCCGCCTGTCGGACGCCAAGTTCTTCTGGGAGACGGACAAGCGCACGAGGCTGGAAGACCGGCTGCCGAAGCTCGATTCGATCGTCTTCCACGAGAAGCTTGGCACCCAGGGCGAGCGCGTCGCGCGCCTCGCCGCGCTGGCGCGCGAGCTTGCCCCGATCGTCGGGGCCGATGCGGACAAGGCCGAGCGGGCCGCACGCCTCGCCAAGGCTGATCTCGTCAGCGAGATGGTCGGCGAGTTCCCCGAACTGCAGGGCCTCATGGGTCGCTATTATGCCACCGAGCAGGGCGAGGATGCGGCGGTCGCCGCCGCCGTCGAGGACCATTACAAGCCGCAGGGCCCGTCGGACCGAGTGCCGGACGCGCCGGTCAGCATCGCGGTGGCCCTCGCCGACAAGCTCGACACCCTCGTCGGCTTCTGGTCCATCGACGAGAAGCCGACCGGCTCGAAGGACCCGTATGCGCTCAGGCGCGCGGCGCTCGGCGTCATCCGGCTGGTGCTGGAGAATGGCGTCCGGCTGAAGCTCGTGCAGTTCCTCGACGATCTCGTCGTCGTCGGCCGGCTGACGTCGAGCTACGAATTGCCGGCCGGCACGCCGAAGGTCTCGACGCTCGAGGACCTCCTCGCCTTCTTCGCCGACCGTCTCAAGGTCTATCTGCGTGACAAGGGTGCGCGGCACGACCTCATCGATGCCGTCTTCGCGCTCGAGGGCCAGGACGACCTCGTGCT
Source organism: Chelatococcus sambhunathii (assembly GCF_001418005.1). Taxonomy (GTDB): domain Bacteria; phylum Pseudomonadota; class Alphaproteobacteria; order Rhizobiales; family Beijerinckiaceae; genus Chelatococcus_A; species Chelatococcus_A sambhunathii. The sequence goes on along the minus strand of NZ_LIOL01000004.1, from coordinate 256,311 downwards.
CATCGTCCGGCGCGTGGAGGCGCTCGGCCGCTTCCTCGACACCGAGGACGGCAGGAACCTGCTCGCCGGCTACAAGCGGGCCGCCAACATCCTGCGCATCGAGGAGAAGAAGGACGGGCGCAGCTACGGCGGGGCGCCCGACCTTGCGCTCATTGCCCGGGCCGGCCAGATCGAAGAGAAGGGCCTTGCCGTGGCGCTCGATGCGGCGCGGCGCGACGCCTCTGCAGCCGTTGCGCGTGAGGATTTTGAGGGCGCCATGCGGGCGCTCGCGGCGCTGCGCCCCGCGGTCGATGCCTTCTTCGACAAGGTGACGGTCAATGCCGAGGATCCCGCCCTGCGCGAGAACCGGCTGAAGCTGCTCAACGCCATCCGCGAGGCGACCCGCGAGGTGGCGGATTTCTCCAGGATCGAGGGCTGATCACCGAATGCCCTCGATCGCCGCCGGCATGGCCGGGCTTGTTCAACGCAAGGCGGGCTTGTCCGACTTGCGGCCCTTCCAGGAGACGCAACGCGCATGCGCGGTGCTGTTGCCATCCACGCCTTATGCGCGCCTGGGGCTGAACGCCCGCGAGCGCGGGCATGATGCGTGAGGGCGGTTCGGCGGACTGAAGGCCACCGCCGGAACAACCGGCGATTGCGCGGCGTTGCCTGTCGGGCTTGACACTACGCCCTGACAGGAGAGCGCCATGACCGCCAATCTCATCGTCATCCAGCCGCTGGTCGCCCTCATCGCCGGCGTGCTGATCCTCATCGTGCCGCGCTTGCTCAACTATATCGTCGCGCTCTACCTCATCCTCGTCGGCATCCTCGGGCTCTTCGGCGGCCGACTCTGATCAGGCCGGGCTGCGCCTGGGCGTGACGAGGAAGACGCCGCCGGCGATGAGCGCGAGGCCGGCGAGCATAGCGAGCGTCACCGTCTCGGCGAAGACCGCGACCGCGATGGCCACGCCGAAGCCGGCCGCGACATAGCCGATCTGGCTGAGATAGACCGGCCCTGCGACACGCTGCAGCTGGAAGTAAAGCACGTACATCAGCGCCGAGACGCCGACCTGCGCCGCGATGATGGCGCCGGACCCGCTCGCCGGTCCGCGTGCCAGGAGTTGCGTGCCGTTGACGGCCACGAAGGGCGAGAGCCACAGCGCGCCGGCGAGCAGCATGGCGGCGGCGAGCGCCATCGGCGCGGAGCCCTTCGGCCAGTAGAGCGTGCGATGCACATTGCCGAAGGCGACGGAGAGCGGCACCAGCAAAGCGGCGAACAGCCAGGCCGGCGAGGTGCCGTCGGCCCGCGCGATCATGTTGGCGACGACGAGCGCCGTGCCGAGGCAGCCGAGCACCAGTCCCGCGATGCGCTTGCCGGACGGCGCGTCGATCCTGACGGACACGGCGAGGGCGTAGGTGATCAGCGGCGACAGGGCATAGGGCACCGAGGCATAGGCTGCACCTGCCCGGGCCGCCACCTCGAAGCCGATATAGTTGGGTGCCGCGACGGCGAGAAGGCCGGCGAGCGCGTAATAGACGAGATGTTCGCGCGTCAGGGCCGGCCGTTCGCCGCGGGCGGCGGCGAGCACAAGCAGCACGACGCCCGCGCCGAGCGCCATCCAGAAGGCGAATTCCGGCCCGGTGATGCCGATGGCAGCGGCGCCCTTGGCAAGATTGACCGTCAGGGCGATGAGAAAGCCGACGCTGACGAGCAGCGCGAGTGCGGTGGACATGCGGGTTCCTCGAGCAGTGCGTCGTCGGGCGCCCTTGCGCAGGGCGGCCACGGACGGCAGAATATCTTTGAGTTAATAATCTTGAATTCAAGATAACTGTCAAGCGGGTGAAACGGGATGGACGAGGCGATCGGGCCAGAGCGTGCGGAGCGCATCGCGGAGCAGTGGCGGCGGGAGCGGCCGGACATCGACCCTTCGCCGATGGTGCCGCTCGGCCGGCTGTCGCAGGCGGCGCAGCTGCTCTCCGAGCGGCTGGCGGCGGTGTTCCGCGATCACGGCCTCGGCCGGGGGGATTTCGACGTGCTCGCCTCGCTGCGCCGCTCCGGGGCGCCCTATGCGCTGACGCCGACGGCGCTGTGGTCGCAGCTCATGCTCACCTCCGGCACCATGACGAGCCGTCTCGACCGGCTGGAGAAGAACGGTTTCATCACGCGCGAGCCGTCGCCGCAGGACCGACGTGCCGTGATCGTCCGCCTGACGGACAAGGGGCTCGCCACGGTCGATGCGGCCGTGGTCGACCATGTCGCCAACGAGCGGCGCATCCTTTCCGCCTTCTCGCCCGGAGAGGTCGAGCAACTGTCCGAGCTTCTCGCCCGCCTCATCGCCGCGCTGGGCCGGGTGGAGGAGGGCGCGCCTGCGGCGAAAGCGCGCAATGCGGAGCCGCCGTCAAAATCGATTTGAGGGGCAGCGGCAGGAACTCACCCGTCCTTCGGCGCATTGCCTTTTGCGCCCGGATGGGCCAAGCCTTCAGCGCCTGTGCTGCAGGCGCGAAGAGTGACCACGAACGGGGTCGGTGATGACGAAATGGGTCTACACCTTCGGCGATGGCACGGCCGAAGGCGAGGCGGGGATGCGCAACCTCCTCGGCGGCAAGGGCGCCAACCTTGCGGAAATGTCGAACCTCGGGCTGCCGGTGCCGCCCGGCTTCACCATCACCACCGAAGTCTGCACCTATTACTACGATCACGAGCGCAGCTATCCCGGCGACCTCGCGGCCCAGGTCGAGGAGGCGCTCGCCCATGTCGGCCGCCTGACCGGCAAGACCTTCGGCGATGCACGCAACCCGCTGCTCGTCTCGGTCCGCTCCGGCGCCCGCGCCTCGATGCCGGGCATGATGGACACCGTGCTCAACCTCGGCCTCAACGACGTCACGGTCGCTGCCGTCGCCGCTGCGGCCGGCGATGCGCGCTTCGCCTGGGACAGCTACAGGCGCTTCATCACCATGTATTCGGACGTCGTCCTCGGCGTGGAGCACCACCATTTCGAGGAGGCGCTGGAGGACTACAAGGCCCGCAAGGGCTATGACCTCGACACGGATCTCCTCGCCGAGGACTGGCAGGTGCTCGTCGCCCGCTACAAGGAGATCGTGGCGAAGGAACTCGGCAAGCCCTTCCCGCAGGATCCGAAGGAGCAGCTGTGGGGCGCCATCGGCGCCGTCTTCGGCTCCTGGATGAACAACCGCGCCATCAAGTACCGCGAGCTGCACGCCATCCCCGCCTCCTGGGGTACGGCCGTCAACGTGCAGGCGATGGTCTTCGGCAACCGCGGCGAGACCTCGGCGACCGGCGTCGCCTTCACCCGCAACCCCTCGACGGGCGAGAAGGAGCTCTACGGCGAGTTCCTCATCAACGCCCAGGGCGAGGACGTGGTGGCGGGCATCCGCACGCCGCAGGACATCACCGAGAAGGCGCGCCTCGCCTCCGGCTCCGACAAGCCGTCGATGGAACAGGCGATGCCGACCGCCTATGCGGAGCTCGTGCGAATCTACGAACTGCTCGAGCGCCACTACCGCGACATGCAGGACCTCGAATTCACCGTCGAGGAAGGCAAGCTGTGGATGCTGCAGACGCGCTCGGGCAAGCGCACGGCGAAAGCCGCGCTCAAGATCGCGGTCGATCTCGCCAGCGAAGGCCTCATCTCGCGCGAGGAGGCGATCACGCGCATCGATCCGCTCGCGCTCGACCAGTTGCTGCACCCGACCATCGACCCCAAGGCAGAGCGCCGCGTCATCGCGAGCGGCCTGCCGGCTTCGCCCGGCGCGGCTTGCGGCGAGATCGTCTTCTCGTCCGAAGACGCGGAGGAGGCGAAGAAGGCCGGTCGCAAGGTGATCCTCGTGCGTGTCGAGACGAGCCCGGAGGACATCCACGGCATGCACGCGGCCGAGGGCATTCTCACGACCCGCGGCGGCATGACCTCGCATGCCGCCGTCGTCGCTCGCGGCATGGGCAAGCCCTGCGTCTCGGGCGCCGGCTCCGTTCGCGTCGACTACCGGAACGGTGTGATGCTCGCCGCCGGCCAGACCTTCAGCAAGGGCGACGTCGTCACCATCGACGGCTCGACCGGCCAGGTGCTCGCGGGCGAGGTGAAGATGCTCGAGCCCGAGCTCTCCGGCGAGTTCGCCACCCTCATGAGCTGGGCGGACGGCGTGCGCCGCATGAAGGTGCGGGCGAATGCCGAAACGCCGCTCGACGCGAAGACCGCGCGCAACTTCGGCGCCGAGGGCATCGGCCTGTGCCGCACCGAGCACATGTTCTTCGACGGCGACCGCATCGTCGCCGTGCGCGAGATGATCCTCGCGGATGACGAGGCCGGCCGCCGCGCCGCCCTCGCCAAGCTCCTGCCCATGCAGCGGGCCGATTTCGTCGAGCTCTTCACCATCATGCAGGGCCTGCCGGTGACGATCCGGCTGCTCGACCCGCCGCTGCACGAATTCCTGCCGCACACCGACGCGGAAATCGCCGAGGTGGCCGCGAGCCTCAAGGTGGACGAGGACAAGCTGCGCCGCCGCGCCAGCGAACTCTCCGAATTCAACCCGATGCTCGGCTTCCGCGGCTGCCGCCTCGCGGTACGCTATCCCGAGATCGCCGAGATGCAGGCGCGGGCCATCTTCGAGGCGGCGGTGGAAGCCGGCAGGCGCACGGGCGAGCCCGTCGCCGTCGAGGTCATGGTGCCGCTCGTCATGACGCGGGCCGAGCTCGACCTCGTCAAGGGCCGCATCGACGCCATGGCCGCGGCTGTGAAGGCCGAGACTGGGGTCGCCGTGCCCTATCAGGTTGGTACCATGATCGAGCTGCCGCGGGCCGCGCTGCGCGCCGGCGAAATCGCCGAAACGGCGGCCTTCTTCTCCTTCGGCACCAACGACCTCACCCAGACGACACTCGGCATCAGTCGCGACGACGCCGCGTCCTTCCTCGGCACGTACACGGCCGGTGGCATCCTGCCCGCCGATCCCTTCGTGACGCTGGACCAGGAGGGCGTCGGCGAACTCGTGAAGCTCGCGGCCGAGCGCGGCCGGGCGGCGCGCTCCGACCTCAAGCTCGGCATCTGCGGCGAGCACGGCGGCGACCCCGATTCGATCCGCTTCTGCGAGGGCGCCGGGCTCGACTACGTCTCCTGCTCGCCCTACCGCGTGCCGATCGCTCGCCTTGCGGCGGCGCAGGCGGCGCTCGGCACGAGGGCGGCGAGCCAGGCCTGACGGCGTCATGGCGCAGGGCGGGGCGAGGAAGAGAGGCGCAGGCCGACCGCAGGAGGTGGCACGGCGGCGTCCCCTCGCCGAAACCGTCTCGCCCCCGCGCGCGAAATGGCGCCGACGCCTCGCCATCCTCTATTTCGGCGACAGCCGGCCGAGCTTCTGGTTCCGGCTCGGGCTGATCGGCTTCGATGCGGTCACCATCCTTTATTTTCTGATCGCCACGGTCATCTATCCGGAAGGGGACCGCCACTGGATCGATTATCTCGTGGCGGCGGTGCTGACCGTCGACTACGCGGCACGCATGGCGATCGCGCCGACGCCCTGGCGGTTCCCGCTGCGCGGGGCCTCGCTTGTCGACGCGATCGTCATCTTCTCGCTCGTGGTGCCGGTGCTCGCCAACAACTTCGCGTTCCTGCGCCTCCTGCGCATCTCGCGCTTCCTGCAGTCGCCCTACATGTCGCGCGAAATCACGGCGATCTTCCCCGCCTACCGCGAGAACGAGGAGGCGGTGAGGGCGAGCGTCAACCTCGCCGTCTTCATCCTGATGATCACGTCGGTCGTCTTCGTGTGGGAATACGGCCGCAACCCGGGCATCAACAACTATCTCGACGCCCTCTATTTCACCGTCACAACGCTGACGACGACCGGCTTCGGCGACATCATCATGACCGATACGGTCGGGCGGATGCTGACCGTGGTCACAATGGTTGTCGGCGTCGCCATGTTCGTGAACCTCGCGCGGGCTCTGTTCCGGCCCACGAAGGTCTATCACGCCTGTCCATCCTGCGGGCTCGAGCGGCACGATGCCGACGCGGTGCATTGCAAGCACTGCGGGCGCGTCCTCAACATCGCCTCGGAGGGGTTTTCCGACTGACCGTCCGCTTTGGCACAGATCGCTCGGGCGCCGCTTAACCGTCTCTCAACGTTACGACGCGATAACTTTTCGGGAGAGGGGCGGGCATTTGCCTGTGGCGGAGCCGCAACGCTTGTCCGTCCTTGCCTGGTGGTCATGAGCGGCGTTGGGTGACATGCGTTTGCGTCGTGTGCGTTGGCGACGGTCGAGAATGGCGTGGATCTGCGGCACGGTGGCGCCGTGGGCGCTCGCCGGCGGCATGCTCGTCTCCTTCACCGCGAGCGCCGGGCAGGACCTGTCGAGCGGCATCAGCGCCGCTCCGCTCGCGCCCGTCCTCGCCCCCAGGCTCGGCAACCTCGTGCCGTCCTCCGCTGCGCTCGGCGAGGCGCTGCTGCGCGGGCCGGCCGGCGGCGCGGGCGATCTTTTCGATATCGCCGCTCTCGATCTGTCGGATCCGCAGCCGGATGATGCTGCGTTCGAGGCTCCGCCGCGCGACGAGATGAAGGCGGAGCCCCCGGGCTATCCGGAGGTCGATCGCAACCTCAAGGGCGATCCGCCGGTCGCCTTGCGGCCGAGCCTCAGCCGCCTCGGCCGCAGCGAGCGGGAAGGGCGCGCCGCCATGCTGTCGCGCATGCTGCTGTCGCGCGACGAGCGCCTGCTGCCCGCCACCATTCTCATGCCAGGCGCGCTCGACATCCCCTCGCCGGACGAGATGGTGGCTTTCGAGCCGTGGTCGAGCGAGAGCGACACGATGACCGAGCGCTCCTTCGCGCCCCGCTCGCCCGCGGTCGCAGCCAGCGCCGGCACAGGCATCACTGTCGTCGACGGTGCCACCCCCGCCGTCGCCCGCGCCGAGAGCCTCGCCTCTGCGACGCCGGCACCGGCGGATGCGACGCCCATGGAGATCGCCGGGGCGCCGGTGTCCTACGCCGCTGTGCGTGTCGGCGACGGCCTGTCGATCGTCGAGAAGAACGACGAGCGTCCGCAATATGCCGATCTGATCGATCCCGAGCGGATGTCGAGCGAGCAGCGCTGCCTCGCCGAAGCCATCTATTTCGAGGCCCGTGGCGAGAGCGAGGCGGGGCAGGCCGCGGTGGCCCAGGTGGTGCTCAACCGTGTGCGCTCGGGCCTCTACCCCTCCACCGTCTGCGGCGTCGTCTATCAAAACCGCCACCGCTACAAGGCGTGCCAGTTCTCCTTCGCCTGCGAGGGCCGCTCCCTGCGCATCACCGAGGCCGGCCCGTGGCGACGGGCGGTACGCGTCGCCCGCGAGGTCACGGAGGGCACGACCTATCTCGCCGATGTCGGCGGCGCGACGCACTACCACGCCGATTACGTGCGCCCGTATTGGGCCAAGCGCCTGAAGAAGAAGGACGTCATTGGCCGGCACGTCTTCTACCAGCTCCGGCCCGGCCAGCGCTGAGCGGCTTTACCTTAACAGCGCGTTATCGTTGCGCCGGCGCGGCTTTCGGCCTTTCGTTGCGGGAACAGGAACGCGCAACGGGCTCCAGGCCCGGCCGGAGGCGTCGATGATCGTGCATGTGAGAATTGCGGCACTCGCCGTCTGCCTTACCGCGCCCGGCGCGGCCCTCGCCGGCGGCTTCTATGAGCACGGCTGCCGCCATTGCGTCGTGATGGACGAGGAATGGCCCGTTGCCGCGTGGCGCGGTGGCGGTCCCAATGTCCATTATTCGGGTGGGGTGGTCTATGCCCAGGACTATTGGCCGGCACACCGCCCGTATCACCGGCATCGCATCGTCTCGAAATCGGCACCGCCGCGGATCATTTACGGCCCGCGGTAGCTTTTTGCCTTCGCTGCCCGGTGCGTGCGCCGCGGCGGCATTCCCTCCCCCCTTGTGGGGGAGGGTAGGGAGGGGGGCGCAAAAAGCCTGAGGCTGTGCTCTTGCGTCACGACCCCCACCCCCTGGCCCCTCCCTCAAGGGGGAGGGGAAACCTCAACCCGCAGCGTCCACGGCGATATCGAGCCCGATATCCAACACCGGCGCCGAATGGGTGAGGGCGCCGACGGAGATGGCGTCGACGCCGGTCTCGGCGATGGCGCGGACGCTTGTGAGGTCGACGCCGCCCGAGGCTTCGGTGCGCATGCGCCCGCCGACCATGGCGACCGCCTCGGCCAGCATGCCGGGCGCCATGTTGTCGAGCATGACGACATCCGCCCCTTCCGCGATAACCTCGGCGAGCTGGTCGAGCGTATCGACCTCGATCTCGATCTTGACGAGATGGCCGGCGGCGGCCTTTGCCGCCCGGAGCGCCGGTCGTACCCCGCCGGCGACGGCGATGTGGTTGTCCTTGATGAGGATGGCGTCGTCGAGGCCGAAGCGGTGGTTGAGCCCGCCGCCGCAGGCGACAGCATGTTTTTCCAGCGCCCTCAGCCCTGGCGTCGTCTTGCGCGTATCGCAGATGCGGGTACGCGTGTGCGCCACCTCGGCCGCATAGGCCGCGGTCAGCGTGGCGATCCCCGAGAGGCGGCCGAGAAAGTTGAGCGCCACCCGCTCGGCGGCGAGCACGGCGCGGGCGGGCCCGGCGACGGTGGCGATCGCCTCGCCGGCGGCGAGGGCGTCTCCGTCATGGCGATGCGCGGTGAAGCGGATGCGCTCATCCGTCAGCCGGAAGGCGGCCTCGGCTGCCGCGAGCCCGGCGAGGCGGCCGGCCCTGCGTGCCACAAGCTGCGCGGTGGCGGTGCGCTGCGCGGGAATGCACGCGGCGCTGGTGATGTCGCCGGCCCGGCCGAAATCCTCGATGAGTGCGGCGCGCACAATATCGATGAGGAGAAGGGGATTGCCGAATTGCATGGAAGTGTCCTCGTTGGCGCGTCAGACGGCTCGCCGCTGCCGCGGCACCAGGGCATCGTCGAGCGCGGTCATCGTCGTCAGGGTGCGCCGGGTACGGCCGGCGAGCGGCCGGTCGACGCGGTAGTGGCCGCCCCGGCTTTCCTCTCTGAGCAGCGCCGCAGCGGCGATCAGGAAGGCGCAATCGGCCATGGCGGCAAGGACGGGGTCCGCTCCGGCCCGCATGGGGCCGATCTCGGCGAGGGCCGCCGCAAGGCCTTCGCCGTCGCGCACGACGCCGACACGCTCCTGCATCGTCCGGCGCAAGGCGGCGATGGCGACTGGATCGGACGCTGCCGGCGGGCCCGGCGGCAAAGTGGTGATGGCGGCGTCGGCATGCCCTGCATCGTGCAACGCGCGACCGATGGCCTCCGCCGCCCGGGCGCCGAAGACGACGGCCTCGAGCAGGGAGTTGGAGGCGAGGCGGTTGGCGCCGTGCACGCCCGTCGCCGCCACCTCGCCGACGGCCCACAGACCGGGCAGGCTGGTGCGGCCCGAAAGGTCTGTCGCGAGACCACCCATGTGGAAATGGGCGGCGGGCGCAACGGGCAGCAGGTCGCGTGCGGGGTCGAGCCCGGCGGCGGCAGCGGCGGCATGGACGGTGGGGAAATGCGTTGCAAAGCCCGGGCCGGGCGCCGTGCGGCCATCGAGGAAGGCGCCCTCGCCGGCGAGGATGGCCGCCTGGACGGCGCGCGCCACGACGTCGCGCGGCGCGAGGTCGAGGGCCGGGTGCACGCCCTGCATCAGCCGGCGCCCGTCCCGGGTGACGAGCACGGCACCCTCGCCGCGCAGGGCCTCGGTCGCGAGCGGCGCGGGATCGCGGCCGATGGCGAGGGCGGTGGGATGGAACTGCACGAATTCCGGATCCGCGATGAGCGCCCCGTGCCGCGCTGCGACGGCAAGGCCGGCGCCGATGGCGCCGGGCGGATTGGTGGTGACCGCATAGAGGCCGCCGATGCCGCCGGTGGCGAGCACCGTGGCCGGGGCGGTGACGGCAAGGCCGGGCCCGCCATCGCGGGCGCGAAGGATCGCCCCGCGCACGCGCCCGCCCGTGACGATCAGATCGTCGAGCAGATGCCCCTCGATGACCGTGACCGACGGCGTGCGGCGGATGGCGGCGACGAGCGCCTGCATGACGGCAAAGCCGCTGCGGTCGCCATCGACGGCGAGAACGCGCGCGCGGCTGTGGGCAGCCTCGCGCGAGGGCTTCAGCCGGCCGTCGCCGGAACGGGTGAAGGGCACCCCGAGCGCGATGAGGTCGGCGATGCGCGCCGGGGCCTCCGCGCAGAGGACACGGGCCGCTTCTTCGACGACGAGCCCTGCTCCGGCGGCGATGGTGTCCTCGGCGTGCAGCTCCGGCCCGTCGTCCGCACCAACAGCCGCGGCGATGCCGCCTTGCGCCCAGGCCGAGGCCGCGCCTTCCCCGACCGGGCCGGGCGAGACGAGGAGGACGGGCCGCGGTGCCAGCCTGAGCGCGGTGAAGAGCCCGGCAAGGCCGGCGCCGACGATGAGAACGGGCGCGCTCACGGCGCCACCGCCGCGGGCCTTACGCCCAGCGCCACCATGCGCTCCACGGCGCGACGCGCGCGCATGGCGATGTCGGGATCGACCGTGACCTCGCCCGTCAGATCGCGCAGGCAGGCGTAGATCTTCGGCAAAGTGATGCGCTGCATGTGCGGGCAGAAGTGGCAGGGCCGCACGAATTCGACGTCCGGCACTTCAGCTTCGACATTGCCGGCCATCGAGCATTCGGTGACGAGCACGACGCGGCGCGGGCGCTCGCGCTTGACCCAGTCGATCATGTGCGCCGTCGATCCGGCGAAGTCCGAGGCCGCGACCACATCGGGCGGGCATTCGGGATGGGCGATGATGCGGACGCCCTCGTGCATCTCGCGCAGGGCGCCGATGTCCTCGGCGGTGAAGCGCTCGTGCACCTCGCAGGCGCCGTGCCAGGCGATGATCTCGACTTTCGTCTGCGCCGCCACATTGGCGGCGAGGTAGCGGTCGGGCAGGAAGATGACGCGCGGCGCGCCGAGGCTCTCGACGACGTGAACGGCGTTGGAAGAGGTACAGCAGATGTCGACTTCCGCCTTCACCTCGGCCGATGTGTTGACATAGGCGACCACCGGCACGCCGGGATAGCGCTGGCGCAGCAGACGGATGTCCGCAGCCGTGATCGATTCCGCCAACGAGCAGCCGGCCTCCCGGTCGGGGATCAGCACCGTCTTGTCCGGGTTCAGCAGCTTCGCGGTCTCGGCCATGAAATGCACGCCGCACTGCACGATCACGCGGGCCTCGACGCGGGCTGCCTCGCGCGCGAGCTGCAGGGAATCGCCCACGATGTCGGCGACGCAGTTGTAGATCTCGGCCGACTGGTAGTTGTGGGCGAGGATGACGGCGCCGCGCTCCCGCTTCAGGTCGTTGATCGCCTTGACATAGGGCGCATGCAGCGGCCACTCGGCCGGCGTGACGATGTGGCGCACGCGCTCGTAGAGATGGGCCGTGGCGCGCTCGACCTCCGGCGTGAAGGCAAGCGGTGAACCGTGGCGGATCGTCTCCCGGATCGCGACTTCCGCGTGCATGGCAGGTCTCCTTATATGCTCAAGTTGAGCATATTGATGGTACACAAATGACCGCCGAAGCGGTTCCTTATTTGCTCAATATGAGCATAACTATCTTAGCAGAAGTGGTCCGGACTGGCTAGGGAGAGCGGCTCGTGGGTCGTTCGTCGCCCGGGCGTACGCTCGTACCCCGGATCGCATTGCGCCATCGCTGCATGCATCCGGGACACGAGGTCTGTTCCCGAATTGTAGCGGCGTGCGACCCATTTTGCCCGCCGCTCTACTCCGCCGCGGCCACGACCGGACCGAGATCGCCGACGATGGCTTCCTCCAGCCGGGCGAGGGCATGGGCCGTGCAAGGGGCGATGTTGCGCCGGGCGATCATCCAGACGGCGAGGCGGGCGTTGAAATCGGAGACGTCGAGCACCTTGAGCTGGTCCCGCCAGGGGCTGGCGGTGACGAGGCGGGCCGGAACGAGGCCTAGGCCGATGCCACGCGCGACGAGCGACAGCTGTACATCGACGCCCCACAGTTCAACCGCCACATCGAGCGTGTGGCCGGTTGCGGCGAGCGCCCTGTCGAGCAGATGGCGGAAGCCGCAGCCGTCCGGATTGATGACCCAGGGATCGCCGGCAAGGGCGGCGATGGAAATGCGCCCGCTGGCCGGATGGTCGGCCCGCGCCACGACGACCACCTCCTCGGATGCGATGTGCCGCAGCGACAACTCCGGCAGATCGGCGGCGCTGCCGCGCCGCATGCCGATGACGGCGTCGAGCTCCTGGGCGGCGAGCTTGCCGATGAGCCGCTCCGTCCAGTCGACCACGACGACCAGTTTCGCCTGCGGCACCGTCCGCCGTACGGCATCGATGCCGAGACACAGTACCGAATCGGCGATGCCGCTGCTGATGCCGATGCGCAGCGGCGGCTTGATGCGGCTCGCGCGCAACTCGCTGGCGAACTGGTCGGCGGCGCTCACCACCTTGACGCCCTCGCGGTACGCGTGCTCGCCTGCCGCCGTCAGCCGGGCCGGCTTCTGCTCCCGGTCGAGCAACTGGGCATCGAGCTCCGCCTCCAGCCGTTGCAGGCGCCGCGTCACGGCTGGCTGCGTGATATTGAGACGGCTCGCCGCACGGGCGAGGGAACCCGTTTCGGCCACGGCGATGAGGGCGCGCAGGTCTTCGAGATTCATGCTATTTCATCATGTTTAAGATGATAAACATTCAATATCATTATCATGCCGGAAGCGCTAGCTTGCCGCACAAGCTGCGGCGCGTCGCGTCGCCCGTCTTCCGGAGCTTTCCATGACTCAAACGAGTGCCGTGTTGCGCGAAGGGCAGCGTGCCATCCCGCCGGAAATCATCGTTCTCGCCGGCTGCCTCATCGCCCTCATCACCTTCGGGCCGCGCGCGGCGGCGGGCCTGTTCCAGATCCCCATGACGGAGGCCTATGGCTGGGGCCGCGACGTCTTCAGCCTGGCGATTGCCGTGCAGAACCTTCTGTGGGGTCTCGGCCAGCCATTCGCCGGCGCCGTCGCCGACAAGTTTGGCGCCGTGCGGGTTATCTGCATCGGCGCGCTGCTCTATGCCGCGGGCCTCGTGGTGATGGCCTATGCAACCTCCGCGGGCCTGCTCAACCTCGGTGCCGGCATCATGATCGGCTTCGGCCTGTCGGGCTGCTCATTCAATCTCGTGCTCGGCGCGTTCGGCAAGCTCCTGCCGGAACGCTGGCGTCCGCTCGCCTTCGGTGCGGGCACGGCGGCGGGCTCCTTTGGCCAGTTCCTCTTCCCGCCCATCGGCAACGCCCTCATCCAGTCCTTCGGCTTCGAGATGGCGCTGATCGTCTTTGCGGCGAGCGTGCTGCTCGTCCTGCCCCTGTCGCTGGCGCTCGCAACCCGAGGCGCGGCGGCGACGGCGGCGGTCAATGCAGGGCCTTCGCAATCCATCGCGCAGGCGCTGGCGGAGGCCTTCCGTCACCCGAGCTATGTCTTCCTCGTGCTCGGCTTCTTCACCTGCGGCTTCCAACTGGCCTTCATCACGGCGCACATGCCGGCCTATCTGAAGGATACCGGGCTCCCGGTATGGGTCGGCGGCTGGACGCTCGCCGTCATCGGCCTCGCCAATGCGGTGGGCTCACTCTATTCGGGCTTCCTGTCCTCGCGCATGTCGAAGCGCTGGCTTCTCTCGCTCATCTATCTCGGCCGCTCGGTCGCCATCGCCGCCTTCATCCTCCTGCCGGCGACGCCGGTGACGGCGATCGCCTTCGGCATCACCATCGGCCTCCTGTGGCTGTCGACGGTGCCGCCCACCTCGGCGCTCGTCATGCTGATGTTCGGCACGCGCTACATGGCCATGCTCTACGGCTTCGCGTTCTTTTCCCATCAGGTCGGCGGCTTCCTCGGCGTGTGGCTCGGCGGCATCCTCTACGAGAGCATGGGCTCCTATACCTTTGTCTGGTGGCTATCGGTCGCGCTCGGCGTCGCCTCGGCGATCATCAACCTGCCCATCAAGGAGCGGCCGGTGGAGCGCCCGGTGCCGCAGGCGGCGTGACAAGAGGGCGCCGCTTCCCGCGTGATGCCGCTCGTCGCGGGCATTGACGCCGCTCGCCCTAGCCGAAGGGCTGAGGCGTGGCACACTTGCCCGTTGCCGCCGCCGCCGCGACACTGATGGCGACCGGGTTCCAAGGAGGAGAAGCGAGCATGGGTGAAATCAGGGCGATCCTCGTCGACAAGGATGCCGCCGGCGGTTACCGGGCGGCAGTGACGCGGCTCGACGAGGCCGATCTGATGGAGGGGGACGTCACCGTCCGCATTACCCATTCCACGGTCAACTATAAGGACGGCCTCGCCATCACCGGCCGCGCGCCGGTGGTGCGGCGCTTCCCCATGATCCCCGGCGTCGATTTCGCCGGCGTCGTGGAAAGGTCCGAGCACCCGGCGCTCAAGCCGGGCGACGCGGTTCTCCTCAACGGCTGGGGCTGCGGCGAGACGCATTACGGCGCCTATGCCGACAAGGCGCGGGTAAAGGGGGACTGGCTCATCCCGCTGCCCGCCGGCCTCTCCGCAGCCGAGGTCATGGCCGTCGGGACGGCTGGCTTCACCGCCATGCTGTGCCTGATGGCGCTGGAGAAGCACGGCGCGACGCCGGCCGACGGACCGGCCATCGTGACGGGTGCGGCCGGCGGCGTCGGCTCGACGGCCATCAGCTTTCTGGCGAGGGCCGGCTGGCACGTCATCGCCTCCACCGGCCGGCCCGAGGAGGCCGATTACCTCAAGGGCCTGGGCGCGAGCGAGATCATCGAGCGGGCGGAGCTGTCGGGGCCGGTGAAGCCGCTTGCCAAGGAGCGCTGGGCAGCGGGCATCGATTCGGTCGGTTCCACCACGCTCGCCAATGTCCTGTCCATGACGCGCTACGGCGGCGCCATCGCCGCCTGTGGCCTCGCCGGCGGCATGGACCTGCCCACCACGGTGGCACCCTTCATCCTGCGCGGCGTGGCGCTTCTCGGCGTCGATTGCGTGCTGGCGAGCCGCGAGCGCCGCATTGCCGTCTGGGACCGCATCGCCCGCGATCTCGACAAGGCAAAGCTCGCAACAATGACCGAGACCATCGGCTTCGACGACCTCATGCGCGTCGCCCCGGAGATTCTCGCCGGCAAGGTGCGCGGCCGCCTGGTGGTGGAGATGGGGTAGGGCGAAGCGCGACACGCTCCCTTCCCCCGCTTGTGGTGGCGAGGGCTGGGGGGGCGGTGCCGCCCGCGCGACGCGAAACGCCGCTAAGCTCTTATTTGACCGCCGCCTGCCTGCGGAGCCACCCCCTAGCCCCTCCCCACCACTGCGTGGGGGGAGGGGAACAGGACGGCGCCTGGCCTTTCCGCTATTCCGCCGGCAGCAGCTTCTCGCCCTCGATGACGATGCGGCGGCGGGCGATCTCGGCGCCGCAGAAATCGAGGAAGGCGCGCACCCTCGGAGAATGGCGCAGGTCCGGATGGGTCAGCAGCCACAGTCCGGCGGCAAATTCCGGTGCCGGGGCCGTCAGCCGCACGAGGGCCGGGCGCGTGTCGGCGATGAAGCAGGGCAGGTGGCCGATGCCGATACCGGCTTCGACCGCTTCGGCGAGGCCGAGCACCGTGTTGAGCTTGTAGACGATCCGCTCTGCGGGCACCTTGTCGCGCACGTAGCGCGCAACGTGCATCGTGGAGAAGTTGTCGCCGAGCGCTACCCACGGCCGCTCGAAGAGGGCGAGAAGATCGAGATCGCGCCCGCCGTCGGGAAAGGCCTCGCGCCGACCGTAGAGCGCCCAGTGGATGGAGGCGAGGCGCCGGCCGACGAGCGTCTCCGGCGGATTGTCCGTGGCGCGGATAGCGATATCGGCATCGCGCTTGGAGAGATTGAGCGCCTGGTTGCCGATGACGATGTCGAGCCGGATGTTGGGATAGGCTTCGCGGAAAGCGGCAAAGACCGGCGTCAGCAGGTGCATCAGCAGCGTGTCGTTGGTGGTGACGCGCAATTCGCCGGCCGGCGAGACGGCGCAGCCGGCAAGGCGCATGGAGACGCCGGCGAGATCCTCCTCGATGCGCTCGGCCAGCGCCGTGATCTCCTCGCCCGGCGGCGTCGGCGCATAGCCGGCCCGGTGCCGCTCGAACAGCTTGACGCCGAGCAGGTTCTCCAACTGGCCCAGGCGGCGAAACACCGTCGAATGGTTGATGCCGAGCCGCTCGGCGGCTCCGGCCATGCCTTTCGCTTCGGCGATGGCCTTCACGAGGCGGATGTCGTCCCAGGCGATCTGATGGACGGCGGCCGTGGAGACGAGGGTGGTTTCGGTCGGCATCCTTGCGCCCGTGCAATCTTCAGCTTGCGATCATACTGCTGGCTTTGCGCGGCGGGAAACCCAAAATCCCCCTCACGTTGTACTACCAGAAAACCTAAAGACCCGGAGCCTCTTCGTGATCGATCCCCGCACCGCGCCCTATGGGCTGTTCCTGTTGCGCGTTTCCCTCGGCCTTATGTTCATCGCCCACGCGCTCCTGAAGTATGTCGTCTTCACCATCCCCGGCTTCGCCGGCTTTCTCGGCCAGGTTGGCTTTCCCACCTTCTTCGCCTGGCCGGTCTTTCTCGCCGAGCTCATCGGCGGCACCGCCCTCATTCTCGGCCTTTATGCCCGCTATGTCTCGGCTGCGCTCGTGCCGATCCTGCTCGGCGCGCTGATGGTGCACGTGCCGAACGGCTGGCTCTTCACGGCGCCGAACGGCGGCTGGGAATATCCCGCCTTCCTCGTCGTCGCCGCTGCCGTTCAGGCCCTTGCGGGTGATGGTGCCTTCGCCCTCAAGGCCTCGCCTTCCCCGATCGCGGCGCGGCCCGTTGCGGCACGCTGATCCGCCCCGCGTGCAAACCCGTCCGACAATCATGAGAGGAATGTCGCCATGACCAAGGTTCTCGTTCTCTATTATTCGTCCTACGGCCACATTGAGCAGATGGCGCAGGCCGTGGCCGAGGGCGCCCGGGCAGCCGGCGCCGAGGTCGTCGTCAAGCGCGTGCCGGAACTGGTGCCGGCGGAGGTGGCCAAGAACGCCGGTTTCAAGCTCGACCAGCCGGCGCCGGTCGCCACGGTGGAGGAACTGGCCGACTACGACGCCATCATCTTCGGCACGCCGACCCGCTTCGGCAACATGACGGCGCAGATGCGGAACTTCCTCGACCAGACCGGCGGCCTGTGGGCCAAGGGCGCGCTCATCGGCAAGGTCGGCTCGGTCTTCACCTCCTCCGCCACCCAGCACGGCGGCCAGGAATCGACCATCCTGACCTTCATCCCCACACTGATGCACCACGGCATGGTCGTCGTCGGTCTGCCTTATTCCTTCGCCGGCCAGAGCGGCCTCGACGAGATCAAGGGCGGCTCGCCCTACGGCGCTTCCACCATCGCCGCCGCCGACGGCAGCCGCCAGCCCTCCGCCGTGGAGCTGGAGGGAGCCCGCTTCCAGGGCCGCCATGTCGCTGGGATCGCAGCCAAGCTGAAGGGCTGAGCGTTTCGCAGAGGCTGCGTGAAAAGGCCCGGCTCGGCCGGGTCTTTTTTATCGCGGCGCCGCCGCCCGCCGCAGCCGGTCGTTGATGGCCTCGCCAAGGCCGTGTGCCGGGATGGGGACGATCGCGATGGCCGGCACCCGGGCATCGTCGAGCCCGCGCAGGTGGGCGAAGAGATTGGCGGCCGCCTCCACGAGGTCGCCACTTTCGCTGAGATTGCGGATGGCGCCTGCGGTCTCTATTCCCGGCGGCCGCTTGCGCCCGAAGAGGAGGGCGCCTTCTCCCGGCCGCACCTCCTCGGCATCGAGGCGCACCATCGCCCGCGGGGCGTAGTGGGATTCGAGCATGCCCGGCGCGAGTGGCGCCTCCTCGTCCGTCGGGGCGGCTCCGTCGAGGAGCTTGCGCCCCAGCACCTCTTCGATGGCCTCGCGCGGCACGCCGCCCGGGCGCAGCAGGCGCATCTCGCCGTCGAGGCAGGAGATGATGGTCGATTCGAGCCCGACATTGGTGCCGCCGCCGTCGATCACCGCGTCGATGCGGTCGATGAGGTCGGCGAGCACATGGTCCGCGCGGGTGGGGCTGATGCGGCCTGAGCGGTTGGCCGAGGGCGCCGCCACCGGGCGGCCGACGAGCGTGAGCAGATCCCGCGCCAGTGGCAGGCCGGGCACACGCAGCGCAACCGAATCGAGTCCCGCCGTCGCCAGGTCGCAGATGCGCGACATCTCCGCCCGCGGCACCACCAACGTCAGCGGCCCGGGCCAGAAGGCCGCCGCGAGCCGCGCCGCATCCGGTCCGAACACCCCCTCTCGCTCCGCTGCCGCAATATCCGGCAGGTGCGATATGAGCGGGTTGAAGGAGGGGCGCTCCTTGGCGGCGTAGATGCCGGCCACCGCCCGCGGGTTTGTCGCGTCCGCTCCCAGGCCGTAAACCGTCTCCGTCGGGAAGGCCACGAGGCCGCCGAGCCGCAGCAGGTCGGCGGCGCGCGACAGGCCGCCGGCGTCGGCCGTCAGCAGCTCGGTGACGCGTTGCCCATGCCCGTCTTGGGACGCGACGGGCGTTGATCGATCATCGTTCACGTTTAAACTATCTCTGGTCTTGCCTGCCTGCCTTTGACGCGGCTTATGATGCGCGTCAACGGGCCGCGTGGCACGCACTAAATGCGCGGCCTCAAATGGCCGCACGGACAAGACGAGGGAGCGGCGATGACCTATCGGGCACCGGTCGAGGATCTGGCCTTCACCATGCGGCACGTGGCCGGGCTCGAGGAGAGCATCGCCGAGGGGCTCTATCCCGACCTCTCCGTGGAACTCGTGGAGCAGGTGCTGGAGGAGGCCGGGCGCTTCGCCTCCGAGCGCATCGCGCCGCTCAACGCGCCGGCGGACCGGAGGGGTGCCCACTTCGCCGACGGGCAGGTGACGACGGCTCCGGGCTGGAGGGAGGTCTACAGGGCCTGGGCCGAGGCGGGCTGGAACGCGCTGCCCTGCGATCCCGAATGGGGCGGCCAGGGCCTGCCGACCCTGGTGCAGACCGCCTGCGTCGAATTCTGGAACGCCTCCTGCATGTCCTTCGCCCTCGGCCCGCTGCTCACGGCCGGCGCTGTCGAGGCCCTGACGGCCCACGCCAGCGAGGACCTGAAGCGGCGCTATCTCGAAAAGCTCGTCTCCGGCGAGTGGATGGGCACCATGAACCTGACGGAGCCGCAGGCGGGCTCCGATCTCAATGCCGTCAGGACGCGCGCCGAACGGGCGGGCGACGGCACCTATCGCATCACCGGATCGAAGATCTTCATCACCTACGGCGAGCACGACCTCACCGACAATATCGTGCATCTGGTGCTCGCCCGCCTGCCGGATGCGCCGCCCGGAACGCGCGGCATCTCGCTGTTCCTCGTGCCGAAGTTCTTCGTCAACGACGACGGCTCGCTCGGCGCGCGCAACGACGTGCGCTGCCATTCCATCGAGCACAAGCTCGGCATCCACGCCTCGCCCACCTGCACCATGGTCTACGGCGATGCCGGCGGCGCCGTCGGCTGGCTCGTCGGCGAAGAGAACCGCGGCCTCGCCTGCATGTTCACCATGATGAACAATGCCCGCCTCGCGGTCGGCGCCCAGGGCGTCGCCATCGCCGACCGGGCCTATCAGCAGGCCTTGTCCTATGCCCGCGAGCGCCGGCAGGGGCGGGCACCCGGCGCAGGGGAGGGCATGAGTCCCATCGCCGACCATCCGGACGTGCAGCGCATGCTGCTCACCATGAAGGCGACGACCCACGCTGCGCGCGGCATCTGCCTGATGACGGCGGCCGCCATCGACCGCAGCCGCCTCGCGCCGGATGCCGAGGCCCGGCGCAAGGCGCACGAGTTCGCCTCCCTGCTGACGCCCGTCGCGAAGGCCTTCTCCACCGACATCGGCTGCGAGGTCGCGTCGCTCGGCGTGCAAGTGCACGGCGGCATGGGCTTCATCGAGGAGACCGGCGCCGCCCAGCACCTGCGCGATGCGCGTATCGCGCCGATCTACGAGGGCACCAACGGCATCCAGGCCATCGACCTCGTCATGCGCAAGCTGCCCCTGGCCGACGGCACCACCGTGCGCGGCGCCATCGCCGAGATGCGCAAGGTCGGCACCCGGCTCGTCGCGAGTCGCGACGAGGCCTTCGGCGCCACGGCGGCGCGGCTGCGCGAGGCTGTGGAGGCGCTCGACGATGCCACCTCATTCCTCCTCAAGGCGCTCGCCGGCCACAGCCTGGCTGACGCACTCGCCGCGGCGACGCCCTATCTGCGCCTCTTCGGCATAGCCCAGGGCGGCACGGCGCTTGCGATGGCCGCGCTCGCCGCAAGCGAGGCGCGCGCCGCCGGCGACGCCAACCCGGCCCACGCCGGTCGCATCGCGCTCGCCCGCTTCTTCGCCGAGAACATCGCCACCGGCGCCCGCGGCCTGGCGCAGACCGTGATGACGGGCGCGTCCGCGCTCGCCGACGCCGAGGCCGCCCTCGCGGGCTGAGTGGCGTGGCGGACGGTCCCCTCTCCGGCCGCATCTGCGTCGTCGCCGGCGCGTCCCGCGGCGTGGGGCGCGGCATCGCCCGCGGGCTTGCGGAGGCTGGGGCGACGGTGATTGTGACGGGCCGCTCGAGCGAGGCCGGCCCGCGCACCGACGGGCGACCCGAAACCATCGAGGAGACGGCGCGCCTCGTCGAGGCGCTCGGCGGCCGGGGCCATCCCTATCAATGCGACCATACGGTCGAACGCGAGGTCGACGGTCTTGCCGCCTGGACGCTGCGCCGCTTCGGCCGCGTCGATCTCGTCGTCGATGCGGTGTGGGGCGGCAACGAGGGCTACGACGGCGAGCGCTATCCCGACGGCTCGGCCTGGGGCACGCCCTTCTGGCGCCGGCCAGCGGCGCGCCTCGGCACCGTGTTCGAGACCGGCGTCTATGCCCAGCTCCTCCTGGCGAAGGCCTTCGCCCCGGCCATGGTGGGCGCCGGCTCCGGCCTTCTCGTTACCGTGCTCTTCGACGACGGCGGCGCCTATCTCGGCGATGTCTTCTATGACCTCGCCAAGGCATCGATGGCGCGACTGACGTTCGCCATGGCGAACGAGCTGGCCCCCCATGGCGTGACCGCGCTCGCCCTGTCGCCCGGTTTCGTGTGCACCGAGCGCGTCGCCGGCTCTCCCCTGGCGGCGGAGGCGGGCGAAACCCCGCTCTATGCCGGCCGGGCGGTGGCGGCGCTCGCATGTGATGCCGGCATTGTTCGCCATGCGGGCAACATCCTCCATGTCGGGGATCTCGCCGGAGCCTATGGCTTCACCGATGCGGACGGCCGCCGCCCGCCGCGCTATTCCATCAACAACAAAGCCGAAGACGGGGAGACCTGAGCCATGTCATTGTCGGGCAAGACCTTGTTCATCACCGGCGCCTCGCGTGGCATCGGCCTCGCCATCGCGCTCAAGGCCGCGCGGGACGGCGCCAATGTCGCCATCGCCGCCAAGACGGCCGCGCCCCACCCCAAGCTGCCCGGCACCATCTTCACCGCCGCCGCCGAGATCGAGGCGGCGGGCGGGCGGGCGCTGCCGCTCGTCGTCGACGTGCGCAACGAGGAGGAGGTGGCTTCCGCCATCACCCGGACGGCTGAGACCTTCGGCGGCCTCGACATCGTCGTCAACAACGCCAGCGCCATCCAGCTCACCGGCACGCGCGACACCGACATGAAGCGCTTCGACCTGATGCACCAGGTCAACACGCGCGGCACCTTCATGGTGTCGAAATACGCCATTTCCCATCTCGAGAAGGCTGACAACCCGCACATCCTCATGTTGTCGCCGCCGCTCGACATGAAGGAGAAATGGTTCGCGCCGCACCTTGCCTATTCCATCGCCAAATACGGCATGAGCCTGTGCGTGCTCGGCCTCGCCGGCGAACTGCGGCCCAAGGGCATCGCGGTCAATGCGCTGTGGCCGCGCACGACCATTGCGACGAGCGCCGTCCGCAACCTCCTCGGCGGCGAGGCGATGGTGGAGGCGAGCCGCACGCCCGAGATCATGGCCGATGCGGCCTATGCCGTCTTCAACAAGCCCGCACGCAGCTTCTCGGGCCAGTTCCTCATCGACGACCTCGTGCTCGCCGCCGAGGGCGTCACTGATTTCGAGCAGTACCGCGTCGATCCCTCGAAGCCCCTGATGCCGGATTTCTTCGTGCCGGACGACACGCCCCCGGTGCCGGGCTCGACGCATTGAGCGCACAGCGGCGCTCCTGCCATGGAGCACACGATTCGTCATACCCTCCCCCCTTGTGGGGGAGGGTAGCGAGGGTGATACAGCCTGGAAGCCGCTCATCGTTTGTCACGACCACCACCCCCGGCCCCTCCCCGCAAGGGGGAGGGAGTCAGGGCGCGCGCCGGATTTCGCCTCCGCCCCGAAATGCGATAGAGAGCGGCCGTAACAGGCTTTCGGAGCGCAGAACATGATCGTCGTCTACCGCATGGTCGATCCCATGAAGCTTGACGACGCCAATGTCTGCCGGCTCGAGCGGCAGGTGCTGCCGCCGGGCGAGACCCTTCCGGCCGATGCGGTCTGGATCGATCTCGTGGCGCCGACCCGCGAGGAGGATCGCCTCGTCGAGCAGCACCTCGGCATCGAGATCCCGACCCGCGAGGACATGGAGGACATCGAGCCCTCCGAGCTGCTCTACAGCGAGAACGGCGCGCGCTACATGACGGTGCGCCTGCTCTTCGCCGCCGACAGCGACGAGCCGGACATCACGGCCGTCACCTTCATCCTCAAGGGTTCTGCCCTCGTCACCGTGCGCTATGACGAGCCGCGCGCCTTCGCCATGTTCGCCAACCGGGCCGGCAAGCAGGGCGGCTGCGGCGCAAGCGCCGAGGAGGTCTTCGCCGGCCTCATCGAGACCATCATCGACCGGCTGGCCGAGGTCCTTCAGGCGGCCGGCAGCAGCATCGACAGAATTTCCCACGCCGTCTTCGACGTGGCCGACAAGATGACCGGCCGCCATGGCGAATACCAGAAGACCCTGCGCGACCTCGGCCGTTACGGCACGCTCATCTCCATGAGCCGGGAGAGCCTCGTCTCCATCGAGCGGCTGCTGCTGTTCCTCTCCGTTGTCTACCGCGCGACGCGCGTGCCGGTGGAGTTGCGCGAGCAGGTGCGCACGACCCTGCGCGACCTGCAGTCGCTGGAGGAGCACGCGACCTTCCAGTCGGGCAAGATCCAGTTCCTGCTCGATGCGACGCTCGGCCTCGTCAACCTGGAGCAGAACAACATCATCAAGCTGTTCTCGGTCATGGCCGTGGTCTTCATGCCGCCGACGCTCATCGCCTCGATCTACGGCATGAACTTCAAGGACATGCCGGAGCTCGAGCTGTGGTTCGGCTATCCCGTCGCGCTCGTCGCCATGGTGGTCGCGGCCATCGCGCCCTACCTCTTCTTCCGCTGGAAGCGGTGGCTGTGAGGGCCGCTCGCGGCGAGAGTTCCCGCTAGCCTCGTCCCCAATGGGCCATGAGCCGGTCGATGGTGCCCTGCATCTCGGTGTGGCTGAAGCTGCGCCAGTCGCGCCCCTCGGTGCGGATGAAGCTGGCGGCGGCCTCGATCATGCGCCGCAGCAGGGAGGACGAGGCGGCCGCAATCGCCGCGCGTTCCTCGGCCTCGCCGGCCTGTTTCAACGCGCGGATGGTGCTGGTCACCACGTCGTCCATGGCTAGGCGCAGGTTCTCGAAGGCGAGGCGCCGCTCGGGTGCCAGCGCCTCGTAGGCCCTCAGCGCGTCGTCCGCGAAACGCAGCTGCGCATGTTTGGCGAAGTGCTGCCGGTAGCTGCGCGGCTGCCATTCGTCGAGCGTTTCCATCAACTCGGCATCGTCTGCCGCGAGCTCGACGATCATGAGCACTTCATTGTACTGGTTGAGGAAATCGGTGGACAGCGACGGCGCGGGCTCCGCCGCGAAGGGCATGCCGCCGTCGACGTTCCCCTTGCCCATGGACATGACTGCTGCCACCCCCGACCCCCGTCTTGCCTGTGCACAACGCGCCATTGTGCCCGCAGCCGCCTTGCCCCTGCCGGCGCCGCTACGAGACTGTGGCAGCATCAGGCAAACAAATTCGTAACGGTCAGGATCCATGTGCGGCCGCTTCGCACTGACGCTCTTTCCCGAAGAGGTGCAGTCGCAGTGCGGCTATGAGGAACAGGTCGAATTTCCACCGCGCTACAACATCGCCCCCACGCAGCCCGTCGCCGTCGTCACGGTCGATGCCGCGGGCCGGCGGCATTTTTCCCTGATGCGCTGGGGCTTCGTGCCGGCCTGGACGAAGGACCCGGCGGCGATTCCGCTCCTCTTCAACGCTCGCGGCGAGACGATCGGCGAGAAGGCCGCCTTCCGGGCCGCTGCCCGCCATCGCCGCTGCCTCGTGCCGGCGAGCGCCTTTTACGAATGGCGCCGCGACGGCGCGAAGAGAACGCCGTTCATGATCGAGCGCGCCGACGGCCGTCTCATGCTCTTCGCCGGCATCTGGGAGACCTATGCGAGCCCGAACGGCAGCGAGATCGATACCGTTGCCATCGTGACCACGGACGCCAACGGCACACTCGCGGCGCTGCATCCGCGCATGCCGGCGATCATCGCTCCGGACGATGCCGAATTGTGGCTCGACTGCACCCAGCCCGGCCTCGCCGCGCTCGGCCTCGTGCGGCCGGCGCCGGACGACCTCCTGACCATGCGCCCCGTGTCGCAGAACCTCAACGACGCCCGCCGGGACGACGGGACCGTGCAGAGCCCGGCGGGCGAGGCCGTGTCAACCCCCGCATGCCGCCCTGAGAAAGGCGGGCGCAAGCGCCCGCCAAACGTCCAGCTGTCATTGTTCGACGAGGATGTGTGAGGCGCGTCAGATGCGCCGGCAGACGCGCTCCACCGTGCAGCGCGGCGGGCCGCGACGCACCCAGCGCACCTCCTTCTCGCACACGCGGCGCGGGCCGACGCCGGGGCGATGCACCGTGCGGCAATTGGTGACGACCTCGCGCACCGGCCTCGGCTGGGTGCACACACGCTCCGACCGGCAGACGGTCCGCGCTTCCGCCGATGTCACGGCCGGGCCGGAGAAAGTGACGAAGGCGGCCGCCGCCGCGCCGAGGACGAAGGACAAGGAGCGTTTCAGGGAAAAGGGCTGGAAGGAAACAGACGGCATTACAAATCTCCGCATCGCGAATCATGGGGCATTTCTGCCTGTCGCCGGGGCCCATGAAACATCTGGCAAGATGAACGGACGATGTACGCCGGCCTCCTGTCCTATCGTTCCTGTCGTTCCGTCGGGCGCCGGCCCGGATCGAGCCATTTCTCCATGTAGAGGCGCGGCTGGGCCTCGAAGCCGAGCTGCTCGTAGAAGCGCTGGACGGCCTCGTTTCCGGCCCTTACGAGGAGGTTGAGCTTCCACACGCCGCGCGCCCTCAGCCAGTTCTCCGCGGCCGCCATGATGGCGCGGCCATGGCCGGCGCCCCGCTCCGCCGGGTCGACCGCGACATAGTAGACGACGCCCCGGTGCCCGTCATGGCCGACCATGCAGGCTGCGACGATGGCGCCGTCCGCCCTGCGCAGCACCAGCACCTCGCCATGGCCCGACGAGCGGCAGAAGGCGATGTCCTCGGCCGGGTCGTTCCACGGCCGCGTCAGGCCGGCCGCCTGCCACAGGGCGATGACGGCCGGCAGCTCCGCCTCGGCCATCGGGCCGGCCGCGAGCGGGGTCGTCACAGCATCGCTCCGGGATTGAGGAGGCCTTCGGGGTCGAGCGCCGCCTTGAGCTTGCGCATGAGATCGAGCGCGACCGGGTCCTTGACGGCGGGCAGCAGGTCCCGCTTGAGGCGGCCGATGCCGTGTTCGGCCGAGATCGAGCCGCCGTGCCGGAGCACGATGGCGTGCACGGCCTCGTTCATCTCCTCCCAGCGGGCGAGGAAGCCCTGTTTGTCGGCGCCCACGGGCTGGCTGACGTTGAAATGCACGTTGCCGTCGCCGAGATGGCCGAAGGGCAGGGGGCGGCAGCCCGGCACCAGCGCCTCGGCGGCAGCCGTCGCTTCCTCGAGAAACTGCGGCACCAGGGCCACCGGCACGGCGATGTCGTGCTTGATCGAGCCACCCTCGTGCCGCTGCACCTCGGAGAGCGCCTCGCGCAGCTTCCAGAAGGCGTTGCGCTGGTCGAGGCTTGCCGCGATCGCCGCGTCGTCGACGAGGCCGCGCTCGAGCGCCGCCGTCAGGATGCGCTCCATCGCGTCGTCGAGCCCGGCTTCGGCGGCCGAGGACAATTCCATCAGCACATACCAGGCGTGCGGCTCGCCGAGCGGGTCGCGCGTGCCGGGCGCGTGCCGCAGCACGAATTCGAGCCCGAGGCGGGGCAGGAACTCGAAGGTGGTCACGGCGCCGCCCGCCTCGGCCTTGGCGAGGGCGAGCAGGTCGAGCGCCGCCTGCGGCGAAGAAAGGCCGCAGAAGGCGGTGGTCCGCCCCTGCGGGCGCGGAAAGAGCTTGAGCACTGCGGCAGTGACGATGCCGAGTGTGCCCTCCGATCCGACGAAGAGGTTCTTGAGGTCGTAGCCGGTGTTGTCCTTGCGCAGCTTGCCGAGGCCGTTCCAGATACGCCCATCCGCCAGCACCACCTCGAGCCCGATGACGAGGTCGCGCGTGTTGCCATAGGCGATGACGGCGGTGCCGCCGGCATTGCTGGCGATGTTGCCGCCGATCGTGCAGGAGCCTTCCGAGGCGAGCGACAGGGGAAAGAGCCGGTCGGCCGCCTCCGCCGCCTCCTGCGCCCTGAGCAGGGTGACGCCCGCCTCCACCGTCATCGTGTCGGTCAGCGCGTCGACCTCGCGGATCCTGTCGAGCTTCTGCAGGTTGAGCGCCACCATCGGCCGACTCGCATCCGGGATCTGCCCGCCGACGAGGCCGGTGTTGCCGCCCTGCGGCACCACCGCGATGCCCGCCGCGCGGGCACGGCGCACCACCTCGGCCACCTCCTGCGTCGAGCCCGGCCGGACGACGGCGAGCGCCTCGCCGCGGAAGAGGTCGCGCGGCTCGCGCAGGAAGGGCAGGATGTCGTCAGGGGCGGTGAGCACGTTGCCCGGGCCGATGACGGCGGCGAGCCCCGCCAGAAAATCCTCGTTGGTCCCCTTGCTCACGGGCGCCCTCCCTTGCCTTTGTTCTTGTGCTTCTGCTTCGCCGGACGCGTGAAGACGCCGACGACCTCCACATGATGGGTGTAGCGGAACTGGTCGACCGGCACGACCCGGGTCAGGTGCATGCCCGCCTCGACCAGGATGCGGGCATCGCGCGCGAAGGTGCCGGGATCGCACGAGACGCAGACGGCGAGCGGCACCCTGGACAGCGCGATCTGCCGCGCCTGCGCCTCTGCCCCCGCCCGGGGCGGATCGAGGACGACGGCGTCGAAGCGCTCGAGCTCCAGCGGCAGCAGCGGGCGGCGGAAGAGGTCGCGCACCTCCGTGGTGACCGGCTTCAGCCCTTGCGTGTTGCGTAGGGCGCGCTGCAGCGCGGCAAGGGCGTCGGCGCCGTTCTCCACGGCATGCACCTTGGCCTGCCGCGCGAGGCGCAGGGCGAAGGGGCCGCAGCCTGCGAAGAGGTCTGCCACATGGCGCGCGCCGGCGCAGGCCTCGGTCACGAGGGCGGCGAGCGCCGCCTCGCCGGCGGCTGTCGCCTGCAGGAAGCCGCCGGGCGGCGGCACGACCGCAGCGGGCCCCATCGCGACGGCGGGCGGGCGGCGTTCGATGAGGATCTCGCCGTGCAGCGACAGGCGCGCGAGGTCGAGCGTGCGGGCCGCCTCGACGAGCGCCATGCTCAGCCTGTCGTCGGCCTTGCCGAGGCCGCGGATATCGATGTCGAGCCCGCCGAGCGTCTCGGTGGCCTGGATGTCGAGCGGCTTGCCGCGCGGCAGGAGAAGGGCCGCGAGCGCCCGGGCCTTCTCCGGCGCTGCGGCAAGGCCGGGCGCCAGCACCGGGCATTGGGCTATGGGAACGAGCGCATGGCTGCGCGCCGCCATGAAGCCGACGGCGGCCTTGCCCTCGATCAGGCGGGCATGAAAGGTCACGCGCCGCCGCCCGGCGCCGTGTGCATCGACGAGCGGCATGACGTCGGTCTCGATGCCGGCATGGGCGAGGGCCTGCACGACGATGTCGCGCTTCCACGCCCCGTAGAGTTGCGGCGCCAAGTGCTGCCCGGCGCAGCCACCGCAATGGGCAAAGAGCGGGCATTCGGCCGTCTGCCGGTCGGGCGATGCGGTCTCGACGCTGACGAGCCGGCCGCGCTCTCCGTCCACCTCGGCGGTGACGACCTCGCCGGGCAGCGCGAAGGGCACGTAGACCGGCCCCCGCGGCCCCTCGGCGACGCCGTCGCCGCGGGCGCCGAGGCGGGTGATGGTCAAGGTTTCAGCCACGGCGTGCCCCGATCAGATATTCCACGTTGCCGTCTCCCCCGGCGATGGGGGAAGCCATGGTGCCGAGGACGGTGAGCCCGAGATCGCGCATGAGCCCGGCGATATCTTCCACCACCGCCTCGCGCACGGCTTCTTCGCGCACGATGCCCTTCTTGAGATGCCCTCGGCCGGCCTCGAACTGCGGCTTGACGAGCGCGACGAGATGGCCGCCGTCGGCGATGCGGTCCGTGACCGCTGGCAGGACGAGCTTCAGCGAGATGAAGCTGACATCCGCCACGAGGAGGCCGACCGGTTCCGGCACCTCGGCCGCCGTCAATCGCCGCGCGTCGCACCCTTCGAGCGAGACGACGCGCGGATCGGCGGCAAGGCGCGGGTGCAACTGGCCATGACCCACGTCGACCGCATAGACCTTCGCCGCGCCACGGGCGACGAGCACCTCGGTGAAGCCGCCGGTCGAGGCGCCGATATCGAGGCAGACACGCCCGGCGGCATCGATGGCGAAGGCATCGAGCGCCGCCGCGAGCTTGACGCCGGCCCGCGACACCCAGGGGTGCGGCGCCTCCGCCGCGATCGCCGCATCGACCGGCAGCGCGTCGGACGCCTTGCGCACGGGCCGCCCGTCGGCGGTCACGCCCCCGGCGGCGATGGCCGCCTGCGCCTTGGCGCGGCTGTCGAAGAAGCCACGTTCGACGAGAAGAAGATCGGCGCGTCTACGCATGGGCTGAGCTTATGCGGCGAGCGCGGAGCGCACGTCCGTCTGCGAGAAGTCGTTGCCCTTATAGAGCAGAGGCGCGTCGAGCGACATGGCGAGCGCATAGGACGCACAGTCGCCGAGGTTGAGCCGTGCCGGATGGCCGGAGCCGCGGCCGAAGCGACGGTAGGCGTCGCTCGCGAGATTGGACTGAGCCGTATCGAAGGTGTGCAGGACGAGGTTGGCGCTGGTGAGCAGATTGCCGAAGGGGACGAAATAGCGAGCATCGCCTCGCCGCAGCAGGACGACCCGTGTTTCATAGACCGTTACAGCCGAGACGTAGCGGGCGCCGGCGCCATAGAGCGCCAGAGCGAGCGCTTCGGCTTCCGGCTCATTGGTGAGCATGGCGATGAAGGCCGACGTATCGACGACGATCATTCCTGCTCGCCGTCGTCAAGTTCGCCCCACAACTCGTCGAAATCACGTTTTGTGATCTTCGGCAGCGGACCGAGGCGGCGGACATCCTCCTGAATCACGCGCAAAGCGGCCATCTGGCGCGCGATTTCCTTCTCCCGTTCCTCCCGCGCCTGTTCGAGGCGCATCTCGAGCGCCTTGCGCACGGCTTCGGTGATCGTCTCGCCGGTGAGCGCCGCGACCTCGCGGGCGAGACGCTCCGTCTCGGCGGATTTGATGTTGAGGGCCATGGCCGTTTCTTCCTATCTCAGGATAGGAAGAATAGGCGCGCAAGGAAGATGCGACAAGGGTTCTTCCTTGGCGGCAGGGCGAGCGGCGCTTGAGACCAAGGACCGGCTTGCGCCTTGGGAGCGCACCCATGCCGCGACGCCTTGCGCGAGATTGAAAAAGGGCAACGGCCGGGCAGGCCCGGCGAGGAGGCGAGGGAAGCCGGCCGTGCTCCCGCATGGGCGGGTGCCGTCGCCGCAGGCAACCCCGGCCAGACGGCCGCCTTCGCGACATCTTGCGCATGACGCCGGATCGCCTTGCGCTTCGCTTCAGGCGTCCGGCGACTGCGGGCGCTCCCGCGGTCTCGGCCTTACGCCCTCATCGCGGCTGCATCGGTGCCGAGTGCGGAAAAGACCGTCGCCACGATGCCGGCGGCGTCGAGACCGGCCGCGGCATACATCCGCTCGGGCTTGTCGTGGTCGATGAAGACGTCCGGCAGCACCATCGGGCGCACCTTGAGCCCGTGGTCGAGCACACCGGCGCGGGCGAGCAGATGCAGCACCTGCGTGCCGAAACCGCCAATGGAGCCTTCCTCCACCGTGACAAGGCATTCGTGCTCGCGGGCGAGACTGAGCACGAGTTCGGTATCGATCGGCTTGGCGAAACGCGCATCCGCCACGGTGGTGGCAAGGCCTCGCGCCTCGAGTTGCTCGGCCGCCCTGAGGCATTCGGCGAGCCGGGTGCCGAGGGAGAGGAGAGCGACGCGCCCCCCTTCGCGCAGGATGCGTCCGCGGCCGATGACGAGCGGCACCCCGCGCTCGGGCATGTCGATGCCGACGCCCTCGCCGCGCGGATAGCGAAAGGCGATGGGCCCGGCGTCATGGGCCGCGGCCGTCGCCACCATGTGCACGAGTTCGGCCTCGTCCGCCGCGGCCATCATGACCATGTTCGGCACGCAGCCGAGAAAGGCAATGTCGAAGGAGCCGGCGTGGGTCGGCCCGTCGGCGCCGACGAGCCCGGCCCGGTCGAGCGCGAAGCGCACCGGCAGGTTCTGGATGGCGACGTCGTGCACGATCTGGTCGTAGGCGCGCTGCAGGAAGGTGGAATAGATGGCGCAGAAGGGCTTGTAGCCCTCGGCCGCAAGCCCCGCCGCAAAGGTCACGGCGTGCTGCTCGGCGATGCCGACGTCGAAGGTGCGTTGCGGAAAGGCCTTGCCGAAGAGGTCGAGCCCCGTGCCGGACGGCATGGCCGCGGTGACGGCCACGATGCGCTCGTCCGCCTCAGCCTCGCGCACGAGGCTCTCGGCGAAGACCTTCGTATAGCTCGGTGCATTGGCCTTCGGCTTCGCCTGCGCGCCGGTGACGACATCGAAGGTGACGACGCCGTGATACTTGTCGGCGGCGGCCTCGGCCGGGGCATAGCCCTTGCCCTTCTGCGTCACGACATGGACGAGGATCGGCCCCGCCTCGGCATCGCGCGCGTTCTTCAGCACCGGCAGCAGATGGTCGAGGTTGTGGCCGTCGATGGGGCCGACATAGTAGAAGCCGAGCTCCTCGAAGAGCGTGCCGCCCGTCCAGAAGCCGCGGGCGAATTCCTCGGCGCGCTGCGCCTTCTCGTAGAAGAACTTCGGCAGCCGCTTGGCGAGCTGGTTGCCGGCCTCGCGCAACGTGCGATAGGCGCCGCCCGAGACGAGGCGGGCGAGATAGGCTGACATGGCCCCGACCGGCGGGGCGATGGACATGTCGTTGTCGTTGAGGATGACGATGAGCCGCTCGTTCATCGCCCCGGCGTTGTTCATGGCCTCGTAGGCCATGCCGGCCGACATCGCCCCGTCGCCGATGACGGCGACGACGTGGCGCCGCTCGCCCTTGAGGTCGCGCGCCACCGCCATGCCGAGCCCGGCGGAGATGGAGGTGGAGGAATGGGCCGCGCCGAAGGGGTCGTATTCGCTCTCGGCGCGCTTGGTGAAGCCGGACAGGCCGCCGCCCTTGCGCAGGGTGCGGATGCGCTCGCGCCGCCCGGTCAGGATCTTGTGCGGATAGGCCTGGTGGCCGACGTCCCAGATGAGCCGGTCATGCGGCGTCTCGAAGACGTGGTGCAGCGCCACCGTCAGTTCCACCACGCCGAGCCCGGCGCCGAGATGCCCGCCGGTCACCGAGACGGCGTCGATCGTCTCGGCGCGCAACTCGTCCGCGACCTGACGCAGGTCCGTCTCGGGCAGGCGGCGCAGGTCCGCGGGCGTCTTGATGGTATCGAGCAGCGGCGTATCGACGGGCACGGCAATCGTCCTCGCGCGCGGGTGTTACGGGTTGGCTGCAACCGGACATAGGGCCTTGTCCGGCGCGGGTCAAAGGCGCCGCTGCCGCGTCCCTCACATCTCGGGCAGGGGAATGAATTCGTCGTCGCCCGGCACGCCGGCGAAGCGGCCCAGCTTCCAGTCCTCCTTTGCCTCCTCGATGCGCTCCTTGCGCGAGGAGACGAAGTTCCACCAGATGTAGCGCTTGCCGTCCATCGGCGCCCCGCCGAGCATGAGGAAGCGGGCCGGCGTCAGGGCGGTGATGGTGATGGCATCGCCCGGCTTGAAGACGAGCAGGCGGTGAGCCTCGAAACGGTCGCCGGCAATGTCGATCGCGCCCGAGACGGTGTAGATCGCCCGCTCCTCGGCGACCGGATCAAACGGAATGCTGGCACCGGCGGCGAGCGCGACATCAGCATAGACCGCCTCGCTCGCCGTGGCGACGGGCGAGGTCGCGCCGAAGAGCGTGCCGGCGACGATGCGCACGTGCTTGCCCTCGCCGACGATGTCGGGCAGGGCGTTCTCGTCGTAATGGTTGAAGGCGGGGGTATCCTCCTCCCGCTCGGCGGGCAGGGCGACCCAGCTCTGGATGCCGGCGAGGTGCCCGCCGCGGACGCGCTCCTCGAGGCCGGTGCGTTCGGAATGGACGATGCCGCGGCCGGCCGACATCAGGTTCACGGCGCCCGGCCGGATGATCGCCTCGCTGCCGAGGCTGTCGCGGTGCACGATCGCCCCCTCGAAGAGATAGGTGAGGGTGGCAAGGCCGATGTGCGGATGCGGCCGCACGTCGAGCCCGTCGCCGACGGCGAAATCGGCCGGCCCCATCTCGTCCCAGAAGATGAAGGGGCCGACCATGCGCCGGCGCACAGTCGGCAAGGCACGGCGCACGGCAAAGCCGCCGATGTCCGACACCCGCGGCACGATCACGAGATCCACCGCATCGCAGGACGGCGCATCGCCGGCCACGGGGTCCTTGCCACGAAGCCAGCTCATTGCCCCCTCCTATCGTGAAGGATCAGCCCTCGACGTCGAGCGGCTCGCTGCCGGGTTTGCCGTCGGGCCCCATGGTGATCTTCTCGATGCGCGCCTCGGCCTTCTTCAGGAGCGCCTCACAGTGCTTCTTCAGCGCTTCGCCCCGTTCGTAGATCGCGATCGATTCGTCGAGCGGCACGTTGCCCTTCTCGAGCCGGTCGACGATCTCCTCGAGCTCCTTGAGCGCGCGCTCGAAGGGGAGGGTCGCGATATCGGACGGCGCGTGGTCGCTCATCGTGCATTCCTCGGGGACATGTGCTCCAGATGAGGGTTATCGCGTTCCCTTCGGCTGGAGGCAACCCCATCAGGGTTGAAGCAGCCGCAGGTTGCACGCCGAAGATGGGTGCTCCTTCCGCGCAACGCTTCACGAAACCGTGTCATTGGCGACCGGCGTGCCGCCGCCGCCCCGGCGCAGCAGCTTCTGGTAGGCGAGGCCGATGCCGACGAGCACCAGGCCGAGGCCGATGAAGGACAGGGCCCGGAGCACGCCCTCGAGACTCGACAGGTCGACGACGAAGACCTTGACGACCGCGATGAGGATATAGGGCGCCGAGGCCAGGCGCGCGAAGCGCCAGTTGCGCCACAGCCCGACGGCGAGGATGGCGACGCCGATGACGACGAGCGCGGCGGAATAGGTCCACAGCTCGGCCTCGCCCATCTGGCGCCAGAGGCCGATCTGCGGCCCCTGGAAGAGGAAGCGGATGATGTTGATGGTAAAGGCGAGGTGCAGGAGCAGCGCCAGCGCCAGCGCGCTGCGCACGTACCAGGTCGGCCGGTGCGCCCGCGCGAGCCAGGCGAGGCCGGCGGCGATGACGGCCGGCACGAGATAGGCGAGGACGAGCGTGTTGAAGACGGCGCCGCCGAGGACGGGCTCGTCCGTGAACAACGGGTTTTCGGCGAGGAGGAGCCCGAAGCCGGCGACGATGAGCGTCAGCACGCCGAAGGCGAGCCCAGCGAAGTGGTAGACCGGATCGGCACGGTGCAACTCGAGCCGCATCAGCACGATCGAGAAGGCAAGGCCCGCCGTCGCCATGAGCCCCATCTCGACGAAGCCGGAGTCGGGCGCGAAGGGATCGCCGCCGTGCAGCGCGTGGCGGATCTCGAAGAAGACCAGCAGGGCGCAGAACAGGATGGCGAGACTCTCGCACAACTGCGTCACCCAGTCCCGCCCGCTCATGGCGAGCACCCGGGCGGCCAGCACGAAGGCGAGCGCGGGCACGCCATAGCCCCACAGCAGCCAGTTGAAGATCGGGGTGGTGCCGAGCGCGTCGCCCGCGATGGCCGGATCCCAGACGACACGACCGAGGACGAGGAGGCCGGTGGCACCGACCGCGTAGCGCAGCACCGGCACCGCGATGCGTTGTGAGACGAACGCGGTGCCGAGCGCCGACAGGGCGAAGGCGACGGTGAGCATGCCCTTTTCGAGCGCGAAGGTGAGGCCGAGCGCCAGGGCCGCGAGCGCAGCCGCCGCCATCGCCCCGGTGCCGAGCGCCGCGACCGGCCGGGCTTCGCTGCCGTCCCCGTGCAGCAGCCGGGCGGCCCCTGTGAACAGGAGCGCAAGGACGGCCGCGCCAAGCGCGAAGGGCACGCTCGTATCGAAGGCGGTGACGCGCCAGTATGCGATGACGAGCAGGGCGAGGACGCCGGTGGTGCCGGCCGCCGCATGGCACGCCGCCGCGACGAGCGGTAGGTCTTCGCCGCGCATGAGACGCCGCACGGCTGCCGCAAGGAGCGCCGCCCCCGCCGCGATGGCGAAGGCGAGATAGAGGCTGAGGGCCGCCGGCTGCTCGCCGGGCGCGAGCGCGGGGCCACCGGGCAGGGAGGCGCCGCCGGGGTCGAGCATGGCGAGGCGCGCGACGGGCCAGAAGGCGAGGCAGCCCGCCGCGACGAGGGCCGCGATCAGGCCCGCGCCGGCCGCTGCGGCATAGGTGAAGCCGGTGGCAAGGAGGATGGCGACCATCGCGCCCGAGAAGGTCGCCCGCCCGCCGCCCCCGGCGAGATCGCCCGCGAGAATGGCGAGCGCGCCGAAGGCGCTGAGCACGGCGAGGGCCGGAATGTCGAGCGGCCAGGTCCAGAAGGGCGGCTCCGCCTTGGGCTCGGCCGGCGCGGCCCCTTCGGCATCACCGCCGTCCTCGCCGGTTTCGGCCGGAGGCTCTCCCTCCGTCTCGGCCGCGGCCACATCCGCCGGGAGGGGAAGGGCGCCGCCGTGCGGCAGCGCGACGAGGAACACGACCGCGAGCACGGTCTGCGCCAGCACCAGCACCATGGCGGGCAGGGCGTCGGCGTTGCCGACCGTGGACACGACGAGCCAGCCCCACAGCAGGGCGCCGCCCGCTGCCGAATACGCCAGCCACCGCCACAGACGCAGCCGCGCGAGGCCATAGGCCGCCGCGACCACGGCGACGAGATAGATCACCACCGGCCACGGCTGCGGATCGTCGCTCGTGACGAGGAGCGGCGCCGCAAGTGCGCCGAGAAGGCCGAGGGCGGCGAGCGCCGGCCCGTGCAGGGCGGCTGCGACCATGGTCGCGACGCCGATGAGGCCGAGCAGCGCGAAGGCGAAGGCCGGGCCGATGAAGCCGTAGAGCGCATGGGCGGCATAGACGCTGGCGAAGGCCGTCATGGTGCCGGCGGCAGTCAGCACGCTCGGCACATGCGCGGTGACGACGCCTCCGGTGGAAAGGGTGGACGCCTCCCCGGCATGCTCGCGCCGTCGCAGCCACTCGCCGCCCGCGATCAGCGTTAGCGCCGTGGCAAGGCCGGCAAAGATACGCGCGGCCGGCCCGAAATAGCCCTCCTCGATGGAATAGCGCACGAGCAGGACGCCGCCGAGCGCCAGAGCGACGCCGCCGACCCACACGGCCCAGCGGGAGCCAAGCCGCTCCTCGAGCCCGGCCTGTGGCGCAGCCGCGGCAGCGGCTGCGGGCGCCAGATGGGGAGCGGGTTCTTCCGCAGGCTCTTCCGGCACGAGCGGACCTTCGGGTTCGGTCGCCGGCTCGGGACGCGGCGCGACTTGCGCCTTTTCTTCCGGGGCGGGGGCTGGCTGTTCCGTGCCGGAGAAGGCGTCGCCGGAGACAACCGGCACCATGATCCCGGCTTCGGCGAGCTTCAGTTCCAGCGCCGCCAGCCGTGCCTCGAGGGCCGACGTGCGGCCGCGTAGCCCGAGCGCCATGAAGAAGCCGGCAATGGCGGCAACAGGTACCGCAAGCGCGATCAGAACGATGAGCGCAATGATCGAATCGTCGCCCACGGCGGTCCCCCCGGAAAGATCGGTGCACTTTGCCGCGGGATGGTCGTCGATGCAAAGCAAGGCTCGCTGTGCGCAGGCGCACCTCAGGCCAGGCGGCGCGTATGCCGCTTCCGGGTCAGGCCCGCGTGCCGAGGCGCAGGCCCGGCGCCGGTCGCTCCTGCAGCACCTCCCGGCGGAAGCGGAAGAGCGCGGCGGGGCGCCCGGCCGTCGGCATCATCTCGCCGGTGGGTTCGACGAGGGAGGTCGCCTCGACGAGGCGGCGGAAGTTCTGCTTGTGCAGGTGCCGGCCGGTGATAGCCTCGACGCTCGTCTGCAGGGCCGTCAGGGTGAAGCGCTCTGGCATCAGCTCGAAGACGACGGGGCGGTACTTGAGCTTGGCTCTGAGACGGCTGATGGCCGTTGCGAGGATGCGCCGGTGGTCGTAGGCAAGCGGCCTGCCGAGCGGCGGCAGGCTGGCGCGCGCCAGTGCGGCGGGCCGGCCGTCGCGCGCCGCCTCGGCGACGAGCCCGGCCTCGTAGAGGAGTTCGTAGCGCTCCAGCGCCTTTTCCTCATCCCACGGGCTGCCGTCGCAGCCGAAGCACAGGCGCAGGCGCTCCTCGCGCGTGAGTGCTCTGATCTGGCCGTCGTCGGCATGCGGCGTCCGGGCCCATTCCTTGAGCTGCGGCAGAATGTGCGCTGCCAGGATGGCGGGCGGACCGGTGCGCCAATCCTCCCACGGGAAGAAATCGTACCAGGGCATGAAGCCGGCGTCGCCTGCAGGTGCTGCCGTGCCGGCGAGCCCTCGGGTGAGTGCGAGATAGCCGACGGAGACAACGTGTGGGCCGATATCGCCGGCAGCCGCGCTGCGCCCCCGATCGCCGAAGGTGTAGAGCTGCTCGACATAGCCCAGCGCCAGGCCCGTCTGCTCCCGCACCCAGGCGCGCAGGCCGACCTCGAAGGTGCGGTGGGCCAGGGGATCGAACGGCCCCGCCGGCAGGGCCGGCATCTCCGCGTCCGGACGATGCGCGACGAGGATCTGCGGCATGTCGCCCTCGACGGCCACGATGGCTGCGGCGAGGCCGATCTCGATGGCAGGCCGCGGGCGGGGAGGGCTGGCCTCGGTCATGACCGTTCAGCGGTCGAGGGGGAGGGCGAAGGGTGTGCCCTCGAAGGCATCCACGCCGCGGCCGATGGCGGCCACGGCCTCGCTCATCCGGCCGCGCCGGCCCAGCAGTTTGTCGGCCGCCGCCACCAGCCGGGCGTTGGGCGTCGCACTCGGCGCCGCCTGGCGCAGGCGCT
Organism: Chelatococcus sambhunathii; assembly: GCF_001418005.1. GTDB lineage: Bacteria > Pseudomonadota > Alphaproteobacteria > Rhizobiales > Beijerinckiaceae > Chelatococcus_A > Chelatococcus_A sambhunathii. Next base: position 218,699 of record NZ_LIOL01000004.1, on the reverse strand, counting down.
CGGCGAGGAGAAACTCGTCGAGGTCGGGTCGCAGCGCGCACAGGCCGATATAGGCCGCGGCGGTGGAGCGGCTGATACCGGCATAGCAATGCACGACCATGGGCCTTGCCCGGTCCCAGCCGCGCACGAAGCCGATGACCTGCCGGGCGTGCTCCTCGCCGGGCAGAATGTGCCCCTCCATCGCCTCAACGATGTCACTGACGCCGATGAAGAGGTGCCGCTCGGGCTGGATGCCGTCCGGCCGCGGGACGGGCGTCGCGGCATTGATCAGGGTCAGCACGTGGCTCGCGCGCACGGCAGCGACCGTTTCGGCGAGGCGCGAGAGGGGGCATACGTGAAGGGCCGGCATCGTCGTCGAACCTCCGCAAACGCTCCCCGATCTCCAGAACGATAGTGGGGCGATTCGATGACGGCGACGATACTGAGCTGTGGACCGGCGCAGTGATCAGGGCGAGGGAGCAAGGGCGTTGAAGCGGGCGAGAAACCGCGTCTCCGCCTCTCCGGCGGACCAGGGCGCGAGCAGGGCATCGATCGCCGGCGGCAATGGCGCCGGACGGCCGAAGAAGGTCAGCGCCTCCTCCCGGGCAAAGCCGGCAAGGCGCGTCGCCTCGAGGAAGGCGGCAATCCTGTCGGCGCGCTTCGTTACCCGCACGAGGGCCGCGGGCGTGGTCGCCGGCAGGCCGAAGCGCAGGTGGATCGCTGCTGCCAGCCGGTGCTCCACCTCCTTGTAATTGCCGCCGAGCACCGCCTTGAAGGGCGAGATCATGTCGCCGATGACATATTCCGGCGCGTCGTGCAGGAGCACGACGAGGCGCGCCCGGGCGTCGAGCTCCGGATAGACGTGCCCAGCGATCGCATCGACCAGAAGCGAATGCTGCGCGACCGAGAAGATGTGCGGACCGACGGTCTGCCCGTTCCAGCGCGCGACGCGGGCAAGGCCGTGGGCGATGTCCTCGATCTCGACATCGAGCGGGGAGGGGTCGAGCAGGTCGAGCCGCCGCCCGGACAGCATGCGCTGCCAGGCGCGCGGGGGCTTGGCTGGCTTGCCGCTCATCGCCCACCACGTGCTGCGGGCACGCATTCCACGGTCGGGCGGGCCGGAGAAAACGCTCGCGACAATCCGTGCAACAGGGATCTCCTCTTCCTTGCCGTCAGGCATGCCGAAACAGGCCGGAACCGCTCGGCTCGCTCCCTACCTAGCACCATGAGGCATGCGGGCAAGACGCCGGCGGCGGCATGGCGGCGGCGCTCGGCCTCGAAGGCGGACGAGAGGGCGCCGTTTGCCACCGACCGCGACGCACATTGCGAGGCGCGAATAGAAAATTATTGTAATCGTCCCGCCACTACTTTGCGTATGAACCTGATCAACCCGAGAATTGATATATCAGGGCGGTCAAGGCCGCTCGATGTGGTGCCTATGCTTCAATTCCCATAAGCAATGGTGCCTTTATTCTCTTCTCGGGGAGAGCGGGGTCGCGCGAAGAAGCAGCGATCAGGCGAGAAACATAATGAAACTTTCAGAGATGCGTTTCCGTGGCTCGTCGCCGCGGACGATCGAATTCGTCCCCACGATGCAGGTGCTCCTGCCGAGAAGAGAGGGAATAGGGATTCGGGCAATCGCGCTCAGGTATCTTGTCGTGTCGGTCGCGATTTTATCCTGCTTGAGCCCCGGGGAATCCCGCGCGCAACTCGCCTGCACCAACGGCGCAAACTATTCATGCGAGCCGCCATCCAAGAACGGCCTCACACTCACGGCGAATCCCGATTCCATCGTGGCCGATGAGAACATGGTATTGCGCGGCGGCGGGTCGGGACAGCCCGTGCGCAACTATTTCGTCGGCAATGCCGACAACGCCAACCAGGCGAACGTCTGGATCGGCGATGCCGGCCACACGGATTCGACCACGACGATCTATGCCAACCACTTCGCTGTCGGGGACAGCACGACCTCGGCCTCCGGCGCCAATGCGGCGGCCATCGGGCCGGGCGCGGTGGCGAGCGAGGCCGATGCGCTGGCATTCGGCGCCGGTTCGCAAGCGACGGCGGAAGGAGCGGTCGCGCTCGGCGCCGGCTCGGCGGCCGACCAGGCCAATACCGTGTCGGTCGGCGCGGTCGGGAACGAGCGGCGCATCGTCCATGTCGCGGCGGGCGTCGACCGCACGGATGCGGTCAATGTCGGCCAGTTGCGGGATGTGGAAACGGCGTTGAACGAGCGCATGGACATCCTTCAGGGGATCGTGCTCGAGACGCGCAGGGAAGCCCGCCAGGGTGTCGCCGCCGCCGTCGCCATGACGACCGCGCCCATGCCGTCGGCGCCCGGGCGCACCAGCTGGGCCATGAACCTCGCCACCTTCAAGGGCGAATATGCCTTCGGCGGCTCTCTGGCCTATCGCTTCGACGCACCGGTCCCCATCGCCCTGACCGCCGGCTATGCCTATGGCGGCGGCAAGTCCCACGCCGCGCGCGTCGGCCTGCAGGGGGAGTTCTAGGGCGACGGCAGCCCGGCGGCCGCTCCTGGCGGTGCGTCGGGCGCGCCGCTCACCGCGTGTCGCGGGCGAGCGCGGCGCATTCCTCGCGACGATAGCAGCCGACGAGATGGTCGTTCACCATGCCTACCGCCTGCATGAAGGCATAGACGATGGTGGGGCCGCAGAAATTGAAGCCGGCCTGTTTCAGCGCCTTCGACATCGCCCGTGATTCTGCCGTCTCGGCCGGCACCTGGGCCATGGCGGAGAAGCTGTTCTGCCGCGCCCGTCCGTCGAGGAAGCCCCACAGGAAATTGCTGAAGCCGTCGCGCTCCATGATGGCGAGCCAGGCGCGGGCGCTCTGCACGGTGCCGGCGATCTTGGCCCGGTTGCGCACGATGCCGGCGTCCTGCATCAGCGCCGCGAGCTTCGCCTCGTCATAGCGCACGATGGCCGCGGGATCGAAGCCGTCGAAGGCTCTGCGGAAATTGTCACGCTTGCGCAGGATGGTGATCCACGACAGGCCGGCCTGGAAGCCGTCGAGGATCAGCTTTTCGAAGAGCGCGCGGTCGTCATACTCCGGCACGCCCCACTCGGTGTCGTGGTAGGTGACGTAGAGCGGGTCGACGCCCGGCCAGCGGCAGCGCCATTTTCCGTCCTCGTGCAGGATGAGATCCGCCTTCGCCACGTCGTTCATGGCCCCCTCCGTCACCGTCATCCCCGCGCCGGGTCAGGAGCCGATTCGCCGGGGAAGGCGAAGGTGGCGAATCCCGGCTTCTCGAGGGTGAGGGCGAGGCCGCCGGCGGTCGGCGTCAGGCCCGCGGCGAGCGCATCCGCCACGCGGTCGAGCCGCAGCATGGCGAGGCCGCGCCCGCGGGCGCAGGAGCCGACGTGGCCGAGCGTCTTCTCGCCCGCGACGACCGCGGCCCCGTCCTCCGGCACGAATCCCCCGGTGAAGACGACGGGTACGATGCGCGTGCGGGCGGTGCCGCGGTGCTGCATGCGCGACACCACCTCCTGGCCGACATAGCAGCCCTTGTCGAAGGACACGCCGCCGAGCTGGTCCATCAGCACCTCGTGCGGGAAGGCTTCGCCATAGGTGAAATCCTTGCCGCCCTCCGGCACGCCCGCCGCGATGCGCATGGCGTGGTAGTCGGCGAGCGCTGCCTCACCGAAGGCCTCGATGTCCGCCCGTGGGCCGATGGCACGTCGCCCGAGAGCGGTGAGGCGCGGGTCTTCGTAGACCTGGCCAGGCGCCGCTGTCTCGTCGCCCCACAGGGCGGCGACGGCGAGCGCCTCGCTTTCGTCGGCGATGATCACCTTGGCGCGCAGCTTGTAGAAGGCGAGGCGCTTGACGAGGTCGTGCGTGAGCGCCCGCGGCGCATCAAGCAGATAGCCGCCGCCGTCACCCTCCGGCACGGCGAGGACGAGAAAGTCGAAAAGAATCTTGCCCTGCGGCGTCAGCAGCGCCGCCCACCGGGCCGTTCCGGGCGCAAGATCCGCGACGGCGCTGGTGACGATGCCGTCGAGGAAGCTGCTGGCGTCCTCGCCCGTCACCCTGACGACGCCCCTGTCCGGCAGAAAAGTCCTCGGCATTCAGCCCTCCGTCCGATCTCGCTCGAGAGATAGGGGGAGGGCGTGCACCGCTCAACCCGGTTTCGAGAGGATGCCCGTCAGGCCGGACGCATCAGTGCTTGCTGGCGGTGGAAAAGGCGCCGCCGCGGATGCGCTCCGGCAGGCGCTCCGCAAAATCCGCCACCGCTTCCTCGCCATAGGTGCTCACGAGTTCCTGAAAGGCGGCGAACAGCGCGGCATGGGCCACGCAGTCTCCGTCGAGGCCGTCGAGCTGCGCCTCGGCGAAGGCCTCGCTCAGATAGGTGAGCGCAGCGCGCTTCTCCTCGGCGGCCCCGAGGAAGTCGTCATCGTGCTGGTTGAATTCGTCCATGTTCCTGCCGTTACGCAACCCGTGGCGCGCTGCCGCCGGTCCACCCACTCTAGCAGCCGCGGGCCGGCACTCTAGCGGCTTCTTTACGCGAGGTTAACAGCGCGGAGAAAATGCCTGCAATCCACAGGGGACATGGCTGGGCGCGGGATCGCGCCCGGCGGCGGCAGCATCACGCCTCACTGGCCGAAGCGCGTCGCCAGGGTGCGCGTCAGGCGCTGGCCCTCGGCGACGTGCAGAGCGCGCGCCGCCCGCGCCGCATCGGTGCAGCGCCGATAGGTCAGGGCATAGCTGCGATAGCCCCGGTTGTAGGCGCCGGCGAGGCGCTCGCGCCGCTGCGGGCTCGCGCCTTCGGCATCGAGCAGGTCCGCCATGCGCTCGCGCCATTGCTGCGCATCGGCTTCTTCGCACAATCCATCGATGAAGGTGAGCACGCCCAGCACACGGGCGAGGCGCTGCATGTCGGCATCGTAGGGTGGGGGCGTCTCTACGCCGCTCTCCGGCTGCGCTGCGGGCGGCAGCGTCTGGGAGAAGGTGGCCGTGGCGAGGCTTGCTGCGATGGCGGCGCAGGCGGCGAGCGCGACCGGTTTCATCGCGGCCCCCCGTCGAGAACGGCGGCGGCCCGGGTGACGATGGCGGCAAGACCGGGTGTCGTCCACAACTGCGCCACCTCGTCCGGCAGGGCCCAGCGCACCGCGCCTGCTTCAGGACCGGGGGTCGGTTCGCCGGCGCGCCAGCGGGCAGCGAAGGCGGCGATGACGAAATGATGCACGACGCCGGTCGCGTCCCGCTCGATGATCTCGACATGGTCGACGAAGGCGGCGATCTCGGCCTCGACGCCCACCTCCTCGCGCAGTTCCCGGAGCGCGGCGTCGTGGAGGCTCTCTCCCGGCTCGACGAGCCCGCCTGGCAGGCTCCAGCACGCCTCCATCGGTGGGCGGCCGCGCGTCGCGATCAGCACCCGCCCGTCGCGGAAGGTCGCGACGCTCGCGGCGAGGAAGGGGCGGGCCGGATAGCGGCGGTCTTCGGGCATGCCGAGCGCTCTAGACGTGCTGGCCGCCGTTGATGTGCAACTCGGCACCGTTCACGTAGGAGGAGGCCTCCGTGCACAGGAAGTAGATGGCCTTGGCCACCTCGTCGGGCGTGCCGAGGCGGCGCAGCGGGATCTGCTCGACGAGCTTCTCCGTGCCGGGCGACAGGATGGCGGTGTCGATCTCGCCCGGCGAGATGGCGTTGACGCGGATGCCGCGCGGGCCAAAATCCGCTGCCATCTCCCGCGTCAGTCCGGCGAGCGCCGCCTTGGACGTGGCATAGGCGGCCCCGGCGAAGGGGTGGACGCGCGAGCCGGCGATGGAGGTGACATTGACGACGGAGCCGCGCGTGCGGGCGAGCTCCTCCACGAGGCCGCGCGCCAGCATGATGGGGGCGAAGAAATTCACCTGGAAGACCTGCTTCCAGTCCTCGAGGCGCGTGTCCATGGTGCCGAGCCGCGAGCCGCCCGGCCCCTTCGGCGAGATGCCGGCATTGTTGACGAGCGCGTGCAGTACGGCGCCCTCGGGCTCGAGGCGGCGCTTGATCTCCTCGATCGCTTCCACGGTGTTCTCGGGATCGGCGAGATCGACCTGGATGTGGTCTTCAGGGCCCATCTCCCACGGACATTCCTCCGGAAAGGAGTGGCGCGAGCAGGTGATGACCCGCCAGCCGGCGGCGGAGAAGCGCTTGACCGTCGCATGGCCGATGCCACGGCTCGCCCCGGTCAGGAGCATCACGCGCCGGGTCGCATTGGTGGATGGGGGCATGGCGGTTCGTCCTGCTGGTGATCGGGGCGTCGAAGGGGCTCGCCCCTCAGGGATATAGGCGCTCGCGCTGCCACGCGCCATCGGGCGCCGGCCGGTGGAAGCGGATGCGATCGTGCAGGCGGAAGGGCCGGTCCTGCCAGAATTCGATCGCCACCGGCCGTACGCGGAAGCCGCGCCAGTAGTCGGGGCGCGGGATCTCGCCGACGCCGAACTTGGCCGTGTAGACGGCAACCGCCTTCTCGAGCGCGAAACGGCTCTCGAGCGGGCGGGACTGCTGCGAGGCCCAGGCGCCGATGCGGCTGCCGCGCGGGCGCGAGGCGAAATAGGCGTCCGCCTCGGCATCGGTGACGTTTTCCACCGGGCCGCGCACGCGCACCTGCCGGCGCAGGCTCTTCCAGTGGAAGAGGAGGGCGGCCTTCGGCACCGCGGCGAGCTCGCGCCCCTTGGCGCTCTCGGCATTGGTATAGAAGACGAAGCCCTGCCCGTCGAAGCCCTTCAGCAGCACCATGCGCGCGTCCGGCAGGCCGTCCGCGTCCACCGTGGCGAGCGCCATGGCGTTGGGATCGTTCGGCTCGCTCGCCGTCGCGTCCTCCAGCCAGCGGGCGAAGAGCGCGAAGGGATCGGTTTCGTTGGCGAAGTCACCGCTCGTTAACGCTTCCACGGCTTAAATTCCTGACGGATTCGAATGGATCGGCGAGGCGGCTCGTGACCCGGGGCGATATGCGCAGCTCTTATAAGAGAACAGCGTCGTTGTGCGAAGGCATTCACGCGGGTCGTGGCGTCGCACGCGCTGCCGCGCTCGTGGCGGCACTGGCTGCGGGCGGCTGCAGCATTTCCTTTCCGCTCGGCTCCCTCGTTGGCGAGGACGTGGCGACGACGAGTTCGGTCGCGCCCGCGCCATCGCCTCTCTCGCCCGAGCTGACGGCGGAGGACTGGCGTCGCGCCAGAAGCGCTCTCGAGGTCGCGCTCGACCCCTTCGGCAACGGCACCAGCGCCTCCTGGGATAATCCGGAAACCGGCGTCAAGGGGGCCTTCCTGCCGCTCGGGCAACCCTATGTGAAGGACGGCGACGTGTGCCGCGCCTTCCTCGCCGACCTGTCGCTGCAGGTCGGCGCGCAGGCCATGCAGGGCACCGCCTGCCGGCCGTCCGGCGGCGGCTGGTCCATCACCGAGGTGAAACCCTGGCGCAAGCCCGCCTGAGGCTCCCGGAATCGCGCAATAACCGTTGCAGCCGTGCAACAGTTGCCCCATATGGGAGGGGATTGGTTGCGGTGCCCCGCTCCCTGACGGAATATCCATGCGCGATCCATACAGCATTCTCGGTATTGCCAGATCGGCGAGCGACGCGGAGGTCAAGAAGGCGTTCCGCAAGCTCGCCAAGGCCTATCATCCCGACCAGAACAAGGATGATCCCAAGGCGAAGGAGAAGTTCGCCGAGGTCAATGCCGCCTACGAGATCCTCGGCGACAAGGCGAAGCGTGCCCAGTTCGACCGCGGTGAGATCGACGCGGAGGGCAAGCCGCGTTTCCAGGGTTTCGACGGGTTCTCGGGCGCAGGCGCCGGGCGCGGCCAGCACGGCGGTTTCGACTTCCGCCGCTCCGGCGCCGGCGCCGGTTTCGACCCGCAGGACTTTTTCTCGGACCTTTTCGGCGAGGCGATGCGCAATGCCGGCCGCACGGCCGGCGCGGGTCGCGGCCGGACCCATCATCCGCGCGGCGAGGACGTGAAGGCCGACATCACCGTCACGCTCGAGGAGGCGGTTCATGGCGGCAAGCGGCGTATCAACTTCACCACCGGCCGCGAGGTCGAGGTCAACCTGCCCAAGGGCGTCAGCGACGGCAAGACCATCCGCCTGCGCGGCCTCGGCGAGCCGAGCCCCTTCGGCGGCGAGCCGGGCGATGTCCTGCTCACGGTCCATGTCGCGCCACATCCGCAGTTCCGGGTTGAGGGCAAGAACCTGCGCCTGCGCCTTCCGGTGCCGCTGGCCGATGCGGTGCTCGGCGCCAAGGTGCGCGTGCCGACCCTCGATGGCGCCGTCAGCATGACGATTCCACCGATGTCGAGCGGCGGCAAGAGCTTCCGCCTGCGCGGCAAGGGCATCCCTCAGAAGGACGGCCCGGGCGACCTTATCGTCACGCTCGACATCATCCTGCCGGATGCCGCCGACCCGGCGCTCGACGCGCTCATGCGCAAGTGGCGCGAGGCGGCCTCGGCCAAGAGCTGAGCGGTACGGGCAAGCCTTCGGCTCGGCTTTTTGTGCTGATTCCCGGCTCTCGCCCGCGCTTCGCGCACGACAGTCGGGAAGCGAGGTCGTTCGCCGAGAGGACCTCGTTGCTCGAACAGACGCGGCAAAGCGGGACGGGAGGCCGTGCCCAGCTTGAAAACCCGCCGGTGCCCGTAGGCATCGCCACTTCTCCTGGCCACCCGAATCAGTTCGGCGTGTGCTGCCCGCGGCTCTGCCGCTTATGCCCAGGCGAAAGGCTTGTCACATCGAAGTGGCGCGCCGAGGCTTCCGTCCGCCGTCGCTCTCGGCTAATGATGCGGGTCCGCTCCGGACCATCCGGCTTTCAGACAGATCAGATTTCGAACGGCCATGGCAGACAACTCAGCGACACGCCCGTCCATCATGTCCGGCAAGCGCGGGCTCATCATGGGAGTGGCCAACAACCGCTCCATTGCCTGGGGCATTGCCAAGGCCGCGCACGCCCATGGGGCCGAACTCGCCTTCACCTACCAGGGCGATGCGTTGAAAAAGCGCGTCGAGCCGCTTGCGGCGGAGCTTGGCGCCGAGGTCATCGGGCATTGCGACGTCACCGACGGGGCGACCATCGATGCTGTCTTCGCAGAAGTGGAGAAGCGCTGGGGCAAGCTCGACTTCCTCGTCCATGCCATCGCTTTCTCAGACAAGGACGAGCTTACCGGTCGCTACGTCGATACGAGCCAGGAGAACTTTTCCAAGAGCCTGCTGATCTCCTGCTACTCGCTGACGGCCGTCGCCCAGCGCGCCGAGAAGCTGATGACGGACGGCGGCTCCCTGCTGACGCTGACCTATTACGGCGCCGAGAAGTGGATGCCGCACTACAATGTCATGGGCGTCGCCAAGGCGGCGCTCGAGGCAAGTGTGCGCTATCTCGCGGCCGACCTCGGCCCGCAGGGCATCCGCGTCAACGCCATCTCTGCCGGGCCGATCAAGACGCTCGCCGCCTCGGGCATCGGCGACTTCCGCTACATCCTCAAGTGGAACGAGTACAACTCGCCGCTGCGCCGCACGGTGACCATCGAGGAAGTGGGCGAGACGGCGGCTTATCTCCTGTCCGACATGTCGCGCGGCGTGACCGGCGAGATTCACCATGTCGATGCCGGCTATCATGTCGTCGGCATGAAGAACCCCGACGCGCCCGACATCGTGCTCGGCAAGGAATGACGGCAAGGCCGCGTCTCTTCTTCGTCCGCCACGGCGAGACGGACTGGAACGCCGAGGGGCGCCTGCAGGGCAAGCGCGACACGGCGCTCAACAACACCGGACGCGGCCAGGCCCAGACGGCGGGGCGCCTGCTGCGCGGTCTCGTGCCCGATTGCGAGGGCCTCGACTTCATCGCGAGCCCCCTCGCGCGCACGCGCGAGACGATGGAACTGCTGCGCCACGCCATTGGCCTGCCGCGGCAGGGCTACCATCTCGAGCCGCGCCTCGCCGAGATCTCGTTCGGCGAATGGGAAGGGCGGACGTGGAAGGAGCTGCGCACGAGCGAGCCCGACCTCTATGCCGCCCGCAAGCGCGACTGCTGGCACTTCACGCCCCCGGGCGGCGAGAGCTACGCCGCGGTCGCGGCTCGGGTGCGGCCGCTCCTCGAGAGCCTGACCCGCGACACCCTCGTTGTCTCGCACGGCGGCGTCGCCCGCGCCGTGCTGACGCTCCTCTCCCGCGTCGCGACGCACGAGGCGCCGCACATCGACATCTGGCAGGGCCGCATCCTCGTCTTCGACGCCGGCGACCACCGCTGGGAGCCGGCCTGAGCGGGCTGGCATCTAGGCCAACGCGTCTGAAGCCGTGCTGATGGTTAGGCACGTCGCGAAACGATGAACCGTCGGCTCCCTCTTCTCCCTCCCCGCCGCAGGCGAGGGGAGGGAGGCCCGGCCGTGCCGGTGGTCCGGACCGGGCCGTTTGACGATGCGTCCCCGCGCGCGTAAGACGCGCCGAGCATTACGGCGGCGAGATCCATGTCCCACAACAGCTTCGGCCACCTCTTCCGTGTCACCACCTTCGGCGAGAGCCACGGGCCTGCCATCGGCTGCGTCGTCGATGGCTGCCCGCCGCGCATTCCGTTGACCGAGGCCGATATCCAGCATGACCTCGACCGCCGCCGGCCGGGCCAGTCGCGCTACACGACCCAGCGCCAGGAGCCGGACCAGGTGCGCATCCTCTCCGGCGTCTTCACCGACGAGAAGACCGGCGTGCAGATGACGACGGGCACGCCCATCGGCCTCACCATCGAGAACGTCGATCAGCGCTCGAAGGACTATGGCGAGATTCGGAACAAGTATCGTCCGGGCCACGCCGACTATACCTATGACGTGAAATACGGCATCCGCGACTACCGCGGCGGCGGCCGCTCCTCGGCGCGCGAGACGGCGATGCGCGTCGCTGCCGGTGCCGTCGCCCGCAAGGTCGTGCCGGGGCTCCTCGTGCGCGGCGCGCTCGTGCAGATGGGCCCGCACCGGATCGACCGCTCCCGCTGGGATTGGGACGAGACCGGCCGCAACCCCTTCTTCTGCCCGGACGCCGAGGCGGCGGCCTTCTTCGCCGACTATCTCGACGGCATCCGCAAGAAGGGCTCGTCCATCGGCGCCGTCATCGAGATCGTGGCCGAGGGCGTGCCGCCCGGCCTCGGCGCGCCGATCTACGGCAAGCTCGATGCCGACCTCGCCGCGGCATTGATGAGCATCAACGCAGTCAAGGGCGTCGAGATCGGCGCCGGCTTCGAGGCGGCGGCGCTGACGGGCGAGGAGAACGCCGACGAGATGCGCCTCGGCAACGACGGCAAGCCGCTCTTCCTCTCCAACCATGCCGGCGGTGTCGTCGGCGGCATCTCGACGGGCCAGGCGGTGGTGGCGCGCTTCGCCGTCAAGCCGACCTCCTCGATCCTGCAGCCGCGCCTGTCGGTCGACCGCTTCGGCGCCGAGACGGATGTGGTGACCAAGGGACGGCACGACCCCTGCGTGGGCATCCGCGCCGTTCCCGTGGGCGAGGCCATGGTCGCCTGCGTTATTGCCGACCACTTCCTGCGCCACCGCGGCCAGGTGGGCGAGACGATGCCCTGGCCGATGGATTGAGTGTAGCTAAACGGGAGAGCCCCGTCCCCACGTCGTGCCCGCCGCTTTCACCGCGTCATACCCGCGCTCGTCGCGGGCATCCACGCCGCGACGGATGCGCCAGGCTGAAGGGCGCGGATCGCCGGGACGAACCAGGCCATGACGGCGGAACGCTTGCGTTGCAGAGCATCGCGTCATCGTTGTCGCGTGATCCAACAGCCGTGCGACGAGAACCGGCAGGACGGCGAGCAGGGGCGGGAGCCAAGTCGGCGCCACCTCGCAACTTGGCGATTTTAGTTGAACTAAAATCCCGCCGGCGTTAGCGTCGCCTCATGAGACTGGCCGACTGGCTTATCCGCGAGAACATGACGCGCGTGGATTTTGCGCGCCGCATCGGCGTCACGCCCGGCGCGGTCACGCAGCTGTGCCGCGACGATGGCGCCTGGCTATCGCGCGAGACGGCGCGCCTCATTCTCGAGGTGACCCGTGGCGCCGTCACTCCCAACGATTTCATCGACGCCCGGAGCGGTTCTCCGGTGCGCGAGGAGGCTTTCATGACCCAGACGGTGACCGAGGCGATCGAGGCCTTCGCCCGCGGCGAGATCGTCGTCGTGACGGACGACGACGACCGTGAGAATGAGGGCGACCTCGTCGTCGCCGCCTCGCTCTGCACGCCGGAGAAAATGGCTTTCATCATTCGCCACACCTGCGGCATCGTCTGCGCACCGCTGACCGGCGCCGACGCACGGCGCCTCAGGCTCGACCCCATGGTGGCAGCCAACGACGCGCCGCTCGGCACGGCCTTCACCGTCTCGGTCGACGTGCGCCACGGCCTCACCACCGGGATTTCGGCCGAGCAACGCAGCAACACGGTGCGCGCCCTCGCCAACAACAACATGGGGGCGGGCGATTTCGTGCGCCCCGGTCATGTCTTCCCGCTCATCGCCAAGGACGGCGGCGTGCTCATCCGCTCGGGCCACACGGAGGCGGCGGTGGACCTCTGCCGTCTCGCGGGGCTGCCCGAGGTGGGCGTCATCTGCGAACTCGCCAACGACGACGGCACGGTGATGAAGGGGCGCGAGATCGACGATTTCGCCAGGACGCACGGCCTGAAGCGCCTTTCTGTGGCCGACCTCATCGCCTATCGCCAGGCGCGCGAAAAGCTGGTCGAGCGTGTCGCCACCTTCCCGGTGACGACCGAGATCGGCGAGATGACCGGCCATGCCTATGTCACGCCTTTCGATACCGTGAACCACTTCGCCTTCGTCTACGGCAACATCGGCGACGGCCGGGGCGTGCCGGCGCGCCTGCACCGGGCCAATGTGGTGGCCGACGTCTTCGGTGGTGGCAGGACGCTCAACAAGGTGCTCGGCCAGTTCGCCAAGGAAGGGCGGGGCGTGATCGTCTACCTGCGCGACGGCACCGCCGGCGTGCCGCTGACCGTCGTCAGCGAGGATGCGACCGGCTCCGAGTTCGCCCGCACCCAGCAATGGCGCGAGGTCGGCCTCGGCGCGCAGATCCTGCGTGACCTCGGCGTCACCTCGATCCGCAACCTTGCTTCCAGCTCGCGCGCCTATGTCGGCCTCAGCGGCTTCGGCATCGAAATCGCTGATACGGTCATCCTGGAGGGGTGAGGGGCCTGGCAGGGCACGGCTCCCCCGCGAGGACAACGACACACCGTTCCCGCGTCATGGCCGGCCTCGTCCCGGCCTCCACGCTTTTCCGCCTTGCGTAACGTCAGGGCAGGGATGCCCGCGACAGGCGCGCGCATGACGGGTCTCCTTTCTTTGACCGTCGGCGAGGGACTAGGCACCGCTCTTCTCCCTCTCGACCACAAGGGGGAGGGGAAGCAACTCGCTCCGACAGCCGTCCCTCGCGCCGTCGAAACTCACCCCCGCATCAGGCACTGCACGTGGGCGGCCACGGAAGCCGCCAGGCCCTGCAGGTCATAGCCGCCTTCGAGCAGCGACACGATGCGCCCGCCGCACTGCCGGTCGGCGATGTCCATGAGCTCGCGCGTCGCCCAAGCGAAGTCTTCCTCCGTCAGGTTGATGTTGGCGAGCGGGTCGCGCCAGTGGGCGTCGAAGCCGGCGGAAATGATGATGAGGTCCGGCCGGAAAGCGGAGATGCGCGGAAATATGGCGACTTCGAGCGCCTCGCGGAAGCTCTCGCCCCCTTCGCCCGCATGCAGCACGGCATTGACAATGTTGTCGTGCGCCCCGCGCTCGGAGGCGGCACCGGTGCCGGGATAGAGCGGCATCTCGTGCGTCGAGCAGTAAAGCACGCTCGCATCGTCCCAGAAGATGTCCTGCGTGCCGTTGCCGTGGTGCACGTCCCAGTCGAGAATGGCGATACGTTGGAGGCCATGCCGTTTCTGCGCGTGTCGCGCGGCGATGGCTGCGTTGTTGAAGAAGCAGAAGCCCATCGCCGTCGCCTTCTCGGCGTGGTGGCCGGGCGGGCGGGCGGCGCAGAAGGCATTGGTGGCCGAGCCGCCCACCACCTCGTCCACCGCGAGGATGGCCGCGCCCGCGGCGTGCACGGCGGCCTCCAGCGTGCCTGCCGACATGGTCGTGTCGGCATCGATGCTGACCACTCCCTCGCGCGGCGCGGCGGCGACGAGGGCATCCACGTGCCTTGGCGGATGCGCGCGGCAGATGGCATCCCGATCCGCAGCCGGCACGTCGCGGATGCGCACGAGATCGGCGAATTTCTCCTGCTCCAGCGCCTGCTCGATGGCCCGCAGGCGCTCCGGCCGTTCCGGATGGCCTGGCGGGGTCGCGTGGGCCATCGAGGAAGGGGGGGAGATGAGGAGCGTCGTCACGGCGATATCCCAGGAGAGGATGCAGCTTTGCAGGCGGCGGGCGTTGTGTCCATGTCACGCTTGGCGAGTATTTGCCGATCGGGGTCGTTTTCTTGTCGGCGGCCGTTGCTACGCCGTTCGCATGTGCCATACAGCACCGCGAATCGGGCGCGTCGAATCGCATCTTACGCCCGATCGATGATCGTTTGGGGGCGATTGGCATGTTCTTGAGGATGTTGGGTGCCGTCGTGGTGATCGGCATGTCGCTGGCCGGCTGCAATTTCAAGGGTGTGCCCGACCCGGATGTCTCGGCGCGTGACCGCGAGTGGATGTCGCTCGTTCCCCAGGCAGACGTCGATCCGCAGTTCGGCCGCTACATGATCGACGATCCAACCGGCGAACCCCCCGGCACCATCGTCGTCGATCAGAAGTCGCGCCTGCTTTACTTCGTCTTGCCTGACCGCAAGGCCATCCGCTACGGCGTCGCCGTCGGCGACGAGGCCTACGGCTGGACCGGCACGGCCGAGGTCGCCCGCAAGGCCGAGTGGCCCAACTGGAATCCGCCGGCCGAGATGAAGGCCCGCTGGCCGCACGTGCGCTTTACCGAGGGCGGGCCGAACAACCCGCTCGGTGCCCGCGCGCTCTATCTCTACGAGAACGGTCGCGACACGCTTTACCGCATCCACGGCACCAACGAGCCCGAGAAGATCGGCCAGGCCGTGTCCTCCGGCTGCATCCGCATGCGCAACATCGACGTGATCGACCTCTACAACCGCACCAAGGTCGGCGCGCGCGTCATCGTCAAATAGCGGCGCTCACGTCAGCGGCCCCGGCTGGCCGCCGAGATGGATGAGCACAATCTCCGGCGGCACACCGAGGCGCATGGGCAGGATACTCGTGCCAAGGCCGCCGGAGACGATCATCGTGCGGCCGCGCTCGGCCACGAGGCCATAGGCATAACGATTGCCGTAAGCGGACGGTACGACGGGCGAGTAGCCGAGTAAGCGCACTTGCCCCCCGTGGGTATGGCCGGCCAGCGTCAGGCTGACGCGCGCCGGCACGGTGGGGAAGATGTCCGGCTCGTGCGCGAGCAGGATGACGGGCGCGGTGTCGTGGACCTGGGCGAGCGCCGCGGGCAGGTCGTCGACACCGCGGAATCTGTCCGGCCCGAGAATGTGGGCGATCTGGTCGCCGAGGCCGATCAACCAGAAGGCCCTGCCGTCCTTCTTCAGCCGGACGGCGTCATTCTCGAGCACCGGGATGCCGACGCCCTCGAGCGTGCGCCGCATGGTACGCGCCCCGTCCGCTGGCATGCCAGGCGCGATGGCGTGCCACCAGTCGTGGTTGCCGAGGATCGAATAGACGCCGAGCGGCGCCGCGAGCCGGCCGAGCGGCTCGGCCCATTCCTCCGGTTCGAGACGTCGCGTCACGAAACGGTGCGTGCCGATGTAATCCCCGAGCAGCACCGTCACGTCCGGCTTGAGCGCATTGGTCGCCGCGACGATCTCCGCGACGCGGGCGGCGGGCATATGCGGCTCGCAGACGTGCAGGTCGGCGATGGCGGCCAGCGTCAGCTCCATGTCCGACGGCCAGCCGCGCGGCGTAATCCAGTAGCGCTTGACGATGAGCCGCATGCCCGGCTCGACCGCCAAGGCGTAGGAGGCGAACCCGGCACCTGCAACGACCGTCCCGGCGAAGGCTTTGAGAAGAGTTCGCCGGGTCGGCATATTTCACGAAGGTCCTGTCAGCTGGCAAAGGGTCCGTCGCGCAGATAGTCGGGCAGCCGCTCGGCCTTCCTCTGCCTGCCACGGCGGAATTGCTCCACCGCGGCCGCCACCGCCGGAATCCCGATGGCACGAAACGTTGGCGCATCCGCCTTGCCTTGGCAAGCGGGGGTGATCCGGGCGGTGGCCACGGCCGTCTTCCCGGCCTTATCTTCGGAACGTGAAGGGATCTCGGTCATCTGCTCGGTCTCATGGCTCTGCCGGCGGCCGGCCGGCTGGGTGCGCCGCCTGCCGTGCGGCGCGACGTTCGTCACCATCGCGCCCGATCGCGTCGGGCGCTTGGCGGCACTGCGGCAAAGGCGTGTTATATCGCGATCGACTCCGCGACAGGGTTAACAGCGCCGTGCGGATCGAGACGCTAACCAGCCGACGCCGCACGGGATGTGCGCTGGCGCTCCGAGAGGCCGGGACTTGTCTTTCAGGCGTTCCGGCCGGGCGGCACGAAGCGGCAGCCGCGTTCCTCCAGGAGGCGGGCGACGGCAATGGCCGTCGCATCGGCCCATTCTGCCGCGACGATCTGTACCCCCGTCGGCAGGCCGGCCGCCGTGCGCATCACGGGTACCACCGCCGCCGGCAGATGCGCAACGCTCGCGAGCGAGGACCACAGGAGGAAGTCGAAGTAGGGGCGCTCCGTACCGTTGACGGCGATCGTGCGGGCGTGGATGTCCGGCGTTTGGTCGTGCGGAATGGCCGCCACCGGCGCCGGTGGCATCAGCACCACGTCCCAGTCTCTGAAGAAGACGGCCCAGTGCTCCTTGAGCGCGCGCCGGCGCTCCAGCAGCCTTTGCCAGGTGGTGACGTCGAGCCGTGCTCCGCGCGATTGCAGGGCCCGGTGCGACAGGTCGCCGGGAGCGTAGCTGGCGGCATCGGCCGCCAGCCTGTCGCGCACCTTCTGCGGCAGGCCGGCCGCCACGATGGCGTGGTTGAGAAGCGCGTAGACCTCGAAGGTCTCGGCGAAGGAAAAGCCCGGCCGCGCCCGCTCGTCGACGATGGCTCCGGCCTCGGCCAGCAGGGATGCGGCATGGGCGACCCCGGCCGCCACCTCGGCATCGACCGGCGCCAGGGGCTCATCGAGCCAGACGGCGACCCTGAGGCCGCGCCCGTCGAGACGCGGCACGTCGATCGGCCGGCCGTCGCGCGCGATGACGGGCAGGATCAGCGCTAGGTCTTCCGCCGAGCGGGCGAGGGGGCCGGCGACGACGAGGTCGCCCTCCTTGGGCGTGCCTGGCGCGGGCGGCACGTGGCCGAGTGTCGAGACGAGAGACCAGGTCGGCTTGAGGGCGAAGACGCCGCAGGCATGCGCCGGCCAGCGCAGCGAGCCGCCGAGGTCCGACCCGAGCTCGAAGGCGCTCATGCCGGTCGCGACGGCAGCGGCCGCCCCACCCGACGAGCCGCCCGTGGAGCGCGTGATGTCCCAGGGATTGTTGGTGGTGCCGTGGACGGGGTTGTACGTCTGGAAATCCCCCGAGAAAAGCGGCACGTTCGACTTGCCGAGGATGACGCAGCCTGCTTCGCGCAGCCGTGCGACGGCCGCCGCATCCGCTTCGGGCACCCGGTCGCGGAAGCTCGGCGCCCCGGCGGTCGAGACCATGCCGGCGACGTCGAAGGCATCCTTGATGGTGATGACGAGCCCGTCGAGTGCGCGGGCCTTGCCCGCGGCCCGGCGGGCGTCGCTTTCTTCGGCGGCGCTGCGTGCCGCGATCGTGTCGAGTGTCACGATGGCGTTCAGCGCCGGGTTCTCGGTGGCAATGCGCGTGAGCGTCATGTCGAGCAGCGCGACGCTCGACAATTCGCCGCGCTCGAGGCAGGAGAGGATGGCATGCGCGGGTTGCGTCAGGAGATCCACGGCCCCTCCCAGGGTTCATACGAGCTTGTCCTGCGGCCCGTTCATTCGGCCGCGGGAGAGCGGATGCGCCCCGGCCTGCCGGCAGGGTCGCTCCGGTCCTCCTCGTCGCGGCGCAGGATATCGCGCCAGGCAAGGAGCACACGTTCCAATTCCGCGATATCGGTGTGCGGAAGAACGCCCAGGGTCCGCTCAACATAGGCGCGCTGGGCGGCGATGCCGCGCTCGGCAAGCGCACGCCCCTTCTCCGTCAGATGGAGCGCATAGGAGCGGCGGTCCCCGGCAATGGGCTGGCGCACGACGAGGCCGCTCGCCGCGAGCCGGTCGACGAGGCCGGAGACGTTGCCCTTCGTCACATAGAGGCGCTCTGCCAGCTCCTGCTGCGTGATGCCCTCGCGCTCGGTCAGGGTGGATAGCACGTCGAACTGGGGAATCGACAGGTCGAGCCGGCGCAACTCCTGGTTCATGGCCGCATAGAGCCGCTGGTTCATGCGGACGAAGCGCAGCCAGGTTCGTATCAGCGCGTCGCCCTGCTGAACGCCTTCTGTCATCAGTGTCGGCCCGTCCCCATGCTTGCCCCAAGGCCTTAACCCATCTGCGCGGCGATGAAAACACCGCCCGACTGCACGATGATGCCGCCGCGACGCCGATGCCGTTGCGCCCGCCGCCATGCGATGCCATCCATGGCTACGCGGTCGTCCCGGCCGTTCCTGCCGTCGTCTCTCCTGCCGCGAGCCGTCCCATGCGCCGCCTGATCGTCGAGGAGCCTTTGTCGCAAGCGGCCGTCTGGAGCCGCAGGGTCGGCTGGTTCGCCCTGCTCGTGGCGGCGGCGGGCGTGCTGCTGACCCGCCTCGGCCTCGTCGAATGGTTCGCCGGCCTGTCGGTCATCGCAAGCGCGGTCGCGCTGGCGCTCGTCGCTCTCGCCCTCGCGGTCGCGGCCTTCGTTTTCATCTGGCAGGAGGGGCAGCAGGGGCTTACCCTCGCCGTGCGGGGCGCCGTGCTGGCCCTCGTTGTGCTCGGCTGGCCGGCATTCCTCGGCTTCAAGGCCGTCGTCCTGCCGCGGATGAACGACATCAGCACCGATATCCTCGACCCGCCCGCCTTCTCGCGCTCGGCGCAGGTGCTTGCCGCCCGCGCGGGCCACGTGCCCCGCGAGATCGCGGCGGACGAGCGCTTGCCGCAGCGCGACGCTTATGCGGACGTCGTCCCGATCTATGCCGAGCTGTCGCCAGAGGATGCGCTGTCGGTCGCCGAGAGGGTGGCACGCACGCTCGGCTGGGACATCGCGGAGGTGCGGCAGCCCGGCGGGCGTACCGGGCGCGGCCAGATCGATGCCGTCGACCACACCTTCCTGCTGCGCTTTCCGGACGACATTGTGATCCGGGTGACGCCGCGCGCAGAGGGGACGAGGGTCGATGTGCGCTCGGCTTCCCGCTATGGCGTGCACGATTTCGGCGTCAATGCCGAGCGCATCGCCCGCTTCATCACCGAGTTCGAGCTGCAGGCGAGGGCGGCGCAGTTCTGACCGTCACGCCAGCCGGTAGCGGGCCGTGAGCGTCGGCGCGCCATCGCAGGCGACGAGTCTGCGCGCCACCAGGTCCTCGAGGTGGGCGAAGACGGAGAGCCCGGCTGCGCCGAAGAGCGCCGGCGGCAGCCCCTCGTAGAGGGACGGGACGATCTCGGCGATGGTCTCGTCGCCGGCCGCAAGCCGGTTGAGGATCGCGGCCTCGCGCTGCCGCCGGTGGTGGACGAGGGCGCGCAGGAAGCGCTGCGGCTCGCGCACGGGGCCGCCGTGGCCGGGCCGGTAGATCGTCTCCTCGCGCATCTTCAGCTTCGCGAGCGAGGCCATGTAGGCCTGCATCGACCCGTCCGGCGGCGCGACGATGGTGGTGGACCAGGCCATGACGTGGTCACCCGAGAACAGGGTGTTCTCCTCGGGCAGCGCGAAGGCGAGGTGATTGGCCGTGTGGCCGGGCGTCGCGAGCGCCGTGAGTGTCCAGTGCGGGCCGGCCACGGCCTCGCCGTCCGCGAGGACGACATCGGGCGCATAGGCGTGGTCTGCCGAGGCATCGAGCGCATTGGCCTCGCCGAGTGCCAGCGGGCGCGACGCGACATGGGGTCCGCAGCCGACGACGAGGGCGCCGGTGGCTGCGCGCACCGCGGCCGCAGCCGGGGAGTGGTCCCGGTGAGTGTGCGTGACGACGACGTGCGTCACCGTCTCGCCCCGCACGGCATCGAGCAGCCGCGCCACATGGGTGGCGTCGTCGGGCCCCGGGTCGATGATGGCGACCCGGCCGCGGCCGACGATGTAGCTGCACGTCCCGCGATAGGTGAAGGGGCCGCCGTTCGGCGCGACGAGCCGCCGCACGAGCGGCGTGAGCGCCTCGGTCCGCCCGATCGGGGCCTCCATCTCCTCTTCGAAGGGAATGGCCTGCGTCATTGATTCGGCCCTCACCGGGATGCGGCGACCGGCTTTCGGATCACCCGAGGCGCTCTTGTAGCACGAGCGGTTGGCAACGCGACCATCGGCCATCAGCCGGTCTACAGGCCGTATGCGAATGGCGCCGGAGAAGGCTCGCATTCTATGCAAAGTTGCATAAAATGCTATTATTAGCGCGCTGGTTGCATTGCTGTATGAGCATTTGATGTTCAGTTTTGAGGGGTAACTTTTCGCTACGACGTCAGTCGAGAGAAATAAAATGATAAAACAAAATGAATTGAGCGATGTTAATGTCGTAATTAGGACAACTTATAATAGAATAGATGGCGAGTTTCAGTCGGATATGTCGGCCCTTGTCGGGGTCGACAAATGCGATTTCATGCTGGATGGTGAGTTCAGGGCAGCCATCGATTGGATAAAGTATAACGACATGCGCGTCTGCAGCATGGCGTTGCCGCCGGGGCGTCTTCTGCGCGAAGTGGTGCAGGTTGCAGGCAAGGCGCCCTGCATCGTCATGACGGCCGTACAGAACGGTGCCATGCGGCTGACGCTGGAGCATGGCGCGTTCGATGTGGGTGGCGAACGCATCGTTGTGTTCGACGCGCGGGCACTATCGTCGATCGATATGATGGCGGGTGAGGACGGGCGGTGCACCTTCCAGTGGCTGGAACTGTCGTCGATGACGGATTTCGCCGGGGCGCTGAAGGGGGAGGCGGCGAGCATCGAATCCGTTTCGTTGCGCGAATACATGCAGTTCTTCTCCCGCTTCCTCCTGAAGTATGGCAATTCGCATATCTCGGACTATGTGGATGTCTCGATCCGCCAGAACATCGTCGAGATGCTCAAGACGTTCCTGCGCGACCAGACGGCGCGCAGCGATGGCGGCAACAAGGCGCGCCTCGCCAACGACATCATCGAATACATCAAGAAGAACATCGATAATCACGACCTGGGGGCCGGGCGCATCGCCCGCCAGTTCAACATTTCCCAGCGCAAGCTGTACAAGATCTTCGAGGAATCGGGACTGTCGCTGCGCGACACCATCCTGCACTACAGACTCGAGGCGGCACGCAAGGAGCTGGCGTCGTCGTCTGAGAAGAAAATCATCAACATCGCCTTCGACAGCGGTTTCAACGACGTCTCGACCTTCTACCGCAACTTCAAGCGCAAATACGGCTACTCGCCGCGCAGCTCCCAGTAGCGGGGTGGTCGACGCGGCGGCGTGGGAGGCGCAGCTTCCCATACTCGGGGGCGTCGCAACTGGCGCAGCATATCCAATTTTGCTAATTGTGTCTCATGAAAGAGAACAATTCGCGATTTTTGGAGATTGGCCTGCGCCTGCGCGCCTATCGCCTGGGGCGTGGCATCACGGCGGAGCAGGTCGCGGACCGTCTTGAGATGTCGCGTGCAGCCATCTACCGCCTGGAGAAGGGCGAGGTGGTCAAGATCGAGACGATCCAGCGCATCGCCGACCTCCTCGATGTCTCGGTTGCCTCGCTGCTGGGCGTCAGCGTCGAGTATTACGACAACGCGGTGGCCTATTTCGAGCGCATGCGCCAGCTGGAGGAGGGGGCCGAACAGATCCTCGCCCATTTCGCGCCGTTCTCGTACCTGCTGTCGTCGGACGAATATGCCCATGCCGTCGAACTCGCCATCCGCGAGACGGTGGTCGGCGACGTCGGCGAGGAGGAGGTCGCTCCCGAGGTCGAGGCACTGGTGCGCATCCTGCGCGAGCGGCGCGGTCACGCCAGCCGCCGGCGGCCCGGCATCGTCAGCATCGTCGGGCTACAGGACATCGAACGGCTCTTGCGCAGCGGCGTCATCGGCCGTTTCGACCTGCCGGAGGAGGAGGCGGCCGAACGGCGGGCGATCGCGCGGCGCGAAATCCTGCGTCTCGCCGATCTCCTCGAGGAGGAGCCCATCGGCATCCAGATCGGCATCGTCGAGGAAACCCTGCCGCAGCAGACCTTCCAGATCTTCCGGCAGAAGGAGCGCACCTTCGTCGCCATGAGCCCCTTCCGCTTCGCCGACCATCCCAACATCCGCAATGGCGTCGCCATGGTCACCGAGGCACCGGACGCCGTGCAGCTGTTCGACAACCTCATCGCCTCTCTCTGGCGCAGGGCAGCAAAAGGCCGGGAAGGCGCCGAGCGCCTGCGGCAGGTTGTCGAGCGAGTCGATGCTGGCGTGCGCGACGCGTAAAAAAAATTAGACAACACTCAAAAAAGCGATATCGTTTCGGCTTCCGTATAGCCGGAGGAAGAAACGGATGCTCACGCGCAGATTAGTTCTGCTCGCGGCCGGGCTGGTCATTGCGGGGACCTTCGCCGCCCAGGCCCAGCAGGCCAAGTACGTCGCCAAGATCGGCCATCTCGAGGCCGCCACCCAGCCGCGCCACAAGGGGCTTGAAAAGGTCGCTGCGCTCGTCAAGGAGCGCACCAATGGCGAGGTCGAGTTCCAGCTCTATCCCGCCTCGCAGCTCGGCAATGCCCGCCAGATGGTCGAGGGCGCCCAGCTCGGCTCGTCCGAGGGCACGGTGATGCCGGCCGCCTTCCTCGGCGGCTTCAATCCCGTCGTCTCGGTGCTCGACATCCCCTTCATCATGCCCGAGGACCGCGCCAAGTCGCAGGCCCTGCGCGATGGCCCCTTCGGCCAGGCGATCCTCGATTCGTTCACCAAGCGCGGCCTCGTCGCCATCGCCATCTGGCCGAACGGGCGCAAGAGCGTCACTTCCGCCAAGCCTCTCGCCGGCGTCGACAGCTTCAAGGGCCAGAAGTTCCGCGTCATGGATTCGCGGATACTCATCCAGCAGTTCGCGGGCGTCGGCGCCGCCGCCATCGCCATTCCCTTCGGCGAGCTCTACACGGCATTGCAGACTGGTGTCGTCGACGGACAGGAAAACCCGCTCGATACGATCTCGACCATGAAGTACTACGAGGTGCAGAAGGACCTCGTGGTCTCCAACCACGGCGCCATGGAGGACCTCGTCCTCTTCAATCCAGCCTGGTGGAACAGCCTGCCGGAAGGCCACCGAGACGTCATCGTCAAGGCCTTCCTCGAGGTGCGCCCGCAGGTCGAGACTCTGAAGGAAGAGGTGCAGACGCTGGCCTTCAACCAGATCAAGGAAGCGGGCGTGAACGTGCGCGTTCTCGGCGACGCAGAGCGGGCCGACTGGCGCGCCAGGATGTTCCCGCCCGCCCGTGACGCCTATCTCGAGCGCGCCGGCGCCGAGGGCAAGGCCGTCATGGAGGTCTACGAGGCGGAAGCGAAGAAGCTCGGCCTCGCCAACTGAGCCTTGCGACGAAACCCGAGGGCGCGACCCCATGCTCCGCACCGCAATGACCGTCCTGCGCACCTTCGAGCGCAACATCATCGGCCTTCTGCTCGTGGCCATGTCGGCCGGCTATGTGGTCAACGTGCTGGTGCGTGTTTTCGCGCCCTCGCAATCCCTCCATTTCGCCTGGATGGAGGAGGCGGCGCTGTTCATGCTCGCCTGGCTCGTCTTTCTCGGCCTCGGACTGACGCTGGAGAAAGGCCGTCACATCGCCATGACAGCGCTCTACCGGCGGATGCCGGCGGGCGTGCAGCGCGTCGTGGCCTTCGTCATCAATGCCGTCGGCCTTGCCTTCTGTGCCTATCTGACGAAGGTCGGCTACGATTTCGCGCGCTTCATCGTCAATTCCGGCCAGACGAGCCCGACGCTCGATGTGTCCATGGTCTGGCTCTATGCGGCCCTGCCGGTCGGCTTCGTGCTGCTGGGCCTGCGCTACCTGCTTGAGCTTGTCGGCGTCGAGAACCGCTTCGTGCTCGCCGACCGTGGCCAGGACCACTGAACCCAACCACCGCGGCGGACGGTCCGACGTATCGAAGAGGGCGCTTTTCCCGTGTTGATCCTGCTCTGCATACTGGCTGCCCTGCTTCTCGTTCTCGGGTTCGAGATGCTGCTCGTCATGGGCGTGCCGAGCGTGCTCGCCCGCCTTGCGGAATTCCCGAACCTGCCGGACATCGTCATCGCCCAGAAGATGGTCGGCGGTGTCAATGTCGGCACGCTGCTCGCCATTCCGTTCTTCATCTTCGCCGCCGATCTCATGGCGCACGGCACCATCGCCGAGCGGCTCATGAACCTCGTCAAGAAGAACCTCGGCCATCGCGCCGGCGGCATCGGTCACACCACGGTCGTCTCGTGCATGGCCTTCGGTTCGGTCTGCGGCTCCGCGCCGGCCACCGTCGCCGCGCTCGGGCGCTTCCTCCATCCCGAGCTGATGCGCGCCGGCTACAAGGAGCGCTTCTCGCTCGGCCTCATCGCATCGAGCGCGGAATGTGCGCTGCTCATCCCGCCGAGCATCACGCTCCTCGTCTATGCCTGGCTCACTGGCACCTCCGTCGCGGCGCTGTTTGCCGGCGGCCTTGCCGTCGGCGTGGTCCTCGCCCTCGCCTTCATGCTCTACGTCGCCTTCGTCACGCGCCGTGCGGGCATCGAGCCCGCCCCGCGGGCGAGCAGCGCGGAGCGCTTCGAGGCGGTGAAGGCCTCGCTGCTCGCGCTCGGCATGCCGGTCATCATCCTCGGCGGCATCTATTCCGGCTTCTTCACCGCCACCGAGGCCGCGGCGGTTGCCGTCGCCTATGCCCTCCTCGTCGAGATGGTCATCTACCGCCAGCTTGGGTGGCGGGACGTGATGCAGGTTGCCGAACAGAGCGCGCTCACCATCGTCGCCATCTTCATCCTGCTGGCGGTCGGCTCGCTGCTCTCCTATTTCGTCACGCTTGCACGCCTGCCGGATCAGCTTCTCATGCTGCTCAACGACTGGCAGGTGAACTGGATCGTCTTCCTGCTGATCATCAACGTCGTGCTGTTGATCGCGGGGATGTTCATCGATCCCAATTCCATCATGGTCATCCTGCTGCCCGCCATCTTCCCGGTGGCGACGGCGCTCGGCATCGACCCCATCCATTTCGGGCTCGTGGTCTGCCTGAACATCTGCATCGGCATGATCACGCCGCCCTTTGGCCTCGACCTCTTTGTGACGTCGTCGGCCTTGCGCAAACCGGTTGAGATGGTGATCGCGGGCATCTGGCCGTTCGTGCTGACGAACATCGCCGTGCTGCTCGTGATCTCCTACGTGCCGTCCATATCGACGGCGCTGCCGCGGCTGCTGGGCTACTGACCCGGCAGACCTGGGAGAAGAAAACATGTTGCAAAGCCTCGAGACGCGGTCCGTATGGACCGCGAACGATGCCCCCGTTGCCGATGCCGAGACCGTGGTCCTCAGTCACACGGCCGTCAACGACGAGTACCGACACCTCGTGCTGCGCGCCGGCAGGCCGGCGACGCTCGCCGCCCCGGGCCAGTTCTTCCACCTCCTGTGCCCCGCGAGCGGCGCGGACAAGCCCTACCTGCGCCGGCCGATGAGCACCTACAAGGCCGACCCGGAGGCGGGCACGCTCGAATTCCTCTACAAGGTCGCCGGACTCGGCACCCGCGCCCTCGCGACCTTGAAGCCCGGCGACCCGTTCCGCGTGCTCGGCCCGCTCGGCGTCGGCTTCAGCCTCGACGACGACTGGCGCCACATCGTCGTGCTCGGCCGCGGCGTCGGCCTCGCGACGCTCGCCCCGCTCGCCGAGGCTGCGGCCGAAAAGGGCATCGGCGTCACCGCCATCCTGAGCGCCCGCCGACCCGATCTCGTCATGTCTGTCGACCGCTTCGCGGCCGTCGGTGCCGACGTGCGCCCCGTGCTCGACAGCGACGGCTCCAGTACGCCCGAGAATGTACGGGAGATTCTCGCCGGGCTGGCCCGCCAGGGAAGGGCGGATGCCATCTTCACCTGCGGCTCCAACCGCCTGTTCCGCCTCGCCAAGGACTTCGCCCGCGAGGCGGGCATCGCCGGCCAGGTGGCGCTCGAACAGCAGATGGCCTGCGGCATCGGCATGTGCTTCTGCTGCGTGCGCAAGTTCGAGGTCGACGGGGATCTCGTCGACAAGCGCGTGTGCTGGGACGGGCCCGTGTTCGATCTGAAGGAGGCCACCTCATGGTAACGGCCATGTCGTCTCCCGCCGGTTCCTCCGTCTCCCTTGCCGTCGACGTCGGCGGGCTGCGCCTTGCGAACCCCGTCATGCCGGCCTCGGGCACCTTTGCCGAAGGGCTCGACAAGGTGATCGACCTCAATCGCCTAGGCGCCTTCGTGACGAAGACGATCACGCGTGAGTTTCGCGCCGGCAATCCCGTGCCGCGGGTGTGCGAGACCACCGAGGGCCTGATCAACTCGATCGGCATCCCCTCGAAGGGGCTCGACTATTTCCGTGACAACGTGGTGCCGTTCTACCGGGCCTTCTCCCCGCCGCTCGTCGTCTCGATCTCGGCTCCGACGGTGGACGACTTCGCCGCCATGGCGCGCGACCTGACGGTGGCCGGTGTCGCCGCCATCGAGGCCAACATCTCCTGCCCCAACATCGAGGAGGACGGCCGCTCCTTCGCCATGGAGCCGCGCCTGACCGAAACGGTGACGGCCGCCATGCGCAAGGCGACTGCCCTGCCATTGTGGGTGAAGCTGACGCCGAACACCGGCGACATCGTCGCCGTCGCCCGCGCAGCGGAGGTGGGCGGTGCGGATGCGGTCGTGGTCGCCAACACCATCCTCGCCATGCGCATCGACACCGAGACCTTCCGGCCCAAGCTCGGCAACGTGCTCGGTGGCCTCTCGGGGCCGGCGGTGAA
Source organism: Chelatococcus sambhunathii (assembly GCF_001418005.1). Lineage (GTDB taxonomy): Bacteria > Pseudomonadota > Alphaproteobacteria > Rhizobiales > Beijerinckiaceae > Chelatococcus_A > Chelatococcus_A sambhunathii. Next base: position 191,604 of record NZ_LIOL01000004.1, on the reverse strand, counting down.
GCCCATCGCCCTGCGCATGGTCTACCAGTGTGCCGACAAGCTCACCATTCCCGTCATCGGCTGCGGCGGCATCGCCACCGCTGAGGACGCGGTGGAATTCCTGCTCGCTGGCGCCCGCGCCGTGCAGGTCGGCACGACCACCTTCGTGCGCCCGACGGCTATGATCGACGTCATCGAGGGGCTCTCGGCCTTCTGCGCCCGCCGTGGCATTGCCGATGTCAACGCGCTTGTCGGCGCGGTCGCTGATGGCAACACGGCGCCCGAAGAGGCGGAGGCCGTGCTGTGAAACCGCTCGCTCATCCGACGCGCAACGAGCGCGACTGGGAGGCGCTGGCCGTGGAGGTCTTTGCCGAACTGCACCAACTCGGCTTCGATGGGGTCGGCATCACGCGCCAAGCCTTCGGCGAGGGCGAGGCGGCGGCGATGGCTGTCATGGAGCGCCTTGCCGGGCGCGAGGGCCTTCTTGCCACACGCGATGCCGGGGACAATCTTGTCGTCTCTCTGCCCGACGAGGCGCCCGGGCCTTACATCCTTGTCGGCTCCCATCTCGATTCCGTGCCGCGCGGCGGCAATTTCGACGGTGTGGCGGGCGTACTCGCCGGGCTCATGGTGCTGGCGCGAATGAAGAGCGAGGGCATCACACCACCGCGGCCCGTACGCGTCATCGGCCTGCGCGGCGAGGAATCGCCGTGGTTCGGCAAGCCTTACATCGGCTCGTCGGCCCTGCTCGGGGCGCTGAAGCCGCAGGACCTCGACCTCAGGCAGCGGGACGGCGCGCGCAGCCTCGCCGAGGCGCTCGCCGGTGTCGGCATCGACGTCGAGAAGGTGAGGGAGGGCACGCCCCTCGTCGACAAGCGCGATATTGCCGCCTTCCTCGAATTGCATATCGAGCAGGGCCCCGTGATGGTCGCCCGCGCATGGCCGACGGCGGTTGTCACCGGCATCCGCGGCAACATCCGCCACCAGCGCATCCTGTGCCAGGGCCAGGCCGGCCATTCCGGCGCCGTGCCGCGCTGGCTGCGCAAGGATGCGGTCTTCGCGCTCGCGGAGCTCGTCTCGCGGCTCGACGAGCATTGGCGCGTTCTCCTGGAGCGCGGCCTCGATCTCGTCGTCACCGTCGGCATCGTTGCGACGAACCCCGAGGATCACGCCTCGACCCGCATTCCGGGCGAGGTCGCCTTCTCCTTCGAGATCCGCAGCCAGAGCCGGGAGACGCTCGAAGCCTTCTACGTGCTCTTCGAGACGGAATGCGCCAACATCGCCCGGGAGCGGGGCGTGAAGTTCGTCTTCGACCGGCGGCAGGACGCGGCGCCCGGGCGCATGGACGAGGGCTGGGTGAAGCACCTCGTCGAAGCCTCGCGCCGTCTTGGCCTGCCGGCCGAGACCATCGCGAGCGGTGCGGGGCATGATGCGGCCGTCTTCGCCAATGCCGGCATTCCGGCGGCCATGGTCTTCGTGCGCAACGAGCATGGCTCGCACAATCCGGACGAGGCGATGGCGATTGCCGATTTCCTTGCCGGCGTCGATCTGCTCTATGAGGCCCTGACGAAGGAGCCGTAAGATGACCGAGACCATCACCATCCGCCGCCCGGACGACTGGCACGTGCACCTGCGCGACGGCGCCATGCTGAAGGCGGTGCTGCCCTTCACCGTCGCGCAGTTCGGCCGCGCCATTATCATGCCGAACCTCGTGCCGCCGGTGACGACGACGGCGATGGCCGATGCCTATCGTGCGCGCATCATGGCCGCCCTGCCGGCGGGCAGCTGCTTCGAGCCGCTGATGACGCTGTACATGACGGACGACACCGACCCGGCCGACGTCCTCTCCGGCTACGAGAGCGGGCGCATCGCCGCGGTGAAGCTCTACCCGCAGCACGCGACGACCAACTCGCATTTCGGTGTCACCGATATCGAGAAGATCCATCCCGTGCTCGCCGCCATGGAGAAGGCGGGAGTGCCGCTGCTCATCCATGGCGAGGTGACGCGGCCGGACGTCGATATCTTCGACCGCGAGGCGGTGTTCATCGACACGGTGCTCGACCCGCTGGTGCAGCGCTTTGCCGGTCTCAAGGTCACGCTGGAGCACGTGACGACGAAGGAGGGCGTGGACTACGTCACCGGCGCGCGCGAGCGTGTGGGCGCCACCATCACGCCGCACCACCTCATCTTCAACCGCAATGCCATCTTCCAGGGCGGCATCCGCCCCCACTACTACTGCCTGCCGATCGCCAAGCGTGAGGTGCACCGGCAGGCGCTGCGCCAAGCGGCGACGTCGGGCAATCCGCGTTTCTTCCTCGGCACCGACACCGCCCCGCATACCCGTACCGCGAAGGAGGCGGCCTGTGGATGCGCCGGGCTGTTCGTGGCGCCGGTCGCGCTTGCGTGCTATGCGCAGGTTTTTGAGGAGGAGGGCGCTCTCGACAGGTTCGAGGCTTTCGCGAGCCTCAACGGCCCGCGCCACTATGGCCTGCCCGCCAACGAGGGAACGATCACCCTCGTGCGCCGGCCGCGGATGGTCGCCGAGGATGTCGCTCTTCCCGCAGGCGAGGCGGTGCACGTCTTCCGTGGTGGCGAGACGGTGTCGTGGGCGGTTGACGACGCGGACAGCGCCGCGGCTGCCGTCGCCTGATTGGACAACCAAACCGGGGGCCGAGGGACCATGGACAAGTCATTCATCGCTTCACAGACGGCCCGTATGATGCTGGAGGTCCAGGCCATCCAGTTCAACGCCGAGAAGCCCTTCATCTTCACCTCGGGCTGGGCGAGCCCGGTCTATGTCGACTGCCGCAAGCTCATTTCCTTCCCGCGCCTGCGCCGGCGGCTGATGGACTTCGCCGCCGAGCAGATCCTGTCCGAGATCGGCACCGAATCATTGGACGCTGTGGCCGGCGGCGAGACGGCGGGCATCCCCTTCTCCGCCTGGCTGGCGGACCGGCTGATGCTGCCGATGCTCTACGTGCGCAAGAAGGCCAAGGGCTTCGGCCGCAATGCGCAGATCGAGGGTGACATCAAGGAAGGCGCGCGCGTCCTCCTCGTCGAGGACCTGACGACGGACGGGCGCTCCAAGCTCGCCTTCGCCGAGGCGCTGCGCCGCGCCGGGGCTGACGTGCAGCACACCTTCGTCGTCTTCCACTACGGCATCTTCAAGGAAAGCACGGCGACGCTCGCGGAGCACGGCATCAAGATGCACGCCCTCGCCACCTGGTGGGACGTGCTCGCCGAGGCGCGCGAGCGCGGCTATTTCGCTGCAAGCACCCTCGACGAGGTGGAGAAGTTCCTGCACGCCCCGGCCGAATGGTCGGCAAGGCACGGCGGCAAGTCGGATTTCTGAGAAGAGCTGCGGTTGGGAGTGGGCAGTCGGCCGTCGGAAATAGGCGGTCTGGCGAGCGGCAGTTGGGCGACCGGCGGTCGGGCGATCGGCAGGCGCCGCATGCAGCACGCCATGCGCAGTCCCTAGCGCGTCATGGCCGGGACAAGTCCGGCCACGACGCTGGGAAAGGCTCAGCCCGGGCGATTGGGGGTGCTGCGCATGCGTCCTGGCCGATGGCCGTCTAAAAAATTTGATCCGTGCCGTCTTTTGGGATAGCGTCCCTTTTTAACGTGCACTGTGAGGGAGCGATGAACACGCGCGCGTTGCTTGAGTGGTTCCGCCAGCAGAATGAGGGTCTGCGCACCTATTCGTCCCTGCGCGAGTTGTGTGCCAAGGACATGGCCCCCGGCGCTCCCGATGCGGCGGTGCGACAGCTCCTCGTCTGCGCGCTCGACGGTTTCATCGACCGCTATTTTGGCGAGCCCTTCACGAGCGAGGTGGCCCGCACGGCGCGCGAGAACACGCTCAAGATGCTCGAGGAAGCTGCGGCGGCAAGCGAGGCGGATGCGGCCGGCAAGGTCGCCGCGCTCGACGGGCTGGCCTTCCGCCAGATTGCTGACTGAGCTTCTCCAATATCCTTCGGCCGAAGCCGTGACCGCTGCCGCGGGCGCGGCTTCTTGCGTTTTGGTAGCCACCGCCGCGGCCGGGACGACGCCTACGCAAGGCGCTGCGATTTTCGCGAAAGTCGCTTGAACAGGACCTCGCGCCTCCCCTATTGTAACGATTTAAAGAACCAATTCGCCAGAAGGCGATGGACAAGGGCGAGCCGGTAAGCGGCTGCTCCACGGGACCGGAAACAGTTCGAGAGAGGAGACCTTGATGCGCAGGACTTTCCTGAAAACGCTTGTCGCCGCGGCGGCCGCGGCAACGCTCGCCCTGCCGGGCGCGGTGCTGGCGGCCTATCCGGAGCGGCCGATCACGATGATCGTGCCGTGGGGTGCGGGCGGCGGTACCGATGCGACGGCCCGCATCGTCGGCTCGCTCCTCGAGAAGGAACTCGGCCAGCCGGTCAATGTCGTCAACCGCACGGGCGGCTCGGGCGTGGTGGGGCACGCGGCCATCGCCGACGCTGCGCCGGACGGCTATACGCTCGGCATCATCACCGTCGAGATCGGCATGATGCACTGGCAGGGGCTGACGCAGCTCACCTACGAGAGCTACACGCCGCTCGCCCTCATGAACATCGACCCCGCCGGCGTGCAGGTGCGTGCCGACGCGCCCTACAAGGATGTCAAGGAACTGCTCGCCGCCATCAAGGCGAACCCGGGCAAGTTCAAGGCCTCGGGTACCGGCCAGGGTGGCATCTGGCATCTCGCCCTCGCGGGCATGCTGGCAATGGACGGCATTCCGCCGAACGCAGCCCCGTGGGTGCCCTCGAACGGCGCCGCCCCGGGCCTGCAGGATCTCGTGGCCGGCGGCGTCGAGGTCGTCACCTGCTCAGTGCCGGAGGCGCGTTCGCTCATCGACGCAGGCCGCGTCAAGAGCCTCGCCATCATGGCCGACAAGCGCAGCGACGCCTTCCCCGATCTGCCGACATTGAAGGAAGCGGCCGGCATCGACTGGACGCTCGGCGCCTGGCGCGGCTTCGCCGCTCCCAAGGGGCTGCCGGCCGACATTCAGGACAAGCTCGTCGCCGCGCTCGACAAGATCTACAAGGGCGCCGAGTTCCAGGATTTCATGAAGGGCCGTGGCTTCGGCGTGTCCTGGGCGCCCAAGGACGAGTTCGTTGCCTTCATGAAGCAGAGCAACGAATCGCTCGGTACCGTCATGAAGGAACTGGGGCTCGCCAAGTAGGGCGCCCGACGGGTCAGGCGCCTCACAATCAGGCGCGTCATCGAGGTTGCCCGGGGCATGGCCCGCGCCTGCCACGGGCAACCGGTTCGATCCGGCCCGCACCATTCATCAGGCGCCGCGAGTTACCGTTCATGGTCAAGTCGGACATCATCATCGGTTTCATCCTGACGATGCTCGGGGTGGCGGTCATCCTGCACGCGCAGTCCTTCCCCGCCATTCCCGGCCAGGAATATGGCGCCGCCGTCTTCCCGGTGCTGATCGCGGGTGCGCTCGCGATCTGCGGCATCCTCCTCGCCTTCGGCGCCTGGCGGCGCAGGGCCTCGCTCGCCGCGGTTGATCTGGAGCACAGCATGGCCGGTATCACGTCGGCCGGCTGGACGAAGGGGTTGGCAACGATAGCGCTCGTCGTCGGCTATTGCCTGTTCGCGGACCGCATCGGCTTCATTCCCGCGATGGCGATCGTGCTGATGGTGGGCATGCTCATGCTGGGCGTGCGCTGGTGGGTGGCGCTCCTCGTCAGTGCGGCAACGATCCTCGTGATCTATCAGCTCTTTGTCGTTCTGATGCGCGTTCCGCTGCCACGCGGATTGCTCGCACCGTTCCTCTGAGGCGCCCATGCAAGCCATCGAGAAAGCCTTCGGGCTCGTCGCCACGCCGGGCGTGCTCATTTCCGTCCTGCTCGCCTCGGCCTTCGGCATGGTCATCGGCGCCATCCCGGGCCTGACGGCGACGATGGCGATCGCGCTGCTCGTGCCGATCACCTTCTTCATGGACCCCCTGCCGGCCGTCGGCGCGATGATCGCCTGCTCGGCCATGGCCATCTTCGCCGGCGACATTCCGAGCACCCTGCTGCGCATTCCCGGCACGCCCGCCTCCGCCGCCTATACGGACGAGGCCTACGCCATGACGCGCAAGGGCGAGGCGGAGACGGCGCTCGGCGCCAACCTCCTGTTCTCGGCCATCGGCGGCCTGTTCGGCACGGCCGTCCTCATCGTCGCCGCGCCGGCCCTTGCCGAGGTGGCCCTCCGGTTCTCGTCCTTCGAATATTTCTGGCTCGCGGTGCTGGGCCTCACCTGCGCCATCTTCATCGGCGCGGTCTCGCCCCTGAAGGGCCTCATCAGCCTCTTCATCGGCCTGCTGGTCGCCACCGTCGGCCTCAACAACCCGGCCGGCGTGCCGCGCTTCACCTTCGGCTATACGGAGCTGATGGGCGGCATCGACTTCATCCCGGCGATGATCGGCCTCTTCGCGGTCTCCGAGGTGCTGCGGGCCATGGTGCATGGCGCAACCGACCTCAAGGTGACGCAGAGCCGGGTCGGCAACCTGTTCCGCAACTGGGGCGGGATGATCAAGACCTACTGGCGCCAGCAGGTGCGGGGCAACACGCTCGGCACGGCCATCGGCATCCTGCCCGGCGCGGGAGCGGACATTGCCGCCTGGGTCGCCTATGCGATGTCGAAGAAGTTTTCGAAGACGCCCGAGAAGTTCGGCAAGGGCCATGTCGAGGGCATCGTCGAGAGCACGTCGGCCAACAATGCGGCCCTTGGCGGCGCGTGGGTGCCGGCGCTCGTCTTCGGCATTCCGGGCGATTCCATCACGGCCGTTGTCATCGGTGTGCTCTTCATCAAGGGGCTCAACCCCGGACCGACGCTCTTCATCAACAATCCCGAGAGCATCTACGCCGTCTTCCTCATCTTCATCCTCGCCAATCTCTTCATGATCCCGCTCGGCTGGGCGGTCATGAAGGGGGCAACGGTCATCCTGCGCGTGCCGCGGCGCGTGCTGATGCCGCTCATCCTCGGCTTCTCGATGGTTGGTGCCTTCGCCGTCAACAACACGGCCTACGGCATCGTCATCATGCTCGCCTTCGGCGTGCTCGGCTTCCTCATGGAGGAGAACGACATTCCCGTTGCGCCATGCATCCTCGGCATCGTGCTCGGGCCGATGATCGAGGAGAACTTCGTGACCTCGATGATCAAGTCGGACGGCAGCTTCCTCGCCTTCTTCGAGCGGCCGATTGCCGGCGCGCTCGGCGTCTTCACCATCCTCGTGGTGCTGAGCCCGCTCATCGGCATGGCGCTGCGGCGCATGCGGCGCCCGGCGGCGAACGCGGCGTGACGGGGAGGGGTCCCGGCTCCCCAAGCAGAAGAACCTTGTGCCCCGGACACGCCGCAGCCTGACACGATGCGGCGCCGATCCGGGGCCTATTCATTCGCGCCTTCGGCAAGTTCTTGCGCTGGTTCCCGGCTCGCATTCCGCTTCGCTGCATGGGTCCGGGAAACGCGGTTGCGCGACTGCGGGTCGCCCCTCGGTCGTCACGTCCGGGCTCGTTGTTCAGCCCGGAGACAGCGCCGAAGGCTGTTCGGGGAGATGAAGATCATCATCGCATCGATTGGGCTTGAGGGAGGCCATCCACGCCTTTCAACCCCGCTGCGCGAGCGTCGGCGGCGTGGATGCCCGCGACGAGCGCGGGCATGACGTGGAGACGGCTGCGCAAACGGAGCGGGGAGCGTGGCACAACCTCTCCACCCGTCTTGGCCGGGCTTGTCCCGGCCATCCACGCCTTTCAATCCCGCGCGAGCGTCACGGCCTGGATGCCCGCGGCGGGCGCGGGCATCACGCGGCGGCGGCTCCTCGCCGGTCGCCTCACACCGGCGGCGTCTTACCCGTGCCGAGATCCCAGTAGAGCCCGGCCATGAGGCCGAGAGCCTCGCGCGCGATCGCGACCGGCAGGTGCTCGTTCGGCGCATGTTGCGAGCAGCCGGGGTAGGAGTGCGGCACCCAGATAGTGCGCAGGCCGAGCACCTCGGAAAAGATGTCGTTGGGCAGCGAGCCGCCGAGATTGGGCAGGATCGCCGGCTTCTTGCCGGTGGTCTGCGCGATGGAGCCGACCGCCCAGGTCACCCACGGGTCCTCCGGATCGAGCCGGGTGGCGTGGAAGATCTCGTCGCGGCTCTTCTCGACCTTGACCATCGTGAAGCCGTGCCGAGCGAGGTGGCGCCGCAGGGCCGGCAGCACCTCCTCGGGATCCACGCCGACGACGAAGCGCAGCTGGCAGCGCGCCCAGGCCTTGGGCGGCACGGCATTGACCGGCGTCTCGGGATTGCCGGCCTTCATGGCGAGCACGTCGAAGGAGCACCAGCCGAAGACCTGCTCGGCCGGGCTGAGGCCGGGCTCGCCCCATTCGGGATCGATGGTCGGGCCGTCCGGGCCGCCATCCACCTCACAGTCGGCGAGCACGCGGCGCACGCTCTCGGGCAGCTCCTTCGGCACCCATTCGTGGATGCGGATCTGCCCCGTCGGCGAGACGATGGTGGAGATGGCGTGGGCGAGCTGGATGGCGGGATCCGACAGGAGGCCGCCCCAATTGCCGGAATGGTGGCCGCCCTCGCGGGCGTCGATCGTCACGTCGAAGGTCACGCCGCCGCGCGAGCCGAGGAAGACCGTTGGCCGCTCGGCGTTGAGCCGCGGCCCGTCCGAGCCGATGAGCACGTCCGCCCTGAACAGCTCCTTCTGCTCGGCGCAGAGCTCGCGCAGGCCGGGCGAGCCCATCTCCTCGCCCATCTCGATGAGATACTTGGCGTTGAAGCCCAGCTTGCCGCGCGTCTGCAAGACGGCCTTCAGCGCCGCGATGTTGATGACGTGCTGGCCCTTGTTGTCGACGACGCCGCGGCCGTACCAGCGGTCGCCCACCTCCGTCAACTGCCAGGGCGAGAGACCCTCCTTCCAGTCTTTGTCGAGGCCGCGGATGACGTCGCCGTGGCCGTAGCCGAAGATGGTCGGCAGGGCGGGATCCTCGATGCGCTCGGCATAGAGGAAGGGGGCGCGCGCCTTCGGGTGCTCGAGGAGGCGGCAGGCGAAGCCCAGCGCCTCGAGGGCAGGCACCATCTCCTTGACGAGATAGTCGCGCAGCACGGGCGCGCGCTCCGGGTTCTGGCTCTCTGTCGGCATGGCGACGAGGCGCGCCAGGTCGGTCTTGAGGGCTCCAGAATCGAAGTAGTCTTCGGCGCGGGCGATGGCCGCTTCACGGGTCATGGTGTCTGGCACTCCTTGCGGGTGGAACGGCGGGGCTCACGGCGCCACTGCCGGAAAGGGAGAGACCTGCTCGTAGGCGCGCACGAGCTGCAGCACGGAGAGGTCGTCGCGCGGCCGCCCGACGAGCTGCATGCCCATGGGCAGGCCAGCCGCGTTGAAGCCGACGGGAACCGAGACGGCGGGGCAGCCGGAGAGGGTGACGGGGGCCACCACTTCCATCCAGCGGTGGTAGCTGTCCATCGTCCGGCCGGCGATCGTCTGCGGCCATTCCTCCTCCAGGGGGAAGGGGAAGACCTGCGCCGTCGGCAGGGCGAGATAGTCGAAGTGCTCGAAGAGCCTGAGCACGCTCGCGTACCAGGCCGAGCGTACGGTGCTCGCCTCGTAGAGCGCGTAGGCGCTCAGCCGCTGGCCGCCCTCGATCTCCCAGCGCACGGCGAACTTGAGCTTCTCGCGCTTCTCCGGATCGTCGTAGAGCGCCTTCAGCTTGCCGCCGACCATGAAATGGCGCAGCGCGACGAAGGCCTGCCACAGGGCCTCGAAGTCGAAGGCCGGCACGTGTGGCTCGACGACGAGGCCGGCATCGGCGCTCAGCCGCAGGCCGCCCTCGCACAGGGCGAGGATGCCGTCCTCCATGGCAAGGTGCCCGCTAAGGTCGCCGAGCCAGGCGATGCGCTTGCCCTTGAGGTCGGTATCGAGCGCGGCTTCGTAGTCGTGCCCGCTGCCGTCGAGCGACAGCGGCGCGCGCGGATCGTGCCCCGCCTGGACGGAAAGGAGCCGCGCGAGGTCCGCCGCATTGCGCGCCATCGGCCCCTCGGTGCCGAGCTGGGTGAAGAAGCCTTCCGGCGCGGGCAGGCTCGGCACGCGGCCCTGGGACGGGCGGAAGCCGAAGATGTTGTTGTAGGCAGCCGGGTTGCGCAGCGAGCCGCCGAAGTCGCTGCCATCGGCGACGGGCAGCATGCGCGTGGCGAGCGCCACGGCCGCCCCGCCGCTCGACCCGCCGGCCGTGCGGGCGGGCGCATAGGCGTTGCGGGTCGCGCCGAAGACGGGGTTGTAGGTGTGCGAGCCGAGGCCGAATTCCGGGGTGTTCGTCTTGCCGATGATGATGGCACCGGCGGCGCGCATGCGGGCCACCGCGATGGCATCGGCCGGCGGCACGAAATCGGCGAAGAGCGGCGAGCCGAAGGTGGTGGTGAGGCCCTTCGTCGGCGCGAGGTCCTTGATGGCCTGCGGTAGGCCGTGTAGCGGACCCGCCGCCTCGCCCCTGGCGAGCGCAGCGTCCGCCGCATCCGCCTCGGCGAGGATGTCCGCGCGCGGGCGCAGGGACACGATGGCGTTGTAGGTCGGGTTGATCGCCGCGATATGGTCGAGAAAGGCGCCGATCACCTCGCGCGCCGAGACGTCCCGCCGCTTTACGAGACGGGCGAGCGTTCCGGCGTCGAGGCGGCACAGCTCCGGCGCCTTGCCGGTGATGTCGCCCGTCGGGTTCGCTGCAGCAAGGCGCATGGCGCCTCTCCTTCAGTGGGGCGCCGGGCCTTGCCCGTGGAGATGGCAGGCGACGGCGCCCGTCTCGTCGCGCAGGATCTGCGGCACCACGCTCGCGCATTGCGGCAGCCGCTCGGGGCAGCGCGGGTGGAAGGGGCAGCCCGAGGGCGGGTTGAGCGGGTCGGGAAAGGCGATGCCGAGCCCCGTGTCCGGGATGCCGAGCCCGGGCTCCGGCGTCAGCACCGAGGCGAGCAGCGCCTTGGTGTAGGGATGGCGCGGGGCCTTGAAGAGCGCCGCCGTCTCGGCGAGCTCGACGACGCGGCCAAGATACATCACCGCGACGCGCGTCGCGATGTGCTCGACGACGGCGAGGTTGTGGCTGATGAAGACATAGGTGAGGTTGAGCTCGCGCCTGAGGTCCATCAGGAGGTTGAGGATCTGCGACTGCACCGACACGTCGAGCGCCGAGGTCGGCTCGTCGCAGACGACCACCTCGGGCTTCATGACGAGCGCGCGCGCGATGGCGACGCGCTGGCGCTGGCCGCCGGACAGCTCACGCGGATAGCGGTCGGCGAAGCGCTGCGGCAGTCCGACCTTGTCGAGCATCTCGATCGTCATCTTCCGCCGCTCGGCCGCCGTGCCGATGCCGTGCACCTCGAGCGGCAAGGCCACGATGGAGGCGATGGTGCGGCGCGGATTGAGCGAGGAATAGGGATCCTGGAACACCGGCTGCACGCGCCGGGCCATGCCCTTGCGGCCGAGGCTGCGGATGTCCTGCCCCTCGAGCGTGATCGCGCCGGCACTCGGCGGCAGGAGGCCGAGCAGCATGCGCGCGAGGGTGGACTTGCCGCAGCCGGATTCTCCGACGATGGCGAGCACCTCGCCCTGGCGGATGTCGAGCGAGATGCCGTTCACGGCATGGAGCGTGCGCTTGCCCTTGAACATGCCACGGCTCACCTCGAAGGAGCGGGTGAGGTCGTGCGCTTCGATGAGAGCCGTCATGCCGCGTTCTCCAGGATGCAGCGCCAGCGGTGGCCGTCCGCGGTCTCGCGCACGGGCGGGGCGTCGAGGCAGGCCTGTTGGGCCTTGGTGCAGCGATCACGGAAGCTGCAGCCGCGCACCTCCCCGACGAGCGAGGGCACGACGCCGGGAATGACGCCGAGGCGCCCGCCGGGCTCGGTGCGGCCGGGCACAGGGATACACGCGATCAGCCCCTGCGTGTAGGGATGGCGCGGGGCGTTGAAGAGGGAGGCTGTCGGGCCCTCCTCCACGATCTGGCCGGCGTACATCACCGCCACCCGGTCGGCGATGCGCGCCACGATGCCGAGGTCGTGCGTGATCAGCACCATGGCGATGCCGAGCTCCCGCTGCAGGTCGGCGAGCAGGCGCAGGATCTGGGCCTGGATGGTGACGTCGAGCGCCGTCGTCGGCTCGTCGGCGATGAGCAGTTCCGGCCCGCACATCAGCGCCATGGCGATCATGACACGCTGGCGCAGGCCGCCCGAGAGCTGGTGCGGATATTGCCCGAGGCGCTCGGCGGCATTGGCGATGCCGACCTTGCCGAGCAGGAAGACGGCGCGCTCGCGCGCCTCCACCTCCGAGGCCTTCTTGTGCAGGCAATAGGCTTCGACAAGCTGATTGCCGATGGTGTAGGCGGGGTTGAGCGCCGTCATCGGCTCCTGAAAGATCATCGACATGCTGTTGCCGCGCAGCGCGTTGATGCGGCCCTTGCCGGCGCGCGACAGGTCCTCGCCCGCGAAGGCGAGACGCCGCGCCGTCTTCGTCGCGGCCTTCGGCAGGAGGTCCATGATCGCGAGCGAGGTCATGGACTTGCCGCAGCCCGATTCACCGACGAGGCAGAGCGTCTCGCCGCGCTTCACGGAAAAGGAGATGTCGCGCACGGCGTGCAGCGTGCCGCCCGCGGTCCTGATGTCGACGCTGAGGCCGTCGACCTCGAGAACGATGTCGCTGGAATTGGCCATGCCGTCAGCTCCGTCCTTCGGGGGCGATGATGTCGCGCAGGCCGTCGCCGGCGAGGTTGATGGCGAAGATGAGCAGCGCCAGCGCCGTGCCGGGGATGGCGATGAGCCAGAAGGAGAAGAACATGTAGGCCTTCGCCTCCGAGATCATCAGGCCCCAGGAGGGCAGGGGCGGCTGCACGCCGAGGCCGAGGAAGGAGAGGGCGGCTTCGAGCAGGATGGCGCTCGCCGCCTCCAGAGTCGCGACGACGATGAGGTGCGGGGCGATGTTGGGCAGCACTTCGCCCAGGACGATGCGCGTCGTCGAGGCGCCGGCCGCCTCCGCCGCCGCCACATAGTCGAGCGAGCGCACCTGTTGCGTCGCGCTGCGCATGACGACGGCGAAGCGGTCCCATTTCAGGAAGCCGAGCACCAGGATGACGATCCACAGCGAGCCGCCGATCATGGCGACGACGGCGAGCGCCACGAGGATCACCGGCATCGACAGGCGCGTGGTGACGAGGAAGGTGACGAGCATGTCGACCTTGCCGCCGAAATAGCCGGCCGCGAGCCCCAGCGTCGTGCCGATGAGGCCGGAGATGATGACGACGCTGATGCCGATGAGCAGCGAGATGCGCGCGCCGTAGATGACGCGCGAGAGATAGTCGCGCCCGAGCTGGTCGGTGCCCAGCGGGTGGACCCAGGAGCCCTTGGCGTACCAGAAGGGCGGCACGTTGCGGGCGCTGAGGTTCTGCAGATAGGGATCGTGCGGCGCGAGCACCGGCGCAAGGAGCGCGATGAGCACGATGGCGGCGACGATACCGATGCCAATGACGAAGGCCTTCTGCCCCAGCACGCGGCGCATGAGGCGGGAGTAGGCGGTGGGCTCTGCCGCGGCGGGCAGGGAAAGCGGTTCGCTCGTCATGTCATGCCACCCGGATGCGCGGGTCGAGCCAGGCGTTCGCGATATCCGCCGCGAGCGTCAGCAGAACGTAGAGGACGGAGAGCATGAGGACGATCACCTGCATCACGGGAAAATCCTTGAAGGTGATGCTCTGGTAGGCGAGGTAGCCGAGCCCATCGAGGGCGAAGATGGTCTCGATGACCACCGAGCCGCCGAGCAGGAAGCCGAGCTGCACGGCCGTGAGGGCGACGACCGGCACCACCGCGTTGCGCAGGGCGTGCTTGAAGATGACCTTGCGCGTCGGCAGGCCCTTGGCGCGGGCGGTGCGGATGTAGTCCGCCGACAGCACCTCGATCATGCCGGCGCGGATGAGCCGCATGAAGGCCGGCGCGACGTAATAGCCGAGCGCGATGGTCGGCATGATGAAATTCGCCCATGTCTTCGAGCCCGAGACCGGCAGCCAGCGCAGCGTGATGGAGAACAGCATCACGAGGATGAGGGCGAAGAAGAAGTTGGGCAGCGCCTGCCCGACGACGGCGATGGCGAGCGCCAGGCGGTCGATCCAGCTGTTGGCATAGACGGCGGCGAGCACGCCGAGCGGGATCGAGACGAGGAGCGCGAAGCCGAGGGAGAGGACGCCGAGCAGCAGCGTCGTCGGCAGCTTGGCGAAGACGAGCGTGGCGACATCGGTCTTGAAGTAGATCGACGTGCCGAAGTCACCCCGGAGCGTGTTCCACAGCCACTCGACATATTGCACCACGAGGGGCCGGTCGAGGCCGTAGGTGCGCCGCACGAGCTCGATGTCCTCCTGCCGCGCGCCCTCGCCGGCGATCGCGATGGCGACATCGCCCGACATGCGCAAGAGGAAGAAGGCGATGGCCGAGACGGCGAGCGCGACGAGCAGCGCCAGCCCCAGTCGTTTCAGAATATAGCCGATCATGGGCCGTTCTCCGGGCTCTTGCTCCGGTTGGGCGCCAACTCCCCTCCCCTTGTGGGGAGGGGTAGGGGTGGGGGTCGTCACCGGCGAGTGTGCCGCCGTTCGTTTGGCACCGCCCCCCTCCCTAACCCTCCCCACAAGGGGGGAGGGAACAGGGCGCGCACGCTCCGACGTTCAGCTGGAACAGTCCCCAGCTACTCGGGCGGTCCTTACTTCTTCCAGGTCATTTCCCAGAAGCGCGGCATCTCGTCCGGATAGGCGCGGAAGTCGAGGTCTGCCGTGGCGACGTAATAGACCGGCAGCGAATAGAGCGGCACGGCATAGGCCTTCTCGGCGATGCGGGTCAGCGCTTCCTTGTAGGAGGCGTTGCGCACGGCCGGGTCGACCGAGTTGTCGCCCTTGTTCAGCGCGTCACGCACTTCAGGATCGCGCGAGATGTCGTCGTCGCCCATGGCGAAATAGACCGGCGTCGAGGCCGAGACGTCGTTGACCGAGAACGAGCCCCAGGTCTGGTGCGTCAGCATCGCCTTGTTGCCGCGGATCTGCTCGCGCATCGCGGCATATTGCAGGAAGCGCAGGTTGGCCTTGATGCCGACCGCCTGCAGGTAGCCGATGATGGCTTCCGTCTGGTTGCGCTCACGATAGGCGACGATGTCGAGCTCGAGCCCGTTGGGAAAGCCCGCTTCGGCGAGGAGCGCCTTGGCCTTCTCCGGGTCGTACGGATACTTCGGCGCGCCGTGGTCGGTGCAGCCGAACTGCGAGGGGAAGCAGATCGTGTTGATGACGCGCGAGCCCTTGCCGACGATCTCCTTCACCATCGTCTCGCGGTCGATGGCGTGGATGATGGCCTTGCGCACGCGCTCGTCCTTGAGCGCGGGGGCGGGCGTGCCCTCCTGCGAATTCATCTGCATGAAGACGATGCGCATCGTCTCGCCCGAGACGACCTGCAGGTGGGGCGCGGCCTCGAGCTGCTCGGCCTGGTCCTTCGGCACGTGCATGATGAAGTCGACGCCGCCCGAGATGGCCTCGGCCATCTGCGTCTGCCGGTCCGGGATGAAGCGGATCTCGACCTTCCCGATCGTGGGCTTCGGCTTCGGCGAATCGGCGAAATAATCCGGGTTCGTCTCGAGCACGATCGACTTGCCGGGGACGTATTCCGTCACCTTGTAGGGGCCGGAGCCGACCGGCTTGTCGTTCTGGCCGGCCGGGCCGACCTTCTCGTAATATTCGTTCGGGTGGATCACCACCGGCCCGGCGAGATATTCGATGGCCGCGGGGAAGACCTTCTTGGTCGTGATGCGGACTTTGTATTTGTCGAGCTTCTCGGCCTTCTCGATCCAGCTGACGTTCTGCTGGGTGGTGACCTTGTTCTCGGGCTTCGAGACGAAGTTCAGCGTGTAGACGACGTCGTCGGCGTCGAATTCCTCTCCGTTGTGGAACTTGATGCCCTGGCGCAGCTCGACCTCGAGCGTGCGGTCGTCGACCCATTTCCAGCTCTTGGCGAGCTGGCCCTTGTAGTCGTTCGTGATGGGATCGCGGTAGATCAGCGTGTCCCAGACGTGCTGACCGATGATCACGCCGATGCGGACGTTGTTGAAGAACGGATCGACGCTTTCCGGCGCCTGGTCATAGGCCATGACGACGGAATTGTCGCTCTTGCCGGCGAAGGCCGGCGCGGAGAGCGCCAGGGCGCTGACCGCGGCAAGGGTCGTGAGCTTGATCAGGTTGCGCATGTTCACCCTCTTTCTGGCGGAACGTGGCAACCCCGACGCCAATTATGACGCAGCGCCTGCGCCTCTCGCGCGCGGCGGCTCCGTCACCGGCTCTGACCGGCTGTTCCCCGTTCCCTTGGCTGGAGGGGACATTTTCGCCCTCCTCCGTTGCGAGCCGGCCAAGCCGGTCCGAGTGCATATTTTCAGAACACGACTACACTTTCTGCAATTATATTGTTTCGAAACTTTCATTGCCGATTTGGCAAGGCAGAGGGTAAGGCGTCATGCAAGGCACGGCCCTGCGCTATTTTCTGGAGGTGGTGCGCACCGGCTCGGTGAGCGAGGCGTCGAGCCGGCTCAACGTGGCCGCCTCCGCCGTCTCGCGGCAGATCGCCAAGCTTGAGCGCGACCTCGGCAGCCGCCTGTTCGAGCGGCGGCCGCGCGGCATGGTACTGAGCGAGGCCGGCCGCCTACTCGCCACCTATGCGCGGCGCATGGCGCTGGAAGGCGAGCGGGTGGTGGGCCGCATCCGCGAGCTCGAGGGTCTCGCCCGCGGCGAGGTGCGGATCGCGACGACGGAGGGCTTCGCGCTCGACATGATGCCCGAGGCGATCGTCGCCTTCCGCCGCCGCTACGAGGGCATCCGGTTTGACCTCGCGGTCGTCCCGTTCACGGCGGTGACGCGCCTCGTGCAGAACGGCGATGTCGACATCGGCGTCACCTTCGGCCTCGCGCCGTCGCCGGACGTCAAGGTGCAGCGCGCCTGGCCGGCGCCGATCCTTGCCGTGATGACGCCGGACCATCCGCTCGCCGTCCGCGAGAGTCTGACGCTGCACGACCTGCGCGACCATCCCGTCACCTTGTCGGAGGCAAACACGACGCTGCGCCAGCTCGTCGACATGGCCTGCGCCGACGAGGGTGTGGCGCTGGAGCCGGTGCTCATCACCAATTTCGTCTCCGCGCAGCGCCGCTTCGTCGAGACGAAGGGCGGGGTGCTCGTCGCTTCGCCCTTGTCGATGGTCTCGGGGCTCCTTTCGGGCCGTCTCGTTGCCCGCCCGGTGCGCTCCGAGTTCCTTCATCGCCGCCGCTTCGAGATCCAGACCATGCTGGATCGCACCCTGCCGACGGCGGCCGAGGCCTTCGTCGCCTTCCTCAGCGAACATATCGACAACGACCTTGCCGCGCTGTCGCAGGTGCTCGGCTTCCTCGTCTATCTCGCGCATACGGAGGCGGAAGCCGAGATTTGATCAACCGCAAGGACGTCCGCCGGGCGTGCCGTCATGGTCGGGCAACGCCGGGCCTTCGCGCCGGCAAGTCGTTCGAGAGGTTGGTCGATGAACGAGGACAAGGCGTCCGCCTATGGCGACGAGCGCCTGCCGCGCTATACGAGCTACCCCACCGCTCCGCATTTCTCGGATGCCGTGACGGCAGACGTCTATGCGCGCTGGCTGGGCGAACTGTCGCCGGATCTGTCGGCCTCGCTCTATCTGCACGTGCCGTTCTGCCGGCAGATGTGCTGGTATTGCGGCTGCAACACCACCGTGATGCGCTCGGATGCGCCGATCTCGGCCTATGTCGCCGAGCTCTGCCGAGAGATCGACACGGTGGCCGGTTGCGTGCCGCATCCCCTGACGGTCGGCCACGTGCATTTCGGCGGCGGCACGCCGACGATCGTCGCGCCGCATGAGTTCCTGGCGCTGATGGCACTGCTGCGTCGGCGCTTCGATCTCGGCCCCGATGCTGAAGTCGCCGTCGAGATCGATCCGCGGCGCCTCGAGCGGCCGATGGCGCAGGCCCTCGGCGAGGGCGGCGTCAACCGCGCCAGCCTCGGCGTGCAGAGCTTCGACCCCGTGGTGCAGCAAGCCATCAACCGTGTGCAGAGCTATGCCGTCACGGCCGCCTCGGTCGAGATGCTGCACGAAGCGGGCATCACGGCCGTCAATTTCGACCTGATCTACGGCCTGCCGCACCAGACCGTGCAATCCTGCCGCGAGACGGCGCGCCAGTGCCTGGCGCTGCGGCCGGCGCGCTTATCCGTCTTCGGCTATGCGCACGTTCCATCCTTCAAGCCGCACCAGCGCCTCATCGACGAGGCGGCTTTGCCGAACGGCGCCGAGCGGCGGCGGCAGGCAGAGGCGATCGCCGAGGTCCTGTGCGCGGGCGGCTACCGCCGCATCGGCTTCGACCATTATGCCCTGCCGGACGACGAACTCTCCATCGCCGAGCGGGAAGGGCGCCTGCACCGCAATTTCCAGGGCTATACGAGCGACGCCTGCGACGTGCTCGTCGGCTTCGGCGCCTCCGCCATCGGCCGCCTGCCCCAGGGCTATGTGCAGAACGAGCCGCTGCCGCGCCGCTATTCCAGGCTGATTGGGGAGAGGGGCCTCGCCACCGTCAAGGGCTACGCCCTGACCGCCGACGACCGGCTGCGGGCCGACATCATCGAGCGTCTCATGTGCGATTTGGCCGTCGACGTGGGTGCCATCTGCGCCCGGCACGGCACGGATCCGGCGCCGCTCATGAACGCGCCGCGGCTCGGCGACGTGGTCCGCGACGGGCTCGCCCGCATCGAAGGCCATGTCGTGCGCGTGCCCGACGAGGCCCGCTTCCTCGTGCGCACCATCGCCGCCGCCTTCGACGCCTATCTCGGCCAGGGCGGCCGCGCCCACAGCCGCGCGGTGTGAGGAGAGGGACGCCCCGCACGCAGGCCTTTCCCGGACGCGTTGAGCGAAGCGCCGGCGGGTGGACCCCGGCTCAGTACCGCATCATTTCATGCTGCGGTGCGTCCGGGGGCGAGGATGTTCCGTGGTGGAGGGCAACCCTTCGGCCAGACCATGCGCAGCCTACGCCGCACAACCTCGTTTCCCGGACGCAGCAGCGATAGCGGAATGCGATCCGGGAACCAGCGCAAGAATCTGCACGGCTCCAAAGTAATCTGCACGGCTCCAAAGTGGGCGGCCGGTACCGCGCGCTGCCAGCGCTCCGGAAAGTCAAAAAAATCGTCCGAAAGGGTCTGCCACCTTTCGGACGATCAAGGGCCGGCCCGGCAGAGCCGAGAGGGACTGGAGGTCAACCGTTGAGACGGGCGAGAGCCGCCTTGTCGCGCAGGACGATCGTGCGGCGGCTGGCCGGTACGTCGATGATGCCCTTGCGCTCGAGCTCGGTCAGCGAGCGCGACACGGTCTCGATGGTGAGGCCCAGGTGGTCGGCGATGTCGAGCCGCGACATGGGGAGCTCGACGGCATCGGCGCCGGCGAGCCGCTCGGCCATGTCGACGAGGAATGTTGCGATCTTCTCGATGGCGGACTTGCGGCCGAGCAGCAGCATGTGGCGCTGGGCCCGCTCGAGCGCATGCATCATCGCGCCGAGCACCTCGCGCGAGAAGGTCTCGTCGAAGAGGAGGTCGTCGAGATCGCGCCGGCGGTAGGCGACGACGGTGGCGGCGCTGGCCGCCTCGGCGCTGAAGCGGTGCTCGGCGCCGGCTTCGACGCCGAAGACGTCGCCCGGGAAGTGGAAGGCGTCGATCTGCCGCCGGCCGTCGCTGAGGAGTTTCGACGTGCGCACGACCCCCTGGGTGACCCTGTAGAAGGACACGGCCGGATCGCCCTCGGCGAACAGCTCCTCGTCCTTGTCGAGGGTCCGCACGGAGCCGACGCCGGCCGGGCGCCGGCCCTGCGCGACCGCGGCGCGGGACAGGACGGCTGCGTCGAAGTGCCTGGCGGCGGGGGTGTTCATCACGATCTGCATCTGCACCTCCTCGAGGGCACCCAAATGACTTGTTGCATGATGGGTAGCCCGGACGCGGCATGCGGAAAATTCCGCTCGATACCTAAGGGAAACCCCTGATGACCGCCTGTCGCAGCCCAATGGCACGCCTAGCCGGTGCCACGCCGGCACCGGCCTTCAGGAAGGAATGAGGGAGGATCAGGGTGAGTCGGCGAGGGCCGTGCGGATGCCGTCGAGCAACTGACTGTCTTCGAGCGGCTTCTCTAGCACCTGGCGGAAGCCGTGGCGCTCCGCCTGGCGGCGCAGGTCGTCATTGACCTTGCCGGAGATGAGAATGGCGGGCAGGCCGATGTGGCGCAGGCGCAGGGCATCGATGAGCTCGAGCCCGCTCATGCCGGGCATCGAATAGTCGACCACGATGCAGCCGTGCGGCGGAAGCGCCTTCTCCGCCAGAAGCTGCGGGGCGCTTTCGTAGAGGCGCACATCGAGCCCTTCGAGCTCCAGCGCGAATTTGAGCGAGGCGCGGACCGCCGCATCGTCATCGACGATGAGGACAGGCCCCCCAACCAGCGACATCAACACGTCCCGTATGGTCTTGGCGATTGGGAACACCCTACGCCGTCGACGCGAGCAACGGCTTGATGTGCCTCAAGACCGGGCCATGCTCCAATTACGGAAATCTACCTACTCGCCGCCTCGCCGGCGGCGCGGCTCACGCTTCCCGGCGCTCGCCGGCGCCCTCGCCGACGAGGACCATGCGCACGAGCTGGGACAGGCTCGCCGCCTGCATCTTGGCCATCACGTTGGCGCGATAGATCTCGACCGTGCGCGGGCTGATGCCGAGCTCGAAGGCGATGACCTTGTTGGCCTTGCCGTCGACGAGCCCTGCGAGCACCTGCCGCTCGCGCTCGCTGAGCGTCGAGAGGCGCTCGTTGAGGGCGCTCGCCTCTGCCACGCGGCGCGCCTCTTCGGCATTGCGGTCGAGCGCAGTGCGGACGGCGGCGAGGAACAGGTCGTCGTCGAACGGCTTTTCGAGAAAGTCGACGGCACCAGCCTTCATCGCGGATATCGCGAGCGGCACATCCGCGTGCCCGGTCATGACGATGACCGGCAAGGTGCTGCCGCGGCGCCTGAGCTCCTGCAGGAAGGCGATGCCGTCGAGCCCGGGCATGCGTACGTCCGTGACGATGCAGCCCGCCTGAGCTTGCACGGCGCTCGCGAGGAAGGCGGTAGCCGATTCGTGCAGGCGTACCGGCAGGCCGTCCGAGGCAAGCAGGAAGGACAGCGACTGGCGCACGGCGAGATCGTCGTCGACCACGTGAACCACCGCCTCAGGTGCCATGGATGAACTCCTCCTCTCCAGCCGTCCGCAATGTGAAATGGAACGTGGTGCCGGCACCGGCCTCCGTCTCTGCCCAGATCCGACCCCCATGGGCCGCAACGATCGTGCGGCAGATCGACAGGCCGACGCCCATGCCGTGCTGCTTGGTCGTCACGAAGGGCTCGAAGAGGCGGTTGCGCACCTCTTCCGACAGGCCCGTGCCCGTGTCGGACACGGCGATCTCGACGAGGTGCTCGTCGGGCAGCGCGCGGGTCGTGACCGAAAGCTCGCGCACGGGGGCATCCTGCATCGCCTCGATGGCGTTGCGGATCAGATTGAGCAGGATCTGCTGGATCTGGATTCGGTCGGCGAAGACCTCGGAGGCCTGCGGGTCGAGGCCGAAGGTCACGCGCACGCCCTTTTCCCGGGCGCCGACGAGGGCAAGCGCGCTCGCCTCCTCGATGAGTTTGGGCAGGCTTTCCAGCCGATGCTCGCTCTCGCCGCGGGCGACGAACTCGCGCAGATGGCGGATAATCTGTCCCGCCCTCAGCGCCTGCTCGGCGGCCTCGTTCACGCCGTCGCGCAGCAGCGCGATGCGCTCGCCCTCCAGCTGCCCGAGCAGGCGGTGGCAACCCTTGAGATAGTTGGTGATGGCGGTGAGCGGCTGGTTGATCTCGTGCGCCAGCGTCGAGGCCATCTCGCCGAGGGCCGTGTAGCGGGACATGTGGACGAGCTCGGCCTGCAGCTCCTGCAGCCGTGTCTCCGTCTTCTGCCGCTCCGTCAGGTCGCGGATGAAGCCCGTGAAATAACGCGCTCCGCCTGACACCATCTCGCCCACCGCGAGTTCCATCGGGAAGGTCGAGCCGTCGCTGCGCTGGCCGACCACGACGCGGCCGATGCCGATGATGCGCCGCTCGCCGGTCGTCAGGTAGCGCTCGATGTAGCCGTCGTGCCGCTCGCGGTAGGGCGAGGGCATCAGCATGCTGACGTTGCGGCCGATGACCTCGGCCGCCGAGAGGCCGAAGAGGCGCTCGGCCGCCACGCTGAAGGACTGCATCAGGCCCTGCTCGTCGATGACGATCATCGCGTCGGGCACGGTCTCGAGGATGGAACGCAGATGGGCCTCGCGCGCCTTGAGCGTTTCCTCCGCCGTGGCGCTGGCAGAGATGTCGCGGATGACGAGCGCAAAGCCCATGGGCGTGCCCTGGTCGCCGAGTGGCGTCAGGCTGGCCTGCGCGACGAAGGTGCCACCGTCTTTGCGCTGCAAGGGCCGCCGCAATTCGTGTCGCCCTTCGGCCGCCGCCGCGGCGAGCGCCTCCGCGGGCAGGCCAGCGGCCGCCGCGTCGGCCGGGAACAGCTTCACCCAGTTCTCGTCGAGCAGTTCGTCCTCGCGCCAGCCGGTGATGGTGCGAGCGCCGGCATTCACCGTCGTGATCACGCCTCCGGTGTCGAGTACGAAGAGCGCGATGTCGGCGACGGCGTCGATCAGAAGTTCGGCGCGCCGGCCCCGTGAGGCGGCGAGCGCCGATTGGGCGCTGGCGTCGGTCAAGCGATCCCCCGGATGATCGGTCACGCCGATTGTATAACGCCCTCAGGTGCCGGGGGCCACCGTCCCGCGTGCGTGGCAGCCTTGCGGCGGCGCGTCGCACGCGTGGCGCGCATCAGAGCCTGACCGACCGGCCGGAGGCCAGCGACGTCACCGCGGCATCGGCCAGCCTGAGCGCGGCCAGACCGTCCTCGCCCGTCGGCACCGCGATGTCTTCGCCAGCCGCCAGCCGGCAGAAGGCCGCGAGCTCGAGCCGGTAGGCCTCGGCATAGCGCTGCATGAAGAAGTCGAGCAGCGGGTCGCTGGTGAAGCCGGACGCATTGGCGCGCGTCAGCGTCGTAGCCGTCTCGTTGCCCGCCTGGATCATGCCCTTCTCGCCATGCACCTCGAGGCGCTGGTCGTAGCCGTAGCTCGCCCGGCGCGAATTGGTGATGACGGCGATGCGCCCGCTCGCCGTCTTCAGTGTCGCGGTCGCCGTGTCGACATCGCCCGCTGCGCCGATGGCAGGATCAACGAGGGCGGCGCCGGTGGCGAAGACTTCCGTCACCTCCTCGCCGAGCAGGAAGCGCGCCATGTCGAAGTCGTGGATCATCATGTCGCGGAAGAGCCCGCCCGAGCGCTTGATGTAGTCGACCGGCGGCGGAGCGGGGTCGCGGCTCGTGATCTGCACGAGCTCGACCTTGCCCACCGCGCCGGCCTCGACCTCCGCCTTGAGGCGAGCGAAACTCGGGTCGAAGCGGCGGTTGAAGCCGAGCATCAGCCTGGCATTGTGCTCGCGCACCACGGCGAGGCAGGCCTCGGCGCGGGCGCTGGAAAGGTCGATCGGCTTCTCGCAGAAGATCGCCTTGCCTGCGCGCGCCGCTTCTTCCACCTGCGTCGCATGCAGGTCCGTCGGCGTCGCCACGATGACGGCGGCGATGTCCTTGTCCGCCATGATCTCCTCGACGCTGGCGCGCCGCGCCCCCGTCAGCGCCTGCGCCGCGTCGGCGGCCGCATCGACGGGATCGAAAACGGCCGCGATGCGCGCGTCGGGGAGGGCGATCACGGCCCGGGCGTGGGTGATGCCGATGCGGCCTGCGCCGAGCAGTCCGATATTGAGCATGGGTGTCGTCCTTGGGTCGGGGGCTTCTATCTTGGCGGCGCGCCGCCACACCAACGGCCCTGTTTCCCCACCGTCATGCCCGCGCTTGTCGCGGGCATCCACGCCCTGAAGCCTGAGCTATGTCAGAGGCGTGGATGGCCGGGACAAGCCCGGCCATGACGGTGGAGGCGAGGGCCGTTTGCATCACTTGTCGCGCTGGAAAATCCAGTCGTGGTCCGGGTGGTTCTGGAAACGCCATTTGCGGATCGGGCCCGCCATGACGTTGAGGTAGTACATCTCGTAGCCGTAGGGCGTGCCGCAGGGATGGTGGCCGCGCGGCACCAGCACCACGTCGCCGTCGCTCACCGCCATGGTCTCGTCGAGCGTGCCGTCCTCGGTGAAGACACGCTGAATGCCGAAGCCCTGCGCCGGGTTGAGGCGGTGGTAATAGGTCTCCTCGAGATAGGTCATCTCGGGATAGCGGTCCTCGTCGTGCCGGTGCGGCGGGTAGCTCGACCAGTTGCCCTGCGGCGTGAACACCTCCGTCACCAGCAGGCTGTCGGCGACGTCGCTGTCCTCCATGGCGATGGGATGGATGTAGCGCGTGTTGGCGCCCTTGCCGCGCGTGACCTTCTCGATGCCGGTCAGCACGCGGGCCTCGTGCCCGCCCTTGCCGGGCGCCGTGCAGATGGCGAGCGTGCAAGGCGTCGTCGCCCGCGCCGACCAGGTGGTGCCGTTCGGCGCATAGACGCCGTGCGGCGGCGTGCCCTCGAAGACGTTCAGGCGCTCGCCAAGCTCGCCGAAGCTTTTGTCGCCGACGCCGATCTCGGCCTTGCCCTCGACGAGCACCAGGATCACCTCGGTGTCGCCGGTCGGCTCCGCCGCCGTCTCGCCGGGCACGAGCCGGTAGAGGCCGAAGCCGACATAGCCCCATCCGGCGCTCGTCGGGGTGATGTCGTGCACCTTGCCCGTCGTGCCGGTGGGCTTGCGCAAGAGCTGGGTCATTGCATCGTCTCCGCCTGTTCCGGGCTGTCTCTTCCTGCCATCACGCCTTGTCCAGCCCCGCCTCGCGCGCCATGGCTTTCAGCGCCTTCAGCCCCATCGACTGGTATTCGTAAGGGTTGCGCACGGCCGGATCCTGCTCGGCCTCGATGACGAGCCATCCCTGATAGCCGTGCTCTGCGGCGATCTTGAGTACGGGCGGGAAGTCGACGCCGCCCTCCGGGTCGCCCGGAACGGTGAAGACGCCGCGGCGCACGCCCTCGAGGAAGGAGAGACCCTCCTTCTCGACCTCGGCGCGGATGGCGGGGCGCACGTTCTTGGCGTGGATATGGGCGACCCGGTCCATGTATTTCTTCGCGACGCGCGCCGGGTCGCCGCCGCCGAACCAGCAATGGCCGGTATCGAGCAGGAGATGCGTCGCCGGCCCCGTATGCGCCATCAGCGCGTCGATCTCCTCCTCCGCCTGCACCACGGTGCCCATGTGGTGGTGATAGACGAGGGTGATGCCCTCATCGGCGCAATATTGCGCGATCTGTTCCACGGCGGCGCCGAAGGCCTGCCAGTCACCGGCCGGCAGCACCGGCCGATCGCTCAACGCCACCGCGTCGTTGCCGTGGATGGCGTTCGACGTCTCGCAGACGATGCAGACCTTGCATCCCATGGCTTTCAGCAGGTCGAGATGCGGCCTGATCGCCTTCTTCTCCTCCTCCACCGAATGGGCGAGCAGGTTGAGCGAGTGCCAGCCGGAGACGAAGGAAAGCCCGTGCGGCGCGAGCGCGGCCTTCAGTGCGGCGGGCTCGGTGGGCATCTTGTGGCCCTTCTCGATACCGTCGAAGCCGATCTTGCCGGCCTCGCTCAGGCACTGCTCGAGGCTGATATTGGCGCCGAGGCTCTGGTCGTCGTCGTTGGACCAGGCGATGGGATTGGTGCCGTAGAGGATCATTGCGCTATCCGCGTGGGGGCTGGTTTGGCTGAAGGTGGTTGCGGCGATGCCCTCTCGGGCATCGGGTTGTCCGCTGGTTCCCGGCTCTCGCCTGCGCTTCGCGCATTCGGGCCGGGAAACGGGGGTGTGCTTTGAGAAGAAGCCTGTTCCCCGGATGCATTGAGCGAAGCAGAACGCGAGCCGGCGCGCTGCGCACGGAGCCGTGTCGAAGGCTCGCCGCCACGCCCGATCGGTCTCGATCCTGCCCCGCTCATCTCAGGCTCCGGGAAAGGCCTGGCGTCAATCCGCCGGGCGCTGGTTCTTGAGGTTCTTTTCATAGGCGGCACGGGCGGCGTTGACCTCCGGCCGCACGGAGACCTCCGGCACCGCCACGTCCCACCAGTGGCCGCCGGCCTCCGTCGTCGGCATCGGGTCCGTGTCGATGACGATGGCGCTCGGCCTGTCCGCCTTGCGGGCGCGGGCCATCGCCTCTTCCAGCTCGGCGATGCTCGCCACCTTCTGCGCATTCGCGCCCATGGAGGCGGCATGGGCGGCGAAGTCGACGGCGGAGGGTACCGCATGGCGGGCCGTGTCGAGCAGGTTGTTGAAGCTCTCGCCACCGGTGGCGCGCTGCAGGCGGTTGATGCAGCCGTAGCCGCGGTTATCGAGCACGACGACAATGATCTTCTGGCCGAGCATCACCGCCGTCGCGAGCTCCGAATTCGCCATCATGTAGCTGCCATCGCCGACCATGACGACGACCTCTCGGTCGGGCCGCGCCATCTTGACGCCGAGCCCGCCGGCGATCTCGTAGCCCATGCAGGAGAAGCCGTATTCGAGGTGGTAGCCGTTCGGGCGGCTTGCCTTCCACAACTTGTGCAACTCACCGGGCAGGCCGCCGGCGGCACAGACGAGGATGGTGTCTTCGCCGACGCTGCGCTGCACGGCGCCGATGACCTGCGCGTCCGACGGCAGCACGTTGTCGCCGGGCGCCATGGTGGCGGCATCGACCGCCTTCAGCCATTCGGCCTTCAGTTGCGGCTCGGGCGCCGCCGCCTTGTGCCCGCCGAGCGCTGCCGACAGCGCTTCGAGCGCCACCTTGGCGTCGGCGACCAGCGGGATCGCCCGGTGCTTGCCGGCATCATAGGGCGTCACGTTAACGGCGAGGATGCGCCGGTCGGGATTGCGGAACAGGGCCCAGCTTCCGGTGGTGAAGTCCTGCAGGCGGGTGCCCACCGCGATCACGAGGTCGGCCTCGGCCGCCACCGCATTGGCGGCGGAAGAGCCGGTGACGCCGATGGCGCCGAGATTGAGCGGATGGTCCCACGGCAGAGACGACTTACCCGCCTGCGTCTCGGCAACCGGAATCTGGTGCGTCTCGGCGAAGGTGGTGAGTGTCTGCGTGGCGAGCGAATAGAGCACGCCGCCGCCGGCGATGATCAGAGGCTTGCGCGCGCCGCGGATGGCCTCGGCCGCCTCGGCGAGCTCGCGTGCATCCGGCTGCGGGCGGCGGATGTGCCAGGCGCGCGGGGTGAAGAACGTCTCCGGCCAGTCATAGGCTTCGGCCTGCACGTCCTGGCAGAAGGCGAGTGTCACCGGCCCGCAGTCCACCGGGTCTGTCATCGTTGCCATGGCGCGGGGGAGAGCGGTGAGCAACTGCTCCGGCCGCGCGATGCGGTCGAAATAGCGGCTGACCGGCTTGAAGCAGTCGTTGGCGCTCACCGTGCCGTCGCCGAAATCCTCCACCTGCTGCAGCACCGGGTCGGGTGCCCGGTTGGCGAAGACGTCGCCGGGCACCAGCAGCACCGGCAGGCGGTTGACGTGGGCGAGCGCCGCGGCGGTGACGAGGTTGAGGGCGCCCGGGCCGATGGAGGTCGTCACCATCATCGCCCGCTGGCGGTTGAGCGCCTTGGCATAGGCGATGGCCGCATGTGCCATGGTCTGCTCGTTGTGGCCGCGCCAGGTCGGCAGGGCGTCGCCCGCGCCGTGCAGGGCCTCGCCCATGCCGGCCACGTTGCCATGGCCGAAGATGGCCCAGCAACCGGCGATGAAGGGCTCGCCGTCGGCCGTCTTCTGGGCGGCGAGCCAGCGGACCATGGCCTGAGCGGCCGTGAGGCGGATGGTGCTCATGACGGTTGTTCCTTCTGCGTGCGGACGCGGTCCCAGATGTCGCACAGCATGCGGTATTTCTCGGCCATCTCCGTGACGGCCTCCTCGTCGCCGGTCTCGCCGGCGAACCAGCGTCGTGCCGCGTCGCCGAAGATGGTGCGGCCGACGGCGAAGCCCTTCACGAGATCGAAGGCCGCCGCCATGCGAAGGCTCGCCGAGAGCTCCTCGAGGGGCGCATCGAGCCCGAGGACGACGATGCCGCGCGTATGGGGATCGTTGCGCGAGACGGCCTCGACCGCATTGCGCCAGGCGGTTTTGCTGCGTAGCGGCTCGAGCTTCCACCAGTCGGGGAAGACGCCGATCTCGTAGAAACGCTCGATGACGCGCGCCGTGGTCGTGTCGTCCACCGGCCCCGCCTTCGAAGCGATGATCTCCAGCAGGAATTCGAGGTTGTTGCGCCGGGCCGCCTCGGCGAGACGCTTCACCGTCTCCTCCTGCCGTGCCTTGAGGCCGGCGTCGTCGTCCGGATGATAGAAGCACAGCACCTTGACGACATGCTCGACCGGCCATTCGGCGAGCGCCGTGCCATAGTCTAGCCCCAGTTCCGCTTCGAGTTCGAGTGGACGCGACCCCGGCCGTTCCACGGGGCGGCCGATCCACAGGCCCGTGCCGGCGGCGGCATGGAGCGCTTCGCGTCCGAGGCGGCCGTCGCACAGGATGCCGTAACCCGCCTTTCCATCGGCGACGCGCTGCGCCGCCCTGAGGCACAGGGACTTGAAGGGGCCGATGCGCTCGCGCGGCGCACCCGCCTGGTCGGCCATGTCCTCGAGCTGCATGCGGTGGTCGAAGGCGAAGACGCGCATGTGCGGCCATTGGCCCTTGCGCGTCGTCGCCCAGTGGATCTGCTCGAGCTCGGTGTCGTGGCGCAGCGCCGGAGTGACGATGCCGCGCTTCAGGAAGAACTGCAACTCCTCCCAGCTCGGATAGGCCGGCGTGCAACCGTGGCGCGAGACGGCGAAGGCACCGCAGGCATTGGCGTAGGTGAGGCTCGTCACCCAGTCCTCGCCGCGGAGCCAGCCGCGCAGGAGCCCCGACATGAAGCCGTCGCCGGCGCCGAGCACATTGAAGACCTCGATCGGAAAACCCGGCCCGGAGATGCCGTCGTCGAGGCTGTCGGGAATGGCGCCCTCGAAGGCGGCAGCGCCCATCGGCCCGCGCTTGCACACGAGCGTCGCGTTGGAAACGGCGCGCACGGCGCGGAGCGCTGCGACCGTGTCGGTCGTGCCGCCGGCGATGTGGAACTCCTCCTCCGTGCCGACGATGAGGTCGAAGAGATGCAAGGTCGACTGCAGCTTCTGTGTCACCGCTGCGGAGGCGATGTAGCGGCTCTCGCCAGCGCCGTGGCCGGCGAGGCCCCAGAGATTGGGGCGATAGTCGATGTCGAGCGCCGTCTTTGCCCCGTTGTCCCGCGCGAGCCGCACGGCCTTGAGCACAGCCGCCTCGGTACGCGGATGCGACAGGTGCGTGCCGGTCGCGGTCACGCAGCGGCTGCCGGCGATATAGGCGGGGTCGATGTCATCCTCGCTCAGCGCCATGTCGGCGCAGTTCTCGCGATAGAAGATGAGCGGGAACTGGTGCTGGTCGCGGATGCCCAGGATGACGAGGGCGGTGAGCCGCTCCGGGTCCGTCTTGACGCCCGTGACGTCGACACCCTCGGCGATGAGTTGCTCGCGGATGAAACGGCCCATGTGCTCGTCGCCGACGCGGGTGATGAGGCCCGACTTGAGGCCGAGCCGCGCCGTGCCTGCGGCCATGTTGGTGGGCGAGCCGCCGATATATTTGCGGAAGCTCGCCATGTCCTCCAGCCGCCCGCCGACCTGCGCGCCGTAGAGGTCGACCGACGAGCGGCCGATGGTGATGACATCGAGCATCACACGGTCCCTCCGAGCGAGCTTTCGAGCACCGCGAGTTCCTGGCCGCCAGCCATCAGGTCCTGCAGCGCCTCGGCCGTGATCTCGCCGCGCACGGCCGTGCCCAGCGTCTTGCCGCGGTTGAGCACGGTGAAGCGGTCCCCGACGGCCATGGCATGGCGTACGTTGTGGGTGATGAAGACGATCCCGATGCCCGCCTTGCGCACTTGGTCGATGGTGGCGAGCACGTTGGCCGTCTGACGCACGCCGAGCGCCGAGGTCGGCTCGTCGAGGATGAGTACCTTGGCGCCGAAATAGACCGCGCGGGCGATGGCGACCGTCTGGCGCTCGCCGCCCGAGAGGGTGCCGACCGCCTGCTCCGGCTCGCGCAGGTTGATGCCCATGCGCGCCATCTCCCGCATCGTCACCTCGTTCGCCTTGGCGAAGTCGATGGTCTTGAAGGGGCCGAAGCCCTTCTCCGGCTCGCGGCCCATCCAGAAATTGCGTGTCACGCTCATCAGCGGGATCATCGCCAGATCCTGATAGACCGTCGCGATGCCGGCTGCCATGGCGTCGCGCGGGCTGTCGAAGACGACCTCCTGACCTTCTACCACCATGGTGCCGCGCGAGGGCTTGTGCACGCCCGACATGGTCTTGATGAAGGTGGACTTGCCGGCGCCGTTGTCACCGAGCAGGCAGTGGCACTCGCCCGGACGCACGTCGAAGGAGACGCCGCCGAGCGCGATCACCGGGCCGAAATGCTTCTCGATGTTGCGCATCTCGATGATGGGAGCGGTCATCAGCGTTCTCCCGTGATGAGACGGCGGATGTAGGTGTTCATGATGACCGCGAGGATCAGGATCGTGCCGAGGAAGACGCGGAACAGCGAGCTCTCCGCCCCGGCGAAGAACAGGCCCTGCTGCACGACACCGAAGATGAGCGCCCCGAGCGCCGCCCCGATGACCGAGCCGTAGCCACCGGTGAGCAGCGCCCCGCCGATGACCACGCAGATGATGGCCTCGAACTCCTTGAGGAGGCCGCGGTCGGCGGCAGCCGAGCCGAACTCCATCACCTGGCACATCGCGAAGACCGTGGCGCAGAAGGCGGTGAACATGAACATCAGCACCTTCACGCGGTTGACCGGCACGCCGACGTAGCGCGCGGCCTGTGCATCGCCGCCCGAGGCGAAGATCCAGTTGCCGAAGCGCGTCTTCGCAAGGAGCCAGTGGCCGAAGATGATGAGCCCGATCGCCCAGACGATGAGCATCGGCACGCCCTCGACCACCGGCTGGCCGGCCCGTGCGCCGCGCGTGAAGGTGTCGATGAGGCCCACGTCGCCGAGCCACTGGAAGAAGCCCTTGAAGATGACCCCGCCGAAGAGGGCAGCGAGCCAGTCGCCCTCAGCCGCCTCGCGCACACCCCCGATGATGGTCTGGCGCGTGGTCAGGATCGATAGCCAGATCGTGAGGCCGCGCAGGATGTAGAGGAAGGCGAGGGTGACGATGAAGCTCGGCAGCCCGGTGCGAATGACGAGCAGGCCGTTGATGGCGCCCAGTCCGATGCACACGGCGAAGGTGACGAGGATGGCGAGCCACGCCGGCCAGCCCCACTGCACGGTGAGGATGGCGGCGATGACGCCGGCAAAGCCGATCATGGAGCCGACGGAAAGGTCGAACTCGCCCGCGATCATCAGGAGGCAGGCGCCGACCGCGATGATGGCGAACTGTGCCGAGACGACGAGCCAGTTCTGGAAGCCGGCCGGCGCGAACATGCCGCTGTCGCCCGCGACCATCAGGAAGAAGGCGAAGACCAGGATGACCCCGCAGATCGCCCCGAGTTCCGGCCGGATCATGGCGCGGCGCAGCGAAGAGACGGGCATGAGCCGCTCGTCCGTCATGACGTTTCCCCGTTTTCGATGGTGCTTGGCATGCGGGGCGCGAGGCGCGCCCCGCCGCAGTCCTCAAACGCCGGGGCGCGAGGCGCGCCCCGCTGCAGTCCTCAAACGCCGGGGCGCGAGACGCGCCCCGCCGCGGTGTTTCGCATGCGGGGCGCTCGGCGGCGCCCCGCAGCATCGACCAATGTTTCAGCGGTATTCGCCGGCGAGCTTCTCGACGAGGGCGATGTTGTCCTTGGTGATGAAGCCCGGGCCGGAGTTGATCGCGTTCGGCGGTATGACGCCGTAGCGGGCATAGTTCGTCAGGAGCACCACCGGCAGATAGCCCTGCAGGTAAGGCTGCTGGTCGATGGCGAAGGCGATGGTGCCGTCCTTGATGGCCGCAGAGATGCCGGCCGACAGGTCGAAGGTGCCGAAGTGGACCTGGCCGGCCATGCCGTTCTCCTTGAGCGCCGCGATCGTCGGCTCGGCGGAGTTGGGGCCGAGGGCGATGATGCCGTCGGTGTCGGCGTTGGCACGCAGATAGGCGGAGACCTTGTTCTTGACCTCGGAAGGGTCGAGGCCAGTGTCGATCATCTGGTTGCCGAGCGGCACGTTCAGCCCGTCGGCGAAGCCTTGGCAGCGCTGCACGGAGGCCGGATTGGTGATGTAGTGGTTGACGCACAGGAACTTCTTGACGCCGGCTGCCTTCGCCCGCTCGCCGGCGGCGAAGCCCGCCGCATATTCGGGCTGGCCGATATGCAGCAGCGCGCCGATGTCTTTCGACTCCTCGATGGTGCCCGAGTTCACGGTGATGACCGGGATGCCCTGCTCGACTGCCTTGGCGAGCGGGCCCTTGAGGACGTTGAAGTCGGCGATGGTCGAGATGATGCCAGCCGGGTTCGAGGCCGTGGCCTGCTCGACGATGCGGGCCATGTCGGCGAGGTCGCCGGTCGGCGGGTTGCGGTATTCCACCGTCACGCCCATCTGGCTGCTCGCCACCTTGAGCGCGTTCTTGATGGTGTTCCACCAGCTGTCGCTGTCAGGTGCGTGGCTGACGAAGACGAAGCGCTCGCCCTCCGCGTGGGCCGGCGTCGCCAGGCTGCCCGCGAGCGCGAGGGATGCGACGGCGAGCGCCGCAAGTGTCTTTCTCATGGTTCCTCTCCCAGACTTCAGAAGTGTCAGGCCATCGAGCTTGCGCGGATCCCGCCCGGCGCAGTCCCGCTTGGCGCGGCGTCTCCGTGCGTCCGGGAGCTGCGGCCGCCATTGGTCATGGGCCGTCTCGCAGGCTCTTGGATGGAAATTTTGTTCCAAAAAAATCAGAATGCAATAAAAAAATTCCATATCATCGTGATTGCCGCACCGCCCCCACGGCCACGGCCAGCGCGATCGCGAGCGAAAGGGTGGCCGACAGGGCGCGGAACGAGCCGACATCCACTTCCGAGACATCGAGGGCGTGGACGCCGAGGCGCCTGAGCGGGCTGGTGACGGTGTCGGTGATGGCGACAACCTCGTTGCCGCGCTCGCGCGCATAGGCGGCAAGGTCGATGGTCTCCTGCGTATAGGGCGCGAAGGAGATGGCGATGACGACGTCGCCCGGGCGGATGGCGTGGCGCCGCCCCAGCTTGCCGACGCCGTCATGCAGGATGGAAGGGATATCCATCTTCTCGAAGGCGTAGCTGAGATAGGTGGCCACCGGGAAGGCCCGGCGCATGCCCATGACGTGGATGGTGGGCGCAGCGGCGAGCGCGGCCACAGCGGCATCGAGCGCTTCCGAATCGACCGTCGAAGCCAGACGCTCCAGCGACAGCCGGCCCGCCTCGATGAATTCGGCGAGCAGCGCCGACGGGCTCTGCCCGCCCTCCGCGCGCAGGTTGTCGAGCCGCGTGGCATAATCGGGCCAGCGCTGGCCGTAGCTGTCGCGGAACAGGCGCTGCATGTCGCTGAAACCAGCAAAGCCGAGCAACTGACAGAAGCGCATGAAAGCTGACGGCTGTACGCCGGCGCCCGCCGCCAGTTCCGCGACGGTGGAGAGGGCGATCCTGTCCGTGTTGTGTGCCACGAAATCGGCGCACTGCCGCAGGCGCTTGGGCAGCGTGTCCGCGATCTGGACGAGCCGCTCCTGAAATTCGTCGACGGAGGCGGGTGCGGCCGGCTTCTTCATGACATTGTTCCTTGACAGAACCGTCGTTCTATATTCATCGATTGAATGGAATATATATTCCATTTGCTCGGGAGGGGAGCCGGAAAATGGAAAGCCTGGGCATCGGCCTCATCGGGACGGGTTTCATGGGCAAGTGCCATGCACTCGCCTTCGGCGCGGTCAAGGCGGTGATGGGAGACGTGCCGACGCCGCGGCTCGAGCTCCTGTGCGAGACGCCGGCCGACAAGGCGGCGGCCATGGCCGGCCAGTTCGGCTTCGCCCGTGCGACCGACGACTGGCGCGCGCTCGTCGCCGATCCCGCCGTCGACATCGTCTCGATCACGACGCCGAATCGCCTGCACCACGAGATCGCCATGGCGGCCATCGCGGCGGGCAAGCACGTCTATTGCGAAAAGCCCATGGCGCTGACGCTGCACCAGGCCGAGGAGATGGCGGCGGCAGCACGCGCGGCCGGCGTCAAGACCATCGTCGGCTACAACTACATCAAGAACCCCACCTTCATGCATGCGCAGCGCCTCGTGCAGGAGGGCGCCATCGGCCGCATCGTCCACTTCCGCGGTTGGGTGGACGAGGACTATCAGGCCGATCCCGACCTGCCGTGGACCTGGCGCGCGCGCCACGCGGAGGCCGGGCTCGGGGCGCTCGGCGACCTCGGCTGCCATCTCGTCTCCATGGCCTACGGCCTCGTCGGGCCGATCGAGAGCCTCGTTGCCGACATGCAGACCGTCCACCGCACGCGCCCGCTCGCCGACGGCTCGGGCGAGGCGGCGGTGGAAAACGAGGACGTCGCCACCGCCCTCGTGCGATTCAAGGGCGGCTTCCACGGCAGCCTCGCCACCTCGCGCAGCGCCTGGGGCCGCAAGAACCGCCTCGGCTGGGAGGTGCACGGCACGAGGGGCATGCTGATCTTCGACCAGGAGCGCATGAACGAGCTGCAGCTTTACGAGAATCAAGGCCCCGGCGCGCAGCAGGGCTTCAAGACCATCCTGACCGGCCCAGCCCACCCGCCCTTCGGCGCCTTCGTGCCGGCGGCGGGCCACCAACTCGGCTTCAACGACCTCAAGGTCATCGAGGCTGCCGCCCTCCTGCGTGCCATCGCCGAAGACAGCCGGCCCGAGCCTGATTTCGTTGCCGCGCTCGCCTTCGAGCGCGTGATCCACGCCATCGCGGAGGCGGCCCACACCGACCGGCGGGTGGTGATTTAACATCGTCGGCGAGCGCTCGCGGATTGGAATGCATGCTGACAGAAACCGTCAGCATCGATGCTATGCTGGCGCCATGTCGCGCGCGCACCGCCTGTTCGATCTGCTGCAGATGCTCCGTCGCCACCGCCGGCCGGTGAGCGGGGCGGCGCTCGCGGAGGAGGCCGGCGTCAGCCTGCGCACGCTCTATCGCGACATCGCCGCGCTGCAGGCCATGGGCGCCGAGATCGATGGCGAGCCGGGCGTGGGCTATGTCCTGAAGCCGGGCTTTCTCCTGCCGCCGCTCATGTTCTCTGCCGAAGAGATCGAGGCACTGGCGCTCGGCCTCAGATGGGTGGCGGGGCGTACGGACGAGAGCATGGGCGCGGCGGCGCGCGATGCGATGGCCAAGCTCGCTGCCGTCCTTCCGCCGGATCTTGGTGAACGCATGAACGACGATGCGCTCGTCATCGGCGCCGGCTGGGAACGTCCCAAAGGCGTCGCGCTGGCGCTCCTGCGGCAGGCGCTCAATACCGAGCGCAAGCTGGCGCTCACCTATGTCGACGAAGCCGGCGCGAAATCCGAGCGCGTCGTGTGGCCCGTGACGCTCGGCTTCTTCGAGACGAAGCGGGTGCTGGTGGCCTGGTGCGAGCTGCGCAATGCCTTCCGCAGCTTCCGCGCCGACCGCATGCTCGCCGCTGAAATCCTTCCCGATCGGTCGCCGCGGCCGCGCCGGCAGATGGTGCAGGAATGGCGGCAAACCATGCTGACAAAAACTGTCAGTGAGCCGTCCTATCGTGGGGTTACGTCAACCGACGTCACCAGAGACCGCGAGGAGATCCACATGAGCAAGGAATTGATTTTCTACACGAATCCGCAGTCGCGCGGCTATATCGTGCACTGGATGCTGGAGGAGGTCGGCTGCCCCTACACCGTCAAGGTGCTCGATTTCGGCACCACGATGAAGGCGCCGGACTATCTGTCCATCAACCCCATGGGCAAGGTGCCGGCGATCGTCCATGGCAACCAGGTCGTCACGGAAGCCGCCGCGATCTGCGCCTATCTCGCCGATGCCTTCCCGGACGCGGGCCTGCTGCCGGCGCCCGAGCATCGCGGCGCCTACTACCGCTGGCTGTTCTTCACTGCAGCCTGTCTCGAGCCGGCGGCCTCCAACCATGCGGCAGGCTGGAATCCCTCGCCGGAACAGCAGCGCAGCTTCGGCTATGGCTCCTACGAGATGGTCCTCGAGACGCTGGCGGGCGCGCTCAAGGGGCGGCGCTATATCGCTGGCGACCGCTTCAGCGCGGCCGATGTCTATCTCGCGAGCCACCTGCAGTGGGGCATGATGGTCGGCATGATCGAGAAGCGCCCCGAGTTCGAGGCCTATTGCGCGCCGCTCGTCTCCCGGCCGGCGGCCGAGCGCGCCGACACCGAAGTCAAGAAGCTCGAAGCGCAGAAGGCGTGGTCGGCGGCCTGAGGATGGATAACAACATGAGTCCCGCCGCCTGGCGGCGGGACAGCGTGGCCTGGCGGGCCGATCTGGCTGGGGCGGCAGGATTCGAACCTGCGAATGGCGGTACCAAAAACCGCTGCCTTACCACTTGGCGACGCCCCAACAGCACTCAGGCGGGGCGGACCATAATTCGAGCGACGGCCTGACGCAACGCCGATGCGGCGGCCGGGCCGGGCGGATGGCGCCGGCCTAGCGTTGTCCACAAGCGGCGGGCGGAGCGGAACGGCGACTGACCGCGCGCCCGCTTCGCGGCCGTTGCAGCACTTGCCCCACGGCGGCATGTGGATGCATGAAAAGAAGTTGCGCGAGGACGCTTGCCGGCCGCAGGCGTCGAGTCTATAAGACCGCCTGCCGACGGGCACATGTCGGAGTGTAGCGCAGTCTGGTAGCGCACCTCGTTCGGGACGAGGGGGTCGCAGGTTCAAATCCTGCCACTCCGACCATTTTGCAGCTCTTCACGACATCACAGCAGACATCCCGGTGACGCGCCTTTCGCAAGGGTGCGTACGCCGGTGCCATGCCCCGGCCCGGCCTGAAGCCGGCCGTGCCGAGACGAAAGCCTTCTCAGGCGAGAGGCTCCTCGCTCGCCCCCGTCTGCACGATGGCGAAGGCATAGAGCCGCGCCACCTCTTCCAGCCGTTCGAAGCGTCCGGCGGCGCCGCCGTGGCCGGCTTCCATGTTGGTGTGGAGGGCCACGGGGCCGCCGCCGGTCATGCGCTCGCGCAGGCGCGCCACCCATTTGGCCGGCTCCCAATAGGTGACGCGCGGGTCCGACAGGCCGGCGACGGCGAGGATGGCGGGATAGGTCTGCGGTTTCACCTGGTCGTACGGCGAATAGGCGAGGATTCGCCGGAAGGCCGCCTCGTCGCGAATCGGATCGCCCCACTCCGGCCATTCGGGCGGCGTCAGCGGCAGGCTGTCGTCGAGCATGGTGTTCAGCACGTCGACGAAGGGCACTTCGGCCAGGATGGCGCGGAACAGGTCCGGTGCGTCGTTGGCAACGGCGCCCATCAGCATGCCGCCGGCGCTGCCGCCATGGGCGACGAGCCGCTGCGGTGCCGTATAGCCGAGCGCCGCGAGGTGCCGGCCGGCGGCGATGAAGTCGCTGACGGTGTTGGTCTTCTTCTCGCGCTTGCCGTCCGTGTACCAGCGCCAGCCCTTCTCCGTGCCGCCGCGGATATGGGCGATCGCATAGACGAAGCCGCGGTCGACCAGCGACAGTCGGTTGGTCTCGAAATCGGCGGGAATAGCGATGCCATAGGCGCCGTAGCCGTAGAGCAGGCACGGCGCCGTGCCGTCGAGCGCGAGGTCGCGGCGGTGCAGCACCGAGATCGGCACCGTTTCGCCGTCCGCGGCCGTCGCGAAGAGGCGCTTCGTCACGTAGCGGGCCGGGTCGTGGCCGCTGGGCACCTCGCGCCGCTTGATAAGCTGCCGCGCGCGGCTCGCCATGTCGTAGGCATAGGTCTCGGCCGGCGTCGTCATCGAGGAATAGGTGAAGCGCACGACCGGCGTGTCGTATTCGTAGCCCGGCTCGTAGCGCAGGCCGTAGGCCGGCTCATCGAAGGCGATGGCGTGTTCATCGTCCGTGGCGAGCGCCCGCACCACGAGGCGCGGGTTGGCGTCCTCCCGCTCCAGCCGCACCAGGAAGTCGCGGAAGGCGGTGTGCTTCAGCAGCATGATGCCCGGCCGATGCGGCACGAGCTCGCGCCAGTTCTCGCGCTCGGGGGCGGAGAGCGGCGCCGTGACCAGCTTGAAATCCTCCGCCCCGTCCGCGTTGGTCGAGATGACGAGATCATCGCCCATGTGCTCGACGCTGTAGCGGTGGCCCGTCTCGCGGGCGACGACGAGGCGCGGCCGGGCGGAAGGATCGGCGAGGTCGATGAGATATACTTCGCTCGTCTCGTGGTCGGAGACGCTGATGAGGCCGAACGCGCCGGACTGGGTGCGCGACAGGTGCACGAACCAGCCTGCGTCGTCCTCACGGTAGATCTCCTCGTCATTCGCCGGATCCGTCCCGAGGATGTGGCGGAAGACGCGCGAGGGCCGGTGGTTCTCGTCGAGGCGCACGTAGTAGAAGCTGCGCGAATCGGCAGCCCAGACCACCTCGCCCGTTGTCCGCTCGACCGCGCCGGTGGCATCTGCGCCGGTCGCCAGATCGCGCAGGCGGATCGTGTGCAGTTCGCCGCCCGTCTCGTCGGCGCTCCAGGCGAGCAGGCGATGGTCAGGCGAATGCTGCGCCTCGGCGAGGTCGAAGAAGGTCTTGCCGGCCGCCAGCGCATCTGCGTCCAGAAGGATCGTCTCCTCGCCGCCGTCGCGTGGCCGGCGGCAGACGAGCGGATGCTGCCCGCCTTCCCGGAAGCGCACATAGTAGCTGTAGGGCCCGTCCGGGCTCGGCACGGAGGAGTCATCCTCCTTGATGCGCCCGCGCATCTCGGCCACGAGCCGGCGCCGCAAGTCTCCGGCCGGGGCGAGGATCGCGTCCGCATAGGCGTTCTCCGCGCGGAGATGGTCGCGGATGTCGGCCGGCAGGAGAGTGGGATCGCGCAGCACGTCGCGCCAGTTGTCGGCCCGCAGCCAGCCGTAGGCGTCGGTGATGTCGGTCCCGTGGACTGTCCGGGTGACCGGTCGGGCCGGCGCACGGGGGGGAAGGGGCTGTGTCATCGCTCGTTCCGTGTCTTCTCGCCGGCTCCTCTCTCGGTCCCTTCTGGCTCGAAGACAAGCGCGCTGCCATTGGTGCAATAGCGCAGGCCCGTCGGCTGCGGTCCGTCGGGAAAGACGTGGCCGAGATGGGCGTCGCATCGGGCGCATCGGATCTCCGTGCGCGGCATCGCAAGTTTGTGATCGGGCGCTTCGGCGATGGCACGACGATCAACCGGCTCGAAGAAGCTCGGCCAGCCAGAACCGGATTCATACTTGGCATGGCTCGCGAACAGGGGCTCGCCGCAACAGACGCAACGGTAGAGACCCGGCCGTTTCTCGGTATTGTAGGGGCTCGAAAACGGTGGCTCCGTGCCGCCGAGGCGGGCGATGCGAAACTGCTCGGGCGACAATTCGGCGCGCCATTGCGCCGCATTCTTCTCCACCTTGCCGTTGCCGTCCGATGCTGGCATGGATTTTCCCTCCTTGATCGTGCTGACGATATGTTCCCGCGCCAAGGCCGGCGCAAGCCGGCGCGCGCAAAGTTCGCAATGCTCGGCGCGGGACAGTGCACGCGCGGGGCGCGCGCGCCTGCTGGAGCTTCAGCTATTCAGGGTTGTTCACACAGCTGCGCCTGATTACGAGAATTTCAAAGAAGTGAAAAACTTGTCTTGCGAAATTCTCAACTTTGCCATACTTCATGAGTGTGATTGGAACACGAAAATGCCAGTGTTCGCAGGGTGGCTGTTCAAGCTCTCGCCGGCGCAACGGTAGGCGGTTTGGTGTTGTCGCCGGTTACCTGCCGGCATTGGCTGGTAACCGGATGATCGGGACAAAGAGAGGAATTCGGGTTCAATGAACGACAATGCAGCGTCAGCGAACTATATCGAGCTCGCGGCCGATATCGTTTCCGCCTACGTGAGTAACAATTCTGTCGCCTCCGCGGACCTGCCCGGGCTGATCAGCGAAGTCCATGGCGCACTGATGCGCGTTGCCGGCGGTGTCGTCGAGGTGCCGGTCGAGGCTCCCAAGCCGGCCGTTCCGATCAAGAAGTCGGTTACGCCCGACTTCATCATTTGCCTGGAAGACGGCAAGAAGTTCAAGTCGCTGAAGCGTCACCTGCGCACGCAGTACAACATGACGCCCGAGCAGTATCGCGAGAAGTGGGGCCTGCCGGCCGACTATCCGATGGTGGCGCCGAACTATGCCAAGGCCCGTTCGCAACTCGCCAAGGAGATGGGCCTCGGCCAGCAGCGCCGCAAGCGGCGCACCTCGAGCCGCGGCTGATGCGGCTTCGCCGCGCGGCGAGCGGCGGATCGGCAATGAATGGACGGGGCAACCGATGGGTTTGCCCCGTTTGCTTTTGTCCGTCGGATGATGCTTTCCGACGGCCCGGCATGGTCTCTTGCGTCGGCGGCAAGCGGCGTCAGGCGCTGTGCTGCGGGGCGAGCGGGTGATTGCCGACCACGCGGTCTCGCCCCTGTCGCTTTGCTTCGTAGAGATGCGCATCGGCATGGGCGACGAGGTCGCGAACCGTGTGCGCGTCATCGGGAAAGGTGGCGATGCCGATGCTGACAGTCGGCGCGGCCGCGAATTCCCGGGCCAGCGTCTGATGCAGCGAGAGGCGCATGCGTTCAGCCGAGGCTAGGGCCGCCATATGCGGCATGTTTTCCCAAAGAATGACGAATTCCTCGCCGCCGTAACGAAAGACGAGGTCATCGGTCCGGATCTCCGCCCGCAGGCACGCGACCACGCGCCGCAGCACCTCGTCGCCGGTGACGTGCCCGTAGCGGTCGTTGATGCCCTTGAAATGATCGACGTCGACGAGGGCCAGGCTGACGGGCCGTCGGGTTGCCGCATTGCGGTCGAGAATCACCTGACCCAGCGTCTCGAAGCGCTCGCGCGTCAGCGCGCCGGTCAGGGCATCATAACGGGTCTTGCCG
Organism: Chelatococcus sambhunathii; assembly: GCF_001418005.1. Taxonomy (GTDB): domain Bacteria; phylum Pseudomonadota; class Alphaproteobacteria; order Rhizobiales; family Beijerinckiaceae; genus Chelatococcus_A; species Chelatococcus_A sambhunathii. Next base: position 150,484 of record NZ_LIOL01000004.1, on the reverse strand, counting down.
AGAAGCTCCTCGTACTTGTGGCGGTAGGTGAGCTTGTAGAAGACGTCCGATATGGCCTGGGGCGCCACGCTGCGCGCCTCCCGCTCGAATAGCGCAAGGTATAGCCCGATCAGGCCGCTGTAGACGGCAGCGGCGCCCATCTTCGCGATCCAGCCGCCGATTAGTGCGTCGAAGGGCGTACCAGTCACGAAACGCAGGCCGATGAAGAAGAAGATCTGGTCGAAGGTCAGGATCACCGCGAGGGTGGCGCAGGCCCGCAGTACGACCGATCCCCTCAGGACTGATCGCATCTTCTCGTAAAGCAGGATGAGCGCGATCGCGTCGATGAACAGCAGCGTTGTGCCCCACACCATCAGCGCCCCCATCTGGTCTATCAGCACGAGATCGGGGTTGTAGCCCGGCAGGGGCACGGGCGGGCCGGCGAGCCGCAGCGTCGCCACGAGGGCGACCATCAGGAAATTGCCGATGAGGAGGCCATAGATCGGCTGGCGAACCGTCTCGGCATCCTCGCGGATGTAGAACAGCAGGATGATCGCCAGCTTGCCCGAGAACAGGACCGTCGAGCCAGGCGAGAGAAGGCCGAAGGGTAGCTCGATGAAGAAGACCGCCGCGAGATAGGTCTCGAGGAAGTGCATGACACCGAGGGCGCACAGGAAGGCGCCGAGGCCCATCCTGTGCCGCAGCCGGAAGAGGGCCGCCATCACGCCGAAATAGATCAGCGCCTGCGAGAGAAGAAGGACGGTACCCGACATGGATTGCGGCTGCGCAAGGAAGGCAATGCCTTTACAGCACGGTGACGGGCGCGCCTGTCAACTGTCTCCGGTGGTGCCGGCCGCATTCTGCGGTCTCCTGTGCCTCATGGAGCACGGCGTGCGCCGCCGCGCGGCATGAAAAGGCTCGCACCGGCGCGCCTCGTCGGGGCCGGCCGCGGGCGGCCTTCCAACGGGGGCTTGCCTGAACAAATATAGGAATGTATACCTATAAACACTCCCCTTCCTCCCGATCGGGCGGCGGTTGGAGAGAACATATAGTGAACATATCTGCGGTTTGGCGCAACGCCCTTGTTTCGGCAGCGATGGCGGCATCTTTCCCTGTCGCACCGGCGCAGGCTGGCTTTGCCCCTGACAGGAAGGATCGGATGATGACCCGACATGTTGAGAACCTGAGCGCGGCCGGTCAGCGCCTGCTCCTGCACCTCGCACAGGCGGAGGGCGCCTTCGCCCAGGCGAGCGTGGACGACGCCGGCCATGTCGCGCTTTATGCGCGGCGCGGCGCGACCACCCTCGGTGCAGGCCGTGTCCCCATCGCGGCGGCCGAGCGGCTGGTAGCGGAAGACCTTGCCTGCTGGGAGCGCCCGTCGCGTGGTCGCCGCCTGCTGGTCGCCACCGGTGCCGGTCACGCCCGCGCCGCGCGCCTGCGGGCCGGCGATGGAGCGGAGGGGTTTCAGGCCCAGCACCGGGACCTGGTCGAGAGGGTCGAGCGGCCGGCGGCCGGCGACGAGGCGCGCCGGTTGCGCGTGAATGCGGCCGAGAGCCCGCTGCAGTCGCTGGCGCGCCGGCGCGGGCGCTGCGGCACGCCACTGGTCGATGCGGCCGGGCTCGAGGCGGGAGAGCGTCTGCGACGGGACATCACCATGGGCCAACTCCTGCCGAGCGTCAGCGCGCGCTGGCATCCCGTCGGCGGGCAGGGGGGTGGGGGGATGCACGATCCGGCGAGCGCCAGCGATGCCGTCATCGCCGCCCGCCAGCGCGTGCGGCGCGCCATGAAGGCGGTCGGGCCGGAATTCGCCGATCTCCTGTTCGACGTCTGCGGCTTTCTCAAGGGCCTCGAGACGGTTGAGCGCGAGCGAGGCTGGCCGGCGCGCTCCGCGAAGCTCGTGCTGGGCATGGCGCTCGCGCGTCTCGCGGAGCACTATGGTCTTGCCGTGGAGGCGCGGGGTCCGGCGCGCGCCCGGTCTCTGCGGCTGTGGCGTGACGAAGGTACCGCAGCCCCGATCTAGGCCGGTGCCGACGCTCGGCGCTCAGGCGGCGGCCAGCGCGGCGCGGGCCTCGCCCTTGATGCGCTCGACCATGGAACGCAGGCCGTTCGAGCGCTGCGGCGTCAGGTGCTCCGACAGGCCGAGCCGCTTGAAGATGGCGAGCGCATCCGTGTCGATGATCGTCGTCGCCGGGCGGCCGGAGAAGATCGCGAAAGCAAGCGCGACAAGCCCGCGCACGATATGCGCATCACTATCGCCGCGAAAGTCGAGCACCGGCTCCCGGCCCGGCTCCCGCACCACGCGGGTGTCGAGCCAGACCTGGCTGGCGCAGCCGCGCACCTTGTTGGCGTCGGTGCGCGCCTCTTCCGGCAAGGGCTCGAGCGTGCGGCCGAGTTCGATCAGATAGCGATAGCGATCATCCCACTCGTCGAGCAGTTCGAAATTGTCCAGAATCTCGTCGAGAGAAGGCTGCATCACCAATCGTCCATTGCCCGGCCCGTCACAATCCGGTGCAGGCTTTCTGTCACCGAGACTTATATAGACGATCGGCGGCGGATTGCACGGTGCGCAGGGTCGCGGGCAGCGACTGGGGTCAACCCCTGCCGGCGTGGGGTCCCCGCCACGGAACGTCGCGATCGCCTTCGTTCAGCGTGTCACGGCTGCCGGCTGCAGCAGCCGGGGGGGCCTTCGTCGCCGTCTGGCCGGTCAGGGCTTCGACGAGGCGGCTGCGGGTATCGTCGTCGAGCATCTGCCAAAAGGCGAGCGCCCGCTGGGCCGCGTCGGCCGATCTTGCAACCTGCCCCGGCAGGGGCTGGGCGACAGCGGGGAATCCCGAACCCGACGCTGCGGCGGAGCGTCCGTCATCGGCTTCCTCGCGCACGGGAGAGAGAAGGAAGATCACGCCGATGACGAGCGCGCTGCGCAGCAGGAAGGTCATGGGATCATGCGTCCGTCGTCTTGTGTCCGTCGTCTCGCGCGGCTGATCCGCCGAGCCTGCCACCCGTTCCGCAAGGGCCGGTGAACGGGATTGTTACAATTCGACCGATCCTGGCCGCGCTGGGGTGACAGCCCTTGCAGCGGGCCGGGCGGTACTGGCCAATCCCTTGTCGGGCAGGATCTCCCGCATGTTCACCCTTCGTTAACAGCGATATGAGTCCGCAACCGATTCCCAATTCCGCCGCCGTAAGGAACGTGACGCGGCCGGCCGTCGTGGCGGCGCATTTTCGCCGCCGCCTTTAGGGTTCGCTTAATCGCAGGGTGGCAAGCTGCGGGCACGAGTTGGAAGGAGCGCGCGAGGGGTCTCGTGCGGACGTGTGTAGAGTGGCTGCAGCGCAGATCCTGTCGATCCTTCGGGCGCGCATCGGCGTCCTCGTCCATCCGGCGGTCGAGGACGAGGCCGAGCGTCTGCGCCACATCGACTTCATGCTGACGCGCCTTGCCACCGGCCTTGCCGCCCTTGCGCTCGTGCCGGTCTATCTCGTCGTCTGGGGGGCACCGGGAGGCCTGGCTGCACTCGCCCTGTCCAGTCTTGCGCTGCCGGTCGTCGCCGCCGCCGTCCTCTCCCGCACCGGACGGCTTCTGCCCGCCCATGCCATTTCGTCGCTGGCGCTTGCCGGCCTCATCCTGACCGTCAGCCGCGGTACGGGCGGGATGGCCTCGCCGGCGCTCATTTTCCTGCCGCTGATGCCGCTCGCGGCACTCGCCTGGGGCGATCGGGGCGCCGCCCTCGCCGCCGCGGCGATCGCGACAGCGACGGCCGGCGTCGTGCTCGCCGCCGAATCGCTCGCCGGTCCCGCCGCCAGCATCCTGTCCGCATGGGTCGGATGGCCGCTCGCGGCCGCCACGGCGATCGCCTACGCCACCGCCCTCGTGCTCCTCGCCCAAGGGCGTGACAGAGAGGGGCGGCGGCGGGAAGCGGCGCGTCACATGCGCGACCGGGCCGTCCTCGGTGCGCTGAACGATCTCGTCACCTGGCACGATGCCGCCGGGCAGGTGGTGTTCGCCAGCGAGGCGGCGCGGTCTCTTCTCGGCGCGGCGCCTGAAGGCCTCGGTGGCCGTGGCCTGTTCGAGCGCGTGCATGTGGCGGACCGGCCTGCCTTCCTCAAGGCGCTGGCGGACGCCCGCCACACGGCCCGGCCGGTGGAAGTCCGCTATCGGCTGATGACACCGTCCCCCGAAGGGTGTGGCGCGCCCACGGTGCGCTGGGTTGAGATGCGGGCCGCACCGGCGGATGCGCAGGCGCCCGACGGCTGCGCCGTGATCGCGGTGACGCGCGACGTCAGCGACCAGCGCCAGCGCGAGCGCGAGCTCGAGGAAGCGCGTCGCGCGGCCGTTTCGGCGAGCGAAGCGAAGGACCGCTTCCTGGCCGTCGTCAGCCACGAGCTGCGTACGCCGCTCAACGCCATCATCGGTTTCTCGGAAATGCTGGCGAGCGATGCGCTGTGCCCGGCCGACGAGGCGCGCCGGCGCGAATATGCCGGCATCATCGCCGGGTCCGGCCGGCACCTGCTGGACGTGGTCAATGCGCTGCTCGACGTCTCGCGCATCGAATCGGGCAATTTCACCATCGCGCCGGAGCCGTTCGACCTTGCCGCGCTCGCGCGCGAATGCTGCGACATGATGGAGGTTAAGGCCCGGTCAGCCGGAGTGCTGATCTGCCGCGAACTCGGGACGGATGCATGCACGATCGTGGCCGATCAGCGTGCCTGCCGGCAGATCCTCCTCAATCTTCTCGCCAACGCCCTCAAGTTCACCCCGCAGGGGGAGGTCGCCGTGCGGCTCGCCCATCGTGGCTCCCATGTCACGCTCACGGTCAGCGACACCGGCGTCGGCATGGCGGAGAGCGACCTGACCCAGCTCGGCAAGCCTTTCTTTCAGGCGCATTCGTCCTATGATCGGCCGCACGAAGGCACAGGCCTCGGCTTCTGCGTGGTGCAGGGGCTCGCGGCCCTGCATGGCGGCACGGTCGAGGTGACGAGCCGCAGCGGCGAAGGCACGACGGTGACGGTCTCGCTGCCGCGCGACGGCCTAGGCGCCCTGCCTGCGCCGGCGGCCGTTGTCGAGACCCTCGCCCGCCCGCGCGGCTCGGTTCACCCCTTCAAGGAAGAGATGAAGAAAAGTGCGTGAAGCCCTCGCCCGTTCGGACCACGATTTCGTGCTCTATGAGCGCCCGCAGGGGCGGACGCAGCAGCGCGGGCGGATCGTGGCCGCCTCGCAGCGAAAGGCCTTTGCCGGCCGCCTGATGGGGCTCGTGCTGCGCCGCCCGAGCCGCACCTTCGGTGTCGTGCTGGCGGGTGGCTTTGCCGTTGCCGTCGCGGTCAATGCGCTTGTCATGCAGCCGCGGCCACATCCGGCGCCACTCTTCACGGCACGGGGAAGCGAAGCGCCCGTCCGCATGGCGCCGCCTGCACGGCCCACGCCGCAGCCCGCGGCCGTCGTCGACACGGCTGCGCCGGCGCCCGCCGCCGTGGCGGAGCCCGCGCCGCCATCGCGCCCCTCGGCCCTGACGCAGCATCTCATGGAAGGAGCCGGCGAGGTCATGCCGCGCCCGCGGCCGGCCGATCCGATCGGCGATCTCATACGCACGGGCCTTGCGGGCGCAAGCGGAGGGGACACGGCCGTTCTCGACGCCCAGAAAGCGCTCGCCAAGCTCGGCTACGGCGTGACGCCGGACGGCCTGTGGGGGCCACAGACCCGTCAGGCCATTGAGCAGTTCGAGCGCGACCGCGGCCTGCCCGTGGCCGGGGAGCTCACCGACAAGATGCGTTCCCTGCTCGCGGCGGCAGCCGGCAACGCCGGCCGGTGAGCGGCGTGCGGCTACGCAGCGACATCTGGGTTTCGGCCTATATGCGCCGCTGCCGCATCGAGGGGGCCTTCGCCTATCTGCGCCGGCGCGGTGCGGAGGAGGCCGGCGCCATCTTCATCAAGCTCGATTCGCTCGACGGCTCGGTGCGGCTCTTCGGACCGGCGCCGCAATATGCCGTCGAGGACAAGGGCGCGGACCGGCTCTTCGTCGAGTTGCCGCTCAAGGGCGACATTCCGGCGCTGGCGGCGGAGGAGAAGCTGCAGCGCGAGATCTCCTTCGATCCCGACCTGTGGGTGGTCGAGGTCGAGGATCGGGCCGGGCGCCATTTCCTCAACGTCGTCGAAGTCTGAGGCATTCGCCGGGCGACGCGCGGGCGGTCAGCCCTGCCGGCGCACCGATTCCCTTTCGCCCTTCACAGACGGCGAGGCGTCTGCCGCCGCGCGCTCCGGTGATCGCGACGGCGCCATCGCCGGCACATGGCCTGCGCCGCGGCCGCCGGCGCGGTCGAGGCGCTTGCCGAGGCACGCCTCGAGCGCGAGGAGGGCGGTTTCGGCGTCGGTGGTGCGAACACGCTCCGTCAGGGTGAAGACCGTTTCCACCGAACGGGCGATGGCGGGCTCCAGGGTGAGGAAGATGCGCACTGCCTCGTCCGGCGTCAGACCGGCGACGATGAGAGCCAGCGCCAGAAGCTCGCCGGTCGGGTCCGTCAGTACCCGCGCGGCTCCTTCCGCATCAAGCCCGATGGCTCTCGCGATGAGAACGCCGAACCCGAGCCTGTCGCGGTCGGCGGCGTGATCGATGAGCGCCCGGGTCACGGCCGAGCCTGCGGGGCGGGTACGGCGTGGCGCGACACGCGCCTGTTCGGCGAGCCGTGTGAGAATGGCCTTGCGCTGGCGGACTGGAGCCAAGGGCAGAAGCGAGGCTGCGTCCATTGCCGGCAGATCGGGCCGCGCGAGCAGGGCGCGGGCGAGCGGGACGTGCCGGCGCGCCCGGATGGTCAGGTCCCGGATGACGGCGTCGGGCAGAGGCGTGGCGCTGTTGCGCGCGATGGCCAGCATGATCGCTTCGTCGCTCCGGGCGGCAAGGTCCCGGACCACGGCGGTTGGCAGGTCGGCGCGCGTCGCCAGCGCGGCGAGAAGCTGCCGGTCTCCCGACGCCAGCACCTCTTCGCGCCACCGTTCCGGCAGTGTGGGCATCGCCGCGATGACGGCTGCCGCCGCATCGCCGCCGCTGCGCAGGAGCGCTTCAAGCACCGCTGCCGGCGCAGCCGGATGACCGGCGAGCGCCTGTGCCACGAAGGCGCGGGTGTCGGCGTCGACGAGGGGGACGAGGCCGCATGCCAGGGTGGTGAAGGTCGCGATGTCGTCTCGCGAATAGGAGGCAGCGTCGAGAAACAGCCGTGTACGAACACGCAGCAATGTTGGGCGCGCCTCGGCCGCGCCGGAGCCGGCGAGATCGGCCAGGCCCGACAGGTCACGATCGCGCAGCGAAGCCTTATCCATGAGCGTGAAACAAAACGGTGAACGCGGCGTTCGATAATGGCAGCCTGCTGCTTAGCGTCGGGTTAACCATCGCGGGCCCGGTTGCCACACGAGACGTGTCAACGATTTGTTAACCTTGACGAAGGCTTAATGCCGAGGATGTCGGCGTAGGGATCCTCGAACCGGCCTGGAGGGCGAAATGAGCGACATCGCCGGCCACAGTGGAGACAACCTCGTCGCCTTTCCGATGGCGCGCCGCCTCGAACGGGCTCCGGCTCCGCCTGAGGAGTGCGGTACCGTCCTGCTGTTCACGGGTGTGCGCTACAGCCGCTGGGGCAGCGACGATGCCGACCCGGCGGGCCGCTCCGGCGGCGGTGCGACGACGGGTCGCTCGCAGCGGGCCGGGCGCAGTCTCGTTCGCGGATCTTGAGTCGTAAGCCCGTTCGGATCACGTTGCTGTGCAATCCGATCCGCAGAACGGTCTGTTTCTTGGCGTTCAGAGACGGATCGACCGATCAGGTTGGCCCAACCCGATCGGATTCGGGTCTAGTCCGACTCGCTCAGGCATTCCATCGCCGCCGCGCGCTCGCGCGCCTCGGGCAGGCCGCTCGGATAGGCGGCGAGCGCTCGCACCAGCACCAGCCCCTGCACTCGCGGCGAGACAAAGCGCAGTTCCGAGCCGGCGTCATCGCCCCGCCCTCTGGCCAGTGCCTCGTCGTGCTGCTGGCGCGTCATGACGATGAGGGTCACGACCCCGTCGACCGCTGTGCGGTCCGTCACGGAATAAAGAACGGTGCCGTCGCGGCCATGGACGGAGAGCGAGCCGAAGCCCTCGGGCATCGGCGCCTCCACGCGTAAGGGCGCGTCGCTGATATCGAACGCGCACACCGCCATTGCCATTGCAGGATCGGCAAAGGGCACAGCCGTCTCGTTCTGCTGGGCGGCGAGCAGCCGGGTCTCACCGGGTGCCAGGGCGGCGGCATGGCGGTCGAACGCGCTGTTGCCTGCCAGCGTCGGCATGGCGAGGATGATCGCCAGATGGGTCATGCCGCCGAGCAGGAGCCCGGCCGCGAGCGCGATCCCGAGGGAGCCGGCCAGGCGCCTCACGAGCAATCCCCGCGGATAATGCGCGGCATGGTTGCCGGCTCGATGGCCGCTGCATCGGCCGACTGGGGAGAGTCATAGAGCCTCAGGGCGAGGACGAAGCGTCCGATGGCCGGCAGCGGCAGCCAGTTGCCCGGAGATGCGCGGCGCGAAAGCACGATCTGCGCTTCGCCGTTTGGCGCCCGCAGCACCTCTGCCGACGTGAAGCCGGCGCGCTCGCCATATGCCTTGCCGGCGGTATCGTAGACGGTCAGCGTCCAGGCGCGGGCGGCCGGCATGGCGCCGGCGACCGTGTAACTGCAAGAGGCCTGCAGAGGGCGTCCCGCATCGTCCCGTGCGGCGAGAAACTCAAGGCCCTCGCCGGCACCGAGCGGCAGCGTTCCCGAGCGGACCGTGATCGCCCGAGCATAGGGGTCGACGTCGCGCCCGCCGAGGGCGGGCCACGTGACCCAGGAGCCGATCGTCAGGGCGCCCAGCGGCGGGCGGCCAGATGTCGCCCAGTCCGCGCTCGTGACGCCGGTCAGCGCGCCGATCGCGAAAGCGACGAGGATGCAGAGGATGGCGGGCACGGGTCTCGTAGCGTGAGGGACGGCGAAGAGGTGCGCATACCAGCCCGTGGAACGGCTCCTCGTCAACCGCCTCGCAGGGGCCTTTCCGGCATCGGCTCGGGTGATCACCGCGGCTCTCAGGGCAACGCGATGCGGCCGCCGAGCGCCCGCACGCCGTCCTGGGCGATCTGGGCGGGGTATCCGTTCCCCCCGCCTGTGGCCTGCCGGTCGGGACGTGCCGGCCGGCGCAGGAGGTTGCCGATGCTCTCGATGACCTCGAAGGAGCGGCGCGAGAGATTGCCGCCGCTCGACTGCGCGGCATCCGCGTCGCGGTTGTCGCCAGCCTGGGCGACCGCGCCCGCCGTTCCTTCGAGGCCGGGCAGCGGGCCGGTTTCGGTTCCCTGATGCGCGAAGGCCATGACTTCGTGCCAGGTCATTGCCGGCAGCGTGCCCCCCGTCATTCGGTTGGTCGACGTGTAGTCGTCGTTGCCGAACCAGACGGCCGTGACGAGGCGGCGAGTGTAGCCGACGAACCAGGCGTCGCGATAGGCGTTGGTCGTGCCGGTCTTGCCCGCGGCCTGCACGCCCTCGATGATCGCGCGGCGGCCGGTGCCGGCCTCCACCACCTTGTTCAGCATGAAGTTCATGTCCGCCACGACGGATGTCGCCACCACCTGCTCGGCCGGCTTCGCATTGGCATCGTGACGCCAGATCGTCTCGCCATGGTTGTTGCGCACGTCGAGCGCGGGATAGGGCCGGGCGCGTCGGCCGCCATTGGCGAGGACCGCATAGCCGGCCGCCATGTCGAGGACCGTTACCTCGGCGGCGCCGATCGGCAGGGAGGTCGTATCCTTCAGCTCGGTCGTCAGCCCCATGGCCCGGCACATCTCGATGATCTTGGCGCGCCCGGCCTTGGCATTGCCCTTGCCGAGCGCCAGCGACATGCGCACCGGGATGGTGTTGATCGAGCGCGCCAGGGCCGAAGTGAGCGGCATCGCCCCGGCATAGGAGCGGGTGTAATTGTTGGGGCACCAGTTGCCGATGCACACCGGCGCGTCGACGACCGTGCTGTTCGGCTTGTAGAGCCCCGCGGCGAGCGCCGCGGTGTAGACGAAGGGCTTGAAGGCGGACCCGGGCTGGCGGAGGGCATCCGTCGCCCGGTTGAACTGGCTTGTGCCGTAGTCCCGGCCACCGACCATGGCGCGGGCGGCGCCATCCGGGTCGAGCACGACGATGGCGCCCTGCTTCGCGCCATAGGTCTTGCCGTGCTGGCGCAGGCCGTTTTCCAGGGCTTCTTCCGCGCGCTTCTGGATGGCCGGGTCGAGCGGCGTCTTGACGGTGAGCACGCGCTCATGGCCGAACAGGCCGTCGCGCGCCATCTTCTGCACTTCGCCGAAAGCCCAGTCGAGGTAGTAGTCGGGACTGAGGTCGCGCTGCCGGTCGACGGGGGTCGCCGGATTGCGCCGCGCCGACAGCATCTGGCCTTCCGAGATGAAACCGGCTTCCACCATGTTGGCGAGCACGTCGTTGGCGCGGGCGCGTGCCGCCGGGAGGTTGACGTGTGGCGCAAAGCGCGTAGGCGCCTTGAAGAGGCCCGCCAGCATCGCGGCTTCGGCAATGCTGATGTCCTTGACATTCTTGCCGAAGTAGAATTCGGCCGCCGCCGCGACGCCGAATGTGCCGCCGCCCATGTAGGCCCGGTCGAGATAGAGCTTGAGGATCTCGTTCTTGGTGAGGTGCGTCTCGAGCCAGACGGCGAGGAAGGCTTCCTTGACCTTGCGCTCGATGGAGCGCTCGTTGTTGAGGAAGAGGTTCTTGGCCAACTGCTGCGTGATGGACGAGCCGCCCTGCACCACGCCGGAGGCGCGGGCGTTCGCCGACAGGGCGCGCATGGTGCCGATGACGTCGATGCCGAAATGGCTGTAGAAGCGCCGGTCTTCTGTGGCCAGCACCGCCTTGATGAGGTGGTCGGGCAATTCCTCGAGCTTCAGGGAATCGTCGTGCAGGATGCCTCGCTTTCCGATTTCGTTGCCGTAGCGGTCGAGGAATGTGACGGCGAGCTCCTGCTGCTTAAGCCAGTCCTCGCTCGTCTCGCGGAAGGCGGGTATGGCGAGCGCCAGCATGACGACGCAACCGGCCGTGCCGATGTTCACGGCCTCGCTGGCCCCTTCGAACGCAAGGCGCCAGCCGCCTCGCACGGCGAAACGGTCGAAGAGGCCGGAAAAATTCACCCATGCCTCGCCCGCGCGCTGGCCGGCGGTGTAAAGGGAAGCGTCGATCCACGAATCGACGGCGAGCGCGGCGCGCTTGATGCGCATCAGAAGCGTCGTCTCGCCGAAGAATGCCACGATCGTCTACTCTTAAGTCCGGACGCAGATGGGAGGCGCCGATCGGGCGCCCCATGCTGCTGATAGTAGCGCTAATCGTATTGCGCGACGGAGGCTAAAGCAAAAGGTGCATTCGCACATTCAGGACAACGAAAGGGGCGGCCAGAGGCCGGCCGGACAGGCATGAAGGACGACACGCCGTTCTGGCGCCTCAAGACGCTCGAGGAGATGACGGCCGGCGAATGGGAGAGCCTGTGTGACGGCTGTGGCCGCTGCTGCCTCGTCAAGCTGGAGGACGAGGACAGCGGCAAGATTCTCTTCACCGATGTCGGTTGCACGCTGCTCGACGGTGAGAGCTGCCGATGCCGCAACTACCCCGAGCGCCAGGGCATCGTCGCCGATTGCGTGCGCCTGACGCCGGAGGTGGTGCGCACGCTCACTTGGCTACCGCCGACCTGCGCCTATCGGCTGGTGCGCGAAGGCCGGGATCTCTACTGGTGGCATCCGCTCGTCTCGGGCGATCCGGAGACGGTGCACTTGGCCGGCGTCTCCGTGCGCGGCCGCGTCTCGGCCAGCGAGGACGACGTCAGCCTCGACGACATGGTCGATCATATCGTGACGTGGCCGATGCGCGTACCCAGGGCGGCCCGTGGGTCCGGGCCGCGCTCATGATGGAAAGTCGCCTTGACCGGCGCGGAAATCAGGCGGCATGAAGGCTTGCGACCCTCCTCACGACGCCCATTCCGCATAGGCCTTCACCAGCCCTTGATACCGGTCCATTTCCGGGAAGGTCTCGAAGCTCTCCACGGCGCCCGTCTCCGCGAACGGCAGCTTCGCCGATGTGTAGGTTTCCATGAACGGCCGGAACCAGCTGGTATCGTCGAACAGCGTCGGCCGCACGTTGACGAACCAGTCCATGCCCTCCGGCTTCGTGAACATCCACGTCATGCAGTGGCCGCAGAAATAATGGTGGACATCGGGCCCGTGCAGGCCGCCGATCACCGGATCGCCCTTCGTTACCGCGAAGCCGTCGGCAGGCATGATTGCCGTCAGGGAATAGGCCGAGGACGACATCTTCTGGCAGCCCCGACAGTGGCAGGCGCTGGTTGCGAGCGGCGGCTTCGTCAAGCGGACTTCCACGCGCCCACAGCGGCACGATCCGGAAAGCGGCAACGGAATCGGTTTCATGGCAATCTCCCGATGTGGGCGACCAGTATAGCCTACCGAGCCACCTTGCTGCGGCTTCAACGCCAGACGGCGATCTGCGCCTGGCCGTCGATCTCGGGAAGGTCGGTGACGGCGAGGTCGGGGTTGACGCCATCGTCGCCGGGGAAGGGCGCCACAGCGTCGTGCGATGCCACCCGTGGGCTGCCCGAGCCAAGCACCGTGACGCGCGTGCCGATAGGGACGCGGCGGTGCAGATCGATGATATCCTGGTTGATGAGACGGATGCAGCCGCTCGATACGGACTGGCCGATCGACCACGGCTCGTTGGTGCCGTGGATGCGGTAGAGCGTGTCGCGGTCCCCCTGATAGAGATAGAGGGCGCGCGCGCCGAGGGGGTTGTCCATGCCGCCGGGCATGCCGCTGGCCCATTCGGCGAGTTCCGGCTGACGGCGAATCATCGAGGCGGGCGGGGTCCAGGTCGGCCAGGCGGCCTTGCGGCGGATGGTGGCATTGCCGCTCCAGCCGAAGCCCTCGCGTCCCACGCCGACGCCGTAGCGCATGGCCTGTCCGCCTTCCATCACGAGGTAGAGGAAGTGGCGATAGGGATCGACGACGATCGTCCCGGCCTCCTGAGGGCCGGCGAAGGGCACCACCTGGCGCAGGAAGATGGGGTCGATCTGCGTGAGGTCGACCGCCGGAACCGAATAAGGCTCGGTGGTGATCTCGTCGTACATGTCGAAGTACATCGGGTCGATGCGGGGCCCTTGAGCGACGGGGGGCGGAGCCGTCGTCGTGCAGGCGGCCAGCGCTGCGGGCGCGCCGATCAGGAACGAGCGGCGGCTGATGGAATGCATGTGATTGTCACCTCGATCATTGCTTTCGGTTCGTATCGAACGTGAAAATGCCGACAATGGGGCCGGGTGGAGGCCCGGCCGGGATGATGAATGGCCCACGCCGCGGGAAAGTTCCAGGCCGTGGCGGCTCGAACCATGCCCCTCACCGAATGCCGCGACATTGCACCGAGCGCTGATGACCTTTGAACGTCGCGCATTGACCGAACCTTGCGGCGCGCTCGTCGCGCAAGTCCAAACCATCGTGGATTCACCCGAACGTGAACGCGCGATTGCTTGATAGGAATTTAATCATTGACTTGCGCGCGGTGATAGGATAGTGTTCAAGCATGCTCCGGTTCTGCGCCCGACGGCGCTCCTCCGGGCGGTTCATTCCTTTCCCATCGCCGATGCCGCTTCGCTGCCCTCCGGGGGGCGGTCGAGCATCGTCGCGGAGGCCGAACCTGCATGACGACAGATGATGATGACGCTGCCGGCCGGAGGAGCGCCGGCAGAAGCCGCCGTACCGGCGAGACGAGGCGGCGCTCGACGCTTGTGGCACGGCTGTGGCGCGCTGCCGAGCGGCAGGTGCGCGAGATCGAGGCGCGAGCGAAGACGGTGCGCGGCGACGCCGCCGGGGCCGAGCGCGACGCCCGGGCACTGGCGACGCTGGCCCGCACCCTGCGCGAACTGACGGAATTCTCTGCCGAGCCCGGCGGCGTGGCGGCCGGGCGGGAAAGGGACGAGGATGGCGCTGCATTCCGCGAGTTCGACGATTTCCGACGCGAGCTTGCGCGCAAGCTTGATCGACTGCGCGAGGAGCGGGGTGCTGCCGACCCTGCTCAGCCGTTGTGACGAGCCGCTGCTGCGCTGGATCGCGCATCACTGGCCCTTCTTCGCCCGGCCGGACCAGATGCCGCCGCCCGGCGAGTGGACGGTCTGGCTGGTGCTCGGCGGGCGCGGCGCGGGCAAGACGCGCACAGGCGCCGAATGGGTGAGGGCGCAGGCCCTTGGCCGCAACGGGGCATCCGTCTCGCCGATCGCCCTCGTCGGCGAGACGATGGCCGACGTCCGCGACGTCATGGTCGAGGGCGTCTCCGGCCTGCTTGCCGTGCACCCGCGCGACGAGCGACCGCACTGGATCCCCACCCGCCGCCGGCTCGAATGGCCGAACGGGGCGTTGGCCATGGTCTTCTCGGCGGAGGACCCGGATGCACTGCGCGGTCCGCAGTTCGCCGCGGCCTGGGCGGACGAATTGTGCAAATGGCGCCATGCCGAGGAGACGTGGGATATGCTGCAGTTCGGCCTGCGCCTCGGGACGCGCCCGCGCGAGGTCGTCACCACGACGCCCCGTGCCATGCCGCTCCTGAAGCGGCTGATGGGCGATGCGCGCACGGCGCTCTCCCGCGCGGCGACGCGTGACAATGCGCTGAACCTGGCGCCTGCCTTCCTTGAGGCGGTCGTCGGCCGCTATGCCGGTACGCGCCTCGGACGGCAGGAACTTGACGGCGAGCTTATTGAGGAGAGGGCGGACGCCCTCTGGTCGCGGGCCATGATCGAGGCTGCGCGCATCGATGCGACGCCGCCCCTCGAACGGGTGGTCGTCGCTGTCGATCCGCCGGCCTCGTCCGGCCGGCGGGCAGATGCCTGCGGGATCGTAGCCGCCGGCTGCGATGCCGCGCGGACGATCTATGTGCTGGAGGATGCGACGCTGCTGCGCGCGAGGCCGCTCGCCTGGGCCGAAGCAGCCATCGCCGCCTATCATAGACATGAGGCCGACGCCCTCGTCGTCGAGGTCAACCAGGGCGGCGAGATGGCCGCCGCCGTGCTGCGCGACGTCGATCCAACAGTTCCAGTCACCAGCGTCAGGGCGACGCGCGGCAAGTACCTGCGGGCCGAGCCCATCGCCGCCTTGTCGGCGCAGGGACGGCTGAAATTCTGTGGCGCCTTTCCGGCGCTCGAGGACGAGATGACCGATTTCGGCCCGGGCGGCCTGACGAGCGGGCGCTCGCCCGACCGGCTCGACGCGATGGTCTGGGCGGCGACCGCCCTCATCGGCGCCAGCGGCTCGGGGCCGCGCGTGCGCCGCATCTGACTGTTACCCGACGAGAGACGACATGATGGCAGCCTGGATCGACCGCTGGACGCGGCGGCGCGCCCCCGCGCGCCTTGCCGACGCCGTCCCGGAAACGAAAGCCTCGCGCGTTGCGCCCCTTCTCGCGATCTACGGCGTCGGCCGGCCGGTCTGGACGTCGCGCGAGTTCGAGGCGCTCGCCCGCGAGGGCTTTTCGCGCAATCCCGTCGTGCACCGCTGCGTGAAGCTGGTGGCGGAGGCCGCCGCCTCGGTGCCGTGGGTCCTGCACGATGGCGCCGAGGAACCCGAGCGGCATCCGCTGCTTGATCTCGTCCGGCGGCCGAACCCGCGCGAGGACGGCGGCTCGTTCCTGGAGAGCCTGTTCAGCCACCTGCTCGTCGCCGGCAATGCCTATGCGGAGGCGGTGTGCATCGGTGAGGCGCCGCGGGAGCTCTACGTGCTGCGGCCCGACCGCATGCGCGTCGTGCCCGGCGGCGACGGCTGGCCCGCGGCCTATGACTATACGGTGGGCGGACGCACGGTGCGCCTGGCGCGCCGCGAGGGCAGTCCCGTCGAGCCCGTGCTGCATCTGCGCCTGTTCAATCCCGTCGACGACCACTACGGCCTTTCGCCGATGGGGGCGGCGGCCGGGGCCGTCGACATCCACAATGCCGCAAGCGCCTGGAACAAGGCGCTGCTCGACAATGCCGCCCGCCCCTCCGGTGCCCTCGTCTACAAGGGGCCGGACGGTGTCGGCCTCACCGACACGCAGTTCGAGCGCCTGAAGGGCGAGCTCGAGCAGCAGTTCCAGGGGCGCGACAATGCCGGCCGGCCATTGCTGCTCGACGGCGGGCTCGACTGGCGGCCGCTGTCGCTGTCGCCCAAGGACATGGATTTCGTGGAGGCCAAGGCGGCGGCAGCACGGGAGATCGCGCTCGCCTTCGGTGTGCCGCCGATGCTGCTCGGCCTGCCCGGCGACAACACCTACGCGAATTTCGCCGAGGCCAACCGCTCCTTCTGGCGCCAGACGGTCATCCCGCTCGCCCAGCGCGCGGCGGCGAGCGTCGCGCACTGGCTCGCCCCCGCCTTCGGCGGCGAACTGCGCTTCGAGATCGACCTCGACCGCATCGACGCCCTGGCGGGCGAGCGCGAGGCCCTGTGGCGGCGCATCTCCTCCGCCGATTTCCTGAGCGAGGACGAGAAGCGCGAGGCCGTCGGCTACGGGCGGCGCGAGCGCCTTCCCCAGAACGAATGAGGCCTGCGATGGACGCCGTGACGGACAGCATCATCGCGCGCGGCGACCTCGCCCATCTGGCGCTGTTTCTGTGGGCGAGCGGCGCCTCCGCCATGCTCGCCATCGTGCTGCGCGAGCTCGCGGCGGCGAACCGGCGCTTCGACCATTTCGTGCGCGAACTCGCGCGCTTCAACCGACGCTATTCGGGAGACGATCCATGAGTCGCAAGCGATCGAACGGCCCAGCCCGCCCGCGCGCCGAGCCGCGGGTGACGGCCCGCGCCGGGGAGGCACGTTTCAAGGAGGCGGTCGCCGGGTTCGTCCGCGCGCTCGAGCGGCTCGACGGCGCGCGTCGCCGCGGCGCGGCGCCTCCTGCCCAACCGGGACCGGCCACGTGAGCGCCGGCGTGATCGTGCAGGGCGGCGCCCGGCCGGACGAGGCCCCCCTGGTCTTCGAGGGTTACGCGAGCCGCTTCGGTGTGCCGGATCTGGGCCGGGACGTGGTCGAGCGCGGCGCCTTTGCGGCGAGCCTCGCCCGGCGCGGCGCACGCGGCATCCGGATGCTCTTCCAGCACGATGCCGCCCAGCCGCTCGGCACTTGGCTGGCCCTGCGCGAGGACGCGCACGGGCTCTTCGTGCGCGGACGGCTCAATGCCGGTGTCGCCCGCGCCCGCGAGATTGCGAGCCTGATCGCGGAGGGCGCTCTCGACGGTCTTTCCATCGGTTTCCGCACACGACGGGCCGTCAACGATGCGCCCGGCCGCGTGCGCCGCATCCTCGAGCTCGACCTGTGGGAGATCTCGCTCGTCACGTTTCCCATGCAACTGGGGGCGCGGGTCATCGCGCGCCCCGCCCACCACAAGGCCGCGGCGCAGGGCGCCGATGCCGGCGGCCTCGCGCGCCTTGTCCGGGATGCCGCACGCCGCATCAATCCAAGCGAAAGGACCCTTGCATGAACAACGCTCCGGAAACGAAGGCGCTCGGCATCGATGTCGGCGCGGCCTTCGAGGATTTCTCGCGCGCCTTCGAGGCTTTCAAGGAGACCAACGACCAGCGCCTCGCCGCGCTGGAGACCCGGCGCCCGGTCGACGTGCTCGTCGAAGAGAAACTCGCCCGCATCGATGCGGCGCTCGATGAGGCCCGGAGCCGGCTCGACCGGCTGGCCCTCGATGCACGCCGGCCGCCGCTCGGCGGCACGAGCGAGCCGACGGCGCCCCTGGTGGGCGAGCACAAGAGCGCCTTCGATGCCTATGTCCGTACCGGCGAGGCCGGAGGCCTCAAGGCACTGGAGGAAAAGGCGCTCAGCGCCGGCTCCGGCCCCGACGGCGGCTATCTCGTGCCGGCGCAGGTGGAAAGCGAGGTGCTGCGCCGCCTCGCCGCCGTCTCCCCCATCCGCGCCATCGCCTCGGTGCGCGTGATCTCGACCGGCACCTACAAGCGCGCCGTTGCCGCGGCGGGGCCGGCCACCGGCTGGGTGGGCGAAGAGGCGCCCCGGCCGCAGACGAGCGGCCCGACGCTCGCCGAGCAGTCCTTCCCGGCCATGGAGCTCTACGCCATGCCGGCCGCGACACAGACGCTGCTCGACGACGCTGTGGTCGACATCGACGCCTGGCTCGCCGAGGAGGTGGAGACGGCCTTCGCCGAGCAGGAGGGGGCGGCCTTCGTCAACGGCGACGGCATCAACAAGCCGAAGGGCTTCCTCGCCTACGACCGCGTCGCCAACCAGAACTGGAGCTGGGGCCGTATCGGCACCATCGCGACCGGGGTCGCCGGTGCCTTCTGGGAAGAGGCGCCGGCCGACGTGCTCATCGACCTCGTCCACGCGCTCAAGGCGGGCTACCGTCAGAACGCCTCCTTCGTGCTCAACCGCAAGACGCAGAGCGTTATCCGCAAGATGAAGGACGAGGAGGGCCGGTATCTCTGGCAGCCGCCGGCCGGTGCCGGCCAGCAGGCGTCGCTCATGTCCTTCCCCGTCGTCGAGGCCGAGGACATGCCGGACATCGCGGCCGATGCCGCGGCGGTCGCCTTCGGCGACTTCCGGCGCGGCTATCTCGTCGTCGACCGTGCCGGCGTGCGCGTGCTGCGCGATCCCTATTCCGCCAAGCCCTACGTGCTCTTCTACACGACGAAGCGTGTCGGCGGCGGCGTGCAGGATTTCGACGCCATCAAGCTGTTGACCTTCTCGGCGTAAGAGGACAGGCGCGTTTTGCGCATCGCCCGCTTCCTCGCTTGGCATAACTGGCCGATCATCGGCGCAGCTGAGGGGCGGGCGAAGAGCAAGTTACAGGAGGTTTACCTGTCTCGTATTGAACGTGAGACTTCAGCCATACTGGCTGCGATAGTTTATTCGATTCGTCGAGGGGCGCCTTGCCGCTGAAGTTTCACCCTGAGCCGGGTACAGTGTTAATTTGCGACTTCGATAGTGGATTTCGCGAGCCTGAAATGGTCAAACGCCGGCCGGTTGTGGTCATTTCCCCGCGGCTGAAACGGCGTACCGGATTGGTTTCCGTGGTGCCGCTAAGCACGACGCCGCCCGATCCCATCGAGGACTATCATTGCGAAGTTCGGATGGAGCCACCCCTGCCGACGCCCTTCGATTTACCGACCGCTTGGGTGAAAGCCGACATGCCCTATACGGTTGGTTTCCAGAGGCTTGAGCTCGTCCGTACGGGACGTGATCAATACGGAAAACGCAAATACTTAACGCCTGTGCTTGCCCCGGTGGAACTGGCGAGAATTCAGCACTGCGTGCTTGTCGCTCTCGGGCTTTCCGGATTGACAAAGCGGTCCGAGTAGCCATCTTTACATCGTTCCTGCGCTGCCTATGGCATCAGGCTTTCAAGACCTCTTCGGAGGCGGTCGTGCGAACGGGCGATGACAAGCTCGCTGCACGACCTTGAGGCCCCGCCGCTAATCACGGCGGGGCTTTGCCTTTCCAGGCCGCAAGCAGAGGCATCACGGCTCATCCCGGCGACCTGCGAAACTGGCTACCTCACTCGGCCCAGTTGGCCTCGCGTCCCCAGTGCCTGAGCGTACCGTCGATGAAGGCACGCTCGGGCGCGACGAGCGTGCCCTGGGTCATAAGCCCGCAGCGGTCGCGGCCCTCGCCGCGGGCAAAGCCCGTCACGGCGACCACGCGCCCTGCGGCATCGGCGATGGGGCCGCCGGAATCGCCGTCGCAGGCACCGGCGCGGCGCTTCGGCCCGTTGCCGAGCCAGACGAGAATCCGCCCCGGCCCGTAGGGCTCCACGACGGACATGTCGAGCGCGCGGAAGGTGCCGGTGCTGCGGTGGTCGCCCTCGGCGGCGACGCCCCAGCCGCCGAGCGTCATCCGGGCGCCCTCGCGTGGCGCCGCCGCGCGCGACAGGGTCGCCGCCGCGAACGTGGCCGGCAGCGGCTCCGGCAGCCGCACGAGGGCGAGATCGACCGATTGCCGCCGGGCCTTGATGGCGTCACGGTCGTAGCGCGGATGGACGACGACCTCCCGCGGCACGATCAGCACCGGCTCGCCGGCCTCGTCGCGATAATGCACGCGATAGGCGTCGGCCCCCGTCACGCAATGGGCTGCGGTCAGCACCGCATCGGGCGCGAGCACGATGCCGCTGCACACGCCGCCGCGCGCGTTCAGCACCATGACGCTCGCGTCAGCGAGCGGTCCCGCATCCTCCCGCCCGCCGATGACGGCTTCGGCCGGCATCCGTGCGGAGACCAGAAGGCCGGCGAACACGCAGGTCATCCAGGCGAGCCGTCGGGCGGCGCGGGGCAAGAGCCGTTGCACGAGCAGTCCTTTCGTTGGCTGCGCCAGCCTTAGCGGCGGCTCCGGCCGGCGCAAGGGGGTGCATACAGTTTTGAGGTTTCCATGACACCCATTCTGCTGCAGCCGCCGGCCGAGGAGCCGGTGCCGCTCGACGAGGCAAAGGCCTTCCTGCGCCTTGACGACACGGCTGAGGACGGGCTCCTCGCGGCGCTCGTCACTTCGGCGCGGCTGACGGTCGAGGCCGTGAGCGGGCTCGCGCTCGTCTCCCAGACCTGGCGCTTCGTGCTCGGTGCCTGGCCCGGGGCCGGCGTGCTGCGCCTGCCGATGGCCCCGGTCGATGCCGTGCTGGCCGTGCACGGTCGCGACGCGGGCGGTGCCCCGCTCGCCTTGCCGGACGGCATCGTTGCGCCTGCCGCCGCCGTCGAGCGCGACGCCCTTCTTTTCGGTTGGCTCGCAGCTTCGCCCGCCGCCGTCGAGGTCGACGTGCGGCTGGGCTATGGCGCCGCCGCCGATGTGCCCGGGCCGCTGCGCCAGGCCGTGCGCCTACTGACCGCCCACTGGTTCGAGAACCGGGGCGATGCGCCGGCGGCGGGCAAGCCGCCCTTGCCGCCGGATGTCGTCGCCCTTCTCACCCCCTGGCGCCGGATGAGGCTGTGACATGGCCGACCTTCCCCTCGGCCGCCTGCGCCGCCGTGCGGCGCTGCTGCGGCCACGCGAGACGCCGGACGGTACCGGCGGTGTGGTTCGCGCCTTCGAGCCGGCCGGTCATCTGTGGTGCTCGCTGGATGGCGTGACGGCGGGCAGCGACGAGCGCGAGCACGCCGACCGACGCGATCTCGCCGCCCGCTTCCGGGCCGAGATGCGCTGGCGCGGCGATGTCGACGGCACCTGTCGCTTCGCCATCGGCGGGCGGTCCTTCGCCGTGCTGTCGGCCGTCGACCCCGACGGGCGCCGGCGCCGGCTCGTGTGCACGCTGCAGGAGGTGACGCCGTGAAGCCGTCCCACATCGCGCTCCGCGAGACGCTGATCGCGCGCCTCACCGGCGACGCCGATCTCGTCGCCCGCCTCGGAGGGGCGCGCATCTTCGACGAGACGCCGCGGGGACTCGACGGGCTCTACTGCGTCATCGGTCCCTGGAAGGCGCGCGACTGGTCGACCGGCACCGATCGAGGTGAGGAGCACGACATCACGCTCACCGTCTGGGCTCGTGCCGGCGGCGCACGCAGCGCCCTCGAAAGCGCCGGGCGCATCGACGCGCTGCTCAGCGAAATATCGCTGCCGCTCGACGGCCACCGGCTCGTGAACCTGCGCACCGTCGAGACGGAGGCGCGCCGCGACGAGCGCGCCGACCGCTCGCGCGTGACGCTGCGCCTCAGGGCGGTGACGGAGCGCCTGCCGGCGCCGTGACGCCGGTGCCATCGACCAATCGGAGAGGACACGACATGGGTGCCCAGAAAGGCAAGGACCTGCTGCTGAAGCTCGACATCGGCGGCACTTTCGTCACGGTCGCGGGCCTCCGGGCCCGGCATATCGCCTTCAACGCCGAGACGGTGGACGTCACGCATGCGGAATCGGCAGGCCGCTGGCGCGAATTGCTCGCCGGTGCCGGCGTGCGCCGGGCCGGCATCAGCGGCTCCGGCATCTTCAAGGACGAGGCGTCCGACGCCTATGTCCGCGAGCTCTTCTTCGACGACGACATCCGCCCCTGGCAGGTCGTGGTGCCGGATTTCGGCACGATCGAGGGGCCTTTCCAGGTCACCGCGCTCGAATACCGCGGCGACCACGCCGGCGAGGTCACCTTCGAGCTCGCGCTCGAATCCGCCGGCGCGCTCGCCTTCTCAACCCTGTGAGGCGGCCATGGCCAATCTGAGACGCGGCGAAATCACGGCCGAGATCGGCGGTGAGACCTTCGTGCTGTGCCTGACGCTCGGGGCGCTGGCCGAGCTGGAGGACGCCTTCGGGGTCGAGGATCTCGCCGGGCTCGGCGAGCGCTTCGCGCGCGGGCGCCTGTCGGCCGGCGACATGATCCGCCTCATCGGCGCCGCCATCCGCGGCGGTGGCGGGGCGATGAGCGACCGCGAGGTCGCAGCCCTGCCGATCGGGCAGGGGCTTGAGAACCTCGCCGCCATCATCGCCCGGCTGCTCGCCGTCACCTTCGGCCCCGGGGAGGCCACGCCGCCAAACCCTTGACCGCCGCAGGGCGCCCTGAAGCCACGGCCGCCTCGCCCTTTCCGTGGGACGAGGTGCAGGCCTTCGGCTTCGGCGCTCTGCGGCTCGGTCCGGACGCCTTCTGGCGCCTGACGCCGCGCGAGATCGCGGCGACGGCGCGTGCCCTCGGCCTCGGCCGCAGCGCCACCCCGGCGCGTCGGGATCTCGCCGCGCTGATGCGCGCCTTTCCCGACACGGCCGCCTCAACGGGAGCCATAACGCCATGACGAGTGATCCGCAGGACCTGCGCATCGACCTTGACGAATTGCGCGAGGCCAACCGGCTGGCGACGAGCTTCGGCGCGGCGCTCGTCAAGGCCTTCTCGTCGAGCGTCGTCGAGGGCCGGCGCTTCGAGGACGTGCTGCGCAGCATCGGCCAGCGCCTCATCGACATTGCCCTCAAAGCCGCCACGAAACCGCTGGAAAGCGCGCTGGGCAGCGGCCTCGAATCCCTGTTCTCGGGCCTGTCGAGCGCCTTGCCCTTTGCCAAGGGCGGCGTGATCTCGCGCGGTCTCGTGCAGCCTTTCGCCCAGGGCGGCGTCGTCGCCGCACCGACCTATTTCCCGCTCGCCGGCGGGCTCGGCCTCATGGGCGAGCGCGGCGCCGAGGCGATCATGCCGCTGGCGCGCGGACCGGACGGCCGGCTCGGCGTGCGCGCGGCCGGTTCGCAGGGCGGACCCGTGGCGCAGGTCACCGTCAACATCAGCACCAACGATGCCGAGAGCTTCCGGCGCTCGGAAGCGCAGGTGTCCGCGGCGCTCGCCCGTGCCGTCGCGCGCGGCCAGCGTGCGCTGTGAGGGAGAAGCGATGAGCTCGTTCCACGAAGTTAGGTTCCCCGTCGACATCTCGCTCGCGAGCAGCGGCGGCCCGGAGCGGCGCACGGACATCGTCCTCCTCGGCTCCGGACGCGAGAGCCGCAATGCGCGCTGGCACCACGCGCGCCGGCGCTACGAGGCCGGCTATGGCATCAAGACGCTCGACGCGCTGGCGGCGGCCGTCGCCTTCTTCGAGGAGCGGCGCGGCCGGCTCTACGGCTTCCGCTGGCGCGACCGGCTCGACTTCAAGTCGTGCCTGCCGTCGCAGGAGCCTGCGCCGACCGACCAGGCGATCGGGACCGGGGATGGGGAGAGGGCGAGCTTCCAGCTCGTCAAACAATACGGCGGCGCCCATGCGCCCTATGTGCGCCCCATCGCCAAACCCGTCGACGGCAGCGTCCGCATTGCCGTCGACGGACAGGAACTGACGGCCGGTCTCGAGTTCACCTGCGATGCAACGACGGGCCTCGTCACCTTCGCCGAGGGAAGCGTTCCGGCGCCGGATACGGCGGTGACGGCCGGCTATCTGTTCGACGTTCCGGTCCGCTTCGATACCGACCGGCTCGAGGTGGATTTCGCGGCCTTCTCAGCCGGCGCCATCCCGCAGCTGCCGGTGATCGAGATCGTCCCGTGACAGGGCCTTCAAGGACATTGCCATGCGCGACATCGACCCCGCCTTCGCCGAGCATCTTGCGGCGAGCGCGACGACGCTCTGCCATTGCTGGAAGCTGCTGCGCCGGGACGGGGCCGTCTTCGGCTTCACGGACCACGACCGCGATCTCGCCTTCGCCGGTGTCACCTTCGCGGCGCGCAGCGGGCTCGAGCCCTCCGAAGTCTCGGCGGAACTCGGCTTTGCCGTCGCGACGAGCGAGGTCGCCGGCGCGCTGAGTGCGGTGGCGCTGACCGAGGCCGATATCGTCGGCGGGCTCTATGACGATGCCACCGTCGAGACCTGGCTCGTCAACTGGGCCGATCCGGAGGCGCAGCGCCTCCTCGTCGACGTCGCCTCGATCGGCGAGATCAAGCGCACCGACCATGCCTTTCTCGCCGAACTGCGCGGCATCATGCATCGCCTCGATCAGCCCCAGGGGCGGCTCTATTCGCTCGCCTGCGCCGCCGATCTCGGCGATGTCCGCTGCGGCGTCGACCTGACCCTGCCGGCCTTCCGGGCCGAAGGCGCCGTGACGGCGACGGACGGGCGCCTCGTGGTGCAGGCGCGCGACCTCGGCGACCATGCCGACGGCTGGTTCACCGGCGGGCGGCTGGTCTGGACGGGCGGCGCCAACGCCGGTGCCGCCGTGGAGGTCAAGCACCATCGCCGTGACCAAGGGGTGCATCTCCTGACGCTCTGGCACGCGGCGCCGGCGACCATCGGCGAGGGCGACGCCTTTACGGTGACGGCGGGCTGCGACAAGCGCCATGCCACCTGCCGGGACCGCTTCTCCAACACCGTCAACTTCCGGGGTTTCCCCCACATGCCGGGCAACGACTTCGTCGTCACCTATCCGCGCGAGGGCGAGGGGCATGACGGCGGGAGCTTCTTTCGATGAGCGGGGGCGTCGCCCGGGCCGCCATCGTCGCCGCGGCGCGCGGCTGGATCGGCACGCCCTACCGCCACCAGGCATCGCTCAAGGGCATCGGCTGCGACTGCCTCGGCCTCGTGCGCGGTGTCTGGCGCGAGGTGGTGGGGCAAGAGCCCGAGGCGGTGCCGCCTTATGCGCCCGACTGGGCCGAGGCCGGCCTGCGCGAGATGATGGCCGAGGCCGGCGAGCGCCATTTCATCCGCATCGCCCCTGCGGATGCCGGCGCGGGCGATGTCCTCCTCTTCCGCTGGCGCGCGCATCTGCCGGCCAAGCATGCGGCCATCATGACGAATGCTGCGGGCATGGTGCATGCCCATGACGGCGCCGCCGTCGCCGAGGTGCCGCTGAGCGGCTGGTGGCGGCGCCATCTCGCCTTCGCCTTCCGCTTTCCAGGAGTGACCGACTGATGGCCACGATCGTCCTGCAGGTTGCCGGTGCCGCTCTGGGCGGGCTCGTCGGCGGGCCCGTCGGCGCCATGGTCGGGCGGGCGCTCGGCGGCCTCGCCGGGGCCGCCATCGACGGCGCGCTCCTCTCGCGCACCGGCGGCGGCACGCGGCGTGTGGTGGAAGGGCCGCGCCTTCAGGATGTCGACGGCATCACCTCGACCGAAGGCGCGCCCATTCCCCGCGTCTACGGCCGGGCCCGCGTCGGCGGGCAGCTCATCTGGGCGACGCGCCTGAAGGAGGAGGCGGTCACCACCGTGACGCGCACCCCTTCGTCCGGCGGCAAGGGGTCGCCCCCGAAGACGACAACGATCGAGACGACCTACAGCTACTACGCCAATATCGCGATCGGCCTGTGCGAGGGGCCTGTCGCCTACATTCGCCGCGCCTGGGCGGACGGCAAGGAAATCGACCTTGCGCGGGTCAACATGCGCGTCCACCGCGGCAGCGAGAGCCAGACACCCGACCCGCTCATCATCGCCAAGGAAGGCGCGGCGAACGCGCCCGCCTACCGCGGCCTTGCCTATGTCGTCTTCGACCACCTGCCGCTCGCTGCCTACGGCAACCGCATTCCGCAATTCTCCTTCGAGGTGGTGCGGCCGGTCGAGGGGCTCGGCAGCGCCATCCGGGCGGTCAACCTCATCCCGGCGGCGAGCGAGTTCGGCTACATGCCGGGCCATGTCACGCAGGTGCTCGGCTTCGGCGCGTCGCGCTCGGAGAACCGCCACCAGCTGATGAACAGCGTGGATGTGGTCGCCTCGCTCGACATGCTGACAGCGCTGTGCCCCAACCTCGAGCGCGTCGCGCTCGTCGTCAGCTGGTTCGGCGACGACCTGCGCGTCGGCTCCTGCACCATTGCGCCGCGCGTCGAGACGGCGGCCAAGGCGACCGAGGACGGGCGCGGCCAGCTCCCGTGGCGGGTCTCTTCGCTCACGCGCGAGGCGGCGCGTCTTGTCAGCCATGTGAACGGCCGGCCGGCCTATGGCGGCACGCCGTCGGACGACAGTGTGATCGCCCTCATCCGTCACCTCAAGGCGCGCGGTCTCGAGGTCGTGCTCTATCCGTTCATCATGATGGACGTGCCGGCCGGCAACGGCCTGCCCGATCCCTGGACGGGCGCCGCCGGGCAACCGGCCTATCCCTGGCGCGGGCGCCTCACGTGCCACCCGGCCCCGGGCCGGCCGGGATCGCCGGACGGCAGTCCCGCCGTCTCGGCACAGGTTGAGGCCTTCTTCGGCCATGCCCAGCCGCAGCATTTCGCCCGTTCGGGAGACGCCATCTCCTACCAAGGGCCGCCGCAGTGGTCCCTGCGCCGGCAGATCCTGCATTATGCCCATCTCGCGGTGGCGGCGGGCGGCGTCAAAGGCTTCGTCATCGGCTCGGAGCTCGTGAGCCTGACGCGGCTGAGCGCCGCCTCGGGCCACTATCCGGCGACATCCGCGCTGATCGCATTGGCCGAAGCGGTGCGCGCGGTCGTCGGCCCGGGCACCGCCATCACCTATGCGGCGGACTGGACGGAATACGGCGCCCATGTGCGCGACGACGGCAGGGAGGTGCGCTTCCCGCTCGATCCGCTCTGGGCCTCGCCCGCCATCGACGCGGTGGGCATCGATTTCTACCCGCCGCTGAGCGACTGGCGCGACGGCACCGACCATGCCGACGCGGGAGAGGCGCGTGCCATCTATGACCGCGACTACCTGCGCGGACGGCTCACCGCCGGCGAGGCCTACGACTGGTATTACGCGAGCGAGGCGGATCGCATCTCCCAGCGCCGCAGCCCCATCACGGACGGCGCCTACGGCAAGCCGTGGCTGTTCCGGCAGAAGGATCTGGCCGGCTGGTGGGCGAATGAACACGTCGAGCGCGTCAACGGCGTCGAGACCGGCCGCACCGCCTGGCAGCCGGGCGCCAAGCCCGTCTGGCTGACGGAGCTCGGCGTGCCCGCCGTCGACAAGGGCACCAATGCGCCGAACGTCTTTCCCGATCCGAAGTCCATCGACGGCGGGCGCCCGCCGTTCTCCTCGGGCGGGCGCGACGACCTCATCCAGGTCCGCGGGGTCGAGGCGATGCTCGCCGTCTATGGCGCGCCGGGAGAGGCCAACCCGCTCTCGCCGGTCTACGGCGGCACCATGGTCGCGCCCGGCCATGCCTTCGTCTGGGCCTGGGACGCTCGGCCTTTCCCCGCCTTTCCCGAACTCACCGGCGTTTGGTCCGACGGGCACAACTGGCAGACCGGCCATTGGCTGACGGGACGGTTGGAGAGCGTGCCGCTCGACAGGCTGGTCGCCGCCGTTTTGCGCGACTTCTCCGTCAATCTGCCACAGCGGCTCGACATCGACGGCATGGTCGACGGCTATGTCGTCGACCGGACGATGGCGGTCCGGCAGGTGCTGGAGCCGTTGGCGCAGGCCTTCGGGTTCGATGCGCTGGCGAGCGGCGGCGTGCTGCGTTTCGCTATGCATGCGCGTCGCGTGGCGGCGACCCTCGGGGAAGACGATCTGGTGCCGGACGAGAACGGCGCCCTCATCGTCCTGCACCGCCAGCAGGAGACGGAACTGCCGCGCGAGGTGCGTATTGGTTATAGCGACAGCGAGCGCGACTTCCGCCGTGCTGCCGCCCGGTCGCGCCGGCTTGCCGGGGAAAGTGAGCGCGAGGCGAGCGCGGACTTGGCGCTGGTCACGCGCGCAAGCGAAGCGGCCCGCCTCGCCGAGGTCTGGCTGCAGGACCTGTGGGTGGGGCGCGAGAGCGCGGAGTTCTCGCTCTCGCCGCGGCTCGCCGGCCTCGAAGTCGGTGATATCGTCGCCCTGCCGACGGCGCCGGCGCCGCGCACCTACCAGATCACCAGGCTCACAGACGGCACGGCCCGGCGCGCGGCGGCCCGTAGGCTGGAGCCATCCGTCTTCTCCCTGCCGGCCGTCTTCCAGCCCTTGCCGGGAAAACCGCCGCCGGTGCTGCCCGGCCGACCGCATGTCGTGGTGCTCGACCTGCCGGCGGCGATGCAGGACCCGCCGGTTCTGCAATATCTCGCCGCCGTCGCCGATCCGTGGCCGGGGCAGGTGGCCGTCTGGCGGTCGAGCGACGGAGCGAGCTTTGCGCCACACCTGGCGGCGGATCTTCCTGCCGTCATCGGCGAGACGATCGACCCGCTGCCGGCCGGCCCGGTCTGGCGCTGGGACCGGCAGAACCGGCTGACCATGCGGCTCGGCGGGGGCGTCCTCACCAGCGTCGGCGAAGGCGCGGCCCTGTCCGGAGCGAACCTCATGGCCGTGCGCGGCCCGGATGGTGCCTGGGAAATCATCGCCGCAGCCGAGGTCGAACTGATCGATGCCGATGTGTACCGCATTGGCTGTCTCCTGCGCGGGCTCGCCGGCTCCGACCTTCTGGCGGCGAGGACCGTGCCTGCTGGCGCGACGGTCGTGCTCCTCGATCGTGCCCTCGTGCCGCTGACGAGCCGCCTCGATGACATTGGCCGCTTTGCCTACTACCGCGCCGGCCCGGCAACGCTCGATCACGGCGATCCTGCCTATGCTGCCTTCGGCGCGGGGGCGACCGATCTCGCGCTGCGGCCCTTCGCGCCGGTGCACCTGAAGGCGCGGCGCATGGCCGAGGGTATCGTGATCTCCTTCATCAGGCGCACGCGCTCCAACGGCGACGGGTGGGAACTCGTCGAGGTGCCGCTCGGCGAGGATGTTGAGGCCTACGAGATCGACCTGTTCCGGGATGGCGAACTCGTGCGCCGACTGCGCACAGCCGAGCAGCGTGTCTTCTACGCGGCGGAGCAGGAACTGGCGGACTTCGGCGGTCCTCAGCACCGTCTCGATATCGCCGTCGCCCAGCTCAGCGCCGTCGTCGGCCGCGGCTTTGCCCGGCGCGGCGAAATCGACGTGCGCTGAGCTTTCCCGGGACCGCCTTTTGCGAGATACGGCCATGGCCATCGCGAGTTTCGACGAAGCCCTCGAGGCCGTCCTCGGCTTCGAGGGAGGCTACGTCAACCATCCGTTCGATCCCGGCGGCGCCACCAAGTTCGGCATCACGCGGGCGGCGCTGAAACGGGCGCGCGGCCGTGATGTCGCCATTGCCGAGGTGATGGCGCTGACCCGGCACGAGGCGGCGGTGATCTACCGCGAGCACTACTGGCACGCCGTGCGCGCCGACGAACTGCCCGCCGGCATCGATCTCGCTGTCTTCGACACCGCCGTCAACTCCGGCCCCGCCCGCGCTGTCCGCCTGCTGCAGCAGGCAGCGGGCGTCACCGTGGACGGCCGCATCGGGCCGGTGACGCTCGCGGCGGTCGAGGCGCAGGTGCCGCACCTTCTCATCGATCGCTACTGCGCCGCGCGCCTCGGCTTTCTGGAGCGGCTGCGCCATTTCCACGTCTTCGGCCGCGGCTGGCGCCGCCGGGTCGAGCGCGTCGAGGAGCGGGCGAAGCGGCTTGCCACGCAGGCCGACGTCGGGCCTGGCACGATACCCAGTCACCCAGCAAGGAAAGGAAGCGACATGTCCGATACGAAATCGATCTTCACGAGCCGCACGGTCTGGGCCAATGCCGTCGGCATGGCTGCCATCCTCCTGTCGCTCTTCGGAGTTGAAACGGATGGCGTCGACACCGGTGCGCTGACCGACGCGCTCCTTCAGATCGTCGCCGGCGTCAGCTTCGTGGCGTCCACCGTCTTCCGCGTTATGGCAACCAATCGCCTCGAACGATGAGGCCGATCCGGCGCTGCCGGATCGGTCCGTGGCGGCCATGCATTCAGGGAATGTTCAGGCCTTGGCCGCCATATTTCGGCGCCATGTGGGGAGCTAGGACCATCTTTGCCGCGAGCGTGCTTGTTGCTGGACTCGCCTCGTCCGAAACGGCGGCTCAGGGCACGTGCCTGTCGCCGGAGGAGACGCGCACCGCCGTGGCACAGGGGGGGGTGGTCGCGCCGCCCCGGGCCGTGTCCGCCGCGCGTGACGCGGCTTCGGGTGGCGAGGTCGTCAGGGCCGAGCTCTGCCGGCAGGGCGGTAGCTATGTCTACCGGATCTCGGTTCTGCGCCGCGACGGCCGCGTCGCGCGAATCGTGGTTGACGGCGGCAGCGGCAGGGTTCTGGAAGGGCGCTGAGCGTCGGCGGGCTTGTTGATGGGAGGGCGCGCGTGCGGCTCTTGGTTGTCGAGGACGACAGGGACATCAACCGGCAACTCGCCGATGCGCTCGTGCAGGCGGGCTATGCGGTCGATCGGGCATATAATGGCGAGGAGGGCCTCTTCCTCGGCGAGACGGAGCCCTATGACGCCATCATCCTCGACATGGGCCTGCCGAAGCTCGATGGCCAGTCGGTGCTGACGAAATGGCGGCGGGCCGGTCGCGACATGCCCGTGCTGATCCTGACCGCCCGCGACCGCTGGAGCGACAAGGTCCAGGGCTTCGATGCCGGCGCCGACGATTACGTGACGAAGCCCTTCCACATGGAGGAGGTGCTTGCTCGGGTCCGGGCCCTCCTGCGTCGCGCTGCGGGCCATTCCTCGAGCGAGATCGTCTGCGGGCCCGTGTGCCTCGACACGCGGGCGAGCCGGGTGACGGTCGATGGCGAGTTCGTCAAGCTGACCTCGCACGAATACCGCCTTCTCGCCTATCTCATGCATCACACGGGGCGCGTGGTGTCGCGCAGCGAGCTGGTCGAGCACCTCTACGACCAGGATTTCGACCGCGATTCCAACACGATCGAGGTCTTCATCGGCCGCCTCAGGCGCAAGCTCGGCGTCGATGTCATCCAGACGGTGCGGGGGCTCGGCTACCGGCTCGAGCCGCCGGCGGAGTAGCCGCCCCGTGCCGGCAGGCTTCTTCGAACGCCGCTCCATCGCCGCGCGCCTGCTGCTCTTCGGAGCGCTGTGGACGGTCCTTGTCCTGCTCCTCGGCGGCCTGGCGCTGTCGCAGGTCTATCGCCGCACCAGCGAGCGAGCCTTCGACGAGCGCCTGCAGGTCTATCTCACCGATATCGTCGCCGACCTTGCCGGTCCCGAGCCGCTCGACGACAAGTCGCTCGGCACCTTGGGCGAGCCGCGCTTCGACCTGCCGCTCTCCGGCTGGTACTGGCAGGTGACCCGTGTCGATCCGGAAGGCAAGGGGGAGATGCGCGCCTCCAAGTCCCTCTTCGGCAGCAGGCTGCCGCCGCTCGCCGAACTCGGGGCCCCCGCGCGGGAGGGCGGTGCGCGCGAGGCCTATTACGACGGTGTGGACGGGCGCCGGCTGCGGGCGGTCGAGCGCGTCATCGACCTCGGCGAGGGCGAGCGCTTTCTCGTCGCGGTGGCGGCGCCCGCCGATGCCATCGAGGCCGATATCCGCAGCTTCGAAATCGTCGTGGCTGCCACGTTCCTCACGCTCGCGCTCGTTCTCGGGCTCACGACGCTGCTCCAGGTGCGCTACGGCCTGCGCCCGCTCGTGCGGTTGCGCCGCGCCGTCGGCGCCGTCCGCCGCGGGGAGGCGGAGCGCATTGCGGGCACCTTCCCGCACGATATCGCGCCACTTGCCGGCGAGCTCAACCTTCTTATCGACAGCAACCGCGAGATTCTGGAGCGGGCGCGCACGCAGGTGGGCAACCTTGCCCACGCCCTGAAAACGCCGCTCAGCGTCATCCTCAACGAGGCCGACGTCCGGGACGACGCGCTGGCCGCCAAGGTGCGCGAGCAGGCCCTCGTGATGCGCGACCAGGTCAACTACTACCTCGAGCGCGCGCGCGCGGCAGCGCTCGCCGGCACGCTCGGCACGGTGACGGAGGTCCAGCCGGCAGTCGCCGGCCTCGTGCGGGCTTTGGAGCGCATCTACGAACGGCGCGGGCTTTCTCTCGCGCTTGAAGTTGCGCCCGGCCTGCGCTTCCGCGGTGAGCGGCAGGACCTCGAGGACATGGTCGGAAACCTTGCCGACAACGCCTGCAAATGGGCGGCCGGACGGGTCCGGATCGGTGCGAGCGCGGTACCGGACAGCGAGCCGCCGGTGATGCTGATCGTCGTCGACGACGACGGTCCGGGCCTTGGGGAGGCCGAGCGGCAGGCCGCCGTGCAGCGCGGCCGCCGGCTCGACGAGAGCAAGCCGGGGTCCGGCCTCGGCCTTGCCATCGTCAGCGAGCTGGCGGGGCTCTACGGCGGTGCTCTGGAGCTGGGCGTGGCGCCGGAGGGCGGCCTGCGGGCCAGCCTGCGGCTCCCGCGCGTTTGAGGCCGATCAATGCCGCGCCAGCCGCGTGACCTTATGTCGCCGTATCGTGACATGAGCGGGCCCCGGGCCTTGCGCTAAACAATGCCCATGTTGATCTGGCTGATCTTTGCCCTGATGACCGGCGCGGCCGTGCTTGCGGTGCTGTGGCCCCTGTCGCGCGCCGAGACGGCCGTCGCGGCCGAGACCGGCGATGCCGCCTTCTTCCGCCAGCAGATGGCGGACCTCGAGCGCGACCGCGAAGCCGGCCTCGTCTCCGAGCGTGAAGCCGAGGCGCTGCGCGCCGAGATCGGCCGGCGCCTGCTGCGGGC
This sequence comes from Chelatococcus sambhunathii, assembly GCF_001418005.1. Classification (GTDB taxonomy): domain Bacteria; phylum Pseudomonadota; class Alphaproteobacteria; order Rhizobiales; family Beijerinckiaceae; genus Chelatococcus_A; species Chelatococcus_A sambhunathii. Next base: position 117,635 of record NZ_LIOL01000004.1, on the reverse strand, counting down.
GGCGCGCGGGGAGGGACGCAGCGGCCCGGAGGGCGAGCCCGCCCTGCGCCGGCGCCGCGCCGCCTCGGCCATCGCCTTGTCGACGATCCCGCTTCTGGCGCTCGCCATCTATGGGGCCATGGGCTCGCCGCACCTGCCTCAGGCGCCACGCGCCGCGCGGATGGACGGCGGCCAGCTCGATGTTGGTGCGGCGGTTGCGAAGATCGAGGCGCATCTCGCGCAGAATCCGGGCGACGGCCGCGGCTGGGAGGTGCTGGCGCCGGTCTATCTGCGGGCCGGGCGCTTCGGCGATGCCGCGCGCGCCTATCAGTCCGCCCTCGACATCCTCGGCGAAAGCCCGGCGCGCCTCACCGATCTCGGCGAGGCCGTGACGGCCGAGGCCGGCGGCATCGTCGACGCACGGGCCCGCGCAGCCTTCGAGCGGGCGCTCGTGCTCGATCCTGCCAATGCCAAGGCGCGGTATTACCTCGCCGTCGCCACGGGCCAGGACGGCGACAACGCCAAGGCGATCGATATGTTACGGAAGCTCCTGGCCGATGCGCCGGCCGACGCGTCCTGGCGCGGCGCCGTCGAGCAGCGGCTCGCGGCCTTGTCGATGAGCGAGGGCGCGAGCGCGATCACGTCCCTGCCTGAGGGCGAGCAGGCGCTCGCCATCCGCGGCATGGTGGAGGGGCTCGCCGCGCGCCTCGACGCCGACGGATCGGACGCGGCCGGCTGGGCGCGGCTCGTGCGCTCCTATGTCGTTCTCGGCGAGGAGGAGAAGGCCCGCGAGGCGCTTGCCAAGGCGCGCAGCCAGCTTGCGGCCGACCCTGCCTCGCTCGATATGTTGGCGGCGCTCGCGCGCCAGCTGTCACTTGAAACCGACGCGACCGGAGCACCGCAGTGACTCGCAAGCAACGACGGCTCACGCTTATCGCAGCGGCCCTCGCCGTGCTTGGGGTGGCGCTCGGGCTCGTGCTGTTCGCCATGCGCGACAACATCGTGTTCTTCTATTCGCCGACGGATCTCGAGGCCAAGGCGGTGACGCCGGGCACGCGCCTGCGCCTCGGCGGCCTCGTCGCCGAGGGCTCGGTCGAGAAGGGCGAGGGCCAGAACGTGACCTTCGCCGTCACCGACACGAACCGCAGCATCACCGTGCGCTACACGGGGCTGCTGCCGGACCTCTTCCGCGAGGGGCAGGGCGTCGTGACGGAGGGCGTGCTCGAGAGCGCGGGCCTGTTCCGGGCCGACAGCGTGCTCGCCAAGCACGACGAGAACTACATGCCGCGCGAGGTCGCCGACAGCCTGAAGGAGCAGGGGCTGTGGCAGCACGGCGGCAAGACGGATGCGCAAGGTGGCGGTGCGACCGCCGCGAGTGAGTGAGGGCCGATGTTCGTCGAAGCAGGGCACTACGCGCTGACCCTCGCCCTTGGGCTCTCGCTCGTGCAGTTCCTCATGCCGCTGTGGGCGGCCACGGTGCGGGACGAGGCGCTCGCGGCCATCGCCGCGCCGGCGGCGCTCTGCGCCTTCGCCTGTGTGACGCTGGCCTTCGCCGCGCTCACCTATGCCTATGCGACCTCGGATTTCTCGCTCGTCAATGTCGTCGAGAATTCGCATTCGCTGAAGCCGTTCATCTACAAGCTCACCGGCGTGTGGGGCAACCACGAGGGCTCCATGCTGCTCTGGGTGCTTATCCTCACCCTCTTCGGCGCCATGGTCGCCTTGTCGCGCCGGGCCGTGCCGTCGCGCCTGCGCCACCTGACGCTCGCCGTGCAGGGGGCGGTGGCCTTCGCCTTCCTCGCCTTCGTCGAGTTCACCTCCAATCCCTTCCTGCGGCTGAACCCGGCTCCGTTCGAGGGGCAGGACCTCAACCCGATCCTGCAGGACCTTGGCCTCGCCATTCACCCGCCGCTGCTCTACATCGGCTATGTCGGCTTCTCGATCTCCTTCGCCTTCGCGCTGGCGGCGCTCATCGAGGGGCGGATCGACGCCGTCTGGGCGCGCGCCGTGCGGCCCTGGACGCTCACGGCCTGGGTCTTCCTCACGCTCGGCATCGCCATGGGCTCCTACTGGGCCTATTACGAGCTCGGCTGGGGCGGCTGGTGGTTCTGGGATCCGGTCGAGAACGCGTCGCTGATGCCGTGGCTCGCCGGCACGGCACTCCTGCATTCCACGATCGTGATGGAAAAGCGCGATGCGCTGAAGATCTGGACGATCCTTCTCGCCATCCTCACCTTCTCGCTGTCGCTGCTCGGCACCTTCCTCGTGCGCTCGGGTGTGCTGACCTCGGTGCACTCCTTCGCCACGGACCCGACGCGCGGCGCCTTCATCCTCGCCATTCTCGTCGTCTTCATCGGCGGCGGCTTCGCCCTCTTCGCCTGGCGCGCGCCGCTCCTGCGCCAGGGCGGGCTGTTTGCGCCGATCTCGCGTGAAGGCGCGCTCGTCGCCAACAACCTCCTTCTCGTCACCGCCTGCGCCACCGTGTTCATCGGCACGCTCTATCCGCTGGCGCTCGAGGCGCTGACGGGCGCCAAGATCTCGGTCGGCGAGCCCTTCTTCAACGCGACCTTCCTGCCGATTGTGATGCCGCTCCTCGCGCTCATCCCGATCGGCCAGACGATCGTTTGGAAGCGGGGGGACCTGCTCGGCACGGTGCAGCGGTTGTGGGCCGCCTATGCCGCCGGCCTTGCCGGGGCGCTCATCATCTTCGCGCTCGTCCGCGGCGGACCGGTGCTCGCCCTCCTCGGCATCGGGCTCGGTGTCTATCTCCTCGCCGGTTCGGCCGTCGACATCTACCACCGCGCTGGCGGCGGCCGGGTCGCGCCCGGCGTCATGCTGCGCCGTGCCGCCGGCCTGCCGCGCTCGGCCTGGGGCACCGCCATCGCCCATGCCGGCGTCGGCATCACCGTGCTCGGCATCGCCGCCCAGGCCTGGAGCACCGAGACGCTGGCCGTGGTCAATCGCGGCGATCTCGTCAACGCCGGCGCCTATACCCTGCGGCTCGACGCCATCTTCCCGCGCACCGCCCACAACTACCGCGAGGACGTGGCGCGCTTCACGGTCCTCAGGGACGGGCGCATCATCGGCACGCTCGAGGGCTCGAAGCGCATCTACGTGACGCGCGGCATGCCGACCACCGAGGCCGGCATCATGACGCTCGGGCCGAGCCAGCTCTATGTCAGCCTCGGCGAGCCGCAGCCTTCCGGCGGCATGGGCGTGCGCATCTATTGGAAGCCCTATGTCATCTTCGTCTGGCTCGGCTCCGTGATCATGGCTCTCGGCGGGCTTCTGTCCCTGACCGACCGGCGCCTGCGCGTCGCCGCGCCCGTTGCCGCGCGCGGTCGGCTCGTTCCGGCGGAGTAGGGCGATGCGGCGCCTCCTGCCTGCCTTCGTCGTCGCTCTCGCCCTGTCGCTGCCCGCGCTCGCGGTGCAGCCGGACGAGGTGCTGCGCGATCCGGCGCTCGAGACGCGGGCGCGGGCGATCTCCGCCGAGCTGCGCTGCCTCGTCTGCCAGAATCAGTCGATCGACGATTCCGATGCGCCGCTCGCGCGTGACCTGCGCATCCTCGTGCGCGAGCGCCTCACCGCCGGCGACAGCGATCGCGAGGTGCGCGACTTCGTCGTGGCGCGCTACGGCGATTTCGTGCTGCTGCGCCCGCCGGTCAACTGGCAGACCGCTTTGCTGTGGGGCGGGCCGTTCCTCGTGCTCCTCGCCGGCATTGTGGCGATCGCCATCGCGGCGCGCCGCCGACGCGTGGAGGTCTCGACCACGGCGCCGCTCAGCGACGAGGAAAAAGCCCGGCTCGCCGCTCTCCTCGAGTGGCGCGACAAGGACCTGTGACCGCGGACGCGGAGCCCGCGCTCATCCTCTCCCGAATGGCCCCGGCCCTCGCCATGCGCTGTCGGCAGATGCGCCGGCGGGCGCGATGGCGCATGCTGCCGCCCCTGACCGGCTGCGTGATTCACCTCGCGCGGCACCGCTGACGGGAGTGGAGCGATGACGCGAGGCACCGAGGCCGAGGAGGCCGTCTGCCGCTGGCTGGCGGAGCGGGAGGGCGAGATGCTCGCCCTCCTCGAAGAGGTGGTGAACATCGACAGCGGCAGCTACGACAAGGCCGGCGTCGATGCGGTCGGCGAGCGCTTCGCCCGTTTCTTCGCGGTTCATGGCATCCCGACGTCCTGGCGGCGCGGCGACACCTATGGCGACGCCCTGCGCGCCGAGCTCGCCAGCCCCGGCAGCAATCTCAAGCCAGTCCTCCTCATGGGGCACCGCGACACGGTTTTCCCGAAGGGTGAGGCGGGGCGCCGGCCGTTCAGGATCGTCGACGGTCGCGCCTATGGTCCGGGTGTCGCCGACATGAAGGGCGGGCTCGTCGTCAATGCCTTCGTCCTCGCCGCGCTTGCGGCGCAGGACGCTGCCCCCGGCCCGGTGGTGGCGCTGATGACGGGTGACGAGGAGATCGGCTCGCCCTTCTCGCGCCCGATCATCGAGGAGGAGGCGGCCGCCGCGCGCGCCGCCTTCAACGGCGAGCCGGGCCGCGCCTCCGGCAACATCGTCAGCGGCCGCAAGGGCGGCATTTTCCTGCATCTCGAAGTCTTCGGGAAGGCAGCCCATTCGGGCGCCAACTTCGCCGACGGCGCGAGCGCCATCGGCGAACTCGCCCACAAGATCGTCGCGCTGCATGCGCTGACCGATCTCGAGGCCGGCATCACGGTCAACGTGGGTACCGTGCGCGGCGGCCAGTCCGTCAACACGACGGCGCCTTTCGCCGAGGCCGAGGTCGATCTGCGCTATGTGACGCCGCAGCAGCGCGCGGCGCTCGTTACGGCGGTCGAGCGGATCGTCGCGGCTTCCACCATTCCCGGTACCCACGCGCGCTTCACGACGCGCGGGGACTTCCTGCCGCTCGTCGCCTCGCCCGAGAGCGAGCGCATGATGGCGACCTACAAGGCCGCCGCAGCGGATTCCGGCCTTCACGTCGACGGCGAGTTCACCGGCGGCTGCTCCGACGCCGGCTTCTCGGCCGCGGTCGGCACGCCGACGCTGTGCGGTCTCGGCCCGGTGGGCGGCAAGGCCCATTCCCCGGAAGAATACATGGAGGTGGCCTCGCTCGTGCCGCGTGCCCAGGCTCTGGCGCGCGCGGTGCTGCGTTGCGAAGCGGGTCGCTGAGGGCCTCCCGCCTCCATTACGAAGTTTTCATGCGCTCGTGAGGCTGTCGTAAGGCGCGGCGAGCCATCGTCGGCGGCGATAACGGGTTCGGCCCGAAAGTTCGCCAACGGAGATGGCCATGCACGAGAATGACCACAGCGAAGCCTTGAAGGTCCGCATCAAGTCGCCGAAGCGCGCCAGCCGGCGCGTGTCGATGCTGCTGGGTGCCGTCGCGCTCGGCGCCTTGTCGACCGGTGCGTTGCTGCAGAGCACCTTCGACGTCGGCCCGGCGCCGGCCTATGCGCAGAACCTGTCGGCCCAGGTGCCGACCGCCAATCCTGCCGGCTTCGCCGACGTCGTCGACCATGTGAAGCCGGCCGTCGTGTCGGTGCGCGTCAAGGTCGCGGTCGAGGGCGCGAGCGCCGAAGGGCTCGATCTGCGCCAGTTCGGCCTGCCCGAGGGCAGTCCCTTCGAGCGCTTCTTCCGCCGCTTCGGCGAGGAGGACCAGCGCGGTCAGCGCCCGGCGCCGCGCCGCTTCGGCGAGGCACAGGGGTCCGGTTTCTTCATCTCGGCCGACGGCTATGTCGTCACCAACAATCACGTTGTCGAAAAGGCCCGCGAGGTCGAGATCCAGACTGACGACGGCAAGACCTATTCGGCCAAGGTGGTCGGCACCGATCCCAAGACCGACCTGGCGCTGCTCAAGGTGGACGAGGGCGGCAAGTTCCCCTACGTCAGCTTCGCCAGCGGCACGCCCCGCGTGGGTGATTGGGTGCTCGCCGTTGGCAATCCCTTCGGCCTCGGCGGCACGGTGACGGCCGGCATCGTCTCGGCCCGCGGGCGCGATATCGGCGCCGGCCCCTATGACGACTTCCTGCAGGTCGACGCGGCCGTCAACCGCGGCAATTCCGGCGGGCCGACCTTCAACACATCCGGCGAGGTCGTCGGCGTCAACACGGCCATCGCTTCGCCGTCGGGCGGCAACGTGGGCATCGCCTTCGCCATCCCCGCCGAGACGGTGCAGAAGGTCGTCGCTGAGATCAAGGACCACGGCACGGTGCGCCGTGGCTACCTCGGCGTGCAGATCCAGCCGATCAACGAGGGCATTGCCGAAGGGCTCGGCCTCGAGGAGGCCAAGGGCGCCATCGTCGCCCGCGTCGAGGACGGCAGCCCCGCCGCGAAGGCCGGCATCAAGTCGGGTGACGCTATCCTCGCCGTCGATGGGCAGGAGGTGAAGAACGCCCGCGAGCTCGCCCGCGACATTGCCGGCTTCGCGCCGGGGCGGACGGTCGACATCACCGTCTGGCGCGGCGGCAAGAAGAGCGACATCTCCGTCACGCTGGCGACGATGCCCGGCGAGAAGACCGCGAGCGCCGAGAGCGGCGAGGAGCAGGCCGGAAGGCTCGGTCTTTCGCTGGCGCCCTCGGGCTCGGTCGACGGCGTCGACAAGGACGGCGTCGTCGTCGTCGGGGTCGAGCCCGGCAGCCCGGCCGAGGAGCGCGGTCTGCGCACCGGAGACGTCATCGTTACCGTCGGTGGCAAGAAGGTCGAGACGCCGCAGGACGTGCGCCAGGCGGTCACGGAGCTGCGCAAGGAGGGGCGCAAAGCCGTGCTGATGCAGGTCGAGACGGCGAGTGGCGCCCGCTTCGTCGCGCTGCCCCTTGCCTGAATTCGGGGAGGGCGGCGGGCCGCCTGTCGCCACGGGCCCGTCGCTCCTCCTCGTATGGCGGCAGGTCGGACACCCCCGCGTCCGGCCTGCCGTTTGCGTTGCGGAGTTGCTACCATGAGCGCCATGAAGATTCTCGTCATCGAAGATGATCAGGAGGCCGGCGCCTACATGGTCAAGGCTTTCCGGGAAGCCGGCCACGTGGCGGACCATGCGGCCGACGGCCTCGATGGCTATGCCATGGCGCGCGAGGGCGGCTACGACGTCCTCGTCGTCGACCGCATGCTGCCGAAGCTCGACGGGCTGTCGCTCATCCGCTCCCTGCGCGAGCAGAAGGTGGATACGCCCGTGCTCATCCTCTCCGCTCTCGGACAGGTGGACGACCGGGTCAAGGGCCTGCGCGCCGGCGGCGACGACTACCTGCCGAAGCCCTACGCCTTCTCCGAGCTGCTGGCGCGCGTCGAGGTTCTCGCCCGTCGCAGCAAGGGGGCGAACGGCGAGCCCACGAGCTACCAGATCGGCGACCTCGAACTCAATCGCCTGTCGCATCGGGTAACCCGCGCCGGGCAGGAGATCGTACTGCAGCCGCGCGAGTTCCGCCTGCTCGAATATCTCATGAAGCACGCCGGCCAGGTGGTGACGCGCACCATGCTGCTCGAGAACGTGTGGGACTATCACTTCGACCCGCAGACGAACGTCATCGACGTGCACGTCTCGCGCCTGCGCGCGAAGATCGACAAGGGACAGGACGTGCCGCTGATCCAGACGGTGCGCGGAGCGGGATACATGATCCGTGACGGGGCTCGGTAAGCTCTTCCGCACGACGGCCTTCAAGCTGTCGGCGGCCTATCTCCTCGTCTTCGTCCTCTTCGCCGGCTTCATCCTCGGCTATGTGGCCTGGAATGCCCGACGTGTGCTCGACGACCAGATCCAGGGCACCATCGACGCCGAACTGCAGGGCCTTGCCGAGCAGTACCGCATCGGCGGCATACGCCGGCTCGTCAACATCATCGACCGGCGCTCGCGCGCGCCGAGCGCCTCCCTCTATCTCGTCACGACCATGGCCGGCGAGCGGCTGGCGGGCAACGTGGTCGAAGTGCCCTTCGGCATTCTCGACGAGCCCGGCTCGCGCGAGATCGCCTATCGGCGCAGCGACGAGACGGGCGACAGGGAGTTCCGGGCCCTCGTGCGCGTCTATGTGCTGCCCGGCGGCTTCCGCCTGCTCGTCGGCCGCGACCTCGAGGAGCGGCTGCAGTTGCAGGCTGTCATCCGCCGCGCGCTCGTTCTCTCGATCGGCCTCGTGACCGTGCTCGCCTGCCTTGGCGGCTGGTTCATCACACGCCGCGTGCTCAAGCGCGTCGATGCGATGACGGAGACGACGCGCACCATCATGGAGGGCGACCTCGACGGGCGACTCACTGTGACCGGCACCGGCGACGAACTCGACCGCCTGGCGCAGAACCTCAACGACATGCTCGGCCGCATCGGCGAGTTGATGGCCGGCATGCGCGAGGTGTCGGACAACATCGCCCACGACCTCAAGACGCCGCTGACGCGCCTGCGCAACAGGGCGGAGGAAGCGCTGCGCACGGCGCGCTCATTGGACGAATATGCCACCGCGCTCGAAGGCATCATCGACGAATCGGACAATCTCATCCGCATCTTCAACGCGCTCCTGATGATCGCGCGGCTCGAGGCGGGCAATGCCAATGCCGCGATGGACGGTTTCGATGCGGCCGAGATCGCCGGCAGCCTGGCGGAGCTCTACGAGCCGCTCGCCGAGGAGGCGGGCATGCCGCTCGTTGCCGCGATCGAGCCCGACCTGCCGGTCAGAGGCAATCGTGAGCTCATCAGCCAGGCCGTCGCCAATCTGATGGACAATGCCCTCAAATACGGCACAAGCTGTCGGACGACGCCGGAGGTGAAGATCACCGCCCGGCGCCGCGGCGGCATGGTGGAGATCGCGGTGAGCGACCGGGGCCCGGGCATTCCGGAAGGGGAGCGGGAACGGGTGCTGGAGCGCTTCGCGCGTCTCGAAAGCGCGCGCTCCAAGCCGGGCTTCGGCCTCGGCCTCAGCCTCGCCTCGGCCGTCGCGCGCCTGCACACGGGCGCGCTGCGGCTCGAGGACAACGGGCCGGGCCTGCGGGCCGTCCTCGCGCTGCCGCTGGCGAAAAACGAGGGATGAAGGCAGGCCGTCATGCCCGCGCTTGTCGCGGACATCCACGCCGTGACGCTCACACGACGTCGAGGGCGTGGATGGCCGGGACAGGCCCGGCCATGACGAGCACTGAAATGTCGCTCTCAACACCGGTTATAAAATGGGCAAGAAACAAAACGTGACAGGGCAGGAAGCAACGCCTCTCGCAGCCATGGCCCGCTGCCTGCCGGCTCCGCCCGGCAAGCCGGCCGTTGCACGCATCGCCGCCGACCTCCTCGACGGGGACGCCACCTCCGCCGCCCTTGGCCGTCTCCTCGATGCGCATCCGCAGCTTGCGAGCCTCACCGCCGCCTTCGCCGACTATTCGCCCTTCCTGTGGCGGCTCGCGACGACGAAGCCCGAGCGGTTCCTGGCCCTGATCGAGGGCCCCCCGGACGCGATCTGCGCACGCATCCTCGCCGATGTGCAGCGTGCCGGGGAGGAGGCGGAGGAGGTCGCGGACATCATGCGCCGTCTCCGGCGCCTCAGGGCTGAGTTCGCGCTCTTCGTCGCGTTGTGCGATTGCGGTGGCCTGTGGCGCCTGCCGGAGGTCACGCGCGCGCTCAGCGATTTCGCCGATGCCTGCGTCGCGGCGGCGGTCGCCTTCCTCCTGCGCGAGGCGCGGCAGGCCGGACGCCTTACGGCAGCGGACGGGGAGGGGCCGGGCTTCGTCGTGCTGGCGCTCGGCAAGCACGGGGCGCGGGAACTCAACTATTCGAGCGACATCGACCTCGTCGTCTTCTTCGATCCCGAGGCGCCGCTGCGCGAGGGGCTGGAGCCGGCGCCCTTCTTCGTGCGGCTGACACAGGGGCTCGTGAAGATCCTGCAGGAGCGCACCGGCGACGGCTATGTCTTCCGCGTCGACCTGCGCCTCAGACCCGATCCCGGCTCGACGGCCGTTGCCGTGTCGCTTCCGGCCGCCTTCTCCTATTACGAGAGCGTCGGCCAGAACTGGGAGCGCGCGGCCTTCATCAAGGCGCGGCCGGTGGCCGGCGACATCGCGCTCGGCGAGCGCTTCCTCTCCGACCTGCGCCCTTTCGTCTGGCGCAAGTACTTCGACTTCGCCACCATCGCCGATATCCACGCGATGAAGCGGCAGATCCATGCCGTGCGCGGCCACGAGGCCATTGCGGTCGCCGGCCACGATATCAAGCTCGGCCGCGGCGGCATCCGCGAAATCGAGTTCTTCGTGCAGACGCAGCAACTCGTCTTCGGCGGACGCCGCCCCTCGCTGCGCGGGCGCCGCACGCTCGAGGTGCTCGATGCGCTTGTCGAGGAGAAGTGGATCACGCCCCAGGCGCGCGACGACATGGCGGCGGCCTATATTTTCCTGCGCACCGTCGAGCACCGGTTGCAGATGGTGGCGGACGAACAGACGCAGCGCCTGCCGGACGACGCCGAGGCGCTGGCGTGCGTCGCCCGCTTCTGCGGCTTTGCGACCGTGGAAGCTTTCGGCGAGGCGCTGACAGCCCATGCGCGCAAGGTGCAGGGCCACTATGCCATGCTGTTCGAGGAGGGGCCGGAACTCGCGGCGGAGGCCGGCAGCCTCGTTTTCACCGGCACGAGCGACGACCCGGAGACGCTCGAGACCCTGCGGCGGCTCGGCTTCTCCGATCCGCCGCGCGTCGCGGAGACCGTGCGTGGCTGGCACTTCGGCCGCCGCTCCGCCGTCACCAGCGCCCGCGCGCGCGAGGTGCTGACGGAACTGACGCCGGCGCTCCTGACCGCGCTCGGCCAGACGGCGGCGCCGGATGCGGCGCTGGCGGCGCTCGACGAGGCCTTCGGCCGCATGCCGGCCGCCGTCGAGCTTCTCTCCATGCTCCGCTCCAACGAGCGGCTGCTGCGTCTCTTTGCCGATCTTCTCGGCGGCGCCCCGCGGCTTGCCGAGGTCGTCTCCGCCAGCCCGCACGTGCTCGATGCCGTCATCGACCCGACGTTCCTCGATCCGACGAGCGACGAGGCGGCGATCGAGGCGCGCCTGCGCGGCCTCCTCGGCAAGCCGGCGAGCTACGAGGATTTTCTCGACCGGCTGCGCGAGGCCGTGCGGCAGGAGAATTTCCTCGTCGGCGCGCGCTTCCTCTCCGATATCCTGTCGCCGCCGCGCGCCGGGGAGGCCTTCGCGGCCGTGGCGCAGGCCGCCGTGCGCCTCAGCCTCGAGGCCGCGCAGGCCGCCTTTGAGGAGGAGCATGGCAAGGTGCCCGGCGGGCGCGCGGTCGTCGTCGGCCTCGGCCGCCTTGGGGCGCGCGAGATGACAGCTGCTTCCGATCTCGACCTCGTCGTCATCTACGATTTTGATGCCGAGAGGCGGGAGAGCGACGGCCGCCGGCCTCTCGATGCCGTCGTCTACTACAGCCGCCTGACCCAGCGCCTCGTCAGCGCGCTGACCGTGCCGACGAGGCGCGGCAGGCTCTACGAGGTCGACATGCGCCTGCGCCCCTCGGGTCGCAAGGGGCCCGTCGCGACGCAGTTCGATGGCTTCCTCGCCTATCAGAAGAACGAGGCTGAGACCTGGGAGCACATGGCGTTGACGCGGGCCCGCGTCATCGCCGGAGACGCCTCCCTCGCGGCCGATGTGGAGGAAGCGATCACGGCGGTGCTGAGCGAGGCGCGCGATCGCGAGAAGCTCGCCACCGACATCCGCGAGATGCGCGCCCTCATCGCCGAGGAGAAGGGGGAGGACGACCCGGGTGACCTCAAGCTCGCCGCGGGCGGCCTGGTGGACATCGAGTTCATCGCCCAGTTCCTGATGCTGGCCCATGCGGCGACGGAGCCGGCCCTGATCGTGCCCGGCACGGCCCATGTCCTTGCCCGCGCAGCCGAGAAGGGGTTCATCGCGCCGGACCACGCCGACGTCTTGCGTCCCGCCTACGACCTTCTGTCGAGCGTCTTCCACTGGCAGCGCCTGACGGTGGAGGGCCGCTTCGACCCCAAGGCCGTCGCCCCGGCGATCCAGAAGCGCATCGCCACGGCCGTTGGCCTGCCCGACCAGAAGGTGCTGGCCCGGACGCTCGACGACACGCGCCGCCAGGTGCGCGCCACCTTCAACGAACTTCTGGGCGCCGGCGGCAAGGCGAAGTCCCGCAAGGCGAAGGGGTAGGACGCTCCCCCCCTTGCGGACCGGGCGAGCCGCTGCACGGCCGTGAAGCGCCACCTCTCCCCGCGTCATGGCCGGGTTCGTCCCGGCCATCCACGCCGTTTGCCTTCGTGCATTGGTCCTGGCGTCGATGCCCGCGACAAGCGCGGGCATGACGACAGGGAAGCGTTGCGCTTCTCCTTCAGGCGAGCGTCTCGTAGAGATCCCGCCACTGCGGGTTCATTTCGAGGATGAGCCGTATCTTCCAACGGCGCGGCCAGTGCTTCATGTTGCTCTCGCGTTGGATGGCGCTGCGAATATCCTCGTAAGCTTCGTAATAGACGAGCTGCTTCAAGCCATAGCGTTTGGTGAAGCCGTCGATCATGCTTTCGTGGTGCTCCCATGCGCGACGCGCGAGGTTGCTCGTCACGCCGATATAGAGCGTGCCGTTCGGCCTGTTGGTCATGATGTAAACCCAGCCGCCCCGCATGTTCATAGAAGAGCAGGCATGCACATCGGCGACAAGCGCGGCTCTTCGGGATTGCCGGGATGCCCCGCCGGGGAATCTTGGCGCCACCTCCCCCCGCGTCATGCCCGCGCTTGTCGCGGGCATCCACGCCGGGACGATTGTACCAGGCCAAAAGGCGTGGATGGCCGGGACAAGCCCGGCCATGACGTGAAGAGGTTGCGCGGTGGCTCCCCGTTCGTTCCCGCCAACGGACGGCTATGCGATTAGGCACGGGCATGACGGCAGGGAAATATCCACCGCGGCGCCACCTCTCCCCGCGTCATGCCCGCGCTTGTCGCGGGCATCCACGCCGGGACGATTGCGCCAGGCCAAAAGGCGTGGATGGCCGGGACATGCCCGGCCATGACGTGGAGAGGTTGCGCGTTGCTGTTTTCCGTTCGGCTCCCCGCTCCGTTTCTACCTTCCGTGTCCGTCAGCGGACAGCCGCCTGACCGGCAGGGCGAGACGGCGCGGGCCCCGCGAGGGGCCTTTCCTGCGCCTCACGCCGCCTTGCGCTGCTCCGCCTGGGGCAGGTGCACCATGACGATGGTACCGGAACCTGGGGTCGAGCGGATGCGCAGGGCGCCCCCGTGCAGTTCCGTCAGCGAGCGGGCGATGGCAAGGCCGAGGCCAGAGCCCTTGTAGGTCTTGCTGTATTCGGTCTCGACCTGGGTGAAGGGCTGGCCGAGCTTGCCGATGGCCTCGCCCGGGATGCCGATGCCGTTGTCCTCGACATAGATGTTGACGGCCTGCGCCGCGCTGCGCGCGCGCAACGCCACCCGGCCTCCCTCCGGCGTGAACTTGACCGCATTGCGCAGCAGGTTGACGAGGATCTGCCGCAGCGCCCGCGGGTCGGCGTCGAGCGTCTGGGCCGGCAGCGTCTCGAGGTCGAGCACGATGTTCTTCGCCTCTGCGGCCTCCGCCACCGAGCGCACGGCCTCCGTCATCACCTTGTCGAGGGCGATGCGCTCCTTCTCCAGCTTGTGGCGGCCGGCCTCGATGCGCGACATGTCGAGAATGTCGTTGATGACGGCGAGCAGATATTGCCCGCTCTGGCGGATGTCGTGGCAGTACTCCGTGTACTTCTCGTTGCCGAGAGCGCCGAAGATGCCGCTTTCCATGATCTCGGAGAAGCCGATGATGGCGTTGAGCGGCGTGCGCAACTCGTGGCTCATGTTGGCGAGGAACTCGGATTTGGCGCGGTTGGCGCCCTCCGCATGGGCCTTCTGCTCGAGGTAGCGCTCGGCGAGGTCGGCGAGCTGCTGGGCCTGGACCTCGAGCTTCTGGCGGGATCGCTTGAGGTCCATCACCGTGGCGATGAGCCGCCGCTCGGAATCGAGCAGCTTCTCCTCGTGGCGTTTCAGGGCCGTGATGTCGGTGCCGACCGAGACGTAGCCGCCGTCCTTCGTGCGGCGCTCGTTGATCTGCAGCCAGCGTCCGTCGGCGAGGCGCGCCTCGAAGCTGCGCGCGCCGATATTGGCCTGCTCGCCCGTCAGGGCCTGGGTGGTGACGACGGGCGGGCGGCTCGCATCCATGATCTCGGCATAGCTGCGCCCGGCGGCGGCGGCGTCCGCCGGCAGGCCGTGCAGCTTCTGGAACTTGGAGTTGCACATCACGAGCCGGTTGTCGGCGTCCCACAGCACGAAGGCCTCTGAGATGGTCTCGATGGCATCGCGCAGGCGCATGTCGGCGGTCGCAGTACGCTCGGCGAGGCGGCGCTGCTCGGTAATGTCGACGGCGATGCCGACGAGATGCGGGCCCTCCGCCGGGTCCCCGTCGACGATCTCGGCGCGGGCATTGATCCACACCCACTCGCCGTTCGCGGCTCGGATGCGGAAATCGTGGTCGATGGCCGTGGTGCGCGAGGCCGCCAGCATGTCGGCGAGTCCGTAGAGATCCGTGTCGTCCGGGTGGACGAGGCCGTTGACCTCGCCGAAGGACAGGAACTCGTCGCGCCGGCGGTAGCCGAGGATGGCATACATGGAATCGGACCAGTAGATGCGTCCTCGGGCGATGTCCCAGTCCCACAGGCCGCAGCGGCCGCGATTGAGAGCGGCGTCGACCCGCTCCTTCACCTTGTCGCAGATCTCGTCGGCGGCCTTGGCCCGGCCAGCCTGCATGAAATAGGCGGCGGAGATGGCGAGCAGCACGAAGGCCGCGGCGGCGATCAGCGTCATCTGGCCCCAGGTCTGGGCCCGCCAGGGGGCAAGTGCACCCGAGACGGGCTGCACTACCGCAAGCTGGCCGCCGCCGGCACCGAGATTGCGCACGGTGGCGAGCGCATCGGTGCCGCCGGGGAGGGTCAGGCGCAGCACGCCAGCCCGGTCGGCGAAGGTCGTGAGGGGTTGGGACGAACCAAGGACATCGACCAGCGGCTCGCCGGTGGCAAGCTGGGCCGGGATGGCCCCGATCAGGGCGCCCGTGGCGTCGGTGAGAAGGAGGCTGCGCCCGTTCCCGATCATTGGCGCCGGGATCTGCCGCTCGAAGGCGGCGACGAGATCGCGCGTCGCAGCAGGACTGTCGCCGCGGGCGATCTCGGCATTCAGCACGCGCGCGGCGAGCGAGGCGAGCGTGTCAATTTCGGCGGCGGCGTCGTTGAGTGCCTCGTTGCGCGCGTCGACGGCCTGCAGCGAGGCTCCCGTGACCAGCGAGACGAGAAAGACGACGAGCAGCGCCGGAACGGCAAGGCGCAGCCAGGGTTCCGCCAGAACGAGCCTTCTATAGGCGGGATGTGCTATGGAGCGCGCAATTCCGAGAATCGTGCCCGCGCGCGCGGGCACGTACGTCGCGTCGACGCCCGCCATCGAATGCCCCCTTCGGAGTCCAAACGTCTCATCGGGAAGACGTGCCGCATCTCACCGAATCACTTACATCTGAATCCTGAAGGGGCCGTTTGTCCAGAGTCTTTATGATTGGTTGACGCGACACGGTAAATGCTTGTTGTGCACCTGCATTTCCGCTCACGCGCCATCAGGACTACTTTTGCCTACATTTAGTATATCAAGATAGCGAGCGGCCCGATATGTCGGCGACGTCGGGCGAAAGGCCGGGCGTGCCGGCAACACGGCGCAACGCCTTCTCCGCCTCGGCCCTGCGCCTGGGCTCGAGCATCTTCCAGGTGCGAAAGGCGGTCAGCAGCCGGGCGGCGACTTGCGGGTTGCGTGCATCGAGCGCGAGGACCATGTCGGCGACGAAGTCGTAGCCGGCGCCGTCCGCCCGGTTGAACTGGGTGAGATTGGCCATCGCGAAGCTGCCGATGAGCGAGCGCACCCTGTTGGGGTTGCCCATCGAGAAGGCGGGATGGCGCATCAGGCCACGCAACCGCTCCAGCGTCTCGGGCTCGGGGATCATGGCCTGCAGCGAGAACCACTTGTCGAGGACGAGCGCATTGTTGCGGAAGCGCTCCGAGAATTCGGCAAGCGCCGTCTCGCGGGCTGCACCGGGCAGGTGCGACAGGACGCCGAGCGCCGCGAAGCGGTCCGTCATGTTGTCGGCATCGCGGAACTGGCGCATGGCAAGCTCTTCGCCCTCGGCGGGGCGGCCGGCCGCGAAAAGATCGAGGCAGGCGTTGCGCAGGGCCCGACGGCCCGCTCCGGCTGCATCAGGGACATAGGGCTCCCGCGAGCTCAACTGACTGTAGAGCTCCGCCAGTTCCGCCGCGAGTGCCGCGCCGAGCTCGACCTTCACCAGCTGCCGCGCCCGGTGAACGGCATCGGGATCGACGTCGTGACCGATCTCGCGGGCGATGTCCGCCTCCGTCGGCAGGGCGAGCACCTGGGCGGCGAAGGCAGGATCGCTGCCGGCGCGCATGGAGAGGAAGTGGCGCAGCGCATCGGCCATGCGACGGTCGGGCGCAGGCGGCGTCCCGGCGCCCACGGCGCGCAGGATGGCTCGCGTGGCGACCGTCTGGGCGGATTGCCACTGGTTGAAGGCATCGCTGTCGTAGCGGAAGAGGACGAGAAGTTCGTCCTCGTCGAGGTCGATCTCCAGCCGGACCGGGGCGGAGAAGCCGCGCAGCAGCGAGGGCACCGGCTTTTCCGGCACATTGGTGAAGGTGAGCGTGGCCGACGGGCCGTCGAGCACGAAGACGCCCGGCATGTGGCCGGCCGTGGCCGCGGGTGACAGCGCGATCTCCGTGCCGCTGCCCCCAACCAGCCCGAGGCGGATCGGGATGACCTGCGGCGCCTTCTCCGGCTGGCCTGGCGTCGGCGGCGTCACCTGGGTCAGGGCGAGGCGATAGGTCTTCGCCTCCGCGTCGTAATGGCCGCGGGCGTTCACCGTCGGGGTGCCGGCCTGCTCGTACCACTGGGCGAAGTGGCCGAGATCGCGCCCGCTCGCTTCGGCGAAACAGGCGACGAATTCCTCGATCGTCGCCGCCGTGCCATCGTAGCGGTCGAAATAGAGGTCCATGCCGCGGCGAAACGCATCGTCGCCGATCAGCGTCCTGAGCATGCGGATGACCTCCGCACCCTTCTCGTAGACCGTCGCCGTGTAGAAGTTGTTGATCTCGCGGTACTGACGCGGCCGCACGGGATGGGCGAGGGGCCCCGAATCCTCGGCGAACTGCTGTGCCCGCAGCACGCGCACGTCGGCGATGCGCTTGACGGCGCGCGAGCGCTCGTCGGCCGAGAACTCCTGGTCGCGGAAGACGGTGAGCCCTTCCTTCAGGCACAGCTGGAACCAGTCCCGGCAGGTGATGCGGTTGCCCGTCCAGTTGTGGAAATATTCGTGGGCGATGATCGCCTCGATATTGGCATAGTCGGCGTCCGTCGCCGTCTCGGCGCTGGCGAGGACGTATTTGTCGTTGAAGATGTTGAGGCCCTTGTTCTCCATCGCCCCCATGTTGAAGTCCGACACGGCGACGACGTTGAACACGTCGAGGTCGTATTCGCGCCCGAAGACGCGCTCGTCCCAGGCCATGGAGCGCTTGAGCGCATCGAGGGCGTAGGTCGCGTCCGCCGCCTTGCCGGGTTCTACATAGACCGCGACGTCAACCGCGCGCCCCGACATGGTCGTGAAGCGGTCGGCCACCTTGTCGAGGCGCCCGCCGACGATGGCGAAGAGATAGCACGGCTTGGGGAAGGGATCGTGCCAGATGGCGAAATGGCGGCCGCCGCCGGCATCGCCCGCCGCGACCGGATTGCCGTTGCCGAGCAGCACCGGCGCCTCATCCCGGTCCGCCTCGATGCGGGTCGTGAAGACGGAGAGGACATCGGGCCGGTCGAGGAAATAGGTGATGCGGCGGAAGCCCTCGGCCTCGCACTGCGTGCAATAGGCGCTGCCCGAGCGGTAGAGCCCCATCAGCTTGGTATTGGCCGTGGGATCGGTCTCGGTCTCGATGGTCAGCGTGAACGGCTGCGCCGGCGGGGCGTGGATCACGAGGCGCTCGGGCGAGGCCTCGAAGGCCTGCGGCGAGGCGGGTACGTCGTCGATGGCGAGCGAGACGAGCCGCAGCTCGTCCCCGTCGAGGACGAGGGGCACGGCCGGCCGGCCCGCCGGGTTGGCGCGCAGATGGAGCTTGGCGAGGATGCGGGTGGCGTGACGGTCGAGCCGGATGTCGAGTTCCGCGCGATCGATCAGGTAGTCCGTCGGCCTGTAGTCTTCCAGCCGGATGACGGCCCCGCTCTCGTCACGCATCAACGCTCTCCCCGTATCCTGTCTCAACGATAGCCGCTTGTGCCGCCCGCTGCGATGTCTCTTCCGGCTGTCTCCGGTCGCGGCTCGGCATGGCCGACGATGCGGCCGATCTCGGGATGGTCGGTGCGCATCCGCCGGTCGAGTTCGTCGACCATATCGTGCACGGTCGCGATGTCGAGGCCGGGATCGAGCCGGCAGTGGTAGTTGACGACAAAACCCGCCGGCGTCTCGCGCACGCGTACGCTGTGCACGCCGGTGATGCCGTTGCATTCGCGCGCATGGTTGGCGAGCGACAAGGCGATGCCGGCGACGGTCTCGGCATCCGCTTCGCGCCCGTCGAGATGCTGCACGACGAGCGGCTCGATGTGGCTTTCCACCTCCACCTGCGGCCCGAGTTCCTCGACGAGCGCCGTCTCGAGCCGGCTGGCCACCTCGTGCGCCTGGGCGAGGGTGAGGCGGGCGTCGACTTCGATGTCGAAGCTCACCGACAGGCGGCTGGCGAGGTTCTGCACGGTGACATGGTGCACGGGCACGCGCAGGCGCGCAGCGATGAGCATCACACGCTCCAGCACTGTCTCGTCGTCGATCTGCACCGGCGTCGTCGAAATGGTGAACTCGCTGTCCGGCAGGTCCGCGTGGATGGCGTTGCGCACCCGCTCCTTGATCTGGGTGACGCGGTCGAGCGGCAAGGTGCGCGAGACGCGGATGCCCACCTCACCCATGATCAGCGAGCCGGAGGAGCGCACGCGCACGCGATCCACGCCAACCACGCCGGGCACCTTCTCCGCGAGCCCCGTCACACGCTCTGCCAGACCCTTGGGCGCCGTGTCGAGCAAGGTGTCGATGGTGCGGCGGGCGAGGCGGAAGCCGGCGAAGGCGATGAAGAACGACACGCCGATGGCGATGAGCGCATCCGCCTGCGGATAGCCGAAATGGGCGGCGGCGAAGGCGACGAGGACGAAGACGGAATTGACGAGATCCGAGGAGAAATGCAGCGCATCCGCCGCGAGCGCCTCGCTGCCCGTTTCGCGCGCCACGCGCGTCAGCCCCCACCAGCGCCAGGCATCGACGACGATCGAGCCGACGACCACGCCGACGGCCGGCCATGAGAGGAGGATTTCCGTCTCGCCGCTCGACAGCCGCCGCACGCCCTCGACGGCGATGACACCCGAGAGGAGGAAGAGGAAGGCCGTCTGCACGAGTGCCGAAAGCGATTCGAACTTGCCGTGGCCGTACTGGTGCTGCGCGTCGGCCGGCTTGTGTGCGGCGCGCACGGCGAGCCACGTCATGGTCGTCGCCGCGACGTCAAGCAGGCTGTTGGCCGCATCCGAGATGAGGGCGAGCGAGCCCGTGGCGAAGCCGGCTACCCCCTTGCCGAGGGTGAGCCCGGCGCTCGCCAGGATCGAGACGAAGGCGGCGCGTTCCTTGCGCCGTTCGTTGCGCTGCCGCTCCGACGAGATGGACGGTGGGCTCATGGCACCTATTCCGCTTGCGGGTTTGACTTGCCCGCGGCATCGACGATCCTCTCCCGCATCAGACGGGAGGTGACCCATGCGATATCTGCACACGATGGTGCGTGTCTCGAATCTCGAGGACTCGCTGGACTTCTATTGCAACAAGCTCGGCCTCGTCGAGGTGCGTCGGATGGAGAACGAGAAGGGCCGCTACACCCTCGTCTTCCTCGCCGCGCCGAAGGACAAAGAGGCCGCTGCGGCGAGCCAGGCCCCCCTGCTCGAACTGACCTACAACTGGGACCCGGAGGACTACAAGGGCGGGCGCAACTTCGGCCATCTCGCCTATCGCGTCGACGACATCTACGACCTGTGCGACCGGCTGATGAAGGCGGGGGTCACCATCAACCGTCCGCCGCGCGACGGGCACATGGCCTTCATCCGCTCGCCCGACGGCATCTCCATCGAGCTGCTGCAGGAGGGCCAGCCCAAGCCCCCGGCCGAACCCTGGGCTTCGATGCCGAATACCGGGACGTGGTGAGGCCAACGGCGGTCGTGTGCGCCGGATGCACCGCAGCATGGAAGGATGCGGTGCCGATCCGGGGGCGGTCATTCGGCGCCTTCAACCGATTGTTGCGCTGGTTCCCGGGTCGCATTCCGCTTGCGCTCCATGCGCCCGGAAAAGGGGTTTGCGCTTGAAGGCGATGGTGCGAGCTCAGCCCGACTGCCGACTGCCGACTGCCGACTGCCGACTGCCGACTGCCGACTGCCGACTGCCTCAATCAACGGCATAGGGGTCGTTCTCCGCATCGATCAGCTGGCCAGGCGCCGGATGCGGCATATAGGCTTGGGCCGGCTGCGTGCGCGTGCCCGACGAGGAGCTGCAGGCGGCGAGCACGAGGCCGAGGAGCGCGGCGACGACGATGATGCGCATGGACATCCCCTTGTGATGCGTTGCGTTTCGCTCTTGCGCGAGGCGAGGTGCCCCGGACGGGCGGCAAGGTCAAGGCGCGAGGCCGGACATCGGGATACGGTCCGGAATTTGGCAAGATCGTGGCCGCCGGAGTAAAGCTGTCAACCTGAGCCGGAACGAGCGGTGACCGGCCGCGCGAGAAACGGAGCGTCGATGAGCGTTAGAGATTTCGGTGTGGCCGAGGGCCAGCCCGTCCGCGAGATCACCATTCGTGCCCCCAAAGGCAAGGCGCATGCCAAGGTGCTGACATGGGGCGCCGTGTTGAGGGACATGCAGGTGCCCCTGCCGTCGGGCGAGTTGCAGCGCGTCGTCCTCGGCTTCGACAGCCTCGACAACTACATCGCCCATTCCCCGCACATGGGCGCCATCGCCGGCCGGGTCGCGAACCGCATCGGCCACGGCCGCTTCTCCATCGACGGCACCGTCTACGAGGTCGACCGCAACCAGAGCGGCCGGCACATGCTGCACGGCGGCGCGAAAGGTTTCGGCAAGCGCCCGTGGCAGCTCGCCCACCACGATGATTCGAGCGTCACGCTGACGCTCGTCTCCCCGGACGGCGACCACGGCTTCCCCGGCAATGTGACGGTCACCTGCGTCTACCGCCTCACCGAGCCGGCGACGCTGCGCATCGAGCTCTCGGCGACGACCGATCGGCCGACGCCGGTCAACCTCGCCCACCATTCCTATTTCAACCTCGACGGCTCGCCCTCGGTTCTCGATCACCGCATGCGCGTCGAGGCGGATTTCATCACCGTGACGGATGCCGACCTCATCACCACCGGCGAGATCCGCTCGGTCGAGGGCACGCCCTACGATTTCCGCGGCAACCGCTCGATCCGCTTTCCCGACGCCGAGACGGGCGCGCCTGTGCACTACGACATCAACTTCGTCCTGCGGCGCAACCGGCTGGAGCCATCCGGCATCCCCGGCCTGCCGCTCGCCCATGCCGCGCTCGTCGCCTCGCTGCGCAACAACCTTGCCCTCGATGTGTGGACGACGGCGCCCGGCCTCCAGGTCTACGACGGGCGCAAGATCGACCTTTCCGGCATTCCCGGCCTCGACGGCGCAGCCTATGGCTCCAACGCGGGCCTCGCGCTCGAGCCGCAGCATTTCCCGAACAGCATCAACGTGCCGCATTTCCCCTCGACACTCCTTACTCCCGGCGATGTCTACCGGCAGGTGAGCGAATTCCGCTTCCACGCGGGCTGACGGGACCGGCCTGGTACGCCTTTGTGCCCGGACGCGCCGCAGCACGCAGTGATGCGGCGCTGAGCCCGGGCCCATTCCCGGGACACTCCCTCATCGCAGCAGCGCGGGATTCGCCTCACGCCTGTCTGCGCCGCACTCCCGGCGGCCTGCCTTTTCCCCTGTTGCACGGCCCCCCGAATGGGGCACACTCGGGCAAACAGAGGGACGAACCAGAAAATGCGCCGAACAATCCGTTTCCTGAGACGGAACGAAACGGTCGAGGTCGGGAATGTCGAGCCGCGCACCACGCTTCTCGACTGGCTGCGTCTGACAGAAAGGTCCACCGGCACCAAGGAAGGCTGCGGCGAGGGCGATTGCGGGGCCTGCACGGTCGTGCTGCGCCGCCTCGTCGACGGCCGCCTCGTGTCCGAGCCGGTCAATGCCTGCATCCTCCTCCTCGGCCAGGTGGACGGCGCCGAGGTGCTGACGGTCGAGGATCTCGCCGCCGACGGGCGCCTGCATCCCGTGCAGCAGGCGATGGTGGAGCGCCACGGCTCCCAATGCGGCTTCTGCACGCCCGGCATCGTCATGAGCCTCCTCGCGCTCTACGAGACGGGCGAGGCACCGGACCGGCAGGGGGTGACGGATGCGCTCGCCGGCAATCTCTGCCGCTGCACCGGCTATCGCCCCATCGTCGCGGCGGCGTTCGATGCGCTTGGCCGGATCGAGGCCGATCCGTTCGCGCAGCGGCGGCTGGATGTGGCCGGGGCGCTGGCGGCCCTCAGGGACGAGGCGGACGTTTTCGTCGGCGACGAGCGCTCCTTCTTCGCCGCTCCGGCGAGCACCGATGCACTGGCCCGGCTCTATCTCGGCCACCCGGATGCGACGCTGGTCGCCGGCGCCACCGATGTCGGCCTGTGGGTGACCAAAGCCCTCGCCGACTTGCCGAAGATCATCTGGCTCGGCCGCGTCGCCGGGCTCGATGCGGTCGCGGAGGAGCACGGGACGCTCACGCTCGGCGCCACCGTGACGCTGGCGCGGGCGCGCGAGGCGCTCGGCGCGCTCGATCCCGATCTCGACGAGCTGATGCGCCGCTTCGGTTCGCAGCAGGTGCGGGCCTCCGGCACGGTCGGCGGCAATATCGCCAACGGCTCGCCCATCGGCGACCTAGCGCCCGCCCTCATCGCCCTAGGCGCCACCCTTCACCTGCGCCGCGGCGACGGCCGCCGCAGCCTGCCGCTCGAAGACTTCTTTCTCGATTACCGCAAGCAGGACCGGCAGCCGGGCGAATTCGTCACGGGGGTCACGGTGAGGAAGCCCGCCGGCCGGCACGTCCGTGTCTTCAAGGTGACCAAGCGCTTCGACGAGGACATTTCCGCCGTCATGGGTGCCTTCTGCTTCGACTTAGCCGACAACGGGACGGTGCGCGAGGCGCGCATCGCCTATGGCGGCATGGCCGGCATCCCCAAGCGGGCGCGGGCGGCCGAGGTGGCGCTCACCGGCGCGGCCATCGACGATCACGCCGCCGCCGAGCGGGCGGCCGCCGCGCTCGACGCCGATTTCGCCCCTCTGACCGATCACCGCGCCTCCGCCGCCTATCGCCGCCGCGTCGCCGGCAATCTCCTCATGAAGGCGTTGATGGAGATCGCGACGGGTGACGATGCCGCAACGCGCCTCATTGCCCACCGGGAGGTCCGCCATGCGGCAGAATGAAGAATCGGGCGATTTCCGGGTGCCTGGAAGCAGGTTGGGCGCATCTGATCCCTCCCCTTCAGGGGAGGGTGGATCGCGCCGCAGGCGCGAGACGGGTGGGGCGCTCCCAGCGGCGGTCGCGCAGGCCCCTTCCGTCGGCCTGCGGCCGCCACCTCCCGCTGCGGGGGAGGATCACGCGGCGCCCTCCGGGACGTCTGGCGTTTCCGGTGACGGTTCGCCGCTCCGCCACGTCCATCGCCCCCTGCCGCACGATTCCGGCATCCGCCACGTTTCGGGCGCGGCGCTCTATATCGACGATATCCGCGAGCCGGACGGCACCCTGCATGTCGCGCTCGGCCTCAGCCCGGTCGCACGCGGGCGGCTCTCGGGGGTCGATCTGGCCGCCGTGCATGCCGCCCCCGGCGTCGTCGCCGTCCTGACGGCCGCCGACGTGCCAGGCCGCAACGACATCTCGCCGGCCAATGCCGATGAGCCGGTATTCGCCAAGGACGAGGTGCTCTTCCACGGCCAGCCGGTCTTTGCCGTGGTGGCGACAACCCGCGACGCGGCGCGGCGGGCCGCGCGGCTCGCCGCCTTCGACATCGCCGAGGAGGCGCCGAGCGTGACGGTGGAGGATGCGCTGGCGCGCCGCGAGACGGTGCTGCCGGACTATGCCTTCGGCCGCGGCGACGTTGAGGCGGCGCTCGCCGACGCCCCCCATCGCCTCGAGGGTGTGCTGCGCATCGGCGGGCAGGAGCATTTCTACCTCGAGGGCCAGGCCGCGCTCGCCGTGCCGGGGGAGGACGGCGACATGCTCGTCCATTCCTCCACCCAGCATCCGAGCGAGGTCCAGCACATCGTGGCGCGTGCGCTCGGCATCCCTGACGCCTTCGTCACCTGCGAGGTCAGGCGCATGGGCGGCGGCTTTGGCGGCAAGGAGACGCAGGCGACGCAATGGGCCGTGATCGCTGCGCTTGCTGCTCGCGCCACCGGCCAGCCTTGCAAGCTGCGGCTCGACCGCGACGACGATATGGCGGTGACCGGCAAGCGTCACGACATGCGGGCCGACTGGCGCGTCGGCTTCGACGACAAGGGGCGCATCGCGGCCTACGACGTCACGTTCAATGCCCGCTGCGGCTGTTCGGCCGACCTCAGCCAGGGCGTCGTCGACCGCACCATGTTCCATGCCGACAATGCCTATTTCCTGCCGGCGGTGCACATCGCCTCGCGGCGGCTGAAGACCAACACGGTCTCCAACACCGCTTTCCGCGGCTTCGGCGGTCCGCAGGGCATGCTCGCGGCCGAGCGCGTCATGGACGAGATCGCTGCCCGCCTCGGGCGCGACCCGCTCGACGTGCGCAAGGCGAACTTCTACGCACCCGGCCGGGACGAGACGCCCTATGGCCAGAGCGTCGAGGACACGGACGTGCTTGCCGCCCTCGTCGAGCAGTTGGAGGCCGAGTGCGACTACCGCGCCCGCCGCGCCGCGATCACCGCCTTCAACGCGCGTTCGCCGGTGCTGAAGAAGGGCCTGGCGCTGACGCCGGTGAAGTTCGGCATCAGCTTCACGCTCACCCATCTCAACCAGGCCGGCGCGCTCGTGCACGTCTACCAGGACGGCTCGATCCATCTGAACCACGGCGGCACCGAGATGGGGCAGGGGCTCTTCATCAAGGTGGCGCAGGTGGTGGCGGAGGAGTTCGGCGTCGGCATCGAGCGCGTGCGCATCACGGCGACGACGACGGCCAAGGTGCCCAATACCTCGCCGACGGCCGCCTCCTCGGGCTCCGACCTCAACGGCATGGCGGCCCGCATCGCCGCGGGCACCATCCGCCAGCGCCTTGTCGATTTTCTCTGCGAGATCTTCGATGTCGCCGAGGGCGAGATCGAATTCCGCGACGACCGTGTCTTCTTCGGCAACGAGAGCCTCGCCTTCGCGGAACTGGTGAAGAAGGCCTATCAGGCCCGCATCCAGCTCTCCGCCACCGGCTTCTACCGCACGCCGAAGATCCATTGGGACCGGGCGGCGGGGCGGGGACAGCCCTTCTTCTACTTCGCCTATGGCGCCGCCTGTGCCGAAGTGACCATCGACACCATGACCGGCGAGTACAGGCTCGACCGCGTCGACATCCTGCACGACGTCGGCCGCTCCCTGAACCCGGCCATCGATATCGGCCAGATCGAGGGCGGCTTCGTCCAGGGCATGGGCTGGCTGACCACGGAGGAGCTGGTGTTCGACGGCAAGGGCCGCCTCGCCACCCATGCGCCCTCCACCTACAAGATCCCCGTCGCCTCGGACGTGCCGGCCGATTTTCGCGTCACGCTCTTCCCGAGCGCCAATCGCCAGCCGACCATCTACCGCTCCAAGGCGGTGGGCGAGCCGCCTTTGATGCTGGCAAATTCCGTTTTCTGCGCCATATCCGATGCAGTGCGCGCCGCGCGTGGCGACGGTCTTGCGCCGCTCGACGCGCCGGCGACCCCGGAGGCCGTGTTGCGCGCCATCGTCGGCGCGCTGTGAGGCGAGATGCCCATTTGGCGGACATTGCGGGATTTCGTGCGCGCCCATGGGCGTGGGGCGCTCGTCACCCTCGCCGACGTCAAGGGCTCCGCGCCGCGCGAGGCCGGTGCCCGCATGGTGGTGCGGCCGGACGGCGCCTTTCACGGCACGATCGGGGGCGGCCGGCTCGAATGGGAGGCGCTCGCCGAGGCGCGCCGGGCCATGGCGGCCGGCCGGCGAGCCCTGACGCGGCTCGACATGGCGCTCGGCCCCGATCTCGGCCAGTGCTGCGGCGGGCGGGTCGCCGTCCATGTCGAGGTGTTCGGGCGCGAGGATGCGGATGAACTCGCGGCCTTGGCCACCGCGGAGACGGAGGGGCCGTTCACGGTCTCGGCGGCTCGCGACGCCTCCGGGCGCATCGTGCGGCGCATCGGCGGGGAGACCCCGGCCGGCGGCTGGCGCGAGCGTTACGAGGACCAGGCGACGCCACTACTCCTCTTCGGTGCCGGCCATGTTGGGCGCGCGCTCGTCCTGGCGCTCGCGCCGCTGCCGTTCGCCGTCCGCTGGCTCGATGCACGCCCCGACGCCTTCCCGGCCCACATCCCGGCCAATGCGACGCCGGCCGTTTTCTCGGATCCTGCCGAAGAGTTCGCCGCCGCGCCGGCCGGCGCTTTCGTCCTCGTCATGACGCATGACCACGCGCTCGACCTCGCCGTCGTGGCAGCGGCCCTGCGGCGGGCAGACATTTCCTACGTCGGCCTCATCGGCAGCGCGACCAAGAAGGCGCGTTTCGTCAGCCAGCTCGCCCAGGCCGGGCTCGATGAAACCGCCATCGCCCGCCTCGTCTGCCCCATCGGCATTCCCGGCATCGCGGGCAAGGCGCCGGCCGTCATCGCAGCGGCGACGGCGGCGGATCTTCTGATCCGGCGCGAGGCCCTGCGCTGAGGCGAAAACCGCTTACACTTTCGGACGCCATGGTCTAGACAGCCGGCGACGAGCAACCGGAGACCCCCTGATGGCTGCCTTCGATATTCTGGCATTCGGCGAACCCCTGATGGAATTCGCCCAGCTCGACGATTCGCGGCGGCACTACCTGCCCGGTTTCGGCGGCGACACCTCGAATGTCGCCATCGCGGCGGCCCGGCTCGGGGCGAAGACGGCGGTCTTCACTGCCGTCGGCGACGACGCCTTCGGGCGCGACTTCCTGAAGCTGTGGGACGAGGAGGGGGTCGATCGCTCCTCCGTCATCACCATGGCCGGCGAGCGCACCGGCATCTACTTCATCAGCTACGGCCCGGACGGGCACGAGTTCAGCTATTATCGCGCCGGATCCGCCGCGAGCCTCGTCCGCCCTTCTCTTTTGCCTCTCGATCTAATCGGTTCAAGCCGCGTCCTCCACATCTCCGGCATCAGCCAGGCGATCTCGGTCGAGGCGTGCGACACCTGTTTCGCGGCGGTGCGCCATGCCCGCGAGAAGGGCGTGGCTGTCAGCTACGACACCAACCTGCGCCTGCGTCTGTGGCCGCTCGACAGGGCACGCGCCGTCATCAACGCGACGGCGCAACTCGCCGACATCGTCCTGCCGGGCCTCGACGATGCCCGCCAGCTCACCGGGCTCGACCGGCCGGAGGACATCTGCGATTTCTATCTCAAGGGCGGCGCGCGCATCGTCGCGCTCACGCTCGGCAAGGACGGCACCATGGTCGCCGTGCCGGGCGAGCGGCGCTTGATCGCGGGCCGGCCGGTCAAGGCGGTGGACGCGACCGGCGCGGGCGACACTTTCGACGGCGCCTTTCTGGCCGCATGGCTGCGCTCGGGTGATCCCTTTGCGGCTGCTGCCTATGGCAATGCCGCCGCGGCGCTCTCCACGCTCGGCCATGGCGCCGTCGCGCCCATGCCGCGGGTGGCGGACGTCGCCGCCTTCCTGGCCAAGGGCTGAGCCCCGCGACGAAGAGTCGTCGCCTCCTTCTGCGGCATTCGGGCGATAACGGCGCCCGTTTGCCGATGGAAGGAGCGTTCGATGATTCTCAAGCCGCTGCTCGCAATCGCCATTCTCGTTACCACCTTGTCGCCGGCCGCCGCCGCTGGCGACGCCAAGGCTGGCGAGCGCGTCTTCCTCAAGTGCCGGGCCTGCCATCAGGTCGGCGAGAAGGCGAAGAACGTCGTCGGACCGGAATTGAACGGGCTCTTCGGCCGCACCGCGGGCACGGCGCCCGGCTACAGCTATTCCGAAGCCAACAAGGCGTCCGGCATCGTCTGGGACGAAGCCAATTTTCGCGAATACATCGCCGATCCGCGGGCCAAAATCCCGGGCACGAAGATGGTCTTCGCCGGCCTCAAGAAGGAGCAGGAGGTCGACGACCTCGTCGCCTACCTGAAGACCTTCAACGCCGACGGCACACGCGTGGCCGAATAGACCACCGGGACCGAACGGCGATTGCGCCGGCGCCCGCCAGCCGCCATTCTGCCGCGAACGATCCGGGAGGACCTGCGTGGACGACAGCCCCATCATCTTCGCGCGGGCGGAGGGCATCGCCTCCATCCGCTTCAACAGGCCGCAGGTGCTCAACGCGCTCGACGAGGCCATGGTCGCCGCCCTGCGCGCGGCGGTGGAGACGGCGGCCCGCGACGAGCGCGTGCGGGTCGTCGTCATCTCCGGCGAGGGCCGCGGCTTCATGGCCGGCGGCGATGTCAGCCGTTTCCATGCCGCGGGGCCTGAGGCGCCGGCGCTGGTGCAGCGGCTGATCGAACCGTTTCACGAGGCGGTTGCGCGCCTCGCCGAGATGCCCAAGCCCGTCATCGCCAGCCTGCACGGCCCGGTGGCCGGAGCCGGGCTCAGCATCGCGCTGCTGGCCGATCTCGCCATCGCCGCCGACGACGCGCAGTTTACGCTCGCTTATGCCCGCATCGGCGCGAGCCCGGACGGCTCGGCCACTTGGTCCCTGCCGCGCGTCGTCGGGTTGCGCAAGGCGCTTGAGCTGGCGCTGCTCGCCGATACCGTCGACGCCACCGAAGCGCTGCGCCTCAACCTCGTCAACCGCGTCGTGCCGCGCGAGCGGCTCGAGGCGGAGACGGAGGCGCTCGCCACCCGCCTCGCGGCCGGGCCGGCGCTCGCCTACGCCAGGATCAAGCGGCTGATGCGCACCTCGCTCGACAGGGACCTGCCCGCGCAGCTCGCCGAGGAGGCCTCCGCCTTTACGACCTGCGCCGCGAGCGCGGATTTCGCCGAAGGCGTCAGCGCCTTCGTCGCCAAGCGGGCACCCCGCTTCACCGGCCGATAGGCTATTTCTCCAGCGACTTCAGGTAGGCGATGAAATCGTCGATGTCGTCGGGCGCGAAGGTGATCTCGGGCATGTCGGGATGCAGGGTCACCATGCCCTCGGCGAGCGCCTCCTCGAGGCCCTCGACCGGATAGCGCTCGTGCAGCGTGCGGAAGGGCGGCGCCTCCGGCTTGGGGCTCTTGCCCGTCTTGTCGAGGGCGTGGCAAGCGCCGCAGTGCTTCTGTGCCAGGGCATGACCCGCCACCACGTTCCCGGGGCGGGCCATGGCCGCCGTGCCGACCATCGCCGCGGCAACGCCGAGCATCAACCAGCGGACATTCATGGCGTTTCGCTCCCGTCCCAGGCCGCGATTCGCACGATGGTAGCCCAATATGGCCCCGATGCGTCGCGGCGAAGGGATGCGCCGGGTGTGGATATCCGGGCCGCGTGTCGTTGCGTGGTCCGATATGTGAACCGCGGGCATCGCACTTCAAGCATGCTCGGTTGTCTCGCACGCAATCGGCGCTAATCTCGTCGCCTTTCCGGGTGGGGCGGGAGTTCAGGATGATCCGCAGTATGGATCATGCGTCGAACGGCAAGGCCGAGGGGGCGCAGAGCGTCGATCGGGCGCTCGCGCTGCTCATGATGGTCGGCGCCCGTCGCCGGGAGGGCGCGCGTCTGGCCGATCTCGTGGCCGAGAGCGGGCTCAACAAGCCGACCGTCCGCCGCCTGCTGCTCTCGCTCATGCGTGCCGGTCTCGTCGAACAGGAAGAAACCGGCGGGCGCTATCACCTCGGACCCGAGAGCTACGTGCTCGGCACCCTGGCGGAGGAGCGCTTCGGCCTGCATCGCCTGTCGCTCGAAGGCGTGGCGCGGCTCGCTGCCCGCACGGAGGATACGGCCTTCGTCTCCATCCGCCGCGAGAACTACGCCATCTGCCTGCACCGGGAGGAGGGGGCCTTCCCCATCCGCACCCATGTGCTGATGCCGGGCGACCGGCACCCGCTCGGCGTCGGCTCCGGCTCGCTCGCCATCCTGGCGGCGCTGCCGGACGAGGATGTCGAGGCCGTGATCGCCGCCAACAACGCGGTCATGACCGAGCGCTACCCGCGCTTCACGCCGGAGATGCTGCGCACGAGCGTGGCCGAGACGCGGGCCGCCGGTTATGCGCTCAATCCGGGCCTGCTGATGCAGGGCTCCTGGGGCATGGGCGTCGCCGTGCGCGATGCCGCAGGCCAGCCCGTGGGCGCGCTGAGCGTCGCGGCCATTGAGAGCCGCCTCGGCGAGGCCCGGCGGGCAGAGGTCGCGGCGCTCCTACACGAGGAGGCGCGGCGTCTCGAGACGAAGCTGGCCGATTTCGGCCGCGGCCGCGAGACGAGAGCGCGCGCGGTCCGCAGGGCCTGAGACGGGTCAGTGGTCGTGACCGTGCCCGTGTTCGTCCTCGGGCCATGGTTCCAGCTTGAAATGCGCGACGAGGTCCTGGACCTGCGCCGGCGAGAGCAGGCGCGGGTTGAGGCCGCGTGTCAGCAGGTGGAGCTTCGCCGTCTCCTCCAGCTCCTCCGTGGCGTAGACGGCCGCCTCCAGCGTGTCGCCCGCCACCACCGGGCCGTGGTTGGCGAGCAGCACCGCGCTGTAGCGGCCGGCCAGACCGCGGATGGCGTCCGCCACCGCCGGATCGCCGGGGCGGTAGTAGGGCACCAGCGCCGTGCGGCCGACACGCATCACCGAATAGGCGGTGAGCGGCGGCAGGACGTTGTTGGCATCGATCTCCGGCAGCATGGACACCGCGACGGAATGGGTCGAATGCAGGTGCACGATGGCGCGGGCGCTGCCGCGCGTCTCGTAGAGTGCAGCGTGCAGTGGGATCTCCTTGGTCGGCGCATCGCCGCCCACGAGGCGCCCGTCCGCGTCGAGACGCGAGATGCGGGCAGGATCGAGGAAGCCGAGGGAGGCATTGGTCGGCGTCACCAGCCAGCCGCCGTCGTCGAGCCTCACCGAGATGTTGCCGGACGAGCCGGGGGTGAGCCCGCGCTCGAAGAGCGAGCGGGCGAAGCGGGCGATCTCCTCGCGCAGTTTCGCCTCGCTCATGCCGCACCTCCCGCGCTCTTGTCTTCTGTGCCCATACCTCCCACGCCCTTGCCGGCGAGGACGGTCGCCGCCTTGTCGAAGAAGTCCGGCGCGCCGAAGTTGCCGGACTTGAGCGCCAGCGCCAGCGGCCCGTTGCGCGAGCCGGACAGCGCCGGCACCCCGGGGTCGATCTCCGGCCCGATGTCGAGCCGGTCGATCTCGAGCGCGCTGACGATGGCACCCGACGTCTCTCCGCCGGCGACGATGATGCGGTTGACGCCGCGGTTGTTGAGGGTGACGGCGAGTTCCCCGAAGAAGCCCTCGATCGCCTCGGCCACCGCCTCGCGGCCGTAGCGGTCCTGCACCGCCTTCACCTCCTCGGGCGTGGCCGTGGAATAGCAGATCGGCGTGAGGCGGATGCGCTCCATCAGGAAGAAGGCGGCCTGGTCCGGCGTCAGGGTGCCGCTCATGATCTTGTCGATCTCGAGCGCGAGGCCGGGGTGCTGCGCGGCATGGCGCCTCACCTGCTCGCGCGTCGCGCCCGAGCAGCTGCCTGCCAGCACGACGGTCGGGCCGTCGACGGGCGTGAAGGCCGAGCCCTTGCCGGAGAGGAGACCGGCCTTGCGGAAGTTCTCGGGCAGGCCGAGCGCGATGCCCGAGCCGCCGGTGACGAGCGGCGCCTCGGCGAGCGCCGCGCCGATGGTGAAGAGATCGGCATCGCTGATCGCGTCGATGATGACGAGGGTCTCGCCGCGCCCCGCCGCCTCCTTCAGGGCCGTCTTGACCGCGTCAGGGCCCGCATCGACGGTCGCCCACGGCACGTGGCCGACCGGCGTCTTCGTCTGCAGGGCAAGGAAGCGCCGAAGGTCCGGGTCCGTCATCGGGGTGAGCGGGTGCTTCTCCATGCCGGATTCGGACAGGAGCCGGTCCTTCACGAACAGGTGGCCCTGGTAGATCGTGCGCCCCGTGGTGGGAAAGGCCGGGCAGGCGACGGCGCCCCTGGTGCCGAGCGCCTCCGCGAGCGCCTCGCCCACCGGGCCGATATTGCCCTGGGGCGTGGAATCGAAGGTCGAGCAATATTTGAAGAGGAATTGCCGACAGCCCTGCTGCCGCAGCCATTTGAGCGCGGCGAGCGACTGCGCCACGGCCGCGGCGGCGGGAATGGAGCGGCTCTTCAGCGCCACGACGCCGGCCTCGCAGTCGCCCGCCGCCGGTTCCGCCGGCACGCCGATGAACTGTGTGGTGCGCATGCCGCCTTTGGCGAGCGTATTGGCGAGGTCGCTCGCGCCGGTGAAGTCGTCGGCAATGCAGCCGAGAAGCATGGGATTTTCCTCTCTTGTCGTGGCCGGTGAGGCTTACGCCGTCTCCCCGGCGATGAGCTCGAAACCGACATCGATGGTCGCGGGTTTCGCCGCTGCCTCCGCCGCCCCCTGCCGTGTCAGGATCTGTTCGGCCGCCAGTTGACCGATGCGGTAGCGCGGCGAGCGCACGGTGGTGAGCCGCCGGGGCAGCTCCTGGCCGATGTCGAGGCCGTTGAAGCCGGCGATGGCGAGGTCGTCCGGCATGCGGAGGCCGTTGGCCTCGCAGTGGAAATAGCCGCCCACCGCCATGTCGTCGTTGGAGAAATAGACAGCGTCGAGGTCGCGATGGGCGGCAAGGAGCGTGGCGAGCCCGCGACGGCCGGCGGCGACGGAGGAGGGGCCGGCCACCATCTCCTCGGCGACGAGCGCGACCCCGCGCCGGGCGAGTTCTGCAGCAAAGCCGTCGAGGCGCTTGCGCGCCCGGATGTCCCGCGAGATATCGTGACCCACATAGCCGAAGCGGCGATAGCCACGCGCAAGAAGATGCGCCGCCATGGCCGCGCCCGCCGCTCCGTGCGAGAGGCCGACGCGCCGGTCGAGCGCCGGCTCGGCGCCGTCGATGTCCATCATCTCGACGACGGCCGTGCCGTTGGCGGCGAGCAGATCGCGCAGGCGCGGCGTGTGGTCGATCCCGGCGATGACGAGGCCGCGCGGCCGCCAGGCAAGCAGCGCCGAGACGATGCGCTCCTCGCGCGCGAGATCGTAGCCCGTGACGCCGATGACGGCCTGAAGCCCCGCTTCCTCCAGCCTTTCGGTGACGCCGCGCAGCACTTCGGCGAAGACGATGTTGTCGAGCGAGGGCACCACGACACCGACGAGGGCGCTGCCCGTCGAAGCGAGCGCCCCGGCGAGGCGGTTGGGCACGTAGCCGAGCTCCTCGGCGGCCTTCAGCACGGCGACGCGCGTTGCCTCCGCGATCGGCCCGATGTTGCGCAGCACGCGCGAGACGGTGCTTTCGCTGACGCCGGCCCGCGCGGCCACCTCGGCGAGACGCAACGGGGAGGCGGGCATCGGCGCGGTCTCGTGGCGGATGGTCATGGCAGGCCCCGGCGCAGGTAGAGTGGCGCAAGATAGCATCTATGCAAGCGCTGTCATCCATTATAATGCTTCGTTGACAGCGCTTGCACAAGTCGGGTGCTGCAAGCCGTATGGGGAGGCATCTTATGACGCTGGAGGAGACGAAGAAGGGGCGCGTCGGCGTGGTCGGCCTTGGTGCCATGGGCTTCGGCATGGCTGCATCGCTCGTCCGCGCCGGGTTTGACGTCGCCGGCTTCGACCTGTCGGGGGAGGCCATGCAGCGGCTCGTTGCCGCCGGAGGGCGTGCAGCTGCAACGCCGGCCGCCGCGGCCGAAGGGGCGGATGCGCTCTTCTCGGTCGTCGTCAATGCCGCCCAGACCGAGGACGTGCTCTTCGGCGCGGAAGGCGCCGCAGCCGCCCTGCCGGAAGGCGCGGTGTTCGTGTCCTGCGCCACCATGGCGCCGGAGGCGGCGCGCGCCCTCGCGGCCCGCGTCGCCGCGATGCGGCGTCACTATCTCGATGCCCCGATCAGCGGCGGGGCGAAGAAGGCCGCGGACGGCGCCCTGACGGTGCTCGCCTCCGGCACGCCCGCGGCCATGACGAGGGCCCGTCCGGCGCTCGCCGCGGTGGCCGGGACGGTGCACGAGCTCGGCGACGAGGCCGGCACGGCGGCCGCCTTCAAGATGGTCAACCAGCTGCTCGCCGGCGTGCATATCGCCGCCGCCTGCGAGGCCATCACCTTCGCGGCCAGGCTCGGCCTCGATATCCGCAAGGTCTACGAGGTGATCACGGGCGCGGCGGGCAATTCCTGGATGTTCGAGAACCGGGTGCCGCACATCCTCGAGGGCGACTACACGCCGCTCTCGGCCGTCGACATCTTCACCAAGGACCTCGGCATCGTCATGGACATGAGTCGGGCCAGCAATTTCCCGGTGCCCGTCGCGGCCACGGCCCTGCAGCTCTTCACCATGACCTCGGCCGCCGGTATGGGCCGCGACGACGATTCCTCCGTCGCCCGTTTTTATGCGCAGACCGCTGGCGTGACGCTGCCTGCCAAAAAGTCCTGACCTTCTGAACCGCGAACGCACGAGGCCGCCATGCCGCGCTTTGCCGCCAATCTCTCCATGATGTTCAACGAATGGTCGTTCCTCGACCGCTTCAAGGCGGCGGCCGATGCGGGCTTCGAGGCCGTCGAATATCTGTTTCCCTATGAGCACGCGCCGGAGGATGTCGCGCGGGTGCTCACCGACAACGGCCTGACGCAGGCCCTGTTCAACTGCCCGCCCGGCGACTGGGGCAAGGGCGAGCGGGGCATCGCGGCCTTGGCGGGCCGGGAGGAGGCGTTCCGCGCCTCGATTGATACGGCGCTGCGCTATGCCGCCGCGACGGGCGTGAAGCGCCTGCATCTCATGAGCGGCCTCGCCGATGCCGCCGATCCCGCTGCCGCGGCGCGCTACCGCGATGCCGTCGCCTTCGCCGCCGACCGGCTCGGCGAGCAGGGCATCGACCTCATGCTCGAGCCCATCAACGGCCGCGACATGCCCGGCTATTTCCTCAACGACTTCGGCCGCGCCGTCGCTCTCATCGAGGCGCTCGGGCAGCCCAACGTGAAGCTTCAGTTCGACATCTACCATCGGCAGATCATGCACGGCGATGTCACCATGGCGCTGCGCGCGCTCCTGCCGGTGACGGGCCACATCCAGATCGCCAGCGTGCCCTCGCGCAACGAGCCGGACGGGGGGGAATTGAACTATCCCTTCCTCTTCGGCGAGCTTGACCGCCTTGGCTACACCGGCTTCGTGGGCTGCGAGTACCGCCCGCGCGCCGGGACCTTGGACGGTCTCGGCTGGTTCGAGGTCTATCGGGGCAATCGGGAGTAGGGCAGCCGGCAGCCGGCAGTCGGAAGAGGGCTATCGGAAGAGGTTGCTCAGGGTTGCAGCGGCCTGCAATCCGCCCGACTGCCGACTGCCAATCCTTATGACAGCGCCTGCAGGTCCGCCAGCAGCCGTGCCGCCTCGTCGCCGGGGACGCGGCTGGCGAGCTTCTTCTGGCACTCCTGCCAGTAGGGATAGGCCGCGGCCAGCACACGCCGGCCGTCGTCGGTGAGGCTCAGGCGACGGCTGCGCTTGTCGTCGGGGTCGACGCTCACGGTGAGAAGCCCCCGTCGCTCCAGCGGCTTCAGGTTCGCCGTCAGCGTCGTGCGATCCATGGCGAGCAGGGAGGACACCTGGCCGATCTTCGGCGGCTCGGGCCGGTTGAGCGACATCAGCAACGAGAATTGCCCGCTCGTCAGCCCCACGGGGCGAAGAGCGTCGTCGAAGCGCCGTGCCAGCGCGCGCGCCGCGCGCTGCACGTGCAGGCACAGGCAGTTGTCGCGCACGTGCAGGGTGACCTCGAAAGGCAGTATCGTTTCGGCCGGCACATCCGTCTTTGACATGACTTATTAATGTTGATATCAACGTAAAAAGCAATGGGCAAGATCGCCGCAGGCCTGCCCAAATGCGATTGAATCGGCTCATAGCCGCCGGGCCGAGGGCCGGCAAGACGGCCGTGGCGCGACATAAAGACCGGACGGAGGGAGAAGAAGAGGATGGACCGGCAGCAGAAACTCGTCCCGCATCTCGTCGTCGACGGCGCCGCCGCGGCGATCGACTTCTACCGCCGCGCCTTCGGCGCCGAGGAGGTGATGCGCATGCCGGCCGAGGACGGCAGGCGCCTCATGCATGCGGAGCTCCTCGTGCACGGCACCAAGCTCTATCTCTGCGACCATTTTCCGGAGTTCTGCACCGAGGCGAGCGGCGAGAAAAAAGTCGCCCCGCCGCCCGTCATCGGCGGAACAGCCGTGACTCTGCATCTCGACGTGCCCGATTGCGACGAGGCGGTGGCCAAGGCGCAGGCAGCGGGGGCAACGGTCACCATGCCGCCGGAGGATGCTTTCTGGGGCGACCGCTATGCCCGCATCCGCGATCCCTTCGGCCATGCCTGGAGCATGGCGCATCGCCTGCCGGGGGCGCAGACGGGTTGAAGCTTAATCGACATCCAGGACGCGTGGCGCCACGGCCATCCCCTCGCCCTCGAAGTGGTGGGAAGGGTCAGGGTGGAGGCGGTGCCGCTCGGCAGGACGCTCGGAATTGTCAGCAACGACAACGGGTGTCGTCGATCATGTGGAGGCTCCCCCCACCTCTAGCCCCGCTGCAAGCGGGCGAGGGGGACGGGTCGCTCATCGCTCGGCGGTTGCTGCCCTCACTTTCGCCCGGTTCAATCCACGGCCCGGGTGCTCTCCCTGACCACGAGTTCGACCGGCAGCAGCCGCCGTTCCCCCGCATTCACTGCGACGGCAGCCTCGTCGTCTTTGGCCATGAGGGCGAGCAGCATGCGCGCCGCCGTGGTGCCGATGCCGTCGCGCGGCTGGTGCACGGTGGTCAGCGCCGGGACGTAGCGGGATGCCGTCTCGATGTCGTCGAAGCCGACGACGGAGACGTCACGCGGTACGGAAAGGCCGTTGCGATGCAGCTCCGAGATGAAGCCGAAGGCCATCTCGTCGCTCTGGCAGAAGACGCCCGTCGGCCGCTCGTCGCAGGCGAGCCAGCGGTGCGCCGCGGCCGCACCGCTCTCCATGGTGAAATCGCCGGGCAGGAACCAGTCCTCGCGGGCCGGGATGCCGGCCTGCGCCAGCCCCTCCAGCGTCCCGCGGCGGCGCTCGACGGTAAGGACGTTCGTCGGCGGCCCCATGATGTGCGCAATGCGCCGGTGCCCCAGTTCAGCGAGATGCCGGATGGCGAGGCGCGCTCCTGCGGCGTTGTCGATGACCACCGAAGGGGTGGCGAGCCCTTCGATCCACTCGCAGGCGAAGACGAGCGGCGGCAGCGAGCCGGAGCCACCGATATCCCGCCGCAGCTCGTCGGGCAGGTGGCCGTCGAGCAGGATGAGCCCGTCGGCGCGGTTGTTGCTGAGATAACCGAGCATGCGCTCGTCGTCGCGCTCCTGCCCCTGCGGGGCCGTGTCGGCGACGAGCACGTTGTAGCCGATCGGCGCGATCTCGGCGGCGATGGCCGAAAGGATCTTGGAGAAGAACGGATTGGCGAGGTTCGGCACCAGCACGACGACGGCGCCGGTGCGGCGGCGCCGGAGGTTCCGCGCCGCCTGGTTGATCGTGTAGCCGGTGGCGTCGATGGCGGCGAGGACGCGCTCGCGCGTCTCCCGGGAGACCTGCTCGGGGTGCGACAGCGCGCGGCTGACGGTGGCGGTGGAGACGCCGGCAGCCAGGGCAACATCCCGGATGCGCGGCAGGGGCTTGTTCATGGATTCGCTTCAACTCCTGGCTGCCTTTTGTCCGCCTTTTCCGGGTAAGGCAAACACATTTTCGGCCACCGGCGCACGCGCTTGTAAACGATTACAGTCTAGCGTATGACTGGTTGCAACCGATTACAACAGAACGGGCGGCAGCGACCGCCTGCCGGGCCAACGAGCCCTCGGGAGGACAAACGATGAAGACGATCAAGGGCCCCGCGCTCTTCCTCGCCCAATTCGCCGGCGACGCGGCCCCGTTCAACTCCTGGGATTCCATTACCCGCTGGGCAGCCGACTGCGGCTATCTCGGCGTGCAGGTGCCGAGCTGGGACGCGCGCCTGTTCGATCTCGACAAGGCCGCGGCCTCGCGTGACTACTGCGCCGAATTCACCGGCAAGGCGCGGGAGAACGGCGTCGTCGTCACCGATCTCTCGACACACCTGCAGGGCCAGCTTGTCGCCGTGCACCCGGCCTATGACGAGGCCTTCGATGGTTTCGCGGTGCCGGCCGTGCGCGGCAATCCGAAGGCCCGGCAGGAATGGGCGGTCGAGCAGGTGAAGAAGGCGATCACCGCCTCGCGTAACCTTGGCCTCTCGACGCTCGCCTCCTTCTCCGGCGCGCTCGCCTGGCCCTTCGTCTATCCGTGGCCGCAGCGCCCGGCGGGGCTGATCGAGGCTGCCTTCGACGAGCTTGCCCGCCGCTGGCGTCCCATCCTCGATCATGCCGAGGATAACGGCATCGACGTCTGCTACGAGATCCACCCCGGCGAGGATCTGCACGACGGCATCACCTTCGAGATGTTCCTGGAGCGCGTCGGCGGCCATCCGCGCGCCAACATGCTCTACGATCCCTCGCACTACGTGCTGCAGTGCCTCGACTATCTCGAGAACATCGAC
Source organism: Chelatococcus sambhunathii (assembly GCF_001418005.1). Lineage (GTDB taxonomy): Bacteria > Pseudomonadota > Alphaproteobacteria > Rhizobiales > Beijerinckiaceae > Chelatococcus_A > Chelatococcus_A sambhunathii. Next base: position 78,734 of record NZ_LIOL01000004.1, on the reverse strand, counting down.
ATCTACCGCGACCGCATCAAGATGTTCCACGTCAAGGACGCGGAGTTCAACCCCACCGGCAGGCAGGGCGTCTATTCCGGCTACCAGAACTGGGTGGACCGGGCCGGACGCTTCCGCTCTCCCGGTGACGGGCAGGTCGATTTCGGGGCCATCTTCTCCAAGATGGCGGCCAACGACTTCGATGGCTGGGCCGTCGTCGAATGGGAATGCGCCCTGAAGCACCCGGAGGACGGGGCGCGCGAGGGCGCGGAATTCGTCCGCCACCACATCATCCGCGTGACGGAGAAGGCTTTCGACGATTTCGCCGGCGCCGGCACGGATGATGCCGCCAACCGCCGCATGCTCGGGCTGGAGAGGTGAGCGATGGCGATCGAAGCCTCCCGTGAGAGCGCGCCCGCGCGCATCCGCCTCGGCATGGTCGGCGGCGGCAAGGACGCCTTCATCGGCGCCGTGCACCGCATCGCCGCGCGGCTCGATGGTGAGTTCGAGCTGGTCGCTGGCGCGCTGTCCTCGACCCCGGCCAGGGCGCGTGAATCCGGCCGGCTCCTCGGTCTCGCCGAGGACCGCGTCTACGACAGCTTCCGCGAGATGGCGGCGCGCGAGAAGCGCCTCAGGAACGGCATCGAGGCGGTCGCCATCGTCACGCCCAACCATGTGCATTACGAGGCGGCGCGCGAGTTCCTCAAACGCGGCATTCACGTCATCTGCGACAAGCCGCTGACGGCGACGCTCTCCGATGCCAGGCGCCTTGCCGCGCTCGCCGAGAAGTCGGACGCGCTGTTCATCCTGACGCACAACTACACCGGCTACCCCATGGTCCGGCAGGCGCGCGAGATGATCGCGGCCGGCGAGTTGGGCGACCTGCGCCTGGTGCAGGTGGAATATGTGCAGGACTGGCTGACCGAGCCGCTAGAGCGCACCGGCGCCAAGCAGGCCGAGTGGCGCACCGATCCGGCCCGTTCTGGTGCGGGGGGCGCCGTCGGCGACATCGGCACCCACGCCTTCAACCTCGCCACCTTCGTTACCGGCTTGACGCTCACGAGCCTGAGCGCCGATCTCGACAGCTTCGTCGAGGGGCGGCGGCTCGATGACAACGCCCATGTACTGATGCGCTTTGCCGGCGGCGCCAAGGGCATGCTGTGGGCGAGCCAGGTGGCGCCCGGCAACGAAAACGGTCTCAAGCTGCGTGTCTACGGTACGCGCGGCGGCATCGAATGGTGCCAGGAGGAGCCGAACCGCCTGTGGTTCACGCCCTTCGGCAAGCCCAAGACGCTGCTGACCCGCGGCGGGGCGGGCGCCGGCGCGGCGGCGCAGCGCATGACGCGCACCCCGGCCGGCCATCCGGAGGGCTACCTCGAAGGCTTCGCCAATATCTATGCCGAGGCAGCGCGCGCCATCCTTGCCCGCCGCGAGGGGCGCCCGATTCCGCCGGATGTCGTCTATCCCACCGTCGCGGATGGGGTCGCCGGCGTTGCCTTCATCGAGGCCTGTGTGCGCTCGTCGAAACGCAACGCCGCCTGGGTCACGCTCTGAGGCGATGGCCGTGGCTGCTCCCGCCGCCTCGGCTGCCCCCATCCCGGCTGCTGCGCCGGTGCTGGCGCTCGCCGGTGTCGGCCGCGCCTTCGGGCCGGTCGAGGTGCTGTTCGGCATCGACTTCGACCTGAAGCCCGGCGAGGTGCACGCCCTCATCGGCGAGAACGGCGCCGGCAAGTCGACCATGATGAAGATCATGGCCGGCTACCTCGCCCCGACGAAGGGCAGGGTGCTGCTCGATGGCGCGCCGGTGGCCTTTTCCTCGAGCGAGGAGGCGGAGGAGCGCGGCGTCGTGCTCATCCACCAGGAGTTCAACCTCGCCCGGCAGCTCTCCGTCGAGCAGAACATCTTCCTCGGGCGTGAATTGAAGCGCGGCCCCTTCCTTGACCATCGTGCGATGCGCGAGACGACACTGGCGCTGCTCGCCGAACTCGAGACGCCGGTCGACCCGGCGGCGATCGTCGCCGATATCTCGGTGCCAGAGAAGCAGATGGTCGAGATCGCCAAGGCGCTGTCGCGCAAGGCGCGCGTCATCATCATGGACGAGCCGACGGCGGTCCTGACGCGCAAGGAGGCGGAGGTGCTCTTTCGCCAGATCGAGCGCCTCAGGGCGGCGGGCACGGCGATCCTCTACACCTCGCACAAGCTCGACGAGGTGGCGCGGCTCGCCGACCGGGTGACCGTGCTGCGCGACGGCCGCCATGTGGTGACGGCGCCGCGCGGCGCCCTGAGCGAGGACGCCATGGCCGAGGCCATGGTGGGGCGCGAGCTCTCCAACCTCTTTCCGGCGAAGGCCGAGCCGGCCTCCGCCGCGCCGGTGCTGACGGTCGAGAATTTCAGCGTCGAGGGCTTTGCCGAGGACGTGTCCTTCACCCTCGCGCGCGGCGAGGTGCTGGGCTTCGCCGGCCTCGTCGGCTCCGGGCGGACGGAGCTGATGGAAGGGCTCGTCGGCCTCAGGCCGGCGCACGGCGCGGTGAGGCTTGCGGGCCGCCCGGTCCGGATCCGCTCCGTCGAGGAAGCGCGCCGCGCCGGCATTGCCTACCTCACGGAGGACCGCAAGGAGCGCGGTCTCCTGCTCAATCTGGCCATGCGTCCGAACCTCACCTTGCTCGCGCTCTCTCGTTTCGGCCGTTTCCTCATCGACCGCAAGGCAGAGGAACTGGCGCTCGACAAGGCCATCGCCGAGTTCGACATCCGTGCCCCGCTGCGCGAGATTCCCGTCGGCAACCTCTCCGGCGGCAACCAGCAGAAGCTGCTGCTCGCCAAGACCATGCTGGCTGACCCGGACATCGTCATCATCGACGAGCCGACGCGCGGCATCGACATCGGCACCAAGCAGCAGATCTACGGTTTCGTGCAGCGCCTCGCCGCGGCCGGCAAGAGCATCATTCTCGTCTCGTCCGAGATGGCGGAGATCATCGGCCTCGCCACCCGAGTCTGCGTCATGCGCGCCGGGCGGCTCGCCGGCACGCTGAGCGGCGCCGACATCAACGAGGACGCCATCGTGCGCCTCGCCATGGGCCTCGAGGCAAGGAGGGCGAACGGCAATGGCTGACGCGACGACCACCCGGCAGGAGTTGCGGAAGCCGCGCCGTCCGGCTGTCAACCTGCACGTCGTCGGTCCGCTCGTCGCGCTTGCCGTCCTCATCGTCGTCGGCGTGCTGCTGAACCCGAACTTCCTCAGCTACGGCAACGTCACCAACGTGCTCGCCCGCTCAGCCTTCATCGGCATCATCGCGGTGGGCATGACCTTCGTCATCACTTCCGGCGGGCTCGACCTCTCGGTCGGCTCCATGGCAGCCTTCATCGCCGGGCTGATGATCCTCGTCATGAACGCGCTGGTGCCCACGCTCGGCCCCGGCTGGCCGGTCATCCTCATCGGCATGGCGGCGGCGCTCGTCTTCGGCTTCCTCGCCGGGCTCGGCAACGGCCTGCTCATCACGCGGGCGCGCATCGAGGCCTTCATCGTCACGCTCGGCAGCATGGGCATCTTCCGCTCGCTCATCACCTGGCTCGCCGACGGTGGCACGCTGTCGCTGAACTTCCAGGTGCGGGACGTCTACCGGCCGGTCTATTACGACGGCATTCTCGGCGTCTCGTGGCCGATCATCGTCTTCCTCGTCGTGGCCATCGCCGGCGAGATCGCGATGCGGCACACGGCCTTCGGCCGCCATTGCGCGGCCATCGGCTCCAACGAGCAGGTGGCGCGCTACTCGGCCGTGCATGTGGAGCGCGTGCGGCTCGCCACCTATGTCATGCTCGGCATGCTGGTCGGCCTCGCCACCATCATGTATGTGCCGCGCCTCGGCTCCGCCTCTTCGGCAACCGGCGTCCTGTGGGAGCTCGAGGCCATCGCTGCCGTCATCATCGGCGGCACGGTGCTGAAGGGTGGCTTCGGCCGTGTCTGGGGCACGGTGGTGGGCGTGCTCATCCTCAACCTGATCCAGAACATCCTCAATCTGACCGACCTGGTGAGTCCCTATCTCAACGGGGCCATCCAAGGCGTGATCATCGTTCTGGCCGTCGTTCTGCAGCGTCAGAAGAAGGCGCTCTGAAGGGCGGCGCAAATGCCCGGCAACAGGGCTGTATGAAGAGAGGGAGAAGCACGATGGGAGTGGTCAAGGCTTTCAAGGCGCTGGCCCTGGCAGCGGCGCTCGCCGCGCCGGCTGCGGCGCAGGCTCAGGACAGCAAGGTCATCGGCGTATCCATCCCGGCGGCAACGCACGGCTGGGCCGGTGGCATGAACTATCATGCGCAGGAGGCGGTGAAGCGCCTTGAGAAGACCTATCCGCAGCTGAAGTTCGTCCTCGCGACAGCGGGCGATCCCGGCAAGCAGGTCAGCGACATCGAGGACATGATGGCGACGCGCAACATCGACGCGCTCGTCGTGCTGCCCTTCGAATCGACGCCGCTCACCGGCCCGGTCAAGCGCGTGGCAGAGGCCGGCAAGTGGGTCACCGTCGTCGATCGCGGCCTTGCCGAAGAGGGCATCGAGGACCTCTACGTCGCCGGCGACAATCCCGGCTTCGGCCGCGTCGCGGGCGAATTCTTCCGCGAGCGGATGCCGAGCGGCGGCAAGATCGTCGTCCTGCGCGGCATCCCGACCACCATCGACAACGAGCGCGTCGAGGCCTTCCGCAAGGCCATCGAGGGCAGCGGCATCGAGATCATCGGCATGGAGCACGGCAACTGGAACCGTGACAGCGCCTTCACCGTGATGCAGGACTTCCTCTCGAAGCATCCGAAGATCGACGCCGTCTGGGCCTCGGACGACGACATGGCCGTCGGCGTGCTCGAAGCCATCAATCAGGCCGGCCGGCAGGACGAGATGTGGGTGCTCGGCGGCGCCGGCATGAAGGAGATGATCAAGCGCGTCATGGACGGCGACAAGCGCGTGCCGGCCAATGTCACCTATCCGCCGGCGATGATCGCCACCGCCATCGAGATCACGGCGCTGCGGTTCGTCTCCAACGCGCCGGTGTCCGGCCGCTTCGTCATCGGCTCCGAGCTGATCACCCAGGAGAACGCCCAGAACTTCTACTTCCCCGACAGCCCCTTCTGATCAGGAGCGGCGGGCCTTGGAGCGGCCCCGCAAGGGGCCGCTTTTTCATGTCCGCCCGGGCAGGCCAAGGCCGCCGGCCGCCTCCTGCCGGATCCAGCTGCGCAGGGCCGCGATCCGTTCGGGATGCGGCGGCTCGGCCGGGTAGAGGAGGCGATAGTCATACCCGCGCAGCCGTGGTCCGAAGGGCACGACGAGGCGGCCGGCCGCGATCTCGTCCGCCACCAGCACGAGCCCGGCGAGGGCGACACCCTGGCCGGCGACCAACGCCTGCACCGCCTGGCTTTCGTCGCTCAGCGTCAGCTCCGCCCGCGGCACCAGCCCCGAAAGCCCCGCCTCGGCGAGCCAGCGCTCCCAGACGGGATTGTCCCGGTGCGGGCGCCGCCATTCGAAATGGATCAACGTGTGCTCCGCGAGTTCATCCGGATGGTGAAGGCCGAGCGCGGGGCTGCACACCGGCGCGAACATGTCCTCGAACAGAAGGTCGCCGACGAGGCCGGCCGGCACGGCCCGGCCATAGCGCACGGCAGCATCGGCGGTGCCGCTGATCAGGTCGACCGGCTCGTCGGAAGCGTGCAGCCTGAGATCGAGCCCGGGATTGGCCGCGTGGAAGGCCGCGACGCGCGGCACGAGCCAGCGCGCCGTGAAGGCGACCGTCGCCGAGAGCGTGACGACGGGCTTGAGCCGTTGGCCGCGCAACTGCGCGATGGCCTCCTCGAAGGCGTCGAAGCCGTCGCGCAGCACCGGATAGAGCACGCGCCCTTCCGGCGTCAGCGCCACGCGCCGGGGGCGGCGTACGAACAGCCTGAGAGCGAGCGCATCCTCCAGCTGCCGCACATGGTGGCTGACGGCTGTCGGCGTCACCGCCAGTTCCTCGGCGGCCGCCTTGAAGCTGAGGTGGCGGGCCGCGGCCTCGAAGGCGCGCAAGGCGGGCAGGGGAGGCAGCTGGCGGCGGGTGCGTCGCTCGGTCATGGCAATGCAGCGCCTCTATGGATGAGCTATTCTCATCTATAGGCTGAGAACTATGCGTTTGTCATCATCCTGTAGAAGAAGGAACCTGCCGGCTCTGAGACCCTACCTGAAGATGAGGGCATGTCACTCATGGCGACCGTTCTGCATATCGATTCGAGCGCCCGTCCGGCTGGTTCCGACCTCGCAACCTTCGGCTCCCATTCCCGCCGTCTCAGCAAGCGCTTCGTGGCGCGCTGGCGCCATCAGCGGCCCGGGGACACGGTGCTCTACCGGGACGTCGGCCTGACGCCGCCGGCGCCGGTCTCCGCCGCCTGGATCCACGCCGCCTTCACACCCAAAGAGCGTCGTGCGCCGTGGATGGATGGCGTCCTGCGGGAAAGCGACATGCTGATCGACGAACTGATCGGTGCCGATGTCATCGTGGCCGGGGTGCCGATGTACAACTTCGGCGTTCCGGCTTCGTTCAAGGCCTATATCGACAACATCGTGCGCGTGGGGCGCACCTTCGGCTTCGATCGCACCCGGCGGGGCGAGCCGTACTGGCCGCTGCTCGCCGGCATGGGCAAGCGGCTCGTCATCCTCTCCTCGCGCGGCGATTTCGGTTACGGCGAGGGCGAGCGCATCGCCGACATGAACCATGTCGAGCCGAGCATCCGCACCGCCTTCGGCTATATCGGCATCACCAATGTCGCGTCCGTCGCCGTCGAATACGACGAATTCGCCGACGAGCGGCTCGCAGCCTCGATCGCCGCAGCCGAACGCGCCGTCGACGAACTGGCCGAGCGCCTGGCGGCGGCCGTGGGCGAGGAGGAGCGGGGGCCTGCCAGCGAGGCGGCCGCCTGAGGCTGCTCCCGCCGCGGCTCATGCCGCCGAGACGCTGTCGCCGGCGGCCTGCGCGGGGGCACGGGTCTGCCGCATGCGGTGCATGAGACAGGCATCCCAATAGGGCTCGCCACCGAAATGGGCGACGAGCGTGTCGATGAGCAGCCGGACCTTGGCCGGCACGTAGGCGCCCGGCGGCCGCACCACATGGATGCCGGCCTCCGGCATCTCGTAGCCGGACAGCAGTGGGACGAGCGTGCCTCGTTCGATATCCTCGGCGGCGAGGAAGGTCGGCGCCACCACGATGCCGAGTCCCGAGCGGGCCCACTGCAGAAGGGCATCGCCGTTGTCGGCCAGGAGCCGGCCGCGCGGCCGCACGCTCGTCCAGCGCGTGCCATGGCGAAAGCGCAGGTCAGGTTCGCTCGCCGCGGTATAGACGAGGCATTCGTGGCGCGTCAGGTCGTCTGGCGTCTCGGGGCGGCCGTGCCGGGCGATATAGTCCGGGCTCGCCGCGACGATGCCGTAGACGGGCGCAATCTTGCGGGCGATAAGGGTCGAATCGCGCAGGGAGCCGATGCGGATGGCGGCATCGAAGCGCTCCGCCATCAGATCGACGACGCGGTCGCTGTAGGCCACGTCGATGCCGAGCCGCGGATGTGCGCTCGCCATCTCGGCGAGGATGGGCGTCACATATTTGACCCCGAAGGACAGAGGCGCCGACAGGCGCAGCGTGCCCACGATGCCGCCGCCGTGCTGGGCCACGGCGTCCTTCGCCTCGGCAAGATCGGCGAGGATGCGCTCGCTGCGGGTCTTGAACGCGAGCCCCGCCTCGGTCGCGCTGATGCCGCGCGTCGTGCGGGTGAGGAGGCGCGTGCCGAGCTCCGCCTCGAGCCGCGCGATGCGGCGGCTGACGATGGACTTGGCGATGCCCAGCCGCTTGGCGGCACGGCCGAAGCCGCCGCTGTCCACCACCTCGATGAAGCTCTTCAGATCGTCGAAGTCCGGCATCCATGTTCCTCGTCCAGCAACGGCTTGGTGCAAATAAAGAGAATACCGGTGCGGCGAACGAACCGCCAGCTTTCCGGCACGCTCTTGTCATTCATGTCGGAGAAGCTGAACATGACCACGGTTCTCGCCATCACCAGCAGCGCCTCGGGCGCCGAATCCGTTTCCAACCGCCTCGTCGCGGATGCGCTCGACGCTCTCAAGGCGAGCGGTGGTGCCGATCGCGTCATCACGCGCGATGTTGGCAGCGAGCCGATCCCGCATCTGACGGCCGAGACGACGGCCGCCCTGCGCAAGGGCGAGACGGCGACCGAGGCGCAGCGTGCGGCACTCGCGCTGTCGGACCGGTTGGTGGGCGAGCTGCGCGAGGCGGACGTGATCGTCATCGGTGCGCCGATGTATAACTTCGGCATTCCCTCCACGCTGAAGGCGTGGTTCGACTACGTGCTGCGCGCCGGTGTCACCTTCAGCTACAGCGAGAAGGGGCCGGAAGGCCTCATCAAGGGCAAGCGCGCCATCGTCATCGTGAGCCGCGGCGGCCTCTACAGCGAAGGCCCGGCGCAGGCCATGGATTCGCAGGAGCCGCACCTGCGCACGATGCTCGGCTTCATCGGCATCACCGACGTGACCTTCGTGCGCGCCGAGAAGCAGGGCTTCGGCCCGGAGGTGAGCGCAGAGGCCGTGGCGGCCGCGCGCGGCGAACTTTTGCGCCTTGGCGAGCGCCTCGCCGCTTGACGCCGGGGCCCGCATGGTCGCTGATTTGGCCGGCGGGCCGCGCTGGCGGGTGCCATGTGCGCCCGGCGCCCCCGCGCCGCAACGCGAGACCTGCAGGGAGCCCGGCATGAATCCTCCATCGTCCACGCGCCCGGTCGTCAAGGTGGCGCTCGGGCAGTTTGCCGTCGGACGTGAGTGGCAGGACAATGCGGCGACGGTGGTGCGGCTGATGCGCGAGGCCGGCACCGCCGGCGCCAGGCTGCTCGTCCTGCCCGAGGGCATCCTCGCCCGCGACATCGCCGATCCCGACATCGTCCTGAAGGCGGCGCAGCCGCTCGACGGGCCCTTCATGCAGGAGGTGCTCGCCGCGAGCCGCGGCAGCGACCTTGCGGTGATGGGTTGCATTCACGTGCCGGCCGGCAACGGCCGGGTCTTCAACACGCTGATCACCGTGCGCGACGGCGCCATCATCGGCGCCTATCGCAAGCTGCACCTCTACGACGCCTTCCGCGTCAAGGAATCGACCCATGTCGCGCCCGGCGACGAGATCCCGCCGCTGATCGAGGTGGCGGGGCTGAAGGTCGGCACCCTGACCTGCTACGACCTGCGCTTTCCGGAGATGGCGCGGCGCCTCGCCCTCGACGGGGCCGATGTGATCACCGCTCCATCCGCCTGGCTGCGCGGACCCGGCAAGGAGGCGCATTGGGAGGTGCTCGTCACGGCCCGGGCGCTCGAGAACACCTGCTACGTCGTGGCGACCGGCGAATGCGGCGAGCGCAACATCGGCGCGAGCATGGTGGTGGATCCGCTCGGCGTCGCCATCGCCCGTGCCGGCGAGGTGCCGGCCCTTCTCTTTGCCGACATCGATCCGGCCCGCATCGCGCACGCGCGGAGCGTCCTGCCGGTTCTCGCCAACCGCAGGTTCAAGGCGCCGGAACTGGCCGGCGACAGGTGAGCCTGCCGTCGCAATGGCTTGCGCGACACTCGCGTTAATTGGCTCTCGGCATCGGCGGGCGCCCGTGGCGAGCGACAGCTCCGGCTTGGGCCCGAGACGGGCCGTTACCTCGCCGGACAAGGTTCTTTCCGCCCCGCCTGCGATGCTGATGCTGAAGGCCGCTACCGGGGTGCCTCGCAGGCGATTGTCATGGTGGCGTATTCCTGGACGCTGTCGAAATACTCCCGGTTGTCGGGATCGCATTGCCAACTGACGAACAGTGTCTTCCGGCTGCCGGGGGCGGGATCGCCGCACAGCTCGTTGTTCACCTTGATCTCGCAGGAGGACCGGCCGAGGCAGAGGTTGGAGACGGACGAGTAGGCCGAGCACGTCTTGCCGCCGCCGCCCGGCAGGCCGTATTGGGCCTGCCGCACGACAATGCAGGGTTGGCTGGCTTCGCAACTCGCGGCGTCGACCGGCGCGGCCGGTCCCAGGAGGCCAGCGGCGGCCGCGACAGCGATGGCTGCCGTCGAACGGATGGATCGCATGATGCCGAACCTCCGACTGTCTATCCGCAGAACGCGCGCACGACGCGGCCCGTGCGGGGATCTGTCTCGACCGTCACCCGCGCCGGCGCGTAGTCCATCGTGACCGGTTGGCCCGGCGCGATCTGTCGTACCGCAGTGGCGCCGGTGATCTGCTTCGCCTCGTCATCGGCCGGTTTCGGCTTGCCGACGAGCCCGCTTGTCGCCTCCGGCCTGCAGGGGCCCGGCGCCAGTGCCGCAGAGTCGGTCGCCGGCGATGGCGTGCAGGCGGACACCGCCATGCCGAGGAGGGCCGCCGCCACCGCCGGCAACAGACTTTCCTTGATCATCATTATGCCTCCGGAATGGGCCCCGGTCGCGCCGCAAGGGCGGGGGCGGACTGTTCACCCGGTCCGTCGCACGGCCGCACCGGCTCAATACGTCGGGAAGGCGCCGATTTGGCCGGGTTTCCGGCCAATGACAGCGCCGTTCCGCGCATCAGTGATGTTATGTCGAGCATGGCGCCATGCTGGTTCCCAGGCGCGTCCGCCCGTGTGCCACGCGCGAAGGATGACCTGCCGACAGGTGCCCGGCCTGCCGCGGTATCGCCGGTGCCCTGTCAGCCGACAGCGACCTGACGATTGCGCGATCGATGCCGTCGACGCGCTCTTCGCCGAAGATGAGATCGCCCCGCTCCGATCGCATGGTCATCTTCCTTCCGATGGCCGTGGGCCGCGCGCCGAATATGAACGGGGGCAGCGGGGCGGGCAACCGGCAGTTGATGCGGGCCCGCCGGAACGCGCGAAGGAGTAGGGCGGAAGCCGACCATTCCCGTTGTCCGCGAGCCCGTCGCGGGCCCGGGCTCGCGGACGGTTTCCAGACATCGAGAACGAGGCCGGTCTGCGGATGGGATGGCGGTGTAATCCGATCCGACCGGGCTCTAGTGCGTGACGGCGGGACGAGCTACGGCGGTGCCGCTGAGACGTACGCCGGCTCCCTCGGCGATCGTTGCGAGCGACTGGTCGATGATGACGCGGCTCGTCTCGGCGACCCGGGCCTTGATCGCCACGTCCAGTTCTCCGAGGACGATCAGGGCCCTCTCCTGCGCGGCGGAGGCAAACGTCTCGAATGCAGCCTGCCTGTCCGATTCGAAGTCGCGTGCAATCGCCTGGATGAAAGCGTGGGAATAGGCTTCGACAACCTGATGAACCACGAGTTTCAGCATGGCTTCCTTTACTTCCGGCGCCATGTGCCTCGGCTCATCGATCGTCATGTGTTCTCCCCAGCGTCGTTATTGATTGCGCAAGTTGCTGCAATGATCATGGCGGAATTGCGATCCTGAGAATTTTACCGATTATGGCTTGCCGGAGGGTGGTGTGCTGCGGTGGTTGTCGCATTCGGCCGCGATCCGGGCTAGATAGGTCGTCGAGCCAACCCTCGCTCGCAGCTGCGGTGGCGAAGCCAGCCTCGCCCGCGATCCGCAGGGCACGTCGGCTGCGGCACGACATCGACAGCATGACGCTGGAAGCTGCTAACAGGTGACTGACTTCACGCCCCACAGATTTTCCGTCGCGCCCATGATGGATTGGACGGACCGGGACTGCCGCGTCTTCCACAGGCTGATGACGCGCCATGCCCTGCTCTACACCGAGATGGTGACGACCGGCGCGGTCCTCCACGGGGACCGGGAGCGTCTGATCGGCTTCGATGCGGCGGAGCAGCCGCTCGCCGTGCAGCTCGGCGGCAGCGAGCCGGGCGAACTGGCGGAGGCCGCGCGCATCTGCGCCGCCTTCGGCTACCGCGAGATCAACCTCAATGTCGGCTGTCCGTCGGACAGGGTGCAGAGCGGCCGTTTCGGCGCCTGCCTCATGCGCGAGCCGGAACTGGTCGCCGCCTGCGTCGCGGCGATGAAGGACGCGGTCGACGTGCCGGTGACGGTCAAGTGCCGCATCGGCGTCGACGAACAGGATCCGGAGGTGGCGCTCGATCAACTGGCCGATGCCGTCGTCGCCGCCGGGGCGGAAAGGCTCATCGTCCATGCCCGCAAGGCCTGGCTTCAGGGGCTCTCGCCCAAGGACAACCGGGAGATCCCGCCGCTCGACTACGGCCGCGTGCACCGCCTCAAGGCGCGCCTGCCTCATGTGCCGATCCTCCTCAACGGCGGCCTCCGGACGCTCGAGGAGGCCCATGCGGCCATGCATCCGGCGGACGGGCCGGCGCTCGACGGCGTCATGCTCGGCCGCGCGGCCTATCAGAACCCGGAGATCCTCCTCGGCGTCGATCCGCTGTTCTTCGGTACGCCGGCGCCGCTCGCGGACGCCTTCGCCGTCGTCGAGGCCTATCTGCCCTATGTCGAGCGCCGCCTCGGCGAGGGCGTGCGCCTCAACCAGCTCACCCGCCACATCCTCGGCCTCTTCCCCGGGCGGCCGGGCGCGCGCCAGTTCCGCCGCCACCTCGCCACGGAGGCCTGCAAGCGCGGCGCCGGGCCGGAGGTCATCGTCGAGGCGGTCGCCCATGTGCGGCGGGAGATGGCGCGCCGCGAGGTCGAGGCCGCCTGAGGCGTGCGCAACGGCCAAGGGCGTTTTGCGTGACTGTGTCTTGCTGCTCCTCTTCCTCTTTCCTGAAATGCAGGCGGGGAGGAGGGCGCGATGCACAGGCCGCAGGACCCGGATTTCGAGGCGCGCGTGCGCCGCAGCTTCGGCAAGCAGAGCGTGATGGAGACGATCGGCGCGCGCATGACCGAGGTCGCGCCGGGCGCGACCACGATCGCGCTCGCGGTCGCGCCGCACATCTGCCAGCAGCACGGCTTCGTCCATGCCGGCATCGTCTCCACCATCGCGGATTCGGCCTGCGGCTATGCCGCCCTGTCGCTGATGCCGGCCGGGGCCGGCGTATTGACCGCCGAATTCAAGATCAACCTGCTCGCCCCCGCCGCCGGCGACAGGCTCGAGGCGCGCGGGCGCGTGGTGCGGGCAGGGCGCATGCTCACCGTGGCGCAGGCCGAGGTGGAGGCCATCGACGGCGAGCGGCGCAAGACCGTTGCCGTGATGACGGCGACGCTCGTGACGCTCGAGGGGCGCGAGGGTATCGCCGACTGAGCGCGGCGCCGGGCGGCCATGCCCCGGCGGCGCTTGCCTTGGCGGCCGAGATCGCGCACGAGAGGGCTCCTGCTGCAGGAGCCGCCATGTTCGCCGCCATTCCCACATCAGAACTCGTCATGCTCGCCGGGGCGCTGCTTGCGGCCGGCGCCGTCACGGGCATCCTCGCGGGTGTCTTCGGCGTGGGCGGCGGTGCTGTCGTCGTCCCGGTGCTCTACGAACTCTTCCGGGTCGTGGGCGTGCCGGAGGAGGTGCGCATGCCGCTCTGCGTCGGCACCTCGCTCGCGGTGATCATCCCCACCTCGATCCGCTCCTTCAATGCCCATCGCGCGCGCGGCAAGGTCGACATGTCCATCGTGCGCGTCTGGGCAATCCCCGTCGTCCTCGGTGTGGGGCTCGGCAGCTTCATCGCCCGCTATGCCCCGGCGGACCTGTTCAAGGTGGTCTTCGTCGTCGTCGCGGGCATCTCGGCCGTGCGGCTCCTCTTCGGCAAGGACAACTGGCGCCTCGGCACCGAGGTGCCCGGCAAGATCGTCATGAGCATCTACGGCGTCGTCATCGGCGTGCTGTCGTCGCTGATGGGAATCGGCGGCGGGCAGCTGTCGAGCCTGTTCATGACCTTCTACGGCCGGCCGATCCACCAGGCGGTGGCGACCTCCTCGGGGCTCGGCGTCCTCATCTCCATTCCGGGCGCCATCGGCTATGTCTACGCCGGCTGGCCGCGCGCCGCCGAATATCCGGATGTCGCGGCCCTGCAGTTCCCCATGGCGCTGGGCTATGTCTCGCTCATCGGCTTTGCGCTCTTCGTGCCGACGAGCATCTTCACGGCCCCCTTGGGCGCGAGCCTCGCCCACGCCTTGTCGAAGCGGCGGCTGGAGATTGCCTTCGGCCTCTTCCTCCTTGCCGTCTGCGCCCGCTTCGCCTGGAGCCTCCTGACTTGAGCCTCACCCGCCGCGCCCGCGCAGGATCAACCTGTCGCCGCGCACCTCGAAGGAGGCGAGGCGCTCGAGAAAGGTCATGCCGAGCAGGTTCTGCGAGAGGCTGCCTTCGCGGGCGACGAGGGCCGGCACGCGCCGCTCGGTGATGTTGCCGACAGTGAGCTCGCCAAGCGTGGTGGAAGCCGCCATCGTGCGGCCGTTCGCCGTCATCACCGGCTGCGTGTAGAAGAGCGTCGCCGGGTCGATGCCGGCCCGGGCGGCGGCCTCGCTCGTCAGCACCACCGCCGAGGCGCCGGTGTCGAGGATGAAGCGCGTCGGCACGCCGTCGACGGCGCCGTCGATGACGAAGCTGCCGCCGGCATGGCGCGCGACCTGCACCTCGCCGCCGGCGAGCGTCACCGTGTAGCCCGGCGCCACCTCCCCGAGCAGCCGGTTGGCGAAGCTCTGCAATTCGAAGCGATAGCTGTAGACAGCCACCAGCATGACGATCATCGCCATCCAGAAGGCGATGGCCTCGAGGGCGCGTGTCCACTGGCCGCGAAAGTGCTGTACCACCCAGCCGAAGGCGAGGATGCCGACGGCGCCGAGCCAGGCGAGCGAGGCAATGAGGTCCGGCCGCAGCCCGAGGATGGTCTCGTTGCCGCCGAAAAGGACGAGCACCGCGATGGCGGCGATGATGACGGCGAGGGCGACGAAACCGCGCATGGCTCTTCCTTCACGAGGCGCCGGCGAGCGGCGCAAGGGCGAGGAGGCCGGCGAGGAAGGCGATCTCGCCCGCCTGCTGGGCCGCCCCCGCGATGTCTCCCGTATGCCCGCCGATCTTCGCCCGGGCAATGCGGGAGAGGCCCACACCCGCGCTCGCCGCAAGGGCAAGGGCGAGCACGATCGGGAGGAAGCCGAAGCCGGCTGGCAGCAACAGGAGGAAGGCCATGACGGCGGAGCCCGCGGCCGCCGTGGCGAAGGCGGCCTGCGTCGGCCGGCCCGCCGCATGCGCGGCGCCGTCACTGCGGGCGGGTGCCAGCAGCAGGAAGGGCAAGAGCCCCACCGTGCGCGAGGTCGCCGCGGCCGCGACGAGTGCCAGGGCTGTGGCCGGCGCCGGCATGCGTCCGGCGAGCGCGGCGATGAGCCCGACGCGGATCATGAGATCGAGCGTGAGCGCCGCCGCGCCGTAGGAGCCGACGCGGCTGTCGCGCATGATGGTCAGGCGCCGCTCGGGCGTCGCGCCGCCCCACAGCCCGTCGGCGGTATCGGCGAGACCGTCTTCGTGAAAGACGCCCGTCGCGACGATGAGAGCGGCGACGGCGGCGCAGGCGGCGAGATACGGCCCGAAGCCGAGGCCCGTCGCGAGGAGGAAGGCGAGCGCGCCGACGAGGCCGATGGCGGCGCCGGCGAGCGGCAGCGCCCTGACGGCGCGGGAGAAATCCGGCATGGCATGCGGCGCCGCCTCGAAGGGCAGGGCGGGCACCGGCAGGCGCGAGTAGAAGCGCAGGCACGCGGCCGCATCGGCGAGGAAGGCGAGCGCCGGGCCCGGCCCGGGGCCGGCCTCGGCCTGCGGCATCTCGTTGTCCTGCGTCATCTTCACCTCGGCGCGTGGCATGCTATTAGCTCCGGGCCCGACAGCCGCGACCATGGGCCGGCCATAACGACATAGTGGAGAATTGCGATGGATGCGACGGCAACCGGCCTACCGTTCGACGACGTGCGGCGGCTTTTCGCCATGCTGCCCGACGTGGACGAGGCGGCCATCGCCGCCGTGCGCCGCCGCGACGCGGAACTGACGAAGCCGCCGGGCTCCCTCGGCCGTCTGGAGGAGATCGCCGCCTGGGTGGCCGGCTGGCAGGGCAAGGGGCGACCCAGCGTCGCGCGCCCACTCGTCTGCGTCTTTGCCGGCAACCACGGCGTCGTGCGCCATGGCGTCTCGCCCTATCCGCAGAGCGTCACCCGCCAGATGCTGGAGAACTTCGCCGCGGGCGGCGCCGCCATCAACCAGATCTGCGCCGCTTACGATCTCGGCTTCAAGGTCTTCGACCTCGCGCTCGACCTGCCGACGGGGGACATCGCCACCGAGGCGGCCTTCGACGAGAAGGCCTGCGTCGCCACGCTGGCCTTCGGCATGGAGGCGATCGCCGGCGGCACCGACCTCCTGTGCCTCGGCGAGATGGGCATCGGCAACACCACCATCGCCGCCGCCATCTACGCCGCACTCTATGGGGGGCCAGCGGCGCGCTGGGTCGGGCGCGGCACCGGCCTCGACGATGCGGGCCTTGCCCGCAAGACGGCGGTCGTGGAGCAGGCGCTCGCCACCCATGCCGGCCATCTCGGCGATGCGCTCGAGGTGCTGCGCCGGCTCGGCGGGCGCGAGGTCGCCGCCATCGCCGGCGCCATCCTCGCCGCGCGGCTCGAGCGCATCCCGGTCATCCTCGACGGCTACGTCGTGACCGCCGCGGCCGCCATCCTGCATGCCATCGATCCACGCTCCATCGCCCATTGCCTCGCCGGCCACCGCTCCGCCGAGGGCGCGCACGGCGAGGTGCTCGACAGGCTCGGCCTCGCCCCGGTGCTCGACCTCGACATGCGCCTCGGCGAGGCGACCGGCGCGGCGCTCGCCGCCGGCATCGTCAAGGCCGCGGTTGCCTGCCACAATGACATGGCGACCTTCGCCCAGGCGGGGGTCGACACGGCCGACGAGGGCGAGCGGCCCGAGCGCCTGCAGTGAGGCGAGGGGCGCGGTCTCAGGCGACATTGCGCTGCTGCGGCGGCTCCGCCTGCCACCGGTCCCATGCCGGCTCGCCGGCGAAATGGCTGACGAGCCGGTCGACGAAGAGCCGCACCTTCAGCGGCAGGTAGCGCGCCTGCGGATAGACGGCGTAGATGCCGGCTTCCGTCGGCGTGTAGTCGGGCATCAGCGGCACGAGCGTGCCGCTCGCGATCTCCGGCCCGACGACGAAGGTCGGCGACAGGATGACGCCGAGGCCGCGCAGCGCCGCCTCCCGCAGCATCAGGCTGTTGTTGACGATGATGCGCGGCTGCACGCGCACGCTCTCTTCCCCGTCGGGCCCCTGGAAGGTCCAGTTCGACTGGCTTTGCCGGTAGGCATAGTCGAGGCAGGCGTGCTGCGAAAGATCGGCCGGCCGCAGAGGCGCTTCACGCGCCGCCAGATAGGAGGGGGCGGCGCACAGGGCGAAGCGGCATGGCGCGAGCCGGCGCGCGATGAGCGAGGAATCCTTGAGGCGCCCGATGCGGATGGCGAGGTCGACGCCCTCCTCGATGATGTCGACGATCATCTCGTTGAGCGTGAGGTCGACCTGCACCTCCGGATGGTCCCGGAGGAAGCTGTCGATCACCGGCATCAGATAGGTGACGCCGAAGGTCATTGGCGCGTTGATGCGCAAGGTGCCCTTGGCCTGGTCCTGGATCGAGCTGACGCCGTGGCGCAGGTCGTTGACCTCCTCGAGGATCGGCACGCAGCGCGCATAGAACTCCGCCCCGGCCTCGGTCAGGTTGACGCGCCGCGTGGTGCGGTTGAGCAGCCGGGCGCCCAGCCACTCTTCCAGCATCTGCACGTGTTTGGTGGCCGCCGCCGGTGAAATGCGAAAATGCCGTGCAGCTTCTGCAAAGCTGCCATTGGAGGCGACGCGGGCAAATACCGCCATCATCATAAGTCTGTCCATGAAATCCTCACTTCAATCAACATAGAAAAGTAACAATTTTCCTTATGGCGTATATTATTAGACGATCCATTATATGTTTCCTTAGATGGCATAAAATCGGCATTTAGTAAAATTTTACGGATATATTTCTTTCTTATGACGTGTGAATTATTATTTGAGGCCAAAAACTATCTTCCTTTATTTGTGCGTGCTCGCATTGACCGCCCGTGGCAGCTTTGAAAGTCTCCGCGGGGGTGAATTTCGCGTGCGACTCGCCGCGATTGCCGATCGTGCTGCAGGCGATGCAGCCGCCCCCGCGTGGTTTCCGCCCGGTTTCCCCGCGATCAATCCTTTTCGGCGTAGTGGCCCCTGCCGTTAAGGTCCTCATCAGACAGCTCCGCTAGAAAGCGGCCATGCGAAGGGACAGGCTTGCGACAGGGCGAGGTGGGCAGCGCCATGTGGAGCGGCGGCTGCGCGACCTCGTGCGCGCGTCGGCTATCCTCACCGGGCTGCTGGTCGCGCTCGGCCTGCTGCTGTGGCGTGAGGAGACGCGCGTCGCCGGGCCCGTCGATATCGTCGACGGCGACACGCTGCGGCTGGCCGATGGGCGGCCGCTGCGCCTCGAGGGCATCGATGCGCCCGAGATCGACCAGCTCTGCGACAAGCCGTCCGGACCCTATCCCTGCGGCCGGGCCGCGCGCAGCGCCCTCGTTCGCCTCGTCGCCGGCGCCAACGTCACCTGCGTCGTCGGCGGCAAGGACCGGTACGGCCGCCTGCTCGGGCGTTGCAGCGTCGGCGAGGAGGACATCAACGCCAGCCTCGTCGCGACCGGCTGGGCGGTGGCGAGCGGCCGGTACCAGGCCGAGGAGGCGGAGGCGCGCGAAGGGCGCCTCGGCCTATGGCAGGGCCGCTTCGAGCGGCCGACGGACTGGCGCGCGCGGCGTTGAGGATCGATTAACCCTGTCTTTCACCAAGCCATCGTCCATGTGTTCTGGCGCACATCGGGAACAAAGGTGGAGGGCTACAGTTATCGACATCAAGGACCTCCCTCCCTGACCCCTCCTCGGGCGCGGCTCAACACCGCGCCCTTCTTTTTTGTGGAGCCGGCCGCCGGTCGGGCGGCCGCGATTGACCGGCGCCGGCGGCGATGGTCGACTTGCCCGAAACGGGCGAAGCGACCCGCAGGAGGAAACGATGAAGCGCGAAGGCGTTGTGCGGGAGCTGATTCGCCCGGGTTCAGCCGGTCCGGAGACCTGAACGATGCGCCTGACGTTCATCGGCAGCGGCGATGCCTTCGGTTCGGGCGGGCGGTTCAACACCTGCCTTCTGGTGGAGGCCGGCCGCACCACGATGGCGGTCGATTTCGGCGCCACCTCGCTCGTTGCCCTGAAGCAGCGCGGCATGTCACCCAACAGCATCGATACCGTCGTCCTTACCCATCTGCACGGCGACCATTTCGGTGGCCTGCCGTTCCTCCTCCTCGATGCGCAGTTCGCCTCGAGCCGCAAGACGCCGCTCACCATCGCCGGCCCGCCGGGCACGCGCGAGCGGCTGGAGGCGGCGCTGGAGGTGTTCTACCCCGGCGCCATCGGCAACGACTGGCGCTTCCCGCTCAAGGTCATCGACATGCCCCTGCGCACGCCCTGGGCCTTCGGCGAGGCGAGGGTGGAGAGCCACGAGGTCGTCCACGCCTCGGGCGCGCCGTCGACCGGCGTGCGCGTCACGGCCGGCGGGCGCGTGCTCGCCTATTCGGGCGACACGACCTGGACCGATGCGCTCGTCGACATCGCCCGCGACGCCGACCTCTTCGTCGTCGAGTGCTACCGCCCGGCGGGGCGTACCTCCAACCACCTCGATCTCAGGACGCTCATCGCGAACCGCGACCGGTTGACGGCCCGCGCCATCATGCTGACCCACATGAGCGAGGCCATGCTGGCCGCGCAGCATGAGGCAGCGGCGGCGGGCTTCCTCGTCGCCGAGGATGGCCTGACGCGGGAGATCTGAACCGATCCCGGCAATCCCGGAGGCACCGGGCGGCCGTCTTGCCCGGCGGAGACGTCAGCGGTCGAGACGCGCGATGAGGGACGAGGTATCCCACCGATTGCCGCCGAGCCGCTGCACCTCGGAATAGAACTGGTCGACGAGCGCCGTGACGGGCAGATGGGCGCCATTGTGACGCGCCTCGGCCAGGCAGATGCCGAGATCCTTGCGCATCCAGTCGACGGCGAAGCCGAAGTCGAACTTGTCCTCGTTCATGGTCTTCCAGCGGTTCTCCATCTGCCAGGACTGCGCGGCGCCCTTGGAGATGACGGAGATCACCGCCTCGACGTCGAGCCCTGCCTTCTTGGCGAAATGGATGCCTTCCGAGAGGGCCTGCACGAGGCCGGCGATGCAGATCTGGTTGACCATCTTGGTGAGCTGGCCGGCGCCGGAGGGGCCGAGCAGCCGGCAGGCGCGGGCAAAGCTCGCGATGACCGGCTCGGCCTTGGCATAGTCGGCTGCATCGCCGCCGCACATCACGGTCAGAACGCCGTTCTCGGCGCCGGCCTGCCCGCCGGAGACCGGAGCGTCGACGAAGCCGAGCCCCATCTCCTTCGCCTTCGCATGGAGCTCGCGCGCCACTTCCGCCGAGGCGGTGGTGTGGTCGACGAAGATGGCGCCGGGCTTCATGCCGGCAAAAGCGCCGTCCGGGCCGATGGTGACGGCGCGCAGGTCGTCGTCATTGCCGACGCAGGAAAAGACGATGTCCTGCCCTTCGGCGGCGGCCTTCGGCGTCGGCGCTGCGCGCCCGCCGTTCTCGGCCACCCATCTCTCGGCCTTGGCGGCCGTGCGGTTGTAGACGGTGACCTCGTGGCCCTTGTCCTTGAGGTGGCGTGCCGTGGGATAGCCCATGACGCCGAGCCCGAGAAAGGCAACCTTCATATGTTCCGCTCCCGATGATTGGCGGGCCGATGGTGCGCACCGGGCCCGCGCCGGTTGATCATGCCGGCTTCAGATGCCGTGTCAGCCGCCGCTCGGCGACCGCCCACAGACGACGTACCCCTTCGACGAGGATGAGGTAAAGGGCTGCCGCCCACAGATACACCTGGAAATCGAAGCTGCGGGAGAAGGCGAGGCGCGTCACGCCCATGACGTCATAGATGGTGATGAGCGAGACGATGGCGCTCGCCTTGATCATCAGGATGAGCTCGTTGCCGAGCGGGCGCAGCGCGGTGACGAGCGCCTGCGGCAGGACCACCTTGCCGAAGGTCAGCCAGCGCGGCAGGCCGAGGGCGAAGGCGGCCTCCCGTTGGCCGCCGGGAACGGCCCGGATGCCGCCGCGCAGGATCTCCGCCTGGTAGGCCGCCGTGTTGAGGGTGAAGGTCAGGAGCGCACAGAACCATGCGTCGCGAAACAACGTCCACAGCCCCACCGCCTCGAAGGCGTCGCGCAATTGCCCGGCGCCGTAATAGACGAGGAAGACCTGGGCGAGCAGCGGCGTCCCGCGGAAGAAGTAGACATAGGAATAGGCAAGGGCGCGCGGCACGCTGTTCTTCGACAGACGCGCGAGCGCCACCGGCACGGCGAGCAGACCGCCGAGGATGAAGGAGATCCCCACGAGTTGCAGCGTCACGAGAACGCCGTCGAGAAAGCGCGGGCCGTAGCGCGCCATGAGGTCGAGATTGATGAGGCTGCCGAGGATGTCGCTCATGCCGGCCTCCGCGCCTGCCCGCGGCTCGTCCGCGCTTCGAGCCAGCCGAGCGCCCCGCCCGACAGCATGGAGAAGAAGAGATAGACGAGACACGCGACGAGATAGAAGAACAGCGGCTCCTTGGTGCTGCCGACGGCGATGTTCGTCTGGCGCATCAGGTCCGCGAGGGCGATGGTCGAGACGAGCGAGGTATCCTTCAGCAGCACCAGCCAGTTGTTGCCGAGGCCGGGCAGGGCGACGCGGACGAGCTGCGGCAGGACGACGAGGCGAAAGCTGAGTCGGGCGGAGAGGCCGAGTGCGCGTGCCGCCTCGCGCTGCCCGTTCGGGATGGCGTTGAGCGCGCCCACCCACACCTCGCTGGAGAAGGCGGCGAGCACCAGCCCGAGAGCGACGAAGCCGGCGAGGAAGGAATTGACCTGGACCTGCGCCCCGTAGCCGACGACGGATGCCAGCTTTTGCAGCAGCAGTTGGCCGCCGTAGTAGACGATGAACAGCGTCAGCAGTTCGGGCAGACCGCGGAAGACGGTGGTGAAGGCGATGGCGGCATTGCGGGCGAGGCGGTTCGCGGAGCGCTGGCCAAGGGCGACGAGCAGGCCGAGCATGAGTCCGAAGGGCAGTGTGAGCACCGCGAGGGCGATGGTGACGAGCGCGCCTTGCGCGAGTTCATCCCCCCAGCCGTCGGGGCCGAACGAGAGTAGGTCGAGATAATAGCTCATTCATTCACCGCCGGTGCCGCATCCGGACCCCGGCGGGCCCGCGCCTGCGGTTGGCTGTCGAAGCTGCCGTCAGCGCGCGGGGCGGGCGCTGCTGTCCCTTCCGTGCCGCGTGCGGAGGACGAGACGGGGACGTGTCGGCCGCGCGCCATGCCTGGCTTCGAGTCATGAGGCCGGCCCCGGATCCCTCTCTCGGAAGGAAGAGAGATCGCTTGTCGCCCCCATGGGCTTTCGACTCAATAGATCTCGAAGTCGAAGTACTTCTTCGCGATCGTGTCGTAGGTGCCGTCGGCACGGATATCGGCGATGGCCTTGCTCAGGAGCTCCTTGAGGTCCTGGTCGCCCTTGCGGACGGCAAGGCCGATGCCCTCGCCGAAATACCGCGCGTACTGCTTGTCGTCGACGTCGCCGAGGATCTTGCAGCAATCGGCTCCATCCTTCTTCAGCCAGTCGAGCAGCACGATCTTGTCGGCGAAGACGGTGTCGACGCGGCCGGACTTGAGATCGGCATTGGCCTCGTCGAGCGTCGGATAGAGCTTCACCGTGACGCCCTCGGGCCCATAGACGTCCTCGAGCATCGTCGCGTGGGTGGTTGAAGACTGGGCGCCGACGATCTTACCCTTGAGGTCGGCCGGGGTGACGCCGGTCAGCTTGGTATCCTTGGGCGCGACGAAGGACACGGGCGCGCTTGCGTAGCGCTCCGTGAAGTCGACCTGTTGCTTGCGCTCCTCGGTGATCGACATCGAGGCGGCGATGGCGTCGTATTTGCTGGCGAGGAGGGCCGGGATGAGGCCGTCCCAGTCCTGCGCCACGACGGTGCATTTGGCCCCGATCTTGTCGCAGAGCGCCTTGGCGATGTCGACGTCGAAGCCCTGCAGTTCACCGTTGGAGCCGACGAAGTTGAACGGGGGATAGGCGCCTTCCGTGGCGATGCGGATTTCCTTCCATTCCTTGGCGGAGGCCGCGCCCGTCAGGGCGAGAAGCATGGCGGCAACGGCAATGGTCAATCGCATGATGAACCCCTCGATCGGCTATTCTTCTGTTGTCCTGGCGGCTCTCGGCCGACCGGGCGCTGGCGTGATGTTTCCACGATCGCCACATTTCGGGCAAGGCATGTGGATGATTTGCCGCAAGGCGATGCGCTGGTCCGCCCGCCGGGGCGCGCCCCCGTGGATGTTGACCGGGTCTGCCGCCGGTCCCAATGTGCGCCCGTTCTAAGGAGGAGCAGATGGTGACGCGGGAGACGATTCTGGAGCGGCTGGCGAGCGTGGCGGGGCCCGACGGCAAGACGCCTCTGCCGCAGTCGGGAACGTTGTCCGAGATCGTCGTCCAGGATGGCAAGGTCTATTTCTCCATCGCCATCGACCCCGCCCGCTCCATGGAGCTTGAGGCGATGCGCCGGGCGGCCGAGGAGGCGGCGGCTTCCGTGCCGGGCATCGCCCAGGCCATCGTCACCCTGACCTCTGACCGGCCGGCAGGTTCCGGCCCCTCCGCTCCGGCTCAGCGCCAGCCCGGGCCGCGCGCTGCTGCGGCTCAGGCGAAGGCCGCCGTCGCCGGCGTCAGGCACATCATCGCCGTGGCGAGCGGCAAGGGGGGCGTCGGCAAGTCGACCACCGCCTGTAACCTCGCGCTGGCGCTCGCTCGCACCGGCCTTTCCGTCGGCGTGCTCGACGCCGACATCTACGGCCCTTCGATGCCGCGTCTCTTCGCCCTCAAGGGGCGACCGCAGGTCGTCTCCGGCCGCACGCTGAAGCCGCTCGAGGGCTACGGTCTCAAGGTCATGTCCATCGGCTTCCTGGTCGAAGAGGAGGCGGCCATGATCTGGCGCGGGCCGATGGTGATGTCCGCCATCCAGCAGATGCTGCGTGAGGTGGCCTGGGGCGATCTCGACGTGCTCGTCGTCGACATGCCGCCGGGCACGGGCGATGCTCAGCTCACCATGGCCCAGGCCGTGCCGCTTGCCGGCGCCGTCATCGTCTCGACGCCGCAGGACCTGGCGCTCATCGATGCGCGCCGGGGCGTCGCCATGTTCCGCCGGGTCGACGTGCCCATCCTCGGTGTCGTCGAGAACATGAGCACCTTCATCTGTCCCCATTGCGGCAACGCCTCCGATATCTTCGGCCACGGTGGCGCGCGCCACGAGGCCGAGCGCCTCGGCGTGCCCTTCCTCGGCGAGGTGCCGCTGCACATGACGATCCGCGAGAAGTCCGATGCGGGCCTGCCCGTGGTCGTCAGCGAGCCCGACGGTCCACATGCCCGGGCCTATCTCGACATCGCCCGAAAGATCGCGGCCGGTCTTGCAGACGGAGCCGCCGGCCGCGCCGCGCCGCGTATCGTGATCGAATGAGGCGGTCGACAGCCGGCCGCCCCGTGCGCAAAAATCCAGAGCCCGCAGGCGAGATTCCGTCTTGAAACGGTGCACGGACTGGCTTCATGTGACACGCCACAGAGGGAGCGCGGCAACGAACCGCCAGGGCCAAACGGGAGAGCTCAGAGGAGACGAACGGAAATGAAGCGTCGCCAGTTTTTGACCGCGGCAGGCACGGGCCTCGCCGCCGGCGCGGTTGCCATGCCCGCCATCGCCCAGTCCATGCCGGAAGTGAAATGGCGTCTGACGTCGAGCTTCCCGAAGTCGCTCGACACCATCTTCGGCGCCGCCGAGCTGTTTTCCAAGGCTGTGTCGGAGGCGACGGACGGCAAGTTCCAGATTCAGGTCTTCGCGGCCGGCGAACTGGTGCCGGGCCTGCAGGCGCTCGACGCCGTGCAGAACAACACCGTCGAGATGTGCCACTCCGCGTCCTACTACTATGTCGGCAAAGATCCGACATTCGCGCTCGGCACCGCCGTGCCCTTCGGCCTCAATGCCCGCATGATGAACGCCTGGTTCTTCCATGGCGGCGGTCTTGAGGTGCTGAACGAGTTCTACAAGAAGTCGGGCGTCTACATGCTGCCGGGCGGCAATACTGGCACCCAGATGGGCGGCTGGTTCCGCAAGGAGATCAAGTCGGTCGACGATCTCAAGGGCCTCAAGATGCGCATCGCCGGCATCGCCGGCCAGGTGCTCGCCAAGCTGGGCACCGTGCCGCAGCAGATCGCCGGCGGCGACATCTATCCGGCGCTGGAGAAGGGCACGATCGACGCGGCCGAGTGGGTCGGCCCCTATGACGACGAGAAGCTCGGCTTCCAGAAGGTCGCGCAGTACTATTACTATCCCGGCTTCTGGGAAGGCTGCGCGGCGCTGAACTTCTTCTTCAACGAGGCGAAGTGGAACGAACTGCCGGAGGTTTACCGCTCCGTACTGACGACGGCCGCGGCGCGCGCCAATGCCGACATGCAGGCGAGCTACGACGCCAAGAACCCGGGCGCGGTCAAGCGCCTCGTGGCGAGCGGCGCCCAGCTTCGGCCCTTCCCGCAGGAGGTCATGGAGGCCTGCTACAAGGCGGCCAACGAGATCTACGAGGAAACCTCGGCCAAGAACGCCGATTTCAAGAAGATCTACGACCACATGCGCGCCTTCCGCAATGACGAGTACCTGTGGTTCCAGGTCGCGGAATACACCTACGACAACTTCATGATCCGCGCGCGCGCGCGGGGCTGAGGTTCGCTGCACGCTATCGAGGTTCGCCCTCGCCATGGAAGCGCCCGGCGGCTGTCCGCCGGGCGCTTCTGCGTTCTGTTTCCATTCCTCTCCTGCCGGCGCCCCGCGCCATGGCCTCGAAGGGAACTCGCCACACTGAACTTTCTTACCAGTTGTGCTTGAGCCGCGAATATGCCTCAGTCGCAGATGGTTTCGGTGCGCGAAAAAACAGAGGGGCGCTCCGGGACTGCGCAACCTTGGGAGGAAATGTATGAAGCGTCGTCAATTTCTGGGTGCCGCGAGCGCCGGGCTCGCGGCAGGTGCTCTTGCTCGGCCCGCGATCGCGCAGTCGATGCCGGAGATCAAGTGGCGCCTGACCTCGAGCTTCCCGAAATCGCTCGACACCATCTTCGGCGCGGCCGAGGTCTTCGCGAAGGCGGTGTCCGAGGCGAGCGACGGCAAGTTCCAGATCCAGGTGTTCTCGGCAGGCGAGATCGTGCCCGGCCTGCAGGCGCTCGACGCGGTGCAGAACGGCACGGTCGAGATGTGCCACACCGCCCCCTATTACTACGTCGGCAAGGACCCGACCTTCGCATTCGCCACGGCCATTCCCTTCGGCCTCAACGCGCGCCAGCAGAACGCCTGGTTCTACCACGGCGGTGGCATGGAACTGCTGAATGCGTTCTTCGCCAAATACAATGCCCATGCGCTGCCCGGCGGTAACACCGGCTGCCAGATGGGCGGCTGGTTCCGCAAGGAGATCAAGACGACCGACGATCTCCAGGGCCTCAAGATGCGCATCGGTGGCTTCGCCGGCCAGGTGCTCAGCAAGCTCGGCGCCGTGCCGCAGCAGATCGCCGGCGGCGACATCTACCCGGCGCTCGAGAAGGGCACGATCGATGCTGCCGAATGGGTCGGCCCCTACGACGACGAGAAGCTCGGCTTCCAGAAGGTCGCCAAGTACTACTACTACCCGGGCTGGTGGGAGGGCGGCGCCGCCCTTCACTTCATGATCAACAAGGCGAAGTGGGACGAACTGCCGGTCACCTACAAGGCCCTGTTCAACGCCGCGGCCGGCATCGCCAATGTCGACATGCTCGCCAAGTACGATGCGAAGAATCCCGCGGCGCTGAAACGCCTGGTGGCGAACGGCGCCCAGTTGCGCCCCTTCCCGCAGCCCGTGCTCGACGCCTGTTTCGAGGCCTCCGGCGAGCTCTACGGCGAGACATCGGCCAAGAACGCCGAGTTCAAGAAGATCTACGACAGCATGATGGCCTTCCGGAACGAGGAATATCTCTGGTTCCAGGTGGCCGAATATACATTCGACAACTTCATGATTCGCGCCCGCGCCCGGGGGTGATGCGTACCGCCGGAAGCCTGGCAAGGAAGGCCCCGCCTTGGCGGGGCCTTTTGTTTGGAAGCTTCGGAAGGCATCGTTTCGCCCTTGCTCTTTGTCCGGCCGGACAGCACAGATAGCGCACCAGCGGGGGCCGGGCGGCAATGCATCCGTCCTGACGGGAGGCACGATTCTAAGGAGTTCGAACGATGAAGCGTCGTCAGTTTCTGCGGACGGCCGGGGTCGGCCTTGCCGCCGGCACGGTTGCCGCGCCCGCCATCGCGCAGTCGGCGCCCGAGATCAAGTGGCGCCTGACGTCGAGCTATCCGAAGTCCCTCGACACGATCTACGGCGGCGGCGAGGTGCTGGCCAGGGCCGTCTCCGAGGCGACGGACGGCAAGTTCCAGATCCAGGTCTTCGCGGCGGGCGAGATCGTGCCCGGCCTGCAGGCGCTCGACGCGGTCGAGAACGGTACGGTCGAGATGTGCCACTCGGCGCCCTATTTCTACATCGGCAAGGATCCGACCTTCGCCTTCGGCACGGCCGTGCCTTTCGGGCTCAACACGCGCCAGCAGAATGCCTGGTTCAATCATGCCGACGGCATGACGCTGCTCAACGAGCTCTACGGCAGGTTCGGCACCTACGGACTGCCCGGCGGCAACACGACGGCCCAGATGGGCGGCTGGTTCCGCAAGGAGATCAAGACGACCGACGATCTCAAGGGCCTCAAGATGCGCATTGGCGGCCTCGGCGGCCAGGTGCTCGCCAAGCTCGGCGTCGTTCCGCAGCAGATCGCCGGCGGCGACATCTACCCGGCGCTCGAGAAGGGCTCCCTCGATGCGGCCGAATGGGCCGGCCCCTATGACGATGAGAAGCTCGGCTTCCAGAAGGTCGCGCCCTACTATTATTATCCGGGCTTCTGGGAGGGCGGCGCCTCCATTCACTTCTTCATCAACAAGGCGAAATGGGAAGGCTTGCCGAAGAACTACCAGGCCATCCTGCGTCAGGCGGCGGCCTTCACCAACGCCGATATGATCGAGAAGTACGACGCCAGAAACCCGGCAGCCCTCAAGAGCCTCGTGGCCAGCGGCGCGCAGCTGCGCCCCTTCTCGCAGGAGATTCTGGAGGCCTCGCTCAAGGCCACCAACGAGATCTTCGACGAGATTGCCGCCAAGAACGAGCTGTTCAAGCGTGTCTACGATTCGATGAAGAGCTTCCGTAACGACGAATATCTGTGGTGGCAGGTGTGTGAATACACCTACGACAACTTCATGATCCGCAATCGCACGCGTGGGTGACGCAGGCTTCCGTGGCCATCAGCAAGAAAGGCCCCGGCATCGCCGGGGCCTTTCTTCTTTCTCTCATCGATCAGTCGAACTTCGGCGGACCGAGGTCCATCGGCGGGGCGAACTGGTCGAGCCCCGGCGCAAGATTCTGTAACTGCTGCTCGAGCTGCTGCTCGTCAAGCTCCACGTGGCCCGACTTGTAGTGAAGCACCATCTGGGGGAAGAGCATGACAATCGCGACCATGAGGATCTGGATGAGGATGAAGGGCAGGGCGCCCCAGTAGATCTGGCTCGTCAGGATCGGCGCCGTCGTCTTGCCGGTCAGCCGGTCACGATAGGCCTGCCGCGGCGCCACCGAGCGCAGGTAGAACAGCGCGAAACCGAACGGCGGCGTCAGGAAGCTCGTCTGCAGATTGATGGCGAGGATCACGCCGAACCAGATGAGGTCGATCCCCAGCCGCTCCACCGCCGGCACGAGGAGCGGGATGATGATGAAGGCGATCTCGAAGAAGTCGAGGAAGCAGCCGAGCACGAAGACGAGGAAGTTGACGAAGAGCAGGAAGCCGATCTCGCCGCCCGGCAGGGCGACCAGCAGTTCCTCCACCCACTTGTGCCCGTCGACCCCGTAGAAAGTCAGCGCGAAGACGCGCGCGCCGAGAAGGATGAAAAGCACGAAGGCGGACAGTTTCGCCGTCGAGAACGTTGCCTGCCGCAGGAGGTCGAACGTCAGCCGGCGCTTGAACAGCGCCAGCAGCACCGCCCCGGTCGCCCCCATGGCGCCACCCTCGGTCGGCGTGGCGACGCCGATGAAGATCGTGCCGAGCACGAGGAAGACGAGCGCGAGCGGTGGCACCATGACGAAGATGACCTCCTCCGCCATGCGCGACAAGAGCTTGAGCCGCAGGAGCTTGTTGAGGAGCGCGAGCACGAAGGCGATGGCCACCGCGAGCGTCATGGTGAGCACCACGAGGTCTGCCAGGTTGCGCACGTTGCTGCGCTGCATGACGAGATAGGCGGCCGTGCCGGCGATGACGGTCACGACGAGCAGCGACAGGCGCCGCGCGCGGCCGTCGGGATCGTTGAGCGTCTGCGCTTCCGGCGGCAGGCCGGGCGCCATCTTCGGACTCGCCATGCTGGCCACGAAGACGTAGCCCGCATAGAGCAGCGTCAGGACGACACCCGGGATGAAGGCGCCCTGATACATGTCGCCCACGGAGCGGCCGAGCTGGTCCGCCATGACGATCAGCACGAGCGAGGGCGGGATGATCTGCGCCAGCGTGCCCGAGGCGGCGATGATCCCGGTGGCGAGGCGCCGGTCATAGCCGTAGCGCAGCATGATCGGCAGCGAGATGAGGCCCATCGAAATGACAGAGGCGGCCACGACGCCCGTGGTCGCCGCGAGCAGCGCGCCGACGAAGACCACCGCATAGGCGACGCCGCCCCGCACCGTGCCGAACAGCTGGCCGATGGTATCGAGCAGATCCTCCGCCATGCCCGATCGCTCGAGGATGAGTCCCATGAAGGTGAAGAACGGGATGGCCAGCAGCACATCGTTGTTCATCGTGCCGTAGACGCGCTCCGGCAGGGCCTGCAGGAAGTCGGGCACGAACAGGCCGAGTTCGATGCCGATGAGGCCGAAGATGAGGCCATTGGCTGCCAGCGCGAAGGCCACCGGATAGCCGAGAAGCAGGAAGATGACGAGCGCCGCGAACATGATCGGCGCCATGTTGTGGATGAAGAACTCCACCATGGAGAGGCTCCTGAAGCGTTCGCGGATTGTCAGGGCCGGCCAGAGCCGGCGTCGGGCCCGAGGTTGTGGATCATCTGCTCCGCTTCGGCCACCTCTGGCGGAAGTTCAGCGTCGGCGTGGGGATCGTCGATGTCGCCGCGCAGCACCGCGATGCGCTTGATGAGCTCCGAAACAGCCTGCACCAGCAGCAGGGCAAAGCCGAGCGGCACCAGCATCTTCGCCGGCCATTGCGGCAGGCCGCCTGCGTTGAGCGATTGCTCGTTGATGGCATAGGACCGCTCGGCGAAGGGGATCGAGGTCAGCAGCATCACGACGCACAGCGGCATGAGGAAGAAGACCGTGCCGAAGATCTCGATCCAGTTCCGCACGCGCGGCGAGAGGCGAGCGTGCACCACGTCGATGCGGATGTGCTCGTTGACGATCAGCGTCCACGGCGCACACACGAGGAACACGGCGCCGAACAAGACCCACTGCAGCTCCAGCCAGGCATTCGACGACATGTCGAACGCCTTGCGGATGATGGCATTGACGGCTGAAATGGCGATCGCGACCACGATCAACCAGGCAACCCAGCGGCCGATGCGCGCATTGATCGCGTCAATGGCCCTTGAAATCGCAAGCAGAATCGACACGTAGACTCCCTTCCCGGACCGTCCGCTACCTCTCGTCTGGAGGTTTTTCCCCTGGAGGGCGGCCATTGATGGGTCTGACGCCCACCGCCCGGCACGGGTGGTAGCGCATCGTTCAGTCGCATACAAGCAGGGCGCTCGCGCCTTTCCGCACGGATGGCGGGCTTGTCGGATGCTGGTCTGAATCCTGGAGCCGGATGTCTTCAGGGTGTTCCAACCTGATCGGTCAATCCGTCTTCAAACATTAAGGCACAGGCTCTAGCGGCTGCGTCCGGAGCGGCCGTAGCGATGGGCGGCAAAGCTTGCGACGATGCAGATTGCCATCACGGCGATGAGCGCCGTCGGCGCCGCGACCACTGCCGCCCCCGTGATGAAGGAGACGAGCGCGCCGAGCCCGAGCTGCAGCGCGCCGGCGACGCCCGCGGCCGTGCCCGCCGCCTCCGGCCGGGCTGACAGCGCCCCGGCGGTCGCGCCGGGCATGGTGAGGCCGTTGCCCACCGCATTGACGACGAGCGGCAGGAACAGCGTCACCGGCGTCCACGGCATCATGGCGATGAGCACGACCTCGGCGCCTATGGCGGCGAGCGAGAGCACGGTGCCGATCGTTACCATGAGATCGGTGCCCATGCGCAGGGCATAGCGGCCGGACACGAAGTTGCCGACCATGTAGCCGAGCGCCGTCAGCGCGAAGAAGGCGCCATAGACATCCGCCGAACGCCCCATGCTCTCCACCACGACGAAGGGCGCGCCGGCGATGAAGGCGAAGAAGGCCGCGCTCGTGAAGGACATGGCGAGCGCATATCCGAGAAAGCCCCGGTCGCCGAGCAGGAGCGGGAAGGCGCGCAGCATGTCGCCGACGCTGGTGAGATGCGTCTTCGGCGCCGTCTCGCCGAGTACGGCAAAGGCATAGGCGAGCACCGCCACGCCGAAGAGCGTCTTCACGCCGAAGATGGCGCGCCAGCCGAGGTGGGAATCGATGACGCCGCCGACGAAGGGCGCCACCATCGGCGCCACCACCATGACCATGGTGAGATAGCCGATGCGGCTCGCCGCCTCGTCCCTTTCCGACGTGTCGCGCACGATGGCGCGCGCCAGGGCGAAGGCGGTGCCTCCGCCTGCCGCCTGTACGACGCGGGCGGCGAGCAGCGTCACGGTGTCGAACGCAAAGGCTCCGGCGAAGGAGCCGATGGTGAACAGCGCGACACCGCCGATGACGCAGGGCCGACGGCCGAACCGGTCGGAGATCGGGCCGATCACCACCTGCGTGACGGCGACGGCGAGCAGATAGAGCCCGAGGGTGAGCTGGATAGTGGCGTAGTCTGTCGCAAAGGTGCGCGCCAGCGCCGGTGTTGCCGGCGCGAGCACATTGAGCGCGAATGGCTGCAGGGCCGAGACCGCCACGAGGACGGCAAGGCTCGGCCGCGGCGGCGCCGTGACCGCCTGGGGCGGAAAGGGCCGGTTCACGGCTGCGCCGCCGGCACGGGCTTGGCCTGCGGCTGCGGCGCCGCGGCCGTGGCGCGGGCCTCACGCATGCGCACGCGCTCACGATGGATGGTGTAGACGCCGGCAGCGACGATGAGGCCGGTGCCAGCCATGGCGAGCGTGTCGGGCAACTCGCCCCAGACGAGGAAGCCAAGCATGACGGCCCAGACGACCACGCTGTAGCGGAAGGACGAGACGAGCGACACGTCCGTGCCGCGGCAGGCGACGATGAGGCAATAGTTGCCCAGCGAGACGAGCACGGCCGCCCCGGCGAGGAAGCCCGTGGCCCGGGCGTCGATCGGCTGCCACTCCTGGGTCGGCGACAGGGCGAGGCCGACGAGCGGCACGGCGGCGGCGCTGGCGATGGTGACGAGGCCGGTCGAGACTTCTGCCCGGATCTGGCGGGTGACGAGGTCGCGCGTGGCGGCGAGCGCCGCAGCGCCGAGCGCGACGAGCGCCCAGGCGTCGAAGCCGCCCATGTCCGGCTTGACGATGAGCACCACGCCGCAGAACCCCACGAAGACGGCGCACCACCGCCGCCAGCCGACGGTTTCGAGGCCGACGACGGCGGCGATCATGGTCATGAGGATCGGCGTCGCCTGCAGGATGGCGGTGATGTTGCCGAGCGGGATGTGGGCGAGCGCGGTGATGAAGGTAAAGGCGACCGCCGCCTCGAGGAAGGCGCGCAGGAGGAGCATGGGATTGCGCAGGCCGCGCCAGCTGCCGACCTGGCCGAGGGCGAAGGCGAGCACCGTCGCTGCGATGACGGCGAATAGGCCGCGCACGGCAAGGATCTGGCTTGCGGGATACGCACCCGTGGCAAGCTTCACCAGCGTGTCGTTGCCGCAGAAGAGCGCCATGGCGCCCAGCATCGCAACGATGCCGCGCCGGTTGTCGGCAGCCGTGGCCAAGATGAACTCCTCGGACGAAACAGCCGATGATTACGCCGCTTTGCCCAGCCGGTCGAGCTTGAACAGGCCGAGATCGAATGCAGGGCGTGCACCGCTGGCCAGATCTGCGAGAATGTCTCCGATCGCGCTGGCGAATTTGAAGCCGTGGCCGGAGCAGGGGGAGGCCACGATGACGCGCGGGTTGTCCGGCAGCGTGTCGATGACGAAATGCTCGTCCGGCGTGTTGGTGAAGAGGCAGCCGCGCAGCGACATCACCGGCCCGTCCGCGGCCGGGAAATAGTGGCGGATGCCGGCGCGCAGCGCCTCCTCGTCGCGCGCGTTGGCCTCGCGCGGCAGGTCGTCCGCCGTCCCCGTCTCGTTGAGATGGTGGTAGAGGCCGATCTTGAAGCCGGGCATGCCCCATTGCGGGAAGACGTAGAAGTGCCCGTGCTCAGTGAGGAGATTTCCGACGGGGAAACGGTCGAGCGCGAACAAGGCGGGGTCCTTCGGCCAGAACCAGCCGATCACCTGCCGCTCCGGCACGGCCTTGCCGGCGAGCGCCGGCACCATCTCGCCCATCCAGGCGCCGGCGGACATGACGAGCCGCTCGGCGTGATAGGTGCCCTGCGGCGTGCGCACCGAGACGCCTTCGCCGCCAGACGACCAGTCGAGTACCGGCTCGCGCCCCCGGATCTCGGCACCATGGCGCAGCGCCAGCCAGACATGGGCGAGGATGGCGCGCTCGCTGGCGACGAAGCCGCCTTCCGGCTGGTAGACGGCGGCATAGCCTTCCGGCAGCTGCCAGCCGGGAAAGCGCTCGGCGAGCTCCCGCGCCGTCAGCTCCTCATGGTCGAGCCCGTGCTCGATGCACGAGGCGAGCGAGCCCGCCGCCACGCGGCTGCCGCGCGGCCCGGCGTCGATGGAACCCGTGATGAAAAGCAACTGCTCGCCGTGTGCCTGTTCCGTCTCGCGCCACAGGCGATAGGCGTGGCGCAGCAGCGGCACGTAGTCGGGATGCTCGAAATAGGCGAGGCGGATGATGCGGTTGACGCCGTGCGACGAGCCCATGCCATGGCCGATGTCGAAGCGCTCGAGCCCGAGCACGCGCTTGCCGCGCCGCGCGAGATGATATGCCGCGGCGCTGCCCATGCCGCCCATGCCGACGACGATGACGTCGTAACGCTCACCCGCACCCATGGGCGCCTCCGCAAATCAGATGGCCGCCGCAGATCGGCAGCTCGGGGATAGATCGCGAAGAAGGGACTGTGCGTCAACCGCCGGTGACGCTCATGTGCCGGCCGACGGCGGGCTGGCGGCGGCGCCGGTCGATGACGAAGTCGTGGCCGCGCGGCTTGCGGGCGATGGCGCGCTCGATGGCCTCTTCCACCGGCCCGTCGCTCATCGAGGCGCGCAGCGGCGCGCGCAGGTCCGCCGCGTCCTCCTGGCCGAGGCACATGTAGAGCGTGCCCGTGCAGGTCAGGCGCACGCGGTTGCAGCTCTCGCAGAAGTTATGGGTCATCGGCGTGATGAAGCCGAGGCGCCCGCCCGTCTCCCGCACGCGGACGTAGCGCGCGGGGCCGCCGGTGCGATAGTCGAGCTCGTCGAGCGTGTAGCGCTCCGTGAGCCGCGCCTTGACGAGGGAGAGCGGCAGGAACTGGTCGACCCGCGCCGGCTCGATCTCTCCGAGCGGCATCACCTCGATGAGCGTGAGGTCCATGCCGCGCCCGTGCGCCCATTCCATCAGCGCGGGGATCTCGTTCTCGTTGACGCCCTTGAGCGCCACGGCGTTGATCTTGACGGCGAGACCCGCCTCCTGCGCCGCATCGATGCCGGCGAGCACCTTGTCGAGGTCGCCCCAGCGCGTCAGCGTGCGGAAGGTGGCGGGCGACAGCGTGTCGAGCGAGACGTTGATGCGCCGGATGCCGCAGGCGGCGAGGTCGCGCGCGTGGCGGGCGAGCTGCGTGCCGTTGGTGGTCAGCGTCAGCTCCTCCAGCGCGCCGCTGTCGAGATGGCGCGAAAGGGAGCCGAACAGGCGCATGATGTCGCGCCGCACCAGCGGCTCGCCGCCCGTGATGCGCAGCTTGCGCACGCCGCGGCGGATGAAGACGCTGCACAGCCGGTCCAGCTCCTCCAGCGTCAGCAGGTCGCGCTTCGGCAGGAAGTGCATGTCCTCGGCCATGCAATAGACGCAGCGCAGGTCGCAGCGGTCCGTCACCGATACGCGCAGATAGGTGATGGCGCGCGCGAACGGGTCGACGAGCGGCAAGGTCGGCCGGGCTTCGCCCCGGTCGAAAACGGTCGTGTCGGCCAATGCCGGTCCCTCCCTCCAGCGGCGCTGCCGCTCTGGCGTCTTTTACCGTACCAATTTAAGTGTCATCGCCAAGGCATCAATCCCGGATCGGCGCATCTCGCATGAAGCCCGATCACGGTCCCGCGCGTGGGAGCACCCGATCCATGGAAAGCATCCACTGGCCGAGCGAGGTCCGCCTGGCGAAGGATCGCCGCCAACTCCTCGTCACCTTTGAGGACGGGCGTCAGTTCGCGCTCGCAGCCGAATACCTGCGCGTGTCGAGCCCCTCCGCCGAGGTGCGCGGCCACGGGCCGGGCGACCGCAAGACGGTGTCGGGTAAGAAGAACGTCGAGATCATCGGCGTCGAGCCCGTGGGCCGCTACGCCGTCAAGCTCGTCTTCGACGACCTGCACGACACGGGCATTTATACCTGGGACTACCTCTACGAACTGGGCAACGACTTCGAGGCGAAGTGGCAGGCCTATCTTGCGGAGCTCGAGGAGAAGGGGTTGTCGCGGGAGCCGGTGAGGAGACGATGAGGGGAGGAGACTATGGCACGCCCGTCTGTGAATGCCTCATGGACGAAAGCCGGTCGCGCGGCGGCCGGCTTCGTCACAAACGGCAGTGAGCCAGCGGCTCAGCGCATCACCACAACCTTTGTGCCGACGCGCACGCGGTCGTAGAGGTCGACCACATCCTCGTTCATCATGCGGATGCAGCCGGAGGACACCGCCTGGCCGATGGTGTCGGGCTCGTTGGAGCCGTGGATGCGATAGAGCGAGGAGCCGAGATAGAGGGCGCGCGCGCCGAGCGGGTTGTCCGGGCCGCCGGGCATGTAGCGCGGCAGGTCGGGCCGGCGCTTCAGCATCTGCGGCGGCGGGCGCCAGTCGGGCCACTCGCGCTTCATCGATACGGTCTTCACGCCGCCCCAGGTGAAGCCGGGGCGGCCGACGCCGATACCGTAGCGAATGGCGCGACCGTTGCCGAGCACGTAATAGAGCCGCCGCTCCGACGTGGAAACCACGATGGTGCCGGGGGCGTGGCGGCCATTGTAGGCCACCGTCTCGCGCGTAATGCCGCTCGCCTGGGGCTGATACTGCTCAGCCTCGTAGAGCGGCTGACGTGTGAGCGGGTCTATCTGATAGGCGCCGGCCGGGGTGGCCGCGAGCGCCACGAGACCGGTTATGGCAATGAGAATGCCGCGCATCGGTTGCCTCGATGGGTGGGTGCGGGATGATCTTAAGAATGGCAAAAGGCTGTCGAAGGTTCCGCCTCGTTTGGCCAATGTGTCCAAACCTCGGCCTTCGCGCAACGACAGTGTGGCGCTCCTGCGGCCAAAACATCGTGATCAGCCCGCCGCGTGGCGGCCTTGCCACACCGGTGGCTTCGGGTTGCTGGCATGGCGTAAATGAATACTCAACACTCGATGCCGTATTTTAGTCGTATGTGATTAAAATGGGGTCAGACGTCATGGCGGATTCGGCGAATTCAATGCATGGCGCGCAGGCCGATGCGGCCGGAGCGCGCATTCGCACGCTTGCGACCAATCTCGCCGTCGTGGGCCTCGACAGCGCTCTCGTCTGCGCCGAGACGGGCGGGCTGGGGCGCGGCACGGCGGAGGCGGCGCGCCGTCTCGCCGCGCTGGCGGCCCGCATGGAAAGGGCGGCCTGGCCGCTGGGCGTGCCGCAGCGCGCGGATCAGGCAGGAGACGGCTGGCAGGCCGCGCTCGAGGTGGCGGAGGAGGCATCGGCGGTCGCCGGCAGGCTGCTCGCCGCCGCGGTCACGGCACGACGAGCGGCCGATGGCGAAGGCGAGGCGGAGGCGTCATCCGCGCCCGTCGGCGCCACGCCCCGCGCCGTGGCTGCGGGCCGGCGCCTCGAGGCCCGCTCGGGCGATGCGCGCCGCATCGCCGCCTGGCTGCGCGCGAACAAGGTGCGTTGACGGAAGAGGAGAGGGAGCGCGCCGTCGGCGCGTGCCTGACCGACCGGCCTGTATACGCCACCGCCGTCAGGCCCGCGCTCGTCGCGGGCATCCACGCCGCGAAGTTCGGCAACTGCAAGCAGTCGTTGGCCGGGGCAAGCCCGGTCAGGCCTGTCATGCCAAGGGCGTGCAGGCGCGGCGCTCAACGCCGGCCATGGCTCCATCCCGGTGATGATCGCCCCGAACGGTGGGCGTCAATCGACGCATGGGTGCGCAAAAAAGTGCGCAAACCGTGTATGTCGGGCAGTGGCCCAAGCGTCAGGAACGGCGCTAACGTATCGATTTTTCTGCGGAAAATGATGGTGGGCGTGACAGGGATTGAACCTGTGACCCCTCCCGTGTGAAGGGAGTGCTCTCCCGCTGAGCTACACGCCCGAGCCATAGCATCGCCTGCCGCCGCAGGGCTCGTAGGGCGCCTTCTATGAGCACCGCGCGCCGGCGTCAAGCGAGGAAGCGCACAATGTCGCGTTGCCCCTGTGCAAAGGCCGCGCTACTGCTCGTGTCATGTGCGATCGAGAGGGATGAATGCGGCTGCCGCGCCTCCTCGCTGTTCTGGCGCTCGCCTATGCGCTCGCCCTGCAGGCCCTGCTTGCGGGGGCGGTGGGCATCACGCCCGCCGCGGCGGCGGATCGTTCCGGCGTGCCCCTCGAACTCGCCTGGTGCATGCCGGGGGGCGGCGATCACGCGAGCGGGGACGAGGCGCCCGGCGGGCACCACGACCTGCGCTGTATCCTGGCCTGTGGCCAGCTCACGCCTTCGCCGGCGCTCCTGCCGGCGGCCGTGCCCTCTGCGGCGCCCGTCGCACGCGCCTTTCCCGACGGACCGGTCCCCCTTGCGGGCGAGCCCCTGTCGCGGCGGGACCTCTCCCGCCTCAAGCCGGCGCCGCGTGCGCCGCCGTTGATCTGATCCCGATCAAGCGCTTTCAGGCATTCACGGCGTCCGTGGGAGCCATTGACGGACATGGGATCCGTCGCCCGCCCGCCGCCATCGGAGATCAGGTTCATGACATCGCTTTCCCGCGCCGGCCTCGCCGCGCATCGCACCCCATCCCGTCGCCGCTTCCTCGTCGGTGCGGCGGTCCTCGCTGTCGGCCTCGCGGCGCTGGTCAGCCCCGCCTCGGCGCACGGCTACAAGGCCGGTGCCCTCAAGATCGGCCATCCCTGGTCGCGCGCGACGCCGGCCAATGCCCCGGTCGCCGGCGGCTTCATGACTATCGAGAACACCGGCGAGACGGACGACCGGCTCGTCGCCGTCAGCGCCGAGATCTCCCCGCGCGGCGAGATCCATGAGATGAAGATGGAAGGCGACGTCATGAAGATGAGCCCGCTCCCCGAAGGGCTCGTTATCAAGGCTGGCGAGACGGTGAAGCTCGCGCCCGGCGGCTACCATCTCATGTTCATGCCCTTGCAGCGGCAGCTGAGGGAGGGCGAGGCCTTCAAGGGCGAGCTCGTCTTCGAGAAGGCCGGCAAGGTCGCGGTCGAGTTCAAGGTGGAGGGCATCGGCGCCCGCGGCGACGGCAAGACCGACGCGCACAAGAGCCACACCACCCATTGAGGAGCAGCGCCATGAGTCGTTTGCGCATCATCCTGTGGAGCCTCGTCGCCGTTATCGCGCTGGTCGCGGGCGCCCTGTGGATCGTCGGCGACCGTCTCGTGGCGCCCCAGGGGGGTGTCCGGACGAGCGGCGTCGCCAATATCGGCGGACCGTTCACCCTGACGACGCACGACGGCAAGAAGCTGTCGTCGGCCGATCTCGCCGGGCGCCCCTTCGCCGTTTTCTTCGGCTTCACCCATTGCCCGGACGTGTGCCCGACGACACTCTTCGAGATGTCGGAGAATCTGAAGGCGCTTGGCCCGGACGGGGACAAGCTCACCGTGCTGTTTATCTCGGTTGATCCCGAGCGCGATACGCGTGAGCTGATGGCGACCTACCTCGAGTCGTTCGACCCCCGCATCATCGGCCTCACCGGCACCCAGGAGGAGATTGACGCGGTGGTGAAGGCCTATCGCGCCACCTATCAGCGCGTACCGACCGAGGGGGATGGCTACACGGTCAATCACACAGCCTCGGTCTATCTCATGGATCGGCAGGGGCATTTCGCCGGCACGCTCGACTATCACGAGCAGCAGGACACGCAGATGCGCAAGTTGCGCCGGCTCGTCGAGGGCTGAAGGCTTCAGGAATCGGCGAGGGAACTGCGGCGGTATAACGCCGCCGCGGCATCCCACAGAGCGTCGAAATGCTCGATGATGATGTCGGGGCCAAGCTCGCTCACCGGCGTCATGGTGTAGCCGAACGGCACGGCGATGACCGGGATACCGGCGGCCCTGGCGGTCGCGATGTCGGTCTGCGAATCGCCGACCATCAGGGCCGCCTCCGGCACGCCGCCGGCGGCCGCGACCGTCATCGTCAGGTGGCGCGGGTCGGGCTTCGAGAACGGGAAGGTGTCACGCCCGCAGATGGCATGGAAATGCCCGGCAATGCCGAGCGCCTTGAGCAGCATCACCGAATGGTGCTCGAACTTGTTGGTGCAGACCGCGAGCCGCCAGCCGGCGGCACGGAATCGCTCGAGGGCGGCCGCAACACCAGGAAAGAGCCGCGTCTCGACCGCGATGCGTCCCGCATAGATCGAGAGGAAGCGCTCGAAGAGCAGGTCGAGATGCGCGGGCGCGACGCTGCGGCCGTTCGCCGCGATGCCCCGTTCGAGCAGTGCCCGGGCGCCGGCACCGATGAGGTCGCGCGCCTCGCTGAGCGGCAGTTGCTCGAGACCTTCCTCGGCGAGGATCAGGTTCAGCGTCGCGATGAGGTCGGGCGCGGTGTCGGCCAGGGTGCCGTCGAGGTCGAAGACGATGGTCGCGATGGTGTCGGACATGGCAGAGCGCTAGCCGATGCCGCCGGCGCGGGCAAGCCCGGCAAGCCGTCGGGCCACAGGTCGCCCCGTTCTCGCCGGCGGCGCGATGGTAGAATGCCGACGCGATTCGCCCGCATCGGAGTTGTCATGTCGCCCATCGTGAAGTTGCCCGCCGCCGCTGCCCTGCTTGTCGCCCTCGTCCTGCCCGCGCAGGCCAACCAGTTCGAGTTCAAGGCCGCCCCGCAGACAGACCTCAACCGCATCTACCGCATCGATCGGGTCACGGGCGAGGTCGGCGCCTGCCAGTACGGCCTCAAGGAAGGCACCATCGGCGTCACCTTCTGCTATCCCGCGGGCGAGGGGGCCGGACCGCAGAAACCCGGGGAATATGGTCTCGTCGCCTCGCATCACCAGAAGGAGGCGGGCGTCTTCCGCGTCAATTACCGTAGCGGGGAGATGAGCGTCTGCTACGTCTTCAACGATCAGGTCGTGTGCACGCCGCAGGCCACCAGCGCCGCGCCGGCCGGCGGGGAGGGCGGCGAGCAGCCGGCCGCGGGCGACAGCGGCCAGCGCGGCTCCGGTGCCCGCTGATCTGCCCTGCCTTTCCGCTGCCCGAAGCGCATGGTAAAGCGGCTCAGGACAAGCGGACCGGCACGGGCGGCGGCCGATCGGGCATGCGGCGCACCGGCTGGCGGATTCGGGGCGGATTGTTTGGGATGAATGCCGAAGAGATGAAGCGCGCCGCGGCGGCGCGGGCGGCAGAGCTGGTGCGGGACGGCATGCGCCTTGGCCTTGGCACGGGCTCGACCGCCCGCCATTTCGTTGCCATCCTCGGCGAGAAGGTGCGGGCCGGGCTCAAGGTCGTCTGCGTGCCGACTTCGGAGGCGACGCGCCTGCAGGCCGAGGCGGAAGGCATTCCCCTCACGACGCTCGACGAGACGCCAGCCCTCGACCTCACGGTCGACGGCGCCGACGAACTCGACGACAGCCTGCGCCTCATCAAGGGTGGTGGCGGCGCGCTCCTGCGCGAGAAGATCGTTGCAGCCGCCAGCCGGCGCATGGTCGTCATTGCCGACGGCTCCAAGCATGTGGACGTCCTTGGGCGCTTTCCGCTGCCCATCGAGGTCAACCCCTTCGGGCTGCGCGCGACGCAGGAGGCCATCGCCCAGGTTCTCGCGCGGCGCTGGCCCTCGGCCCCGCTGACCCTGCGGCGGGGGGGCGACGGCAACCCCTTCGTCACCGATGGCGGCCATTTCATCCTCGATGCCGCGCTTCAGCGCATCGAGGAGCCGGAGGCGCTCGCCAGCGACCTTGTCGCCATCCCCGGCGTCGTCGAGCATGGGCTCTTCCTCGGCCTTGCATCCGGCGCCGTTATCGCCACGGAGGCGGGGCTCGTGGAACTTGGCGAGCTTGGCTGAGGCCCGGCAAGATATTGACTTCGAGCGCAGTTCCATCGTTCTGATCGCAGCGATCCGCTCGACATGCGCATGACGCGCGAGGCGCCAGGGAGATACCGATCAATGAAGCGTACAGCCACTCACGTCGCGGCCGCCGCCGCCGTCGCCTTCGCCCTCGCCGGTCCGGTCTTTGCCCAGGACACGGGCAGTATCACGCCGGCCAAGGTCGAGGCCGCGCGCCAGATCGTGACCGGCTCGGGCATGGACCGTTCCTTCGAGGCGCTCGTGCCAACCTTCGCCCAGCGCATCAAGCAAAGCTATGTCACCCGCCCCGAGATCACCAAGGACCTCGACGAGGTGCTGGCGCAGCTGCAGCCCACCATCGAGAGCAAGAAGGCCGATCTGGTGGAGACGGCGGCCAAGATCCTCGCCAGCCGCATGAAGGAGACCGATCTCAAGGCTGCCGCCGCCTTCTTCAGTTCCGATGCCGGCAAGGCCTATGTCGCGGCGCAGCCCGCCGTGCTCGACGACCTCTATGTCGCCATGCAGGACTGGACCGGGCGCGTCTTCGAGGAGGCGATGACTCAGGTGCGGGCCGAGATGGCCAAGCGCGGCCACCAGCTCTGAAGTGTCCACGCGCCAGCGCGAAGGAAACCGGCGGCGCCGCAGTCGCCGGTTTTTTCGTGGCCGCCTTCGGCGTCGTCAGTCTTCGTCGGCCTTGAAGCGCGACAGGCCCCGGAACAGGAGGGGCGCTACCAGCGCCAGTGCCGCGATGGCGAGCAGCGTGGCCGCGAGGGGGCTCTCGATGAGCGCCATCGGGTCGCCCAGGCTGATCTGCAGCGCGCGCCGCAACTGCGTCTCCGCCATCGGCCCAAGGATGAGGCCGACGACCATCGGCGCGATCGGATAGTCGTAGCGTCGCATGACGAAGCCGAGGAGGCCGAAGACCGCGAGCATGACGAGTTCGACGGGCGAGGGGTTGGCGGCAATCGTCCCCATGGCGGCGAAGACGAGGATACCGGCATAGAGCCAGGGCTGCGGAATGGCGAGCAGCCGCACCCACAGGCCGATGAGCGGCAGGTTGAGGATCACCAGCATCGCATTGGCAATGAAAAGGCTGGCGATGAGGCCCCAGACGAGGTCCGGCCGTTCGGCAAACAGCAGCGGGCCGGGATTGAGGCCGTATTGCTGGAAGCCTGCGAGCAGGATCGCCGCCGTTGCCGAGGTTGGCAGGCCGAGCGTGAGCAGCGGCATCAGGGTGCCGGCCGCAGAGGCATTGTTCGCCGCTTCCGGGCCGGCGACACCCTCGATGGCGCCCTTGCCGAATTCCTCCGGATGCTTGGTCAGCCTCTTCTCGATGGTATAGGAGAGGAAGGTCGGTATCTCGGCGCCGCCGGCAGGCAGCGAGCCGATGGGAAAGCCGAGCGCCGTGCCGCGTAGCCACGGCTTCCACGAGCGCTTCCAATCCTCCCGCGTCATCCACAGGGAGCCGCGCACCGGCTCGATCGTCTCGGGCGCGTGCTTCATGCGTGAGGCGACGAAGAGTGCTTCGCCCACGGCGAAGAGCCCGACGGCGAGCGTCGTCACCTCGACGCCGTCGAGCAACTCCGGCACGCCGAAGGTCAGCCGCGCCTGGCCGCTCAGCGCATCGATGCCGACGAGACCGAGCATGAGGCCGATGAAGAGGCTGGTGAGGCCGCGCAGCGGCGAATCGCCGAAGGTTGCCGACACAGTGACGAAGGCCACGATCATCAGGGCGAAATAGTCGGCCGGTCCGAACTGGATGGCGATTTCGACCAGCCAGGGGGCGAACAGCGCAAGACCGATGGTAGCGATGAGTCCGGCGACGAAGGAGCCGACGGCAGAGGTGGCGAGCGCCGGTCCGCCGCGGCCGGCCTTGGCCATCTTGTTGCCCTCGAGCGCCGTGATCATCGAGGCGCTCTCGCCGGGCGTATTGATGAGGATCGACGTGGTCGAACCGCCATACATGCCGCCGTAATAGATGCCCGCGAACATGATGAGCGAGCCCGTCGGGTCGAGCTTGAAGGTGACGGGCAGGAGCAGCGCCACGGTGAGTGCCGGGCCGATCCCCGGCAGTACGCCCACCGCGGTGCCGAGGAAAACGCCAATGAGGGCAAAGAGCAGCTTCGTCGGCTCCAAGGCGACGGAAAAGCCCTGCGCCAGCGCGAAGACGGAATCGAGCACCGGAGGGGCCTTTCAGAAGAGCCGCTCGATCGGCCCCTGCGGCAGCGACAGGGCGAGCAGCTTTGTGAAGCCGAGATAGACGATCAGGCCGAGCACGACGCCGATGCCGAGATCGGTGGCGAGCGCCCGCCGGCCGAAGCCGCGCGCCGTCAGACCGAAGAGCAGCGCCATGGCGGGAATGAAGCCGCCGCCGGCGCTGATGGTCGCGATCATGGCGGCGATGCCGGCAACGATGGTGAGGACGGCGGCGCGATCACTCGGCTCCGGCGTGGGGACCTCGCCGCGCAGGGTGCTGACGAGGGTGCCGGCAGCGAGCAGGCCGAGGCCGGCCGCCACGGCCCATGAAGCCGCGCTCGGGCCGATGCCGGC
This sequence comes from Chelatococcus sambhunathii, assembly GCF_001418005.1. Taxonomy (GTDB): domain Bacteria; phylum Pseudomonadota; class Alphaproteobacteria; order Rhizobiales; family Beijerinckiaceae; genus Chelatococcus_A; species Chelatococcus_A sambhunathii. The sequence continues at coordinate 34,539 of NZ_LIOL01000004.1, read as the reverse complement.
ATAGCTCGATACCGCCCCCATACCGACGGCGTCCTTGGCGACGAAAGCCGCAAGGACCAGAAGTCCTGCCGCGATGACGAAGCCGACAGGTGCGATCCTGCGGTCCTCTTTTTGTTGCGTCATGCCCTTCCCCGGATGGCCTCCGATGCGGCGAGGCAGCGGAGAAGACCTTTCTCCGCCGCTCTGCCATTGGCGGTCGGTCTCTCTACTTGACGAGACCGATCGACTGCAGCACCTCGGCGACGCGCACCTGCTCGTTCTGGAGGAACGTCGCGAAGGCCTCACCCGAGAGATAGGCGTCGTCCCAATTCTTGGCCTTCAGAGTCTCCTGCCACTGCTTCGACTTGACCATCTTGTCGATGGCCGCGAGTAGCGTCTTCGTCTGGGCCTCGTCGAGGCCGGGAGGCGCCACGACCGAGCGCCAGTTGACGATGGCGAGGTCGATGCCCTGATCCTTCAGGGTCGGCGCATCGAGACCGGGCACGGGCTTTTCGGCGGCAATGCCGATGAGGCGCAGCTTGCCGGCCTTGATCTGGCCCTCGAATTCGCCGTAGCCGGAGACGCCTGCCGTCACCTTGCCGCCGAGGATCGCCGCCAGCGCCTCGCCGCCGCCGGAGAAGGGCACGTAGTTGATCTTGGTCGGATCGACGCCGACCGCCTTGGCGAAGAGACCGACCATGATGTGGTCGGTGCCGCCCGCCGAGCCGCCGGCCCAGGTCACCTTGGCGGGATCGGCCTTCAGTGCCTCGGCGAGGTCCTTCGCGTTCTTGATCGGCGAATTGGCCGGCACGACGATCGCCTGGTTCTCGGCGGTGAGCCGCGCGATTGGCGTCGTCTGCGCGAGGGTCACGGGCGCCTTGTTGGTGAGAATGGCGCCCACCATGACGAAGCCGTTGACCATGAGCTGCGACCCGTCGCCCTTCGCATTCACGAATTGAGCGAGCCCGACGGTGCCGCCGGCGCCCGGTACGTTGACCACCTGCGCGCTCTTGACCGCGCCGCTTTCGGTCAGGGCCGCCTGCATGGCGCGCGCCGTCTGATCCCAACCGCCGCCCGGTGCGGCCGGGGCCATGATCTTCAACTCGAGACTCTGGCCGAGTGCGCCCGTGGACAGGCCCGCGGCCACGAGGAGCGCGGCGACGGCGCCGGTAACCATCTTGTACGAATGGAACATGTGGTTCCTCCCATTTTACGATCTGTTCTTGCTGATCGGACGCAGACGGTATCGGCGGCTTCTTCCCCCATCAAGCGAACATCGCGTCACATTATATCGGAACAATAGCTCCGTCGCGGGCCTTTGCGGCTTTCCCTTTGGCAGGGCTTCTTCTAAAGCCGGACCGTCGCATCTTCGAATCCAGCGAGTGCCCTTCTTGCCTCTCGCCATGCCCGCTCTCCGCGCCGCGCCCTCCGTTCATGCCCGCCGGCTGGAGCTGGCGTCCCTCGTCACGCTGGCGCTGCTGCCGCTGGCGATGGCGCTCGCCAATCGCTCCTCGCCGCTCGTGGTCGGCGTGGCGGCGGCGCTCGCGATTCTCGCGGCGCTCGTGGAGCCGCCGGGCCGGATGCGCCTTTTCCTCGCCTCACGCGCGATCGCGCGTGCGCCGGCGCTCCTCGTCGTCTCCGCCTTCGCGGCCTATGCGGCGGTGAGCATGGCGTGGAGCGTCCTTCCCCGCGCCTCGCTCTTCACCTTTGGCGAGGCGCTGCTGCCCGCCTTCGCCGCGACCGTGGCGGCCATCCTCCTGCCGCGCCGCGTGCCGGGCATCGTCACGGTGCTGGCGGGTGCCGCCTTTGTCGCGGCCTGCTTAGTTGTCATCGGCGATCTCGCCACCGGCCTTGCCGTGCGCCAGAAACTCGGCCTGCGCGCCACGGGGGGCTTCGTCTTCAACCGCAGCATCATCACGCTGCTGATGCTCGCCTGGCCGCTCGGCCTCCTCTGGTGGGAGGGCAGTCGGCGGATTTTGGCAGGCGCCGCTCTGGCCGCCCTGCTCCTCGTGCTGGTCGTCGGCGAATCGGGGGCGGCGCTGATGGGCGCCCTGTGCGGTATCGGCACTTTCGCCATCGCGCTCCTCAGTCGGCGGGTCGCCCTCGCCCTCGTCACAGCCGGGCTCCTGGCCTGTCTCATCATTGCCCCCTTCAAGGGCTCGCTCACGATGCAGCTGCCAGACTCCTTCGTCGCGCTCGTGCAGCAGCGCGGCCACGCTGTCGAGCGCATCGCGCTGTGGCGCAGCTTCGAGGAGGTCGTCCGGCACCGGCCGCTTCTCGGCACCGGCTTCGGCGCAAGCCCGCGCCTTGCCGATGATCCGGTCGCGCAGGAGGTGCCGGAAGACCTGCGCGAGATGCTGGCGATCGGGCATCCGCACGACGCCTTCCTGCAGATATGGGTCGAGCTCGGCGCCGTCGGGGCCGTGCTGGCTGCGCTCGTGATTGCGACCATGATGCGTGCGCTGGCGCACTTGCGGGGGCTGCGGCTGGCTGCTTCGCTCGCGCTCGTGGCCTCCGCCGCCGGCGTCATGCTCGTCGGGCACGGGGCCTGGCAGGGCTGGTGGATCGCGGCTGTGGGCGCCGCGGTCGTCTGGTTCCGGCGCCGTCCGGACAGGGCGGTGCCTTCCAAGGGGGTGGATCATGAGTGATTTCGACGTCGATCTCTTCGTGATCGGTGGAGGCTCCGGTGGCGTGCGCGCCGCGCGCATCGCCGCCGGCCACGGCGCCCGCGTCATGCTCGCCGAGGAAGACCGGATGGGCGGCACCTGCGTCATCCGCGGCTGCGTGCCCAAGAAGCTCCTCGTCTACGCCAGCCGCTTCGCTGGCGATTTCGAGGACGCGGCCGGCTATGGCTGGAGCGTGCCCAAGGCGGCGTTCGACTGGCCGACCCTGATCAAGAACAAGGATGCGGAGATCGCCCGGCTCGAGGGCATCTATCGCACCAACCTCACCAAGGCCGGCGTCGACATCGTCGACAGCCGCGCCGTGATCGAGGATGCCCACACGGTGCGCGTCCTGAAGACCGGCGCGCGTATCCGCGCCCGCGTCATCCTCGTCGCCACCGGCGGGCGGGTGGTGAAGGTGCCTGCGGTGCCCGGCATCGAGCACGCGATCACCTCCAACGAGGCCTTCCATCTCGAGCGGCTGCCGGAGCGCATCGCCGTCGTCGGCGGCGGCTACATCGCCGTCGAATTCGCGGGGATCTTCGCCGGCCTTGGTGTCGAGACCACCCTGATCCACCGCGGCGAGAAGCTGCTGCGCGGCTTCGACGAGGATGTGCGCGACGCGCTGGGGGAGGCCTATGCGCAGCGCGGCATCAGGCTCTGCCTCGAATGTGGCCTGACGAGCATCGAGAAGATGGACGGCGAACTGCTCATCACCCTTACGGACGGGCGCGAGTTGCGCGTCGACCAGGTCATGATCGCGACCGGCCGCGTGCCCAACACCGAGAAGCTCGGCCTCGAGGAGGCGGGCGTGGCGCTCGCCTCCAATGGCGCCATCGTGGTCGACGCCATGTCGCGGACCAACGTGCCGAGCATCTACGCCGTCGGCGACGTGACGGACCGCGTCAATCTCACCCCCGTCGCCATCCGCGAGGGCCATGCCTTCGCCGATACCGTCTTCGGAAACCGCCCGGCGAGCGTGGACCACAACGTCATCCCGACTGCCGTCTTCTCCTCGCCCGAGATCGGCACCGTCGGCCTCGGCGAAGCCGACGCGCGCCAGCGCTATGGCAATGTCAGGATCTTCCGGTCCAGCTTCCGCGCCATGAAGGCGACCCTGTCGGGGCGCGAGGACCGGGTGCTGATGAAGATCGTCGTCGACGGCGATACCGACCGCGTGCTCGGCGTCCATATCCTGGGGGACGGCGCCGGCGAGATGATCCAGCTCGTCGGCATCGCCGTCACCATGGGCGCTACCAAGGCCGACTTCGACCGCACCATGGCCGTCCACCCGACGGCGGCGGAGGAACTCGTGACCATGCGCACGCCGGTGGCCTGAAAGGAAGCCGTAAGCTCGATTCGCCTTCACCTGCGGGGAACGACACCCGCGCTCGCCCGGCGACCGCAACGGGAAGGCGCTGGGCTGGGCTCTCCTGTTGCCGCGCGGAGATCCCTGCCTGAAGCTTTGTTGGCTTGCGTTCATGCACAACGCCATCAAGCGATATATTTCTGATAGTTATTGTCGTGTCGATTTGAGCGACTATGATCCGGTGTTGCTGTTCAGCGATAATTATGCGGTGCATATATTTTGTTTATTGGAATGGATTGGCTGACATGAATAACCGTATTGCTGGCATGGATGCCGCGGCAGCGAAGCGCCTCGGCAATGTCGTGGCGGAGTTCTCGGATCATGTGCGGAGCGGCAGCGCGCCGGTCTTGCCGAGCGTCGTCCGGCAGCGCGTGCGCGAGGCCCGGGCTGGCCAGAATGGCCCGGTGTCTGCGCGCCGGTCGGCAACTCCGGATCGGAATGCGAGACAGGCGGAAACCTTGCTGGCCCCGATGCGGCGGGCGGTTGCGCGCGGCCGTGACGCCCTCGGGTATGCCGGTCCGGTCGTGGCACCAGCGCTCGAACTGGCGGCCGCGAGCGCCTCTCACTGGGCGACGTCAGCCGAAGGACAGGTGAGCCTCGGTCGCGATTTCCTGAGCAACGAGCTGTGGCGCGGTTCCATCCGGCTGCCCGAAGCTCCGCAGAGCGAAGAGGCCGGCGCTTCCGGGCGGCTCGGCGCGTTGGCCGGTCGGGGTACCTACGCTGCCACGACAGCGGGGCGCGCAAAGCTGCTCTTCACATTGCTGGGCAATACGCCGCTGTCCTCGGCAGCCGGCTATGCCTATGCGGTTGGCTGGGGCGTCAATGCGTTGTCCGGCGCGGCGCAGGCATGCGTGGATGTTTCGCAGGACCTGTCCCAGCGGGGTCTGCGGGGCGGGCTGCTGCTCACGCGCGACGCCTTCGCCCTGCTGTCCGCGGGTCTCAATCTGGCGGCGGCGGTCGAGAGTGGATATGCGCAGCGGGCTGCGGATGCCGGGGATGACGCAGGGGCCGTCGGGCATGCGCGCACATCGGCCTTCCTGTGGGGCGGAGGTTCCCTGAGCGGCATCGCTTCGGGCGGGGCTCAGCTCCTGGCTGATTACATCGCGCCTGCACGACCGGCACCGCGTGAAGCAGCTTCCGCGGCGCCGGATGTCGAGGCGCAGCGGTTGCTCTCCACCTGAGCCGATCGGCGAAAGAGGGGGGGACGTCCCGGCCTCTGGCCGGGGCGCCCTTCCGATCATCCAGGATCGCTATGGCACCGGATGGTGTGCCGCTGTTCCGGGTGGCGCTTCCAGCACGAGCTGCGCATCGGAGGGCGGGCGCTGCATCATGCGCCAGGCGACGAAGCCGACGAGCATGGCGTGGATGGCGGCGTTATGCACGAAGAGCATGACGTCGCCGAAGAGCGTCATCAGCGTCGCGGCGACGATGGGCCCGACGATGCCGCCGACGCAATAGAGGAACAGGAGGGTACTCGACAGGTGCACGGCCCCCTCCTGCGAGCGACGGTCGTTGGCATGGGCCGAGATCAGGGGGTAGATGACGGAGGTGGTGAGGCCGAGGGCGAAGGCGAGCGCGTAGAGCACCGCCGTCTCGCCGCGCCCGACGATGACGAGCGCCACCTCGACCACGCAGGCGACGGCCGAGACGCCGAGGATGACGCCGCGCCGATCGACGATATCGGACAGCTTGCCGACGGGATAGGGCGCGGTGGCCGAGCCGAGGATCATGGCGGTCATGAAGCTGGCGACCACGCCGGCGCCGAGGTCGAGCCGCTCCACATAGGCGGGGGCGAGAGACCAGAAGCTGCCGTTGGCAAGGCCGACGAGCAGGATGCCGACGGCGCCGATCGGCGTCGTGCGGAAGAGCTCCAGGATGCGCAGCCGCCCCTTGGCCGGCAGCGGCGGGGCCTCGGCCCGCGTCATGGCGAGCGGCACCAGTGCCAACATGAGGAAGGCGGAGGCGCCGGAGAACAGGCTGAAGGAGCGCGCGCTGTCGAGGCGCAGCAGCTGCTGGCCCGCGGCGGAGCCGGCGAAGTTGACGATGTTGTAGAGGCCGAGCATGCGGCCGCGGTTGCCGTCGTGCGCCTTGGCGTTGATCCAGGCCTCGACGATGGCGTAGAGCCCGGCGAAGCAGAAGCCGACGAGCCCGCGCAGCACCATCCACACAAGCGGCGAGAGGAAGATCGCGAAGCCGAGGCACGCGACCGCCGCGACCGCGGCGAAGGCCGCGAAGGCGCGGATGTGCCCGGCCCGCCGCACGATGGCCGGCGTCACCCAGGTGCCGGCGAGCATGCCGCCGAAATAGACCGAGCCGATGACGCCGACCTCGGTCGGGGAGAAGCCCTCGAGCACGCCGCGCAGCGGCACCAGCGTGGTTAGGAGGCCGTTGCCGGCGATGAGGATGAAAACGGCGAGGAGAACCGGGGACAGGGGAACGATGGCGGTCGGCACGATCGGGTCCGGTGTTCGGGCGGGGCGCGTCGGCGCGCATCTCCAACCTTCGCCAAGAGAGGCGGGAAAGGAAAGTGCTTCGTCGACGCTGCAGTCATTCAACCAGGGCAGGGCGTCCCGGGCCTTGCGGGCCGCGACAGGCGAACGATCATCCTGCGCGAATGTGGCAGCGCACGGGCGGCGATCGGCGCTGCCGCGCCGCATATCCTGCTGCGGATGGGCGTCGATTTTGCGCAAAATGCTTTGCCGATGCGCGATTTTTCCGCCCCGAAGGCACGGAGGGGCGCCGGCAAGCCTGTCTTGGCAGGCGCCGCGTCGCCGCGCCGCAGCGCAAAGAAGCAGCATCGCACCATGATCATCGGACTTCTGGCCGGGCTCGCCGCCGGCGCCGTGTGGGGGCTCGTCTTCGTCGGTCCGGCGGCGGTGATGCCCTATACCAGCCTCGACCTCACGGTCGCGCGCTATCTCGCCTTCGGCATCGGCTCGCTCGTTCTGATGCTGACGGTGCCCCGCTGCCGGGCGGGCATCGTGCCGCGGCGGGATGCGGGCGCCGGGCTCGTGCTCGGCCTCACCGGCTATGTCGTCTACTACCTTCTGGCCGCCGGCGCGGTGCAGCTTGCAGGGCCGGCCATCCCGCCGCTCGTCATCGGCTCGCTGCCGGTGGTGCTGGCGCTCGTCGGCAACTGGCGGGAGCGGACGGTGCGCTGGCGGACGCTCGCCATGCCGCTCGGGCTGATCCTCGCCGGCCTCGCGCTCGTCAATATCGCGACGCTCGCCGGCGCGGACAGCGCCGCTTCGCGCGCCAACGTCGTTCTCGGCTGCCTGTGCGCCCTCGGCGCCGTCGCCGTGTGGACGATCTACGCCCTCGTCAACGCCCGCACCTCGCGGGCGCTCGCCGGCGACGGCGTCTATGCCTGGACGAGCCTTCAGGGCGTCGGCTCGCTCGTTGGCGTGCTGCCGCTCGTGCCGCTCCTCACCGTCGACGGTTGGTCGAGTGTGCCGCAGCTCGGCCTCTTCAATGCCGACGGGCTGCGCCTCGTCCTGTGGGCGGTCCTGCTCGGCATGGTCAGCTCCTGGGTCGGTGCGGTGCTCTGGATCATCGCGGCGCGGCGCCTGCCGGTGGCGTTCGCCGGGCAGCTCATAGTCTCGGAGACGGTCTTCGCGCTCGTCTACGGCTTCCTGTTTGAGGGCCGCTGGCCGACGCCCGGGGAGGTGGGCGGCGCCGGCCTCCTCATGCTCGGCGTCTTCGCGGCGGCGAGTGCCTTCCGCCGTGCGGAGGAGGGCAGCAAAGACGCTCGCCTTGTCGCGGACTGTCAGCTATAAGCGCCACCTCTGTTGTGGCACGATGGAGGGAGCCTGACGGCTTTCCCTGTACTTGTTGGGAGTTGGTGAGATGACCGAGCGGTGGACGCCCGCAAGCTGGAGGAAGATGCCCATCCAGCAGGTGCCTGTCTATCCGGATGCCGATGCTCTCGCGGGCGTCGAGCAGCAGCTTGCCGGTTTTCCGCCGCTCGTTTTTGCAGGGGAAGCCCGCCGGTTGAAGCGCGACCTCGCCAAGGTCGCGGCCGGCGAAGCCTTCCTCCTGCAGGGGGGCGACTGCGCCGAGAGCTTCGCCGAGCATTCCGCCGACAACATCCGCGACTTCTTCCGCCTCTTCCTTCAGATGGCGGTGGTGCTCACCTTTGCCGGCGCCTCACCGGTTGTGAAGGTCGGCCGTGTCGCCGGCCAGTTCGCCAAGCCGCGCTCGGCGCCGACCGAGAAGGTGGGCGACACCGAACTGCCGAGCTACCGTGGCGACATCATCAACGGCATCGAGTTCACGGAAGAAAGCCGCACGCCGGATGCGCGCCGCCAGCTCATGGTCTACCGCCAGTCGGCGGCGACGCTGAACCTCCTGCGTGCCTTCGCCGGCGGCGGCTATGCCAACCTGCAGAACGCCCACCGCTGGATGCTGGGCTTCGTGAAGGACAGCCCCTCGTCGGGCCGTTATCAGGAACTCGCCGGGCGCATCACCGAGGCGCTCGATTTCATGCGCGCCTGCGGCATCGATCCGGAGTCGCATCCCGAGATGCGCTCGACCGATTTCTACACGAGCCACGAGGCCCTGTTGCTCGGCTACGAGGAGGCGCTGACGCGCGTCGATTCCACCTCGGGCGACTGGTACGCGACGTCGGGCCACATGGTATGGATCGGCGACCGCACGCGCCAGCCCGACCATGCGCATGTCGAATACTGCCGCGGCATCAAGAACCCAATCGGGCTCAAGTGCGGCCCGTCCCTGAAAGCCGATGAGCTTCTGCGCCTCATCGACACGCTCAACCCGGACAACGAGGCGGGCCGGCTCACGCTGATCTGCCGCTTCGGCGCCGATAAGGTGCTGGAGCACCTGCCAGCCCTCGTCCGGGCCGTGAAGGAGAGCGGGCGCTCGGTCGTGTGGTCGTGCGACCCCATGCACGGCAACACGGTCAAGGCCGGCAACGGCTACAAGACCCGGCCCTTCGACCTCATCATGCGCGAGATCAAGGGTTTCTTCGACGTGCACCAGGCCGAGGGCACGCACGCCGGCGGCATTCACCTCGAGATGACGGGCAAGAACGTCACCGAATGCACCGGCGGCGCCCGCGCCCTGACGGACGAGGACCTGCACGACCGCTACCACACCCATTGCGACCCGCGTCTCAATGCGGAGCAGGCGCTCGAGGTGGCCTTCCTCGTCGCCGAGCGACTGAAGCGCGAGCGCGCCGCGCGCATCGTGCCGCATGTCGAGGCGGCCGAGTAAGGCTCAGTCACGAGAAAAGGCAAGGGCGGCCCCGGGGCCGCCCTTGCCTTTTTGGAGACGAAGGAAGTGGCGCAGCGCCGCGAGACATGTGGTTGCGCCCGCTCGTGTCCGGTCGAGTCGGCGGGCGGGTTCATCGCCGCGAAGGGGACGGGCGGCGTCCTCCGGCGTTCGGCCTGATCGTCGCGCCCATGGCGATGGGGGTGAGACCGCTCGCCACGCGCGGTCAGCTGGACGCGGCCGCCTGAGGAGGCTCCCCGCGGGAACTGCCGGCTGACGGCCGGCGTTGACGCAGGGGCAATTGGGAGGCGATGCCGTGGCGTTCAAGAATTCCTGGAGCGGTCTCAAGGTCGCCTTCCGCAACGACCGCAACGTGCGCATCCTCGTCGCGGCGCTGCTGGCGGCGGTGCCGCTGTCCCTTGTCGTGGGTTTCTCGCCCCTCGTTTCCGCGGCGCTCATCTGCGTCGTCGTGCTGGCGCTCGCCGTCGAGCTTCTCAACACGGCGATCGAGGAACTCGCCGACCACGTCACCCCCGAGCACAATCCCGACATCAAGCGCACCAAGGACTTCGCTTCGGCCGCGGTGTTCCTGACGCGTCTGCTCGCGGCCTTTGTCTGGGGCGCGACGCTGGTCGAGCGCGCCGTCTTCGGCATCTGGTAGGGCCAGCCCGCAAACCATGTCTTGCGCCGCTGCAACGGCGCGGGGTGGCCGACGGCGCTATATTCAATCCCGACGGTCGGGTCGCACCATCGTCATGGCCGGGCTTGTGCCGACCGTCCACGCCCTGGACGTTGCGGGGCTATCAAGGCGTGGGTGCCCGCGACGAGCGCGGGCATGACGAGAGAGGAATGTCGTTCTCCGAAGCCGTTAGCAAAGAACAAAGAGGCCCAAGGAGCCGCCGATGCCGGATGCCACCCTGATGCCGACGCTCTTCCTGTCGCACGGCGCGCCCAACCTCGTGCTGCACAACACCGAGGCGCACCGTTTCCTCAAGGCCTTCGGCGCCGCGTTGCCGCGCCCGCGCGCCATCCTGGTCGCCACGGCGCATTTCATGACGTCCGCTCCTACCCTGACGGCCGATGCCCGGCCCGAGACGATCTACGACTTCGGCAATTTCGAGCCGGAACTGTTCCGGATGACCTATCCCGCGCCGGGCGACCCCGCGCTCGCGGCGCGGGCCGCGGCGCTCCTTGGCGAGGCGGGGCTCGCAGCCGGCACCGTCGCGGGCAGGGGCTTCGATCACGGCACCTGGGTGCCGCTCACGCTGCTCTATCCCGCGGCCGACATTCCGGTCGTGCAATTGTCCGTCCAGCCGCGCTCCGGGCCGGCCCATCACCTCGCCCTGGGCCGCGCGCTCGCGCCGCTGCGCCGGGAGGGCGTGCTCGTCGTCGGTTCCGGGGCGCTGACGCACAACCTGCACGAGCTGTTCGGGCGCGGCTACGCGCTCGATGCACCGGCGCCCGACTGGGTCTCGGCCTTCGGCGAATGGATGCGCGCGGCGATCGAGGAGGGGCGCACCGACGATCTCCTCGACTATCGCCGCAAGGCCCCCTTCGGCCTCGAGAACCACCCGACGGAAGAACATCTCCTGCCGCTCTTCGTCGCCATGGGCGCTGCCGGCGAGGCGCGTGGCGAGCGCGTGCACGCGAGCGCGCAGTATGGCGTCCTCATGATGGACGCCTACCGGTTTGGCTGAAGGCCGCGCCGGAGGGCCTGCCCCGCCGTGTACCGCGCATCCCTGTTGCGCCTTGCCGCCGTTGCCGGGCAGGCGCGGCCGCGCTAAATCGAAGGCATGACGACACCCATCGATCGCTTCCGTCTCGCGCTCGCCCAATTGAACCCAATCATGGGCGACATCGCGGCCAATCTCGCCATGGCGCGCAAGGCGCGTGCCGAGGCCGCCGCCATGGGGGCGGATGTGGTGATGTTCACCGAGCTGTTCCTTGCCGGCTATCCGGCGGAGGATCTCGTGCTCCGTCCTGCCTTCCAGGACGCCTGCAGACGGGCCTGCGAGGATCTTGCCCGCGACACCGCCGACGGCGGCCCCGCCGTCCTCGTTGGCCTGCCGTGGAACGAGGACGGCAAGGTCTACAACGCCTATGCCGCGCTCGATGCCGGCGCCGTCGCCGCCGTGCGCTTCAAGGTGGACCTGCCCAACTACGGCGTCTTCGACGAGAAGCGCGTCTTCGCCGCCGGGCCCCTGCCGGGGCCTGTCAGCCTGCGTGGCCTGCGCCTCGGCCTGCCGATCTGCGAGGATATCTGGGGTGAGGAGGTGGTCGAGTGCCTCGCCGAGACTGGTAGCGAGATCCTGCTCGTGCCCAACGGCTCGCCCTACTGGCACGACAAGATGCTGGAGCGTTACAACATCGCGGCCGCCCGCGTCACCGAGACGGGCCTGCCGATGGCATACCTCAACCAGGTCGGCGGCCAGGACGAACTCGTCTTCGACGGCGCCTCCTTTATCCTCAACGGCGATGCGAGCCTCGCCGGCCAGTTCAGGGCCTTTGCCGAGACCGTCGCGCTCACCGAGTGGCGCCGCGAGCCGAGAGGCTGGCGCTGCGTCGCGGCTCCCCGCGAGCTGGTGGAGGAGGGCGAGCAGGCGGACTATGCCGCCTGCGTACTCGGCCTGCGCGACTATGTGGAGAAGAGCGGCTTTCCTGGTGTCGTCCTCGGCCTGTCGGGCGGCATCGATTCCGCGCTCTGCGCCGCGATGGCCGTCGATGCACTCGGCTCGGAGCGCGTCCACTGCATCATGCTGCCCTACCGCTACACTTCGAGCGAGAGCCTCAATGACGCCGCAGCCTGCGCGAAGGCGCTCAACGTGCGCTACGACATCCTGCCCATCGCCAGCGCGGTGGAGGGGCTGGAGGCGGCCCTCGCACCGCTCTTCGCTGGCACGCCGCGCGGCGTGACCGAGGAGAACCTGCAGAGCCGGGCCCGCGGCACCATGCTCATGTCCGTCTCCAACAAGTTCGGCGCCATGGTCGTGACGACGGGCAACAAGTCGGAAATGTCGACTGGTTATGCCACGCTCTACGGGGACATGAACGGCGGCTTCAACCCGATCAAGGACCTCTACAAGACCGAGGTCTATCGCCTCTCCGCCCTGCGCAACGGCTGGAAGCCGTCTGGCGCCCTGGGGCCGGACGGCGAGGTCGTGCCGGCCAACATCCTCGTCAAGGCGCCGACGGCGGAATTGCGCGAGGGGCAGAAGGACCAGGACTCGCTGCCGCCCTACGACATCCTCGACGATATTCTGGTCGGGCTCGTCGAGGAGGAGCGGCGCGTCGCCGAGATCGTCGCGCGCGGACATGACGAGGCGACGGTGAAGAAGGTGGAGCGCCTGCTCTATCTCGCCGAATACAAGCGTCGGCAATCGGCCCCGGGCGTCAAGGTGACGCGTCGCAACTTCGGTCGCGACCGGCGCTATCCGATCGTCAATCACTTCCGCGACACCGGCGCGCCGGCGCACGTGCCGGAAGCGGGCATGGACCGGGCAAGGGGCGCAGCCCGTGCCGACGCCGTCGATTTTTAAGGGGCAGGGACGGTCCGCGCCGGCAGCATCATGGCCTCGGATCGTCATGGCCGGGCTTGTCATCGCAAGTCGGGCTCGCCCGACTTGCGAGATCCTAAAGGAGACGCAACGCGCCTGCGCGTTGCTGTTGCCATCCACGCTTCCCACGTCGCGCATCGTGTCAAGGCGTGGATGCCCGCGACGAGCGCGGGCATGACGGTGGGGACAGTTACGCAAATGGAACGTGAAGAGCGTGGTACAACCTCCCCGTTCGTCATGGCCGGGCTCGTCCCGGCCATCCACGCCTTTCCGCCTTGCGCAACGTCAGGGCGTGGATGCCCGCGACGAGCGCGGGCATGACGATGGCGAAGTCCAATATTTGATATAAGCCACTTGTCCTGCCGTTCGCTTCGAGCATTGCGGCGGCAAGCCTATAAGGTCCATCTGATGCCCGCTCCCGTCGTCCGCTTCGCCCCGTCGCCCACCGGCCGCCTGCATATCGGCAACGCGCGCACGGCGCTGCTCAACTATCTCCTGGCGCGGCGGGAGGGGGGGCGTTTCGTCCTGCGCCTTGACGATACCGATCTCGCGCGCTCGACGCGGGAATTTGCCGACGGCATTGTCGAGGACCTCGCCTGGCTCGGCATTGTGCCGGACGTCACCGTGCGCCAGTCGGAGCGCACGGCGCTCTACGATGCGGCGGTGGACAGGCTCATCGCCGCGGGCCGCCTCTACCCCTGCTACGAGACGCCGGAAGAGCTCGAGCGCCGCCGCAAGCGCCAGCTCGGCCGTGGCCTGCCGCCGGTCTACGACCGGGCCGCGCTGAAGCTGACGGCGGAGGACAAGGCGAAGCTGGAGGCCGAGGGGCGGCGGCCGCACTGGCGTTTCCTGCTCGAACACCGCGTCGTCCACTGGAACGACCTCGTGCGCGGCGACAGTCACGTCGACTGTGCCTCCCTCTCCGACCCCGTGCTGCGGCGCGAGGACGGCACCTATCTCTACACTTTGCCGTCCGTCGTCGACGATCTCGACCTCGGCATCACGCATGTGGTGCGTGGCGAGGACCATGTGACCAACACCGCGGTGCAGATCGAGATCATCGAGGCGCTGGGCGGCACGGTGCCGGCCTTCGGCCACCACAACCTGCTCACCACGGCGAGCGGCGAAGGGCTGTCGAAGCGTCTCGGCCATCTCTCGCTCAAGGGTCTGCGGGATGGCGGTCTCGAGCCGATGGCTGTTGCGAGCCTTGCCGTGCTCGTCGGCTCGGCGGAGTCTGTCAGGCCCGTCGCCTCTCTCGACGAACTCGCCGGTCTTGCCGATCTCGGCCGCCTGTCGCATGCGCCGGCCAAGTTCGACGAGGCCGAGCTCGACGGCCTCAATGCCAGGCTGCTGCACGCGATGCCCTACGATGAGGCCCGGCCGCGTCTGGCGGCGCTCGGGGTCGGTGGCGGCGCCGCCTTCTGGGAAGCGGTGCGCGGCAACCTCGTGCGCCTGGCGGATGTGGCGACGTGGTGGGAGGTGGTCGCCGGCGAGATCGCGCCCGTCGTGACGGACGCGGCGCTCGTCGCCAAGGCGCGCGCCCTTCTGCCGGACGAGCCGTGGGACGGGGCGACCTGGAAGGGCTGGACGGATCAGGTGAAGGCCGAGACCGGTGCCCGGGGCAGGGCACTCTTCATGCCGCTCAGGCAGGCGCTCACCGGCCTCGACCACGGGCCGGAACTCGCGGCGCTGCTGCCGCTCATCGGCCGGGACAAGGCGGCCGCGCGGCTCGAGGGCCGCACGGCCTGACGAAGGCTCCTGTCGGGCCCGGACCCCGATCGGATTGCATCTCGTCGCGATGGGCTTCAGGCGGGCAGCCGGCGGTCGTAATCCTGCTGCAGGCGCTGCCAGCTGTCCCAGAACGGTGTGGGTTCCGTGCCCGAAGCGCGGGCGACCAGAATGTCGAGATGCATGTGCCAGCCGGCGCTGACCTTGAGCAGGCTCGAGCGGTCGGGCAGCCGGCGGTGGGTGACGGTGAGCAGCACCGCCTCGCCTTGCGGCTCGAGTTCGAAGGTGACATCGCCGCTACCGTTCCAGGTGAAGGATAGTCGGCGGGGCGGATCGACCTCCGTGAGGCGGCTCTGCATCCGGTGCTCTTCCGAATAGCCGGATGGCCGCTGGCCCGGCGGATCCGTCAGCTCATCGTTGCGCCAGACGAACTCGAAGGGCGCGCCGACCCTCATTTCCATGTCTCCGGCCGCGAGCCAGCGGCGCCTGAGGTCGCTCTCCGTGAGATAGGCCCAGATGCGTTCCACTGGGCCCGGCAGAAGACGCTGGATCTTGAGCGTGGCCGGTTCGGTCAGCATGCCATAGGCGTCGAGGGTGGCTTGCTCGGTCATTGTTCCTCTCCTTCGGGGGTGGGGGAGCGGCCGGCGTCCTCCGCGCGCAGGAGCATCTCGAGCACATCGAGACGTCCTGTCCAGAAGCGCTCGTAGAAGCTCAGCCAGTGATGGGCGCTGGCGAGCGGCCCGGGATCGAGGCGGCACACATGCGTGCGGCCCCTGATCTCGCGCCGGATGAGCCCGGCATTCTCCAGCGCCTTGATATGTTTCGAGGCCGCTGCGAGCGAGATGGCGAAAGGCTCGGCGAGCTGGCCGACCGTGCGTTCGCCGCCGGCAAGCGCGTGCAGCATGTGCCGGCGCGTAGCATCGCCGAGAGCGTGGAAGACGGTGTCGAGTTGGGGTGCGTTTAATTCAACCATAGGGTTGAATATAGGGTACGCAGATTAACTGTCAACCGACAGGTTGAATGACCTCGCGTGGCGGTCGAGCCGCTGGAGCATGCCTGCCCCCTTGTTGGTATGTGTGCCTTGAAAAGTCGCGCAAGTTCAAAGGCGTGGATGGCCGGGACGAGCCCGGCCAAGACGCTCCGGCCAAGACGCTCCGGCCAAGACGCTCCGGCCGAGACGCTCCCGGCGCAACACCCCCGCCGTCATGGCCGCGCTCGTCGCGGCCATCCACGACTGCCCGCCCAAGCGCCAGCGTTGCGGCGTGGATGCCCGCGACGAGCGCGGGCATGACGGGGGAGCCGGTGGGAAGACAACGGCAATGCCGTACATTCGGTCCCGCCGCCCGAAAGCTGGCGGCATCCTCTCACGCATGCGGACAGCGCCCTTCAAGAACGGCGCAGGAGGTCACCCGGTCGGCAGAATAGGGCACGTGACCTTCGGTGCCGCCGGGGAGCGGCACATGCGGCTCCACGAGCGCGCAGGCCTTGGAAGAGGCGCGCCCGCCTTTCCACCGTCATGGCCGCGCTCGTCGCGGCCATCCACGACTGCCCGCCCAAGCGCCGGCGTTTGCGACGTGGATGCCCGCGACGAGCGCGAGCATGACGGACTGCCCCAAGACCGGACTGCCCCAAGACCGGACTGCGCCAAGACCGGGCATGCCCCAAGATCTGACATGCCCCAAGGGCAGGGGCAGGGCAGGCAGTCCTACCTGTTCGGCACCGGCCCTTCGACCTTTGGCACGGCGACGACGTTCGGGGCAACGATGCGCACGCGGGTGCGCACGCCGTCGGGGCGGGTGACGTCCTGCGTGGGACCCTCGTGCTGATCCACCGTCGGCCCGGTGTCCTCGATGGCGCCGGCATCGATGCCCGACGATTCGCTCGAGCCCGTGGGCAGGGCGCTCGCCGATTCGCCCGCTTCTTCTTCCGCATCCGCCGGCTTCTTGGCCTCTTGCGTGCGGCTGCGCTGCGGCGCCTCCTGCTTGGGCCGCGACAGTTCCTCGGCCTTCTCGGCCGTGACGATGATGTCGCCCTTGCGGCCCTCGATCATTTGCTCGGCCCGCTGCAGCACCTCGGCCCAAGTCTCGTTCTGGCTCTTGCAGCTGCAGGCCGGGTCGAAGGTCTTCTTGTAGCGGCCGGCGTTGGGCATCGCCGTGTAGGGCTGGCCGGACCAACTCGCGGCCTGCTCGATGGCGCCGCCCTGCGGCATGAAATAGAGATCGGTCGCGGCGCCGGGACACAGCGCCTGGCACATGCTGCGTCCACCCTCGCGCCCGCCGGGGCTCGCTCCGAGCGGGAAAAAATAACCGTCGCAGGTGCGCACGCAGACGGCGCGCGAGCCACCGAAGCGCTGAGCCTCGTCGAGGGGTACCTCGGTCATCTCGGGCACCGGCTCATCCGGGGGCAGGCCGCCACCGAAGAGGCTTTCGAAGAAGCCGCGCGGGCGCCCACCCGGCTGACACTCGCGGGCGATCATCCCTTGCAGGTGTCGGCGACGCTGCTCGACGCCCGGCCCGCCGCCGAGACGGTCGGCGGTGGCCAGCAGCTGCTCGAGATTGTTCTCCATCTGTCTGATGCGGCCGGCCAGGCCGTTGCACTCGGGCGGCGGCGCATCGCCGAAGAACAGGAAGCGGCCCCGGCTGCAGCCGAGCTGGTCGAAATAGGCGCGCGTGCGGTCGAGTTCCTGCCGCTGGCGCCGAGCCGCCGTCTCGTACTGGCGCGCACGAGGGTCTGGCCCCGCCTGCAGGGAGGCGAGTTCGGCCCGGTAGCGGTCGCAGACCGGCGATTGCGCGAGTGCGGAGGTGGCGGCGACGACGAAGACGACGGTCGCAACAGCGAACTTCAGTGAGCGAGCAACCATCGATCCTTCTCGGGGCGGCGGGACAGCGGACGTGGAACCGGCGAATTAGGACAACGAGACATCGACCAAAGTGTGTCGCGGCGCCGTCTGGAGCCATGCGGACGGCGGCGGGCACTCGTCAATGGCTTAGCCGAGCGCGTCTCACTGATCAATCGCCGGCGGCTCTTCGTGCAGGGCGGCGCAGCGCTGCATGAGGTGCTCGATGACGCGGCCGAAGGCGGCGAGGTCCTCCTGCGGGACGCCGTCGGTCAGCCGCTCCGCGAAGCCGAGCGCGATCGGCACGATGGCAGCATAGGTTTCCCGGCCCTCGCGCGACAGTGAGACGAAGGCCTCGCGCCGGTCCTCCTCGTTGGAGCGCCGGTCGATGAGCCCGCGCTCGTCCAGCGCGCTGATGGCGCGTGACACCTTCGTCTTGTGCATGCGGCTGTGGCGACCGATGTCGCGCGCCGTCATCTCGTCATACTCGCCGAGCGTGGCGATGACGCGCCACTCGGGGATGCCGAGCCCGAAGGTTTCCGCATAGCTCTCGGCCAGCGCCTCGGCCACCAGCTGGGCCACGACGTTGAGCCGGTAGGGCAGGAAGGTGGAGAGCGCGAGCCTGACCTGCCTCGCAGGCGAGGCGGTGGCCGCCGGATCCGTCGAAATCGCTTTCATGTGCTACAGGTCGTTGCCTCTTGCCGGTCGCCCGTCCGTTGGTCACGCGCGCAGCATACAGCGTTCGTCCGCTGCCTCTTTGCGCAGCCCGAAAGATCTGAGGATTTGATCGAATACCCGAGATGGCGGGCGCTGCAAAGCTCGGCAAGGCGTGCAGCACGAGAGACACGGCGCGCACGGCGCCGAACCGGGTTAAGCTGTGCATCCGCAAGAAGCCGCGTCGGCGACGGTTCTCGCCGGGGAGGAAACGAAGCAGATGAAACTCGCCTCGCTCAAGCACGGCCGCGACGGCCGCCTCGTCGTCGTCTCGAAGGATCTCACCCGCGCCACCGATGCCTTTTTCATCGCTCCGACCCTGCAGGCGGCGCTCGACGACTGGGAGCGCGCCGCGCCGCCCCTCGCGGATCTCGCCGAGCAGCTCGAGCACGGCTCGGTGCCCGCCTTCCGCTTCCACGAGCATGATTGCGCGGCGCCGCTGCCGCGCGCCTTCCAGTGGGCGGACGGCTCGGCCTATGTCAATCACGTCGCACTGGTGCGTCAGGCGCGCGGTGCCGAGATGCCGGCGTCGTTCTGGGAAGACCCGCTGATGTACCAGGGTGGCTCCGATGCACTTCTTGGCCCGCGCGAGGCTATCGTGGTGGCTGACGAGGCTTCGGGCATCGACTTCGAGGCGGAGGTCGCCGTTGTCACGGGCGACGTGCCGATGGGCAGCAATGCGGCGGCGGCGCGCGGGCTCATCCGGCTCGTCATGCTCGTCAACGACGTCTCCCTGCGCGCCCTCGTGCCCGGGGAACTCGCCAAGGGCTTCGGCTTCTTCCAGTCGAAGCCCTCGTCCGCCTTCTCGCCGGTGGCCGTGACGCCGGACGAACTCGGCCCGGCGTGGGACGGCGGGCGGCTGCATCTTGCCCTGTCCTCCTACGTCAACGGCAAGGCCTTCGGCTGCCCGAACGCCGGCGAGGACATGACCTTCGATTTTCCGACGCTGATCGCCCATGCCGCAAGGACGCGGCGCCTCGGTGCCGGCACCATCATCGGCTCCGGCACGGTGTCGAACCGGGACCGCGACGGCGGGCCGGGGCGCCCTGTCGCGGACGGCGGGCGCGGCTATTCCTGCATCGCCGAGCAGCGCATGGTGGAAACGATCCTCCGCGGCGAGCCGCATACGCCCTTCCTGCGCTTCGGCGATACCGTCCGCATCGAGATGCGCGATGCCGCCGGCCATTCCATCTTCGGAGCGATCGAGCAGCAGGTCCGCGCGCCGGATTGATCGCTCGGGCGCTGTGCAACGCAGGCTCCGGGACAGTTACTGTCGGTTGCATCGGCTAAAGCGCGCGAGACTGGCGGCGGACGAACTCCGCCGGTCCCGCCGACGGTGCGCGCAAATCCGCAACCGCGATCAAGCCCGGTGCGCTAGAGCGTCCATGCACCGGCATCCTGCCGACCCATAAGCGAGGAGACGACATGCTGAGCCACGTCACGCTGGGAACGTCCGATATCGAACGCGCCAAGGGCTTCTACGACACCGTGCTCGCGGTGCTCGGCATCGCATGCCAGTTCGACGAGCGCGCGCACGGCTGGCTCGGCTATGCTGCCGGCCCGGAAAGCCTCCCGCAGTTCTGGATCGGCCGGCCGATCGACGGTCGCGTGCCCACCGTCGGCAACGGCGTCACGGTTGCTTTCGCCGCGTCCTCGCGGGTCATGGTGGACGCGTTCCACCGCACGGCTCTCGGGGCGGGCGCGAGCGACGAAGGAGCACCCGGTCTCCGGCCTCACTATCACCCGGACTACTACGGGGCTTACATCCGCGATCTCGACGGCCACAAGATCTGCTGCGTCTGCCACGCACCCGCCTGAGGCGGGACGAGCCTCAGGCGCGGCTGGACGGGGAAGGCGGTCGGTAGCGGCCGCGTCACCGTCA
This sequence comes from Chelatococcus sambhunathii, assembly GCF_001418005.1. Taxonomy (GTDB): domain Bacteria; phylum Pseudomonadota; class Alphaproteobacteria; order Rhizobiales; family Beijerinckiaceae; genus Chelatococcus_A; species Chelatococcus_A sambhunathii. Next base: position 14,585 of record NZ_LIOL01000004.1, on the reverse strand, counting down.
GTTGCGGGCCGGCGGAGCGCTGGTGCGGCACGAGTGCGAGGCCGGCGGCTGCAATGACGCTGGCGGCCAGGCAGAGAATCCATTCTGCCCGTGCAACACGCCGCGGCGATACGATCTCGAACGTTCCCGTCATGCATGGCTCCTTGGCTGCTTGAGGGTCATTCTGCCTGTCTCCCGTCCGCAGGGCTAGCGTCGTAGAGGAATAAAATCAAACAAAATCAATAGTTTAGATTTTTTCCGATGTGATTCTGCGATGGCGTCGGCAGAGGCTGGTGCGGGGCGGATGCGCTGCCCATATGATCCTGCAGTTCTGCAGGAGGGCATGCATGGCGTTTCGTCGGTTTCTCATGGCAGCCGCGGCGGGAGCGGCGGTGATCGTCGCGGCCGCGGTGCCGGCGCGGGCGGACGGCCCCGACCTCATCTTCAAGAAATCGACCGTGTGGAAGATGCTGACGCCGGACGACAAGCTCGCCGTCTATGGCATCGACGACCCCGTGGCCGATGGCGTTGCCTGCCACTACACCTTGCCCGAGCGCGGCGGCGTCAAGGGCATGTTCGGGGTCGCCGAGGAGGTGTCGGACATCTCCCTGTCGTGCCGGCAGGTGGGCCCGATCAGCTTCAAGGGCAAGTTCGAGCAGGGCGAGGTCGTCTTCAGCGAGCGCCGCTCGCTCGTGTTCAAGCGCATGCAGATCGTTCGCGGCTGCGACGTCAAGCGCAACGTGCTCGTCTATCTCGTCTATTCCGACAGGATCATCGAGGGTTCGCCGAAGAACTCCACCTCGAGCGTACCCATCATGCCCTGGGGCGACAGCGAGGCGCCGCGCTGCGCCGACTGGCTGAAGAGCTGACGCTGGCCCGGCTTGCCAGGATCGCAGGCGTCCCGCTCAGGGCGCGACCGAGCAGGTGATGGAGACGGACGGCGCGCCCCGGCGGCTCGTCACGGCCACCTCTTCCTTCAGCGAACCGGTTGCCTCCCGGCGGTCGACCACACCGAAATGCGTCGCGCGGGCGTAGCCCTGGGCCGTGCACCAGGCCTGCGCCACGCCGGCCGCGCAATCGTCGCCCGTGGCGAGGCATTCTGCGACGCCGTAGCCGTCGCTCGCCGGGATGATGAACGTCGCCTCGTCCGCCGGCTGTGCCGTCACGGCGGCGGGCAGGAGGAGGGCGAGCGCGATGAGGTGGGCGGCAAGACCGGTCAGGACGAAGGCGCGGCGCATGGGGACGTGTCTGTTGTCGGCGACGGTGGGTTGGGACGAGGCCCGAAGGCACTCTCCATGATGAAGCTGAACAAAGCCTGAAAGTTCCGTGGGGCGAGGTGCGCCGCCGCACAGCGGAGTGCGGGCCGCGCATTCACGGCGGAGGTCTCTTGACGGATTCTCGCCGAAAAGGCAAACATCACGGCCATGACGACGGCCACCGCGATCATTCGCCCGATCATTATTTGCAGCTAGCGTTTCCGCTGGCTGGAGCCGTCCTGTTCTCTCGCAAAGATCGGATTGCCCTCCCTGCCGGCGGCTAGGAGATCATTATCCATGTCTCAAGAGACGTTGCGGCTCCACAACACGCTGACGCGCACCAAGGAAGACTTCCGCCCCATCGATCCGGCGAACGTGCGCATGTATGTGTGCGGTCCGACGGTCTACGACTATGCCCATATCGGCAACGCACGGCCCGTCATCGTCTTCGACGTGCTGTTCCGCCTGCTGCGGCACATTTATGGGGAAAACCACGTCACCTACGTCCGCAACATCACGGACGTGGACGACAAGATCAACGCCCGCGCCGCCCGCGACTATCCGGACCTGCCGCTCAACGAGGCCATCGCGAAGGTCACGGAGAAGACCGAGGCGCAGTTCCACGCCGACATCGCCGCCTTCGGCGTCCTTCCGCCGAGCGCGGAGCCGCGCGCTACGGGCCACATCGAGGAGATGAAGGCCATCATCGAGCGGCTCGTCGCCCGCGGCGTCGCCTATGTGGCCGAGGACCACGTGCTCTTCTCCCCGGGCGCCATGGACGCGCGCGGCAAGGCGCCGAAATACGGCACGCTCGCCCGCCGCTCGCTCGACGAGATGCTGGCGGGCGCGCGCGTCGACGTCGCGCCGTACAAGCGCGACCCGATGGATTTCGTCCTGTGGAAGCCCTCGAAGGAGGGCGAGCCGGGGTGGGAGAGCCCCTGCGGCATCGCGGCGAAGGGCCGGCCGGGCTGGCACATCGAGTGCTCGGCCATGGCCATGGCGAAGCTTCTCGAGCCCTTCGGCGGCGGCCTCGCCTGCGAAGACCCGATGAAGAACGTCTTCGACATCCACGGCGGCGGCATCGATCTCGTCTTCCCGCACCATGAGAACGAGATCGCCCAGAGCTGCTGCGCCTTCGACACCGGCCGCATGGCCAACTTCTGGCTGCACAACGGCTTCCTCATGGTCGAAGGCGAGAAGATGTCGAAGTCGCTCGGCAACTTCGTCACGATCAACGAGTTGCTCGCGACAGATAGCTTCGGCGGCCGCTCCTGGCCGGGTGAGGTGCTGCGCCTCGCCATGCTGCGCACGCACTACCGCCAGCCGATCGACTGGACGGTAAAGGCGCTGGAGGAGGCGGAGAAGACGCTGCGCGGGTGGGCCAACGTTCTTGAGTTGAATCAGACGGCATTCACTCACGACTATGCGCCTGCGCCTGAAGTGATCGACGCTTTGTGCGACGATCTCAATACGCCGCAGGTGATTGCTGACTTGCATGGTCTTGCCGCGGATGCACGGAAGGGCGATTTCAGTGCGGCCTGCGTCCTTCACGGTTCGCTGTCATTGCTAGGTTTTGACGTCGGCAAGTTGCTGTCTTCCCATGGCGAAGCTGCAGTTCGAGCGGCTGCGGCCGAATTGGTGGCGACCCCGGAAATCAAGGCCCTGATGGACGCTCGCCTCGTTGCAAGGAGAGCCAAGAATTGGGCCGAGTCAGACCGTCTCCGCGATGAACTGGCGAAGATGGGCTTCGCCGCCAAGGACGGGAAAGATCCTGCGACCGGAGAGCCGATCACAGAATGGAAGATCATCCGATGAGCGCCCAGGCGCTGCCCGCTCCCGCGCTCCGGCCCTTCCTGCCGGCCGACGTGCCGGAGCTCGCCTTGATCTTCCGCGCCAGTATCGAGGAACTGGCGGGCGAGGATTACAGCGAGGCGCAGCAGGAAGCGTGGATGATGCTCGCCGACGACGAGGCGGCCTTCGGCACCATGCTCGCCGGCATGCTGACCATCGTCGCCACCATCGGCGGCATGCCGGTGGGCTTCGCTGCACTCAAGGGCGCCGATCACATCGACATGATCTACGTGCATCCCGAATTCGCCCGCCAGGGTGTCGGCAACGCCCTGTGCGACGCGCTGGAGAAGCTCGCCGGCGCCCGCGCGGTGAAGCGCCTGACGACGGATGCGAGCGATGCGGCGCGGCCTTTCTTCGAACGGCGCGGCTATCTCGCGCAGCACCGCAACACGGTCATGCGCGGCGAGGAATGGCTCGGCAGCACCCGCATGGAAAAAGCCCTGCCGGCGGCAGGGGAAGGACCAGCCTCATGACAACGCGAGAGCGCGTCTATCTCTACGACACCACCCTGCGCGACGGCGCCCAGACCACGGGCGTCGACTTCTCGCTGGAGGACAAGCGCCTCATCGCGGGCCTGCTCGACAAGCTGGGCATCGACTATGTGGAAGGCGGCTATCCCGGCGCCAACCCGCTCGATACCGAGTTCTTCGCGGCGAGGCGCACGGAACGCGCGAAGTTCGCCGCCTTCGGCATGACGAAGCGCGCCGGCCGCTCCGTCGCCAACGATCCGGGCGTGGCGGCGCTGCTGGAGGCGAAGGCCGACACTATCTGTTTCGTCGCCAAGTCCTGGGACTACCAGGTCACCGTGGCGCTGGAGACGAGCCTCGAGGAGAACCTCGCCGGCATCCGCGAGAGCGTCGCCGCGGCGAGGGCCGCCGGGCGCGAGGTGATGCTCGACTGCGAGCATTTCTTCGACGGCTACAAGGCCAACCGCGACTATGCGCTCGCCTGCGCCAAGGCGGCCTATGAGGCCGGCGCGCGCTGGGTGGTGCTGTGCGACACCAACGGCGGCACCTTGCCGGAGGAAGTCGCTGCCATCGTCGCCGATGTGGCGCGCCACGTGCCGGGCGACCATCTCGGCATCCACGCCCACGACGACACGGGCTGCGCCGTCGCCAATTCGCTCGCCGCGGTGAACGCCGGGGTGCGGCAGGTGCAGGGCACGCTCAACGGTCTCGGCGAGCGCTGCGGCAACGCCAATCTCATCAGCCTCATCCCGACGCTGAAGCTGAAGGCGGGCTTCGCCGACCGCTTCGAGATCGGCGTCGACGAGGAGGCTTTGGCAGGTATCACCCAGCTCTCGCGCGCGCTCGACGAGATCCTCAACCGCGCGCCGAACCGCCACGCGCCCTATGTCGGCGCGAGCGCCTTCGCCACCAAGGCTGGTATCCACGCCTCGGCCGTGCTGAAGGATCCGCGCACCTACGAGCACGTGGCGCCGGAGAGCGTCGGCAACGCCAGGCAGGTGCTCGTCTCCGATCAGGCCGGCCGGTCCAACCTGCTTGCCGGTCTGGAGCGCGTCGGGCTCCATGTCGACCGTGCCGACCCGCGCATCTCCCGCCTGCTCGAGGCGGTGAAGGAGAAGGAGGCCCAAGGCTATGCCTACGAAGGGGCGGACGCATCCTTCTTCCTGCTCGCCAAGCGCGTGCTCGGCGAGGTGCCGGAGTTCTTCATGGTGGAGCGCTTCAGCGTCAACGTGGAGCGACGCTACAATGCCATCGGCGAACTCGTCACCGTGGCCGAGGCCATCGTCAAGGTGAAGGTGGGCGACGAGATCCTCATTTCCGCCGCCGAGGGCAATGGCCCCGTCAACGCCCTCGACCTCGCCCTGCGCAAGGACCTCGGGAAGTACCAGCGCTTCATCGAGGGCCTGGAACTTGTCGACTACAAGGTGCGCATCTTCCAGGGCGGCTCGGACGCCGTGACGCGCGTGCTCATCGAATCCGGCGACGAGACCGGCGAACGCTGGTGCACCGTCGGCGTCTCGGCCAACATCATCGATGCCTCTTTCCAGGCCCTGACGGATTCGGTCGTCTACAAGCTCGTCAGGAGCGGCGCGGGGAGGGAGTGAGGGCACGCCCCACCGTCATGCCAGCGCTTGTCGCGGGCATCCGTGCCTCTGGAACCTTGATGCTGTCAGTGATTTGGGTGGCCATGACGAGCCCGGCCATGACGCGTGGAGCGGCTCCTCAGAACCGCTCGCCGAGCGGCATCTTGGCTTCCCGCTCCTCGTCGCTGACGCGGGCAGCCGCTTGCTCGATCATCGGTATCACGTCGCCCACCTTCTCGGCGACGAGATAGGACACTTCGAAGCCGGGGCGGATGAAGCCTTCGTTGCGCATGTGGGCGAACAGCTGCAGCAGCGGGCGCCAGAAGTCCCGCGTGTTGAGCAGCAGGACCGGCTTGCGATGCTGGCCGAGCTGGGCCCAGGTGAGCTGTTCGACGAGTTCCTCCAGCGTGCCGATGCCGCCCGGCATGGCGACGAAGGCGTCCGCCCGCTCGTACATCATGCGCTTGCGCGTATGCATGTCGGGGACGACGATCGTCTCCTGCGCGTCCGTCAGCATCACCTCGCGCTTCTTGAGGAATTCGGGAATGATGCCTGTCACGCGCCCGCCTGCATCCAGGACGGCGCGCGCCACGGTGCCCATGAGGCCGATGTTGCCGCCGCCGTAGACGAGGCCGATGCCCTTCTCGGCCATGGCTGCGCCGAGTGTTTTTGCCGCAGCCGCATGGGCAGGCTCGTCCCCGGCCGCCGAACCGCAGTAGACGCAAATGGATCGAATCTTGCTCATGACCTAGGGGTTTGCTTGTCCCGGCGCTTCCGGTCAAGTCACGAAGCGTGAGATGTTCCGGAACGGCACAGGCAAGGTTGATGTGGCAAGCACTGTCGCCGGAGAGCGCAAACGTGCCGCCGGCTCAGAAGGATATGGCGAGCGCATGTCAACGCCGCTAGCTTGGGCAATCGGATAATCGGGGGTTCGTCGCATATGGTCCTGTCCCGCAACTCGCAAGTTGCCATTGCGGTCGCAGGGGTGATCGCCCTGGGACTCATCGTCTATCTTTTCGGTATTCCGCGAGAGGCCGGGCAGCGGGCGCAGCGTGATTTGCCCGTCGTCGCAACCGATGTACCCGGCCGGGGCGCGCCCGCTGCACCGACGACGACCGGCGACAGGCCTTCCGGCGATGAGCCCAAGGACGACACGGCCAACGGCGAGGCGACCAGGGGTGGTGCGGTCCAGAACCCGGAGGCGGGCAAGGCGCAGCAGCATGCCGAAGCGCAGCCGGCAGCGCCGCAGGCGCCGGCAGCCTCGCAGCCCGTCGTGCCATCCTTCGATATCGTCCGCGTCGAGCCGAGCGGCGAGGCCGTCATCGCCGGCCGCGCCGCGCCCAACGGCAAGGTCGAGCTCCTGCGCAACGGCGAGCCCTTCGCCGAGGCGTCGACCGATGCAGCGGGCCAGTTCGCCATGACACCGCCGGCCCTGCCGGCCGGCACCTTCGAACTGACCCTGCGTCTGACCGATGCCGAGGGGCGCACGCAGCACTCCGGCCAGTCGGTGACGGTGGTCGTCGCCGACGACAAGAAGCAGCAGCCCATGGTGGCCCTCGCCACCCCGAACGCACCGACGCAGGTGCTGTCGCGCCCCGAGACGACCGTCGCTCAGGCACCTTCGGTCGCGCCGCAGAACGCTCAGCAGGGCGTTCAGGAAACGCCGCCCGCCCGGCCTGCCGGGGACGGAGCCGACCAGGTTCAGCCGCCCGCAGGCGCGGCGCCTGCGGCGCCCGGCACCGGTACTCCCGCGACGGCGGATTCGCCAGCGGCAGGGCAGGCGACCGAGCGGGTCGGCGTCGCCATCGATGCGGTCGATGTGGAAGGCGGGGGCAGGCTCTTCGTGTCAGGCCGCGGGGCTCCTGGCGCCACGGTGCGGCTCTATCTCAACGACAGCTATCTGGCGGCGGGCGACGTACCGGCCGACGGGCGCCTGTCCTTCTCCGTCGAGCGCGGCGTGGCGCCGGGCGACTACCGCGTGCGCCTCGATGATGTGGATCCCGGAACCGGAGCCGTGCTGTCGCGCGCCGAGGTGCCCTTCACCATGCCGGGGCCGGAAGCGGCCGTGGCTGTTTCCACCGCCCCGGCCGCACAGGGAGCGGCGGCGCCGACCGGGCCGGCCTCGCCGGAAGTATCGAGCGTCCCGGCCGGGCAGGGGGAGGTCGCGCCAGCCGAAGCGGCCCGGCCCGCCGGAGGCGAGGCAGTCGTCGTGGTGCCCGAGGTGCGCACCGCGGTTGTCTCCCGCGGCGACAGCCTCTGGCGGATTAGCCGGCGCATCTATGGCCACGGCATCCGCTACACGGTGATATACGACGCCAATCAGGAGCAGATCCGCAATCCCGACCTGATCTATCCCGGCCAGGTTTTCGTGCTGCCCAACGGCGACGCCCGACGGTGAGCGGTGGTGCGGCCCTTCGAGCGCAAACGCCGCGGCGCGCTGCAGCACCCTGTCATCGGCAGGGTGCACAAACGGCCAGCCGGGCCTATATGAGGGACGCGTTCTGTCTGGAATCTTTCTGAATGGCTGACCAAGCAACCGGCCTCGCCGCGCCGGAAACGGCCGCGCAGGGGCCTGCCGCAGCGTCGCACCGGCCGGGTATCGCAGGCACCATGGTGCGGCTGTGGCCCTATCTGTGGCCGCACGACCGGGCGGACCTGCGCCTGCGCATCTACATCGCCTTCGCCCTCCTTCTGGCGGCGAAGATCGTCACCGTCCTGATGCCCTACAGCTTCAAATGGGCGACGGACGCGCTGACCGGCGAACTCGGGGGTGCCGGCGCGCAGACCACGGCGCCACTCTGGGCCGGGGCCGTGACACTCACGGTGCTCTACGGCCTCACCCGCATGCTCATGGCCGCGCTCACGCAATTGCGCGACGGCGTTTTTGCCTCGGTGGCCATGAATGCCGTGCGGCGCCTGGCACTCAAGACGTTCGAGCACATGCACCAGCTCTCCCTGCGCTTCCATCTGGAGCGCAAGACAGGCGGGCTGACGCGCGTCCTCGAGCGCGGCCGTACCGGCATCGAGGAACTGGTGCGCCTTGCGGTGCTGCAGCTCGTGCCCACGATCATCGAATTCGTGCTGGTGATGGCCGTCCTCTGGCTGCAGTTCGACTGGCGCTACGCCGCCGTGGTCTTCGTCATGGTCATCGTCTATCTCGCCTTCACCTATCAGGCGACGGAGTGGCGCATCGGCATCCGCCGGCGCATGAACGAATCGGACACCGATGCCAATACCAAGGCCGTGGATTCGCTGCTCAACTACGAAACGGTGAAGTATTTCGGCGCGGAGGAGCGCGAAATCCGCCGTTACGACCGCTCGGTCGAGCGTTACGAGCGCGCCAGCATCGAGACCTATACCTCGCTTGCCGTGCTCAACGCTGGCCAAGCCGTCATCTTCACGCTCGGCCTGACGGCAGCCATGGTGATGGCGGTGTTCGACGTGCGCGCGGGCCGCACGACGGTCGGCGGCTTCGTCATGGTCAACGCCATGCTGATCCAGCTCTACATTCCGCTCAACTTCATGGGCATGCTCTATCGCGAGATCAAGCAGGCACTCATCGACATCGACGACATGTTCTCGATCCTCGCCCGCCACCCGGAGGTGAGCGACAGGCCCGGTGCCAAGCCACTCGCCGTCGGCGAAGGCACAGTGCGCTTCGAGGACGTGCGCTTCTCCTACGTGCCGGAGCGGGAGATCCTCAAGGGCATCTCCTTCGAGGTCCCGGCGGGGCGCACGGTCGCCATCGTCGGCCCCTCGGGCGCCGGCAAGTCGACCATCTCGCGCCTGCTGTTCCGCTTCTACGAGCCGAGCGGCGGCCGTATTCTGATCGACGGGCAGGACATTGCCGCCGTGCAGCAGGCCAGCTTGCGCGAGAAGATCGGCATGGTCCCGCAGGACACGGTGCTGTTCAACGACACCATCGGCTATAACATCCGCTACGGCCGCTGGGAGGCGGATGAGGACGAGGTCGCAGAGGCCGCGCGCCTCGCGCAGATCGACACCTTCATCCGATCGTTGCCGGAGGGCTACGACACGCCCGTCGGTGAGCGCGGCCTCAAGCTCTCGGGAGGCGAGAAACAGCGGGTGGCGATCGCCCGCACCATCCTGAAGGGCCCGCCCATCCTGGTGCTCGACGAGGCGACCTCGGCCCTCGACAGTTTCACCGAGAAGGAGATCCAGGACGCGCTGGACCGGGTGTCGCGCGGCCGAACGACGCTGGTGATCGCCCACCGCCTTTCCACCGTGGTCGGCGCCGACGAGATCATCGTGCTCGACAAGGGCGTGATCGCCGAACGTGGCACCCATGACGGGCTGCTGGCGGCAGGCGGCCTCTACGCCGCCATGTGGAACCGCCAGCGCGAGGCCGACGAGGCCCGCGAGAAGCTCAAGCGTGCCGCCGAGGAGGAGGGCGAAAGCCTGCGCCTGAGCCTGACGGCGGGTTGACGGGCGGTCCAAGGCCTGCCATCCCACTGCGCCACGCGGATCCCGTGCAGGGCGCGGGTTGCGAGCAGCGTCGCTGTCGCGACGGCGCGCCCCTGCTGGGTTTGCGTTTTCATGACGGAACCGGCTTCCACCGGCCGGATGACGACTTCCGCCAAGGGGACAGGGTCCGGGTCCCGGCGGCACAGTGCCGATGCGAGAGCAAGAGATGTCCATCTACGAATCGATCCGCAAGACGCTGACGCCGATCCATAAGGAGGGCTATCCCTTCATCGCCATCGCCGCGGTGGCCTCGCTCGTCCTCGGGCACCTGTGGGCGCCCTTCGGCTGGATCGGCCTCATCATCACGCTCTGGATCTGCTATTTCTTCCGCGATCCCGAGCGTGTGACGCCGACGCGTGACGGCCTTGTCATCGCTCCGGCGGACGGGCGCGTCAGCGGCATCGCCACGGTGGTGCCGCCGCCGGAGCTCGCGTTGAGCGAGGAGCCGCACACGCGCGTCTCCATCTTCATGAACGTCTTCGACTGCCATGTGAACCGCGCCCCGGTGCCCGGCCGCATCGCGCGCATCGTCTACACGCCCGGCCTGTTCATCAACGCCGAACTCGACAAGGCGAGCGAGAACAACGAGCGCAATGGCCTCGTCATCGAGTCCGGCCCCCATCGCATCGGCGTGGTGCAGATCGCCGGGCTCGTCGCCCGGCGCATCGTCAGCTTCGTGCACGAGGGCGACACGCTCGTCGCGGGCGAGCGCTTCGGCCTCATCCGGTTCGGCTCGCGCGTCGATGTCTATCTGCCGGCGGGCATCCAGCCGCTCGTCGGACTAGGCCAGCTCACCATCGCCGGCGAGACAGTGATCGCCGACCTCAGGTCCGAGGAGGGGCCGCGCGCCTTCCGCAGCGCCTGAGGTTGTGCCGGTGGCGCCTTTGCCCGAGAATGACCCGCGATGACTGATCTTTTCCCGCCCTTCGCGCCGGATCCGGAGGAGGCGCGCCGCCGGCGCTTCACGCCGATTCCGCTGCGCGTGCTGGTGCCGAACGTCATCACCCTGCTCGCGCTCTGCCTCGGTCTCACCGCTATCCGCCTCGCCATCGAGGAGCGGCTCGAGCCGGCGATGATCGCCATCGTCATCGCTGCCATCCTTGACGGTATCGACGGGCGTGTGGCGCGTCTGCTCAAGGGCACCTCGCGCTTCGGCGCCGAGCTCGATTCGCTGTCGGACTTCGTCAATTTCGGCGTGGCGCCGGCGCTCATCCTCTACAGTTTCGTGCTGCACGAGCTCAGGTCGATCGGCTGGATCGCGGCGCTCGTCTTTGCCATCGCGGCGGCCCTGCGCCTTGCGCGTTTCAACGTCATGATCGACGACCCGGCTCGGCCGGACTGGCAGAAGAATTACTTTGTCGGCATGGCGGCGCCGGCGGGGGCCATCTGTGCCCTTCTCCCGATCTATCTCTACATGCTCGGCCTGCCGGTCGACGGAATCGCTGCCCCTTTCGTCGCCGCCTATCTCGTCGGCATCGCCTTCCTCATGGTGAGCCGCATCCCGACCTATGCCGGCAAGACGCTGGGCAGCCGCGTGCCGCGCGAGAAGGTGCTGCCGCTCTTTGCGATCGTCGTTCTCTTCGCGGCGCTGCTCGTCAGCTTCACCTTCCAGGTTCTCGCCATCGGCGTGATCGTCTATCTCGCGCTCATCCCGGTGGGCGTCATGCGCTACCGCCGCATGGCGCGCGCGGACGCTGCCCGCTCGAAGGGCGATGAAGCCGCCGCCGCGCCGGGGGAGACCGCTGGCGAGGCACCGCGCCGCGGGCCGGCGGGCGCGTGAAATCCATCCAATGGCCCAGTTCACAAGACTTCACCTTTCGATTAGTTTCCGCGCCGTTTCGCTGTCAGAGCTGGTCAGAGCATGTCGAAAGAAGAGCTGCTCGAGTTTCCTGGGGTCGTCACCGAATTGCTTCCCAACGCGATGTTTCGTGTGAAGCTGGAGAACGATCACGAAATCATCGCCCATACGGCGGGCAAGATGCGCAAGAACCGCATCCGTGTCCTTGCCGGTGACCGTGTCCTCGTCGAGATGACACCCTATGATCTGACCAAAGGGCGCATCACCTACCGCTTCAAGTGATGCAGACGCGCCGCGCGCGGCCGACCCTACGTTCGATGCGGAGAGAGGTTTGTCCTTGAAGCCCAACCCGGCCGGCGGCTGGCGCCCCAGGCTCATACTGGCATCTGGCTCGCCCCGGCGGCTCGCGCTCCTGCAGCAGGCGGGGCTCGAGCCCGATGCCGTCCTGCCGGCCGATCTCGACGAGACGCCCCGGCGGGGCGAGAAGCCGCGCGATCATGCCCGCCGCCTCGCGCGCGAGAAGGCGGAAGCTGCGCTCGCCGTGGCGCGCGGGCGCGAGGAGCTGGCCGAGGCCTTCCTCGTCTCCGCCGACACGGTGGTTTCCGTCGGCCGGCGCATCCTGCCCAAGGCGGAGGTGGTGGACGAGGCGGCACAGTGCCTGCGCCTGCTCTCCGGCCGCGTGCACCGCGTCCACACCGGGATCTGCGTCGCGACGCCCGCCGGCAAGCTGCGCGAGCGGGTGGTGGAGACGCGCGTGCGCTTCAAGAACCTGTCGCGCGACGAGCTCGAGAGCTATCTCGCCTCCGGCGAATGGCGCGGCAAGGCCGGCGGCTACGCCATCCAGGGCCTGGCCGGCTGCTTTGTCGTCAAGCTCGTCGGCTCCTACACGGCCGTGGTGGGCTTGCCGCTGCAGGAGACGGTCGCCATCCTGGAGGGCGAGGGTTATCCCGTGCGCCTCAGCTGGCTCAATGCCGTGTGACGGGACGTCGATGCCTCAGGGAGTTCGGACCATCAAGGATTTCGCGACGAAGCCGGCCAACGACGAGGCAAGGGCCCCGGCGTGTCCCATCTGCGGCAAGCCGCGTGTCGAGCGCTGGCGCCCCTTCTGTTCCTCGCGCTGCGCCGATGTGGACCTCAACCGCTGGCTGAGCGGCAGCTACGCCATCCCCGCCGCCGAGGACGACGACCTGCCCGACGACGGCGGGGCGGGCGAGGGCGATCGGCGCCGCACCGGCGAGGACTGACCGCGACCGGCGACGACCGTCCTTTCAGTCTTGTCCGGGTCCTCTCGTCATGGCCGGGCCTGTCCCGGCCATCCACGCCTTGGAGCATGTCGCGGGCTTCCACAGGACGTGGGTGCCTGGATAAGCGCCGGGCGTGACGGCATCGACGGCGCCGTTCTCCCATGGGGATCAACCTGCCTGTGGAACTCCGCATCACCCGGCTGGACAGGCGCCGCCGCACTCTCTATAAGCGCATCGTCCGCAGCGGCGCCGCAAGGCGCGGCGAGCGTGGGCCCAGATAGCTCAGTTGGTAGAGCATGCGACTGAAAATCGCAGTGTCGCTGGTTCGATTCCAGCTCTGGGCACCATTTCCCCCAATCATGTTAGAAATTGCTGCGGCGCTCCAACATTGGAGTGGGTGTAGGGGAATAACGCCCGTCCGCAGTTTACGTAGATACTGCGCTAATGGGGCAAACTGTTAATCGTCAGATCGACACCGATCAGCTCCATTAATGCGTGCATCGCTGATTGTTCCTCGCCCCGAAAAACGAGAACCTTGTCGAGCCGGTTCATGGCACGGCCAAGAACACGGGATGATAACGCCGTCGGCCGTTGGCTCTCCACAATCGACACGACTCGAAGGGGGATTTGCGCCTGGTATTTAGCTTCCAGACGTAAGACCTGAGCCTCGGTCAGGCGCATGTCGTTCGTTCCAAAAAAAACGGCTATTGGCGTAACGCCATGCCGTTCTACGACGGCATCTGCAACAATATCAGGTAGATGGTCGCTAACAATTTTGTCGAACGCTAGATGGGCTTTTCCCTCAAGCGCAATTTCCATCGCTCGACGTACGTCGTCTTTGAATGTGTTCGCGACGGATTTTGGATGAAGCAGGAGGAAATCCTGCAGCCGAAGCCGTAGACTGACGAAACGCATTGCAGCTTCCGGCAGCGCCTCTTCGTCAAATGGGCCGCTTATTAGTTCCGCGTCGGACTCGTTAAAGGAAAACCCGTATTCCGCGAGGAGTTCCGATAACGCACTTGCTCGGGTGCTCCCATCGAACGAAATCCCTTGTGCCTCCAGGAATGGAATCGTCGTTCCATCGTCAGATATCCAAAAGCCATCATTCGCGCTTGTAACATAGAAGCCGATGCGATCCCCATCCGAGAGGCTAAATTCGGTGCCGACGGCAATCACGCCGCCAGCGAGATGCCGCGTGGTGATCGTGCCGCAAAGGGCTTTTTGAAGAACGTCGACCGGATTCACAGCAGACCTCCAACGGTCTTGGACGCCACTTTGAAGAAACCATACGCCAGAGACAAGGCATCTTGCTCGGTGAACGCGCCCCGCCGACGATAGTGCCGGTTCGGCAGGCGCTGCATACCCCCGTAGCTCTGACGACCGATCGGGGGTAGCGTTTCTGGATCGCAGCAGACATGAACGTGAAGCCCGGGGTGAGTGCCGTGATCCTCAAGGCGGATCAAGACCAAGATATCGTCATTTAGGTGCTGTTCGGCCAGCCAAGCACCAAAGTTCTCCCGATCCGCTCGGAAGAAGGTCAGAAGCAAGAATTTGCGCTCGCCCGTCTCAAGTCCATCAACGCGCCAACGGAAGGCCGGTCCGAGCTTTATTGCATTCTGACCTGACCCCCTGTTTTTCCTCCACTTGCGAGTAGAGTCCGGCCCAGCAGAGGGACGGATTGGATGAAGCGGAAGCGGTTTTCGGACGAGCAGATCATTGGCATTTTGAAGGAGGCCGATGCGGGGGCGGTGGTGCTGGATCTGTGCCGCAAGCACGGGATGTCGAGCGCGACTTTCTATGCGTGGAAGGCCAAGTATGGCGGGCTGGAGCTGAGCGAGGCGAAACGTCTGCGCGCGCTCGAGGACGAGAATGCCAGGCTGAAGCGGCTGCTGGCGGATGCGATGCTCGACAATGCGGGGTTG
>NZ_LIOL01000003.1 GCF_001418005.1 Chelatococcus sambhunathii | reverse complement strand
GATGAGCCGTCTTGCCCGCACGCCGGAACTGCTCGTCATCGCCTCCATCGGATGGGCGGCGACGGCGGCCACCATCGGCGACACGATCGGTCTCGGCAAGGAACTCGGCGGCCTTGCCGCCGGCATCTCCATCGGCTCCACGCCCTATCGCGACATGGTTTCGGCGCGGCTTGCAGCCTTGAGGGACTTCCTGCTGCTGTTCTTCTTTCTGTCGATCGGTGCAACGCTGGAGCTTTCCACGCTCGGGGAGGACTTTACACGCGCCATCGTCTTCTCGCTGTTCGTGCTCGTCGGAAATCCACTGATCGTCATCCTGATCATGGCTTGGATGGGTTACCGCGCCCGCACGGGGTTCCTCGCGGGCCTCACGGTCGCGCAGATCTCGGAATTCTCGCTCATCTTCATAACCATGGGGCTCAGCCTCGGCCATGTCGATCAGTCCGCCGTGGGACTCGTCACCCTGGTAGGGCTCGTGACGATTGCGCTGTCCGTCTACATGATCACCTATTCCCATGAGCTCTATGTATGGGCGCGGCCGCTGCTGCGTCCGCTCGATCTCCGCGATGGGAGGGAAGTGGCCGCGGAAAACGACGAACAGCGGCCGGCCGTCGACGTCATCGTTTTCGGGCTCGGCCGCTTCGGTAGCCAGTTGCTGAGGCGCCTCGACGACGCCGGCTACAGCGTGCTCGGCGTGGATCTCGATCCGCAGGCCGTCCGGCGTCTGTCACACGAGGGCTGGCAGGTGCGCTACGGCGACGTTGCAGAACAGGAGTTCTGGTCCGAGTTGCCGCTGGTTCAGGCACGCTGGATCGTCCTGTCCGTTCCTTACGGCGCCATCCTTCTGACCGAGACGGATCCGCACAGCGGGCTGATCACGGCGATTCGTTCGCATCGGTTCGCAGGCCGGGTCGCCATCACCGCACGCGATGACGAGGAAGCGCGTCGCCTCAAGGAGAGCGGGGGCATCGACCTCGTTCTCTATCCCTTCGACGATGCTGCGACGGCGGCGGCCAAGCAGATCGCCGATCTCGACGAGGAATTGGCCAGCATGGTGGAGGAGGCGACGCCGACATGAAGACGATCGTGGCCGTTACCGACTTCTCGCAGCGCAGCGGCGTCGCGCTTCGGCGGGCGGCGGCCATCGCGACAGGTGCCGGGGCCCGCCTGCTGCTTGTCCATGCCGTCGATGACGGGCTGCCCAGGCACATTCTCGATCACCGGGTCGCCGAGGCCGAGCAGACGATAGGCCAGGAGGCGGCCACCGTCGGCGGCGTGAATGTCAGCTGCGAGGTGGTGGTTGGTGACGTCTTCTGGGCGCTGCATCGCGCAGCCACCCAGGCGCATGCCGACCTGATCGTAGCGGGCGACCATCGGCGCAGCCCATTGCGCGACCTCTTCCGCGACACCACCGTCGAGCGGCTGATCCGCGTATCGGCCGTGCCGGTGCTCATCGTCCGGATCGACGGCGCGCCCTATCGCCACGCACTAGTGGGCGTCGAGAGCGACGAAGGGCCGGAACTGCTCCACGTGCTGGCCCGGTTTGGCACGGCCGCTCCGGGACGGGCGACGCTGCTGCATGCCGTCAGCGCCCCGGCCGAAGGGCTCTTGCACTATGCCGGTGTCGAACGGGAGATCCGCGACGACTATCGCGCGCGAATCGCTCAGGAGGCGCGCGCCCGCATCACGGCCGGTCTGAAGGGACACCGCATGCCGCTCGACATCAGGATTGTCGATGCGCCGCCGCGCTTGGCGATTGCGGATCTCGTCGAAAGTGCCGGCTGTGACCTGGTGGCCGTCTCCTCGCACGCGCGTCGCGCCGTCGCCCGCGGGTTGCTCGGCAGCGTCAGCTCTGAGCTGATCCGCCACGGATCGACGGACGTCCTCATCGTGCCGCGGATCGTCTCGCGATCGCGCGGGCTGTAGCATCGACGCCGCTCGGGCCGACGCGGGGCGATGGCAGCGTTCCTGCCAGCCGTTCAGCCTCCCGCAGCCGCGCGGGGCAGCACGAAGGGGGTTGCCGGCACGGCACCGACACTCAGCCCCACTTTGAAGACGTCGCGCAGGAGTGCGTCCGTCAGGACCTTCTCCGGGGAACCGTCGGCGAAGACGGCGCCGGCCTTCATCACAACCAGCCGATCGCCATAGGCGGCGGCAAGGTTGAGGTCGTGCAGGATGGCGAGCACGGCGACGCCCTCGCCGGCGAGGCGCCGGGCGTGCTCGAGCAGGGCGAGCTGATGCCTCAGGTCGAGACTCGCGACCGGCTCGTCGAGGAAGAGCGCGCGGTGCTTCTCCCGCCTGCCGCCGACCATGAGTTGGCCCAGCACGCGGGCGAACTGCACCCGCTGCTGCTCACCGCCGGAGAGGGTCTGGTAGTTGCGACCGGCGAGATGGCCGACATCGGCCGCAGCGAGCGCTCGGCGCATCATGTCCATCCGCTCGGCCGCATTGCCAGCCCCGTCGAGCCCCAGGCGCACCACCTCGGCGACGGTAAACGGGAAGGCGAGCTGCGTGCTCTGCGGCAGCACGGCCCGTTTCGCGGCGAGGCGCCACGGCGGCATGGCGGCGACGGGCGTGTCGCCATAGACGACCGCGCCGCTCGCCGGCGCGACCTCTCCGGCAAGAACCCTGAGCAGCGTCGACTTGCCGGCGCCGTTCGGCCCGATGACGACGGTGAGCTCACCGGCAGCGAGTGCGAGGTCCATCGGCGCGAGGATCGTCCGGCCGGCGGCCTCGAGGCCGATGCCGGTGGCGGTGACGACGGCGGTCATAGGGCGAGGCTCCGGCGGCCGGTGAGCAGCAGCCAGAGGAAGAAGGGCGCGCCGATAGCCGCGGTGACGATGCCGATGGGCAATTCCGCGGGCTGGACGAGCGTGCGTGCCAGCATGTCCGACAGCACGAGCAGGATGCCGCCGAAGAGGGCGCTCGCAGGCAGGAGCACGCGGTGATCCGGCCCGATGGCGAGGCGCAGCAGATGCGGCACGACGATGCCGACGAAGCCGATGATGCCCGAGACGGCGACCGAGGCGCCGACGGCGACGGCGACGAGGAAGATCGCCACCTGCTTCACCCGCTCGACGGCGATGCCGAGGTGAAAGGCTTCCGCTTCACCCAGCGCGAGGGCGTTGAGCCCGCGGGCGAGGAACGGCACGGCGACGAGCACGGGCAGGATGGCCGGAGCGACCGTCGCCGTCTTCGCCCAGGTGGCGCCGCCAAGGCTGCCGAGAGACCAGAAGGTGAGATCGCGCAGCTGCCGGTCGTCACTGAGGAAGGTGAGCACACCCGTGAGCGCGCCGGCGAGAGCCCCGAGCGCAACGCCGGCGAGGAGCAGTGTCGCGACGGAGGTGCGGCCGGCGCGGGTCGCGATTCGATAGAGTGTGAAGGTGGTGAGAAGCGCCCCGCCGAAGGCCGCCATCGGCAAGGTGATGAAGGGCAGGGGGCCGGTCAGGGCGACCAGGCGCTCCCCGAGCACGATCATGCCGGCGGCGAAGAGGGCGGCCCCGGAGGAGACGCCGGCAAGGCCCGGATCGGCGAGCGGGTTGCGGAACAGCCCCTGCATCAGGGCGCCGGAGACGGCGAGCGATGCCCCAACGAGCACGCCGAGCAGGGTCCGTGGCAGGCGGATGCCGACGACGACGAGCGCATCGCGCGCCATATCGTCCGGCACCGTTCCGGTGAGTACGGCGCGCAGAACCGCGACCACCCGGGAGGGAGCGAGGGCGAGCGCGCCGGTGCCGATGGACAGCCCCGAGACGATGACGACGCCGGCACCGAGCAGGAGGAACAGGATGAGCGTGCGCAGCCGACGCCGCGCTAGTGCGGCGTCGATCGCATCGCCAGTCATGTCGGCCGCGATGCTCACTGTGCCTTCTCGCTCGTCGCCAGCGCGGGATAGAAGGCGTGCATCAGCTCCCCGGCTGCTCGCGGCGTCCGCGGGCCGAAGCCGAGGATGAGTTGCCCGTCCATGGTCACGAGCGCCTGCCGGCTTGCCGCCGGCGTGCCGGCGAAGGCGGGCGCGGCGAAGACCTCCTCGGCGCGACCGGCCGCATGGCCGCCGTTGGCCATCATGACGATGACGTCCGGCGCCGCGGCGATGATGGCCTCGTCCGTCATCGGCTTGAAGCCCTCGATGGCGCCGGCTGCGTTCTCCGCACCCGCGAGGCGCAGGATCGCGTCGGCCGAGGTGGCGTGTCCGCCGACGAGCGGCCGGCCATTCTGCATGGCGAGGACGAAGAGGGCCTTGACTGGCTTCTCGATGCGCTCCCGCGTCGCCGCGAGGTCGGCGAAGCTGCGGCGCACCTCGGCGGCAAGCACATCGGCTTTCGCCTCCGTTCCGGTCAGCCGGCCGACGGTCTCGATCTTCCCCACGATCCCCTCGGGCGTCGGCTCATCCGGGAGTTGCGTGAAGGGCACGCCCGTCTCCTTGATCAGCCTGATCGCGTCGGGCGGCCCGGCATTGCCAATGGCGATGACGTGCGACGGGTTGAGCGCGATGATGCCCTCGGCCGACAGGGCGCGGACATAGCCGACGTTCGGCTTCTCCTTCAGCGCCTGCTCGGGAAATGTGCTGGTCGTGTCGACGGCGGCGATGCGCGCCTCGAGGCCGAGGGCGTAGAGGATCTCCGTGACGGCGCCGCCGACGGCGACGATACGGTTGCCGCCCGGCGGTTCGCCCGACAGCGCCAGTGCGAGCGGCGCGGGAGCGAGGAGGAGGGCGGCGGCCAGCAGGCCGTTCAAGGCGCGCCGTGACAGGAGGTGTTGCAGTCTGCCGGTCATGGCCGTCACTTCGTCAGGATGAGCTTGTCATTGGCCGTGATGCGCAGGTGATAGCGCTCGCCCTTGTGCAGAAGCACCACCTCGCGCCCGCCCGCGAAGAGCGAGCGTACATCGATAGCGGGCGGTTCGGCGGCCTTGAGCGGAGCCGGACTCGGCGCGGAAGGCAGGGATGACGTGGACATGGCGACGGCCGTTTCCTTTTAACTGTTCGAAAGGTTGTTTTGAACGATTCTCAACTTTACAGAAGTTTTGAATAGTACAAAACTACTGTGGTTTTGCTTCGATTGACGTGCATACACAAGGCGTATAGGAAGCGCAAATGCGCTCCTCGGCAGGAGCGCGACAGCGCCAGCCAGCCGGGGCCTCGAAGCCCGCAGCCAGCCAGCCGAACCAGTCAAATTCGGACATTCGGGGGGCTTCGATCACATGCGCGTTACGGCTCGCGCGGCGCTCTGCGCCACGGTTTCCTTCATGGCTCTGTCGACCGCACTGGCGCAGGATGGGCCCACCCAGCCGGCTGCTCCGGGCGGGGAGGTGACGCTCGATGAGATCACGGTCACGGCAACGAAGACCGAGGATAGGGTCATCGATGCGCTGGCGGGTGTCAGCACGGTGAACGAGCGCGACGTCGCCCGCCTGCAGCCCTCGCGCATCTCGGACGTATTCCTCGGCGTGCCGGGCGTCACGACGTCGACGGACGTCAACGATCCGGGCCAGGCCATCAACATTCGCGGCATGCAGGATTTCGGCCGCGTGGCCGTGCTCGTCGACGGCGCCCGGCAGAACTACGGCAAGAGCGGGCATGGCGCCAATGGCAGCTTCTATCTCGATCCGGAACTGGTCGGCGGCATCGACATCACGCGCGGTCCGGTGTCGACGATCTATGGCTCGGGCGCCATCGGCGGTGTCGTTGCCTTTCGCACGCGCACCATCGACGACGTCCTTGATGCGGACGAGCAGATCGGCGTCGTCCAGCGTCTCGGGGCCGGAACCAACGGCGCCAATTTCGTGAACAGCACCATGATCGGTGCGCGGCTCGGCACGGCGGCCGACGTCTTCGGCCAGTTCGTCTGGCGCAACGAGACGCCCTACAAGGACGGCAGCGGCACGACCATCCGCGACACCGGCACCCAGATCTCGGCCGGCAACGTCAAGTTCAACCTGCGCCCGGCGGACGGCCACACCATCTCGGCGACTGCGCTGTTCCAAGAATACAGCTACACCAACAGCGCCTACAACGATGCCGGCCAGGCCGTCGGCGCGCGCTTCGGCCACGAGGTGCAGACCGGCACCTATACGCTCGGCCACCGCTTCCAGCGGCCGGACGTGCCCTGGCTCGACCTGTCGATCAAGGGCTATTACGCCACGACGACGGACGACCAGCGCCTCATCAACCCGACCTCGGCCTACAGCTTCCTCGGCGCGCGTGCCGGCGCGGCGCGGCGCTTCGATGTCGGCACCCTCGGCTTCGACGTCTACAACACGGCGCGCTTCAGCACGGCCGCCGTCGACCATGCGCTGACCATCGGCTTCGATGCGTTGCGTGACGACGTCACCACCACCGACACGGCCGGCGGCTTCGCCTCGGCGCTGACGCCGTCAGGCCGGCGGCGCCTCGCCGGTGCCTTCGTCCAGGACGAACTGCGCTACGGCGGCTGGCTGCGCGTCATCGGCGCCCTGCGCTTCGACGACTACAAGCTCGAGGGCGGGGGCAATGAATCGAGCGGCAGCCGCCTGTCGCCGAAGATCACCGTCGGCGTCACGCCGATCGAGGGCATCGAGCTCTACGGCACCTATGCCGAGGGCTATCGCGCGCCGACCGTGACGGAGACGCTGATCGCCGGCACGCACCCGTTCCCGGCCTTCAACATCCTGCCCAACCCCGGCCTCAAGCCGGAGGTCGCCAAAACCTGGGAAGCCGGCGTCAACGTGAAGTACGACGGCATCTTCACCGAGAACGATAAGTTCCGCGGCAAGGCCAACGTCTTCCTCAACAACGTCACCAACTTCATCGACATGGTGGAGGTCGGCGAGCCTTACCGGATCCCGGTGGCGCCGGGCTTCCCGGCGGCGTTCTGCCGGTTCCCCGGCACGCCCTGCGTCGAATTCCACGACCAGCAGTACCAGAACGTCGCCAGGGCGCGGCTCACGGGCGTCGAGCTGGAGGCCGCCTATGACTGGGGCGGCGGCTTCATCTCGCTGGCGGCGACGCATATCACAGGCAAGAACAAGCAGACGAACATGCCGCTCAACAGCGTCATGCCGGATCAGGTCAGCACGACGCTCGGCCTGCGCTTCCTCGACGACAAGCTGACGGTCGGGACGCGACTCACCTTCGTCGACGGTTCGAAGGAGACGGTGTCGAACCCCACCAAGGGCTACGGTCTCGTCGACCTGTTCGCCTCCTATCAGTACAGCGACCGGATCCGGGGTGACGTCATCGTCAAGAACGTGTTCGATCGCCAGTACACGCAGTACCTCAATTCCGAGCCGAGCCCGGGCCTCACGGCGAAGTTCGCGCTCACCGTCAAGTTCGCGGCGAAGTAGTTGCGGTCGCAGCAGCCGAGAGGGACCGATGCCGAGGATTCCCATGAATACCGCGATACCGGTTATGCCCAGCCGCGATTTCGAGCGCACGATCGCCTTCTGCGAGCGGCGCGGCTTTACGCTCGCAGACCGCTACGACGATAACCTGGTTCCGCGCCGCGACGGCATCGAACTGCACTTCTTCGCCGGCTGGCCATGTCGGGAGAGGGATCGTCTGCCCTGGCGGGGAGCTTTCGAGGTCGCGGGTTCTGCCGGGGGAAGGTCGGCCGCGGATTACGGATGCGGCCGACACGTTGCGCCAATTCGCCGTGCTCGACGAGGATAACAACCTCGTCAAGTGCGGCGGCCCCTGGTGCCGTAGGGCGCCTGTTCAGGTCCATCCAAGGAGAAGAAACCATGTACATCGCCATGAACCGCTTCAAGGTTCATCCCGATTCCTGCGCCGACTTCGAGCGGGTCTGGCGCGAGCGCGACGTCTACCTGCACGAGGTGCCGGGGTTCGTCGAGTTCCACCTGCTGCGCGGGCCCCAGCACGACGACCACGTGCTCTATTCCTCGCACACGGTCTGGGCGAGCAAGGAGGCCTTCGAAGGCTGGACCAAGTCGGAAGCCTTCCGCAACGCCCACAAGGATGCCGGGCAAAACAAGGTGCTCTACCTCGGCCATCCGCAGTTCGAGGGCTTCGAGATCATCCAGACCGTCACCAAGGATGGCGAACGGGTGAACGCCGCCGCCTGAGGGTGAGACCTCCGCATTCTGGAGAAGGCAAAACGGGGCGCTCCTGCCGGGCGCGCCCGTTTCCTGTCCGCCCTGTTCAGGGGGTCGCAGCCGGCTCGAGGCCGGCAACGCGGTCTGAGCGGCAGGCCGGCCGGCTGAACCGCTCCGGAAAACGCCCAAGGATGGCGCCGCCGGCCGAAACTGTGCGTCAGCCGTCCCGACTGGACCGGCGCGCCCTTCCGTCACGGATGCTTCTCAGCGCGGGGCCCGATCGAGCTGCGCCTTTTCAGCAGGTGTAAGGTGCCGCACGGCGCCCTTGGGCAGGTCGCCGAGCGCGATGCCGCCAATCGCGACGCGCACGAGGCGCAGGACCTCGATACCGAGCGCGCCGAGCATCCGCCGGATGTGGCGGTTCCGGCCGTCGTTGAGCACCATAGCGAGCCAGGCGTTGCGCTGTCCGGCCCGCAGTACGGCGGCGGATCTCGCGGACAAGTGCTCTCCGTCGACCGTCAGACCGGCGGTGAGGCGGGCGAGCAATGCTTCGTCCGGCATGCGGTCGATCTGCACGTGATAGGTCTTCTCGACATCGGAGGCTGGATCAAGGAGGCGCTGGGCCCAGCGCGTGTCGTTGGTCATGAGGAGAAGACCTTCGCTCGCTTTGTCGAGGCGGCCGACTGGAGCGACGAAAGGCAGGGTGAGCCCCTCGAGGCAATCGTAGACCGTTGCCCGTTCCTGAGGGTCGTCGCGGGTGGTCACGAGCCCCCGCGGTTTGTTGAGCATCAGGTAGACCTTGCGCTCGGCGACGACGGGCCTGCCGTCGACCGTGATGCGCGCCCGACCGGGATCGACCCGGA
The DNA here is from genome assembly GCF_001418005.1 of Chelatococcus sambhunathii. Taxonomy (GTDB): domain Bacteria; phylum Pseudomonadota; class Alphaproteobacteria; order Rhizobiales; family Beijerinckiaceae; genus Chelatococcus_A; species Chelatococcus_A sambhunathii. The sequence goes on along the minus strand of NZ_LIOL01000003.1, from coordinate 526,262 downwards.
CTGTCGCATCGCGGACCGTGCGTCCGTCGACCTTGACGCGTCCCTCGGCGATCAGGGCCTCGGCCTGAGTGCGCGAGCAGAAGCCGAGCTTCGACAGGGCGCGCGGCAGGCTGACGACGGCGCCTGCTGTGTGCCGGGGTCCGCCCCGGCCCCTCGGAAGAGGCCGGTTCACGGCCGGCCACCGGGGGCGCGGGCCGCTGCGTGACGGATCGCGCGGGGTGGGCAGGGTATCAGGCCTGCGTACAATGGATCCTGCTCCTGCCGGATGGGTCGCCGGCAGGCGCTTTAGGATCTTTCATACCGCGATGCAATATCGCTGCTGCAATGCAGCGCTGCCGTCGCTGCCGGCCGCGACCCGGCCGCTCAGTCAGGCAGCCCGGTGTAGTTCTCGGCGAGGCACGTCGCCGCGGCGCGCGATGATTTCAGATAGTCGAACTCCGCCCGCTGGATGCGGCGGCCGAAGGCGCCGGTCGTCGGGAAGACGTGAAGCAGCGACGTCATCCACCAGGAGAAGCGCTCCGTCTTCCACGTGCGGGCGAGGACCTTGGCCGAATAGCTGTCGATGCCGGCGTCGGACTTATCGCCATAGTGCTCGATGAGGGCATCCGCTAGCAGACGCACGTCGTGCATCGCCATGTTGAGGCCCTTGGCGCCGGTCGGCGGCACGATGTGGGCGGCATCGCCCGCAAGGAACAGGCGGCCGAACCGCACTGGCTCGGCGACGAAGCTGCGCAGCGGCGCGATGGATTTCTCGATGCTGGGCCCGGTCTCGAGCCGCTCCGCCACCTCCGGGTTGAGGCGGCGGCGCAGCTCGTCCCAGAAGCGCTCGTCCGACCAGGCCGCGACCTTCTCGTCGGCGTCCACCTGCACGTAATAGCGGCTGCGGCTCGGCGAGCGCATGGAGCAGAGCGCAAAGCCGCGCTCGTGGTGGGCGTAGATCAGCTCCTCCGCCACGGGCGGCTTGTCGACGAGCACGCCGAGCCAGCCGAAGTGGTAGACGCGCTCGAAGAGCTGGAGCGCCTTCTTCGGCACGCTCGCGCGCGTGACACCGTGGAAACCGTCGCAGCCGGCGATGAAATCGCAGGCAATCTCGTGCGTGACGCCGTCCTTGCGGTAGCGCACGCGGGGGCGCGCGCCGTCGAAATCGTGAATCGAGACGTCCTCGGCCTCATAGATGGACGAGGCGCCGGAGCTTGTCCGCGCCTCCATGAGGTCGCGGGTCACCTCGGTCTGGCCGTAGACGGTGACGTGGCGGCCGATGAGACCCGAGAAGTCGATGCGGTGCATGTCGCCGTCGAAGGAGATCTCGATGCCGTCGTGCACGAGGCCTTCCGTCTTCAGCCGCTCATCGACGCCCGCGCGGGCGAGGAGTTCGACCGTGCTCTGCTCGAGGACGCCGGCCCGGATGCGGCCAAGGACGTAGTCGGCGCTGCGTCGCTCGATGATGACGGCCTCGATGCCGGCCCGCTCCAGCAGCCGGCCGAGCATGAGCCCGGCGGGCCCCGCCCCGATGATCGCAACCTGGGTGCGCATGTCGTCCTCCCGCGGCCTTCGCGGCCGCTCGTCATTGGCGACAAGTCTGTGGAGGGCGGATGCGATTGCCAATGGACGGAGCGGACAAAGAGTTGGACGATACGAACATGACCGACATCCCCGTCTACGCCCTCTACGGCGAGGACACCTACTCCGAGGAGCAGAACTGGCTGCACTGGGAGACGATCACCTCGCGCAGCCGGCTCTACGGCTTCCACATCGCCCCGCACCGGCACGAGCAGTTCTTCCAGGTGCTGTTCCTCGCCCGCGGCGCGGCGCGGGTGACGCTCGACGGCCTGGAGACGGCGCTTGCGGCGCCGGCGCTCGTCACGGTGCCGGCGCTCACCGTGCACGGCTATGCCTTCTCGCCCGACGTGGAAGGCTTCGTGCTGACGCTCTTCGAGCGCGACCTTGCCGGCCTCCTCGCCGAGGTGCCGGACATCCTGGCCGGCTTTGCGCGGCCGCGCATCCTCGGCCCCGAGACGGAGGGGCTGTCGCCGCTCGCGGCCGACATCGCGCGCCTGGCGCAGGAAGCGGACCGGGCGGCACCCGGCCAGGCGCTCGCCGTCAGGGCGCGGCTGGTGCTGCTGTTCCTCGCCATCCATCGCATCGGCCTTGCCGGCCCGGCCGCCGCCGATGGGCCGGCCGCCGTCGCGGCCCGGCACCTGCGCGCCTTCCAGGCGCTGGTCGACCGGCACTACCGGGACAACCGCGCGTTGTCCTTCTATGCCGGGGCGCTGGGCATGAGCACGACGCATCTCAACCGCATCTGCCGGCGCGAGCTCGGCATCACGGCGCTATCGGCCATCGAGGGCCGCGTCCTGACCGAGGCCAAGCGCTACCTCAAGTTCAGCGCCCTCAGCGTCAAGGAGATCGGCATCATCCTCGGCTATGCCGACCCGGCCTATTTCACCCGCTTCTTCACGCGGGCGGCGGGCATGACGCCGAGCCGTTTTCGTGCCCTCTCGCGGAGTGAGGAAGCGGCGCTTACAGCCTGAGCACCTCCACCGTGTCGCGGATGGCGCGCGAGAGGATGTCCATCGCGGCATTTCCGGTTTCGCCCTGCCGCGTCGTCAGGCCCACGGCGCCGCGCGTCTCGGAGGTGTCGATCGGCAGGAGCTGCAGGAAGCCGTCGGCCACGTCGGCGGCGACGACGCCCTCGGAGATGATCCACACCGCGTCCGAGCTGCGCACGAAGGCGCGGCCGAAGGCATCCGACACCGTCTCGATCTCGCCGGGCAGCTCCGCGATGCCGTGCGCGAGCAGGAAGCGCTCGACGAAGGGACGGATGACGGAGCCGCGCGTCGGCATGAGGATGGGAAATTCCCGGATGCGCGCGAAATCGAGCCGGCCCGACAGGAGGGGATGGCCGGTGCGCACCACGAAGCGAACCTGCTCGGCATAGAGATGCTCGAAGGCGAGGCCCGCCATCTGCTCGGGTGCGGCGAGGCGGCCGACCACGATGTCGAGCTGGCCGAGGCGCAACTGGTCGAGCAGCACGATATTCTCGCCGGTGACGATCTTGGTCTGGCTGCCGGTCTCAGCCGCCAGGAACTGCGCCATGGCGCGCGGCATGATGCGCGTCGAGACCGTCGGCAGGGCGCCGATACGGATGGGCGGGCCGCCGCCCGCCCGGGCGCGGGCGACGCTGTCGATGCCCTGCTGCACGGCGGCAATGCTCGCCCCCGCATGGCGTAGGAACACTTCGCCGTAATGCGACAGGCGGATGCCGCGACCCTCACGGTCGAACAGCGGCGCGCCGAGGATTGCTTCGAGCTCCCGGATCGTCTTCGTCACCGCCGGCTGGCTGACGTTGAGGACCTCCGCCGCTTTGCCAATGGAATGCTGGCGGGAAACTTCGAGAAAGGTCCTGAGGTGGCGCAAGCGCACACGCCCGTCAGCCATGCAGGCCCCCACGATAGATAACACAGGGGTTATCATAACCTGCATTATTATCATTTTACAGAAACATTTTCGCGCAGCACTATGGTTCCAAAGAAGGACGGCACCGCCTGTCGTGAGAGCGTGGTGCGAAAAGCCGGACAAGGGAGGAGGGCTCGATGCCGACCGGGGACGAACCGTCCGAGCGCTATCGTCAGGGCCTCGCCACGCGGCGCACCGTTCTGGGCGAGGCGCATGTCGAGCGGGCGCTCGCCAACGCGAACGGTTTCGACGGTCCGTTCCAGTCCCTCATTACCGAAGCTGCTTGGGGCCACGTGTGGTCGCGCGAGACGTGGACGAAGCGCGAGCGCTCCATGGTCACTATCGCCCTTCTGGCCGCCCTCGGCCATTACGAGGAGATGGCCATGCACGTGCGCGCCACCGCCCGCACCGGAGCGACAATGGACGACATTCGCGAAGCCCTGCTGCATGTTGCCATCTATGCCGGCGTGCCGGCCGCCAACCAGGCGATCAAGGTGGCACGCGAGGCGCTCGTCGGCATGAAAGGGGAGGAGGAGGATGGACAAGCGGCTCTCTAATCTGGCGTCCGAGGCCGCGCCCTTCATGGCGCGCGACCGTGGCCGGCATCCGCCGGCCTATGCGCCAGGCTACAAGTCCACCATCCTGCGCGCGCCGCGCGAGGCGCTCGTCTCCTTTGAGAGCACCCTGTCCGAGAAGACCGGGCCGGCCTTCGGCCACAACATCATCGGCGCGCTCGACAACGACCTCATTCGCAATTTCGCCAAGCCGGGCGAAGCCGCCATCGGCGAGCGTATCATCGTGCACGGCCGCGTGCTCGACGAGAACGGCCGCCCGGTGCCGGACGTGTTGGTGGAATACTGGCAGGCCAATGCCGGCGGCCGCTATCGCCACAAGCGGGAAGGCTATCTCGCTCCGCTCGACCCCAATTTCGGCGGCTTCGGCCGCTCGCTGACCGACAGCGAAGGGCGCTACTGGTTCCGCACCATCCGGCCCGGTGCCTATCCCTGGCCGAACGGCGTCAACGACTGGCGCCCGGCTCACATCCATTTCTCGGTCTTCGGCTCCGGCTTCGCCCAGCGGCTCATCACGCAGATGTATTTCGAGGGCGACCCGATGATCCCGCAGTGCCCGATCGTCCGCACGATCGCCGACCCGGCGGCCGTCGCGCAGCTCGTCGCGGCGCTCGACATGGCCAATGCGGTGCCGATGGACTGCCGCGCCTACAAGTTCGACATCGTGCTGCGCGGGCGCCGCTCCACCTTCTTCGAGAACCGGCCGGAGGGGAACTGATGGTCCAGCATCTCGATCGCCTGAGGGAAACGCCGTCGCAGACCGCGGGCCCCTATGTGCACATCGGCCTGACGCCCAATGTCTGCGGCATCACCGGCGTCACGCCGGAGGACCTCGGCGCCCGCATGGTGGCCGACGGGGTCCGCGGCGAGCGCATCACCATCCGCGGCCGCGTGCTCGACGGGGCGGGGCGGCCGGTGAACGACTGCATCGTCGAGATCTGGCAGGCCGATGCCGCCGGGCTCTACAACAGCCCGGCCGAGCATCGCGGCCGTGCCGACCCGAACTTCGCCGGCTGGGGGCGCTGCGCCGCGGACGAGGAGGGCGCTTTCGTCTTCGAGACCGTCAAGCCCGGCCGCGTCCCCGGGCCGAACGGCACGACGATGGCGCCGCACGTCAGCTTCTGGATCGTCGCGCGCGGCATCAACATCGGCCTCCATACGCGCATGTATTTCTCCGACGAGGAGGCGGCGAACCGGGACGATCCCGTGCTGCGCCGCGTCGTGCCCGCCCGCGTGCCGACGCTGATCGGCCGGCGAGAGGGCGACACCGTCCACTTCGACATTCACCTGCAGGGTGACGGCGAGACCGTTTTCTTCGACGTGTGAGGGCAAAGCCTGATGGCGACTTTCATGAGCCTCGCCGAGGCTGTCAGTAGCAACGTCTTCGACGGCGACACCGCTGCCTTCGAGGGCTTCACGCATCTCATCCCCCACGCCGCGGCGCACGAGGCCATCCGCCAAGGCCGGCGCGACCTGACGCTCGTGCGCATGACGCCCGACATCGTCTACGACCAGATGATCGGCATGGGCCTCGCGAAGAAGCTCATCTTCTCCTATGCCGGCAATCCGGGCGTCGGCCTGCTGCGGCGACTGCGCGACGCGGTGGAGAACGGCTGGCCGCATCCGGTCGAGATCGAGGAACATTCCCACGCCGCCATGGCCAATGCCTACGAGGCGGGCGCGGCGGGCCTGCCGTGCGCCGTCTTCCGCGGCTACAAGGGGACGAGCCTCGCCAAGGTCAATCCCAACATCCGTTCCATCATCTGCCCGTTCACGGGCGAGGAACTGGCGGCGGTGCCGTCCATCCGCCCGGACGTGACCTTCATCCACGCCCAGAAGGCGAACCGCCGCGGCGACGTGCTGGTCGAGGGCATCATCGGCATCCAGAAAGAGGCGGTGCTCGCGGCAAGGCGCGCCGTCGTGACCGTGGAGGAGGTGGTGGAGGATTTCGCGGGCGTCCACCCCAACGCCTGCGTGCTGCCGCACTGGACGGTGAAGGCCATCGCCGTCGTGCCAGGCGGCGCCCATCCTTCTTACGCCCACGGCTACTACGCCCGCGACAACCGCAGCTATCTCGAATGGGATGCGATCGCCGCCGACCGCGAGGCTTTCATGGCGTGGATGAAGCAGAACGTCCTCGACAAGGACGCAGACGTCTTCGCTGGCCGCGTCGCAGCGCTGAGGGCCGCACGATGACGGGCTTTACCTCCGACGAGATGATGACCATCGCCGCGGCGCGGGCGCTGAAGAACGACGACGTGTGCTTCGTGGGCATCGGCGCCCCCTCCGCAGCCTGCAACGTGGCGCGGCTCACCCATGCGCCGGACATCACCCTCATCTACGAGAGCGGCACGATCGGCACGGCGCCGGACGTGCTGCCTTTGTCCATCGGCGACGGGGAGCTGTGCGAGACGGCGGTGACCACCGTGTCCGTGCCCGAGATGTTCCGCTACTGGCTGCAGGGCGGGCGCATCAGCGTCGGCTTCCTCGGCGCCGCGCAGCTCGACCGCTTCGGCAACATCAACACCACGGTGATCGGCGACTACCACACGCCAAAGGTGCGCCTGCCCGGCGGCGGCGGCGCACCCGAGATCGCCTCCTCCTGCGGCGAAATCTTCATCACCATGAAGCAGTCGAAGCGCGGGCTCGTGGACAAGATCGACTTCTTCACCTCCTTCGGCCACGGCGAGGGCGGCCATGCGCGCGAGCGGCTCGGCCTCAGGACCAAGGGCCCGACGCTGCTCATCACCGACCTTGCGATCTGGAAGCCGGATCCGGAGACGAAGGAATTCACCGTCACCGCGCTTCATCCGGGCGTGACGCGCGAGGCGGTGCAGGAGACCTGCGGCTGGCCGGTGCGCTTTGCGCCGGGCCTTGTCGAGACGCCGGCCCCGACGGCGCTGGAGCTCGACACCCTGCGCGCCCTGAGGGCCCGCACGGCTGCCGCGCATGGCGGGCAGGAGGTGGCCTGATGGCGGAAGCCTTCATCTGCGACTACGTGCGCACGCCCATCGGCCGCTTCGGCGGGGCACTGGCCGGCGTGCGCGCGGACGATCTCGCCGCCGTGCCACTGCGGGCGCTCCTCGCCCGCAACGCCGCGCTCGATGCGGCCGCGATCGACGATGTCGTCTTCGGCTGCGCCAACCAGGCGGGCGAGGACAACCGCAACGTCGCGCGCATGGCGCTGCTGCTGGCGGGCCTGCCGGAGAGCGTACCGGGCACCACCATCAACCGCCTGTGCGGCTCGGGCATGGACGCGGTGCTCGCCGCCGCGCGCGCCATCCGCGCGGGCGAGGCCGAGCTCATGATCGCCGGTGGCGTCGAGAGCATGAGCCGCGCCCCCTTCGTCATGCCGAAGGCGGAAAGCGCCTATTCGCGCCATGCGGAAATCCACGACACGACTATCGGCTGGCGTTTCGTCAATCCGCTGATGAAGGCGCAGTACGGCGTCGATTCCATGCCCGAGACGGGTGAGAACGTGGCGGCCGAGTTCGGCGTCTCGCGCGCCGACCAGGACGCCTTCGCCCTGCGTTCGCAGCAGCGCGCCGCCGCCGCCATCGCCTCCGGCCGCCTTGCCCGCGAGATCGTGCCGGTCGCCATCCCGCAGCGGAAGGGGCCGGATGTCGTTGTCGAACGCGACGAACATCCGCGCGAGACGACGCTCGAGGCGCTCGCCCGCTTGCCAACCCCTTTCCGCCAGGGCGGTACGGTGACGGCGGGCAACGCCTCCGGCGTCAACGACGGCGCGGCCGCGCTCGTCATCGCCTCCGAGACGGGGGCGAAACGGCACGGGCTTACGCCGATCGCGCGCATTCTTGGCGGCGCCGCGGCCGGGGTCGCGCCGCGCATCATGGGCTACGGCCCGGTGCCGGCGACGCGCAAGCTGTGCCTCAGGCTCGGCATGGCGCCGGAAAACTTCGAGGTCGTCGAGATCAACGAGGCCTTCGCCTCGCAGGGGCTTGCGGTACTGCGCGGGCTCGGCATCCCCGACGATGCGCCGCACGTCAATCCGAACGGTGGCGCAATCGCCCTTGGTCATCCGCTCGGCATGTCGGGGGCACGCATCACCGGCACGGCGGCGCTGGAGCTTGCCGCCCGCAAAGCCCGTCACGCCCTCGCCACCATGTGCATCGGCGTCGGCCAAGGCATTGCCATCGCGCTCGAGGGTGTGTGACGGCATGAGCGCTTCGCCTTTCGACCATCCGTTTCTCTCCGGCCTCCTCGGCGATGAGGAGACGAGGGGGCTCATGGGGCTGGAGGCGGAGCTTGCGGCGATGCTGCGCTTCGAGGCGGCGCTGGCGCGGGCCGAGGCCGAGGAGGACATCATTCCCGCAGCCGCCGCGGCGGCGATCGAGGATCTGTGTGGCGCCTTCCGGGCCGACGTGGCAGCGCTCAACCTCGGGGCGGCGCGTGACGGCGTCGTCGTGCCGGATCTCGTGCGCCAGCTGCGCGCCGGCCTCGCGGAGCCGCACAGGGCGCATCTGCATTTCGGCGCCACCAGCCAGGATGTCGTCGACACCGCTCTCGTGCTGCGCCTGAAGGAGCTCGCTGCCCGGTTCGAAGCACGGCTGACAGAACTCGACACGGCGCTCGCCAGGCTGGAGCGGGATTTCGGCGGCAACGCCCTGAGGGGCCGCACGCGCATGCAGGATGCGCTGCCTATCACGGCGGGCGACCGCATCGCCGCATGGCGGCAGCCGCTCGCGCGCCACCGCGTCCGGCTGGCCGAACTGGCGCCGCGGCTGTTCGTCCTGCAGTTCGGCGGCGCCGTCGGCACCCTCGACAAGCTGGGTGAGAAGGGGCCAGAGGTGGCCCGGCGCCTTGCCGGGCTGCTCGATCTCGCCGCGCCGCAGCGCCCCTGGCACACCGCGCGCGACGGCATCGTCGAGTTCGGCGGCTGGCTCGCCCTCGTCACCGGCAGCCTCGGCAAGATGGGGCAGGACATCGCGCTCATGGCGCAGAATGCCCTCGGCGACATCCGCCTTGCGGGCGGCGGCGGCTCGTCCGTCATGCCGCACAAGGAAAATCCGGTCGGCGCCGAGGTTCTCGTCGCCCTCGCCCGCTACAATGCCGCCCTCGCGGGGGCTCTCTCGGGCGCGATGGTGCACGAGCAGGAGCGCTCCGGCGCCGCCTGGACGCTCGAATGGCTCGTGCTGCCGCAGATGCTGGCGGCAACGGGCGCTGCGCTCGGGACGGCCGGGCGGCTCATCGGGCAGATCCGCTCCATCGGGGCGCAAGAAGACGGCTAGCCCGGTCGCGCATGGCGGCCGGCGAGAAGGAACGAACGGGGATTTGCGATGGACATTTCTTTGCTGATCGACGGCGAGGCCTGCGGGGCGATGGGCGGGGCGACCTTCGAGCGCCGCGATCCTGTCACCGGCGCGGTGGCGACGCGCGCGCCCGCCGCCCGCAAGGAGGATGCCGTCGCTGCCGTCGCCGCTGCCGCGCGCGCCTTTCCCAGCTGGTCGCAGACGGGCCCCGCCGCGCGGCGGGCGCTGCTCGGCAAGGCGGCCGACGCGATGGAGGCGCGGGCCGCGGACTTCATGCGCGTCATGATGGAGGAGACGGGTGCGACAGCCGGCTGGTCCGGCTTCAACGTGCATCTTGCCGCCGGCATGCTGCGCGAGGCGGCGGCGATGACGACGCAGGTCGTCGGCGAGGTGATCCCCGCCAACAAGCCCGGCACGCTCGCCATGGCGGTGCGCCAGCCGCGCGGCGTCTGCCTCGGCATCGCGCCGTGGAATGCGCCGGTCATCCTCGGCACGCGCGCCATCGCCATGGCGCTCGCCTGCGGCAATACGGTGGTCCTCAAGGCCTCCGAGATGTGCCCGGCGACGCACCGGCTCATCGGCGAGGTCTTCGCCGATGCCGGCTTCCCCAGGGGCGCTGTCAATGTCGTCACCAATGCGCCGGATGACGCGGCCGAGGTGGTGGCGGCGCTCATCGCCCATCCGGCGGTGCGGCACGCCAACTTCACCGGCTCGACCAGGATCGGCAAGGTCATCGCCCGGCTCGCGGCGGAGGAGCTGAAGCCCGTCCTGCTTGAGCTGGGCGGCAAGGCGCCGCTGGTCGTCTTGGACGATGCTGACATCGACGCCGCGGTCAACGCGGCGATCTTCGGCGCCTTCATGCACCAGGGCCAGATCTGCATGTCAACCGAGCGCATCATCGTCGACAAGAGCATCGCGGATGTCTTCGTCGAGAAGTTCGCAGCCCGGGCCGCGGCGCTGCCGGCGGGCGATCCGCGCGGGCAGGTGGTCATCGGCTCGCTCGTCAGCCGCGAGGCGGCGGAGAAGATGGATGCGCTCATTGCAGACGCCGTCGCCAAGGGCGCCAAGGTGGTCGCCGGCGGCACACGCGACCGCACCATTGTGGCGGCGACCGTGCTGGACAACGTGACGCGCGAGATGCGCGTCTATGGGGAGGAATCTTTCGGTCCCGTCAAGCCGGTCATTCGGGTCGACGGCGAGGAGGAGGCCGTGCGGGTGGCGAACGACACGGAATACGGCCTGTCCTCGGCCGTCTTCAGCCGCGACATCCGCCGCGCGCTCAAGGTGGCCGAGCGCATCCAGTCCGGCATCTGCCACATCAACGGGCCGACGGTGGCGGACGAGCCGCAGATGCCCTTCGGCGGCGTCAAGGCGAGCGGCTACGGCCGCTTCGGTGGCCATGCGGCGATCGCGGAGTTCACGGATCTGCGGTGGGTGACCATCGAAGATCCCGGCCAGCACTATCCGTTTTGAATGTGGGAGAGCTTTCACGAGAACCGGGGCGGCGAGAACAACAACGGGCCGCTCCACCCGGTTTCCCACGAGGGTAGGCGACCAACTCAGGGAGGAGAACGATGAAACGGAACTGGATCGGTCAGGCAGTCCTTGGCCTCGCGCTCGCCGGCCTTGGGGCGACGGGTGCGGCGGCGCAGGAATTCACCTTCAAGCTGCACCACTTCCTCGGCCAGCAGGCGCCGGCGCAGACGGACATGCTGGAGCCGTGGGCGCGGCAGGTGGAGCAGAACTCCGGCGGGCGGGTGAAGATCGAGATCTTCCCCAACATGACGCTGGGCGGGCGCCCGCCCGAGCTCATCCAGCAGGCGCGCGACGGGGTCGTCGACCTCGTCTGGACGTTGAACGGCTACACGCCGGGTCTCTTCCCGCGCACCGAGGTGTTCGAGCTGCCCTTCGTTTTCGTCAATGATCCGAAGGCGGCGAACCTTGCCATGCGCGAGATGTTCGAGAGCAACCTCAAGGAGGAGTACAAGGGCGTCGAGGTGATGTTCCTGCATGCCCATGCGGGCCAGGCCATCCAGACGCGCGACAAGCTGGTGCGCCAGCCGTCGGACCTCAAGGGCCTCAAGATGCGCATCCCGACGCGCACCGGCGCCTGGGTCATCGAGGCGCTCGGCGCCGCCCCCGCGGCGATGCCGGTGCCGGAGCTGCCGCAGGCGTTGCAGAAGGGAGTCGTGGACGGCGCCTTCATCCCGTGGGAGATCATCCCGGCGCTGAAGATCCAGGACCAGACCAAGTACCAGATCGAGGGCCATGACAAGACGCGCTTCGGCACCAGCATCTTCCAGGTGTCGATGAACAAGGCGCGCTGGGACGCCTTGCCGCCGGAGATCCAGAAGGCCTTCCGCGACGCCTCGGACGAGGCCTGGCTCGCCAAGGCCGGCGATACGTGGCGCCAGATCGACGAGCGCGGCATCAAGGTGGCCGTCGCCGCCGGCAACGAGCACATCACGCTGACGCCCGAGGAGACCAGCGCCTTCCAGGCCGCGCTCGAGCCGGTGGTTTACCGCTGGATCGGCGAGGTGAAGGGGCAGGGCATCGACGGCGAGGCGCTCGTCAAGAAGGCGCGGGAGCTCATCGCCAAGCACGGCGGCCACTGATGTCCATGCAGATCAAGGAGGAGGGGGCCGTCCGGTCCGGCCCTCTCCACACCCTCATCACCGTCTGGGCGCTTGCTGGCGGCGCCCTCATTGCCCTCGTCGTCATGGTCAACGTGCTGTCGGTCGCCGGCGGGGCCCTCTGGCGTCCATTTCCGGGCGATTTCGAGATCACGGAGATGGGGGTCGCGGTCGCAGCCTCGATGTTCCTGCCCTATTGCCAGCTCAACCACTGTAACGTGACGGCCGACATCTTCACCGCCGGCCTGCCGCCGCGCTGGGTGGCGGCGCTCTCGGCGCTCGCCTCGCTTGTCGCGCTCGGCTTCAGCCTGCTGCTGCTGACGCGCATGTATGTAGGCATGCTGGACCAGAAGGCCTACAGCTACACCACCGCGATCCTGCAGCTGCCGCACTGGATGGCCTATGCGGTCTTCCTCGTCTCGTTGTTACTGCTCGCCATCGCCGCCGTCATGACGTTCGTCGCGAACGTTCGTGACGCCAGGGCCTGACCGCATGACGCAACCGCTCCTCATCGGCCTCGCCGGCCTCGGCGTCCTCGTCTTCCTGATCGCGATCCGGATGCCCATCGCCTATGCCATGATCCTCGTCGGTGGCGTGGGCGTGACGCTGCTCAACGGCCCGGCGATCTTCATGAGCCAGCTGAAGACGCTCGCCTACGGCCAGTTCTCCGTCTACGATCTCTCGGTCGTGCCCATGTTCGTGCTGATGGGCGCGCTCGCGACGCGAGCGGGCCTCAGCCAGGACCTCTTCCGGGCGGCGAACGCATGGCTCGGCTGGCTGCGCGGCGGCACGGCCATGGCGGCGATCGCGGCCTGCGCCGGCTTCGGCTCCGTCTGCGGCTCCTCGCTCGCCACCGCCTCGACCATGGGGCGCGTCGCGCTGCCGGAGCTGGCCCGCTACCGCTATTCCGGGGCGCTTGCCACCGGCACGCTCGCCGCGGGCGGCGTGCTCGGCATTCTCATTCCGCCCTCCGTCGTCCTCGTCATCTATGCGGTCATCGTCGAGGCCAACATCGTCACGATGTTCATGGCCGCCTTGGTGCCGGGCCTCATTGCCGTCGTCTTCTTCATCGTGACGATCGCGATCTACGTCCTTCTGCGGCCCGATGCCGGTCCCCGCGGCAGCGCCGGAGACCGGGCCGAGTTCCTCGCGGCGACGAAGGGTATCGTGCCGGTCCTCGTCATCTTCGGCCTCGTTATTGGGGGCATCTATGCCGGGCTCTACAATCCCACCCCGGCGGCTGCCGTGGGCGTCTTCCTCGTTGCCGTCTTCGGCTTCTTCCGCGGCAAGCTCGACCGGGCGGGCGTGACGGGCTCGCTCCTGGAGACGGCCGGCACCACGGGCATGATCTATCTCATCCTGCTCGGCGCGGAGATGCTCAAGATCTTCATGTCGCGGGCCGGCGTGCCGCAGGCGACGGCGGAATGGATGGCCCACTCGGGCCTCGCGCCGATGACCATCCTGCTGCTGCTCCTCCTTGCGCTCGTCGTCCTCGGCTGTCTGATGGACAGCCTGTCGATGATCCTGCTCGTCATCCCCTTCTTCTGGCCGGTCCTCGTCGAGGTGAACGGTGGCCTCTACCAGACGGCCGACGCGGCCGGCTTCGGCCTGAGCACCGAGGATCTCAAGATCTGGTTCGGTATCCTCGCCCTCATCGTCGTCGAACTCGGGCTCATCACGCCGCCCGTGGGCATGAACGTCTTCGTCATCTCCTCGATGGCGAAGGACACGCCGATGAGCGAGACTTTCAAGGGCGTCATGCCCTTCTTCGCGGCGGAGCTGGTGCGCGTCGCCCTGCTCGTCGCCTTCCCCATGATCACACTCTGGCTGCCGAAAGTGTTGGGAGGCTAGACCATGGACACGATGACCGCCGGCGGCGCCATCTTCACGCGCCTCAAGGCGCTCGGCGTCGACTATGTCTTCGCCAATTCCGGCACCGATTTTCCGCCGGTGATCGAGGGGCTGGCGGAGGCAGCGGCCAAGGAGATCGCGCTGCCGCGCGCGCTCGTCATCCCGCACGAGCACGCGGCCATGGGCATGGCGCACGGCTATTACCTCATGAGCGGGTGCAGCCAGGCCGTGATGCTGCACACCAATGTCGGCCTGTCGAACGGCGCGACCGGCGCCATCAACGCGGCCTGCGAGCATGTGCCCATTCTGCTGATGTCCGGCCGCACGCCGGTGACGGAGGAGAAGCGCTTCGGCGCCCGCACGATGCCCATCGCCTGGGGGCAGGAGATGCGCGACCAGACGGCCCTTGTGCGCGAGGCCTGCAAGTGGGACTACGAGCTCAAGTTCCCGGAGCAGGTGGGCGGCCTCCTCGACCGGGCCTGGGCCATCGCCAATTCGACGCCGAAGGGTCCCGTCTATCTGTCGCTGCCGCGCGAGACCCTGTGCGAGGCGACGCCGCGCGCGGGGCTGGAGGGCCCGCCGAGCCTGAGCCCCGTCGCCGTCGCGCCCGATGCCGCGGCCCTCGCCGAAGCGGCGCGCCTCCTCGCAGGGGCCGAGCGGCCGCTCGTCATCGCCCAGCGCGGGGCGGGCGATGCGGCGAGCTTTACCGCCTTCGGCTGCTGGGCCGAGGCATGGGGCATCGCCGTCTGCTCCTGGTGGGCGACGCACCTTGCCATCTCCACGGAGCATCCCTGCCACATCGGTGCCGATCCCGGCCCGTGGCTCGCGGAGGCCGATGTCGTCCTCGTGCTCGACTGCCTCGCCCCGTGGTGGCCGGACAGGCACGCGCTGCGCCCCGACGCGCGGGTCATCCACATGGGGCCGGATCCGCTCTTCAGCCGCTTCCCGGTGCGCAACTTTCGCTGCGATGTCGCCGTCGCCGGCGAGAGTGCCGTGACGGTGCCGGCGCTCATCGATGCGATGGCCGGCCTCCCCCGCGACGAGGCGGCCATCGCCGCAAGGCGGGCCCGGCTCGCCGAGGGTTCCGAGGCGACGCGCCGGGCGGCGCGCGAGAAGGCGGCGGACGTGCGCCGCGGCATCACCAAGGCCTATGTCAGCCTGTGCCTCGGCGAGGCGCTCGACGGGCTGGAGGCGAGCGTCTTCTCCGAGCTCGGCACCCAGCTCGGCACCCTCAAGCGGAGCGAATATCGCTCGTGGTTCCAGGAGCCGCATTCCGGCGGGCTCGGCTGGAGCTTTCCCTGCGCCCTCGGCGCCCAGCTGGCGGAGCCCGACCGGATCTGCGTCGCGACCATGGGCGACGGCTCCTACATGTTCGCCAACCCGACGGTCTGCCACCAGATCGCGGAGGCGCTCGCCCTGCCGGTGCTGGTGATCGTGCTCAACAACGAGGAATGGGGCGCCGTGCGCGCCTCCGTCGCCGGGCTCTATCCGGGCGGCCATGCGGCCCGGGCAAACGAGATGCCGCTGACGGCGCTGAAGCCGTCGCCCGACTTCACCCAGACCGCCGCCGCGAGCCGTGCCTGGAGCCGGCGCGTCACCGACCCGGCAGAGGTGCCCGCGGCCATTGCCGCGGCGCTCACCGTGGTGCGCGAAGAACGGCGCCAGGCGCTCCTCGACATAAGGGTGCTGCCGGATTGAGGGGGCTCCTCCTTTCCGGTATCTGTCCCGGAAAGGAACGCTGATGCGGAACGGCACCACACCGTCGGTTGCAGTGCCCGCATTCTCGACCCGTTCAACCCCCTTCATCGGCGACGAAAGCCATTCATGCAGCGCAACATCCTCGTCATCGGCATCGGCGCCGGCAACCCGGAGCACATGACCGTTGAGGCCATCAAGGCGCTCAATCGGGCGGACGTGGTCTTCATTCCCGAGAAGGGTGCGGAGAAGGAGGAGCTCGCGGCTTTGCGGCGCGGGATCTGCGACCGCTTCATCGAGCGGGCGGGCGTGCACCGCGTTTCCTTTGCCGTACCGCAGCGCGATGCTTCGGGCGGCTACCGCAGCGGTGTCGAGGACTGGCACGAGGCCATCGCCGGGATCTACGAGGCGCTCATCCGTGATGAGCTCAACGAGGCCCGCACCGGCGCCTTCCTCGTCTGGGGGGACCCGTCGCTCTACGACAGCACCCTGCGCATCCTCGAGCGGGTCGAAGCGCGCGGGGCGTTGAGGCTCGCCGTCGAGGTGATCCCCGGCATCACCAGCATCCAGGCCCTCGCTGCGAGCCATCGCGTGGTCCTCAACGACATCGGCAAGCCGGTGATCATCACGACGGGCCGACGCCTCGGCGAGGATTTCGCCGGGGAGGGCACGACCGTCGTGATGCTCGACGGCGGCACCGCTTTTGCCGGGCACGATCCCGACACGCACATCTGGTGGGGTGCCTATCTCGGCACGCCGGACGAGATCGTCATCGCCGGCCGTCTCGCCGACGTCGGTGAGGAGATCGCCCGCACCAAGCAGGCGGCGCGGGCGAGGAAGGGGTGGATCATGGACACCTACCTCCTGAAGAAGCAGGAGAGGTGAGGGGCCTAGCCTCCTGATCCCAGATCAGCCCTCGAGGGTTGCGTCCAGGGTGATCTCGGCCTTCAACAGCTTGGAGACCGGGCAGTTGGCCTTGGCCTTGGCGGCGAGTTCCTGGAACTTCGCGTCGTCCGCGCCCGGGATGCGGGCTCTCAGCGTCAGGTGCACGGCCGGAATGGAGAAGCCGCCGTCTGCCTGCTCCAGCGTGACCTTCGCCGTCGTCTCCATGCGCTCGGCCGTGAGGCCCGCCTCGCCCAGGATGAGGGACAGCGCCATCGTGAAGCAGCCCGCATGGGCCGCGCCGATGAGTTCCTCCGGATTCGAGCCCGCCACGCCCTCGAAGCGGCTCGAGAAGCCGTAGGGGTAATCCTTCAGGGCGCCGCTCTGCGTGGAGAGGGCGCCGCGGCCGTCCTTGAGGCCTCCCGACCAGACAGCCGATCCCGTACGATTGATCTTCATGCCTCGCTCCTGTGCTGGATCCGAGCCGGATGGCCCAAGCCTCATGTTAGGCGCGTATTTCGGACAATTGTCTGACGAAGCGCTCGTGGTCGCCGGTGCATTGACAATCCCATAAAACGTTGATATCAACCTTTATATTGGATTGCTCGATCATATCGGCCGGCAGATGGCGAGAAGACCGGGCGTCGGAACAGCGGCGCGGTCCGCGGACAACTCTCTCTTCCGGAGGCAAATCTTGCGTCGAACGTGTACCGTCGTCGCTTTTGAAGTGCCCTATGACGACCGTGGGCACATGGCGGCCTTCTGTCGCTCCGCCTTCAACTGGCACACCGCGATGCTCGATCCGGAAACGGGCTATGAGGTCCTCGCAACGACGACCGAGACGGAGGAGGACATGCGCGCCAGTCAAGTCGGGCGTGATTAACGGCAGCTTCCACGGGCGCAATCCGCAATGGCCGGCGCAATATCCGTATCACCGTGGAGTATATGCGGTCGTCAAGGTGTCCTGCGAGCCGATGAACATTCTCGGGATAGGCGAGTGCGTCGCCCTCTGTGATACGGAAGGAAACCGCATCGGCATGCGCCAGCCCGCGCCCCCCTCCCGGCCAGCAGACCTGAGCCGTTTCGTGAATTCCCTTCAAACGTTATCGGAGCCACCCATGGCCAAGGCGATCTTCGTCAATATGGCGGTCTCGGACCTGAAGCGCTCGATGCGCTTCTTCGAGGCCCTCGGCTATTCCTTCGATCAGCGCTTCACGAACGACGAGGCGGCCGCGCTCGTCATCTCCGACACCATCTTCGCCATGCTGCACACGCCGGGCAGCCTGCGCCGCTTCACCAGGAAGGACATCGCGGATGTGAGCCGCACGACCGAGGTGCTGCTGGCGCTGCAGCTCGACAGCAAGGAGGCCGTCAACGCCATGATGGACAAGGTGCTCGCGGCCGGCGGCAAAGAAGCGCGCGAGCCGGGCGACCACGGCTTCATGTTCGAGCGCAGCTTCGAGGACCCCGACGGACACATCTGGGAGCTGTTCTGGATGGACCCGTCGGCGATGCCCGCGTGAGGAGAAGGACATGACCAACCATCCACCGATCATTCCCTGCCTGTGGTTCGATCATGAAGGCGAGGAGGCGGCAGCCTTCTATACGTCGCTCCTGCCTGGTTCCGCCACGGGCACGGTCACACGCTACGGCAAGGCCGGCCAGGAAGTACACGGTCGGCCGGAGGGCTCCGTGATGACCGTGGAGTTCAGCCTCTCCGGGCGCAGCTTCCTCGCGCTCAACGGCGGCCCGCATTTCAGATTCACGCCGGCCGCGTCGCTCTTTGTCCACTGCGGCTCGGAAGCCGACGTGGACAGGTTGTGGCATCGGCTCGTCGAGGGTGGCAACGTGCTGATGCCGCTCGACCGCTACGACTGGAGCGACAGGTATGGCTGGCTGAGCGACCGCTACGGCCTGTCGTGGCAGATCATGCTCGACCGCGCGCCGCGCGCCAATATCGAGATCACGCCGTCGCTCCTGTTCACGGGGGATGTAGCCGGGAAGGCCGAGGAGGCGATGCGCACCTATACAAGCCTCTTTCCCGCCGCCGCGATCGCGGACCTGCACCGCTACGGGCCGGATGAGAACGACCGCGAGGGCAACGTGAAATACGCGCGCTTCGCGCTGGCCGGCCAGAGTTTCAGCGCGATGGACAGCAGCATGCCGC
This sequence comes from Chelatococcus sambhunathii, assembly GCF_001418005.1. GTDB lineage: Bacteria > Pseudomonadota > Alphaproteobacteria > Rhizobiales > Beijerinckiaceae > Chelatococcus_A > Chelatococcus_A sambhunathii. Next base: position 507,736 of record NZ_LIOL01000003.1, on the reverse strand, counting down.
ACGGCTTCGCCTTCAACGAGGCCTTCTCCTTCCAGGTGCTCTGCGACAGCCAGTACGAGGTCGACCATTACTGGGAGGGGCTCGGCGCAGGCGGTGACGCGACGGCACAGCAGTGCGGCTGGCTGAAGGACCGCTTCGGCCTTTCCTGGCAGATTGTGCCGGCCGTGTTGCCCAAACTGCTCTCCGGCCCGGACCGGGAAGGCGCCGAGAGGGTGATGGACGCCCTCTTGAAAATGAAGAAGTTCGACATCGCGGCGCTCGAAGCCGCCCACGCGGGCCGGGCCTCGTCCTGACAGAGGAAAGGAAAAAGAGATGGTTCCGATCTCTGCGACCGGCCGGCCACCGTCCTGGTATTGGCTCGTCTCCGGCCTCGCCCTCCTGTGGATGCTCTTCGGCGCCATGGCCTGGACCGTCGACCTGATGACCGATGAGGCCACCGTTGCCGGGATGCGCGAGGCGCAGCGCCAGCTCTATGCCGCGCGACCGCAGTGGCTCTTTGCCGTCTATGGCCTTGCCATCCTCAGCGGGCTTGCCGGCGCGCTCGGGCTCGTCCTGCGCAAGGGGTGGGCGATGCCGGCTTTCGCCGTGTCACTCGCCGCCATCGTCCTGCAGTTCGGCTACACCTTCCTCGTCATGGACGCGATCGGCCTCCTCGGCTTCATGGCCGTTCCGTTTCCCCTGTTCATCTTCGCCATCGGCGTCTTCCTCCCATGGTTCGCCGCGCAGGCGAGGAAGCGCGGCTGGATCGCACACCGATAAGTCAAGGCCGGCTCCATCCGGGCCGGCCCTGTGGTGTAGCGGAGGCTTCCGTCAGAGGGACGCTTTCAGGCCTACCGAGAGAATTAAGGTGTCCATGCCGGCGCCGGCGCCTGGCTTCGGGATCTTCGTGACGACGCCATCGTCGCCGTCGATCATGAGGGTACTGCCCTTGGCCTCGAAATAGTTCTGGTATTCGGCGCGTCCGGTCAGGGCGAGCATATCTGTGACCGCATATTCGATGCCGAGCGTCGCGCCGACCATCCAGCTCGGACTGAACGTCTCCTTGAAGACGATGTCGCGCATGTTGTGATGGTCCTTGTCGCGGCCCATGACGAGCGGGCTGGTGATGAACTCGGCGATGATCTTGACGGGCCCGCTGGTGTAGCTGCCGCCGAGGCCGATGTAAGGCGTATGCCACCACTGCTGGTAGGCAATGCCCAGTCCGTCGGGAAAGACGCCGGCCTGGTTGCGGAAGCCGTTTTCCGAATAGATGTAGTGACCGCCGCGGTCGTTCATCTTGAAGGTCATGAAGCGGTAGCCGGCGAGGGCATTGATCTCCAGCGGCCCCTCCGCATGGATCCTCACCGCACCGCCGAGGTCGAGCTGGTAGGCGAGCGCGAGGCTGGTGCGCGATGAATGGGACCAGTGCGTCCAGCTGTCGAAGCCCTGGTAGCCGGCCAACCAGTCGAAATCGTCCATGGCGTTGTCCGACGCGACGGCCGACCAGCCGCTCGCGCGCAAGGTGAGCCAGTCCCGCGGCTGAAAGGCGATGCGTGCGCCGACGATTGCCGCATTGTCGATCTGCCAATTGAGCTGGCTGATCTTCCCGCCATCGCCCGGCACGTTATAGACGTACTCGCCGGCCGTCCCCGTCAGGTAACCCCCGAAGACTTCCGCCGAAATACCGCTGCCGGGCCCGCCAGCGGCTACAGGCGCCGCTCGCGTCGCGACATCGGCCGCCAGCCCCGTAGACGGCGCCAGCAATACGCAAAAGGCCACCGTTCCGGCAACGGCAGCGCTCCGGTTCACTCTCGAATGATTCAACGTCTGCCCCCGATATCCCCAGTCCATTCAGGCAGACGCCGCATGATCGGAAATGGCGGCCAAGCCCGAAGGGCCTCCTTATGGCTGATTCGGGCATGCCGCGTTAGTTGTCAGCCTGTCGGCGCCGCCGGTCGCGAGCGCTCGGCCGACGGCCTGCCATGCCTTCGCAGGTGAAATCCGCGTCCGAGATCGCTCCTGCTGTCCCCGACTCGCCATCATCGTGCATAGTGTCTGAGAACCCCCCGGCAGTTCCGGCTGCCGGCTTGGCGAGACTGGAGGACAGGGCATGATCGAGACGCGCGCCGCAGTAGCCTGGGAGGCCGGCAAGCCGCTCACCATCGAGACGGTCAGGCTCGAGGGGCCGAAGGCGGGCGAGGTGCTGGTCGAGGTGATGGCGACGGGGGTCTGCCACACGGACGCCTATACGCTGTCGGGGCTCGATTCCGAGGGCAAGTTCCCGGCCATTCTCGGTCACGAGGGGGCGGGCATCGTGCGCGAGGTCGGTGCCGGCGTCACGGCGCTCAAGCCCGGCGACCATGTCATCCCGCTCTACACGCCCGAGTGCCGCAACTGCAAATCCTGCCTCTCGCGGCGCACGAACCTGTGCACGGCGATCCGCGCCACGCAGGGCCAGGGCGTGATGCCGGACGGCACCAGCCGCTTCCGCTGCGACGGCGAGACCGTTTTCCACTACATGGGCTGTTCGACCTTCGCGAATTTCACGGTGCTGCCGGAGATCGCGCTCGCCAAGGTGCGCGAAGACGCGCCCTTCGACAAGATCTGCTACATCGGCTGCGGCGTCACCACCGGTATCGGCGCTGTCATCTACACCGCCAAGGTGTGGCCGGGGGCCAATGTCGTCGTCTTCGGCCTCGGCGGCATCGGCCTCAATGTCATCCAGGGCGCGCGCATGGTGGGGGCCGACAGGATCATCGGCGTCGACATCAACCCCTCCAAGGCGGCGATGGCGCGCAAGTTCGGCATGACCGACTTCATCAACCCGAAGGAGATCGGTACCGACAAGGTGGTGCAGGCGATCGTCGACCTTACCGACGGCGGGGCGGACTTCTCCTTCGATGCCACCGGCAATGTCGACGTGATGCGCCAGGCGTTGGAGTGCTGCCATCGCGGCTGGGGCGAGTCGATCATCATCGGCGTCGCCGAGGCTGGAAAGGAGATCGCGACGCGCCCCTTCCAGCTCGTCACCGGCCGCGTCTGGAAGGGCACGGCCTTCGGCGGCGCGCGCGGGCGCACGGATGTGCCGACGATCGTAGACTGGTACATGGAGGGCAAGATCAACATCGACGACCTCATCACCCACACCATGCCGCTCGACGAGATCAACACGGCCTTCGACCTGATGCACGAGGGCAAGTCGATCCGCTCCGTCGTCATCTACTGACGAGGCGCCGATGTGCTTCGAGATCCTCAGCCGTGCCCGCGCCTTCGGCGGCACCCAGCTCGTTTGCCGGCATGCCTCGCGCGAGACCGGCACCGCGATGCGCTTTGCCGCCTTCGTGCCGCCGCAGGCCGAGGGTGGGTGCAAGGTGCCCATCGTGTGGTTCCTCTCCGGCCTCACCTGCACGGAGGAGAACTTCACGGTGAAGGCCGGCGCCCAGCGCATCGCCGCCGAACTCGGTCTCATGCTGGTCGCGCCGGACACAAGCCCGCGCGGGCAGGGCGTGCCGGACGATCCCGAAGGCGCCTACGACTTCGGCCTCGGGGCCGGCTTCTATGTCGATGCGACCGAGACGCCATGGGCGCGCCATTACCGGATGAAGAGCTATGTCGAGGTGGAACTGCCCGCGCTCGTCGCGCGGGAACTGCCGGCGGACATGGATCGGCAGGGCATCACGGGCCATTCCATGGGCGGGCACGGGGCGCTTACCATCGCCCTGCGCGCGCCGGAGCGCTTCCGGGCCGTGTCGGCCTTTGCGCCCATCGTCTCGCCCATGAACTGTCCGTGGGGCGAGAAGGCGCTCGCGGGCTATCTCGGACCGGATCGCGTGTCATGGCGCAGCTATGACGCCTGTGCGCTGATCGAGGACGGGGCACGGCTGCCGGAGATCCTCGTCGATCAGGGCACGGCCGACACCTTCCTCACGCGCGAGCTGAAGCCGGAGCTGCTGGAAGAGGCCTGCCGCAAGGCCGGTATCGCGCTGACCCTGCGCCTCCAGGAGGGCTACGACCACTCCTATTTCTTCATCGCCACCTTCATCGAGGACCACCTGCGCTGGCACGCCGCGCGGCTCGGCTGAGCCAGACGTGCGCGCCACGCCGTGACGGCGAATGGCAAGCAGGGGAACCATATGCTTCCCGCTTTGACTCCACTCTATAATGTTGATATCAACCTACCTGACCGGGGGGCCAGCCAAGCGGTGATCGGTTCGCCGCACACCAGCGGAGGATATCATGCAGCACCCGGTTGTCTCGCGGGAGGAGTGGCTCGAGGCACGCCGCGCGCTCCTCGCCAAGGAGAAGGAATTCACGCATCTGCGCGACAAGGTGAACGCCGCCCGTCTCGCGCTGCCGTGGGTGCGGGTCGACAAGCCCTATGTCTTCGACACGCCTCACGGACGCAAGACGCTGGCGGAGCTGTTCGCCGGCCGCAGCCAGCTCGTCGTCTATCATTTCATGCTCGGGCCGGACTGGGAGGCGGGCTGCACCGGTTGTTCTTTCCTCGCCGACCATCTCGATGGCGCGCTGCCGCATCTCGAGAACCACGACGTGACCCTGCTTGCTGTCTCGCGTGCGCCGCTTGATCGGATCGAGGCCTACAAGCGCAGAATGGGCTGGCGCTTCCCGTGGGTGTCGTCGCATGGCAGCGACTTCAACTACGACTTCCACGTCTCCTTCACGCCGGAGGCTCTGGCCAAGGGCAGCGTCTACTACAATTACGAGATGATCCCACGCGCGCAGGCCCATGATGAACTGCCGGGACTCAGCGCCTTCTACAGGGACGAGAAGGGCGAGGTGTTCCACACCTATTCCAGCTATGCCCGCGGCGGCGAGGAACTCATCGGCACCCTCATGATCCTCGATCGGGCGCCGCTCGGTCGCAACGAGCACACGACCATGGACTGGGTGCGCCGTCACGACGAATACGAGGCCGCGGGTCGCGCCTGCTGCGCCTGAAGTCTCCCGTTGCCCCAACCACCACGAAAGCCCGGAGATGACCATGCAGAAAGCAGAACCGACGCAGGAGCACCGCTGGCTCGAACAGCTCGTCGGCGAGTGGGCCGTGCGGAATGAGGTCCCCACGCCCGGCCAGGAGGAGACGGCGGAATGGACGGAGACCGTGCGCGCGCTCGACGGCATCTGGTTCGTCAGCGAAGGCCGTGGCGACATGCCCGGCTGCGGCCCCGTGACGACGCTGCTGACGCTCGGCTATGATCCGCATAAGAAGCGCTACGTCGGCACGTGGATCGGCTCGATGATGACCCACCTGTGGGTCTATGAGGGCACGCTCGACGAGACCGGCAAGGTGCTGACCCTCGACTGCACCGGTCCTGACTTCGAGCGGCCGGGCGAGACGGCGCGCTATCAGGACATCGTGACGATCATCGACAGGGACAATCGCAGGTTCACGGGTCGGGTGCAGAAGCCCGATGGGTCGTGGAGCGACATGATGACCGCCCATTACCGTCGCAGGGTCTGAGCCTGCACGCCCCGCCGACCGCGTCCTTCGAGGCGCCCCGCCATGCGGGGCGCCTTTTCCTTATGGCCAGCGCGACCGTGACGATGCCCAGTGCAATTTTGTATATCCTCACGAGATTATTCATGAGAAGGGCGCCACGACGATCGAAAAGCGCTCCTATGCATAGTTTGAAAAATTATAAACTGCCGATAACAGCTATTTTCCATCTGTCTGGATCACGAATATTCGGATATTCACGTAAAAGGCGCAAACATAACGCGATGCCGTTTGCCGACGACATGTCCGCCATCGGCGGCAAGGCGGACATCCTGATGGGTGTGGACAGCAACGGGGATTTGACCGTGAACATGATGGAACGGCCGGCCGCGGAGGTCATGGCGATGAGCGGACGGGCGAAACGTCTCAAGGCCTGCACGCTCGCGACGCACGAGGCACTGGACAAGCGCATCATGGCCGGTGCGCCCTTTGCCGACCGCGTCAATTACGGTCGCTTCCTTGCGGTGCAACATGCCTTCCACCGCGACATCGACGCGCTCTATTCGAACCCGGCGCTCGATGCCCTTCTGCCCGATCTCGCCGGCCGGCGACGCCTGGCACAGATCGAGCAGGACATCATCGATCTCGGCGGGACAGTGCCAGAGATCGCGGCGGCGCCGGCCTTCGGCGCGAGCGCGGACCTGCCGACGGCGCTCGGCTGGCTCTATATCGCCGAAGGCTCCAACCTCGGTGCCGCCTTCCTCCTCCAGGCGGCGGCGGGGATCGGCCTGTCGGAGACGTTCGGCGCGCGCCATCTCGCCGGCCATCCCGACGGCCGCGGCCTGCACTGGCGCACCTTCACGGCCGCGCTCGACGGCATCGCGCTGACGGAAGCCGAGGAAGGCCGCGTGATCGCAGGGGCGGAAGCCGCCTTCAAGCGCGTGCACGGCCTCGTCGAGGTGCATTTCGGCCGAACGGGCCTCGCGCCAGACGGCTCAGCAGCCGCCCGTAACTCCAAGACGCTCGACGAGGCCGTCCCTCTCGCGCCAGGCACCGGCGAGCATCGCGCCGAGAAGGTCGGCATAGGTCCAGCCGGCCGCCTGCGCCGCGATGGTGCACAGGCTGTCCTGGTCCTCGCGCCCGGGCCTGCCGGCGCCGGTGAGGTTCGGCTTCATGTTGAGGTCGAAGAGCCGGTAGCGGCCGTCGGCTCCCGCCCGGCAGTCGATGCGGATGATGGTGCGCGCCTCGACCACCGCGGCCGCGGCCGCACAGGCGGCCATGACGGCCGCAACGGCGGGCTCCGCGGCCTCGTGCGCCGTCAGCGCGACGCTGTTGCGGGTGACGGCGACGAGGCCATTGTAGGGCGCCACGTCGTCGTGGTGGTCGAACCGGCGTACCGGCGGCGGGCACCAGGCCTCCTGCGCAAGGCGGCCGTCGGGGCCGGGCAGGCCGGCGGGAAGGACGGCGACGGTCAGCTCCTCGCCCGGCAGGAATTCCTCGATCATGACGATGTCGCCGAAGGTCGCCGCGGCGAGGAGGTCGCGGGCGGCGGCGTGCAGCGCGGCGAGGCTGCGCACCACCGTCACGCCCTGGCTGCCACGCCCGCGCACCGGCTTGATGACGAGCGGCAGCGCGAGGCCGGCCCTGGCGAGAAGGGCCGCGTCGATCTCCGCGACGGCCGCGATGCCGTCGCGGGCTTCGTGCGCGGCGAGCATTGATCGCGCGACCGGCAGGCCGGCCTCGCGCAGCCGCAGGTTGGTGAGGAACTTGTCGTCGGCGCGCTGTACGGCGTCGGGGCGATGGCCGACGACGAAGCGTTCGCCCAAGACGAGCTCCAGCGGATGGCCCTCGAACAGAACGGTATTGGCCCACAGCACGGCCGCGCCGCTGCCGGTCGCTTCGGCGATACCCTGCGGCGTGTCGGGAAAGACCCAGTCGAGGTTCCGCGCCGGATCGGGATTGCGGACCGGGGTCACGACCGGCACCCCGACCCCTGCGAGGGCGAAGCCGATATCGGCGCCGCTGTCGGAATAGCCGCCCGGCTTGGCGACCTTGCGCAGGCCACCGATCACCGGCGGCGGCAGCGCCTGGTAGAGAATGGCGACCGGCGCTCCGGCGAGGGCGGCTTGATCGATCATCGGGCAGGAACCTCCGGCTGGACCTCATCAATGGCGTGAATCGCTCGGACCGGATCGATTCATAACTCTCGTTGGACGCCGGATTCCACGCGTGTTTCCTCGGAAAGGGTCGCAAGAACCCGTCCGGGAGCCGTGATGATCGTTCTCCATCGCATCGATCCCCGCCGCAACATGGCGCGTTTCTATGCTTTGTCCGTCGAGCGAAACCTCCTCGGCGAATGGTCGCTCGTCCGCAACTACGGGCGTATCGGTCGCCGTGGGGTCTTCCGGCTCGACATCTGCGGCAGCCGTGCCGATGCCTATGCCGCCGCCCGGCGTCTTGCGCAGCGCAAGGCGCTGAAGGGCTATGTGCCGGCCTGATGCGCCTGAAGACCCGCCGGATGTCCCCTTGCGACGGGATCATAAAACCGGTGATTGTCCTCGCCGGCTTGATCCTGCGCCTTCGGGACGCTATCCGGGCGGCTCCTCGGTCTTCCTGCCGCTGAAAGGGTGACGGATGAGCACAGCGCAGGCCGTCCTCGCGCATCCTGCCCCGCACGACTGGCACGGCGTTCTCGACGGCGACCTCGTCCTCCTGCGCGAGCGCGTCGCGCGGCCGGACGACGAACGGGACTTCCTGCCGGCGGCCGAGCTTATCGCGCCGGACCGCCTCGGACCGCGGCTCGACCGCTATGCCGCCCGCTTCGACCCGGGGCTGCGCGCCGCGGCCGTCTCCTACTGGAGCCTCTACCATCTCTCCGGCGCTATCCTGCCAATCGCCGCCTTGGCGATGCTCTCGGACCGGATGCCCGCGGCGGCATTGTCCGAGGTCTCCTTCACCTTTTCGGCGGAGGGGGAAAGCCGGGCCGCGCGCATCGCGCCGGACGAGACCCTCGGACCTTGCGACGCGATCGCCGTGCTGGAGGCGCTGATCACGGATCACCTGCAGCCGACCGTCGCGGCGCTGGTCGCGGTCAGCGGGCTCGCACCGCGACTCTTCTGGAACAATGCGGCGAGCTATTTCGACTGGGTTGTGCGCGCCGCCGCCACCCATCCGCGCGTGCCGGGCGAGCGCGCAGCAGCGGCGCTCCGTCTCGTCGAGGCGGCCATACTGCCGTGCGGCGCGCCCAATCCCATGCACGGGTCGATCAGGCCGATTGTCGAGGACGGTATCGAGGCGCGCCGTCGCAAGGTCTGCTGCCTGCGCTACAAGCTGCCCGGCGTTCCCGGCTGCGGCGGCCTGTGCCCGCTGCCGGCCGTGCGGCAGGCCGGGACGGAGCACTAGACTCCGAACCTACGCGACCGCTTCCGCGTTCGCGGCCGCGCGTTCGGCCGCCACCTGCTCGATGTTGCGCCTGATGCCGGGGTGCTGGGCGAGGAATCCCTGGAAGGCCCGCACATCGAGTCGCAGGAGGAAGCAATAGCTGATGGCGTGCACGTCCGACTGGCGCGGCCGGCCATGGAGCAGAGCCATCTCTCCCACGACATCGCCGCGCCCGAGGCGGACCTTGCGGCCCGGCAGGCTTACCTCGAGAGCGCCGGAGGCGATGAAATAGACGGCATCGCCCGGCGTCCCCCGGCGGATGACCTGCTCTCCCGGGATGACAAACAGAGGTTGCAACAGCTTCGTCACTTCCGTCAGCTGTTCGCCAGTCAGATCAGCGAACATCGGCAGTTCGCCGACAAGTTCGCGCGCGTTGAGGGCAAGGTCGAGCCGCCGCTGGCGGTCCGCCTCCTTGCGGTCGGCATCGACGGAGCGGCGCAGGTTGTCGTAGAGCTCCGGGCCGATGAGACCGTCCTCGAAGAGGACCATGTATTCGAGCTCCTCCTGCCTCAGCGCGATCTTGCGCAGCAACCGGCGCTCCAGCGATTCCGCATAGAGCGGATATTGCAGCCGGAGAGCATCGAGGCCGGCGGCGACGGCCTCCTGCCGCCGCTCGACAATCTCGTGCAGCACTTCGCCAACGCGCAGCCCGAGGATGGGCACGATCTTGCTGTCAATGAAGGAGCTCAGTTCCTCAAGCACCGTTCGTGTCACGAAGAGCATCTCGAAGCGCCGCGCCAGCAACCGCTCAAGCGGTCCGCTGGCATGGAGGCGGCGATGGAGAAACTGGGCGAAGCCGAACTTCCAGTCGAAGGCAAGCGTCTGCTTGGCGGCACGCTGGTAGTCCGACCAGCCACCCGTACGGGCGCGGTCGAGCAGCGTCTCGGCTTGGGCAAGCAGCGAGGGCAGCAGCGCGGCGGAAACGGTTCGCGCCCTCATGCGCTCGATGATGATGTCACGCTCGCGTCCGGCGAGCGTCAGCAGCCCGAGGGACAGGCGCTCCTTGTCCGTCAGCTCCCGTCCCTGGCCGGCGCTCGCCGCCTCGTCGATCCGCTCGGCGTAGCGGCGGGCCTCCGCAAGCGCTGTGCCGGAGGCGACCTTGTAGGCCTCGGCCGCCCGGGCAACGGCCTCGCGCACGTTCTCAAGCGCGACGGCGAGCACCTGGCCGCGCATGGCAGCATCACGAGGCGACAGGAGATTGAGGCCGAGCGAGGAGATGACCCAGCGCATGGTGGTTCCCTGGATGAGCAGGGTGAAAAGCACGAAGCCGGTGGCAAGGATGGCGACGAAGCGCTGGATGTCGTCGGGGACGATGTCGTTCTCCGTCACGGCGAGCGCCAGCGCCAGCGTGACGGCGCCGCGCAGACCGCCCCAGAGAATGACGACCCGGTAGGGGATGCTGACCGGCGGCGAGAGCTTGAGCAGGCTCAAGAGCGGCAGCAGGGCGAAGAGGATGACGGCACGGGCGGCGAGCGCCGCGGCTGCGACGACGAGAATCAGGAAGAGATCAAACAGCGACAGGCTGGCGAGCAGGCGTGGCACCAGGATGGCGGCGAGCACGAAGACGAGCGAGCTCGCCCAGAATGCAATCTGATCCCAGATGCCGGTGAGGTAGCTCCATCCGTCCGGCGAGGCGCGCGATGGGCCGAGGAGGCTCAGTGTCATGCCCGCGACGACGACGGCGATGACGCCGGACACGCCGAGCAACTGCTCGCAGGCGATGAAGACGAGATAGGCGAGGGCGAAGCTGATCGAGACGGCGGCGGAGCGCTGCTCGGGCAGCCTGCCGATGAGCCAGGCCGCCGCACGCGCGGCCAGATGCCCGACAAGCGCGCCGCCACACAGCGTCCACAGGAAGGAGAGGGCCGCATCAGCGAAACCCGGCGTCTCGCCCGCGACGAGGATGGCGAGGAACGCCGCGAACAGCGTGATCGCGGCGGCGTCGTTGAGCAGGCTCTCGCCCTCGACAAGTCGCCCGAGGCGCGCCGGTGCACCGATGTCGCGGAAGATGCCGACGACGGCGACGGGATCCGTCGTCGCCACGATGGCGCCGAGAAGGAGGCAGACGAGCAGCGGCTGGCCGGCAAGCGGCAGGAGGGCGAGGCCGATGACCGCGGTTGCCACGACGACGGCGAGGACGGCGAGGACGAAAATCGGCACCCAGTCGGGCATCATCTGGCGCACGTCGAGCGTCAGGGCCGTCTGGAAGATGAGAGTCGGCAGGAAGACGTAGAGGAAGACTGTCGAGCCGATGGGAAAATCGAGGATGGCCCGGGCCGGCTCGTTGAAGGCGTCGGTCAGCTCCGTATGCAGCAGAAAGGAGGCTGCCGCCGCGATGAGCATGCCGATGGCAGCGAGCACGACGCTGAACGGCATCCTGAGCGCCCCCGCCAGGGGCTGGACAAGGCTGATGATGAGGAGCAGGACGCCGATGACCGCCAGGATGACCGGTAATGCCAAGATCGTTCCAGCCCCATATTGCTTGCTGCATCAGGCCTTTCTAAGCAGACGGAGCGACGCGGTCGAGGGCCCGCGCCGCAGAAAGTGCATTACGCGAGGAAGACCGGCATCGCGCGCCGCATCACGGCCGCCCGGCGCGCTCCTCGAGCACCTTGACATAGGTGCGGCCGGAGGCGGTGACATGGGCCACCATCAGGCGCTCGAAGGCCGCGAAATCCCCCGCCTCGAAGAACCGCAGGAAGCTGCGGTGCTCCTCGTAGGATGTCGGGTTCTGGACGTCGATGGGCGAGCTGAGATTCGTGCGCAGCGCCGCGATCTTGCCCGCCGCGAGGCGATAGGATTCCTCGATGTAGGAATTTCCGCAATGGGTGAACAGCGCCTCGTGCAGCGCGGTGTCGGCGCGACCATAGGCGACATTGTCCCGCTTCTCGAGGGCCTTTTCCATGTCGGCGATGGCGGCGGCCATGGCCGCAATCGTGCCGTCCCTGTCGTGGCGGAAGGCGAGTTCGGCGGCGCGCGGCTCGATGACGGAGCGGAACTCGCACAGCTCCGCGATGTCCTCCGGGCTCGGCCGGAAGACGAAGCTGCCGACCTGGGGGCGGATGGTGACGAGGCCCTGCAACTGAAGCTGGTTCAAGGCCTCGCGCACCGGCGTACGGCTGACGCCGAAGGATTGCGCCAGCGTCTCCTCGGCGATGATGGCGCCGAGCGCCAGTTCCCCCTCGATGATGGCTTGGCGCAGGCGCAGCATGACCTTGGCGGAGAGCGACTTGGGAGGATCGAGCCTGAACGATTTCATCAGGGGCTGTCTGATTCCGGAGACGGACATTCATTCCGGAATTGCTCCGGCCGTCAATGACGCCAGACCGGCACGGGCCGCCGAGGCCCATGCCGGCCACCTGCCGGTCAGTTGCCACGGACGCGCTTGAGCTCCTCGAAGACGAGGGTCAGCGCCTCGTCGCCAATGGCCTTGCCGTGGCGCTCGTAGATGACCTGCGCCTTCTCGCGGATGCGCGCCATCTCCTCCGGCGTGATCTCGTTCACCTCCATGCCCTGTGCCTTGAGGTTGGCGAGGCTGATCTCGGATTTCTCGCGGTTGACCTTGCGCTGCTCCTTCTGGCCCACGGCCGCGCAGTCCTTCAGCACCGCCTGCTCCTCGGGTGACAGCGTGTCCCAGATCTTCTTCGAGAAGAGCACGAGCGTCGGGCTGTAGGCGTGCTTGGTCAGGGTGAGGTATTTCTGCACCTCGTAGAACTTCATGTTCTCGATGTTGTTGAAGGGGTTCTCCTGCCCATCGACGGTCTTCGTCTCAAGGGCCGAATAGACTTCCGAGAAAGCGAGCGGCACGGCATTGCTGCCGAGCTCCTTGAACGTGTCGATGAAGATGTTGTTCTGCATCACGCGCATCTTCACGCCCTCGAAATCCTCGGCCTTGGTGATCGGGCGGCGCGAATTGGTGGTGTGGCGGAAGCCGTTCTCCCACCAGGCGAGGTTGATGACGCCGGCAGCGGGCAGCTTGGCGGCGAACCACTCGCCCGCCTTGCCGTCGAGCACATGGTCGGCCTCCTGCTCGTTATTGAACAGGAAGGGCAGGTCGAAGACGCCGAGCTCGGGGACGATGGAGGTGAGCGGCGCGGTCGAGGTCAGCACCATCTCGAGCGAGCCGGTGCGCACGCTCTGGGTGGCGGTGAGGTCGTTGCCGAGCGCGCCGTCCCAATAGGCCTGGATCTTCATCTTGCCGCCGGTCTTCTCCAGCGTGCAGGCGCCCATGGCGGCAAGGCCGTTGCCCATGGGATGCTCCTTGCTGACGCCGTTGGAGACGCGGAAGGTGCGCTCCTTGAACTCGGCCTGCGCCGATGCCCCGGTGAACAGCACGGCGGCGGCGAGGCCGGCGCCGGCGAGCTTGTAGCAGAACCTGGTCTTCATCTTCGTTTCCTCCTCCGGTTGTTATGAGAGCCATTTCAGCGGGATGAGCACGAGGTCCGGGAACAGGACGAGCAGGAACAGGACGGCGATCTCCGCCCACAGGAAGGGCCACAGGCCCTTCATCAGGTCGCTCATGGGGATCTTGGCGACGCCGCAGATGACGTTGAGCACGATGCCGACCGGCGGCGTGATGAGGCCGATGGCGTTGTTCATGATGAACAGCACGCCGAAATAGACCGGATCGATGCCGGCCTGCTTGATCACCGGCATCAGCACCGGCGTCAGGATCATCAGCGTCGGCGCGAAATCGAGCGCGGTGCCGACGATGACGACGATCGCCATGATGACGAACATCAGGAGGATCTTGTTGCCCATGAAGGGCTCGAGCATCGCCGAAACCTGGCCCGGCACGTCGGAGAGCGTGATCAGCCAGGCGGAGACGAGTGCCGCCGCGATCAGGAAGACGACCACCGCCGTGCTACGCGCTGCCGACACAAGGAGCGGATAGAGTTGTCTGAGCGGCAGTTCGCGGTAGACGAAGGCGCCGACGACGAAGGCATAGACGCAGGCGGCGACGCCGGCCTCGGTCGGCGTGAAGATGCCGAATTTGAGCCCGCCGATGATGCCGAGCGGCATGACGAGCGCCCAGATGCCGTCGATGCCCGCCTTGAGGCGCAGGCCCCAGCCCTGCTTCGGCAGGATCGCGACCTTGTCCTTGCGCGCCACCCACAGCCAGGTGAGCACGAGCGCGGTGCCCATCATCAGGCCGGGGAAGATGCCGGCGAGGAAGAGCTTGCCGATGGAGACATTGGCGATGACGCCGAAGACGATGAGGCCGATCGACGGCGGGATGACCGGCGCGATGACGCCGCCGGCGGCGATGAGCCCGGCCGAGCGCGGCACGTTGTAGCCGGCCTGGCGCATCATGGGGATGAGCAATGTGCCGATGGCCGCGGCATCGGCCGCGGCGCTGCCCGAGATCGCCGCCATGACCACCGCGGCGAAGATCGCAACGAGCCCGAGCCCGCCGCGGACATGGCCGACCCAGGTGAGGGCGAAGGCGACGATGCGCTTGGAGATGCCGCCGGCGTTCATCAGTTCGCCGGCCAGCATGAAGAAGGGGATGGCGAGCAGGGGGAAGCTGTCGGCGCCCTCGATGAGCTTCTGGGACAGGATGGTGGCGTCGATCTGGCCCTGCATCACCATCAGCGCGACGGCGCAGACGAGGAGCGCGAAGGCGATCGGCATGCCGAGCGCCATGGCGCCGAGGAGCGAGATGGTGAAGACGGCGACGGTCATGGCCGCACCTCGCGGGGCACGGTCTCTTCGCTCTCGTGCACCTCGATCAGTTCGTCGTCGCGGATGCGGCCGGTGGCGATGCGCCAGAGCTTGTGCACCGCATGGGCGCCGATGCCGACCGCCGTGACGTAGGCGATGCCGAAGATCCAGATCATGGAGAGCCCGGTGACGGGCGCCCCCGTCGTCGCGTTGACCTCGTGCTGCTGCCATGCGCCCCAGAACAGCATGACGCAGCAGGCGAGGATGAGGGCCTGGCTGAGCGCGAGGCAGACGATGCGGCCGCGGCGCGGCAGCATCAGGAGGACCGTCTCCATGCCGAGGTGCGAGCCGTCGCGCATGGCGACGACGGCGCCGATGAAGGTCAGCCAGACGAAGAAGAAGCGGGAGAGCTCCTCGGAGACGACGATGCCGGAGTTGAAGACGTAGCGCAGCACGACATTGCCGAAGACCATCACCACCATGCCGAGCAGCAGCACCGCGAGCAGGGCGTCGACCAGCTTGAAGGCGCGCTCGATCATCACACCACCTTGCCGGGATTGAGCAGGCCGGAGGGGTCGAGCGCCGCCTTCAGCGTGCGCATCAGCGCGATCTCCGCCTCGCTGCGGGCATGGCCGAGCCACTGCTTCTTCAGGGTGCCGATGCCGTGCTCGGCCGAGATGCTGCCGCCGAGTTCCTTCACGAGCCCGTAGATGATCGCGTCCATGGCCGGTTTCGGCTGGGCGGCGGCGGCGAGGCCCGGCACCCAGGTGACGAGATGCAGGTTGCCGTCGCCGATATGGCCGTAATAGACGCTGTCGCAGCCGGGGATCGCCGCCTCGAGCGCGGCCTTGCAGCGGCGCGCGAAGTCGTCCATCCGCCCGACGGCGAGGCCGATGTCGTAGGAGATGTGTGGCCCGAGCACGGCCGGGAATTCGGCGCAGGCATCACGCGGGGCCCAGAAGGCATCGATGTCGGCCAGCGATTGCGCCACGGCCGCATCGACGAGCAATTCCTGCTCCATGAGGCCCTCGAGCCAGCTCTCGAAACGGGGCCGGTCGATGGCCTCGTCGGTGCCCTGCGCCTCGACGAGGACGTGGAGTCCGTCGCCGGGCGCAACCGGGCTGCGCACGCCGGCGCGCTCCGTCACCACCTGCCAATAGTCCGGCCACATCACCTCGAAAGCCGACAGCAGCGGCCCGAGGCCGCGGCGGGCGGCAGCGAGCAGGGCGACCACCCGGTCGTAGTCGGCGAGCTTGCACAGGGCCGCCATCGTGCACTGCGGCTTCGGAAACAGGCGCAGCACGACGCGGGTGACGATGCCGAGCGTGCCTTCCGAGCCGATGAAGAGGTGCTTCAGGTCGTAGCCGGCGTTGTTCTTCAGGAGCTTGTTGAGATTGGTGATGATGGTGCCGTCGGGCAGCACCACCTCGAGGCCGAGCACCAGCTCGCGCATCATGCCGTAGCGAATGACGCGATTGCCGCCGGCATTGGTGGAGAGATTGCCGCCGATGGCGCAGGAGCCGCGCGAGCCGAGGTCGAGCGGGAAGAGGAAGCCGGCGGCGTCGGCCGCATCCTGCACACGCTCCAGCGGCGTGCCGGCCTTCACCGTCATGGTGGCGCTCGCGGCGTCGACCTCCTCGATGCCGCTCATCCGCTCCAGCGACAAGGCAACCCAGCCCTCCTCCGGCGTGGCGCCGCCGCACAGGCCAGTAAGGCCGCCTTGCGGAACGACGGGAAAACCGACGGAACGGCAGACCTTCAGGGTCATGGCGACGCCGGCAGCGTCGAGCGGTCGTACCACCGCGAGCGGCCGGCGCGGCGCCTGCGGGCTCCAGTCGTTGCAATTGCGCGCGGGGACGTCGTCGCCGACGAGAACGGCACCGGGGCCGAGCTGCCGGCGCAAATCATCGAGAACCTGCTGCCGCAGCGCAGGCGTGGTGATGACGTTCATGATCCTCCCCGACGATATCTTATATGTAAGGTACTAGAATATATGGCGCGACGAGGCCGTCAATGGCGGACTTGCCGGCCTCTCTCTATGTACGCGAGGTGCTCGTCAGCGCTCACGAGAAGGGCGTCGCCAACGCGATCGCGCTGCTGCCTCCGTGGCCGGGCCGGCGAAGCGTGAGGCCAGATCGTGGCGCGCAACCTCTCCGGCAAGGTGCCGACGGCTCTCCTCGACGGCTCCGCGCTCTACGACTTCCGCTTCGCCGACAAGGACTGGCATCGCCCGCATCCCACGCTTGCCAGATGGTATGCGACCTTCGCCGAGCGCCCTTCGATGCAGGCGTCTCGGCCGCACTGACGAGCGGGTGGGGCACGATCTCGCGACCGGCCTTCCGGCGAGGGGCGGTCGGGCTCAGAATCGGCCCCATCAGCGTCCGCCCTGCGGCCGCCGGAGACGACGGCCGCGGACGTGACCAGACAGGAGGTTCCGCTCATGAATGACCAGCATTCATCCCCTGATGCCGGCCGTGCGGGGCGGCCCGAGAGTGCCATCCAGCGGGGCTACATGTCGGGCTTCGGCAACGGCTTCGAGACCGAGGCGCTGCCCGGGGCGCTGCCGCTCGGCCGCAACTCGCCGCAGAAATGCGCCTATGGCCTCTATGCCGAGCAGCTCAGCGGCTCTCCCTTCACGGCGCCACGCACGACGAACGAGCGATCCTGGCTCTACCGCATCCGCCCGACGGTGGCCCATTGGGGCGAGTTTCGGCAAGTGGACATCGGGCTGTGGCGCACGGCGCCGGCGGTAGAGGCCGAGGTGCCGATCGCGCCGATGCGTTGGGATCCGCTTCCGATCCCGGATAAAGAGATGTCCTTTGTCGAAGGAATCCACACCATCACAACGGCGGGCGATGCCGGTGCGCAGGCCGGCATGGGCGCGCATGTCTATCTCGTCACCCGCTCGATGGCGGACGAGTATTTCTACAACGCCGATGGCGAGATGCTGTTCGTGCCGCAGCAAGGCAACCTGCGCCTGTGGACCGAGTTCGGCATCATCGACATCGGACCGGGCGAGATCGCCGTCATCCCGCGCGGCGTGAAGATCCGCGTCGAGTTGCGGGGCGGGCCGGCGCGCGGCTATCTGTGCGAGAACTACGGCGGGGCCTTCACCCTGCCCGAGCGTGGACCGATCGGCGCCAACTGCCTCGCCAATCCACGCGACTTCCTGACGCCGGTCGCCGCCTATGAGGACCGCGAGGCGGCCTCGACGATGTATGTAAAATGGGGTGGCTCCCTCTGGGCGGCGGACATCGACCGCTCGCCGCTCGATGTCGTGGCCTGGCACGGCAATTACGCGCCCTACAAATATGACCTGCGCCGCTATTCGCCGGTGGGACCAGTCCTCTACGATCATGCCGACCCGTCGATCTTCACCGTGCTGACCTCTCCATCGGAGACGCCGGGTACGGCCAATGTCGACTTCGTCATCTTCCCGGATCGCTGGCTCGTCGCCGAGAACACCTTCCGCCCGCCCTGGTACCACATGAACGTGATGAGCGAGTTCATGGGGCTCGTCTACGGCGTCTATGACGCCAAGACCGGCGGCGGCTTCGTGCCCGGCGGCATCTCGCTGCACAACACGATGCTGCCGCACGGGCCCGACGTGGACGCCTTCGAGAGGGCGAGCAACGTCGAGCTGAAGCCGCACAGGCTCGAGGGCACGCTCGCCTTCATGTTCGAGACGCGCTTCCCGCAGAAGGTGAGCGCCTTCGCCGCCGGGACCGAGGCGCTGCAGAAAGACTACCGGGCCTACGGACGCAAGCTGAAGATCCATTTCGATCCACAGAGGCCATGCGCGGCGCCATCATGAGTGGCGCCATGACGGGGGTTCGGCGAGCCCCTTGTTGGAAAGCCGGGAGACCGCGGCCGGTGGCCTCCCGGTCGGCAATAGCTTCGGCGCGTGCCGTGCCACAATCCCGCCCACGCTGGACTGTTCGGAAATGCAGGTGAGTAACTCGATCGCGACATGGATGGGCAATGGGCACGCGGCGGTCGAGGCTCCCATCGGGGACGACGGCTTCTGCTTCGGGTCCGAGCCGTCGCTCGCCGACGTCTGCCTCATTCCCCAGCTCTACGCCGCCCGGCGATTCGAGGTACCGCTCGATGCCTGCCCGCGCATCCTGCATGTCGAGGAACGCGGCCTGCCGGACGTCGCCCGGCAAGAACCACTCCGGGACTGATATCGCGGCCTCGTCGCGCGTCCGGCGGTGCAGGCGACGGCCTGGACCGCCGGACGCACGAGCAAGGCGGCCGGGGCGAGCGGCCTCAGTCGAGCCCGTGCGCGAGGTCGCGCGGGCTCACCACTTTCTTCTGGTAGAGGAGAACGCCGGCCCCGATCGCGAGGCCGACGAGGTCCGAGATAAGGCCGCCCTTGATCATGGCGAGTGCGCCGATGAGCAGGACGACCCGCACGAGTGGATTCAGCAGCCCGAAGAACCAGCCCTGCACGGCGGCAGCCAGCAGAAAGATTCCGACGGACGCCGTGACGAAGACATGCGCGATCTCGAGCCAGTCGCCCTGCATGAGCAGCGCTTGAGAATAGAAGAACATGAATGGCACCACGAAGGCGGCCAGGCCGATCTTGAAACTCTCCACCGAGGTGCGCATGGGGTCCGCGCCCGACAGTGCCGCACCCGCATAGGCGGCGAGCGCGACCGGCGGCGTGATGGCTGACATGACGGCGAAATAGAAGACGAAGAAATGCGCCGTCAGGACCGGAATGCCCAGGCTGATGAGACCCGGCGCCACCACCGCCGCCGCCACGGCATAGGCGGCCGTCGTCGGCATGCCCATGCCGAGCACGATGGCGATGCACATGGCGAAGAACAGGGCGAGCAGCTGGTTCTGCGCCGCGAGCGCCAAGAGCAGGGCAGAGAAGCGGGCGCCGACGCCGGTAAGGGCGATGACGCCGACGATGATGCCGGCACAGGCACAGACCGCCACGAGCTGGATCGACATCTTCGCTGCCAGCTCGAAGGCGCGCAGCACGGCCGCGACCCCCATGCGGTAAGGCGTCAGCCAGCTGACCACGGCCGCCGCCACCATGGCGAGGGTGCCGGCGCGAATGACCGAATAACCCGAGAACAGCGCGTAGATGAGGATGATGACCGGGATGAACAGGTAGACCTGCCTCACCAGCTTGGCGAAGACCGGCAACTCCTCGCGCGGCAGGCCCTTCATGCCGAGCTTCAACGCCTGCAGGTCGACCATGAAGTAGACCGAGGCGAAGTAGAGCACGGAGGGGATGATCGCCGCGACGACGATCTCGGTATAGGGAATGCCGGTGACCTCGGCCATGATGAAGGCGCCGGCGCCCATGATGGGCGGCATGATCTGCCCGCCCGAGGACGCGGCCGCCTCGATGGCGCCCGACGACCGCGCCGGATAGCCGACCCGTTTCATGAGCGGGATGGTGAGCGAGCCGGTGGCGACGACGTTGCCGGCCGACGTGCCGTTGATCATGCCCATGAGGCCGGAGGCGAAGACGGCGACCTTGGCCGGGCCGCCACGGGCGTGGCCGGCGGCGGCGAAGGCGAAGTTGACGAAATAGTCGCCGACCTTCGAGGCCTGCAGGAAGGCCGCAAAGGTGATGAACAGGATGATGTAGGTCGAGGAGACGGCCGTCGTATCGCCGAGGATGCCCTGGTCCGTGTAGATGTAGGTGAAGAAGCGCGTGGGCGTGTAGCCACGATGCGCGAGAAAGCCCGGCAGATAGGGCCCCGCGAAGGAATAGAGGATGAAGATGGCGGCGATGACGACGAGAGCGAGGCCGGCAAGGCGCCGTGTAGCCTCCAGGATGAGGATGACGCCGACGAGCGCGGCATAGAAGTCCGCCGTCTGGGCAAGGGCCGTGCCGGCGCGCAGTCGCAGCGCCCCGACATTGAACAGGATGTAGCCGAGCACCGTGACGGCCGCCACGGCGAG
Organism: Chelatococcus sambhunathii; assembly: GCF_001418005.1. Taxonomy (GTDB): domain Bacteria; phylum Pseudomonadota; class Alphaproteobacteria; order Rhizobiales; family Beijerinckiaceae; genus Chelatococcus_A; species Chelatococcus_A sambhunathii. The sequence goes on along the minus strand of NZ_LIOL01000003.1, from coordinate 487,266 downwards.
CAGCAGATCGGCCCAGTGCACGCGCCCCCGCGCCCGCTCTGGAAAGAGCCAGGCGCCGGCAAGCGCCGCCACCATGCCGGCGGTGAGGGGCACGCCGTAGGTCTCGAAGACGAAGGCCGGCGGGCGCGCCGCGCCGGTCAGCCACCAGGCGCCCCAGGCGAAAGCGATCATGGCCGCGGCATAGCCGATGCCAGCGGCCGCGGCGATGAGGAGTGGCCATTCCAGGGGCGCCACGCGCAGTGGCCGGCCGGCATCGGCGGGCGCAGCCGAGATGCTGGCCGCCGAGAACAGAAGAAAGCCGAGGACGAGGCCACCCGCGACGTGGATCAGGCGATAGGTCCACGTTTCCAGCGGGTAGAAATTCATCACCCCGATATGGAATGCGGTGTAGAGGATGCACAGCACGATCATCAGCCCGGCGCCTAGGCCGCCTGTGAAATCGCGCTGGTTGCCGGCAAGCGGCTCTTCGTCGACGCCCTGTGCCAGGACGGGACCTTGTCGAGACGTGTCAGCCGGAGAAGTCGTTGCGGAAAGGGGCGTCTGTGGGGTGCCGGTCATAGCAGGCCCTCACCTCGAACATGCGTTGGGTCATCGTCCGGCCGCCGGGCGGCCGGCATATGGTAGCGGAGCCGGCCTGCCATTGCAGGCGGTTCGTCACGTTTTGCCTTGGTGCGCTGTGTGCAGCGGCGGAGCGGCCGGCGGACAGTATCGGGCCGCTTGTAACACACGTCTGCGGTCAGCCGGTGCGCGGCCGGCTAGGGCGGGGGCGGGGCGTACCGCCCCCGCGCGTCCGGCTCAGCCCTTGAGGTTGTCCGGGATCGTGATGCCCTTTTCCTCGAAATAGCGCACGGCGCCAGGATGATAGGGCAGGAAGCTGTTGCGGTCGACGTGGCCCGGCACGGTCTCGGACGCCGTCGAGTGGATCTGCTTCATGCGATCGTTGTTCTCCATCACGAGCTTCACGATCTCATAGGCGAGGCTCTCGGGCATGTCCTTGTGGGCCACGGCAAAGTTCCACAGGCTCACCGTGTCCTGCGGGTCGGGAAAGCCCTGGTAGAGGCCGCCGGGGATCTGGAACTCGGCGAGTTCGGGCATCTTGTCGAGGATGGCCTTCTGCTGCTCCTTGGTGAAGGCGAAGATGTTGACCGGGTTCTCCGCCGCGATCTGGGCGAAGGCCGAGATCGGCACGCCAGCGGCGAAGGCGAAGGCGTCGATCAGTCCGTCCTTGACCTGGCTCGTGGCGTCGTTGGCGCCAGCATAGCTGATGACCGGCTTGACCTCGAGAACCTCGAAGAAGCGCGGCCAGTAGGTGGCGGCGGTGCCGCCGGCCGGACCAACAGCCACACGCTTGCCGGCGAGATCCTTGACGTCCTTAATACCCGACGACTTCAGCGCCACGACCTGAAACGGCGTCTGGTACATGGGGAAGAGGGCGCGCAAGTCCTTGTGTTCGACGCCTGGGGCAAGCTCGCTTTTGCCAGTCCAGGCCTCGTAGGCCGGGCCCATGGTGACGAGACCGATCTGGTGATCGCCCGTCTGCACGAGCGTTGCGTTCTGCACCGGGCCGCCGGTCACCTCGGCCGAGGCGTTGACTCCCAGCTTCTCGCTGATGAAGTTGGCGAGACCGTTGCCGTAGATGAAATAGGTGCCGCCCTGGCTGGCGGTGCCGATGGTCAGGCTCTGCGGCCAGCCGGTCTTGTCCTGCGCCACAGCCGGAGCTGCCAGGAAAAGCGCGGCGGCGCCGAGCGCCGCAAGCGTGATCTTGCGCATCGTTTCCTCCCTTGCTTAGCGAATGCGGGTTGCCGGTGCGGGTTCCCATCCACACTTCGGCTCCGGCCGCATCAACGCGCAGCCACGCCCGTGAGACAATCATTCAAGGGTGGCAAATGCATCTTTTTGCGCCAAGACGCCGACGATGGGTGGAAACCGTAACATTTGGCCGATGCCCGTGGGTGGATTTCCACCCGAAACCGGCATTACTCCAGCTCTGCGGCGGTCCGACGGGTGAGCCCATACTTCTGCATCTTCTCGTAGAGAGTCTTCCGCGAGATGCCGAAGCCCTCGTAGACGGGCTTGAGCGCGCCGCCGCTCGCCGCGAGCGCCGAGGCGATGAGCCGCTTTTCGTAATCCGCGACACGGCTGGCGAGGCTCGCCGGTTCGCCAGACTCATCGGCGCCCTCCTCGTCGGCACAGCCGAGGCCGAGGACAAAACGGTCGGCCGCGTTGCGCAGTTCACGCACGTTTCCGGGCCATGCCCTCTGGCTGACGGCGGCGATGACGTGGGCCGGGACCTCGATGTCATCCCGGCGGTAGCGTGCCCGGGCTTCCGCCACGAGTTGCAGGAACAGCAGCGGTATGTCCTCCGGCCGGGCGGCGAGGGCAGGCATGCGCAGGCTGACGACGTTGAGGCAGTAGTAGAGGTCGGCCCGGAAGCGCCCGGCCGCCACCTCCTTGTCGAGATCCGACTTGCTAAGTGCGATGAAGCGCACGTCGAGCGGCACGGGTTCGTTGGAGCCGAGGCGGGTGATGACCCGCTCCTGGATGACGCGCAGCAGCTTGGCCTGCAATTCGAGCGGCATCGAGCCGATCTCGTCGAGCAGGATGGTGCCGCCGCGCGCGTGCTCGAACTTGCCATAGCGCGGCCGCAAGGCGCCGGGGAAAGCGCCCGCCTCGTGGCCGAAGAGCTCGCTCTCCATCAGCGCCGCCGGCATCGCGGCGCAGTTGATGGCGACGACCGGCCGCCCCGCGCGGGCGCTGATGTCGTGCAGGGCACGGGCGGCAACCTCCTTGCCCGTGCCGGTGTCGCCGACGATCAGCACGTCGGCGTCGGTCGCGGCGATGGCCCGCAACCGGTAGCGAAGATCGACCATCAGCGCGCTGCGGCCGGGCAAGCGCGTCTCGATGTCGTCCCGTTTACCCGCCAGCGCCCGAAGGCGGCGGTTCTCGAGAACGAGGGCGCGCCGGTCGAGCGCGCGCCGGGCGATGTCGCCGAGGTTCTGCACGGTAAAGGGCTTCTCGACGAAATCGTAGGCGCCCTCGCGCATGGCGCGGACAGCGAGTTGCACATCCGCATGGCCGGTGAGCAGGACGACGGGAATGTCCGGGTCGATCTCGTGGATGCGGTTCATCAGCGACATGCCGTCCATGCCGGGCATGCGGATGTCCGTCATCACGAGGCCGTCGAAGTCGTAGCCGACGCGACTCAACACCTCCTCGGCGCTGGCGAAGCCGCGCACGGCAAAGCCGGCGAGTTCCAGCCCCTGCACCGAAGCGATGCGCAGGTCGTCTTCGTCGTCGGCAAGCAGGATCTGCGCCCCGCTCATTCGGCCGCCTCCCGGGGCGCGCCGAGGTCCAGCGCCGCGAGTTGGATGGTGAAGACAGCGCCGCCCTCCGGCGCATTGGCGACGAGCAGATTGCCGCCGAAATCCTGGATGATGTTGTAGGAGATCGACAGGCCGAGGCCGAGGCCCTTGCCGACACCCTTGGTCGTGAAGAAGGGATCGAAGATCCGTCCGGCGATGGCGTCCGGCACGCCGGGGCCCGGGTCGCTCACGCTGATGAGCACTTGGCCGCCCTGTCGCGACGCCCGCAGGGTGATCGTGCGCTCGGGCCGCCCCTCCACGGCATCGGCGGCATTGGTAATGAGATTGACGAGCACCTGCTGCAGGCGCACAGCGCCGCCGCGCACCATGAGCGGGCCTTCGCCAATGTCGGTCACGAGTTCGGCCTGAGCAGCCCTGAGCCGCCAGGCGACGATCTCGAGCGTGTCGCGCACCACGTCGCGCACGTCGACGGGGCCCAGCTTCTGGTTGGGCTTGCGGGCGAAGTTGCGCAGGTGGCGGCTGATGGAGGCCAGCCGGTCCGTAAGAGCGGCGATGCGCCTGATATTCTCGCGCGCATCCGCGATGCGGTCATGGTCGATGAGCACGGCCGCGTTGTCGGCATAGGTGCGCAGCGCCGCGAGCGGCTGGTTGAACTCGTGTGACAGCGCCGCAGACATCTGGCCGAGAGCGGCGAGCTTGCCGGCCTGGATGAGGTCGTCCTGCGTCTGGCGCAGACGCTGCTCCGTGGCGCGGCGCTCGGCCACCTCCGTCTCGAGCCGGCTGTTCACCGCGGCGAGGTCGCGCGTGCGCTCGGCGACCCGCCGCTCCAGCGTCTCGCGGGCCTCCTGCTGCAGTGCCATGCGCTCGGCCATGCGCGCCCGCCGCTGCAGGACGACCGCGGCGACCATGCCGGCAAGCGCAAGGCACAGGAAGATGGCGACGAGCGCGGTGAAAGCCTGGGCTCTGGCCGAAGCTGTGTCGAGCAGCACTTTCACCGTCCAGCCGGCCTCCGGCATCGGCTCGCTCAGGACGAGATATTCGCGCGGCTCGCCATTGGCCTCGCCGATCGTCATCAAGGCGTGTCCGGCCTCGCTGCCATGGCTCTCGATGGGCAGCGGATACAACCGGGCATCGGCATAGCGGCGCGAGGCGTGGGTGCGCGCCAACCGTTCCGGTGTCAGCGGCTCGAGCCCGGCATAGCGCCACTCGTCGCGGCCGGTAAGGAAGACAATGCCCTCCGGATCGGTGACGATGATGACATGGTCGCTGCCGCGCCAGGACAATTCGATGACGTCGACATCGACCTTGAAGACGACGACGCCGCGGATCGCCTCGCCGTCGCGGATGGGCGCCGAATAATAGTAGCCGCGCTTCAGCGAAGTGGTACCGAGCGCGAAGAAGCGACCGCGCTCGCCTTTCATGGCATCCTGGAAATAGGGCCGGTAGCTGAAGTTCTCGCCGACGAAGCTCAGCGGCTCGTCGTAGTTGCTGGCCGCTATGGTGACGCCATCGGGGGCCATGACGTAGATATCGGACGATTCGAGCAGGCCGTTGATTTCCTTGAGATAACGGTTGGCCGTGGCCCTGAGGCCCGGATTCTCCGGCCGCCGCGCCAGCTCGCGGATGTCGTCATGATCGGCGATGAGCGAAGGCAGCGGCTCGTAGCGGCGCATGTGGCCATGGAGGGCAGCGACGGCAAGGCGCAGCGTCGTCTGCCCGCGCGCAGCCGTCTCGGCGAGGTAGATGCGCGTCGCCGCCGTGCCGCCCCAGATGGCAGCGGCACATGCAAGAACGACGAGCACCCCGAGGCGGGCCCATGTGAGCCAGATTTTCCGCAAGTCGCCGCCTGTCGCAGCCCTTTTTCGAGCGCAGCTCCGCGCTCCTTCCTGTCCCCCACATCTACCACAGGCCAGACGGCGATGGCCACCGCCAGGCTGAGTAAGTGCGCAAGCTCAGGTCCACAGATCAGACGAGACGACCCGTAAATGGCGCCCGGCAACGTCCTGACTGATGGTGACTCGGTGGCCCTCATCAAGGACATCAAGACAATATCGAGGCGATCGACTGCCGCCACCACGACTCAAGGGCCTCGTCCTGCGCACCGAATTCGTCCGCAAGCGCGGCTGAGCGCAAGCGGGCGCTGCACGATCGCCCGCCCCACCTTCGCAAAATCCCGATTGGCCCCGGCATAAGCCTTGAATACCGTGGGCGGAGCCCGCTGCTCTGCCCGGCAGCCGGCGGCAGCGATCTGGTTTCGGCGTCGTGGGGCTGGCATGAACTTCGAAATTTCCCCAAGAATCGAGGACTATCGCGCGCGTATCGCCGATTTCGTGGCGCGCGAGATCCTGCCGTTGGAGGCCGACCCCCGGTCCTTCGACGACCATGGCAACATCACGCTCGATCTGCTCGGGCCCTTGCGCGAAAAGGCGAGGGCCGCCGGGCTCTGGTGCCTGCAGCTCAAGGAGGAGACGGGGGGCGCCGGGCTCGGCAAGGTCGGCATGGCGGTCTGCTACGAGGAGATGAACCGCTCCATCTTCGGCCCCGTCGTCTTCAACGCGGCGGCGCCGGACGACGGCAACATGATGCTGCTGGAGGCGGTGGGAACGCCGCAGCAGCAGGAGCGGTGGCTTGCCCCGATCGTCGCGGGCAAGGTCCGCTCCGCCTTCGCCATGACCGAGCCCCATCCGGGCGGCGGCTCCGACCCGTCGATGATGCTCACGCGCGCCGAAAAACGCGGCGACACCTATGTCGTCACCGGCCGCAAATGGTTCATCACCGGGGCCGGGGAGGCGAGCCATTTCATCCTCGTCGCGCGCACGTCCGACGATCCCCGCCACGGCCTTACCGCCTTTCTCTTCCACAAGGACCAGCCGGGATGGCGCATCGAGCGGCGCATTCCCATCATGGGGCCGGAGGAGCACGGCGGGCATTGCGAGCTCGTGTTCGACGGCCTCGAGATCCCGGCAAGTGACATTCTTCTCGATGAGGGGCGGGGCATGAAGGTGACGCAGGTGCGGCTCGGCCCCGCGCGCCTCACCCATTGCATGCGCTGGCTCGGCCTCGCCAAGCGCTCGGTCGAGATCGCGCGGGCCTATGCGGGCGAGCGCCACGGCTTCGGCCAACGGCTGGCGGACCGGGAGAGCATCCAGCTCATGCTGGGCGGGCTCGCCATGCGCATCGAGATCGGCCGGCTCCTCGTCATGCGCGCGGCGTGGGAGCTCGACCGCGGCGGCTTCGCCCGGAAGGAAGTCTCGATGGCCAAGATCCACGTGGCGAACCTCCTGCACGAGGCCGCCGACGTCGCCATCCAGATCAACGGCGCGCGCGGCTATTCCAAGGATACGGTGCTGGAGTGGATCTACCGCTACGCCCGGCAGGCGCGGCTGGTCGACGGCGCCGACGAGGTCCACAAGATGGTTCTGAACCGGTTCCTGAACGAGGAGGGAACGGGTTTCTGGCGCTGGGACGTCGCAGCCCCGCCGATGTGAGGTGAACGCCCGAGACGATCAGGCAGCAAGGGGCCCATCCAAGAAAGCCTCGGCCAGGAAAACGAACGGAGGGAGGACAGCAATTCATGCGTCTTGATGCCCATCTCGCGCCACGGCCGGCCAACCACGTTCCCCTGACGCCGCTCGACCTGCTCGACCGCACGGTCGAGGCCCATCCCGAGCGCCCGGCCGTGATCTGGCGGGAGCGGACGCTGACCTATCGCGCCTTCGGGCGGATGGTCGCGCGCTTCGCGGCCTTCCTCCTCGGCCGGGGCATCGAACCCGGCGACGTGGTCTCCCTCATCGCCCCGAACCGGCCGGAGATGCTCGCAGCCCATTATGCCGTGCCGATGATCGGCGCGGTGCTCAACACCATCAACACGCGGCTGGAGCCGGACACGGTCAGCTACATCCTCGACCATGCGCAGTCGCGCCTCCTGGTCACGGACCCCTCCTGTCTCGGCATCGCGCAGGCAGCGGCAACAGCGGCGCACACGCCTGTCGTCGTCCTCGGCACCGATGGAGAGCATATGGGTCCCGATGCCCTCGACCTCTTCGGCGGTGGCAATGGGTCCAGCGATATCGATTACCGGCACTTCGTGAGGGACGAGTGGCAGCCGATCTGCCTCAACTACACCTCGGGCACGACAGGACGGCCGAAGGGCGTCGTCTATCACCACCGCGGCGCCTATCTCAATGCGCTCGGCAACGTGCTGGCGCTCGGGCTCGACCGGCGCAGCGTCTATCTCTGGACCCTGCCGATGTTCCACTGCAACGGCTGGTGCCACACTTGGGCCGTGACGGCGGCGGGTGGCCTCCACGTCTGCCTCGATCGCGTCGATCCGGCCCTCATCTTCGCGGCCATCGAGCAGCACGGCGTCACGCATCTCAGCTGCGCGCCGGTGGTGCTCTACATGCTGCTGAACCATCCGGACCGGGAGAAGAAGGACGTCTCCCGCATGGTGCGGGTCGCAACGGGCGGCGCGGCGCCGACGAGCGCGCTCATCGCGCAGATGGAGGCACTCGGCTTCGACCTGATCCATCTCTACGGACTGACGGAATCCTACGGGCCCGCCACCTTGTGCGAGCTCGACGAGGCGGCGGACCTCGCTGTGGAGGCGAAGGCGCAGCTCCTGGCGCGGCAGGGTTTTCGGCACGTCACCGGCAGCAGGGTGCGCGTCGTGGACGGTGGGGGAGGGGATGTCGCCCGCGACGGCACGACGACGGGCGAGATCGTGCTCGCCGGCAACACGCTGATGGCCGGCTATTACCGCGACGAGGCGGCGACCGCGAGCGCCTTTGCGGGCGACGTCTTCCACACGGGCGACCTCGCAGTCGTACACGGCGACGGCCGCATCGAGATCAGGGACCGCGCCAAGGACGTCATCATCTCGGGCGGCGAGAATATCTCGAGCCTCGAGGTCGAGAACGTGCTGCACCAGCACCCCGCCGTCCTTATCGCCGCCGTGGTGGCGGCCCCCGATCCCAAGTGGGGCGAGGTGCCCTGCGCCTTCATCGAGCTCAAGGGTACAGGCACGGCGACGGCCGAAGAGCTCACGGCCTTCTGCCGGGAGCGGCTCGCAGGCTTCAAGGTGCCGAAGCGCTTCGTCTTCGGCGAAGTCCCGAAGACGGCGACGGGCAAGATCCAGAAGTTCCGGCTCCGCGCCGCGGCGGCGGTCGGCGCCGCCTGACACCGGGAGGTCTCGGCAATGACCACGACGGGTCCGGCCCGCACGCCCGATATCGATTTCGATCCCGCCGCCCTCCAGCGCTTCCTTGCGCAGCGCTTCGGCGGAAGCGCCGATCCCTTCCGCATGAGCAGGATCGGCGGCGGGCAGTCGAACCCGACCTATTTCGTCGATTTCGGCGACCGCCGCATGGTCCTGCGCAAGCAGCCGAACGGAGAGATTCTGCGCGGGGCGCATGCGATCGACCGGGAATACCGGGTGCTTGAGGCGCTCATCGCGACCGACGTGCCGGTGCCGCGCCCGATCCTCTACCATGCCGATGCGGACCTCCTCGGCACGCCCTTCTACCTGATGGAGCGGCTCGAAGGCCGCGTCTTCCACGATTGCGCGCTGCCGGAACTCGCACCCGCAGAAAGGCGCGGCATCTATCTCGGCATGGTCGAGGCGCTGGCGAAGCTGCACGCCATCCGCCCGCAGGATGTCGGCCTTGCCGACTTCGGCCGACCCGGCAGCTATTTCGAGCGGCAGATCGCGCGCTGGTCGAAACAGCTCGCCGCCTCACCGGGCGATCCCGTTCCTGCCCTCGCCCGCGTCGAAGCCTGGCTCAGGGAGAACCTGCCTGCGGATGACGGGATGGTCGCGATCGCGCACGGGGATTTCCGCCTCGGCAACCTGCTCTTCCACCCTGAGGAACCGCTCGTCATCGGCATTCTCGACTGGGAGCTGTCGACCCTCGGCCATCCCCTTGCCGATCTCGGCTTCTGCTGCATGCCGTGGCACACGGCGCCGGACGAATACGGCGGCATTCTCGGCCTCGACCATGCCGGGCTCGGCATCCCCTCCCGGCGCGAGTTCGTCGCCCATTATCAGGCCCATGCAGTGCCGACCGCTCCGCTCGCGCGGTTCCATGTCGCCTTCGCGCTCTTCCGCTTCGCGGTCATCTTCGTCGGCATCGCCGACCGGGCACGGGCAGGCAATGCCGCATCGGCCGATGCGGCAAGGCTCGGGCCCCTCGCGGGCCGCTTCGCCGGGAGAGCGCTCGAGGTCATCGAGACGACGGACTGGTGAGGGCGCGGATGTTCAGCCCAGCTCCAGCGTCGTGATGCCGAAGACGCCGCCAAGGTCGATCGCCGGCGCGGCGCCGCGGTACATGCGCGCGGTCTCGAAGCCCGGCGACAGCCCCGCCGCGGCGAGGAAGGCCGGGAAGCTCCCGGCCGTCTCCGGCACGTCGATATGGACGGGGCCGCCGCAGACGCCGGCGAGGGCCGAGAGCAGGACCTCGGCGGTTCCGCCGTCCCGTGCGAAGAGCGGGCCGATCTTGAAACCCTCGCGACAGGGCCGGGCGACGCCGTAGCCGGCGATGCCGTCCTGCCCCATCGCCACGAGGGCGACATGCGGCGGGCGCAGCCATTGCTTCAGGAAAGCCCGGCGCGGTGCCGGGAAGAAGCCGCCATCGAAGGCGGCGACGGCCTCGACGAAATCGGACGTCACCGGCCGGACCGCGCCGGACGAGGCGGCCGCCGGCGCGAAGCGACCGCTGTAGCGGATGGTGCGATAGGCCGGGACGAAGCCCATGCTGCGGTAGTTGGCCTGCTGTGCGGGCACGCCGTCGAGACCGATGGTACGGCCCGCGAGCCGCGCCATGCCGGCATCCCACACGGCCTTCCCGTGGCCCCTGCCGCGCCGATCCGGCCGGCAGATGTAGAGCCCGATGAAGCCGAACGTCTCCCCGTAGGCGACGGCCGAGATGCCGGCGACCATCTCGCCATCCATGAAGGCGCCGAGGAAGCCGCCCGAATCCGCGGCATGGAAGGCGGCAGCATCGGCGAGGCCGGGATTCCAGCCTTCGCCCGCCGCCCAGTCGACCAGCGTCTCGATCTCAGCGAGCGTCAGCGGGCGTATCGTCGGCGCTTGCGGCATCATGCGACGGCCTTGTCCTCGATCCCGAAGCCGGCGAGGAGGCCGGTGTAGGGCTTCGGGGCAGGCCGAGCATAGGCCCCGCGCTTGCCGGTGGACAAGCCGAGCGTCACGAGCGCCTCGGCCTGCTTGACCGCCGCCCCCACGCCATCGACGACGGGAATGCCGAACTCGCCTTGCAGCGCGGCGGCAAGGTCCGCCATGCCGGCGCAGCCGAGCACGATCGCTTCGGCATGGTCCTCCTTGAGGGCGCGGGTAATCTCGCCGCGCAGCGCGGCAACGGCATCGGATGACCGGTCTTCAAGATCGAGCACGGGAACGCCGAGCGCCCGCACGCGGGCGCGCGGCTCCATGCCGTAGCGGCGGACGAGCTCGGTGATCGGCACGAGCGAACGCTCCGACATCGTCACCACGCTGAAGCGTCGGGCGAGGAAAGAGGCGAGGCTCAGCGCAGCCTCGCAGATGCCGATCACCGGGATGGCCGCCATGGCGCGGGCCGCGTCGAGCCCTGTGTCGTCGAAACAGGCGATGACCGCCGCCGCGGCGCCCGCGCGCTCGCCCCGCGCGATCTCGGCGAGGAGGCCCGGCACCGCCAGCGCCTCGTCGTAATAGCCCTCGATGGAGGCGGGGCCCATGGCGGAGGTCACGGCCTCGATGACGGTCGAGGGATCGGCGGCCGCGCGCGCGGCTGCCGCGATCGTCTTGGTCATCGAGGCGGTGGTGTTGGGATTGACGACGAGGATATGCATGGGGACGTTCCGTGCGCGGGCCTTCGGTCAGCCCCGCGCCCTGCGCCGGCCGAGCCAGACGATGATGCCGAGCGTGAGCGAGATGACGAGGAAGGAGAAGAGCGTCGTCACCGTGCCGAGCGCGTAGAGCACCGGCGTGGTGACATTGGTCGTCATGCCGTAAATCTCCAGCGGCAGGGTGTTGTAGGTGCCGGCCGTCATCAGCGAGCGGGCGAATTCGTCATAGGACAGCGTGAAGCCGAAGAGGCCGACGCCGACCAGCATCGGCGCGATCATCGGCAGGAGGACGTGGCGGAAGGTCTGCCACGGCGAGGCGCCGAGATCGCGCGCCGCCTCCTCGTAGGCCGGCGAGAAGCGGTTGAAGACGGCGAACATGATGAGTACGCCGAAGGGCAGCGTCCAGGTGAGGTGCGCGCCGAAGGCCGAGCCGTACCAGGACGGGCGGATGCCGACCTGCTGGAACATCACGCCGATGCCGAGCGAGATGATGATCGACGGCACCACGAGGCTGGCGACAGCGAGGTAGAACAGCGGCGTCGCCCCGACGAACCGGCGCCGGAAGGCGAGGCCGGCGAGCAGCGAAACGACGACGGTCACCACCATCACCATGAGGCCGAGCGTGAAGGAGCGGCGGAAGGAGCCGCCGAAATCGCCCACCGCCTGCTGCTCGGTGAGGTTGCGGAACCAGTGCAGCGAGACCCCGTTGAGCGGGAAGGTGAGGCCGCCGCTCGGCCCCTGGAACGACAGGATCAGGATGGCCGACAGCGGCCCGTAGAGGAAGACGAGGAACAGGCCGAAGAAGACCGCGAGGATCCAGAAGGTGACGGAGCGTCTTTCGCCGGCCATGTCAGAGCTCCTTGCGGATGTCGACGACGCGCAGGATGCCCGCCACCATCAGGAGGACAAGGACAAGGAGCACGACCGCATTGGCGGCCGCCGCCGGATATTGCAGCAGCGACATCTGGTTGCGCATCATCAGCGCGACCGACGCGCTCTGGCCTCCGGACATGACCTGCACGGTGATGAAATCGGCCATCACCAGCGTAACAACGAAGATGGTGCCGATCGCCATCCCCGGCTTGGCGAGCGGCAGGACGACGTTCCACAGCACTTGACAGCCGTTCGCCCCCGCGTCGCGCGCCGCTTCGATGAGCGCGCGGTCGATGCGCATCAGCGTGTTGAAGATCGGCGTCACCATGAACAGCGTGTAGAGATGCACCATGGCGAGCACGACCGCGAAGTCGGAATAAAGCAGCCATTCGACCGGCGCCGAGACGAGCCCCATCTCGATAAGCGTGGCGTTGACGAGCCCGTTCCGCCCCAGCACCGGGATCCAGGAGATCATGCGGATGATGTTGGAGGTCAGGAAAGGCACCGTGCAGACGAGGAACAGCACCGTCTGCATGGTCGCGGTGCGGACGTGGAAGGCAATGAAATAGGCGACCCAGAAGCCGATGAAGAGCGTCAGCGCCCAGACGATGGCGGCATATTTCAGCGTGTTGAGATAGGTGCGCCACGTCACCCATGAGCCAAGCGTCTCGGCATAGTTGGTAAGGACGAAATCGGGGTAGAGCCGCGCGAAGTCGTAGTCCCAGAAGCTGACCGCCACGATCATGAGGATCGGCGCGAGCAGGAAGACGCCGAGGATGAGCGCGAGCGGCGCCGCCTGCAGATAGGCGGCGAGGCGACCGAGCACCGAGACAAGGCGCGCGCCGGCCGGGCGGGCCGGGGAAGCGGCAGGTTGTTCGACGGCGATGGCCATGCGGCCTTTCCTCGGGTGAAACACTTCTCTGACGAAGCCCCGCGTGGCGGACCGCCCCCTCCCGGCGAGGGAGAGGGCGGAAAGGCGTAGGCTCAGGCGGCGATGAACTCGTTCCAACGGCGGACCATGTAGCGGTCCTCGTCCATCACCGAGTTCCAGCAGGCGACCTTGCCCATGCGCTCCTCGAAGGAGCCGCCATCGCGCACGGCGCCCGCCTTCTCCATCACCTTGCCGTCGGGCGCGAGGATGTCGCCCTTGGCCGGCTTGCCTTCGACCCAGAAGCCCCATTCGTCGTCGGACATGTGCTTCTTCGCCGTCTCCATGGCAGCGGAATAATAGCCCTGGCGGTTGAGATAGGCGCCGACCCAGCCCGACAGGTACCAGTTGATATATTCGTAGGCCGCGTCGAGCTTGGCGCCGCTGAGGTGCTTGGCGAGGCCGATGCCGCCGCCCCAGGCGCGATAGCCTTCCTTGAGGGGCTGGTAGACGCAGGGGATGCCGCGCGAGCGCACGGCCGCCACGGCGGGCGACCACATGGACTGGATGATGACCTCGCCCGAGGCCATGAGGTTGACGCTCTCGTCGAAGGACTTCCAGAAGGCGCGGAACTGGCCGGCGCGCTTGGCGGCGATGAGGAAATCGATGGTCTTGTCGATCTCGGCCCGCGTCATGTTGCCCTTGTCGGCATAGGTGAGCTCGCCCGAGGCCTCCATGATCATGGCCGCGTCCATGATGCCGATGGAGGGGATGTTGAGGATCGAGGTCTTGCCGCGGAAGGCCGGGTCCATGATGTCGGCCCAGGTGGTGATCGGGCGGCCGACGAGATCGGGCCGGATGCCAAGGGTGTCGGCGTTGTAGATGGTCGGCACCATCGTCAGCCAGCCGGTCGGCGCCTTGGCGAAGGTGGTCGAATCCGGTCCCTCGACGAAGCCGACCGTGTGCGGCGCGGTGCCCTGGGCGATGACGCTGTCCGGCGTCAGCTTGCCGGTGATGAAGAGCGGCACGATCTTGTCGAAATAGGTGAGCCGCGACACGTCCATCGGCTGCAGGACGCCGGCCGGGAAGACCTTCTTGGCGATCCAGTATTCGATATCGGCGATATCGTAGGAATCGGGCTGGGTGACGGCGCGCTGCGCGGCAGCGTCCGAATCCGTCGCCGTCATCTCCAGGGTGATGCCGAGGTCCTCCTTGCACTTCTCGGCGATGGCGTTGAGGTTCGACACGCCGGTGCCGAACTGGCGCAGGGTGATCGGGTTCTGCGCCCAGATGGTCGGAAAGCCCGTGATCGCGCCCGAGCCGGCGGCAAGGCCGGCGGCCGCAGCGCCGGTCTTGAGGAGCGAGCGGCGCGAGATGCCGCCCGATATGCCGCGCTTGTCCTTCGTTGTCCTGGTCATGGCCTCATCCCCTCTTGTGATTGTTGCTGCTTGATCGTCGCTCGGCTCAGGAACCGAGCCGGCCGAGTACAATCGCGTCCTCAGCACGCCAGGCGAACGGAACCGCCTCGCCCACCGTGACCGGCCTGGCGAAGAAAGGGCCATCGCCGACGATTGCCGTGAAATCCTCGATGCCGGCGCCGCTCGCCGTCAGCTTCACCGATGCGCCGCGATATTCGACATTGGTGACGATGCCGGTGAAGCCGAGCCCGGGCACCGGCGCCTCGCCGAGGCGCACGCGGTCGGTGCGCACGGCGATGTCCGCCTGCCCGCCCTCGGGTGGCCGGCCGAGCGCATCGAAGCGTCCGCCACCGGCGACCTCGACCGTGACGGCGCCGTCGCGCACATCGGCCACCCGGCCGGAGATGACGTTATGGTCGCCCATGAAGCGGGCGACGAAAGCGGTGGCCGGCCGCTCGAAGATCGTGCGCGGATGGGCCGCCTGCTCGATGCGACCTTCGTTCATCACCACGATGAGGTCGGCGAGCGCCATCGCCTCCTCCTGGCTGTGGGTGACGTGGACGAAGGTGATACCGAGCTCGTTCTGCAGCTTCTTGAGCTCCGCCCGCACCCTCACCTTGAGGAAGGGATCGAGCGCGGAGAGTGGCTCGTCGAGCAGCAGCGCTTCCGGATCCGTGATCAGTGCGCGCGCCAGCGCCACCCGCTGCTGCTGGCCGCCGGAGAGCTGCGCCGGCCGGCGGTCGGCATAGGTGTCCATCTGCACCAGCTTCAGTAGATCGAGCGCCCGCGCACGGCGCTCCTCCTTCGCCACGCCTTTCATCTTCAGGCTGAAGGCGACGTTGTCGACGACGTCGAGATGGGGAAAGAGCGCGTAGGACTGGAACATCATCGCCGTGCCGCGCCGTGCCGGCGGCAGGTCGGTGACGACGGTGTTGCCGAGCCGGATGTCGCCCGAGGAGATACGTTCATGGCCGGCGATCATCCTGAGCGTCGTCGACTTGCCGCAGCCCGACGGTCCGAGCAAGCAGCAATAGCTGCCCGCCGGGATCTTGAGACTGATGGCGTGGACGGCGGTCATCGTCCCGTAGATCTTGGATACGGCGGCGATGTCGATCGCGGCGGCCTTGCTCATGCGGCATTCCCCTGTCTGCCGGGAACGAAGCATCCGGCGTGCCAGTTGCCGGGAGCGGATCCAAGGCGCTGGTATGGCTCAGGTTTTCTGCCGAGCGTGGCGAGCAGGGGAAGTCAACGAACTGCACAAAATCCGGGCAGTTGTCGCCGATCTGACGGCAAAATTGTATGCAATTTCAGCTTCTATTGCCGGCAATCTCGGCTTTCCTCCGCCGCTTTTCCCGCTAGAAGGAAAGACCCTATGCGGGTGAGACGGGCATGAACCGCATCGATTCGACATCTGCCGATGGGCAGCATGCAGCCGAGGACCGCACGCAGGCGATTCATGACCGGCTGCGCGACGCCATCGTCGACCGCCGGCTGGCGCCCGGCACAAAGCTCTCGGAGGGCGAGGTCGGCGCGCTGTTCGACGTGAGCCGCACCGTAGCGCGCGCGGCGCTGCAGATGCTCGCCTTCGAGGGACTGGTGCGCATCGAGCGCAACCGCGGCGCTTTCGTCGCCAATCCCTCGCCGGAGGAGGCGCGCCAGGTCTTCGCCTCCCGCCGGCTGATCGAGCCCGGCATCGTCGCCGCCGCGGCGGAGCGGGTGACGACCGACGACCTCGCCCGCCTGCGGGCCCATCTCGCCGCCGAGCGCCGGCACATGCACGAGCGCGGGCCGGACGCGCGGCGCGCCGAGATCAAGGCTTCGGGCGAATTCCACCTGCTGCTCGCCGCCATGGGCGGCAATGCCATCCTGCAGCGCTTCATGGAGGAGTTGATCGCCCGCTCCTTTCTCGTCATCGCGCTCTATGGCCGCTCCGGCGCATCGAGCTGCGGCCACGACGAGCACGACGCCATCGTCGATGCGCTCGAAAGGCGCGATGCGGCGGTCGCGGTCGCGCTCGTCGTCAGCCACATCGACCATATCGAGGCCGATCTCGACCTGCGCGCCCGCACCGGCCCCACGCTGAAGGCGGCACTGGCGCCGTAGGTCGGGCGGCCCCCGGCCTCACCGCGTCGCAGCAAGAAGGCGGGGCGCTGGGAGACGGCTCCGGAGGCTCGCGTCAAGCTGTTCGGCGAAGCTCGCGTGAAAGGCCGTGGCCGTGACGATGTCGAGATGGTCGGTGTCCGGCACCCGCGTCACAGCCTCGACACGGCTGGAATAGTGCCGCCAGTCGACGAGCCTGAAGCCCCGCTCGATGGACTTTTCCGCAATCCAGGCGCGGATGGGCAGGTCGCTCCGCTCGAGGCGATAGTTGCGGAAGATCATCGCATTCTCGATGAGCGTCCAGAAGATGTGCTCGCGGCTGCCGATCTCCGGGCCGTCGAGCGGCAGGTCCTCGGGGCTGTTCAGCACATAGGCGAGGAAGCGGGTGTAGACCTCCGCGTCCATGCGGGCGATGAGACCCTCCCAGTCGGCGCGCATGCGCGTGCGCGGCAACCAGGCCGCGATGCGCCGCTCGATTCCAGCCCTCTCGTCTTCCGTGAGACTCACCTCGGCATCGATGGCGAATTCCGCGTCGAGGGCGCAGACGTCGAGCATGCCGACGAAGGTGATGTCGACCTCGCCCGCGAGCCGCCGCGCCGTCTCGTAGGCGAGGATACCACCCCACGACCAGCCGAGCAGCGTGCAGGCCCCGCCGCTGGTGCGGCGGATATAGTCAGCATAGCGGCCGGCAAGTTCCTCGACACTGACGGTGCGCGTCTTGTCCTCGGTCAGCGAGTAGCAGATGAAGGCGGTCGCCGGCTGGTCCGGTCCCAGATGCTCGACGAGCCCGGCATATTCGCGCGTGCTGACGAGGAGGCCCGGGAAGCAATAAAGCATCGGCCGGCTGCCAGTGCGCCGCATGTGCACGACCGCATGCTCCTCAACCGTTCCACTCGCGAGCGCGACGGCAAGCGTCGCCACGGTCTGGTGGTTGAAGAGCTGTGCGATGGTGACGGACCGGCCGGGCAGGAGCCGCGACAGGCGCGCGAGCACCCTGAGCGCCGAGAGCGAATTGCCCCCGAGCTCGAAGAAGTTCTCGTCGATGCCGACGTCGGCGAGCCCCAGCACCTCGCGCCAGATGCCGGCGATGTCCACCTCGAGCGGCGTGCGCGGCGGACGGATCGGCGCGACATGCGCCTGCGGCGCCGGCAGGGCGTCGCGGTCGAGCTTGCCGTTGGGCGTGAACGGCAACCGGTCGATGACGAGGATGCGTGAAGGCACCATGTAGCCAGGCAGGCGCGCGGCGAGCGTCGCCCGCAGGACCGCCGCGTCGACCGCAGCGCCGGCCGCCGGCACGACATAGCCGACGAGCATGGTGCCGCCCGGCGCCTCGCGCAAAGCCGCGGCGGCGGCGCTGACGCCGTCGAGTTCGGCAAGCTGCGCCTCCACCTCGCCGAGCTCGATGCGGAAGCCGCGCAGCTTCACCTGCTGGTCGCGGCGGCCGAGATAGTCGATGACACCGTCGGCACGACGGCGCACCACGTCGCCCGTGCGGTACATGCGTCCGCCGGCGCCCGCGAAGGGATCGGGCAGGAAGCGCTCGGCCGTGTCGCCCGGCCTGCCGTGATAGCCACGGGCGAGGCCCTCGCCACCGATGAACAGCTCGCCCGCCTCGCCGTCGGCCATGGGCATAAGATCATCGTCGAGCACATAGGTTTGGCGCGGACCGACGCCTTTACCGATGGGCGCGTAGGCCCCCGAAAAGGTCGCGCTCGCCGGCACCTTCCAGGCGAGCGGCGAGATCACCGCTTCCGTTGGGCCGTAGCCGTTGATGAGCCATTGCGGCTTCAGCGCTCGCTTGACGAGCTCGAAGGTCGCCGGCGACATGCCCTCGCCGCCGAAGGAATAGAGGCGGACCGGCGGGGCCTCGCCCGTCTCCAGCGCCCATTCCGCCACCTGGTGTAGATAGCGCGGCGGAAAGCCGGCATTCGTGACGCCGTGGCGCGCCATGGCATCGAGCGTCTCGACCGCGCTCCACAGCGCCTGGTCGCGCAGCACGATGGCACCGCCGAAGGCGAGCGGCACCATCCAGCGCTCGTGCGCGCCGTCGAAGCTGACGGACAGGAAATGCAATTCGCGCGATTGCGAGGTCATGTCGTAGAGCTCGCCCGTGGCGAGGCAATGGGCGGCGAGCGGCCCGTGCGCCACGGCGACGCCCTTCGGCCGCCCGGTGGAGCCGGAGGTGTAGACGAGATAGGCGAGCTGGTCGGGATGGACGGCAATCCCCGGATCGCTGTCGTCGAGCCCCGACAGGGGAAGCCCGTCGCAGGCGACAACTCTTGCGCCGGCCAGGGACGGCAGCCGCGCGGAGAGGTTGCGGGTCGTCAGCACGATGCCGACGCCCGCATCGCTCAGCACATGGGCGATGCGCTTGGCCGGATGGTCGGGATCGACCGGCACGAAGGCTCCGCCGGCCTTGAGCACGGCGAGGAAGGCGGCGATCATCTCGGCCGAACGGGGCAGCGCGACCCCGACGCGCTCCTCCGCGGCGAGGCCGAGGGCGAGGAGATGGCGCGCGAGCCGGTTCGCCCGGCTCTCGAGGGCGGCGAAACTCGTCTCGCCGCTGTTCTGGATGACAGCGGGTGCGTCCGGCCGGGCGCGGGCATGGCCGGCAATGAGGCTGTGTACCGGCGCGCCGGCGCCGTGGCACCCACCCCAGGCGAGTGTTGCCCGTGCCTCGTCCCGGCCCGTGGCGAGGAAGGCGGCGAGCCGGGCGGGGCGCATGTCGCGCCAGACGGTGCCGACATGAGCGAGGCATGCGGCGCGAGGTCCGGAGAAGCCTGCGGTGCGCCAGCCGTCCGGCAGTCCGCGGCCGACGGGCCAGAGCGAGAACTGCCCCTCGCCGTTCACCACGACGTCGAAAATGGTGCCCTCGTCGTCGATCGCCATGCGCCCGATCCGTCCATTGTTGTCGATGCCCTCAAGACGGACGGGGAGGGGAAAAATTTCGCGTCTTGCCCGTTTCGGCATCGGCTGCAGGCCGGGACGCTGAAAAAAACGCCCTGCGCATTCGTCGTTTCATCGACATGTCGGCAGGAGAGGGCCATGGACGCCGAGATGAGACCAGGCGAGACCGTCTACACCTCCTTCAATGCCGGGGAACAACCAAGACTTGCGGTGCGGGCGGCCGGCCGCGGCCTCGCTGTCGAGCGTGACGGCACGGTGCTCGCCACCTTGCTGTGCGAGGACGAGAGCCGCCGCCTGGCATTTCGGCCGGGCGCGGCGGAGCCCGTGACGCTGGTGCACGCCGCCCTCGCCGGACTCGAGGCCTTCTTTGCCCTGCATCCGGATCGGGCCACGGTCGGGCTTGCTTCGATGGACTGGGCGCCCGTCGCCGATACGCTCCTCGGGCGCGGGGCCGCGCTTGCCGGCCCCGGCGGCATGCTGACGGCCCGCGCCTCCCTGCTGTGGCAACTGCCCGAGCTGTGGCTGCCGTCCCCAACCGCGCCCTATCCGCAGCATCTCGTGATGACGGGCGAGCGCCGCCATCCGCTGCGGCCGATGAAGCCGACGGGCATGGTCTATGCCCGCTTCATCCCCTGGCTCGGCGGCGTTCTGTCCCTGCGCGCCGCGACGGTGGAGGCCGACGCCGCGCGCCTCAACCGCTGGATGAACGACCCGCGCGTCGCCGCCGTCTGGGCGGAGGAGGGCGACCTCGACAAGCACCGGGCCTATCTCGGCGGGCTCATCGCCGATCCCCACATGCTGCCGCTCATCGTCTCCTTCAACGGGGAGCCCTTCGGCTATTTCGAGGTCTATTGGGCGAAGGAGAACCGCCTCGGCCCCTTCTACGACGCGCAGGACTACGACCGCGGCTGGCACGTGCTCATCGGCGAGGACAGCTTCCGCGGCCGACCTTGGGTCACCGCCTGGCTGCCGTCGCTGATGCACTACATCTTCCTCGACGACTGCCGCACCGAGCGCATCGTCGGCGAGCCAAGGGCCGACCACCAGCAACAGATCCGCAATCTCGACAAGGCCGGCTTCGCCAAGATCAAGGAATTCGACTTCCCGCACAAACGGGCCTTGCTCGTGATGCTGCTGCGCGAGCGCTTCTTCGGCGACCGGCTCTGGCAGCCGGCAGTGGCGCCGGCGGCAGCACGGCAGGGCGTCCGCAGCCCGAGCCCGCCGAGGCATGACCGTCACACGACCAGCGGCAGGTGATCCCCATGACCCTACATGACCGGACCTTCGACGTGATCGGCGTCGGCTTCGGCCCCTCGAACCTCGCCCTCGCCATCGCGCTCGACGAGGCGGCCCGCCGCGAGCGGCCGGGCCTCGCCTTCCATTTCGTCGAGAAGCAGCCGCATTTCACCTGGCACGGCGGCATGCTGCTGCCGGACAGCGACATGCAGATCTCCTTCCTCAAGGATCTCGTCTCGCTGCGCGACCCGACGAGCCCTTTCACCTTCGTCAACTACCTGCACGAGAAGGGACGTCTCACCGCCTTCATCAACCGCAAGACGTTCTTCCCGAGCCGTATCGAATTCAACGACTACCTGCGCTGGGCGGCATCCTGCTTCGCCGAGCGCTGCAGCTATGGCGAGGAGGTCGTCGCCCTCGAGCCGGCGGCGGAGCGCGACAGCACGGTAACCGCCTTCGTCGTGCGCTCGCGCGCAGCCGACGGCACCGAGCGCCTGCGCCGGGCGCGCAATGTCGTCATCGCCGCCGGCGGTGCGCCGCAGCTGCCCGAATGCTTCGCCGCGCTCGCCGGCGACACGCGCATCATGCATTCCTCGCGCTATCTCGACGGCATCGCTGGGCTCGGGCTTACCGACGCCCCCGCCACCCGCATCGCCGTCGTCGGCGGCGGCCAGAGCGCGGCCGAGATCTTCTGCGATCTCGCCGGCCGCTTCGGCAGGGCGGCGATCGATCTTCTCGTGCGCGGGCGGGCGCTGAAGCCGGCCGACGACAGCCCCTTCGTCAACGAGATCTTCGATCCGGAGGGCACCGGCGCCTTCTTCGGCCAATCGCAGGCGGCGCGCCACGCCTTCCTCGACGAGTTCCGCAACACCAACTATGCGGTCGTCGATCACGACCTGATCCAGCGCATCTACGACATGCTCTACGAGCAGCGGGTGGCTGGCGGAAACCGGCTCGCGCTGCGGAGCGGGCGCGCAGTGGTGGCCGCTGCGGCCGACCGCGACGGCATTACGCTGACGCTCGCCGGCAGTGAACCCGGGGCAGCCGAGGAACGGCGCTATGATGCCGTCGTGCTCGCCACCGGCTATCGCCGTGGCCTCGACCGTCGGCTTCTCGCCCCGCTCGCGCCCTATCTCGCCGGCGGGACGGTGGACCGGGACTATCGCCTGCCGATGGCGGAAGCCTGCGAGGCAGGGCTCTTCGTGCAGGGCCAGTCGGAGACGACGCACGGGCTGAGCGACACCCTGCTCTCCGTCGTCGCCGTGCGATCCCGCGAGATCGCGACGGCGATCGTCGAGCGGCTGCCACCTCCGCCTCTCCCGGCGGAGCATTTCATGCGGCCCGTGCGCCTGGCGGCTTCCTCGTGACGGCCGCGGCGACAAGAACAGCGGCCGAGCCGGATGCCGAGGCGCTCGTCTCGGCGCATCTTGCCATGCTCGCCGGCAGCTATCTCACCGAGGTCATCGCAGGGCCGGGCCGCGCCCGCTACGCCTTTTCGGCCGGCATCCCGGACGTGACCATGAACTTCGCCGTCGGCATCGGCACCGGCGGCATCGGCTGGCTTGAGGAGACGGCCCGAGCGCGTGGGCGCGCCCCGGCCTTCCTGGCCGAGGACGAGGCGGCGCCCGGCTGGCTCCACGGCGCCCGCGCCTATGCGGCGCGCTGGATGGTGGCCGAAGCCGCTCCCGTCGCACAGGACGACCTCGCCCTCGCCGGGCTTGGCTTGCGCCTGACCGACGGCCCTGCGCCGGATGAGTCCTTCCTCGCCGTCTTCGGCGCCTGTCACGACGGCGGGCCGATCGATGCGCATGTCGCGCGCCATTATGTGCCGGTGCTCGCCGCCGCGCAGCCGGTGGCCGGTGTCACGACCCGCCATGCGGTCGTGTTCGACGGTCAGGATCCGGTCGCCTGCGCCACCCTGCATATCACCGGTCCGCTCGCCGGCCTCTACAACGTCGGCACGTGGCACACGCGCCAGCGCGGCGGCATCGGTCTCAAGCTCACGCGGCGCCTCGTCGCCGAGGCGGCCCGGCTCGGCGCAAGCCACGTTTTCCTGCAATGCGCGGCGGGCACGCATCTCGAGCGGCTCTACGGGCGGGCGGGCTTCCGCACCACGTTCTCGCCTCTGCTCGTTTGCCGGGAAGGCGCGCGGGATGACCATTGATGAACCGTCCGCCATTGGCCCGGCCTCTTCCGCCGTCATGGCCGGGCTTGTCCCGGCCATCCACGCCTCTAGCGTTGCCTCGAGCTGCAAGGCGTGGATGCCCGCGACGAGCGCGGGCATGACGGAGGGGGGCGTTGCGCTTCACCACCATGCGGGCGCGTTGCCCGGGCAGGGCGACCGAAAGACGGGCGCGGCAGAACGGACAGGACGCAACCGATGAGGCCGCGCATGCGCCTCTTCCTCTCCGCGCCGCTCGATCTCGGCGCGCCTGACCTGCGGCGCCTCATCGTGCGCCTGGCGCTGCCGGCGGTGGCGGGGCTGTCGATCAATGCCCTGCATCACCTCGCCAATGCCGCCTTCCTCGGCATGCTGGGGGCCGAGGCGGTGGCGGCGGTGAGCTTCGTCTTCCCGCTCGCCATCCTGCTCGCGGCGCTCGGCGAAGGCATCGGCGTCGGTACCGCGGCGCTCGTCTCGCGCCTTCTCGGCGCCGGGCGGGAGGAAGCGGCCGGCCGTGCGGCGACAGCGGCCATGGTGATGGCGCTCGCGACCGGCGTCGGCGCCGGCGGGCTCGTGCTCCTCTTTCTGGACCCGATCCTCCATGCCTTCGGCACGACGCCGGGTGCCTTCGGCGCGGCGCGGGCCTATGCGCTCATCCTCGCCCTCGGCACGGTGCTGACGCTGACGCAGATCCTCGCCGACTTCATCGCCATCGGCGAGGGCAACACGCGCTTCAGCATGTGGACGCTCGTCGGCTGCTTTGCCGTCAACATCGTGCTCGATCCCCTCTTCATCTTCGTTTTCGGCTGGGGCGTGTCCGGCGCCGCGGCGGCGACGCTCGTGGCGCAGCTCCTCGTCATGGCCGTCTGGGCCGTTTATTTCACCGGCGGCTACGGGCGGGTGCGGCTGCGCCTTAGCCTGTTGCGCAGCCGGCTCGGCGCGCTCTGGCGGGAGGTGCTGCGCCCTGTCCTCGCCGTCGGCGCGCCGGCGGGGCTCGCCAGCGTCGTCTCGGCCGCCGCCTTCACGCTCGTCTATCGCACGGCCGGGCCCTATGGCGAAGCGAGCGTCGCCGGCCTCGGCATCGCCCTCAGGCTGCTCGCGGCGGGGGTACTGCCCGTCGCCGGCTTCTGCATTGGCGCCCAGGCCGTGCTCGGCTACGCGCTCGGCAACGGCGACACGGCGCGCGTGCGCGCGGCGCTCGGCTTCATGATGCGCGTCACCGGCGTCTTCGCGCTCGTCCACGCCGCGCTCATGATCGGCTGCGCCGATGCCGTCGTATCGGTGTTCTCGGCGGATGCGGCGGTGCGCGCGGTGGCGGCGCGGGCGCTCGTCGCCGTCCATCTCTTCTTCGCCCTCTTCGGCCTGCAGATGGTGCTCGTCGTGCTGCTGCGGGCGAGCGGGCGGGCGCGGCTCGCGGCCCTCGTGACGCTGGCGCCGCAGGGCTATCTGCTGGTGCCGCTTGTTCTCGTGCTGCCGCGCGTCTGGGGGCTCGACGGGCTCATCGCCGCGCCGGCCATCGCCGCAGGCCTTGCCGGTTTCGCGGCCGCCGCCCTGCTGGCGCGCGAGATGCACGCATTGGCGCGGGCCGCGCGGCCGGCGCTCAGCGCCTTCGCAGCAGCCAGATGAGGCAGGGGGTGCCGACGAGCGTCGCCATCAGCCCGGCGGGAATGGCGCTCGTCGGTGACACGAGCCGGCCGAGCCAGTCGGCCAGGGCCATGACCGTGCCGCCGAGAAGCGCGGCGCCGAGCGCCTGCGGCAGACCTTGCGCCAGCCCCGCGAGCCGCGCCAGATGCGGCGCCATGAGCCCGACGAAGCTGAGCGGGCCGACGACGAGCGTCGCGGTAGCCGTCGCGACCGCCGAAAAAAGAAGAACGGCGAGGCGGCTTGCGCCGAGCGGCAGCCCGAGCGTGCGGATTGTGGCCGTGCCGAGGGGCAGGATGTCGAGCCAGCGCGCCATCGGCGGCAACAGGGCGATGAGCGCCACGGCGACGCCCGCGGTGACGAGCGCATCGCCCGCGCCCACTCGATAGGTCGAGCCGACGAGCCAGGCGAGCAGCATCTGGGCGCGCGGGTCGCCCGCCGCCATCAGCGCGACGACGAGGGCATCGAAGAAGGCACCGAGGGCGATGCCGGCGATCAGCACCCGCTCAGGCGAGAAGCTGCTGCCGCGTGCGAGCGACAGGATGGCGAGAAGGGCGAGGAAGGCGCCGGCCGCACCCGCCGCGAGGCTCTCGGACCGGCCGGCCGCCGGCACGAGGATGAGCAGGAGCACGAGGCCGAGCGCCGCGCCGGTCGAGATGCCGAGCACCTCCGGGCTCGCCATCGGGTTGCCGGTGAGTCGCTGCATCAGCACGCCGGCCGCCGCCAGCATGGCGCCGGCGGCGAAGGCGGCTGCGATGCGCGGTAGACGCCACGGCAGCAGGGCCGACAGGGCGTCCGGCCCGGCGACGGCGATCCCGTCCGGCCCGCGGCCGATGACGAGCGTTGCGACGATGACGACGAGCGCGAGGAGAGCGAAGAGACCGACGTTGCGCCACGGCCGCCGGCTGCAGCGGGCTGCGGGCAGAGCGGCGCTGCGCGGCGGCGTGGCCGTCACCGCGAGACGCCGCAGCAGGACGAGGAGGAGCGGCGCCCCGAGGAGGGCCGTCACGGCCCCCGTCGGCACCATCTCGCCCAAGGGCCCGGCCCAGCGCTGCAGGAGCTGGTCGGTCAGCCACAGGAGGGCGGCGCCGGTGAGCGGCGCCCACAGGAGGCGCTGGCGCAGGGTGCGCGCGCCCATGAGGCCGGCGAGCGTCGGAGCGGCGAGATCGACGAAGCCGATGACGCCGACGGCGCTGACGACCGAGGCCGCGAGCGCCACGGCCAGCCCCAACAGGACAAGGCGGGCGCCGCCGAGCGCGAGCCCCAGGCTGCGCGCCTGCCCGTCATCGAGGCCGGCGAGCGTCAGCGGCCGCGCCATCAGCGCGACGAGCGGCGCAACGATGGCGAGCCGCGGCGCGAGGAACCACACGGTGTCCCAGCCCTGCTGGCTGAGCGAGCCGCCGCCCCAGAGGAAAAGGGCGGTGAGATAATGCTCGTTGAACAGGACGAGTGCCGCCGCCGCCGTGCCGGCGGCAAGGCTCACCGCCATGCCGGCGATGACGACCGCGAGCGGCGACAGCGCCCGGCCCCAAGCGATGGAGAGGACGAGTAGGAGCGCGGCCGCGGCGCCGCCGAAGGCGACGATCTCGCTTCCTTCCGTCAGCACTCCCGGCAGCCACAGCCCGGCAACGGCGAGGGCAAGGCGCGCGCCGGCCGCGACACCGAGCGTCGTCGAGGAGGCGAGGGGATTGCGCAGCACCTGCTGGAACACGGCGCCCGCGAGCCCCAGCGCCGCTCCGGCGAGGATGCTGACGACGAGCCGGGGCAGGAAACTCTCGCGCGCCACGAGCTGGCGCATGTCGGTGAGGTCCGGAGCGGTGAGGGCCGTAAACCACAGCTCCGGCGGCAGCCGTGCCACGAGCGCATCGATGCTGAGGAGCAATGCGACGGCGACCATGGCCGCCACGCACCAGGCGGGATGGAGGAGGGACCGCGATAGCCCGCTCTCGCCGCAACGGAGCTCGGGCTTGCTCGAGCTCCGATTCGTCTCGCGCAAGTCGGGTGAACCCGACTTGCTTTCGGGGAGAGGCTTGCGGTGAGCGGCAACACGCATCCGCCGACGCAGCGCCGTCGCCTCCGGTCCAGGCCCTTGCCCTTCATCCTGCCCTCTCTCCGCAGGCGGGGAGCGGGTTCCTGCGGCCGGCGTCGCTCGTTCCGGCTCGGCGGCCGCATGCTCACGAGCGTGCTCAGCCATGGCCACCCTCTCCCGTGAGCGCATCGGTAAGGAGGGTGCAGAAGCGCATGGCGGCGGGCAGGGTGCCGAACATCAGGACGGGCGGCAGGCGCAGCACACGGCCGTCCCGCACCATGGGCAGGTTGTTCCACAGGGGGCTGTCGCGGAAGGTGCGCGCCGTCTCGCGCGGCAGCGGCTCCAGGAGCACAAGGCGCGCCTCGGGCATGCCGGCGAGGGCCTCGAGGCCGACCGTGGCAAAGCCCCAGGCGTTCGTCGGGCCGTGCCAGGCATTGGCAAGACCGATGCGTTGAAGCACGGCATCGAACAGGCCGTGACGGGCATAGATGCGCACATGCCGCCCGTCGAGGAAGGAGGCGATGACGACAGGTCGCGCGTTGCCCGAAGCGGCGAGCCGCGCCCGGGCCGACACCATCGTTTCCTCGGCGCGGAAGACGAGCGCTTCGGCCTCGGCCGTCCGGCCCGTGACGGCGCCGAGGCGACGCGTGGCCGCCTGCGCGACGGTATAGGGCGTGCCTTGCGGGCCGTAGATGGGCAGGGACAGCACGGGAGCGATGCGCTCGAGCAGGGGGCGGATCGTCTCGTGCTCGGCGATGGCGAGGATGAGATCGGGCGCGAGCTGCTGCAGGATTTCGAGATTGGGCTCGACCCTGAGGCCGACGTCCGCCGTCCCCGGCGGCAGCGCCGGGGAAACGACCCAGTCGGCATAGGTGCGCGTCTCGGGCACGCCGACGGGCGGCGCGCCGATCGCGATCAGCGTCTCGGCCAGCCCCCAGTCGAGCGCGACGATGCGCCGGGCGGGAACTGGCGCCGCCGCCGGCAGGAGCGCAAGGCCGGCGAGCGCCGCGAGGACCTGCCGACGCCTCACCAGCGATAGCGCAGCGAGGCGACGACGCTGCGGCCCGGACCGTAGACGCACGAGAGGTCGCCGCCGTTGCAGATGACGTAGGTTTTGTCGAAGAGGTTCTTGGCGTTGACCGCGAAGCGCCAGTTGTCCCGCTCGTAATGCACGGCGGCGTCGACGAGCGTGAAGGCCTGATTCTGGAAGGTATTGGCGTTGTCGGCGTAGCTAGCGCCGACATAGCGCACGCCGCCGCCGAGCCCGAGGCCCTTCAGCACGCCCTCCTGCAGCGTGTAGTCGAGCCACAGCGAGGCCATGTGACGCGGGGTGACCGCCGGCGTGTTGCCGACGAGGGCCGCGTCGGTGTCCTTGCTGATCTCGGCGTCCGTATAGGTGTAGCTGGCGACGAGATCGAGCCCGTCCATGAGGCTCGCCAGCGCCTCCACCTCGAGGCCGCGCGTGTGGATCTCGCCGGTCTGCACGCTGAAGAAGGGATTGAGCGGGTCCGTCGTCAGCACGTTCTGCTGCTTGAGGTCGAAGAGCGCGAGGGTGACCATCGAGCGCATGCCGGGCGGCTGGTACTTCAGGCCGACCTCGAACTGCTCGCCGGTCGTCGGCTTGTAGGCGGCGCCGAGCCGGTCGGTCCCGACGACGGGCTCGAAGGAGGTGGCATAGGCGGCATAGGGCACGAGGCCGAAGTCGAACTCGTAGCCAAGGCCGACGCGCCAGGTGAGCTCGTTGTCGTCCTGCGTGCGGGAGGAATTGGCGATGTAGTTCTTCAGCTTGCTGGTGGCCCAGTCCTGCCGCAGGCCGGCCGTGAGGATGAAGCCGCCGGACTTGATCTGGTCCTGGGCATAGAGGCCGAGCTGCGACAGCGTCTGCTCGTTGTTCTGGTAGATCGGCGGCAGCGCCACCGCCTGGCCGTAGATGGGCTGGAACAGGTCGATCGGCGGCACGCCCGGATCATAGGTGCTGTCGGAATAGCCCTGCAGCGAGCGCGCGGAGAGGTTGAGGTAGTCGAGGCCGAAGAGCAGCGTGTGCTGCAGGGGCCCGGTCTCGAACTTGCCCTCGACCTGGTTGTCGACCGTGAAGGAGCGCAGCTTGCCGTCGACGGTGAAGGCGGCGCGGTCGAGCGTGCGCAGGTCGGCGCGCAGCCCGGCGCCGTAGAGCACCTTCTGGTCCGCCTCGAGATGACCCCAGCGCAGGTTCTGTCGCACCGTCCAGGCGCCGTTGAAACGATGCTCGAAGGCGTAGCCCAGCGAATAGGCGGTGCGGTCGACCCGGTCGAAGTTCGGGTCGCCGATGAAGAAGCTGCGCGCGATGCGGCCGTTGGGATTGGCAAAGCGCGTGCCGAGCGCCGGCAAGGTGCCGTAGGCGGATGCCTCGTCGTGCTGGTAGCTGCCGAAGAGGGTGAGCGAGGTGTCGGCGCTCGGCCGCCAGGTCAGCGCCGGGGCGATGAAGTGCCGATCGTTGCGCGTGTAGTCGACCTGCGTCTCGGAATCGCGCAGGAGGCCGGTGATCCGGTAGGACCAGATGCCGTCCTTGTCGATGGGGCCGCCGAGGTCGGCGTTGATCTGCTTGTTGGCGTCGCTGCCGCCCGAGATCTCGACCTCGTGGAAGGGGCTCGCCGGCGGGCGCTTGGTCACGAGATTGACGATACCCCCGGGGGATGCCGCGCCGTAGAGCACGGAGGAGGGCCCCCGCAGCACATCGATGCGCTCGACACCGTAAGGATCGTAGGCCCAACTCATCATGCCCACCGTCGGCATGCGCATGCCGTCGCGGTAGACG
This sequence comes from Chelatococcus sambhunathii, assembly GCF_001418005.1. Taxonomy (GTDB): domain Bacteria; phylum Pseudomonadota; class Alphaproteobacteria; order Rhizobiales; family Beijerinckiaceae; genus Chelatococcus_A; species Chelatococcus_A sambhunathii. Next base: position 458,077 of record NZ_LIOL01000003.1, on the reverse strand, counting down.
CCGACGGAGGTGATCTCGAAGCCGCGCACCTTGAACTGGTCGAAACGCGGGTCGAGACCCCACGGCTGGGCGAGGACGCCGGGCGTGTAGCGCAGGGCTTCCGGCAGCGTCTGCGCCTTCTGCGCCTCAATGCGGTCGCGGGTGATGACGGAGATGGACTGCGGCACCTCGATGACGGGCGTATCAGTCTTGGCGCCCGTGCCGGTGCGCGTGGCGACATAGCCGTCGACCGGGCCGTAGGCCGTCTCGGCGGTGCCTTCGATATTGATGGTGTCGAGCAGGATGGAACCGTCGGCGGCCGGCGCCGCGGCACCGGCGGCGCCGCGCGACACCGTCACCGTGCCACCGGCAATGCGGAAGCTCGCGCCCGTGTTGGCGAGCAGGCGGCGCAACGCGGCCTCGGCGCTCATGGTGCCGCGCACGGCGGGTGAATCGAAGTCGGCCACAGCATCAGCCGCCGCGCTCACCTGCAGGCCCGCCTGGCGGCCGAAGGCGGCGAGGGCGCGTGACAGCGGCTGTGCCGGTATGTCGAAGGCGCGCGCGGAGCCGGCCTGGCGCGCGTTGCTCGCTTGGCCCGTGGACTGAATCGTCTGCGCCATGGCCGGGCCGGCGATGATCAGCGCCATCGCCGTCGCAGTAAGCCATGCCGCCCGTCCGCACAGCCGCTGAACGTCCCGCGCCTCGGCACCCGATACCCTACGCCCCATCGCTCGTCTTCCTTCGCTCGCGGCCGCGCCGCCGTGACTCCGCCGGCGATCGCGCCAGCCCCGTGGGACATGACGAACGGGAGCGCAGGATTTTTCAGAAGACATGCTTTTTCGTGAGCTTTCAGCGGCCGCCGACGAACACGAGATAGGGCGTGATCCGGTGCACGGAGCCGCCATAGGGCCGCACGACTGCGCCGAGCGCCTCGACGGGCCGCGACAGGTCGTAGATGCCGGTGACTCGCTGCTCGGCGAGCGTGCCGTCGAGCGTCAGGATCAGCCCGCGGTGGTGATCGGCGAGCCTCGCCACAACATCGGCGATCGTCTCGTTGTCGGCGACGAGGCGCCGCTCGCGCCAGCCGGCGACATCCCCCGGCGCGCGCTGGCGCCGCCGCTCGCTGCCGGAGGTGCGGTCGACGGCGACCTCCTCGCCCGCCGCGATTTCGCTCGCGCCACCCGGTCGATCGAGGCGCACGCGGCCTTCGGCAACGGCGGCGCTCAGCCAGCGCGGGCCGATCTCCACCGAGAAGGCGGTGCCGACGGCCGTCACCTGCACGTCCTCGGCCGCCACGACGAAGGGCCGGGCGGCATCCGGGCGCACGTCGAAGAAGGCGGCGCCGGCCAAGAGGCGGATGTGTCGCTCCTGCCCCGAGAAATCGACGTCGACGGCGCTGCGGGCGTCGAGGATGAGGCGGGAGCCGTCCGGCAGCGCGACATCGCGGATCTCGGCCGTGCCGGTCGCATGGTCCGCAGCGCTCCGGCTCAGAAGTTCATGGCCGGCGGCGAGGAGGAAACCGACGACGATCGCGGCTGCGACTGCGGCCGCCCAGCGCGGAACAGCGCGGCGGCGCGGCGGCGGGCACTGACCCGCCGGAGCGGCGGCGACGGGCCCCTGTCGCGGGTCCGGTTTCGGGACCGTACTGTCGAGCGGCGCCTCACGCAAACCGGCGAGCGCGCCGGTGAGCTGCCAGGTGCGCTCGGCGCGGCGCCAGGCGCGGGCGTTCTCGTCGCTCTCGGCGATCCACGCGTCGCGCGCCCGGCGCAGCGCCTGATCGGCGGGGGCATTCTCGATGGCGAGGAGCCAGTCGAGCGCCTCATCGAGAACCGGGTCTTCCCCCTTGTCGCGCGCTCCCGCCATGTCCCGTCGCTTCCTGCGGCGTCCGGTCGTCCCGGCCCTGCTTATCTCCTTAGAGACGTTCCGAGGAGGGGATTTTTTCAGTTCGGAACCGGATTTCGCTCAATCGTCGCCGAGCCGGCGAGCACAATGGGCGAGCGCGTCGCGTACGAGGCGGTGGGCTCCCGCGACGGAAAGGCCGAGCCTGTCGGCGATGACCTGCAGCGTCAGGCCGTCGAAGCGGTGCATGGTGAAGGCACGTTGCGTCGTCTCGGGCAGTTCCGCCAGTGCTTCGGCGAGCCGGCGCAGTTCGTCACGGTAGAGCACCTCGTCCTCGGGCGAGGGCGTGTCGGCAGCGAGCGGCTCGGCCGTGCCGGCGTCCTCCCGCACCTCGGCGCCGAGGCGCCGCACCCAGTCCACGGCGAGATTGCGCACGATGCGATAGAGATAGGCCACGGGCTGCAACACCTTTTCGTCCCGTGCGACCTGGACGAAGCGCAAATAGGCCTCCTGCACCACATCCTCCGCCCGCGCCCGGCAGCCAACGATCGGCGCGGCATAGTTGATAAGCGCCGGGCGGTGCATGAGATAGAGGACGAGTGTGTCGGAATCGGGCCGCATGCCGCTTTTCGCCACATCTTGCAAGTAGTGAATCGTGTATAAACACGGTGCGCAGCGCCATCAATGGAAATTTATTGGAAGTCCTCTATGAAACGATGACGTATATTTGGTTTATAATAGTTATAAACTGAAATATGAATTCTCTCACGACGCTATCGGGTCCGGTAACGTCTTGGTCGCCCTCAGGCCGATCGAGCGGCGGGCGCCCAGCGCATCGATCCCAAATGGGCGAAGAGAGGATCGTGGCCTGCGTCCTGTGCGGCCAGCCGCCGTCTCGGATGGGCGGCGTCCTCGACCTCACCGAGGCGGCGCAACAACCTGCACGAAACGCATCATTCTCAAGCTCGGCATCAATCGACAAGCCGGTCTCGTCCTGCTCTACATGCTCACCGTGCCGCCCTTCAGGCGGGGAGGCGGAGAGCCGACCGCCTTCCCCAAGGGGCCCGCTGCACGACAGGAGATGCAGGCGATGAGCAACCGCACGATGCCTCATCCGCGGACGGTCATCGCGGCGGCGCTCGCGATGCTCGGCGGGGCGGCCGGTGCCGTCGCTGCGGGCGCCCCCGTCCTGCAACTGCCGCTCGCCTGCGATATCGGCCGCAACTGCTTCATCCAAACCTATGTCGATGCCGATCCATCCCCTTTAGCCCGGGACTACATGTGCGGGGCCCGCGCGCAGGACGGTCACAACGGCACCGATTTCCGCCTGCCGAGCATGGCCGCGCAGCGCGACGGCGTCGACGTCCTCGCCGCTGCCGACGGGCGCGTCCTGCGGCAGCGCGACGGCATGGCCGACGTGCCGGTCGCGGGCAGCGACCATTCGGCCGTGCAGAACACGGAATGCGGCAACGGCCTCGTCATCGACCACGGCGGGGGGTGGGAGACGCAATATTGCCACCTCGCCAAGGGGAGCCTGCGGCTGAAGCCGGGCGAGATGGTGAAGGCGGGGCATCCGGTCGGGCGCGTCGGCCTTTCCGGCCTCAGCCAGTATCCGCACGTCCATTTCACGGTGCGCCATGGCGGCCGGATCATCGATCCCTTCGCCCACGATGCCCCGCCCGGTTCCTGCGGCGCGGGCGCGAGCCTGTGGGCGCCGGCACTGCAGCCGGGCCTCGCCTATCGACCGCGCGCGATCATCAACCACGGATTTGCCTCGGGCCCGGTGACGATGCAGATGGTCGAGGAAGCCGGCGCCGGGCAGGCCCCGGACGGCGCCGATGCCGCCGCGCTCGTGGCCTATATCCGCGCGATCGGCCTTCAGGCCGGCGACATCCAGCTTCTGACCGTCAAGGACCCATCGGGGCATGTCATCGCCGAGAACCGGGCCAAGCCGATGGAGCGCAACCAGGCGCAGACACTGCTGTATGCGGGCAGGAAGCGGCCCCAGGACGGCTGGCGGCCAGGGCTCTATCAGGCGAGCTACCGCGTGATGCGCGACGGCATCGTGGTGCTGGAGCAGGATTTTTCTGTGGGGCTGGGCAAGCAGCCCTGAAACATGCCGGCGATGCCCAGCCGCGGCGGGCGAGCGTCAGGACCTCTTGTCCTTGAGCATGAAGCGCAGGATCAGTTCGACCACGTGCCGGCGCATCGTCTCCTGGCCTTCGGTACTGTAGAGCCGGCCGCCGAAGATCCGCGAGAAAGTCGCGCGATTGGACACGTTGAAGAAGCTGAGCGCGCTGATCTGCCAGTGCAGTTCGAGCGGCTCGACATCATCGCGGAACAGTCCGGCCTCGCGCCCGCGACGGCAGATCAATTCCAGCTTCTCGATGGCGCCCGCATTCAGCCGCCCGATCAGGTCCGAGCGCTCGAGATAGGCGCCGTGATGGATGTTCTCGATCATTACTAGCCGGATGAAATCGGGGTTCTGGCTGTGATGGTCGAAGGTAAATTCGACGAGCCGCGTGAGCGCCTCGACCGGTGGCAGGTGGTCGAGATCGAGCTTGCGCTCCCCTTCGCGGACCTTTCGGTAGGCCTCCTCGAGCACACGGCGGTAGAGACCTTCCTTGTCGCCGAAGTAGTAGTAGATCATGCGCTTGGACGTTCGGGTCTTGGCGGCGATCTCGTCGATGCGCGCGCCTGACAGGCCGTTGTCGGCAAACTCCGACATGGCGACCGCGAGGATGTTCGATTGCACGCCGGCTGGGTCCTGCTTCCAGCCACCGCGACCGGTGGCCTTCCCGGTATCCGATCCTGCCTCGTCCATCGCCTGAATCGCCCTGCATCCACTCAGTCTTTCTATATGAATTATCCGGATCGTTCAAAACGCTTGCCAGAATTAACCAGATGGTTCAAAGTTGGCTTCGGGGGCGAACGAGAAACGAGACAACGGGGCCCCGCGGAGGAGGCGATCTCTTGGATGGGACGACAACCACGGCCGAAACGGGACGGGAAGGGGAGCGGTCCCAGCGGGCCGTGTTGGTCGGCCTGCTCGGCCGCGGCATCCAGCTGTCCCGCACGCCGGCCATGCACGAAGCCGAGGGGCGTGCGCAGGGCCTCGCCTATGTCTATCGTCTGTTCGACACGGAACTGATGGGCAACCGCGCCCCGCCGATCGCCGAGATCATCCGCTTCGCCGAATTCTTCGGCTTCTCCGGCTTCAATGTCACGTTTCCCTACAAGCAGGAGATTCTGCCGCTGCTCGACGGGCTGTCGCAGGCGGCGCGCCGGATCGGCGCTGTCAATACCGTCGTGCTCAAGGCCGGAAAGCGCTTCGGACACAACACGGACGTCTGGGGCTTTCGCGAGAGCTTTCGCGCGGGGATGGCGGGTGCCACCTGCGACCGCGTACTTCTGCTCGGGGCCGGGGGCGCCGGCGCGGCCGTGGCGCATGCGCTGCTCGACTGCGGCGTCGAACGGCTCGCCATTGCCGACGTCGAGCCCGAGAGGGCCGGGACACTCGTCCAGAACCTGGAGGCCGGCTTCGGCGCCGGCCGGGCGGTGGTCGTCCATGACCTGCCCAAGGCCGCGAAGGCGGCGCAGGGGATCGTCAACGCCACCCCGGTCGGCATGGCGAAACTGCCCGGTATGCCCATCCCGGCCGACTGCATCGAGGCGCGCCACTGGGTCGCCGACATCGTCTATTTCCCGCTCGAGACGGAACTGCTGCGCGCGGCCCGCCGCAAGGGCTGCCGCACCCTCTCGGGCGAAGGCATGGCGGTCTTCCAGGCCGTCCGCGCCTTCGAACTGTTCACGGGCATCGCGCCCGACGCCGACCGGATGAAGGCCGCCTTCGCGGCATTCACGCACGAGCCTGCCGGATAGCAGGCCAGTTTCGGAAAGAAGAACAGGGAGGAATTCAAATGAAATTACATGCCACACGCCGCCAGTTCCTCATCGGGAGCAGCATTCTCGCAGCCTCCTCGGCCGTCCCGGCGTTCGCGCAGGACAAGCCGAAGCTGCGCTTCTCGGCCGTCTTTTCCGAGCAGGACATCCGCGCCGAGATGATGAAGAAGTTCGCCGACGCGATTGCCGGCGACTTCACCTTCGAGGGCTATTACGGCGGCAACCTGTTCAAGCAGGGCACCGAGCTCGTGGCGCTGCAGCGCGGCAACCTCGAGATGGGCAATATCGCGCCGCAGGACATCTCCAACCAGATCCCCGCCTGGTCGATCCTGACCGCCGGCTACCTCTTCCGCGACGCGGCGCATCTCAAGGCCTTCTTCGCCAGCGATGCCGGCGCCGAAATGAAGAAGATGACCGAGGACCAGCTCGGCGTGAAGGTGCTGGGCCCGACCTATTTCGGCGTGCGCCAGGTCGGCCTCAGGGTCGACAGGGAGATCAAGACGCCGGCCGACATGGCGGGGATCAAGCTGCGCATGCCCGGCGGCGACGCCTGGCAGTTCCTGGGCCGTGCGCTCGGCGCCAACCCGACGCCGATGGCCTATGCCGAGGTCTATACCGGCCTGCAGACAGGCGCCATCGACGGCCAGGACAATCCGCTGCCGAACGTCGAGAACATGAAATTCTATGAGGTGATGAAGCAGATCGTGCTAACCTCTCACCTCGTCGGCTTCGACCTCCTGACCGTATCCAAGAAAGTCTGGGACGGGATGGATGCCGACCGACAGGCGCGGTTCCAGGCGGCGGCGGACGCGGCGATCGACTTCTCGACCGAGAAGCACCTCGCCCGCGAAACCGAGCTCGCCGAACGGTTCAAAGCGGCCGGGCTGAAGATCTACGAGCCCGACGTCGAGGCCTTCCGCAGCCATGTGCAGCAGCAGTACCTTGCGTCGGACCTCGCGGCGAGCTGGCCCGCGGGCATGGTCGACAAGATCAACGCCCTCTGAGAACGTCACGCGGCGTACCGCCGCCCGCGAGGGCCGGCGGTACGTCCACGGGAGACAAGCCGATGCGGCACGGTGCGCGGCTCCTGGCGGGCTGGCTCTATCGACGCGGCGAGAACCTCGTCGTCGTCATGATCGGCGTGATGTTCGCCGCCTTTCTGCTCCAGGTGATCTTTCGCTATCTCCTGCAATGGCCGACCGGCTGGAGCAACGAACTCACCGTGGTCCTCTGGATCTGGGTCGTCCTGTTCGGGGCCGCCTTCGTGGTGCGCGAGGAGGAGGAGATCCGGTTCGACCTCATCTACGGCGCGGTCCGCCCCCGCGTGCGCCGCGTGATGACGGTGATCGCGGCGGCCGCGCTCCTCGTGCTCTACGGCTGCTCGCTTCCCGCCGTCTACGACTACGTGACCTTCATGAAGGTGCAGAAGACCGCCTATCTGAAGATCCGTTTCGACTGGCTGTTCTCGATCTATGTCATCTTCGTCGTCGCCGTCCTCGCCCGCTACCTGTGGCTCGGCTGGCATGCTCTCACGGGTCGGGAGCCGGACGAAACCGATCCTGCCAAGGCGAGCCCCACCACATGATCGTCATCGACCCGTTCTGGCTGGCGCTGGTCTCCATCTGCGCGCTGGCACTCATCGGCCTGCCGATCGGCCACGCGATGATCGCATCCTCGATCCTCTATCTGTGGCTCGCCGGACTCGACATGGGCACCGCGGCAGAGCAGATCCTCAACGGCCTCTATACCGGATACCTCCTGCTCGCCGTGCCCATGTTCATCCTCGCCGCCGAGATCATGAACGCGGGGACGATGACGCAGCGGCTGCTCCATTTCTGCAATGCCGTCGTCGGCCGCTTCCGCGGCGGCCTCGCACAGGTCAACGTGCTGCAGTCCCTCATCTTCGCGGGCATGTCCGGCTCGGCGATCGCCGATGCGGCCGGCACGGGCAAGATGATGCAGCAGCTCATGACGAAGGACGGCAGGTATCCTGCGAGCTATGCCGCGGCGCTGACGGCGGCCACGGCCGTGATCGCGCCGATCATCCCGCCCTCCATTCCGCTCGTCATCTATGCGCTCGTCTCGGACGCCTCGGTCGGCTTCCTGTTCCTCGCAGGCATCACGCCCGGGATCATGCTGGCGCTCGCGCAGATGACTATCGTGGCCATCGACGCACGCCGCAAGAACTTCCCCGTCGAGAAGCCTGTTCCGCTACACCGGTTGCCCGGCCTCACGCTGCGGGCCCTGCCGGCACTCATGCTGCCGGTGGTTCTGCTCGTCGGCATCCGGGGCGGCGTGATGACGCCGACAGAGGCGGCGGCCGTGGCGGCAGGCTATGCGCTCCTCATCTCCGTCGCGATCTACCAGAGCGTCACGCCCGGGCAGCTCTATCGCGCGCTCCTCAGCAGCGGGCGCACCACCGCCTCGATCGGCATGCTGCTGGCCGGCGCGATGGTGTTCAACTACGTCGTCACCGTCGAGAACATTCCGCAATCGCTGTCTGCCCTGCTGCTCGGCTGGAATCTCACGCCGACGCAGTTCCTCCTCCTCGTCAACGTGCTGCTTCTTCTCCTGGGCTGCGTGCTCGAGGGCACCACGATACTGCTCGTCATCGTGCCGGTGCTGATCCCCGCGGCGCGGGCCCTCGGCATCGACATGGTGCATTTCGGCGTGGTGGTCGTCCTCAACATCATGCTCGGGCTGATCACGCCGCCCTACGGGCTGCTGCTCTTCATCATGACCCGCATCGCTGAGGTGCCGCTGCGCGATATCGTCCTCAACGTCCTGCCTTTCCTGTTCGCCATGCTCGGCGCGCTCGCCATCGTCACGCTGGTGCCAGGCACCGTCCTGTGGCTGCCGCGCCTGCTCGGATACGGGGGATGACCGTGAAGCCGATCTTCGTTCTCAACGGGCCCAACCTCAACCGGCTTGGCACGCGCGAGCCGCACGTCTACGGCACGACGACACTGGCCGAGATCGAGGCCATGTGCCGGCAGGCGGCCGGCGACACGCCCGTGCGCTTCCACCAGACGAATGCCGAGTACCAGCTCGTCGACTGGGTGCACGAGGCGATCGACGGGGGAGCGGGCATCCTCATCAATCCGGCGGGGCTGAGCTTCCGCTCCATCCCGCTGCTCGACGCCCTGAAGATGTTCCCCGGGCCGATCGTCGAAATCCACATCTCGAACATCCATCGGCGCGAGGAGATCTATCACCACTCGCTTGTGTCCAGGGCCGCCACGGCTGTCATCGCCGGGCTCGGGCCGCGCGGCTACGTCCACGGCATCCGTGCCCTGATCGAGATGATCGATGGAGGATCGCCATGAAGACATCCATCGCCACGGTCTCGATCAGCGGCGACCTGCGGGAGAAGCTGGCAGCAATCGCCGCGGCCGGGTTCGACGGGGTCGAGATCTTCGAGCAGGACTTTCTCGCCTTCGACGGGACGCCGGCGGAGGTCGGCCGCATGGTGCGCGACCACGGTCTCGCGATCACGCTCTTCCAGCCCTTCCGCGACTTCGAGGGCCTGCCCGAGCCGCAGCGCAGCCGCGCGTTCGACCGGGCCGAGCGCAAGTTCGACCTCATGCAGGAGCTCGGCACGGACCTGATGCTGGTCTGCTCCAATGTCTCGCCGGCAGCGCTCGGCGGCATCGACCGGGCCGCCGCCGACTTCCGCGAGCTCGGCGAGCGGGCGGGCAAGCGCGGCCTGCGCGTCGGCTACGAGGCGCTCGCCTGGGGCCGCCACATCGGCGACCACCGCGATGCGTGGGAGATCGTGCGCCGCGCGGACCACCCGGCGATCGGCCTCATCCTCGATTCCTTCCACACGCTGGCCCGCGGCATCGACGTCGACACCATCCGCGCCATTCCCGGCGACCGCATCTTCATCGTGCAGCTCGCCGACGCGCCGAAGATGACGATGGACCTGCTCTCCTGGAGCCGGCACTACCGCAACATGCCCGGCCAGGGCGACCTCCCGGTCGTCGATTTCATGCGCGCGGTGGCGGCGACGGGCTATGTCGGGCCGCTCTCACTGGAGATCTTCAACGACCAGTTCCGCGGCGGCTCGCCCCGGTCGATCGCGGTCGACGGCCGGCGCTCGCTCGTCAACCTCATGGACCAGGTCCGCCGGTCCGAGCCGGCCATCGCGATCGACGTGCCGGCGATGCCGGAGCCGGTGCGGGTGGAAGGCGTCGCCTTCGTCGAATTCGCGGCGAACGAAGAGGAAGCGGGCGCCCTCGGCTCTCTGCTCATGACGATGGGTTTTGCCCCGCACGCCAGGCACCGCAACAAGGAGGTCGTGCTGTGGCGGCAGGGCACAGCCGACGATGGCATCAACATCGTCATTAATACCGAACACGAGGGCTTTGCCCACTCGTCCTATCTGGTGCACGGCACCAACGCCTATGCCTTCGGCATCAAGGTCGGGGACGCCGACGCCACGGTGGCCCGCGCCCGCGCGCTCGGCGCCGAACCCTTCGAGCAGAAGCACGGGCCCGGAGAACTGGCGATCCCGGCCATCCGGGGAGTCGGCGGCGGCGTTATCTATTTCATCGACGACCGCACCAATCACGTCTGGGACATTGAGTTCGAACCTCTGCCGCAGGCCCCACAGACGGGGCAGGCGGTGGGACTCGTCGGGATCGATCATGTCGCCCAGACGATGAACTACGAGGAGATGCTGACCTGGATCCTGTTCTACACGGCGATCTTCCGCATGGAGAAATCGCCGATGGTGGACGTGGTCGATCCCGGTGGACTTGTGCGCAGCCAAGTGGTCGCGAGCACCGACGGGGCCGTCCGGCTGACGCTCAACGGCGCCGAGAACCACAAGACCCTCGCCGGGCATTTCATCGCCGAAAGCTTCGGCTCGTCGGTGCAGCACCTCGCCTTCCGCACGGATGACATCTTCGCGAGTGCGGCGGCCATGGCAGAACGTGGCTTTCGGGCACTGGAAATCTCGCCCAACTACTACGACGATCTCGCGGCCCGCTTCGGCATCCAGCCGGAGCTGCTCGACCAGCTGCGCACCCACAACATTCTCTACGACCGCGACGACGGCGGTGAATATTTCCAGGTCTACAGCACCAACTACAGCGAGGGCTTCTTTTTCGAGATCGTCGAGCGCCGCGGCGGCTATCGTGGATACGGCGCCGCCAATGCACCCTTCCGCATAGCAGCGCAGAAGCGGCAGCTGCGGCCGCCGGGGCTGCCCCGAAGCTGACGCCCGTCATCCATGGCTATGGGACCCGCGAGGATCGGCTGATCGGGACTTTTCCGATGGAACACGTCAGCGTCATCGCCCGTGACGCGCATCAGGATGCCGCCGGAGCCATTCCGCGACACCAGGCGTCGCCGCCCCGGACCGACCCGAAATGCCCGGCTCACGCTTTTGCGGGCTGCTGCGTCTGATGAGGTGCCGTGCCATCCGCGACCGGCACCTCGCGCAGCCTTTGGACGTCCTCCGCACTGGAACGAAATGTCCGGCCGGGCGTTTCCCTCGTGCCGAAGGGACGCAAAGCGACCCGACAGCACTGGACCAGACTTACAAAGAAAGGGCCGAGCGGCCATAGCAAACACATGGTGACAAGCATAAAATAATCAACAATGACCTATTTACTTGAGCATGGTTCTTTTGGAATGAGAACGATTATCAATAGCTCATTTCAGTCTAATCATTATTGCATCGCGACAGGAAACCCGGGGCTGGCTGCGGCAAAGGAAAACGCGATATGCTTCGCCGGACCCTATTTCTGATCATCATGGCCTTCGCTCTGACCGTGGGCGCCGGAACCGCCTTCGCCCAGCAGGAACGGTTTGCGCTCGTCATCGGCCAGGCCGATTATCCGAGCGGCCGCCTGCCGACCACCCTCAATGACGCCGGCCTCGTGGCCCAGACCTTGCGAACCGCCGGCTTCGACGTGTCGGGGGGCGCTGACCTGAAGGGCGACGACCTGCGCCATGCCATGCGGGCGTTCCTGGACAAGGTCCAGGGAGCGGGCCGGGATGCGGCTATCGTCGTTTATTTGGCGGGACAGGCGCTGCAGCTTGAGGGAGAGAACTATTTCCTGCCCGTCGATGCGCGGCTGAGCAACGACAGCGATGTTCCGCTCGAGGGCTTCAGGATCTCGGATCTGCTTCGCTCGCTGGCGGGCGCCTCGGCCGGCGTACGCATCGTGATCCTCGACGCCGCCCGCCCCCATCCGGAGCTTGGCGGGCAGCCGATCGCGCCAGGTCTCGCCATCATCGACCCCCCGCAGGGGTTCGCCATTGCCTACTCCGCGGCGCCCAACTCGGTCGCGCCGGAAGGGCAGGGCCCCTACGGCCCCTATGCCACGGCGCTCGCCGAAATGATGCAGCAGCCCGGCCTGCCGATCGATGTGCTCTTCGGGCGGGTGCGGCTGCGCGTGCACGAGGAGACGGGCGGCCGGCAGACGCCCTGGGACAGCGTCAATATCGGCGATGCCGATTTCTTCTTCTTTGAGCCCGAGCCGGGATCGGCGCCGGTGGCCGGCCCGCCGCCGCGCCGTTCGATCGCGCGGCTTCCGGCTCCGGAAGCCTATGTCTATGCCATCGAGGAGGACACCATTCCGGTCTACCAGGAGTTCCTGCGTATCTATCCGCGGGATCCGATGGCCCGGCGCGTGCGTGTCATCCTTGCCGAGCGGCGCGAAGCGCTGATCTGGCGCCGCACCCTCCTCACGGATTCGCCGGAAGCATACTGGACCTACCTGCACCGCTATCCGCGCGGGCCGCATGCCGTGGACAGCCGCCGCCGCCTTTCGAGGCTGTCGGTCGCGCTCGAGCCGCCGCGCCGGTTCGACATCATCGAATATGACGACCTGCCGCCACGGCTGCCGGACGAGTTCGAGGATTATGCCGAGATCTACGAGATCCGCGACCTGCCGCCACCGCCACCGCTCCCCGTCGCCATCCTGCCGCCGCGGCCGACCGAATTCGAGCGCCTGCCGCCGCCGCCTCCGCCGACAGCCGGCTTCCTGCCGATCCCCACCGAAGTACCCCTGCCGAGCGCAGCGCGGCGGCGGCCGGAAGGCGTTTTCCGTCCGGCACTGGATCCGCAACGGGTCATCGACGTTCAGGTGCCGCGAACCGCGCCTGCGCCGGCGGCGCCCGAAGGCGCGCGCCCGGACACCGATCAGCCACCGCCCCCGACCCCGCCTGCCCCGCAGCGCACGGCCCCACAGGGCGACCGGGCGCCGCAGCCGGCCGATGATGCCCGGCCCGGCTCACCCGCGCCCGCCCAGCGAGGCGAGGCGCCCCGCCAGCGCCGCGCTCCGGGTGAACCGCCTGTACCGGACCGGGACGCGGCGCCGCCCGCATCCGCGCCGGGCCACCTGCGCGACCCGGAAAGGGCTCCTGCCGATCAGGTCCGGCCACGGCGAGAGCGAACGCCTCGACCGGCAGATCGCGAAGCGCCGCGGCAGCGCCGCGCGCCGGGCGAACTGCCGGTGCCGGGCGAGGGCGCGGCGCCACCCGCGCCGGTACCCGTGCCCGACGAGCTTCGCGGCCAGCGGACGGAGCCCAGCGACGAGGCTCGGCCGCAAAGGAGAACTCGGCCCGCCGAGCGCCAGGCCCCAGCGCAGCGCAGCACGCCGGAAAGGTCGTCGAGGCCGGGGCGAGACGCCGCCCCGCCTGAGCGCCCGCCCGCTGCGGGCGCTCCCGGTCGGCAGACGGCGCCGAGCGAAATTCAGCCGCGGCAACCGGCGAGGCAGGCGCCCGCCGGCACCCGTCCCCGACGCGAGCCCGCGCCTTCAGAGACCGCTCCCCCGGTACGCATGCCGCAGCCGTCCGTTCGCGAGGCGCCGCCCCGACAAGAACGATCAGGGCCGGTGCAGCCGCAACGTCCATCCGGTTTCGATTGGCGCGCACCGGTCATGCCTGACGCACGGCCGGGTCGCGCAGAACAGCCCCGCGCCCCCGCCGCCATGCCGCGTCCAGAACGGCCCGCGCCCGAACAGCCGCGCATGCAGGCCCCCCGTCAGCAGCCGTCCGGTCCAGCGGCGGAGCGCGGCCCGCGCGGACCTGGCCGGCGCGGCTGCCCAGAAGGCGCGGACTGCCCGCAACCATAGATGCGTGGTGAATCGACGCCCGGTCCAGTGATCATCGCCTGCGGGCCACGATGTAGGGACGCCGGTCCCTTCCTCTGCTGGCGTGGGTCTCCAGGGCAAGAATGTCGAACCCCGCACCGGTGATCAGCTGGTCCAACGCGGATGTATCGAACGAATTGACATGCGGCGCTTGTCCGACAGCCCGCATCGCGGGCAGCAGGAGCAGCCGGATGAGCGGGTTCATGTCTCCGAGGCAAGGGGTTTTCGAGATGAACAGACCTGCGGGCTTCAGCAGCGTGTGAATGCCACGCAAGGTGCCCGGCACGTCACGCACCAGGTGCAGGTAGTTAAAACCGAGGACGACGTCGAACCGGCCTTCGTCGTGGATCAGTTCCTCGGCCGTCGCCGTGCGAAACAACAGTGCCGGGACCGGCTCTGCCGCCAGCTTGTCTTCGGCGATCGCGATCATGCCGCGGGAAAGGTCCGTCGCGAGATAGCTCTGAACGCCGCTTGCAAGTCGCAATGCCGTCGTTCCCGTGCCGCAACCGAGTTCCAGCACATCATCGGTGGGCCGCAGATGGGCGCGCGTGCGTTCGAGAGTGCGCTCGTACCCAAGCTGGTCCGCGATGGCGGAGCGAGCATATCTGCGGGAAGACCTGTCCCAGAAGCGAGCGTCGCTGGCGGTGCTCATCATGCCGTTCTCTCTGGGCAGGAAAGCTTGCCCTGATATGCGGTGGGTTAGATCGTGGCGGCCCGCTTCGCAACACCAGCAGTTTCGCCATCTGCGCCACCTCCGGCAACAGGCGCATCCGCGCCACTCGAGCGGCACATGGCTCAGCAGTCGATCCACATGATGGATGCCATGAGAATCGCTTCGGCCGGCAGGGGGCCGGCGCAACCGCCGTCGCAACATCGTGCGCACGTCATCCAGGGTCTGCGGCCGGCATTGCCTGTGGGCGACGGGATGGTTAGTTGCTTGGTTCGAATACTGGGGCGGCGACCGGCAGCCCGGACGGGTGCGGAAAGGAATGCAGCCGATGGTTCTGGCGAATGCGCAGATGGCCGTGGAGTTGCCCCGTGCCTGGGTCGGCGATCTTGCCGGCTATGCCTGCCGGCCGCAGACCATCGGCTGCTCCGAGGCGGCGGTCTACCGGCTCGAGGCACATGGCCGTCCGACCCTGTTCGTGAAGGCGGAGCCGGTCGGACCGCTGTGTGAGTTGCCGGGAGAGGCAGCGCGACTGCGCTGGCTGGCCGGGCAGGGTATCGCCTGCCCGCGGGTCCTCGCCGAGGCCGAGGAGGCGCAGTGCTGCTGGCTTCTCATGAGTGCCGTGGCCGGCCGCGACCTTGCCTCCTCGACCGATCTCGCGCCCGGGCAGATTGTGACCATCGCGGCGGAAGCCTTGCGTGGGCTGCACGCGCTCGCCGCACGCACCTGCCCCTTCGATCATGGACTCCGCCCGCGTATCGCGCTCGCCCGGACGCGCATGGATGCCGGGCTGGTAGACGAGGAGGATTTCGACGATGAGCGCCGCGGCCGCAGCGCGGCCGACCTCTTCAACGATCTGCTGTCAAGCTGTCCCGAAGGCGAGGACCTCGTCGTCACGCATGGTGACGCCTGCCTGCCCAATCTCCTCGCCCAGGACGGGCGTTTCACCGGCTTCGTCGACTGCGGCAGGCTCGGCGTGGCCGACCGCCACCAGGATCTGGCGCTGGCAAGCTGGAGCATCCGCCACAATCTCGGCGAGGACTGGGTCGAACCCTTCCTGCGGCATTACGGCGGAACGGTCGATCCCGATCGTCTGGCCTTCTACCGTCTGCTCGACGAGTTCTTCTGAACGCGCTCCGCCTATCGGCCCCGCCGCCTCCCGTTCGGAAGGGAAGAGGGCGAGGTCGCTCGAACAGTTCTCCAGAATCGCATAAGCGTTCTTATGGAACCAGATGGCCGGATCGGGGATCAGAACCCAAGGACGCCGCGCACGCAGAGATTGTCGTCGAGATGCACGATCTCGGCGACTGCACCACGGCGCAGGCGTCCGCGCCTTGCGTCGCCGATCAGTTCGGCCGGATAGAGGGAAGCCATGCGCAGCGCCTCCTCCGTGCCGAGGCCGAGGTCCCGCGCCGCATAGCGCACCGCGCTCGCCATGTCGATGTCGGCTCCGGCCAGGGTGCCGTCCGCGAGCGTGAGCCGGCCGCCGCGGCGATAGACCGTGCGCCCGCCCAGCGTGAAGCTGTCGCCGCTCCAGCCGACCGAGGCCATCGCATCGGTGACGAGATAGAGCCGTCCCGGCCCGCGCTTGGCCGCCAGCGCCACGCGCAGGCTCTCCGGATGCACGTGGTGGCCGTCGGCGATGATCCCGCAAAACACGGCGCCGGCCGCCAGGGCGGCGCCGACCATGCCCGGGTCGCGGTTGCCCAGCTGGCTCATGGCATTGAAGAGGTGGGTGACCGCGCGCGCGCCGGCATCGATGGCCGCCCGCGCTGCGTCATAGCCGGCATCGGTGTGGCCGAGGCTCACGATGACGCCGGCATCGGCCAGGCGGCGGATGAGCCGCAGCGGCGCCTGTTCGACCGCCACGGTCACCATGAGCACCCCGATGCGCTCCCTCGCCTCGATCAGGCGGGCAACGTCGTTCTCCGTCAACGGACGCATCAACTCGGCCAGATGCGCACCCTTGCGGGCGGGCGCCAGGTGCGGCCCTTCGAGATGAAGGCCGAGAACGCCGGGGATCCGCCCTGCCACCTCTGCCGCGGCGGCGATGGCCGCCGCCGTCACGGCGGGCGTGTCCGTGATCAGCGTCGGCAGCAGCCCCGTCGTGCCGAAAGGCCGGTGCGCGGCCGCGATCTGCTCAATCGCCTCGCCGCTCGGCCCGTCGTTGAGCATGACCCCGCCGCCGCCGTTGACCTGCAGGTCGACGAAACCCGGCGCCAGCAGCCCGCCGTCGAGCACGCGGCGCTCGGCATGCGCGGGCACGTCTTGCGCCCGCACCACGTCGAGGACGGTGCCGCTGGAGACGAGGACCGCCGCCTCCTCCCGGATCCGATCGCCGTCGAAGACGCGGGCGCCGACCATGGCTGTGAGAGACATCAGACGGTTTCCGTAACCTTGAGGAGATGGGGCGGGCGGTCGGGATCGAAGCCGCGCAGACGGCTGACCTTCTCGATCAGTCCATAGAAGGACACCGCCATCGACAGAGGATCGAGATGGGCGTGACCGGTCGCCGCGACGGGCAGCCGCTTGCCGGGCGCGTCGGCTGTCGCCGCCGGAAAGACGTGGCCGCCGGCCGCCTGCAGGCGCTGCAAGGCGGCGCGCCCGGCCGCGGCCGCCCTGTCTTCCGGCAGGAAGGCGAGGATCGGGAAATCCGCGCGCACGAGGCGCAAGGGGCCGTGCATGATCTCGGCAGTCGAGAAGGCCTCGGCATGAATGGCAGCGGTTTCCTTGCTCTTCAGCGCCGCCTCCTGCGCGATGGCCAGGGCCGGCCCGCGGCCGACCATGTAGCATGAAGAGGCCGTCGACAATGGCTCCTCGAGCGCGGACCAGTCGGCGGCCAGCGCCTCGGCAAGGCTCTTGGGCAGACCCCGGATCGCTGCGAGCAGGCGCTCGTCGCCGGCCCAGGCCGCGACAATGGTGGCAGCCGCGGCGGCGGCAGCGATGAAGGATTTCGTCGCCGCCACGCTGCGCTCGACGCCGGCCTGGAGCGGGATGGCGACATCGGCCGCCTGCGCCACCGGGCTGTCGTCGACATTGACGAGGGCGACCGTCAGCGCCCCGGCCGCCCGGGCGGCGGCCTGCAGCGCAACGATGTCCGGGCTCTGGCCCGACTGCGAGATCGTGAACAGCACGGCGCCGCGCAGGCGCAAGGGCGCGTCGTAGACCGACGCCAGCGAAGGCCCAAGCGAGGCGACGGGCGTGCCGGTCGCAATCTCGAGGAGGTACTTCAGATAGCCCGCCGCATGGTCAGACGTGCCGCGCGCGCAGGTGGCGACGATCGGCGGCGCCATGCCGGACAGGCGGCGACCCAGCGCCGTCAGGTCGTCGAGGCTGGCGTCGAGAAGCCGGGCGACAGCCTGCGGTGCCTCCCGCGTCTCCCGCTCCATCTCAGTCATAGGATTCAACACACCCTCCGGATCGCCATCAGCTCTCGTCCTTCGGGGCATCGGCGGGCTGCTGTGACCTTCCCTCGAAAGCCGCCGCCGTCACCGCAGGCAGGTCTTCGCCGGACGCGCGCGAGGCCTGCTCGGCCTCGGCCGGCGACAGGCCCTGCACCACGAAGATGGCGAGCTTGACCTGGAATGTCGCCTTTTCGAGAGCTGCCCGGGCCGCGGCCGGGCTGCAGCGGTGACGTTCGCCACGATGTCCCCGCGCGGCGATGGAGCTTGCCAGCGGGATGACCCGCTGGAGCGACGGCAGCACCGCCCAGACGGTGCCAATCGCCTTCTCCTGTCCCCGTACGAGCGCGCGCAGCATCTACTCGCCCAGAAGCTTCTCGAGGTTCCGGTACTTGAGGCTGCGGCGTTCGGTATGGCCGATCAGGCCTGCCCTGGTCATGCCACCGCTCCATAACCACTATGATACCGGAGTAAACTGCGCGGAGAACCGACGCAACGGACTTTCACGGGATGGGTCATCGACTCCAAGCGGCTTGAACCAAGGATGCCGTGCACAACCCCCTCCCCGCAACGACCCCGCTGGCGTGACGAAGCGCTCGAAAGAAGACCGCAACTGGTTGACAACGGGCTCTCTCCGATCCGCTTGGCGGGGTCGGCCGGCCTGCCCCGCAGGAAGGCATGCGCCTTGGACAGACACGCGATCATCGGCGGCGTGCGCCTGGAGGGTACCGTCCAGGTCCCGGCGCGAAGAACGCGGCCCTGCCGGTGCTGGCGGCTAGCCTCCTCAGCGGCCAATCGCTCCCGTTGAGCAATGTTGCGGATGCTGCCGACCTGCATACGATGCTAGCCCTGCTGCGCCGGCTCGGCACCGCGATGGACGTGGGCCCATCCCGCGTACTCTCGATTTCCTCCGGCTCGCTGACCAACACCGAAGCAATCTACGTCCGCAAGATGCGGGCCTCTTTCCGCATGCTCGGGCCGCTCGCGGCCCGGCTCGGAGAGGCCCTATCTCGCTGCCCGGCGGCTGCGCCATCGGCGCCCGTCCCGTCGATTTCCACCTCGCGGCCATCGAGCGGCCGAGCGCCAGGGGAGAGATCGCCGTCGGCGCAACCCATACTGCCAGGATGGCGGCGACGGACGCTAACGGCCAGACCCCGATCGTCCTAACGTCGCACAGATGCGATGCAGCCCTGCCTCGCGTCCTGCGAGCCGGTCGCGACGATCGGCGCCTCAGCCGAGTGTGTGACTGGCGAGCGCCATGCGGCGCGGGCCATCGGCGCTCGCCGGCCTGAAGGGTGCGCGACCAAGCCCCATCGATGTCAGCGTGTCATGGACCTGCATGCCGGCGGCGGCGAGAAAGCCGGTAAAGGCCGCGTTGGCGGCCGGCGTATCGGCGCGCAGGAAACCGCCGGCGTGAGCTTCGACATGCGGCATCGCGACGGCAATCGCGTCCTCCTCGGTGGCAGCGATCACCGGACCGATGACATGGCCGCGCCCGAACTGGCGGCAGAGCGCGAAGGCGACCGTCTCGCCGTTGCGGACAAGCACGTGACCCGTCGATAGCGGCAGCAGCCGGCGGAACATGGCGGACCGGTCGCAGCCCACCGCCGCCCGGTCGAGATCGAGCAGCGCATCGTGATCCGCCGGGCGGACGGGCCTGAGGCTGCCCGCGACGACGGCCCGCACATCCGCGGGCACAACGGCCCGGCCCTGGCACTGCAGGACCTTCTGCTCATGGCCATAACCCAGCGAGCGATAGAGCCGCCTCGCCGCACGCGTCGCCGTGAGGCCGAACACCGACCCCTTGTTCAGCTCGTGCACGCGCTGCATCAGCCAGCGTCCGGCACCCTGCTCCTGCAGGCGCGGCGACGTAATCAGCATGCCGACCTTGACGAAGTCCGGTGCATAGCGGAACCACATGACAGAGCCGACCACGCGGCCGATCTCGTCGACGGCCGCGATGCCCCGTCCCAGGTCGAGCAGCATGCGCCAGTCGCTCTCACGATGGGGCCAGCCGACCGCGACGGACAGGGCGTGCAGCTGGTCGATGCCCACTACCGCGATATCGCGCAGGGTGACCTCGAAGGCATCCAGCTGCAGTTGAACGTCGGTCTCCAAAATCGAAAGCTCCGGCGAGTCCCCGCCGCGCGGGCGGGAACGATCGGGCCACCAGCCCAGAGCTCTTTCTAAACCATTCTCTCGACAGGAAGCACTGTTCTTCCGCGGCATTTCGGCAGGTTCGACCGTCGGCGCGCACACAAACGAAGGGACGGCCGCTGCGCCCGGCCTATCTTGTTCGCGCCCCCGATATCCCGATGTTGCCGGAGAACGCCTCTTGACCTTCCTCTTCAACTCCACCGAGGAGCGCGCCAGGGTGTTCGCGGCGCGTTTTGCTGAGGAACTCCCCGACATCCGCTTCGTGCGGAACGGCGACGCCTTCGATCCCGCCGACGTGCGCTACCTGATCACCTGGACGGCGCCGGACGATCTCGGCCGCTTCTCCAGCCTCGAGATCCTGTTCTCGATCGGCGCCGGCATCGACCAGCTGAACACGGATGCCCTGCCCCCGCACGTCCTCGTGGTGCGCATGGTCGAGGAGGGCATCACGCGCATGATGCAGGAATATGTCACGCTCGGCGTGCTCGCCCTGCATCGGCAGTTGCCGCTCTATATCACCCAGCAGAAGGAGGCGCGCTGGCAGGCGCACGACCTCCTCCCGGCAACGCAACGACGCGTCGGCGTGCTCGGCCTCGGCATGATGGGCTCGGCCGTCATCGAACGACTGAAGCCCTTCGGTTTCCCGATCGCGGGCTGGAGCCGCTCGCCGCGGTCGCTCGACGGCATCCGCTCGTTCCACGGCAAGGAGGGCCTGGCCGCCCTCCTCGCCGAAACCAACATCCTGATCTGCCTGCTGCCCCTCACCCCGGAAACCGTCGGCATCCTCGACGCCGATCTCTTTTCGCGGCTCCCCGCCGGTGCCGGGCTCGTCCATGTCGGGCGCGGCCAGCATCTCGACCAGGCGGCCCTCATCGAGGCGCTCGACAGCGGCCACCTGTCGGGCGCCGTCCTCGACGTCACCGACCCGGAGCCGCTGCCGGCGGATCACCGGCTCTGGAACCACCCCGGGGTGATCCTGACGCCGCACGTCGCGAGCAAGGTCGAGGCCGCGCCGGCGGCCAAGGCCGTCATCGACAACATCCGCCGCCACCGGGCCGGCCTGCCGCTCATCGGCCTCGTCGACCGCGGCCGCGGCTACTGACACCCCCACCAGGAAAGGTTGACCCATGTCCCTTCTCGTTCAGCTCGATCTTGCCCCGACCGACGAGCCCAGGCACAGCAGGCCGGCGCCCGACCGGCTCATCGCCGGCGATCCCGCCTTCAAGACCTGGGCACAGGACGCCTCCCGCGACGACACCGTCAAGACCGGCATCTGGGAGGCGACGCCCGGCGAGACCCGCTCCATCAAGGGTGAGACCTTCGAGTTCTGCTACATCCTGTCAGGCGTCGTCGAGCTCACGGAAGAGGGTAAGGCACCGCGCATCTTCCGTGCCGGCGACAGCTTCGTCATTAAGCCCGGCTATGTCGGCGTGTGGAAGACCATCGAGACCGTGCGCAAGATCTACGTCGTCGTCGGCTGAACGCGTGGCGGCAGGTTTCTCCGTCACGGGCGCGGCGAACGGGATTTCCCGTCGAGCCAGCCCGTCCTTCCGATCGCACCTGCGGACCGCGGCATGTGAGGCTTGCGGCCGCATGCGGAGATGAGCCCTTGTCGCTGAGTTTCGATCCTGCCGCGGTCATCATGCCGCAGGTCCATTTCATCGGCGGCGAGCGCGTGGCCGCGGCCGATGGCATCACGCTTCACCGCCCCTCAGACGGCGTGGCCTTCGCCAGTTGTCCGGTCGCCGATGCCGGCATCGTCGATCGCGCCGTCGGCGCCGCCAGAATGGCCCTCGCGACCAGCGGCTGGGGCCGGGTGCGGCCGCGCGAGCGCGTCGATGCCCTCCACCGCTGGGCCGATCTCATCGCGGCCGAGGCGATGACGCTGGCGCGGCTGGAGGCGGTGGCGTCGACCCGGCCGGTCGCGGAGCTGATCAGGGTCGACATTCCGATCACGGTCGAGCAGATCCGCTTCTTCGCGGAATTCGCCGACAAGGAAGGGGGCGACCTCGCCCCCACAGCCGCCGACAGCGTCGGCATGATCGCGACGGAGCCCTATGGCGTCATCGGCGCCATCACGCCGTGGAACTTCCCGATCTCGATGGCCGCCTGGAAGCTCGGCCCAGCTCTCGCCGCCGGCAATGCCGTGGTGCTCAAGCCGTCGGAGATGACGCCCTTCGCCACGCTTTTCATGGCCGAGCTGTCGGTGCGGGCGGGATTGCCGGCGGGGCTGATCAACGTCGTGCTCGGCGACGGGCGCACCACCGGCGCGGCGATCACCAGCCATCCCGACATCGCCAAGATCAGCTTCACCGGCTCGACGGGCGCCGGGGCGGCGATCATGGAGAATGTCGCGCGCACCGGCATCAAGCCGATGACGCTGGAGCTCGGCGGCAAGAGCCCGCAGCTCGTCTTCGCCGACGCTGACCTTGCGCTCGCCGCCGGCGCCATCGCCCGCAGCATCCTCGCCAATGCCGGCCAGGTCTGCGTCGCGGGCTCCCGGCTCATCGTTGAGGCAACCGTCGCGGATGAGCTCATCGGGTTGATCACCAAGCATATGGCGGCGATCCGGCCCGGCCCGACCTGGGACGAGGCCACGGGCTATGCGCCGATCGTCTCCGCGCGCCAGCTCGGCCGCATAAAGAGCATCGTCGATGCCACCCTCGCGCAGGGCGCCCAGTGCCGCTTCGGCGGGGAGTGCCTCGACCGGCCGGGCTATTTCTATGCCCCGACCCTCATCGACGGCGTCGACGCCAACTCCCGGGCCGTCGCGGAGGAAATCTTCGGGCCGGTGCTCACCGTCCAAACCTTCCGCGAGGAAGAGGAGGCGCTCGCGCTTGCCGATCATCCGACCTACGGTCTCTGCGCCGGCCTCTATACGCGGGACCTGTCGCGCGCGCTGCGCCTGAGCGGCCGGCTGGAGGCCGGCACGGTGTGGATCAACCGCTATGGCCGCTCGCGCGACCACATCCTGCCGACCGGCGGCTACAAGCAATCGGGGCTCGGCAAGGACCTCGGCCGCGAGGCCTATCTCGCGAACCGCAGGTCGAAGAGCGTCCTTATCGCCATCTGAGGAGGAAGACCAGTGAAATCCTACAAGATCGCCCTCATTCCGGGTGATGGCATCGGTGTGCCCGTCACCGAAGCCGCCTGGGAGGTGCTGGGCAAGGCGGCGCGCGGCGCCGGTTTTTCCCTTGAAGGCACGACCTTTCCCTGGTCCTGCGACTTCTACGAGCGGACGGGCAAGATGATGCCGGCGGATGGCATCGAGACCCTGCGCAGCTTCGACGCCATCCTGCTCGGCGCGGTCGGCTGGCCGGCGCGCGTGCCCGATGCGGTCTCGCTGCACGGGCTGCTGCTGCCGATCCGCAAGGCCTTCGTGCAATATGCCAATATCCGGCCGCACCGCCTGCTGCCGGGCGTCGAGGGGCCGCTGCGCGCAGGCGCCTTCGACATCCTCTGTATCCGCGAGAACACCGAGGGCGAGTATTCCGGGGCCGGCGGCCGCGTCCACAACGGCACGGACGACGAGGTCGCGGTGGAGACGTCGATCTTCACGCGCAAGGGGGTGGAGCGCATCCTGCGCTTCGGCTTCGAAGAGGCGCGCCGGCGGCGGGGCAAGCTTGCCTCGGTGACCAAATCGAATGCCCAGAAGCATTCCATGGTGTTCTGGGACGAGGTCACGACGCGGCTCGCCGCCGACTATCCGGACGTCACGGTCACGAACTACCACATCGACGCGATGGCGGCGCGGATGGTGATGGCGCCGGAGAGCCTCGACGTCGTCGTCGCTTCCAACCTGTTCGGCGACATCCTGACCGATCTCGGCGCCGCCATCCAGGGCGGGCTCGGCTTCGCCGCCTCGGCCAACATCAATCCGGACCGCACCGCCCCGTCGATGTTCGAGCCGGTGCACGGCTCGGCGCCGGACATCGCCCATCTCGGCATCGCCAATCCGATCGCGGCGATCTGGTCCGGGGCGATGATGCTGGAGCATCTGGGCGAGCCGTCCGCAGCGGCGGCCGTCATGGCCGCCATCGAAGCTGCGACCGCACGCGGCATCGGCACAGAGCCCGGCAAGCACCGCACCACCGAGATCACCGCCGCCGTGCTCGCGGCACTCGCCTGACAGGAGACGAACGACATGACCATCGAAGGCCTTCGCGATCCCGGCCTCGTCCGGGAGGCCTGCCTCGTCGGGGGCCGCTGGAGCGGAGCCTCCGCCGGCCGGACGCTCGATGTGATCGACCCGGCCACGCAGTCGGTGCTCGGCACGGTGCCCGATGCCGGCGCCGAGGAGACCCGCGCCGCGATCGAGGCGGCGGCCGCCGCCTTCGAGCCCTGGCGTGCCAGGACGCCCGCCGAGCGCGCCGCGCTGCTGGAGGCGTGGCACGCGCTGATGCTGGAGCATCTGGAGGACCTCGCGCTGATCCTGACGCGCGAGCAGGGTAAGCCTCTTGCCGAAGCGCGGGGCGAGATCCGCTACGGCGCCTCCTTCGTCAAATGGTTCGCCGAGGAGGCGCGCCGCATCTACGGCACGACGATCCCTGCCCCGACGGCGGACCGGCGCATCGTGGTGCTCAAGCAGCCGGTGGGCGTCTGCGGCATCGTCACGCCCTGGAACTTCCCCAATGCAATGATCACCCGCAAGGTCGCCCCGGCGCTCGCCGCCGGCTGCACGGTGGTCATCAAGCCCTCGGAGCTGACCCCCTTCTCGGCGCTGGCGCTCGGCGTGCTCGCCGAGCGCGCGGGCATTCCGGCGGGCGTGATCAACATCGTCACCGGCATGCCGACGCCGATCGGGGCGGAACTGACCGGCAACCCCGCGGTGCGCAAGCTCTCCTTCACCGGCTCGACGCGCGTCGGCGCCCTGCTCATGCGCCAGGCGGCCGACAGCATCAAGCGGCTCAGCCTGGAGCTCGGCGGCAATGCGCCCTTCATCGTCTTCGACGATGCCGATCTCGACCTCGCCATCGAGGGCGTCCTCGCCTCGAAGTTCCGCAACGGCGGCCAGACCTGCGTCTGCGCCAACCGCATCCTCGTGCAGGACGGCATCTACGACCGGTTCGCCGAGAAGCTGTCGGCCAAGGTCGCGGCGATGAAGGTCGGCCCCGGCACGCAGGAGGGCGTCGCCATCGGCCCGATGATCAATGCCGCCGCGATCGAGAAGATCGAGCGCCACGTCGCGGACGCGCTCGCCAAGGGCGCCCGGCGGCTCGCGAGCGCCGCC
Source organism: Chelatococcus sambhunathii (assembly GCF_001418005.1). Lineage (GTDB taxonomy): Bacteria > Pseudomonadota > Alphaproteobacteria > Rhizobiales > Beijerinckiaceae > Chelatococcus_A > Chelatococcus_A sambhunathii. Next base: position 432,793 of record NZ_LIOL01000003.1, on the reverse strand, counting down.
GAGGTGCCGGACGGGCCGCAATACGCGTCCCCGACCGTGCTCGGCGACGCCAGCACCGATATGCTGCTCGCGAGCGAGGAGACCTTCGGGCCGGTGGCGCCGCTCTTCCGCTTCCGCCACGAGGAGGAGGCGATCGGGATCGCCAACGGAACGCCCTTCGGGCTCGCGGCCTATTTCTTCACGCAGGACCTGCGGCGCTCCTGGCGCGTCGGCGAGGCGCTCGAATTCGGCATGGTGGGGCTCAACACCGGCGCCATCTCGATGGAGGTCGCGCCCTTCGGCGGCGTCAAGCAGTCCGGCCTCGGCCGCGAGGGCTCGCAGCTCGGCATCGAGGAATATCTTGAGGTCAAGGCCTTCCACATGGGCGGCCTTGCCTGAGCGCATGGAAAAGGCGCCGGGGGATCCTCCCGGCGCCTGCAGCATCATGTGCCTACTGGATGCGGTCGAGCATCTTGTAATAGAGCCCGACCAGCGGCAGGAACCAGGGCTTGCCGAAATGGCCGGGCACCGCCGGCCAGGCGAGGTCCTTCAGGGGATTGCGGTCGGACCGGCCGAGGATCGCATCGGCCATGATCATGCCCAGATGCGTCGACAACTGCGCGCCGTGGCCGGAATAGCCCATGGCATACCAGACGCCGTCGGTACGGCCGGCGCGGGGATAGCGGTCCCTGGTCATGTCGACGAGGCCGCCCCAGCAATAGTCGATCTCGACATCGGCCAGCTGGGGGAAGATGCGTGCAAGGCTCGCCCGCAGGATGGCGCCGCTCATTGCATCGGACGCCTCATCGGAGGTGGCCGAGAAACGCGCGCGCCCGCCGAAGATCAGGCGGTTGTCGGGCGCGAGGCGGAAGTAGTTGCCGATGTTGAGCGAGGTCACCGCGGTGCGGTTGCCCGGCATGGTCGCCGCGATCTCGGCCTCGCTCAATGGCCGCGTCGCGATGATGAAGCTGCCCACCGCGATGATGCGCCGCCGGAACCAGGCGAAGGGCCCGCTCGTGTAGGCCCCTGTCGCCAGCAGCACCTCCCTGGCCGAAAGGCTGCCGCGCGGCGTGCCGAGGAGATGCCGACCGCCCTTCTCCCGCCGTGCGGTCACGGGCGCATGTTCGTGGATCACCGCGCCGTACCGCACGGCCGCGTCGGCCATGCCGGTGACGAAGCGACCCATGTGCATCATGGCGCTCTTCTTCGAGAGCATGGCGCCGTGGAAGCCGTCGGAGCCGATCTCGCCGGCAAGATCCGCCCGGCCGAGGAGGGCCGTGTCGGGATCGACCTCGCGATGCACCGCCTCGAAGTTGCGCGCGATCGCGTCGAGATGCCCGGGCTTGGAGGCGAGCTTCAGCTTGCCGGCGCGGCGGAAGGCGCAATCGATGCCCTCCTCGGCGACGAGGCGCTCGATCGTGTCGACCGCATCGTCGAAGGCTTTGTAGAGCGCGATCGCCCGCTCGGTCCCCAGCGCCGCCTTGGCGGCGATGAAGCTGTGCGCGAGGCCGTTGTTGAGATGGCCGCCGTTGCGGCCGGAGGCGCCGCAACCGACGGTGCCGGCCTCCAGCACCACGACTTTTGCACCCGCCATCGCGAGCGCACGCGCGGCAGCGAGCCCCGTGAAGCCGCCGCCGACGACGGCGACGTCATAGGCGCCCTCGACCGGGCCGGAGGCTGCGCCCGCGAAGGGCGGCGCCGTGTCGTGCCAGTAGGACCGGAACTGCATGGGCTGAGCCTCACAGGCCGAAGACGCCAGGAAGTCCCGAGATGTCCTTGATCTCGACGTAGCCGTAGTAGGGGTTCGCCGGCTCGTGGCCGCGGTTCACCCAGACCTTGTGCGTGATGCCGAGATCGTGTGCCGACATGAGATCGTAGCGGAACGAGGACGAGCAGTGCACGATGTCCTCCGGCCCGCAGCCCAGCATGTCGAACATGTATTCGAAGGCCTTGAAGCGCGGCTTGTAGGCGCCGGCCTGCTCGGCCGTGTAGACGGCATGGAACGGCGCGCCGAGCTTGGCGACATTGGACGGGATCTGCGCATCCATCGCGTTCGAGAGGATAACGAGCGGGATTTCCTTGGCCACCTTCGCGAGGCCGGCCGGCACGTCCGGATGCGGCCCCCAGGTCGGGACCTGCTCGTAGACCCAGCGCGCATCTTCCGGGCGGAAGGCGACATCGTTCCTGCGACAGGTCCGCGCGAGCGCGTTGTAGACCACTTCCTCATACGGCTTCCAGGCGCCGAGCACCTCGTCGAGCCGATAGGCGGCGAAATCGGCGAGGAACTGCTGCATGCGCGGCTCGTTAAGCCTCTCGCCGTAGAGCGTGCGCGCGGCATCGGCCATGGCGAAGTAGATCAGCGTGCCGTAGCAATCGAAGGTGACGTATTTGGGCTTGAAGGCGCTCATGGGTTCATTCCCTGCTGGCGAAAGGTCGGTTCGCTCCCACACCGATCATAGTCCGGGCGGATCCGGCCCCGGGCACCGCATTGCCGCCGCTGGGGAGCACAAAGTGCCGTCTGCCTCTCGGCCTTTGGCAGACAGTTGCGCCGGTCACCGCCGCCGGCCTGCCGGAGGGGGCCCTTCGCCCATCCCAGTGCCGGAGGACTTTGGCATTCCATGCGGTCCCCGCCCGCTCCTTCGGCCGAAGATGTCGCTCAGTGCCGATCCACAAGAGCAACTGCGCCTGTGCCCGTCTTATTCATGGAGCAAGTGAAACGGACCGAGGCACATGAAGCAGGACACCATCGACCTCGCGATTTTCGACGAAAGCCACCTCGACGGCGCCCACGTCCTGTCGCGGGAGGCAAACTGGCCGCATCGACGCGAGGACTGGGCAATGGTCCTGTCGCTCAGCCGCGGCTTCGTCGCCTTGGAGGACGGCGCCGTCGTCGGCACGGCGATGATGACGCCCTTCGGCGACACCGCCGCGACCATCAACATGGTCATCGTTGCAGCAGCGATGCGCGGCTGCGGCCTCGGCCGGCGGCTGATGGACAGGGCCCTCGCCGCCGCCGGCCCGCTGGAATGCCGCCTCATCGCGACCGCGGAGGGGCTGCCGCTCTATGAAAAGCTCGGCTTCCGCGCGACGCACGAGATCCGCCAGCACCAAGGCGTGCCCGACGGGATCGCAGCGGTTGCGATGCCGCAAAGTGGCCGGGTCGCCTGGGCCGGCGCCGGAGATCTGGCGGCGATCGCCGCGCTCGATCGTCTCGCCCTCGGCATGGACCGGGGCCCCTTGCTGCACCTCCTCGCCGAAGCGGGGCGCATGGCCGTCCTGCGCGCTGCCGACGGGCAGGTTGCGGGCTACGGCGTGTTGCGTCCCTTCGGGCGCGGCGAGGTGATCGGGCCGGTGATCGCCGGCAGCGAAGAGGAGGCGCAGGCCCTGATCGCCTTTCTGATGGCGGCCCGCCCCGGCGCCTTCCTGCGCGTCGACACGCCCGCGCTCACGCACCTTTCGCCCTGGCTCGCCGCCTGCGGCCTCGAGGAGGTGGGCGGCGGCATCGCCATGTGCACCGGGCCCGCGCGGCCCGGTCCGTCGGCCCCTTGCAAGCCCTTCGCCCTCGCCAGCCAGGCGCTCGGATAACCGGAGAACCGTCATGTTGAGCAATTCGCTGATCGAGCTCGATCGCGCCCACTGGGTCCACCCGGTCGCCTCCTATCGCGGCCACGAGAAGGCCGGAGTCCGCGTGCTGCGCTCCGCCAAGGGCGCGACCGTCACCGACGCGACCGGCCGCCAGCTCATCGACGGCTTTGCCGGGCTGTGGTGCGTCAATGCCGGCTATGGCCACGACAGCATCGTCGAGGCCGCCGCCAACCAGATGCGGGAACTGCCCTACGCGACAGGCTACTTCGGCCTCGGCTCCGAACCGGCCATCCGGCTCGCGGCGGCGCTCGCCGAGCGGGCCCCCGGCGATCTCGACCATGTCTATTTCACGCTGGGCGGCTCCGACGCCATCGACAGCACGGTGCGCTTCATCCGCTATTACCAGCAGGCGCGCGGCAAGCCGCAGAAGGACCAGTTCATCTCCATCGAGCAGGGCTATCACGGCTCGTCCACCGTCGGTGCCGGGCTGACGGCGCTGCCCGTCTTCCATGCCGGCTTCGGTGTGCCCTACGACTGGCAGCACAAGATTCCGTCGCACTATACCTACCGGAATCCGGCCGGCTCCGAGCCGGCGGCCGTCATCGCCGCGTCGCTCGCGGCGCTCAGGGCGAAGGTCGACGCCCTCGGCGGCCCCGAGCGCGTCGCCGCCTTCTATTGCGAGCCGATCCAGGGGTCGGGCGGCGTCCTGGTGCCGCCACCCGGCTGGATCAAGGCGATGCGCGATCTGTGTCGGGAGCTCGACATCCTCTTCGTCGCCGACGAGGTGATCACGGGTTTCGGGCGCACCGGCCCGCTCTTCGCCTGCGAGGACGAAGGCATCATCCCTGACCTGATGACGACCGCCAAGGGCCTGACCGCCGGCTACGTGCCCATGGGGGCCGTACTGATGTCGAGCAACGTCTACAACGTCATCGCCGATGGGGCGGGCGCGGCGACGATCGGCCACGGCTATACCTATTCCGCCCATCCGGTCAGCGCCGCGGTGGGGCTCGAGGTGCTGCGCCTCTATGAAGCGGGGCTGCTCGACAACGGCCGCAAGGCCGGCAGGCGGCTGATGGAAGGGCTGCGCAGCCTCGCCGACCACCCGCTCGTCGGCGAGGTGCGCGGCCGCGGTATGCTGGCCGCCGTCGAGCTCGTGATCGACAAGGCGCGGAAGACCCCTCTGCCGGCGGCCTCTCTGCCGGCGCAGCGTATCTTCGACCGGGCCTGGAACAACGGCCTCATCATCCGCGCCTTCGGCAACGGCGTGCTCGGCTTTGCGCCGCCCTTGTGCTGCACCGAGGCCGAGATCGACGCCATCGTCGAGCGCACGCGGGCGACGCTCGACGAGACGCTCGCCGACCCGGACGTGCGCGCCGCGATGGCATGAGGCAGGGGCTGCGGCCCGGCCGGCGCCGCAGCCGATATTCCGCCAGGCCGGCGAATTCGGAATTTTGTGCCGCCGGATTTTCGACATTCGGCGAATCCGGCGATCCGGGCGGTGAGACAGTAGCGTTCAGAGCCGACGCAGACGCGGCAGGGGAACAGAGCGTGAGCATCGCAAGAGGCGCCCGAGCGGCGCGGCGATGACGTGACTGTGCTTTGCAGGTGATCACGGGATGTCCCGCCGGCGATACGCGGGATGAGGCGGAGGGACCATGGCCAAGAGTTTCGCCGATTTCCGCTACATGACCTTCGACGTCGTGGGCACGCTGATCGATTTCGAGGGCGGCCTCGTCGGCTGCCTTGAGGAGATCGCCCGGGAGGCCGGCGTCTCCTTCGACGGCGAGGAGGCCCTCGCGCTTTATCGCGCCGCCCGCTACATGCCGGATGCCGGGCATTTCCCCGACGACCTCGCCCGGGTCTATGGTGTGATCGCGCCGCAGCTGGGCCTGCCCTCGGGCGCCGCCGATGGCGAGCGCCTGCGGGACAGCGTGAACGACTGGCGGCCCTTCCCCGACAGTGCCGACGCGCTCGCACGGCTGGCGCGGCGCTACAAGCTCATCGCCATGACCAATGCCCAGCGCTGGGCCTTCGCGCACTTCTCCCGCGCCCTCGGCGATCCGTTCTACGCCGGCTTCACGGTCGACGACACCGGGACGGAAAAGCCCGATCCCGCCTTCTTCGAGCACGTCTTCGCCTTCGTCGAGAAGGACGGCGGCTCGCGCGACGAGATCCTGCACGTGGCGCAGAGCCAGTACCACGACATCGGCATCTCGCGCCGGCTCGGCCTCACCAATTGCTGGATCCAGCGGCGCCATGCCCAGCCCGGCTATGGCGGCACGATCGAGCCCGAGCGCTTCACCGAGCCCGACTTCCATTTCATCTCGATGGCCGGCCTCGCCGATGCCGCCGGGACCAAACCGGCCGCCTGAAAGGCGGAACCGGACAAAAAGCCGGCGGCAAACGCCGGCGACAAACCAGAGAAGGGAAAGACCGTGAGCGAGAAGATCACCTCCAGCTGGACGGGCGCTGACGACGCCCTTGTCGAACATGCCATCCGCCGCGGCGCCAGCCGCCGCGACCTCCTGCAGATGTTGATGGCCGGCGGCCTCGCGGCCTCCGCCGGCAGCCTCGTACTCGCCCGCGCCAGCACGGCGCTGGCTGATACCCCGGTCAAGGGCGGCCACCTGAAGGCGGCCGGCTGGTCGTCCTCCACCGCCGACACGCTCGACCCGGCCAAGGCCTCACTCTCGACGGACTATGTCCGCTGCTGCGCCTTCTACAATCGGCTCACCTTCCTCAACCAGGGCGGCGTCCTGCAGATGGAACTCGCCGAGGCGATCGGCACGGAGGATGCCAAGGTCTGGACGATCAGGCTGAAGAAAGGCGTGACCTTCCACGACGGCCGGCCGCTCACCTCTGCCGACGTCATCTATTCGCTGAAACGGCATCTCGATCCGGCCACCGGCTCGAAGGTGAACGCCATTGCCAAGCAGATGGTCGACTTCAAGGCTGTCGACCCGCTGACGGTCCAGATCACGCTGGCGGCGCCGAACAGCGACCTGCCGACCATCCTGGCGATGCACCATTTCATGATCATCGCCGATGGCACCACCGATTTCTCGAAGGCGAATGGCACGGGCGCCTTCGTCTGCGAAAACTTCGAGCCCGGCGTGCGCTCGATCGGCGTGAAGAACAAGAACTACTTCAAGCCTGGCGGGGCAAACCTCGATTCATTCGAATTCTTTGCCATCTCGGAGGATACGGCCCGCGTCAACGCGCTCCTGGCCGGCGACATCCAGCTCGCGGCCGCGATCAGCCCCCGCTCGATGAGGCTCGTCGAGAGCCAGCCTGGCGTCGCCCTGTCGAAGACGACCTCCGGCAACTACACGAACCTCAACATGCGCCTCGACATGGCTCCGGGCGACAAGATGGATTTCGTGACGGGCATGAAATACCTGCTCAACCGGGAGCAGATCCAGAAATCGGCGCTGCGCGGTCTTGCGGAGATCGCCAACGACCAGCCCGTCTCACCCGCCAATATCTATCACAACAAGGAATTGAAGCCGAAGGCGTTCGATCCCGAGAAGGCGAAATTCCACTTTGAGAAAGCGGGCCTCCTCGGCCAGTCGATCCCCATCGTCACCTCCGAGGCGGCCAATGCGGCCATCGACATGGCGGTCCTCGTTCAGCAGGCCGGCAACGCCATCGGCATGAAGTTCGACATCCAGCGCGTGCCGTCCGACGGCTATTGGTCGAACTACTGGCTGAAGGCGCCCGTCCACTTCGGCAACATCAACCCGCGGCCGACCCCGGACATCCTGTTCTCGCTGCTCTATGCCTCCACCGCACCGTGGAACGAGAGCCGGTACAAGTCCGAGAAGTTCGACCAGATGCTCCTCGAGGCCCGCGGCTCGCTCGACGAGGCCAAGCGCAAGGAGATCTACGGCGAGATGCAGGTGATGGTCGCCGAAGAGGCAGGCACCGCGATCCCCGTCTACATCTCGAACGTCGACGCCATCTCCAGTAAGCTAAAGGGTCTCCAGCCCAACCCGCTCGGCGGCATGATGGGCTATGCCTTCGCCGAATACGTGTGGCTCGAGGCCTGAATCTTGCTTGCCTTGTAGCACGTTGAGCACAAGGCATTTCGCTGCCGGACGGCATCCGGCCGGCACGAGGTGCTCGCGGGCCGGGTCCCATGTGGCCCGGTCCTCCTTCCTCGTGTCACACTCTCCCTGGAGCCATCAGCTGCAGGAGCGCCCGATGAACACTCACCTGTTGTCCCTGCTGGGCGGCCGCCTTCTCGTCGCGTTGTTCACCCTCTTCGTGGTGTCCTTCGTCGTGTTCGGCGCGACGCAGATCCTGCCCGGTGACGTGGCCGAGGTTCTCCTCGGCCAGGCCGCGACACCCGAGGCCGTGGCCGGCCTGCGCGCGGCCATGCATCTCGACGATCCGGCGATCCTGCGCTTCTTCTATTGGCTCGGCGGCCTGGTGACGGGCGATCTCGGCACGTCCTACGCCAACAACATGCCGATCGCGCAGCTGATCGGTGGCCGCCTCAAGAGCTCGCTGCAGCTCGCGGCCGCCACGGCACTGTTCTCGGTGCCGATCGCGCTCGCCCTGGGCATCACCTCGGCCATGCTGCGCGGCACGCTCTACGACCGCGCCATCACGACGGCCACGATCACGGTGATATCGGTCCCCGAGTTCATGGTGGCGACCGCGGGCGTCCTGATCTTCGCCGTCTGGCTGAAATGGCTGCCCTCGCTCTCGATCACGCGCAACGTCGATTCCTTCGGCGAACTCATCCGCATCTACGCCATGCCGGTCTTCACCCTGAGCTTCGTCATCTCGGCGCAGATGATCCGCATGACGCGGGCAGCCGTCATCGAGGCGCTCAACACTCCTTACGTCGAGATGGCGCGGCTCAAGGGCGCGTCCCGCACGCGCATCGTGCTGCGCCATGCGCTGCCCAATGCACTCGGGCCGATTGTCAACGCCGTGGCCCTGTCACTCTCCTACCTGCTCGGCGGGGTCATCATCGTCGAGACGATCTTCAACTATCCCGGCATCGCCAAACTGATGGTCGATGCGGTGTCGACGCGCGACCTGCCACTCATCCAGAGCTGCGCGATGATCTTCTGCTTCGTCTACCTGCTGCTGATCACGACGGCGGACATCATCGCCATCCTGTCGAACCCGAAGCTGCGCTGAGCCATGGCCATCGACGTCTCCCCCACCTTCAAGCCGCGCCTTCCGGGCTACCGGTTCAACCTGACCGGCTGGGCGAGCCTCGCCGTCGTCATCACCTGGGCGGCGGTCGCGGTCCTGGCGCCCTACCTGACGCCGCACGGCGTCGGCGACATCGTCGATCTCGACTACTTCGGCCCGATGAGCGCCGAGTTCCCGCTCGGGACCGACTATCTCGGACGCGACATGCTCTCGCGCATCCTGTTGGGCGCGCGCTACACGGTCGGCATTTCGCTCGCCGCGACGCTCATCGCCTGCACCGCCGGGGTGACGCTCGGCATGGCCGCTGCCGTCAGCGGCGGGTGGTTCGATGCGGCCCTCAGCCGTTTCCTCGATGCCTTGAACTCCATCCCCAGCAAGCTCTTCGGCCTCGTCGTCGTGGCCGGCGTCGGCTCCTCGATCCCGGTGCTCATCCTGACGCTCGCCATCATCTATACGCCTGGCTCCTATCGCTTCGCCCGGGCGCTCGCCGTCAACGTCAACACGATGGATTTCGTGACCGTGGCCCGCATCCGCGGCGAGAAGCTGGGCTATCTGATCGGCTCGGAGATCCTGCCGAACATCATCGGCCCGGTCTTCGCCGACGTCGGCATCCGCTTCGTCTTCATCGTGCTGCTGCTCTCGGGCCTGTCCTTCCTCGGGCTCGGCGTGCAGCCGCCCGAGGCCGACTGGGGAGCGCTGGTGCGCGAGAACATCGGTGGCCTGCCTTTCGGCGCTCCGGCGGTGATGGCGCCCTCCTTTGCCATCGCGAGCCTGACGATCGCGGTGAACCTGCTGATCGACAACCTGCCGCAGAAGATCCGGGATCGGAGCGCCTGATGAGCCACCTCGTCGAGATCCGGAACCTCAAGGTCGAAGCGACGACCGATGCCGGCCGGCGCGTCGACATCATCAAGGGTGTCGACTTCGACATCGCCGAAGGCGAGATCGTCGCGCTCATCGGCGAGAGCGGCTCGGGCAAGACCACGATTGCGCTGACCCTGCTCGGCCATACGCGGACGGGCTGCCGCATCGCCGGCGGCAGCATCCGCGTCGCAGGACGGGATATGGCACAGCTGAGCGAGAAGGGGCGAACCAGAGTCCGCGGCAGCGAGGTCGCCTATGTGCCGCAGAGCGCGGCCGCGGCCTTCAACCCGGCGCAGCGCATCATGGATCAAGTCATCGAGATCACCCGCATCCACGGTCTGATGCCGCGCGCCGCGGCCGAGGCCAAGGCGGTGGAACTGTTCCGCGCCCTTTCGCTGCCCTCGCCCGAGACGATCGGCACACGCTACCCGCACCAGGTTTCCGGCGGCCAGCTGCAGCGTCTGTCGGCGGCCATGGCGCTGATCGGTGATCCAAAGCTCGTGATCTTCGACGAGCCGACCACGGCGCTCGACGTCACCACGCAGATCGAGGTGCTGCGCGCCTTCAAATCCGTCATGCGGCAGAGCCGGATGGCCGGGGTCTACGTCTCGCACGACCTTGCCGTCGTCGCCCAGATCGCCGACCGCATCGTCGTGCTGAAGGGCGGCGAGGTGCAGGAGATCGGCACGACGCGCGAGATCCTGTCCGCGCCCAAGCATCCCTATACGCGCGCGTTGCTCGCCGCCTTCTCTCCGCCCGGCCGGGTCACAGCACAGCCGGCAGCGGAGAACGACACCGCCCGGCCGGTTCTGGAGCTTGAGGCCGTGAGCGCCGGCTATGGCAAGCCCGGCGCCGACGGGACGCCGCCGATCCTCGCCGTCGACAAGGTCAGCTTCAGGCTCGAGCGCGGCCGCAATCTCGGCATCATCGGCGAATCCGGCTGCGGCAAGTCGACGCTCGCCCGCACCATCGCCGGTATCATCCCGCCCGCCTCGGGCCACATCTATTTGGACGGCAAGCCGGTCGCCCCCCGGGCGCGCGACCGCAGCCCGGACGAGTTGCGCAGACTGCAGATCGTCTTCCAGTCAGCGGACACCGCGCTCAACCCGGCGAAGTCGATCGCGGACATCCTCGGCCGGCCGCTCGCCTTCTATCACGGACTACGCGGCGCGGCGCGCGACGCCCGCATCGACCGGCTGCTCGACCTGGTGCATCTGCCGCGCACCCTGAAGCACCGGCTTCCAGCGGAGCTGTCGGGCGGCCAGAAGCAGCGCGTCAACCTGGCACGCGCCCTTGCCGCCGATCCCGACCTCATCCTGTGCGACGAGATCACCTCGGCGCTCGACACGGTGGTCGCCGCCGCCATCATCGACCTGCTGAAGGACCTCCAGCAGGAACTCGGCCTGTCCTATGTCTTCATCAGCCACGACCTCCACACCGTGCAGGCGATCTGCGACGAGGTCGCGGTCATGTATCGCGGCGAGAAGGTGGAGCAACTGCCGGCCAGGGATGTGGGCAGCGCCGCCGGGCACCCCTACTCCCGCCTGTTGATGGCGTCGGTGCCGAAGCTCGACCCGACATGGCTCGACCGGCTGGAGCGCGACCCCGAGCTCGTGGCCGCCTTCGCGAAGCGCTGAGAGCCGTCACGCGCTGACGGGAAAGAGGCTCGTCAGCGGCAGGTGCGGCTTCACGATCGGCGACTTCAGCACGACGAAGCTGAAATACTTGTCGATGCCGATATCGAGGTCGATCAGCCGCTCCATGAGCGTCTGATATTCGATGATGCCGCTGGTGACGAACTTGACGAGATAGTCGTAGCCACCGGAGACGAGATGGCACTCGACCACCTGGTCGAGCTTGTCGACGGCCGCGAGAAAGCGGGCGAAATCGATCTGGCGGTGGTTCTTCAGCGTCACCTCGGTGAAGACCGTCAGCGTCTGGCCGAGCTTGCCGATGTTGATTAGGGCCGAATAGCCGAGGATATAGCCTTCCTGCTGCAGCTTCTTGACCCGCGTCAGGCAGGGGCTCGGCGAAAGGTGCACGAGATCGGCCAGCTCGACATTGGTGATCCGGCCGTTCTTCTGCAGCTCGCAGAGGATTTTGACGTCAATCTGATCGAGCTTCATCGCAACCTCGTCGGGCTGGGCGCTTCGCCGTCGAGGCGCCGTCTTGCTCTCGCGAGCCGGGTGCAGGCGACAGCCTGCACCCACCATACAGCAGATAGTGCCGTAGAAAAATCGAGAAGCTTGCCGGCATTAACGGAATAATATCGCAGATGGCTGGGGTACCCGCGAAAGGAAATGCCGCGTCGGATCGATCTACGGTGCCCGCGCCTTCTGCGGGGGCGCTAGGGTCTTTGCGTCCAGGGAGACCCACGATGCCGGCGCCACTTTTCGAGATCGAGACCAGCCCGACCCTGCCCGAGCGGGCCGATGTCGTCGTGATCGGCGGCGGCATCGTGGGCGTCTCGACCGGCTATTATCTCGCGCGCCGCGGCCTCAAGGTCGCCTTGCTGGAAAAGGGCCGGATCGGCGCCGAGCAGTCGAGCCGCAACTGGGGCTGGTGCCGCCAGCAGAACCGCGACGCCCGCGAGTTGCCGATGGCAACGCACAGCCTCGCGCTCTGGGACCGCCTCGCCACCGAGATCGGCGAGGACCTCGGCTTCCGCCGCTGCGGCCTGCTCTATCTCAGCAACGACGAGGCCCAGCTCTCCGTCTGGGCCAAGTGGCGCGATTTCGCCGCGAGCGAAGGGGTCGTCACGCACATGCTCTCAAGCGAGGAGGCCTCCGCCCGCGGCAGCGCGACCGGGCGGCGCTGGAAGGGCGGCGTCTTTTCCCCGAGCGACGGCACAGCCAACCCCGCACGGGCCGCTCCGGTAATCGCCCGCGGCATCATGGCTGCCGGCGGCACGGTGCATCAGTTCTGCGCGGCGCGCGGCATCGAGACGGCCGGCGGTCGCGTCGCTGCCGTCGTGACGGAGAAGGGCACGATCCGCACCGCGACCGTGGTCCATGCGGGCGGGGCTTGGGCCTCCTCCTTCCTCAACCAGCGCGGCATCCGCTTTCCCCAGTCTTCCGTACGCGCGTCGATCCTCTCCGTCGCCCCCGGCGCAGCGGGTCTGCCCGATGCGCTCCATACGACCGAGGTCTCGGTCACGCGCCGCGCGGACGGCGGCCATACGCTGGCGATCAGCGGCGGCGCCCGCGTCGATCCGACCCCACAGCAGCTGCGTTTCGCCCGCCAGTTCGTGCCCATGTTCCTCAGGCGCTGGCGCAGCCTCGCCCCGGGCGGGCTCCAAGGCTGGCGGGCCGGGCACGAGACGCTCGCACGCTGGCGGCTCGACGCGCCAACGCCGATGGAGGCGACGCGGATCCTGGATCCCACCCCCGATCCGCGCCAGATCGCCGAGACCCACGCCCGGGCGCGGCGCCTGCTGCCGGCCCTCGAGGCGGTCCCCGTCGCGGCGCGCTGGGCGGGCTATATCGACAGTACGCCGGACGGCGTGCCCGCCATCGGCGAGCTCGCAGCCCTGCCGGGCTTCATCCTCGCCGCTGGTTTCAGCGGCCATGGCTTCGGTGTCGGCCCCGGTGCGGGCCACATGATCGCGGACCTCATCACGGGCACGAAACCCATCGTCAATCCGGCGCCCTACCGGCCGGAACGGCTCGAAGGCTCCGCCTTCGGCAAGGTCGCGGAGTTCTAGGGACCGGTCATCCTCAGGCGGCGCGGCTCTGTCGAGGGGTGACGCCCTCCTTCAGCGAGCCCTCGACGACGACATAGGGCGCGCCGGATGCGGTCCGTTCCATGCGTGCGGCGATGCCGTAGACCTCGGCGAGGAGCGCCGGCGTGATCACTTCGGCTACCGAGCCGAGCGCGGCGAGGCGGCCGCCTGCGAGCATCATGACGCGATCCGCCACCTGCAGCGCCTGGTTGAGATCGTGCAGGGAGATGAGCACGCACAGGCCCCGCTCGCTGGCGAGTCGGCGCACGAGCGACAGCACCTCGAACTGGCGGTGAAGGTCGAGCGCGCTCGTCGGCTCGTCGAGCAGCACGATCTCCGGCTCGCGCGCCAGCGTCTGGGCGATGGAGACGAGCTGGCGCTGGCCGCCGCTCAGTTCGCCGAGGGAACGGAAGGCGAGATCCTCGATGGCGAGCGCCCGCAGCACGGCGTCGATAGCGGCGAGTTCGTCGTCGCTGACGCGCCAGGAGCCGTCCTGCTTTTTGGCGAGGAGGACGGACTCGTGGACCGTGAGCACGGCGTTCACGGCCATGTCCTGCGGCAGGTAGCACGGGACCCGCCCGGTGGAGCTGCCGACGCGCACCTCGCCCGGGCCGCGCGTCAGGCCGGCGATGCGGCGGAAGAGGCTGGACTTGCCGGCAGCGTTGGGGCCGATCACCGCCACCACCTCCCCGCCCCGCAGCGGAGGCGTGGTGATGCCGGCGAGGATCTCCCGCCGGCCGTAGCTGACACCGACGCCGACGAGTTCGAGACTCACCATGACCGCCTCCGAGTCGAGAGAATGAGGCTGAAGAAGAACGGCACGCCGATCAGTGCCGTAACGATGCTGATCGGGAAGACGAGGCCCGGGATGAGCGACTTGCTCACCACCGAGGCAGCCGAGAGGATGGCCGCCCCGGCGAGCGCCGAGGCCGGCAGGAAGAAGCGCTGGTCCTCGCCGATGATCATGCGGGCGATGTGCGGCCCGACGAGGCCGATGAAGCCGATGGTGCCGACGAAGGCGACGGGGACGGCGGCGAGCAGGCTGACGAGCAGCATGGTCTCGAGCCTGAGCCGGCGCACGTCGATGCCGAAGCTCGCCGCCTTGTCGTCCCCGAGCCGGAGCGTCGTCAGCGCCCAGGCACGGCGGACGAAGACGGGCAGGCACAGCGCCAGCACGGCCGTGGTGATGGCGAGCTTGTGCCAGGTGGCCTTGGTCAGGCTGCCCATGGTCCAGAACACGACGGCGCCGAGCGCCTGTTCCGAGGCGAAGAACTCGAGGAGTGCCAGGAGGGCGTTGAAGGTGAAGACGAGCGCGATGCCGAGGAGGACGATGGTCTCGGTGGTCACGCCGCGCCGCTGGCTGAGCACGTGGATGATGAGCGCCGCGGCCATGGCGGCGAGAAAGGCGTTCACCGCCACCACATAATTGATGGCTAAAGGCACGATGGCGATGCCGAAGACGAGGGCGAGCGCGGCGCCGAAGCTCGCCGCCGCCGAGATGCCGAGCGTGAAGGGGCTCGCCAGCGGGTTGTTGAGGATGGTCTGCATCTGCGCTCCGGCGATCGCGAGCGCTGCACCGACGACGACGGCCATGAGCGCGACCGGCAGGCGGATGTCCCAGATGACGACGCGCACCGCCACGGGCGCCGCATCCGGCGTGAACAGCGCCGCGAGCACCTCGCCCGCGCCGTAGCGCGCGGGGCCCAGCATCATGTCGGCGACGAGGCTCGTGAGCAGCAGGACCGCCAGCGCGAGCAGGATGAGCTGCTTGCGGAGGGTGCGAGCGCGGTAGGCGAACCGCGCTCCCTCCGGCTGCTCGGCGGCGATCGTGTCGCCGGTCACCGTCACTGCACCTTCTCCAGTGACACCCAGTAGCCCGGCTTGTACGGCAGGGGCAGAAAGCGCTCATGCAGGGTCTTCAGGGTCGCGTCGGCATCGACGTCCTTGAACAGATCCGGATGCAGCCAACGGGCGATCGCCTGGATGGCCACGAACTGGTAGGGGCTGTTGTAGAACTGATGCCAGATGGCGTGGACGCGGCCGTTGCCGACGGCGGCGGTGTGGGCGAAGGCCGGACGCTGGGTGAGGTTCGCGAGCTTGCGGCGCGCCTCGGCGAGGTCCGTGCCCGGTCCGAGGCCCACCCAGGCGCCGCCCGGCACATAGGCATCCCAGTTGCCGCCGGTGACGATGACGACATCCGGATTGGCGGCGACGATCTGCTCGGGATTGACGACGCCGAAGGTGCCCGGGATGAGGTCGGCGGCGAGATTGCGGCCGCCGGCGATCTCCACCATCTTGCCGAAGTTCTCACGGCCGAAGGACATGCAGCAGTCGTCGGAATAGCCGCCCGCGCGCTCGATCATGACGAGCGGCTGGTCGACTTTCGCGCCCTTCAGCCGGTCGGTGATACGAGCGATCTCGGCGGCGCGGAAGGCAATGAACTCCTCCGCCTTCTCCTCCTCGCCGAAGAGCTTGCCGATGAGGCGCATGGATGGCTCGGTGTTCTCGAAGGGCCGCTCGCGGAAATCGACATAGACGACCGGAATGCCGACGGCGGCGAGCTTCTCGATCAGCTTGGCCTCGTCGCTCGCGACCTTCGATTCGATGTTCATGAAGAGCACGTCGGGCTTCAGGGCAATCGCCTGCTCGACGTCGAACGAGCCCTCCTTCATGCCGCCGAAGGTCGGCAGCTTCGCGATGTCCGGATAACGCGCGAGATAGGCCTTGTAATTGTCCGGGTCGGCCTTCGGCAGGTCGTCGCGCCAGCCGACGATGCGCTTGAAGGGATCGTCCTTGTCGAGCGTGGCGACGAAATAGATCTGGCGCCCCTCGCCCAGGATGATGCGCTCGACCGGTGCCTTGACCTCAACCTCGCGGCCGAGCACGTCCGTCACCTTGACGGTCTCGGCCCGAGCCGCCAGGGGAGCCACGAGAGACACCGCCAGTGTGACCGCCACCGCCATCTTGCGAAGAAACTGCATTGTCGCCTTCCACCATACCGGGCTAGTTGGTGCAGGCACGTAGAGAATGTATTCGGACGGGTCAATCGCTATCTTTTTTAACTGATACAATGTGCATTACATGAATTAGAAAAATTTTAAAGAACCAGAGAGAAGAATTAGCGCACTGTCCCTCACGAAAGCGCTTGTTCACGCTTCCGTATCGGCCTAATACTGCGCGCCCGCACACGACCCGCAAAGACCAGGCGTGAGGACAGGAAGGCGCCATGACCCAACCCGCTCCCTTGTCGAACTTCTCGCTCAAGGAGGAGATCCGCGCCTATTGGTCGGACCGGGCGCCGACGTTCGACGGCGACGTGCAGCATCGCATCGCCGCCGGCCCTCCGTTCGACGCCTGGGCACGGGAGATTCGCGAGAGGCTCGGCACGGCGCCGTTGCACGTCCTAGAGCTCGCCAGCGGCACGGGCGAAGTGACGCGCGTCCTGACCGGGCTCGGCCACGAGGTGACGGGGCTCGACTTCTCGCCCGCCATGCTGGAGCTGGCGCGGGACAAGCACCGCGACAATCCGCGGGCGCGCTTTGTCCTCGCCGATGCCGAGAACACGATGGAGCCGGACGAACATTACGACGCCGTGGTGTGCCGCCATCTCGTGTGGACGCTGACGGACCCCGCCGCCGCCCTTGCCGACTGGCACCGCGTCCTCAGGCCGGGCGGCCATCTCATCATCTTCGATGGCAACTGGGTGCGGCAAGGCCTCGTCGGGCGGCTGGCGGCGTGGCTCATCGCCCGGCTGCAGCAGGCTCCGGCCGTGCCGGGCGGACGGGACGCGACGAGCCGCGCCCGGCACGCGGCGATCATGCAGCAACTGCCCTTCGGCGACGGCCTGACCTTTGAAGCCCTCGCCGGGCTCGTCTCCGCCGCCGGCTTCACGGACATCCGCCGCGGCAGCCATGCGCGCATCGGTGCGGCGCAGCGCCGGGGCGCGGCCTTCGCCGACAAGCTGCGCACCCTCACCTACAGGCGTTTCATCCTCCACGCGCGCCGCGGCTGACGCTAGCGCTCCCCGATCTCGAGCAGGAAGCTCTCGAGAACCTTCCGGCTCTGGGCCAGCTTCTCCGTCTTCAGGTCGGCGAGGCGGATCTGTTCCTTGAGAACGTCCCCCAATTCATCGCAAGGCTCGAAGACCGGGCCCTCTCCGCGCACGCACGGCAGAAACTGCCGGATGGTCGCCAGCGTCATGCCCGCCGAGCCGAGCAGCCTGATCCGCTCGACCGTGCGCACCTCGGCCGGGTCGTAGTCCCGATAGCCGCCCATGGTGCGCTGCGGCTTCAGCAGCCCCTCGGCCTCGTAATAGCGCAGCATGCGGACGCTCACGCCGGTGCGCCGGGACAATTCGCCGATCCTCATATCACGCCTTGACTCTGACAGCGCTGTCAGACCCTAAGGCCGTTGCTCGTCGATGTGAACACCACGAGGAGCAAGACCATGTCTTCTGACGCCAGCCTTTACGGGGCCTGGATCGACGGCCACGCGGCCACCCCCGATGAGCTGATACCCCGGGCCTTCGCCGGGTTTGCCCATTTCACGGCGATGCAGGTGCGCGGCCGCAGGGTCAAAGGACTGGATCTGCATCTGGCGCGCCTGCGCAAAGCATCCATGGCGCTTTTCGGAAGGGCGCTGCCCGACGAGCAAGTCGCGTCCCGGATCGCGGCGGCAATCGCGGCGGGCCCCGAAGACCTGTCCCTGACGGCCACGGTCTTTTCGCGCAAGGGCGAGTTCACGGCGGACAGCATGGATGCCGAGCCGGTGGTTCTCGTGCGGACGGCGGCACCATCCAGCGGCCCAAAGGGGCCGCTCCGGTTGGCTGCGGTCGACTACGAGCGGCCGCTCGCCGCCATCAAGCATGTCGGCGAGGTGGGCAAGACCCACTACTTGCACCAGGCCATACGCCAGGGGTTCGACGACGCCGCCTTTCGCGACCGGCACGGGCGGCTGAGCGAGGCGACCATCTGGAACCTCGCCTTCTGGGATGGCGACACCGTCATTTGGCCGAAGGCCGCGATGTTGACCGGCACGACGATGGGCATCGTGCAGCGGCAGCTCGAGCGCCTGGGGATCCCCCAGCGCCGGGAGGAGATCACCCTGGAGAAGCTCCAATCCTTATCCGGCGCGGCCGTGATGAACTCGTGGACGCCGGGCATCGCAGTGACCGCGATCGGTTCGAACGTCCTGCCCGAGGCAAGGCCGTTCATCGCCCTGCTGCATGACGCCTACGAAGCCGAGCCGGCCAGGGAAACGAGCTGATCGTCCTTGAGGGCGACGCCGCTGAGGCGCCGCCGCAGCATCTCGCCGGCGAGCCAGACGATCTTGTCGGCCGCGGCGGCGTAGGAGAGCCCGCCGTTGCGATGGATATTGGAGATGCAGTTGCGCTCGGCGTCGCGCGTGCCGCGCTTCGGCGCATAGGTGAGATAGGCGCCGACGCTGTCCGGCACCGTCAGACCGGGTCGCTCCCCGATGATCACGACGACCGCCCGGGCGCCAAGCGCCTCGGCGATCTCGTCGCCGAGGGCGACGCGGCCCTCTTCGGCGACGACGAGCGGAGCGAGCCCGAGGTGGCGCGGCAGGCGCGCCAGGATGGCGGCGACGAGCGCCGGCGCGTGGGCAGTGATGCCCGTGGCGGAGAGGCCGTCCACCACGACGAGGGCAAGGTCGTGGTCGCCCTTGGGCAGCGACGGCAGGCAGGCAGGATCGAGCCGGCGGCCGAGGTCGGGGCGCCTCAAATAGGTCGGCCGGTCCGGCGCGAGGCTGCGCACGCGGATGGCCGGCGGATCGGCCAGCGCCGCCGCGAGCGCGGCAGCGTCGAGCCGGGCATGGACAGCATCGCGGGCGAGGGCATGGGCGGCCTGGAAGGCGAGCACCGCGCGCGTCGGCTGGGCATCGCCCACCTGGCCGAGGCCGATGCGGGCCGGGGTCGCGGCTCTCAGCCGCGCCCAGGGATCGGGCGGCTGCGGATCGGGCCCGTGCCGGACGGGAGGCTGCTCAGCCATCGGTGCCACCCGCAAGGGCGAGGAAGCGCTGGGCCGGCAGGGCATCCCGATCGAGCGTGCGCAGGCGCCCATCGGGGCGGGCGAGGCCCGTCTCCGCGAGCCAGGCCTCGAATTCCGGCGCGGGGCGCAGGCCGAGAGTGGAGCGCAGGTAGAGGATATCGTGGAAGGAGAGCGACTGGTAGTTGAGCATGACGTCGTCCGCCCCCGGCACCGCGATGAGGAAGTTGACCCCGGCAATGGCAAGCAGCGTCGCCAGCGTGTCCATGTCGTCCTGGTCGGCCTCGGCATGGTTGGTGTAGCAGACGTCGACGCCCATCGGCAGGCCGAGCAGCTTGCCGCAGAAGTGGTCCTCGAGCCCGGCGCGGATGATCTGCTTGCCGTCGTAGAGATATTCCGGCCCGATGAAGCCGACGACGGTGTTGACGAGCAGCGGACGGAAGGCGCGGGCGACGGCATAGGCGCGCGCCTCCAGCGTCTGCTGGTCGACGCCGTGGTGGGCATCGGCCGACAGCGCCGAGCCCTGCCCCGTCTCGAAATACATGACATTGTTGCCGAGCGTGCCGCGCTTCAGCGATAGCGCGGCCTCGTGCGCCTCGCGCAGGATGGCGAGATCGACGCCGAAGCCGCGGTTGGCCGCCTCGGTGCCAGCAATGGATTGGAAGACGAGGTCGACCGGCCCGCCGCGCGCCATGATCTCGATGGTGTTCGTAACATGGGTGAGCACGCAGCTCTGGGTCGGGATGGCATGGCGCTGGCGCAGTTCGTCCAGCACCTCGAGCAGGGTGATGGCATTGCCGACACTGTCGGTGACCGGATTGACGCCGATGAGGGCATCGCCGCTGCCGAGGAGAAGCCCGTCGAGCGTGGCAGCGACAATGCCGGCAGGATCGTCGCTCGGGTGGTTGGGCTGCAGGCGGCTGGCGAGCCGCCCCGGCAGGCCGAGCGTCGTGCGGAAGGCGACCTCGACACGGCACTTGCGGGCGACCGCGATCAGGTCCTGGTTGCGCATCAGCTTCGACACCGCCGCCACCATCTCCGGCGTCAGCCCGGGCGCCAGCGCCGTCAAGACCGGCGTCGTCGCCGCGTCGGACAGCAGCCAGTCGCGAAAGTCCCCGACCGTCATGTGGGCCACGGGCGCGAAGGCCGCGGCATCGTGGCCGTCGATGATGAGGCGCGTGACCTCGTCGTTCTCGTAGGGCACCACGACCGCGTCGAGGAAATGGGCGAGCGGCACATCGGCAAGTGCCTGCTGCGCGGCAGCGCGATGCGCGGCATTCGTCGCCGCGATGCCGGCCAGCTCGTCGCCGGAGCGCGGCGGAGAGGCGGCGGCGAGCAGCCCGGCAAGCCCGGCGAAGACGTAGCGGGTGCCGCCGAGATCGGCGGTGAACGCAGCCATGCGATCCACTCCCTCGCGCGACGATCGAGGTACACGACGACCGGGGCAATGCTAGCACGCCGCCGTTTTCGCGCGAGGCCCACCTTGCTCCGGAACAGCCTGCGACGGCATCGGCCATCAGGAGGATGCACAGGGCTTCCTGCCCCCGGAACAATCTCGGCTCTCGAACGCTTTGGGCGAAACAAGGGAGTGGATGCCATGGGTGATGACAGTATCAGCACCATCCGCGGGACCTTCGCCCCACGGGAGGCCGCCCGTGCCGAAAACTCAGACCTCGACGCCGCACTGCGCGGCAGCATCGCGATATCGGCCGACGTCAGCCGCAGCCAGACCGCACGGGCCGAGCAGGTTTTTCGCGAGGCCGGCGCGACCGATGTCGAGACAGGTTGAGGGCCGTCCCATGTCAGAGCTCAGTCCCTTCGAACTCGAAGGCCGCATCAACGGCCTGAAGGAAGTCCTCGCCATCGTCGTCGGGCATCTCGTGAGGAACGGCGCCGACGATCTGAAGGCCGCGTTGGAGGATCGCCTGACGATCATGGACCAGCAGGAGGATCCCGGCGCCGTCATGCAGCCGAGCTTCGCGGCCGAGGCCGCCGCGGCGCGGGAGATCCAGTCGCTCATCGAGCACGCCTTGGGCCGCACGGAAGGGCTGCGTGATGGACGACGTCACCCAACTGGCTAATGAGCCATCGAGCGAAGGATAGTTCCGGAATGAAAACGACCGGAGCGGATGAGAGGCCGCCTGACACGAAGGCGGTCGCCATCATCGTCGAGGCGGTGGCAAGAAAGGCGGCCCGGAACCCGTCCAAGCTGCGGACAGGGCGAGCGGATCGCCATCGCAGGCCGGACCAAGGCCGACATCGGTCATGGTCTCCCTAATTGCAAGGGCCGGCGGGCCGCAAGGGTCCGTGGACGCCCGGCACGCGCGCCCGCCGCGCGCTGACGCGGCGGGCAGCCGTTCAAAGTTTAGTTTTCTCGACGGCGCCGATGGGTAGTGCGACCGCATGGAGGAAGTCGTCCAAGAGCTGTCTGGGCTTTTCGAAGAGACACCTGTCCTGATCGCCGTCTATGACGGCTTCGATCGTCTGCGCTACGCAAACAAGGCCTTTCGCGCCGCCTATTTCATCGAGCCGGGCGAGATGCCGCTGTGGGCCGACCTGATGCGGCGCAACCATCAGGCCAGCCGGGGCACGGTCATCCACGCGGCCGATTTCGAGGAGTGGCTGCGTTCCACGCAGTCGCGCCGCGGCAAGATGGGCTTCCGCGCCTTCGAGACTGACCTGCTCGACGGCCGCTGGCTGTGGATGACGGAGACGATGCAGGCCGACGGCTGGATGCTGTGCATCGCCAGCGACATAACCGGCTTGCGGGCCAGGAGCCGCGCGGTCCGCCAGGACCGGGACCTCGCCATCAAGGCCTCCTACACCGACGAACTGACCGGAGTGGCCAATCGCCGCTTCGTGATGGGGCGGATCGAGGACATGCTGCAGCGCGGCGCTGCGGTGCGCGGCTGCCTCGCCGTCCTCGACATCGACGGCTTCAAGGCCATCAACGACCGGTTCGGACACCAGACGGGCGACCAGATCCTGCGCGACTTCACGATCAAGGTGCACGGCCTCGTTCAACGCACCCATTGCTTCGGCAGGGTCGGCGGCGAGGAATTCGTCCTCGTCATGCCGGGCACCTCCCTCGAGGAAGCGGCCCTGATCGTGGAGAAGATGCTCGTCATCGTCCGCAAATCGCGTCCGCTCACCGAGCGGCCCGACTTCAGCTATACATTCTCGGCGGGAATAGCTGCCTGCCGGGAGGGGGACATCGCCCTCAGCCTCTATTCGCGCGCAGACAAGGCGCTCTATTGCGCCAAGATGGCCGGCCGCAATCGTATCCAGCTCGACGGCTCCGACTCCGACCAGTCGGCCGCCAGCGGATAGAAAGCGCCCCCCCCCCCCGCTCCCGCGCCAGGGGCGCCGGCCGACTATGCCTCCGCTCAATCCTGCAGGTATTTCCACTTCACCATCCGCTCCCGAAGGTCGATCACGCGGCCGTCGACGGTGAAAGTGCCGTCGCCCCGGTGGTGGAGCGTTCGCTTTTCCCTGCGGTCCGCGTCAATCCAGATGCGCACCGCCTCCAGGATGAAGAGGTTGTAGCGGTCCACCAGGCTCGTATCCGCCACCCGACATTCGATATTGGCGAGGCAGTCGGCAACGAGTGGCACGGCGACATCGCGCGCGGGGACTGAGGTGAGGCCGAAGGTCTCGAATTTGTCGGTCGTCTCGCCGGAGCAATTACCGATGGCGACAACTTTCGCCGCAAGATCGACCGTCGGAATGGCGATGACGCATTCGCCGCTGTCGCGCAAGGCGCCGAAGCTGTAGTCCCACGGGCCGATGATGCAGCCTATCAGCGGCGGCATGTGCTGCATCACCATGTGGAAGCCCACCGTCATGACGTTCGGCTTTCCATCGCGGACGGTGGCGACGAGGACCACCGGGCCAGCCTCGAGCAGACGGTACGCCCTGGAGGCGGGCATCTCCTGCATGGTCTCATCTCCTCGGCAGGATCTTGATCCATCGTACTGTGCCGCTCTGGCGGTGTCATCGCGGCAATCACGGCAGCATGCCGCCCGACACCCGATGCAGCGCGTCTCGCCATCTCCCCTGGTGGAACGCCCGGCCCGGCAAAACGACCCCTGCCGGACGCTATGCGCCGCGACCTCGACCGGCGGGCGCGGAAGAGGTAGAGACGCAGCATGGCCACCGTCCTGCGCACACCCCAATCGTTCCGCGAACGCGTCGGTGCCCTGCGCCATCTGCCGGCCTTCATCCGCCTCGTCTGGGCTGCGAGCCCGGCGCTGACCTCGGCGAGCATCGCCCTGCGCCTCGCGCGCGCCGTCGTGCCGGTGCTGATGCTCTATATCGGCAAGCTCATCATCGATGCCGTCGTCGCCGAGGCGCGCGTACCCCATCCCGACTGGTCGCTCGGCGACTGGATCGAGAGCGGCCGGCTCGCGCATGTCGGCACGCTCGTGGCGCTGGAGCTTTGCCTCGCGATCGTGGCGGATGTCTCCGGCCGCCTCAGCTCGCTCGTCGACAGCCTCCTCGCCGAGACCTACAGCAATTTCGCCAGCATCCGCCTGATGGAGAAAGCGGCCTCGCTCGACCTCGAGCAGTTCGAGAGCAGCGAGCAGCAGGACCGGCTCGACCGCGCCCGGCGCCAGGTCACAGGTCGCACCAGCCTGCTCGGCCTCGTCTTCGGCCAGATTCAGGACATCCTCGGCGCCGTCACGCTGATGATCGCGCTCGCCGCCTACTGGCCCTCGCTGATCCTGCTGATGCTCGTCGCGCTGCTACCGTCGCTGCTCGGCGAACTGAAGTTCAACGCGCTCGGCTACCGCCTCGACTATTTCCGCACGCCCGAGCGGCGACAGCTCGACTACGTGCGCTATCTCGGCTCCAGCATCGAGACCGCCAAGGAGGTCAAGCTCTTCGGTCTTCAGCGCTTCCTCATCGAGCGTTTCCGCCGCTTCGCCGAGACCATGTACCGCGACAACAGGCGCCTCGCCACCCGCCGGGCCTTCTGGGGCGGTCTGTTCGCCGCCTTCGGCACCCTCGCCTATTACGTCGCCTATGCTGCCGTCATCTGGCGCACCATGGCGGGCGACTTCAGCGTCGGCGACATGACGTTCCTCGTCGGCTCCTTCCTGCGCCTCAAGGGCCTGCTCGATGGGCTGCTGCTCGGCTTCTCGCAGGTGGCGGGCCAGGCGCTCTATCTCGAGGACCTGTTCTCCTTCTTCGAGATCGCACCGCGCGTCGTCTCGCCACCCGATCCGGTGCCCGTCCGGCAGTCGATCCGCTCCGGCTTCGTCTTCGAGGACGTCGGCTTCCGCTACGAGGGCGCGCAGCAATGGGCCATCCGGCATCTCGACCTCGAGATTCCGGCCGGGGAAGTGCTGGCCCTCGTCGGCGCCAACGGCGCGGGCAAGACGACGCTCGTCAAGCTCCTCGCGCGGCTCTACGATCCGACGGAGGGCCGCATCCTGCTCGACGGCCGCGACCTGCGCGACTACGACCTCGACATGCTGCGCAGCCGCGTCGGCGTCGTCTTCCAGGATTTCGTGCGCTTCCACTTCACGGCAGCGGAGAACATCGCCATCGGCGACATCGGCGCGGCGGGCGACCGCGAGCGGATCGCCGAGGCGGCGGACCGCAGCCTCGCCGGCGCGATCATCGCCCGGCTGCCGCTCGGCTTCGAGCAGCCGCTCGGCCGGCGCTTCGGCGGCGGCATCGACCTCTCGGGCGGCGAATGGCAGAAGATCGCCATCGCGCGCGCCTATATGCGTGACGCCGAGGTGCTCATCCTCGACGAGCCGACCTCGGCGCTCGACGCCCATGCCGAATACGAGGTGTTCCAGCGCTTCCGCGACCTCAGCGCGGGCAAGACGACGCTGCTCATCTCGCACCGCTTCTCCACCGTGCGCATGGCCGACCGCATCATCGTCCTCGAGGGCGGCCGCATCCTGGAGGCCGGCACGCATCAGGCGCTCGTCGCCCGCGGCGGTCGCTATGCGCAGATGTTCGAGTTGCAGGCCGCCGGCTATCGCTGACGACCGCGGCTGTTCGGGTCAGCGCTTGCGCAGCACCGCCTTCGCGTCCTCCACAAGCTTCTCGGCCGCCTCGGCGACGGTCAGCTTGCCATAGGCGAGCTGGTCGGCAACCGGGCGGAAGACGTTGCGGTCGTATTCGTTGGCGCCGATCGGCGCGGGAGGCGGATAGTCCATCACCCGGTCCTCGAGCATGTTGACATAGGCGACCGTCGCCTGCTCGGTCGGGTTGAGATTGGGCAGGATCGCCTCGCGCACCTTCGGCGACATGGGCACGCCACGCTCGACGCCGAGGATCTTGCCCGCCTCGATGTCGTTGACGAAGAAGCTGATGAACTCCGCCGCCGCCTCGGGGTGCTTGCAGCTCGCACCGATGCTCCAGATGAGCGCTGGGCGATAGAAGTGGCCGGACGGCGCCCCCTTGCCCGCCTGCGGCACCATGGCGATGCCGAGCTTGTTCTTGATCAGCAACTGGTAGCCGACGAGCTGGTTGGAATAGGTGAAGCCGATGGCCGACTTGCCGAGCGCGAGGCAGTTGTTCTGGATGGAATTGTCGTCGATGGAGGCGACGTCGGCCGGCACGATGACCTTCTTGTCGCGCAGACCCTGCCAGTAGGTATAGAACTCCTTGATGTCGTCGACGGTAAAGCCGATGCCGCCATCCTCCGAGAAGGTCGTCTTGCCGCGCTGGCCGAGCCAGACCTGGAAGACGTAGTGATAGCGGCTGCCGTCCGGCGAGGCCCAGTATTCGCCCGGGCGGCCGACGGCCTTGTTCAGCTCCGTCACGAGCCGGGCATAGTCGTCCCAGGTCGTGTCCGGCGTCGGCGCCGGCAGGCCCGCCTTCTCGAACATCGCCGTGTCGTAGAACATCGAGAAGGAGTTGAGGCCGAGCGCGACGCCGTAGAGATTGTCGTAGACACGCCCGAGATCGACCATGCGCTGGCCGAAACCCTCGATGTCGAGGGGCTTGGGCAGGAATTTCGTGAGATCAAGGCAGGCGCCGCGCCCCGAATAGTCGGGCAGCGTGTTGGGCTCGAGCTGGAACACGTCCGGAATGTTGCGGCCGGCCATCTGGGTCGCGAGCTTCGGCCAGTAGGCGTCGCCGCCGACGGGCTCGCCGATGACCGAGATGCCCGGATGGGTCTTCGAGAAGAGCTCGGCCACGGCGAGCGTGCGCTGGGCCCGGTCCTGCGAGCCCCACCACGTCGCGCGCAGCCGGACCGTCTGCTGCGCCTGCGCGGGGCCACCGGCGAGCGCCGGCAGCGCGGTCGCGGCACCCGCGGCGAGGGACGATTTCAGAAAGCTCCGCCGATCCAAGCGCATCATTTCCTCCTCCGGGTTATGACGGCCGGACGCCAGACAAGGCTCGCCGGTCCGCAATTTTGCAGAAGGATATGCAAACGGGAAAATGAGCGCAAATGTTTTCTTGTATTGCAAATTTGCATTAACTCACGCAAACATGAGCCCATGACCGACGCCGCATCCATATCAGCAAGACGCCCCCGCCAGGCGGACATCGCCGAACGGGCCGGCGTTTCCATCAGCACGGTCTCGCGGGTGCTCGCCAACGAGCCGGGCATCAGCGACAGCGTGCGTCGCCACGTGCTCGAGGTGGCGGAAGAGATCGGCTATCTCGCGCGCCGGCAGGCCTCCGGCCCCGGTCATCAGCTCGTTGCCCTGGTCCATGCCGTGCAGGCGACGGCCGACCTCAGCTCCTTCTACGACGGCGTGCTCAGGGGGCTCCGTGAAGCCGCCGAGGATGCCGGCATGCCGCTCGCGGTGCGCCTCACCTATGCCGACGCGATCACGCGGGAGGAGCTCGAACGCCACCTCGCCGAGGCGGGGGCGGGCGGGCTCTTCCTCGTCGGCGTCGATGCGCCGGAGACGACCGGCCGCTGGCTGCGCGAAGCGGGGATCCCCGTCGTCCTCGTCAATGGCGCCGATCCAGGCCTCACGTTCGATTGCGTCTCGCCGTCGAACTTCTACGGGGCGCGGCAGGCGACCGAGATCCTGCTCGCGGCTGGCCACCGGCGCCTCGCCTATCTGACGCGCAGCGTCCGGCCGACCCTGCGCGAGCGCATCCGCGGCTTCGAGGCGGCCATCGCGGCGACGCCCGGCGCGCGCGGCACGGTCGTGGAGCTGAAGCAGGGCGAGACCGGGCTGCAGGAGGGCATCAACACGATGAAGACCCTCATCGCGGAGGGAACGGACGTCACGGCCGTGCTGTGCCTCAACGACCTCATCGCCGTCGGAGCCATGGAGGCGGCCCAGCGCGCCGGCCGCCGGGTGCCCGACGACATCTCCTTCATGGGCTTCGACGGCCTGCCCTGCGCGGCCATGGCGAGCCCGCGGCTCGCCACCATGGACGTGCCGCGCGAAAAGCTCGGCCGCGAGGCCCTGGCGCTGATGCAGGCGCGCCTCGCCTCCCCGCACGAGCCGGCGCGGCAGGTGCTGCTCGCGGTCCGGCCGCAGGCCGGCGGCAGCGTCGCCCCGCCCGGATCGTAAGGAAGCGACCGCCCGGCCGGGCCGCGTCAGAGCCCATGAGATCAGCGCCCACCACCAGCGATCCGCCCAGACAAGGCGAGCCCCCGATGCCCATCGATCCCTCGCGCAGCAACCCCTTCGCCGGCAACCCGCTGCGGACCCGCGCCGATGTCGTCAAGGCGCTCGACGACAGCTTCGCGCCGCTGCTGCCCTATTTCGACCCGGGCGGCGGCGCGCGCGTGCGCCTCGACGCCGCGGCGGCGCATTTCGACCGTGCCGCGGCCGATTTCGAGGGCTTCGCCCGGCCGCTCTGGGGGCTCCTGCCGCTCGCGAAAGGCGGCGAGCCCTTCGCCCACTGGGCCATGTACCGCGACGGCCTCGCGAACGGGCTCGATCCTGAGCATCCCGGCTTCATCGGCCGGGCCGGCCCGCGCGACCAGCGGCTCGTCGAGCTCGCGGTGATCGGGCTGGCGCTGCGCCTCTGCCCCGACATCTTCTGGGAGCCGCTCGACGCCCGCGCGCGCAAAAATGTCGCGAACTATCTCCTCGAGGCCCGCCGCCACGACTATGCCGACAACAACTGGCGCTTCTTCCGCGTCCTCGTCGACATGGGGCTGAAGCACGTCGGCGTCGCCTTCGACGAGAGCCTGACGGAGGCCTATCTCGACGAGATCGACGGCTGGTATCTCGGCGACGGCTGGTATCGCGACGGCAATGTGCGCCGTATCGACCACTACATTCCCTTCGCCATGCATTTCTACGGCCTCATCTATGCGGCGCTCGCCGCGCCGGGCGATCCGCGCGCCGCGCGTTTCCGCGAGCGGGCGCGGCTGTTCGCGCAGGACATCCGCCACTGGTTCGATGATGCGGGCGGCGCCCTCGCCTTCGGCCGCAGCCTCACCTATCGCTACGCCATGGCCGGCTTCTGGGGGGCGCTCGCCTTCGCCGACGAGGAGGCGCTGCCCTGGGGCGTGGTGAAGGGCCATTACCTCAGGCACCTGCGCTGGTGGGCGGACAAGCCCATCGCGCATCGCGACGGGGTGCTCTCCGTCGGCTACGGCTATCCCAATCTCCTCATGTCGGAGAACTACAATTCCGCCGGCTCGCCCTATTGGGCCTTCAAGGCCTTCCTGCCGCTGGCGCTGCCCGAGAGCCACCCCTTCTGGCAGGCCCGGGAAGAGCCGGCCGAGCCGGCGTCGGAGCCGGTCCCCCTCCGGCATCCGGGCATGGTGATGACGCAGAGCCCCGGCAATGTGGTGGCGCTCTCCTGCGGGCAGGAGAACCTCGCCATGCGCTTCGGCTCCGAGAAATACGCCAAGTTCGTCTATTCGAGCCGCTACGGCTTCAGTGTCGAAAGCGACGAGCGCAACTTCGGCCTCGCCGCGCTCGACGGCATGCTCGCCTTCAGCGACGACGGCCTGCACTTCCGCGTGCGCGAGGGCAACGAGGAGGCGCAAATCGCCGGGGACAGCCTCTTCGCGCGCTGGCGGCCCTTTCCCGACGTCCTGGTCGATACGTGGCTCGTGCCGGCGGGCCTGTGGCACATACGCCTCCACCGGATCGTGACGCCGCGGCCGCTCCTGACCGCCGAAGGCGGCTTTGCCATCGCCCGGGCCGACGGCGCCGCGGACAGGACCGAGGAGGCGGACGGCCGAGCCTGCGTCACGAGCGTCACGGACTTCAGCGGCATCGCCGACCTCGGCTCCACGGTGACGCGGCGCGGCATCGCCAGCAAGGTCGCGCCGAACACCAACCTCATCGTCGCCAAGACCACGGTGCCGCAGCTGCGGGCCACTGTTCCCGCGGGCGAGAGCCTTCTCGTCACGGCGGCGCTCGCGAGCCCGGACCTCGCGGCAGTGCGGGCGGCGTGGGCGAGCCCGCCCCCGGCGCCGGACCTGCCGACCGTGGAGCGATTATTCGCCACCAAGGGCGAGCGGGTGAGCGCGATCATGATCGAGGAGGCGCCGCGATGAAGCCCGGCATCGCCTTCGCCATGGATCCGGCCCGCACCGGCCACGTGCTGCCGCCGGATCTCCTGGCACGCCTCGCAACGCTCGGGCGCATCGTCGATCCCGTGCCGCTGAAGCGCTTCGACGACGCGCGCGCCCGTTCCGTCCTGGCCGCCACCGAGATCCTCGTGACGGGCTGGGGGTGCCCGACCATCGATGCGGCGGTGCTCGGCCTCGCTCCGCACCTCCGGCTCGTCGCCCATGCGGCGGGGACGGTGAAGCATTTCATCGGTGAGGAGGTCTATGCCGCCGGCATCCGCGTCACCCATGCGGCGGAGGCCAATGCGGTGCCGGTGGCCGAGTTCACGCTGGCGGCGATCCTCTTCGCGGCCAAGCAGGTCTTCCGCTTCCACCGGCTCTACCGCGAGGATCGCCACCGCGGGCGCATCGATGCGCTCAAGGGCCAGCCGATCGGCAATTACCGCAAGACGGTCGGCATCGTCGGCGCCTCGCGCATCGGCCGGCGGGTCGTTGCCCTGCTGCGGCCCTTCGGCTTCACCATGCTGCTCTACGACCCGCATGTCGATGCGGCGGAAGCCGCGCTTCTCGGCGTCGAAGCCGTGCCCCTCGGACAACTGATGGCGCGTTCCGACGTCGTCTCGCTGCACGCGCCGGCCCTGCCCGCGACGCGGCACATGATCTCGGGGCCGATGCTGGCACGCCTGAGCGACGGCGCGACGCTCATCAACACGGCGCGCGGCATCATCGTCGACGAGGAGGCGCTGATCGCCGAGCTGCGCACCGGCCGCATCAGCGCCATCATCGACGTGACGGAGCCGGAGGTGCCGCCGCCCACGTCGCCGCTCTACGATCTGCCGAACGTGTTCCTGACGCCGCACATTGCCGGCGCCGTCGGCACCGAGCGCACCCGGCTCGGCGAGATGGCGGTGGACGAGATCGCCCGTTTCTGCGCCGGCGAGCCCCTGCTCTACGAGGTCCATCCGACCCTGCTCGAGCGGCTCGCATGATCGGGCTCGCACCGGCCCTTTGCTCCGTCACCTTCCGGCAGCTGCCGCCGGGGGAGATCGTGGCGCTCGCCCGGCAGGCGAATCTCGCCGCCATCGAATGGGGCGGCGACGTGCACGTGCCCGCCGGCGATGTCGCCATGGCGCGGCACGTGCGCCGCATCACCGAGGAAGCGGGCCTCCTGCCCGCCTCCTACGGCTCCTATCTCTACCCGCCGGACCACGGCCTCGAAGACTTCCGCCGCGTCCTCGACACATGTCACGCACTGGGCTCGAGCAACGTGCGGATCTGGCCGGGCCGGCGCGAGCGCCCCTCCGCCGCTTATGACACCAAGGAGCGCAGCGAGGCGGCCGACCTCATCCACGCCATGGGAGAGCTGGGGCGCGCGGCCGGCATCTCCATCTCGCTCGAATACCACCCGAATTCGCTCACCGACGAGACGGGCTCCGCCGCAAGCCTGATGGACGAGATCGCGCACGATAATGTCCATCTCTACTGGCAGCCGCGCCCGGGCCTGCCGCTCGACGAAGCCCGCGAGGAGATCGCCCGCATCGGCCCGCGTGTCTCCCATGTCCATGTCTTCGCATGGGACGGCGCGCGCCGGCGCTATGCGCTCGCCGACCGCGCGACGTGGTGGTCGGCCGTCTTCGCGGCGTTGCCGGAAAGCCGCTTCGAGGGAGTGCGCTACGCCATGCTGGAATTCGTGCGGGACGATGCGCCGGAGGCGTTCCTTGCCGATGCCGCGACCCTTCGCCGGCTCCTCGACCGCCGGGCGCCGGCGAGCGCCTGAACCATCGCCGGTATCAGCCCGCCGCGATGATCTGCGCGCGGAAACGGGCGCGGCGACACCGGCCAGCCCGTCCGCCGCATCGCCCTCGCCAGCTTTCCGAAGCAATCGTTGCGGCAGCGCATGGACTCGCGCCACCGATATGCTACTGGCGGTCACTGTCCAGCGACAGGGGCACAGATGCGTCTCAGAGACTGCCACAACTTCCATGATTTCCGCCGCATGGCGCGGCAGCGGCTGCCGGGGCCGATCTTCAACTACATCGACGGTGCCGCCGACGACGAAGTCACCTATCGCCGCAATACGGAGGCCTTCGACCGTTGCGATCTCGTGCCCAATGTCCTGCGCGGCGTGGGTGACGTCGACATGTCGGTGACGGTCATGGGGCAGCGGCTGGCGATGCCGGTCTACTGCTCGCCTACGGCGCTGCAGCGGCTCTTCCACCATCAGGGCGAGCGTGCGGTGGCGGCCGCCGCCGCGCGCTTCGGCACGATGTTCGGCGTCTCCTCGCTTGGCACTGTCAGCCTCGAGGAGGCGCGCCGCATCAGCGGCGGACCGCAGGTCTACCAATTCTACTTCCACAAGGACCGTGGCCTCAACCGCGAGATGATGGCCCGCGCCAAGGAGGCGGGTATCGAGGTGATGATGCTGACCGTGGACAGCATCACCGGCGGCAACCGCGAGCGCGACAAACGCACGGGCTTTGCCATCCCCTTCCGGCTCAATTCCTCCGGCATCGCCCAATTCGCCATCAAGCCGGCCTGGGCCCTCAATCATTTCCTCCACGAGCCCTTCCGACTCCCGCAGCTCGAGAGCCATGTGGACATGGGTAGCGGCGTAATGTCGATCAGCCGCTACTTCACGGAGATGCTCGACCCCTCCATGTCGTGGGACGACGTCGCGGGGATGGTGCGCGAATGGGGCGGGCCGTTCTGCCTCAAGGGCGTCATGTCGGTCGAGGATGCGCGGCGCGCCGTCGAGATCGGCTGCACCGGGATCGTCCTCTCCAACCACGGCGGGCGCCAGCTCGACGGCTCGCGCACCGCCTTCGACCAGCTCGCCGAGGTCGTCGATGCGGTCGGCGACCGCATCGACGTCATGATGGACGGCGGCGTGCAGCGCGGCACCCATGTGCTCAAGGCGCTCTCGCTGGGCGCCAAGGCGGTCGGGCTCGGCCGCTACTACCTCTTCCCCCTCGCCGCCGCCGGACAGGTGGGCGTCGAGCGCGCCCTCGAGCTGATGCGCAACGAGATCGAACGCGACATGAAGCTGATGGGCTGCGCCTCGGTGGGCGAACTCACCCGGCAGAACCTGCGCTTCCGCTGACCTTCGCCCGGCACCATCGTCCTGCTGTCCATGTCGTCATGACAACGACCTTCTGACAGAGGAGAAGCGTGGACGCGCTGCCTCACAAGCCGCCGAGACAGACGTATTTCAGCTCCAGGAAGCCCTCGATGCCGTACTTGGAGCCTTCGCGCCCCATGCCGGACTGCTTGACGCCGCCGAAGGGCGCCATCTCGTTGGCGAGGAGGCCAGTGTTGACGCCGACCATGCCGCTTTCCAGCGCCTCGGCCACGCGCCAGACGCGCGCCATGTCCCTGGCGTAGAAATAGGAGGCAAGGCCGAATTCGGTATCGTTTGCCATCGCAATCACCTCCTCCTCATCGCGGAAGGCGATGATCGGCGCGAGCGGGGCGAAGGTCTCCTCCTTCGCGACCCTCATCTCCTGGGTAATGCCGGTCATCACCGTCGGTTCGAAGAAGGTGCCGCCAAGGTCGGAACGCTGGCCGCCGAGGACGAGCCGGCCGCCTTTGGCGAGGGCGTCCGCCACGTGCTCCTCCATCTTGGCGACGGCGCGTTCGTCGATCAGCGGACCCATCGCGACGCCGTCCTCGGTGCCGCGGCCGAGCTTGAGCGCGCGGGCCTTGGCCACGAGCTTCTCGGTGAAGGCCTCGACCACAGTCTCCTGCACGTAGATGCGGTTGGCGCATACGCAGGTCTGACCGGCGTTGCGGTATTTGGAGATGATCGCGCCTTCGACGGCGGCATCGAGATCCGCATCGTCGAAGACGATGAAGGGCGCATTGCCGCCAAGCTCCAGCGACAGGCGCTTGATGCCGTCGCCGGCTTCGCGCATCAGCCAGCGGCCGACACCGGTCGAGCCGGTGAAGGTGATCTTGGCGACCTTCGGATTGCGGCAAAACTCCTCGCCGATGGGCCGCGCCTCACCGGTGATGACTGAGAAGGCCCCCTTCGGGACGCCCGCCCGTTCGGCGAGCACGGCAAGCGCGAAGGCGGACAAGGGCGTCTGCGCCGCCGGCTTGAGCACCATGGTACAGCCGGCCGCCAGCGCCGGGCCAACCTTGCGGGTGATCATGCCGTTGGGGAAGTTCCAGGGCGTAATGGCCGCGCAGACGCCGACAGGCTGCTTGAGCACGACGATGCGCTGGTCAGGACGCGCGCCGGGAATGACGTCGCCGTCAATACGTTTCGCCTCCTCGGCGAACCATTCGAGATAGGCGGCATTGGAGACGATCTCGCCCCTGGCCTCGGCGAGCGGCTTGCCCTGCTCCGTCGTCAGGATCAGCGCGAGGTCGTCGACATTGGCGAGGATGAGCTCGTACCAGCGTCGCAGGATCTGGCTGCGCTCCTTCACCGGGCGCTTCGCCCATGCCTTCTGCGCCGCCTCAGCCGCATCGATGGCACGGCGGGCGGTCTCGGGCCCGAGGTCCGGCACCTCCATGATGAGCGCGCCGTCGACGGGATCGGTGACGGGAATGGTCCGGCCGTCCGGCGCTTCGATCCACTCGCCACCGACATAGGCCTTGCCCGTCAGCAGCGACGGGTCCCTGAGGTCGAGCACGCGGCGGCCGGCTGTCTTGTCGTGTACGGTCATCAATGCACTCCCAGGAGGCGCAGGACGGCGGGGACGCCGAGCGACACCCCCGACAGGAAGAGGAGGACGAAGACGATGCGCCGCATCACCTGCGGAGCGATCGGCGGCGGCCAGCGGCGCGCGGCGAAGGTCGCCGCCATCACGGCCGGGATGGCGAAGAGGCCGGTCAGCGTCGAGGGCCCGGGCAGGTTGCCGGAAAAGGCGACGAGGCCGATGCGGAACACGGCATTGAGCGCGAAGACGCCGACGAGCGTCTCGCGGATCGTCGCGAGGGCCAGCGGCTGGCGGTAGAAGTGATAGACGAGCGGCGGCCCGGCCGTCGAGAACATGCCGCCCATGAGGCCCGCGATACCGCCGAAGAAGAGGAAGGAGGCGCCGCCGGACTTCTGCGCGAGCGGCGCCGGCCGCATGGCCAGCTGCAGGCTGGAGGCGATGATGACCGCACCGAGCACGAGGCGCAGCATGTCGGCCCGGGCGTCGGCGAGCCATTCGAGCAGCCAGTAGCCGGCAAAGAGCAGCGGCACGCTCGCGGCCATGACGAAGGCGAACTCGCGCCAGGCGACATCGCGCCAGCCCTTCAGCAGCATCTGCGTTGCGTTGACGAGCGTCAGCACGCTGACGATCATCGCCGCATCGGGCAGGGACAGGAGGCCGGTGAGGCCGACGCCGCCCATGGTGATGAGGCCGAAGGCGAAGCCGGTCAACGTCTGGGCATAGGCGGCGGCGAACGCGAGCGCCAGAAAACCGATGAGTTCGCCCGGCGACATGCCTCAGAGGGTCCTCGTACAGGCGAAGAGCTTCGCGAAGGCCGAACCGGCACGGCGGACGACCGGCGCGACGATGACGTCCGGCCCATGCAAACAGGCATCCTGCGCGGCATCGGCGCGCGGATCGTCCTCGAAGTGGCGGAAGAGCGGGCGCTGCGCGGGCCGGCCGCGGATGGAGGCTTCGTTCACGAGGGACTTCAGGTGGAGCACGAGGCGGGCATGGATTCGCGTGATGCGCGCGGAATGTGCCAGTACTTCGCCGTCCTGATCAATCTATAGATTGTCGCGCGGGCGATTCCCCTCGTGGCTGCGCATCACCGGGGGACGGAAGCGCCGGGGAAGACATGCACGGTTGCCCCGCCGCTCAACGCGGTGCCTCGGAGACCCGCGCGCCCCGCGCCTCGTACCATCCCTGCGAGCGGTTCACGATCCAGACGACGGACAGCATCACCGGCACCTCGATGAGCACGCCGACGACGGTGGCGAGCGCCGCGCCGGAGTTGAAGCCGAACAGGCTGATGGCGGCGGCGACCGCGAGCTCGAAGAAATTGGACGCGCCGATGAGCGCCGAGGGTCCGGCGACGCAATGGGCCTCGCCGCTCAAGCGGTTGAGGAGGTAGGCGAGGCCGGAGTTGAAATAGACCTGGATCAGGATCGGCACCGCAAGGAGCGCGATGACGAGCGGCTGCGCCAGAATCTGCTCGCCCTGGAAGGCGAAGAGCAGCACCAGCGTCGCGAGCAGCGCGACGAGCGAGAGCGGCTGCAGGACGCCGAGGAAGCGCGCCAGCGCCGCCTCGCCGCCCGACTTGAGAAGCCGGGCGCGGATGACCTGCGCGGCGATGACCGGCACGACGATGTAGAGCGCCACGGACAGGATGAGCGTGTCCCACGGCACGGTGATCGCGGACAGGCCGAGCAGCAGGCCAACGATCGGTGCGAAGGCAACGATCATGATGGCGTCGTTGAGCGCCACCTGCGACAGGGTGAAGTGCGGCTCGCCCTTCGTCAAGTTCGACCACACGAAGACCATGGCCGTGCACGGCGCCGCCGCGAGCAGGATAAGGCCGGCGATATAGCTGTCGATCTGGTCGGCAGGCAGATAGGGCCGGAACAGGTAACCGATGAAAAGCCAGCCGAGCAGCGCCATCGAGAACGGCTTGACGGCCCAGTTGACGAAGAGCGTCACGGAGATGCCGCGCCAGTGCCGGCCAACCTCGCGCAGAGCGGCGAAGTCGATCTTCACCAGCATCGGCACGATCATGAGCCAGATGAGAACGGCGACCGGCAGGTTGACGCGCGCCACCTCGAGCCCGGCGATGGCGTGGAACACGGAAGGCGCCAGCGAGCCGAGCGCGACGCCCGCGACGATGCACAGGAAGACCCACAGGGTCAGATAGCGTTCGAAGGTGGACATGGGAATTCCTCAGGCCGTCGCGACGCGGCGGCCGTGCTCGTCGATGACGCGCTCGCCGTCTTCCTTGACGAATTCGCCGCGCTGCGGCGGCAGGAGGTCGAGCACCTCCTCCGACGGGCGGCACAGGCGCACGCCCTTCGGGCTCACCACGATGGGCCGGTTGATGAGGATCGGATGGGCGAGCATGGCGTCGAGGAGCTGATCGTCGCTCAGCGCCGGGTTTGCGAGGCCTAGTTCGGCATAGGGTGTACCCTTCTCGCGCAGCAGGGCGCGCGCCGGGATACCCATGCGCGCAATCAGCCACTGCAGCATGGCTCGCGTCGGCGGCGTCTTCAGATATTCGATCACATGCGGCTCGACGCCCGCATTGCGGATCATCGCCAAGGCGTTGCGCGAGGTGCCGCAGGCGGGATTGTGATAGATGATGACGTCCATGACGGTCCTCATGCCGCGCTCGGGCGCGGCTTCGTCGCCCCTTCGAGCTGTCCGATCTCGGCGAGCCGGGAGCCTAGCGCGATATGGCCGAGGCTCCGCACAGGCAGCGCCGTGAACACGGAGATGCGGTTCTTCATGTAGCGGAAGGCGGCGACGAAGGCAGCCTCCCGTTGGATGTCGGTTCCCTCGACGGCGGCGGGGTCCTCGATTCCCCAATGGGCCGTCATCGGCTGGCCCGGCCACAGCGGGCAGGCCTCGCCAGCCGCGCTGTCGCAGACGGTGAAGACGAAGTCCATCACCGGCGCGTCACTCCCGGCAAATTCCTCCCAACTCTTCGAGCGCAGCCCCGCGGTGGGATAGCCGTAACCTTCGAGCACCTTGAGCGCCAGCGGATGGATGACGCCCTTGGGCCGGCTGCCGGCGGAGAAGGCGCGGAACCGCCCTGCCCCGTCCTTGGCGAGGATGCTCTCGGCCAGGATGGAGCGGGCGGAATTGCCGGTGCACAGAAAGAGCACGTTGTAGATCGGGTCAGCCATGATCAGGCCTCGTGGGTGGCTTGGACGTTCGCTCGGGCAGGAGGGCAGCAGGGCGCAAGCTCGGCGACGAGCGGCGCGCAGATCTCGGGACGTCCGCCGCAGCAGTCCTTGAGCAGGAAGGCCGTCAGCGCGCGCACCGTGTCGAGTTCCGCCCGGTAGACGATGGAACGGCTGCGGCGCGCGGCGCTGACGAGACCGGCCCGCGCGAGGATGCCGAGGTGGGAGGACATCGTGTTGTGCGGCACGGCGAGGCGCCGTGCGATCTCGCCTGCCGCGAGCCCGTCCGGCTCGCTCTCGACGAGCAGGCGGAACACCTCGAAACGGGTGGGCTGGGCGAAGGCCGCAAAGGCGAGAAGAGCCTGTTCATTTTCCATATGTCGAGACTACCCGACATATGGACATGATGCAACGGCTCATGGCGCCGTTCCGGTCGTAGGACACGCAACCAACGCCGCCGACATGCAGGCCGCCCGGACATCCACAAGGACCGGTGGAGCGTCACGGAACTGTCGCCGATCTTTCATCGAAGCGTCACCCGCCTTCGCTACGCCGCTTGCCGGATACCCGAGCGCTGGTTGCTCAATTCACACCCTGTGTCATAACAGAAACAATCGAAACGCCGATCACTGCCCGATAACGTTTCATGACTGGTCAGGATGGGCAAACAGCGTTGCGGGACATGGCAGAGATCGTCGTCGACAATCTGACGAAGGTATGGAGCGGCTCGCCGGCGGTCGACGGCATCAGCTTTACCTGCGCGTCGGGTGAATTCACGGTCCTGCTCGGTCCCTCCGGCTGCGGCAAGTCGACGACGCTGCGCCTCATCGCGGGGCTCGAGCAGCCGAGCGCGGGCGCCATCGCCATCGGCGGGCGCGACGTCACGCGCCGCTCGCCCGCCGAGCGCGGCATCGCCATGGTGTTCCAGTCCTACGCGCTGTTTCCGCATCTCTCGGTAGCCGAGAACATCCTGTTCGGATTGAAGGTGCGGCGCGTGCCGCGCGCCGAGCGCGACGAGCGGTTGAAGCGGGCGGCGCAGACGCTCGGCCTCACGCAGCTTCTCGACCGCAAGCCCGCCGCGCTCTCCGGCGGCCAGCGCCAGCGCGTCGCCCTCGGCCGCGCCATCGTCGCCGATGCCGCCGTCTGCCTCATGGACGAGCCGCTGTCGAACCTCGACGCCCAGCTGCGCCAGGAGATGCGCGCCGAGATCCGCAGCCTGCAGCGGCGGCTCGGCATGACGATGATCTATGTCACGCACGATCAGGTCGAGGCCATGACGATGTCCGACCGGGTCGTGCTGATGCGCGAGGGGCGCATCGAGCAGCAGGGCACGCCCGCCGAGCTCTACGATTGCCCGGCGAGCGGCTTTGCCGCCCGCTTCCTCGGCACGCCGCCGATGAACCTGCTGCCCGCCGCCATCGGTGCCGGCCTCCTGCCCGGTGTCCCTGCCGCCGCTGGCGGCAGCATCGGCGTCCGGCCGGAGCGGCTGCGGGTCGGCGCCCCCGGGCGCGGGCTCGCGGCTTCGATCGAGGCCATCGAATATCTCGGCGCCGATACGTTGCTGACCCTCGACGCCGCCGGGGCGAAGCTCATTGCCCGCACCGACGGGCATGCGCGCCATCGGATCGGCGAGGTCGTCGGCGTCAGCTGCGCGGCGGGCGATCTCCATTTCTTCGACGCGGGCAGCGGCCGGCGCGTCGAGGCGAACGGCAACGGCTGCAACGCACCCGAACGGGGAGAAGGGGCATGAAGTTCTTCACGCAGGTCCGCTGCGGGGCGGCAGCGCTTGCCGCGTCGCTCGCGCTCGCCGTGGCGCCGGCCTCGGCCGAGACCACGGTCAACATGTACTATCCGGTCGCGGTTGGCGGCCCCATCACCAAGATCATCGACAAGATGGTCGCCGATTTCTCGGCCGCGAATCCGGACATCAAGGTCAACCCGATCTATTCCGGCAGCTACCAGGACACGATCACCAAGGTCGTCACCGCGCTCAAGGGCGGCAATGCGCCGGAATTCGCCGTCATCCTCTCGACGGACATGTTCACGCTGATCGACGAGGACGCGATCGTCCCCTTCGAGGAGCTGGTGTCCGACGCCGACAAGGCCTGGCTCGACGGCTTCTACCCGGGCTTCATGCTCAACAGCCGTACCGGCGGCAAGACCTGGGGCATCCCCTTCCAGCGCTCCACCATCGTGCAGTACTGGAACAAGGATGCCTTCAAGGAGGCCGGGCTCGATCCGGAGGTGGCGCCGAAGACCTGGGACGAGATGGTCGCGGCCGCCGAGAAGCTGACGAAGCGCGACACCTCCGGCAACGTGACCCGCTGGGGCGTGCAGATCCCGTCGTCGGGCTTCCCTTACTGGCTGTTCCAGGCGCTGACGACGCAGAACGACGTCATCCTCGCCAACGAGGCGGGCACGAAGGTGACCTATGACGACCCGCGCGTCGTCGAGGCGCTGCAGTTCTGGGTCGACCTTTCGAAGAAGTACAAGGTGCATCCGCAAGGCATCGTCGAGTGGGGCACCACCCCGAAGGATTTCTTCGAGGGCAAGGTCGCGATGATGTGGACGACCACCGGCAACCTGACCAACGTGCGCAACAACGCACCCTTCCCCTTCGGCGTCGCCATGCTGCCGGCCAAGGTGCGCGGTGGCTCGCCCACCGGCGGCGGCAACTTCTATGTCTTCAAGAACGCCTCGCCCGAGCAGCGCAAGGCCGCCCTCGCCTTCATCAAGTGGGCGACGGCGCCGGAGCAGGCGGCCGCCTGGTCGATCGCCACCGGCTATGTCGCCGTCACGCCCGCCGCCTGGGAGACCGAGGCGATGAAGAAATATGTCGCCGAGTTCCCGGCTGCGGCGGTCGCCCGCGACCAGCTCGACGTCGCGGTGGCGGAACTGTCGACCCACGACAACCAGCGCGTCACCAAGGCCCTCAACGACGGCCTGCAGGCGGCGCTGACCGGCGCCAAGGAGCCGGGCCAGGCCATGAAGGACGCCCAGGCCGAGGCCGACCGCGTCCTGCGCCCCTTCCAGTGACCCGACCTCGCCCGCGCGGTTTCCTCACCCGCGCGGGCCCTTTCCGGACCCGCCCGTGAGTCGTCTGCGCGCCTCGATCCACGCCTCGCTGCTGCTCTTGCCCGCCGTCGTGCTGCTGGCGGCTTTCACGCACGTGCCGGCGGTGCGCACCTTCATCGGCGCGCTCTACACGACGCCGCGCGGCAACCGGCCGGAGGTCTTCATCGGCCTCGACAACTATCGTCATCTTCTCGACGATCCCGTCTTCTGGCAGGCGATGGCGAACAACGTCTGGTACGCGGCCCTCACCATTCCGCTCTCGGTCATCCTCGCGCTCGTCATGGCGCTCGCCGTCGATGCCCGCCTGCCCGGCCGGGCGGCGCTCAGGATGGCCTATTTCACGCCCACCGTGCTGCCGATGATCGCGGTCGCGAATATCTGGCTCTTCTTCTACACGCCCGGCTACGGCCTGCTCGACCAGGTCCTCGGCCTCTTCGGCGTGGCGCAGACGAACTGGCTCGGCTCGCGCGACACCGCCCTCAATGCCGTGATCGCGGTTGCGGTGTGGAAGGAGGCGGGTTTCTTCATGATCTTCTACCTCGCCGCCCTGCAGACGATCCCGCACGACCTGCGCGAGGCCGCGGCCATCGAGGGGGCGAGCCGCTTCACCTTCTTCCGGCGCGTGACGCTTCCGCTCCTGATGCCGACGACCCTGTTCGTGCTGGTCAATGCGGTCATCGGCGCCTTCCGCCTCGTCGACCACATCGTGGTCATGACCCGCGGCGGGCCAGACAATGCCACGGCGCTGCTGCTCTACTACATCTACGAGATCGGTTTCCGCTTCTGGGATTCGGCCTATGCGGCGACGCTGACGACCGTGCTTCTTGCCATCCTCGCCGTGCTGGCCGCCGTGCAGTTCCTCTTCCTCGAGCGACGGATCCACTATCGATGAGCATCGCCGACCGCTCTGCCGGCGCGATCGAGACGGTCGGCGCCTGGCTTCTCGGCCTCCTCTGGATCCTGCCGCTCGCCTATGCGGCGTGGACCGCCTTCCACCCTGCGGCCTATGCCACGCGCTTCGATCTCCTGGCGCCACTGACGCTCGCGAACTTCGTCGCCGCCTGGGAGGCAGCGCCCTTCGGCCGCTATCTCCTCAACACGACGGCGATCGTCACCATGATCCTCGCCGGGCAGTTCCTCGTCTGCACGCTCGCGGCCTATGCCTTCGCGCGCTATACCTTTCCCGGCAAATCGGTGCTGTTCGCGCTGGTGCTGATGCAGCTCATGGTGATGCCGGACATCCTCATCGTCGAGAATTACCGCACGATGTTCGGCCTCGGCCTCGTCGACACCATCGGCGCGGTGGCGCTGCCCTACATGGCCTCGGCCTTCGGCATCTTCCTCCTGCGCCAGACCTTCATGACCGTACCGAAGGAACTGGAGGAAGCGGCGATCGTCGAGGGCTGCTCCACCCTCGGCGTGCTCTGGCGAGTCTACGTACCACTGGCGCGACCCGTCTTCGTCGCCTATGGCCTCGTCTCGGTGAGCCACCACTGGAACAACTTCCTGTGGCCGCTCATCGTCACCAATTCGGTCGAGACACGCCCGCTGACTGTGGGGCTCGCGGTGTTCTCCTCCACCGACCAGGGCATCGACTGGTCGATCATCTCGGCCGCCACGCTGATGACGGCCGCGCCGCTCCTCGTCGCCTTCCTCATCTTCCAGCGCGCCTTCGTGCAGTCCTTCCTGCGCGCCGGCATCCGCTGAACCGCCATCACCGCCGTCGGCATCAGTGCAGCTTCTCGGTATAGACGAATTTCGGCATGCTCCAGCCATAGCGCAGCGCAAGCAGACGCAGCGCAAGGCCCGTGAGCATCGCGATTCCCATGGCGAGGGCATGCGGCAGGCCGGCATATTGGCCCCCGATGTAAAGGGCGCCTGCCAGGATCGAAACCGTCGCATAGAGTTCGGCGCGAAACAGAAGCGGCACCTCGGTGCACAGGATGTCGCGCAGCACGCCGCCGACACAGCCCGAGATCATGCCCGAGGCAATGACGATGACGTAGGGCATGCCGAGCGCGAGCGCGATGTTGCAGCCGATCACGGTGAAGACGACGAGGCCGACCGCATCGAGGAAGAGGAAGAGGTGGCGCAGGTGATGCATGTAGCGGGCGATGAAGACCGTGGCGAGCGCCGCCCCAGCCGTGACGAGGAGATAGGAGGGATGCTCGATCCAGGTGAGCGGATGGCGGCCGAGCAGCACGTCCCGTACCGATCCGCCGCCAAGCGCGGTGATGGCTCCGAGCATCGCGACGCCCAGCCAGTCCATGGAACGCCGGCCGGCGGCAAGGGCCGCCGTCATCGCCTCCGCAACGATCGCCACGATATAAAGGACGTTGAGGATCTGCTCGGATTGCATGCTCGGCGCGCGGCGTGAGGGGGCTCCGTCGGTCAGCGCAACTGTACGCGCGAAAAGCCAACAAAAGCTTTCAGCACAGGGGCAAACCTAAGCCGAACCTGCGGCTTCGCGGGGCGACGGGGACATGACGGCCTCGCCGCCCGACGAAAAGCCCATGCGTGTCAGCCGGCTGCCGCCCTCCGCACGGCCACCTTGGCCGCCACGCCGCCGCCGTCGGCATCGAAGGTCAGCGGCCGGTCGCCGGCCTCGTCCTTGATGCGGCTCGGCAGGCCCATCCGCCCGAGAAGGCCGAGGAAGGGTTGCGGCGGCAGTTCCTCCACATTGGCCATGCGGCCGACGTCCCAGGTCCCCTCGGCGATGAGGAGCGCGGCCGCGACCGGGGGCACGCCCGCCGTGTAGGAGATCGCCTGGCTGCCGACCTCGCCGTAGGCCTCCGCATGGTCCGAGACGTTGTAGATGAAGACCTCGCGCGGCTTGCCGTTTTTGACGCCCTTGACGAGGTCGCCGATGCAGGTCTTGCCCGTGTAGTCCGGGGCCAGCGACGAGGGATCCGGGAGCACGGCCTTCACCACCTTGAGCGGAACGACCTCCTGCCCCTCGGCCGTGCGGATCGGCTGCTCCGAAAGAAGGCCGAGGTTCTTCAGCACGGTGAAGACGGTGATGTAGCGCTCGCCGAAGCCCATCCAGAAGCGGATGTCCGGCACGCCGAGGTTCTGCGAGAGCGAGTGGATCTCGTCGTGGCCGGTCATGTAGGTCGTGCGTGTGCCGACCACCGGCAGGTCCCAGTCCTTGCGGACCTCGAACATCTTGTTCGACCTCCACTCACCCTTCTGCCACGACCACACCTGCCCCGTGAACTCGCGGAAGTTGATCTCGGGATCGAAGTTGGTGGCGAAGTAGCGGCCGTGGTCGCCGGCATTCACGTCGATGATGTCGATCGAGTCGATGCGGTCGAAATGCTCATCGCGCGCGAGCGCCGCATAGGCGTTGACGACGCCCGGGTCGAAGCCGGCGCCGAGCACGGCCGTCACGCCGGCTTTGGCGCATTCCTCGCGCCGCTTCCACTCGTAGTTGCCGTACCACGGCGGGGTCTCGCAGATCTTCAGCGGATCCTCGTGGATCGCCGTGTCGATATAGGCCGCACCGGTGCGGATGCACGCGGTGAGGATCGACATGTTGAGGAAGGCCGAGCCCACGTTGATGACGATCTGACTGTTCGTGGCCCGGATGAGCTCTGCCGTCTTCTCCACGTTAAGGGCGTCGAGCGCATGGGCGACGAGCTTGCCGGCCGTCTTCAGGCTCTTCTTCTCGTGGACGGACTGGATGATCGCCTCGCACTTGGCGAAAGTCCGCGAAGCGATATGGATATCGCCGAGGACGTCGTTATGCTGCGCGCATTTGTGGGCCACGACCTGGCCCACGCCACCGGCACCGATGATCAGAACGTTCTTCTTCATTTGGGCTCGGATCTCCTTTCGTTCCGCATGAGCCTCAGGACAGGCTCGACTTGTAGTCTTCGAAGGAAAATTCGCGCGCGACACGAAGGCTGCCGTCGAGTTCACGCACGACGATGGACGGCATGTGGACGCCGTTGAACCAGTTCTTCTTGACCATCGTGTAGCCGGCCGCATCGTTGATGGAGATGCGGTCGCCCGGCTTCAGCGGAGCCTCGAAGGAAAACTCACCGAAGATGTCGCCGGCGAGGCACGACTTGCCGCAGACCAGATAGCGGTGCGGGCCCCGGTCGGGGCTGACCTTGGCGCTCTGCCGATAGATCAGCAGGTCGAGCATGTGCGCCTCCGTCGAACTGTCGACGATGGCAAGGTCCTTGCCGTTGTGGAGCGTGTCGAGCACCGTCACCTCGAGCGTGGTGCTCCTCGTCACCGCCGCCTCGCCCGGTTCCAGATAGACCTGGACGCCGAAG
The DNA here is from genome assembly GCF_001418005.1 of Chelatococcus sambhunathii. Classification (GTDB taxonomy): domain Bacteria; phylum Pseudomonadota; class Alphaproteobacteria; order Rhizobiales; family Beijerinckiaceae; genus Chelatococcus_A; species Chelatococcus_A sambhunathii. The sequence goes on along the minus strand of NZ_LIOL01000003.1, from coordinate 387,816 downwards.
CGCTGCGAGAAGGCCTTCAACCGTTCGCAGAACAATTCGAGCGGGTACCCCTCGCCCGTGAAATGGATGCCGCCGCCGAGGCTGACCCAATCGACCTTGGAGAGAAAGGCCCCGAACCTGTCCTCGATCTGCCCGAGCATCCGGTCGAAAAGGCCGAAATCGGCGTTCTCGCAGTTGTTGTGGATCATGAAGCCATCGAGCCCGTCGACGACGGCTGCGATCTTCTCGGGGTCCCATTCCCCCAGCCGGCTGAACGGGCGGGCGGGGTCGGCGAGGTCGAAGTCCGACGAACTGACGCCGGGGTTGAGGCGCAGCCCGCGCGCCAGCGCGCCGGCGCGATCGGCGAAGCGCTCCAGCTGGCCGATCGAGTTGAAGATGATCTTGTCGGCATTCGCCACGACGGCGTCGATCTCGTGATCGGCGAAGGCCACGCTGTAGGCATGCGTCTCGCCGCCGAAAGTCTCGCGCCCGAGCCGGACCTCGAAGAGCGAGGAGGAGGTGGTGCCGTCCATGTACTCGCGCATGAGGTCGAAGACGGACCAGGTGGCGAAGCACTTGAGCGCCAGCAGCGCCTTCGCGCCGGAATGTTCGCGCACGCGCTCGATCACGCGCAGGTTGCGCATGAGCGCGCTCTTGTCGATGAGGTAATAGGGCGTCTGCAGCTTCAAGATGTCTTGCCCGTCCGGGTTGATGGTTGGCGCGCCGCGGCCCCCGGCCGCAGCGCTGAAATGCCGTCTGGCGCGAGACCATCCGGTGGCCGCATGGCCATCGGTGCCGGTGCGCGGAACGACTGTTATGGGCGGGGAACGGCTATGCCTGGCAGGCCGCAAGACCCGCCGCGGGGAAAAGCGCTTTGGCGCTGTTGCCCCGTTCGCGTGTCTTTCTGTCCGCTGTTCGTGCGGGCGGCCATTTCACCGCATCAGGACAGATGCCCCGATCCGTGGCGCATGGCGCCGTCGCGTGCGCCTTCTTGGCGCGCGCCCCAAAAGGTTCTTCCGTTTGGGTGGCATCCAGTCCGACTGAGCCCATCCCCAATTGGAAGAGGGCGTCGTGAGACATGGCGTCCTCCCCAACCAGCAGATGAAACCTGCAAAAGGTCGTCCGGCCTTATAGCATCGATGGCCCGAATGCAACAGTGAGGGGCCTTCCGGCCATGCCGGAACGACCCGATGGCGCTCGGCGTTGTCGTCGAAGGGGACGAGACGGCCCGCCTTGCGGTAGGGCTCCCGCGAGGCGACGGCGCCCTCGAAGAGCTCCTTCTTGTTCGCCGGCGCCGCGACGCGATTGGCCTCGCTCAGCCAGTAGTCGATGTCGCGGCGGTGGGCGTGGACGGTGGCATTGGGGAAGACCTGCCCCCATCGACGACGAGGCCACCCGAATGGTCCGTATGGACATGGGTGAGGACGACGTCGTCGACCCGTTCGGGCGAATAGTCGGAGGCCATCAGCGCCGAGGGCAGCCGCCCGGGCGTCGGGCCCAGCAGGGTGCCCGTCCCGGCATCGACGAGAACGAGCCGCTCGCCGGTGTTGACGAGGATGGCGTTGACCGAGAGATCGACGGGCGAGCGCAGGAAGGCGGCCGCCAAGACCTCCTCCACCCGCTCGGGGCTGGTGTTGTTGTAGAGCGTGGCGCCTTCGGGCGGTCTGATTCAGCGCTGCACGGCCTGCGGCAGGGCGCAGACCCGCGAGCGGACCAGGAAGCGGCGCTCGCGCCCGTTGTCGAGCGAGAACATGCCGCCCCTCCCCGGCACGACGTCGATGATGAGCGCGGTGTGCTTCCAGGCCTCGTACTGGGCCGCGCCGATATAGAACGGCGCCCCGCCGATGTGCCCGAGGAGGACATCGCCGTCCCCGAGCATGAACTCGTCCCGCCGGTAGCACATGGGTGAGGAGCCGTCGCAGCAGCCGCCGGACTGGTGGAAGAGGACCGGACCGTGCTCGGCGACGAGTTCCGCGATGAAGGCAAGCGCCGCGGCCGTCGCCGTGACGCGCGACGTGCCCTTTTCCTCCGCCATGTCCATGGGTAGCACCCTGCATCGCTGCGGAAGGGCGGGTCGGACCCGCCCTTCCCTGTCGGTATCAGAAGAAGCCGAGCTTCTTCGGGCTGTAGCTCACCAGCATGTTCTTGGTCTGCTGGTAATGATCGAGCATCATCTTGTGCGTCTCGCGCCCGATGCCGGACTGCTTGTAGCCACCGAAGGCGGCGTGAGCCGGATAGGCGTGGTAGCAGTTGGTCCACACGCGCCCGGCCTCGATGCTGCGGCCGAAGCGATAGGCACGGTTCATGTCGCGCGTCCAGATGCCGGCGCCGAGGCCGTAGAGCGTGTCGTTGGCGATCGACAGCGCCTCCTCGTCGTCCCGGAAGGTGGTGACGGAGACGACCGGGCCGAAGATCTCCTCCTGGAAGATGCGCATGCGGTTGTGGCCGCGGAAGACCGTGGGCTTGACGTAATAGCCGCCGGCGAGGTCGCCGGGCAGCGCGTTGCGCTCCCCGCCAGCCAATACCTCGGCACCCTCCTGCCGGCCGATGTCGATGTAGGACAGGATCTTCTCGAGTTGCTCCCCGGAGGCCTGCGCACCGATCATCGTCGCCGGGTCGAGCGGATCGCCCTGCACGATCGCGGCGACGCGCGCGAGCGCCTTTTCCATGAAACGGTCATAAATCGCCTCGTGGATGAGCGCGCGGCTCGGGCAGGTGCAGACCTCGCCCTGGTTGAGCGCGAACATGACGAAGCCCTCGACCGCCTTGTCCAGGAAGTCGTCGTCCTCGGCGAGCACGTCCTTGAAGAAGATGTTCGGCGACTTGCCGCCGAGCTCGAGCGTGACGGGGATGAGGTTCTGGCTGGCATATTGCATGATGAGCCGGCCGGTCGTGGTCTCGCCGGTGAAGGCAATCTTGGCGATACGCGGGCTCGAGGCGAGCGGCTTTCCGGCCTCGAGGCCGAAGCCGTTGACGATATTGAGCACGCCCGGCGGCAAAAGGTCGCCGACGAGTTCGGCCCAGACGAGAATGGAGGCCGGCGTCTGCTCCGCCGGCTTCAGCACCACGCAATTGCCGGCCGCAAGCGCCGGCGCGAGCTTCCACGCCGCCATCAGGATGGGGAAGTTCCACGGGATGATCTGGCCGACGACGCCGAGGGGCTCGTGGAAGTGATAGGCCACCGTGTCATGGTCGATCTCGCCGATCGAGCCCTCCTGGGCGCGGACGACGCCGGCGAAATACCGGAAATGGTCGATGGCGAGCGGAATGTCCGCCGCCGTCGTCTCGCGGATCGGCTTGCCGTTGTCCCAGGTCTCCGCCCGCGCGAGGAAGTCGAGGTTATCCTCCATGCGCTGCGCGATGGCATTGAGGACGGCGGCGCGCTCGGCAGCGCTGGTGCGCCCCCAGGCGCCCTTGGCGGCATGGGCGGCGTCGAGCGCGGCCTCGATATCCGCCGCGTCCGAGCGGGCGATGTCGCAGAGCGGCTGCCCGTTCACCGGCGAGGTGTTCTGGAAATAGCGGCCGGCCTTCGGTTCGACCCAGGTGCCGTTGATGAAATTTCCGTAGCGGGCGGCGAACGGCGAGCGCGCGGTGCGCGAGACATCGACCTTGTTCATTCTCTTTCCTCCCAAGGCTCTGCGAGAAGGCTGCTGCGAGCCGGTGAGGAAGCTTGCCCCCCGGACCGGAGGCCGTCAGCCGCTCCCGCACGCCTGCCGGCCGGCGAGTGTTTCAGAACTGAGACAGTTCGGCGGGAGATTTTCGGGTCGGGATCAGTGGGCGGCGTCGAGGCGCAGCCGCTTCAGTGCCCGGTAGAAGGTGGCGCGGCTCATGCCGAGCGAGGCGGCCGCCGCCGAGACATTGCCGTGCGAGCGTGCCAGCGCGCGCTGGATGACGCCGCGCTCGGCATCCGCCAGCTGCTCGCGTCCTCCCGGCCCGCCGGCAAGGAGATCCGCGGCCGGCAGCGAGCCCCTGAGGTCGTCGTCGCGGAGACCGAAGGCAAGCCGGGCGGCGCGCGTCGCGCCGATGATGAGGTCGTGCCGGTCGACGGCGATCAGTCCGCCCCCGCCACGCTCCGGCGATGGCGCCAGGAGCACACGGGCGTCGGGAAAGGCGCGCCGGAAATTCTCCGCCTCGATGCGCCGCACCGCGTCGCTCACCGCGACGGCGATGAGGTTGACGAAGCCCTCGGTGAGGTCGGCGCGGCAGGACGACACGTCGAGCGCCGCCGCGAGCCGGCCCTCATGGTCGTGGATCGGGGCGGTGGTACAGCTGAGGCCGCTGTTGCGGGCGTGGAAGTGCTGGTCGCGGTGGATGGTGAGGAGACGCTGCTCGACGAGGCAGGTGCCGATGCCGTTCGTCCCCTCGCTCGCCTCGCTCCAGACCGTCCCGGTCCACAGGCCCCAGCGATGAAAGGTCTCGTCGTCGGCGGGGGCGCCGCGCCGGTCGACGGGCACCCCGTCGGCATCGGCGAGGAGCACGCAGCAGCCGACGCCTCCCACCGCCTGGTAAAGGCGGTCGAGGCTGTCCTGCGCCGACCGGATCAGCAGATCCAGCCGTTCGCGCGCCCGCTGCAGCTCCGGACCCGTGAGCGTCTGCGGACCACGGGCGTCGGCGGGATCGAGCCGGTGCAGGGCACAGGAGCGCTGCCAGGACGCGACGAGGGCCGAATGCGCCGCCTCGCTGCCTGCGATGGCTGATTCGATGCGGTCAACGTGGCGTGCCACCGACGCATCGCGCATGTGGCTTCCTCCCACCGTGCGGGCGTTATGGCCGCCCCTTGCCACCGACGATAGTGGCGCCGGCCCGAGCGGACAAGCCGTGTGACCCTAGACTTAAGGCCGCATGGCGCGAACCGGCCAGCCTCTCGCTCAGACGAAGACCATGCCGCCGTCGACGAGCAGTGACTGGCCGGTCATGAAGTCCGAGGCCGGCGACGCAAGGAAGCAGGCCACGCCGACAAGATCCTGCGCCGTCGACGCCCGGCCGAGCACGGCGCCGGTCACGATGATGCTCCTGTCCTTCAGTCCGAACGGCATGGCTTTCTCCTCGGCCGGCCACGACGGGCCGGCCTCCGTTGCAGGTCTACGGCGTTCTCAGCGGTCTTCAGGCGGTGATATGGGCGCCGATCAGCTCGTTGACGCGGCTTGCCTTTTCCATCTGCACCATGTGCCCGGCGCCGGGGATGACCTCGGCCTTGGCGCGGCCATTGAGCGCCTCGGCATGGGCGGCCGGGATGATGCGGTCCTCCGCGCCCCAGACGACGAGGACGGGGATGTCGAGTGCGGCAAGGGAGGAGGCGACGAGCGTCTTCTGCCGCCCGTGGGCGAGGAAGGCGCCGGACAGCGCCTCGAGCGCCGCCGAGACGCCGTCGAGGCGCTTGTATCTGAGGAGGTCCTCCACGAGCTGGCGGCTGACGAGGGACGGATCGGCGAAGAGCTGTTCCACCACCGGCTTCAGCTCCCGCCGGGAGGCGGCCGAGACGAAGCCGGCGATGTAGTCGGCATTGATCTCCTCCCCGAGCCCGGCCGAGCCGATCAGGGTCAGCGATCTCACCCGCCCCGGCGCGGCGCTGGCCGCGAGCGTCGACACGGCGCCGCCCATGGAATGGCCGACGAGGTGGGCGCACTCGATCGAGAGCGCGTCCATGAAGCCGAGGAGGGCGCGGGCGAGGCCCTCGACGCCTCCCTCCGGCATCGCCTTGGCCGACTGGCCATGGCCCGGCAGGTCGAGCGCATAGACCGTCGCCTTGTCCGCCAGCGCATCGATGTTGAACAGCCAGTTGTCGAGATCGCCGCCAAAGCCGTGCACGAGCACGATCGTCTCGGCGCCCTCCCCGCGCCGCGCATAGCACAGCCGGCCGGCGGGCGTCTCGACGAATTCGTAGGTCGGGCCGGCTTCCTCCTCGCCTGCCTCGTCGGCGGAAGGGGTGACATAGCCGGCCACATAGGCGTCGATCTCCGCCTCCGGCACGTCGGCATCGGCGACGACGCCGATGAGGGCCTTGACCGGATAGACCGTGTCGACCTCGCCGATGGCGCGGCGCAGGACGCCGGCCTCGCTCGCCTCGACGACGCCGGCGATCTTGTCGGTCTCGACCTCGACAATCTCGTCGCCGACGGCGATTCGGTCGCCGGGCCGCTTCAGCCAGCCCGTGACCTTGCCCTCTTCCATGGCAAGGCCCCACTTGGGCATCACCACCGGCTTGATGCGCTGATCCGTCATGTCCTTCCCCTCAAGCTGCCATGGCGCGCGGCGCGATCTTCGACACCGCGGCGGTGATCGCATCCGCCGTTGGGATGTAGAGGTCCTCGAGCACGGGCGAGAACGGCACCGGCGTGTGCGGCGCCGTCACCATCTGCGGCGCGGCCTTCAGCGCCCCGAAGGCCTCCTGCACCACATGCGCGGACACATCCGTCGCGATGGAGCAGCGCGGGTTCGCCTCGTCGACGACGACGAGCCGGCCGGTCGTCTCGACGCTCTCGAGGACCGTGTCCCAGTCGATGGGCGAGAGCGTCCTCAGGTCGATCACCTCGGCCTCGATGCGCTCCTTGGCGAGCCGCTCGGCCGCCTCCAGCGCCCGGTGCACGGTGAGCCCGTAACTGACGATGGTGACGTCCTTGCCCTCGCGCACCACCGCCGCCTCGCCGAAGGGGATGGCATAGGCCTCCTCCGGCACGTCGGCCTCATGGCCGTAGAGGTTCTTGTGCTCGCAGAAGATGACGGGATCGTCGTCGCGGATGGCCTGGATGAGCAGGCCCTTGGCGTCATAGGCGTTGGACGGGCACACGACCTTGAGCCCCGGCACATGGGTGAAGACGGGCGTCAGCATCTGCGAATGCTGGGCCGCGGCGCGGAAGCCGGCACCCACCATGGCCCGGATGACGACGGGGGTCTTGGCCTTGCCGCCGAACATGTACTTGAACTTCGCCGCCTGGTTGAGGATCTGGTCGAAGCACACGCCCATGAAATCGAGGAACATCAGCTCGGCCACCGGGCGCATGCCGCAGGCGGCCGCGCCGATGGCGGCGCCGATATAGGCCGATTCCGACAGGGGCGTGTCGAGCAGCCGGCCGGGATATTTGGCGTGCAGCCCCTTGGTGACGCCGAGCACGCCGCCCCAGGCATCCTCCTCGCCGGGGCTGCCGGCCCCGCCGACGATATCCTCGCCCATGACGATGACGGCGGGATCGCGGCGCATCTCGAGGTCGAGCGCCTCGTTGATCGCCTGTTTCATGCTGATCTTGCGGGCCATGACGGTTTCCTCCGGATGTTCTTGGCTGTCGAGCGTCAGTAGGCGACGTAGACGTCGGTGGTGAGGTCGCGTGCCGACGGCAGCGGCGCGGCCTTGGCGGAAGCCACCGCATCCTCGATGAGCGCCCCGACCTCCCGGTCGATCGCCGCGAATTCGTCCGCCGTGACAACGCCTGCCTCGCGCACGCGCGCGGCGAAGATCTTCAGGCAGTCGCGGTGCTCGCGGTTGTAGTCGTTCTCGCCCTTGGCCTTGTAGGTCTGGGCGTCGCCTTCGAAATGGCCGAAGAAGCGGACCATCTTGCATTCGAGCAGCGCCGGCCCGCCGCCCTCGCGCGCGCGGCGGATCATCTCGCCGGCCGCCTCGTAGACGGCGAAGAAGTCCGTGCCGTCCACGGTCACGCCCGGCAGGCCGAAGCCGGAGGCGCGGTCGACATAGGAATCGACGGCGGTGGCGTAATCGACCGAGGTCGATTCCGCATAGCCGTTGTTCTCGACCACGAAGATGACCGGCAGGTTCCACACGGCGGCAAGGTTCATGCTCTCCAGCACCATGCCCTGGTTGGAGGCGCCATCGCCGAAGAAGGTGATGCCGACGCCGCCGTCGCCGCGGAACTTGGCCGCGAGGCCGGCGCCGCAGACGAGCGGGGCGCCGGCGCCGAGGATGCCGTTCGCCCCCATCATGCCCTTGGCGAGGTCGGCGATGTGCATGGAACCGCCCTTGCCGCGGCAGGCGCCGGTCGCCTTGCCGTAGATCTCGGCCATCATCTCGTGGACATCGACGCCCTTGGCGATGCAGTGGCCGTGGCCGCGGTGCGTGGAGGCGATGCGGTCGACGTCGGTCAGGTGCATCATGATGCCGGTGGCGCAGGCCTCCTCTCCCGCATAGAGGTGGACGAAGCCCGGAATGTCGCCCTTGGCGAACTCGACATGCAGCCGCTCCTCGAATTCGCGGATGGTCCGCATGGTGCGGTAGGCCTTCATCAGGTCCGCCTTGTCGAGCGGGAAGGGATTGGTGGACATCGGCATTTCCTCCTTTGGTCGACCCTTGGGGTTGTCGTTGGTTCAGGCGAGAGCCGTGGCGAGCAGGGATGCCCCGGCCCTGAGGAGCCCGTGCGTCGCGGCGAACTGCATGACGGCGGGCACGTTCACGGTGCGGAAGGCATCGGCCGTGAGCGTCACCGAGACAGCCTCCCGCCCGTCGAAGAAGATCTCGCGCTCGCCGTCGAGAGCGACGGAGCCGGCGGCCAGATGCGGGTGGAAGGGGATGCCCGCCGGCATACGCCGCCAGTCGTCGATGCCGACGGGCACCACGAGGCCGGGTGCGATGGGAGCGCTGAGGACGGTGCGCGCCGTCGCGGCGGGCGCCAGCGAAACCATCATGCCGCCCGCCTCCCCGCGCCCGACCGGCTCGATCAGCCCGGCGATGGCCGCCATGCCGATCACCTCCGGATCGGCGAAGGTGACGAAGAGCTCGCGGAAGGTCTCGGTGCGCCACAGCGCCCTGGCGCCGATATAGCTGTCGGTGACGAAGGCGACGTCGACGAGCGCGATCTCCGCCGGTCGCTCGCCGACCGCGACGTCGAGGCGCTTGTTGGACGCGAAGGCGACTCTGGCCGGCACGCGCCCGGTGGCGGCTAGGCCGGCCGCGAGGCCGGTGATCGTCGGCTCGCGATGCTCCGGGAAGGCGTTGTTGGTGCCCGTCGAGATGCCGGCGATCGGCACCCGCCCGCATTCCTTGACCACGGCCCGGTGCGTGCCGTCGCCGCCGAGCACGACGATGGCTGCGACGCCCGCGCGGTGCATGAGGCGGGCGGCACGCGCACTGTCCTCCGCCGTGCCGGTGACCGGCATGTCGAGATGCGTGACATGCGGAAAGCGGGTCTCGCCCTGGTTGCGCGAGCGCTCGATGCCGCGCATCACGTGGCCGCGGATGCCGCCGTGCTCCGGCATCATCACCACCTGCTCGATGCCGCAGGCGGCGAGCGCGGCGAGCACGCGCAGCACGATGTTGGCGCGATCGGCGATCTGCAGGCTCGCCGCATTGGCGACGACACGGCGGATGTCGCGTGCCGAGACCGGATTGGCAATGATGCCGACGATGGGCCCCAAGCCGTCCTCCCTTCGCTTGTCGTCTTTTGCGAAGGATGCGGCAAGGACGATGCCAACGGCGCGATCAGCGCCAAGTCATTGCAAACAAACAATCCGGCTGTTCTCTCAGGCGGGACTGGTGAGGCGCCGGCGCCCCAGCTGTGGCGCCCCGCCTGCAACAGGTGTGGCACCCGTCAGCTCAATTTATGCGGCGGCACGATGCCGAAGCGGCGCATGCGACGGTGGATGGTGGAGCGGTCGAGACCCCATTCCCGCGCCACCGCCGAGACGTTCCACTGCCGCGCGCGCAAGGCCTCGACGAGGCGCTCCGCCCGCGCCGTCTCCTCCGGGACGGCGGCGCGGGCCGGCGATGGCACCGGGGAATGAAGCAGTGCCTCCTCAAAGATGGTCGGCGGCAGATCGGCAACGTCGATGACGTCGCTCGTCGCGACGGCGCGGGCATAGTCGAGGCAATTGACCAGCTCGCGGATGTTGCCGGGCCAGGAATAGGCCTTAAGGGCGTTCATGGCGGCGGGCGAGAGCCGCCGCGGCAGCGCGCCGTCGCCGTGCGTGGCCATGAGGTGCCCGATGAGCCAGACGAGATCGGCGCGCTGGCGCAGCGCCGGCAGGGCGAGCACGGCGCTGTTGAGGCGGAAGTAGAGGTCCTCGCGGAATTCGCCGGCCCGCACCAGCTCGACGAGATCGCGGTGCGTGGCGGCGATGACGCGGATGTTAACCGGCACCGGCCGGGTGCGGCCGACGGGCGTCACCTCGCGCTCGGCGAGCACGCGCAGCAGGCGGGTCTGCAGCGCGAGCGGCATGTCGCCGATCTCGTCGAGGAAGAGCGTGCCGCCGTCGGCCTCGATGACGAGGCCCTTCTTGCCCTTGGCCGCAGCGCCCGTGAAGGCGCCCGGCTCGTGGCCGAACAATTCGCTCTCGATGAGCGTTTCGGGCAGCGCCGCGCAGTTCACGGCGACGAAGGGCTTTCCCGCTCGCGCGCTCGCAGCGTGGATGGCCTTGGCGAGATGCTCCTTGCCGGTGCCCGTTTCGCCATGGATGAGGATGCTCATCTGCGTGTTGACGAGCCGGGCGGCCCTGGCGACGACTTCCTCCATCATCGGGTCGCCGCCATGGAGCGTCTCGAGCGGACGAGCCAAGGCCGCCTTCCGTGCCGGCGCAGGCTGCTGCGACGCGCGAGCCGGCGGCGGCAGGCTCTGGGCGAAGAGGGTCGTGCCGCTCGCCAGCAGCCGGACCGCCCGCTGGCGCGTCGGCAGCGAATGGGCGAAGAGGGGCAGGTCGTCGATCCGGCAGTCGAGATAGTCGCTGATCATCGCCCCGAGCGGGTTCGGATTGCGCATCGAGCGCAAGGCGGCTTCGCGCAGCAGGAGGCGGCGCGCGCGGTCGTTGAAGCCGATGATGCGCCCGCCCGCATCGATCGCCAGCACGCAGTCGGGATCGACGTCGGCGAATTCCTGGCTCGCCGCCAGCTTGAGGATCCACTCGCTGCGGAAATTGTTGAGGAGGTTGGCGTTCTCGATCTTGTGAGCATAGGATTTGACGAGTTGGAGCGCGAGGTATTGGCTTTGTTTCGGCTCCGGCGACTTCAGTGCCGAGATGTCGAGAACGCCTGCGAGCGTGCCGCCTGAATCGAAGATTGGGGCGGCAGTGCAGGTGAGTGGAATGTGCGTCGCGTCGAAATGGTCGCTTTGGTGCACCGTCAGCGCCTCGCCGGTGGCGATGCAGGTGCCGACGGCGCAGGTACCCATATGCGTCTCGGCCCAGTCGGCGCCCAGATAGAGCCCGGCCCGGTGCAACTGGTCGTTGAAGGTGGGATCGCCGATGAAATCGACTGTGACCCCCTTGGCATCGGTGAGAAGCAGCACATAACCGAGGCCGCAGACCTGCCGATAGAGCGTCTCGAGCCCCACGCGCGCGGTGTGCAGGAACTCGTCCATGGCGTCGCGATGCTCGCGCAGTTGCGCCTGGGGCAGGATCTGCGCATCGCGCAGCACGACGGGATCGAGCTTGTGCTCGTCCACGCACCGCCGCCACGACTCCTGAATCACCGCATCGCGCGCTGTCCGCTCGCCGACGGCGACCCGCACGACCTCGTCGATATGGGCGGCCTGCTCCTGCCTCATGGCTGCGCTCCTCCCCATATGTCTGTTCGATTTTTTCGTGAAGTGTCGCCCCGGACGCCGGTCCGATCAAGCCGCGACGGCACGGCCAACCCTCGCGACGCCTTCCACCTCGCTTCAAACCGTTGACCGTGCGTGTGAAACCGTCTCAAACCCGTTGCGCCGTCATACCCGCGCCTGACGCGGGCCTCGAAATCGTGGATGGCCGGGATAAGGCCGGCCATGGCGAGCGGAGAGGCGGCCCACCCGCTCATTCACAATCCCACAAGAACCGCTCCCGGGGGAAGAAAGCGTCCTGCTCAAGGGGGCGGCAACGCCGCAACCGGTCTGCCCAAACCGTCATCGGGATGTTATGAATGGGACCTATGTCCCGACCTGGCTTGCAGGGCATCGCCGTTCCGCGATGCACACCTGTGCAACGGGGGGCTCGATGACACTGGCGCCGTTTCTCGAGGTCAAGAAGGCGAGCGTCGCCTATGGCGCGACAACGGTGCTCGACGGCATCGACCTCGCCATCGCCAAGGGGGAATTCGTCGCCCTGCTCGGCTCCTCGGGCTGCGGCAAGACCACCTTGCTCCGGACCATCGCAGGCTTTGTGATGCCCTCGGCGGGAACCGTCTCCGTCGCGGGCCGCGACGTGACGCGCCTGCCGCCGGACAAGCGGGGCATGGCTCTCGTCTTCCAGTCCTATGCCCTGTGGCCGCACATGACCGTGGCACAGAACATCGGCTATGGCCTCAAGCTGCGTCACCAGCCGGCCGAGGCGATCGCCCGGCGTGTCGCGGAGATGGAGGCGCTGCTCGGTCTCACCGGCCTTGCGCGCCGCAAGCCGGCCGAGCTCTCGGGCGGCCAGCGCCAGCGCGTTGCCCTCGGCCGGGCGCTCGCCATCGATCCCGAGATCCTGCTGCTCGACGAGCCGCTGTCGAACCTCGACGCCCGCATCCGCCTCTCCGTGCGGCACGAGATCCGCGCCCTGCAGCGCCGGCTCGGCATCACCGCAATCCATGTCACGCACGATCGCGAGGAGGCGATGGTGATGGCCGACCGCATCGTCATCCTTGACAGCGGCCGCATCGCTCAGGCCGGCACGCCGGAGGAGGTCTACAACCGGCCCGTCTCGTCCTTTGTCGCCGCCTTCATGGGTGCGGAGAACAGCATCGGCCTTGTCGGAACCGTCGCGGGCGACCGCTTCGCCATCACGGCCGGACCGACGAACGAGCCCTGTGCCGTGCCACTCTCGGGGCGGCCGCTCGCCGACGGACCTGTCGTCGCCCGCTTCCGCGCCGAGGCGGCCAAGCTCGTGCCGGCAGGCGATGCCGCGCATGTCCCGGAGGGCACGCTGGTTCTACCCGGCCGCATCGAGAGCGCGAGCTATCCCGGCGGCCACTGGCGCCACGCCGTCGCCGTCGGCCCCGACACCGTTCTCGCCGACGCGCCGCAGGCCTTCGCCCCGGACGCGGCCGTGAAGGTGTGCGTGCCGCCTGAGGCGCTCTTCCTGTTCAACCCGCCCGGCGCCGAACCGGCCGCGGCCGAGTTTGCCGGACACAAGACAGACAAGGCTAGCGAACTGGCCGGAGCCTGACACAGGGCCCCGCGCCCGCCATAACGGAGACCGAACGATGAAAACGTTGTTCAATGCGGCTCTCGCCCTCGGCTTGGCGGCCACGCCGGCCGCGGCAGCCGAGCTGACGGTGGTCACCGCCGGCGACCAGAACATGGTCGAATATGTGAGTGAATATCTCGGCCCGCTGTTCGAAAAGGAAAATCCCGGCGCCAAGGTGCGCGTGGTCGGTACCGGGCCCGGCGATGCCGGCTCGCAGAAGATCCTCGAGCGCTTCGAGGCCCAGGCCAAGGCCGGCAGCGCCAAATGGGACGTCGACGTCGCCGTCGTGCACGAGAAGTTCGCCGGCCCCATGGTGGAGGCGGGCTATCTCGAGGCCTATCGCGACAAGATCCCGAGCGGCAAGCTCGTCACCCGCGGCAATGCCGACATGGCGCTCGGCACCAGGGTGAGCGGTTATGTCATGCCGATGTTCAACAGCCAGACGGCGCTCGCCTACAACCCCAATCTTCTCGCCAACCCGCCGAAGAGCTATGCTGAGCTCGCGGAATGGGCCAAGGCGAACCCCAAGCAGTTCGGCTACAACGGCATCAAGGGCGGCGCCTCCGGTGTCAGCTTCGTCATGGGCTGGATCTACGCCTTCGGCGAGGGCGACGCCGGCAAGCTGCAGAACGGCCCCTTCGAAGAAGCCGAGACGAAGAAGTGGGACAAGGCGCTTGCCAGCCTCAAGGACTTCACGCGCCACGCGACCCTCACGCCCGGCAACGCCGGCACGCTCGACCTCCTGAGCCGCGGCGAAATCGCCATGGGCCCGGTGTGGGTCGACATGTTCTATTCCTGGCAGGCGGACGGGCGCCTGCCGCCGGACCTCAAGCTCATCCTGCCCGAGCCCGGCATGCCCGGCCAGCCGATGCATTACGTGGTGCCGGCGAAGAGTCCGAACCGGGAGCTTGCCGAGAAGTTCGTCGCCATGGCGACGAGCCCGAAGGTACAGGCCGAGGGCATCGTCAAGCGCTTCAACTGGTATCCCGGCATCGACGCCCAGCACGTCCAGGCCGAGCTCGACGACGCGACCTGGAACAAGCTGTTCAAGGACATCACTCCGGAGGACCTCGCCAAGAACGGCAAGCCTTTCCCGATCGCGCCCTACAACAACGCGATCCTCGAGGCCTACGAGCGGCAGGTCTCGAACTGAGCGGGCCATTGGCGCCCGGCGGAACAGCCGGGCGCCATTCGCCCCTCTCCCCTTGTGGGGGAAGGGCCGGGGGTGGGCGTCGCGACGCAGGAGCACGACCTCCTGCCTGCTGCCCCCCTCCCCCATAAGGGGGGAGGGGCGGCACCGTTCCACTACAATGTTCCCGGCATAACCGGATCACCCCATGTCGAAACGCCTCCTCGGCCTCATCCTCGTCCTGCCGGCGCTGGCCACGATCACGCTGCTCTTCATCGTGCCGCTCGGCGCCTCGGTCGTCGGCGCCTTCGAGGTCGAGGGCCGCTACGGGCTCGGCAATTTCGACAAGGCCTTCGCCCTCTACAGCCAGGACATCCTGTTCACGGTCGTCATCGTCAGCCTGTCGACGGCGATCATCGGCCTCGTCGCCATCGCCATCGGCGGCTATCTCACGCTCGGCGAGAACCCGCACGCCGTCGCCGTCCTGCGCTGGCTCTACCGCTGGCCGCTGTTCATCCCCTTCATCGTCGTCGGCCAGGTGCTGCGAACCTTCCTCGCCAAGAACGGCATGATGAACAACACGCTCGTCTCCCTCGGTATCCTGACGCCGCTCGAGACGACGAGCTTCCTCGACTGGCGCGGCATCGTCATCGCCTTCGTCTGGAAGCAGGCGCCCTTCGTGGCCCTGCTCGTCTCCGGCGCCATGGCCTCGCTCGACCGCGGCACCATCGAGGCGGCGCGCAACCTCGGTGCTTCGCGCCTGCGCATCCTCATCGAGATCGTCGTGCCGCAGGTGGCGACGACGCTCATCGTCGGGCTCGTCCTGTCCTTCGTCACCATGATGTCGGTATTGTCGGTGCCGCTCATGATCAACGCCCAGTCGCCGACCATGATCACCGCCGACATCGCCTTCCGCCTCAACGCCTATCGCGACTACGGCGTCGCCAATGCGCTCGGCCTCATCTCGCTGCTCATCACGGCGAGCATTGCCTGGATCTACCTCAGGCACAACGTGAGGAGCCGGGCATGACGAGCCTCGCGACGACGACACCGGCCACCGGCCGCCGGCTGCCGCGGATCGACCTCTGGTGGCTGCCGCGCGGGCTGGTCCTCGGCCTTCTCGCCTTCATCATCTTCGGGCCGCTCACCAATCTCGTCTTGTGGACGGTGGCGGAGCGCTGGTACTTCCCGCACGCGCTGCCGCTGGAATACGGCTTCAGCTACTGGCAGCGTGTCTTCTCGCCGCGCGGCAATGCCATGGAATCCCTGGCGAACAGCGTCTTCGTCGCAACCCTGACGGTGATCGCGGCGCTCGCGCTCGCCGTGCCGGCGGGCTATGCGCTGGCGCGGCTCAAGCTGCCGCTGCGCAGCCTCATCCTGATCGCCTTCCTCATCCCGCAGGCGTTCCCGAACCTGCCCGTCTACGTCAACATCGCGCGGCTGTTCTACGGACTCGGTCTCAACGGCACCATTCCCGGCGTCGTCCTCGTCCACGTCACGCACGGGCTCGTCTATGCGGTGTGGATCGCCACCGCCGCCTTCTCGGCGGTCGACCGGGAGCTGGAGGAGGCCGCCCGCTCCATCGGCGCGAGCGCGCTGCGCGCCTTCCGCGACGTCACCCTGCCGCTCGCCGCCCCGGGGCTGATGGCGAGCGCCATCTTCGTCTTCCTCGAATCCCTCGACGAATTCACCGGCTCGTTCTTCGTCGGCGCGCCGGATGTCAACCTGTTGCCGCTTCTGCTCTATACGGCAGGCGCCGGCGGCAACTACCAGATCGCCTCGATCACGGCGCTGCTGCTGCTCGTGCCCTCCATCGCCTTCATGCTGGTGGTGGAACGTTTCCTCAAGGCGGACGTGCTGTCGCGCGTCGGCCACTGAAGCAAAAGCCGCATGACCGTGGACGACACCGCCGCCAGGATCCGAACGACCGGCAAGCCGCGCTTCGTCAGCGCCCAGGACGTGGCGCACCGCGCCGGCGTGTCGCGCTCGGCTGTCTCGCGCGCCTTCACGCCCGGCGCCAGCATCGCGGAGGAAACGCGCAAGAAGGTGATCAAGGCCGCCGCCGAGCTCGGCTATCAGGTCAACGACCTTGCACGCGGCCTTCTCGCCAACCACAGCCGCCTCGTCGGCATCGTCGCGACCAAGCCAGAAGTCGGGTTCCGAGCCGATCTCACCGCCGCGCTCGCCAAGGCGCTCATCCGGCGCGGCAGCGTGCCGCTGCTCATCAACACGGGCGAGACGAAGGACGAACTCGCCGCAGCCCAGCAGACGCTCTTCGGCCATCGCGCCGAAGCGACCATCATCCTCTCCGGCTCGCCGCCGGCCTCCTTCGTCGATCTCGCCCGGCGCAACGGGCAGCCCCTCGTCGTCATCGGTCGCTCCGAGCCGGAAACGGATCACGTGATGGTGGACAATAGCGCCGCCGCGCGCCTCGCGGCCCGCCTCTTCGTGGCGCGCGGCTTCACGCGGCTCGGTCTCGCCGGCTCGCGATCGGCGACACCGAGCATCGTCGAGCGTGAACAGGCGTTCTGCGACGAGGCCGCCCGCCTCGGCGCCAGGGTCGCCGTCGCACGCGGGACCGACACGGACTATGCCGGGGGCCTTGCCGCCGGCCGCGCCCTGCTCGCCGGACAGCCGCGGCCGCGAGCGATCTTCTGCGTCAATGACCTCGTCGCGCTCGGCGTCACGGATGCGGCGCGTACTGATCTTGCCCTCGCCGTGCCCGGCGATGTCGCCGTGATCGGCTTCGACGACATACCCCAAGCCGACTGGCTCGCCTATCGGCTGACGACCTTCCGCCAGGACGCGGAGCTGATGGCCGGCCGGGCCGTCGCCGTGCTCGATGCGCGCCAGCGGCGCCCGACAGGCCCCCTTATCAGCGAGCGCATCGAAGCCCGGCTCGTGGTGCGGCACAGCTTCGTTCCCAAGCCATGAGCGGGCCTCTTGAAGCCCGCCGGTCTCCACCTAGATCAATGATGCCGGTTGCCGCGACAGGGGCCGGCGGACCGCGGGTCCGCTCCGCAGCGCCCGCTGCTCCATGCCGCTTGTCGAGGGCATGGAGAACGGGTCGCGCTCGACCGCTCTCCTCCGGCTTCTGCCGCGCCAAGCCGGCGCTCCGCTTCGGAGCCGCTTCATCCCGAGCAATGGAGGAGACTCATGACCATTCGCGATCTCATCCCCTGGGGTCGAAACGACGAAACCGCCCCCGTCGCCTATCGGGAGCGCGACCCCTTCCTCGCCCTTCATCGCGAGGTGAACCGGCTGTTCGACGACGTCTTCCGGGGCTTCGAGAGGCCCTTCCGCGACGGGCCCGGCCGCCTCGCCGGATTCTCCGCCGCCTGGCCGAGCATCGAGGTCAGCGACGACGACAAGGAGATCCGTGTCGTGGCAGAGTTGCCCGGCCTCGAGGAGCAGGACGTCGAGGTGCTCCTCGATGACGATACCCTGACGCTGCGGGGAGAAAAGAAGGCCGAAACCGAGGACAAGGATCGCCGGTTCTCGGAGCGCTTCTACGGTCGTTTCGAGCGCCGCATCCGGCTCGGTTACGAGATCGAGGACGACAAGGTGAGCGCGAGCTTCCGGAACGGCGTGCTCACGGTGACGCTGCCGAAGAGCGAGAAAGCCGCAAGCAAGGCGAAACGCATCGCCATCGGCACCGAGAAACGGTAATCGCCGAACGCGCTACGGCTCGTCCGCACCGAGGATCCGGGCGGGTGAGGAGTGGTGCATCGACCCTGGCGCTGTCGCGCTTGACCGCTGCGTCCGAAACCGGGGATGGGCCCCGCGCCTGCGCTGCGGCGCCCGGCCCGGCGCAAGGCGCAAGGCGAGCGCGGGGCCGACGACGAGCGCCGTCCATTCGAGCTAAGATTGCGGTGGCGGCTATCGGCTGGTCTTCTGGGCCGGCCGCCGCCGATACGCACCAGCCGCAGCAATGATGTCAGTGCAGGGGGCTCGTGAGGAAGACCGAAAAGAGCCTGCTGCCGGTGGCGTCGGTGATGTCGAACCGCCACCCGTCCCAGTTCGCGAACGGATTCTCGTCGCGCAACTCTTCGATGGCCTGCATGACCTCGGTGCGAACCTCATCGAGGTCCGACCGCTCGAGACCGCAGTCGTCCAGCACGATCTCGCGCCCTGTCGACAGATGGAAATAGTACCGCAATGGCACCTCCTGTCCCTGCGGGCATGATGAGGCTTTCGGAGCGGGCCGGTTGAAGCAGGATTGCCCGGCCTTACGTGACATGTGACCTGTCCCTGCGGACGGCATTGCGGGCAAAACGCTCGCGCCAGAAGGCGATGGTACGCACGAGCCCCTCGCGCAATTCCACCTTCGGGCGCCAGCCGGTTGCCTTCATGAAGCGCGTGCTGTCCGCCAGGAGGACGCGTACCTCCGAATTGGCGGGGCGCAGCCGGTTCGTGTCCTGCTCGACGGGCTTTTGCCGGTCCGTCAGCGCCATGAGAAGATCGACCAGTTCACCGATGGCGATGCCTTTGCCGCTGCCGGCGTTGTACGGCCGCCCGAATTCGATGTCCGGCGCACAGCCGATGGCGAGGAAAGCCGCCACCGTATCCTCCACGTAGGTGAAGTCGCGGCTCGTCGAGGTATCGCCGACACGCACGGTCGCGGCGTCGGGATCGAGGATCTGGCGCAGGACTGTCGGGATGACCGCGCGCTCGCTCTGGCGCGGGCCGAAGGTGTTGAAGGGGCGCAGGATGGCCACGGGCATGTCGAAGCTCCGGGCGTAGGCCTCGGCCATCATGTCGGCGCCGATCTTGGAGGCCGAATAGGGCGACTGCCCCTGCAGGGGATGGCTTTCGCCGATCGGCACCGTGATCGCCGTGCCGTAGACCTCGCTCGTGGAGGTCTGCACGACGCGCCGCACGCGGTGCTCGCGCGCAGCCTCGAGGATGTTGATGAGGCCGAGGACGTTGGTCTCCACATAGGACTGGGCCGCGGAATAGGAATGGGGAATCGAGATCAGCGCCGCCAGGTTGAACACGACTTCCTGCTCCGCGAGGAGGCGGCGCACGAAGGCGGCGTCGCGCACGTCGCCGCGCACGATCCTGAGCCTTGTCACGACATCCGCCGGCAGATGGTCGAGCCAGCCGACGGAGTCGAAGGAATTGTAGAGCGCGAGCGCGGTCACGTCGGCACCCGTCTCCACGAGCCGCTCGGTGAGGTGCGAGCCGATGAAGCCGTCGGCGCCCGTCACCAGCACCCTCGCCTTCTTGTAGTCCGGTATGTGCGGCTGCGATGGAATGATGGGAGGGCGTTCCATGGCGTGCCTCTCGACTGGCATGCTGCTAGCGCAGGTGAAGCGGTGGGGTTTCCGTCACGCCGGCATCCGCGATGGCGCGCTCCGGCTCGCTGCCGAAGCCAAGGATGGCGAGGCAGCACAGAGCGATCCACTTGACATCGGATGCGAGCGTGCGTCCGGGATAATAGGCGAGGTCGAGCTGCGCCTTGGCCGGGAACAGCGTCTGCCGGTAGAACGCGATGGGATCGACGTCGGGCGGAAAGAGCGCGCTTTCGTTGCGGAAGGCCCACTGGCTCGGCCCGAAGATGCCGGGCTTGTAGGCGAGAACGGGGCGGGTCGCTTCGGTGAAGCAGTCGGCGAGCTCGAGGCTCTCCGGGCGCGGGCCGACGACGGCCATGTCACCGCGCAGGATGTTGACGAGCTGGGGCAGTTCGTCGAGCTTGCTGAGGGCGAGGAAACGCCCGACGCGCGACATGCGGTCATCGCCCTTCATCGTCAGCGGCAAGCCTGCGTTGCGCGTGTCCGGACGGAATTTGCGGAACTTGAGCATCCGGAAATGGCGGCCGCCAACGCCGAGCCGGGTCTGCGCGAACAGGACCGGCCTGCCCGTCTCGGCGACGATGGCGATGCTGACGAGCGCGATTACCGGGCTCAGCACCGCGAGGCCGATCGTAGCGAAGCTGATGTCGAACAGGCGTGCCAGCCCGGCATGATAGGCCCGCCTCCGGTTGGTCGTCATGTGCGCCTCGCCAAGTCCGTTGCAGCGTTACACCCTAGGTGCGAAGGGCGGTGGCGAGCGCGTTGACCACGTGCTCGACATCCGCGGCCGTCATCTTGGGATGCAGGGGCAGCGTCAGTTCGCGGCTGGCGAATTCCTCGGTCACCGGCAGCGGCCCGATATCCGGCCGCTCTCGGTAGAGGGTGAGGTGATGCACCGGCCGATAGTGGATGGTCGTCTGGATGCCCGCGTCCCGCAGCCGCTCGATGACGAGGTCGCGATCGGCTGCGGCCGGCAGGAGGGCCGGCATGATGTGGTGCGACGACGCCCGCTCGTCCGAGAAGGGCACGCGCACGTCCGGGCAGACGCGGTCAAGCAGCCGACGGTAGAGCCTGCTGAAGGCACGACGGCTGGCGTTCCACGCCGGCAGGTGAGCGAGCTGGACGAGGCCGACGGCGGCTCTCAATTCGTCCATCCGGTAGTTGAAGCCGAGCAGCGTCACGTCATAGTGCGGCGTGCGGCTGTTGAGACGCGCGAAGGTGCCACTCGTCATGCCGTGGCCGCGCAGCAGCCGCACCCGCTCGAGCAGTGCCGGATCACGCGCCGTGACGACGCCGCCCTCGCCGGTCGTCATGTTCTTGTTGCCGTAGAAGCTGAAGGCTGCCGCGTCGCCGATGGTGCCGGGTCCCTCGACGCCGACCGCATGGGCCGAATCCTCGACGAGCAGCAGGCCGTGCCGATTGGCCAGGGCACGCCAGGCGGCCCTGTCCGCCAGCGCTCCTGCATAATGGACGAGGATCACCGCCCTCGTCCTGGCGCTGCAGAGCTGTTCGGCGCGCGCGGGCGAGATGAGCGGCACATCGAGGGATTCGATATCGACGAAGACCGGTTTCGCCCCCACGTACATCACGCTGTTGGCCGTGGCGGCAAAGGTGAGCGAGGGCACCAGCACCTCGTCGCCGGGGCCGATCCCGGCGGCGAGGAGGATGAGATGCAGCGCCGCCGTGCATGAGCTCACAGCGATGCAGTCGGACAGGCCGTGCGCCGCGGCGAAGGCTTCCTCGAAGGCGCGCACCCGCGGCCCCATGGTGATCCAGCCGCTCTCGATGACCTCCGACAGCGCTGAGGTCTCCTCGGTGCAAAGAACGGGTTCCGATACGAGCAACATCGTCAGCCCCCAAAACCCCGAGCCATGTCGACGCTGGCTGTGGCAGCCGCTCAGGCGGCCGCCACGACCTCGAAGGCCGGCAACTGGTCGTCCCAGGCGAGTTCCTGCGCGATCTGGAAGTCCTCGATCCGCCCGATATCGAGCCACAGGCCATCATGCGCGAAGGTGTGGGCCGGTAGGCCGCGGGCAAGAAGCGTATGAATGAGGTCGTCGAAGCCGAAGGGCACGCCGGCCGGGATGTAGTCCAGCACGCGCGGCTCCATGCAGTAGACGCCCATGCTCATCATGTTGGTGAGCGAAGGCTTCTCCTTGAAGCCGACGATGCGTCCGTTGGTCTGTTCGATGACGCCGAAGTCGAGCTTGGTCTTGCGTACCGATGCGGCCACGGTGACGAGCGCCCCCTGCTCGCGGTGAACCTGGGTGAAGGCGCCGAGGCTGAGGTCCGTCAGCACGTCGCCATTGATGACGAGGAAAGTGGCGTCGAGCTCCTCGCGCAGCATGGTCAGCGGGCCGATGGTGCCGAGCGGCTCCTTCTCGCTGGTATAGCTGATATTCATCCCCCACTGGTGGCCGTCGCCGCAGAAACTGCGGATGAGATGCCCGAGGTAGCCGGTGGTGATGTAGGCGTCGGTGAAGTCGTTGCGCCGCAGCCATTGCAGGAGGAGTTCGAGGACCGGCTTCGACTTGACCGGCATGAGAGGCTTCGGAAGCACCATGGTATAGGGACGCAGCCTCGTGCCAAGGCCTCCGCACTGGATGACGACCTTCATCTTGTCCTCCCTCGCCAGCGGCACCGGAATACGCAGATCGGCCGCACCTGACGATGAAACAGCGAGGTTTTCGACGTGTACAGGGCGCAAAAGGGTAGATGTCCGAAGTAAATCCAGCCGACGGCCGCGTCCTCTCACCGCAAGCGGGCCGAGAGGTCCGTCCACCTGAGCGCATCGATCGTGCGACGAAGGCGGGGCGGGCGTCGGCGGGCTCGAACCCTGTCCCGTCCGGCGAAAGGGGCGGACACCGGCTCGCGGTCCACCCTGCCGAATGCTCCCCCTGAACTTTCCTTTCGGGCAATTGACCGGCCGGTGCTGCCAATTCCACCCTGACGCGCACAATCCTCAGGGCGAAGGGTGATGCGACGCCAATCCCGCGAACCAGACGGCAGGCCCGATCCCGGCAGTACGTCGGCCCACGTGCGTGGCATCCTTCTGTGCGTTCTCGTACTGTTGCCGGTCGGCCTCGCCGGCCGGGCGACCGAGGTCCTGCCTCTTGCCGGGAGCGCCGCCTTTCCCTCCCGTCCTGTCGTCGTCTCGACGCCGGCGATGCCCCGGCCGCGCTATCTCGAGACCGTTCGCGACCCCGTGTTCGGTACCTCCTTCACGCGCGTCACCGATCCCGGCGGCCGGATGGGCAGGACCATGGCCTGCGACGCTGCGCTTTGCCGGCACCGCTATTCGAGCACGCAGGCGTGGAACGCGGACCAGAGTCTGCTCGCGATCACCAACGGATGCTCGGGCATGTGCTTCCTCGACGGTCGCACGTACGAGCCGCTGTTTCACCGCCCCATGGACGAGGACTGCAAGTGGCATCCGACGCGGGCACAAGAGATGGTCTGCGTCTACGACGACCGTGTGACCCTCTGGTCGCCGCAAAAGGACGAGCATCGTGTGGTCTACTGGCCGGACGGCTATTGGGACCTTTCCTTCGGCCCCTACAAGGGCAACATTTCGGCAGACGGCCGCCGCCTCGTCCTCGGCGCCCGCAACAAGTCCGGCGCGCTCGTTGCCTTTGCCTACGATCTCGAAGAGCGCCGGAAATTCCCGGACATCGCCGTCTCCGCCCTGCCCGGCGACAACGGCTATTGCGGCATCTCCGCCACGGGTCGGTTCATCATGTGCTTCCAGACCCTGCCAACGCGCACGGAGACGGTGCATGTCTTTACCGTCGACGGGAGACAGGTCCAGCTCTGGCCGGAACATCACCGGCCCGGGCATGGCGACATGGCGATCGACGCGGACGGCCGGGACGTCTACATCGGCATCAGCAAGGCCGACCCGGACAAGTGGCACGTGATCAAGCGGCGCTTGGAGGACGGCCATGTCACCGACCTCACCCCGCCCGGCTATGCGTCGCACGCCTCGGTGCGCAACATCGGGCGCCCCGGCTGGGTCTTCCTCAGCTACGAGGGCACCTACGACAAGGTTGCGGAGGCGCCGGACTGGGCGCCCTTCTACCGAGAGATCGTCGCACTGCGCACCGACGGAAGCGGCGAACTGCGGCGCATCGTGCACACCTACAACGACCGGTCCGACTATGACAGCGAGATCCATGCCTCGCCATCGCCGGACGGCTCGCAGGTCATCTGGTCGAGCAACTGGGGCGTGCCCGGCGGCCCGGTGGCGGACTACGTTGCGCGCATCGAATGGCCCGACGCCGTGCGCTGACGGCCGCGACCCGTGCCACCTTCTCAGGGGATGTTGCGCACGATGTGCGGGCCGATGCCGTTCGCGACCCTGATCGGCAGCTTCTTCCAGCAGGTGATGGCAAGCGCAAATCTGGGATTGGTCGGCGCCAGCTCCGGCAGGGTCCCGCCGGCGGGCAGCCAGTAGGACCAGAACAGCGGCACCACTTCCGGCTGCCACTGCAGCTTGAAGGTGTAGGTGCCGGCGCCGATGGTGGAGCGGCCGAGATCGAGATGGCGGACCCCCGCGCCGCACGCCATCTCGATGGCCTTCCAGTAGAGGAACTCGTTCACGTACCGGGATGAGACGTCGTAGTCCGACGCAATCCAGGGCAGCTCGATCGTATCCCGCGAAGGGATAGCGAGCGCCGCCGCCACGGGCCGGCCGTCGAGCTCGACAAGCAGGATCTGCGCCCCGCGCACACGCTCGAGGATGGTGCGGAAGAACTGCGGCCGGTGTACCGGCGTCCCGAGATCGCGCATGTTCTTGGCGAAGACGCGATAGAAGCGGTCAAGCCCGTCCGTGCCGGCGCGCGAGAAGACCGCGCCCGCGCGCTCGGCCTTGCGCACCTTTCCACGAAGGCGCGAGCTCAGCGCCACCCAGTGCCGCTCGGGGTCGGGCTCGATCGGCACGACAAGCGCCGCCTTGTGATGGCGCACCTGCCAGCCCCGCGCGGCCTCGAGGCCGGAGGCGAAGGACTGTCTGAGCTCGATGTGGCCGGCACCGCGGCGGACGGCCAGGTGCATCGCGGCCTCGGCGAGCGCCGCCTCGACGTCGGGCCGGTCGGCGAGGATGCCGCCGTAATTCACGAAAGGCAGGGAGACGAGATAATGCCCAAACAGCCAGCTCTTCATCTCGAAGAGCGGCAGAACGCCTACGATGGCACCGCCCGCGCGGGCGGCAAGATAGTATGGATCGTGGCCGAAGCTGCGGCTCAGGATCTCCCGCCAGACGAGCGCATGATAGCAGGAGCCGTTCGGCGCCGATGCGACATAGGCATCCCAGGCCTGCTCCAGCCGCGTTCCGACCAAGTCCACGATCTCGATGGATGCCATCGTGCCACACGCTCCCGCGGCGCCACTGCCCTTAGCGACGGGAATCTATACGCGCGGGGGCGGTGCGTCGCTGGCCAGAAAGGCAGGACCGCAGGCTCTTCCTGCCAGGCGCGCGCATCCCCTCGCGATCTTCCGCGATACATCCCGCTCATAGATCGCTCCGGGTATGACACGTCCGCGTGCGTCGCATGCCGGCCGCCACTTTAGGGATATACCCCTACAGAACCGGCGTCCAACCATGCCCGTGTGGTATTCTGAAAAGGTTCCACTTGGCGCTGGAAAGAAAAAATCAGCGCCCGCCATGCCTGCCGCGTTTCTTCCCATAACTCGGCAAGCACAGAACCGGGAGGTGCCAGTCAATCTCCATCCAAACGCCGGAGCAGCAAGAACGAACAAAGCGCCCGAGTTCAGGAGTGAAGGGGAGAAGTCACATGCCGGACGGGGCGCGCGCCTGTTTCATGACCGTGGATGTCGAGGACTGGTTTCACAGCTACAATTATGGATCGCTGGTCTCGAAAGACCGCTGGCCGGACTATGAAAGCCGCGTCGAGCACAATACCTCGCGCGTGCTCGACATCCTCGCACGACGCTCGATCCGCGGCACATTTTTCATCCTCGGATGGGTCGGCGAGCGCTATCCGCATCTCGTTCGCCGCATCGCCGGTGCCGGCCACGAGGTGGCGTCGCATGGCTACTGGCACGAACCCGTCTATTCGCTGACTCCCGACCAATTCCGCGACGATGTGCGACGATCGAAGATGGTCCTCGAGGATATCACCGGCCGGCCCGTGCGCGGCTATCGCGCACCCTGCTTCTCGATCACGAACTGGGCACTGCCGATCCTGCGCGATCTGGGCTTCGCCTATGATTCCTCGTTCTTCCCCACCACGGCGCACGACCGCTACGGCCGCCTCGAGGGCATCAGCCCGGGCACCGGCCCCTTCGAGGTGATCGACGGGCTCCACGAAATCTGCATCTCCTGCCTTCCCATGGGCCGCTTCGCCTTGCCCTGGGGGGGCGGTGGCTATTTCCGGCTGGTGCCCTACGGGCTGTGGCGCGTGGGTGTCGAACGGATCCTGCGCACTGGCATCCCTTATGTGTTCTACATTCACCCCTGGGACATGGACCCCGGGCAGCCGCACGTGGCCGGCATGCGCACGCTCGATGCCATGCGTCAGCGCGTGAATCTCGCCCGTTGTGCCGGACGTCTGGACGCCCTGGCAGGCGCCTTGTCCTGGCGCCCCATCGGCGAAGCCATCGCAGAGCCCGCCACGGCGCCGGCCGCGTGCCGGCCAATGGCTGCACGGGCGCAGGCGACCCCCATGTCCGGGAGGGCGTGATGCACGGCATGCGTCCGCATCTCCTGTGCATCGGCGGTGACGACCACGCCCTGCGCATTCCCTTCCTCCTCGCGCTGCGCGAGCGCGGCCTCAACGTGTCGGCGGCCGGCACGGGCGATGCGGGCGCATTCGCCAATGCGGCGATCGACTATCATCCCTATGCCATGAGCCGCTTCCTCGCCCCGCGCACCGACCGGGCGGCGATCGCGGCACTGTCCCGGCTGATCGGCGAATTGCGGCCGACGATCATCCAGTGCTTCGATACGAAGCCCGACATCCTCGTGCCCTTCGCCGCCCATGCGGCGGGCGGCGTGCCGGTCGTCAGCACGATCACGGGGCTCGGCTGGCTCTATTCGTCTCGGTCGCCGCTTGCCCTCGGCCTCAGGCCGGTCTTTACCCTCCTGCAGCGCAAGGCCTCCCGCCTGACGACCGAACTCGTCTTCCAGAACCGGGACGACGAGGTGTTCTTCGCCCGACACCGTCTCCTCGGCACGGCCGGCCATCGGGTCATCCCGGGCTCGGGCATCGATATCGCGCGGTTCGACCGCGCGGTGGCGGACGGACCCTCGCCCACGGCGCTTCGCGCCGAACTCGCGCTCGGCGAGGTACCTGTTGTCGTGACCGTCGCGCGTCTGACGCGACAGAAGGGCATCGCGACGCTGCTCGCGGCGGCCGCCATCGTGCATCGGCAGGTGCCTGACGTGCGTTTCCTCCTCATCGGCCCGCGCGAGAACGAGGGTCCGCTGGCCATCGGCAAGGCAGAGATCGACCGGCATCGACCCTATGTGCGCGCGCTCGGAGTACGGGCGGACGTGCCGTCGCTGCTGCGCATGGCCGATGTCTTCGCCTTTCCGACCGAGCTGCGCGAGGGCGTGCCCCGCGCGCTG
The DNA here is from genome assembly GCF_001418005.1 of Chelatococcus sambhunathii. Classification (GTDB taxonomy): domain Bacteria; phylum Pseudomonadota; class Alphaproteobacteria; order Rhizobiales; family Beijerinckiaceae; genus Chelatococcus_A; species Chelatococcus_A sambhunathii. The sequence goes on along the minus strand of NZ_LIOL01000003.1, from coordinate 360,746 downwards.
ATGGAGGCCTGCGTTGCGGGCCTGCCCTGCGTAGCGACGGACATGCCGGGGTGCACAGATGTGATAGACCACGGCACAAGCGGGCTCGTCGTCCCTGCCCGTTCGCCGGCCCGCCTCGCGCAGGCCATCCTTCAGTTGCTGCGCGACCGGACCACGGCGCGGAATTACGCCGCGCGCGCCTCGGCCCATGTCCGCAAGGAGCTCAATCTCGACGTCACCGTCGAGCGCTACGCGGCCCTCTATGAAGAGATTCTCTGCCGGCTCGGCGGGGCAGCTCGGCTATGGCCGGCCTATGCGCCGCTGCCGCCCGCCAAGCTCGCTGCAAGGTCCGGAGCCGCAGCCTCGGGCCCGAGCGTATCGTCGTCGGGGTGAGCCATGCTGCTGGATCTCATGCTCATCATTGGCCTTCTGCTCTCCACGACCTCACAGTTGCGCGTGGCTGCCATTCCAATCGGCCCGGGGGAGGCGCTCCTCCTTCTGTGGCTCGCTATCACGGCGACCCGCGAGATGGCCCGGCTCGGCCCACCACTGACGCACGCCCTGAGCCGCCTCCTGATCTTCTGGTCGGCCTTCGCCGCCGCCCTCTGTCTCGGTGCTATGACGGGCTATGCCATGGGCGACATGCATGACCCCCGCTGGTTCTATCATGACATCGCGGCCTATGGGCTCGCCGCCCTCATCAGCTGCTTCGGCGTCATCCATCTCGAGGCAAGCGGCCGGTTGCGTCCGCGCATCTGGCTGTTCGTCGGTCTCGGCACGGGGCTCCTTGCGCTTCAGGCGGTCCTCGGCTGGTTCGATGCGGGCGGCGGGCAGTTCGCAACCTGGGAATGGGACCGGCTGCGCGGCCTCACCGAGAACGCCAACCAGCTTGCCCTGACGAGCGCCATCATCGGGCTCCTCGCGCTCCACCTCGCCGACACCGCGCGGCAGCCGCTGCCGCGGCTGGCTGCAGGCCTATGCATCGTCGTCGCCGTCGTCGTGGGGCGCCTGACGAAGAGCGATGCCTTCCTCCTCGTCATCGCGGTATCCGGCGTCGTTTACGTCCTCATGAAGCTGAGGACGTGGATGCTCGCCGAGGTGAACCCCCTGCCGCTGCGCTCGGCCGCGGCCTGGGCACTCGCCCTGTCCCTGCCCTTTGCCGTCGCGCTCGCCGCTCCCTTCGGCTCGTCGCTCGCGCAGCAGGCAGAGGCTGTCGCCGCGCATGCCATGCGTGGCGGCGGCGAACGGGAGACGCGCGAAACGGCGAATCTGCGCATCGCCATCTGGAGCGAAGCCATGCGCCGCGGGCTCGAGGCCCTGGCGCTCGGCCTCGGTCCCGGCCCGCACCTGAAGATCCCGGATGAGATTGCCATCGGGCGCCGCAGCACGAGCGGCGGGCCGCAAGACGTTCCGCAGCCGGAGGTCAGGCTCGCCCCGAATTTCGAGGCGCACAACACCGTGCTCGACGTCTTCGTGCAGGGCGGGCTCCCGGCCCTTCTCGGTCTTGGATGGCTGATCGGCGGCATCCTCGTGGGCGCCTGGCGCGGCCGGCTCGATGCCGTCACGACGCTCGTGTGCGGCCTCGCCGCTTACAGCCTGTTTCATTTCATCCTGCGCCAGCCGGTCGTCTGGTTCGCTCTGGTCTTCTGCCTCGCGGCGACGGCCGGGCCGTTCCCCGCGGACGCCCGACAAAGGACGGGTGCGGCCTTTCCAACGGGAGACCGGGAACCATGCGCGTACTGAACACGGAAGGCATCCTGCGCCTCGCCGAACCCGGCCGGTCCAAGAACTTCGCCGACGATCGCGGGCATGGACCGCTCCAGGATCCGACGGCTGCTCCCCCCTTCCTTCACCTCATTCAGGCGCTTCTGCGCAGGCGCTGGCTCATCGTCGCCATCGCCGCCGCGGGGACGCTGCTGGCTGCGATCCTCGCGCTCGTTGTGCCGCCCCAGTACACCGCGACGGCCCAGTTGACCGTGGAGCGCCCCGCCGGCGGCGGCCAGGCACCCGAGCGCATCCTCGATGAGATCATCGACACTCACCTCGCCCTCATCGCTTCCCGGGACCACCTCCGGCGTGTCGCGAGCCGCCTGCAGCCGCTGCAACTTGCGAAACCCGACGCTCAGGCGCCCGCTGCACCGTCGTTCGGTGCGCCGGAGAGCGCGGCCGGAGGCCGCTCCGAGGCAGCCGGACAGGATATCGGCCAGCGGATGCTGCAGCGTCTCACCGTCTGGATCCCGTCCTTGTCGGGACGCAGCGAGGCCGACCGTTTCCTGGAGAACCTCTACCGCAGGACAACGGTCCTCCAGGAGCGGCGCTCACGGCTGATCACGGTGGCCTTCACCTCGCCCGACCCGCGTACCGCAGCCATCTATGCCAACCGCATCGCCGAGGCCTATGTCGACAGCCTCCAACAACAGATGGAGGCGGATGCGGTGGCGCAGCTGCACGACATCGACCGTCAGGTCGACGCCGCGCGGCGCGAGGTGCAGGCTGCACAGCAGGCGGTGCAGGATGCGATCCGACGCCGCGTCGAAGCGCCTTCCGGGCCGGGCGGCGCTGTCGACGCGGACCGCGAGATCCGCGACCTGACCCGCCTCAGCCGCGAGGCCGCCGAGTTCCACGAAAACCTGCTGCGCCGCCGCACGGAGATGAAGGAAGCGCAAGCGAGCATCCGGCCGGGCATCGGGGTGCAATCGCGTGCCGCCGTGCCGACTTGGCCGAGCTCGCACAATCCGCTCCTGTTCGTGGTGCCGAGCGCCTTCCTGTCCCTCATGGCGGGCTGCTGGCTCGCACTGATCCTGGAACGAGCGGACCGCAGCCTGCGCAGCGACCGGGAAGTTCAGCGGGTCCTGGGGATTCCATGCATCGGCCTTTTCCCGCGGGTGCGCGCCGGCGCCATCGGTGCGCCGAGGCTCCACATCCTCAACCATCCCGGTTCACCCTATTCGGAAGCGGTGCGGAACATCGCGGCAGCCCTGCAGGCACATCACACCGGCCGCGGCTCGCGGGTCGTCCTGGTCACCTCGAGCCTCGCCGGCGAGGGCAAGTCGACGCTTGCAGCGGCACTGTCGGCCTATTTCGGCACCCTTGGCCGCCGGGTCCTCCTGATCGACCTCGATATCCTTCCGGCAGCGGAACGCTCGCGCGAGCCGGCGCGCGCAGGCAACCGGCGCTCGCCCTCGCGCGAGCAAATGCGGGAGATGATTGCTCCCCAGCCCGAGCTCGGAGTGGACTATCTCGGCCTGTCGCGTCTTGGCGTCGATCCGCTGCTGTTTTTCGAGCCGGAAGGGCTGCCGCGGCTCTTGACGGACCTGCGCAAGTCCTACGACGTCATCGTCGTGGGCGGACCGCCGGTGCTGGGCGCGTCGGAGGCTCGGCTGCTGCCGTCCATCGCCGACCAGGTGCTCTTCGTTGTGCGCTGGGCATCAACGAAGCGTGACGTCGCCGAACATGCGCTGAGCTTCCTGCGCCGATTCCGCGCGATGGACGAGCCCGGCCCCGGCGCGACCTTTGCCGTGCTCTCGCATGTGAAGCTCAAGCAGCAGGCGCGGCTCTCCTTCGGCGACACCGGTGGTGACCCACCGGCATTCGGCCCCGGTCCCGACCGGCCACCGGCCGATCGCCCCTCCGCACGGACGGCCGAGGACGCCGGCCCTGTCGAGAGGAGCGCCTGATGGTCCAACCGCACCGAGCCGAGCGCCGCCTGCGGGCCCTGCGGCCGATGCCACCGCACGCGCCGCGGCCGGATCTCGTCCTCGACCTCCTCGCGCGCTTCGGCCAGCAACAGATTTGCTATTGCTACTGGAAGGGCACGGAGAAGCTCGCCGGTGCCCTCGGCGGCGAGGGCGACCTCGATCTCCTCGTCTCGCGCGCCGACCACGGCCGGGCCCAGGCGATCCTGCTGTCCGCCGGTTTCAAGTTCTTCCCCTCCGTCAAGGATCGGGAACCGGTCGGAGTCTTCACCTATCTGGGCTTCGACGAAGGCCACGGACGTCTCGTTCATGTCCACCTGCACACCCGGCTGGTGAGCGGCGGACCGCTGACGCGGCACTGGCACCTGCCGTGGGAGGAGGCGGTGCTGGCGCGGGCCGTCTCCCACGAGCACCTGCCCGTCAGGCACCTCGACCCGGCCTCGGAGGCGTTGCTCCTTCTGACGCGCTGCTGCCTCGAATGCGGCGGTTGGGACCCCGTCTCGCTGCGCCGCGGGCGCGCGCAACGCGCGGCGTTCGCTACCGCCCGGCAGGGCCTTCGCGGAAAGGTGTCGCGCGAAGACCTGTATGCGCTGGCCGCGGCGCTGCTGCCGGACGATCTCGCGGTGGCGTTCTCCGATGCCCTGAACGGCCCCCTGCCGGACCGCCACTCGCCCCTCGGCCGGGCGATCCGGCACCATCTGGCCGACGGCGCCCGTGCCTACAACGGGACGGAGAGCGCGCTGCGCAGCGCAGGCCGGTCGATGTCCTGGCTTCTCGGACGGTTCAACCGCGACGTCGTGCAGTTGCCGCGCCCGTGGAACCGCCGCCCTGCCGCCGGCGGCCTCGTGGTGGCGCTCGTCGGGGTCGACGGCAGCGGCAAATCCACGCTGCTCTCGGCCCTCACGCAATGGCTCAGTCCGAAGTTCGACGTCCTGCCGATCTATTTCGGCACCGGTGACGGTCGCCCGTCGCTGGTCCTGCGGCCGCTCAAATGGCTGTTGCCGCTCGCGACCCGCGCCGCCGGCAGCAAGCCGCGTGTCGCCTCGCACGGCAAGCCCTCGGCCGCCGCTCCGTCCTTTGCTTACGGCCTTCTGCTCACCGTCTGGGCCCTGGCGGTGGCGGCCGACAAGCGTGCCAAGCTCGCCGCGGCATGGCGGGGCGCCAACCGCGGCCTTCTCGTGCTGACCGACCGCTATCCGCAGTGCGAGAGCCGGCGCTTCAATGACGGCCCGCTGCTGGAGCGCCTGCCGGCGGTGCCGGGCTGGCTGCGGCGGCACGAACGGGCGGTCTACGAACGGGCCCGGCGGCTGCCACCCCACCTGGTGCTCAAGCTCCTGGCGGCACCCGAGTCCCTGGCGCTGCGCGAGCCCGCCATGGATCCGACAGTGATCCGTCAAAGACTCGACGCCTTGTCCGGACTCGCCTTCGGCGGCGCGGACATCGTCTGCCTTGATGCCGACCGGCCACTCGAGGAGGTGATCCTGCGGGCAAAGAGAGAAATCTGGCAGCGCCTCTAGAAAGGCAGGCCCCATGATCGTCGAATTTTTCGGTCCTCCGGGCGCCGGCAAAACGACGCTGGCGCGCATGCTCGCCGCACGGCTGAACGCGCAGGGCTACGACACGGTCCTCTGGCACAGCAGCAGGCCGACGGAACTCGTTCCACTGCGCGGGCCGGACCGCCTCACACGCCAGCTCGCCCCCATCCGCCGCATGCGCAGGTCCGTCGCCGAAACCCTGTCGATCGTTCGCCACCCCCTCGCCAATGCCGAGCAGATCGCCCTCGCGAACCGCATGCTCAAAACCCTGCCCCCGCGCGGCATCCTCACGCGGCTGCGCGAGGCCCAATACATCTGCCGCATGGCGCAGGCCTGGTACGGCGCCGCGCGACTGGGGCGGATCACGATCTTCGACCAAGGGCTCGTCCAGGAGCTCTGCTCTCTGGCGATCCTTTCCGGTCACGCCGACGTCGCGTCGCTCGTCATGCTCCTCGAAAGCATCCCGCTCGCGCAGCTCTCGGTGCTCGTGAGCGTATCCCCGACGCTGCTGAAAAAGCGGACGATCGAGCGGCTGTCGCGCCTGCAGCTCATCGAGCGCTTCTTCGAGCGCCGCGACAGGCCGGATTTCGTTCCGGTCGCGCACCAGCTCCGCGACCTGCTCGTCCGCAGCGGACATCCGGTCCTGTGTGCCTGCTCGGTGGACGATCCCTCGACCGAGAGCAGCCTCGAGCGGATCGAGCAGGAGGTGGTTCGTCAATACCGTTCCGCGCAGCACCAGGAGCTGAGGAGGTCCGGCGGATGAAACCGATGAAGACCGTGCCGGCAGTAGACGCCCCCGCGGGCGAACCGGCCGACGGCAAAGGCGCGGAGGCGCATCTCTTCTCGGCTGCCGCGGCTGCCGGGCGCGTGCGGCGTGGCGGCCTCGTCGCCTTCTTCGTCTACAGCGCCGGCTATGCGATCACCTATCTCTCGCAGCTCGTCGTCGCGCGCCTCATCGGCGTACACGACTATGGCATCTACGCCTATGTGACGGCCTGGGCGACGGTCCTCATCTATGTCTCGACCCTCGGCTTCGATGTCGCGCTGCTGCGTTTCGTGCCTGTCTACCGAGCGAAGGAAGCCTGGGCGCTGATGCGCGGCGTCGTGCGCTACGCCCGGCGCAGCGTCGCCGTCGTCGGGTTGACCCTCACCCTTGCGAGCGCCTGCCTGATGCTGGCCTGGCAGCCGGACGACGACCTGGCCGTGCCGTTTCTCATCGGCTTTGCCGCGGTTCCTTTCGTCGCGCTGCTGCGGGTCCAATGCACCGTGCTTCGGGCCTCGGGCGCCGTCGTCGCCGCTCTCGCCCCGGACCGCATCGTCCGTGAAGGCAGCCTCGTCGTGCTCGTCACGATTGCGACCCTTCTTGTCGGCCGCCAGATCAGTGCGCAATGGGCCCTCACCGCCGCCCTCGCCGGTGCCGTGACCGGCCTGCTGCTCGCCCATTACGCCATGCGGACCCATCATCCGTTGCCCGGACCGGAGGTCCCGCCCGAGTACGATACGGCCGCCTGGCGGAACGCGGCCCTGCCCTTGATGATCGCCGGGGCGACCGAGGTGCTGCTCAACCGCACCGGCGTCATCGTGCTCGGCTGGATGGACCATACGACGGAAGCCGGCATCTACAGCCTGGCGTTCAATGTCGCGCTGCTCGTGACCCTGCCGCGGGTGGCCGTCAACACGCTTTTTGCGCCGGCAATCTCCAGCCTGCACGCGGCCGGGGACCGGCACGCCCTGCAGGCGCTGGTACAGCGCACCGCCCAGTGGACGCTCGCCGCGGCCGCGGCCATCGCGGCCGTCATCTTCGTTGTCGCCGAACCGCTGATGTCGTCCTTCGGCACAGCTTATAGCGAGGGCGTCGTGCCGCTGCGCATCCTGCTCGTCGCGCAGGTGCTCGCCGTCGGGGCCGGATCTCAACTCTATGTGATGACCATGACGGGGCACGAGCGCAGCGCCGCGACACTGCTCGTCGGCGCAGCCGGCGCGAACATCGTCGTCAGCCTGGTGCTGGTGCAGTTCTTCGGCGTCGCCGGCGCGGCCCTCGGATCGGCGGGCACCCTGCTCGCCTGGAATGCCGCCATGGCGCTCTGGATCTGGCGGCGGCTGGGGCTCGCGCCCGGTCTCCTGCGCCTGGCCGCGCCGCGGTCCTGACGGTGCGGCCCCGCAGGACGCCGCCCGCCCCCAATCGATCCTTGGCGAAAGGTCTGAAACCCATGAGCGGCAACGCCAAATTCCGGCAGCTAATTTAAACAGATTAACTGCCCCGCGTTGACACATGCATCATTTAAGATAAATTTTTAATGTCCGGGATCACGCTGGCAGGGGATGTGGGGATGAGACAAATTCCTGCCATTACTATTGTTGTATCCTCAAATACACTTCTAAGGGAAGGTTTAGCGCGGGTTCTGAGTGGCGCCAGTTTTACGGAGATCATGTCAGCCCCCGCACTCGACGGGCTCGATATATCGGCTCTTCCCGTCTCGGGCTCGGCTTTGATTATCGTCGATGTCGATTCCGACTTTGATCACAAGATCAGGCAGATCCGATCGCTCAGGGACGCCTGCCCGACGGCGCGCATTGCGGTCTTCGGCGAGAGCCTCCGCCGCAGCGACATTGCCACCGCGCTCAGGGCCGGCGCCAATGCGTGCTTTGCCCATGTGTCAGCCTGCGACGTCTTCATCAAGGCGCTCGAGCTCGTGATGCTGGGCGAGCCGGTCGTGCAGCCGGTGCTGTGGGCGCTCAATCTCGCCGACGACACCGAGCGTTCGCCCGATCGCAGCGACGCGGCGGGCGGCGACGACGACACCCCCAAGCGCTCTGATCCGGAGCCGGGGCCGGGTGCCGACGTCAAGCTAGCGGCATTCGGCATGGAGACGGCCGCAACATCCTTCGCGCACGTCCCGGAGCATGGGCTGCCTGCCCTTTCGCCGCGTCAGCACTTCATCCTGCGCTGCCTCGTCCAAGGCGACTCGAATAAGCTCATCGCGCGCAAGATTGCCGTCAGCGAAGGCACGGTGAAGGCGCATCTCAAGGTGCTGCTCAGAAAGATGAAGGTCCGCAACCGCACCCAGGCGGCCATCTGGGCCCTCAGCCATCAATCCTACCTGTCGACGGTGGCGGACGATGCAGAGGAGCGCTCGCTCGCCGAGGCCCCGGCGGCATCCACAGCGGCACGCAGCCCTTGCCGGGCGCTGACGTGACGCGGGCCCCTGCGGGACCGGCCCGACCGGATCGCGCACGGGCAGGTTCGGAGGGGCACCGCCAAACCAACCATCGGGGCCACGACCATGGATCTGACAGGCTCTTCTTGCCGCATGTGGCACGATACGGGTGATGGCGGCAGCGGTGTCGCACGGCGGCTTGCCGGCGAGGCCATGCTGGTCCCGCTTCCTCGCCGGCTGTCCGCCCGGCTTCCCTTTCCCCTCGTCCTCGTGGCCGCCTTGCTCGTCCTCCTCGTCCCGGCAAGGGCAGATTTCCGGGTCGACGTTGGCGACGTGATCGAGATCGTCGTGACGGCAGCACCCGAATTGCAGCGCCGCCTGCCCGTGCGCATCGACGGCCATATCGCGTTTCCGCTGATCGGCACCATGAAGGTCGCCGGTCTCACCGCCGCGGAGCTGCAGGACCAGGTCCAGGCGGCGCTCGCCGCCAAGGTCTTTCAGCGCCGGATGCCCGATGGCAGCCAAGTCGACATCATCATCGGCCCGGACGAGGTCACGGCCAGCGTCGTCGAATACCGACCGATCTACGTCAACGGCGACGTTCTGAAACCGGGCGAATACGTCTATCGCCCGTCTATGACCGTGCGTCAGGCCGTGACGGCCGCCGGCAGCTATTCGCTCGTGCGTTTCGGCACCGGCGACCGCTTCGCCGAGACGGCCAATTTCGAGGCCGAGTTCGGCGCCCTGTGGGCGGAATACGTGCGGATCGAGGCACGGATCTGGGGGTTGCGCAAGCTGCTGGGGCAGGACGCACCCTTCGACTTCTCCACCCTCGTCGGCGGGCCCATCACCCGTGCGAGCGCCACCCAGATCCTGACCCTCGAATCCGAGCGCGTCGCCGCCGTCGAGGCCGATCAGCATCGCCGCCGGGATGCCCTCGTGCGCTCCCTCAAGGAATGCGACGACGAGATCGAGGTCCTGGCCGAACGCCAGAAGGTCGAGGACAAGAGCGCCGCTGACGATACCGAGGAGCTGGAGCGCGCCACGAAGCTCTACGGTCGCGGGGAACTGATCAGCCAGCGGGTAACGGATGCGCGGCGAGCCGTGATGCTGTCGGCGTCCCGGCGGCTCGAAACGACCTCGCGCCTGATGCAGGTCCGGCGGCTGCGCGTCGAGATGCAGTCACAGCTCGACCGGCTCGATGTGGAGCTACGCATGGTTCTGCTGCGCGACCTGCAGGAAGCGAACGGCAGGGCCGAAGGCCTGCGCTCGCGGATCAACGGCCTGATGCTCGTGCGGCAGCGGACGCTGGACCTGCCCGACGCCGGCCCGAGCGCCGCGTTGAAGCCCCAGGTGATGATCGTCCGCAAGGACGATGGAGGCCGCGCGCGCTTCCTCGCGGACGAGGACACGGAGCTTTATCCCGGCGACGTGCTGCAGGTTTCCGTCAGCGCGGTGACACCCGGCGGCATCGCGAGCGGTGGCGCCGTGAACGGAACGGTGGCGGTGCGCTGAAGCGCCGGGCACTCCTCAGTGCGCCTCGTCCATGCGGCCGAGCCGAGCCATCATCGCCGTGATGTCGGCGGCGAAGAGCTGTGCCGCGGCGCCGAGGGCGCGGCCCCGCTTTTTCAGCAGCATGGATCGGGCCCCCACGAGCGGCCCGTCGGCGAGGGCGACGGTGGCGAGCCCGCCATCGATGCCGTGGATGGCGAAGCGCGGCAGGAAGGTGACGCCGCTGCCTTCGCGCGCGAATTCGAGCAGTAGGGCGATGGAATTGCTCTCCACCTGCTTGCGCAGGCGAAAGCCACCGAGCCATTCCGCCTGCTCGATGGCACGGCGCGTGCCGTAACGTGTCAGCTGGAGCGCGCACGGCACATCGGCGAAGGCCGACAGCGGCAGACGCTCCGCGCCGGCGAAGGCATGGCCCTTATGCATCACCGCGAAGACCGGCGTCGCCGCCTCGGCCAGGCAATCGAGCGCGGGCGTGAGGCGCGGGCTGAAGGCGAGGGCAAGGTCGAGCTCGCCCGCGCCGAGGCGCTCCAGCATCTGTTCGGTGCCCGCCGTCTCCGCATGCAGCGTCACATTGGGATGGGTGGCAAGGAAGCGCGCCGCGCGCGTGCGGAAGGTGGCGGCGATGAAGCCCTCTCCGATGGCGAAGCGCACGATGCCGCGCTCCCCGCCCTCGACGGCCGACAATTCCTCGATGAGGCGCTCGTCAAGCCGCCAGCGTTCCTGCGCATGCTGCGCCAGGAGTTCGCCCGCGACGGTGGCGCGGATGCCGCGCCGCCCGCGCTCCAGCAGCGGCACGCCGAGGTTGAGCTCGATGGCGCGCACGGCACGGCTCACCACGGAGGGCGCGACGCCCATGGCCTCGGCTGCGCCGCGGATGGAACCGGCATCGAAGGCGGCCCGGAAATACTGCAACGAGCGGTCGTCGATGGAGCGCAGGGCGCGCGCCAGCCGCCCGCGGGCCTGGGTCAGGCCCCGCCGGCTGCGCGCGCCGCCATCTCCATCAACCGTAGCCAAAGCTGAAGCCGGGCTTCTCTGCTGTCTCGATCCAGATGCTCTTGGTCTGCAGGTATTCGTCAAGTCCCTCGCGCCCGCTCGAGCGGCCGAAGCCGCTGTCCTTGAAGCCGCCGAACGGCGTCATCACGCTGATCGTCTTGTAGGAATTGACCCACAGCGTGCCCGCCTCGAGCTGCGAGACGATACGCATGGCGCGCCCGACGTCGCGGGTCCAGACCGCACCGGCGAGGCCGAAGTCGCTGTCGTTGGCGATGGCGAGCGCCTCCGCCTCCCCGTCGAAGGGAATGACGCCGACCACCGGGCCGAACACCTCCTCGCGGGCGATCTCGAGGTCGTTGGTGACATCGGCGAGCACCGTCGGGCGATAGAAGAAGCCGTCGTCACATCCCGCCGGCCGGGCGCCGCCCGCAAGAAGCCGGGCACCGTCGCGCCGGGCCTGGGCCACCATCGTCTCGATGCGCGCGTGCTGACGCGCGTTCTGCACGGGGCCAACCTGCGTGCCGGCCGCCAGCGGCGCGCCGACCACGATCTTCTCGGCGAGCGCGGCGAGCCTCTCGGCGACCTCACCGTAGATCCTGCGCTCGACAAGGAGCCGCGAACCGGCGACACAGCTCTGGCCCGCGCCGGAGAAGATGGCGCCGGCGGCGCCGCCCACGGCCTTTTCGAGGTCGGCATCGGCGAAGACGATATTGGCTGACTTGCCGCCGAGCTCGAGCACGCAGGGCTTGACGCCTTCGGCGCATAGCGCCGCGATGCGCCGGCCCGTGGCCGGTGAGCCGATGAAGGCCACCTTGCGCACGGCGCGGTGGCGGATGGCGGCCGCACCCGTCGTGTGGCCGAGGCCGGTCAGCACGCCGACGGCTGCTTCGGGCACGCCGGCCTCGATCATGAGCCGGCCGAGGGCGAGCGCGGTGAGCGGCGTATTCTCGGAAGGCTTGAGCAGCACCGCATTGCCGGTGGCGAGCGCAGGGGCCACATTCCAGCCGGCGACGAAGAGCGGTGCATTCCACGGCGTGATGATCAGCACGACGCCGTAGGGCACTTTCATGGTCTGGTTGACGTGCGAGGTCGGCACGGGGATGACCTCGCCGTGGATCTTGTCGCACCAGCCGGCGTAGTACTCGAACATCTCGGCGACCTTGATCGCCTCGGCGCGCGCATCGGCCAGCGGCTTGCCGACATTGACCGCCTCCATGCGGGCGAGATCCTCCACCCGCTCGCGCACCAGTGCGCCGACGCGATGGAGGATGCGGCCGCGCTCGGCAGCCGTCAGCCCCCACCACGCCTTGCGCCCCTCATCGGCCGCCGCCGCGGCGTTGGCGACGAGCGCCTCGCCCGCATCGGCATAGGTGAGGAGGGTGCGCCCGCTCGCCGGGTCGGCGACCGTCACCGTGTCGCCGGCGCCGTCGACGAGGCGGCCGGCGACGAGGCTCGCCACCCGGGCCTCCTCCCCCCAGAACGGCGAAAGGAGCGAGCGCGCGTCGGCAGGTGCTGCGGAAAGGGCGGTCGCGGAAGGGTCGGTCATGCAGGATCTCCCAGAGCGGCGCGGTTGAAGTCGGCAGCCGGTCCCCAGCCCCTTGTCAGCGCATTCCAGCGCTCGCGCACCTCGCGCAGCATGGGGATGGCGAGGCCCGTGCGCTCGGCGAGCGCGAGCGCGAGGCCGACGTCCTTGGCCATGAGGCCCATGGTGAAGCCGGAATCGAAGCTGCCGCTCGCGATCCAGCGCGGATAGTTCACCTCCGTGACGGCGCTGCGGCCGGAAGCGCCGTTGACGACCGTGATCAGCCCCTCCTGCGAGGCGCCCGCGGCGACGCCGACGCGCATCGCCTCGCCGGCGAGGATGAGCTGGCCGGCGACGAGCACGTTGTTGACCAGCTTGGCGATGTGGCCGTCGCCCGGCCCGCCGACGACCGAGACCTTCTGGCCGAGGATGTCGAGCACGGGCCTCGCGCGGGCCACCGCCTCGGCCGTCCCGCCCACCATGATGGCGAGCGTGCCGGCCGCGGCGCCGGCAGGGCCGCCGCTGACGGGCGCATCGACGAGCGTGTGCCCGGCCGAGGCGAGGCGGGCGTGCAAGGCGCGCGTCAGGTCCGGATCGCTCGTCGAAGTGTCGATGACGAGCCGGCCGCTCGCGGGCGAGGCGGCGAGGCCGCCCTCCCCCGTCAGCACCGCCTCGACGGTGGCCGGGAAGGGCAGCGACAGGACGATCGTCTCAGCCTCGCGCCAGATAGCGGGGAGGTCGGCGGTGACCTCGGCGCCGGGGACCGTTGCCACCGCCTCACGGGCGCCGGCAGCGACGTCATAGCCGATCACCGGCACGCCCGCCCGCGCCAGGGTCGCGAGCATGCCCTGTCCCATGCGGCCGAGACCGACGACCGCAACCTTTTGCACTGCCATGGTTCGGGAACCTTCTCAGCCGGTGATGCGCAGCACGAGGTCGGCGATGACGACCGAGCCGATATAGGTGCCGAACATCACGCAGATGGCGACGATGACGATCTTCCAGCCCGACTTGCGGGCGATCGCGAACTCGTTCTTCGTGAGCGCGAGGCCCGCATAGGCGAGCGCCGGCGTCGCCATCGCGAGAAAATTCAGCTTGCCGACCGCCTCGTTGACAAAGGCGGCTCCCGGCACGCCGGGGATTGTCGCGATGATGGCGACGAGGGAGATCCAGGCGACGCTCGGCAGGTAGAACGGCATGTACTTGGCGATGACGAGGCCGACGATCGTCATGGCATAGAGGCAGGCCATGCCCGGCAGCGCCTCGAGCGGCGAGACGTTCGTCGCCACCCAGTTGCCGACGAGCGCGACGGCGCAGACGACGAGGAGCTGAACGGCATGGCTGGCGAGGTCGATCGCACGACCCTCGGCCGGCGCATCGGAAATGGCGATCTCGTTGTTCATGGCTGAGGCTCCTCAGTGCATCGTGCTGGCGCGGTCGGCCGGCGCACAGGTGCGGTAGAGCCACTCGGTGAGCGGCAGGGCGAGGAAGAGGCCGGCATAGAGCCCCGTGGCATAGGTCAGGATGTTGCTCGCTGCGGCGAGGGCGAGAATGAGATCCTTCTGGTCCGGCACGGCCGCGACGAGACCGCCGGTGCAGGCCGCGAGCATCGAGCCGGAGCCGACGCCGCAGGACATGGCGAGCGCACGCACGTCGAAGATGCCGAGCCCGTGCACGAGCGGCGGCATGAGGGCAAAGACGAAGGTGCCGATCAGGGTGCCCGTGGCATAGACGCCCATGGCGCCGGCGCCTTCCGGGCTGTTGAGCCCGTACTTGTCGGCGATGAGGGCAAGGTTCGGCTCGCGGTCGATGGAATAGCTCGCGCCGATGGCCTCGCGGCCCATGCGCAGGAGGAAGACCGCGACCGGGAAGGCGATGAGGATCGTGCCGAGGTTGCCCAGCTCCTGCAGGATAAGCGCGGGCCCGGCGGCGATGATCTTCTCGATCTGCGGGCCGACCGTCGTGCCGAAGCGGGCGATGAACGGCATGATCGCGATGGTGATCATGGTGCCGGCGAGCTTCGTCGCGTCGTGGTTGAGCACCCTGCCCGTCGCCTTGAGCACATTGGGATTGAAGATGATGCCCAGCGCGAAGGCGTAGAGGATCGGCAGGAGGATCACCGCCCCGATGCCGATCGGCACGCGGATGAGGCCGATGATCTCGGACACGACGACGATAGCGAGAACCGCCAGATGAAGAACGAGCGCGGGACCGATCGCCCCGCCGCGGCTGGTAGCCATGAGAAGACCCTCTCTGTGGCGCCGGCCGTCGTCGATTCTCGAACGCTCGCGCCCACGATCAGGCCGGCAAGATGGCACCATGCCGGCAAAATTGCGTTGCGAATAGAACTGTTTTCGCGCCGGAGAGTTGCGCCTTGAGCAACGCTGAGGAGGATGCGGCCGCCTGCAGCGGCGGCCGCGAGCGCGCTTCAGGTCTTGAGGCGGTAGCCGGTCCGGAAGATCCAGCTGACGACGGCGAGGCAGAGCACGAGGAAGGCGAGGGTCATCGCGACGCTCACCGCGATGTTGACGTCGGAGATGCCGTAGAAGCTCCAGCGGAAGCCGCTGACGAGATAGACGACCGGGTTGAACAGGCTCACGGCGCGCCAGAAGGGCGGCAGCATGTCGATGGAATAGAAGCTGCCGCCGAGGAAGGTGAGCGGCGTGACGATGAGCAGCGGCACGAGCTGCAGCTTCTCGAAATTGTCGGCCCATATTCCGATGACGAAGCCGAGGAGGCTGAACGTCACCGCCGTCAGCACGAGGAAGGCGAGCATCCAGAAGGGATGCTCCACGCGCAGCGGCACGAAGAGGGCAGCCGTCGCCAGGATGATGAGGCCGAGGATGATCGATTTCGTCGCCGCCGCGCCGACATAGCTGACCACGATCTCCATCGGCGAGACCGGCGCCGACAGCACCTCGTAGATGGTGCCGACGAAGCGCGGGAAATAGATGCCAAAGGAGGCGTTGGAGATGCTGTGCGTCAGCAGCGTCAGCATGATGAGCCCGGGCACGAGGAAGGCGCCGTAGCTCACGCCGTCGATCTCGGCCATGCGCGGGCCGATGGCCGCGCCGAAGACCACGAAGTAGAGCGAGGTCGAGATGACGGGGGAGACGATGCTCTGCAGCAGCGTGCGCCCGGCGCGCGCCATCTCGAAGCGGTAGATGGCGCTGATGGCGTGAAGGTTCATCGGGCGTTCCTCACGAGGCTGACGAAGATTTCCTCAAGGGAGCTCTGCCGCGTCTGCAGGTCTCGGAAGCGGATTCCTGCGCCCGACAGGTCCTGCAGCAGCGTGGTGATGCCGGTGCGCTCGCCCTGGGTATCGTAGACGTAGGTCAGTTCCGTCCCGTCTTCCGACAGCTGGAGCGCATAGCCGTCGAGCCCCGGGGGTAGCGCCTCGAGCGGCACCTGCAGATGCAGCGTCAACTCCTTGCGGCCCAGCTTGCGCATCAGTTCATCCTTCTCCTCGACGAGCACCAGCTCGCCGCGGTTGATGACGCCGATGCGGTCCGCCATCTCCTCCGCCTCCTCGATGTAGTGGGTGGTGAGGATGACGGTGACGCCCGTGTCGCGCAGCGTGCGCACGACGTTCCACATGTCGCGCCGAAGCTCGACGTCGACGCCGGCCGTCGGCTCGTCGAGGAAGAGGAGTCGCGGCTCGTGCGCCAGCGCCTTGGCGATGAGCACCCGGCGCTTCATGCCGCCCGACAGCGTCATGATCTTGGCGTTGCGCTTGTCCCACAGCGAGAGGTCCTTCAGTACCTTCTCGATATAGGCCGGGTTCGCCGGCTTGCCGAAGAGCCCGCGACTGAAGCTCACGGTAGCCCAGACGGTCTCGAAGGAATCGGTCGTCAGTTCCTGCGGCACGAGGCCGATGATGGAGCGCGCGGCCCGGTAGTCGGCGATGATGTCGTGCCCGTCGACGCGCACGGTGCCCGTGCTCGGCGTCACGAGCCCGCAGACGATGCTGATCAGCGTCGTCTTGCCGGCGCCGTTCGGCCCGAGCAGCGCGAAGATCTCGCCGCGCCGGATCTCGAGATCGATGCCCTTCAGGGCCTCGAAGCCGGATGCATAGGTCTTCGAGAGATTCGTGATGGAGAGGATGGGCTGCATGCGCGGCAGGATAGCGTCGGCGCGTGCCGTTTCGACGGTTTTTTCCGGCTTGCCGGACGCGGCGTCCGGCTCGGCCTCCGCGACAGCCGCGTCGTGGCCATGGATGGTGGGCATGGATCGGTCCTTGCGAGGGTGCAGGCCCGACAGGTGGGGTCACGCTTGCGTGATCGCAACCCGTTCACCGGCTGCGACCGCACGTTGCCCGCGCTTCAGCCAGGCCCGCGGCGCCTCGCCCGTCATGCGTCGGAACATCGTGATGAAGGCCGCGATGCTTTCATAGCCGAGGTCGAGCGCCACAAGGGTCACCGGCTCGCCGTCGGCAAGGCGCGGCAGCGCGGCGAAGACGCAGGCCTGCTGGCGCCACAGGGAGAGGCTGAGCCCGGTCTCGCGCTGGAAGGTGCGGGTGAAGCTGCGCCGACTCATGCCGGCGGCCTTCGCCCAGGCGTCGATGGTGACATGCGCCGACGGCTCGGCGAGGAAGCGGCGGCACAGCGCGACGAGCTGGGGATTGGCCGGAAAGGGCAGCGCCAGCGGCCGCTCGGGAAGGCGCGGAATCTCGTGCAGGATGAGGTCGAGCAGCAGCGCGTCGCGGCCGGCCGCGGGCACATCGCGCGCCAGCGCCATCGCCTCGACGATGAGGCTGCGCATGAGGCTGGTGACGGCGACCACGCGCAAATCCTGCGGCAGGCCGGGAATGGCCGCGGGGCGGACATAGACGGAGCGCATCGCGACGTCGCCGAGCATGTCGACCGCGTGATCGATCCCCGCCGGCAGCCAGATGGCATGGCCGGGCGGCACCATCCAGCGGCCGCTGTCCGTGTGGACCATGGCGACGCCGGACAGGGCATAGAGCAGCTGCGCGCGCGTGTGGCGGTGGCGCGTGACGTGATGGCCGTCCGGATAGTCCGCCGGCAGGGCGATGACCGCCGCCTGCGCGCTGTCGATCCACTCCCGGCGCTGCCGATCGACATGCAGGGGCTGCATGACGCTACGCCCATTCATGCGCCACCCTCAGACTTGGCCCAACCACGAAACTTTTGGACCAAAACACGAAAGCAGTACGCCCGCAAGCGGCCTATGGAAGAAGCAGCAAGCCATCGGAGCCCAGCCCGTGACCGACACGCCCGTCACCGCCAGATCCCATGCCGAGAACACGGCCTTCCTCGTGATCGCGGCGGTGAGCCTGTGCCATCTCATCAACGATGTCATGCAGTCGCTGCTGGCGGCGATCTATCCGATGCTGAAGCGCGACTACGGGCTCGACTTCTGGCAGATCGGGCTCCTGACCATGACCTTCCAGGGTACGGCGTCGCTGCTGCAGCCGATGATCGGCCTCTACGCGGACAAGCGGCCCATGCCCTATTCGCTGCCCGTCGGCATGGGCTCGACCTTCGTGGGCCTGATGGTTCTCGCCTTCGCCAGCGACTACCTCCTCCTCGTCGCCGGGGCGGCGCTCATCGGCATCGGCTCGGCGATCTTCCATCCCGAGGCCTCGCGCGTCGCGCGTCTCGCCTCCGGCGGACGCTACGGCCTCGCCCAGTCGCTGTTTCAGGTCGGCGGCAATTTCGGCTCGGCGCTCGGGCCTCTGCTCGCCGCCTTCATCGTCGTGCCCCGCGGCCAGGCGAGCGTCGCCTGGTTCTCCCTCATCGCCTTCATCGGCATGGCCATCCTGTGGCAGGTCGGCGCCTGGTACGCGCGCTACCAGGCGCGGGTGACGCAACGCCCGAAGGCGACGCGCACGGTCTCGATCGCCCGGTACAAGATCGTCGTCGCCCTCGTGGTGCTCGCCATCCTCACCTTCTCGAAGAACGTGTACATGGCGAGCATCTCCAGCTTCTACACCTTTTACGTGCTCGACCGGTTCGGCGTGTCCGTGCAGCTGTCGCAGGTGATGCTGTTCGTCTTCCTCGGATCGGCGGCGGCTGGCACGATCCTCGGCGGCCCGATCGGCGACCGCATCGGTGCCAAGGCAGTGATCTGGGTGTCCATCCTCGGCGCCGTGCCGTTCACGCTCGCCCTGCCCTACGCCAGCCTCGAGTGGACGATCGTGCTTTCTGCCGTCATCGGCCTCGTGATGGCCTCCGCCTTCCCGGCCATCGTCGTCCTCGCGCAGGAACTCGTCCCCGGCCGCGTCGGCATGGTTGCGGGTATCTTCTTCGGTCTCGCCTTCGGCACGGCCGGCATCGCGGCGGCGCTGCTCGGGGTCGTCGCCGACGCCAAGGGCATCGCCTATGTCTACTGGCTGTGCTCCTTCCTGCCGCTGCTCGGGCTCCTCACCATCTTCCTGCCCAACCTGCGGCGCGGCGGGGCCGCCTGATACGGCGCGCCGGGAAGAGGACGCTTCCGAACAAGGGCGAGCCGGGAACAGCGACGCCCTCCCTCACCACCGCTTCATCGCGTTTTCCACCTTCATAAAGTTCGCTGTCGGGCTGCGGCAGCACCAGGATCATCGCCCCCGGCTCCGGCCATGGACGACGATGTCGCACGCGGACGCGCCTAACGACGCGGGCGACGGCCCGCGGCATGCCGATCGGCCAATTTGATGCGCCTCAAAGTGCCGGAGGCCGAATGCGCCCAAACAGGATGCACGCCGCGCCCAACTCGGGGGCAGGCGACGATCCTGACGAGACATGATGAACCGCCGCACCCCCTTCGCCTTCCTGGCCGTGCCGCTTCTCGTTGCGGCGTGCCTCCTTCTCGCCGCGGCGGGGCAGCCGGCGGCAGCGGGCGAGCTTGACCGCTACCTCGGCAAGGTCGCCCCGCAGGACATTTTTCCACAGGCGGAGCGCTTCGGCCCGCCCCAGGGGGAGCCGCCGATCGCGCCGGTGATGCGCGGCGAGGAGCGGCTCGGCTTCGTCTATCTCAATTCCGACTTCGCCAATGCCGTCGGCTATTCCGGCAAGCCCATCAAGATGCTCGTGGGCATCGAGGCGAGCGGCGTCGTGCGGTCGATCAGGCTCGTCGACCACAAGGAGCCGATCGTTCTCATCGGCATCCCGGAAGAACGCATCGTTGCCGCCGTCAACAGCCTCATCGGCAAGGACACGGCCGCCGTGGCGCACGGCGCCGAGCGCCCGCCGCAGGTCGACATTGTCAGCGGCGCCACCGTCACGGTCCTCGTCATGGGCGACAGCGTCGTGCGCTCGGCCGTGAGCCTCGTGCGCAGCGGCCGCCTCGGCGGAGGCACCGATGCCGCGCCGGTCGCAGCGCCGGTGGCGCGCGCCATCGACATGTCCGTGAGCGAGATCCGTAGCTGGGAGGACCTCGTCGGCGACGGCTCCGTGCGGCGCCTTAACCTGTCCGTCGGCGAGGTGAACGAGGCCTTCGCCAGGGCCGGCCAGGCGGAAGCGGCGGCCCAAGCGGAAGGGGAGAACGAAGACCTCTTCATCGACCTCTATGCCGCGCCCGTCTCGGTGCCGACGATCGGCCGCAGCCTCCTCGGCGATGAAGGCTACGAGCGCCTGACGAAGCGGCTCGCGCCCGGGCAGCACGCCCTCCTCGTCGCGGGCGAAGGCGCCTATTCCTTCAAGGGCTCCGGCTACGTCCGCGGCGGTATCTTCGACCGCATCGAGCTGGTGCAGGACGGCAGCACGACGCGCTTCCGCGACCGCAACCACACTCGGCTCGGCAACCTCGCGGCCGACGGAGCGCCGGACCTGCCCGAGATCGCGCTCTTCGTGGTGCCCGAGCACTTCCCCTTCGATCCGGCGCGGGAATGGGACCTGCAACTCCTCGTGCAGCGCCCGGTCGGGGCCCGCGACAAGGCCTTCCTCACCTATGACCTCGCCTATCGGCTGCCCGAGCGCTATCTCGTCGCCGAGACGCCCGCCGCGCCCACCCCGGCGCCGGCACTGGCTGAAGCACGCCCGTCGGCCAGCATGGACGACGTACTCGCCATGCCGCTGTGGGAGCGCATCTGGCGCGACAACACCGTCAACATCTCGATCGCCGCCGTCGCCATCGCGGTCCTGACGCTGATCTTCTTCTTCCAGGACTGGCTCGTGTCGCGGCCGCGGCTCTTCACCTGGGTGCGGCGCGGCTATCTCGCCTTCACGCTCTTCTGGCTCGGCTGGTGGATGAATGCCCAGCTGTCGGTGGTCAATGTCATCACCTTCACCAATGCGCTGATCACGGGCTTCAGTTGGGAATATTTCCTCGCCGCGCCGCTCGTCTTCATCCTGTGGTCGTCGGTGGCAGCGGCGCTGCTCTTCTGGGGGCGGGGCCCGTTCTGCGGCTGGCTGTGCCCCTTCGGCGCCCTGCAGGAACTGACCAACAACCTCGCGCGCTTCCTCAAGGTGCCGCAGCTGACGCTGCCCTGGGGCCTGCATGAGCGGCTGTGGCCGCTGAAATACATCATTTTCCTCGTGCTCTTCGGTCTGTCGCTGCACTCGGTCGGGCTCGCCGAGCAATGGGCCGAGGTCGAGCCGTTCAAGACCGCAATCATCCTCAAGTTCGCGCGCGAATGGCCCTTCGTCATCTATGCGCTGACGCTCCTGTCCATCGGCCTGTTCATCGAGCGCTTCTTCTGCCGCTACCTGTGCCCGCTCGGCGCCGCGCTCGCCATTCCCGGCCGCATCCGCATGTTCGAATGGCTGAAGCGCTGGCCGGAGTGCGGCTCGCCCTGCCACCGCTGCGCCAAGGAATGCCCGGTCGAGGCGATCCACCCCGAAGGGCACATCAACGTCAACGAGTGCATCTACTGCATGCACTGCCAGGAACTCTACCACGACGACCAGCGCTGCCCGCACATGATCCAGGTGCGCGTCAAGCGCGAGCGCTGGCTGGCTCAGAACGCTCCCCGCCCCGCGGGAAAAGCCCCCAACAAGCCCATCATCACGCGCAACGGCAAGGCCGTGGCTGATGCGGCCCGGCCCGCCGAGACGGCGGGTGCCCCCTCATGAGCGAAAAGGAGGCTCGGATGGCACAGGAAGACACGAAGTCGGTAGAGACGAAGGCCGGCGTCAGCCGGCGACAGCTACTCGGATCGACCGCCTCCGTCGCGGCGGTGGCGGGTGTCGCCGGTGCCGGCGGCACGGCTGCGCTGACGACGCTCGCAGGCCCGCTCGCGAACCCCGCCGAGGCCCAGACGCGGCCCGCCGCGCGCGCCGGCCAGAAGGCGGAGGTGCATCCCGGCGAGCTTGACGAATATTACGTCTTCTTCTCGAGCGGCCAGACGGGCGAACTGCGCATCGTCGGCCTGCCCTCCATGCGCGAACTGATGCGCGTGCCGGTGTTCAACCGCTGCAGCGCCACCGGCTGGGGCCAGACCAACGAGAGCCTCAAGGTGCTGACCGAGGGCCTCCTGCCCGAGACGCGGGAGTTCCTCGCCAAGCAGGGCCTCAAGACCTATCTCAACGGCGACCTGCACCATCCCCACATGTCGTTCACCGACGGCAGCTACGACGGGCGCTACATCTTCGTCAACGACAAGGCCAACACGCGCGTCGCGCGCATCCGCTGCGACGTGATGAAGTGCGACAAGATCATCCAGTTGCCCAACCAGCACACGGTGCACGGCCTTCGCGTGCAGAAGTACCCGCGCACCGGCTATGTCTTCGCCAACGGCGAGGACCGCGCGCCGATCCCCAACACCGGCGACGTGCTCGACGACCACAAGCAGTACCATGCCATCTTCTCGGCCATCGACGGCGACACGATGAAGGTTGCCTGGCAGGTGATGGTCGACGGCAACCTCGACAACGTCGATGCCGACTACCAGGGCAAGTATGCCTTCGCCACCTGCTACAACTCGGAAGAGGGCGTGACCCTGCCCGAGATGATGGCGAACGAGCAGGACTGGATCGTCGTCTTCAACCTCAAGCGCATCGAAGAGGCGGTGAAGAAGGGCGACTTCAAGGAAATGGGCGGCGTGCCGGTCATCGACGGCCGCAAGGGCTCGCCCTACACGCGCTACATCCCGGTCTCCAACAGTCCGCACGGCATCAACACGGCACCCGACGGCATCCACGTCGTCGCCAATGGCAAGCTCTCGCCAACCGTCACGGTCTTCGACGTGCGCCGGTTCGACGACCTGTTCGACGACAAGATCAAGCCGCGCGACACGGTCGTCGCCGAGCCGGAGCTCGGCCTCGGACCGCTGCACACGGCCTATGACGGCAAGGGCAACGCCTATACGACGCTGTTCATCGACAGCCAGGTCTGCAAGTGGAACATCGACGCCGCCAAGCGCGCCTACAAGGGTGAGAAGGTCAACCCCATCATCCAGAAGCTCGACGTCCACTACCAGCCCGGCCACAACCACACCTCCATGGGCCAGACCAAGGAGGCGGATGGCAAATGGCTGATATCGCTGAACAAGTTCTCGAAGGACCGCTACCTCAACGTCGGCCCGCTGAAGCCGGAGAACGACCAGCTGATCGACATCTCCGGCGATCGCATGGTCATCGTCCACGACGGCCCGAGTTTCGCGGAGCCGCATGACGCGACCATCGTGCACCGCTCCAAGGTCAATCCGGTGCACGTGTGGCAGCGGGACGACCCGCTCTTCGCCGATGCGGTGAAGCAGGCCGCGGCCGATGGCGTCAACCTCATGGAAGACACCAAGATCGTGCGCGACGGCAACAAGGTGCGCGTCTACATGACGTCGGTGGCGCCGACCTTCAGCCTCGAGACCTTCCAGGTGCAGCAGGGCGACGAGGTCACAGTCTTCGTCACCAACCTCGACGAGATCGAGGACCTGACGCACGGCTTCTGCATCGTCAACTACGGCATCAACATGGAAGTCGGGCCGCACGCCACGGCCTCCGTCACCTTCACGGCCGACCGGCCCGGTGTGTACTGGTACTACTGCAGCTGGTTCTGCCACGCCATGCACATGGAGATGAAGGGCCGGATGTTCGTGGAGCCGCGCAACGCCTGAGCCGAAGACGAGGCCGGGGGGCCTCATCCCCCCTCTCCCCGCGGGCTGGCCGGGCTTGCCCGACCTGCCCAGACAACGGCGGAACCCGGAATCCCGCGTTCCGTCGGGGAGAGGGGGGCAAGGCCATCACGCCCCGTTCCAGAAGGACCTTGAGCGATGTGTGCGCTCGCGACCATCCTGCGCAGCCTGCCGGCGGCGGCCCTTGCCGCCGGCCTGTCCTCAGCCGCCGCGGCGGGGGAGATCGTCGTCTCCCCTGGCGAGGCGCTGCAGGCGGCGCTCGACCGGGCTGAGCCCGGCGACATCCTGCGCCTTCAGCCGGGCGTCCATCGCGGGCCCGTCACCATCGGCCGGGCGGTGACGCTCGACGGGCAGGATGCGGCGACCGTCGCGGGCAGCGGCGAGGGCAGCGTCATCACCGTGACCGTGCCGGGCGTAACGGTGCGCAGGCTCACCGTGCGCGGCTCGGGGCGCAGCCTGGAGACGCTCGATTCCGGCATTCTCCTCACCCGCACCGCGGCCGGAGGCGCACTCGTCGAGCACAACCGCATCGAAAACAACCTCTTTGGCGTCTACGTGCACGGCGCCGCCGGGGCCCTCGTGCGCGACAACGTCATCGTCGGCCAGACGAGCGGCCGCTCGAGCGAGGCGGGCAACGGCGTCTCGGTGTGGAATGCGCCGGGGGCGAGGATCATCGGCAACGACATCAGCTTCGGCCGCGACGGCATCATGGTGATGTCGAGCCGCGACAACGTCTTCCGCGGCAACCGCTTCCACAACCTGCGCTTCGGCGTCCACTACATGTACACCAACAACAGCGAGGTCTCCGGCAACATCTCGCGCGGCAACGCCATCGGCTTCGCCATCATGTTCTCCAACCGGCTTACCGTGCGCGACAATCTCTCCGACGGAGACCGCGACCACGGCCTCCTCTTCAACTACGCCAACGGCTCGGTGATCGCGGGCAATGTCGTGCGCGGGCGCATGCTGCCGGCGACGCGCTGGCGCGACGCGGGTCTTTCGGCCGATGCCGGCGAGCACGGCCTGCCGGTCGGCGGGGCGGAGGCGCGCGAGGCCGACGGCGCCGCACGCACCGGCCCGGAGAAATGTGTCTTCATCTACAACGCCAACAACAACCGCTTCGAGGGCAACCGCTTCGAGGGCTGCGAGACCGGCATCCACTTCACCGCCGGGTCCGAGGGCAATGCCATGACGGGCAACGCCTTCATCAGAAACCGCACGCAGGTGAAATATGTCGGCACCCGCTTCCTCGACTGGTCGAAGGACGGGCGCGGCAACTACTGGAGCGACAACCCCGCCTTCGACCTCGACGGCGACGGCATCGCCGACATCGCCTACCGGCCCAACGGCATCGTCGATCGGGTGCTGTGGACGGCGCCGCAGGCCAAGGTGCTGCTCAACAGCCCGGCGGTGCAGGTGATCCGCTGGGCGCAATCGCAGTTTCCCGCCCTCTACCCCGGCGGGGTCGTCGACAGCCGGCCGCTGATGGCGCCGCCCGCGCCGCCGCCGCACCTGCCGCAAGGAGACCGGTCATGACCGCAACCGTCGCGCTCTCGGGCGTCGGCAAGCGCTTCCGCACCGTCGAGGCGGTGCGTGACGTCTCATTCTCGCTCGACGAAGGCGAGATCGTCGCCCTCGTCGGCCACAACGGCGCCGGCAAGACGACGCTGATGAAACTGATGCTCGGCCTCATCCAGCCGACCGCCGGCAGCGTGCGCGTGCTCGGCGAGGACCCGGCCTCGGGCGCCTTCGCCGCCCGCCGGCGCCTCGGCTTTTTGCCCGAGAGCGTGTCCTTCAACACGGCGCTGACCGGGCGCGAGACGCTCGCCTTCTACGCCCGCCTCAAGGGCGAGCCGGTCGGCGAGGCGCTCGCCCTGCTCGAACGCGTCGGCCTCGGCGCCGCCGGCAGCCGCCGCGTCGGCACCTATTCCAAGGGCATGCGCCAGCGCCTCGGCCTCGCGCAGGCCCTCATCGGCGCGCCGCGCGTGCTGCTGCTCGACGAGCCGACGACCGGCCTCGATCCGGCGCTGCGCCAGAGCTTCTACGAGATCCTGCAGGAGCTGCGCGGCCGCGGCACGACGATCCTGCTCGCGTCGCACGCCCTCTCGGAGCTCGAAGGCGAGACCGAGCGCGTCGTCATCATGAACCGAGGCGCCATGGTGGCGGACGGCTCCCTCGCCGAATTGCGCCGGCTCGCCCGCCTGCCGGTGCGCGTGCGCCTCACGGCAGTTGGCGGGCTCGACGGGCTCGCGGGGCGCTTCGCCGATTGCGGCCCGCTACAGCGCGTCAACGGCCACGCGGTCGAAATCGCCGTTGATGACGCCCGCAAGATCGAGGTCGTGCGCCGCGCCCTCGCCGACGAAACGCGGATCGAGGACATCGAGGTGACGCCGCCGAGCCTCGACGAGCTCTATGCCCATTTCCTGCGCTCCGGGGAGGCGCGGCCATGAGAACGATCCTGATCATCGCCGGCAAGGAAATCCGGGACGGGCTGCGCAACCGCTGGGTGCTGGCCACGACCCTGCTGCTCGCCGGCCTCGCCCTGTCCCTCACCTTCCTCGGGGCGGCACCCTCCGGCGCGACCGGCGCCCAGCCGCTCGATGTCGTCATCGTCAGCCTGTCGAGCCTGACGATCTTCCTCCTGCCGCTCATCGCGCTGCTCATCGCGCACGACGCCGTCGTCGGCGAGGTGGAGCGCGGCACCATGCTGCTCCTCCTCAGCTATCCGGTCGGCCGCTCGCAGGTGATCCTCGGCAAGTTCGCGGGCCAGGTCGCCGTGCTCGGCTTTGCCACCTTCGTCGGCTACGGCGCGGCGGCGGCAGCGCTGCTTGCCAGCGGGGCGGAAATCGACGCGACGAGCTGGCTCGCCTTCGCTGCCATGATCGGCTCCTCGGTCCTCCTCGGCGCGGCCTTCGTCGCCATCGGCCAGTTCATCAGTGCCGCTTCCCGCGATCGTGGCACGGCCGCGGGCATCGCCGTCGGCGTGTGGCTCGTCTTCGTGCTCATCTACGATATGGGCCTTCTCGGGCTGATGGTCATGGACCAGGGCCGCACCGTCACCGCGCCGGTGCTCAACGCCCTCCTGCTCGCCAACCCGACGGATGCCTACCGGCTCTTCAATCTCACCGGCTTCGCCAATGTCAGCCAGTTCGCCGGCATGGCGGGCCTTGCCGGCTCCGCCGCCATGAGCCCGTCGCTGCTCCTCGGCGCCCTCGGCGCCTGGGCGCTCGCGCCGCTCGCGCTCGCCACGCTTGCCTTCTCGCGGAGAGAACTATGAAACGCCTTCTGGCCGTCGGCCTCGTCCTCGCCATGGCCACCGTCGCCGGGTGCCGGCAGGAGGAGGCCGCCGCCCCGCCGCCGCCCCATGCCCTGACGCGCGAGGCGCTCGGCGCCTATTGCGGCATGAACGTGCTCGAGCATCCCGGGCCCAAGGGCCAGATCATCCTCGACAGCCGGCTGCACCCGGTCTGGTTCTCCTCGGCCCGCGACGCCCTCGCCTTCACGATGCTGCCGGAAGAGCCGAAGGACATCCTCGCCATCTATGTCTCCGACATGGGCAAGGCACCGAGCTGGGAGGCGCCGGGCGAGCGCAACTGGGTCGAGGCGCGCAAGGCCTTCTTCGTCATCGACAGCACGCGGCGCGGCGGCATGGGGGCGGCGGAGGTCGTGCCCTTCGGCGAGCGAGCGGCCGCGGACGCATTCGCCGCCGACAACGGCGGGCGCGTCGTCACCTTCGCCGAGGTACCCGAGGATTACGTGCTCGGCTCCGGCGGGGCCGATGCGACCGGAGCCCTTACCAACCACGTCTTGCATTGAGACTGCCATGACGAATGTCCCGACGCGCCGCCGCTTCATCGGCATCAGCGCCGCCGCCGCCGGCCTTGCGCTTCTGCCGATCGGCACTGCCCTGGCGCAGCCGGCGGACGGCGAGGTGGTGGTCTGGCGCGGAACGGCGCTCGGCGCCGTCGCGACGCTCAGGATCCACCACAGGAACCGGTGCGCGGCCGAGCGGCTCGCCGCCCACGCCGTCGCGGAGGTGCGCCGTCTCGAAGCGCTCTTCAGCCTCTATCGTGACGATTCGGCCCTCGCCGCGCTCAACCGGCGCGGCGTGCTGGAGGCGCCGCCGCCGGAACTCGTCGCGCTCATCGAGGCGTGCCGGCGCTTCCACACGCTGACCGCAGGCGCCTTCGATCCGACCGTGCAGCCGCTGTGGGAGCTTTATATCCGCCACTTTGCGCAGGAGACGGCCGCCCCGGACGGGCCGCCCGCGGATCGCCTGGCCGAGACCCTGCATCGGGTCGGCCTGCAACATGTCATGGTGGACCGCAACCGCATCGCCTTCGCCCGCCCCGGCATGGCGCTGACGCTGAATGGCATCGCCCAGGGCTGGATCACCGACCGCGTGGTGACGCTGCTGCGCGCTGGCGGCATCGCATCGAGCCTCGTCGATATGGGCGAGGCGCGAGCCTTCGGACAGCGGCCCGACGGGACGGCCTGGCGCGCGGGCATCGCCGATCCCCACGCCGCCGGCCAACTCATCGAAACCGTCGCGCTCGACGACTGCGCCGTCGCGACCTCCGGCGGATACGGTCTGCGCTTCGATGCCGCCGGGCGGTTCGACCATCTCATCGATCCGCGCACCGGTCGCTCCCCCCGCCGCTATGACAGCCTCTCCGTCATCGCCCCGGACGCAACGACGGCCGATGCCCTGTCGACAGGCTTCAGCTGCCTTGGCGCGGCGGAGATCCGCCGCATCCGGCAGGAAGCAGGAGCCACCACCGTGCTGGCCACGAGCGGCGCCGAAACCCTTCGCCTCTGAAGCCGGCGCCTCGGCGATTCCCGCTCCACGTCGACGTGCGGCTCACCGTCGTCTGAGGTTCCGGCGCGCCTCTTCGTCTCGCAACTTGCGCGTCCTAAGTTCATAAATTGCAACTTTCAGCTAAATTTTTGCGGAACGCACAACACGACCTGCCTTCGGCCGGCCGCTCCCGACGGTGCACCAGCCTGCAAACAAAGAGGATCGATCTTGCCGGCCCGGCAGGGCCGCGCATCCGCAACTGGGTGTGAGCGGCATCGGCCAAGCTGCCTGCCCTGCATTTCGGCAGGGGCCGCAGATGTTGCAGGCGCATGATCGTGCTAGTCTTGCCGCAGGGCGGGAGCGAGGCGTGCTGGTGGACAAGAGCGATCTTTTCTACCTCACCGACGATATGCCTCAGAACGAAGAGGCCAGCGGGACGCGACCCTGGACGGTCGCCGTCATCGACGACGACCGGGCCGTGCACGAGGCGACGCTCTTCGCCTTGCGGGACTACCGGCTCGACGGGCGCGGCCTCGAGATCCTCAGCGCGAGTTCGGCCGCCGAAGGTCGCCGGCTCGTCGCCGAGCGGCCTGATATCGCGGTGATCCTGCTCGACGTCGTCATGGAGCGTGACGACGCCGGCCTCAGCCTCGTCGATTTCATCCGCCGCGACCTCGCCAACGAGACCGTCCGCATCGTCCTGCGCACCGGCCAGCCCGGCCAGGCGCCGGAGCGACGCATCGTCATCGACCACGACATCAACGACTACAAGGCGAAGACAGAGCTCACCGCCGACCGGCTCTTCACCACGCTGACCGCGGCGCTGCGCAGCTATGCCCAACTGGAGCGTCTCGGGGCAGCGCGCCGCGAGCTCGCCGACGCAAACGCCCTGCTCGAGCAGCGTGTGGCCGAGCGTACCGCCAGCCTGCGTGAGGCCAATGAGCGCCTCGCCGCCCGCAGCGCCGAACTCGCCCGGGCCAACCGCCTGAAATCCGAGATGCTCGGCACCATCGCTCACGACCTGAAGAACCCGCTCGGCATCATTCTCGGTCGAATGGAAATGCTGGACGATCTCGTGCGCCAGGAGCCGCCGCCGCGCGAGACCATGCGCGCGCAGGTGGAACACGTGCGCAACTCCGCCCGCCACATGAGCCGGATGATCGATGCGCTCATCGCCGACGCCATGGGCGATGCCCTCGACATCGCGTTGCGCCGCGGCCCGGTCGACCTTGCCGTGCTCGTTGCCGAGGTCGCCGCGAGCAACCGCATCCTCGCCGAGCGCAAGGGCCAGCGCCTCACCATGGAAGTGCCGGAGCGTCTCATGATCACGGGCGACGCCGACCGCCTGCGCGAGGCGCTCGACAACCTCGTGTCCAATGCCGTCAAGTACAGCCCCGGGGGCACGAACATCACGCTGTCGCTCGCGCGCGGGCCGGGCGGCGCCGCCTGCCATGTGCGCGACGAGGGACCGGGCCTCTTGGCCGAGGACGAGATGCGCCTCTTCGGCCGCTTCCAGCGCCTCTCGGCCCAGCCGACGGGCGGAGAGAGCGCGACGGGCCTCGGCCTGTTCATCACCCGCCGCATCGCCGAGCTGCACGGCGGCACGGTGACGGCGCAGAGCCACGGTCCGGGCCGCGGCACGACCTTCAGTCTCCTTCTGCCCCTCGACGACGGTGATGACCCGCCATGACGAACACGGGGCCGCATATCGCGGTGGTGGACGACGAGCCGGCCACCCGTGAGATGGTGGGCGACTACCTGCGCCTCCACGGCTTTGCCGTGACCCTATGCGACGGTGCCGCCAGCCTGCGCCATTTCATGGCCAGGCAGCAGCCGGACCTCGTGGTGCTCGACCTCAACATGCCTGGCGAGGACGGACTGTCGGTGGTGCGCCAGCTCAAGGCGGCGGGCGACGTGCCGGTCATCATGCTCACCGCCACCGCGAGCGCCATCGACCGGATCGTCGGGCTCGAGCTCGGCGCCGACGACTATCTCGCCAAGCCGTGCGAGCTGCGCGAGCTCGTTGCGCGCGTCCGCTCGGTCCTGCGTCGCAGCACACGGGCCGGCGCCTCCCAGCCCGCAGCCGGCCGCAGCGTCCGCTTCGGCACCAAGTGGCTCGACGTCGACACCCACCGCCTGCGCGACGAGGCGGGCCAGTCGCAGCCGCTGACCAAGTCCGAATTCCTGCTGCTCAAGGCCTTCGCCGATCATCCGCGCCGCGTGCTTTCGCGCGAATTTCTGCTCGACGTCGCCGATGCACGTGATGCCGAGGCCTTCGACCGCGCCATCGACGTGCGCATCACGCGCATCCGCCGCAAGATCGAACCCGATCCGGCCAACCCGCGCTTCATCCGCACCGTGCGCGGCCTCGGCTACGCCTTCGAGCCCGACGGCGGATAGGCCTCCCGTTTCGCGCCCGGCCACGGGCGCGAAACATCATGTCACGTCCGCAAAGAAATGGCGGCTCCCGGCACCGGCAACGCAAAAGCCCCGCAACGGCGAGCGGGCAGGATGCCCTCCAGTCGGTCGGAGGGATCATGCGGATCAGGAACAAGATCATGCTCGTCGGCGGCATTCCCATCGCGATTGCCGCCGGCATTGCCGTCGCCGCGTGGCTGCTGCTGAACGAAGCCGAACGCGCCCGCAGCGGGGCCGTCCTCGCCGGCGCCATCTATCGCGACCTTCTCGTCGCGATGACCGTCCGTGATGATTACGTGAGCGCCAATCCGGTCGAGCGCGACCCGCATGCGGAGCGCTTCCGCGAGCGGGCGGCGCGCGCCCAGGTTCAGCTCGCCGCGCTCGGCCCGCTCGCGCGCACACAGGCGCAGCGGCGCGAGGTGGCGAGCCTGCAGGACACGCTCGCCCGCTATGTCGCGCGTATGGACGAATATATCGCCGTGACGACAGTGAATGACCGTCTCATCGCCGAGATGTCACTGCGCGCCGCGAGGCTCGTCAATCTGGCCGACGAGGCTCGTGCCCGGCAGCACGCCTCGAATGCCGACATCATCACGACGCTGACCGAGAAGGACCAGCAGTTGCGGCGCCTGCGCGACATCGTCGACCGGGCCTATCAGCTGCGCGCCACCCTGTGGGGCCTGCAGACGGCGCTGCGACAGCCCGACGGCAATGACCATGGCTTCGCTGTGGCGCAGATCAGCCATGCCGCCGGTAGCCTCGCCGAGGCGCTGGGTGCCGGGCGCAGCGGCGCCACCCGCGAACTGGACGACCTCACGCGCGCCGCGGCTGCGGCGGGGCCCGCCGAGACCGGCACGGTCGCCGAGCGCCTGCTCGCATGGTGCGACCGCCTGCTCAAGATCGAGGTGACGGCCCAGCGTGCCCTGCAGGAAGAGGTGGCCCAGCTCCTCACCTATTCCGTCGAGGCCAACGAGACCGAGCAGGCCACCCAGAACGTCGCCGTCTCCACCCTAAAGCTCGGCCAGGAGACGCACGAGGCGCTCACCCGCCGCGATGCCGACGTCGCCGAGCGCAAGCTGGCGCGCAGCGGCGAACTCGCCGCCATCGCAGCCGCCCTGCCGATCTCACCCCTCATCCAGACCGACATGATCGATGCCATCACCGAGTGGGGCGAGCGGCTCGGCACCACGATCGAGGGCATCCGCAAGCAGAACGCGATGATCGCCGACATGGACCGGACAGCGGCGGCCATGGTGGCCAAGGCGCGCTCGCTCAACGACCTCTTCACGGGCGATGCCGACTGGCTTGGCGCCTTCATCGGTCACGTGCTCGTGATCGGTGCCACCATCGGCCTGCTGTTCGGCTCGGTGGTCGCCTTCGCGGCCGCCAAGTCGATCACCATGCCACTGCGCCGCCTGCAGAGCAGCATGCTGGCACTCGCAGCCGACCCGCTCGCCGGGCGCATCACCGAATCCGACCGGCGCGACGAACTCGGCGACATGGCGCGGGCGGCCAATGTCTTCGTCACCGAGATCAGCCGACGCGAGCGCGACCTGCGCCACGCGAAGGAACGGACCGACGAAACGCTGGCCGAGCTGCAGCAGACGCAGGCGGACCTCATCCAGGCGGAGAAGCTCGCTTCTCTCGGCCAGCTCGTCGCCGGCGTGGCCCACGAGATCAACACCCCGCTCGGCATCGCGCTGACCACCGCCACGCTGCTGGGTGACGAGGCGCAGGAATTCGAGCGGGCGCTCGACGGCAACCAGCTGGCGCGCTCGCGCCTTGCCCATTTCCTCGATCGCATGAAGGAGGGCTCACGCCTGCTCTTCGACAACCTCGGCCGGGCGAGCGACCTCGTGCACAGCTTCAAGCAGGTCGCGGTCGACCAGGTGAGCGACGAGCCGCGCCGCTTCGAGATGAAGGGCTGGCTCGACGACGTGATTCGCAGTCTCGGGCCGCTGCTGCGCAAGACGCGGCACATGGTCACCGTGGACTGTCCCGTCCACCTGCAGGTCGGCACATATCCCGGGGCGCTCGCGCAGGTGCTGACCAATCTCATCATCAATGCCGCCCTGCATGCCTATGAGGAGGGCGAGAGCGGGCGCATCACCGTCACCGTGCAGGACGCTCCCGAGCTGCTGCGACTGACCGTGCGCGACGACGGCAAGGGCATCGCGCCACAACATCTGGGGCGCATCTTCGATCCCTTCTTCACCACCGCCCGTCATCGTGGCAGCACCGGGCTCGGGCTCCACATCGTCTACAACCTCGTCACCAACAAGCTGCAGGGACGCATCGACGTGGAGAGTCGTCCGGGCGCCGGCACCGCCTTCCGCATCGAGATGCCGAAGCAGCTTGCCGGCGAACCCCGGCCCGAAGCCCTCGCGGCGCTCTGACAAAGGGGGAGAACATGGTGAAACATCTGGTGGCGGCCGCCTGCGGGCTCGCCCTCGCCGCCTCGCCCGCCGCCGCCAAGACGCTGGTCTTCTGCTCGGAAGGCAGCCCCGAGGCCCTCAACCCGCAGATCGTGACCACGACGACGGGCATGAACGCGGGACGGCCAATGTTCAACAACCTCGTCGAATTCGTGCCCGGCACGACGCGGATCGTGCCGGCGCTCGCCGAATCCTGGGAGATCTCGCCGGACGGCACGGTCTACACCTTCCGTCTGCGGCGGGGGGTCAAGTTCCATGCCAACGCCGTCTTCACCCCGACCCGCGACTTCAACGCCGACGACGTCCTTTTTTCCCTGATGCGGCAATGGAAGGAGGATCATCCCTTCCACGGCACGCCGGGGGCCACCTTCGACTATTTCCGCGACCTCGGCATGCCGGACCTCATCCGCGCCATCGAGAAGGTTGACGACCACACCGTCCGCATCCGCCTCGCCCGCGCCGAAGCGCCGTTCCTCGCCAATCTCGCCATGCCTTTCAACGTGATGCTGTCGGCGGAATACGGCGATCTCCTTCTGCGCCGGGGCGAGCCCGCGCGGCTCGATGCCGATCCCGTCGGCACCGGGCCGTTCGCGCTCGTCGGCTACCAGAAGGACATCGCCATCCGCTACCGGGCCTTCGCCGACCACTGGAACGGGCGGCAGAAGATCGACACCCTCGTCTTCTCCATCACGCCCAATCCGGCCGTGCGGCTCGCCAAGCTCAAGGCGGGCGAATGTCACGTCATGGCCTTCCCCAACCCGAGCGACCGGGAGACCATCGCCGCCAATCCATCGCTGCGCCTCCTCCAGCAGGAAGGGCTCAACATCGGCTATCTCGCGATGAATGCCGCGCGCCCGCCCTTCGACAAGGTCAAGCTGCGGCACGCCGTGAACATGGCGATCGACAAGCGCGCCATCATCGAGGCTGTGCACCGGGGCACAGGCACGGTGGCCAAGAATCCGATCCCGCCCCTGCTGTGGTCCTATAACGAGGCGATCGAAGATTACCCCTATGACCCCGGGCAGGCCCGGCGCCTCGTCGCCGAGGCGGGCTATCCGGACGGGCTCGACACCGAGCTTTGGTACATGCCGGTCAGCCGGCCCTACAATCCCGACGGCCACCGCGTCGCCGAGCTGGTGCAGGCCGATCTCGCGCGCATCGGCATCCGTGCCCGTCTCGTTACCACCGAATGGGACCAGTATCGCGCCAAGCTGCAGGCCGGCGAGCCGCCCCTCGCGCTATACGGCTGGACCGGCGACAACGGCGACCCCGACAATTTCCTCAACGTGCTGCTCGGCTGCGCGGCGGCCCGGCCCGGCGGCAACAACGTCGCCAAGTGGTGCCTGCCCGCATACGACGCGCTCGTCACGCGCGCCAAGGCCACGAGCAACCGCAACGAGCGCGAGGCGCTCTACCGGCAGGCGCAGCAGGTCTTCAAGCGCGAGGCGCCCTGGGTTCCCCTCGCCCATTCCATCGTCTTCATGGCCACGCGCAAGGAAGTGAAAGGCTTCGGCATCGACCCGCTCGGGCGCCATGTCTTCGAAGGTGTTGACCTCGAGGCAGAAACTCCGCGTTGAAAGCGAAGCCCAAACGAAAGCTGAAATAGCCAGAATCGAACGAATATTGCGGCAGAATCGCAAATGACGAAATCGAAAACGTTTCGGACGCAATGTGCCTGAAATGCGGTTCGTGCATTCTCGACCCCATCGGCACTACCGGCCGGGCTCCCGCCCGGTGGCGGGCCACCGGCTCGTGGGTCAGCCATGCGCGCTCCTCTTCCGCACATACAACGTCACCGGCACCGGACGGCGACATTCTCTCTCGCCGTTCTCGTCCTGCCTCTCGTCGTCGGACTTCCCCTTGCGGTGTGGCTCGACCTGAGGGGCCTGTCCACCCGGATGATGCAGGGTGAGGCGACCGAGATCGGCGTGCTCATCGACGAGATGCGCACCTATTACGCCAATGACGTGCTCGGGCGGCTCGACGGCGAAAGCCATGGCGAGGACGCCCCCATGCCGACGGCCATGTCCATCGAGCTCGGCAAGCGCATCAGCGCGCGCGATGGAGCGGTCAAGATCCGCATCTTCTCGGATTTTCCCTTCCGCAAGCGGGCGGGCCATCCGATCGATGCCTTCGAGCAGACGGCCCTGGAACAACTGCGGCAGGATGCGGCAAGGCCGGTCGTCGACGTCTCTGGCACGCTCGTCGACCGCACCGTGCGCATCGCGACGCCCATCGTCATGGGCCCGGCCTGCGTCGCCTGCCACAACAGCCATCCCGACAGCCCGAAGCAGAACTGGCGCGTCGGCGACGTGCGCGGCGTGCAGGAGGTCACCGTGCGCCGGCCCATCGAGGCGAGCATCTTCTCTTTCCAGTCCCTGCTCGTCTATTTCGCCGTGGTGGCGGCGTGTGGCCTCGCCTTCATCCGCATGCAGAGCCGGCAGGCGGCCGTCATCCGGCACATGAACGGCGAACTCGCACAGGCGAACGCCTTCCTCGGCACCGTCTCGGCCAAGATCGCGCGCTATCTCTCGCCGCAGGTCTACCGCAGCATCTTCAGCGGCGCCAAGGAGGTCGCCATAACCGCCGAGCGCAAGAAGCTCACCATTTTCTTCTCCGACATCAAGGACTTCACGGCCCTGACGGAGCGCCTGCAGCCGGAGGACCTGACCGCGCTCCTCAACGAATATTTCACCGAGATGTCGGTCATCGCGCTGCGCCACGGGGCGACCATCGACAAGTTCGTCGGCGACGCCATCCTGCTCTTCTTCGGTGATCCCGATACGCGCGGCGTCCGGGAGGACGCGGCCGCGGCCGTGCGCATGGCGCTCGACATGCAGGCGGCGCTCGGCCGGCTCAACGCCGAATGGCGCAAGCGCGGCCTCGCCGAGCCGCTCGAGGTGCGCATGGGCATCAACACCGGCTTTTGTCACGTCGGCAATTTCGGCAGTGACAACCGCATGGACTACACGATCATCGGGGCGGAGGCGAACCTCGCGGCGCGCCTGCAGGCCGTCGCACAGCCGGGTTCGATTGTCATCAGCTACGAGACCTATGCGCTGGTGCGCGACATCGTCGAAGCCGAGGCGCTTGCGCCGATCGCGGTCAAGGGCGTGAGCCGCGCCGTCGTGCCTTATGCCGTGCGGGGACTTTCCGGAGCGGCCGAAGCCGACGTCATCCATGGCCAGGTCCAGGGCCTCGATCTCTTTCTCGACATCAAGGCGCTCGACGCAGGCTCGGCAGGCGAGACGCGCCGGCTCCTCGAAAAGGCGCTGACGGCGCTGGAGACCCGGGCCGGACGGGAGAGGCCGCGCGCCATGTGACCAAACCGCTGCCTCCGATGCTGCCCCGCCGCGGGTTCCGGAGATGGCAGCGGCAGGAACGGCGCAGCGATGATGCCGACGGCACCAGCGCGCCGCATGTTCCCAACCGTTCGACTCGCTCATCAACAAAGCAGCCGCGCATCCGCCTCAGCGATTCCTCGGCAAAAGGGAACGACCCTGAGCAGGTCGTCGAATTAGGGGGGATGAGAGCCGCTCAGGGTCAGGAGTGGTTAGCGTTTGGGCTGGAACAACGCCAAGTTGAAACACTTTTCTGCAACACAACAAATCTACCGTGAATTATTATCGATAACAAGTTGCAAGATCGGCAGTATTTATTTGTCCGCAAATAGTAATGCTAGTTGAATATTTCAAGGAAGCCGGTGCCGCTGCTCGCGCTCACCGTCGACGACGCCGTCCTCAAAACCGAGGAGCCCTTCATGCGGATTGCGACGCGGGACGGACGCTGGTTCGCGACCCGCGTGACGAATCCGCTCGGCTCGCCGGCCAATCCGGTCGGCGAGGCGGCCTTTTTCGACAAGACGCGCGGGCTGTGCGGCATGGCGCTGTCGGCACCCGCCGTCGGACGCCTCATCGCCGGAGTGCACGATCTCGGTGGTGACCCGGACATGCCGTGGCTCGGCGACGTTCTCGGCCCCCCACGTCCGCCGCCCGTCTTCGACTGACCCTCGGCCTGGCTGCTGCGCCTGAGAGGGATGATGTTCGAGCATCCGAAGCGCTATCGTCCCCTTTTTCCGCGTGCGCACGCTGCTGACACGGGACATCCACTGCGAGCACCGCGCGCTGCTCGGTTCGGCGCTCGAATGCGACACCACCCGCGCGGTCGACGCCATCGGCACGCATGTGCAGCGCACGACGGACGCCGTCGTTGCCGCCCTCGCGGACGCGGGGCGCGTACGAGGGGGACCCGCCGGCTCCGGCAATTTCCCGGCGCTGCGGTCCGGATCGGATGGAAAGGCTCGTGCTTCGTGCATTGCCCATTGCGCGCCGCCCCTCCGTGGGCGTATTCCGGCGCTCGGGCGCACTGCCGGGACCAGAACGCCGGTCAGCGTGCGGCCATGCAGCCGGCGGCAGCCGCCGACCTCCTCATGCTCACCGTCGGCACCTGACGAG
Source organism: Chelatococcus sambhunathii (assembly GCF_001418005.1). Lineage (GTDB taxonomy): Bacteria > Pseudomonadota > Alphaproteobacteria > Rhizobiales > Beijerinckiaceae > Chelatococcus_A > Chelatococcus_A sambhunathii. The sequence continues at coordinate 323,236 of NZ_LIOL01000003.1, read as the reverse complement.
GCTCCCGATGCTCGACCTCCCGACTCGCCCGACCGAAGCCGCATCCGACATGACCGGCCCGCTCTTCGCGCTTGACGATGTCGCCTTCGCGCTGCCCGAGCGCACCCTGCTTGGACCGCTCTCATTGACCCTCCCGGCGAAGCGCGTCGTCGGCCTCATCGGTCACAACGGCTCCGGCAAGTCGACGCTGGTCAAGCTGCTGGCGCGCCAGCAGCAGCCGTCGGCCGGCACCGTGCGTTTCGCCGGCCGGCCGCTGCCGGAATGGGGCGACCGGGCGTTTGCCCGCAAGGTCGGCTACCTGCCGCAGCAGACGCCGCCCGCCACGGGCATGCTGGTGAAGGAACTCGTAGCGCTCGGCCGCTATCCCTGGCACGGCGCGCTCGGGCGCTTCTCCGCCATCGACCGGGAGAAGGTCGCCCAAGCGATGGCGCTCACCGATGTCGAGATCTTCGCCGACCGGCTGGTCGACACCCTGTCCGGCGGCGAGCGCCAGCGTGCCTGGCTCGCCATGCTGGTGGCGCAGGATACCGAATGCCTGCTGCTCGACGAGCCGATCTCCGCCCTTGACGTCGCCCATCAGGTCGAGGTGCTGGCGCTGGTGCGCCGTCTCGCGCACGAGCGCGGCCTCGCCGTCATCGTGGTACTGCACGACGTCAACATGGCGGCGCGCTTCTGCGACGAGATCGTCGCCCTGCGCGGCGGCCGCCTGCTCGCCCGCGGCACGCCGGACGCGATCATGACGCCGCGGCAGCTCGAGACCATCTACGGCATCGCCATGGGCGTGATGCGCCACCCCGACACCGGCGAGCCCATGGGCTTCGTGCGGTAGCTAGACCGGCGCGTGGTCGAGGCCGCGGATCTTCAGGTCGTCGGGCGCTGAAACATAGTTGAACGTCAGGAGGCGCGCGGCAGCCGGCGAGACGGCGCGGTTCACCGCGAAGACGGTGACGGCGCCCGGCACGAGGGGCGCGAGGCTCTGGGGCGCGAGCCCGACGAGGACGTCGCAGGTGGCGCGCACGACGCCCTCGTGCGTCACGACGACCGCGTCCCCGGGCGCGCGGGCGAGGATGTCCGCGATGGCCGCGCCGACGCGCCCACGGAACGCCTGCCACGTCTCGCCCCGGGGCGGCGTATGGGTGCCGAGCCGCCAATCGCGATAGGCGTGCCTGTCCTCGGCCTCGATCTCCGCAATGAAGCGGCCCGTCCAATCGCCGAGGTCCATCTCGCGCAGGCGGGGATCCGTCACGGCGTCGGGAAAGCCGAGGATCTCGGCCGTGCGGCGCGCGCGGCCGAGGTCGGAGGAGACGACGAGGCCGGGCGCCGGCTCCGCAGCGAAGAAGGCGGCCGCCCGCCGCGCCTGGACCATCCCCCGCTCCGACAAGGGGGCATCGGCATGGCCCTGCAGACGGCGCTTGGCGTTCCACTCCGTCTCGCCGTGGCGGATGAGGATCAGTCGCATGGGATGGGTCCTGAGGCTCAGGCGGCGACCGCCTCGTCGATGAGGGACGGCAGCTCGGACATGGTGTCGAGGAGGCGGTCGGCCCCGAGCTCGGCGTGGGGCCGGTGGCTGTAGCCGTAGGTGACGGCGAAGGCGCGCACGCCGGCGGCTCGCGCCGCCTCCACGTCGTGATAATTGTCGCCAACCATGATCGCCGCTTCGGCCGGCACGTCGAGGCGCGCCAGCGCGGCCACGAGCGGCGCCGGGTGCGGCTTGCGCTCGGGCAGGCTGTCGCCGCCGATCACCGCGCCGAAGAAGCCGGCGAGGCCGAGCGCCTCGAGGATGTCCATGGTCGCCGCATAGGGCTTGTTGGTGACGACGGCGAGCCTCAGCCCGCGCCGCTTGAGCTCATGGAGCACCTCCGGCACGCCGGGATAGGCCGCCGTGTGACGGGCGGCGCCCGTTTCGTAGATGGCGAGGAAACGCACGACATGGGCGGGCAGGCGGGACAGGTCGCCCCCCGTCGCGGCGAGCGCGCGCTCCACGAGCTTCGCCGCCCCGTCGCCGATCATCGACTTGACCGCCGCGAGGCTCACCTGCGGCAGCCCCTCCTCGGCGAGAAGGGCATTGACCGCGTCGGTCAGGTCGCGGGCACTGTCGACGAGCGTTCCGTCGAGGTCGAAGAGAATGGCCTTGGGGGGCGTCATGGGAAGCTCTCGGATTGGGAAGCGCGAATGTGGAGCGGCGTCGCGCGGCGGCGGGAGGACACCGCCGCGCGAGAAATCGCCGCAACGCATATGCCACGCGGCGGACCGCTGCACATCCCTTCAGGATGCAAGCCAGACAGCCGCATTCAGCGACAGGCCCACCTCGACGGCGGCGCCCGGCTTGTGGATGGCCTCGCCCGACTGGAAAGGTACGTCGATCGAGACCTCGGCGGAGCCGACCTTGACTCCGTAGCGCACCGTCGAGCCCAGGAATTCGCTGTGCAGGACCGTGCCCGGCAGGGACACGTCGCGGGCGCCGTCGGCCCCGAGCGAGGCATGCTGAGGGCGGAAGACGAGCTTGGCCCCCTCCGGCACCGTGACATGAGCCGGGATCGGCAAGCGCACGCCGGCGTCGATCTCGAAGAGGCGCGCCCCGCCCTCCTCGATCACGCGACCGGGCACGATGTTGGCCGTGCCGAGGAAGCTGGCGACGAACAGGTTGGCCGGCTTCTCGTAGAGCTCCATGGGCGAGCCGACCTGCTGCACGGCGCCGTCGTTCATGACGGCGATACGGTCGCAGATCGTGTTCGCCTCCTCCTGGTCGTGCGTGACGAAGATCGTCGTCAGGCCGAGGCGCTGCTGCAGATCGCGCAGCTCGCGCCTCACCTGCACGCGCATCTTCGCGTCGAGGTTGGAGAGGGGCTCGTCGAGCAGCAGCACCTTGGGCTCAATGGCGATGGTGCGGGCCACGGCGACGCGCTGCTGCTGGCCGCCGGAGAGCTGCGAAGGGCGACGGTCGGCGAGATGCGAAAGGCCGACGAGTTCCAGCGCGGCCGCGACGCGCCGCTCGATCTCGGCCCTGGGCACCTTCCTTTCCTCGAGGCCGAAGGCGACGTTGCGCTTCACGCTCATGTGCGGCCACAGGGCATAGGACTGGAAGACCATGCCGACGTCGCGCTTCCACGGCGGCAGGTGCGACACCTCGCGCCCGCCGACCAGCACCTCGCCGCCGTCGGCGCGGTTGAAGCCGGCGATCAGGCGCAGCAGCGTCGTCTTCCCGCAGCCCGACGGACCGAGGAAGGCGAAGAACTCGCCGGGCCGGATGTGGAGGTCGATGCCCTTGAGGACATGGTTGGTGCCGTAGGAGAGATCGACGCTGCGGATATCCACGTCGACGGCCTGGGCGCCGAGGGTGGAGACGGAAAGGGGCTGGTTCATTGGCGTTTTCCCTTGGGGGCGGCGGGGCGCATCAGTGCCCCGCCCCCTTGGCCTTCTGGCTCTTCTCGATGATGAGGTGCGAGGCGAAGGTGCACAGGGCGACGAGCAGCACGGCGATGACGCCGAGCGCCGCCCCCGGCCCGCGCCCGGCGGCCGATTGCATGAAGACGTAGAGCCCGTAGGCGAGCGGCGCATCCGCGTTCGACTGCACGAGCATCAGCGTCGCCGACAGTTCGACCGCCGCCGTGGCGAAGCTCGTCACGAAGCCCGCAAGGATGCCGCCGGCCATCAGCGGCAGAACGATGCGGCGCACCGTGCGCACCTTCGTGGCACCAAGGTTCTCGGCCGCCTCCTCGAGCGAAACCGAGATCTGCTGGAGCGCGGCATAGCAGGCGCGCAGCGCATAGGGCAGGCGCCGGATGGCGAGCGCCAGCACGATCACGATCCACAGCGTCGCGAGCGGCGTCCCGTCCGGCAGCTGCACGCCGTAGAAGGTGCGCAGATAGCCGATGCCGAGCACGACGCCGGGAATGGCGAGCGCCGCCGTCGCCGCCCAGTCGAGCCATTGCCGGCCGATGAGCTTCGTGCGCAGCACGAGATAGGCGATGGCCGTGCCGAGCACCACGTCGATGAGTCCGGCGAGCGAGGCATAGATCAGCGTGTTCTTGACGTAGACGAAGCTCTCGCCGAACACGCGGCCATAATGCGCGAGGGTGAAGCCGTCGGGCAGCGGGCTGAAGGACCAGATCGTGGCGAAGGACAGCAGCAGGAGCCCGATGTGGGGCGCGAGCACGAGCAGGAGGATGAGCAAGACGGCCGCATAGGCCGCGACGCTCTCCCACGGCCGCATCTGCCGCTTGGCGAGGCCGCCGCCGCCACGCTGGACGGTGGCGTAGTCCTTGCCGCGCATCGCCCGCGCCGACACCCACATGGCGAGGATCGACATCACGATGAGCACCACCGAGATGACGTAGCCCATCGGATCGGCGATGCCGATCGACGTGACGCGCAGATAGGCCTGCGGCGCCAGCATGTCCTTGACGTTGAGCAGGAGCGGCGTTGCGAGGTCGTCGAAGACCTTGACGAAGACGAGCGAGGCGCCGGCGATATAGCCGGGCATGGCGAGCGGGAAGACGATGCGGCGGAACAGGCGGAAGCCCGAGCAGCCGAGGTTCTGCGCCGCCTCCTCCATCGCCCGGTCGATGTTGCGCAACGCCGCCGAAAGATTGATGAGGATGAACGGGAAATAGTGCACCGCCTGCACGAAGATGACCCCGTTCAGCCCCTCCATGAAGGGGATGCGGAAGCCGAACCAGTCGTTGAGCAGGAGGTTGACCGTGCCGTTGCGCCCGAAGAGCAGCAGCATCGCGACCGCGCCGACGAACGGCGGCATGATCAGCGGCAGGAAGCCCAGCGTCTGGATCAGCATCGCGCCGCGGAAGTCGAAGCGCGTGGTGATATAGGCGAGCGGCAGGGCGAAGATCGAGGCGAGCACCACCGACATCGCCGAGACATAGACCGAGTTCCAGAAGGAACGGATGAAGAGGTCGGTCCGCGCGAAGTCGACGAAATTGACGAGCGTGAAGGTGCCCGTGCCCTTCTCCGTGAAGGCGACGTAGATCACCGTCCCCACCGGGATGATGAGGAAGAGGGCGAGGAAGACGGTGATCGCGAGGGCAAGGGCGAGCTGCCCTGGCGTCGCGGACGTCATGAAATGCCGGAAAGGTCCGGACGGCGCATGCGCACGCCCGGCGGTCGTGGCGTCAGCCATGGACGCTCCCCCGAATGGACATGAAAACGTGGGGGCGGCCCCGCCGGGGGGGCCGCCCGGTCATGGCGCGGGATCAGCGCGCGCGCTTGAGCGCCTCTTCGGCCTTCGCCTGCGCCTGCGCATAGCGCTCCTTGGCGAAGGCGGACCATTGCTGCTCGAGCTCGGCCTGGCGGGCGCCCTTCTCCTTGCCGCCGGTGAAGGCGCCGGTGATCTCGGGTGAAGCGGCCTGTTCCGCGGTAATGGGCATGGCGGCGACGAGGTCGCGCGCCTCGCTGACGAGGGCCCGGGCCTCGGCGTTGTCCTTCTTCGCGAGGGCCGCCTCGGCGTCATGGATGGCCTTGGTCGCCGCCTTCAGGGCGTCGAGCTGGAAAGTGACGGTCTGGTCGTAGAGCACGTCGACGACGTTGGAGCGCTTCTCCGACACCTCGACGTCGAACTTCACCCGCGCCCCGAGGGAGGGATCCTTGAACGGGTTGGGATAGTCGGCCGGGGCCTTGTCATAGACGGCCGGGTTGACCGGCAGGCGGCGGATGCTCGGCTCGAGCAGCACCTCCTGCCCGGCGGGCGAGATGAGATAGTCGACGAAGGCCTGGGCGCCGGCCTTGTTCGGCGCATTGGCGACGACCGCGACATTGGCCGGCACGATCGTCGTCACCGTCGGATAGACGAACTTCACCGGAAAGCCGGAAGCCTGCGAGGAGAAGGCGAAGAAGTCGATGACGATGCCGAAGCCGACCTGGCCGGAATTGACGGCCTCCGGCACGCCGAAGGAGCGCTCGGTGATCTGCCGGAAGTTGCCGGACACCTCCTTGAGCGTGCGCCAGCCCTTCTCCCAGCCCTCGCCCTGCAGGATGGTCTCGATGGTCAGGTGCGTCGTGCCCGAGCGCGACGGCGCCGCCATGGCGACATGGTCGAAATAGACCGGCTTGGCGAGGTCCTGCCAATCCTTCGGCTCCGGCAGCTCATTGGCCTTGGCGTAGCGCTCGTTCCACATGATGCCATAGCCGGAGGCGGCAAAACCCGAATAGAAGCCATCGGGATCGTTGATCGGATAGGAGCCGATCTTGTCGGGGATGCCCTCGGCCTTGGGCTTGTAGGCTTCGAGCAGGCCCTTGCCCTTCAGCACCTCGAAGGCGTCCGGCGCCGAGGCCCAGAACAGGTCGACCTGGTTGTTGGCCTTCGTCTCCTCGAGATATTTCACGCCGGCATTGGTGTTGCGGTTCTGCACGTCGAGCGTGACGCCCGGATGGGCCTTCTCGAAGGCCTGCTTGAACGGGTCGGTCACGTCCTTGGAGAAGGAGGTCACGACCGTGACCTTGCCGGTCTGGGCAAAGGCGACACCCGTGAACAGGGCAGCGCCGATCAGCGCCGCAGCGGCGGCGTAATGACGTGGCATCTTTTTCCTCCCGAATGGGCTGTTCTGCTGGGCCGCCCGAAGGCAGCACACCCCTTCCAGCAACAAGCGGGCCAGATGCCGGAAACGGCACGCTGCAAGGGCTTGCGCACAGCCGACAGCCGACCCCGGCGGGTCAGGCGGGTAACAGCGCCGACGGCCGATGGGTCAGGACGGTAACATCAGGCGTCGATCGCGGTGCCGCGGCCGAGGTCGTATTTCTTCATCTTCAGGTAGAGAGTCTTGCGCGTGATGCCGAGCGCTTCGGCCGTAACCCCGATGCGCCCGGAGAACTGCGCCAGCGTCTCCTCGATGATGCGCCTTTCGGCCGCCTCCATCTGCTCCTCGAGGCTCTGGAGCCCCGCGCCGCCGCGCGCAGGCTGCTGCGGCTCGTCCTCGTCGAGCCCTAGGAGATAGCGCTCGGCCGCGTTGCGCAGCTCGCGCACGTTGCCGGGCCAGTCCTGCTGCCTGAGCCGCTCGCTGAGCGCCGGGTCGGGCGGAGGCGCCGCCCGGCCCTGCCGCTGGGCGGCGAGATCGAGGAAATGGGCGAAGAGCAGGGGCACGTCCTCGCGCCGCTCGCGCAGCGGCGGCAGGCGCAGCGTGACGACATTGAGGCGATAGACCAGATCCTCGCGAAAGGCGCCGCGGCCCGCGAGCTCGGCGAGATCGGCCTTGGTCGCGGCGACGACGCGCAGGTCGACCGGGATTTCCCGGTTCGAGCCGAGCCGCTCGATGGTGCGCTCCTGCAGGACGCGCAGCAGCCGCACCTGCGCCGGCAGGGGCATCGATTCGATCTCGTCGAGAAAGAGCGTGCCGCCGCTTGCATGCTCGATCTTGCCGATGCGCCGCTCGCGGGCGCCGGTGAAGGCACCCGGCTCGTGGCCGAACAACTCGCTCTCGATCATCGTCTCGGGGATCGCGCCGCAATTGACGGCGACGAAGCGGCCCTTGGCGCGCCGGCCGAAATCGTGCAGGGCCCGCGCCGCCACCTCCTTGCCCGTGCCCGTCTCGCCGAAGAGGAGCACGTCCGTCTCTGCATCGGCAAGGGTGCGCAGAGTGCGGCGCAGCCGCTCGATGGCGGCCGAGCGGCCGACGAGACGGCCAGCGAAGGGGTCCCGGTCGGCCGCCCCCCTCCGCAGGGTCCGGTTTTCGAGGATGAGGGCGCGGTGGGCGAGAGCGCGCCGCAGCGTCTCGGCGAGCCGCACCGGATCGGCGGGCTTCTCGACGAAGTCCCAGGCGCCGGCCCGCACCGCCTTGATCGCCATCGGCACGTCGGCATGGCCGGTCACGAGCACGACCGGGATCTCCGTATCGATCGCGCGCACAGCCTCCAGAAGGCCGAAGCCGTCGAGACCCGGCATGCGCACGTCGCTGAGGATCACGGCCGGCTGGTCCGCGGTCAGGAGGTCGAGCGCCTCGCGCGCCGAGCCGACGGCCGTCACGGCAAGCCCGTCGAGCTCCAGCGTCAGCCGGTAGGCGTCGCGCACCTCGCGATCGTCATCGACCAGAACAACGCTTGCCGCCATTTCGTCTGCCATGCTCACGCCTGCCCCGCTGCAGCAAGCTCTACCACGAAGGTCGTGCCCGCCGGCCCCGTCTGCGCCAGCGAGAGAGCGCCGCCGAAGTCCTTGACGATGTTGTAGGACATCGACAGGCCGAGGCCGAGCCCCTGCCCCACCGGCTTGGTGGTGAAGAACGGGTCGAAGACGGCTGCTCGCGCCTCCGCATCGATACCCGAGCCGCTGTCGCTGACGGACAAGAGGATCCGTCCGCCTTTCGCTTCGGCGCCGATGGCGATGTGCCGCTCTCCGCCGCCGTCGAGCGCGTCGAGCGCGTTCGAGACGAGGTTGACGACGACCTGCTCCAGGCGAATCTCCTCCGCCTCGACCGTCACTGGGCCATCGGGGAAATTAAGCCGTACAGCGACACGCTCCTCGTCGAGACGCTGCGCGAAGAGGCTGAGCGCGCCATCGACCACGGCCTTCAGGTCCACCGGTTCGAGCGTCGGCGCCGGCCGGCGGGCGAACCGCTTGAGATGGCGGATGAGCTCGGCCATCCGGGCCGTCAGGCCCTGGATCCGCTCAAGGCTCGCCCGCGCCTCATCCATGCGTCCGCGCGCGATGAGGACGGCGCTGTTGTGTGCGTGGGAGCGGATCGCGGCGAGCGGTTGGTTGAGTTCGTGGCTGATGCCGGCCGCCATCTGGCCGAGGGCGGCGAGCTTGGCGGCCTGGACGAGATCGTCCCGCGTCTGCCGGAACACCGCGAGCGCCTTCGCAAGGTCGCCGAGTTCGTCGTCGGTCGGCGGCGGCAGGACCGGCATGGTGGGCCCGCTCGCGATCGTCGTCGCGGCGAGCGTCAGACCCTCGAGGCGCGCGACGAGGCTGCGGCGCACGTAGAACCAGCCGACGACGATGGCGATGGCGAGCGAGGCGATGGCGATGGCGAGGAGGAGGTTGCGCCCGACGACGATGGCGGCGGCCGAGCGCTCCGCCGCCCGCCGCGCGATTTGCTCCGTGCGGCTGACCTCCTGCGAGACGAGCGCGCCGAGCTGGGTGACAAGACGCCGGTTCTCTGCCAGCAGCGCCTGGGCCTCGGCAATGGCTGCGAGTTCTGCCCGCTTCAGGGCGGCAAGACCAGCCCGGTTATCGGAAACGGCCAGGAGGCGCGCCACGATCTGGCTCACCGTGACAGTGTCGGTCCAGCTCGCAAGCGCCTTCGTCTCGATGTCGAGCTGGTCGGCTATCTCGCCGATGAAATGGCTCGTCGCGTCGAGATCCTCCACGGTCGGCACGGTCGCGAGCCGCCCGAGGAGCCCGACGATGAGATTGGCGTGGGCGTTGATGGTAAGCAGGGCCTCGCTCTTGCGACTCTCCTCGCGCAGCGTGCGGCGGCCCGATTCCGCGGCATCGCCCGGCCCGACACGACCGATGGCCGATTCCATGTTGAAACGAGCGTCGTCGATCAGCGGCTCGACCTCTTCGATGAGGTCCGCCTGCAGCCAGCGCAGTTCCTCGCTCATTTCCCGGACGCGCTCGCCGAGCGGAAAGCGCAGCTCCGCCACCCGGTCGATGGCCTGAAGATTGGCCTCGATGCCCTCGGTCACGACGATGAGCTCCGGCGACAGCGAATCCTCGCTGCTGCGCGTGTCGAGCACCGAACGCAGCACGGCGAGCCGCTCGACGAGCGTCTTGCGTATCGCATCATAGGCCTCGCGCCGCTCGGCGACGGCAAGGTCGGGCGTGCTGGCGATGACGTTGGCGCCCGCCTCCGCGAGACGGGCGGAAAAGGCGAGCGCCGGCAGATGATCGGTCGCGACCGCGTTCAATTCCTCGCTGAGGCGGGCATAGGACAGCCAGCCGACGATGCAGGCCCCGACGGCCAGCCCACCGACGCCAAGGAAGGCGAGTAGGAGGCGCCCGCCGATACCAAGCCTCGCCCTGCGGTTCATCGGGAGACCTCTGCACCGGCGACGCCGCGCCCCGTTGCCTGCACGTCGAGCCGCGCGGCCGCCTCGCCCACGGCTCGGCCGGCCCGGCGCAGGTTGTCGTCGATGGCCGCCCTGATGCGCGCTTCGAGCCGTGCCTGCGGCTCGGAAGCAGGAACGCCGCGCCGCACCCGCTCCAGCTTCCGCCACCGCTCGAGGTCCATGACCTCGTCCGCACCGATGGGCGAGCGCGTCAGGGCCTCGCGCGCCTCGCCGACCAGGCGCGCCGCCTCCGCATCGCCGCGCCGGACCAGCGCCGCCTCCACCGTCCGCACCGACCGCCAGAGACGCGCGAGCTCGGCACGACGGAAGGTGATCATCTCGTCGAAGATGATATTGACGAGTTCATAGCGGGCGGCCGACAGGCGCGGATCGAACAGCCCGTGCGCGAACAAACCCTCGCGCCTGAAGGGGCTGCCGGTCACGACATCCCCGACGGCATAGGCGGCAGGTGAGATCGGCAGCCGGGCGATGGCCGGATCGAGCAGGATCGCCTGCCCATCGGGTGAGAGCACGAGATCCACGAACCGCTCGGCGCCCTCGCGGTTGTCCGCATCGCTGAGCACCGCGATGCTTGCGGGGACGAACAGCGTCTCCTCCGGCAGTGCGAAGGCCATGGCACCCCGCGGCAGGCCGTCCTGGTTGGCGAGGAAATCGATGGAGGGGCCGATGCCGAAGCGTCCGCGCGCGACACCGGCCGAGACGCCGAAGCTGCGGGCGGTGACGGTGGCGAGATTGCCGCCGATCTCGGACCACAGGCCCCAGCCGCGCTCCCAGCCGTAGACCTGCAGGATGGCTTCGACCATGAGGTGCATGGTGCCCGAGCGCGAGGGCGCGCTGATGCCGACGTGCCCGGCATAGGCTGGCGCCGCAAGATCGGACCAGCCGCGCGGCACCGGCAGCCCCTTCTCAGCCATGTAGTCGGGATTGTAGACGAAGCCGTAGCCCGACAGGGCGAAGCCGAGATAGGCGCCGTCCGGATCGTTCACGGGATAGCCGGCGATACGCTCCGGCGCGCCTGTCGGGCGCGGCTTGAGGCGCGCCAGCCGGCCGGCCGCCTTCAGGATCTCGAAGGCATCGGGCGCCGAAGCCCAGAAGACGTCCGCCTTCTGCCGGCCGCCGACGAGTTCGGCCACCGCCGCCGTCGTCTTGCGCTGCACGAATTCGATCGTGCTGTCGGGATGGCGCTGTTCGAAGGCCCGCCTGTAAGGCTCGAGGAACTGCGGGGGAAAGGAGGTCAGGACCCGCACGGGACGTGCGCCCGCCCCGGCCGCCGTCGCCGGAAGGGCAAGGTGGACGAACAGGGCGGCGAGGCAGACGGCGAGGATGCGGACCATGGCCCCTGGCTGTTATCGCAGATCGCGCGGCAGTTATGCCCCTCTTCTCACGAAGGGCCCGCCTTGTCACGGCCTGCGCAGGGCCCTGCCTGCCGAGCCACATGCGCTCTGCGCGACCGCCTTCAGGACATGCGCTGATCCAGCGGGCCGTCCGGTCAACGCGCCAGCTGGAAGCGCTCGAAGCGGTGCAGTTCCTCGTCGATGCGCGTCTTCAGGCCGTCACGCCTGCCATCGGTGAACCAAGTCCACTGCTGGATGAGCAGCTTGCCGTTCTCCCGGTCCGCCTTGAGGTCGATGGCGGCGACGATCTCGTCGCCGACGAGGACAGGCAGCGCAAAATAGCCGAGACGACGCTTGTCCTTCGGCACATAGGCCTCGAAGCGGTGCTCGTAGCCGAAGAAGAGCTGCGTGCGCTTGCGCTGGATCATCAGCGGGTCGAAGGGCGAAAGGATGTGCACCGTATCGGACGGCGCGCCGCCCGCCGTGGCGAGCACCTCCGGCCGGGCCCAGTGGAGCAGCTTCTCCTCCCCCGCGAGGACGACGGGCACGAGCTCCTTGCGGCGCACCCGCGCCTCGATCGCCTGCCGCACGGCGGGCTTGCTGCCGGCGTCGAGATAGCAGATGGAATCGAGGCTCACGAGCCCCTGCGCCCTCAGCGCGCGGTCGAGCAGATAGGCCGCCCGCTCTTTCTCGGAAGCCGGCTTCGGCGGTGCGTCCCAGCCGAAATGCCGCTCCATCAGCTCGTAGGTCTTGACCATGCCGTTGCGGGCGCTGACCGTCAGCACACCCGTGTAGAATGCAAGCTGCAGCGCCCGCTTCGACGGTTTGCGGCTGGCCCAGGGGTGGTCCTTCTCGACGAGGACGTCGTCCTCGATGTCGCGGATGGTCAGCGGCCCCTCGCTCCTGACGAGCGTCAGCACCTTGCCGAGATCCGCCTTCTTGACCGAGGCGAACCACGGCCGCGGCTGCCGGCGGTAGCGCTTCATCGCCCCGAGGTAGAAGCGCAGGTCCCGCGTCGGCACGTAGGACAGGGCGTGCGTCCAATATTCGAAGACACTCTTGTCGACGCTCTGCGCCCGGGCGAGATCCTCGCGGCGATAGGCCGGGATGCGCGTCCACAGGATGTGGTGATGGCAGCGCTCGATGACGTTGATGGTATCGATCTGGACATAGCCTAGATGTTCGACCGCAGCCTGCGTCGCCTCCGGTCCTGCACCGAAGGGCTCGGGCGTGTCGAGCCGCTGCGCGGCGATCCAGATATGCCTGGCCGCGGCCTTGGAAAGCACATGGGGTGTCGTCGTCTTGGGCGCCATGGCGCGGACGATAACCGGATTCGCCTCATGAGGGGGAGCTAGCGACGGCCGCCCACCTCGTCGATGTGCTTGAGCAGGTCGGCCGGGTCGTCGTAGACGCGGAAGGCGCCGGCCTGGCGCAATTCGTCCGGGCCGTAGCCGCCGCTCAGGAGGCCGACGCCGAGGGCGCGACAGCGCGTTGCCGCCAGCATGTCCCAGATGGCATCACCCACGACGACCGCCGTCTCGATGGGCGCGCCGAGCCGGCCGGCAGCGGCGACGAAGAGGTCGGGATCGGGCTTGGCATATTTCACCTGGTCGCGCGTGACGACCGGCACCTTGGCAGGGTCGACGCCGAGCGCCTCGATGTTGAGCGCTGCCGTCTCCATGCGGCCGCTGGTGGCGATTGCCCAGGGAATGCCGTTGTCGGTGAGCCAGGCGAGCAGTTCGCGCGCGCCGGGCAGCGGCCGCACCTGGCCGGCGAGGCGTTTGTAGGCCGCCGCGTGACCCTGGCGCAGGCGGTCGACGCGCTCGGCCGAGATGTCCAAGCCCGTCTCGCGCAGGAGCTGGTTGGTGAAGAGGCCGCCGCTCATGCCGATCTTGCGGTGGATGCGCCAGACGGACAGGTCGATGCCCTCGGCATCGAGCGCCTCCTTCCAGGCGAGGACATGCTGGTAGACGCTGTCGACGAGCGTTCCGTCGAGATCGAACAGGAAGACGGGTTCGATACGCATGGGGTCGCACCTTGCGGCTGGGTCGGGAGCTCACACCGTCTTCTCACGACGCGTCCGGCTTGTCACCGCTCAAGAGCGCAGGACAGGCGACGGCGTGCCGCTCGAGCGCCGCACCGAAGGCGCGCGCCGCCGGGCCGAGCGGCGCGTCCGTCCGGTGCACCAGATAGGCGGTGACGATGGCCTCCCCGCCCGGCCCGAAAGCCGTCGCGTTGAGCCGCACCAGGCGGCCCTCGGCGAGATCGTGCGCCACGAGCCACAACGGCAGGCGGCCCCAGCCCAGGCCGCCGATGATGAGGGCGTGCTTCACCTCCTGGCTGTCGACGCGCCATGTGTTGGGCGACAGGACGCCGAAGTCCCGCCCCTGCGACAGGGGCGAGGAATCTTCGAGCACGATCTGCAGATGGTCGGCGAGGTCCTCCGTGCCGAGGGGCTCCTGCGGATCGCGCCGGCCGAGCGGATGGGAGGCGGCGGCGACGGCGACGAAGGCGAGCCGCGTTAGGATGCGGCGCGCGATGCGCGGGTCGGGAAAATCGCCGCCCACGTTGATGCCGAGCGTCGAGCGGCCTTCGCGCACGGCGACGAGCGGGCCGCCGAGGGGCAGGAAGGAGACGCGTACCGCCACGGACGGGTGGCTCGCCCTGAGGTCGCGCAGAGCGGCGGCGATGACGGGCAGGGAAAAGAGCGTGTCGACCACGATCGGCAGCTCGATCTCGAGGTCCTGCGAGAGGCCGCGTGCCCGGGCGCGCAGGAAATCGACCTTGAGCAGCGCCGCCCGCGCATCCTCGAGCAGCGCCCTGCCCTCCCGGGTCAGCACCGGGCGCCGGCCCGAGCGGTCGAACAGGGCAAGGCCGAGTTCCGCCTCGAGATTGGCCATCGCATGGCTGATGGCCGACTGCACGCGGCCGAGGCGCGCGGCGGCAGCGCGGAAGCTGCCGGCCTCGGCAACCGCGACGAAAACCCGGAGCTGATCGAGAGTGAGTGCATCCAGCATGATCTATATCTTCGATCGTTCAGAGCGAAATTTTCTCACTTATATCGATCGATGCAAGCGTCCATCTCTTCTGTGCCACGCGCTGAGAGGATGCACGACATGCGAACACGCGAAGACATAACGGACGGCAGGCACGGCAACGAGGTGCGCCCGCGGGTGCTCGTCCTCTATTACTCGTCCTACGGCCATATTGCCGCCCTCGCCGCCGCGGTCGCCGAAGGGGCCGGCGCGGCCGGAGCCGAGGTCGCGGTCAAGCGCGTACCGGAGCTGGTGCCCGACGAGGTGGCGCGCCGGGCCGGCTACGACCTGACGCAGGAGGCGCCCGTCGCCGCGGTGGCCGAGCTCGCCGACTACGACGCCATCGTCATCGGCACGCCCACCCGCTTCGGCAACATGGCGGCGCAGATGAAGAACTTCCTCGACCAGGCCGGCGGGCTCTGGGCGCGGGACGCGCTGGTCGACAAGGTCGGCGCCGTCTTCACCTCCACCGGCAGCCAGCACGGCGGGCAGGAGACGACCATCCTGACGGCGCATGTGGTCATGATGCACCTCGGCATGGTCGTCGTCGGCCTGCCCTACACCTTCAAGGGTCAATTGCGCATGGACGAGATCACCGGCGGCTCGCCCTACGGCGCTTCCACGCTCGCCGACGACGGCAACGGCGGCGACCGACGCCCGAGCGAGAACGAGCTCGCCGGCGCCCGCTTCCAGGGCCGCCACGTCGCCGAGATCGCGGGCCTTCTCGCTTTCGGCCGCGCCCGGCGGGACATCCGCGCAAAGGCTGACGCATGACCGGCGGGCGCGGCACGACGGGCCTCATCGTCGGCGCCGGCATCTTGTCCGCCTTCCAGGTCGGCAAGGCGCCGCTGGCGCTGGAGGCGGTGCGTGCGGATCTCGGCCTATCCCTTGCCGCCGCCGGCTGGCTCCTCTCGGCCTTCGCCATCGTGGGCGCCGTAGCGGGCATGGCGATCGGCCTCGCGGCAGGGCGCGCCGGCATGCGCCGGCTCGCCGTCGGCGGCCTTCTCCTGCAGGCGCTCGGCAGCGCCATCGGGGCCGGCGCCGGCGGCGCGCCCCTCCTCCTCGCGAGCCGCGCCATCGAAGGCCTCGGCTTCCTCGCGGTCGTCGTCGCGGCTCCGGCGCTTCTCGCGGCGATCACGCCCGCGCCTCGCGCCGGCCGGGTCTTCGCGCTGTGGAGCACCTTCATGCCGGTGGGCATGACGATCATCCTCGCCGCGGCACCGCTGCTGCCCGTCCTCGGCTGGCGCGGGTTATGGCTCGGCAATGCCGCGCTGCTCGCGGGCTGTGCCTTGCTCGTCGCCCTGCGCACGAAGAGCCTTTCCCTGCCCCTTCCGCCAGAAGGCATGGGCGCGGATGCGCGCGAAACCCTCGGCAGGCGCGGACCATGGCTGCTCGCCGGGCTGTTCGCGGCCTTCTGTATGGCCTTTTTCGCCGCCTTCGGCTTCCTGCCGACGATCCTCGGCGAGCGCCTGGCCGTCGCGCCGGCGGCGGCGAGCCTGCTGACCGCACTCGCCATCCTCGCCAGTGCCGGCGGCAACCTTGTCTGCGGCCGCCTCATCGCCCGGGGCTGGGGCCATCGGGGCCTGCTTGTCATCGGCTTCGCGGCCATGGCCGTCTGCGGCCTCGGCATCTTCACCCCGTCGATGCCGGGTGCCGGCGCCTATGTGTCGTGCCTCATGTTCTCGGCTATCTCCGGCCTCATCCCCGTCGTCCTCTTCGATGCCGCGCCGCATTACGCACCGCGGCCCGACCGCGCGGCCGCCACCATGGGGCTGCTGATGCAGGGCAACAACCTCGGGCTGCTCGTGGGCCCGGCCGCGGCGGGGCTCCTCGCCGGAAGCCTCGGCTGGCCGAGCCTCGCCGCCCTCGTGGCCGTCGTCGCGCTCGCCGGCATCACGCTTGCGGCGATGCTGCCGCCGCGGCGGGCGGAGCTCAGCGGCGGGGCGAAACCGTCGGCCGCTCCCAGTTGAAGGCAGCAAGGCGCGGATCGTCGGCGAAGGCCTCGCGGCCGAATTCGAGGCCGCTCGCGGGAAAGTCGCAGACGGCCTGCACGCCGCTCGGCCCGAGGCGCATGCGCCAGGTCTGCCGCTCGAGCGGGCGCGGCTCGGAGAAGGCGGCGCAGGTCAGCACCGCGAGATTGGCGCCGCGCTCGGGATCGCGCACCGATTCATAGCGGATGACGGCGATGCCCGCCTCCCGCGCCGCATCGGCGAGCCCCTGGCAGGCGTCATAGGCGAGAAGGTCGGTCCACAGCGCCCTGTCGCGCACGAGCGGCGGGGCCGTGAGGTCGAGCGCCCGCGCCACGGCGACGGCGGCGGAGAAGGCTGTGTAGTCGGTCGTGTTCGCCGGCCAGGGCGTCATCGGCGATTCGGCGAAGAAGAGGAGGCGGTAGAAGGCCATCTCGGCCACGGCGGTGCGCGGCGTCTCGGCGGCGTAGTAGACGCCGGCGGTGCGGCCGGCGCGGCGGAAGCGCGAGCCCCTGGGATATTCGGCCCCGTAGCGGAACGGCGTGGCCAGCAGATAGTCGAGATGGCGGCACTCGGGCGGCAGCGCCGGCTTCGTCTCCTCGATGAGATCTTCGAGAAGCTTCTGCTCATCGAGGTTGTCGACGAGCTTGAGCGTCGCGACGCGATGCTGCGCCTCGATGAGCCGCCAGCAACGCCCAGCATGCGGACGCGCCTCACACGACAGCGCGGCGGGCGTTCAGATAGGCGATGACATCGACGAGACCGGCGACGGTGCCGATCCGGTCGAGCGGCCGGGCACCGAGAAGGGTGTTGGGATTGCGCAGCCAGGCGCGGGCGACGGTCTCGTCCCCGCCGACGATCGCATCGAGCGAGCGGAAGAGACGCACGAACAGGACCGACAGCTCGAAGGCCTTGGTGCCGGTCTCGAGCACGTAGTCACCGCGCTTCATGCGCGAGACGGTGGCTTCGCTGAGGCCAACGATGCCGGCGAGCGCCCGCGCGGTGATGTCGAGCCGGTCGGCCGCCCGCAACAGCGCCTTCGTCAGCACCGTGCCCGGGTCGGGCACATCGGCTCGCCGCTCGAGGATCTGCGCCATGGTCGCTTCTTTCAAACGCTTCTTTCCATGGAAAACATGAATAGCATAAATTTCTATGGGATGGAAATGTTCACCGGCTCTGCCCCGCTTTCAGCCGCGCCACTTCGGCGCGGATGGGCCCAAACGGCCCGTAGCGGTGCTGGCTTTCCGAAAAGCCGTCAGCATAGGGGCCGTAGGGCGCATCCACCGGCTTGTCGAGCTTGTCCGGGAAATCCGCGGCAAGGTCCCCCTTGCGCGGCCGCGGCTGCGAGACGACGAAGGCGGCGACGTCCCAGGCGTCCTCGGGGGGGAGCCGCGGCATCACCCAGCTCGTGCCGTTCGGCATGTTGTCGTGCACGAAATTGGCGATGGTGATGAGCCGGTTCATGCCAGCCCCGTCGTTGAAGCTGTCCTCGCCCCAGAGCGGCGGCGTCGCATAGCCGAGCGCATCGCCCCTGACGCCGCGCCGCACGCCTTCGCCGCCGATGCCGTGGCACCGGGCGCAGTTGTCGCGATAAATACCGGCGCCGCGCGTCGGATCGGCCGGTCGATCGAGCTCCGCCATCGCCCGCAGGCCCTGCCCGGCCACGGCGGCATCCTTCGGCAGGCCATTCGAGAGCACACGGATATAGGCAACGAGCGCCTGCATCTCGCGACCGTCCGCCGGCAGGGGCCGGCCGTTCATGGATCGCGTCATGCAGCTGTTGACCCGGTCCTCGATCGACACGTCCTCGCCGCGCCGGGTGCTGTAGCGCGGGTAGTCGACGAAGGCACCCACGAGAAGCAGGCCGAATTTCTTGCGCCCCTCGTCGAGATGGCAGTTGCGGCAGGCGAGATTGTTGCCGGCATAGCGCCGGGAAGCATCCGCCACCTCCGGCCCGACATGGGCATAGGTCGCCGCCACCAGCGAGCGGCCGTAGCGCACGAGCCGGCCGTTCTCGTCATCCGGCAGATGATCGATGTCCGGCACGCTCCAGACGGTGACGGGCGCCGCCGGCGCGCTCTGGGCTTGCGCTCGCTCCGCGCCGGCGAGCCCGACGAAGAGGACGAGGCCCGCGGCAAGCCTGCCCAGAACCCTGTCGACCATCATGATGTGCCCCCGTCCATCCCGGCGAATGCCCGGCCCCCGCCGTCCATGCAAGCCGAAGCGGCCGGCAAGAGCAAGGCCGCAGGCAACTGGACCCGCACCGCTGGAACAATGGGCCGCCGTTCCCATTTCTTGAAGGGAGCCCGCTGCGAACCCGGGCTCAGATCCGTGGCTCCCGATCGAGGGGAGAACAAGCGATGCTGCCATCCCGCCGCTCCGTCCTCCACGCCTTCCTTTCGGCACCCGCAGCCTCCCTGCTCGCCTCGGCTTCCGGCGCGCAGCCGGTCCCCGCACCGCTCACACGCACGCCGGCCTGCGACGGGCTGGAGCCGACGCCGCCCGCAACCGAGGGGCCCTTCTACAAGCCGGGCACGCCGGAGCGGCGCAGTTTCGCCGAGGACGTGCCCGGCGGTGAGCCGATCACGCTCGCCGGCTTCGTGCTCGACGAACAATGCCGGCCGCAGGCAGGGGCCCTCGTCGAGCTCTGGCACGCCGACGACGAGGGGCGATACGACAATGCCGGCTACAGGCTGCGCGGGCACCAGTTCACCGACGAGGGCGGACGCTGGTGGTTCTCCACCATCGTGCCCGCTCTCTACACCGGCCGCACGCGCCACTACCACGTCAAGGTGCAGCGCCGCGGCGGCGACGTGCTGACGACGCAGCTCTACTTTCCCGGCGAGGCGCGCAACGCCCGTGACCGCCTGTTCGACGAGCGCCTCCTGATGCGTGTCGAGGAGACCGCCGACGGAAAATTCGCCCGTTACGACTTCGTCGTCTGACGCCGGCAAGGCGGGAGTACCGATCCACGAGCATTGCGCAGATCATCATATGTATTGATCGCGCCATTCGGCACACGCCAGGCTTTCTCCGATCATATCCGCCATCCCTTGCGGCCCTGAAGGGTTGCAATGCGAGGCTATATCGCCTAACGTGCGCCGCATCATACATATGCAGCAATCATCAACTGCGCAGACGCATGTCTGCGCAATGCTTGTTGTATTTGACATCGATTTTCTTGCGCAAGAACAAGAAATATAAAGAATCAAATTCACGGAACCAAGAGGAAGAGCTAATGAAAATCACGAAGACGATCGGCCTTACCGCCGCGATGTCCCTGGCTGCCATCATCGGCGCCGCGGCGCCCGCTGCCGCCCAGAGCTGCGAGGTCGACAGGCCTGTTGTTTTCGGCGATCTCGATTGGGATTCGAACTTCTTTCACAATGCTGTCGCCCGCTTCATCGTGGAGAAGGGATACGGCTGCAAGACCGATTCGATCCCCGGCTCCACCATCCCGCTCTACACGGGTGCGGTGCGCGGCGACGTCGACGTCGTGATGGAGATCTGGTCGAACACGGCGCCAGAGGTGTGGCGCGACGGCGTCAAGGACGGCAAGGCGGTGGAGATCGGCGTCAACTATCCCGACGCCATCCAGGCCTGGTTCGTGCCGCGCTACCTCGTCGAGGGCGAGGACGCCCCCGCCAAGGACCTGAAGTCGGTCGCCGACCTGCCGAAGTTCAAGGAGCTGTTCAAGGATCCGGAGGAGCCGGAGAAGGGCCGCTTCTACAACTGCATCTCCGGCTGGGCCTGCGAGGTCATCAACACGAAGAAGCTCGCCGCCTACGACCTCAACGAAACTTACGTCAATTTCCGCCCCGGCACGGGCGCGGCGCTGATCGCGGCCATCGAGAGCAACATCAAGCGCAAGCGGCCTATCGTCTTCTACTACTGGGGCCCCACCTGGGTGCTCGGCAAGATCGGCGATCAGGTCGTCCAGCTCGAGGAGCCGGCCTATGACGACGCCGTCTGGAACACGCTGATGGAGACGAAGAACGCCGAGGACGTGGAGAAGGCGACCGCCTATCCCCTCACCAAGGTGCTCATCGGCGCCAATGCCGAATTCGCCAAGAAGGCGCCGAACCTGATCGCCTTCCTCGAGAAGTACGAGACGACGAGCGCGCTCGTCTCCGAAGCCCTCGCCTACATGCAGGACAACGACGGCTCGGCCGAGAAGGCCGCCGAGAACTTCCTGAAGACCCGCGAGGATCTGTGGACGCAGTGGGTGCCGGCAGACATCGCCGAGCGCGTCAAGCAGGCGCTCTGACTGCCCCAGCGCCTCGCCGCCCCC
This sequence comes from Chelatococcus sambhunathii, assembly GCF_001418005.1. Classification (GTDB taxonomy): domain Bacteria; phylum Pseudomonadota; class Alphaproteobacteria; order Rhizobiales; family Beijerinckiaceae; genus Chelatococcus_A; species Chelatococcus_A sambhunathii. Next base: position 302,595 of record NZ_LIOL01000003.1, on the reverse strand, counting down.
GGCGGTGAGGCGCCCCACCGGACACCTTTGGCATGAACATCTTTCCCGACATCCGCGGGCCGATCGCGGCCGCGACGAACGACCTCGTGGATTTCCTCGTCGTCGATTACGGCGACGCCTTCGAAGCCTTCTCCAACGTCCTCCTCCAGGCGCTGCTCTTCATCGAGCGCGGCCTGCGCGCCCTGCCGCCCTGGGCGATGATCCTGATCATCGCGGCGGTGGCGCTGGCGGCGAGCCGCAAGCCGCTCATGGCCGTCGGCGCCGCCGCCGGGCTGTGGTTCATAGGCGCGCTCGGGATGTGGGACCAGGCGATGCAGACGCTCGCCATCATCCTCGTGTCGGTCTGCTTCTGCATCCTCGTCGGCCTGCCGCTCGGCGTCCTCGCCGCCTCCTCGCGGATGTTCCGCCGCGGGCTCATCCCCGTGCTCGACCTGATGCAGACCATCCCGAGCTTCGTCTATCTCATCCCGGCGGCGATGCTCTTCGGCCTTGGCAAGGTGCCGGCGATCCTCGCCACCGTCATCTATGCCCTGCCGCCGCTCATCCGCCTCACCGATCTCGGCATCCGCGAGGTCGACGGCGAGGTGGTGGAGGCGAGCCGCGCCTTCGGCGCGACGCGCGCCCAGATCCTCACCGGCGTGCAGATTCCCCTGTCCCTGCCCACCATCATGCAGGGCATCAACCAGACCACGATGCTGGCGCTGTCCATGGTCGTCATCGCCTCGATGATCGGCGCGCGCGGCGTCGGCGAGACGGTGCTGCTCGGCCTGCAGCGCAACGATTCCGGCACCGGCCTCGTCGGCGGCATCACCATCGTCATCCTCGCCGTCGTGATCGACCGCATCACCCAGGCCTACGGCCGGCGCCTGCAGCGCCACCGCAGTGCCGAGGCCTGAGAGGAGCCGCCATGCCGCTCATCGAACTCGACCATGTCGTCACCATCTTCGGCAACGATCCCGAAGGAGCCCTCGCGCGCGTGCGCGCCGGGGCCGACAAGAAGGCCCTGCTCGCCGAGACGAACCACGTCCTCGGCCTCGACGACATCACGCTCTCCATCGAGGCGGGCGAGATCTTCGTCGTCATGGGCCTGTCCGGCTCGGGCAAGTCGACGCTGGTGCGCCACATCAACCGGCTGATCGATTCGACCGCCGGGGCGGTGCGCATCGACGGCACGGACATCATGGCCCTGTCGAAGAAGGAGCTCATCGCCCTGCGCCGCCGGCGCATCGCCATGGTCTTCCAGCGCTTCGGCCTGCTGCCGCACCGGCGGGTGCTCGAGAATGCCGCCTACGGCCTCGAGATCCGCGGCCTGCCCAGGGCCGAGCGCGAGGCGCGCGCGCAGGAGTGGCTGGAGCGCGTCGGCCTCAAGGGCTACGAGGACCGCTATCCCGGGGAGCTGTCGGGCGGCATGCAACAGCGCGTCGGCCTCGCCCGCGCGCTCGCCGCCGATACCGACATCATCCTCATGGACGAGGCCTTCTCCGCGCTCGACCCGCTCATCCGCAGCGAATTGCAGGACGAGCTCGTCGCCCTGCAGCGCGCCACGGGCAAGACCATCGTCTTCATCACCCACGATCTCGACGAGGCGCTGCGCCTCGCCGACCGCATCGCCATCCTGAAGGACGGGCGGCTCGTGCAGGTGGGCACGCCTACCGACATCCTGCTTTCCCCGGCAGACCCTTACGTCGAGGCCTTCGTGCGCGACGTGAACCGCGCCCGCGCGCTGACCGTCGACAGCCTGATGCAGCCGCCGGCCCTGCGCCTCAGCGAGGAGAGCATCGGCGAGGCGCTCGCCGCCATGCGCCGCACCAAATCCGACGTCGCCTACGTGGTCGACGACGGGCGTTTTGCCGGCGTGGTGACGAAGGAAGGGCTGGAGCGCGCGGCGGTAACGCAGGGCACCGGAGAAGCCGTCGCCGCCGTGGCCGAGGCCCATCCCGCCGTCACCGCCGATACGGCCATCGAGAGCGCCATCCCGACGCTGCTCGAAAGTCCCCATCCGCTGCCGGTCGTCACCGAGGACGGGGAACTTGCCGGCATCGTCCGCCCCGAAAGCGTGAGCGAGGTGCTCGTCAGCGAGCGCACCCAGGCGGATCTCGTCGAGACTGCGACCGCCGGCCAGGAGGTGGGCCGCCGCGCCGATATCGACAGCGCGGCGTGAGCGGGGGCTGGCCGGCGGCCCGCCCCGTCGTTTCACCGCGGCAGCACGGCCTCCACCGCCGCCTTCGCCGCGGCGACGACCACATCCGCCTCCGCGCGCGTCAGGCACAGCGGCGGCGCAAAGCCGAGGATGTCGCCCTGCGGCATGGCGCGGCCGATGACGCCGCGATCGAGAAGCGCTGCCGCGACGCGCGGCCCGACCTTCTCGTCCGCCGCGAAGAAGGCGCGGTCGTGCTTGTCCTTCACGAGCTCGACGGCGGCGAGCAGCCCCTCCCCGCGCACCTCGCCGACATGGGGATGGTCGACGAGCGCCTCCTTGAGGTTCTTCACGAAATAGGCGCCGACCTCCGCCGCATTGGCGACGAGGCCGAGCTCGTCGACGAGCTCGAGATTGGCGACGCCTGCCGCGGCGCAGAGCGGGTGGGCCGAATAGGTCCAGCCGTGGCCGATGGGACCGAATTTGTCCGAGCCCTCCTCGAGCACGCGCCACACCTTCTCCGACACGATGACGCCCGAGAGCGGCGCATAGGCCGAGGTCAGCCCCTTCGCGATGGTGATGAGGTCCGGCCGGATGCCGTAGTGGTCGGAGCCGAACATCGAGCCGAGGCGCCCGAAGCCGGTCACCACCTCGTCGGCGATGAGCAGGATGTCGTACTTGGCGAGCACGGCCTGGATCTTCTCCCAGTAGCCGGCCGGCGGCGGCACGATGCCGCCCGTGCCGAGTACCGGCTCGCCGATGAAGGCCGCCACCGTTTCCGGCCCCTCGGCGAGGATCAGCGCCTCGAGCCTCTCGGCGCACCAGGTCGAGAACTGGTCCTCGCTCATGCTCCGGTCGGGGCGGCGGAAGTAGTACGGCGCCTCGGTGTGCAGCACCGGCGGCAGCGGCAGGTCGAACTGGTTGTGGAAGGCTGCAAGGCCCGTGAGGCTGCCGGTCATCAGGCCGGAGCCGTGATAGCCGCGCCAGCGCGAGATGATCTTCTTCTTCTGAGACCGGCCGAGCACGTTGTTGTAGTACCAGACGAGCTTGACATTGGTCTCGTTGGCATCCGAGCCCGAGAGGCCGAAGAAGACGCGGCCCATGCCCTGCGGCGCGCGGTCGATGATCATCTTGGCGAGGCGGATCGACGGCTCGGAGCCGTGGCCGACATAGGCGTGATAATAGGGCAGCTTCGCCGCCTGCTCGGCGATGGCCTCGGCGATCTTCTCCCGGCCGTAGCCGACATTGACGCAGTAGAGCCCGGCGAAGGCGTCGAGGCTGCGCCGGCCCTGCCGGTCGACGATATGGACGCCCTCGCCGCCGGCGATGATGCGGTTAGGGCTCTCGCCACGGGCGTGCTGGCCCATGTGGGTCGACGGGTGGAAGAAGTGGTCCCGGTCCCAGGCGGTGAGTTCGTTGTCGGGCAGGATGGTCTTGTCGAGCATGGTCGTCTCCGGGATCAAGAAAGGTCGAGGCAGAGGTATTTGAGATCCGTGAAGGCTTCGAGGCCGTGGCGCGAGCCCTCGCGGCCGAGACCGGAGAGCTTGACACCGCCGAAGGGCACGGGCGGGCCGGTAAGCTTGACGCGGTTGACGGCCACCATGCCGTAGTCGAGCGCCCGGCCGAGACGCAGGGCCCGCGCCCCGTCCCGCGTCACCACATAGGCGGCAAGGCCATAGTCGCTGGCATTCGCCCGGACGATCACCTCCGCTTCGTCGTCGAAGGACGTGACGGGGGCGACCGGCGCGAATGTCTCCTCGCGCATGATGGCCGCTTCGTCCGGCACATCGACGAGCACTGTCGGCTGGAAGAACAGCGTGCCGTCCTCCGCCTCCCCGCCCGCGAGGCAGCGCGCCCCGCGCCGCACGGCATCGTCCACATGTGCCTTGGCCTTGGCGACCGCGCGCGCATGCATCAGGGGGCCGATATCGGTCCCGGACGCGAGGCCGGGGCCGACCTTGAGCGTCCTCACCCGGGCGGCGAAGCGCTCGCAGAAGGCCGCGTAGAGGCCGCGCTGGACATAGATGCGGTTGGCGGCGAGGCAGTCCTGCCCCGAGGTGGCGAATTTGGCGTCGATCGCGATGGCAACGGCACGGTCGAGGTCGGCGTCGTCGAAGATGATGAGCGGGGCGTGCCCGCCGAGTTCCAGCACCAGCCGCTTCATGCCGGCGGCGGCCTTCATCGCCACCGGCCGGCCGATCTCGGTCGAGCCGGTGAAGCTCACCGCGCGCACCCGCTCGTCCTCGCAGAAGCGCCCGGCGATGGTGGCCGCATCGCCCGTCACGATGTTGAAGACGCCCCCGGGCAGGCCGGCCCGCTCGCCGAGCTCGGCGAGCGCCAGCGCCGACAAGGGCGTGTAGGAGGAGGGATGGGCGACCACAGTGCAGCCGGCGGCGAGCGCTGCGGCCGCCTTGCGCGTCAGCATGGCGGAGGGGAAGTTCCACGGCGTCAGCAACGCGGCGACGCCGACCGGCTCGCGCCGCACCATCATCTCCGCGTGGGCCAGATGGCTGGTAACGCCCTCGACATTCACCCGCACGGCCTCTTCCGCATACCAGGCGACGAAGGAGGCGGCATAGTCGATCTCGCCGCGGGCCTCGGCGAGAGGCTTGCCCTGCTCCATCACCATGATGACGGCGAGGTCCTCGCGCGCCGCCATGATGAGGTCGTACCAGGTTCCGAGCCGCGCCGCCCGCTCCTGCGGCAGCAGCGCTCGCCAGGCGGGGAAGGCGCGATGCGCCGCCGCAACGGCCGCATCGGCGGCATCGGCCCCGAGCGCCGCAACACGGGCGACGAGCGTGCCGTCGGCGGGATCGTTCACATCGAAGACGGCACCGTCGGGCGCCGCCGTCCAGCGCCCGTCGACATAGCCGAGCGTGCGCATGAGTCGCGGGTCCTTCAGGCGGCCATAGCCCGGGTGGTGCTGGGGGTGCTGCTCGGCATGAGCCGTCGCGGCATGGGCGTTCATGGGTTCTCCTCCGGCGAAGTCCTTCACCGCGAGGCTAGCCGCGGCGACGCCGAGACTTGGTCCTTTCTCGCCTCCCGCCGCCGACGAAGTTTCGGTATTTCGGCCCGAGGGCGAAAAATTTTCGCCACCTCAGCCGAGCACCGACTGCAGGAACTCGCGCGTGCGCGGCTCGGCCGGGGCCGTGAAGATGCGCTCGGGCTCGCCCTCCTCGACGATGCGGCCCTTGTCGAAGAAGCAGACCCGGTCCGACACCTCGCGCGCGAAGCGCATCTCGTGCGTGACGAGCAGCATGGTGAGGTCGTGCTCGCTGGCGAGGTTGCGGATGACGCCGAGCACCTCGCCGACGAGCTGCGGGTCGAGCGCCGAGGTCGGCTCGTCGAACAGCAGCACGCGCGGGCGCATGGCGAGCGCGCGGGCGATCGCGACGCGCTGCTGCTGCCCGCCGGAGAGCTGAGCGGGATAATGGTCCTTCTTGTCGGCGAGGCCGACCATGCGCAGCAGGTCGATGGCACGGCACTCGGCCTCGGCACGCGACAGGCCGAGCACGGCGACCGGCGCCTCGGTGACGTTGCGCAGCACGCTCATGTGCGGGAAGAGATTGAAGCTCTGGAACACCATGCCGACGTGGCTGCGGATCTGGTGCAGGTGCCGGTCGCTGGCGCGGAAGGGGCCCTTGCCGTGCGGTTCGTGATAGGGAATGCCGGCGAGCGTCAGCTGCCCTTCCTGGAACGGCTCCAGCGTCATGAGAATGCGCAGCACCGTCGACTTGCCCGAGCCCGAGGGGCCGATGAGCGTCACCTTCTCGCCCGGCGCGACGGCGAAGTTGAAGTCGTCGAGCACGGTGAGCGCGCCGAAGCGCTTGGTGACACCCCGGAACTCGATGACGGGAGTAGCGGCGGCGCTCGCCGCATCCGGCTGTTGTGCAAGGACCTTGTTCATCGCAGCGGTATCCCGGCTTTCGGCAGCACCTTCTCAAGTCGATGGATGCCGGCCGAGCAGATGAGGGTAAGCAGAAGGAAGATGATGCCGACCATCGACAGGGGCACGAGATATTCGAAGGTGCGCTCGCCGATCATGTTGGCGAGGCCGAGCATCTCGAGCACGGTAACGACGGAGAGCACGGGCGTCTCCTTGAGCATGGCGACGAGGTAGTTTCCCATCGTGGGGACGATGCGCGGCACCATCTGCGGGATGACGATGTCGCGATAGGTCTGCCAGCGCGTCATGTTGAGCGCCGTCGCCGCCTCCCATTGCCCGCGCGGGATGGCCTCGATGCCGCCGCGATAGACCTCGGACGTATAGGCGGAATATTGCAGGCCGAGCGCGATGACGCCGGTGAGGAAGGCCGGCAGCGTGATGCCGTAGTCGGGCAGCACGTAGTAGAGGAAGAAGAGCTGCACTAGAAGCGGCGTGTCGCGCAGGAACTCGACGACGAAGGCCGTCGCCAGGGCCACCGCCTTGATGCGGCTGCGGCGCAGGAGCGCGAAGGCGAGGCCGAGCACGAGGGCGAGCGCGAAGCCGGCCGCCGCCGCCTGCAGCGTGACGGTGAGGCCGATCAGCAGGATCGGCAGGATGGACGCCGCATAGGTGAGCGGTGTCGTGAGGTCCCAGGCGTAACCGTACATCATGCGTGCGCCGCCCTCGGAAAGGCCGCCCCGCGCCGCACCATCCGCTCGATGAGCCGCATGGCGAGCATGAGCACCAGCGACATCAGGAAGTAGCCGACGAGCGTCAGCGTGTAGACGGTGGCGCTGTCGAGGGTGATGTTGCGGATGGACTGAGCGCGGAAGGTCAGGTCCGCGATGGAGATGAGCGAAACGAGCGAGGAGAGCTTCAGCGTCTCAATGGCGAGATTGCCGAAGGCCGGCATCATCTCGACGATGGCCTGCGGCAGGCAGATGCGCACAAGCGTGTGCACGCGCCCGAAATTGAGCGCACGCGCTGCCTCGCGCTGTGCCACCGGCACGGCGCTGAGCGCCCCGCGCACAATCTCCGAGCCATAGGCGCCGACGTGGAGCGACAGGCCGACGATGCCCGTCGTCACCGGATCGAAGGATAGGCCGACCAGCGGCAGGGCGTAATAGAGCCAGAAGAGCTGCACGAGCAGGGAGGTGCCGCGAAACACCTCGGTGTAGCACAGCGCGAGCGTCGAGACGGCGCGCCCGCCCTCGACGCGGGCGATGCCGGCGGCAAAGGCGAGCGCCGCCCCGATGGCGATGGAGGCCAGCGTGATCCATGCGGTCACGAGGGCGCCCTGCGCCAGGGATGGCAGATAGGTGAGCCAGTCCATCACGGCCCTCCCGGTCGGACATCGTGGACGGGAATGTCGCGTCCGGCCCACCCGGACGCGACGCTGCGCTCTAGCCGAGGCTCACTTGCCGGCGCACAGGTCGGCGACGTTCTTCTCGGACGCCGCCTTGATGCTCTCCTCGCTGAGGCCGTAGGAGGCGAGGATCTTCTTGTACTCGTCCGTCTTGCGGAACGCGACGAGCTCCTTGTTGAAGGCGTCGTGAAGATCCTTGTCCTCGGGACGGAAGGCGAAGCCGCCGTAGTTGCGCACCGGCTTGTTGTCGACGACCGGGTCGGTGAAGGGCTTCACCTGCTCGACCGCCCCCTGGCCCTTGGCGAGGTTGGCGACGGTGAGCTCGGTCGCCGCATAGGCATCGGTGCGGCTTTGCACGGTGGCGAGCGCATCGGCATTGGCCGTGATGAACACCACCTGCTCGTCCTTGACGCCGACGGCACGCAGGAAGTCGATGTTGTTGGCGCCGGAGACGACGGCCACCTTCAGCGACGGGTCCTTGGCGATGTCGGCGTAGGTCGTCAGGCCCTTGGGGTTGCCCTTCTTGACGAGCAGGCCCTCGCCGTAGCTCGAGTTCGGCTCCGTGAAGGCCACCTGCTTGCAGCGCTCGGGCGAGATGTTCTGCTCGGCCGCGACGAAGTCATAGCGGTTGGCCTTGAGGCCGGGGATGAGGGTGCCGAAGGGCGTCACCGTCCAGTTGATCTCGGTGATGCCCATGCGCTTCAGAACGGCGATGGCGACTTCTGGCCCGATGCCGGCGGCGGCGCCGTCGGGGGTCATGTAGCCGTAGGGCACCTCGTTGGCAGTGGCGGCGCGGATGTAACCCTGAGACTTGATGTCATCGAGGCTCGCGGCCTGCGCGGTGCCAAGGCCGAGAACGAGAGCAACGGCGGCGGCACCGGTGGCAAGAGACAGTTTCATCGATCTTCTCCTCTGGTCTTCAATCATCCGCATGCCGATTGGCTCGGCTTTCGGCGCTGCCGCCGGCGGAAATGGCTTGGCCGCCCTGAAGCCCTTGCGGCTCCAGGGCGGCGAACGGGTCAGGGCGCCTCCTCGACCGTTGCGGTGACGAAGAGGCAGTCGCCCGGCTTGACGAGGCCGGGGAAATGCCGCGCGGCGAGGATCCCGCCGTGCTTCGCGCGCATCGCGAGGGGGGCGAGCCCGGTGCGCGCGATGGGGTGGATCAGCGCGACCACCTCCCCTTCCGAAACCTCCTCGCCGAGGTCCCTGGCGAAGGCGACGAGGCCCGCCTCCTCGGCGAAGACAAAGCAGTCGTCCGACGGCATGTCCAGGAAGCGGCTCGCGGCCGGCTCGGGCTGTCCGGCGAGGATGCCGGCGTGCCGCAGCACGTTGGCGACGCCGCGCCGGGCGATGGCGATGGTGCGCGCGCTCGCGGTGCCGCCACCGCCGAGCTCGGTGGTGACGAAGACCTTCCCCATCTCCTCGACGGTCGTGTCGTACATGCCGACCGCGTCGATCTCGCGCATGCGCATCGAATAGGGAGCGCCGAAGGCGGCCACTGCCGCGAAGCAGCGCGCCTCCTGCGCCTTGTCGGGCAGTTCGTGCGCGGCCGCATAGGGCACGAAATCGAGCGTGCGCCCGCCGGAGTGGAAATCGAGCACGATATCGGCGAGCGGCACGAGATGGCGGGTGAAGTAGTCGGCGATCTTCTCCGTGACCGTGCCGTCGGGCCGGCCGGGGAAGGAGCGGTTGAGATTGCCGCGGTCGATGGGCGAGGTGCGCGTACCGGCCGCAAAGGCCGGGTAGTTCATGGCCGGCACGATGATGACACGCCCGCTCACCGCCTCCGGCGTGAGGCGCTGCGCGAGGTCGAAGAGCGCCGCCGGCCCCTCGTATTCGTCGCCGTGATTGCCGCCGGTGAGGAGCGCCGTCGGCCCTTCGCCGCCCACGACGACGGTGATCGGAATCATCACGGAGCCCCAGGCGCTGTCGTCGCGGCTGTAGGGCAGGCGCAGGTGTCCGTGCCGCACGCCGGGAGCGGCAAGGTCGACGGTCGGCACGACCGGTGAGGGGCGCGAAGCAGGGTTCATGAGCACGGGTCTTCAGTCCCTGACGAAGAGCTGGCGCGGCACGTTCGACAGGCACGCGACGCCGTCGTCGGTGATGACGATGCTCTCGGTGATCTCGAGGCCCATGTCATCGAGCCACAGCCCTGTCATGAAGTGGAAGGTCATGCCCGGTTCCAGCACCGTGCGGTCGCCGGGCCTGAGGCTCATGGTGCGCTCGCCCCAGTCGGGCGGATAGCTGAGGCCGATCGGATAGCCTGTGCGATTGTCCTTGACGATGCCGTAGCGCCGGAGCACCGCGAAGAAGGCATTGGCGATGTCCTCGCAGGTGTTGCCGGGCTTCGCCGCGGCAAGCCCCGCCTCCATGCCCTCGAGCGTCGCCTTCTCCGCATCGAGGAAGGCCTCAGTCGGCTTGCCAAGGAAGACGGTGCGCGACAGGGGGCAGTGATAGCGCCTGTAGCAGCCGGCGATCTCGAAGAAGGTGCCCTCGCCCGCGCGCATCGGCGCGTCGTCCCAGGTCAGGTGCGGGGCGGAGGCATCGGCGCCCGAGGGCAGGAGCGGCACGATGGCGGGATAGTCGCCGCCGTAGCCGTCCGCGCCGCGGATGCCGGCGTCGTAGATCTCGGCGACGAGGTCGCTCTTGCGCAGGCCGGGCTTCACGACCTCGAGGATGCGCGCATGCATCTTCTCGACGATGCGGCCGGCCTTGCGCATGTAGTCGAGCTCGGTCGGGCTCTTGACCGCGCGCTGCCAGTTGACGAGCGCCGTCGCATCCTTGAAGCGCGCGTTCGGCAGGTGCCTCTGCAGCGAGGCATAGGCAGCGGCGCTGAAATAATAGTTGTCCATCTCGACGCCGACGACGGCATTGCCCCAGCCGCGATCGGTGATGATCTCGGACAGCAGATCCATCGGGTGCCGCTCGGTGGACTGCACGTAGTGGTCCGGATAGGCGAGGATGTTGTCATTGCCGATCCAGGCCGTGCGCCTGGCGCCATTGGCATCCTGCGTGCGGCCGTACCAGACCGGCTCGCCGTCGCCGGCAACGAGCACGCACTGGTGCACGTAGAAGGACCAGCCGTCGTAGCCCGTCAGCCAGTGCATGTTGGACGGGTCGGTGACGATCAGGAGATCGATGCCCGCCTTCTCCATCGCCGCCCGCGTCTTGGCGAGGCGCGCGGCATATTCCTCCCGCGAGAAGTTGAGTGTGGCTGCGCTCACGCGTCCGCTCCCGTCCCTGTCGTTGTGTCGAAGGCCATGCCGGCATCCGCCTCCACCGCGCGGCGGTGGGCGAGGATGGCGATAGCCGTGTCCTGCACGCCCGTGCCCGTCAGGTCGCACAAAGTGATCTCGTCCTCGCTCTGCCGGCCCGGAACCAGGCCCGCGACGACGGCGCCGAGCTCGGCAAAGATCGCCTCGTCGGCGACGACGCCGGCGGTGATGGCATGGTGAAGTTCGCCGAGCCGGCGCGTCTGCTTCAGGCTGTCGGCGACATAGGTGGCCCGGCCGAAGACCACCGGGTCGATCTCGTTCTTGTGCTCGGCGTCCGAACCCATGGCCGTGACATGCTGGCCGGGGCAAAGCCAGGCCGCCTGGAGGATCGGCGTCTCGGCCGGCGTCGTGGTGACGATCACATCGGCGCCGGTCACGGCGCTCTCGGGATCCACCATAGCCGTCACGGCGATGCCGAGCTTGTCGGCCATGGCTGCCGCCGTCTCGCGCGCCTTCTCCGCGTCCCGCGCCCAGATGCGCGCCTCGGCGATCGGCCTTACCAGCGTCAGCGCCTCGAGCTGCAGGCGCGCCTGCACGCCGGCGCCGAGGATGGCGGCGACGCGCGCATCGGGCCGGGCGAGGTGTGTGGCCGCCACCGCGCCGGCTGCAGCGGTGCGCACGTCGGTCAGATAGCCGTTGTCGAGGAACAGCGCCTCGACGAGCCCGGTATGGGCGGAGAAGAGCATCATGAGCCCGTTGAGGCTCGGCAGGCCGATCTTCGGATTGTCGAAGAAGCCGGGGCTCACCTTGATGGCGAAGCTGCCGAGACCGGGCACGTAGGCGCTCTTCACGTCCACCTCCCCGCGGTGTTCGGGGATATCGATGCGCATGATCGGCGGCATCGCCACCGCCTTCGTCGCGAGCGCGGCGAAGGCCCCCCCCACCGCGTCGACGGCGCTCCTGTCGAGGGCGACGATGCGGCGCAGCTCGGCCTCGCCGAGGATCAGCATGCGGCTCATGCGGCATCTCCTTGCGCGACGATGGCGCGATGGCGCTCCGGATCGATGTTGCGCCCCGTGACGAGCGCGACGACCGGGCCGTCAGCCGCGATCCGGCCGGCGAGGATGGCGGCGACCCCGACCGCACCCGCGCCCTCCACCACCTCGTCCTCCGCGTGGAAGGCGTGGCGGATGCCGGCGGCGATCTCCGCCTCGTCGATGAGCACGACATCGTCGAGCAGCGCCTGGCACATGGCGAAGGTGTAGCGGTTGGCAAGCCCGATGCCGCCGCCGAGGGAATCGGCCAGCGTCTCCACCTCCTCCACGGCGACGGGCCGGCCGGCCGCGAGGCTCGCCTGCATGGCCGCGCCGCGCGCCATGGAAATGCCGATCACGCGCACGGACGGCTTCACGCCCTTGACCGCCGCCGCAACGCCCGCCGCGAGCCCGCCGCCGGAGAGCGGCACGAGCAGTGTGGCAAGCTCCGGCAGCTCCTCCACCACCTCGAGGCCGAGGGTGCCCTGGCCCGCGATGACGTCCGGATGATCGAAGGGCGGGATGGCCGTCAGCCCCTCCTCGCGCACGAGGCGATCGACCTCGACCTGGGCGTCGTCCTGCGAGCGGCCGACGATGCGCACCTCGGCGCCGAGAGCCCGCACGGCCTCAACCTTGTTGGCCGGCACGAGGGCCGAGAGGCAGACGACAACGCGGATACCGAGCGCCTTCGCCGCATGGGCGAGCGCGCGGCCGTGGTTGCCGGTCGAGGCCGTGGCGACGCCGCGCCGACGCGCATCATCACCAAGCGCAAGGAGCGCGTTGGTGGCGCCGCGCAACTTGAAGCTGCCGGTTTCCTGCCGGCTGTCGAGCTTGAGGAAGACGGGCGCGCCCAGCCGCCGCGTCAGGCTCGGCGAATGCGCCAGCGGCGTCGCCACTACCTTCCCTGCAAGCGCGCCCCGCGCGTGCCGGATAGCGGCGAGGCCGACCGGCAGAGCGTCGATGGGTGGCGCGTCGATTGACCTGGACCCGACAGATGACATGGGGGAAGGCAGCTCCCGTCACTGGTTCGGGAGCATGCTCGGACCGCGCATGTATCATGTCAATCAAAACATTAAATCATTACAATTTTTCGTCAGGCGATGGCATCGACGTCGTAAATCGGCGGCAATTGGGCAAAGGTATCGCGTACCGCCTCCAGCGTCTCGCGCAGGGCCGCGTGCGACAGCCGACCGCCGAGGCAGATGCGGATGCCGCCTGCCGGCCGCTCCTCACCGGCAACAAAGGGATCGGAAGGCGTCACCGCGATGCCGCGGCGCGCCAGCTGGCGCACGAGCCCCTCCTCGCTCCAGTGCGGCGGCACGGCGAGCCAGGCGCTGAGCGAGAGCGGATGGCTACCGGCCACATAGGCGCCGAGTACATCGGCGACGATTGCCTGACGCGCCCGGGCCTCGGCCCGTTGCAGGACCACGAGTTCGTCCGCCGTGCCATCCTCCACCCAGCGCGTCGCGATCTCCGCCGCAAGGTTGGTGGCGCTCCAGCTCGTCACGCGCAGGATGCTGGCAACGCGGATGGCATATTGCGGCGGCACCACGAGATAACCCACGCGCAGCCCCGTCAGCACCGACTTGGTGAAGCTCGTGACGAAGAAGGCGAGGTCCGGCAGGAGTTCGGCATAGGCCGGCAACGGCTCGGCGACTAGCGGCTTGTAGACCTCGTCCTCGATGACGAAGACGCCATGCCGGCGCGCCACCTCGGCGATCTGCCGGCGCCGCTCGGCTCCGGCCACGTGGCTCGTCGGATTGCCGAGGGTGGGCACCATGACGAGCGCGGCGACGTCCCCGCTGCGGCAGGCGGCCTCGAAGGCCTCCACCAGCACGCCTTCCCCGTCGGTCGGCAGGCCGCGCAAGGTGAAGCCGAGCACGTTGGCAAGGCCGATGATGCCGTGGTCGGTCAGGCTCTCCGTCAGCACCACGTCGCCGCGCCGCACCACGGCGGCGACGGCCAGGAAGAGGCCGTGCGCCGCGCCGTTGGTGATGAGGATGCGGTTGCGGTCGGTGCTGACGCCAAGCCGCGCCACCCATTGCTGGCCGGCGGCGCGGTGCGCATCAAGCCCGGCGATCGGTCGGCACGGGCGCATGAAGGCGCTGTTGTCCGCCTCGGCGAGCGCGGTCATCATGGCCCGCGAGGCGCGCTCGTGCGCCTCCGTATAGACGGCGCGGATGATGGACAGGTCCGCCTTGTCGCCCGGGCTGCGGTCGAGCATGAAGCGGTCGGCCTGCTCGGTGATGCGGCTGCGCACGAAGGTGCCGCGCCCCACCTCGCCGCTCAGGTAGCCGAGCCGCTCCGCCTCCTTGTAGCTGATGCTGACCGTCTGCACGGAGACGCCGATGCGGCGGGCGAGCTCTCGGTGCGTCGGCATGCGCGCCCGCGGCCGCAGGAGGCCCGCCTCGATATCGGCGATGATCGCCTCGGTGAGCAGTTTGTGCTTGGTCGCGCCGGGCCGGCGCGGCAGCAGCGGATGCCATCCCCCGGCCGATCCGGATGCCGCCTCTCCATGGCCCGCCTCGCCGCCGGCGTCAATTTCGATGTGTCGCACCATGGATTGACCCGCTACAATGCCGCTTCGACATCATTACAATATCCGGCTGCGGGACGCGATGGCAAAACTCGACAGGATCGACCTCAACATCCTTTCCGTGCTGCAGCGCGACGGGCGCATCACGAAGCTGAAGCTCGCCGAGGCGGTCAACCTGTCGCCGACCGCCTGCTGGGAGCGGCTGAAGCGGCTCGAGGAGATCGGTCTCATCCGCGGCTACGAGGCGCGGCTCGATCTCGAACGCATCGGCCGCTTTACGACCGTGCTCGTCGAGGTGACGCTGCGCAGCCACGCGCAGGCTGACTTCCGGCGCTTCGAGGATGCGATCGCCCGCGAGCCGCAGATCGTCGCCTGCGACGCCACGGGCGGCGGCGTCGACTACATCATGCGCGTCATGACGCGCGACATCGACAGCTACCAGCGCCTCATCGACCGGCTGCTGACGGCCGAAATCGGCATCGAGCGCTATTTCACCTATGTGGTGACCAAGACGATCAAGGCCGCCCCGCCGAGCGTCGCGGAGATCGCGGCGGCCACGTAAGGCGCGATCAGCCCTGGCCGGGCGTGCCTGCGAAAGCCGCCGGGTTCTTCACCTCGATCTCGATGAAGGACAGCGGATGGTCGGAGCCGTTCATCACGTCGTGCTCGACGCCCGCCTGGCGCATGTAGGACTGGCCTGCGACGAGGTGGTTGTCGTGGACCTGCTTGCCGTCGTGGATGCGCAGGATGCCGTCCGTCAGCAGCACGACGAAATAGGGCCAGCCGTGGCTGTGCCAGCCGGTCACTGCGCCCGGCGCGAAATCCCAGCGCGTGATGCGAATGTTGGCGTCGTCGACCTGCACGGTGGGAACGGCGGGGACGGTGCATTGGAAAGCCATCGGATCACCTCACGGGACACGTTTCAGGACAGGCGCGGACGGGGCAGCACCGCTGCCGCCGCGGCGACGAGGAGGGCAAGGCCGAGCCAGTCGGTGACGGCCGGCCGCTCGCCGATGAGGAGCATGGAGCCGAGGACGCCGACGACGGGAACGAGCAAAGTGCCGAGGCTCATCGTGCCGGCCGGCACGCGCGCCAGCGCCGCAAACCAGACGAGATAGGCGAGCGCCTGCGCAAGGAGCACGTGATAGGCGAGCGCCGCGAGCACCTTCGGCCCTGGCAGGACGGGCGCCGGCAGTCCCTCGAAGGCGAGCATGCCGGCCGCCGCCGCGGCGGCGCCGATGAGGAGCTGCCAGCCGGCGATGACGAGGGCGGAGGCGGGAACGGGATGGCGCTTGCCGATGACGGTGCCGAGCGCCCAGGCCATGCCGGCACCGAGCGCCAGCAGGAGGCCGTAGGACCAGGCGCCGGCGAGGACGAGCGGCACGCCGAGCGCCGCAAGGCCGAGGACACCGAGCACAAGGCCCGCGCGCTTGCGCCCGTCGAGGCGCTCGCCGAGGAGCAGCCGGGCGAAGAGCGCGGCCCACAGCGGCATGGTGAAGGTCAGGATCGCCGCGCGCGAGGTCGGCGCCGCGAGCTGCGCGAAAGCGAGCAGGATGTTGAAGGCGGCGATCGAGAGAAGGCCGGTCAGGACGAGCACCGGCACCGCCCGCGCCGGCACCAGGAGCGGCAGGCCGCGCATCCGGGCGACGCCCATCAGCACCGCCCCGCCGAGCGAGAGGCCGATGGTGCGCAGCGTCCACGGCGCGATCTCATCGAGCGCGATGCGCACCGCCGGCCAGTTGAGGCCCCACAGCAGCGCGAGCAGCAGCACGGCCCCGATATGCCGCCCTTCGAGCGCGACGGGAGCGGGTGTGCCGGAGGCGGCGTCCGCGGTGCTCATTGGGCCAGGCCGCCGAGCACCTCGTCGACAGCGGCGAGGAAGAGGTCCGCATCGGCCTCGGAGAACACGAGCGGCGGGCGAATCTTGAGGACATTGCCGGCGGGACCGGCGGCGCTGATGAGGATGCGCCGCTCCCTCAGGCCATTGACGAGACGCGCGGCGATATCGCCCGCTGGCGCACGGCTCGCCCGGTCGCGCACCAGCTCGACGCCGACGAACAGCCCCGCGCCGCGCACATCGCCGATCACCTCGTGGCGCTGGGCGAGGCTGTCGAGCCCCCCCTTGAGATGGGCACCGACGCGCCGCGCATTGTCGAGGAGGCCCTCCTTCTCGATGACGTCGAGCACCGCCATGCCCGCTGCGCAGGAGACGGGATTGCCGCCGAAGGTGTTGAAGTAGCGCACCGTGCGGCCGAAGGTCTCCACCACCTCCGGGCGCACGACGAGCCCGGCGATCGGGTGGCCATTGCCCATGGGCTTGCCGAGGCTGACCATGTCCGGCGTGATGCCGTGGCGGGCAAAGCCCCACATGTGCGAGCCCGTGCGGCCGAAGCCCGGCTGCACCTCGTCGGCGATGAAGACGCCGCCGGCCCGGCGGATCGCCTCCACCGCCGGCGCGAGGAAGCCGGCGGGATCGGGAAAGATGCCGTCGCTCGAGAAGATGGTGTCGACGATGAGGCCGGCCGGGCGGATGCCCGCCCGCTTCATGTCGGCGATCGCCGCCTCGACATCCTGCGCGAAGCGGGCACCGACGTCGCCTTCCGTGCGATAGCTGTCGGGTGCCGGCACGGTGCGCACCGCCTCGCCGAGCGGCGCGCCTTCGCCGAGCGACGGCGACATGCCGGCGAGCGTGCCGGTGACCCCGTGATAGGCGAAGCGGGTGACGATGAAGCCGGTGCCGCCGGTGTGGGCGCGGGCGATGCGCAGGGCAAGGTCATTGGCTTCGCTGCCCGTGCAGGTGAACATCACATGCGCGAGCGCGGGCGGAAAGCAGGCGAGGAGGCGCTCGGCATAGTCGAGCACGAGGTCGTTGAGATAGCGCGTATGCGTGTTGAGCACCGCCGCCTGGCGGGCGATCGCCTCCACCACGTGCGGATGGCTGTGCCCGACGCAGGCGACGTTGTTGTAGACGTCGAGATAGGTGTTGCCGTTCGGGTCGTAGAGCCGCGCCCCCTCCCCGCGCACCACATGCACGGGGTTCTCGTAGAACAGGCGGTAGGCGGGTCCCAGCAGCCGCTGGCGGCGGGCGATCATCTGCCGCTCGCGTTCCGGCACCGCTCCGGCGCCGGCGGGATCGTAGGCATTGATCATGGTCATGGGCTGTCTCCCCTCGCAGCGGCCGCCAGGAAGGCCCGGGCCTCGTCGCGCGTGAGCGCGGCAAGGCGCTCAAGGCCGGCCCAGGCGGCGGCGTTGTTGCGCAGGATATAGGCGGCGTTATCCGGATAGCGCGCCGCACGCCAGCCGCCGATGGCGACGATGAGTACGAGCCGCGTGGCGATGAGATCGAACAGCACCGCTAACTCTTCTGCCTCAAGGGCCATGCCTTGCGCAAAGCCCGCCACCACATCGGCGGCACCGGCGAGCGGATGACCCTCGTCGAGCAATTGGTAGGCGGCGGCGACGGCGAGCTCCTGCACCAGCGGCGCCCGCACCATGTCGCCGAAGTCGATGAGGCCCGACACCACCTCAGGCGCGTCGCGCGCCACGAGGAGGTTGTGCGGATTGGCGTCGTTGTGGATCACCTGCCGGCGCAGGCCGGGCAGCGCCGGCAGGGCGTGCTCCTCGAAGGCGTCGAGGAAGCGCCGAGGCAGGCCATGGTCTCGCCCCGGCGGCAGGTGGGGGAAGAGCTCGCGCACCTTCGCCGCCTGCTGCAGGTCCCACAGCAGGGCGTGGTCGGCCGCCGGATGCGTAAAGTCGCCGAGCGCGGCGTCGAGCCGGACCAGGAGCGCGCCGATCGCCCGTCGCTGGGCCGGGCTGCACGGTGCCTCGGGCAGCGGCAGGCCGTCGAGATAGGAGAGGATGCGCAGGACGCGCGCCCCGGACGGCCCGGGGATGTCCACCATGAGGGCGCCGTCGCGCGCCGGCACCGGCTGCGGCAGGGGCAGGCGCGGATCGCGCGAGCGCGCATGCTGCAGCGCGCGGGTCTGGAAATCGATGACCGCGCGCTCCTCCGCCGGGTTGCCGAGCTTGAGCACGAAGCGCCGGCCGTCCGCATCGGTGACCAGGAAATTGCTGTCGCGCTCGCCGGTGAGCGGCCGGGCGGTGACCGCGAGGCCGAAGTGTGCGCGCGCCAGCCGTTCCGCCTCGGCCCCGTCGAGCGGCGGCACGCCGGTTGCCAGAAGATCGCCGGCCGGCGGCCGGGTGCGAGGGCTCGTCATCATCTTCATCCGTGCGGCGGCCGCTTCAGCGGTCGGCCCGGGCCACGGCGGCATGCAGCAGCACGTTGACGCCGGGGGCCAGTTCCTCGCAGCTCGCGAATTCGTTGTTGTTGTGGGTGATGCCGCCGCGACAGGGCGTGAAGATCATCGCCGTCGGGCAGATCCGCGCCAGGAAATAGGCGTCGTGCCCCGCCTGGCTCGGCAGGTCGCGATGGCTGTAGCCGAGGCTGCGCGCCGTCTCGCGCACCCCTGCGACCATGTCGGCATCGAAGATGCGGCCGCCCCATTGCCAGCGGTCGAGGATCTCGGCCGCGCAGCCGGCCCGCGCCGCCGCCTCGCCGACCGCGCGCGTGACGCGCTCGGCCATTACCGCGGCAGTCGCCGGATCGTCGTGGCGCACGTCGCAGACGCATTCGGCCCAGTCCGACAGGATGCCGGCCTTGTTGGGCCAGGCGGTGAGGCGCGCGGCCGTCGCCTTGCCGCCGGTCGCGGCATGGTCCCAGCCGATGTCGTCGACGGCGACGAGCAGGCGCGCGGCGGCGACGAGGGCATTGCGCCGCTTCTCCATGGGCCACGGCCCGGTATGGGCCGTCTCGCCGCGGAAGGCGACGAGGAAGCCGTGCGAGGCATAGGCGTGGGTGACGACGCCGACCTCGATCCTTTCGGCGTCAAGGATCGGCCCCTGCTCGATGTGCAGCTCGAAATAGGCGTCGAGCGGACGCCCGCCGACCGGCGCCTCGCCGAGATAGCCGATGCGCTTCAGCTCCTCGCCGAACGTCGGGCCGTCGTCGCCCGGCCGGCCATGCACGAAATCGAGGCTGTAGGCGCCGGCAAAGCAGCCCGAGGCCGTCATCGGCGGCGAGAAGCGCCCGCCCTCCTCGTTGGTCCAGTCGACGATCTCGATGGGCCGGCGGGTGACGTGGCCGATGTCGTTGAGCCGGCGCACGACCTCGAGCGCGCCGAGCACGCCGACGATGCCGTCGAAGCGGCCGCCGTTGGCCTGGGTGTCGAGGTGGCTGCCCATCACGACCGGCGGCAGGTCGTTCTCGCGCCCCGCGCGGCGGGCGAAGATGTTGCCGACCTTGTCGACCGTCACGACAAGGCCGGCCTCCCGGCACCAGCCGACGAAGACGTCGCGCATCTCCTTGTCGGCATCGCTCAGCGCAAGGCGCGACAGGCCGCCCTCGCGGCCGAGGCCGATCTCGGCCGAACGCTCGATGGTCGACCAGAGGCGCTCGGCATCGATGCGCGTATCACGCGGGAGGGACGAGGGGATGCTGGCCATGGCGGAGCTCGCAAATCAGTCGTCGGAAGGGGAAGCAAGCACGTCGGTGCCGAGGATGACGTCCCCGCCGCAGGCGATGTCCTGCTGGATGGCGGCGCGCGCCCCGGCGGGGTCGGCCCGGCGCACGGCGTCGAGCACGGCATGGTGATGATCGATCATGGTCCGTCCGCCGCGCTCGTAGGCGGCCGAGATGACCGGCCCCATCTTCAGCCACAGCCGGTGCAGGATGGCGCGCAGCTGGCCGAGGCCGGCGATCTCGGCGAGCGCGAAGTGGAACACCTGGTTGAGCGCGACCGCCTCGTCGAGGCGCCCCTCGGCGAGGGCGCGCTCGTTGTCGGTGAGGATGGCGGCGAGGCGCCCGATGTCGTCGAGCGTCGCCTTGCGCGCCGCATCCTCCGCCGCAAGGCCCTCGAGCTCGAGGCGGATGCGGCGGATCTCCAGATATTCGTCCCGCTCCAGCACGGGCACGCGGATGTCGCGCGGGCTGCGCTGGACGAGCGCCCCGTCCTGCACGAGACGCAGGATGGCGTCGCGCACGGGGGTGACGCTCGTGCCCATCTCCTCGGCAATGTCGCGGATCTTCAACCGGACGCCGGGGCGCAGTTCGCCTTTGACCAGCGCTTCGGCGATGCGCTGGTACACCGCCTCGCCGAGACGCACGTGCTCGATCACGTCGAAGGCCCGGGGCCTGACGCGCGCGCCGGCGCTATGGCGGACGCGGACGGTCACGGGACCTATCCCGCAAGCCCGGTCAGGAAGCGCTCGAGGCAGTCGCCGATGACGGAGACCTGGTAGCCGCCCTCCTGCACGACGACGGTCGGCAGGCCGGCGGCGCCGATCAGCCGGCCGACGCCGGCAAAGCCGTCCGTCGTGACCGAGAGCACGCTGAGCGGATCCTCCCGGTGGCTGTCGTAGCCGAGGGCGACGACGAGCGCCTCGGCGCCGAAGGCGGAGACCGCTTCGAGCCCGCGGGCCACGGCGGCGTGGAACGCCTCATCACCACTGCCGGCGGCGAGCGGCAGGTTGAGGTTGAAGCCTTCACCCTCGCCCGAGCCGCGCTCGTCCGCATAGCCGATGTAGAAGGGATAGTAGATCTGCGGGTCGGCATGGACGGAGACCGTCAGCACGTCGGCCCGGCGATAGAAGATCTCCTGCGTGCCGTCGCCGTGATGGGCATCGACATCGAGCACCGCCACCTTGGCGAAACGCGAGCGCAGCCGCTGCGCGGCGATGGCCGAGTTGTTGAGATAGCAGAAGCCCGAGGCCCGGTCCGTGCGGCAGTGGTGGCCCGAGGGGCGGCACAGCGCATAGGCGTGGCGCTCGCCGCCAAGGACGGCATCGGCCGCGGCCGTCGCGGTATGGGTCGATGAGAGGGCCGAGCGCCACGTCTGCGGGCCGAGCGGCACGGCGAGGTCGCCGAGATAGTAGCCGGCCTCGGCCACGACGTGGCTGGAGCGGCACGGCGGCCGACCGTCCCGGTCGGGGCTGCCGTTCCAGTAGGGCGAGACGTTGGGCAGCACCTCCGGCCCGGCGTTCGGCAGTTTCACCCAGCGCTCGTAGGCCATGGCGAGGAAGTCGAGATAGTGCGGCGCGTGAATGGCGAGCGCCGGCGCGGTGCCGTAGTCCTCCGGCAGCTGCGGCGCGATGCCGACGCGCGTCAGCGCCGCCATGAGGGCTTCCGTGCGGCTCGGCAGGTCGGTCGGATCGGCGATGCGGCCGACGCGCATGAACTGCTTTGGGTCGTGGAGGTGCTGGTCCGGGTGGAAAAATGCGCGCATGGCGCTCGGCTCCTTGGCTGCGCGGGGCGCCCGCCCTCGTCAGGCGACGGCGGCGCGGGGGTTCCAGTGGCGACCCGGGATGGCCGCGATGAGCTTCTGCGTATAGGCGTGGCGCGGCGCATTGAAGACCTCGGCCGGGGGGCCGGCTTCGACGATGGCGCCGCGATACATCACCGCGATCTTGTCGCAGACCTCGGCCGCGACCCTGAGGTCGTGCGTGATGAAGATGACGGCGATGTCGAGCTTCTTCTGCAGGTCCTGCATCAGGTCGAGCACCTGCGCCTGCACCGAGACGTCGAGTGCCGACACGCTCTCATCCGCCACCAGCAGCTCGGGATCGAGCGCGAGCGCACGGGCGATGCCGACGCGCTGGCGCTGGCCGCCCGAGAACTCGTGCGGGTAGCGGTCATAGGCCGAGGGGTCGAGCCCGACGAGGGCGAGCAGGTCGCGCGCCTTCTTCTGCGCCTCGTCCATCGGCACACCGTTGGCGACCGGCCCGTCCGTGAGGATGCGGCCGATGGTGTGGCGCGGATTGAGCGAGGCAAAGGGATCCTGGAACACCATCTGCAGGTGCCGGCGCATGGGCCGGAAGGCCGCCTGCGAGAGCGGCACGAGGTCCTTGCCGCGGTAGCGGATCTCGCCGCCGTCCACGTCGGTGAGCTTGAGGATGCAGCGCCCGAGCGTCGATTTGCCGGAGCCGGATTCACCGACGACGCCGAGCGTCTCGCCACGCCGCAGGGTGAAGCTGACATCGTCCACCGCCTTGACGATGCGCGGGCGTGTGAAGAGACCACCGCCGCTGCGGTAGGTCTTCTGAAGGTTGCGCACCTCGAGGAGCGGCTCGCCGGCGGCCTCGGCGCGCGTGGCACTCTCGTCGGGATGCGGCACGGCCGCGATCAGGCGGCGCGTATAGGGATGCTGGGGCCGGTTGAGCACGTCGTCCGCCGTGCCCTGCTCCACGATGAGCCCCTTCTCCATCACCACCACCTTGTCGGCGATGTCGGCGACGACGCCGAAATCGTGGGTGATGAAGAGCACGCCCATGCCCTTGGCGCGCTGGATGCGGCGGATGAGCTCGAGGATCTGCGCCTGGGTCGTCACGTCGAGCGCCGTCGTCGGCTCGTCGGCGATGAGCATCGCCGGCTCGAGCGCGAGCGCCATGGCGATCATGACGCGCTGGCGCTGCCCGCCCGAGAGGCGAAAGGGATAGGAATGGCGCAGGCTCGCCGGATCCGGCAGGCCGACGTAGTCCAGCAGTTCGAGCACGCGCTCATCGCGGCTCCTGGCATCGCCCTCGCCGTGCACCAACATGACCTCGGCGATCTGCTCGCCCACCGTCATCAGCGGATTGAGCGCAGATAACGGCTCCTGGAAGATCATGGAGACGGTGCGGCCGCGCTCGCGCGCAAGCTCTTGCTCGCTCATGACGAGGAGATCGCGCCCGTTGAGGAGGATGCGGCCCGACGACGGCTTCAGGTAGGACGGCAGCAGCCCCATGATGGCGTTGGCCGTCATCGACTTGCCGGAACCGGATTCACCGACGACGCAGAGGATCTCGCCGGCTTCGAGCGTGTACGAAAGGTTCTCGACGGCATATTTGCGGTCGAAACCGGCGGGCAGCTCGATCGACAGGTTGTCGACCTTGAGGAGAGGTGTGGTCGGCTTCATCGTCTCGTCCTCACCCCTTGCGACCGCGCAGGTGGGGGTTCATGGCGTCGTTCAGCCCCTCGCCGATCAGGTTGATGGCGAGCACCGTGACGAGAATGGCGACACCGGGAAAGACGCTGAGCCACCAGGCCTCGCGCAGCATGGTGCGCGCCGCGCCGATCATGAAGCCCCAGCTCATCATGTTGCGGTCGCCGAGGCCGAGGAAGGACAGGGAGCTCTCCGTTAGGATGGCGGTCGCGACCATCAGCGAGGCGGTGACGATGATGGGCGAGATGGCATTGGGCAGGATCTGCGTCGCCATGATGCGCGGGCCCGTCTGGCCGACAACCACCGCCGCCTGCACGAACTCGCGCGAGCGCAGGCTCAGGAACTCGCCGCGCACCAGCCGCGCCACCGGCGGCCAGGAGACGACGGCGATGGCAAGCGTGATGGAGGTGATGTTGGGGCTGAAGATGGCCACCAGCACCACCGCCATGGCGAAGGCCGGGATGGTCTGGAAGAACTCGGTGAAGCGCATCAGCATGTCGTCCACGCGCCCGCCGTAGAAGCCGGCGAGCGCGCCGAGCGCCACCCCGATGACGACCGCGACCGCCGTCGAGATGATGCCGATGAGGAGCGAGACGCGCGCGCCATAGGCGATGCCGGCGGCGATGTCGCGGCCGAGCAGATCCGTGCCGAGCGGATATGCGGGATCCTCGAAGGGGCCGAGCAGCGGCTCGCCCACGCCCTGCCAGGGGCTGACGGGATAGAGGACGGGCGCGGCGAGCGCGACGAGGACCACGACCACGAGGATCGCGAGGCCGATCAGCGCGCCGACGTTCTGCGCATAGCGGCGAAGGAAGCTCATGGCCGTTACCCTGCAGTTTCGATGCGCGGATCGACGAAGCGATAGAGCAGATCCGCCACGAGGTTCACGAGGACGACGACGGCCGCCGTGACGAGGAAGACGCCGAGCAGGACCGGATAGTCCCGCTGCATCAGCGCGTCGAACATCAGCCGGCCGATGCCTGGCCAGGCGAAGACGGTCTCGGTCAGCACCGCCCCGCCGACGAGCTGGCCGGCCTGGACGCTGGCAAAGGTGAAGACCGGCAGGATGGCGTTGCGCAGCACGTGGCGGCGGATGATGCGCCCCTTGGGCACACCCTTGGCGCGGGCCGTCTTGACGAAGTCGAGGTTCATCACCTCGAGCATGGAGGCGCGGGTGAGGCGCGTGTAGACGGCCGTGAAGAAGAGGCCGAGCGTCACGGTGGGCAGCACCAGATGGTGGGCAATGTCCATGACCCGCGCCCAGCCGGTATAGCCGGCGCCGATGCTCTCCATGTCGAAGGGCGGCAGCCAGTCGAGATGGATGGAGAAGACGAGGACGGCCATCAGCGCCACCCAGAAGAGGGGCGTCGCGTAGAAGATGAGCGCGCCCGTCATGATCAGGCTGTCGCCGAGGCTGCCGCGCTTGTAGGCGGCGAGCACGCCGAGCACAATGCCGAGGACAAGCGAGAAGAGGAAGGCGCTGCCGGTCAGGAGCAGGGTCGCCGGCAGGCGCTCCATGATGAGATCGGCGACCGGCACCTGGTTGCGGTAGGAATAGCCGAGATCGCCGGACAGGACGTTCTGGAGATAGCTGAGGAGTTGCACGTAGAGCGGCTGGTCGAGACCGAACTGGGCCCTGAGCTGGGCGATGAACTGCTCGTCGCCGGCACCCGCCTCGCCCGCCAGCACTGCCGCCGGGTCGCCCGGCGCGAGCTGGATGAGCAGGAAGTTGAGGATCACCACCCCGAGGACGACGAAGGCCGCCTTGGCGAGGCGCTGGATGAGGAACTCGAGCGTCTTCACGCTTTACTCCGGAGTTTGGCTTGGCCCCCGGCCAGCGGGCGCAGGGGGGCGGGCACGGATGCCCTCGCCCACCCGCCCGGCGTCGCGCGGGCGGCGCCGGGCTTGAGGGATCGACCCGCGTCAGATCGACCGGCGCGTCACTTCGCGATCCAGACGTCGTCCATCGACTCGTTGACGCCGATGCCGGTGCGCACGAGGTTCTTCACCTTGTCGCGCATGATGGTGACGTTGCGCTGCTCGAACAGCCAGCCGAGCGCCACGTCGTCCGTGATCATCTTCTGCACCTCGGCATAGGCGGCCTTGGCCTCCGCCTCGTCCACCGCGCTCGCGGCCTTGAGGAACAGCTCGTCCACGGCCGGGTTCTGGTAGCCCTCGTTGTTGGCGAAGGGCGTGCCCTTAATGATGTTGGTCGACAGGTAATGGCGAGCGACGCCGAGCGCCGGGTCACCGTACTGGTAGGTGAAGTTGAAGGTGATGTCGAAGTCCCACTCTGACAGGGCCTGCGACCAGCCGCCGGCATCGACCGCGCGGATGTCCACCTTGAAGCCGAGCTGCTCGAGCTGCTGCTTGACATATTCGGCCATGCGGTCCCACTGCGTGCCGTAGGGGATCGGCATGAGGCGGATGGTGTGCTCCTGCGGCTTCACGCCGGACTGGGCGATGAGTTCCTTCGCCTTGGCAAGGTCGAAGGGATAGGTCGACACGTCGTCGGAGAAGAAGCGCGTCGTCGAGGCGAAGGGGCTGACCGCCGGCTTGCCGAGGCCGAACCAGACGTTGCGGACGATGAAGTCCCGGTCGATCGCATGCATGATGGCCTTGCGCACCAGCTTGTTGTCGAACGGGGCCTTGCGCATGTTCCACTGCATGAAGACGAGCGGGGAATACATCTCCCAGCCATCCGTCGTCGTCGTGACGCCCTGGAGCTTCGACAGGCGCCGCACCTCGAAGCCTTCCACGTCGCCGCCGCGCAGCACGTCGACGGTGCCCTTCTCGAAGGCCACGGCGCGCGAGGCCGCGTCCGGCACGATGCGGAAGTAGAGTTCGTCAAGGTGGGGCATGCCCGGTTTCCAGTAGTCCTCGTTCTTCACGAGGTGGATGTAGGAGCCGCGCTTCCACTCCTTGAACTTGAAGGGACCGGTGCCGATGGGCGCCTGGTTGGCCGGGTTGGTGCGATAGTCCGCGCCGTCATAGATGTGTTTCGGCACCACCGGGAAGGAACTGAGCTCGAAGGCGTAGAGGAAGGCCGAGAACGGCCGCTTGAGCTTGAACACCACCGTATCCGGCGAGGGCGACGTGATGCTCTCGATGTAGGTGTTGGCGATGTAGCGCCAGCGCGGATGCGCCTCGCGCAGGAACTTGTCGGCGGTGAAGACGACGTCCTCGGCCGAGAACGGCTTGCCGTCGTGCCACTTCACCCCCTCCTGGATGGTGAAGGTGTAGGTGAGCCCGTCCTCCGACACCTCCCAGGCCTTGGCGAGCGACGGCAGGACCTTGAGGTCCTTCCCGTAGCTCAGGAGGCCCTGGTAGATCTGGCCGCCGACGTAGAGCGTCGGCCCCTGGGTGTTGAGCCCGACCATGAGCATCGGCGGCTCGGGCTGGGCGATCATGTTGAGCGTGCCGCCCGGCGTCGGCTTCTCCTGCGCACCCGCCGCCGCGGCGAGCGTGAGACCGGCAAGGCCGACGAGCCCCGCGATCAACCGGCTAGACTTCTTCATCCACTCCCCCTTGCTGCTTGCCCTGCCTCACGGCCATGGCCTTGCCAGGGCGTCGCAAGGCCTGTGCCAATCCGGTGCGAGACGAAGAAGGGAATGAAGGCACGGCAAGGCGAATGCGCCACCTTGCACGCCCGGCCCTCGCGGCCGGTTTCCCCGCTTGCGATCGTCTCCTCCTGACGGGCGGCGGTGGCCTTGCGGCCGTTCTCGCCGGCGCTCCCGTCAGCATTGCGCCTACCCCTGCCCAGCGATGGAGCAAGCGCCCAATTAAGATGCATCATACAGCATCTGCGTCAATTATATTCGACACCCGGGAACGACATGTCCCCGGTTCATACAACTGCTTCAATGAGGAAGGGGCCACGCTGGCGCAGCGCGCCGTCGAAGAGGCGGACAAAATCCTCGACGGTTTCGGCGCGCCCGGCCTCCACGCCCATGCCGCGCGCCATCGACACCCAGTCGAGCGCCGGATCGTCGAGCGTCAGCATGCGCTCGGCATTGCGACCGAAGTGGTTGACGCCGACGTTGCGCATCTCGCCCTCGAGGATGGCGTAGCTGCGGTTGGCGAAGACGACGGTGACGATATCGAGCCGCTCGCGCGCCTGGGTCCACAACCCCTGCACCGTGAACATGCCGCTGCCGTCGGCCTGCAGCGCCACCACCTTGCGGTCCGGGCACGCCACCGCGGCGCCAGCCGCGAGCGGAATGCCGATGCCGATCGACCCACCCGTGATGCGCAGGTAGTCGTGCGGGGCGGAATCCTGCGAGAGCCCGAAGAAGCGGGCGCCCGCCGTGATGCTCTCGTCGCAGACGATGGCGCCTTCCGGCAGCATGCGCGCCACGGCAAGCGCCACCGCATCGTCCGTGAGCGTGCCACCCGGCAGCGCCATCTCGTCGGTGAAGCCCCGGCTCACCCGCACGGCTGCCTCGGCCGCGACGCCGATCTCGTCGGCGAGCCAGGCGAGCGCCTCGGCAAGGTCGTCGCCCG
This sequence comes from Chelatococcus sambhunathii, assembly GCF_001418005.1. Classification (GTDB taxonomy): domain Bacteria; phylum Pseudomonadota; class Alphaproteobacteria; order Rhizobiales; family Beijerinckiaceae; genus Chelatococcus_A; species Chelatococcus_A sambhunathii. Next base: position 274,904 of record NZ_LIOL01000003.1, on the reverse strand, counting down.
GGCGCGCGAGGTCCACGATCTCGCAATCCTCGCGCACGAGAAGGCCCGGCTTGCCGGGATAGGCGAAGAAGGCGACCGGGACCTTCGCGCCGACGACGATCATGGCGTCGATATCGGCAAGGGCGGCGAGCGCCGCGTCGACCGGATAGGGCACGTTGTCGATGGCGACGCGGCCCGCCCCGCGTTCCACGCGGCTGTTGGAGGTCTGCATCAGGAGGCGCGCGCCCGTTGCGGCGGCGATCCTGTCGGCCGTGGCGAGCGCATCGGCCCGCAGCGCGCGGCCGGTCAGGAGCAGCGCGACGCGCCGACCCGAGCGCAGCGTCTCGGCGGCCTGACGCACGGCCTCCGGCGTGACGGAGCGGAAGGGCGGCAGCGACGCCCGGCGCGGCGGAGCCCCGGCCGGCAGCTCACCCCAGGCGGCATCGGCCGGCAGCACGAGCGTCGCGACGCCCGGCAGGCGCATGGCCGCCTCGTAAGCTTCCAGCGTCTTCGCCTCCACCTCCTCGGCACGGCCGATTCGGCCGTACCATTGCGACATGGGACGGGCGAGGCTGTCGATGTCGCTCGCCAGCGGCGCGTCGTGCTTGAGGAAATAGGTGGCGTGGTCGCCCACGACGTTGATCATCGGCGTGCGGGCGCGCCGGGCGTTGTGCAGGTTGGCGAGGCCGTTGGCGAGCCCAGGCCCGAGGTGGAGGAGCGTGGCCGCCGGCTTGTCCGCCATGCGCGCATAGCCGTCGGCCGCGCCGGTCACCACGCCCTCGAACAGGCCGAGGACGCAGCGCATCTGCGGCCGGCGGTCGAGCGCCGCCACGAAATGCATCTCGGACGTGCCCGGATTGGCGAAACACACGTCGATGTCATTGGCGAGCAGCGTCTCGCACAGCCGGTCGGCGCCGTTCATGTCATCCTCTTGAAAAGGGGTTGTCCCACGCTCAGGCGCTGACGGCCTCGGCCAGCGCCTCTTCGAGGATATCGAGTCCCTCGCTCACCTGCTCCTGCGGAATGGTCAGGGGCGCCAGAAGGCGGATGATATTGCCATCCGGCCCGCAGGTGAGGAGGATGAGGCCCTTTTCCTGCGCCTTCGCTACGAGCCGGCCGGCCAGTGCCGCATCGGGCTCGCGCGTCGTGCGGTCCTTGACCAGCTCGAAGGCCACCATGGCGCCGAGGCCGCGCACGTCGCCGATGGCGTTGAAGCTGTTGCGCCGGGCCATCTCGGTGAGGCGCTCGCGCATCATGGCACCGATCGTCTCGGCGCGCTCGCACAGCTTCTCGTCCTCGATGACGTCGAGCACCGCATGGGCGGCGGCGATGCCGATGGGGCTGCCGCCGTAGGTGCCGCCGAGCCCGCCGGGATGGGCCGCGTCCATCACCTCGGCCCGGCCGGTGACCGCCGCGAGCGGGAAGCCGCCGCCGAGCCCCTTGGCCATGGTGACGAGGTCCGGCACCACGCCCGCATGCTCGACCGCGAACATGCGCCCGGTGCGGGCGATGCCGGTCTGGATCTCGTCGGCGATGAGCAGGATGCCGTGCTCGTCGCAGAGCGCGCGCAGCGCCGCGAGGAAATCGGCCGGCGCCGGATAGAAGCCGCCCTCCCCCTGCACCGGCTCGACGATGATGGCGGCGACCCGGGCCGGATCGACGTCGCTCTGGAAGAGCTGGTTGAGCCCCTTGAGCGCCTCGGCGGTGCCGACGCCGTGATAGGTCTTCGGATAGGGCACGTGATAGACGTCGGCCGGGAAGGGCCCGAAGCCCTTCTTGTAGGGCGCGACCTTGCCGGTGAGCGCCATGCCGAGCAGCGTGCGGCCGTGGAAGGCGCCGCCGAAGGCGATCACCGCCGGGCGCCCGGTATGGGCGCGGGCGATCTTGACGGCATTCTCCACCGCCTCGGCGCCGGTGGTGACGAACATCGTCTTCTTCGGGTGGTCGCCCGGCGTGAGGGCGTTGAGACGCTCGGCGAGGCGGATGTAGCTCTCGTAGGGCGCGACGTGGAAGCAGGTATGCGTGAAGCTCTCCGCCTGCTCCTTCACCGCGGCGATGATGCGCGGATGGCGGTGGCCGGTGTTGAGCACGGCGATGCCGGCGGCAAAGTCGATGTAGCGCTTGCCGTCCACATCCCAGAGCTCGGCGTTCTCGGCCCGCGCGGCGAAGATCTGCTTGGTGGCGATGCCCTGCGGCACGGCCTCTTTCTGGCGCTTGCTCAATGTCTGCGTCGTCATGGCCTCTCGTCCTGCCGCGGCTGCCGGTTGTCGTTTCGCTCAAAATATTGAGCGGGCCGCGGAAGGCAAGCCCTCTCAATAGGCGGGGAGCCGGACCAATCGCCGAGCCTGCCAACATCCGAAACGGGCTTCCGGCGCTGTCCCCCGGCTGCATTCCTCTTGCAGCGCTGCCGTTTGGCGACGCCTTGGCCCGTCTTAGGTCGGCAGAGGCACTCTGCTGCCGGCCTTGACGATCCCCGCTTGCGGCGAGCCAGCAACCATCCTACCACTGTCATGCATAGAATTTTGAGCGTCCAGCGGCGCTCGGTCGCGGGCATAAATCAAGAGAAGCGAAGCCATGAAGGACCATCTCCAGTTCTACATCGACGGTGCCTGGGTGCCGGCCTCCGGCGGGCGCACGCTCGAGGTCGTCAATCCGGCGACCGAAGAGGCCTATGCCCGCATCGCGCTCGGCGAGACGGCCGATGTGGACAAGGCCGTGGCCGCGGCCAAGCGCGCCTTCGGCCGCTTCGCCCATGCGAGCCGCAAGGAGCGCGTCGAGCTGCTCGAATCGGTGATCGCCGTCTACAAGAAGCGCTACGATGACATCGCCGAGGCCATCAGTGACGAGATGGGCGCACCGATAAGCTTCGCCCGGCAGGCACAGGCCGCCGCCGGCCTCGGCCATCTCTCGGAGGTGCTGCGCGTCCTGCGCGACTACGAATTCGACGAGGTCGTCAACGAGACCGTGGTGACCCGCGAGCCTGTGGGCGTGTGCGGCTTCATCACGCCGTGGAACTGGCCGCTCAACCAGATTGCCTGCAAGGTCGGGCCGGCGCTCGCCGCCGGCTGCACCATGGTGATCAAGCCGAGCGAGGTCGCCCCGATCTCCGGCATCGTCTTCACCGAGGTGATGCACGAGGCCGGCGTGCCGGCCGGCATCTACAACATGGTCAACGGCGACGGGCCGACGGTGGGCCAGGCGCTCGCCACCCATCCGGACATCGACATGGTCTCCTTCACCGGCTCGACCCGGGCCGGCATCGCCGTGGCGCGGGCGGCCGCCGACACGGTCAAGCGCGTGGCGCAGGAGCTCGGCGGCAAGTCGCCCAACATCATCCTGCCCGATGCGGACATCGTGCGCGCCGTCACCCACGGCACGCGCCAGTGCTTCTCCAACAGCGGCCAGTCGTGCAACGCGCCGACGCGCATGCTGGTGCCCGCCGACCGGCAGGAGGAGGCGATCGCCGTCGCGCGCGAGGTGGCCGCGGCGACGGTGGTGGGCGATCCCCGCGCCGAGGGCACGACCATCGGCCCCGTCGTCAGCAAAGTGCAGTTCGACAGGATCCAGCGCCTTATCGAGCAGGGCATCGCCGAGGGCGCCCGGCTCGTCGCCGGCGGCCCCGGCCGGCCGGAGCACCTCAACCGCGGCTATTATATCCGCCCGACCGTCTTCGCCGACGTGCGCAACGACATGACCATCGCGCGCGAGGAGATCTTCGGGCCGGTGCTCTCCATCCTGCCCTACCGGGACGAGGAGGAGGCGATCGCCATCGCCAACGACACGGTCTACGGCCTGTCGAGCTACGTCACCTCCGGCGACCTCGACCACGCCCGCGCCGTGGCGCGGCGCATCCGTGCCGGCATGGTGCACATCAACGGCTCGCCCGGCGACCTCGCCGCCCCCTTCGGTGGCTACAAGCAATCCGGCAACGGCCGCGAGTGGGGCCGCTACGGCCTCGAGGATTTCCTCGAGGTCAAGTCGATGTTCGGGTACAGTCCGAAGGGCACGTGACGAAAGAGGGGCGGCTCGCGGGCCGCCCTTTTCATTTCACAGATAGGGCGGCGAGCAGGCGCTGACGACCGTGCAGCGCCCCTTGCCGACATTGCGGAAGCGGTGCGGGATGCGGCTGTCGAAGAGATAGGCGTCGCCGGCCTTGAGCACGCAGACCTCGTCGCCCACCGTCACCTCCAGCTCGCCCGTCAGCACCACGCCGCCCTCGTGCGAATCGTGGGCGAGCATGGTGAGCCCCGTGTCCGCGCCCGGCTCGTAGCTCTCGTGCAGGATCTGCAGGTTGTGGGCATGGGCGTCGCCCACCTGGCGCAGCGTGAGCTTGCCTCGGGCGCGCGTGCCGTTGACCTGGTGCAGGCGCGAGGTGAGGTCGACGAGCTCGTCGGCGGCAAAAAACACCTTGTTCCTGACCGGCCGGTCCTCCTCGAAGAACTGGGCCATGGTCATCGGAATGCCTTCGAGGATCTTGCGCAGCGAGGCGACGGACGGGCTGTTCTTGTTCTGCTCGATGAGCGAGATGAGCCCGTGGGTCACGCCGGCGCGGGACGCCAGCTCGCGCTGCGACAGGCCGGCGGCTTGCCTGATCTGTCTGAGGCGGGCGCCCACGTCGAATGTCATCTCGTCCCTCCGGCGCATCGGCGCCCCTGCCGCAAGCACGGATTTGGCTGCGGCGCGGGGCATCCGTCAATTGTTCGAAGGGAGCAAATGCCCGAACCGTCAGCGTTCGTCCAGCCGGGCGGTCGGCGTCCCGCTCCCGACCGGCCGCACGACGATCACATCGTCCAGCCGCCGTCGATGACGTGGGCCTGGCCGGTGGTATAGGCGGCCTCGTCGCTGGCAAGATAGACGACGAGGGCCGCGATCTCCTCCGGCTTGCCGATGCGGCCGATGGGCTGGCGGGCGATGAAGGCGGCCTTGGCGGCCTCGTAATCGCCCTGAGCCCTCAGCCGCTCGTCGAGCGAGGGGGATTGCACCGTGCCCGGGCAGATGGCGTTACAGCGGATGCCGCGCCCCACATAGTCGGTGGCGACCGACTTGGTGAGACCGATCACAGCCGCCTTCGAGGCGCTGTAGGCGAAGCGGTTGGGCACCGCCTTCACGCTCGAGGCAACCGAAGCCATGTTGATGATGGAGCCGCCGCCCTTCTCGAGCATGCCCGGCAGATAGGCGCGGATGGTGCGGTAGGCTGCCGTGACGTTGAGCTGCAGCGCGAAGGCAAGATCCTCCGGCGGGCAGTCGAGGATCGCCCCGGCATGGACGATTCCGGCGCAGTTGAAGAGAATGTCGACGGCACCGGTGCGCTCGCGTGCGGCGGAAACGTCGGCGTCGCTCAGCACATCGAGGCGGAAGGGCTCGATGCGGGCATCCGCCTGCTTGAGCGCAGCAAAGGCCGCCTCGTTGATATCCGTCGCGAAGACCCTGGCGCCGGCCCTGGCCAGGGCCACGGCCGACGCGAAACCGATGCCCTGTCCAGCCGCCGTCACCAGCGCCGACTTGCCGCTCAAATCGAACATCCCGGATCACTCCCCATCTGTCGCGGCCACGCCGCGGAGCCTTCACTGGTGGCGCATGGCACCTGCATCTTGCTACTTATCCGCCTCGCAATGGTCGGTACAGACACCGGATCCGTTACTCTCGCAATTTGCGGGCAAGCAATGACGGTCCCCAATCGAGCTGTCATGACCAAGGACGTTATCGATCTGATGGCTGCGAAGGTGCTCTTCAAAGCTGAATGGGTCCGTCATGATTGTCCCCGTGGAGCCCGCCGGGCATATCGGCGGGAGCGATCGCGCTTCCCACCAGCCGCGACTGCGGCCACGGACTGTCACACCGCTCGGGCTGACAACGCTGCCGTTGCAGCGCCATCCCTGCTGCCGCATGCAAGCCATGCGGGGAGGGAATATGCGCTCGCGGCATCTTCGGTCATAGATGGCGCACCGCTCGCGGGCGGTCCGACCTGCCGGCTGCGGGCCGCGAAAACGTTGCGGCACGCGGCTTGCACCTGCCCGCCCATGGACCACTTTCGGGTGCCTCCCGTCCCATGACGGAGCACCGCCGGCAGCGTCGACGAGGTCGTGGAGTTAACGTGCACATCGTCCTCTTCAATCCGAATTCGAACGAGGCAACGACCGACACCATGGTCGCCATCGCGCGCGAGGCGGCGGCGGGTTCGGCCATGATAACAGGGCGCACGGCGCCCTTCGGCGCGCGCATGATCGTCGACCAGACGGCCCTGTCGAAGAGCGGCGAGGCCATCGCGCAGATGGCCAAGGACCTCGCGGCCGAGATCGCGGCCGGCCGGCAGCGCGTCGATGCCGTGATCGTCTCGGCCTTCGGCGACCCGGGCCTCGATGCGGCGCGCGACGCCCTGCCCTGCCCGGTCATCGGCATCGGGGAAGCCGGCATGGCCGAGGCGGCCGCTGGCGGACGTCCGTTCGCCGTGGTCACGACGACGCCCGGCCTCGTCGAGGCCATCAACGCACGCGCGGCCGCGCTCGGCTACACGGCCCAGTTCCGCGGCACGCGCCTCACGGAAGGCGACCCGACCGAGCTGACCGCGGCTCCGGCCCGGCTGGAAGCGGCGCTCGCCGCGGCCGTCGATGCCTCCGTCGAAGAGGACGGCGCCGAGGCCGTGATCATCGGCGGCGGGCCGCTCGCCCGCGTCGCCAAGCTGCTGACGCCCCGCTCCGCCGTCCCGATCATCGAGCCGGTGCCGGCCGCCATCCGCCGGGCGCTGACCCTGTCGGCCGCGGCCGCCTGAAGGTCTACTCAGCCGCCTCCAGCCTGTCCGCGAGAACGCAGGCGACGCGGCGACCCGGCCCCGGCACGATCACCGGCGGCGGGGCCGTGCGGCAGCGCTCGTCGGCGAAGTCGCACCGCGGCGCGAAGGAGCAGGCCTCGGGCGGCCTCTCGAGCGCCGGCGGCGCACCGCGGATCGCCTCGAGCCGCGCACCCTTGACGGCGCCGTGCAAATTCGCGGCAAGCAGGCCCTTCGTATAGGGATGGCGGGCGTCGCGGATGACCTCGGCGACCGTGCCCGTCTCCACCACATTGCCGGCATACATGACCGCAATCCGGTCGGCGACCTCGACCGCGACGCCGATGTCGTGGGTGACGAAGATGACGCCCATGCCGAATTCGCGTTGCAGCTCGCGCAGGAGGAGCAGGATCTGGATCTGCACCGTGGCGTCGAGCGCCGTCGTCGGCTCGTCGGCTAGCAGCAGCTTCGGCCGGCAGGCGAGCGCCAATGCGATCATGGCGCGCTGGCGCATGCCACCGGACATCTCGTGCGGGAAGACCTTCAGCCGCCGCTCGGGCGAGGGAATGCGCACGCGCGTCAGCATGTCGAGCGCCCGCTCCATCGCCGCCCGGCGGCCGAGGCCCTCGTGGCGCATCACCGCCTCGGCGATCTGGTCGCCGATGGAATAGACGGGATCGAGCGCCAGCATCGGCTCCTGGAAGACCATGGAAACCGTGCGGCCGCGGTAGTCGGCGAGCCGGCGGCCCGAAAGCGAGAGCACATCGACGCCGTCGACCGAGATCATGCCGGAGATGGCCGTGCGACGCGGCGGCAGGAGGCGCAGCAGCGTCTTGAGCATCACGCTCTTGCCCGAGCCGGATTCGCCGAGGATGGCAAGTACCTCGCCGGGGGCGAGCGAGAGGTCGAGGCCGTTGACGGCGTGCACCGTGCGCTCGCCGGAGAAGGTGACATTGAGATCGCGGATGTCGACGAGAGGCTTCGTCATGCGGCGGCTCCGACGGCCGAATGGCCGGAGCCGGCCACCAGCATGTGGCAGGCGGCGACGTGGGCCTCCGCTCTCGCCTCCCCTCCCCGGGCCTCGCCGGGAACGGACGCCAGCGCCGGCTTCACCGCCGTGCAGACCGCTTCGGCGAAGCGGCAGCGGGTGTGGAAGCGGCAGCCCGTGGGCGGATCGATGGGGTTTGGCGGGTCGCCCGCCAGGGGCGGCTCCTCGGTGCGCGCATCCGGGTCCATCGACGGCATCGCGGCAAAGAGCGCGGCCGTGTAGGGATGCGCTTTACGGGCGTAGACCGCCTCCGCCGGGCCGATCTCCACCACCTCGCCGAGATACATCACCATCACCCGGTCGGAGATGTAGCGCACCACGTTGAGGTCGTGCGAGATGAAGACATAGGTGAGGTCGCGCTCCTCCTTGAGGTCGGCGAGGAGGTTCAGCACCTGCGCCTCCACCGACTTGTCGAGGGCCGACACCGCCTCGTCGAAGATGACGAGGCGCGGCGCCATGGCGAGCGCCCGCGCAATGTTGACGCGTTGGCGCTGACCGCCGGAGAGCTCGTGCGGATAACGGCCGGCAAAACGCGCCGGCTCGAGGCCGACACTCGCCAGCAACTCGCGCGCCCGCCGCCGCGCCTGCCCTTCGCTCATGCCGTGCACCCTGGGGCCGAAGGCGATGGAATCCTCGATGGTGAGGCGCGGGTTGAGCGAGGCGTAGCTGTCCTGAAACACCATCTGCACGCCGCGGCGCAGCTCGCGCAGCGAAAGTTCGTCGCCAAGGCGGTCGCCGTCGAAGATGATGTCGCCCGCGTCGAGCGCGATGAGGCCGACGAGGAGGCGCGCCGTGGTCGACTTGCCGCAGCCGGATTCGCCGACGATGCCGAGCGTCTCGCCCTTCACCACCTCGAAGGAAACGCCGTCGACGGCGTGCACCGTGCCGGTGCGCCGGCCGAAGAAGCCGGAGCGGATGGGGAAATGCCGCCTGAGGTCGCGCGCGATGACGAGCGGCTGCTGCGGGCCGCCGCGGTCGGGCAGCGGCGCAACGGGGGCAAGGTCAGTCGCGGACATTCATCGCACTCCTGAGGCCGTCGCTGACGAGATTGAGGCAGAGCGACGTGACGAAGATCATGAGCCCCGGCAACGCCGCCACCCACGGGTTGATGTAGATGGCCGTGCGCAGGGTGTTGAGCATCAGGCCCCATTCCGGCTCCGGCGGCTTGACACCGAGGCCGAGGAAGGAGAGCCCGGCGGCGAGGATCATCGAGACGCTGGTGAGGCTCGTCGCATAGACGAAGATCGGCCCGAGCACGTTGCCGAGGACATGCACGCGCACGATGGTGAAGGCGCCCGCCCCGGACGCCCGCGCCGCATCGACGTAGTCGAGCGAGCGCACGCTCGCCGTGACGCTCTCGGCGACGCGGGTGATCGGCGGCACGAAGACGATGGTGAGCGAGACGAGGCTATTGACGATGCCGGCCCCGAGCGCGCCGGATATGGCGATGGCGAGCAGCACCGAGGGAAAGGCGAAGAACACGTCGACGAGGCGCATGATGACGGTGTTGGTGCGCCCGCCGACATAGCCGGCGACGAGGCCTAGTACCGTGCCGATGCAGAAGGCCGCCACGACGGGCGTTATGCCGAGGAAGAGCGTGAGCCGGCCGCCGTAGACGAGGCGGGCCAGCATGTCGCGGCCGAGCTCGTCCGTGCCGAGCGGGAAGCCGGGCGTGCCGATCCTGCGCAGACGCCGCGCCATGCTGCCGGCATAGGGGTCGGCCAGGCCGAGATAGGGCGCAAAGATCGCCGCGAGGATCAGCAGGAGGAGCAGGACGGCGCAGCCGACGGCGACCGGATCGCGCCGGAAGCGGCGGGCGACGCCCGACCAGTAGCCCTGCGTGCGCTCCACCGGGGCGGCGATGCTCTCGGTGATGACGGCCATCGTCATGTCCTCTTGATGCGCGGGTCGATCACCGTCTGGGCGAGATCGACGAGGAGGTTCACGGCGACGAAGAAGAGCGCCAGCACGAGGATGGTGCCCTGCAACAGCGGCAGATCACGCTGGAAGATGGCGTTGGAGAGCAGGAAGCCCGTGCCCGGCCAGTTGAACACCGTCTCGATGAGGATGGAGCCGCCGAGGAGATAGCCGAGCTGCAGGCCCATGACGGCGAGCGCCGTGGGGGCGGCGTTGCGCACCACGTGGCGCAGCACGCCGCCGTGCATCAGCCCCTTGGCATAGAGCGCCTGGACGAATTCCTGCGAGAGGATGTCACCGACGAGGGCGCGCACGGTGCGCGCAACGATGCCCATGGGCACGACGGCGAGCGTCACAGCCGGCAGGACGAGATAGCGCAGGTGCTCTGCGTCCCAGCCCCAGTCGCGCGAGCCGCCGGGCCCCGCCCCCATGGCGGGCAGCCAGCCGAGCGTGACGGAAAAGACGATGACGAGCACCATGCCGAGCCAGTAGTTCGGCACCGAGACCCCGGTGATGGCGAGGGCCGTGACGGCCCGGTCGACACCGGTGTCGCGGAAATAGCCGGCGACGAAGCCGCAGAGGAGCCCGAGCGGAAAGCCGATGAGGCTCGCCGCCGCGGCGAGCACGAGGGTGTTGCCGACAGCGGTCATCACCTCCCCCGCCACCGGCCGGCCGGTGGAGATGGAGCGGCCGAGGTCGCCCGTCGCCGCCTTGGCGACCCACAGGCCGAACTGCACCGGCAGCGGCTTGTCGAAGCCGTAGGCGGCGCGCATCTCGGCCTCCTGCTCGGCCGTCGCGTCGAGCGGCATCACCGCCACGAGCGGATCGCCCGGGGCGATGTGCACAAGCATGAAGCAGATCAGGCTGACACCGAGCGCCACCGGGACGACATAGACGAGGCGCCGGAGAAGATATGCGAGCATGCGTCGTCCACCCTTCGTGAGATGCGCCGCATCCGTTCGATGCCCGGAAGCAAGGGGCGCGGCGGACCCGGCCGGCATGGCGCCGGCCGGGAGCGCTGGGGTCAGTCCATCGTGATGGAGCCGAAGTTCTGGTACCAGTTCTGCGCCTGGACGAAGCCCTTGACCTTCGTGCTCATGGCGCGCGGCGCGACGTCGTGCGTGACCATCAGGAAGAGTGCCTCGTCGACGAATTTCTCATGCGTGCGCCGCATCACCTCGTCCTGTGCGGCAGCATCGAAGGTGGTGCGAATCTCCTTGAAGAGGGCGTCCATCTCGGGGTCGCAGTAGTGGCCCCAGTTGGTGCCGTTCGGCGGCCTGAGATCGCAGGCGAGGTGCCGGATGAGACCGGTGAAGGGATCCTGGATGAAATAGCTGAAGTTGATCGACTGCGTGCCCTTGGCGCTCTCGTGCCCGGCGCCGGCGCGCCAGATGTTGATCATCGTGTTCCATTCGACGACCTCGAACTCGACATCGATGCCGACCTCGGCGAGGTTCTGCTGGATGAACTCGTTCATCGGCAGCGGCAGCATCTGGCCGGAGCCGGAGGGCGAGATCAGCGCCTTGACCTTGAGGCGCTTGTCAGGGCCGTAGCCGGCTTCGGCAAGCAGGGCCTTCGCCGCCTCAGGGTCGTACTTCACCTCGAAGGTCGGCTCGCCGAACCATTGCGAGCCGGGCGTGAAGAACCCCTTGGCCGGGAGCATCAGGCCGCCGAGCAGCTCCTTCATGCCTTCGCGGTCGATGGCGAGATTGGCCGCCTTGCGGATGCGGATGTCGTTCCAGGGCGAGCCCTCGAGGCGCGACAGGTGCCACGTCCAGTTGTGCGGCAGGGCGTTGGAGACGATCTGGTGGCCGGCCCCCGTCAGCGCCGGGATGACGTCGGGTGCCGGGGCCTCGATCCAGTCGACCTGACCGGACAGGAGCGCGGCCGAGCGCGCGTTCGGCTCCGGCAGGGGCACGAGCACCATCTTGTCGAGCTTCGGCACCCGGCTCTGGTCCCAATGGTCCTTGAACGGCACGAGATCGGCCCGCTCGCGCGGCACGACGTCGGCCAGCATCCAGGGCCCCGTGCCGGACGGCTTCTTGGCGACCGCTTCCCAGCTCTTGCCGAGCGCCTCCCAGTTGGCGGGCGAGGACATTAGGATCCAGGCGAGCTGATAGGGCAGCGTCGCATCCGGCTCCTTGGTGACGATCTCGAGCGTGTACTTGTCGAGCGCCTTGTAGGCGGCGACGGCGGGAATGCGCGACTTGCCCTGCGCCGCCTGGCGTGGGTCGTATTGCGGGCTCTTGTCATCGAGCAGCTTGTCGAGGTTCCACACCGCCGCCTCGGCGGTGAACGCGCTGCCGTCGTGGAACTTGACGCCCTCGCGGATCTTGAAGGTCCACCTGGTCTTGTCCGCCTCGTCCACCTTCCATTCGGTGGCGAGGCCCGGGATGAGGCCTGACGGCTTGTCGGCGCTCGTCAGGTCCCAGTTGATGAGCGCGTCATACAGCGTATAGCCGATAAAGCGCATGCCCTCGCCGCCGTTGTCCGTCTGGCCGGTGGTCAGCGGAATGTCGGAGGCGGTCATGCCGATGCGCAGCGTGCCGGCGGCAAACGCCGGGGCCGCCAGCGCCGTTCCGGCCAGGACCGCCGCGGCGAAGGCCGTTCTCAGTCGCCCGATACCCATGCTCTAAACTCCTTCCTGTCCTCTGGTCTTGTCGCTCCGATCATTCGTGGCGGATCGGATGAAGGATGCGATGGCGGCCGCGCCGACGATCCCGGGACGGCCGGGGAGCGGGAGAGGCCGGTCGAGCCGCGCCTGGCGCAGCCGCTCGCGCTCGCCCTCCCACACGGCCATCAGGAATCCGGCCGGCCGGTCGGCCGTGGTGAGCGGCGCATGCCAGACGCCGGGCCCGTAGACGATGGCCTGGCCGTGCCGGCCGACGAAGGCGGCGAGCGTCCCGGCGGCGACGGCGCCGTCCTCGCGCGCCAGCGCCACGACGACGAGCGGCGCACAATCCTCGAGCGGCAGGAAGGCCTGCGCCGAGAAGGGATGGCATTCGAGGCCGGCGATGCCGGCCCCGGCCGGCCGCGGCGAGACGGCGAAATGGGCGAGGCACAGCCGCGCCGTCGGATCGCGGCTCTCGAGGTCGAGCAGCGCGTCGCGACGCCGGGCATGGCCCTCGTTCACGACGGCGGCCGCGCCGACCTCGATGACACGGCCGTAGGGCGCGAAGGCAGCCGCGGACAGCGGGCGCCAAGAAACGCCCGGCGTCGAGGAAATGGCGTCCTGCCCCGTCTCGCCAATGCCGTTCATGTCGGCCTACGCTCCAAGTTCCGGGCCTGATGTTCCGGAGGTGATGTTGCAGACTTGCCAATCCCGGTGCCGGCCAGCATGGTGACGAGCCGGACTGACCGGTCTGACCAGTCAAGGCTGCGATCTGCCGCTTTCCGGTTCAAGCAACAAGTCTAGGCAGCGGCGCGCGAAAATTGGTCAACGGAGCACCGCGAAGGATGAGACGGGAGGCAGGAAGGTGACACCAGCCATGCCGCGCGGGCGTGAGCATCGCTCCGTACCGATGAAGACGGCAGAGGCCATCGAGGCCATGATCCGGGCCCGCGGTCTCGCCCCCGGCGACCAGTTGCCGGCCCAGCGCACGCTTGCCCAGGATTTGGGCATATCCCGCCCCTCGCTGCGGGAGGCCCTCTCCGTGCTCGAGACGCTCGGCATCGTGCGCATCGAGATCGGCCGCGGCGTCTTCGTCGCACCGCGCGAGGAAGGGCCGAAGGCGCCGTCGTGGCGTTTCGGGGAAAGCTTCACGCTCGCCGAGGTCTTCGAGATGCGCCTTGCCGTGGAGGGCCTCGCCGCCATGCTCGCGGCGCCGCGCATGCCCCAGCCGGCTCGCGAGACACTGGCCGCCTCTGCCCAGGGCATGGGCAATGCCGCCCGGCGGGGCGATGTCGTCGGCGCCGCGGAGGCGGACACCGTCTTCCACGACCTCGTCGTCGCCCATTGCGGCAACCGCCTCCTGCAGGAGGTGCACGGCCGCACGCACGCGCTGACCACCGAGAGCCAGCGCGTGCCCATGGTCGCGCGCGACAGCCTGTTCGACACGGCCGACGAGCATTTCGCGATCCTCGCCGCCTTCGTCGAGCGGAACGGCGAGCGCGCCCGCGCCGCGATGGAGGCGCACATCCGCGCCGCCGCCGGGCGCGCGGGGATCCACCTCGGCGCCGGTCCTGCGGTGCCGATGCTTCAGGCGGTGCCGTAGCAGCGCCGGTCGTGGTCGAGCACGGCCGCGAGCAGCACCTGCGCTCCCGCGCGGCATTCCTCATAGGACGTCGCCTCGGCCTCGTTGTGGCTGAGCCCGCCGGCGCAGGGCACGAAGATCATCGTCGTCGGTGCGATGCGCGCCACATAGGCCGCGTCGTGGCCGGCGCCGGAGACGATCTCCCGCCAGGAGAGCCCGAGCCCGTCCGCGGCCCGGCGCACGGCATCGACGAGGGCCGGGTCGAAGGCGACGGCAGGCGAATTCCAGACCTGCCGCAGGGCGTGCTCCAGACCGCTCGCGCGGCCCGCCTCCTCCACCGTCGCGAAGAGCGCCTCCTCCATGACATCGAGCGCCGCATCGTCGGGATGGCGGAAGTCGACGGTCAGGAAGACATGGCCGGGAATGACGTTGCGCGAATTGGGGCCGACCTCCACGAGGCCCACAGTGCCGACGCCGGGCGGATGCGTCCGCGCGATGGCCTCGACCGCGCCGATGATGCGGGCCGCGCCGACGAGCGCGTCGCGCCGCAGGGACATCGGCGTCGAGCCCGTATGCGCCTCCCGTCCGGTCAGCGCGATCTCGTACCAGCGCATGCCCTGCACGCCGGTGACCACGCCGATCGCCTTCTCCTCGGCCTCGAGGATCGGCCCCTGCTCGATGTGCAGTTCGAACATGGCGCCGAAGGCCGTGGACCCCACCTTGGCCGGCCCGCGATAGCCGATCTCATCCAGTGCCTCGCCGAAGGTCACGCCCTGCCTGTCAGTGCGGCTGTCGGCATAGGCGCGATCGAAGACGCCGGCATGGACGCCCGAGCCGAGCATGGCGGGCGAGAAGCGCGAGCCCTCCTCGTTGGTCCAGTTGACGAGCATGAGGGGCGCGTTCGTCTCGTAGCCGGCCTCGTCCAGCGTACGCAGCAATTCGAGCCCGGCGAGGACGCCGAGGATGCCGTCGAACTTGCCGCCGGTCGGCTGCGTGTCGAGGTGGCTGCCGACGGCGATCGGCGGCACATCCAGCCTGCCCGGCCGCACGGCGAACATGTTGCCGACCTCGTCGACCGTGACCGTGCAGCCGAGGTCCTCGCAGGCGCTCTTCAGCCAGTCCCGCGCCTGCCTGTCGCGGTCCGTCAGCGCCAGCCGGCTGATGCCGCCTTTCGGCGTGCCGCCGATGGCCGCCGTCTCCATGATCGACCGCCACAGGCGGTCGGGATCGATCGTCAGGTTGTGCATCTGCTCCTCATTGCCGGTTCGACCTTCCGGCAACGGGAGCAAAAGCCGTACCGCTTTCCCTAAACCTTTCCTATGCAATTGAACCGGAAAGGCTTCCATCCTTTTAAACAGAACATTTTCTTCGCGCCAAACCGGCATCCACTTCGGCGCAAATTCGGCGCAAAATGCGTTAGAGCGGCTTCAGATTGGCCTCGATCGCCGCCCGCTGCGGCTCGAGGAAGGGCGGCAGCGCGAGCTTCTCGCCGAGGCTGTCGAGCGGCTCGTCGACCGCGAAGCCGGGGCCGTCGGTCGCGATCTCGAAGAGGATGCCGTTCGGCTCACGGAAGTAGAGCGAACGGAAGTAGTAGCGTTCCACCTCGCCGCTGTTGGGCAGTCGGGCAGAGCCGAGCCGCGCTGTCCAAGCCTTAAGAGCGTCCCTGTCCGGCGTGCGGAAGGCGACATGGTGGACACCGCCCGCCCCTTGCATCGCCGGCCCGAGGCCGGGCTCGGCAAGGACGTGCAATTCGGCCGCCGGGCCGCCCTCGCCCATGGCGAAGACATGCAGCGTGGTGCCGCCGTCGACGGGATGGACGCGCTCAGGCCGCATGCCGAGCACCTCGGTGAGGACGAACTGCGTCGGCGCGAGATCGGGCACCGAAAGTGTGATCGGCCCGAGGCCGCGGATCTGGTGATGCGCCGGCACGGGGCTGTCCGGCCACGGATGGGCCTCGCCCGAACCGCCGTCGTCGACGAGGTGGAGGCGCTGGCCCTCCGGGTCCTCGAAGACAAGTGCGGCGCGCCCCGCCCGCTCACCGATCTCGCCGACCGTGCAGCCTGCCTCGGCAAGATGCTCGCGCCACCAAGCGAGGCTCTCCTCGCCCGCGACCCTGAGGCCGGTGTTGACGATGGCATGGGTGCCGCGCCGCTCGCGCCCCACGGGCCAGTCGAAGAAGGTCACGTCCGAGCCGGGCGAGGCGGCGCCGTCGCCGTAGAAGAGGTGGTAGGCGGAGGTATCGTCCTGGTTCACCGTCTTCTTGACGAGGCGCATGCCGAGCACGCCGGTGTAGAAGCGGTGGTTCTCGCTCGCCTGCGCCGTGATCGCCGTCAGGTGGTGAATGCCCGTCAGCGTGTGATCCATGGCCGTTCTCCTCGCCGAAGCCTCAACGACATATCGGCGGGGAGGCGGGCATTGCAATGTCAGCGCCGGGAATTGTCCCAGGGGGACGGTCAGGCCCGGATGCCTGCCAGGATAAGATCGACGACGTGGGCCCGGCGCTCGGCGATCTGCTTCTTCGACATCAGGTCGCGGTCGAGGATCACCGACAGGGTGAAGATGTTGGAGAAATAGAAGAAGGACACGCCGGCAATCGAGATCCACAGCTGCGCCGGGTCGATGCCGCTGCGGAAGACGCCGGCCGCCACGCCCTTGTCGAGAATGTCCTGGATCATGCCGATGAGCGGCGAGTGCATCGTCTTGATGCGCGTCGAGCCCTTGAGATGGCGCGCCTGGTGCAGGTTCTCGCTGTTGAGCAGGTTGATGAAGGTGCGCTCGCCGACAAAGGAATCGAAGGTGAAGGCGACAAGCGCCCGCATCGCCTTCTCCGGCGCGAGTTGCTCGAGATGCAGGCGCAGTTCGGCCGTGCGCACGCGCTCGTAGGCCGCCTCGAGCACGGCGAGCCACAGCCCGCGCTTCGAGCCAAAGTAGTGATAGATCATGCGCCGGTTGGCGCCCGAGCGCTTGGCGATGGCGTCGATGCTCGCACCAGCGAAGCCCCGCGAGGAGAACTCCACCGTCGCGGCGGCGAGGATGTTGCCGCGCGTCCGCTCGGGATCGCGCGTGCGCACCTCGCGCTTCGCTACCGCGCCTTCGGGCGCCGCTGTCGCCTCGGCGGCCTTCGTTTTCGCCATGCCGTCGTTACGCTCCACTGCCCCGGCGTGACGAAAGACGCCCCGCCCCTTCTAGACTGCCGACCGATGGCGGGCGATGCAGGTCGCCAGCACCTCGTCCATCGGCCTTGCCCACCAGTCCTCGGAAAATATCTCGACTTCCGCATAACCCGCGTAGCCCACCGCTTCAACTGCGGCGCGGATGGGTTTGAGGTCGATGACGCCGTCGCCCATCATGCCGCGGTCGAGCAAGAGGTCGCGCGTCGGCACCAGCCAGTCGCAGACATGATAGGCGAGCATGCGCTCGCGCCCCGCCCGCGCGATGCCGGCGAAGAGGTCCGGGTCCCACCATACGTGATAGACGTCGCAGGCGACACCGAGAAAGCCGGTGCGAGCCGGATCGAGCCGGTCGCAGATGTCGAGCGCCTGGCCGAGCGTGTTCACGCAGGCGCGGTCGGCGGCGTACATCGGGTGCAGCGGCTCGATGGCGAGCGGCATGCCGATGGAGCGGGCATAGTCCAGCAGTTCGCTGATGCCGTCCTCCACCATGATGCGCGCCGCGCCGAGGTCCTTCGACGGGGCCGACCCCGGCCGCGAATATTGCGGCAGGCCGCCGACGACGAGGACAAGGCAGGGCGCGCCGAGGGCCTTCGCCTCGTCGACGGCGCGGCGGTTGTCGTCGCGCATCTCCGCAAGATGCGCCGCATCGCTCGGGAACATGCCGCCACGGCAATAGCCGGAGAGTTCGAGTCCGGCTGCCTTGACGGCAGTGACCGCCCGATCGAGCCCGACAGCCGCCACCTGGTCGCGCCACGGCGAGATGGCGCGGATCTCCGCCCGCGCGCAGGCGTCGATGATGGCGAGAAGGTCGCCTTGCTTGCGCACGGTCGCCGTGTTGATCGACAGGAAGCGGTGGTCCCGCGAGAAGTCGCGCAACGCCGCATCCGCGACGGTGGAAGCGATATGGTTCATGCACTCATCCTTCCACGCCGCGCGTCGCGAGCACGTGGCGCATGCGCCTGACCGCAAGGGCCGGATCGCGCAGCAGGCCGGCCGCATCGGCGAGCCGGAAGAGCTCGGCGAGATGCAACGTCGAGCGCGCACTCTCCTGGCCGCCGACCATGGTGAAATGGTCCTGCCAGCCGTTGAGATAGGCCATGAAGACGACGCCCGTCTTGTAGAAGCGCGTCGGCGCCCGGAAGATGTGGCGCGACAGCGGCACCGTCGGCGACAGGATGTCGTGGAAGGTCGCTTCGTGCCCCCTGGCGAGGCTGACGAGCGCGGCCGAGGCTGCCGGCGCGATGGCATCGAAGATGCCGAGCAATGCGTCGGAATAGCCCTTGTCGTCGCCGGCGATCAATTCGGCATAGTTGAAGTCGTCGCCGGTATACATGCGCACGCCCGGCGCAAGGCGCCGGCGCATGGCGATCTCGCGGTCCTTGTCGAGCAGCGATATCTTGACGCCGTCCACCTTGGCCGCATGGGCGTTGATGATGGCGACCGCCGTGTCCATGGCCACCGCGAGCTCGCGCGTGCCCCAGTAGCCGGCGAGCGCGGGATCGAACATGTCGCCGAGCCAGTGGATGATGACGGGCTCGCGCGCCCCCGTCAGCAGCCGGTCGTAGACGCGCACGTAGTCGTCGGGCCCCGCCGCCACGCGGGCGAGCGCCCGCGAGCACATGAGGATGATGCGCCCGCCGACCTTCTCGATGGCCTCGAACTGCGTCTCGTAGGCCGCGATCACCTCGTCGACGCTCTTCACTGCGGCAAGGTCGAGATGGTCCGTACCGGCGCCGGAGAAGACGAGCGCCCCGCCGCGCGCCTTCGCCGCCGCGACCGAGCGCGTGATGAGATCGAGCGAGGTCGGCCAGTCGAGGCCCATGCCGCGCTGGGCCGTGTCCATGGCCTCGGCGACGCCGAGGCCGAGGTCCCACAGGTGCTCCCGGTAGGCTATGGTGCGGTCCCAGTCGATGGCGCAGTCGAGCCACGGGTCCGCCTCGCGCAGCGGATCAGCGACGACATGCGCCGCCGAGAAGGCGACGCGGTTCATGGGGCCGGCCGCGCGCTCGGGAAAGTCGCGTGGCGCACGCGGCCGGAAGGTCTCGAGCGACCGGTCGGCGCGCGGCAGACGGATGGTGAGGCTCTGGTCGACGACGTTCATGGCCTGTTTCCCTGCCCTCACTCGGCCGCCTGGGCCCGCGCCGCCTTCAGCGGCAGCGGCGGTACGTCGACCCAGCGGCGCTCGCGCCAGCTCTCGAGCGCGCATTCGACGAGCTGCACGCCCTTGGCGCCCTCGCGCAGCGTGTACTTGTAGGGCGCGCCCTCGACGACGTGGCGGATGAACATCTCCCACTGGGTCTTGAAGCCGTTGTCGTAGACGGCGGTGTCTGGCACCGGCTGCCAGTCGGCATAGAAGTCGTGCGTCTGCTTCTGGTCCGGGTTCCACACCGGGCGCGGGGTGCCCTGGCGGGCCTGCATGACGCAGTCGGTGAGTCCGGCCACCGCCGAGCCATGCGTGCCGTCGACCTGGAAGGTGACGAGGTCGTCACGATAGACCCGTACGCACCAGGACATGTTGATGTGGGCGATGACGCCGCCCTCGAGCTCGAAGGTGGCATAGGCGGAATCGTCGGCGGTCGCCGGGTAGGACTTGCCACGCTCGTCGACACGCGCCGGAATGTGCGTCGCGCCGAGGCAGGAGACGGCCTTCACTTCGCCGAAGAGATTGTCGAGCACGTAGCGCCAGTGGCAGACCATGTCCAGGATCATGCCGCCGCCGTCCTCGCTACGGTAGTTCCAGGACGGGCGCTGCGGTGCCTGGCCCCAGTCGCCCTCGAAGACCCAGTAGCCGAACTCGCCGCGCACCGACAGCATGCGGCCGAAGAAGCCGGAATCGCGCAGGAACTTCAGCTTCTGCAAGCCGGGCAGGAAGAGCTTGTCCTGCACCACCCCGTGCCTGACGCCCTTGGCGTCGGCAAGCTCGCAGATCCGGAGCGCCTTGGTGAAGTCGGTGGCGATCGGCTTCTCGCAATAGATGTGCTTGCCGGTGGCGATCGCCTTCTCCAGCAGTTCCGGCCGCATCTGCGTCGTCGCCGCGTCGAAGAAGATGGTGTCGTCGGGATTGGCGATGGCGGCGTCGAGGTCCGTCGTCCAGCGGGAGATGCCGTGGGTCTTGGCGAGCGCCTCGACCTTCTCGGCATTGCGGCCGACCAGGATGGGGTCGAGCTGCACGCGCGATCCGTCCGACAGCGGCACGCCGCCCTGCGCGCGGATGGCGGCGACCGAGCGGATGAGATGCTGGTTGAGCCCCATGCGGCCGGTGATGCCGTGCATGACGATGCCGAGAGTACGCTGGCTCATGATGTCTGCCCTTCGAGAATGGATTGGGAAGTGAGGCGCGCGAGGCTGCCCCAGATGGGTTCGGCGCCGCCGGCAAGGCCGGGAACGCGGAAGAGGGAACGGGTGGCGAGCGCGCCGCTGCCGGTCGCGAGTTGCAGGCGACCGTCGCGCTCCTCGTAGAGGTCGGGATGGGCGGCGGCGAAGGCCTCCGCCTCTTCCGCCGGCGCCGGCCCGAAGCCGTCGACATAGTGATGACCGTTGCGCTCGACGTGGCCAAGGCCGAGGAGCGCGACGAGCGCCGTGTCCTGCTGCACGCCGAGGCCGGCCTGGCAGGTGAGGTCTTCACCGCTCAGGAAGCAGTGACCGGGGCGCCCTGCGGCCTCGTTCAGCGCCCGGGCCCGCACGGCATTGAGGAGCGACTTGTAGAGGCCCTTGCAGGCCTTGGACGAGACGCCGCGGTAGCCGCGTGCCACCGCCTCGGGAAAGGCATCGTAGGTGCCGTCCGCCTCGTCGATGATGAAGGCCATGCCCTCAGCGACGTCGCCGAGGTCGTGGGCGAGGGTCGTGGCACGGTCGAGCGGCTGCTCGACATACATCAGCCGCTCGCGCAGGGGAGCAAGGGCGGCATCGGACGTGAGCGCCTCGACGAGCGCCGCGAGGCCGGGAAGGTCGTATTGCTCGTTGGCGTCGAGCGTCACGCCCGTGATGGTGCCCGCCCGCGCCATGATGCCAGCGATCTCGGCCAGGCGCGCCCGGTCCCGCGCAACGTCGCCGCCGAGCTTGAGCTTGAGGTAGTGGAGCGACGAGCGCGCGATCTCGCCGGGCAGCTCCGCAAGATCGTCGCCGAGGCCGACCGTCCAGCGCAGGGCAACCTCCGCCCGCGGCGCGAGACCGGCGAGGAAGTCGTCGATCCGCCCGGCCTCGATGTCCGGCGTCAGCCGCGCATCGAGCCCCGGCAGGTTGCGCCTGAGGCCCGTCGCGGCGTCGACGCCGAGCGCCTTGAACAGGGCGTCGAGGATCGCCTTGTCGATGACGGCGGGGCCGTAGCCGCGCACCAGCGCCGGCGCCGCATCCTGCGCCGTCTCGCCGACCGTGCGGGCATGATGCCCGAAGGCCGTGTCGAAGCCGCGGGCATCGCGATAGACCGCCGCGGCCCGCGTGAGCCCGGCGCGCAGGTCGTCGATGGTGTCGGCGGGGCTCTTCGCCGGGTTCTTGTCGAACCACTTCGGCATCATCATCTCGGCCGCGGCGCCCGTCGCGATACCGTGGCCCTCGACCTCGACGGTGACGCACACGAAGGCCTGCGGCGCCGCCGTCACGCTCACCGCGCCGAAGCGGAAGGCATGCGTGAACGGCACGAGCCGCTCGAAACAGGCGATGTCGAGGAGGCGAAGCCGTGGGGCCATGGCGTCAGTCCAATGCGCCGCGGGCATAGAAGTGCCCGCGGATTTCCTTGGTGATCTCGGCGAAGCACCGTTCGCCCATCATCTCCAGCGAGCGCGGCCGCGGCAGGTCGACCTTGTAGATCGCCTCGACCGTGCCGGGACGCGACGACATCACCACCACCCGGTCGGCCAGGAACACCGCCTCCGGGATCGAGTGGGTGATGAAGATGATGGTCTTGTTGGTCTCGCCGTGGATGCGCTGCAACTCGAGGTTCATGTGCTCGCGCGTCATGGCGTCGAGCGCCCCGAAGGGCTCGTCCATCAGGAGCAGCGCCGGGTCGTGCACCAGCGCCCGGCAGATGGCGGCGCGCTGCTGCATGCCGCCCGAGAGCTGCCAGGGATACTTGTCCTCGAAGCCCTTGAGGCCCGCCGTCTCGAGCAGTTGGTGCGCCCGGGCGAGATGCGTGGCGCGGTCGAGGCCGCGCACCTCGACGGGCATCATGACGTTGCGCAGCAGCGTGCGCCAGGCGAGCAGGACCGGGCTCTGGAAGACGATGCCGACATTGTCCGGCGGCTCGCGCACGGCCTCGCCGTCGATGCGCACCTCGCCCTCGGTCGGCGCGATGAGGCCGGCGAGAAGCTTCAGGAGCGTGGACTTGCCGCAGCCCGAGGGGCCGACGACGGCGATGAACTCGCCCTCGTCGACGTCGAGGTCGACCGGGGACAAGGACGGCACGTCCCCGGCCCGCGTGCGGTAGGTCTTGCTCAGGCCACGGATCTCGATGAGACGGCGCGTCCTGGCCGGCTCGTCCCGGCTGATCACGGTGAAGCGGCGCGCAGCGGCAGGCATCGCGGCACCCCTCACTGGCTCGCCGCGGGCAGGAAGTCGTTCGTGTAGAACGCCTTCGGATCCCCGGCCGACGCCGCCTCGACGCCGCCGTACTGTACCAGGAGATCGACCGTGTCGGCCATGATCTTGTCGCTCACGCGCCACGGCCGCTGCCCCTTGGTCTCGTCCGTGTGATAGAGCGGGATCGTCAGCTCGAAGCCTTCCTGCAGGGTCTCCTTCTTGCCCGCCTTGGGCAGGGCCTCGAGCACGGCCTCGGCCGCCTCGGCCGGGTGCTTCTCGGCATATTCGATCGACTTCGTCGCAGCCGCCATGAAGCGGCGCACGAGATCGGGGTTCTCGCCGAGCATGTCCCTGTGCACGAAGATGCCGGACGAGACCATGTTGATCCCGTAGTCGGCGAACATCACCGGGAAGACATCCTTGCCGGTGGCGTCCTTGATCTTCATGCTCTGGTCCATGGCATAGCCGAGGAGCACGTCGGCGCGCCCGTTGATGACGGCGTTGAGCTTCGTCTGGGCGTCGCCGGAGACGACCTGGAAATCGCCCTCCTTGAGGCCCGTGCGCTTGAGGAACAGGGGCCAGATCTGCGACATGGAATCGCCGGGCGTCATGGCGACGGTCTTGCCCTTGATGTCGTCGGGCGTGCGGATGTTCTTCTCGGAGAAGCCCATGACGGACATGGGGCTCTTCTGCAGGGCGATGCCCGTGGCGACGACCGGCGCGCCCTTCACGGCGGCGCGGATCATGGTCGGCACGTCGGCATAGCCGAAGGGCACCGTCTTGGCCGCCACCGCCTGCACGGTCAGCGCCGAGCCCCTCCCCTCCTGGATGTCGAGGTCGATGCCCTCCTCCGCGAAGAAGCCTTTCTTCTTGCCGAGATAGAAGGGCGCGTGCTCGCCGTAGACATACCAGTTGAGCAGCAGCACCGCCTTGTCGGCGGCCTCGGCCTGCGCGCCTGCGAGAAACGCCGCGATACCCGCCAGGGACAAGATCTTCACAAACCGGGCCTTCAACATGATGTCCTCCCCATAAGCTCTGTCGGAGCGTTGCTTCGGTGCTCCCGTCTTGGCGCGGGATGAGGATCAGGCGGTCGCGATGACGTCGGCGCGCTGGCTGGCGTGCCAGGGCACGGCCAGGCGCTCGACGAGGTCGACGATCCAGAACAGGACGACGCCGATGAGGGCGAGGATGGTGAGCGCCGCGAACATCGTCGGCAGCTCGAAATTGCCGATGGAGCGCTGCAGCACGAAGCCGATGCCGGAATTGGCACCGACGAACTCGCCGACCACGGCTCCGACCACGGCGAGCGTCACCGATACCTTGAGGCCGGAGAAGATCGACGGCAGCGCGTGCGGCAGGCTGACGATGATGAAGGTCTGCAGCCAGGAGGCCTTCACCGAGCGGGCGAGGTCGCGCATGTCGGGCTCGACCGACTTGAACCCCTGCACGCCGGCGACGACGACGGGGAAGACGCCGAGCAGGAAGGCGCAGATGACTTTCGGCGCCATGCCGAAGCCGAACCAGACGACGAGCAGCGGCGCCACCGCCACCTTCGGGATCGACTGCGAGAAGACGAGCAGCGGATAGAGATAGGCCTCCACCGTGCGCGAACCGGCGATGAGCATGGCGAGCGGAATGCCGACGGCGACCGAAAGGGCAAAGCCGCCGATGGTGGCAATCGTCGTCGGCATCGATTCGGCGAGCAGCATGTCGCGGTCGTGGACGAGGACGAGGATGACGTCCCACGGCTTGGGCACCAGATAGGGCGGGATGGCGAAGAGCCTGACCGCCAGTTCCCATAGAACGACGACGACGACCATGAGACCCACCGGCCGCACCCAGGCCGAATCGAGCCATTGCACAAGCATGCGTCCGCTCGCACGAGAACCCGCGGCTGGGGCCATGGTGCCGTCCTCCCGATGAAGCGCGAGAATCGCGCGGGCGTGTGATCACGCTCTTAAGTAACTCATCAGGTAGTTACTATTGGGCGAGAGCGGCGACCTGTCAAGCACCGCCCGGGCAAGGCCCGTGACGCTGCGGCGGCGCCGGGAACGGCGCCAGGCAATGAGGCAGTGGCTATGGACCGGAAAAGAGGGATTATACAGCAAGAATGCGGCCGCGCCTCTCCCGCAGCGGAAACTGAGCAGGGCCGGGGTCCACCTTCTGATGTGCAAGTCCGACTTGCATGCGGGGAGAAGGGTCAACGGGCCATCCGAGGCCCTGGTATCAGGCGAAGCAGACGACCTCCTGAAGGAGCGTCAGACGAGCCCGGCGGCGCGCGGGTCGCGGGTGGCGAGGCGCTTGAGGAGATAGTCGATCTCGGCCACGGCCATCTCGGACAAGCGGCCCGCCGGCTTGCGCTGCGCATCGGAGGCGAGGATGCCGCGGCGCATCATGACATATTTGCGGACGGCGAGGCCGACGCCCGGCTGCTGCTCGTAACGCAGCAGCGGCAGATGCGCGTCGAAGATGTCATGGGCCGCATCGCGCTCGCCGCGCGCCTGCAACCGGACGACGTCGATCAGCATCTCGGGGAAGGCATAGCCGGTGTTGGCGCCGTCGGCGCCGCGCTCCACCTCGAAATCGAGGAAGAGGCCGCCGTTGCCGCACAGGATCGCAATCGGCCGCATGGACCCGTCCTGCTGGAAGCGGCGCAGCGCCGAAATCTTCTCGAGGCCAGGCCAGTCCTCGTGCTTCAGCATCACGCAGGAGGGATTGTCCATGACGATGCGGCGGATGACGCCGGGCGTCATGACGACCGAGAGCGTCAGCGGATAATCCTGGATGACGAAGGGAACGTCGGTGCCGATCGCCTCCACCGCCTGGGCGTAATAGGTGACGATCTGGTCGTCGGTACGCAGCGACGACGGCGGCGCAATCATCACGCCGGCTGCACCAAGATCCATGGCCGAGCGCGCCATGGCGCGCATGGCGGCGAAGCCCGGTGCCGAGACGCCGACGATGACGGGCAGGTTGCCGACGCGCGCGAGGCAGCGCCTGACGAGCGCAACCGATTCCTCGACCTCCAGCTTGGGCGCCTCGCCCATGATGCCGAGCACCGTCAGGCCGTCGGCGCCGATCTCGCGATAGAAGTCGAACAGCCGGTCGACGCTTGCCCAGTCGATCTCGCCCGATGGGGAAAAGGGCGTCGGCGCGATGGGGAACACGCCGCGGGCTTCATTGGTGAGGGGCATGGTCGTCTCCGTGACAATCGCTCGGGCGGCTTCGGGATAGCACCCTTCCTGCCCACTCATCGCCGCTGGCCCTTCGAAATAAAATCTCTATTGTTGTTTCTTCAAACGATAGATTTCCTGTTCGATGGATACGCGCTTCCTCGAGAGTTTCATCGCCGTGGCGGACCACGGCTCCATGGCCGAGGCGGCACGGCGCCTCGCCATCACGCCCGCCGCCGTGGCCCAGCGCGTCAGGGCGCTCGAGGCCGAGCTCGGCACCTCCCTCCTTGCCCGTGCCGGGCGCACCATGCAGCCGACGGAAGCCGGTGCCGCCGTCATCAAGCGGGCGCGCCGCCTCCTCAACGACGAACGCGAGCTCAAGGCGCTCGCCCTCGCCGACACGCCGGCGGGCGAACTGCGCATCGGCGCCATCGCCACCGCTGTCACCGGCCTTCTGCCGGGCGTGCTGGCACGCCTCGCCGCCAACCATCCGCAGGTCGAGATCTATGTGCAGCCGGGCAACTCGATCGAGCTCTACGATCGGGTGATCGGCGGCGAGCTCGATGCGGCGCTCATCGTCGAGCCGCCCTTCGCGCCGCCCAAGACCCACGCCTTCGTCCTGCTGGGGGAGGAGCCCATCGTCCTCGTCGCGCCGGGCGAGCGGGCGAGAGAGGACCCGCTGCGGCTTCTCGCGAGCGAGCCCTTCATCCGCTACGACCGCAACCACTGGGGCGGGCGGCTGGTCGATGTCGCGCTGCGCCGGCTCGGCATCCGGCCGCGCGAGCGATTCGAGCTCGACGCGCTCGATGCCATCGCGGTGCTGGTCGACCGCGGCCTCGGCGTCGCGCTGCTGCCCGACTGGCCGCCGCCCTGGCCCGAGGGGCTCGCCATCGCCAAGCTGCCGGTGTCGGGCCTCGCCATCACCCGGCGCATCGGGCTGATCTGGCCGCGCAACTCGCGGCGCCGGCGGCTGATCGAGGCGCTCATCGGCGAGGCGCGCGGGCGCTAGCGGGATAACGGCCGGCCGAGCGGGCGCAGCGGCGGCGCCGGCGGCAGCAGGCCGCGAATGTCGCTGAAGGGAAAGCGCGGCGAGAAGGAGAAGGCCTCCGCATAGGCGCCGCCGTCATAGCCGCACTGCAGCGCCCGAAAGCGGTTCCAGCCCGTCACCGCCTCGACGAAGCGCTGCGGCCGCTGCGAGGCATGCGCCGCGATGGCCGCGCATTTGGCGGCGAAATGGGCCGAGATGTCGACATAGATCGTCGGCGCAGCCTCGACCCCGAGCAGGGTGTCGGCGAAGAGCACCGGCATGCGGAAGCGCGCAGCGTCGCTCACGAGGCGGCTGAGCGCCCGATGGTCCGGGTGATAGTCGTTCGGCGCATGGGTCACGACAAGGTCGGGCGCCATCTCCTCGATCAGGGCGGCGATGCGGCCGGCAACCGCCCGGTCTTCGGCCAGGGCGCCGTCCGGCGCGTCGAGGAAGACCGGCGTGACGCCGAGGATGGCCGCGCCGGCCAGCGCCTCGGCCCGGCGGGTGCGGCGCAGAGCCTCCTTCTCCCCCTCCCCTCCGGCGGCGCCATCCGTCGCGATCACCCAGCCGATGTCATGGCCTGCCGCCTGGTAGGTGGCGAGGAGGCCGAAGAAGAAGATCTCGACGTCGTCCGGATGGGCGCCGAAGCCGATGATGCGCATGGTTCCCCCTCGCGCCTCAGGCAGCGGCGCTCGTCGCCAGCGTCTCGATGAGGATCGCCGCCGTCCAGGTGAAATTGCCGCCGCCGAGGCCCTCGCCGGTCAGGGGGTCGTAATATTCGGCGAAGCCGTTCTCGACGAGCGCCAGGCTGTCGGCCCGCACGGCAGCCGCATCCGCGGCGAAGCCGCAGCGGTCGAGCCCGTCGGCGAGAAGATAGTTGATGATCAGCCAGCACGGCCCGCGCCAATAGCGCTTGGCCTCGAAGCGTGGATCGGTGGGATCATGCGTCGGCACGCCGTAGCGCACGTGCGTGCGCAAGGTGCGGATGCGATCGCGCATCGCGGCGCGCTTCTCCGCATTCCCCAGCCCGGCGAGGAGGGGCAGGAGGCCGCCCACCGAGGGGCTTGCGATCAGCTGTCCGGCAACGCGATCGAACGGCAGGTACTGGCGGAGATCGGCGCTCCAGAGACCATCGAAGGCCGCGCGCGCCCGCGCCGCCCGCGCCTGCGCCTCCTCCGCCAGCGCCTTGTCTCCGAAGCGTTCGGCGAGGTGCGCAACGTCCTCGTCGGAGCGGACGAGGATGGCGTTGATGGCCGGGTCCACGACCTGGAAGGGGGAGGCGTCGTGCAGCAGGCGGTTGTCCCAGCCGAGGTCGCGGAAGCGCTGCACGAGCCACAGGTAGCGGTCGTACTCGGCCTTGTGCGGCCGTTCGGCGGCATCGACGTGCTGGGTGTCGCGACGAACGTAGGGCTCTACGCCCTCGGTCGGCACGCGTGCCAGGGCGTCGTCCCAGTCGATGCTGTTGTCGCGGCCCGATTCCCAGGGATGCAGGATGGCGACGAGTCCCGAGCCGGCGGGATCGCGCATGGCGTGGAACCAGCGGTGCCAAGCGGCGATCTTCGGCAGGAGGGTCCGCGCCTTCTCCTCCGCGAAGGCCTGATCGGCGGCCGTCTCGACGAGGCGGCGCAGCACGAGGCCGGCGACCGGCGGCTGGGTGATGCCGGAGGTCGGCGTCGGCCGGCCGGTGCGCCAGACGTCGGGGCCGGGAAAATAGCTGTCGTCCGGCGTGTGGAAGACGATGTGCGGCACCATGCCGTCCGGCCACTGGTGGGCGAAGAGCGTCTCGATCTCGAGGAAAGCGCGGCGCTCGTCGCTATGGCGCTGGCCGAGGGCGGTCAGGCAGGAATCCCAGTTCCACTGGAAGGGATAAAGCCCCTTTGTCGGTACGGTATAGGCGCCGCGATCATTGTCGGCGACGATCGCGGCGGCGCGCGTCCGCAGGGCCTCAAGGGAATGGGTCGTCATCTCATGCTCCGGTGACGGGTTCAGGCTGTGTGATCTCGGCCAGGCTTGCGCCGCTGTCGGCGTCGAACCAGCGCGCCCGGCCGGGCCGCGGCGCGAGCACCAGGGTTTCACCGGGACGCACGGCAAGATCGTTGTCGAGCACGGCGCGGAAGAGATGGCCGGCGAGGTCCATTGTCACGAGCTGGTGCGGACCGAGCGGCTCCACAACCTTGACGCGGCCGGCAAAGCCCTCGCCCGCCGGCGCGAGATCCTCGGGCCGGATGCCGAAGGCAAGAGCCCCGTCGCTCGCCGGCGCATGGCGGAAGAGATGGCCGGCGACGCGCGCGCCCTGCCCTTCCCGGCTGGCGGGCAGGAAGTTCATGGGCGGGTTGCCGATAAAGCTGCCGACGAAGCGTGTTGCGGGGTGGTGATAGACCTCGGGCGCCGGCGCCGCCTGGACGATGCGGCCTTCGTGCATGACGGCGATGCGGTCGGCGAGGCTCATCGCCTCAACCTGGTCATGCGTCACGTAGATGGTCGTGGTGCGGCTCTCCTGGAGCACGCCCTTGAGCTCGGCGCGCATCTCGAGCCTGAGGAGCGCGTCGAGGTTGGACAGCGGCTCGTCCATCAGGAGCACCGCGGGCTCCACGGCGAGCGCGCGGGCCACGGCGACGCGCTGGCGCTGACCGCCGGAGAGCTGGCCGGAATAGCGCTTCAGCAGCTCCTCGATGTGCAGCATCCCGGCAACGCGACGCACCTTCCGCTCGATCTCAGCCGCCGGAATCTTCTGCATGGCGAGGCCGAAGCCGATGTTGTCGAACACCGTCATGTGCGGAAAGACGGCGTAGTTCTGGAACACCATGGCGATGCCGCGCCGGCGCGGCGGCAGGCCGTCCACCCGCCGGCCGCCGATGCTCACCGTGCCCTCGCTCGCCGTCTCGAGCCCGGCGATAATGCGCAGGAGCGTCGTCTTGCCCGAGCCGGAGGCGCCGAGAAGGACGACGAACTCCCCGTCCGCCACCGTGAGGTCCACGGCGTGCAGGGCCTGGTGGCTGCCGAAGCGCTTGGCGACCTGCCTGATGTCGATATCGGCCATCCGGTGACCCTTTGCTCATCGCCTAGCGGTTGGCGATGCCCCAGAGGGAGAAGAGATACTTGCGCACGGCGAAGAGAAAGAGGAGCGCCGGCACGATGAGGACGGCCCCGCCGGCGAACTTGAGCGGCAGGGGCGAGACATCGAGGCTCTGCAGCAGGAAGGCCGTCAGCGTCTTGTTCTCGATGGTGAGCACGGCCGCGGCGAAGACCTCGTTCCACGAGATGACGAAGGCGAAGATGCCCGCCGCCGCGATGCCCGGCAGTGCCAGCGGCAGCACCACCTTGCGGAAGGCGGAGAGCCGCGAGCAGCCGAGCGTCCAGGCCGCCTCCTCGAGCTCCTCGGGAATGCTCATGAAGAGCGAGGCCATGATCAGCACGGCAAAGGGCATGGCAAGCGTCGTGTGGACGAGCGCCAGGCCGATGATGGTGTCGTCGAGGCCGACGCGGATGAAGAGCACCGTCAGCGGCAGGGCGAGCAGCGGCAACGGGAAGGCGCGCGTCATCAGCACCGCGAGGCGGAAGAGGTTCGCCCCGGGGAAGCGGAAGCGCGCCAGCGCGTAGCCGGCCGGCGCGCCGAGGCCGATGGACAGCACCATCGTCAGCCCGGCGACGAGGAAGGAGTTAAGCAGCGCCCGCGGCACGCCGGCGTAATTGGCGAAGAAGGCGAGGCTCGCGAGGTCGAACTCCGGCACCAGCGCCTTCGGCCAGGCCGTCACCGCCGCGACGGAGCCGAGCGCGTTGACGACGAGAAGATAGATCGGCACCAGCACCCAGGCGACGAGCACGATGACAGCGCTCGCCATGACGAGCCGGCCGCTGCTGCGCGGCTCGGCCCGCGCCGAGGCTTCGGCTTCGGTGGTCGCCAGAGAGGTCATGCCGCGGCCTCCCGCGTGCGGTCGCGCAGCACCCACAGGAAGAAGACCGTGAAGGCGAGCGAGATGGCGAGGATGACGATGGCATAAGCCGAGGCCACCTTGTGGTCCTGCAGGTCGAACTGCCAAGCATAGGTCTCGCCCATCAGCACCGGCAGGTTGTTGCCGGCGACGACGGCGACGACGGCGAAAACCTCGAAGGCGAGGATGGTGCGCAGGATCAGCGCCGTCTGCAGGCTGGGCCTGAGCAGCGGCAAGGTGATGAGGAAGAAGCGCTTCAGCGGCCCCGCGCCGAAGACCTCGGCCGCCTCGTCGTATTCCTTCGGGATGAGGCCGAGGCCGGCGACGAGGATGACGAGCACGATGGCCGTGGCGCGCCATACCTCCGCGATGACGACCGCGACGAACAGCCCCGCCGTGTTGCGGTAGTCGAGCAGGTTCTGCGGGCCCGGGATGATGCCGAGGCCATAGAGGATGCTGTTGAGGAAGCCATTCTGCTCGAGCAGCGCGAACCAGATGAGCCCGGCCGCGAGGTCCGAGATGCCGAGCGGGATGGTGAAGACATAGAGGACCACGTCGCGCCCGCGCCTGAGGCGCGTGACGAGGCTCGCCATGACAAGCGCGAGCGTGATCTGGATCGGCACGACGACGAGGGCCAGGCCCAGCGTGTTGCTGAGCGCGGGCATGAACTTCCAGTCGTCGGCCATCGTCCTGAAATGCGTGAAGGTGAAGCCATCGTCGCTCGTGAAGGCCGCGAGGACGACCTGCACGAAGGGCACGAAGAAGAAGGCCGCGAGAAATAGGCTCGCGGGCAATATGAGCAGGTAGGGCAGCACCTTCTGGCTGCTCAGCAGTCTTTGCATCGCACGCCTCCGCGGTGTCGGCCTACGCGGAACGCCACTGGTGTCCGCGCAGGCCAAGCCGTACCGGTCATTCCACCGGGCAGGGCCCTTCGCTTGTCTTGTCCGGTGCCCAGCACGGGGCCTTGCTTTCGGTCATGATGTCCTTGAGCGTCGCTGCCTGCTCGTCGAGCACCTGGCGCACGTCCTGGCCGCGCAGCACGACGCGCTGGAACGTGTCGATGAACACCTTGTTGAACTTGCCGTCGAGACCGCCGATGCCGACGGGCAGCAGGCTCGGCTTGGCATCCGGTGCTGCCGACTGGGCGGCCACCGTCGCACCCGACATCTTCACCGCGGCGGGCATGTCGTCCGGCAGCGTGACCTCGACGACCGGGAAGAAGCTCGTCGCCCGCAGCGTCGCGATCTGCGTCTCGGGCTTCAGCATGTAGGCGGCGAGCGCCTTGGCCTCCTCGACATTCGGCGAGGTCTTGGGGATGGCGATGCCGGCGACGACCGGCATGAAGCCGCGCCCGGCGGGACCGGCCGGCGCCGGGAAGGTGACGAATTGATCCGGCTTCTGGTTGAGCGCGTCCTGCAGGCGCGCCGTGTGCTCCCAGGCCACCCAGACCTCACCGGTGAGCAGCGGTTCCTGCATGAAACCGTAGTTGGTCGAGGCGGGGTTGATCTCCTCCCACAGCATCTTGAAGGCGTTCCACATTGCCTCGGCTTCGGGCGAGCGGAACTTCGTCACGACCGAACCGGTGTAGGAGGGATAGAGATAGCCCTGAAAGAAGCGGTGCAGCAGGCCCTTGGGGCCGGCAGGCAGGCCGATCTTCGGCGATCCCGTCGCCTCGCGCATCGCCTTGCCCCAAGCGATGAGTTCGTCATAGGTGAGCTTCTGCACATCGGCGCCCGCAGGCAGATATTGCAGCGCCTCCTTGTTGGCGGCCATGACGTAGCTCGCCTGCATCCAGGGCAGGTATTTCTGCTCGGCCGTGCCATAGGTGCCGAGCGAGACGAGCGTCGGGTTGATCTTGGCGTCCCCCGTGGCCGAGAGCACGTCCTTCAGGTCGACGAGGTCGGACGACAGCGACGCGAGCTCGCCGTGCAGGCCGCCGAGCAGCGCGATGGTGCCCTTGCCGGCTTTGAGCTCCGCCTGGATGCGGGTGAAGAAGGGACCGGCATCGTTGCCGTAATAGTCGACCGGCTTACCGAAGCCGCCGAGCACCTCAGTGCGCATCTTCTGCGTCTCTTCGACGGGCTTGGCCTGGGTGGACCAGAACAGGAGCCCCTGCGCCTCGGCCCGCCCGGCAACGCTGAACGCCAGCGTCAGCGCGGCGAGCGCGATCATCGTTCCCTGTTTCCTGCGCATCATGTCACGTCCTCCCCTTCGGTTTGGCGGAGCGCCTTGTTGTCGGTCTTCACACTCCCACCGCTGCGGCACCGGCCGCGTTCATGTCGCTCCGGCCGGCGCGGGTCCGTGGCTCGCGCGCGGCACGAAGCGTGGCTCGACGAGATGTCCGGCAATGCCGGCCTCGCCCTTCTCGAGACGCTCGATCACCATGGCGGCGATCATCGCTGCGCCCTCGGCGATGTTCTGGCTGAAGGTCGTCAGCGGTGGGTCGGCGTAGGCTGCCACCGGCGTGTCGTCGAAGCCGACCACCGTGAGCGCCTGCGGCACGGCGATGCCTTCGCGCCGCGCCTCGTCGAGAACGGCGAGCGCGAGCTGGTCCTTGAGGCCGATGATGGCGGTGGGCCGCGGATCGCGGTTGATGAGCTGTGCCGCCGCCCGTGCCATCGCAGCCGCGTCTCCGAGTGGCACCGTCAGCACGTCCGGCGGCGGCAGGCCCGCCTCGGCGAGCGCCCGCTCGAAGCCGCGCCGACGCAGGAAGGCATAGGTGAAGTCCTTCGTCGGCGCGAGCATGGCGAAGTGGCGGTGGCCGAGGGCGACGAGCTTGCGGCCGAGGTCGTGGAAGGCGCCCTCGCCGTCGGTGTCGAGCCAGGAATAGGCGTCAGTGCCGGCAAGCGTGCGCCCGTGCGCGACGAAGGGCACGCCGCGCTCGATGAGGAAGGCGACGCGCGGATCCTCGCAGGTCAGGCGATAGAGCACGACCGCATCGGCCCGCCGGCTCTCGACGACGCGTTGCAGCACGGCAAGGTCGTCCTGCCCCGTGGGCACGGTCGCGAGGAAGAGGTCCCGCCCGCGCTGCGTGAGGCCGCCGGCGAGTCCTGCGAGAAAGTCGGCGAGATAGGGATCGACAAGCTCGTGCGGGTGGATCGGCAGCAGCATGCCCACGAAGTTGCTGCGGCCGGAGACGAGCATCCGGCCCATCTGATTCGGTACATAGCCGAAGGCGTCCGCCGCCTCGCGCACGCGCCGCCGCGTCTCCTCGCTCACGTCCGAATAGCCAGCGAGCGCCCGCGACACCGTCGTGATCGACAGGTCGAGATGCGCCGCAAGTTCCTTGAGGCGCAATCGCTTTGTCCAGGTCCTATGGGCGCGTGCATGCATCGGCAGTTCCAAAACGTTTTGGAAACGTGGCGCCAATGCCCGCCCGAGTCAAGCGGCTGCGCGCTCAGTCGGGCATGGTGGCCACGTCCGGAGCGGCTGCGGCGGTGCCGTCGACATTACTGACCTCTACTCTCCCCTCCTCCAGGATGACGATGGAGGCGCGGAAGGAGGGTTCCAGGTGCCGTCGTCATAGTCGACCGCGGGCACGGAGAGCCGACGGATGCCGGACGGGACGATGCCGCGCTCGAGCGATGGGCGACGTGGATCCGGGCCTGGGTCAGTGGGTAGCGGAATGGAAGGCATCGCGGATCGCGCCAGGCACCGGGCTGGAGGATGCGTTGTCTATGTTTATTTCGACAACGACGCCAAGGCTCGCGCTCCGGTGGATGCCCGTCGCCTGGATGCGTCGCGGTGACGGATCGGGGTGGAACGAAGGGGCATTCTTGTTGAGGCGTGCCCGCAAGGCTGAAGATCTTTCGGACATCTCATGTTCGAGGTCCGATTCGGACGAGAGGGCCGTGTCTCCGATAGCGCTTAACGTTTTCCGGATCGGGGTAGCCGAGTTGTCCGAGACGGATGGGCGGGTGCAAGCGGGGAGATGGGAGCGTGTCAGAGGGGTGCGGACGAAGAGGGCCGATGGCCTTTCCGGCAGCTTCTTCTCGCGTCGCAAAAGCATCGGTTGTCGATGGTTCCGTGGCGAGCTTGGCGCGCCTCAGGGCCAGCAGCATTGGACCGACCGAGAAGGTTCCGCTCCTGGCGCGAGCGGTCAGCGTATGCAGGTAGGCACGAGGACTGCGGATCTGTTGGTGGCGCTCCAGGATGGCAGCAATCACGGCTGCTGCGGTTCTTGGCCCGAGCAACCCACAGGTGTCATGCCACGCTTCTCGGCCGACGCCGAGGAAGGTGCGGACGAGATCTGCGGCCTTCAGCAGTTCGTTCCAGCTGGTGATCGGGGTGCGGCTGTAGTCGGTGATTGCCGGGCAGGCAGAAAGAACGTCGTCGAGGCGCACGTCGTCCTGACGACCTTCATGTCGATGAAGAGATGGAGGCGTTTCCGACGTCGTTGCGGCAATGCGCTCATCTTCAGAATCTCGATTCTCTGAGGGTTGATTCTGTAGGTGGCGCTCAGATTGGGATTCATCGGCGCTCAGTTTTTGGAAAATGATGTTTTTTTCCAACGTCTTATGCACGTCCGTGCAAAGGTGTTGAAGCGCGTCGACGGTCGTTTCGAGAATGGTCTTGGGTGTGGTCGAAGGCAGATGGCCGGACAGGCTGGCGAGTTGGGCGGTGAGATCGGTCCAGGGTCCTGGCAGTGCCTCCTGCTCGGCAAACTGGATGAGCTTGCGGATGTCGCGGCGCAGAAGCGTGATGCGTTCGCGCAGCAGCATGATGGCTTTGCGGTGGGCTCTGACCTCGTCGGCAACGCGTTCGAACTCGCCGGCACGGCTGACGAGGGGCGTCAGGTCGAATCCGTAGGCGGTCTCAATGACGCCTCCCGGGCCCTTGCGGGCATAACGCTTGCCGTTGGGACTGTCCCGGCGGATGACGAGCCCGGCTTCGACGAGTGCGGCGAGGTGCCGTCTCAGCGTTGCGGGCGCCATGCCGTGGGCGCGCAAGGATAGTTCGCGGTTCGAGGGAAAGACCACGAGCTCGTTGCCGGCGGACAGCAGCGTTTCGGGATGGAAAGACAGGAGGGCGTTGAGGACGGCGAGTGAGCGGTCGCTCACGCCGAGCCGCGCCTTGCCTTCCGTGATGTTGCGGAAGACCTGCCATTTCTGGACCTGACCTTCGGGGGCCACCGCTCGGGCAGCAGTCTGCCTGGCCAATTGGCCAAACGTCACCGACCGCCGCCCGAAGGGCGTCGTGAAATAGGCGTCGCTCATCATTCCTGCTCCTCGCAGGCAAAAGATTTTTGCTCGCCGAAACGACGCCGACGCTTGACTGCGATTCGCGGAAGTGCGATTCTCACGGTCGCTACACACATGAGGAAGGGCTTCCGGAGCGGAGACGTTTCGGGGGCCTTTTCTTTTGCGGTGCTTGCTCCTCGTGTTGCTACGGTTCGTGACGGAGGACGGGCCTCAGCGCCGTCCCTTTTCCTGCGCTGCGTAACGGTCGAACAGCGCCGGAATCTGATCGAGCACGAAGGCGGCAAAACCTTCGTCGAGCGGCTGGGCGAAGGTGAGCTTCAGCGCACGGCCCTTGTGCTCCGCGTCCGCGATCTTGGCTCCATTGGCTGTAACGACGGCTTGCTTTGCCGGCCGACTGGCCCTCCCCTCGTCCGTTTGCGCTGCGCTGGCGAGGACCTGCAGGAAGCGGCTGTCGGAATCCGACTGACCGAAGGTCGCGCTCTTGATGAGGCGGCGCGTGCGGCCAAGCGCTCCGGGCTCGGAAAGCCGGGCGGCGAGGGCCTGCCAACGTGGCCGCCCGATCTTCGGCGCGCGGCCGATGGCGGTCACGATGTCCTCGGGGATCTCGCTCGCGACCGCAATCAGCTTGGAGACCTCTGCCCGATCGACCGTGAGCGCCTCCTGGATCACCGAGCGCTCGTGCCCAGCTCTCTCGAGGCGTAGCGCAAAGACCGCGCGTTCGATGAACGACAGGTCCTGACGGGCCGAGTTCTCGATGCCCTGAGCGATGACAAGGTCGGTATCCGACAGCGCCCGGACGACCGCTCGCACGTTGAGGCCGAGTTCACGCGCAGCCCGGATGCGGCGATGACCGAAGGCCGTCTGGTAACGCCCTTCCTGCGTGGGATGCCGGCGCAGCAGCACCGGCACTTCCTGCCCGTTGACCCGCATGGAGGCCTTGAGCTGCTCGAACTCGGGCCCGCCGTCGTCGATGAAACGATCGCTGTAGGGCGACGGCTCGATGAGCGCGGGATCGATCTCGACCACGCTGGCGCCGGCGGCGATCGTTTCGCGCAGCACTTCATTCTCGCGCTCGATGCCGGAAAAAGATTCTTTTATCGAGCGGATTGAGCCGGCGGCCACGCGCGGCAAC
Organism: Chelatococcus sambhunathii; assembly: GCF_001418005.1. Lineage (GTDB taxonomy): Bacteria > Pseudomonadota > Alphaproteobacteria > Rhizobiales > Beijerinckiaceae > Chelatococcus_A > Chelatococcus_A sambhunathii. The sequence goes on along the minus strand of NZ_LIOL01000003.1, from coordinate 237,849 downwards.
GGCGCAGCATGGTTGTCAGCTGACAACGCCTGTGCCTGCGGCGCGCCGAAAAGAGCCTTCAGGGTATCGGATCGTTTCGTCATCGGCCCCACACTGCGTTGATGAGCTGGACGATTTCGGCATTGACGGCATCGACGGATTCGAGCGCCCGGTCATAGGCCGCCCGACCGACGGAGCCGCGCTCCAGCTCGTAAAGCGACTGCTTGGTGAGCCCGGCATTGGCAATGGCGGTGGACTTCCAGGCGGTTGCCTTCAGCACGTCCTCGCCGAAAAGGCTGCGCAGGAGCGCGACGATCTGCGTCTCCGGCACATCGTTGGGATCGTGTCGGGTGACGACATAGCGGATGAAGTCGTGATCGAGCCGGCCGCCATATTCCTCCACGACCGACATGAGGTCGGAGGTCATGAGCAGGAACTGGTTCATCGAGGCGACGTCGACCATCTGCGGATGGACGGTCACGACCATCGACGTCGCCGCATTGAGCGCGCCGAGCGTGAGATAGCCGAGCTGGGGCGGGCAATCGATGACGACGATGTCGTAATCATCCTCGACCTCGCTGATCGCGGTCGCGACGCGGCGGAAGAAGAGGTTCTGGCCGCGGGCGCTCGGGTCGCGCATCGCGCGCGGGGTGTGGTGCTCGAACTCCATGAGCTCGAGATTGCCCGGCACAATGGAAACGCCGTCGAAATAGGTCGCGTGGATGATCTCCCGCATCGGCCGCCGGTGCTCGTCATAGCGGATGGCGCCATAAAGCGTCTGGTTTTCGGCGATGTCGAACTCCGGCTGATAGCCGAACATCGCTGACAGCGATGCCTGCGGGTCGAGATCGATGGCGAGCACGCGAAAGCCGCGCAGGGCCAGATATTGCGAGAGGTAGAGCGATGTGGTCGTCTTGGCTGATCCACCCTTGAAATTGGCCACGGCGATGATCTGCAGCTTGTCGCCGGGCCGGCGCGTCGGGAGGAAGTTGAGCGCGTCGCGGGGTCGGGAGGCGGCAAGATAGCGCCTCAATTCGTTGATCTGCGCCAGGCTGTAGGATCGCCGCCCGCCGGTGAGGATGGTCGGCATCGGCCCGAGGCCATCCAGCGAGAGCTGACGCAGATAGCCGTCGGAAACGCCGATGATGCGTGCAACTTCCCCCGATGTGAAAGACCGCAACGTCTTTTGAGCCATGGGCGGGAAGAGGGTCGCGCCGAGGCTGCGCAACTGGGCCGAAAGGACGCCTGCGTGGCGCGCTATCCTGGCCGAGGCCGACTCGATTCTGGTCTGGTTTTCGACGATCGTCTGCATATCCTATCGCTCTCAGACGGAATTATGGCGTCTAACGCTCATATGCCGTCTGGCGCAGGAGACACGATTCTGCCCCGGGCGGCAAGAAGATTAGGGTTAACGAAATCTTAATGGCCCCTTTCGTCATCTCGACGACGATGGCGATGCTGTCGGCGAGATTTCTGTGTTGACGAGCAGCGTAAAGTAAAAGTCCCAGCGTAAGGTCGAGGTGCGGATTGCGGGCATGCTGCGGCGACGGGATGTTGTCACCTGACAACGGCGGAGCGGTGTTGCTTCCGCCCGCGGGGTTGTTCCTTGCACGCAAGGTGTCGCGCCGTCTGCGTTCAGGCAGCAATGCGGCGCGAGGCCGGCGCCCGATCGTCCGCCCGCGGTGATCGTTATCATTGGCTGGGCAGCCGGGCGGGGGTGCGCGCTCCGGGGCCTCGGGCTGGGTGGGTGCGCTGCCGAAGGCCGATGCGACCCCGAGCCTGGGAGCGGCGCGACGAGGGGCGGCGATCGGCGGCCCGATGGAGGGTTGATGAGTCCTACCGGCGCCGTTGGGTTCGGTAGTTCGGTCATGATCTGCCGCTTGTGGCGGCTCGGACTGGAGATGGCGTTCTGTTGTCAACTGACAACAGGACGCCGGTTGGCGGCTGGGAAGGCGACCGCTATTGCCTTTGCGACGACATGTTGTGGTCAAGGACCTGTCCTGCGCGGCCACAGCGTCTGCAGGGACATCGGAGACTGGTCCCGGCTTCGCTGGCCGGCCTGTAGGTGCACGGGTCGCAGGGCTTAGAGGCCGAGCGCTTTCGTGAAATTGACAAGGAAGTGGCCTCGGCGGTCGGCGCCTTCGCTGCCGAGGAGGCGTGTGCGGCGCGCGCCGGCAACGGTCGCGAACGTCCGGCCGGCGCGCAGGGCGTCGGCGCCGAAGATTGGCGCGCGGCCCTCGCGTGTGCGATCGGCGTCAAGGCCGGCGGCGAGGGCGGCTCGCCGGACGAGACGGGCCACGTGCTTGTCTGCGAGCCGTGCGTCCGCGACCGTGCGGCCGTCGCGGCCGATGCGGCGGAACAGGGGGCCGTCGCCAAGGCGGGCGAATCTGATCCACCGCTCTACTGCGGCCACCGGGCAGGTGCTCTCGCTGGATCCGCGACCGACAGTCGCCTCCAGCCAACCGTCGGCTTCGCGCAGTCTCAGCCGCAGTCCTTCCCCGTCGATCTCGACGGCGCCGCGGCTGCTGGCGGCAGCGCGGCCGATGTCGAGCCCGACGATCTGCGAGCGACGCAGTCCGGCTGCGAAACCGAGAAGGAGGATGGCACGGTCGCGCAGGCCGCGCAGGTCGTGCGGCAAGGTGCCCAGCATGGCGAGGATATCGGCTGCGTCAGCGGCCTCACGGCGACGCGCCAGATCGGGCTGTCTGCGGAGATTCGCAAGCGCCCTGGCGATCGCGGGGGAGGAGCGGTCGAAGGTCTGGCCACGCTGTGCCGCATTCCAGGCAATCGCGCAGAGGCGGCGCTCGATCGTGGCACGGGAAAGGGGGCGGCTGCTCGCGTCGCCGATCGCACAGGCCTCTATGTAGAGTGCGATGGTTTGCGGATCCGGGGCCGGGGCCGCGCGTCCGCTGCGGCGGCACCAGGCGGAAAAGTGCTTCCAGTCCTTGGCATAGGCAAGGCGCGTGTTGGCGGTGTGAGGCTTGCCGGTCGGCTCGCCGCGCCTGGTGGAGGAGGAGAGGGGGGGCACGCACTCCGGGCCGGGCGATGCGCCCGGGGCTCTCGCCTGCGCGCGGGCCTGCACGCTTCCGGGGTTCGGGTGAGCGGCATTTTCAACAAGCGAGGTGTTGTCGGTTGGCATGGTCCGGTCTCGCCTGCTTACGTCCGATAAGGTAACATTATCGGACATGAATGGCGTTCGACAAGGGCGGCGCTTACACGGGTCAGGGATAGGAAAAAGCGCCGCGCCGGGTTAGCCTTCGCCCATGGAGAATGCACGATTCGTTCCCCGGCCGATGGCGCCGCCGCCTGTCTGGCTGCGCGGCCGTACCGACGGAGAGGGCGAGGCCGAGGCGGCCTTCCGGGCCGGCGCTGCCCTGGCGCTGCTCAATACGGTAGCGACAGCGGAGCACGAACTCGGCGTCCTGTGGCGGCAGCGCTGCGCGCTGCGCGCGGCCGTCGCCCATGTTGGGTTCCTCGGCCGACGCGAGGACGAGGCGACCTTGCGCGACAGCTGGTATCTGCGCCGGGCCGGTGACGACCCCGGTCCGGGCGGCCGCATCCTCGGGTTCTGGCGGCGTCTTGCTTTGCCGGGAGCCTTGCGCTTTCAGGCATGGCCGGGCGCGCTGCGCGAGGTGGGCCATGCGGCCGAGCCCGAGGCGCTCGAGCGGGTTCTCACGCTTGTGGCCGATACGGCGTCGAACAGGCGCGGCTTCCCCGTCGCGGCCGCTGCCCGCGCCGCTACCATTGTTATGCAGGCGAGGCCGGAGCTCGACTGCGTGGCCCTGTGGCTGGCCGATGTCGTGCTTGCCCGGCAGCTCGGCTGGCTCTCCGCGGTACCGATGATCGCGCCGCAGGTCCGCCGCGCCGACCTGCGCCTTGCGTCAAGGCCCGATGGTGCGGAAGCGTGGCTGCGGGTGTGCTGCCTCGCCTATCAGCGCGGGGCGCTCGAGGCGCTCGAGCTCTATGGCGATCTTGCAAGGCGCGCCGAAAGGCTGGTGGCAACTGCGCCACGGCTGCGCTCCAGGGCCGCGGCGGGGGCGGTCGCGCTGTTGCTGCGCGAGGATGCGACGGCGGCGGCCAGCGTCCGGCAAGGGACGAGCGACCGGGCAGGAAGGCGCCTGTTCGAGCGGCTCGTCGCCCTCGGGGCCGTGCGGGAGCTCACCGGGCGGCCGAGCTTCCGCCTCTACGGGCTGTAGCCGTGGCGACGCGCCCCAGAAACGAGGATGCGCTCGACCGGGAGCTTGCCGATCTGCCGGCCGAACTGCGCTGGCGGGAATGGATGGGGCGCGTCGAGGCGGTGCTCTTCGCCGCGGCCGAGCCGGTGCCGCGTGAGGCGCTCGCCCGCATCGTCGGCCGTGGCTGCGATGTCGATCTCGTCATCGACGATATCCGCGCCGAGCTTGCCGGTCGTCCCTATGAGGTGGTCGCTGTCGCCGGCGGCTGGCAGATGCGTACGCGCCGGGCCTATGGCGCGGCGGTGCGTGCCGTGCGCGGCCAAGGCGAGCGGGGGGAGGTGCTGTCGTCGTCGGAAATGCTGACGCTCGCCGCCATCGCCTATTTTCAGCCGATCACGCGCGGCGCGCTGTCCACCTTCTTCGGGCGGGAGGTCGGGCGCGACCTCGTCGCGCGTCTGCGTGCCGCAGGTCTGGTCGCCGCCGGGCCGCGCAGTCCCCAGCCGGGAGCGCCCTACACCTATGTGACGACCCCGACCTTCCTCGCCCGCTTCGGGTTCACCAGCCTGCGCGATCTGCCCGACATCGAGCAGCTGGAGGAGGCCGGGCTGCTCGACAAGGAGAAGCTCCTTGCCGATGGCTGGACCATGCCGGGCGGGGAGGAGGATGAGCACGCCGCCGACGATGGCGACGAAGAGCCCCACTCAGACGCGTGACGAAGAGGCGGGCATCGGCTCAACTCTCCTTCGACGACCAGGCGCCGAGGAGGCGCGGCAGGTCGCCGAAGCGGGCGACGAGGCTGAAGATGAGCGCGGCTGCCGCGACGAAGAACACCGTTACCGCTGCCATGGTGGGCGTGTAGCCGTAGCGCAGGGCGTTGAAGATCTTGATCGGCAGTGTCTCCACGGTGAAGCCTGCGACCATGTAGGCGATGATGTATTCGTTGAGCGAGAGCACGAAGGCGAAGGCATAGCCCGAGACGAGATAGGGCGTGACGAGCGGCAGCACGACCGTTCTCAGCACGGTGCGATCGTCAGCGCCCATGGTGGCGGCGGCTTCCGTCAGGCTGCGGTCGACGGAAGAAAAGCCGAGGGTGATGGTGACGAGCGGCAGCGTGACGAGGAAGATCGCGTGGCTGATCACTACCGTCCAGGGTGCGCCGTAGAAGCCGGCGGTCGCCCAGAAGCTCAGGAAGCCGAGGGCGGTGATCACCGGCGGCAGGATGAAGGGCGCCGTGCCCAGCGCCTGGAACACACGCGCCCAGGGGGCATGCCAGCGCCACAGGAACCAGGCGAGCGGGAAGGCGATGGCGACGGCGAGGGCCGCCGCGCCGGCCGCGATGGCGAGGCTGGTGAGCAGCGCGCCGCGCCAGCCGGCATCGGTGAAGACCTCGCCGAACCAGGCGAGCGAGAAGCCGACCGGCGGAAAGGTGAGCGTCCTCTGCGCATTGAAGGAGACGCCCGCGACGACGACGATCGGCGCCGCCAGCACCAGGGCGACGAGCACCATGAACAGGCGCGTGAAGAGGCGGCTCATTGGGCGGCCTCCTTGCGTCCGACGAGCAGCGAGAGCCCGACGAGCGCGAGGCTTACAAGGACGAGGAACACGGCCATCGCCGCCGCGAAGGGCAGGTTGGACTGGTAGATCGCCTGGTCGGTGATGAGCACGGAGAGGGTCCAGTTGCTCGGCCGGCCGAGCAGCTGCGGCAGGAGATAGGAGCCGAGAGCGAAGACGAACACCATGATCATGGTGGCGAGGATGGTGTTGCGCAGGGCCGGAACGACGACCGTGAGGAAGGCGCGGGGAGGGGAGGCGCCCAGGGTGCGCGCCGCCTCCATCAGCGTTGGGTCAAGCCGGGCGAGCGCCGGATAGAGCACGAGCACCGTATAGGGAAAGGCGTGGTAGCTGAGGCCGGTGAGCAGCGCCCCGAAGCTGGGCGACAGAGACATGGGTTCGCTCATGAGGCCGAGCGCGACGAGGATATTGGTGACGCCGGCCGTGCGCGAGAACAGCGTCGACCAGGCGAAGCCCACGATGACCTCGGACAGCGAGACGATGGAGAGCAGCGCCACGAGCCACACCACCTGCCAGCGCCGCGGCAGCCGCGCGAGCAGGAACGTGAAGGGGAAGGCAATGGTGACGGCGACCAGGGCAACGAGGGTCGCCAGCACCAGCGAGAAGCCGAGCACCTGGCCGAAGAAGGCGGACAGGAACCGCGCGTAATTGTCGAAGACGAAGTCCGGCTCGTAGAAGGCGCCCTGCACGCGGCGGAAGAAGCTGATCGCCACCATGATGCCGAAGGGCACCACGAAGAAGACGGTGAGCATCAGCGCCGGAAAGACGAGCGGCGCGTAGTCCTGCAGCCGTTGGGGCCGTGCCGCCGTCATGCGCCGAGCACCACGCAGGCGTCGGCGGGGAGCGCGAGGCCCACCGGGGCGCCGGGCTGGAGGTCCGGCCGCTCGCGCGGGCTCGCCACGGCGACGATCCTCTGGCCGTCGGCCTCGACATAGATCTCGATGCTGGCGCCGAGGTCGCGCACGAAGTCGACCCGGCCGGTGATCGCCGCCGCATGCGGCGGCACGAGGCGCACGTCCTCCGGCCGCACGGAGATCGTCGCCTCCTCCGTCGGCAGGGCGATGCCGACAAGCGTCCCGCCCGGCACGAGCACCGTGTCGCCTGCGCCGCGCCGCGCCTTGATGAGATTGGTGATGCCGATGAAGTCGGCGACGAAGGTGTCCGCCGGGCGGCGGTAGATGTCGACGGGTGGCGCGCTCTGGCGGATGCGTCCCTCGTTCATCACGACGACGAGGTCGGCCATGGTCATGGCCTCGCGCTGGTCGTGGGTGACGACGACGGTGGTGATGCCGAGGCGCTGCTGCAGCTGTCTGAGCTCCACCTGCATGGCTTCGCGCAGCTTGGCGTCGAGCGCCGACAGCGGCTCGTCGAGCAGGAAGAGCCGCGGCTGAAGCGCCAGTGCCCGGGCGATGGCGACGCGCTGGCGCTGGCCGCCGGAGAGCTTCGATACCGGCCGTTCGCCGAAGCCGGGCAGGCGCACGAGCGCAAGCAGTTCCTCGACGCGCCGCGCCTGCTCAGCTTTCGCCACATTGCGGATGCGCAGGGGGTAGGCGATGTTCTCGCCGACGGAGAGGTGGGGAAACAGCGCCAGCGACTGGAAGACCATGCCGAAATCGCGCTGGTGGGCGGGCGTCCGCGTCACGTCCGCGCCGCCAACGAGGATGCGCCCCTCGCTCGGCTCCTCGAGGCCCGCGATCATGCGCAGGAGCGTGGTCTTGCCGCAGCCCGAGGGGCCGAGCAGGCAGACGAAGCTGCCGTCGGGCACGGAGAGGTTCACCCGGTCGACGGCCGCGACGGAGCCGAAGCGCTTCGTGATGTTGTCGAGCACGAGGCCGGTCATGGGAATCCCTTTGCGGCAGTCGGCAATGGGCAGTCGGTAGCGCAAAGACCTGGCGACTGCCTACCGCCGATTGCCCCCTCTCAGCCGACGATCATCTCCGTCCATTTCTGGTTCAGCCAGTCGGCCCGCGACAGATAGAGGTCGTAGCGCGGCACGATCGGCGGAATGTCGGAGGAAACGGCCGCGAATTCGGCATCGGTCAGGTCGAGGAGATCGCGGCGCACCGTGGGCGAGGTACCGACTTTGCGCGACATCAGTGCCTGGATTTGCGGCTGGCACATGTAGTCGATGAAGACATGCGCCTCGTCGAGGGCCTTGGAGGCGCGCGAGACCGCCCAGGAGCCGGAATCCAGGATGCCGCCCTCCTTCGGGAAGGTGGAGCGCACCGGGTGCCCGTCGGCAGCGGCAAGGCCGGTGACGTCGTGATAGTACTGGCCCATCGGGATCTCGCCCGATTTCAGCGCCTGCTCGAACTGCGCCTCGTCGCGATACCACAGCTTCACGTTGGGCTTGACCTCGGCCAGCTTCTCGAAGGCCTTGAGCTGGCCGGCCTCATCGTCGAGCGCCTGGGTGCCCCCAAAGAATGTGGCGGCCGTCACCTCGAGGAGGAAGGAGTTGGAGACGAGGGCGAGCAGGCCGAGCTTGTCCTTGTTGGCCGGATCCCACAGGGCCGCCCAGGACGTGGGCGCCTCGGGAAAGACCTTCGTATTGGTGACGAGCGTGATGTACCAGGAGACGGCGCCGATCCCGGCGACGCGGCCGTCCGGGTACTTGTTGACGAAGCGCTCGACGAGACTGGCCGTGTTCTTCATCTTGGCCAGATCAAGCGGCGCCCACAGCTCGCCGGCTGCGCCCTTGAGCAGCGCGGTCTGCGACATCATCGACACATCGGCGGGAGCGACGCCCGCCCGAGCGGCCTGCGACAGCTGCACCAGCCAGGCCTCGCCCGTGGGCTCGGCGATGCTCTCGACCGCGATGCCTGTCGCCTTGGTGAACTCCGGGAAGATGTGCTTGTCGAACGAATCCTTGAAGAAGCCCCCGTAGACGCCGACCTTCAGCGTCTTGTCGGCGGCGCGCAGGATGGTCGGCATGCCAAGCGCGGCAAGGCCCGCGGCCCCGCCGGCAAGGATCGTGCGGCGACTGACGCCGTTATTTGGTCTCGTCATGACAATCCCCTCGATATCCCGGCGTTGAGTCGCCGTTTGATGCATCTTGCCGCCGTTTAGCGCCGGCGGCACGCGGTTTTCAATCCTTCCTTCCACCGACCGACGGGCTGAAGACCATCAGGCTGAGGATTTCGAACAGCATCTGTGCGCCGGCATGGGCCGTATTGGCGGTTGCATCGTATTGCGGCGCCACTTCCACCACATCGCCGGCGACGATGTTGAGCCCCTTGAGACCGCGCAGGAGTTGCTGTGCCTCGCGCGTCGACAGTCCGCCGACCTCGGGTGTGCCGGTGCCCGGCGCGAAGGCCGGATCGAGGCTGTCGATGTCGAAAGAGAGATAGGTCGGGCCGTCGCCGACGACCTCGCGTGCCCGGGCGATGACCGCCTCTGGACCCATCGCGGCGAATTCCTCGGCGTGGATCACCGTCATGCCGGAATCGGTGGAGAATTCCCACAGATATTCGGCCGCGCCGCGGATGCCGATCTGGATGGTGCGCGTCGGGTCGAGCACGCCGTCGAGCACGGCGTTGCGGAACGGGCCGCCGTGGTGGAACTTGGTGCCGTCGAAGGCGCCGCCCGTGTCGCAATGGGCATCGATGTGGATGAGGCCGACCGGTGCCTCGCGGCCGACCGCGCGCAGAATGGGATGGGTGATCGAATGGTCGCCGCCCACCGCGAGCGTCGCCACGCCCTGTTCGAGGAAGCGGCGGAAATGGGACTCGATGTCGGCATGGCAGCCCTCGAGATCGTAGCGGCTGCGGAAAGGCACGTCGCCGACGTCGGCGGCGGTGAGTTCGCCGACGGGCATGCAGTCGAGCACATGGTTGTAGGGGCCGATGCGCTCGATGGTGCGCAGTGCCCGCGGGCCGAAGCGCGAGCCGGAGCGGTTGGTGACGCCGAGGTCCATGGGCACGCCGACGAGCGCCACCTGAAGGTCGCCGAAGGTCGTCTCCTCGGGGCCGACCGGGCGGTATGGCGCCGACAGGAAGGTCGGCACGCCGCCATAGGGCAGGGCGCGTGTGCCCTTGGCGCTGAAGATCCGCTCGGCCACCTTGCGAAAGCGCGGATCGAAGACGGAGCCGCCATGCCCTGCACCGTATTTCTCCCTGAGCCGCGCGAGGTTCTTCTCATTGATCGTCATGGCAAGCGTCCAATCCTTGTAAAGTTGCTCAATTTCTCCCGCGGTGGAGAAACTACGATATGACTATGCTATGATAATTTCCTATATGATTTTCAGACAACGTATATGGATTGTTGTAAGATGGGTTCTGTTGAAATATATGCTGATGCCAATGCGCTCCGCACGTACGCACCCTCTTGATATGACGATGCTGCAGACTCGCCCGGCTGCTGGCAAGCGAGATTATTAGAGGCTAATCTGTGAGGAATTTTCACAGCCCGGACGATGGCGCCGTGTCCAAACGCCTGCCGCCCCTCAATCCCCTGCGCGCCTTCGAGGTGACGGCGCGTCACCTCTCGGTCTCGCGCGCGGCGGCCGAGCTGCACGTGACGCACGGGGCGGTGAGCCATCAGATCAGGGCACTCGAGATGGCACTCAAGGTGCAACTGTTCGAGCGGCGGGGCGGACGGCTCGCGCTGTCGCCGCACGGGGCGGCGCTGCTCCCGGTCGTTGCCGGCGCCTTCGGTTCCATCGCCGAGGCGGTCGCCCTGCTCACACGGCCGACGACGGAGGGCGAGCTGGTGGTGAGCTGCGTGCAGGCGGTGGCGTCTTTCTGGCTGGTGCCGCGGCTCGGCAGCTTCACGGAGCGTCATCCCGGCGTCCGCCTCAAGCTCATCGCTTCCAACGACCCGCGCGAGATCTATTCCGACCGGGTGGATCTCGCCCTCGTCTACGGCGACGGCCATTGGCCGGACCGCGTCGTCGAGCCCTGGACGGACATCTCGCTCTTTCCCGTCTGCAGCCCAACGCTCGCCAACAGCCGGCCGCTGCGCGAGGTGGCGGATCTCGCCAGCCACGTTCTCCTGCACGGCGACGACGGGCGCGAATGGAACAGCTGGCTCGCTGCGGCCAAGGCGCCGACGCTGGCCTATGGCCGCCGGCATTTCATGTCGAACGCCCATCTCGCGCTCGAGGCGGCGATCAACGGCTTGGGGGTGGCGCTCGGCGACACGGTGACGGTGAGCCGGCTCCTGGCGGACGGGCGGCTGATCGTGCCGTTCGACCTCGCCGTGCCAGCGCCCGACGCCTTCTTCATCGTCACCCGGAGCGAATTGCGCAACACGCCGATGGTGCGCGCCTTCATCGACTGGCTCTTTGCCGAGCGCGTCCGGGACGAGGCGCGGCCGGAGCGGACGCCGCGACGGGCGCGGACCCGCCGGCGCGAGTTGCAACGCGCCTCCTGACAGGCTAACCCGCGGCGTCACGCGCGCCGCTTTCCCATCCGAGACACATCCGATGCCGGTCAATCCCCTTCTCGCCGCCACGGCGAGCCCGCCCGTCCCCGAGGCGCAAGCCTGGCGCGCCGCCTATGACGGCGCCTTCGGCCCGTTCATCGACCTGTCGCAGGCCGTGCCGGGGCGCCCGCCCCATGCCGACATGTTGAAGAAGCTGGCGGAGGCAGCCGCCAGTGCGGAAGCCGCCCGCTACGGCGCCATCACGGGCGACAGATCCCTGCGCGAAACATATGCGCAGCATGTGTCCGGGCTCTACGGCGGACCGGTGATGCCGGAGGAGATTGCCGTCACGGCCGGCTGCAACCAGGCCTTCTTCGTCGTCATGCTTGCACTCGCGCAGGCCGGGGAGGCGGTGCTACTGCCGACGCCGTGGTACTTCAACCACCAGATGACGCTCGCAATGCTGGGCATCGAGGCGCGGCCGCTGCCCTGTGATCAGGAGGCCGGTTTCGTCCCGGATCCGGAAGCTGCGGAAGCGCTCGTCGACGAGCGCCTGCGCGCCATCGTCCTCGTCACGCCCAACAACCCGACCGGTGCCGTCTATCCGCCTGACGTCATCGCGCGCTTTGCCGAGCTGTGCCGGCGGCGCAACCTGTGGCTCGTCATCGACGAGACCTACCGCGACTTCCTGCCGCCGGAGGCGGGCCGGCCGCATGATCTGCTGGCGGGGGAGACGTGGCGCGACAACGTCATCCAGCTCTACAGCTTCTCGAAGGCCTACGGCATTCCCGGGCACCGGCTCGGCGCCCTCATCGCCGGCACGCCCGTCATCGCCGAGATCACCAAGGTGCTCGACTGCCTGCAGATCTGCGCCCCGCGCACCGGCCAAGCGGCGCTCGCCTGGGCGATCCCGGCGCTTGCCGGGTGGCGCGCCGCCAATGCCGAGGACATCAACCGCCGGCTTGCCGCCTTCCGTGCTGCGCTCGCCGATCTGCCGGAGTGGGGCGTCACCTCGATCGGCGCCTATTTCGCCTATCTGCGCCATCCCTTCCCCGGCCGCAAGGGGCGGAGCGTGGCCGAGCGGCTCGCCGCCGAGCGCGGCGTGCTCGCGCTGCCAGGCAGCTATTTCGGTGAGAGCGCTGACGCCCATGTGCGCGTCGCCTTCGCCAATGTGGAGGCGGAGGAGATCGCCCGCCTGCCGGAGCGGCTGGCGGCTTTCCGGCTTTGAATGCCGGCAGCCTGCGCGAGTCTCGTCCTCGCGTAGCCGCGCCGTCAGGCCCGCGCCTGTCGCGGGCATCCACGCCTTGGAAAGACGTCCAACGTCGGACGCGTGGATGGCCGGGACAAGCCCGGCCATGACGGTGGCGAGGGCCGGATCAGCGGCGGAAATGTCGCCCGCGCGTTCCTGTTCCTGGCGTCGACGAAGTGCCATGGAGCGCCCGTGCTGCGGCGAGACGCAACAAGCCCCACCGTCATGCCCGCGCTCGTCGCGGGCATCCATGCCTTGGAACGACGTCCAACGTCGGAGGCGTGGATGGCCGGGACGAGCCCGGCCATCACGCGGGAGAGGGAGCGTTTGTTCTTCGGCTAAGCGACTATTGCGCCTCGATACCGGCGAGATAGGCGCGGACGGCGTCGAGGCCTTCGCTGCCGCCGTGCCAGGACTGGCGGCCGGAGGCTTCGAGCTCGGGGTCGACCGTCCAGCCCGGTTCGATGCCCGTCATGTCCGGCAGGAGATGGGCGATGCCCTTGTGGCAGTCGATGCAGGTGCGCTCGCCGGTGACGAGATAGCGGCTGTGGATCTCCGCCGCGCGCCGCGTCTGCTTCGTGAAGTCCATGGCGATGGACGAGTGGCAGTTGCGGCATTCGAGCGAGTCGTTCGCCTTGAGGCGCGCCCATTCGTGCTTGGCGAGCTCGAGCCGGGCGTCGAGAAACTTCTGGCGCGTGTTGATGGTGCCGAAGATCTTGCCCCACACTTCCTTCGAAGCCTGCATCTTGCGGGCGATCTTGTCCGTCCAGTTGTGCGGCACGTGGCAGTCGGGGCAGCTCGCACGCACGCCCGAGCGGTTCGAGAAGTGCACCGTCTGGGTGAGCTCCTGATAGACATTGTCGTGCATCTCGTGGCAGGAGATGCAGAATTTCTCGGTGTTGGTGACCTCGAGCGCGGTGTTGAAGCCGCCCCAGAAGATGACGCCGCAGATGAAGCCGCCAAGCGTCAGGAAGCCCAGACTGAGATAGGCGCTCGGCCGCGTGATGACGTGCCAGAAGCGCAAGCAGACCTGCCACAGCCGTCCGAAGAGGTTTCTCAGCCCCTGCATGGCAGCCCCTTATCGTTGTCCGCCGAGCTTGCTGGCGTCCTGGAAAAGATTGGGCACGAGCGGCGACGCATCGGTCTGCGGCACGTGGCACTGGGTGCAGAAGTAGCGCCGCGGCGTGACGTCGGACAGCACCTGCCCGTCCCGGTCCATGAAATGCGTGATGCTGATCATGGGCGCGCCGGAGCCCTCGGTGAACTCCCGCTTGTGGCAGGACAGGCAGCGGTTGGTGTTCAGCGTCAGCTGGTAACCCTCAATGGAATGGGGGATCACCGGCGGTTGCTCGGGATAGTTGCGCATGCGCTTGACGTCATCGACGATCGGACGCGCCAGCGGCGGGGCCTTCACCTCGCTCATCGGCGCGGCCTCGCCGGTCAGGCGCGGCACGATCTGCGGTGCCTCGCCCGCGGCCGAGAGGGCGCCCGCGAAGAGCACGAGGCAGGCTGCGGCGAGCCCGGCGCGGAAGGCGCTGGCCGGCGGGTTCAGACGGGAACGACCTTGACCGCACATTTCTTGAAGTCCGTCTGTTTGGAGATGGGATCGGTGGCGTCGAGCGTCGCCTTGTTGATAAGCTGGCTCGCGTCGAACCAGGGCACGAAGACCACGCCGGGCGGCATGCGGTTGCGCCCGCGCGTCTCGACGCGCGTACGGATTTCGCCGCGGCGCGAGATCAGCCGGATCTCGGCCCCCTGGTTGAGGCCGCGCTGGCGCGCGTCGTCGGGATGCATGAAGCAGCGCGCGCCAGGGAAGGCCTTGTAGAGCTCGGGCACCCGCATGGTCATGGAGCCGGAATGCCAGTGCTCCAGGACGCGGCCGGTGACGAGCCACAGGTCGAACTCCGTGTCCGGCACTTCGGCGGGCGGCTCGTAGGGCGCGGCGACGATCTTCGCGCGCCCGTCCGGATTGCCGTAGAAGGCGACACCCTTGCCCTTCTCGACATAGGGGTCGTAGCCCTCGCGGTAGCGCCACAGGGTTTCCTTGCCGTCGACCACCGGCCAGCGCAGGCCGCGCTCCTTATGGTAGGTGTCGAAGGGCGCGAGGTCGTGCCCGTGACCACGCCCGAACTCCGCATATTCCTCGAACAAGCCCTTCTGCACGTAGAAGCCGAAGTGCCTGGCCTCCACGTTCTCGTAGTTCGGATCGAGCTCGGCGAGAGGGAACCGGTCGACGTTGCCGTTGCGGAACAGCACGTCGAACAGCGTCAGGCCCTTGTAATTGGGGTTCTGCTCGAGGATCTCCGCCGGCCATACCTCGTCGGTCGTGAAGCGCCTGGAGAATTCCATCATCTGCCAGAGGTCGGAGCGCGCCTCGCCGGGCGCATTGACGAGCTGGTGCCAGAAATGCGTGCGCCGCTCGGCGTTGCCGTAAGCGCCTTCCTTCTCGACCCACATGGCCGCGGGCAGGATGAGGTCGGCGGCAAGCGCCGTCACCGTCGGATAGGCGTCGGAGACGACGATGAAGTTCTCGGGATTGCGATAGCCGGGATAGGTCTCGTTCGAGCTGTTCGGCGCCGCCTGCAGGTTGTTGTTGACCTGAATCCAGTAGAAGTTGAGCTTGCCATCGTGCAGCATCCTGTCCTGCTGCACGGCGTGGTAGCCGGGTTTCTCCGGGATGATGCCGTGCGGGATGCGCCAGATCTCCTCGGCCTTCTTGCGGTGCTCGGGGTTGACCACCGTCATGTCGGCCGGCAGGCGGTGCGCGAAGGTGCCGACCTCACGGGCCGTGCCGCAGGCTGAAGGCTGGCCGGTCAGCGAGAAGGGGCTGTTGCCCGGCTCGGAGATTTTGCCCGTCAGCAGGTGCAGATTATAGACGAGTTGGTTCGCCCACACGCCGCGCACGTGCTGGTTGAAGCCCATGGTCCACAGCGAGACGACCTTGCGGGCGGGGTCGGCATAGAGCTCGGCGAGCTCGCGGAGGAAGCCGGGCTCGACACCGGAGAGCTCCGACACCTTCTCGAGCGTGTAGTCGGCGACGAAGCGCTTGAAGGTCTCGAAGTCGGTCGGCTCCATCGCCGTGACGTCCTTCGCCTTGCGCGCCTCGACCTCGCGCGGGTCGTCGTCGCGCAGGCCGTAGCCGATGTCGGTGGCGGCCTTGACGAAGGTGGTGTGCTTGCCGACGAAATCCTCGTTCACCCGCCCGGTCGTGATGATGTGGTTGGCGATGTAGTTGAGGATGGCGAGGTCCGTGCCCGGCTTGAAGACGATGGGAATGTCGGCGAGGTCGGCGCTGCGGTTGGTGAAGGTGGAGAGGACGGCCACCTTCACATGCGGATGGCCAAGACGCCGGTCGGCGATGCGCGTCCACAGGATCGGGTGCATCTCCGCCATGTTCGAGCCCCACAGCACGAAGGCGTCCGTGGCTTCGATGTCGTCGTAGCAGCCCATCGGCTCGTCCATGCCGAAGGTGCGCATGAAGGCATAGGCCGCTGAGGCCATGCAGTGGCGGGCGTTGGGGTCGAGATTGTTGGATCGGAAGCCGGCGCGCATCAGCTTGGTCGCCGCATAGCCCTCCCAGATCGTCCACTGGCCGGAGCCGAACATGCCGACCGCTTCCGGCCCCTTGGCCTTCAGGACCTCCTTGGCCTTGGCGGCCATGACGTCGAAGGCCTCGTCCCAGGTCACGGGCGTGAAATCACCGTCCTTGGCGTAGACGCCGCCCTTCTTGCGCAGCAGCGGCTGGGTCAGCCGGTCGGCGCCGTACATGATCTTGGAAAGAAAGTAGCCTTTGATGCAGTTGAGGCCGCGGTTGACCTCGGCCTTGACGTCGCCGTGGGTGGCGATGACCTTGCCTTCCTTGACGCCCACCATGACGCCGCAGCCCGTGCCGCAGAAGCGGCAGGGCGCTTTCGACCACTGGATCTCCAGCGTCTCGACGCCGCCCATGACCGGCTGGGCGGCGGCCGTGTGGATGCCGGCTGCCATGGCCGCGACGCTGGCGGCCTGCGCCTTCAACATGTCTCGCCGCGAGAGCGTCATGGCGATTCTCCAAGGTCTGCAAGGGTTGTGATCTGCTCGAACACGAGATTGGCGGACAGGACGCCGTCGAAGGTGGCGATCGTCGCCAGGCGCCCGCCGAGGGTGGCGCTGTCCGGCCCTTCCATCACCACGACGATCCTGCCGTCCGCGACGTGATGGATCTCCGTGTCGGGAAGGGCGCCTACGCACTTCACCACCTCGGCGCAGCGGTCCGGCAGGGTGCGCACCACGGCGCTCGAGATATGAAGGGTCGTGTCGGGCTCACGCGTAACGGGATCGGGCACGGCGGGCTCAGGCATGGGCCGCCTCCGCCGGAACGTGGGTGGTGATCGCCGCGGCCGGGCAGGCGGCGATGCAGGCGCCACAGCCGGTGCAGCGGTCGCTCGCGATCTCCGGCAGGGCCGGGCCGCCGAGGCGCGGCCGGAAGCGGATCGCCGCTTCCGGGCAGGCGTCGCCACAGCTCTGGCAGATGATGCCGCGCGCCGCGAAACATTGCGCTCCGATGGCCGCCGCGTGGGGAAAGGCCGGTGCGGCGACGTCGAACACCGGCTCTGGGCAGGCTTCGGCGCAAGCGCCGCAGAAGGTGCATTCGCTGGAGAAGGCGATCGCGGGGCGGCCGTCGGCGTCCGGCGTGAAGATGTGTTGCGGGCAGGCCGTGGCGCAGGCGCCGCAGGCCGTGCAGGCGGCGGTGATCGTGGCCTCGCGCGACCAGGGCGGCCGGACGGCTTCGGGCCGGGGGGCGATCCGCCCCCTGAGGAAGCTGCGTCTGTCGAGCCTCGGTGCCTCGCTCACGATTGGCCTCCTCAATGCGGAGGGCCCGGCGGGCCGAAGACGATCTGCCACATCCATACGAGGAAGCCGTAGCCGCCGACAATGCCGACGGCCAGAACCGGCCAGATCAGGATGGCAAGGATGATGAAGGCGGAGAATTCTTCCCGCCGCGAGGGGGTTGGCACTGTTTCCGTCGTGGCCGGCTCCTGCCGATCAGGCATGACGATTGTCTCCTCCGGCACAACTGCACGGCCTTGCGAAAGGCCGAGGCATTTTTTCTTTTTTACAATGTAATGATGACAACATTGCTGCATGTGCCTGTCAAGGCGGTCCCCAGCGGGAATGATTTCCAGCCTCGGCAGCGTGCCGTAACAGCCGGACCACGCCTTTGATCCATGTCATGGCCGGTGAGGCGGTCGGACGGACCGGTCGCGATTCCTTGCCCGTGTCCTCCTTTCTCCTGCTCATGTCCGTTGGTGGCGGCCAAGGCCTAACGCATCAACTGACGGTAGATGGCCGGCAGGGCTGCCGGGAGGCGGGCGATCCGGCCGACAATGGCATAGCCGCCCCGGCCGAAGATGGCCGGGAAATACGACTGCGCCTCGCGGTCCACGGTTACGCCGAAGACGGCGACGCCGCCCCGCCGCGCCTCGCGCACGGCACGGCGCGTGTCTTCGAGGCCGAAGCGGCCTTCATAGTGGTCGACGTCGTTCGGCTTGCCGTCGGTCAGAACGATGAGGAGGCGCTTGCGATTCGGGCGCTTGGCGAGCTGCGCGCTGGCGTGCCGCAACGCGGCGCCGATGCGCGTGTAATAACCAGGCCTCAGGGCCGCGATGCGGCGCTCGACGATCGAGCCCATGGGCTCGTCGAAACCCTTGACGGTCTCGACCCGCACCCAGGAGCGTCGCCGCGAGGTGAAGGTGAGGATCTCGGCATTGTCGCCGCAGGCGGCGAGGCCGTGGGCGAGCGTCAGCAGCGCCTCCTTCTCGACGTCGAGGACGCGGTGGCCATCGACCCAGGCATCGGTTGACAGCGACACGTCGACGAGCAGCGTCACCGCGAGATCGTGGCCGAGCGGCCGGTTCATGAGGTGTAGCCGGTCCGAGCCCTCGCCGCCGGCGCGGATCTCGCTGATCGAGCGCACGAGCGCATCGATGTCGACGTCCTCGCCGTCGAGCTGGGCGCGCAGCGTCTCGCGCCGGGGCCTGAGTGCCTCGAACTGGCGGCGTACGCGCCGGATGCGCCGGCGGGCGGCTTCGTCCGGTGTCCACCGCTCGCCCTCCTCGCGCGCGGTGCCGGCCAGCACCCGGCAATGGCCGGGAAGATAGGCGCGGCGCGTGTAGTCCCATTCCGGATAGGTGTTGAGGCCAGCCAGGGCCGCCGTGTCCACCGCCTCGGGCGGCAGGTCGAGGTCGAACTTGAAGCGCGCGGCCGGCCGGCCCGGCTGGCGCCGCGAGACCGTCAGCTCCTCCACATCGTCGGCGGCCTTCTCGGCCTCCTCGTCCTCGTCGCCGTCCGACGGGCGCGAGACGTTCACCATCTCGGCGATGGCGAGCATCTTCTCGAAGCGGTTGAGCACGAAGGGATCGCGCCGCTGCGCGGCATCCGCCTCGCGCCGCCGGGCAAGGCGCTTGCGTAGGTCGACCACCGGCGCGAGCAGGCCGTTGCGGGCCGGCTCGTCGGCGCTCGGTGTCGCCTCGGCCGGCCGCGCGGCGGCATCGACCCAGAGCGGAACGGGCAGGAAAGGCTGATAGTTTGCCGGCGCATGGACGCTGCCTTGGGCCAGGCTGTGCGCCACCTCGTCGAGCGCCTCCGGCGTCTCGCCGGTCAACAGGGCGTGGACGAGACGCTCGACCTCCCGCTCCACCGCCGGCAGGGGGCGGCTGGGCCGCACGGCGAGAAGCGCCTCGCAGAGGTCGCGATAAGTCGTCACGAGGCCGGGCTGGGCGGAAAGCACGCGGCCGACCGTATCGCGCGCCCGCAGGAGGACGGCGAGATCGCGGCGCAGGGGATCGGCCTCGTTGACCGGCGCGAGCGACATGTGCACGCCATAGGCCGCGAGCCAGAAATAGAGCGCGCGGTTGAGGCGCGCTTCCGGCAGCAGGTCGATGCGCGCGGGCAGGACGAGCGAGCCCGTATCGCGCCGCGGCTGCTCGAGCCGTTCATCCGCCATGCCGACGCGCTGGCGCAGCGTCAGGCGGTGATGGAAAGTGCGGCCGGCGCTGGCGGCGAGCTGCACGCCCGCCTCGCCGCCGAGGCCGCGGAAGAAGACCGCGAGCGCGCCGCGCACCTCCTCGAGGCCGACGCTCGCCTCCGGGTGACGTCGGTAGCTCGCCGCGTCGCCGACGAGGCGATGCCAGGCACGGCCGACAGTCTCTTCGAGCTCGAGGAAGTCCAGCATGGCGGTCAGCCCAGTGTCGCGCGGGCGATTTCGGCGAGCGCGGTGCGCACGTCGGGCTCGTCGGTCAGCGGCTCGATCATCGTGGCGGTCACGGCCTCCTCGGCCGGCATGCCGGCGGCAATCAGCGTCGCGCAATAGACGAGGAGACGCGTCGAGATACCTTCCTCGAGATCCTGGCCCTTGAGGGCGCGCAGCCGGCCGGCGAGGCTGACGAGCGGCCGTACCTTGCCTTCCGCAAGGCCGCTCTCGGCCGCGACGACGGCCGTTTCGCGCTCCGGTGGCAGGAAGTCGAAGCTGATGGCGACGAAGCGCTGGCGTGTGCTCGGCTTCAGCGCCTTCAGAAGGTTCTGATAGCCGGGATTGTAGGAGACGACGAGCATGAAGCCGTCGGGCGCGGCGAGCTCCTCGCCCGTGCGCTCCAGCGGCAGGATGCGCCGGTCGTCGGAGAGGGGATGCAGCACCACGGTGACGTCCTTGCGCGCCTCCACCACCTCGTCGAGGTAGCAAATGCCGCCCTCGCGCACGGCCCGGGTCAGAGGGCCGTCGACCCAGACCGTCTCGCCTGCCTTGAGGAGATAGCGGCCGGTGAGATCGGCCGCCGCGAGGTCGTCATGGCAGGAGACGGTGAAGAGCGGCAGGCCGAGCTCCGCCGCCATGTGGGCGACGAAACGTGTCTTGCCGCAGCCGGTCGGCCCCTTCAGCAGCACCGGCAGGCGGTTGCGGTGGGCGTGGGCGAAGAGCGTGCATTCGTTGCCCGCCGCCACGTAGTAGGGAACGGCCGGGACGGGCGCGGTGTCCAGTGCGCGGAGCATGGGAGGGCCCTTTGTTCGGGAAAGCGAAGGGAAGGGGCGGCTCGTGCCGCCCCGTCCGGTCATTCGGCGGGCTGCAGCGTGCCGCCGGAAGGTGCGGTGCGCTCGCGGCCCGGCACCAGCACGGCCCAGACGAACATCAGCGCGGCGACGACGACGACCACGCCGGAGCCGAGGCGGATCCAGTAGAACAGCGCCAGCTGGTCCTGCACGTCCATGTAGCCTTCGCCGAGCACCCGTTGCAGGTGCACCTGGATGACGCCGGCGAAGGTGAGGGCGAAGGTCATTACCATCATCGCCGTGCTCATCAGCCAGCAGCTCGCCATGGAGAGCCACTGGTTGTAGGGGGTCCGGCCGGTCAGCTGCGGCCAGGCATAGGCCATGACGGCGAGGTTGAGCATCACATAGGCGCCGTAGAAGGCGAGGTGCCCGTGCGCCGCCGTCACCTGGGTGCCGTGGGTGTAGTAGTTGACCGAGGAAAGCGTGTGCAGGAAGCCCCACACGCCCGCGCCGAGGAAGGCCATGATCGAGCAGCCGACGGACCATAGCAGCGCGGCTCGGTTGGGGTGCCGGCGCCCGGCCTTCCAGGTCATGGTCACGGTGAAGGCGACCATGGTGAAGAAGGGCGCGACCTCCAGCGTCGAGAACAGCGAGCCGATCCACTGCCAGTAGCCGGGCGCGCCGATCCAGTAATAGTGGTGGCCGGTGCCGAGGATGCCGGAGAAGAGGGCGAGGCCGACGATGACGTAGAGCCACTTCTCCACCACCTCGCGGTCGATGCCGTTGAGCTTGATCATGAGGAAGGCCAGCACCGAGGCCATGATCAGCTCCCACACGCCCTCGACCCACAGGTGGATGACGTACCACCAGTACATCTTGTCGAGCGCGAGGTTCGCCGGGTTGTAGAAGGCGAACAGGAAGAACAGCGCCATACCCCACAGGCCGAAGAGCAGGATGTTCGTCACCACCGTCTTGCGGCCCTTCAGCGCCGTCATGGTGACGTTGAAGAGGAAGATGAGGGCGACGACGACGATGCCGACCTTGATGGCGAAGGGCTGCTCGAGGAACTCGCGCCCCTCGTGGATGCGGAAGAGATAGCCGACGACGGCGATACCGGCGGCGACGAAGAAGAGCCAGAACTGCAGCTTGGCGAGGCCGGTGCTGTAGAGTTCGGTCTCCGTCTCCTCCGGCAGGAGGTAATAGGTCGCGCCCATGAAGCCCATCAGCAGCCACACCACGAGCGCGTTGGTGTGAATCATGCGCACGATGTTGAAGGGCAGCAGCTCGGAGAGCGTGTTGGGCAGCACGTAGATCGTTCCGGCGACGACGCCGAAGCTGACCTGGGCGAGAAAGAGCACGAGGGCGCCATAGAAATAGATGAGCGCCACCTTCTGGGATTCGTATCGCATTGTCGGCACTCCTCAGCCGGCCTTGTTGGGCGGCCAGTTCTGCGTCTTGATCCGGCCCGTCCATTCGAGGAAATCGGCAAGGTCGTTGAGTTCCTGGTCGCTCAGGTTGAACTGCGGCATCTGGCGCCGGCCCTCGATGCCCGTGGGCTGCGACTGCATCCACGCCTTCAGCATCTCGCGCGCCGTTTCGGGATCCTCCGTGCCGCCCCAGCGGTCCCAGAGGTTCCCGAGCTCGGGGGCGAAATAGGCGCCCTCGCCGAGCAGGGTGTGGCAGTTGATGCAGGAGTGCTTCTCCCACACGTGCTTGCCGCGCGCTACGGCATCCGTCAGCCCCGCCTTGTCGGTCGATGTATTGACCATGAAGTAATGGCTGTGGGCAGTCAGGCCGACGAAGATGACAAAGAAGAACAGCGAGCCGCCATAGAAGACGTTCCTCGCCGCCGATTTGGTGAGGCTGTCAGCCATCACGCGTCCTCTCTCGCTAGATCGGGAGATCAGGCGCGCGGCGTCGCTTGTAGCGGGGACCGCGCACGATCGTTTGGAAACTAGCTTGCGGGACGGCAGGCTCTTTGTGCTGGCACAAGCACCTGGAGCCTTGGCCGGCGGGCGTGATGTCGACGGCGAACTCTGCGGCGTGGCGCCTGCAAGGTGGATCCGACCGCCCGGTGCGGGTTCTCGTCCAGAGGCTTCGGTGTGATGAGGGGTTATGCCCCGGCTTCTGCCGGCGGCTTCAGGCGCAGGCGCATGATGATGTCCTGGTCATGATTGCCGAAGCCGCGCCCGAAGATGTTCAGCCCGCCGGGGTGGCGCGCGTTGTCATCGATGCCGATGCGCATGCGGATGCCATGGTGCATGTCCAGCCCGAGCTGGTCGAGTGAGACGGAGGAGATCTGCACGTCGTTGACCGACGTGCCGTTGCGGTTGATTTGCCAGGTGACGAGCTTGCCGTACTGCGAGCCTTCGAGCTTCCACCATTGGGGGGTATAGACGCCCCTCTTGTCGCCGAAATCGCCCGGCGAGATCCAGCTGCCGACCTTGACGTCGTTGACCCAGAGGCTGATTTCGGACGGCCAGTCAAGGCTGGTGCCCGGCACTTCCGACGACAGCTCCATGATGAATTCGAGGCGGTCGATCTCCGCTCCCAGGACCTTGCCGTTGTTCGGGAACTTGTATTCGAGATAGCCGCGGCTGAACCACACGAGCGAGGCGTTCATCCGCTGCGGGTCGAGGAAGAAGTCGGGCACGTCGAGCACGCCGAGGACGCTGTCCGTCGAGCACAGTCCGCAGGGCGCGGTCACCTGGCAGCCGGTGTAGAGCCCGATCGGCATCGCGACCTCGACGTAATCCTTGCCGGCGAGCGCATCCTGGTCGTCGAGGCGGATGATGATCTCGTCGTAGCGAACGGAGCAGACCTTTTGCTGCCCCTTGGAGGCCTTCCTCGTCTCCGTCTCCAGGAGGCCAGCCCGCTCGAGCACCTGGATATGGGTCGCAACGGTGGACTGTGGCAGGTCGAGTGCCTCGCTGATCTCGTTCACATTGAGCGCGCCGTGCTCGCGCAGGAGCTTGAGAGCGCGCACCCTGGCCGGGGAAGCGAGGGCGCGGATCGTCTCGCCGCTTTCCGACGCGAACAGGGTCAGGAACTTCCTCTTGAAATCGCTCATCGTGCCGTTCTCTCGCCCCGATGGATGGGCGCTATTTTAATCGTAAGTTCGGATATATATCAGGTTCTCGTTGACCAATGCAATTCCTGCGGTGTTAACTCAAAGAAAAAGCCAAATACGGCAGTGGAGGAAACACCCATGCACATGCTGCGCATGCTTTCGCTCGCGTCCGGGCTGCTCCTCGGCGCGAGTGGCTTGACCTTGCAGGCCGAAACGGCGTTCGCCCAGGTTACCGTACCCGGCGTGCCGCGATCCCAGACCATCATCCTCGAGAACCCCGAAGGTACCATCAAGAATCCGGGCTGGTTCAACATCTGGACGCTGAACGCCGGCGGCCAGTTCACGGGCCTGCACCAGCTCGCCCTCGACACCCTCTGGTACATTGATCCCGAGCGGGGTCTCGATGGGCCGTGGGAGAACTCGCTCGCCTCCGAGAAGCCGATCTACAACAGTGACTTCACCGAAATGACGGTGAAGCTGAAGTCCGACATCTACTGGAGCGACGGCGTCGCCTTCACCGCCGACGATGTCGTCTACACCGTCGAGTCGCAGATCAAGAATCCCGGCATGCGCTGGAGCGCGCTGCTTTCGCTCAATGTCGAGCGCGTCTCGGCGCCCGACGCGCACACCGTGCATTTCAAGCTGAAGAAGCCGAACTCGCGCTTCCATGCGCTGTTCACGGTACGCTTCAATGCCATCTGGATCATGCCCAAGCATGTCTTCGAAAAGGCGGGCGACCCGCTGAAGTTCGACTTCAACCCGCCGGTTTCGCTGGGCGCCTACAAGCTTCACAGCTTCGACCCGAACGGCAAATGGTACATCTGGCAGAAGCGCGATGACTGGCAGCGCACGACGCTTGGCCGCTACGGCGAGCCCGGCCCCACCTATGCCGCCTATGTCGATCCCGGCCCGCCGGACAAGCGCGTCATCGCCCAGCTCAACCACAACCTCGACGTGGTGCACGACATCGCGCCTGAAGGCATGTTCACGCTCACCAAGCAGTCGGACAGCCTGAAGACCTGGTTCAAGAATTTCCCCTTCGCGCATCCCGATCCGACGCTGCCGTCAGTGATCTTCAATATGCAGAATCCCGCCTTCCAGAACCGTGACGTGCGCTGGGCGCTGGCGATGCTCATCGACATCAAGGCGGTTTCCATGGCGGCCTACCGGGGTGCGGCGACGCTGTCGCCGATCGCCATCCCGCCGACGGGCACCCATCCCGAGGATTATCACGTTCCCCTGCGGGACTGGCTGGCGTCGTTCGAGCTCGATACCGGCAAGCGCAAGATCCGCCCCTATGATCCGACCATCGGCGCGCAGATCGCCGATATGCTTCGGCCGAGCATGGGGGACCAGATCCCCACGGATCCGGCCGAGATCGACAGGGCCTTCGGCTACGGCTGGTGGAAGGCCGATCCGCAGGCGGCAGCGGAACTCCTACAGAAGGCGGGTTTCACCAAGCGGGGCAACAGCTGGTACATGCCCGACGGCAAGCCCTTCTCCGTCAAGGTGATGGTCGAGGGTGAGACGCGCCCCATCCTGACGCGGGCCGGCACCATGATCGTCCAGCAATGGCGCCAGTTCGGCATCGATGCCAAGACCGAGGTTGCGCAGGGCACCATGCTCGACCGCCGCAACACGGGCGACTTCGAGATCCTGATCTCTTGGAGTGTCGAAACCTACGGAGGCCACCCCGATTTGTCGTTTTTCCTGGACAGCTGGCATTCCCAGTTCGTCGCGCCGGCCGGCAAGACCCAGTCGCCGCGCAACTGGCAGCGCTGGGCGAGTCCCGAACTTGACAGGATCATCGAGGCGGTGCGCCGGATTGATTTCGACGATCCCCGCACCGTCGAGCTTGGCCGTGAGTACGTGAAGCTCATGGTGCGCGAGATGCCGATCATCCCGCTCATGGCCTACAACGTCTTCACGGCCATGGACGAGACCTACTGGACCGGCTACCCGACGGCGGAGGACCCATACGCCAATCCCGTCCCCAACTGGGGCAACTCACGCGCCATGATGGTCAGGCTGAAGCCGACCGGCAAGTGACGGCAAGCGGGACGGGCCAGCGCCCGTCCCGGACAGCGCCGAGGGATGGTCCATGAAGCCTTACCTGACCTATCTGTCGAAACGTCTGCTGCAGTTCGCCGTCGTGGTCTTCGTGGGCATCAACATCGCCTACGTCGTGACCCACAGCACGCCGATCAACCCGGTCGAGCAGACAATCTCGGCGGCGACCGCTTACGGCAGCACGAGCCCTGAAGCCATCGAGATGATGCGCCGCTCGCTCAGCGAGCTCTACGGGCTCGAGGGCTCGCCGTGGCAGCAGTATCTGTCGTTCTGGCAGCGGGTGCTGGTGGGTGATTTCGGGCCATCCCTCTCGGCCTTTCCCACGCCGGTCTCGGAACTCATCCTGCGGGCGCTGCCCTGGACGGTCGGGCTGCTGCTCGTATCGACCTTGCTCACCTGGTTCCTCGGCAACCTGCTTGGCGGTCTTGCCGGCTACTATCGCGAGAACCGCGTCCTGAGGGCCTTCGGCGTCGTCACCGCGGGGCTGCACCCTGTTCCCTACTACGTCGTGGCCTTCGTGATGCTGCTCGCCTTCGGCTATCTGTGGCCGATCCTCCCGATCAGCGGCGGGGCCTCGATGGCGGCCGACCGCACCGACGTCGTCGGCTTCGCGCTCGACGTCGTCATTCATTCCATCCTGCCCGTGCTCTCGCTCATGGCGGCCGGCATCGGCGGATGGTTCATGGGCATGCGCTCGCTGGTCTCCAACATCGTTACGGAAGATTACGTCACCTATGCGGAACTTGCCGGCGTCCGGCGCGGCAAGATCCTGCGGCACTACGTGATGCGCAATGCCATCGGCCCCCAAGTCACCGGCCTTGCCCTCCAGCTCGGCGCCATCTTCAACGGCGCGATCATCACGGAGCAGGTCTTCGGCTATCCCGGCATCGGCTCGCTCCTCATCAGCGCGGTCCATGCCGGCGACTACAGCCTCGTTCTCGGCATCACGACCATCTCGATCCTTGGCGTGTCAACTATGGTCCTCCTGATCGACCTCCTCTATCCCCTGATCGATCCGCGCGTGGAGGCAGCCTGATGAACACGCTGAAGGTCCTGCGCGACCTGTTCTACTACAACAAGGAATTCGCTACCGGACTGCTGCTCGTCCTCATCGTCGTGGCGGTCGCCGCGAGTTCCTTCTTCTCGCCCTATCCGCCGCTCGACGTCTATGTTGTGCCGCCGGACCTGCCGCCATCATGGCAACATCCGTTCGGCACCACCTCGCGCGGCCAAGACGTCTTCTGGCAGTTGACCTTCGCCATCCGCAACACGCTGCTGTTCGGCATCGTGGTGGCCGTCATCAGCCGCGTCATCTCGCTATGCGTCGGCCTCGTCTCCGGCTATCGCGGCGGCTGGGTCGACCGGGTGCTCATGTCGCTCAACGACACATTCGTCGTCATCCCGCTCTTCCCGATCCTTGTCCTCTTCTACTTCATCATGCGCGACCAGATGACCTGGGGCCTGCTCGCGCTGATCGTCGCCCTGCTTGGCTGGGCATATGACGCGCGCCTCATCCGCTCTATCGCCATGAGCCTGCGCACGCGCGAATTCACGCGCCAGGCGGTGTTCTCGGGCATGGGCACCGGCCGGATCGTCTGGCAGGAGCATCTGCCGTTCGTGCTGCCGATCGTCTTCTCGACCACGCTCAACAACATCAACTGGTCGATCGGCATCGAGGTGACGCTGTCGGTGCTCGGCTTCACCGACATCAACACCCCGACCATCGGCGGTATGATCTACTGGGCCAACCAGCACACGGCGCTCGTGTCCGGCATCTGGTGGTGGGTGGCTTTTCCCATCGCCCTCGTGGTGCTGCTCTTCATCGGGCTGTTCCTGCTGGCCATCTCGATGAACGAATACATCGATCCGCGCAGCCGCCTCAGCCGCCTGGGAGGCCAGGCATGACCCTGCTGCACCCTGCGGCCGCATCCGCCGCTGCCGAGGACGACGCGGCAATCCCGCTCCTGTCGGTCGACCGCCTCAAGGCCTATTACCGACTCAAGCTCTTCGGCATCGACCGCGAGGTGCGGGCCGTCGATGATGTCACCTTCGCCATCGGCCGCAATGAGATCTATGGGCTCGCTGGCGAGTCAAGCTCCGGCAAGAGCACGCTGATCAAGACCATCGCCGGCGCCATCCGCCCGCCGCTGGCGGTCGAGACGGGGTCGGTGTGCTTCAATTTTTCCGACGGAACGCGCGACATCTATCGCCTCACCCCGCGCGAACTGGGCGAGATCCGCTGGAAGCGCCTATCCTACATCATGCAGGGCTCGATGAGCGTGCTGAACCCGGTACGGCGGATCCGGCACTCCTTCACCGATTTCGCCTTGCCGCACGTGCCCGAGAAGGGGGCAGCCTTTGCCGAGCGCATCGGGCGTCACCTCGAGCGCCTGCATCTCGAAAGATCGGTGCTCGACGCCTATCCGCACGAGCTGTCGGGAGGCATGCGCCAGCGGGTTGCGATCGCACTGGCCACGGTCTGCGGGCCGGAGTTCATCATCGCCGACGAGCCGACCACGGCGCTCGACGTCATCGTGCAGAAGGGCGTCCTTGCAATGCTTCGGGGCATCCAGCGCGAGCTCGGCTCCTCGGTCCTGTTCGTCACACACGACATGGCCGTGCACGCCAACCTGACGGATCGGCTCGGCATCATGTATGCTGGCCGGCTAGTGGAGGAGGGGCGCACGCGCGATCTCTTCCGCCAGCCGCTGCATCCTTATACCCGTCACCTCATTTCGAGCCTGCCGCAGATCGGCGACGACACGCCGAAGAAGGGACTGGAAGGCTCGCCGCCCAATCTCGCCGCGCCGCTGAGCGGTTGCCGGTTCCACCCGCGCTGCCCACTGGCGATCGACATCTGCCGCCGGGAGGCGCCGCCCATGGTTGCCGTCGCCCCGGGCCGCCGGGTGGCCTGCCACGTCGTCACGGCATCGCCCGATGCCGTGGCACCCGCGATGGAGGAGGTACGCCCGTGAAGCCGAACCTTCTCGATGTCGACAATGTCAGCAAGACCTTCGCCGGCCGCGGGCTGTTCTCGCGCCGCATGAAGCGCGCGGTGCGCAACGTCAGCTTCTCGCTGGATGCCGACCGGCCCGAAGTCTTCACCATCATCGGCGAATCCGGCAGCGGCAAGTCGACGCTCGCCAGCATGATCCTGAACACGGCCCGGCCCACCGGCGGGAGCATCCGCTTCGAGGGGCGCGACCTTGCCCACATCCGCAGCCGGCGCGACCGGGTGGCCTTCATGAGCCGCGTCCAGGCAATCTTCCAGAACCCGTTCGACGCCTTCAACCCGCTGAAGCCCGTCGACCGCTATCTCTACACCGCCGCCGAGGTCTTCTCCGGCTGCCGCACGAAGGAGGCGCGCGAGACGCGTGTGGACGACGCGCTGCACAAGGTGGGCCTGTCGCTCGCGGAGGTCAGCGGCCGCTTTCCGCACGAGATGTCGGGCGGGCAGCTGCAGCGCATCGCCATCGCCCGTGCGCTCGTGTCCAGCCCCTCGCTGATCGTGGCGGACGAGCCGGTTTCGATGATCGACGCCTCGCTGCGCATGACCGTGATCAACCTCTTCCGCATGCTGAGGGACGATCTCGGGGTGTCGATCATCTACATCACCCACGACCTCGCCACCGCCTATTACATCAGCGACCGCCTCATCATCATGCAGACCGGCGAGGTGGTGGAAGCCGGCGATGCGCGACAGGTCCTCGCCGCCCCCCGACATCCGTATTCGATCCGGCTGCGCGAGGCCGTCCTGTCCGTCGACGGCGCATGGCGCGGAACGGGGCTCGACGCCGAGGCCATCCAGCCTTCCTTGCGCTGAACATTCACTCCTGCCGATCCCTGGAGCCATCATGAAAGAAGCTCACGTCATCGTCGATCGCGACTTCGTCATCGGGGACACCGATCCCCGCCTGTTCGGTGCTTTCGTCGAGCACCTCGGGCGCTGCGTCTACGGCGGCATCTACGAACCAGGCCACCCCACGGCGGACGAGCGTGGCTTCCGCGGCGACGTGCTCGCCCTCGTGCGGGAGCTCGCGCCGACGATCATCCGCTATCCGGGCGGCAATTTCGTCTCGGGCTACAATTGGGAGGACGGGGTCGGGCCCGTCGAGAAGCGGCCGCGCCGGCTCGACCTCGCCTGGATGTCGACCGAGCCCAATACCTTCGGCACCAACGAGTTCATGGACTGGTGCCGGGCTGCGGACGTCGAGCCGATGCTCGCCGTCAATCTCGGCACCCGCGGCCCGGACGATGCCCGTCGACTCCTCGAATACTGCAACTTCCCCGGTGGAACGGAACTATCGGACCTCAGGCGTGCCCATGGCTGGGAGAAGCCGCACGGTGTGAAGTTCTGGTGTCTCGGCAACGAGATGGACGGCCCCTGGCAGATGGAGATGAAGACGGCGACGGAATACGGCCGCATCGCCACCGAGGCAGCCAAGCTGATGAAGTGGATCGACCCCACGATCGAGCTTGCCGCCTGCGGCTCCTCCTCGCGCAACATGCCAACCTTCGGCAGCTGGGAGGACACGGTGCTGGAGCATTGCTTCGACCATGTCGAATTCATCTCGCTCCACACCTATCTCAACAACTACGCCGACGACACGCCGTCCTTCCTCGCGAGTGCGGACCTGATGGACAGCTTCATCGAGGAGGTGGTCGCCATCGCCGATGCGGTGGCCGCCCGACGCCGTTCCGCCAAGCGCATCATGCTGA
Organism: Chelatococcus sambhunathii; assembly: GCF_001418005.1. GTDB lineage: Bacteria > Pseudomonadota > Alphaproteobacteria > Rhizobiales > Beijerinckiaceae > Chelatococcus_A > Chelatococcus_A sambhunathii. The sequence goes on along the minus strand of NZ_LIOL01000003.1, from coordinate 207,632 downwards.
GCTTCGACGAGTGGAACGTCTGGTACCGCACCCGCCGCAAGAACGAGGGGCGCACCAAGCTCGGCTGGCCGGTGGCCCCGCCGATCCTCGAGGAGGTGTATGACATGCAGGATGCGCTCGCCTTCGGCGGCGCCTGCCTGTCGCTGCTCAACCACGCCGACCGCGTGAAGAGCGCCTGCCTCGCGCAACTCGTCAATGCCATCGCCCCGATCATGACCGAGACGGGCGGGCCAGCGTGGCGACAGTCGATCTTCTATCCCTTCCGTGACATGAGCAGGTTCGGGCGCGGGCGCGTGCTTCAGACCCGCGTGTCATCGCCGGTCTATACCACCGTCTACTACGATCCGCGCGGCACGTCCGAGCTGAGCTTTCCGATGCCGGATGTCCCCTATCTCAAGCTCGCTGTCGTCGACAACCTCGACGAGGGCACCGTGACTCTCTTCGCCCTCAACCGGAATCTCACGGAAACGCTTACAGTCGAAACACAGGTTCGCGGGTTCGGCGCGCTCTCACTGGGCGAGGCCCACGAGCTGCACCACGGCGATCTCAAGGCGACGAACACGAAGGACCGTCCGGACGAGATCAAGCCCGCATCTCTCGAAGGCGTCGAGATCACGGGGGATCGCGTGCGGGTGCGACTGGCGCCGGCGTCCTGGAATGTCATCCGACTCTCGGCCCGAGGGAACTGATCGCGGCCGGCGCTTGTCCGCCGGAGGACGAGCACCTCAGCCGCTTCTCAGGCGGCAAGGAGAAGCGGGATGAGGCCGGCGAGGACGGCAAGGCCCGTCACGCCCCAGAGCCAGGCCATGACGAGGCCGCGCCAGAGCCGTGGCGCGCGCTGCAGTTCGAGGAAGTCAAGCACGATGAGCCGACCCTTGGCGAGAGCGAGGCCGAGTACGACGAGGCCCGCGAGCCAGGGCGCGGCGGTGGCTGGCAGGCCTACTGCGATCGTTGCGAGCGTCAGGACGACGAGGACGAGCCAGATGCGGACGGGCGAGGAGCGCATCACTGTCATCCGGCGAGATAGACGAGAGGGTAGAGGACGACCCAGACGAGGTCGACCATGTGCCAGAAGGCGGTGCCGGTGCGCAGGTCCGCATCGGTCACCGCGACCGCGGCGAGGATGACCATGCCGAGCAAAACGTGCAGCAGATGGAAGCCGGTGACGAGGAAATAGAGCGTGAAGAAGCGGTCGGTCTCGATGCCGATGCCGGCCGCCAATTTCGCCTGATACTCGATTAGCTTCACGATGACGAAGAGACCGCCGAGGATAATCGCGCCGGCGACATGAAGGCGCGCGGTACGCCGGCGCCCCGCATCGGCTGCGTCGACGGCCATCGCGGCAAGGAAGCCGCTCGTGACGAGGACGAGCGTGTTGATACCGCCGAGGAGGGGATCGAGGCGAGCGCGGCCGGCGGCGAACAGGTCCGGTTCGAGCGCGCCCGCGATGCCGAAGGCGACGATGAGGGCGCCGAAGACGGCGAGTTCGCTCGCGATCAGAACCCACATCATGGGATGGCCAGGCAGGCCCGCAAGAGGCCCCCAGCCCGCTTCCGGCAAGGCTGTCGCGGCATGCTCCTCGACGTCCAGCTGCGTCATTGCTCCGGTTCCTCCGTCCGGATGGTTGGTAGACGCTCGCTGCGCGCCGGCTCGTTGCGCTGGGACAAAAACCGGCCGTGCGCGCCGGGGCATGATGGTGCCGTCGCATCGAGCAAACGGGGTGAACATCGCATGAGCGAGGCGCAGATCGGCCTGACGGTGGCCGCTCCCCTCATCGTCATCTTCGCCCTCGCGCTCCATCGCATGGGCGCCCTGCGCGGCGGCGCGACGCTCGCGGCTGTGGCGGCCTCGGTCGCCATCGCCGTGATGCTCTTCGTAACGCAATGATGCGGCATGCATCCGGGAACGACGCCATGACCATCGAGGCGAGCGACTATGTGGACGAGGTGATGCGCCGCTGGCCGGCGACCATCCGGGCCTTTCTCGAACAGCGCATGCATTGCGTCGGCTGCCCGATCGGCTGCTTCCACACGGTCGAGGAGGCCTGCCGCGAGCATGGCGTCGAGCTGCCGGTCTTCCTCGCCGCACTGCGTGCGCTCGCGGCCGAGCCGTGCAGAGAGAGCTGCGGCTGCGGCTGCGGCTGCGCGTCCTAAGCGTTCAGGCGGAGGCGCCGGGGCTGCTTTCGGCGAGGATGAAGAGCTGGTGCGGCTCGCGCACCACGATGCGCTGGCGTCCGCCCTCGACGAGGCCGCGCTCCTCCCAGGCGCTGAGGATGCGGCTCACCGTGTGCAGGGTCGTGCCGGTCATCTCGGCCACGTCCTGCCGGGTGATGGGAAAGGCGATCTCCACGCCCTTGTCGAGCTTGCGGCCGGCTTGCTGCACGAGGCGCAGGAGGGCATGGGCGACGCGCTGCTCCACCTGACGGGTCGACATCTCGACGACACGGGTGTGTGCTTCCTGCAGGCGGCCGCCGATGGCGTGCATGGCGCGGCTCGCCAGCGCCGGCCAGCGGGCGATCAGTTCGGGCCAGACGGCCGAGGGCCAGACCAGCACGACGCTGTCGATGACGGCTGATGCGGTTGCCGGATAGGTCTTGCAGCCGATGGCGCATGCGACGCCGAAGATCTCGCCCGGCACCACGAAGCGTACGACGACCTGCTGCCCGTCCGGTGTCAGCTTCATGACACGCAGGTGGCCGTGGACGAGGACGAAAAAGGAATGTGCCGCCTCGCCCTGGGCGAAGACCGGGCGCCCCTTGGCGACGCGGATTGCCTTCGCGTCGCGCAGCATGTCCTCATGCTCGGCCCGCGAGAGACCGGCAAAGAGCGGCACGTCCGCAATCACTGATGGGTCGACGCTCGTCATAGCATGCTCCATTCCGGGGCCGCCGCGGAGGAGGCGCGGCTCCGTCATCGTCAGGCTAAAGCGCCCTGGACAGGCAGAGTCTTTGTCATGGATCAAATCGGGCCGGGCGGCTTGGCGGATATCATCGCTGCAACTCGCGGCAGCACCCGGCAGCGTCACGGCCGCCGATCTGCCCCCCGCGCCCTTCCTCCTGACGAACGAGCGAGCGATGAACGCCATCCCGCGCCTGCGCCGCTACACCGGCCCGGCTCTCCTTTCCTACGGCTTCCGGCCCTTCTTCCTCCTCGGGGCGATCTACGCCGGCCTCGCCATCCTCGCCTGGGTGCCGATGTTCCACGGCCAGCTGGAGTTCGCGACCGCCTTCTCCCCGCGCGACTGGCACGTGCACGAGATGCTCTTCGGCTATGTCGCGGCCATCGTCACCGGCTTCCTGCTCACGGCCGTGCCGAACTGGACGGGGCGCTTGCCCATCCAGGGAAAGCCCCTCGCGGTGCTCGTGGCCGCCTGGATCGCCGGGCGCATCGCCGTGACCGGATCGGCGCTATGGGGCGCGTGGCCGGCCGCGATCGTCGACTGCAGCTTCCTCCTCCTCGTCGCGCTCGCTACGGCGCGCGAGATCATCGCCGGCAGCAACTGGCGCAACCTGAAGGTCCTCATCGCGGTCGGCCTCCTCTTCGCCGGCAATGTCGTCTTCCATGTGGAGGCGGCTCTCTTCGGTATCGCGCAGTATGGTGCGCGCATGGGCACGGCGGTGTCGATCGCGCTCATCATGCTCATCGGCGGGCGCATCGTGCCGAGCTTCACACGCAACTGGCTGGCGCGAGAAAATCCGGGCCGCCTGCCCGTCGCCTTCAACCGCTACGACGTCGTGTCTATGATTGCGAGCGTCCTGGCGCTCGCGCTGTGGGTGGCCGTGCCGGAGGGGCCCGTACCGGGCACGCTCCTGGTCCTCGGCAGTCTCCTGCAGGCCGTGCGGCTGGCGCGCTGGGCGGGGGAAAGGACGGCGCGCGACCGGCTCGTGCTCATCCTGCACGTCGCTTATCTGTTCGTGCCGCTCGGCTTCCTCCTCGTCGGCATCGCGGCGCTGACGGGTGTGCCCGCCGAGGCCGGCATCCACGCCTGGACGGGCGGGGCGGTGGGCGCCATGACGCTCGCGGTCATGACGCGCGCCAGCCTCGGCCACACCGGCCGGGCGCTTGTCGCGTCCGCTGCGACGCAGGCCATATATTGCCTTGTAGTCCTCGCCACTCTGGCCCGCATCGGCGCGGCTTATTTGCCGGCTTTCTATACGCCGCTGATCCATACGGCGGGGCTTTCATGGGCGCTCGCCTTCCTCGGCTTCGGGCTCGTCTACTGGCCCGTGCTGACGCGTCCGCGCCTCGGCGGCTGAGGCCTTACGCTTCGATGCGGCGCAATGCGGCGGCGCCTCCCGCGGCGGAGGCGGCAATCTCGTCGAAGAGCAGCGCCATCTCGGCGAAGACCGAGCGGTCGCTCTCGCCCTCGGTAATCTGGTCGAGCTCCGAGAGGAGATGAAGGATGGCGCCGATGCGGTCCTTGCAGTCGCGCGCCTCGGCCAGCCGTCGGCGGGCGAGGCGCCGCACCTCGAGGCGGGCAAAGCGGTCGATGGCGCCGTTCAGCGTCTCGCGGCATGTGCAGTCGATGTCGAGCCGGGTGAGGATGGCCGAGAGTCGGCTCAGCAGTACCTCGGTCTCGTCGCGGCGCTTCGCCTCGGCCATTGGTCCGTCTCCCTCAGCCCTATGCCCCCACGCGCCGCACGCCCGGCTCAGCATGCACGAAGCCATTGGCGAAGACCGCGCCGGGATAGACCTCGGCGAGCGCGGCCTCGGCCTCACGCGCTTCGCGCCGGCCGTCGATGACCTCGCGGAACAGTCGGGCGATGGCGACCATGTCGCAGCACTGGGGCGACAGGCGAAGCGCGCCGATGCCGGCCGAGCGCAGCAGGTCGATGTCGCCGACGAGATTCGTCACCGTTTGCGACAGCGTCTGCACGCCGTTGACGGTGAGGAAGGGCTCGTTGTCGAGCGTCTCCACGGCGAGGCCGTCCGGATCCTTCTCGCAGACGAAGCGGCAGTTGTCCTTGGTCAGCTTGTGGAGGCGGGCGTGATAGCAGCGCGCCGAGATGGCGAGTGGCACGCGCCCGAAGGCGAAGACCTCCACCATCACCTCCGGCACCCCGGCCGCGATGGCGGCGACGGAGGCCGCCGGCAGTTCGGGCGGCAGGCACATGCGCCGTGCCCCGCGTGACGCGAAGAAGGCGGCGGTCGCCTCGTTGTAGATGTTCACGAAGGGCCCGATGGCGTGGGGCCGGCCGGCGAGATGGCGCAGCACGGAGACGTCGTTGGCCTCGACCGTCAGGTCCTCGCTCTTCGCCAATTCCTCCATCTGCCGCCGCTCGCGCTCGAGGGCGACGAGCGCCAAGGAGCCGAAGATCACCTCTTTGCCCGCCGCGGTCAGCCGCTCGGCCACGGTCGGCAGGTGGCGCGCAAAGAAAGGCATGCGCTTCGAGCAGACCACCTCGCCGACGACGACGGTCTCGACCGGAGCCTCGTCCGCGATGCGGAAATAGAAGTCGCGCCAGTCGTCCGCCTGCCAGTTGAAGAGCACGGGCCCGAGCGTCAGTTCCATGAAGTCCTCGCTGCGAAAGCGCGGCGCCGATCCAGCGCCGCCTGGTCTAGCGCCAAGTCTTGCGATAGGCGCCGACGGTCGTCGTCTGGCCCTCGGTCATGGTCGTGAGGCCGGCTCCGGTGATCGGCCGGCCAGCCTCGAGGGCGGCAAGTGCGGCACGGAAGGAGGCGACAACGCTCGCGATATAGGCGCGGCCGCGCTGGCGACCTTCGATCTTGAGCGCCGTGACGCCGGCCTTCTTCAGGCCCGGCAGCATTTCCACCGCGTCGAGGCTCACCGGCTCCTCGAAGATGTAGCCCGCGCCGATCCCGGTGCGGAAGCGGCCCTTGCACAGGGTGGGGTAGGCGGCCGGCTCGCCCTTGGCGAACTTGTTGATGGTGAAGTCGCCGAGGCGCGAGACGAGCGTATTGCCGTCGTCCCGGTAACTCACGTGGCTCGCCGGCGAGCAGACGCCGTGCATGTTGGGCGACTGGCCCGTGGCATGCGAGGAGAGCGAGCAGCGCCCCTCGGCCATCACGCAAAGACCGCCGAAGACGAAGACTTCTGTCTCGCAGGCTGTCGCACGGGTAATGGCGGCGATTTCGGGCACGCTCAACACGCGCGGCAGTACCACCCGCTTCACGCCGAAGGCCTCGACATAGAAGGCGATGGCATCGGGGTTCGCCGCTGCGGCCTGCACCGAGACGTGCAGGCGCTGCGCCGGGTGGCGCGCGGCGGCATAGGCGATGAGACCGACATCGGCGAGGATCAGCGCATCGGCCCCCGCCGCCACGGCGTCGTCGACCGCGCCTTGCCAGAGGCCGAGCTGGCCGGCACGGGGAAAGGTGTTGATGGCGACGAGCACCTTGGCGCCCCGCGCATGGGCATAGGCGATGCCCTCGGCCATCTCGGCGCGGGAGAAGTTGAGGCCGGGGAAGTTGCGGGCGTTGGTCTCGTCGCGAAAGCCGCAATAGACGGCGTCCGCGCCGGCATCGACGGCGGCGCGCAGGGCGGCCGGCGTTCCCGCCGGGCAGATCAGTTCCATGGCATGGCTCCGGGGTCGGTGACGGGGCGCGGCAGTAGGCTGCGCAGCAGCCGCTCGGCGGGCGCGGCGAGGGGGCCGAGGCTGCCGCAGCCCTCGCGCACAAGATCGATCTGCGCATCGTCGACCGCGTTGCGCAGGGCGACGACCGCTTCCATGTCGCCTTCGACGACGAGGTCGCGCGAAAAGAAGAGCGCATCCCCGTCATAGCCACCGTCGACCAGCCCGATGAGGGCCGCGATCGAGCCGCGGATGGTGACGTCTAGGCGGGCCGGCAGCGCCCGCACCGCCGTGATGCGCGGGCGGCGCGGCAGGGTCTCGAGCAGGAAGGCGAGCGGCAGGTCCGTCGGCGCGAGGCCGAAGCGCTTGCCCGCGTGCGGGCCGAGCCGCTCGAAGATGCCGGGATGATTGGCAAGGACCGCCCTGAGCGTCGCCGCGAGGATGGGCTGCAGCGGCAGGAGCGGCAAGGGCCGCAGCGCGAGCTGCACGACGAGCGGCACCCGGCCGGGCGTGTCGGCGGCGGCTTCCTCGTGCCCGGCGGCACGCCGGGCAGGTTGTTCCGATGGCATGTCGGTCTCCTCCAGCCGCCCTATACACCCGGGCGCCGCGCCCCTTCTTGCGCCAGGACAAAGACGGCGGGGCGCCGGGGCTGTGCTGTCCGCGGATCCGCAACGCTTGCCCGAAGGACAGCCCTTGACGCTGCGCCGACAGCCCCCCTTCCGCGACCTGCGCGCCTTCCTCGCCCATCTCGATGGGCGCGGCGAGCTCAGACGTATCGCCGAGCCCGTCTCCATCTGCCACGACATGACCGAGATCCATCGCCGCGTGCTCGAGGCCGGCGGGCCGGCCCTCTTCTTCGAGCGGCCGGTGCGGGCCGACGGCGCGGTGTCGGACATCCCCGTGCTCGTCAATCTCTTCGGCACCGTCGAGCGCGTTGCCCTCGGCTTCGGGCGGCGCAACGACGGTTCGCCCGGAAATGGCCTTGCCGGCCTCGGCGAGATGCTGGCGGAGCTGCGCGAGCCGCGCCCGCCGCGTGGCCTCGGCGAGGCTATGGGCAAGCTGCCGCTCGCCCGCGCCGTGATGGCCATGCGCCCGCGGCGTGTCGCGAGCGCTCCCGTCCAGGAGCGGGTGCTGACCGGCGAGGCGATCGACCTCGGCCTCCTGCCGGTGCAGACCCACTGGCCGGGGGAGCCGGCGCCGCTCATTACCTGGCCGCTCGTCATCACGCGTCCGCCGGAGGATGCCGGGGAGGACACGGTCAATGTCGGGGTCTACCGCATGCAGGTCATCGGCCGCGACCGGGCCATCATGCGCTGGCTGGCCCACCGCGGCGGGGCCAAGCACCACCACCAGTGGCGCTCCCGCGGGCGCGACATGCCCGTCGCCGTGGTCATCGGAGCCGATCCCGCCTTCATCCTGTCCGCCGTCCTGCCGCTGCCCGAGACGGTGTCGGAGGTGGGCTTTGCGGGCCTTATCGCCGGCGAGCGGCCACGGCTTACGCCTTGCGTCAGCATCCCGTTGATGGTGCCGGCTGAAGCCGAGATCGTGATCGAGGGCTTCGTCTCGGCCGAGGAGACGGCGCCCGAGGGGCCCTACGGCGACCACACCGGCTATTACAATTCGGTCGAGGACTTCCCGGTGCTCAATGTCACCGCCGTCACCATGCGACGCGCGCCGATCTACCTGTCCACCTATACCGGCCGGCCGCCGGACGAGCCCTCGCGCATCGGCGAGGCGCTCAACGAGATTTTCCTGCCGCTGGTGCGCCGCCAGTTCCCCGAGATCGTCGACCTGTGGCTGCCGCCCGAGGCCTGCTCCTACCGCATCGCGGTCGCGGCGATCGCCAAGCGCTATCCCGGCCAGGCGCGCCGGCTCATGCTGGGGTTGTGGTCCATGCTGCCGCAGTTCACCTATACGAAGATGCTCATCGTCGTCGATGAGGACATCGACGTGCGCGACTGGGCGGCGGTGATGTGGGCGGTCTCGACCCGCTCCGACCCCTCGCGCGATCTCGTGCAGCTCGCGGACACGCCCATCGACTATCTCGACTTCGCCTCGCCGAAGCCGGGCCTCGGCGGCAAGCTCGGCATCGACGCCACCGGCAAGATCGGGCCGGAGACGGCGCGCGAATGGGGCCGCGTCATCCGGCAGGACCCGACGGTCGCGGCGCGTGTCGACGCGCTCTGGCGGCGTCTCGGCATCGAGGAGGGAGGCGCATGAACGGGCGCACGCGCATCGTCGTCGGCATCTCGGGCGCTTCGGGCGCGGCGCTCGGCCTGCGCGCCGTCGAACTGCTGGCCGGGCTCGGCGGCATCGAGGTGCACAGCGTCGTTACCCGCTCCGGCGAGCGCACGCTCGCCCACGAGGTCGGACCCCACGCCCTCGGACGCATCGAGCGCCTGTCCATCCGTCATCCGTGCGAGGACATCGGCGCGTCGATCGCCAGCGGCTCGTTCCGCACCGCCGGCATGGTGGTGGCGCCCTGCTCCATCCGCACCCTGGGCGCGCTCGCCGGGTGCATCCTCGACAACCTCCTGGTGCGCGCCGCCGACGTGCACCTGAAGGAGCGGCGCCGGCTCGTGCTCCTTGTGCGCGAGAGCCCGCTGCACATCGGCCATATCCGGGCCATGGCAGCGGTGAGCGAGGCTGGCGCCGTCGTCGCCCCGCCGGTGCCCGCCTTCTACATGAAGCCGCAGACGGTTTCCGACGTCGTCGACGCAACGGCGCGGCGGGCCGTCTCGCTCCTCGGCCTGCCGGGCGGCGGGGTGGAATGGACGGGCGAGAACCCGCCTCCAGCGGCGGCGGTCTGAGCTCCCCGCCGGGCTCTTTGTGCCAGCACAAACATCCGGATCGCGGGCCCCGGGGAAGTTGCGAATACGCAAATTCCGGCGGGGCCTGCATGCGAGGCTTGCCTCATCGAACAAGGCAACACGCAACGGAGAAAACCATGTTCACCCGGCGCAATATCCTGGCATGTGTGGCGATGTCGGCCATCGCCGTCGCGGTGCCGGCCATGGCGGACGACCTGTCCAACATGCCGCGCCAGAAGGTGGAGCTGGTCGCTCCGCCCTTCGTCCACCCGCACGAGCAGGTGGCCAAGGACGGGCCCAAGGTCGTCCAGTTCACGATGAAGGTCGAGGAGAAGGAACTCGTCATCGACAACGAGGGCACCAAGCTGCAGGCGATGACCTTCAACGGCTCGGTGCCGGGTCCGATGATGGTGGTGCACGAGGGTGACTACGTCGAGCTGACGCTGATCAACCCCGAAACCAACACCATGCCGCACAACATCGACTTCCATTCCGCGACCGGCGCGCTCGGTGGCGGCGGGCTGACCCTCATCCATCCCGGCGAGCAGGTGGTGCTGCGCTGGAAGGCAACCCGCCCCGGCGTCTTCGTCTACCACTGCGCACCCGAGGGTATGGTGCCCTGGCATGTGGTGTCTGGCATGAGCGGCACGGTGATGGTGCTGCCGCGCGATGGTCTCAAGGACGAGAAGGGCAATTCGCTGACCTACGACCGGGTCTATTACGTCGGCGAGAACGACTTCTACGTGCCGCGGGACGAGAACGGCAAGTTCAAGACCTACGAGACCGTCGGCGACTCCTATGCTGACACCATCGAGGTGATGCGCAAGCTCACCCCCACGCACGTGGTCTTCAACGGCGCCGTCGGTGCCCTGACTGGCGAGAAGGCGCTCAGGGCCAAGGTAGGCGAGAAGGTGCTCATCGTGCACTCGCAGGCCAATCGCGACACCCGTCCCCACCTCATCGGCGGCCACGGCGACTATGTCTGGGAGACCGGCAAGTTCGCCAACCCGCCCGAGAAGGACCTCGAGACATGGTTCATTCGGGGCGGCTCGGCCGGGGCTGCGCTCTACAAGTTCCTGCAGCCCGGCGTCTATGCCTACGTGAACCACAATCTCATCGAGGCCTTCGAACTCGGTGCGACCGCGCACTTCAAGGTCGACGGCACCTGGGACGACGACCTCATGAAGCAGGTACGTCCGCCGGAGCCGATCGGCGCGGGCGATAAGCTCGGCGCCGTCGATGGGGCGGCAGCTCCCGCGGTTCACTGACCCCTGCGGGCCGTCCTCCATTGGGGATGGCCCGCCCTTTCCGGATCATTCCGCCATGCGCTGCGTTCTTCGCACCCTTCTTCTCGGCACCGCTCTTGCCCTCGTCGGCCTCGCTGTCCGGGCCGATGCGGCGGAAACGGAACTGGCCATGCCCGACGTCGTGCACATCGCGCCGGGGCGCTTCGACTATCGCGTGCCCGGGGAGTTCATGCGCGGCAAGCGGCCGGTCAACGGCCCGCGTATCGAGATGCCTGTCGAGCAGCCCGTGATGATCATGAAGCGGCAGGTGAGCGCCGCCGAGTACGGGCGCTGCGTTGCAGACGGCGCCTGCCGTCCGGCTCCCGGCGGGGCGGTCGGGCGCGACGACCTGCCGGTCGTCGGCGTCACCTGGCACGACGCCAGCGATTATGCCGCCTGGCTGTCGGAAAAGACCGGCCGCAACTGGCGCCTGCCGAGCGACGAGGAATGGTCCTATGCTGCCGGTTCGCGCCTCGTGGACGATGCCGTGAGCGACGATCCGGGCGGCGACGTCGCCAATCGCTGGCTCGCCCGCTACGACGAGGAATCGCGCCGCGAGATCGTGGCCGAGGCTGAGCCCCAACCCTTCGGCAGCTTCGGCGCGAACGAGCACGGCGTGCTCGACATCGGCGGCAATGTCTGGGACTGGACGAGCACCTGCTTTGCCCGCTACCGGCTCGACGAGGAGGGTGCGCTCGCCGGCAAGCCCACCGTCAACTGCGGCGTGCGGACGGTGGCCGGCGCCCATCGCGGCTATGTGTCGGACTTCATCGGCGACGCCAAGGCGGGGGGCTGCTCCGTCGGCCGTCCGCCGGCCAATCTCGGCATCCGTCTGGTGCTCGACGAGCAGAGCGCCTGGCGGCGCGTGGCGGCGCGCCTGCGCCGCCTTGTCGACAAGGAGGACGCGAGCCGTGCGCTGGTCCTCGCGTCGGAGCGGTGGTGAGCGGGTTCAGCCCGCTGCATCCGCCAGCATGGCGAGTTCATGGGGCCGGCGCACGACGACGCGCCGGCGACCGCTGTCGACGAGGCCGCGGCCTTCCCAGGCGCTCAGGGTGCGGCTCACGGTGTGCAGCGTCGTCCCCGTCATCTCGGCGAGATCCTGGCGCGAGAGCGGGAAGGCGATCTCGATGCCACGTGCGGTGCGCCGGCCGGCCTCCCGGGCTAGGCGCAGGATGGTGTGGGCGATGCGGCGCTCGACATTCTGCGTCGACATCTCGCGCAGGCGCTGTTGCATCTCGCGATAGCGTGCCGCGATGACGGACACGGCATTCATCGCCACCTCCGGGTGACGTGCCATGATCTCGCGGATGACGGCGCGGGAGATGCCGATGACCTCGCTGTCCGCCACGGCGGTCGCCGTGCTTGGATGAAGATCGTCGCCGGCAAGGACGGCTAGGCCGGCGAGCTCGGCCGGGCCGACATAACGGATGATGACCTGCTGGCCGTCGGCGGTCGTCTGTGTCACCCGGAGGCGGCCCTCCGCGACGACATAGAAGGTCTCCGCCCGATCGCCCTGGTGGAAGACGGGGTCCTGCGTCGCGAGCCGGCGGCGGGTGGCGCTGCGGCGCAGTGCCCGCAGCGAATCCGGGGACAGGCCGCGGAACAGGTCGGTCCGGCACAGGATGTCTTGTTCCGCAGTACCGTGCATGTCCCTAAGCGCCTCGCGCCGCCCCGACGCCGGCGGCGGCCGGGCGCATCCAGCCACCACCGCGCCGGCAGCGCTTTGATCCGCCGCAAAGATTCGCCGCGCTTGACATCTATCCTGCCAGTGGCGCAGGTGCCGCGCGGCCTTCCGCCGCGCCGCCGCGACCGGGTCGCAGAACGAGGCAGGCTGAGCATGCTGATGATCGACAAGGGCGATTTTGCCCGCCACCATACGCCGGCGAGCGTGGCCGATCGCATCGCGGCCGGCATCGTCCGCCTCATGGAAGGGGCAGCCTCGCTCTTCTTCGGCCGCCGCTACGGCGACGGCGCGGTCGTGCTGGAGACGGTCGCCGCCGTGCCGGCCATGGTGGCGGCGACGCTTCTTCACCTCAAATGCCTGCGGCGCATGATCGACGATCGCGGCTGGGTGCGGGCCTTCATGGACGAGGCGGAGAGCCAGCGTGCCCACCTCATGGCCTTCGTCGCACTGCAGCAGCCCGGACCGGGCGAGCGACTGTTCATTGCCGTGGCCCAGATGCTCTTCTACAACGCCTTCTTCCTGCTGCACCTCGTTTCGCCGCGCACCGGCCATCGCCTGACCGGCTATCTCGCCGAGGCGGCGGTGCGCGACTATTCACGGCGGATCGGGCGCCTCGAAGCCGGGCAGGAGGAGAACGTGCCGGCCCCCGCCTTTGCCGTGGGCTACTGGAACCTGCCGCACGACGCGCGCCTGTCCGACATGCTCGTCGCCATGCGCGAGGACGAGGCGATCCACCGCGACATCAACCACGCCTTCGCCGATGCGCTTGCGGCCGGGCGCCCGCTGCCCGAGCGCGAGGGCTGGCAGGTCTGACGGAACCTTCCGGTTTGATACGGCGCAAAGTGTGCACCGCATCAAGTGCTTAGACTGACGGTCGTGAATGGAGATCGCGAGACTGCGGCTCCCCGCCGCGCCCGCCGGGGCGGGCTAAACGATTGAGGACGATATGATGAACCGCTGCAAGACCCGCATGCTTCTGACCTTCGGCGCCCTGATGCTGGCGCTGCCGGCCGTGGCGGCCGAACATGAGGTGAAGATGCTCAACAAGGGTTCGGATAATCAGGCCATGGTGTTCGAGCCGGCCTTCCTGAAGATCGCGCCGGGCGATACCGTGAAGTTCGTGCCGACGGACAAGAGCCACAACGCCGAGACCATCCCAGGCATGATCCCGGAGGGCGTGGAGCCGTTCAAGGGCAAGCTCTCGCAGGAGGTCGTCGTCACCTTCGACAAGCCGGGCCTCTATGGCTACAAGTGTCTGCCGCATGTCGGCATGGGCATGGTCGGGCTGATCCAGGTCGGTGACGAGGTGCCGAACCTTGATGCCGCCAAGGCAGTCAAGCTGCCGGGGCTCGGCGGCAAGCGCATGACCGTGCTGTTCGACAAGCTCAACACCTCGACTGCTGCCAAGTGACGCCACTGGGCGGTGCGGACAAACAGGGCGACCATCGGTCGCCCTGCCGGGTAGTCCGGCGCGCTGCCGGCCGTGGATGTGGTTGGCGGCCACCGGTGGAGGCGCCGGCGGAGGGCGCCCCGGCCCGGCCGGCCTATGCGAGCGCGGATTCGTAGCCGGCCGGGCTGAAGCCCACTACGATCCTGCCGTCGATGTCCAGTACCGGCCGCTTGATCAATGACGGATTGGCCAGCATCAGGCCGACGGCCTTCGCCTCGTCCAGCCCTTCCTTGTCGGCGCCGGGCAGCTTGCGGAATGTGGTGCCGGCGCGGTTGAGGAGCTTCTCCCAGCCGGCCTGCCGGACCCAGTCCGTGAGCCGCTCGCGATCGATGCCGGCACTCCTGTAGTCGTGGAAGGCGTGGGCGACGTCCCGGGCCTCGAGCCAGGCGCGCGCCTTCTTCATCGTGTCGCAGTTCTTGATGCCGTAGATCGTGATTTCGCGCGCCATTCCGGCCTCTCTCGAGCGTTCGTGCGGCAGCTATAGCATCGATCGCCCGGACCGCGAGGGGGGCGGACGGCGCCGTTCACGGCTGACGGATGTCCTGCGAGAAGGAGGACGTCAGTCCCGCCGCGAGGGCCCTGGGGCTGATGCGCGCCTCCGCGCGCAGTTCCGCCATCGGCCGGCTGCTGTCGAGGGCACCCATGTCATAGGCATATTCGGGCAGGTAACCGTTGACGATGAGCCGCCAGTCGGCCGGCAGCACGTCGCCCAGGGCGCGCGCCATGCGCACCACGGTCGTCGTGCAGTTGCTGGTCAGGGAATTGTAGAAGGTCGGTCGCGTGGCGAGCGCATTGGCGTCGGCAACATATTGCAGCAGGAGCGCCCGGATCATCTCCTGCGGGATGTCGAGGCGGTAGCGCTGCACGTCCTCGCCGCGGATGTTAGTGCGCACGCCGATGACGTCGCGCTCCTCGGCGGCGACGAGCACGAGGGTGTTGCTCTTGAAGAGATCGGCGATGGGCGAGAAGCCGCCGCCCCTGCGCCGGCGCACCTCGACCGACCAGGCGAGGTACCGGCCGTCGGCAAAGCCGAAGCTCAGGATCATGTGCGCCATGCTCGGCCCGGCCCAGTAGGACATGAACATGTCGAGCGTGCGCAACTGGTCGAGGTCATAGCGCCGCGTCTCCCAAGCGGGCGTGAAGTCGTCTTCGCCGCGCCAGTCGAAATTGCGCACGCCCGTCAGGCTCAGCACCGAGCCGTCGACGGCTCCCGTGACCTGGCGGGCGACGTCCGGCGACCAGTCCGCATCCGCGGGCGGCACGATGCTCGTCCACCAGACGAAGACGCCGGCGACGGCGAGCGCGAAGAGGCTCGCGGCGGCGGCGCGCCGTCGCACGAGGGCGACGATCGTCGCAAGGCCGAGGAGGCCGAAAGCGCCGGCGGCGAGGAGCCGCGCCTCCTCGGGCAGAGACAGGCGGTACCACAGGGCGAGCGCCGCCCAGACGGAGACCAGGAGGACGGCTGCGCCGATGGCGACGCGTGCGAGAATTCCGGTGAGGCGAGCCAAAAGCCGCTCCCGCATGGTGGAGGCCTGGCCTTAGTAGCCGCCCGCGCGCGCGGTTCAAAGCCTGCTGATCGCGCGTGTCGCCTGCCTGCAGGTGCACGATGGGCCAGCATGCCGGCCGGCACGGCCACGACGGTAGTCCCGTCCCGGTGCACAAGACCGCCCAGCCGGGCCAAGCCGATCAGGCCGGTGCGCATCGACCGGAGCGGTCGCTGGGCGATTCCAGCAAACTGGCATTCATCTTGCATCAGTTCGCGGGCCTTCAGGCTTGGCCGGACGGGAACAAACCTCACGCGTATGCGTTTCGATGGGCCGCGTCGACCGATGCGGTTCGGACCCCTGGGCCTCAAGAAGAAGGAGAAGAGACGTGGGCCATCGTCCGTTTCGCGTTCCCGTCAAGCTGCGCGCTGGTGAAACCGGCATCTTCGTGGCCTGCAGTGCCTGGGAAGCCCTCGAGTTCCTCGAGCGCGACTGGCCGGGCGAGCGCGACAACGCCTACCTGCGCGCCTGCGCCGCCTGCCGGGACGCCGTCGATGGTTTCCGTGCGCCGGAAGGTGCTCGCCGCGCGGTGGAGAATGCCGCGCGGGCTGCCGGCCTGCTCGCGGAAATGGCCGAGCCATAGGTGCCGGCGCGCGCCGCGGCCTTTCACCGGGCGCGGAACAAACCGTCTGCGATGCGGTTCGGCCCGCATCCGCCGTTCGGCGGCCGATGGAAGGAGCAGACCCATGAAGAACAAGACGCTGGACGATCTTTTCTATGAAGGCCTCAGGGACATCTACTATGTCGAGCGGCAGCTCTTAAAGGCCTTGCCGAAGCTCGCGCGCGGGGCCAGCGCCGAGGAGCTCAAGGCGGCGTTCCAGCAGCATCGCGAAGAAACCGAGGGCCATGTCGCGCGCCTGCAGCAGGTGTTCGAGATCTGCGGCAAGACGGCACGTGGCAAGACCTGCCCTGCGATCGACGGTATCATCGAGGAAGGAGAGGAGGTGCTCTCCGAGTACAAGGACACGCCCGCTCTCGACGCCGGCCTGATCGCCGCGGCCCAGGCCGCCGAGCATTACGAGATCACGCGTTACGGCACGCTCCGGCGCTGGGCCCAGGAACTCGGCATGAACGATGCGGCGAAGCTCCTCGACGAGACGCTGAAGGAAGAAGCGCAGACCGACGAGATGCTCACGAAGCTCGCCGAGAAGGACGCGAACAGCAGGGCCCAGCGGGCTGCCTGACGGCTTCTCTGCACCGGCCCGACAAAGGGCGGCTTCAGCCGCCCTTTGTCACGGCTTCTCACCTGCGCCGGCCGGAACCGGCGGTATGCCCTGCGGGTTGGAGCAGCGGGGCTCAGTGAGCGGCCACGAAAGGAGATCGTCATGCCGGCGAAATCGAAAGCCCAGCAGAAGGCCGCGGGCGCGGCGCTCGCCGCCAAGCGCGGCGAGAAGAAGAAGAGCGAGCTCAAGGGCGCTGCGAAGAGCATGGTCGAGTCCATGTCGGAGCGCGAGCTGCGCGAGATGGCGTCCACCTCCCGCAGGGGCAAGCCCGAGCACGCCTCAAAGTCCTGACGGCCGGGGACAAGCGAACGGGAACGGAGGGCGACTTGGAGCAGGCGCTCGCTGACATCCTGGCCGATATTCTGCCGCGCACAGCGGTGCCATATCACGTTATCCTCGCGCGCATTTGCGGGGCGCTTCTGTGCGTCACCGTCATCGGCATCGAGCGCGAGATGCGTGGCCGGCCGGCGGGGCTGCGCACGCATCTTCTTGTCGGCCTTGCCGCCGCAGTCTTCGGACTGCTCGCTGGCGAGGTCGTTCGCGCGCCGATCTATGACATCGACCAGGTGAGATCCGACCCCCTGCGCGTGGTGGAGGCCGTGACGGCCGGCGTCGCCTTCCTCGCCGCCGGGCTGATCGTCTTCGCCAAGGGCGAGGTGCATGGGCTGACGACCGGCGCGGGCGTATGGCTCGCAGCGGCCATCGGCCTGTCGGTCGGCCTCGGCTTCTGGATCATCGCCATCTTCGCGACCCTCGTCGGCACTGTCGTGCTGCATCTCCTCTACCAGGTCGAGCGGCACCTGGGGTGGAAGTGACCGGCCACACCGGCCCGGCACCAGGATGCCGGGCTGGTGCAGCGTCGGGCTCTCAGTGCGGAACGGCGGCCGCGACCCTGCGCTCGCGCCCGAGCATCGCGATCACAGGCGCCCCGAGCATCATGACGATGCCGCCCGCCACCATGGTGCTGACGAGGCCGAGACCGTCGACGGTCAGGCCCCCGACGGTGGCACCGAGGGCGATCGCAACCTGGATCAGCGACACGAGCAGGGCGGCGCCGGTCTCCAGCGCCTCGGAGGCGGCGCGGAACATGAAGGTCTGGGTCGCAATGGGCAATGCGCCGAAGGCCAGCCCCCAGACGACGATGATGGCGATGGCGGCCATGGGGATCGCGCCGAAGGCGGCAAGTGCCAGCGCCGAGGCGCCGAGGACGAGGGCCGTGGCGGCGACGGCGGTGCGCGCATCCTTCCCGGCCACCCAGCTGCCCGCGACATTGCCGAAGAAGCCGGCTGTGCCATAGGCGAGCAGCAGGCCCGTGACCATGCCCGAGCCGAGCCCTGTGATCTGGACGAGATAAGGCGCGATGTAGGTATAGGCGAAGAACTGGCCGCCGAACATGAAGAAAGCGGCCAGAAGCCCGATGCGCGCCTTCGGCACGTGGAGCAGCGCCGGCAGGTCGCGCCAGCGGATGGCGCGCTGGGGCGGCAGCGCCGGCAGTAGCAGCGCCTGCGCGACGAGCACCGCGACCCCGATCCCCGCCGCGGCCGCGAAGGCCGCGCGCCAGCCCAGGACATCACCGATGAAGGTCCCTGCCGGCACGCCCGCGACCGTGCCGAGCGAAATCCCGGCGAAGATGATGGCGGTGCCGCGCGTGCCTGTGGGCTCGGGCATGACCCGCGGGCCGATGGCGACGCCGATGCACCAGAAGCCGCCGACGCCGATGCCGAGCAGCAGCCGGCCGAGGAGAACGAGGGGGTAGGAGGTGGACAGCGCGACGATCAGGTTGGAGGCAACGAGGAGGCCGACGAGGACCATGAGGACGTTGCGTCGGTCGAGCCGTCCGGCGCCCACCGTTACCGTGGGAGCGGCAAGGGCGCCGAGCACGCCCGCCATGGTGACCATGAGGCCGGCCTGGCCCTCGCTGATGCCGATATCGGCGGCCATGGCCGGCAACAGGCCAACGGGCAGGAACTCGGCGGTCACGAGCGCGAAGGCGGCGGTGCCAACCGAGCCGGCGGCGAGCCAGTGGCGTACGGTTGGCGCAAGGACTGAATCGAGGCAAGCGGTTCCCGTTGGGGCAGTGGACATGAATCCAGCTCCGGAATGAAAGGGGACTTTGATGGAAGGCGCGAGGGGCGCCGGCTGCAGCGGTGCGGGACCTCTTCGATGCTGCGGCCACTTGCGCCTTGCCGCGCCGGTGCCGCATATTAATTAATGGAGCGATTGCTCCACAATGCACACACAGTTAGGCAGCCGAACAGGGTCCGTCAAGAATTTATAGAACGATGGTTCCAGAAAATGACGTGACAGCGGAGAAGCGCCCGCGCGGGCGTCCGCGCTGCTTCGACCGGGAGGCGGCGCTGGATGCGGCCATGGTCCTGTTCTGGGACCGGGGCTACGAGGCGACCTCGATGGACGACCTCGCCGGGGCGATGTGTCTCAGCCCCTCCAGCCTCTACGCCTGTTTCGGCAACAAGGAGAAGCTCTACGAGGCCGCGCTGGACCGCTACCTCGAGGGGCCCGGCAGCTATACCGCGCGCATCCTCGCCGAGGATATCCCGGTGCGCACGGCCTTCGAGCGGCTTTTCGAGGCTGCAGCGCATGAATTGACCCGCGAAGGTCAGCCGGCCGGCTGCATGGTCGCGACGGCGGCGACGCACTGCTCTCCCGCTGCGACCTCCGTTCGCACGGCCCTCGCCGAGATGCGGGCCAGTCACGTCGATCAGTTTGAGGCGCGGATCCGCAAGGGCATCGCGGCCGGCGAACTGCCGGCCAACACTGATGCGGCGGCGCTCGCCCGTTTCCTTGAAACGGTGCTGCAGGGCCTGACGGTTCAGGCCCGCGACGGGGTCTCGCGTGCAGAGCTGCAGATGGTCGGACGCCTGGCGATGCGCAGCTGGCCGGCCTGAGCGGGCCTTTTTGCCGCGCGGACGGTCCCGTTCCAGGCTATTCGGACGGCCCACAGATCAACCACGCCGGTTGTCCAGTTATCGAGCGGCGGTCATTCCTTGCGCGCGTGGATCGTAGATCGGCCATGTGTGACGCATCTCCGGCGATCTTGCTGCGAAAACACAATTTCTATCCTTCGATGTCGATCTCGCCACTCATATGGGCTCTTCTGAGCAAGGCAATATTCGTCCCGTGATCGTGGCGCGGGAGGTGCTTCATTGGGAGATATATTATGAGTATAGCCGTCAATCTCACCCTGCGCAGCTTCGGAGGCGATGCTGTCCTCACGGGCAACTGGTCCAGCGCGACTCGGGCCGCGGCCCAGCCGGGCGCCGGTTCCGTGCGCGGTGGGCAGGCCATGGGCCGACCGGCGCAGTTTTCCATCAACGGGGATTTCACGCCCCGGTCCGGCGCGCAGGCCCGGATATCGGTTGCCGGCGACTTCAGGCCCAGCTCCGGCGGCCTGTTCGGATGGTTCAAGGGCCTGGCCAAGGGCGTTCTCGGCCTCGCCGGCAACATCCTCGGTAAGCTGCCGCTCGTCGGCATTCCCTTCGGTGTCCTCAACGGCCTGGCCATGGGCAGCCTGGAGCAGGCGGTGCGGTCGATCCCGATCATCGGCAATGTCTATGACGCGGCGAAGGGGCTTTTCTCCGGCCAGTTCGGGACGGCGCTGAGATCCCTGTCGGGCCTGGTGCCCTTCGTCGGTCCCGCTCTTCAACTCGTCGACGGTCTGCGCCACGGCAGTATCACGGACCTGATCGACGGTGCCGCCGGCCTCGCCCTCGATTTCGCTACCATGGGCCAGGGCCATTTTCTCAAGGGCCGGGCGACGGCGACCTTCGCCCGCGTCTGATCGCGGGCACCGGCAGAGCGGGGTGGGGCAGCGTGATGCCGACCCCCGCTTCACGTCGCCATCGCTTCGGCGAGAACGGTGTAGATGCGCGGGTCCGTGGACTGGGCAACGTTGAAGCGCAGGAAGGCCGCCGCGCTGCGCGAGGCGCTGAAGGCATCGCCGGGCGCCAGCACCACGCCCCGGCCGAGCGCATGACGCGCGACTGCGGCGGCATCGCGCCCCTCGGGCAGCCGGCACCACAGGAACATGCCGGCGCGCGGCTCCACCCACGGCGCGATGCCGAGCGCGCCGAGCCGCGCCAGCGTGCGCTGGCGTGCGCGGGTAAGGCGCGTCCGCACGCTCTCCATATGTCGGCGGTAGCCCCCGTCGGCGAGAATGGCGAAGGCGATGTGGCTGGCAAGATGCGCGCCGCCGAAGCTCGTGGCCGTCTTCAGATCGCTCAGCGGCTCTATCCAGTCCGGCCGCATCGCGATGAAGCCGCATCGCGCCGAGGCCGAGAGCGTCTTGGCGAAGCTGCCGACCTCGATGACGCGTTCGAGCCCGTCGAGCGCGGCGAGCCGCGGGGCCGGCTCCTCCTCGAAATCCGCGAAGATGTCGTCCTCGACGATGGTGAGGTCGTGCGCCTCGGCGAGGCGCAGCAGGCGATGCGCGACGGCCGGCGAGGCGACGGCGCCCGTCGGGTTGTGCAGGCCGGCATTGGTGACGTAGAGCCGGGGCCGCTCGGCCGCGAGGATGGCGGCGAACCGTTCCACGTCCGGCCCTGCCGGTGTCATGGGCACGCCGACGACCTTCGCCCTGTGGGCCCGCAGGAGTGCGAGGAAGTTGAAGTAGCAGGGATCGTCGACCAGCACCGTATCGCCGGGGCTGAGGAGGAAGCGGCAGAGAAGATCGAGCGCGTGGGTGCCCGATTCGGTCAGGATGATCTGGTCGGGTGAAGCGGCGATGCCGCGCTCCGCCATGCGCCGGGCGATGAGCTGGCGGAGCGCGGGCAGGCCGAGCGGCGTGCCATAGTCGGCGAGGGCCGCATCCGCCCCCGAGCGGGCGAGCGTGCGCAGCGCGCGTCGCAGCGCCTCCTGCGGCATCCAGTCGGACGGGAGCCAGCCGCAGCCGGGCTTCAGCACGCCCTGGTCCGTCTCGAGGGCCTGCCGCGACACCCAGAGCGGATCGATGGCGCGCTCCAGCCGGGGAGCGAGTGCGCTCAGGGTCAGCGGTGCCGACGGACCGCAAACGTAGAAACCGGAGCCGCGGCGCGCCCGGATGGCGCCGGCGGCGACGAGACGCTCGTAGGCTTCGACCACCGTCGACGGTGACACCTGCATCGCGGCGGCGAGCTTGCGGATGGAGGGCAGTCGCGCGCCGGGCGCCAGCGAGCGCTCCGCGATGCGGGCGCGGATGGCGGCTGCGACCTGCGCAACGCGGCTGCCGGCCTCCTGGGGCAATGGGGCGTTCATTGCAACTGTATTGCTCCATGAACCAGAACAGTAATCGCAGATTGTACTGAGCTGTCTCTGGCGCCGCCAGCACCACCGCGCGATACCACGGCATCGGGAGCGGATGCGATGGACAGGTCGGTGAGCGGCTGGATCAACGGTTTCCTCGGCGTGCTGATCTTCAGCGGGTCGCTGCCGGCGACGCGCGTGGCGGTGGCGGGATTCGACCCCATCTTCCTCACGCTGGCGCGGGCGGTGATCGCCGGCCTGTGCGGCGGCGCGCTCCTCGTCCTCTTCCGGCAGAGGATGCCGCGGCGCGAGGACCTGCGCCCGCTCGTCGTCGTGGCCCTCGGCGTGGTCGTCGGCTTTCCGCTCCTGACGGCGCTGGCGCTCCGCCACGTCACGGCCGCCCATTCCATCGTCTTCGTCGGGCTCCTGCCGCTCATGACGGCGATCTTCGCCACGCTGCGCGGCGGCGAGCGGCCGCGCCCCATCTTCTGGCTGTTCTCCTGCCTCGGCAGCGCGCTCGTCGCCGGCTTTGCCGCCTCCCGCGGCTTCTCCGCCTCGCTGACCGGCGACCTCCTGATGCTCGGCGCCATCGTCGCCTGCGGCCTCGGCTATGCGGAGGGGGCGGTGCTGTCGCGCCGCCTCGGTGGCTGGCAGGTCATCTCCTGGGCGCTCGTGCTTGCCCTGCCGGTGATGGTGCTGCTCGCCTTCCTCACCATGCCCGCCTCCTTCGCCGGCACCTCGCAGGAGGCCTGGCTGGGTCTTGCCTATGTGTCGTTGTTCAGCATGCTCATCGGCTTCGTCTTCTGGTATCGCGGCCTTGCCCAGGGCGGCATCGCGGCCGTCGGCCAGCTGCAGCTGCTGCAGCCCTTCTTCGGCCTCACCATCGCCGCGGCGCTGCTCGGCGAGAGTGTCGATACGGCGATGATGGCCGTCACCGCCGGCGTCGTCCTGTGCGTCGCCGGGGCGAAGCGCTTCGCGTGACGGAGGGAATCGGCCGGATTCGGCGCCAACCGGCTGCCCCGGCGGGTCTGCGGCGGTCCATTCCCAATCATGCGCATCCTTTCGGCGCAAAAGCCGGTTGATTTTGAAGCGCGAGGCGGTGCACAGTCCAAGCACAAGGCTCAAAATAAAAAAGCCCAGAGGACAGAACGGCATCGTGACCGCCGATATCATTCTATCGACGAGGGATCTGACGATTGAATTCAAGGGGTTCGTAGCGGTCGACGGGGTCAGTCTGGACATCCGCCGGGGCACGATCCATGCGCTCATCGGTCCCAATGGGGCCGGCAAGACGACCTGTTTCAATCTTCTGACCAAATTCCTCACTCCGACGAAGGGGACGATTACCTTCAAGGGGAACGACATCACCGCGCTCAGGCCGGCGACCGTCGCCCGGCTTGGCCTGGTGCGCTCCTTCCAGATCTCCGCCGTCTTTCCGCATCTGACGGCGCTCGAGAACGTGCGCGTCGCCCTGCAGCGCAAGCGCGGCGGTTCGTTCGACTTCTGGCGTTCAGAGCGCGTTCTGCGCGCGCTGAACGACGAGGCGCTCAATTTGCTCGACGCGGTTGGGCTCACCGATTTCGCGGCGCTGCCGGCGGTCGAATTGTCCTACGGCCGCAAGCGCGCTCTGGAGATCGCGACGACGCTGGCGCTCGATCCCGAGATGCTCCTGCTCGACGAGCCGATGGCGGGCATGGGGCACGAGGACGTCGAGCGCATCGCCGCGCTGATCCGGCGCGTCTCGGCCAACCGCACGATCCTGATGGTGGAGCACAACCTGTCGGTCGTCGCCTCGCTGTCGGACCACATCACGGTGCTGGCCCGCGGCAAGGTGCTGGCGGAGGGCAACTACGCCACCGTCTCCAGCAATCCCGCCGTGATCGAGGCCTATATAGGAGCCGGTCATGCCTGAGGCGGCACGCGACATCGCGACGAAGGCGGCGACGGCGCCGCTCCTTTCCGTGCGCGGCCTCAACGCCTGGTATGGTGAGGGCCACGTGCTGCACGGCATCGATTTCGACGTGGCGCCGGGCGAGGTGGTGACGCTGCTCGGACGCAACGGCGCCGGCAAGACGACCACGCTGAAGTCGATCATCGGCATCATGAGGAAACGCACCGGCTCCGTCGTCTTCGACGGGGTTGAGACCGTGCGCATGCCGTCGCGCACCATCGCGCGGCTCGGCATCGGCTATTGCCCGGAGGAACGCGGCATCTTCTCCTCGCTGTCGGTGGAGGAAAACCTGCTCCTGCCGCCGCAGGTGCGGCCCGGCGGCCTCTCCGTGGAGCAGATCTTCGAATTGTTCCCCAATCTGAGGGAGCGGCTCGCGAGCCAGGGCACCAAGCTCTCGGGAGGGGAGCAGCAGATGCTCGCCATCGGCCGCATCCTGCGCACGGGGGCGCGGCTCCTTTTGCTCGACGAGCCGACGGAGGGGCTTGCGCCCGTCATCGTCGACGACATCGGGCGCACCATTGCGCGGCTCAAGAGCGAGGGCTTCACCATCGTCCTCGTGGAGCAGAACTTCCGGTTCGCCTCCCGTGTGGCGGACCGGCACTACGTCGTCGAGCAGGGGCGGGTGGTCGATATGATCCCCAACGCGGAACTCGACGCCAATATCGACAAGCTGCACGCCTATCTGGGCGTCTAGCGCCTGCGGCTTGGCCGCAGTGGGGAAGAGACGAGGAGGAACAAGTCCATGAAGACCGGACGCATGTTGCTGGCCACGGCGCTCGTCGCCCTGTTCGCCGGCGGGGCTGAGGCCCAGGTTTCGGTGAAGCTCGGCGTGCTCAACGACCGCTCGGGCACCTATGCCGACCTTTCCGGAGAGGGCTCGGTGATCGCCGCGCGCATGGCGGTAGAGGATTTCAAGGCCAAGGACAAAGGCATCAACGTCGAGATCGTCTCGGCCGATCACCAGAACAAGCCCGACATCGGCTCCAATATCGCGCGCCAGTGGTACGACCAGGATGGCGTCGACGTGATCCTCGACGTGCCAACCTCGTCGGTCGCGCTTGCCATCAACCAGATCACGCGCGAGAAGAACAAGATCTTCATCAACTCCGGTGCGGCGGCGTCCGACCTTACCGGCAAGCAATGCTCGCCCAACACGGTGCACTGGACCTATGACACATGGGCGCTCGCCAACGGTACCGGCAGCGCCATGGTCAAAGCCGGCGGCGACACCTGGTTTTTCCTGACGGCGGACTATGCCTTCGGCCATGCGCTCGAGCGCGACACCATCGCCGTCGTCGAGAAGTCGGGCGGCAAGGTGCTCGGCACCGTGCGCCATCCCTTCCCGGGCAGCGACTTCTCGTCGTTCCTGCTGCAGGCCCAGTCGTCCGGCGCCAAGGTGATTGGTCTTGCCAATGCTGGCGGCGACACGATCAACTCGATCAAGCAGGCGGCAGAGTTCGGCATCACCCAGGCGGGGCAGAACCTGGCCGGGCTGCTGGTCTTCATCACCGACGTCAATGCTCTCGGCCTGCAGACGGCGCAGGGCCTGGTGCTGACCGAGTCCTTCTATTGGGACCTCAACGACGAGACGCGCGCCTTTGCCAAGCGCTTCGCCGAGAAGAGCGGAGGCAAGATGCCCACCATGGTCCAGGCTGGTGTGTATGCAGGCACGCTGCACTATCTCAAGGCCGTCGAGGCGCTGAAGGACAAGGACAGCGCCAAGGTGATGGCGAAGATGAAGGAGATGCCGACCGACGATCCGCTCTTCGGCAAGGGCCAAGTGCGGGCCGACGGCCGCAAGATCCACGACATGTATCTCTTCGAGGTGAAGAAGCCCGAGGAATCGAAGGGACCGTGGGACTATTACAAGCTCGTCGCCACCATTCCCGCGGCCGAGGCCTTCCGGCCGCTCGATCAGGGTGAATGCCCCCTGGTCAAGGGCTGACCTGAAGCGCCGGGGCGGCCGTGCCGCCCCGGCCTCCCTGCCGCGCGTGTACGGGCCGGTCGAGAGATGTTCGAACTTCTGGGAATTCCGCCTCAGGCGCTTTTCGGCCAGCTGCTGCTCGGCCTCATCAACGGCTCGTTCTATGCGATCCTGAGCCTCGGGCTCGCGATCATCTTCGGGCTCCTCAACATCATCAACTTTACCCACGGGGCCCAGTACATGATGGGCGCCTTCGTGGCGTGGATGCTGCTCAACTACGCGGGCATCGGCTACTGGTGGGCGCTTCTCCTTGCGCCGGTGATCGTCGGCGCCATGGGCATCGTCATCGATCGGCTGTTCCTGGCGCGCCTGCGCGATCTCGACCATCTCTACGGCCTGCTGCTGACCTTCGGCCTCGCTCTCATCATCCAGGGACTGTTCCGCAATCAATACGGCGTCTCGGGTCTGCCCTACAGCATACCGCCGGAACTCGCCGGAGGCCGCAACCTCGGCTTCATGTTCCTTCCCAACTATCGTGGCTGGGTGGTGGTCGCCTCGCTCGCGGTATGCCTCGCCACCTGGTTCGTCATCGAGAAGACGCGGCTCGGCGCCTATCTGCGTGCCGCGACCGAGAACCCGACGCTGGTGCAGGCCTTCGGCATCAACGTGCCGCGGCTCATCACGCTGACCTACGGCTTCGGTGTCGGTCTCGCCGCGCTCGCGGGCGTCCTTGCGGCGCCGATCTATTCGGTCAACCCCAACATGGGAGCCGACCTCATCATCGTCGTCTTCGCCGTCGTGGTCATCGGCGGCATGGGCTCGATCCTCGGCTCCATCGTCACCGGCTTCGGACTCGGCCTCATCGAGGGGCTGACCAAGGTGTTCTATCCGGAGGCTGCTGCCACCGTGATATTCGTCGTCATGGTCGTGGTGCTGCTTGTCAAGCCGGCCGGACTGTTCGGGAGGACCGCGTGATGGCGAGCGTCAGCGAAAGAATGGCAGCGGCGCCGAGCGCGCGGGCGGCGGTGGACGCCGCTCATCTGCATCGGGCCATCTTCGTCGGCATTGCGATCTTCCTCGCGGTGGCGCCGTTCCTGCTCTATCCGGTCTTCCTCATGAAGGTGCTGTGCTTCGCGCTCTTCGCCTGCGCCTTCAACCTGCTGCTCGGCTACGGCGGCCTCCTGTCGTTCGGTCATGCGGCCTATCTCGGCACGGCGAGCTACATCTGCGCCCACACGGCCAAGGTCTGGGGCATGCCGCCCGAAGTCGCTATCCTCCTCGGCACGGCGGCCGCGGCCGCGCTGGGCTTCGTCTTCGGCTCGCTCGCCATTCGCCGGCAGGGCATCTATTTCGCCATGATCACGCTGGCGCTCGCTCAGATGGTCTTCTTCTTCTCGCTGCAGGCTCCCTTTACGGGCGGTGAGGACGGCATCCAGGCCGTGCCGCGCGGGCACCTGTTCGGCCTCATCGACCTGTCGCGCGACACGAGTCTCTACTATGTCGTCGCGGTGATCTTCCTCGTTGGGGTGCTCTTCATCTACCGCGTCATCCACTCGCCCTTCGGCCAGGTGCTGAAGGCCATTCGCGACAACGAGCCGCGTGCCATCTCGCTCGGCTACGCCACCAACCGCTACAAGCTCGTCGTCTTCACGCTGTCGGCGACGCTGGCGGGCCTCGCGGGGGCGACGAAGGCCATCGTCTTCCAGCTCGCCTCACTGACGGACGTGCACTGGACCATGTCGGGCGAGGTGGTGCTGATGACGCTCGTCGGCGGCATGGGCACGGTCTTCGGTCCCATGGTCGGGGCGGCCGTCATCGTGACGATGCAGAACTACCTTGCCCATCTCGGTGCATGGGTCACGGTCATTCAGGGCGTCATCTTCGTCATCTGCGTGATGCTGTTCCGCGAGGGCATCATCGGTGTCCTCGCCAGAAGGCTGAAGCGGCCGCTGTAGGGCGGGGTGGTCGGCACCCTGCTTCAAGGGCTGCCGACTGTGCCAGGAGCGACGGCTGCCTCATAGGCGGCCTGCAACTGCATCAGCACGGATGGGCCCGTGGCCGGCAAGCCACGGTGCAGGCTGCGCAACTCGTCCATGAAGGCCTCCCACAAGGGCGGGCCGCCGTCCTCGAGCAGCTTGGCCCGGATGGCCAATTCGGGTGACACTGGCGTGTGGCGGCAGCCCCAGGCACCCATCGTCGCAAGCAATGGCACGAGCTGGATCGCCGATTCGGTCAGGGAATAGACGGCCTTCTGCCGGTGGGCCGGATCGGCGCTCTTCGTCAGGAGCCCCGCCGCGACAAGCCGCTTCAGGCGGTCGGCGAGGATGTTCGAGGCGATTCCTTCTTCCGACAGGGCGAGCAACTCGCGGAAGTGCCGTCGATTGCCAAACATGAGATCGCGGATGACGATAAGGCTCCAGCGATCGCCGAGCAGCTCCAGCGTCAGGTTGATGGGGCAGCCGGACCGACGGGCGTTGCTCAACGCGGGACCTCACTATCTGCTTGCAAACTACAATCAGATGGAGGAGAAGGGAACCGATTGCAATGCGCAATCAGTTTCTGGCGGGCACGGTGGCCGATCGGGATGATCCGGCTTCGGCTGGGCCATCTGCCTTACGAGAACGAGGAGGCCGGCCGTGACGCTGACGCTCTTTGCTCATCCCTTTTCCTCCTATTGCCAGAAGGCGCTGGTGGCGCTCTACGAGAAGGATATGCCCTTCGCGCTGCGCATGCTGGATGGGCCCGAGGCGATGGCGGATCTGACGGCCATCTGGCCATTGCGGCGCTTTCCCGTGCTGATCGATGACGGCCGGCCGGTAATGGAAGCCAGCATCATTATCGAGTATCTTGATCTTTATCATTCGGGCGTGCATCGACTGGTGCCGGACGACCCGCGGGTGGCGCTCGAGGCGCGGCTGATGGATCGCTTCTTCGACAACTACATCTCGACGCCCCAGCAGAAGATCGTCCTCGACGCCCTCCGGAGCGAAGCGGAGAAGGACGGCCGCGGCGTCGCCGAGGCGCGCGAGATGCTGGATCGGGCCTATCATTGGCTCGACGGCGTGATGGCCGGGCGGGTCTGGGCGGCGGGAGAGGCATTCACCCTAGCTGACTGCGGGGCGGCGCCGTTCCTGTTCTATGCTCATTGGACGCATCCCATCCCGGCGGCCTGCGCCCACGTCCACGCCTATCGCAGCCGGCTCTTGGCGCGCCCGTCCTTCGCACGCGCCGTGGACGAAGCCAGGCCCTATCGGCCCCTCTTCCCCCTGCCGATCCCGCAGGAAGACTGAGGATCGGCGCCTCGCAAAGAAAACCCGGCTGGAGCGGCCTCCTGCCGGGCTTTTACTTGCGGCTTCGTCCGGCTGTTACCAGCAACCCCAGGCGTTGCAGCGATAGTAATAGCCGCGCGGAGCGGTCGCCGCCCCCAGAACGGCGCCGCCGACGAGGGCAGCGGCCGTTCCGACCGCGACCTGTGAGGCCGCCTGGTCCGCCTGACGGCGGTTGCTGTTATAGGCTGCATTGACACAGCGGTCGTAAGAGCGCGTGCCCGGCCGCAGGCCGGCTTCACGACAGGTGAACTCGGCATCGACCGCCGATTCCTGGGCCGTCTGGCAAGCGGCCAGGGTCAGCGCGAGTGCCCCCGCAACGAACAGAATACGCATAGATTTTCCCCGAAAGAAACAACTGAACCACTTAACGGAGCGGTTAACAAAAAGTCAACGACGGCACACGGGCGGTATATATTTCAGAGATCTATGGTTAATGCATGGCGCCGCCGCAGCCTTGAGGGGTGCGAGGCAGCCAGTAATCGTCATTCATTCGATTGACTTGTTCGACGGTTGACCATATGCTGTCTCCATGTCAACGACGCACGATCCGCCGCCGCGGCGCGGCGATGCCGCCCGCGAAAGGCTGCTGAACGCAGCCATCGATGTCTTCGGCCTGTTCGGCTTCGACGGCGCCAGCACGCGCAAGCTAGCCGATGCGGCCGAAGTCAACCTCCAGGCTATTCCCTACTATTTCGGCAGCAAGGAAGGGCTCTATCTTGCGACGGCCGAGCATCTGGCGGGGCTCATCCAGGCTCATGTCGCCACCCTGCGCGAGCGGCTGCGCCAAAGGCTCTCGGAGGCTGAAGGGGCAGGGGCTTCGATCGGAGGGGAGGAGGCGCAGGCCCTTCTTGCCGAGATGCTCGAGGCGATGGCGGCGCTCTTCGTCAGCCCGCACTCGGAGCGTTGGGCGCGTTTCCTGATCCGCGAGCAGATGGCGCCGACGGAAGCCTTCCAGCGCATCTACGGAGGTGTCATGGAGCCGACGCTCGACGTGGCCCGCCGGCTGGTCGGCATCCTCGTCGCGGCGGATCCCGACTCCGACGGCGTGCGTCTCAGAACCCTTGCTCTGCTCGGCGGCGTGATGGTGTTTCGCGTGGCACATGCGGCGGTGTTGCACCAGCTCGGCTGGGAGGCGATTGGTCCGGAGGAGACAGGCCGCGTGCGGCGCCTCGCCCGCACGCTCGTGGCGGATCTCAGGCCGGGAGGTGCCCCGTGAGCGGCGGCAGAGGCCGCAAGGCGGCCATCCTCCTCGCTCTTGCCCTTGCCGCGACTGCCGCCGGCTGGTGGTTCGACCTGCCGGGCCGGGTCGGCTGGCGGGAGAGCCGCGGCGAGGTGTTGACCCTCTACGGCAATGTCGACATCCGGCAGGCGCGCCTTGGCTTTCGCGTCAGCGGCCGAATCGCCGAGGCGCTGGTCGACGAGGGTGATCGGGTCGAGGCCGGGCAGCCGCTCGCCCGCCTCGATGCCGGACCGGCCGCGGATGCCGTTCGCGCCGCCGAGGCGCAGGTCGCGAGTCTCGAGGCCGTGCTGGACAAACTCATGGCGGGGCCGCGACGGGCGGAAATCGAGCAGGCACGGGCGGCTTATCTTGAACGGCAGGCCGATTTCGAGAATGCTCAGCTCGCCTACGAGCGGCAGAACCAGCTCAGGCCGAGCGGCGCCGCCTCGCAGGCCAATCTCGATCAGGCGACGGCGGCCCGTGACATGGCCCGGGCGCGCGTCGAATCGGCTCGTGCCGCCCTGCGCCTCCTCGAGGACGGCACGCGCCCGGAGGATATCGCCGCCGCCCGGGCCAATCTCGATGCCGCGCGGGCGAGCCTGGCGGCGGCGCGAACCGCTCTCGCCGATACCGAGCTTCATGCGCCGTCCGCGGGCGTCATTCTCTCTCGCGTCGAGGAGCCGGGCGCCATCGTGGCAAGCGGCGACATCGTCTACGTGCTGTCGCTCGAAGCGCCCGTCTTCGTGCGCGCCTATGTCGGCGAGCCGGACCTCGGCCGCATCCGGCCCGGCATGACGGTGGAGGTGACGAACGACACGGAGCCGGGACGTGCGCACCGGGGCACAGTCGGCTTCGTCTCGCCGGTAGCCGAGTTCACACCGAAAACGGTGGAGACGCCGGCGTTGCGAACAGATCTGGTCTACCGCCTGCGCATCGTCGTCGACGCGCCGGACGGCAGCCTCAGGCAGGGCATGCCCGTCACGGTCAGGGTGCCCCGGCCGGCGGCGGAGGCGGGAGGCGGATGAGATGGCCGAGCCCGTCGTCCGCATCGAGAACGTGACCATGCGCTTCGGCCCGCAGGCGCCTGCACTGCGGGGTGTCTCGTGCGTCGTCGAGGGCGGCATTACCGGCCTCGTCGGCCCTGACGGCGCCGGCAAGACGACGCTGATCCGCCTCATGACAGGCCTTCTCCTGCCGGATGAGGGTCGCCTCTCGGTGCTTGGCCTCGACACACGCGGCGACATGGCGCCGGTGCAGGCCGCGATCGGCTACATGCCCCAGCGCTTCGGGCTTTACGAGGACCTGTCGGTGGCCGAGAACCTCGATCTCTATGCGGACCTGCGGGGGCTCGCCTCGTCCGAACGCGCGGAGGTCTTCGAGCGGCTCCTGTCCTTCACGGATCTCAGGCGCTTCACCGGGCGTCTCGCAGGCCGCCTGTCCGGTGGCATGAAGCAGAAGCTGGGCCTCGCCTGCGCGCTCCTCACCAAGCCGCGGCTGCTGCTGCTCGACGAGCCGAGCGTCGGCGTCGATCCGGTATCCCGGCGCGACCTGTGGGCAATGGTCAGGGAACTTGCCGGCGATGGCATCGGCGTCCTTTGGTCGACGGCCTATCTCGACGAGGCGGAGGCCTGCGACCGCGTGCTGCTGCTCAACGCCGGCGAGTTGCTTTTCTCCGGCCCGCCGGCGGATCTCACCCGACAGGTGGATGGCCGTGTCTTCAGGCTGACCGGCGTCGGGCGGGGCAGGCGCGCGGTGCTTGCCGAGGTGCTCGGCGGTCGCGGCATCGTCGACGGCGTTATCCAGGGCGAGGCCATTCGCCTCGTCGTCGCGGAGGGTGCGCAGGAGAGGGACGCGGCCATCACTGAGGCCAGGAGCCGGGCCGGGGTGGGCGCCGAGGTGCGGCCGACGCCGCCGCGCTTCGAGGACGCCTTCATCGACATGCTCGGCGGCGGGCCCGGCGGGCGCTCGCAACTGGCGGAGGCGAGCCCGATGCGGGCCGCTGGCGGCGACGAGGCCGTCATCGAGGCGCGGGGGCTCACCAAACGTTTCGGCGATTTCACCGCGGCCGACGACATCAGCTTCTCCATCCCGCGCGGCCAGATCTTCGGCCTGCTCGGCCCGAACGGGGCCGGCAAGTCGACCACCTTCAAGATGCTCTGCGGCCTCCTGAAGCCGACGAGCGGCGAAGGCCGGGTCGCCGGCTTCGATCTTCGACGCGAGTCGGCCGAGGCGCGCAACCAGCTCGGTTACATGGCGCAGAAATTCTCACTCTACGGCGATCTCAGCGTCGATCAGAACCTCGCCTTCTTCGCCGGGGCCTACGGACTCGCCGGTCCGCGTCGCCGTGAGCGCATCGCGCTGATGAAGGAGGTCTTCGCCCTGTCCCCCCAGTCCGGCATATCGGCGAAGGATCTGCCGCTGGGGTTCAAGCAGCGCCTCGCGCTTGCCTGTGCTGTCATGCACGATCCGGCCGCGCTGTTCCTCGACGAGCCGACGTCCGGCGTCGATCCGGTCACGCGCCGGGAGTTCTGGACCCATATCAACGGCCTCGTCGAGAAGGGCGTGACGGTCCTCGTCACCACCCATTTCATGGACGAGGCGGAATACTGCGATCGCATCGCGCTCATCTACCGCGGGCGGGCCATCGCGCTCGGCTCGCCGGACGCGCTGCGGGCGAGCGTCGCATGCCCCGAGCGGCCCGATCCCACAATGGAAGATGCCTTCATCGCCCTCATCGAGCGATCACGTCTGGTCGAGGCGGCATGACGAGCAAAGGCAACAGCACGGACCGCACCGGCCGTCTCAGGCGGCTCGGGGCGCTCGTGCGCAAGGAGGCGCTGCAGATCGTGCGCGATCCGAGCAGCATCCTCATCGCCTTCGTGCTGCCGTTCATCCTCATCTTCCTCTTCGGCTACGGCGTATCGCTCGACACGACACGCACCCGCATCGGCCTCGTCGTCGAGGAGACGACGCCGTCGGCGCAGGATCTGGCGGCGAGTTTCCGCGCCTCGCGCTATTTCGATGTCATCGACGGGCATGACCGACGTGAATTCGAGGAGGCGCTGGTGCTCGGCCGCGTGCGTGGTATCGTCGTCATCCCGTCGACCTTCGCCACCGATCTCGCCGGCCGCCGCCCTGCCGCCATCCAGGTGCTCGTCGACGGAGCCGAGCCCAATACCGCAAGCTTCGTGCAGAACTACGCGCGCGGTGTCGTCGCCACCTGGGCAGCCGTGCGGGCGAGCGAGACCGCATCGGCCCCGGTCGGCATCGCTGTCGAGCAGCGCTTCTGGTTCAACCCGGAGCTCGCCAGCCGCTACTTCCTGGTACCGGGTGCCATCGCCATCGTCATGACGCTGGTCGGGACCCTGCTGACATCGCTCGTCATCGCGCGCGAATGGGAGCGCGGTACCATGGAGGCGCTGATGGCGACGCCGGTGAGCGCGGCGGAGCTGCTGATGGGTAAGATCCTGCCCTATTTCGTGCTGGCGCTTGCCGCGATGACGCTCTGTGTCGGCCTCGCCGTCTTCCTCTTCGGCGTGCCCTTCCGCGGCTCGCTCGTCGCTCTCTATGGGCTCTCGGCCGCCTTCCTCATGCCGGCGCTTGGGCAGGGGCTCCTCATCTCGGCGGTGACCAAGAACCAGTTCCTCGCCTCGCAGCTGGCGCTCATGTCCGGCTTTCTGCCGGCGTTCCTCCTGTCGGGCTTCCTCTTCGAGATCAATTCCATGCCGGGGCCGATCCGGTGGCTGACCTTGATCGTGCCGGCGCGCTACCTGATCCCGAGCCTGCAGAGCGTGTTCCTCGCCGGCGATATCTGGTCGATGTTCCTGCCCGCCATCGCCGTCATGGCGGGGATGGGCCTCGTCCTCTTCGCGCTCGCCGCGCGCAACACCGCAAAGCGGATTGCCTGACATGTGGTGGACGCGCCTCAAGGCCCTTATCGTCAAGGAACTGCTTGCGCTGCTGCGCGACCCGAAGGCGCGGCTCATCCTCGTCGGCCCGCCGCTCGTGCAGCTCCTCGTCTTCTCCTATGCGGCGACGCTCGACGTCACCAACATCGACCTCGTCGTGCTCGACAGGGATGCCGGCGCGGCGAGCCGGGAGCTGGTGCAGCGGCTCGAAGGCGCGCCGGACTTCCGCCGCGTCGTGCCGGTGGAGAGCGAGGCGGCGCTTGCTGCGGCCATCGACCGGCAGGAGGCGATCGCCGCCATCTCCATCGGGCCGACCTTCTCGCGCGACATCGCGGCCGGCGTGCCGGCCAAGGTGCAGGTCATCCTCGACGGGCGCCGATCCAACGCGTCGCAGATCGTGGCCGGCTACATCTCCCGCATCATCCAGGGTCTTGGCGCGGAGATCGCCGTCAGCGGACGGGCGCCGCCGCCGGTCGATGTGGTGGCGCGCAACTGGTTCAACCCCAATCTCATCTATCAGTGGTTCATGGTGCCGAACCTCGTCGCCAGCATCGCGTTGCTTATCGGCCTCATCGTCACCGCGCTGTCGATCGCGCGCGAGCGCGAGCTCGGCACTTTCGACCAGCTGATGGTCTCGCCGCTGCGCACGCACGAGATCCTCATCGGCAAGGTCATCCCGCCGATGCTCGTCGGCACGGTACACCTGACGCTATACGTGCTGGCGGCCGTTGTCGTCTTCGGCGTTCCGCTGCGCGGCTCGATCGGCCTGCTCTATGGCAGCGCCCTGTTCTATCTCCTGTCCGTCGCCGGCCTCGGCCTCTTCATCTCGGCGCTGGCGGCCACCCAGCAGCAGGCCATCCTCGGAGCCTTCCTGCTCCTCGTGCCGGCCACGCTTCTCTCCGGCTTTGCGACACCCATCGAGAACATGCCCGCGTGGCTCCAGCCGGTCACGATCGTCAATCCACTGCGCTACTTCCTCGTCATCGTCCGGGGCGTGTTTCTGAAGGACCTGCCGGTGGCGGAGGTCGTGGCCCAGACCTTGCCGCTCGCGCTGATCGCCGCCGCGGCTCTGATGTCTGCCGCCTGGCTCTTCCGCCGTCGCCTCGAATAGGGGACAATGAGAATAGCGCGGGAACAATCCGCTGCGGTTCCCGTTCGCCAGCGCAGGATGGCCGACAATCCCGGGAGGAGGCGATGGCCCTGACGCTCACGAGCCCTGCTTTCGCCGACGGCGAGAAAATCCCCCGCACTTTCGCCCGCGACGGCGAGAACCTGCTGCCGCCCTTGCGCTGGGCGGGCGTACCGGCAGGCACGCGCAGCCTCGTGCTGGTGATGGAGGATCCCGACGCGCCGCGCGGCACGTTCCGTCACCTCGGCATCTACGACATCCCTTCGGACCAGAGCGGCCTGTCGCAGGGGGCAGACCCGGGGGCGGGCGAGAGCTTTCGCTTTGCCCGCAACGACTTCGGCAACACGGCCTATGACGGCCCGCAGCCGCCGCCCGGCCACGGGGTGCATCACTACTATTTCCGCCTTGCGGCGATCTCCGAGCCGCGCCTCGGCATCCTCGGCGACGTCGGCGTGGCGGACGTATGGAAAAAGGCGAGAAAGCACCTGCTCGAGGAAGCGACCCTGGTGGGTACCTACGAGCGCTGAGCGACGTCGGCACGTTCCATTTCAGGCGCAAGAAGCGGAGTGCCTGCCGGCCCGGCGCCTGCGAGGTTGCAGCCCTTCCGGCCGCCCGGCGGTCATTTCGAAGGGTTTGCAGATGAACATGCTCAAGGACAAGGTTGCCATCGTCACGGGTGCAAGCTCCGGTATCGGGCGCGCCACCGCCCTGCTCTTCGCGCGCGAGGGCGCGAAGGTCGTCGTGACGGCCCGCCGCAGGCAGATGCTCGAGGCCCTCGTGGAGGAGATCGCTGCCGCCGGCGGCGAAGCTTGCGCCGTCGACGGCGATGTGCGCCAGGAGGCATTGCACGAGGCAGCCGTCGCGGCGGCGGTCGAGCGCTTCGGCGGCCTCGACATCGCCTTCAACAACGCCGGCGTCGTCGGAGACATGGCACCGCTCGATCAGCTTTCGGCCGATGCGTGGCGGACGATCCTCGACATCAACCTGACGGGGGCGTTTCTCGGCGCGCGCCGGCAGGTTCCCGCGATGCTGGCACGGGGCGGGGGATCGCTCATCTTCACCTCCACCTTCGTCGGCCACACGGTCGGCATGCCGGGCATGTCCGCCTATGCGGCCAGCAAGGCGGGCATGATCGGGCTCATGAAGGTCATCGCGGCCGAATTCGGGCCCAAGGGCGTGCGCGCCAACGCCATCCTGCCGGGCGGCACGGATACGCCCGCTGCCATCACCAATGCGCCTGACGCGAAGCCCGAGCTGCTCGCCTTCGTCGAGGGCCTCCACGCCCTGAAGCGGATGGCGCAACCGGAGGAGATCGCCCGCTGCGTGCTGCATCTTGCTTCGGATGCGGCGAGTTTCGTGACCGGCGCGGCGGTGCTCGTCGACGGCGGGGTTTCGATCAGTCGTACCTGACGGGGGCGGCTGGGGAGGGGAGACGCCGTCTTGCCCTCCCGTCACCCTGCGGGACGTTGCGGGCACCCGTCGCCCGCCAGCTTGCCGCTCAGTTCGTCGTCAGCACGCGGACCGGCCCCGAGCGGTTGAGCACCTCCACGACCACCTGGGCGCGGGACCGTCGCAGGGCGATGTCGACGACGCTGCCGGCGAGCGACAGCCGCCGCAGGGTGACGTGGTCGAGGAAATCCGGCAGCACCGGATGGTCGAAGGTGATCTTCATCCCGTCCGGATCGAAACCGAGGCCTAGACAGGACTGGAGCAGCGACAGCGGCGCGGCCGCGGCCCAGGCCTGCGGCGCACAAGCCACGGGATAGAAGGTCGGTCCCTGCGTGCGCTGGCGCGCGAAGCCGCAGAACAGCTCGGGCAGGCGCCGCATGTCGATGTAGGTGGAGGCCTCGAACAGCCCCTGGAAAAGGCGGGCCGCCGCGCCGCGATGGCCATAGCGGGCGAAGCCGGCGGCGATCAGGGCGTTATCGTGCGGCCAGACCGAGCCGTTGTGGTAGCTCATCGGATTGTAGCGCGCTTCCGTATCCGCGATGGTCCGCACCCCCCAGCCGCAATAGGAGGAGCTCCCCATCAGCGTGTGCATCACCGCTTCCGCTCGCTCCGGCTCGGCGAGTCCGGTGAAGAGCACGTGCCCGGCATTCGAGGAGCGGACGCGGCACGGGCGCTTGGTGCCGTCGAGAGCGATGACGTAGGTGCCGAGCGCCGCATCGAAGAAGGCCTCGTCGAAGCGGCGGCGCAGGGCATCGGCCCGGGCGCCGTAAACCTCGGCCTCCTTGGGGCGGCCCATGCGGCGCAGCATCGCCGCCACCCCCCGCCAGGCACCATAGACATAGGCCTGCACTTCCGCGAGGGCGATCGGACCCTCCGCGATGCTTCCGTCGTCGTGGAAGACGGAGTCGTGGCTGTCCTTCCAGCCCTGGTTGACGAGGCCCTCATCGGTGCGCCGCCCGTATTCGACGAAGCCGTCGCCGTCCCTGTCGCCATGGCTGTCGATCCAGCCGAGGGCCGCCTCGATGTGCGGCCACAGGCGCTCGACCGTGGCGAGGTCGCCGGTGCGCTTCAGATAGGCACCAGCGAGCATGACGAACAGCGGCGTCGAGTCGATGCTGCCGTAATAGCGGCGGAACGGCACCTCGCCGAGCTCGGCCATCTCGCCGTGGCGTACTTCGTGCAGGATCTTGCCCGGCTCGGCATCGGCAAGCGGATCGAAGGTCGTTGCCTGGTTGGCGGCGAGATAGCCGAGCACGCCCCTGGCAATGGTCGGATCGAGCCACAACGTGCAGAGCGCGGTGATGAGTGCATCCCGGCCGAAGACCGTGCTGAACCACGGAATGCCCGCGTAGGGATATGGCCCTTCGGGGGTGTCGGTGATCAGCATGTAGAGATCGGAGACGCTGCGACGTACCGATTCGTTGAAGATGTCGTTCGACGTCGCGATGGAGGCCGCGCGCGTAGCGGACTGGCGCAGCGCGCGCCGCGCGTCGCGCAACGCGCTGAAGAAGGCTCGCCGCGGCGGCTGGTTGGCGCCCTCGAAGCCGCAGTTGATTTCGAGGAACAAAGAGATGCTCTCGCGCGGTGGCAGGTCGAGGATGAAAATCGCGGAGCTGCCGGATAGCCGTGCCGGAGCGGGATCGAAGGCGAGCGTCGTGGCACGGCGGTGCCCGTCAAGCCCGGTGTAAGACAGCACCACCCGGTTGTCGCCGATGTCGGGCGGGTGATGCGTGCCGCGCCGTTCGCGGTGCGAACCGCGCACCTCGAAAAGGTCGGCGAAATCGGCTGCGAAGGCGATTTCGACCGAAAGGCGCCGCGTCTCGGCATCGAAGTTGCGCAACACGAGCCGCTCGAAGCAGCCGGCGTTCCACAGGAAGCGGGACCGGCGCAGATGGATGAGGTCGTGGCCGAGGACGAGCCGCCCCTTCTCGTCGAACAGGTCCGGATTGGTGAGGTCGCAGGTCAGGGTGGCATTGTCGTCGCGCAGGGTCGAGCTGAGCAGCATCGGCCGTGCGCCGTCAATGGTGAGGTAGAGATGCGAGAGATGGCGGGTGTCGCGGTGGAAGATGCCCTCCGGGCTGCCCGGCCCGGAGAGCGCATCGCCGTTGTGGTCGAAGACCGCGAAGGTGTCGCCGTGCTTCAGGGTGCGCGGCCGCCGCTCCTGCAAGGAGGCGGAGGCCGGAATGAAGAACTGCGCGATCTGCGCTGCCCCGGGCCCTGCAGGAGCCGGTGCATGCGGAACAGCTTCTGCGCCGATCGTCTGCATGTCGCAAATCCCGTTCTCGTCAGCCGATGGACCGGGGCCGCGCGGCCGTCAGGCGACGACCTGCAGGCCGGTCTCGCCACCTGCCACGTAAAGGAGCGGCGAGCGCGCCTTGACCCCCGGCAGCGTGCGGTAGATTTCGACATAATCCTCGGCCATGCGCTCGACCGTGAAGCGCCGCTCGAAAGCTGCCCGCACGGCCGACCGGTGGATGAGGCCGAGCCGGCCGACGGCCGCGACCGCTTGGTCGACGTCATCGACGATGAAGCCGGACACGCCGTGCTCGATGACCTCCGGCACCGAGCCGCGGCGCATGGCGATGACCGGGGTGCCGCACGCCATGGCCTCGATCATAACGAGGCCGAAGGGCTCCGGCCAGTCGATCGGGAAGAGGAGAGCGGCGGCATTGCCGAGGAACTCAGCCTTCTCGGCGTCGCCGATCTCGCCCAGGTAGGTGACGTTCGGCGTCGCCGCGACCATGGGGGCGATCTGCTCGCTCCAGTAGGCCTCGTCGACCTTGTCGATCTTCGCGGCGATCTTCAGCGGCAGACCCGTCCGCGCCGCAATCGCTATGGCAAGATCCGGCCGCTTCTCCGGCGAGATGCGCCCGAGGAAAGCCAGATAGCCGCCC
This sequence comes from Chelatococcus sambhunathii, assembly GCF_001418005.1. Classification (GTDB taxonomy): domain Bacteria; phylum Pseudomonadota; class Alphaproteobacteria; order Rhizobiales; family Beijerinckiaceae; genus Chelatococcus_A; species Chelatococcus_A sambhunathii. Next base: position 168,062 of record NZ_LIOL01000003.1, on the reverse strand, counting down.
TTCGGCCGGTCGTTGAACGGCAGGAGGTCCCGCGGCAGGCCATGATGGACCGTGCCGACCCAGTTGACCGGTGGCATCGGCCGGCGTTGATCATCCGAGATCGAGACGAGCGGGATGTCGGCAAAGGCGGCATAGAAGGGCTTCAGGTCCGGCAGGTCCAGCCGGCCGTGCAGGGTCGTCACGGTGCGGTCGGCGAAATCGCGGATCAGAGGAAAATGCAGGATGTCGATGTGGAAATGCAGCACGTCGAACCTGTCGGCGAGCGCGCGCACGCGATCCAGCATCGCAACGTGGTAGGGCACGTGATCGCGCACGGCCGGGTTGAGCCGCAAGGCGATGTCCGAGCATCGGACGAGTTCGGCGCTCGTGCGGGTGTCGCCGCTGGCAAAGAGCGTCACCTCGTGCCCCTGGCGGACAAGTTCTTCCGTCAGATGGGAAACGATGCGCTCCGTGCCGCCATAAAGGCGCGGTGGGCAGCTCTCGGCGAGCGGGGCGATCTGGGCGATCTTCATCGGCAGGGCCTTCATCGGCAAAACCTCCTCATGCGAGCGAAGCATCGACAATGAACCGCGCAGCTTCGACGCCTGCGCAGCGGCCGTCCCTCCGGGCACGGCAGTCTGGACGCTGAAGGCCTCGACAACGGTCCGGGGCCCGAACAGCGCCGGAAGTCGAACGTTCCCGGCGCGACCGGCCGAAGAGGCCCGGACGCGCCGCAGACGGGCCCCAAGCATTTCTCCTGCCTTGTGGCAAATCGTGGGCAATGGCGGCGAGCCGGCCGCGGCCCGGCAAATTGCGATGCAATCTGATCCGAATGGAGCTCTAGAAGTAGCGCTCGTCGACGCGCAGGTTGTCGCCCGGAAAGACAGGCACGGGGCGGGCCATGTCATGGGCCCGCTCCTCGCTTTCGCCGCGCCGGCGGATGTAGATGCGCCGCTGATCGGCCCGCGGGGTGAAGCCGCCGGCAAGCGCCACGGCCTCGAAGGCCGACAGCCCGGGGCGGAACTTGTACTCGCCGCTGTTGCGCACCTCGCCGAGCACGAAGATGGGCCGGTAGGCGAGGATCTCGACGACGATGCGGGGATTGCGCAGGAGGCCGCCACGGAAGCGCCTGGTCAGCGTGTCCTGCAGGTCGGCGAGGGTCTGGTTCTCGGCCGGTACTGCGCCGATGAGGGGCAGCGTGACCGCGCCGCCGCCGTCGATCTCGAACTGTCCGGAGAGCGCCTCCTCGCCGAATACCGTCACCCGGATGCGGTCGCCGATACCGAGGCGGTAGCGATAGCTCGACGGGGCCGGCTGGTCGGGCCGGGAGATCGTTGCGTCTGTCGCGCCGGCTGCCGTCGGAGAAAGTGCCGCCGACGGCCCGCCGTCGTTCGCAGCGGGGGCGAAGCAGCCGGACAGAAGGGCTGCCAGCGCAAGCGCAGGCGCTGAGGCAGGGCGAGCGGCGGGATTGCGGACAGGCGGCGTGGAGCGCGGGAACGAAACCATCAACGGCCTCTGAGCGGTGTCAGGAACGGAACGCAGCGGATGCGAGGGGCGCAGCCGGCGCCGGGAAGGACGGCATAGGTCATGGCGACGGCGGGGGTCTGCCGACTGAAGTCGACGAGCCCATCCACCCCGAGCGCGACGGCCGGCACGAGGAAGCGGACGGCTGCTGCCATACCCAGCCTTACGGCGCCGTTGCAGGCGAGGCCCAGCAGGCACAGGCCGGTGAGCAGAGCAAGAACCCGTCGGGCTTTTGGAGCCGAACATGGCCGGTGCCGCGCCGCGAAGAAGCGTGAGGGCTGGGCCCGCCGGTCCGCTCCACGATACAGTCCCGCGGCCTCTGGCCGTGCCGACCCACTGGGATGGCGCCGTTCGCCGTTCATCCTTCGCGGATTGCAAGATGAAAACTCTAGATAATATTTTGAATGAAGACGATGAGGATATTATGAAGATAGTTTTGGGAATTTTAAATCAGAAATATATGAGAGAAGTTTGCAATCGATAAGAATTCATCTGCGGGATGTTGCCAAGTCTTGGGATGCAGCGGCGCGACCCGACCCGATGCTGTGCGTCTTCCTGGCCGTAGCGTCGCTGGCGGCTGCGCTGCCGGTGGCGGGACATCTGGCTTTTCCGGCGCTCGGCCCGGTCATGTCTCTCGCCCTGGCGCTCTGTCTCCTGCAGGGCGGACCCGGGATGGTGCCGCCGCTGCTCCTCTTCGTCTTCACTTTTCAGAACAGTTTCGTCGCGATGCTGCTGCCGCTGCTTCCCGACAGGGAGGAGTTCGACACGGTGCGGGGCTACAGCTTCCTGACCGCCGCGCTCCTGTGGGCCGGCTTTGCCGCCTTCCATCTCAGGGGGTGCGCGGGCGCCCCACCGTTGGCGAGACGCCTGATGGCGCTCTCCTTCGCGATGATCGCCGCCGCTGGTGGCTATTGTGTCCTTGGTGCGATCGCCGACCCGCGCGCCGCCCTCGTCTACCTGCGCAACATCGCCCTTCCGGTGATGCTGTTCCAGATCGGCCTCGTCGCCGGTGCCCGCCTCGCGGTGCCGCCCAAGCGTTTCCTGCCGGCTCTCACCCTGATGGTGCTCGCCTTCGGCTATGCCGAGCTCCTCGCCTATGACGCGCTGGCGGCGCTCGTCAATGCCGATGGCTATATCGCCCTGCGCTTCCGGCGCATGATCGACAGCGGCTTGTGGCTGAAAGCCGTCGAAGCGGGCGGCCGCGTGCTGCGTGACGAGCGCGACATGCTGCTGATCAACCCGTTCAACGTGCCTTGGTTCGCAGACTTCGGCCCGATGTTGCACCGCCTCAACGGTCCGAACTTCCATCCGATCAGCTTCGCCTATCTGCTCGGGATCCTGTCCTTCGTTCTCCTTGCCGCGGGCCGCCCCCTTTATCTCGTCGCAACCGTGCCCCTTCTCGCTGTCATCGGCTCGAAGGGCGCCGTCGTGTTCGTGCTCATGGCGCTGGCGGGCTTCTGGCTGCTGCGCCGCCTGCCGCGGCTCGCGGTGCCGACGTTCCTGCTGCTGCTCATGATCTATGCTGCGGCGGCCTTCGTCGTCGGGTTGGAGCAGCGCGACTACCACGTGCTCGGCCTCGTCGCAGGGTTCGAGAGCTTCACAGCCAATCCGCTCGGCCACGGCCTCGGCAGCGGCGGCAACCTCGCCGTCGACCCGGCGGAGCGCGACTGGCAGCGCGCGCAGGCCCTGGGCACGGCCGGCCAGGCGGTCGAGAGCGCGCTCGGCGTACTGCTGCACCAGATGGGGATCGGCGGTCTCGCGCTTCTGGTGGGCTATGTCGTCATCGCCGGAACGGCCCTGCGGCTCCATCGGGCGGGGGGCGGGCCGTTCGTCGCTGCCGTCGCTGTTGCCGTGCCGGCGCTGCTGGTCAACGGGGCCTTTCAGGAGGAGGCGCTGTTCGCGCCGCTCGCCATGGGGGCCTTGATGCTTGTGACCGGCCTCGCAATCGGCCGTGCCGTGCGGCAGCAAGCCTCTCGTGCCGGGCAGCCGCCGTACGAGGGGCACCCGTGATGGACGGTGCACGGCCGGTGCGTGCCATTCTCGCCGGGGCAGGCCCGGTGCTGGCGCTCAAGTTTGCAGGGGCGGCCGCAGCTTTCGGCATGTTCGCCGTGACGGCCCGCACCTTGGATGCCGAGGCCTTCGGCCGACTCGGCATCTGGTTCAACGCGATGTCCTTTCTGGCTGTCGCCGCGTTGTGCGGCCAGGAAACACTGATTCTCAAGGTCTGGGCGACCGGGACCGTCGCCTGCCGGCATGGCCTCATGCGGTTCGCGCTCGGCAACATGATCGCGGCGGCGCTTGCGTTCTTCGTGGTGGCGCTCACGGTTACCCATGCAGCCGGTCTCGATCCGTCGCCGGGCCTCGCCGCTGCCGCCGGCGCCTTTCTCGTGGCGCAGGCGATGCTGCATCTGACCTCTCATGCGAGCCGCGTGGGCCTCGGCATAGGCGTGGCCGAGGGGCATCGGGAGGTCGTCTGGCGGCTGGCGGCCGCCGGCACCGCCATCGCGTGCCTCTGCGGCGGGTGGCCGTTCGTGCCGGAGGCCTTCCTCGCCGTGGCAGCCCTTTGCATGGTCGCAAGCGCCACCTGGCAATGGCGCCGGCTCTCGTCCAGCATGCGGGGCGGTGCTGGCCCGGTTGCTGCCGACCGGCGCGGCTGGCGGCGGCAGATGGGTGGCATGTGGCTCGCAGCCATCCTCGACGCTGGCCATCAGTATCTCGATGTGGTGCTCATCGGGCTGCTGCTCGATCCGTCGGCCGCGGCCGGTTATTTCGCCGCCGCTCGCGTCGCGGCGATCTTCCCGATCCTCGCCGGGGGGCTCGCCAACTATGCCTCCGGCCAAATTGCCGCGCTCTTCCCGACCGGCCGGAGGCAGCGGCTGCAGAGCCTGCTGGCCTGGCTCCAGTCGCTTGCGGCAGTCGGGGCGGTCACCGGCCTCGCCGTGGTTGCGGTATGGGGCGCGGCGCTGCTCGCGATTTTCGGCGACGGCTACCGGGATTTCGCGCCGATCCTCCGCCTCCTCGCCCTGGGGGCGGCCGTTTCGCTTCTCGCGGGACCGGCGCCGCACCTGTTGCTGCTGTGCGGTTACGAGCGCGCCTATCCGATGGCGGGCATCGCGGTCCTCGTTCTGCGGATGGTGCTCGTCGTCGTCCTGGGTAGCACCTTCGGCGCCGTCGGCGCGGCGGCAGCGGTGGCCTTTATGGCGTCCCTTCAGGCCGTCATCCTCAACCGCCTATGCCGACGCCGGCTGGGCATCGACCCGTCGGTCATCGCGCTCCTGCGGCATGCAAACAGGTGAGCGACATGGCTGACGGCCCCCTCCGACTGCTGTTCGTTCAGCCTCAGGCCGAAGGTGCCGGCGCCCAGGAGCTGGCGCGTCTGCTCGGCGAGAAGCTCGCGGAGCGGGGGTTCGAGGTTCATCACTGCTTTCTCTACCGGCGCACGGGCTTCTACGACGGCCTGCCGCGCGTGCATTACTGTGCCGCCAGCCGTCCACGCGATGCCGTCGCGCTCTTGCGGCTTCTCATCGCGCTCCTGCGCCATCTGCGCAGGGTGCGGCCGCATGCTGCGGTTACCTTCCAGCACTGGGGCAACGTGATCGCCGCGCCCATCGCGCGGGTGACCGGCGTCCGTTGCGTCCTCGCCAACCGCACCTCCGCCACCCTCGCCATGCGGCCCGTATTGGCCGCGCTCGACGAGGTGCTCGGCGTGCTGGGCTTCTATTCACGCATCGTCGTCAATTCCGGAGAGGTCGCGCGCGAGTACGACAGCCACCCCGCTGCCTATCGCCGCCGCGTCGTGCGCATCGACCACGGCTTTCGACCGCGCACCGGCTGCCTGCCGCCGGACGCGGCGCGCGAGGCCCTGCGGGCCCGGCTCGGCCTCGGCGCGGAAGCGTCGGTTCTCGGCTGCGTGTCGCGGCTGCACGCGCTCAAGAACCTCCCGGCGGCGGTGCGGTTGCTGCCGGGCGACGCCAGGCGGCATCTCGTCCTCGTCGGGCAGGGGCCGGAGCGGGAGGCGCTCGTCGCGCTTGCGCGCGAACTCGGCTGCGACGAGCGTCTGCACCTGCTTGGCGAGCAGCCCGCCGAGGCGATCGGCGATATTCTCGCCGGGCTCGATCTCTTCGTCTTTCCCTCGTTGGCCGAGACCTTCGGACTCGCCGTCGTGGAGGCGGCGGCGGCCGGCGTCCCCGTCCTTGCCCATGACCTGCCGGTGCTGCGAGAGGTGCTGCAGGTCGACGGCGAGCCCTGCGGGCTCTTTGCCGACGCGCGGGACGAGCGCGCTTTCGGTGCAGCCGCGACGTCGTTGCTCTGCGACGCCGCCGCATCGGCGCGGCTGGCCGCGACGGGCCGGCGCCTCGAACGACGCTACAGCCCTGATGCGATGGCCGCCGCCTACGAACGACTCCTCGGCGATTGCCGTCTCGGCTGACCGGCCGGTCAGCAATTGCGTCACAACCTTACAGTGCATGCATTGAACGGCGCATCTGCAGGACGCAGAATTCGAATATGCCGGCTGTCCACAGGCTGTCCGCAATTGGCCGTTCTGCGGGGAAGCGCCGGGTTTCTCCCTCGATTGCCCATTGAAGCGATGTTGCACCAGCCCCGCACGGACCGCCGCCGTCCCGTCGTCGCGATGCGCGTCGGCAAAGCCTTGCCGAAGCGGCGCACGCTGGCGCTCGATCGCCTGATCCTGGCCATGCTGTTCGCACTCGTCGACTTCTGGGCGTTGCATGTCGCCGCAACGGCGGTCTACCGGGGCTATCATGCCTGGTGGCTGGCGACGCCCTATCCGGCCGATGTGGCGCTCGTCTTCTGCGCGGCCGTTGCTGGTACGACCGCTGTCCTCATCTTCGAGCGCCGCGGCTATGAAATGCCCGGCCTGACGGCTGCCGGTCAGGCGCGGATGCGTCGCCGCATCTGGCTCGGCGTGATGGTGGCCGCCATCGTCATCGCCTTTGCCACCAAGCTCGGCGGCGATCTCTCGCGGGCCGCGGCCTGCATCATCGCCCTGGTTGGCCTTGGTGTTCTGGCGATGACCAACCGGCTATTCGCTGCCGTCGCCCGCTTTGCGCAGGCTTCGGGCTATCTCGCCCGCAGTCGCATCATGCTGGTGGGCGAGCAGGGGCGCATGACCGGCTTCGCCGCTGCGTTCGACGCGGAAGCCTTTGGCCTCGAGGTGGTTGGCCATGTCGATGCGGCACTGTTCGACGCGGGTCCGGCCTGCCGTGCGAGCGTGCTCGACTTCGCGCGCCGGCAGGCAGTGGAGGAGGTCTTCGTCGCGCTGCCGTGGACAGACGACGAGCGCATCGCCCGCATCCTGCGCGGCTTGGCCGAACTGCCCGTGGCGGTGCATCTGTGCCCCGACCGCATCACCAGTCGCCTCGCCGAAGCGCGATTGCGCCTTCTCGACGGTGCCGCCTTCCTGCAGCTGGCGCGTCCGCCGCTCGACAGCAGCGAGGTTATCGTCAAGCGCTGCTTCGACGTCGTGGTGGCGGCCACGGTGCTTGTTCTCCTGGCGCCGCTGCTTCTCGTCATCGCCGTGGCCGTGCGTCTCGACAGCCCGGGCCCCGCGTTGTTCCGGCAGCGCCGGCACGGCTTCAACCGGTCTAGCTTCGTCATCTACAAGTTCCGCACGATGACGGTGATGGACGATGGTCGCAACATCCGTCAGGCCCGCCGTCACGATCCGCGCGTGACGCGGGTCGGGCGCTTTCTGCGCCGCACGAGCCTCGACGAGCTTCCGCAGCTCTACAACGTCCTGCGCGGAGACATGTCGCTCGTCGGCCCTCGTCCCCATGCTCTCGCCCACGACGACTACTACGACGCCCTGATCCGGTCCTATGCCCGCCGCCACAATGTCAGGCCCGGCATCACCGGCTGGGCCCAGGTCAACGGCTGCCGCGGCGAGACGGATACGATCGAGAAGATGCGCAGGAGAATAGAGCTCGATCTGTTCTATGCCGACAACTGGTCTTTCGGACTCGATATGAAGATATTGCAGATGACATTCGCGCAGATATGGCGTCATGACGCCTATTGAACCTCCATCATGCTATCGAGAGGTCGGGATGCGACTGTCCAGCAGCCTCAGCGCGCGTCCACCGGTCGTTACTTTCAGCGATACCGAAGCGCTTTACGAGGCCTTTGCCGCCGGCCGCCTGCCGCGCCTGACCGTCGGCGGCCTGCCGGGGGAGCGCCTCACCCGCCGGCAATGGGCCGAACTGTTCGGGGCGATATGCCGCTGCCGTCCGCGCGGCGAGGCACCACCGCCGTTCTTCTCGTCGATCAATGGCCAGACCATCTCGCGCTATCATCGCGAGGCAGCGGTGCGCGCGCTGTTCCGCCGCTGCGGCGGGCTTGCAGTTGACGGCATGTCGGCCGTCTTCGCCTCGCGGCTCCTGAGCCGCACGCCCTTTCCGGAACGAGTCGCGACGACGGACCTGTTCCATGACGTTGCCCGCCATGCGCAGGACGAGGGCCTGAGCTTTTTCCTTCTCGGCGGCACGGTCGAGACCTGCGCCGCTGCGGCGCGCCAGGTCGCGGCCCTTTATCCGCGGCTGACCATCGTCGGCACCCACCACGGCTTTTTTGCCGAGCACGAGGAAGAGGCGTTGGCGCGGCATATCAATGCACTGGCGCCGGACATCGTGTGGGTATCGATGGGCGTTCCCCGCGAGCAGCTGTTCTGCGTCCGCAATCGCGACCGTCTGCACCGGGTGGGGCTGCTCAAGACGAGCGGCGGACTCTTCGACTTCTTGGCGGGACGCCACAGCCGGGCACCGGTCTGGATGCAGGCCTGCGGCCTCGAATGGCTGTACCGCCTTGGGCTCGAGCCGCGGCGACTCCTGCGCCGCTACGCGACCACCAGTCTCCATGCCGCCGTGGTGCTGATGACCCGCACGGGACGCTAGACCAAAGTGCCGGCCACCACATTGCTTCATCGACGGCAACGCCTTAAAATTGTATTATCAGTATAATGCAAGTTAAAATATATATCTGACACTTGGGTGTCGGCCACCCGGCCGGCGACGGCTGCGAGGGCATTGCCATGTCGAGATCTTTCTTCCAGCCGTTACGCTGCTTGAGATGGCGAGGTGCACATGCAAGGCCGCGCATAATGCAAGGGCGCCGGACTTCCTTTCCGCCGGTTGTGCTCCCGCTCCGATCACCCTGGGAGGCGCCCATGTGCGCGCTGCGAGAATCGTCAGCCCGTCGAGGTCCTGACGGTGCCGCCCCCAGCGGCACCGTTCCGGCCCCGCGGCGCGACCGGTGCCTGCCTCCACGGGCGCCCCTCGTCCGCTCGCGGCGGCAGTCGCACGCCCGGCAGCGCGAACCGTTCGCTTCTCAATCGTTCCAGAACGCGCCTGGATCTCGATGTTGACGCGACGTTCCAGCGAGGGCGCGGGGCTGCCGGCGGTCCCGGCGGGAGAGGCCCACGGCCCGGCGTCGGGCGATATCCTCGATCTGCGCGGTTTGTGGCTCGTGCTGCGCCGTCGCGGAGGCATGGTGGCGGCGACCGTCTGTCTTGTTCTCGCCATCACCGTCATGACCCTGGCGCTGATCGAGCCGCGCTACAGCGCGACCGCCGTGGTGCTGATCGATCCGCGCCAGCAGCGCGTGATCTCCGCCGAGGCGGTGCTTTCGGGGATCGGATCGGACGCGGCCGCTGTCGAGAGCCAGGTCGAGGTCATCGAATCGTCGACACTGGCCCTGCGCGTGATCGCGCGCGAGAAGCTCGAGGGCGATCCCGAATTCGCCGAGCGGGGATTCCTCCTCCGTCTTCTGGAGCAGGTGTCCGTCGGTCGACATTCTCCCGTCCATGACGAGGCGGACTTCCGGCGTGCGGCGGTGCTGGATGCCCTGCGCGAGCGCATGCAGGTGAAGAGGCGTGGGCGAACCTACGTCCTCGAGATCTCGGTCGTGTCGCAGAGCGCACAGAAGGCCGCACGGCTCGCCAATGCAGTGGCGGACGAATATGTGGCCGGCCAGCTCGCCGCCAAGTATCGGGCGACGGAGCGTGCCTCCCAGTGGCTCGGGGGGCGCCTCGAGGCGTTGCGCGAGCAGGTGTATGGCGCCGAGCGGGCGGTCGAGCACTACAAGGCGGAGCACAACCTCGTCTCCGTCGGGTCCGGTGACAACCTTCTCGAGCAGCAGATTGCCGAGATCAGCCAGCAGATGATCCTCGCGCGGGCCAGGACCGCCGAGGCGCGGGCGAAATTCGCGCAGATCCGCGAAGCGGCCAGCGCCGGGGTTGGAGAGCCAGGGATCGCGGAGGCGCTCGGCTCCCTCGTCGTCACCAACTTGCGCACGCAGTTCGCCGAAGCCGCGCGCCGTACTGCGGAGCTCGGCGCACGCTACGGCAGCCAGCACCCGAGCGTCACGGCCGCCAGGGCGCAGGTGGATGACCTGCAGCGCCAGATCGACGCCGAGCTCGCGCGCATTCTGGCCGGCGTGCGCAACGAATACGAGGTTGCCGTCGGGCGCGAGGCATCGCTCGAGGCGAGCCTCGCCGAACTGAAGAAGGAGGCCGCCCGCTGGGGCGAGTCGACGGTGAGGCTGCGCGAGCTCGAGCGCGAGGCCATGGCCCTGCGCTCCGTCTACGAGCAATTCCTGACACGTTCCAAGGAAACGCTGGAGCAGGAGAGCCTGCAGATCGCCGATGCGGAGATCGTCGCTCCGGCCATCGTGCCGACGCGGCCGAGCTACCCGCGGACGGGGCTGGTGCTTGCGGTGGCCTGTGCCGGCAGCATCCTTGCCGGCCTGTCGCTCGCCTTCGCGCTCGAGCATCTCGACGTCGGCTTCCGCAGCATCGGGCAGGTCGAGGCCTGTCTCGGCGTGCCATGCCTCGGCGTTCTGCCCGTCGTCCAGGAACGGCCGCGGCCGATGCCGTTGGCGCCGCAGGCAGCCGGGCGAGACGCCTCCCGATCATGGCTGTGGTCAGCGAACCGGCCAGCGGATGCGCTCATGCGCATTCTCGTGGAGCAGCCGCTGTCGGCTTTCGCGGAAGCCGTACGCAAGGTCCGCGTCGGCCTGCGCTCAGCCGAAGGCGGCGGTGTCCGGGTGCTCGTCGTCGTCTCGGCCCTGCCGGGGGAGGGTAAGTCGACGATCGCCGCCAATCTGGCCCTTGCCCTGAAAGTCGCGGGCGAACGCGTGGTGCTGGTGGACGGCGACCTGCGCAATCCGGCGCTTACCCGCGTCCTGGCGCCACACGCCGAGCAGGGTCTCATCGAGGTCCTGCGCGGGGAGCAGCCGCTGGACGCCATCCTCATGGAGGACAAGGCGACGGGGCTCACGTTCCTGCCGACCGTACGGACCGGAGCGGTGGCCGATGCCGCCGAGCTCGTCGAAACCCACCATTTCGACGCCGTGCTCGAGCGGCTGCGGCTGGCCTTCGACCGTGTCATCGTCGATGCGGCGCCGCTGCTGCCCGTGGTCGACAGCCGCGCCATCATCGGCCGTGTCGACGGCGCCCTGCTGGTGGTCGAATGGGGCAGGATCGATCCTGCCGCCGCGCAGGCGGCGATCCGCACGCTCGCGGCCGATGCCGATCGCGTGATCGGCGCCGTCCTCTCGAAGGTGACGACGGAGGGCTACCGGTACTGTTGCGGCATTGGGAGCGCCGATGGCGGGGCCTGAGTTCCACCGGTGCATTCCGTCGTCGACCGGGCAGTGGCGCGGCAGTCGTCGCCCGTTCGCGAACGGGTCACCGCCATTCTCGCCGGCGCCGACCGGCGTCTCGCAACCAGCACAGCCGGGGTCACACCATGATCCGTGCCACCCTCAAGCAACATGCGCCCTTTCTGATGGGGCCCTGGCGGGCCATGCGCCGCCATGCGCACCGTCTGCGCTACGGGGCGATGGCGGCGGCGGTGGAGCGGCATGCCGGCGGCCGCATCATGGGCGGCCCCTTCGCAGGCCTGCGCTTCCCGGACAGCGGCATCGGCGGATCGTACTATGCCCAGCTCGTCGGCAGCTATGAGGCTGCGCTGGTGCCGGTCATCGAAGATGTCATCGCGCGCGCGCCGGCGGCCGTCATCGATGTGGGCGCCGCCTACGGCTACTATGCCCTCGGCCTTGCGTACCGCTTGCCGGGCGTGCCGGTGATCGCCTACGAGATGGACGCCACCCGCGCTGCTCTTCTCACGCGCTATCGCAGCCTCAACGGGCTCGATGCCGCCGTCGACGTCCGCGGTGCGTGCACGCCCGAGACGCTCGAGACGGCATTGGCCGCAACGGCGGATGCCTTCTTGTTGATGGATGTGGAGGGGGCGGAGGCGGATCTTCTCGATCCGGCGCAGGTGCCGGCACTCCGGCGGACGGAAATCCTCGTCGAACTGCACGAGATGTTCGTGCCCGGCGTGACGGCCATGTTGCAGGCGCGTTTCGCCCGCAGCCACGCCCAGACCCTCGTTTCGGCCTGCTCTCCGCAAGTCGCGACGACCGCCGCGGCGCGCCTCGCCCGGACGGAGCGCCAACGCGCGCTGCTGTGCGCCATGCTGGCCGAGAAACGCGGTGCACAGATGAGGTGGCTGCATTGCAAGCCGAGGTTGGCCGCAGACGACGGAACACCCGTCTGACCGGACCGGTCGCCGTGCTCAGGCCGCCACGGCTTCCGCCGCCCAGGGAAATGGGGCGACCGTCGTTGCCGTGCCGCGCCGCACCGTGATGAAGGCGCCGCGCGGCACCGCCTGCCAGTGATCGCCACCCCGGTCCACCGGCTCGGACGCAACGGTCACTGCGCCGGGCTGCTCGCTGAAATAGAGGCTCGCCGGCCGATCGTCGCAGGCGACGCGGAAACAGTAGAGCGTCTCGCCATCCGTCAGCGCGGCGGTGAAGCGCAGCGCCTCGTCGACACTGGCGTCGCGCATCAGCATCTTGGTGAAGCCGAGTGTGGCGGCAACCGCCTCGGGCGGCGGACTGCCTTTCGCGATCTCGGCCAGGGCGAGCAGGAAGAGGACCTCGGAATCGGTCGTGCCCTGCCGTGCGTGATAGAACTCGTCGGGCAGGGCGGCTTCGAGCCGGCGCTTGATCTGCGCATAGCCGCCGATCTGCCCGTTGTGCATGAACATCCAGCGGCCGTGAGCGAAGGGATGGCAGTTGGCACGGCTGGTCACGGTACCCGTCGCCGCGCGCACATGGGCGAAGAATTGGCCAGAGCGCACCTGTGTGCACACGGAGCGCAGGTTCTCGTCGGACCAGGCCGGGCGCAGGTCGCGGAACAGGCCGGGAATGTCGCGCTCGCCGTACCAGCCGATGCCGAAGCCGTCGCCGTTGGTTGCCGTCTTGCACTCGGCCGCGTGCAGCGACTGGTGCACCAGCGAATGTTCCGATGCGCACACGAGCGTTTCGAGGAAGATCGGCTCCCCCTGGTAGGCGAGAAAGCGACACATCGACGGGCCTCATCGACAGGACGGTGCCGGATTCGGCGACGCACCAGCCACACCACTGGAATCGTGCCGGCTCGCCTTCGTCAAGAGGCGCAACAGGTGCGATGTGCGATGCCGCACCCGATCCGTGGCGCATCCGCCTGCCCAATCCGCATCAGCCCACGGAGCGGAAGGCAGCGAGGGCCCGCTCGCGGGCGGCATCATGCAGGACGAGGCGTGGCGGATAGCGCTTGGCCAGCGCCTCTTCGCCAGCCTCCCACGGGCGATGGATCCGGGAAGCCGGCAGGGACGCCAGCTCCGGCAGCCATTGCTTCACATAGGCGCCATCGGGATCGAAGCGTTCGCCCTGCAGGACCGGGTTGAAGATGCGGAAGAAGGGGGCCGCGTCCGCGCCCGATCCCGCCACCCATTGCCAGCTTGCGGCATTGTTCGCGGGATCGGCATCGATGAGCGTGTCCCAGAACCAGGCCTCGCCCTCACGCCAGTCGATGAGGAGGTGCTTGACGAGGAAGGAGGCCGCGATCATGCGCACGCGGTTGTGCATATAACCGGTGGCCCAGAGTTCACGCATGCCGGCGTCGACGAGCGGGTAGCCCGTCTGCCCGCGCTGCCAGGCGGCGAGGGCGTGCGGATCGTGTCGCCATGGCATGCCGTCAAAGCGGGGTTGCAGGTTGCGGCAGGCCAGTTCGGGATTGTGGAACAGGAGATGATAGGAGAACTCGCGCCAGCCAAGCTCGGCGAGGAACTTCTCGAGTCCTCGCTGGGCCGCGGGCGCCTGCGCTGCCGCTGCCGCCGAGGCCGCGTGCCAGACCTGCCGCACCGAGATGTTGCCGAAGCGCAGATAAGCCGACAGGCGCGACGTTGCCGCCCGGTCGGGCCGGTCGCGCCGCTCCGCGTAGCCGGTCAGGGCCGTCTCCAGGAAGCGGTCGAGTGCGGGCCGGGCACCGGGCTCGCCGCGGATCCAGGCCTCGCGCAAGCCGCCGGCCCAGTCCGGGTTGGACGGCTCGAGCTGAAGATCGGTGAGGCCGACGGCCGGCAGTTGCGCGACGTCGAGGGCGTGGAAGGACAGTCGGTGTGGGGCCGCCAGGGGTCGGGGTGGGGTGCCGAGTGCCGAGGCCGTGCGCCAGAAAGCGGAGAAGACGCGGAACGGCTGGCCCGTCCGGCTGCGTACGGTCCAGGGCTCGTGCAGCAGATGGCCATTGAAGCTGGCGGCCTCGATGCCCTTCGCGCGCAAGGCGGTTTTCACCGACTCGTCGATGGAGCGTTCCGCCGCGCCATAGCGGCGGTTCCAGTAGACCGCGCCGGCGTTGCAAGCGCTTGCCAGCTGCTCGATGATCTCGCGCGCAGGACCGCGCAGCATGACGAGCTGCCCTCCCAACTTGCGCAGCGCTTGGTCGAGCGCAGCGAGCGAGCCGTGCAGCCACCAGCGCGCGGCACCGCCTAACGGTCTCAGGCCCGGGCTCGCCTCGTCATGGCAGAAGACGCAGACGAGCGGTTGCTGGGTCCTCGCCGCTTCCGCCAGCGCCGGATTGTCGGCAAGGCGCAGATCGTCCCGGAACCAGACGACGACCGGTCGGCCGGGTTCGGAGGGATCGTGTCTCGCGGGGTTTTGCCGGCTCTCAGCCATTCAGGCGCCAGATCTCGAGGTTGAGCACCGTGGCGAAGGCTACCCAGGCGGCGAGCGGCCACAGGCAATAGGCCGCGATCGCGTCGAGACGGCGGAAGCGATCGATCGTTGCCAGGATGATCAACAGCTGCGGCATGATGTTCAAGAGCCCGGCCAGCGGGCTGTGAAGCCCGAAGAAGAGCCAGGACCACAGGATGTTGAGCGCGAGCTGGGCGAAGAAGAGCGTGAGGGCGACCCTTCTGCCCGGGGTGTTGGGCGGCAAGCCCAGAATGCGCCAGGCGGCAAGGGCCATGAGCGCGTAGAGCGCGGTCCAGACGGGACCGAAGATCCAGTTCGGCGGATTGAATGGCGGCTTGGCGAGCCCCGCGTACCAGGGCACCAGGCTCGGAAAGGTCACGAGCTGGCCCAGGAGTGAGGCGGCGATGACTGGCAGCACGGCGATGGCCGCGCGCGCCCAAGGAGACGGGCGAAGGGGATGCTCGCGTTCACTCATCGTCTGGTCCCTGTCCGTCGGGGAGCGCAGCGACCGGCGGGTGCCGCCATCCTTCAACGCCGGAGGCTCGGCTTCGTTCAGCCTCCGCTATCCAGCTACAGCACGCGGACGAGCCGTCTTGCGCAGCGCCCGTCTGCATGGTGAGCTTGAGCTGGCCGTGACGGCCTCGGTCCCTTCGTAATCGAGACTGCAGTGAGTTGACAGTTCTTGCAACCGCTGGTTACGTCACCGGCATAAATCGGTTAGATCGCGGCGTTGCCGCGCGGCCAAAGATCCCGATGAACGGGGCGTTACGTCAAGGGGAGTGAAACGATGAAAATCGCAAGGTTGCTGCTTGCCTCGGCCACGCTTGGGCTTCTCGCCGCGCCGCAGGCCCTCGCCGATACGGCGGACAAGAAGATCGCCCTGTCCAACAACTACGCCGGCAATTCCTGGCGTCAGGCCATGCTGAAGAGCTGGCAGAAGGTCACCTCCCAGGCCGTGGCCGACAAGGTGGTGGCGGCCGCGGACGCCTTCACCACCGCCGAGAACCAGGCGACGGAGCAGGCGGCGCAGATCCAGAACCTCGTCCTCCAGGGCTATGATGCCATTGTCGTCAACGCGGCCTCGCCCACGGCGCTCAACGGCGCGGTGAAGGAGGCTTGCGATGCGGGTATCGTCGTCGTCTCCTTCGACGGCATCGTCACCGAGCCTTGCGCTTGGCGCATTGCGGTCGATTTCAAGAAGATGGGGTCGGACCAACTCGACTATCTCGCCGAGCGCCTGCCCGACGGCGGCAATCTGCTCGAGATCCGGGGCCTCGCCGGCGTCTCTGTGGACGAGGAGATCCATTCGGGGATCGTCGCGGGCGTCGCCAAGCATCCGAAGTTCAAGGTCGTTGGCTCCGTCAATGGCGATTGGGCGCAAACCGTCGCACAGAAGGCGGTGGCGGGCATCCTGCCGAGCCTGCCTGAGATCGCTGCCGTCGTGACGCAAGGCGGCGATGGCTACGGCGCGGCCGAGGCCTTCAAGGCGGCCGGGCGCCCGACGCCGATCATCATCATGGGCAACCGCCATGACGAGTTGACTTGGTGGAAGCAGCAGAAGGACGCGAACGGCTACGAGACCATGTCGGTCTCGATCGCCCCGGGCGTGTCGACGCTCGCCTTCTGGGTGGCCCAGCAGATCCTCGACGGCCAGGACGTGCCGAAGGACCTCGTGGTGCCCTTCCTGCGCATCGACCAGGACAACCTCGAGGCCTCTCTCGAGGCGACCGAGCCGGGTGGTGTCGCCAACAAGGAATATACGCTTGACGAGGCCAAGGCCGTCGTCGCTGGCAAGTAGACCGAAACGGCCTCGATCGGAGCCGTCCGGCGGACAAGGCCGGGCGGCTTCCCGTCTCTTCCGCGGGCATCGAACGGGACAGGTCCATGGACGCTCCGTCGGCTTCTGCCATCGTGCAGCTCGAGGGTGTGCGCAAGAGTTTCGGCGCCGTGCGCGCGCTCGCCGGCGTCGACCTCGACGTGCGGGCTGGCGAATGCCTTGGCCTCGTCGGCCACAATGGGGCCGGCAAGTCGACATTGATGCAGGTGCTCGCCGGTACGCTCGCCGCCGACGAGGGTCGGCTCGTGGTCGCGGGCGACGACATCACCGCGAGCGCCGGCGTGGCTGCGGCCCGGGCACACGGCGTCGTCTGCGTTTTCCAGGAACTGTCGCTGTGCCCCAACCTGACGGTGGCCGAGAACGCCCGCGTCATGCACCGCGCCTTCCGGGGCTTCGGCTGGCGCAAGCGCGCCGGCGCGGCCATGGCGGCCATGCTCGACGACATCTTCCCGCGCCACGGCATCGATCCGGCGGACGTGGTGGCGGACCTTTCCATCGCCCGTCGGCAGATGGTGGAGATCGCCCGCGCCTTCCTCGTCACCGACGAGCCGCTGCGCCTCGTCATCCTCGACGAACCGACCTCCTCGCTCGACCAGGTGGTGGCCGAGCAGCTCATGGCCTTCGTGCGCCGCTTCGTCGCCCGGGGCGGCAGCGTCATCCTCATCTCGCACCTGCTCGGCGAAATTCTCGCGACCAGCGACCGTGTCGTGGTCATGAAGGACGGACGCGTCGTCGAGACCCGCCCTGCCCGCGACTTCACGCGCGATAGCCTCGTCGCCGCCATGGGCTCCGTCGCGGCACGGGAGGATGAAAAGCGGGCGGCGGCGGCGCAGCCGGCGGGCGAGGTCGTGGTCGAGGCGCGTCCCGCGCGGCAGGCGGACGGGCGGAGCCTTCGCGCGCGCCGGGGTGAGATCGTCGGCCTCGCCGGGCTTGCCGGCCACGGCCAGACCGATCTTCTCGTGCGCATCAATGCCGCGGCTCAGGGGCGCGAGCCGCACGCGCGCGTTGCCGGCGCGGTCGCCTTCGTCGCCGGCGACCGCCAGTCGGATGGCGTGTTCCCGCTGTGGAGCATCGCGGAGAACATCACGATACGGTCCCTCGGGGGCCTGCGCCGGTTCGGGCTCATCGACCCTGCGGCGGAGGCGCGCATGGCCGAGGAATGGCGCCAGCGTATCGCCATCCGCACGCCCGACATGGGCAACGGCATCCTCTCGCTCTCCGGCGGCAACCAGCAGAAGGCGCTGTTCGCGCGGGCGCTCGCCTCTGATGCCGGCATCGTGCTGATGGACGATCCCATGCGCGGTGTCGATGTCGGCACCAAGCAGGAAGTCTACGGCATGATCCGGGCGGAGGCGGCGCGCGGGCGCACCTTCCTCTGGTACACGACGGAGTTCGACGAATTGCGCCACTGCGACCGCGTCTACGTCTTCCGCGCCGGCGCCATCGTCGCCGAACTGGCCGCCAACGAGATCACGGAAGAACGGGTGCTGCAGTCGTCCTTCGCCGAGGAGGCGGCATGAACGCTCTGATGCCTTCGCCGCGCCTCGTCAGGGCGGCGCTGCCAGCCCTGTCGCTCGCGGCGCTCCTCGTCGCCATCTGGTTCGTGCAGCCGCGGGCCATCAGCTATTTCGGCTTCAACCTGATGCTGAACCTCGCGATGCCGATCGCCTTCGCGACCATCGCGCAGCTCTGCGTCATCACGGTCAACGACCTCGATCTCTCCATCGGCGCCTTCGTCAGCTTCGTCGCCTGCGTCGGCGCCACCTGGCTCAATGCGACCCCGCTTCTCGGGGTCGCGGTGCTCCTCGGCGCGGTCGTCGTCTATGCCCTCGTCGGCGCGCTGATCCACCTGCGCAACCTGCCGTCGATCGTGGTCACGCTCGGCATGTCCTTCTTCTGGCTGGGCTGCTCGGTGCTGCTCCTGCCTTCGCCGGGCGGCAGCGCGCCGGCCTGGCTCGCGGCGCTCGTGAAGGTCAGGACGCCCCTGGTGCCGTTCGCCATCCTCGTCAGCGCCGCCCTGGCGCTCGTCGTCCATGTCGGCCTCATGCGCTCGGCCTGGGGGGCGATCCTGCGCGGGGCGGGCGGCAATCCGGTGGCGGTGGCGCGGGCCGGCTGGTCGTTGCTGCGCACCAAGGTGACGATGTTCGCGCTCGCCGGCTTCTTCGGCGTCCTCAGCGGCCTGTCGCTCGTCGGCCTCACCACCTCGGCGGACGCCAACATCGCCATCCGCTACACGCTCCTGTCCATCGCCGGCGTCATCCTCGGCGGGGGCGAGTTCGTCGGCGGGCGCGTCTCGCCCGTCGGCGCGGTCCTCGGCGCCATGACGCTGACGCTCGCGGGCTCACTCCTGTCCTTCCTGCGCATCTCGCCCGACTGGCAGATCGGCGCCCAGGGCGCCATCCTCATCGTCGTCCTGGCGCTGCGCGCCCTCGTCAACCGGCTCGAGCGGAGGCGCTGATGCGGCAAAGCGCCTTCTCCCGCCTCGCCGACTGGTCCGCTGAGCGGCCCTGGCTGTGGTCCTTCGTCGGCGCGGGCCTCATCTTCCTCGCGACGACCGCCTTCACCAGCGGCAAGGGCGGCGGCGACGTGCTGACGGCGGCGCTCACCTTCGCCACCTTCTACGTCATCGTCGGCATCGGCCAGATGTTCGTCATCACGACGGGACCCGGCAATGTCGACCTGTCGATCCCCGCCAATATCGCGCTCGCCGGGGCCGTGGCCATGAAGGTGATGGACGGCAGCAACGCGATGATCGTGCCGGGGCTCGCCGCCGTCGCCGCCGTTGGGCTCGCCATCGGCTGCTTCAATTTCGCGCTGATCCGCATCCTCTCCATCCCGCCCATCATCGCGACGCTGTCGGCGAGCTTCCTCGTGCAGTCGACGGCGATCGCCTATGGCCGCGGCCTGCGCATCAAGCCGCCGCCGATCTTCGCCGAGCTTGCGACGGGGCGCGTTCTCGGCGTGCCGATCCTCGCCATCATCGCCATCCTGGTCGCGGCGGCGATGGCACTCGTGCTGCGCCGCACGGTCTACGGCCGCTCGGTGCTCGCCATCGGGCAGAATGCGCGGGCGGCGGGGCTCGCCGGCATCCGCGTCGCGCGCGTGCGCTTCGCCACCTATGTCCTCAGCGCCGTCTTCGCGAGCTTCTGCGGGGCGCTGCTCGCCGGCTTTTCGGGCGGGGCCTCGCTCAACATGGGCGAGGAGTTCCTGCTCGCCTCCATTGCGGTCGTCGTCATCGGGGGCACCTCGGTCGCCGGCGGCTTCTCCAACGTGCCGGGCATCTGGGGCGCGTCACTGTTTCTCTACCTGCTCGTGACCATGCTCAACACCTTCGGCGTCGGGGCCGGCGTCCGCCTCATCCTCACCGGCCTCATCATCATCGCCGTCATCGCCCTGTCGGGCGGGCGCCGGCCGGGCCGCGGCTAGATCACACAAGCGCGGTGATGGCGAGCGCCCCGCGCACGGCGGCGTCCTCGGGACCCATGACGACCGCGAGCCCGCTCGCCTCGGCGGCGCGGCGGTAGAGATCGACGAGGTCGTCGTCGCCGACGACGGCGACCGTGTCACCGGCCCTGCACCAGCCGCCGCGCTCGGCCTCGACGAATTCCCAGCCGATGACGAGGCCGGAGAGGTAGTCGACCATCTCGCCCGGCGTGATCTTTCCGGCGAGCCACCCCGTGCGGACGGAAAAGAGGCGGGTCAGGAGACCGCCGGCGTCCGGCTGCGCGTCGCGCGCTGCGGCGAGGCCGCGCGCGAAAGCCTGGCGGTCGGGGACGGCGGGCCGCGCCGCGACCTTGGCGAGGAAGGAGTGGCGCGACAGGGTCGCGAAGATCTCGCCGGTCACGAAGGTCTGGAAGCGTTCGATGCGCCCCCCGGCGATGCGCGCCCATTTGGCGTGGGTGCCCGGCAGGACGACGGTCATGTCACGCCCGAGGCCGAAGCCGACGAGTTGTGTCTCCTCGCCCCGCATCACATCCGGATAGGGCCGGGCCGCCCGATGGGTGAGCCCGGGCAGGAAAGTGACGGTGTCGCCCCCTTCGAGTTCGAGGCGCCGTGCCGCGGCCGCGAGATCCGCCGGACTCGCCGGCGTCGGCACGTAGGGCATCTCCAACCAGCCGTTGCGGCTGCCGATCATGCCGGCGGCGACAATGGACAAGGGGCCACGTCGTTGCCGCCACGGTGTGAGGGTGCGCGCAAGGAGCCCGGAGAAATCGCCGTCCACCATCGACTGGATACCTTGCGGCGTCTCGATGCGCTCACTCTCTTCTCCGTCCGGGCCGATCAGCAGGGCGCGGAATTGCGCCGGTCCCCAATCGAGGACGACGTTGGGTTCACTCTTCGGCTCACGTTTCGCGGCGTCAGCGCCCATTCCAGGACCTCCTCCCGTCTCTCTTGGTTGACACTGCTTAGCACCCGGACATATGATCCACAATAAGCAACAAATGATCCAATATATGGATCAAAGGGAGTAGCGCTGTGCTGAGGGGTATCCTGCCTGTCCTGCCGACGCCGTTCCGGCCTGATGGCGCCATCGACGAAGCCGCCATGCGCCGCCTCGTCGCCTTCGCGCTGCGGAGCGGGGTGGACGGGGTCGTCTTCCCGGGCTTCGCCAGCGAGGTGGAGAGCCTCTCCGGCGAGGAGCGGCGGCGTCTCCTTGCCGTTGTCGTCGATGCCGTTGCAGGGCACGTCCCGGTCGTCGCGGGGGCGAGCGCAGCTTCGCTCGAAGAGACGATCGCCCATTGCCGGGATGCGCTGGCTGCCGGCGTCGGCAGCGTGATGATCCAGGCGCCGCGGGGCATCGGCGCGGACCGCGAGGCGGTCACCGCCTTCTTTCGCGGCGTCGCCGAGGCAGTGCCGGGCCCCGAGATCGTCCTGCAGAACGCGCCGGCCCCGCGCGGCTCGGATCTCGACCCGCGAACGATCCTCGCGGTCGTGCGGGATGTGCCGGCGGTGCGCTGGGTCAAGGAGGAGACGCTGCCCTCCGGTCCGGCCATCACCGCGATCCTCGCCGAAGCGCCGGCGCATCTCGCCGGCGTCATCGGCGGCGGCGGAGCGCGCTACATCCTCGACGAATATGCCCGCGGCGCCTGCGGCGCCATGCCGGCGCTGGAACTCGCCGACCTGCACGTGGCGCTCGACCGTGCCTGGCAGGCGGGGGACCGCGCCCGCGCCCGCGCGCTCTACATGCGCAGCCTGCCGCTCCTCGCCCTGCAGGCGCTCTACCGCATGCGCCTGACGAAACACGTGCTGAGGCGGCGCGGCGTCCTCCACAACGCCGAGGTGCGCGCGCCGACGCCGGAGCTCGATCCGTGGAGCACGGCCGATATCGACGGCTGGTTCGACGAGGTCGCGGATCTCCTCACCGTCATGCCGCCGGCGGCAGCCGAAGCCGTGGGAGCACGCTGATGGCAGAGCGCGTCGCATCCGTCACCGCCCACACCATCACCCTGCCGCGGGAGACGCCCTATCTCGGCGCGCTGCGGCCCGGGGAGGAAGTGAATGCGCGCGGCTACATCGTGCGCAAGGGCAACCGCACGGTCTATCCCACCGTCGATCGCAGCGTCGTCCTGCGCATCGAGACGACGGGCGGGGCCGTCGGCTGGGGCGAGACCTACGGCATCGTCGCGCCGGGCACGGTGCTGGCGCTGGTGGAAGACCTGCTCGGTCCCTTCGTCGTCGGACGCGACCCGCTCGACGCGGCCGTCATCCACGACGACCTCTACGACCTCATGCGCGTGCGCGGCTATACCGGCGGCTTCTATCTCGATGCGCTCGCCGCCATCGACATCGCGCTGTGGGACCTTGCCGGCAAGCTCGCCGGCCTGCCCCTCGTCAAGCTGCTCGGCGGCCAGCGGCGCGAGCGCATCCCGGCCTATGTCTCCGGCCTGCCGGAGCGAACGCGCGCCGCCCGTGCGGATCTCGCCGCGCATTGGCAGAAGAGGGGATTTTCCTCCTTCAAGTTCGCCGCGCCGGTCGCCGACGATGGCCTGGCGAGGGAAATGGCGACGCTGCGCGAGCGCCTCGGCGAGGAGGCGCGCATCGCCTGCGACATGCACTGGGCCCATACGGCGGAGGAGGCGATCCGCCTCATCCGGGCCATGGAGCCGCACGACCTGTGGTTCGCCGAGGCGCCGGTGCATACGGAGGACGTTGCCGGTCTCGCCCGCGTCGCCGCGCAGGTGTCGACGACGATCGCGGCCGGCGAGGAGTGGCGCACGGTCTTTGATCTCGTGCCGCGCGTCGAGCGCCGGGCCTGCGGCATCGTCCAGCCGGAGATGGGCCACACCGGCGTGACCGAGTTCATGCGCATCGGCGGCTATGCTGAGGCGCATCACCTCAAGGTCATTCCCCACGCGACCATCGGCATCGGGCTGTTCCTCGCGGCGAGCCTGCACGCGAGCGCGGCGCTCGCCGCCGTCGACTGCCACGAGTTCCAGCATTCCATCTTCGAGCCCAACCGCCGCCTGCTCACCGGCGACATGGACTGCGCGGACGGGTTCTACACCCTGCCGACGGGGCCGGGGCTCGGCGTCGAGCCGTCCAGCGAGGCACTCGACCTGTTGCGATCATAAGAAACAGACCCAAGGCGACCACGGGAGGAAGCCATGCATCTGACGAAGAGACTGAAAGCCCTGGGCCTTGCCGCGGCGGCCGGCGCCCTTCTGGCGACCGGCACCATCGTCCCCGCCGCGGCCGACACGACCCTGAAATTCGTCTCCTGGCAGAAGGACGAGCGGGGCGTCGGCGACTGGTGGGGTGCGCTCATCAAGGCCTTCGAGGAGAAGCACCCGGGCGTCAAGATCGAGTGGACGAAGGTCGAGCGCGGCGCCTATTCGGATACGATGACGACGCTGTTCGCCGGCGGCTCGCCGCCGGACATCGTCCATCTCGCCTCCTTCGAGTTCCAGAAATTCGCCGACAACGGCTGGCTGGAGAACCTCGATCCCTGGATCGAGAAGGCGAAGCTCAACCTCGACGGCTGGGCCGGCCAGAAGACCTGCGAATGGCAGGGCGACACCGTCTGCATCATGATGCTCTATTTCGGCTACGTCATGGGCTACAACGAGGAGCTCTTGCAGAAGGAGGGGCTCGCCGTTCCCAGGACCTGGGATGAGTTCATCGCCGCGGCCCGCAAGACCACGAAGGATCTCAACGGCGACGGCATCCTCGACCAGTTCGGCACCGGCCACGAGACCAAGGGCGGCGGCGGGCAGTATCTCTCCGAGATGCTGAACTATGTCCTCGATGCCGGCGGGCGCTGGACCGACGCCAACGGCAAGGTGACCATCGACACGCCGGAGATGGTCGAGGGCCTCACCCGCTGGAAGGCGGTGGTGAAGGATAACCTCACGCCGCGCGACCTCTCGGCGGGCGAGGTGCGCCAGCTCTTCGCCGACGGCAAGATCGCCGTGAAGTTCGACGGCCCCTGGCTCTATCCCATCATGCAGAAGGGGGCGGCCAAGGATAAGCTGAAGCTCGCCATGGTGCCCTTCGATCCGCCGGTCGGCGGCTCGTCCAACGTGCTCGGCATGGCGAGCGAGATCTCCGACGACCGCAAGGCGCTCGTGTGGGACTTCATCGCCCTCGCGACCTCGGACGACTTCCAGACGAAATACGCCACCATGGCCGCCTCGACGCCACCGAGCCCGCGGGCCGACGTCTCGGGCGCCAAGGGCGAGACGCCGCATTTCGACCTGCTCGTCGAGGCGGCCCAGGCGGCCGCCAAGGCAGGCGTCGACCGCATCCCGACCGGGCTCGAGATCCAGTACAACGAATTCGCCAAGATGGTCATGGAAGAGGCCCAGCGCATGATCATCCAGGACCTCGACCCGAAGGCCGTCGCCGCGACGATGCAGGCGAAGGCCGAGGCGATCCAGAAACAGTAACGGCCTCAGGTCGAGCACCGGCCCGCCGGCCTCGCCGGCGGGCTCCCGCACCCCGGGGCGCGGTGAGAAGGTTATCGTCATGTCCACGCAGTCCATCCCCGCGCAGCCGCTTGCCGCCCGCGCGCCGGGCCGTCGTCGCCGCTTCGGCCTCGATCTCGCGCGTCCCAGCCGGCGGCACTGGCTCGGCTATCTCCTGCTCGCGCCGGCCGTGCTGCTGATCGCGCTCATCATCGTCTATCCGCTCTTCATCTCGCTCGACCTGTCGTTCCAGAACGTCGGCATCGCCCGGCTCGACCAGCCGCGGCGGCCCTTCACGCTGGCGAATTACGAGCGCCTCTTCACCTCGGCCGAGTTCTGGATGGCCTGCTGGGTGACGTTCAAGCTGCTCGTCATCGTCACCGGCGCCTGTTTCGTGCTCGGGCTCGCGACGGCGCTGCTGGTCAACAACAGGTTCCGCGGCCGCAGCATCGCCCGGCTCTTCGTCGCCCTGCCGTGGGCCGTGCCGGAGGTGATCGCCGTCGTCATCTTCGCCTGGATCTTCGATTCCTCCTTCGGGCTGATGAACTGGCTCTTCATCACGCTCGGGCTGACGAGCCAGACGATCAACTGGTTTTCGGACCCCGACGCCGCCTTCGCCGTGGTGGCGATCACCATGATCTGGAAGGGCTATCCCTTCGTCTCCATCATGGCGCTCGCCGGCCTGCAGTCGATCCCGGAGGATTTCTACAATGCGGCGAAGGTGGACGGGGCCAATGCCTGGCAGCGCTTCACCAACATCACCATCCCGACGCTGATGCCGGTGCTCGGCGTCACCATCGTGCTCGTCATGCTGTGGGTGTTCCGCGACTTCTCCATCATCTACGTGCTGACCGGCGGCGGGCCGCTCAAGGCGACGCAGACGCTGTCGATCATGACCTACGAGCAGGCCTTCGGCTTCTTCAAGATGGGCTACGCCTCGGCCGTGGGCATCGTCACGCTCGTCCTGTGCGTGCTGGCGAGCCTTCTCATGGTCGGCCGCCGCGCCGAAGCCATGTACTGAGGAGGCGGCGATGAAGCTCCGGTCCTCGCGCATCGTGCTCTATCTCGGCGTCGCCGCCACCTGCGCCGTGCTGCTGTTCCCGATCTACTGGCTCTTCGTGACGGCCATCTCGCCGCCGGCGGACCTGCGCTCGCTGCCGCCGCGCTTCTGGCCGGA
Organism: Chelatococcus sambhunathii; assembly: GCF_001418005.1. Lineage (GTDB taxonomy): Bacteria > Pseudomonadota > Alphaproteobacteria > Rhizobiales > Beijerinckiaceae > Chelatococcus_A > Chelatococcus_A sambhunathii. The sequence continues at coordinate 142,609 of NZ_LIOL01000003.1, read as the reverse complement.
CGTGCCGCAATGGCAGGTCTTCTCGCGGATCGCCGAGGAGCGGCCGATGCTCCTGTGGCTGACCAACTCGACGCTCGCGGCGCTCGGCTCGGTCGCCCTGTCGATGACAGTATCGGTCTTTGCCGGCTACGCGCTGTCGCGCTTCAGGGTGCGCGGCGGCCAGTCCCTCGGCCTCTTCATCCTCACGGCGAAGATGCTGCCGGCGACGCTGCTCGTCATCCCGCTCTTCGGCATCTTCCGCTCTGTCGGGCTCATCGGCAGCCTCTGGTCGGTGGTGCTCGCCCACGCGACGCTGATCGTGCCCTTCACCACCTGGATGCTGAAGGGCTATTTCGACACCATCCCGCGCGAGCTCGAGCAGGCGGCGATGGTCGACGGCTGCTCGCCGCTCGGCGCGCTCTTCCGCGTCATCCTGCCCGTGGCGACGCCGGGGCTCGCGGCCACCGCCCTCTACGGCTTCGTGCTGTCCTGGTCGGACTATGCCTATGCCCGCACCTTCCTGACCAATGCCCAGCAGAGCTGGACGGCCAACCTCGGCATCACGACCATGAAGGGCGAATACGTCACCGACTGGAACGAGATCTCGGCCGCGGCGGTCTTCGTCGCCCTGCCCATCCTCGTCATCTACCTCTTCCTCGAACGCTATCTCGTCGGCGGCCTGACCGCCGGCGCGGAGAAGTAATCCGGAGCAGCGATTTATGGCCGGTATCCGCATCGAGAACGTCCGCAAGTCCTACGGCGCCGTCACGGTGCTCAGGGACTTCAATCTCGACATTGCCGACGGCGAGTTCGTCGTCTTCGTCGGTCCGTCGGGCTGCGGCAAGTCGACCATGCTGAAGATCCTCGCCGGCCTCGAGGAGGCGAGCGGCGGCCGCGTCCTCATCGGCGAGCGGGACGTGACGGACCTCGCGCCCGGCGACCGCGACATCGCCATGGTGTTCCAGAACTACGCGCTCTATCCCCACCTCACCGTCGCCCGCAACATGGGCTTCGGCCTCAAGATGCGCGGCATGGACCGGGGCGAGATCGACCGGCGCGTGAAGGAGGCGGCGAAGATCCTCGCCGTCGACCACCTGCTCGACCGGCGGCCGAAGGAGCTCTCCGGCGGCCAGCGCCAGCGCGTCGCCCTCGGCCGCGCCATCGTGCGCGAGCCGCAGGCCTTCCTCATGGACGAGCCGCTCTCGAACCTCGACGCGAAGCTCAGGGTGCACATGCGCGCCGAGATCAGCGCCCTGCACAAGCGCCTCGGCGTCACCACCATCTACGTCACCCACGACCAGATCGAGGCCATGACGATGGCCGACCGCATCGTCATCATGCGTGACGGGGAGATCCAGCAGATCGCCGATCCCGACACCATGTTCGCCCGGCCCGAGAATCTCTTCGTCGCCGGCTTCATCGGCTCGCCCGGCATGAACTTCCTGCTCGGCAACGTTACCGCCGACGAGCGCGGCGCGCGCGTCAGCCTCTTCGGGCAGGACGTCTCCCTGCCGGTGCCGCTCGCGGCGGTGCCCGGCATCGCCGGCCGGCCGGTCATCCTCGGCCTGCGTCCCGAGCACATCGGGCCGGCGCACGGCCCCGTCTCCTTCGCCGTGAGGCCGCGGCTGGTCGAGAGCCTGGGGAGCGAGAAATACATCTATGTCGACCTGCCGCACGAGAACCGCGGCGCACCGGCGGACGCCAAGGGCGCCGACGACGAGCGCCGGGGCGACGCCCTCATCGCCCGGCTGGTCGATGCCGGCGCGGTGGCCACGGGCGAGCCCATCACCTTGTCCTTCGACCCGGCGCGCCTGCACGTCTTCGACGCCGACACGCACCGGGCCATCCGCTGAGGTTTCGCCATGAGCATCGTCCCATGAGGATCCTCCGATGAGCATCGTCGTCACCGGCAGTGCCGGCCGTATCGGATCTCGGGTCGCGCGCCGCCTCCTCGACGAAGGCGAGGCGGTCGTCGGCTTCGACCTGCGCCCGGCCGGCATCGATCATCCCCGCTACCGCGAGGTCATCGGCGCCTTTTCGGACCCGGCCGCCGCACGGCAGGCGGCGGAGGGCGCTAAGGCCGTTCTTCATCTCGGCGCCTTGATGTCGTGGCGGCGCGAGGATGCCGACAGACTCTGGGAGGCGAACGTCACCGGCACGCGCATGGTGGCCGAGGCGGCCGCGGCCGCCGGCTGCCGGCGTTTCGTCTTCGCCTCGTCCGGCGAGGTCTATCCCGAGAACGTGCCGGCCTATCAGCCCATCGACGAGGACCATCCGCTTGCGCCCCGCACGCCCTACGGCCTCACCAAGCTCCTCGGCGAGGAGATCGTGCGCTTTCTCGGCCGCACGGGCGCCATGGAGACGGTGATCCTGCGCTTCTCGCACACGCAGGATGCGGCCGAGCTGCTCGATCCCGACAGCTTCTTCTCCGGTCCGCGCTTCTTCCTGCACCCCAAGATCCGCCAGCAGGAGGCCTTCGGCAACGCGGCGGCGGTCGCGGCGCTCGAGGCGGTGGACGACGGGCGCGAGGCGCTCGTCCTGTCGCGCAACGAGAACGGCCGGCCCTTCGCCATGCACATCACCGACACGCGCGACATGGTGGAGGGGATCCTGCTCGCCTTGCGCCATCCGGCCGCGGCCAGGGAGGTCTTCAACCTCGGGGCGAGCGAGCCGGTTGACTTCGCGCGCGCCCTGCCGCTCATGGCCGAACGCACGGGCCTGCCTCTGCGCGAGGTCAACCTGCCGGGGCCGGGCATCCACTATCGGACGGCCAACCGCAAGATCCGGGAACGACTGGGATTTACGCCGACATGGACCATCGAGCGCATGATCGACGAGGCGGTCGCGGCGCGCAGCGCGCGGCAGCGGTCGTAAGGCCGGAGGAGCGGGACGTCCCCACCGGCGCGGCCGCACTCGCCAAGGGGCTCTACCTGCTCGAGGTCATCGGCGAAGCGGAGACGCCGCCGCGGTTCAAGGACCTGCAGGCGGCGACCGGCCTGCCCAAGGGCACGCTGGCGCGCATGCTCAACACCCTCGTCCTCTTCCGCCTCGTGCGGCACGAGGAGAGCGACAGCACCTATCGTCTCGGCCACCGGCTCTTCGAGCTGGCGCACCGGGTGTGGGAATCCTTCGACCTGCGCGGGGCGGCCGCTCCGGTCCTCGACCGCCTGGCCGACGAGATCGCCGAGACCGTGGCCATCGCCACCATCGATGCGGACGAGGTGCTCTACATCGACCAGCGCAGCCGCGGCGGCGCCTTCGGCTTTCGCATCGAGGTCGGCCGCCGGGCGCCGCTCCATTGCACGGCGGGCGGCAAGGCGCTCCTCGCCTTCGCCGCGCCGCACGAGCAGCGGGCGCTCCTCGACCGCATCCGGCTCACCCGGCACACGGCGAATACCATTGCCGATGAGGCGGCGCTGACGGCGGAACTCGCGCTGATCCGCGCCCGCGGCTATGCGATCTCGGTGTCCGAGCATGTCGAGGGCGTCTCCTCCGCCGCCGCGCCCATCTTCGACCATACCGGCAAGGCGATCGCGGTGATGGGCGTCTTCGGCCCGAGCGCGCGCCTTCCCAACGACCGCCTGCACGTGCTCGGCCGCGATCTCATGGCGGCGGCGCGGCAGGTCTCGGGCAATGTCGGCGCCGCGCCCATGAACATCACCTCCCAGCTCGGTCCCGGCCACGGCGCTGATCCCGCCGTCGCGTGCGTCCTGCCGTGGGGCGCCCATCTCGCCGAGGGGCCGGTATGGATCGCCGGGCACGAGCGGCTCTACTGGGTCGACATCCTCGCTCCCTCGGCGAACCGCTTCGACCCGGTGACGGGCGAGAACGAGGAACTGCGCCTGCCGCAGCTCATCAGCGCGCTCCTGCCGCGCCGTGGCGGGGGCCTCGTGGCCCTCACGCAGACGGGCCTCGTCGGTCTCGACTTCGCGACGGGCGCGACGACGCCGCTCGTCGACCCCGAGGCGGACATTCCTGACAACCGCTTCAACGACGGCAAGTGCGACCGGCGGGGGCGGCTGTGGGCAGGCAGCATGCGCCTCGACGCGAGCCGCACCTCGGGCTCGCTCTATGTCATCGAGAAGGACCTTTCCTGGCGGCGCGTCTCCTCCGGCTATACCGCCGCCAACGGGCTCGACTGGAGCCCGGACGGGCGCACGCTCTATTTCGTCGATTCCGTGCCCGGCCGGATCTATGCCTTCGATTGCGATCCCGAGACGGGCACGGTCGAGAACCGGCGCGTCTTCGCCGAGGTGCCGCCCGAGGAGGGGAGGCCGGACGGGCTTGCCGTCGACAGCGACGGCTTCGTCTGGTGCGCTTTGTGGGACGGCTGGCGCGTGCGCCGCTATGCGCCCGACGGGCGGATCGACCGGGACGTCGGCCTGCCCGTGCCGCGGCCGACGAGCGTCGCCTTCGGCGGCGCCGACCTGAAGACACTCTTTATCACCTCCGCGCGCGTGCGCCTGCCCTCGCGCGTGCTCACCGAGGCGCCGTTCTCGGGCGGGCTCTTCGCGCTGCCGGTCGCCGTGCCGGGCCTGCCCACGGCGGCTTTTGCGGTATGAGCGCGCTCTACCCTGATCTCGCCGGCCGCGTCGCGCTCGTCACCGGCGGCGCGGACGGCATCGGCCGGGCGACCGTCATGGCGCTCGCGCGCCAGGGCGCCCGCTGCCTCGTGCTCGACATCGATGCGGACAAGGGCGAGCGGCTCGTGGCCGAGGCGCCGGGCGTCGTCTTCCGCCGGGCGGACCTGCGCGACGTCGCGGTGACGGTTGCCGCGATCCGGGACGGCGAGCAGGCGACCGGCCCCGTCGCGCTCCTCGTCAACAACGCCGGCCATGACGAGCGCCATGCCTTCACCGAGGTGACGCCGGACTATTGGGACGACCGCCTCGCCGTGAACCTGCGCCACTTCATGTTCGTCACCCAGGCGGTGGCACCGGGCCTGCGCGCCGGCCGCGGCGCGGTCGTCAACCTCGCCTCCACCTCCTGGATGCAGGGCGCGGTCAACCTCATCGCCTATACGACGGCGAAATCGGCCGTCATCGGCTTCACGCGCTCGCTGGCGCGTGAACTCGGGCCGGGCGGCGTGCGCGTCAACGCCGTCACGCCCGGCTGGGTGATGACGGAGCGTCAGCGCGCCGCCGCGACCGCCGAGCGGCTCGCCCGTGCGGCCGAGCGCCAGGCGCTGCCCGGCGAGATCCTGCCCGAGGACGTCGCGGCGATGATCGTCTTCCTCCTGTCGGGCGAGGCACGCATGTGCACGGGCCAGAACTTCATCGTCGACGCCGGCGTGGTGTAGGGGGCGCGGGGCCGCAAAAATTTCGACGTCCAAGGGACGAATTCGGTCGGCGGCTCCGTATATGGAGCTGATGACGTCGCAACGGTCCCGCTTCGACACCCTCGGACAGCTCACGGCGCTGCGCCGCTATGCGCGGTCGCTGACGCGCGACGATGTCGCTGCCGAGGACCTCGTGCACGATACCTTGCTGCGCGCCTACGAGCGGCGCGGCAGCTTCGAGGCCGGCCGCGGCTTGCGCGCATGGCTGTTCTCCATCCTCCACAACCTTTTCGTGGACGGGCAGCGGGCCCGGCGGGCGGACGAGCGCCGCAAGGCGCTCGTGGCCGATCTCCATCCCGAGCACCAGCCGGCGGTCCAGGACCAGCAGCTGCGCCTCGCCCAGCTGCGCCGCGCCTTCATGGACCTGCCCGACGAGCAGCGCGCGGCGCTTCACCTCGTCGCCATCGAGGGCATGAGCTTCGCCGAAGCCGCGAAAGCCCTCGGCATTCCCTCCGGCACGCTGATGTCGCGCCTTGCCCGGGCGCGCGCGGCGCTCCGGGCACTCGAGGAGGGGGAAGCCGGCGCCCGTCGGGGCAAGGCGCCAGACCTCAAAATCGTAGGAGGATCCGATGGACCGTCCCATTGATCCGATCACCGAGGCCGATCTCGAGGCCTATGTCGAGGACCAGTTGCCCGTGGCCCGCCGGATCGAGGTGGAAGCGCACCTCGTCCGGCATCCGGACGAGGCGGTCCGCGTGATCACGGACCTCAAGATCCGCGACGAGTTGCGGTTGGCCCTCGCCGGGCCGCCCTATGTCGGGCGCAGCGCGACGGCCGAAGCGGCCCTGCGGCTGGAGCGGGGGCTGTCGCGCGACCGTTTCCTGCGCCAGCTGCGCAAGGTGGCGGCTGTCGCCGTCCTCGTTGGGACCGGCTGGCTCGCCCACGCCGAGTTCGGTGCCCTGCGCGTCGGCGAGGTCGTCGCCTCGGCGATCCCGCCAGCCTATGTGGTGGATGCCATGCAGGCACACCGCACGGCCGAGGTACGCGCCGGCATGGCGTCGCAGCCCGCCGTACCGCGCTACGACCCGGCCGAGATCCGCTCGGCGACGGCGATCGGCCTGCCGCCCCTGCCCGAGGGCTGGTCCGTCGCTGACGTGCAGATCTTCCCCTCCACCTTCGGGCCGAGCGTCGAGATGGCGATCCGCACCGAGGCGCTTGGGACGGTGTCGCTCTTTGCCGTGCGACCGGGCGCCTTCGATGTCGTGCCGGCGACGGTCGCTCACCACGGCGATCTCGCCGCCGCCTACTGGCAGATGGGCGAGGTCGCCTATGCGCTCGTGGCGCGCGCCGATTCCAAGGAACTCGACCGGGCCGCCGACCGGCTGGTCCGAGCCCTCTACTGAGTGCAAACCCAAGCAACTGATCCACCCCAGGAGAACCAAGCGATGAACATGCCGAACTATGGCTACGGCTGGCAGGCGGGCGGTGCCCGCGTCGATCGGGCACTCTTCGACGAGGGCCTGCGCCAGCACATGCTGCGCGTCTACAACTACATGGCCCTCGGCCTCGTGCTGACGGGCGTCGTCGCCTTCATCGTCGGCACGACGCCGGCGCTCTACGTGCCGATCTTCTCGACGCCGCTCAAGTGGGTGGTGATGCTGGCGCCGCTCGCCTTCGTTCTGTTCTTCTCCTTCCGCATCCAGACCATGTCGGCGGCCGGCGCGCAGGGCCTGTTCTGGGCCTTCTGCGGCGTCATGGGCCTGTCGCTCGCCTCGATCTTCCTCGTCTTCACCGGCACGAGCATCGCCCGCACCTTCTTCATCGCTGCCGCGATGTTCGGCGCGACGAGCCTCTACGGCTACACGACGCGGCGGGACCTGTCGCAGTTCGGCTCGTTCCTGATCATGGGCCTCATCGGCGTGATCATCGCGAGCATCGTCAACCTGTTCCTCGGATCGAGCGCGCTGCAGTTCGCCATCTCGGTCATCGGCATCCTCGTCTTCGTCGGCCTGACCGCGTGGGACACGCAGGCGATCAAGGAGCGCTATGCCGAGAACTTCGATGCGGAATCGCAGCAGAAGCTCGCTGTCTTCGGCGCTTTCTCGCTCTATCTCAATTTCGTCAACATCTTCCAGCTGCTGTTGAATTTCACCGGCGAGCGGGAAGGCTGAATTCGTTCGAGCAACGGAGCTTCGTGACAATGGACAATCAGGACCGGCAGGCCATCGAGGGTTTGTTCGCCCGCCTCGGCGAGGTCGAGCGCCAGGCGGGCCCGCGGGATCAGGCGGCCGAGAGCTTCATCCGCGAGCGCATGGCGCAGCAGCCGGGGGCGCCCTATTTCATGGCCCAGACCATCGTGATGCAGGACTACGCCCTGCGGGAGGCGCAGCGGCGCATCGAGGAGCTGGAGCGCCAGGCGTCGCGCCCGGCCGGCGGCCTCTTGTCGGGCCTCTTCGGCGGCGGGCAGACGAGCCGCGCCGGTTCCGTTCCGCCGATGCCGCGCAGTGCGGCCGCCCCGGGCGGCGTGGCGCCTGCAGCGGTGCCGCCGGCGGGGATGCAGCCCGGCCGCGGTGGCGGCTTCCTCGCCGGCGCGGCGCAGACCGCCATGGGTGTCGCCGGCGGCGTCCTGCTGGGCAATGCCATCGCCGGCATGTTCGGCGGCAACGAGGCCCAGGCTGCCGAGGCTACGACGCCGGAGGCGGAGCCCGAGCCAGCGGCGGACGAGGGTGGCGGCTTCTTCGATGGCTTCTTCGGGGGCGACGAGGAGATCTGAGCGGAGCCGCAGGAACCTGCCGCGAAGAACGAGGGGCCGGCGCAAGCCGGCCCTTTTCATTCGGAGGCCGGTCTTTCCACGCCGATCTCATCCAGCAACCAGTTGCGGAAGGTCGCCATGGCCGTCGTGTCGCTGCGCGACTGCAGCCGCGTCAGCCAGTAGCGGCCGGTCGCCACGGTGACGGGGAAGGGCTGTCGCAGGGCACCTGTTTCGAGATGCCGCGCGAACATGAGCGGCGGGGCGAGCGCGATGCCGAAACCCTGCAGGGCGGCTTCCATCATGGCGAGGGAGGAATCGAAGACGACGCTCTCGGGCACGGCCGGGCCGGCCCCGACGCCCGCGGCGGCGAGCCATTGCGGCCATTCATCGCTGCGGTAGGAGCGCAGCAGCCGGTGCGCGAGCACATCCTCCGGCTTTGTCAGGCACCGGGCGACCTCCGGCGCGCACAGAACGGACAGGGGAGCCTCCAGCAGCGGCAGGGCATCGATGCCGTGCCAGGCGCCTTGGCCGAAGCGGATGGCGTAGTCGAGGCCCTCGGCGGCGATGTCGACGCGGTTGTTGTTGGTGGAGAGGCGCAGGTCGACGAAGGGATGGCGCGCGCGGAAGGCGTCGAGCCGCGGCAGCAGCCAGCCGACGGCGAAGGTTCCGACTGCGCCGACGGTCAGCACCTCGCGGCCGCCGCCCTCGAAACGCTCCAGTGCCGTGGCGATGCGGTCGAACGAGCCCTGCAGCACCGGCAGCAGGGTCTCGCCCTCGCTCGTCAGCATCAGGCCGCGGGGCAGGCGGATAAAGAGCGTCGCATCGAGCTGCGCCTCCAGCTGTTTCACCTGATGGCTCACCGCTGCCTGCGTGACCCGCAGCTCGATGGCGGCCTTGGTGAAGCTCAGGTGGCGGGCCGACGCCTCGAAGGCGCGCAAGGCATTGAGTGGCAGATAGCGGCGGACCATGGCGGCCCCAAATTTTCTAATGGCTCCCCCGAGATATTATCGTTTGCGAGAGACGGTCATGGAATTGTATTTCGACTATCCTGCGCGCGATTAATCATACAAAGGCGATTAATCTGCGAGAAAGGCATGTGATTTATAGGAGCATAACCGATGAAAAGAAAATATATCGTATCCATATACATCATGTGCTCGTCCATTTTTCTTGCGACAGCGGGCGCTTGTGCGGCAGAACTGGATAGAGGCTTGCTGAAGGCCATCGTCGACGTTGCCATCGAGCCGGTCATGAGAGAGCATGCCGTTCCCGGCATGGCCGTCGGCCTCACGGTGGACGGGAAGCATTACTTTTTCAACTATGGCGTGGCGTCGAAGGAAAGCGGGCATCCGGTAACGGAGACGACGCTGTTCGAGGTCGGCTCGGTCAGCAAGCTCTTCGCGGGGCTGGTGGGTGCCTGGGGCGCCGTGGAGGGCGAAGTCTCGCTCACGGCGCCGGCGAGCAGCTACATGCCGGCGCTGCGCGGCTCCAGCTTCGACAGGATCACCCTGTTGCAGCTCGCCACCTACACGGCCGGGGGCCTGCCGTTGCAGTTCCCGCCCGAGGTCAGGGACGAGGCGAGCATGGTCTCCTACTTCCGCAGCTGGAAGCCCGCCTATCCGGCGGGAGCGCAGCGGGTCTACTCGAACCCGAGCATCGGCCTTTTCGGCCATCTCGCCGCTGCCGGCATGGGCCGCTCCTACGAGGACATCCTTGAAGCCAAGATTCTGCCCAGCCTCGGTATGGCGAGCACCCATGTCCGCGTGCCGCCGGAGCGCATGGCAGACTATGCCTTCGGCTACACGAGGGAAGGCAAGCCGCGGCGCATTTCCCTCGACGTGCTCGGTGCGGCGGCCTACGGCGTGCGGACGAGCGCGGCCGATCTCCTGAAGTTCCTCGACGCCAACATCGCGCCGCCGCAGGACGCGCGGCTGCGCCGGGCCATCGCCGCGACGCAGACGGGCTATGTCCGCGTCGGCGAGATGACCCAAGGCCTCGGCTGGGAGCGATACGACTATCCCGTGTCGCTCGAGACGCTGGTCGCCGGCAACACACCGCAGGCGAGCGGCAAGGGGAAGGCCGCCACCTGGCTCGTTCCGCCCGCGCTGCCACGGCCGGACGTGTTACTCAACAAGACCGGGTCCACCAACGGCTTCGGCGCCTATGTCGCCGTCGTGCCGGGCAGGCGCCTCGGCATCGTGCTCCTCGCCAACCGGTTCTATCCGAACCCCGACCGCGTCCGTGCCGCGCACGCCATCCTAAGCGCCGTGGCGGACGGCGCGGCGCGATAGGGAAGAGGCGATGGATGCCGGCCGAGGGGCGGCGAGCCCGTCGACCGGTGGCCTACTGGCCCGCACTGAAGAAGGCCAGCCGCGTCAGCAAGGTGTAGTCCGCCTCGACGGCCATGGCGGCGAGGAAGGCGAGAATGGCGCCGATCGGCACGAGGATGGCATAGACGAGGGCGAGCCGCTCCCATGCCATGTGCATGAAAACGGCCACGATGAGCCCCGCTTTCAGCATCATGAAGGTCAGGATCAGCGAATAGCGCAGCGTCCCCGTGAGGTGGAAGTAGTCTACGAGATAGGAGAAGGCGCTCAGCACGAAGAGCCAGCCCCAAACGACGAGATAGAGCCGGATGGGGTGGGCCTTGACGACGATGCGGTGAGCCGCGTCGCTGCGGGCGATCTCACTCATGGCGTCCTCCTCACCAGAGGTAGAAGAAGGCGAAGATGAAGACCCAGACGAGATCGACGAAGTGCCAGTAGAGGCCCATGATCTCGACGGCTTCGTAGCGTCCCTTGCGGCCTGTGAAGAAGCCCGGCCGTCCGTGGTCGAAATCGCCGCGGATGACCTTGCGGGCGACGATCAGCAGAAAGATGACGCCGATGGTCACGTGCGTGCCGTGGAAACCCGTGATCATGAAGAAGGCGGAGCCGAACTGCGCCGCCCCCCACGGGTTGCCCCAGGGCCTGACCCCCTCGCTGATGAGCTTCGTCCATTCGAAGGCCTGCATGCCGACGAAGGTGGCGCCGAGGAGGGCGGTCACCACCAGAAGCGCAGCCGTCGGCCGGCGCTGGCGGCGGTAGCCGTAGTTCACCGCCATGGCCATGGTACCGCTGCTCGAGATGAGCACGAAAGTCATGATGGCGATGAGGATGAGCGGCAGATGATGCCCGGCGATCTCGAGGGCGAAGACCTCGCTGGCATTGGGCCAGGGCTCGGCGGTCGACATGCGCGCGGTCATGTAGCCGATGAGGAAGGTGCCGAAGATGAAGGTATCGCTGAGGAGGAAGATCCACATCATGGCCTTCCCCCACGACACGTTGCGGAAGGCGCGCTGATCGGCGGAGAAGTCGGTGACGATCGTCGCCAGGCCGCTCTCGGGTTCGCGGGTGCGATGCTCGGTGAACGCGGTGTTCATCGCGCCTTCCTTTCACGACAGCAACTGGCGGCAGACGGCGAGGAAATCCCCCGCCCAGCCGGTGATGACGGCGAAGAGGACGAGCCAGACGAGGGCGAGGAAATGCCAGTAGAGCGCACAGAGCTCGACGGGCAGCTGCGCCGCCGCGGCATCGGGGCTGCGCCAGAGCTTCACCGTCACGGCGACGAGCGCCACGAGCCCGCCGAGGATGTGCGCGCCATGCAGGCCGGTGAGCACGTAGAAGAAGGAATTGGCGGCATTGTCCGCCAGCCGGTAGCCCGAGCCCGCGAGTTCGTCCCAGGCGATGAGCTGGCCGCCGAGGAAGGCTGAGCCGAAGCCCGTGGCGGCGAGGAGCCCGTCGAGCGCGCGCTCCTTCTCGCCGCGCCGGGCCGACCGGACGGCCCAGACGAGGGCGGCGCTGGCGAGGAGGATGAGCAGGGTGGTCACCCACAGGATGCGCGGCACCGGCAGGGCCGACCAGTCGGCCAGCTGCATGCGCATGGTGTAGGCGCTGAGAAACAGCGAGAACAGGGCGCCGACGACGGCGAGGAAGACGCCGAGCCCCACCTTGGCGGCCGGCATGTGCGCGAGGCCGCCGGTGTCCTCGACGATACCGGCCGCCAGCCACGGCCGGCTCATCAGCCGCTGGCCGTACAGCCACCAGGCTGCGAGCGCGGCAAGGAGGACGAGGAAGGCGACAGCCGCGGTCACGACATGCCTCCCGGCGCGGGTCGGGGCCCCAATGGCACGGCCTCCGGCGGCATGTTCTGCGGAATGAAGTCCTGGGCGACGCCGGGCACGTTGTAGTCATAGGCCCAGCGGTAGACGGTGGGCTGTTCCCTGCCCCAGTTGCCGTGCGGCGGCGGCGTTTCGGGCGTCTGCCATTCGAGGCTTGTCGCCCGCCACGGATTGCCGCCGGCTTCGCGCCCGTGCCGGATGCTCCAGATGAGGTTGAACAGGAAGAGGAGCTGTGCCGCCCCGACGACGAGGGCGAGGACGGTGATGTAGGCGTTGAGCATCTGCGCCGAGGCCGGGAAGAAGCTGGCTTCCCCCATCTCGTGGTAGCGCCGCGGCACGCCGAGGAGACCGAGATAGTGCATGGGGAAGAAGATGGCGTAGGTGCCGAGGAAGGTGATCCAGAAGTGCAGCTTGCCGAGTGCTTCGTTCATCATCCGCCCGGTGACCTTGGGATACCAGTGGTAGATGGCGCCGAAGATGACGAGCACGGGCGCGATTCCCATCACCATGTGGAAATGCGCCACGACGAACATGGTGTCCGACAGGGGCACATCGACCACCACATTGCCGAGGAAGAGCCCAGACAGGCCGCCGTTGACGAAGGTGACGATGAAGCCGAGGGCAAAGAGCATCGGCACGGTGAGATGAATGTCGCCGCGCCACAGGGTCAAGATCCAGTTGTAGACCTTGATCGCTGTCGGCACGGCGATGATGAGGGTTGTCGTGGCGAAGAAGAAGCCGAACCACGGGTTCATGCCGCTGACGTACATGTGGTGCGCCCAGACGACGAAGCTGAGCGCGCCGATGGCGAGGATCGCCCACACCATCATGCGATAGCCGAAGATGTTGCGCCGCGCGTGCGTGGCGATGAGATCGGAGACGATGCCGAAGGCCGGCAGGGCAACGATATAGACCTCCGGGTGGCCGAAGAACCAGAACAGGTGCTGAAAGAGGATGGGGCTGCCGCCGCCGTAGTCGAGCGGCGTGCCGAGCTCGATGAGCGACGGCATGAAGAAGCTGGTGCCGAAGATCTTGTCGAACAGCATCATCACCGAGGCGACGAACAGGGCCGGGAAGGCGAGCAGCGCCATCACGCTCGCCGTGAAGATGCCCCAGACCGTCAGCGGCATGCGCATCAGCGTCATGCCCCGGGTGCGCCCCTGCAGCACCGTGACCACGTAGTTGAGGCCGCCCATGGTGAAGCCGGCGATGAACACGATGAGCGACACCAGCATCAGGATGATGCCGCTCTCCTGGCCGGGCGTGCCGGAAAGGATCGCCTGCGGTGGATAGAGCGTCCAGCCCGCCCCCGTCGGGCCGCCAGGGGCGAAGAAGCTGGCGAGGAGGATGACGACGGCGAGCAGGTAGAACCAGTAGCTCAGCATGTTGGCGTAGGGGAAGACCATGTCCCGCGCGCCGACCATGAGCGGGATGAGGTAATTGCCGAAGCCGCCGAGGAGCACTGCGGTGAGCACGTACACGATCATCATCATGCCGTGCATGGTGATGAGCTGGTAATAGGCGGCGGCGTCGATGAAGGCGAAGGTGCCGGGAAAGCCGAGCTGCAGGCGCATCAGCCACGACAGGAAGAGCGCGATGAAGCCGATCGCCAGCGCCGTCACCGTGTACTGGATGGAGATGGTCTTGGCGTCCTGGCTGAAGACGTATCGCGTCAGCCAGCTGTGCGGATGGTGGAGGGTGAGGTCCTCCACCTCGGTCGCTGCGGTTTCTGCCACCCTGTCGAGGGGAACGTCGGCCATCGCTTCAACCCTCCGCCCTTTCCCGGCCGCCGCGCGGCCGGCATCTCACCGCTCGGCTATCACCGGCACCGCCCGCTGCGCCGCCGGGCGCGCCGGCTGCTGCTGTTCCAGCCAGGCGCGGTAGTCGCTTTCCTCGGCCACCACGACGAAGCCGCGCATGAAAGCGTGGCCGACGCCGCACATCTCGGCGCACAGCACCTCGAAGGTGCCGGTTCGCGTCGGCGTCAGCCAGAAATAGGTGACCATGCCCGGGATGAGGTCCATCTTGGCGCGAAACTCGGGCACGTAGAAGTCGTGCAGCACGTCGAGCGAGCGCAGCACCGCCTTCACGGGCCGGCCGACGGGCAGGTGAAGCTCTCCCCCCTGCACCATGACGTCATCCGCCCCGCGCGGATCGTCCGGGTCGAGGCCGAGCGGGTTGTCATCGGAGACATGCCGGATGGCCGTGGCGCCCAGCCTGCCGTCCGGCCCCGGCAGCCGGTAGCTCCACTGCCATTGCTGGGCGACGATCTCCACCTCGTCGGCATCGGGCGGAACGGTAATGAACTGGCGCCAGACATAGAGCCCCGGCGCCAGCATGGCAGCGACGCCGATGGCGGTGACGACCGTGAGCCACCATTCGAGGCGCCTGTTCTCCGGCTCGTAGAGCACCTCGGCCTGCTGCGGCCGGTGGCGGTAGCGCCAGACGCACCAGGCCATGAAGAGGACGACGGCGACGAAGACGAGCCCGGTGATCCAGAAGGTGATGGTGATGGTGTGGTCGATGTAGCTCCAGTTGGAGGCGATCGGCGTCCACCACCATGGGCTCAGGAGATGGAACACCACAGAGCCGATGGCGATGACAAACAAGGCGAGAGCGACGTACATGGCCCCTTCACCTCGCGGGTTCCATCGGGCGCACGGCCGCGCCCATGGCCTATTGCGTCAGCGCGACGGGCGCCTCGTCGAACTTGTGCAGATAGGCAATGAGATCCTTGATCTTCTGCTCGTCCTTCACTCCGGCGAAGACCATCTTGGTGCCGGGAATCTTCTCGCGCGGATTGCGGATGTATTCCGCGAAGGTTTCTTCCGTCCAGGTGATATCGGCGCCCTTGTTCGCGCCGGAATATTGGAAACCCTCGACCATGCCGGTCTTGCGCCCGAAGAGACCGTTGAGCACCGGCCCGACGGCGTTGCGCGCATTGGGCCCGACCTGGTGGCAGGCTTTGCACTGGGCGAAGACGCGTTCGCCGGCGGCCGCGTCCTGAGCGGCCGCGACTTCCGAGAGGGCGATCAATGCGCCAAGGGTTGCCAACAATGTCAGGACCGCACGCGGCAGACCTCGCGCAAGGGCCGAGGCTCCACACCGCCCGGTGGCTCGCCGTGCCATATCCGTCCCTCCCGAACCGCAGTTCGAGACGTCGCAGCCCCTCGCCGCCGGACATCTACTTCCGGCAGCACCGAGACCTGCCGCGACCCGTAGGAATAGAAGTATAGCCCGAACAGCCCGCCTCGGACAAACGGTTCGATCCTCCGATCGTCGAAGGGTCTCGGAGCCGCGCTGGATACGAGGCTCGATTGGACCTTGATGGGTGCGTTTGCGCCGTCCGCGACGCCGGGCGGGCGCGGGACCTTCCCGGCGCCCACCTGTCGCAACAGCCGGGCCGTCGCCTCGTCAAGAGGCTCGGGATCACGGTGTTTCGGATACGATCTGCACGTCTGTCATCGACCGTTCGGAGAGCGTTGCCCCCGCATGGTCCTCAAGGCGCAGATGCGTCCAGCGCGGCGCATGGCGGCCGCGGCGCAGGACCTCCACCTGCCCATCGGGCAGCATAGCGCAATTGAGGAGAACGTGGTTTGCCGTATCGAGGATGCTCTCGCCGTCGTCGTCGAAGACGACGCGCGGGCGAAGGCCGCCGTGGTGGGAGAAAAGCCGCAGCGCGAGTGTTGCGGGCTCGCCCGGCGCCGGGCCGAGCGGCAGGATGGTGGCGCCGCGCACGAGAAGGGGACAGCGGCCGAGCGGCGCCGCCATCTCGATGCGCCTGCCGCCGGGATGCCACGCGCCCGTATGGAAATCGAACCAGCCCTCCGGCACGGCCGGCAGATAGACCGTGCGCGCCGTGAGGCCGGGATCGACCACGGGCGCGACGAGGAGGTCGTCGCCGAGGAGGAAGCTGTCGTCCTCCTCGTAGGTCAGGGGGTCGTGCGGAAAGGAGAAGAAGGTCGGCTGCAGCAGGGGCACGTGTTCCCGATGCGCTCGCCACAGGAGGGTGTAGAGAAGAGGCGTCAGCCGTTCGCGGAAGGCGAGCGCCGCGCGCACGAGTGGCAGCACCTGCGGGTACATCCACGGCTCGTTGGCGCTGCCGTCGTCGTTCCAGGAATGGATGGTGAAGCGCGGCCAGAATATGCCGTGCTCGATCCAGCGCACGAAGAGCTCGGGTTCCGGCTTCGGTCCGGCGAAGCCGCCGATGTCGTGGCCGAAGTTGAAGAGACCTGAGATGGACAGGCCGTGGCCCATGCGCAGGTTGTAGCGCAGCGTCTTCCAGGCGGTGCGGTTGTCGCCCGTCCAGGTCTGCACGTAGCGCTGCATGCCCGGGCCGCCCGAGCGCGAGATGAGATACGGCCGCTTGCCAGGGGCATGCGCCGTCTGGGCCATATGCGAGGCGCGCATCATCAGGTTGGTCTGCACCGGGCGCAGCGTGGCGATGGTGGTGCCGGCGCCAGCGAGGTCGCAGCCTGCCTTATCGTCCCAGATCTCGAACTCGTTGTTATCGTTCCAGGTCGAACCGATGCCGTTGTCGAGAAGGCTGGTCTTCACCTTGGCGCTCCACCATGCCGACGTCCGCGGATTGGTGAAGTCGAGATAGGCGCCCGTGCCGCCCCAGAACTGCGTAAGATGCGGCTTTGCCGCATCCTCGCTGTCGCGCACGAAGCCGCGAAAGGCCTCGACCTCGGCAAAGAGCGGGTGGTCGGTAAGAAGGGCAGGCTTGATATTGGCGGCGATCTCCAGCCCCGCCGTGCGCAGCCGGCGCGCGAATCCGGCCGGATCCGGAAACTTGTCGCGGTTCCAGTGGAAGACGTAGCGCTTGTCGCCGATCATGGTGTAGCCGGACGACAGCTGGAACGAGCGGCATGGGATGCCGTGCTCGGCGATCAGGGCAAGGAACTCCTCGAACCGCGCCGGCGGGTCGGCGTCGTCTGTGTACTGCATGGTCGAGCCCGAATAGGCGAGCGACCAGCGCGGCGGCAGGGCCGTGCGGCCGGTCAGCGCCGTGAAGCGGGCCGTGACCTCGGCAAGGCTCGGGCCGAAAACGACGTAAAGGTCGAGGTCGCCATCCTCCGCCTCGAAGCTGCGGTAGTCGCCGTGATAGGCGTCGATCTCCTGACCGAGGTCGAAGGCGCCGCGGGCAAGATTGTCGTAGAAAAGGCCGACGCTGTCCCCGCCGCGATCGGGCCGCACGGTGGCATAGAACGGGATGTGCTTGTAGAGCGGGTCGCTACGCTCGGCATCATAGCCCATGGCGTCGATGGTGCCCATGCGCAGGCGCCGGCCGTGCTTGTCCGCATCCCCGCTTTTCTCACCGAAGCCGTAATAGCGCTCCTCACGCCGCCGCACCAGATAGTGCGCAAGGCGTGGTCCGTGGCGGTCGAAGACATAGGCGCTCGTCGGCCGGTCGGCGAGCACCTGCCGCCATGCTCCGTCGGTCTCCTGGCGGAAGAACCAGTCGAGCCGCAGTGGCGCCCGCTGCACCAGGATGCGGTAGAAGGCGGTCTCGACCGTGATGGCGGCCTCATCTTCGGCGATTGTCGCCGCGATGCCGGGGAAGCCGCTGCGAGACAGGCGGTTGCGCCCGGTGAGCGCGTCGGGCTCCTCAGCCTCGCCGGCAAGTTCCGGCGACAGCGACCAGGTGCGGTCGATGCGCAGGCCGTTCGGCCGCAGCACGAGGAACCGGGCGAGATGGGTGTCGAGCAGGTCGATGATGGCGCGATAGCCGCTGTCGAGGGCGAGTTCGACGCGGCCCGCGTCGACCGACACGAGACGAGCTCCCGTCAGCACGAGCATGTTCTAGTCTCCAGGTCGTCGGGTCTGCAGCGGCGCGGGTCAGGGCATCAGCCCGAAGAACCGCGGCAGCCACAGCGAGATGGCGGGGATGTAGGTGACGAGGAGCAGGGCGCCGGTGCTCCACAGGAAGAGGGGGATGAGGGGGCGGAACACCTGCTCGATCGATACCTTGGCGATAGCGCAGCCGATGAAGAGGGCGCTGCCGGTGGGCGGCGAGACGATGCCGAGGCACATGTTGAAGACGAGGATGATGCCGAAATGCACCGGATCGACGCCGAAGCTCTGCAGAACGGGCAGGAAGATGGGGGTGAAGATGAGGATGCCGGGCGTCAGGTCGAGGAAGGTGCCCATGATGAGCAGCACGATGTTGACGAGCAGCAGCGCCATCACCTTGCTGTCGGACACCTGGCGCACCCACTCGCCGATCATCTGCGGGATCTCGGCCAGCGACATCACATAGGCCATGGCCATCGAAGTGCCGACCATCAGTGAGACGATGGCGGTTGCCTCCAGCGTGTCGACGAGGATGCGATAGAGGTCCTGCAGGGACAGCTCGCGGTAGAGAAGCGCGAGCGTCAGGGCATAGACGACGGCGATGGCCGAGCCCTCGGTCGCCGTGAACACGCCGCCGACGATGCCGCCGATGACGACGACAACGAGGCCGAGGCTTGGCAGGGCGGCCACGATGGCGCGCAGCTTCTCGCCGGTGGAGAGGCGGGGTGCGCGGGCATAGCCGCGCTTCTTCGCCATGATCCAGGTGGGAATCATGATGGCGAGACCGAGAACGAGGCCCGGCAGGTAGCCGGCGACAAACAGCGCGGCGATCGAGGTGCCGCCGGACACGAGCGAATAGATGATGAAGGCGCCGGACGGCGGAATGAGGAGCCCGGTGATGCAGGAGGAGATGTTGACGGCAGCGCTGAAGCTCTTGTCGTAGCCTTCCTTGTTCTGCAGGGGCTGCATGGTGCCGCCGATGGCCGAGGCCGCGGCGACGGCCGAGCCCGATACCGAGCCGAAGAGCATGTTGGCGAGGATGGTGATCTGCGCCAGCGCACCGGGCATCCAGCCGACGAAGACCTTGGCACAGTCGATGAGCCGGCGGGCGATGCCGCCCCGGTTCATGATGGCGCCGGCCATGAAGAAGAAGGGGATGGCGAGCAGGGCGAAGCTGTCGAGCCCGGTCGCGATGCGCTGGGCGGTGACGGCGAGCGCCGGCCCCGGCGGCATGATGGTGAGGAGCGCCGCGATCGAGGCAAGGCCCGTGGCGAAGGAGATAGGCACGCCTGCTGCCAGCAGAACGGCGAAGGCGACACTGAGGACAAGGGCGGGGGAGAGTTCCATGCGAGGTCGTCCCTGGCCGATCAGTCGAGGCTCACATGGTCCTCCGCGACCTCGCCGCCGCTCGCCCACTGGGCGAGCACGAGGGCGGCATAGAGCGCGGTGAGGGCGCCGGAGATCGGAATGACGGAATAGACGAGGCCCATCGAGACCTGGAGCGCCGGCGAAACCTGCACGAGGCGCGCCGCGCGCTCGGTCAGCGCATAGCCCCCGTAGACCATGACGGCGACGGAGAAGCCGACGACGAGCAGGGCGATGATCCACTCGAGCACCCGCCGCGGTCCGAAGGAGAGGAGCTGCGTGAGGGCGGTGATGGCGATGTGGCCGCGCCGACCGAGCACATAGGCCGCGCCGAGCAGGCTCACCCAGATGAAGGTGAAGCGGGCGATCTCGTCGGTATATGAGGTGGAGGCGCCGAAGAAGTAGCGCCCGAGCACCTGCCAGACGACGCAGCCCAGCATTACCACCATGAGCGGGACGGTGATGGCGAGCACGAGCGCATCGAGTGCGCGGTGGAGGCGCCGTATGACGCCGAGGCCTGTGCCCATGCTCTTGTCCTCTCCGACAGCTTTGACCAGCGTGGAACGCCCCGGCCCATTCGGAGCGGGGCGCAGTCTGCGTGGCTTACTTGAGCGCCTGGATACGCTCGGCGAGCGAGGCGAGCGCCGGTGTCGCCTTCAGGTCGTCGTACATGGGCTGCACGGCGGCGCGGTAGGCGGCCTTGTCGGCATCGACGAAGGTCACACCCATGGCGACGGCATCACCCTCGGCCTTCCTGAGCTCGGCCTTCCACGCTTCGTTGTGGGCTTTGCCGGAATCGACCGCGGCCTGGCGGATGATGTCCTGCTGGGCGGCGGGCAGCCGCGACATCGTCATCTCGGAGATGAGCAAGACGTCCGGCACGCGGGTGTGCTCGTCGCGCGTGTAGACCTTTGACACCTCACCGTGCTTGGCCAGTGTCAGCGCGGTCACGTTGTTTTCCGCGCCATCAACAACCTTCGACTGCAGCGCCGTATAGAGCTCGCCCCAGGCGAGCGGTGTTGCCGTGGCGCCGAGCAGGTTCACCATGCGCGTCGCGACCGGGCCGGGCTGCACGCGGATCTTGAGGCCGGCGAGATCCTTGGGCGTGGGCACCGGCTTGTTGGCGTAGAAACTGCGCGTGCCGTTATCGTAGTAGGACAGGCCGACGAGGCCCTTGGCCGCCGCCGAATCAAGGATCTCGCGGCCGATCTCGCCATCCGTCACCTTGAAGAAGTGCGCGTCGTCGCGGAACAGATACGGCAGGTCGAAGATGCCGAAGGTCGGTTCGAAGGCGGCCAACGGCGCGGCATTGGTGTGAGCGAAGTCGAGTGCGCCGCTCTGCAGCTGCTCGATGAGCTCGCGCTGCTGGCCCAGCTGGCCGGCGGCGAAGACACGGACCTCGACCTCGCCGTTGGAGCGCTCCTTCACAAGTGCGGCGAAGTTCTCCATCGCCTTGTCGACCGGGTGGTCCTTGGCGAGCGAATGGGCGAGGCGCAGCGTGGTCTTGGCCGCCGCCGGCAGGGGCAGCGCGAGAGCGGCGATGGCAGCGAGCGCGATGGCGCTGCGGCGTGTGGTCTTGAACATCACGAGGGTCCTCCCGGTTTAACTGGCGCCTTGATTCGTCGTCGCGAGCGGCGCCTGCCCGCCCGCGCCGCCGTTCTCCGCCCGCCGCCGTTCGGCCCAGCACGCGGCGAGGACGTCGAAAGCCCGCTTGCGCGTAGTCTTGTCCTCGGCCACGAGGCCCTTGCGGTTATAGCCGCGCTGGAAGACGGTCTGACGGCGTTCGGTGCGGAAGTCGTAGAGGATCCAGGGGCAGACGCCCTGCACATAGCCGGCCCGCGCCAGCGTCGTAAGCTGGGCGCGATAGACGGCCTCCTGGCAGTCCTCGGTGAAGAAGGTGGTGGCGGGGCCGCGCAGGCCCGCCACGGCGTCGGCCCCCGTCTCGGTGATGATGACCGGACGGTCGGGGTCGGAGTTTGCGAGGAGGCGCTCGAGTCCCTCCATCGAGGGCTCGTACCAGCCGAAATACTCGTTGAGGCCGATGACGTCGAGATGGGCGGCGAGCCTGTCCTCGATGCGAAAATGCGCGCGATTGATGAGGCAGGCGGCCGAGACGAGCCGCGTGCCGTCAGCCTCGCGCGCCGTTGCCGCGAGCCGGCTCATGAAGGCATGGCGCGGATCGGTGTCGGCATTCTCGTTGCCGATGCCCCAGATGATGACGCTGGCTCGGTTGCGATCGCGCCGCACCATCTCGCGCAGCTGGTTGTCGGCATCGGCGAAGGTATCTGCCGCCTCGAAGGCGATGGCCCAGTAGACGGGGATCTCCTCCCATAAAAGGAAACCCAGTTCGTCGGCGAGCTCGGCCGCCCGTTCATGGTGCGGATAATGGGCGAGGCGCAGGAAATTGCAGTTGAGCGCCCTGGCATGGTCGAAGCGGCGGACGAGGTCGGCCTCACTCGTCGTCTTGCCGAGGGCGACGTCGTCCTCGTGCACGCAGATGCCGCGCAGGAAGATGGGCTCGCCATTGAGGAGGATGCGCCGGCCGTCGACGCTGATCTCGCGGAAGCCGACGCGGTCGCCAATCTCGTCGTCACCGCAACGAACGGTGACGGCATAGAGGCGCGGGGTGTCCGGGCTCCAAAGCGCCGGGCTGGCCTCGACCTCTATGGAGCCGAAGCCGCCGCTGACGGGCAGGGCGAGCGCGTCGATCAGGCCGTCGACCGCGATGGTCGCGGTGCCGTCTACGGGATCGGACAGGGTTACGTCGAAACGCAGGCGCCGTCCGCCGCTGCCGGGCACCAGGGCGGCGCCGAAGTCGCGGATGAAGACCGGCGGCAGGCGGACGAGCGACACCTCGCGGTAGAGCCCGCCGTAGTTGAACCAGTCGGTGTGCTGCATCGGCACCCGGTCTGGACGACGACGGTTGTCGACCTGGATCTGCAGGCGGTTCTCGCCGTCGACGAGATGGCCAGTCAGCTCGATGAAGAAGGGCGTCGAGCCACCGCGGTGGGCGCCAACGAAGATGCCGTTGAGGAAGACCCGGGCCTCGTAATTCGCCGCACCAACCCGCAGAACGATGCGCTCATCTGCGCCCGTCCGGTGCGTGAAGAAGCGCGTGTACCAGGCCGCGCCCTCGAGATAGGTCCATTCGCGCCGCAGCACGTTCCAGCACGAGGGCACCGGCGCCGTCACCTCGGCGTTGGTGTCGTAGTCGCGGGGCACCGGCCAGGCCTCGACCGGGGCGGGGGCGTCGGCATACCACTTCTGCCGCAGGCCCTCGTCGTAGGGGTCGATCGCAAAGCGCCACTCGCCGTCGAGCGATTCGGCCGCGCGGCCACCCATGAAGACCATGTCGCGCCAGCCCACGTAACCTTTCGCGAAACGGCGCTCGTAGGCTTCGTCATGAAGGTGGTGGTAGGGGTCGATTTGGCCCGGACCATCCATTTCGTCCTGCGCCGACATTCTCTCTCCCGTGCGCTTCCAACCGCGCCGCTTCGGCGGCGTCTCACTCGTTTGCTCGCGAAAGGCGCTGCTCAAAGGGCATTGGCAAACGTTTGCCTTCCGACAGAAGGAACTTGGCAAACGTTTGCCTGCCATGCAAGTTGAATCTCAAGTCGCGCTGAAACCAAAGCGCAGAG
The DNA here is from genome assembly GCF_001418005.1 of Chelatococcus sambhunathii. Taxonomy (GTDB): domain Bacteria; phylum Pseudomonadota; class Alphaproteobacteria; order Rhizobiales; family Beijerinckiaceae; genus Chelatococcus_A; species Chelatococcus_A sambhunathii. The sequence continues at coordinate 119,642 of NZ_LIOL01000003.1, read as the reverse complement.
TTGACCTCACGGCAGGTCTGCGGACGATTGTCCATGCAAGCAAGGGGGAGGGATGGGGTTTGGCGCCTGCCAGGATCAGGGGCACTTCGACGAAACCAGGGTCGCGGGCATCCCTCGCCGAGGTGGCGGACCGTGCGGGTGTTTCCATCTCAACCGTCTCGCGCATCGTCAACGGCATCGTCGGTCGCGCTTCTGCCGAAACGGTCGCCCGCGTGCGTCAGGCTGTGGATGAACTGGGCTACCGGCCGGATCGAATCGGACGGGCAATGCGGCAACGCCAGAGCAACGTGGTGGCGCTGTTGGCCCCCAACCTCGCCAACCCGGCCATGTCCACCATCGCCGCCTCGACCGAAGAGGCCCTGCGCCGCGTCGGCCATGTCATGGTGCTGTGCGACACACACGACCGGGCCGACCTGCAGGACGAATATCTCGCCGCGATGGCTGCGCAACTGGTGCGCTCCGTGATTTTCCTCGGCGCCGTGGCGAGCCCGGCCCTGCGGGCGGCGAGCGAGGCAGGCGAGGTTTTTCTCTTCGTCAACCGGCGCAATCCGCACGACGAGCGAGCCCCGTTCGTCGGCATCGACAACCGCGGCGCGGGGGCCGCCGTCGCGGCGCATTTTCTGGCGAACGGCCATGCACCACTCGCCGTCATCCATTCCGATCATTCCTCCTCGGCGGTACGGGACCGGACATACGGCTTCATCGATGTCCTTACGAAAGCCGGGATCGCGCCCGAGATGCTTATGCGCCTGAGCGCGCCGGGCGACGACCATCTCGATATCGGCTATCAGGCGGCCGCTGCGATCGTCGCGGCGCCGCAGCGGCCGCGGGCCGTGCTCTGCACAAGCGACCTCATTGCCTATGGCGCTCATCGCCTATTGACGGAGGCGGGGCTTGCCGTGCCGGACGACGTGGTCTTGGTCGGCATCGACGGCAATCCCATCAATCCGTGGCTTGCGCCGTGGCTGTCCTCCGTCGTGATTCCCTATGAGGATTACGGGCCGGTGATCGTCGACAGCCTGGAGCGGATCTGGGCCGGCGAGGATCCCGGCGAGCGGCTGCTGCCCTATGCCTTCGGATAGCCCCGCGCCTGCGGCCGGCGGGCAACGCGACGAAGGGTCATCCGCTCCACAAGTGTCTCGACGAGACCTATCTGGCGGGGCAGGCACCGCTCGAGGGCGAAGCGCATCGCCACCGTCGCCCGGGCCGCTGTCCTGAGCGGTGCGAGGGTCCGCCCGCGAGCGAGTGCTGCGACGATGGTCTCGGCCAGTGCCTCCTCGTCGAAGAAATCGACCAGGAGCCCGTTGCGTCCATGCGCGAGCACCTCCCGCACCGGTGCGGTGGCGGACCCGATGACGAGGCAGCCGCAAGCCATCGCCTCAAGGAACGACCACGACAGGACGAAGGGGTAGGTCAGATAGACGTGCGCCGCCGATATCTGGAACAGGCGCACGAGCGCCGCATGGGGGATGCGCCCCAGGAAGACGATGCGCTCGGGCGGGAGGCCCGTTTCCTCCATCATCGCTTCCCGCCAGGAGCGGCCGTCGTCTCGCGCACGGCCATAGCTGATGCCGTCGCCCCCTACGACGACGAAGAGGGCCGTGGGATGGCGCGCGGCGACGCGCGCGGCGGCACGCATGAACTGGGGAAAACCGCGATAGGGCTCGAGGTCCCGTGCGACGAAGGTCACGACGGGATCGCCCTCGGCGATCACGCGGCCGTCGGGCAGCTTCATCCGGACGCCGGCCTGCGGCCGGCAGAGAGCCATGTCGATGCCGTCGTGGCACACGACGATGCGCCGGCGCAATTCGGCGGGATACTGGTGGCGCTGCCAGCGGGTGGGGCTGAGGCCGGCCTCGATCGCCTCCATGGTGAGGAGCTGCGCCGAATTGCGCATGCGCAGGCGCATACGGTCGTCGAGCGCGGGCTCTTCACCCGGCGCAAAACCCACGTCGCTGCCCTCGCCGCGGTAGAAGAACTCACAATAGCCGAGCATCGGCGTGTACGGCAGCACGTCCTTGGCGAAGAGGAGGCCGCCCCAGCCTATGTGGCCGATGACGACCGCCGGCGGGCCGCTGCGCTGCTTGAGATTGTCGAGCACCGCGGCCACCTGCGCGCCGGTGCGCACGTGCAGCTCTGTCGCCAGCAGATGGGGATGCGGCGTCGCAGCCCGCCGGCCCTCCGTCATGTAGCGCACGATGGCGATGTGCGAGGGGCGTTGCTCCGCCCGCTCGCAGACGAATGTGATGTCCCACCCCTCGGCCGCCATGCGGTCGACGAGGCGGCCGAACTGCCCCGGGAAGTGCCGGTGGACGAAGATCGCCCGCATCGCGCCGTCAGGCGATGCGCGCTTCGCCCGACCTCAGGGCGTCCGTCCAGGTGTGCTCGATCCGGCGCAGCGTGCGGAATGTGATCTCGAGGTCGCGCAGTTCCCCATCATCCCGCACCACCAGCCGATGGTAGCCCTCGTCCACGCCGCGCACCAGCTCGCAGAGCTGGCGCCCCTTGTCCGACAGGCGGATGCGGGCGGAGCGGCGATCACGCACGGAGGCACTGCGCTCGACATAGCCGGCTTCGACCAGCCGCTTCAGATTGTAGGAGGCGTTCGAGCCCAGATAGTAGCCGCGGTCGATGAGGTCGCGCACCGACAGGTCGTCGGGCCCGATGGTGAACAGCATCATCACCTGCGCAGGGCTGAGATCGTCGGCGCCGATCCGCATGAGGTCGACGCGGAACAGGTCGAGATAGCGGCGGTGCAGCCGCTCGATGCAGCGAACCAGCTCAAGGTGCGCCACCGAGCCGGCATCGCCCGCCTCCTCGCGAGGCATTGAGCCGGGAAAATAGGCCCTGTGCCCGTTGGTCGGCATGGCTGTCAAAGCGGTCATCTCATTGGCAGATTTGTGTTCCATGCTGGTTCCCGTCGTATCGCTGCAGTTTTAGATCGATTTTCGAACTATCCTTGCAGCGTTTTCCCAGTTCATTAGGCCTGTCCGATCGAGTCGCCGGCGGCCTTTATATCATTATAACGTTACAATGCATGCGATTCTTCCGCGATGGCAAAGTCTTCGTTGCGAAGAGGCACGCATCGACACATTCTTGCACGAATTTTCGGGCAAAAGTGAGGGACGGCCGAAGCCCATCCGTCCGGAGCGGTATACGCATGAAGAACACCAAGAGGCCGGCCAGCGCCGCGGACCTCATTCACCAGGGCCAGAAGACCTTCTTCGTGGGCCTCGTTTATGCCGGCATCCTCAGCGGCATCATCAACATGCTGCAGCTGATCGTGCCACTGTTCATGCTTCAGGTGCATGACAGGGTGATCAACAGCCAGAGCCTCGATACGCTGGTGATGCTCATGATCATCGCCGGCATCGGGCTCGTCCTCTTCGGCGTCCTCGACTATATTCGCTCACTCACCTTCCAGGTGATGGGCGGGGCGCTGGTGCGCCGGCTCAACCTGCCGGTGCTGCAGGCGGCCATCGCCGCCTCGGTAGGCCGGGGCGGCGTGCGCGCCAGCCAGGCGATTCGCGATCTCAACGACATTCGCTCCTTCCTCACCGGCAGCGCGATCGGCGTGCCGCTCGAGGTGATCTGGTGCCCCATCTTCCTCGCCGTGCTGTTCGCCCTGCATCCGCTCTACGGCATCCTCGCGCTCATCTCGGCGACGATTCTCGTCGTGCTCAGCCTCGTATCGGACTTTCTCACCCGACGCGCCCTGAAGCGCGCCAGCGAATCGTCGGTCGAGAACATCAGCGAGATCAGCGCCAGCCTCCGTCATGCCGAGGCCATCGAGGCCATGGGCATGCTGCCGGCGCTCGCGCGGCGCTGGCGCAGCGCACAAATGCGGACGCTCGACCTCCTCGACACGGCCGCGCGCCGCGGGCGGGCCATCCATTCCGTCACCCGCACGTGTCGCTACATGATGCAGATCGCCGTCCTGTCCGTCGGCGCGACGCTCGTCATCGAGCAGGAGGTCAGCCCCGGCTCCATGATCGCGGCGAGCATCATCACCGGCCGCCTCCTGCTGCCGCTCGACACGATGGTCGACGGCTGGCGCAGTTGGGTCTTCGCCATCGCGGCCTGGAAGCGCGTGCGGGAGCTGCTGGAGAAGCAGACACCCGTGCGCGATACGACCCCGACCCCGCGCACCGAGGGCGACCTGCTTGTCGACCGTCTCGTCTTTGCGCCGCCCGGATCGGATGTGCCGGTGCTCAAGGGCGTGTCCTTCGCCCTGTCGCCCGGCGAGATTCTCGGCGTCGTCGGGCCGTCCGCAGCCGGCAAGTCGACGCTCGCGCGGCTCCTCGTGGGGGTCTTCAAGCCGACGGCCGGTGGCGTCTATCTCGATGGGCACAACGTGTTCCTGTGGGAGCGTGGCTCGTTCGGCGAGATGGTCGGCTACCTGCCGCAGAACGTGTCGCTGCTCGATGGCACCATTCGCGAGAATATCGCCCGCATGGGCGAGGCGGATCCACGCCAAGTGCTCGCGGCCGCGCGCCTTGCGGATGTCCATGACATGATCGGCCGGCTGCCGCTCGGCTACGACACACCACTCGGCGACGGCGGCTACACGCTCTCGGGCGGTCAGCGCCAGCGCATCGGCCTCGCCCGCGCGCTCTACGGAGAGCCGCGGCTCATCGTGCTCGACGAGCCCAACGCCAATCTCGACGCCGAGGGCGAGCAGGCACTGATGCGAGCCATCGTGGCGGCCAAGCAGCGCGGTGCCATCGTCGTGCTCATCGCGCACCGGCCGTCGATCATGCAGGTCGTCGACAAGCTGCTCGTCCTGCAGGACGGCCGTGTCAGCCAGTTCGGGCCCCGCACCTCGATCGTGGCCAGCATTCATCCGGCCGACAAGCCGGCCGCTGCAGTGGCGGACGGCGGGGGCCGCGTCGCTGCGCTCGCGGGTTCCGGGAGGCCGGCATGAAGAAGGACATTGAGATCGTCGCGCCGGAGACGCGCGAGGCCGCACGCCAGCGCGCCAACGAACGCCGCCTCGAGGCGGTGCCCGCGCAGAACTGGGCCGAGCGCTACGAGGCAGATGGGCCGCCCGTGCCGACGCTGCGCGGTCCTGTCATCGCGGGGCTGGTGGCCGTCGTCCTGGGCCTCGGGGGCTTCGTGGGATGGGCTTTCTCCGCGCAGCTCGACAGTGCTGCCGTCGCGACGGCGACGGTCATCGTCGATTCGAAGCGCAAGACGGTGAGCCACCTCGAGGGCGGCATCCTCAAGCAGTTGCTGGTGCACGAGGGCGAGACCGTCAAGGCCGGCCAGCCGCTGGTGCGCCTCGACGACACGCGTGCCCGCGCCGACTATGCCGCCCTCGATGCCAAGCGCATCGGTCTCGAGGCGCGCCTGGTGCGTCTCAGGGCGGAGCAGGCGGGGGCCGGGGAACTCGTCTTTCCGGAGGCGTTCGAGACGTCGCCGAGTCCCATCGCCCGCGAGGTCACGCGCGCCGAGCGCAACCTCTTCAGAGCACGCCGGGAGATGTTCGACCGGAAGGTGGACATTCAGAGGAAAACCATCGAACAGCAGGAGGCGGAGCTTGCCGCCATCCGTGCCCAGACCGAGGCCAACACCCGCCAGCGGGAACTGCTCGACCGCGAATTGCAGGCCATCTCCACTCTCGTCGAGAAGGGCTATGCGCCCCGTCCGCGCCTGACCGAGCTGCAGACGCGCGAGAGCGAGCTTGCCGGGCGCGCCGGCGAGCTCGTGGCCCGCAAGGCCAAGGCTGAGCAGGCCAAGGCTGCGGCCGAACTGGAGATCCTGTCACTTCAGACGGACTTCCAGCAGCAGGTGGCGGCCGATTTACAGCAGGCTCAGCTCGAGCTCGCGGACACGACCGAGCGCATGCATTCCGCCAAGGACGTGCTGGAGCGCGTCGCGGTGCTGGCGCCGGAGGACGGCATCGTCACCGATATCCGCATGCGCACACCCGGCGGCGTCATCGCTGCCGGCCAGGCGATCCTGGATCTGGTGCCGGATCAGGAGCGGCTCATCGTCGAGGCGAAGGTCAGTCTGCGCGACATCGATTCCGTACACGTCGGGGCGCCGGTGCGGGTGCGCCTCCTCGCCTACAACAATCGCAGCCAGGCGCCGCTCGACGGCCGTCTCATCTATCTGTCGGCCGATCAGCAGATCGACGAGCGCAACCAGGCCGCGTTTTATGTCGTGCGGGCGGAAATCCTGCCGGAGAGCCTTGCGGCCAATCCGTCGGTACGGCTCTATCCCGGCATGCCGGCGGAGATCCTGATCATCAACAAGCCGCGGCTTGCCGTCGACTACCTGCTGGCACCAATCACAGAGAGCTTCAACCGGGCTTTCCGCGAAGAATAGCCGGCGTCGGGTCTCGCTACGCCCCCCCCGGAGCCCGGTAACTCCGGCGGGGCTGCCTTGCTGCACCGCCAAACCGCCCAACGATACCTGTCGTCTATCGCATCGTGGCGACGTCTCCCGGTGTTGCGCCGCGGCATTTAATTCGAGTTTCGAACTTTTTTCGCAGCAAATTGAAGCATTAATATATGAAAATGACTTGCTGATTTGATGACGATATTATGGCAATACAAAAGTCATTCCATGAACTATTATTTTATGACTTCACACTCGCAGAAAGCGCCCCTATAGTCCCGCCGTCAAATGCTGTTGTGCGCTGCACACTGCACATGAAGACGAGCCGGCAAGGCCGGGCTGGATGTCCGCTCTCCGGCGAACCAACGAAGGAGACAGCTATGGCGACTCTCGAAGGTGGCGCCTTCGACGACACCCTCTTTGGCACACGAGGCGCAGATGTGATCTGGGGCCACGGCGGCGATGACCTGATCTTCGGCGGTCGGGGCGATGACGTTCTGTTCGGCGGCGAGGGTGACGACCGGCTCTTCGGCGGCCAGGGCGATGACGCCCTGTTCGGCGGCGAAGGAGACGACCTCCTGTTTGGCGGTCAGGGCGATGACATCCTGCAGGGCGGGGCAGGCAGTGACATCCTGTTTGGCGGCCAGGGGGCCGATATCCTCCAGGGCGGCGCCGGCGACGACATTCTCGACGGTGGCAGGGGTGACGACATCCTGCAGGGCGGCGCTGGCGACGACATTCTGCGCGGTGGCCAGGGCGACGACATCCTGCAGGGCGGAGAAGGCAACGACGTCCTCATCGGCGGCCAGGGTAACGACATCCTGCAGGGCGGTGCCGGTGACGACATTCTCCAGGGTGGCGCCGGCAACGACGTCTTTGTCTTCACCGGCGGCGGCGGAAACGATGTCGTGCTCGACTTCAAGGTCGGCGAAGATGTTCTGCAGATCGCGAAGGACATCAACGGCACGGGCATCGCATCGGCCGACGATCTCGTCGACCGTATCCACCAGGCGGGCGCCAATACCGTGATCGACCTCGGCAATGGCGACACGATCACCCTCGTCAATACGGACGCCGAGAGCGTCCAGCAGAATCCGGGCGACTACTTCACCGTCCACTGACAATGAGGGGCGTCGCGGCCGGGCCTGGCTGCGACGCCCCCGCCGATGCGGGGTGAACGGATGGCGTTGCTTGATGTCGACGAAAGAGCTGCCGAGTCTGCCGAGGCCGGGCATCCGAGAGTTTTTCTCCTTGATCGCGAGGTGCTTCTGCTCGCATGGGACGTGGCGAAGGCGGTTGATGCCGTGGTGCCGCTGTCCGTCGCAGGTGGCCTGTCGATCGCACCGACGGCTTCGCTGCGCCTGACGCTGGCCGAGGGCGGCACACGCCTTCTGTGGGCCCTGCGCCGGCCGGCCGGCATGCCGCTGAACATTTGCCTGTCCGCGAGCGCTCCCGGCGAGCGTGTGGACATCGCGATCGGCGCGCAGGAGGCGGTTGCCCCGGCCGATGCGGCAAGTCTGCTGGGTGGCCTCGACGCCGCGGGCCGCCTTGCTCTACTGTCCGCGCTCCTCAGTCTCTGGCCGTCGTTGTTCCGCCTGCGGCGCAGCCGCGCCTATCTGCGGCTGCTGCGCTCGCTGCTGCAGGCGATGGCGCCCAATCCGCCGGCTGCCGTCATCCTGGCCCGCGCCGCCGATGATTTCGTTCTCGTCGAAACGATGCTGGCCGCCGGCTTCGGCCGGATCGATGCCGCCTATGCCGTCAGCGACCGAGGTCTCTGCAAGCTCGAAGGCGTGCCGCATTGCGCGCCCTTGCGGCGGGACGGCCGCCAGAGCGTGCACTGGCTGGCCGGCGATGCCGCGCTCTCCGGGCCGGGAGCCCTCATCGTGCTGACAGGGCCCGACGGCATGAGCGTGCGCGCGCTGACGCAGGCAGGTACGCAGCCGCCGACGATGGTGCGCTGGCTGCGCGAGAAGGCGCAGGGCGCGCCCGGCCTGCGCGAGCATCTCCTGCGCGAGCTCTCGGAGCGGTCCGAGGCGGGACAGGCCATGGCGCTCGAAGCGCAACTGCGCGCCCCTCTGCAACCGCGTCGCGTCGCGGGCGGGGGCGCCACACCGTCGGCCGAGATTGCCACCGCGCTGGCGACGGCCTCCGGCACGCTCGTCACCGGTTGGTATCGCGATCCGAGCGACCTCGTTGCCGGCATCGAGGCCGTGACGGGCAACGGGCCCCAGGATCTGACACCGGGCCTTCACCGCTTTCCCGTCGACATCGAGGGGCCTGGCGAGGATATCCGCCTGCGCGCCACCGGCTTCGCGGTGCGGGCGCCGGCCTTTCAGGGCGCCGTGCCGCTGCTGCAGCCGCGCTTCCGGCTGCGCCTCAAGTCGGGCGCCTTCCACGATCTCGTGCCCGGCCCGCAGCCGGTCGATCCGGCCGAGCGCCGCGCGGCCGCCCTGCGGGCCGTGCCACCGCAGCATGTGAACGAAGCGGTTCTGGCCGGCACCATCGCGCCGGTGATCGAGCGGCTCCACGCCGAGGCACGCGGTCGTATCGGCGAACCATCCGTGGTGATGATCGGGCGCCCTCTGGCACGGCCCCGGGTATCTGTTGTCGTGCCGCTCTATCGCGTGCTCGATTTCCTGCGCTTCCAGATCGCCGCCTTCGCGGCCGATGCGTGGTTCCGCGACCATGCGGAGCTGATCTATGTGCTCGATTCGCCCGATCAGGCGCGGGACGTGGAGCATCTCCTCACCGGGCTGCACCTCGTCTATGCGCTGCCGATGAGGCTTGTCGTCATGGCGCGCAACGCCGGCTTCGCGCGGGCCTGCAACACGGGCGCCGCCGAGGCGCGAGGCCCGGTCCTCGCCATGGTCAATTCGGACGTGGTGCCGACAGCGCCCGGCTGGCTACCGGCGTTGGCGAAACGCCTCGACGGGCGCCGCGGCATCGGGGCTGTCGGCCCGAAGCTGCTCTTCGAGGACGACTCGCTTCAGCATGCGGGCATGTTCTTCTCGCAGGACCATCGCGGCCGCTGGCTCAACCAGCATTTCCACAAGGGCATGCCGCGCGATTATGCGCCGGCCTGTAAGGAGCGTATCGTGCCTGCCGTGACCGGCGCCTGCCTCGTCCTGCCGCGCCCGCTTTTCGACGACGTTGGCGGCTTCACCGAAGACTACGTCATCGGCGATTACGAGGACAGCGACCTGTGCCTGAAGATCACGGCGCGCGGGCGGCGCATCCTCTATGCGCCTTCGGTGGAGCTCTACCACCTCGAGCGCAAGTCGATGAAGGAGAGCGCCGACTACATGCGCGGCATCGCCTGGCAATACAACTGCGCCCTCCATACGGCGCGCTGGGGCGATCTCATCACCGACATCATGGAATCCCGCGGCAGCCGTCGGCGCCGGCGGGAGAGGAGCCTTTGTGCATGACAGCCCAGATTGCCCACCGCATTTCCTCGCGCGATGCCTCACCGCTCACGGCGGCGGAGGAGGCGCGCCTGACCTGGCTGACCGGGTCGGTGCTCAACAACCGTTTCCTGCCCGCGCCGCCGCCCGAGAACGTCTTCGTCGGCGACGGCGACTACCGCGCCATCGGCGCCGAGTTCCTCGGCCATTTCGTCCGCCTCGGCGGTCTCAAGCCCTGCGACAGGGTGCTCGACATCGGCTGCGGCATTGGCCGCATGGCCGTGCCGCTGACGCAATATCTCGACAGCGACGCCGTCTACGAGGGCATTGACCCGGTGGGCGAGGGCATCGCCTGGTGCACGCAGACGATCACGCCCGTCTATCCCAATTTCCGCTTCTGCCGCCTCGACGTGGCGCATCCCCTCTACAACCCGGAGGGGCCGCTTGCCGGCGAGGACGTGGTGCTGCCCTTCTCTGACGGCAGCTTCGACTTCGCCGCCATGGTGTCGGTGGCCACCCACCTGCCGCTCGCCGAGATCACGGCCTACATGCGCGAGGTCGCGCGCCTGCTCGCGCCGGGCGGGCGCCTGTTCCTCACCGCCTTCATCGTCACGCCGGGTGACCATGCGCGGGACGGCGCCCGCCCGCGCTTCCAGCGCGGCGAAGAGGCCGGCACTTGGGTGGCCGATCCGGAGGCGCCGCTCGGGGCCATCGGCTTCGATTCCGGCCTCGTCGAGAATGCGGTCGAGACCATGGGCCTGCGCATCGAGCGCGTGAGCCTCGGCCACTGGCGCGGCGGCACCGACGCGCCGCATTATCAGGACGTCATCGTGGCGAAGAGCCCGGGGGCACCCGCATGAAGGTGCTCGTCGTCGCGCACAACCATCCCGACTTCCATCCCGGCGGCACGGAGATCTTCGCGCACGACCTGTTCCTGAGCCTGAAGGAGCGGGGGCTCGAGGCCCTGTTCCTGGCCGCCACCAACCGCATCCACCGCGATCCGCGGCCGGGCACGGCCTTTCAGGGCCTGCCGGGGGCGAGCGACGAGGTGGTGCTGTGGAGCGGCCATTTCGACCGCTTCTACATGAGCCAGACCGATACCTATGGTGTCGTGCCGGACCTCAAGGGCCTCATCGAGAGCTTCCGGCCGGACGTGGTGCATATCCACCACCTCCTGCTCGTCGGCGTGGAGTTCATCGCCCTCGTGCGACGCCTTCTGCCCGAAACGCGCATCGTTGTGACGCTGCACGACTATTATCCGATCTGCGCGCATGACGGGTTGATGATGCGCACGAAGGAGCGCGAGCGCTGCGACGCGGCCTCGCCGCACCGTTGCCATGGCTGCTTCCCCGAGATCGGTGCGGACCGCTTCCTGCTGCGCGAGCGCCACCTGAAGACGCACTTCTCGCAGGTCGACCTGTTCATTGCGCCGAGCCGCTTCCTCAAGGAGCGCTACGTCGCGTGGGGGCTGCCGTCCGGCGCGATCGAGGTGGTCGCGAACGGCCGGCCGGCGGTGCCGGCTGCCGCCCATCGCTCCTCCCCCGACGGGCGGCGGCCGGTTTTTGGCTATTTCGGCAACTTCAATCCGTGGAAGGGTGTGACCGTGCTGCTGAAGGCGGCGGCGCGGCTCGCGGACCTCGATGGCTTCGCGCTGCGCCTGCATGGCGGGGCGCCGTTCCAGGCCGAGCACTTCGTGGCGGAAGTCGACGAACTCGCCGCCGCCGTGGAGCCGCATGTGGTGCGGCTCGGCCCCTACCGCCGCGACGAACTGCCGGCCCTGATGGCGGCCGTCGACTGGGTGGTGATGCCCTCGATCTGGTGGGAAAACGCCCCGCTCGTCATCCAGGAGGCCTTCCGCCACCGCCGCCCGGTCATCGCGAGCGGCATCGGCGGCATGGCCGAAATGGTGCGCGACGGTGTCGACGGCCTGCTCGTGCGGCCGGACGATCCGTCCGCGCTCGCTTCGGCGATGCGCGAGGCGGCGGAGACCCAGGGCCTCTGGGATCGGCTCGTCGGAGGCATCGCTGCGCCGCCGGATATCGGCGAGGTCGCGGACCGGCACATCGCCCTCTACAGCCGCGCCGGCCGCATGGCCGACGCCGCCTGAACGAGGAGAAAGCCTCATGACTGCTGCGCAAGCAACGACGGAACGACCAGCGCCCCAGTCGGCGACGCCCGCGCCCGAAGCGGCCGCCAATCTCGCCGCCGACATCAACGGTCGCATGGATGCCATCGAGGGATCGCGTCTGTTCGGCTGGGTATGGGACCGCAATCGCCCGCTGGAGCGACTGCAGGTCAAGGTGCTCATCGCCGGGCGCCAGGTGTTGTCGACGGTGGCCGACAAGCCGCGGGTGGACCTGCGCCGCAACGGTGTCGGCGACGGCGCCCATGCCTTCGAGGTCGATCTGCCGGAATTCGTGCTGCACCATATCGACCAGCTGTCCATCATCGCCACTTCGCCGTCGACGGGCCAGGAGACGGCGCTGCGCATGCCCTCGCAGGACGAGCGAGCGGCGGAGGCGGCGATGAACACGCCACTCGGCCGGGTGCTGGATCAGCTCGACGTTCTGATCGCGGCCCAGCGCCGTTCGCAGATCATCCAGCGCGAGGCGGCCGAGGCGCTGCGCATGACGGCCGAGCAGGTGGAGAAGATGTCCTCCAATGAGGAGGGCATAGGCGCCGCCGTCGAGCTCGTACGTGCGAGCCAGGCCGAGCTGACGCGCCGCGTATCGGACATCGAGGTGTTCCTCCTGCGCTTCGACCGTACGCTTGCCGATTTCGACGAGCGCATCCGCGACCTGACGCACACGGCCGACCGACCGATGCGCCGCGCAGTGGCGCTGCTCGGCGCGCTCAGCCTCGTGGCCGCTGCGTCGTCGATCGCGGTGCTGCTGGTCCTCGTCGGGAGGATGGGCGCGTGAGGCGGGTCTGGCACGTTCGATCAGGGGGAGAGGATCAATGACCGACCAGGCGGACCTGCCCATCGACGGCGAGACGGCGCTCGCCGCGCCCATCGGCGAGGAATTCGTGCTTGTCCTCGGCGTGGCCGATGCCATGCCTCAGACGCTCCAGGTGCTGCTCAACGGCGACCCGGCGATGTGCATGGAGGCGACGGTCGTCTCCTGGCGCCGGCCGGGCGCGCCGTCCGACGCCGCGGTCGGATTCGTGGCCGCCATACCGCTGCAGATCAACGGGCGCCTGCGTCTCGGCTCCGTCGTCATGCGGCGGGCGGGGCGGCCGGCGCGCTTCACGCTGATGCGCCGCGCGCTGCCGCTGCCGCGGCTGCTCCACCTCATGGCTGGCGATGCGGGCGACGCCTTCGCCGAGGCTGTCGACGGGCTCATCCAGGCGCTGATGGCGGGCAAGGGCAGTCAGCGGCGGCTCGCCGCGGCGCTCACCATGCTGCAGGTCGCGGCGCGCAACGACGGTTTCGTCGAGGTGATGGGTGCTCTCGATACGGGCGAGATCTACCTGCAGGGATGGTCCACCGAACTGCCGGCGGATGCGACGCGCCTGCTCGTCTCGCACGAGGGCTTCCTCGTCGGCGATTTCGTCGCCGCGACGGTGCCGCGCGAGGACCTCGGTGGGAACGGCCGCGGCTTCGTCGGGCTGCTCGATCCAGGCAAGGTGCCCGTCGAGGCGGATGCCTTCGAGCGCCTGTTCTTCCGGGGTGCTGAGGGCTGGCGCGCGCTCGACATCTACGAGCGGCGCGTGCTGCTCGCTTCGACCGACGTACCCGCGCACATCCGTGACGTGTTGCCGCGCGCCGAGGCGAGCCCCGAGACGCTGCGACAGCTGCGCCGCGCGGCGCAGCGTTTCGATGGCCGCGACACCGTTTCGGCACTGCAGAAGCCGATCCGCCTCGGCATGGACATGGTGGCGGAGGTCCCAGGCGGTGGCATGCTCGTGTCGGGCTGGATGCTCGATCCAGACGGGCTCGTCGACACGATCGCATTGCGCTGCGGCACCATGGCCGAGGGCATCAATGGCACCTGGACGCGCCTGCCGCGACCGGACGTGACTCATGCCTTCCAGAACGATCCGCTCTTTGCCGGGCGTGTCGATCCCGCACGTCACGATCACGGCTTCCTCGCCTTCGTGCCCGGCGTCTCGGCGAGCGACGGCGCCCCAGCCTATTTCGAGCTGGCGATCGGCGAGGACACGATCGCCTTCTACCCGCTGACGGTCACGCGCGGCCTGTCGCGCCGGGCGCTCGAGCGCCTGATGTCGGCACTCGATCCGCACACCGCGACCGCGTCGGTCGCCATCGAGCGCCACATCGGGCCGATGCTGCAGGCCATGGAGCGGCCCGCGCCGCGGGTCGTCGAGACGCGCGACTTCGGCTTCGACGAGGCGGCGCCGCTGGCGCTCGTCGTCGGCGCCGCCGGCGAGCCGGAGGAGGCGGCGGTCGCCCTCTGCCTGCTGGCGCTCGATCCGGAGACGCGCAACGTCCCGATCATCCTGTCCGTGCCCATCGGCCATGCCGACCGCATCGGCGCCGACGCGCAGCGTCTCGCCGGCTTCTACGGGCTGCGCCTCAGGCTCGTCGTTGCGGAGGGCATCGAGGACATGTGCGACGCCTTCGAGGCGGCCGTGGGCGCCACGAGCGCCGAGACGCTCGCCTTCCTTTCCGCCTCGGTGCTGCCGCGCGAGGCCGGCTGGCTGTCGCGCATGGAGCGCGCCTACCGGGCCCGCGGCGGCAAGGTGCTCGTCAGCCCCACCATCGTCTTCGAGGATGATTCCATCCGCTTCGCGGGAACGTGGCTCGAGACCGAGGATGGCGAGCGGCGGCTGAGCGACCGCTACATCGGCTATCCGCGCGACGTGGTGCGCAACGCCGAACCGAGTGACGTCGTCGCCGGTACGGTGGCCTGCTGCATGCTGCCGCGCGCCGCCATGGAGGCCGTCGGGGGCTTCAACCGGTCCTATCTCGGCGCCACGGAAAAGGGACGTGACCTGTGCCTGCAGCTCAAGCTCGCCGGCACGCCGTCCATGTGGCTGCCGGAGGTCGAGATGATCGCTGCGGAAGAGAACGCCGGCGCCATCGCGACACCGTGGCAGAAGCTCGCCCAGCGTGCCGATAGCTGGAGCTTCAACCGCCGCTGGTCGCTCCTTGTCGCCAACATGCGGGGGTGAAGATGACCGATCGTTCGAGAGCCGACCGTCAGACGCCGCGTGCCGCGAACCATCCGCTGCGCGTGCTCGTCGTCTCGCATGGCCACCCGAGCTTTTCGCTCGGCGGCGCCGAGATTGCATCCTACAACCTGCATAAGGGGCTCAACCGCATCGATGGCGTCGGCTCGCGCTACCTCGCCCGCGTCGGCCATCCGGTCGCGCGCCACGGCGCGACGGCACTTCTGAGCCTGCGCCAGAAACAGGGCGAGATCCTCTACCACGCCGACGAATACGACCATTTTCTGCTGTCGAACCGCAATACGGAGGAGATCGAGCGCGATTTTCTGCGCGTGGTACGCGATCTCAGGCCGGACGTGGTGCATTTCCACCACTTCATCGGCCTCGGCCTCGAATGCCTCTATGCCGTCCGGCAGGCACTGCCCGAGACCTTGATCATCGTCACCTTCCACGAGTTCCTCTCCATCTGTCACCACCACGGGCAGATGGTGAAGACCGGTGGCGCCAAGCTCTGCAACCGCGCTTCGCCGGCGGATTGCAACGCCTGCTTCCCTGACATCTCACCGGCCCGTTTCCTGCGGCGGGAGCATTTCGTGCGGGGCCTCCTCGACGTTGCGGACCATTTCGTCTCGCCGAGCCGCTTCCTCGTCGAGCGCTATGTCGACTGGGGGCTCGACGCCTCGCGCTTCACTGTCATCGAGAATGGGCTCGACATCGCCGAGCCTGCGCCGCCGCGGCCGCTGCCGGCGGGCGGGCGGCGCTGCCGCTTCGCCTATTTCGGCCAGATCACGTCCTTCAAGGGCGTCGACGTCTTGCTCGATGCGGTCGGGCGGATTCCTGAAGCGGTGTGGGGCGAGGATGCCCAGCTGATGATCTTCGGCGGCAACCTCGAGCGCCAGCCCAAACCCTTCCAGGAGAAGATCGAGGCGCTGATCGAGCGGGCCGGCCCGCGCGTGCGCTTCTACGGCGCCTACCAGAACAGCGAGATGCCGCGCCTTATGCGTTCCATAGACTGGACGATCATCCCCTCCATCTGGTGGGAGAACTCGCCCATCGTCATCCAGGAATCCTTCTTCCACGGCCGCCCGCTCATCTCGAGCAACATCGGCGGCATGGCCGAGAAGATCACCGACGGCGTCGACGGTCTGCACTTCCGCGTCGGCTCGTCGGAGGACCTCGTCGACCGCATGGTCGAGGCGCTGACGGACGAGACCCTGTGGGAGCGGCTGCGCGCGCGCATCACCCGCCCCATCGACTACGAGGAATGCGCGCGGCGCCACCTCGATCTCTACAACGCCGTCGCCGCGGAGCGCGCCGCGACCCGGGCCACCGCCGCGGTGCCCTCGGCGGCGGCGCGCAGCGCCTGAATTGTCCATCGTAACGCCACAGGTGAAAGGGAGAGGTCCTATGGCAAGAATTCTCGTGATGATCCCCTCGGGAGAGGTCTACGATCACGACTGCGTCCGCTGGTACCGCTACAAGGATGTTCAGGCGCACATCAACCATTATCATAACATCGGCGACGCCTTCGTCTTCGATTCCTCGCTGAAGCTTCTCAACTACGAGAAGCTCGACGTGCTGCAGATCGCCAACCCGAACCTCGACGACATCGACCGCATCAACCGGGAATACGACTACGTCTTCCTGCGCGGTTCCAACTACGTGCACAAGGACATGAAGTGGAGCCGCACGCTCGAGGTCCTGCAGCGGCTGAAGATCCCGGTCATCGCCTTCGGCATCGGCGCCCAGGCACCGGTCAAGGGCAAGATCGAACTGTCCGACGAGACGAAGACCGTGCTGCGCATGATGGCGGATTCCACCACCTCCATCGGCGTGCGCGGCGCCTATTCGGCGCAGGTCCTGTGGGACATAGGCATCCGCAACGTGCGCATCGTCGGCTGCCCCACGGCCTTCCGCCGCAACGACCCGAACCTGGCGATCACCCTGCCGCCGCTGGAGAAGGTGAAATACGCCGGCATCACCATGCGCCGTGAGGTCTCGCCGGCCTATGCACAGGACATCAAGCGCTATCTCACCTTCCACCGCGACCTTGTGAAGTCGCTGGCCCAGCGCTTCGACGTGGTCCTGATGGCCCAGGGCGAGGTCGAAGAGAAGAAGATCGTCTTCGGCACGCCCGAGCAGAAGGAGGAAGCCTTCGAGGCGCTGCGGGCCAACAAGTGGGTCTCCGAGTGGTATCTCGACGAGGTGATGGAGAAGCTGCACCGCGAGCGGCTGTTCTATTCCGACGTCGTTGCCGACTACGAGGCGCTGGTGCAGCAGAAGGATATCGTGCTCGGCTACCGGCTGCACGGCAACCTGATGGCCCTGTCGAACGGCACTCCATCCATCTATTTCACCTACGACAGCCGCACGGTGGAATTCGCCGAGACGTATCAGATCCCCAGCTTCGACGTCTTCTCGGGCAAGGACTTCGTGCTCGAGGAATATTGGGACCAGTCATTGTTCGACAAGTTCAACCGGGCTTATCATCACACCTATCGCGAGATGCGCCAGTTCCTCGTCGAGAACGGCGCCGACACCAAGATGGTCGACGTCATGCAGAAGACGCCGGAGCCGGCGCGCAAGGTGGCGTGATGGCGGCCAGCGCGAGGGGGGTAGCCACCGCTGTCATTGCAGGAGCGCTCGCGGGTGCGATCGCGACCGGGCTCATGCCCGGCGCGGCCCGCGCCCAGACCTCCGGCGGCTATTCCCTCGCGCCGACGGGGCCGGTCGAGACCGTGTTCGACTGGTCCCGCGACGCCTGCGTCAAGAGCCACGTGCCGGATGCTCCGGCGCGTGCCTTCCGCAACGCGGATGGCGAGGTGCGGCTGATCATCAGCCACAACGACAACCGCGCGCTGCTCGGCCCCAGCCTCGATGCGGTGGTGCCGAGCTGCGCGGTGATCTACGAAGCCAACCGCTCGCCGAAGCTCGCCGCCTTCGACGACCTCAGCTGGATCAGCAGCGTCTATACGGGCGACGGGCGCACGGTCTATGCGCTGGCCCACACGGAGCTGCGCGGCGAGCGCACCCCGGGCCAGTGCCCGGCCGGCAAGTACAGCGCCTGCCTGCTCAACACCGTCACCGGGCTCGTCTCGCGTGACGGCGGCCGCAGCTTCCGGCCGGAGGGGGAGGGCGGCCCGCCCGTCGTGGCGACCTTGCCCTACGACTTCCCGACCGATCGCACGGCGCGCGTCGGCTACGCCAATCCGACCAACATCATCAAGCGCGACGGCTGGTACTACGCCTTCATCTTCGCCGACGGCTACCGGGCGCAGAAGCGCGGCGCCTGTCTCATCCGTACGAAGAACCTTAGCGATCCGGCGTCTTGGCGGGCGTGGAACGGGCGCGATTTCTCCGCCCGCTTCGTCGATCCTTTCCGCGACGAGGTGACCGATGCCGACGCGCACACCTGCACGCCAGTGGCGACGCGCATCATCGGCCGCATGATCGGCGGGCTCGTCACGCTGCGCGATAGCGGCGAGGTGATGGCGGTGTTCGGCGACAAGCGCAAGATGCCGGACGGCCGCGTGGTCGAGGGCTTCTTCACCTCCACCTCGCGCGATCTCATCGAATGGAGCGAGCCGCGGCTCGTCATGGCGGCCGAGCTCCTGTGGGACAAGTCGTGCGACGAACGGCACGCCTATTTCTACCCCTCACTCATCGACCCCGATGCGAAGACCTTTTCCTATGAGGATTTCGGCGAGCGCGGCTATCTCTATCTCACGCGTTATCAACTGAGAAACTGCAAGGTCACGTGGGATCGGGATCTCGTCCGCGTGCCGGTGGAACTGAAGCGCGGTGGCTGATAAGACCGGGCAGGACACATGCAACGACGGATGATCTCAAGAGGGCGGCGATGACGGTTCTGGTGACAGGCGGTGCGGGCTATATCGGCAGCCACATGGTACTCGCCCTGCGCGATGCAGGGCGCGAGGTCGTGGTCCTCGACAACCTGAGCACCGGCTTCCGCTGGGCGGTGCACCCGGAGGCCGCCTTCGTCGAGGGCGACTGCGGCGACGAGGCGCTGCTCGGCAAGGTGATCCGCGAGCACGGCGTCGATGCCATCGTGCATTTCGCGGGCTCCATCGTGGTGCCGGATTCGGTCGCCGATCCGCTCGGCTACTATCTCAACAATACGGTCAGGTCGCGCGCGCTCATCGCCGCAG
Organism: Chelatococcus sambhunathii; assembly: GCF_001418005.1. Classification (GTDB taxonomy): domain Bacteria; phylum Pseudomonadota; class Alphaproteobacteria; order Rhizobiales; family Beijerinckiaceae; genus Chelatococcus_A; species Chelatococcus_A sambhunathii. The sequence goes on along the minus strand of NZ_LIOL01000003.1, from coordinate 100,594 downwards.
CGGTGGCGAACGGCGTGCCGCGCTTCCTCTTCTCCTCGACCGCCGCCGTCTACGGCGATGCGAAGGAGAGCCCGATCGTCGAAGCGGCGCCGCTCGATCCCGTCTCGCCTTACGGCACGTCGAAGCTGATGACCGAGATGATGCTGCGCGACACGGCGCGGGCGCATCCGCTGAAATATGTCGCGCTGCGCTATTTCAACGTGGCGGGCGCCGACCCGGCCGGTCGCTCCGGCCAGTCGAGCCCGCGCGCCACGCATCTCATCAAGGTCGCGACGCAGGCGGCGCTCGGCGAGCGCACGCATCTCGATGTCTTCGGCACGGACTATCCGACGCCAGACGGCACCTGCCTGCGCGACTACATCCATGTGAGCGACCTGGCGCGGGCCCATGTCCTCGCCCTCGACTACCTCGCTGCCGGGGGCGAGAGCACGGTGTTCAACTGCGGCTACGGGCGCGGCTATTCGGTGCTCGAGGTCATCGAGGCGGTCAAGCGCGTCTCCGGCGTCGATTTTCCGGTCAACCATGCGCCGCGCCGGGCCGGTGATCCCGCCGCGCTCGTGGCCGGTGCCGGGCGGATCCGCGAGACGCTCGGTTGGAAGCCGGAGTTCGACCACCTCGACACGATCGTGGCACACGCGCTCGCCTGGGAGCGCAGTCTCGCGGCCCGGCGGCAGGCCGCGGAATAGGCGACGGATCCCATCTTGCGCCGTGCGCAACAGACTTAAGTGTTGCTTCACGTTTTTCCTGCTGACCTAATGCCTAAATCGAGGGCAGCGGGCCCGGCGACGGTCGACGGCAGTCCGCCGTCGGCACGGGCGGGTGGCCGTGCGGGTGCGGTAACGGCCCCGGCTCGGCCGGGGCGGTGAGACGTCGAGATGCCGAGAAGGAAACGCCGCCTGGTACGGCGGGTGCCATCCGCGAGCGATGCCTGGTCGGCTCCCCGTCTCAGGCGGCAGGTCAACGACCTCTCGCGGCGGTTCGACAGGATCATCAACGGCACGCCGCAGATGCTCTGGACGAGCCGCGCCGACGGCAAGGGAGATGCCTTCAACAAGGCCTGGCACGATTTTGTAGGCGTCCCGCCCGGCACGATCACGTCGGACAACCTGGCGCAATGGATCCATCCGGACGACCGCGCCAGGGTCCGACGTGCGTGGCGGCGGGCCTTGAGCGCACAGGACGGATACGAGATCGACTATCGCCTCCGGCATCACTCCGGCGCCTATCGATGGGTGACGGCCCGCGGCGCTCCTACCTACGACGCCGATGGCCGGATGGAGGGGTGGCTTGGGACGACGATCGACATAGACGACCGCAAGAAGGCCGAGCTGCTGCTCGCGCTGAACGCCCAGCGCTACCGCGCGCTGCATGAGACGAGCGCCATGGTCCTGTGGATCGCTTTACCGGACGGGCGCGTGACCGAGCAATGGGGCTGGGCGTCGGTATCGGCGCAGGAGGGCGACGATTTCCGTGATTGGGGCTGGCTCGCGGCGGTCCACCCCGAGGATCGTCAGCGGGTCATGGCGCGCTGGCAGACGGCGCTGGCCGGCGGGTCTGTCTATGATGCCAGTTTCCGGGTGCTGACGCGCAGCGGCGACTTCCGCTGGGTCGAGGCACGGGCCGTGCCCGTGCGGGATGCTGACGGGGCAATCCGCGAGTGGGTGGGCAAGCTGTCCGACATCCACGAGCGTATGGAGGCAGAGGAATCCCTGCGGGCCAGCGAGGAGCGGCTGCGCCTCGCCGTCGAGAGTACCGCGCTCGGCATCTGGGATGCCGATTTCGTCACCGGCAGGCGTGAATGGAACACGCAGGCGCGCGCCATCCTCGGTCTGCCCGACGAGATGCCGGTTGATCGCGATTCCTTCCGCGCGCGTGTTCACCCGGACGACCGCGAGGAGGTCGAGCGGCGCTTCTTTGTCGACAGCCCGGCCGACGGCTCCGTCTATCGCGGCGAATACCGGATTCTGCGGGCGGACACGGGTGAGGAACGATGGGTGGCGGCGACGGGACGCACCGTTGTTGACGGTCGCGGGCGGCCTGTCCGCAAGATCGGTACCGTTCGCGACATCACGGAGCGGAAGAGGTCGCTGCAGGCGCTAAGTAGCAGCGAGCGCCGCCTGAGGCTGGCGCTGCAGGCGGCGCGGATGATCGCCTGGGAACAGGATCTGACGACGGGTTTCGTCACCCGCAGTGAAAATGCGGTCGGCATATTGGGGATCGGCTCTGGACCGGTCGAGGAGATCCTCGCCTGCATTCACCCCCAGGATCGGCAGCTCAGGCGCGATTTCCTGCGCTCGCCCGATTGCGGCGACACCATCGAAATCCGCTACCTGCGGCCCGACGGGCAACGCCTGTGGCTCGCCATCCGCGGCGAGCGGGTGGGGAACGACCGCCTCGTCGGCGTCACCTTCGACATCACGGCGCAGAAGCAGGCGGAGGAGGAGGCCTGGCGCATGGCGAGCCTCGATGGCCTGACGGGTCTCAGCAACCGCGCCTCGTTCCAGGAGACGCTGGAGCATATATGCAGCGGTATGTCCGGTGAGGCCCCGGCCTTCAGCCTGCTCCTCGTCGATCTCGATCATTTCAAGGACGTCAACGATACGCTCGGCCACGATGCGGGCGACCAGTTGCTGATGGAGGTCGGTGCCCGCCTGCGCCGGGCGGTGCGCGCTGGCGACGTGGTGGCGCGGTTCGGCGGCGACGAATTTGCCGTTCTCGTGCGTGAGCCGCCTGCCGCCGGCTGGGCGGAGAAGCTCGCCGAGCGCATCCGCACGACGCTCCTCGCGCCCTTTGCAACCCGTGGGCGGACGTTCGCGACGCGGGCGAGCATCGGCATCGCGACCTTTCCCCACGACGGGGCGAATGCCAAGGATCTGCTGAAGAGCGCCGACATCGCGCTCTATCGCGCGAAGGCCGAGGGCCGCAATCGCTTCGTCACCTATACGCCCGCCCTGCGTGCGGCCGTGGAGGAACGCATCGCGCTCGTCGAGGACGTGCGGCGCGGCCTCAGGGCCCGCGAGATCGTGCCCTACTACCAGCCCAAGGTCTGCCTCGCCTCCGGGCGGATCGTCGGCTTCGAGGCGCTGGCGCGCTGGAATCACCCGGATCGCGGCCTGCTCACCCCGGCATCGTTCAGCGTCGCATTCGAGGATCCGGAGCTGTCGCGCGCGCTCGGCGAGCAGGTCCTCGCCTGCGTCACCGCGGACATGCGCCATTGGCTCGATCATGGCCTCGCCCCGGTGCAGGTTGCGGTCAACGTCTCACCGGCCGAGTTCAGCGATCGCCGCCTCGCCTCCTCCATCATGGAGATGCTCGACAGGCGAGGAATACCCGCCCGGTGGATCGAGGTGGAGATCACGGAGGCCGTCTTCCTCGACCAGATGCTGGCCGACGCGGCGGCGACGCTGCAAGAGCTCCACGCCGCAGGCTTCTCCATCGCCCTCGACGATTTCGGCACTGGCTACGCATCGCTGAGCCATCTCAAGCGTTTCCCGATCGACCACATCAAGATCGACAAGAGCTTCATCCACGAGATCGAGCGCAACGAGGACGACGAGGCGATCGTTTCGGCGGTGATCCACCTCGGTCATCGCATGAAAATGCAGATCACGGCCGAGGGCGTCGAAACGCTTAGCCAGGCCAGCCGGCTGCATGAGCTCGGCTGCGACAATGCGCAGGGCCATCTCTACGCCGGGGCGATGAGCGCCTGTGACGTCACGGCCTTTCTGACGCGCCTGCCGGGCGACGAAAGCCGTGCTGCTCCGGGACGCCGCGGGCCGGCGGCGCGGGCCGGTGGCGGCTGATCCCGAGGCGGGCCAAGTCTGGCGAGGGCGTCCGGATGGGCTCAAGCCCACCGGACGGATGTTGTAAGTCCACGATACGGACCTTCCGCGCTGCAGGATCAGTATTGCCTGCCTCGCCATTCCGTGCGATGACTGCTCTCCTACGCCATCAAAAATCATAATGTGGAATCGCGTGCCGCCTCGCCGTCATCAGGGCGGGTGGGCCGGAGAGGAAAACGGGAGGAGGCGCGCAGGATGGCTGCCGCGAACAACGACTCTTTGGTGCTCGAGACGCCGTCGGAGGTTGTCGATGCGCGGCCGGGCTCGCGCCTGATGTGGCCGGTCGAGTTCGTGGCGTCGGTTCTGCTCGTTGCCGTCGTCGGCCTGCTCCTTATAGGGGTCGTGTCGCGCTATGTGCTGTCGCTGCCGATCGTGTGGATCGATGAAGCGGCGTCGATCTCGTTCCTCTGGCTTGCCATGCTCGGCGCGGCGATCGCCATCGACCGCAACGAGCACCTGCGCCTGACGCTCTTCCTCGGCCTCATGCCGGAGAGGGCCAGGGCCTTTGTCAGCACGCTCGCGCTCGTCATCGTCGCCGCCGTCCTCATGGCACTCATCATGCCGGCGGTCGAATATGTCGAAGAAGAATGGTACGTCACTTCGGCGGCGCTCAACATCCCGATGAGTTTCCGCGCTTCGGCGCTCGTCGTCGGGCTCGTGCTCATGTTCGCGCTCGCGGTTGGCCATGCGGTGCGGGAATCGACGCTGCCGAACCTTGCCGGCGCGGTGGCGCTCGTCGCTGCCTTCGGGCTGCTCGGCTGGCATTTCTCGCCTTTTTTCCTGTCGCTCGGCAATCTGAACATCCTCATCTTCCTCGTCTGCGTGGTCGCCTTGTGTCTTCTTGCCGGCGTGCCGATTGCCTTCTGCTTCGGCATGGGGACGATCGCCTTCATCCTCTTCAGCACGCATGTGCCGGTGATCGTGCTCATCGGCCGCATTGACGAGGGCATGTCGAGCCTCATCCTGCTCTCGGTGCCGGTTTTCGTGCTGCTCGGCTGCGTGCTCGACGCGACCGGCATGGGCAAGGCCATCGTCGAGTTCATGGCCTCGCTGCTCGGGCACGTGAAGGCGGGCATGTCCTATGTCCTGCTCGGCTCGCTCTTCCTCGTCTCCGGCATCTCCGGCTCCAAGGTGTCCGACATGGCGACGGTGGCGCCGGCGCTGTTCCCGGAGATGAAGCGTCGCGGTCACAAGCCGCGCGAGATGATCGCGCTGCTCGCCACGGGTGCGGCGATGGCGGACACGGTGCCGCCCTCGATCGTGCTCATCGTGCTCGGCTCGGTGGCGGGCGTCTCGATCGCGGGGCTGTTCACGAGCGGATTTGTCATTGCCATGGTGCTGCTCGTCGTGCTCGCCGTGCTGGCGCGCATCAAGGCGGCGCGCGAGAACATGGAGGGGGTCAGGCGCGCGCCACTGGCCGTCGTCGGCAAGGCGCTCATCGTCGCGGCGCCGGCGCTCGTCCTGCCCTTCCTCATCCGCGGCGCGGTCGGAGGCGGTGTCGCGACGGCCACCGAAGTTTCCACGATCGCGGTGCTCTATGCCATCGTCATCGGCATCGTGCTCTATGGCGGCATCAGCCTGCGCAAGTTCTACAGCATGCTGGTGGAGACGGCGGCGCTCTCGGGCGCCATCCTGCTCATCCTCGGCACGGCCTCGGCCATGGCCTGGTCGCTGACGCAGACAGGCTTCGCCAACCAGCTTGCCGGCTACATGACGGACCTGCCGGGCGGCTGGTTCTCCTTCATGCTCGTCAGCATCGTTGTGTTCCTCGTGCTCGGCTGCGTGCTCGAGGGGCTGCCGGCCATCGTGCTGATGGCGCCGATCATGTTTCCCATCGCGGCGCGGCTCGGCATCAACGACATCCACTATTCCATGGTCATCGTGACGGCGATGAACGTCGGTCTCATGGCGCCACCCATCGGTATCGGCTTCTACATCGCCTGCAAGATCGGCGACGTCTCGCCGGACGAGGCCATGGCGGCGATCTGGCCCTATCTCGGCGCGCTCGTCGTCGGGCTGTTGCTGATCGCGGCCATTCCGGCGCTGTCGACGGCTTATCTTTGAAAACATTAAGAAGACGTCCAATCAGGAGGAAACGACCCATGAAGATCTCTCGTCGCACGATGCTTGCAGGCACCGCTTCGGTCGCCTTCGCCGGGACGCTGAAATATGCCGGCGCGCAGACCGCCGAGTTCAATTACAAGTACGCCAACAACCTGCCGCTGACGCATCCCATGAACAAGCGCGCGCAGGAGGCGGTCGAGAAGATCCGCGAGGAGACGAGCGGTCGCGTCTCGATCCAGATTTTCCCCAACAATCAGCTCGGCGCCGACACCGACATGCTGAGTCAGGTGCGCTCGGGCGGCGTCGAGTTCTTCACGCTGTCGCCGCTCATCCTGTCGACGCTGGTGCCCAACGCCTCAATCAGCGGCATGGGCTTCGCATTCCCCAACTACGACGCTGTCTGGCATGCCATGGATGGCGACCTCGGCAAATATGTGCGCGGCGAGATCGAGAAGGCCAATCTCGTCGTCATGGACAAGATCTGGGACAACGGCTTTCGCCAGATCACGAGTTCGACCGGGCCCATCAACACGGCCGACGATCTCAAGGGCTTCAAGATCCGCGTGCCGGTGAGCCCGCTGTGGACCTCGATGTTCAAGGCCTTCGAGTCGGCACCGGCGAGCATCAATTTCGCCGAGGTCTATTCCGCCCTGCAGACCAAGATCGTCGACGGGCAGGAGAACCCGCTCGCCATCATCGCCACCGCCAAGCTCTACGAGGTGCAGCAGTACTGCTCGCTCACCAACCATATGTGGGACGGCTTCTGGTTCCTCGCCAACAGGCGCGCCTGGCAGCGCCTGCCGGAGGACCTGCGCACCATCGTGGCGAAGAACCTCAACGATGCGGCGGTGAAGGAGCGCGCGGATGTCGCCGCCCTGAACGCCTCGCTGCAGGAGGAACTGACCGGCAAGGGCATGAAGTTCAACAAGCCCGAGCCCGACTCCTTCCGCAAGAAGCTGCGCGACGCCGGCTTCTATGCGGAATGGAAGAGCAAGTACGGCGACGAGGCGTGGGCGATCTTCGAGAAGGCGATCTCGCCAGCGTAACCGGTCTGGAGCAGGTCTCTCAAGGAGCGACGGGCGCTAGTCGCACCATGAGGGTAGGCTTCTTCCTCCCCTCGCAGGCGAGGGGAGGTGAAGACCTGCGTCGGTCCGTGTCGTGCTCGTCGCGGCGGGCCGGCAAAGGCGAAGTTCATCACAAGGGAAGACATCGACCGTGGCCGATCGACTGAAGGGAAGATGCGCGATCGTCTTCGGCGCCGGCTCGTCCGGCCCCGGCTGGGGCAACGGCAAGGCCACCGCCGTCGCCTTCGCCCGCGAAGGGGCGAGGGTTGCCTGCGTCGATCTTGCCGAGGCGGCCGCGGCCGAGACGGCGGCGATCATTCGCGCGGAGGGCAACGAAGCCATCGCGCTTGCAGCGGACGTGACGAGCCTCGCGTCGGTCGAGACGGCGGCTGCCGCCGCGATGGAGGCGTTCGGCGCCATCGACATCCTGCACAACAATGTTGGCGTCACCCACATGGGCGGCCCGGTCGAGCTTGACGAGGAGCGGTTCCAGGCCGCGCTCGACCTCAACATCGGCTCCGTCTATCGCACCGCCAAGGCCGTGCTGCCGCACATGTTGACGGGTGGCGGCGGCGCCATCGTCAACATTTCCTCGCTCGCGGCCATCCGCTACGTCGGCTATCCGTATTTCTCCTACTATGCCACCAAGGCGGCGGTGAACCAGGCGACGGTGGCCCTCGCCATGCAATATGCCCGGCAGGGCATCCGCGCCAATTGCATCATGCCCGGCCTCATCGACACGCCGATGATCTACAAGCAGATCTCCGGCCAGTACGGCTCGGTCGAGGAGATGGTGGCCGCCCGCAACGCGCTCGTGCCGACCGGCCGCATGGGGACGGCCTGGGACATCGCCGCCGCGGCCGTCTTCCTCGTCTCCGACGAGGCGCGCTTCATCACCGGCGTGTGTCTGCCGGTCGACGGCGGCCAGAGCTGCGCCGTCGGACCGATGTCCTGAGCCATGGCCCTCGCGCTGTCCCGTGATCGCGACCAGACCGGGGCGCAGAGCGTCGACAGGGCGCTTGGCCTGCTCTCGATGGTCGGGCGCCACGCCGACCGGGGTGCCTCGCTCACCGACATTGTCGAGGAGAGCGGCCTCAACAAGCCGACCGCGCGCCGCCTGCTGCTCGCGCTGATGCGTGCCGGCCTCGTCGAGCAGGACGAGACGAGCCGCCGCTACTACCTTGGCGAGGAGGCCTATGTGCTCGGCTCGCTGGCCTCGCGGCGCTTCGGCCTGCTGCAGGTTGCCATGGAAAGCCTGACGCGGCTGTCGAAGCGCACGGAGGATTCGAGCTTCCTGTCGGTCCGGCGCGATACCTTCTCCGTGTGCCTCTACCGCGAGGAGGGCACCTATCCGGTGCGCACCCATGCGCTGCAGGCTGGGTTCGAGCATCCGCTCGGTGTCGGTGCCGGCTCGCTCGCCATGCTCGCGGCCTTGCCTGACGAGGAGGTGGAGGCGGTGCTGGCGGCGAACGAGTCCGTGCTCAAGGCGAAATATCCCATGCTGCCGGCATCGCGCATACGCGAGGGCGTGGCGGCGACCCGCGCCCGGGGGTTCGCGCTCAACCCCGGGCTCATCTTCGCCAATTCCTGGGGCATCGGCATGGTGGTGCGGGGTCCCGACGGCCGGCTCGCCGGAGCGCTGTCGATCGCAGCTATCGACAGCCGCATGCAGCCCGAGCGCCAGAGCGAACTTGCCGGCTATCTCGCGCTCGAGGTGCGGGTGGTCGAGGAGCGCCTCGCCCAGATGTTCGCGACCCGCGGTTCGCCGCGCGGACAGGCCGCCATGAGGAATCAGGTCAGGAGATCGCCACGATGACGATGACGCCACCCGGAGGGGTTGTGCCCTGTTCCACGCGGGTGATGAACCTCTCCCATTTCCTTACCCAGACGGCGCGGCGCAATCCGGACGACATCGGTTTCGTCTGGCGCGAGCAGCAATGGACCTGGCGGGAGATGGAGGCGCGGGTTGACGCCATGGCGGCGGCCCTGCGCGACCGCTTCGGCCTTCGCAAGGGCGACCGGGTCCTCATCCAGTCCGCCAACTGCAACCAGATGTTCGAATCGATGTTTGCCTGCTTCCGCCTCGGTGCGGTATGGGTGCCGGCGAACTACCGCCAGTCGCCGGAGGATGTCGCCTATCTCGCCAAAGCAAGCGGCGCGCGCGGCCTCATCTGCGGCGCAGGCTTCCCCGACCATGCGCACGCCTGTCGCGAGGCGGCGCCGGATCTTGCGTTCACCATCGCCATCGGCCCGGCGGACTTTGGCGAGGATTACGACGCCCTCGTTGCGCAGCACATCGGCCGGACGGTGCCGAGCGTTGCGGTGGAGCGAGACGATCCGTGCTGGTTCTTCTACACCTCTGGCACCACCGGGCGCCCGAAGGCGGCCGTGCTCACACACGGTCAGATGGCCTTCGTCATCACCAACCATCTGTGCGACCTGATGCCGGGCACGACGCGCGAGGATGCGTCCGTCGTGGTCGCGCCCTTGTCGCACGGGGCGGGTGTGCACCAGCTCGTGCAGGTGGCGCACGGGGCAAAGACCATCCTGCTACCCACGGACAAGCTCGACGTGCCGACCGTCTGGCGGCTCGTCGAGGAATGGCGGGTGACGAATCTCTTCACGGTGCCCACCATCCTCAAGATGCTGGTGGAGGACGAGAGCGTCGGCCGATTCGACCACTCCTCGCTGCGCTACGTCATCTATGCCGGCGCTCCCATGTACCGCGAGGACCAGAAGAAGGCGCTCGCAACGCTCGGGGCGGTGCTCGTGCAATATTTCGGCCTCGGCGAGGTGACGGGCAACATCACCGTGCTCCCGCCGGTCTACCACAGTCTGGAGGACGGACCGCAGGCGCGCATCGGCACCTGCGGATTCGAGCGCACGGGCATGCAGGTCGAGATCCAGGACGATAATGGCAATCCCGTCGCGCCGGGCGAGACGGGTGAGATCTGCGTCATCGGCCCGGCCGTCTTCGCCGGCTACTACGACAACCCCGAAGCCAACGCCAAGGCCTTCCGCAACGGCTGGTTCCGCACCGGCGATCTCGGCCATATGGCCGAGGACGGCTTCGTCTACATCACCGGCCGCGCGTCGGACATGTACATCTCCGGCGGGTCGAACATCTACCCGCGCGAGATCGAGGAGAAGATCCTGCAGCATCCCGACATCGGCGAAGTCGCGGTGGTCGGCGTGCCAGACCCGCTGTGGGGGGAGGTGGGCTATGCCGTCTGCGTCGCCCGGCCGGGCGTCGCGCCCGAGAGCCTCGGGCTCGACCGGTGGCTGGACGGCAAGATCGCCCGCTACAAGATGCCCAAGCGCTTCATCTTCTGGGAGGCCCTGCCCAAGTCGGCCTACGGCAAGATCACGAAGAAGATGATCCGGGAGGAGCTGGAGCGGCGCGGCGAGATCGCCAGCAAGGCCCCAGCGTGAGGAGGGCGCGATGAGCAATAGCGAGAAGGGCGCCGTCGCCGTCACCGGCGGCGCCTCCGGCATCGGTCTCGAGACGGCGCGATTTCTCGGCGAGCGCGGACAAGCCGTCTTCCTCATCGACATGAAGCGCGAGGCGCTCGATTCGGCCTGCCGCGACCTCGGCCTGCCCATGGTGCACGGCATCGCCTGCGACGTCACCGACGAAGTCGGGATCGAGACAGCCATCCGGACGATCACGGCACAGCATCGCCTGGCAGGCGTCGTCAACTGCGCTGGCATCGCCCTCGACCGCCCGGCGGTGGAGACGAGTGTCGCCGACTTCCGCCGCATCGTCGACGTCAATCTGACAGGATCCTTCATCGTCTCGCGAGCCGCGGCGCGCCACTGGCTGGCAGCGAAGGAGCCGGGCGCTATCGTCAACATCACCTCCGTGTCGGGCCTCACCGGAAACAAAGGCCGCAGCGCCTATGGCGCATCGAAGGGCGGGCAGAACCTGCTGACGCTCGTCATGGCGACCGAGCTCGGCGCAGCCGGTATCCGCGTCAATGCGGTCGCGCCGGGGCCCGTCGACACGCCGCTGACGAAGGCGGTCCACACCGAGGATGTGCGCCGGCAATGGATCGAGCGCGTGCCCCAGCGGCGCTACGGCACGCCGCGCGAGATCGCCGGGGCGGTCGCCTTCCTGCTCTCGGAGGATGCGGCCTATGTCAACGGCCAGATTCTCGCCGTCGACGGCGGCTTCATCCATGCGGGCCTTGTGCCCTGAGGAGGTTCCGATGCGCAGCATCCGCCACCCGGGGCCCGTCTCCCGCGAACGCTTCTTCGCCGTACCGTGCGCGGCGGTGCCGCTGCGGCTGACGCTTGCCGCCGGCACCAGCATCAACGAGGCGGTCGGCCGCGCCTTCGCGGAGGCCGGCCTTGCCGGCGGCTACATCCGCCTCGCCGGCGCCCGCGTCGATCCGATACGCTACGTTATTCCCGCCGCCGCGCCGGACGATACGCACGCCGCCTGGTACAGCGAAACCTTCGCGCCCGCGGGCGTGACGGTGATCGAGGATGCCGGGCTCGTCGTCGGGCGCCGCGATGGCGAGCCGTTCCTGCACTGCCACGGTCTCTGGACGCCGGCGGGCGGCGAGCGCCGCATGGGCCATCTCCTGCCGCTCGATTCGTGCCTGTGCGAGCCCGTCGAGGTCGCCGCCTGGGGCCTTGCGGGTGCGCTCTTCGATGTGCGGGAGGATGAAGAGACGAACTTCCGGCTGTTCCGCGCCGTGCCCACCGAGATGGCGCAGCACGACGGCGCCCGCGCGATGGCCTGCACGATCAAGCCGAACGAGGATATCGTGCCGACCATTGAGCGCATCTGCCGCGAAAGCGGTATCGCCGATGCCTCGGTCCACGGCATCGGCAGCCTCGTCGGCGCGACCTTCACCGAAGCACCGGAGATGGCCTCCTACGCGACCGAGGTGCTCGTCACCGCGGGCTGCGTGCGCGCCGGCCGCTGCGATCTCGACATCGCGCTCGTCGGCATGGACGGCTCCATCGGCGGTGGACGCCTGCGGCACGATGGCAACGCGACCTGCGTAACCTTCGAGCTACTCATCGTGGCGGACGCCTGAGAGGCAGGCCGCGCCGCGTCATGCGGGATGAGCGACGCCGGCGCCGGTGGGGCGACCCGCCGGCCGCGACGGTATGTCCTTCAGCGCGTCGAGCGGGCCGGCGAGGGCCGTGCGCGGCGGCACGAGCTCAGGCGCCACCAGATGGATCTGCGCCGCGGCCGCGGGATCCGCGATGATCTCGAAGGCCCGGGCCAGCATGGCTTCGACATCCTGCCGGATCATGATGACCGGGAAGGGCAGGAAGGACGCGAACGGGTCGTAATCGTAGCAGCCCACCACGAGATCCTTGAATGCGGCGTCCGGGAAGCCCGCCATGAAGCGCAGGAAACCTTCGAGATTGATGGTTGAATTGATGATGATGGCCCTCGGCAGCCGTCCCTCGCGCGCGAAGAACGCCTCGAAGGCGAGCCGCGTGTTGTTGGCCGAATAGCCCGTGGGCTGGATGCAGACGTCGGGGTCGGCGCCCAGCAGCGTGCGCTTGACGGCGCGGAAGCCGCGGATGCGCTCGCGGCTCGCATGGTCGTCGCGCCCGCCGAAGATATAGAGCTCCTCCGGGCGCAGTGGTTCCGTCGCGGCGCAGTGGCGGATGACGGCCTCGGTAAGCCGGCACGCGCCGTCATAATTGTCGCTGATGATCGAGGGGGCCCGAGTGCCCGGCAGGTCGATGTTGACGTGCCTGAGCCCGGCCTTCTCGCAGATCTCGTGTACGCCATCGGGGTCGGTCGCGCCGCAGATGAAGAGTTCGTCCACCGAATAGGCGATGAGGCTTTCCGCCGTCTCGCGCTCGGCCCTCGGGTCGCGGCTGGCGCTCGCCACGATCGGACATTCGCCGCGCGCCCGCACCATCGCCTCGAAGGTCTGGGCGAGCGACGAGAAATAGCGGTTGTCGTAGAGCGGCAGCAGGAGGCCGACGAGGCCGGAGCGGGAGCGTCGCAGGCCGCGGGCCTGACGGTTGGCGGTGTATTGCTGGCTATCGGCGAGCTTGAGGACGAGCGTGGCGGTCTTCTCGCTGATCCGGCGCTTGCGCCACGAGCCGTTGAGCACCGCGCTCACCGTCGACGGCGAGCAGCCCGACAGGGCCGACAGGTCGTAGATCGTCTTTCTCTTGCCGCTTCTCGTCATGGCCGATCCGACTGCCGCCGTGCCCGTCCTGCATGGAAATACCCGACGGGCTTAATCGCGGCTTGACGACAGGATAGCAACTGCGGAATAGTTGCACCATCGATTGTGCAAGCCCCGCAAAGATCGGTCAACGACAGGGCTGCGAGCAGGATTGTCCGCGAAGGGCGCGGACACGGCTGCCTGGGAGGAAAGCATGAGGAAACTGCTTGTCGCTGCGGTTGCAGCGTCCTTGTCCATCGCATCGGCTTTTTCGGCAGCGGCGCAGGAGACCGGCAAGGTCGGCGTCGTCGTCAAGATCGGCGGCATTCCCTGGTTCAACGCCATGGAGGCCGGCATCAAGGAGCGGGGCGCCAAGCTCGGCGTCGACGCCTTCATGGTCGGCCCGACGAGCGCCGATCCGGCGCTGCAGGTGCGCGCCATCGAGGATCTCATCGCCCAGGGCGTCAAGGTCATCGGCGTCGTGCCGAATGACGCCACCGTGCTCGAGCCGGTGCTGAGCAAGGCGCAGAGCAACGGGATCATCGTCATCACGCATGAATCGCCCGGCCAGAAGGGCGCCGACTGGAATTTCGAGCTCGCCTCCGCCACCGGCTTCGGCGAGGCTCATGCCGAACTCCTCGCCGAGAAGATGGGCGGCAAGGGCAAGTATGCCGTCTTCGTCGGTTCGCTGACGGTGCCACTGCACAATGCCTGGGCCGATGCCGCTATCGCGCACCTCAAGGAGAAGTACCCCGAGATGCAGCTCGTCGGCGAGCGCTACGGTGTTGCCGAGGATGTCGACGCCAGCCGCAAGACGGCGCTCGACCTCATCTCGGCCCATCCGGACCTCAAGGGGTTCCTCGCCTTCGGCAGCCAGGGGCCGATCGGCGCCGGCCGCGCCGTCGAGGAGCGGCGCAAGGTCGGCGAGATCTTCGTGCTCGGGCCGTTCTCGCCCGGACAGGGGCGCCGGCTCATTAAATCCGATGCCATCTCGGGCGGCTTCATGTGGAACCCCAAACAGGCCGGCGAGGTCTTCGTCACTTTGGCCGACCGGCTGATGAAGGGGGGCAAGATCGAGGCCGGCGACGAGATCGAGGGCCTCGGCAAGGTCACGCCCGACGGCAACAACCTCATCGTCGACCAGCTCGTCGCCATCAACAAGGACACGGTGGACCGGCTCGCCGACATGGGCCTCTGAGAGCCGGATCGGCAGCGTTGAACCACCTCGGCCGGGTGGCCCGTCCGCCCGGCAACGGGCCGGCAAGCGAGAGCGGACGAGACATGGCTACGGCTCAACCGGGCGCCGCGCCGGCGCCCCGGCCCCTCCTATCGCTGAGCGACGTCAGCGTCACCTTCGGCGGCGTGACGGCCCTCAAGGGCGTCTCCTTCGAAGTGATGCCCGGCGAGGTGCATTGTCTTGCGGGCGAGAACGGTTCCGGCAAGAGCACGCTCATCAAGGTCATCACCGGCGTCTACCGGCCGGACGGCGAGGCGCGTATCAGCTTCGACGGCGAGGTTTACGACCAAATGACGCCGGTCGCGGCCCAAGCGGCGGGCATCCGCGTCATCTGGCAGGACCTTGCCCTCTTCCCCGAGATGTCGGTGGCGGAGAACATCGCCTTCCAGGAGGTGGTTGGCGGCCGCCCGCGCCGCGTCGACCACGGGGCCATGCGCGAGACCGCGCGGAAGGTGCTGGCGCGCCTCGGCACCAGCCTCGACCTCGACCTGCCGCTGCGCGACTATTCCATCGCCCGCCGGCAGATCGTCGCCATCGCCCGCGCGCTCGTCGGCGAGGCGAAGATCATCTTCATGGACGAGCCGACGGCCTCGCTGACGCAGGCCGAGACCAGCCATCTCCTCGCCATCGTGCGCACCCTGTCACGCGAGGGGATCGCGGTCGTCTTTGTCAGCCATCGCCTCGCGGAGGTGATCGAGATCGCGGACCGGATGACGGTGCTGCGCGATGGGCGGCTCGTCGGCGTCTATCCGGCGAGGGAGATGACCCCCTCGCGTATCACGGAGCTGATGACGGGGCGTACCTTCGACGCCAATGTCCGCGCCCGCTCGCATGGCACGGCACCCGCCGTCCTCGCGGTTGAAGGCCTGACGCGCCCTGGCGAGTTCGAAGACGTCTCGTTCGTGGTGCGGCGCGGGGAGACGCTCGGCATCACGGGCTTGCTCGGGGCCGGGCGCACGGAGCTCGCCCTGACCCTCTTCGGCATGCGCCGGCCGCATGCGGGCACCATCCGCCTCGACGGCAAGCCGGTGCGCTTCCGCTCCAACCGGGACGCGATCCGCGCCGGCATCGCTTATCTGTCGGAGGACAGGCTCTCGCTCGGCCTCATCCAGCCGCAGTCGATCGCCGACAACCTCGTCATCGCCTCGCTCGGCAAGGTGATGACGGGCGGGCTCATCTCGCAACGCCGGAAGCAGGGGCTCGTCGCCCGCTGGGTCGGCGAACTCGGCATCAAGATCGGCCGGCAGGAGGATGCCGTCTCGACGCTCTCGGGCGGCAACCAGCAGCGCGTCGCCATCGCCAAGTGGCTCGCGACGGACCCGCGCCTCCTCATCCTCGACGCGCCGACCGTGGGCGTCGACGTCGGAGCCCGGGCCGGTATCTTCGACATCGTGGCGCGGCTGGCGGCCGAGGGGCTCGCCATCATCCTCATCTCCGACGAATTGCCGGAGGTCTACTACAACGCCGACCGGGTGCTGCACATGGCGCGCGGCCGCATCGTCGGCGAATACGACCCGCGCAGCATCGCGCTGCCGGAGCTGGAGGCGGCGGTCTATGCTTAGAAGGCTTCAGACCCAGACCACCGAGATGGTGCTGCTCGCGGTGAGCGTGGCGATCTGCCTCGTCCTGTCGCTGGCGAGCGACCGCTTCTTCACGCTCGTCAATCTCTTCGACCTCGCCAACGCCAGCGCCGTCAACATCATCTTCGCGGTCGGCCTGCTCGTCGTGCTGATCGCCGGCGGCATCGACATCTCCTTCGCCGTGGCGGCCTCCGTCGTGCAATATCTGACCGCGCTGGCGCTCGCTCAGATCGGGGGCGGCGGCTGGGTGAGCGGCCTTCTCATCGCCGGCAGCATCGGCATCCTGCTCGGGGCGTTCAACGCCTTCCTCATCCACCGCTTCCGCATCATCTCCATCGTCGTCACCATCGCGACCTTCAACATCTACTTCGGCCTCCTGATGTTCTTCACGCGCGGCGTGTCGATCTACGACCTGCCGGACTGGTGGACGGGCAAGGTCATCCTGTTCGAGCGGCAGATGGCGGACGGCAACTGGGCGGAGCTGCGGCTGCCGGTGCTGGTCATGGCACTCTGCGTCTTCGCCACCTGGGCGCTCATCCGCCACACGACGACCGGGCGTCAGCTCTATGCCTTCGGCGATAATCCCGAAGGGGCACGCCGCTTCGGCATCAGCGTCGCAGCCATGCAGTTCATCGCCTTCGGCTGGCTCGGCCTCATGGCCGGCATCGGCGGCCTCGTGCAGGCCCATTATGCGCAGGAGGTGGTGCCCAATGCGCTCTACGGGCGCGAGCTCGACGTGCTGGCAGCCGTCGTCCTCGGCGGGGCGCGGCTCGGCGGCGGGCGGGGATCGGTGCTCGGCTGCGTGCTCGGCGTGCTGCTCGTCGCCATCGTGCAGAACGGGCTCAACCTGCTCGGGGCGTCGCCTTACGCCTTCCGCATGATCATCGGCGTCATCATCCTCGTCGCCATCACCTTGTCGAACGCGCAGATCGGAAAGCTGTTCGCGACGCGCAGCGAGGGGAGGGCGGCGCCATGACGTCCCCCTTCGTGGTCCTGCCCCTGAAGCGCCCGCCGCAGGGGTTGAGCGCGGACCTGGCGGGACCGCTCGCCGCCTTCGTCATGGTGATGCTGATCTTCAGCCTGGCGACGCCGCGCTTCCTGTCGTCGGCGACCTTCGGCTCGGTCGCCTTCCAGTTGCCCGAGCTCGGCCTGCTCACGCTCGCCATGCTGCTGCCGATTCTCACGGGCGGGCTCAACCTCGCCATCACCTTCACCGCCAATATCGCTGGGCTGACGGTCGCCTGGGTGCTGCACCAGAACGGCGGCGTCAACGCCGGTCCGGACGCCTTTGCCCTCGGCGTCGTGCTGGCGCTCGCGGCAGGGGCGGCGAGTGGCCTCGTCATGGGGCTCGTCATCGCCTTCTCGCGCGCCCACCCCATCCTCGTGTCGCTGGCGATGATGATCTTTCTGCGCGGGCTCGGCGAGTTCCTGACGCGCGGCGGCGACATTTCGGGCTTTCCGGCCTTCATCCGCCCGCTCGGCCACGGCATGGTCCTCGGCGTACCGGTGCCGCTCATCGTCTTCCTCGCCTGCGCCGGGCTGTGGCATCTGATGCTGTCGCGCACGCGGCTCGGCTTCAACATCTACATGATCGGCTCGAACAGCGCCGCGACGCGCTATTCCGGCGTCGATACGCGCAAGGTCATCGTCCTCGTCTACACGCTCTCCGGCCTCATGTGCGCGATCGCCGGCATCATCATGATGGCGCGCTTCAATTCCGTGCGCGTGGGCCATGGCGAGGCCTATCTGCTGATCACCGTGCTCGCCTGCTTTCTCGGCGGTGTCGACCCCTTCGGCGGCTTCGGCCGGACGGTCCCCGTCGTCGTGGCGCTCGCCGTGCTGCAGCTCCTGTCCTCCGGGCTCAACCTCCTCGGCGCCAGCCAGCATCTGGCGACGGCCGTGTGGGGCATGCTGCTGGTGGCGGTCATGGTTCTGCGCTGGCTGGCGGGGCAGGTCGCGGCGGCACTCGAACGAAGACGAAGGAGGTAGCGATGCAGGGATTCGGCGTCCACACGAGCATGTGGACCATGACGTGGGACCGGGCCGGGGCGGAGCGGGCGGTCGCCGCCGCGCAATCCTACGGCATGGATTTCATCGAGATCGCGCTGCTCAACGCGCCGGCGGTCGATGCCGCCCATTCGCGTGCGCTGCTCGAGAAGGCGGGCCTGAGGGCCGTGTGCTCGCTCGGCCTGCCCGAACAGGCCTGGGCCTCGCAGCGGCCCGAGGCGGCGATCGACTATCTCAAGGTCGCCATCGACAAGACGGCGGAGATCGGCGCCGAGGCGCTGTCCGGCGTTATTTTCGGAGGCATCGGCGAGCGCACCGGCGTGCCGCCGACCGAGCAGGAATACGACAACATTGCCCGCGCGCTGACGGCGGCGGCCCGGCACGCCAAGGCGCGCGACATCGAGCTCGGCATCGAGGCGGTCAACCGCTACGAGAACCACCTCATCAACACCGCGCGGCAGGCCGTGGAGATGGTGGAGCGGGTGGGCGCCGACAATGTCTTCGTCCACCTCGACACCTATCACATGAACATCGAGGAGAAGGGCGCCGCCATGGGCATCCTCGATGCGCGCGAGCACCTCAAGTACATCCACATGTCGGAGAGCGACCGCGGCACGCCCGGCTGCGGCAACGTGCCGTGGGACGAGATCTGCGCGGCGCTCGCCGCCATCGGCTTCCGCGGCGGCCTCGCCATGGAGAGCTTCATCAACATGCCACCGGAGGTGGCCTATGGCCTCGCCGTCTGGCGACCGGTGGCGAAGGACGAGGCGGAGGTCATGGGCAACGGCCTGCCCTTCCTGCGCAACAAGGCCCGGCAATACGGCCTCATCTGAGCGGAGGACGCGATGGCCGGGATGCGGGCCGGCGGCGTCGTCGCGGTGTTCGACGTCGGCAAGACGAACATCAAGCTGAGCGCCGTCGACGCCGACGGGCGCGTGCTCGAGACCCTGAGCGTGGCCAATCCGGTGCGCGAGGGGCCGCCCTGGCGGCACCACGACCTTGCGGCGATCCGTGGCTGGCTGCTCGACGGGCTCGGCACGCTGGGGAAGCGCCATGCGCTGCAGGGCTTCGTGCCGGTCGGGCACGGCTCCGGCGGCGTCCTCGCCCTTGCCGATCCCGACACGGGCGACGGTGCGGCGCTGCCGATGATCGATTACGAGCAGCCGCTGCCGGAGGACGTCCGCGAGGCCTATGCGCCGCTCGCCGGCCCGTTTCTCGACCGCGGCAGCGCGCTGATGCACGGGGCGACGCACCAGGCACGCCAGCTGTTCTGGATGGAACGGGAGGCGCCGCAGGTGGTCGCCGCGGCCCGCTGGTATCTCGGCATCCCGCAATACTGGGCCTGGGTCATGTCCGGCGTTGCCGTCTCGGAGGCGAGCGTGCTCGGCGCCCAGTCGCATCTGTGGAACGTCCCCGAGCGGCGCTGGGCAGCGATCGTGCGCGCGCGCGGCTGGGAACGGCTGATGCCGCCCTTCGCCAGGGCCTGGCAGGCGGTGGGCCGGATCCGGCCGGTGCTCGCGGACCGTCACGGGCTGCCGCAGGACCTTGCCATCTTCGCCGGCGGCCACGACAGCAGCGTGAACTACTATCGCTACCAGGCGGCGGGGTTGCGCGCGGCGAGCGTCGTCTCTACCGGCACCTGGATCGTCGGGTTGTCGGGCGGAACGCCGCTCGCGCGGCTCGACGAGCATCGCGGCATGACCTGCAACAGCGATGTCTTCGGCGCGCCGCTCGGCGGCGTTCTCGGCATGGGCGGGCGGGAATTCGCGGCGATCGCGGGTCCGGATGCCCCGGCGGAGCCTGTCGCCATCGAGACCGCCGCCCGGCTTGCCGCGCGCGGCACCATGGCGATGCCCTCCTTCGGCGACAGCGACAGCCTCTTTCCCGGAAGCGCCGGGCGCGGCCATATCCGCGGCGAGCCGCCGGCGACGCCAGCGGAGCGCAAGGCGCTCGCCGTCCTTTACTGCGCCCTGCTGACGGCCGAGTGCCTCGATGCGCTGGGGCCGGGGAGGGATGTCGTCCTCGATGGCAGCTTCGTGCGCGAGCCGCTTTATCCGGCGCTTGCCGCCGCCTTCGCGCCCGGCCGGCGCGTGCGCTTCAGCCTCGATGCCTATGGCGTCGCGGCCGGAGCGGCACTCCTCGCCGGCCATGGTGAGCGATCGCAGCCGGCCCCCGTCGATCTGAGCGAGGCCGGCCCGCTTCCGCCGGTCTTTGCCGCCTATGCGGAGCGGTGGCGCGAAGCGGTGCATCGCGACGGGCCGGCTGCCCCGACATCATGAGAAAGGAGCCTTCCATGGCAGCAAGCGACACGCAGGCCCTGCGCCGCGAGATGGTGGACATCTGCCGGCGCATGAATGCGAGCGGCATCAACCAGGGCACGGCGGGCAACCTGTCCGTCCGCACCGGCGATGGTTTTCTCATCACGCCCTCGTCGATGCCCTATGAGACGATGACGCCGGAGGACATTGTCGAGATGGACTTCGACGGCACCTATGTCGGCCGCCGCCCGTCATCCGAATGGCGCTTCCACCGCGACATCCTGCGCAGGCGGGACGACATCGACGTGGTGCTGCACTGTCATTCGGTCTATGCGACGACGCTCGCCTGCCACCACAAGCGCATCCCCGCCTTCCACTACATGGTCGGTGTTGCGGGCGGCAACGACATCCGCTGCGCCGGCTATGCCACTTTCGGCACGCAGGCGCTGTCCGACAACGCGCTTACCGCGCTCGAGGGGCGCTTGGCCTGCCTCCTCGGCCAGCACGGCCAGATCGCGCTCGGCAAGACGCTGGAGGCGGCACTGTGGCTCGCCATCGAGGTCGAGACCCTGTCGCGCCTCTATGTCCAGGCGTTGACGCTCGGCGACCCGCCGGTCCTGCCCGACGACGAAATGGAGCGCGTGATCGGCCAGATGCGTCGCATGAGCTACGGCCTTGCGCCAGACGCGGAGGGCGTCAACGACATCGCTCGGCCACGCGGGGGCGCCGGATAGCGCTCAGGGACGCCGGCCGCCGCCGGGCTGACGGGACAGGACCTCCCGCGCCCAGGCGATGAAGACCTGCACCTTGCGGTGGCGCAGGTTCTGGTGCGGGCAGACGAACCATTGCGAGACCATGCGCAGGGGCAACGGATCGCGCATGGGGCAGACGAGGCGCCCGTCGCGGCGCTCGCGCCAGGTGGTGAGGTCGCTCTCGAGGGCGATGCCCATGCCGTCGGCAGCCGCCTCGATCGTCATGTACGAACGGTCGAAGAGCACGCGCCTGACGCGCGAGGGCATGTCGATGCCCGCGTGGCGGAACCAGTCCGGCCACTGCACCAGCGTCTTGACGGACTGGATGAGGCGGAAGCCGAACAGATCCGCGGCGCCGAGCGAGCCGGGCGGCGCGAGCTGCGGCGCACACAGCGGCATGACCGTCTCCTCGTAGACCGGATCGACGAACAGGCCCGGCCAGCGCCCCTCGCCGTGACGAAGCTCGACATCGACGCCCTCGCGGGCAAAGTCCGTCGGCTCGTTCGTCGCGTCGATGCGCACCTCGAGGTCGGGGTTGTCGTCGAGGAAGCCGGCGAGGGCCGGCAGCAGGCATTTGGTCGCCAGCGTGGGGGCAGCGCGGACGGTGAGCACCGTGACCGCATTGTAGCCGCGCATGTTGCGCGTCGCCGTCGCGATGCGCTCGATCCCCGGGTCGATCATCTCGAAATAGCGCTCGCCGGCCTCGGTCAGGGCGATGCCGCGGCCCCGGCGCGTCAGGAGCGACGTGCCGAGATGCGTCTCGAGAAACTGCACCTGCTGGCTGATCGCCGAGGGCGTGACGCCGAGCTCTTCCGCCGCCTTGGTCAGGCTGCGCCAGCGCGCGGTAGCGTGAAAGGCGCTGATGGCCCGGTAGGGAAGATGCATGGCGACCTTTCAGACCAGCTAAACAATCGGATCATAAAACTGGTTTGTCCTAAAGACCAAGCTGTCCTAGCCTTTTAACCGTGACAACAAGTGCTGCACTGCAAAAAGCCAAGCAGCCATCGCACAGGGAAGTAATCGCCGCGGCGCGGCGATGGCCGGGAAACGCAAATCTCATTTTTACAACGTCGCCGCGCCTTGCGCGGGCGCGGCGCGAACGGGAGGGTGTTCCATGCGCTGGATCAATGTTGCGGCCACGACGACCCTTGCGGTCGTGCTCGGTCTGTCGAGCATCGCCGTCGAAGCCAAGACCCTTCGCCTCGGGCATGCCACGTCGGACACCAATCCACGGCATACGGCCGCCCTTGCCTTCGCCGAGAAGGTGAAGGAGGCGAGTGGCGGCAAGTTGACCGTGGCCGTCGCCGGCAATGCCCAGTTCGGCGACGACGTGGAGATGATCTCCGCGCTGCGCCTTGGCACGCTCGACATGTCGCTCAACAGCCAGGGCTCGCTGTCGGGCGTGGTGCCGGAAGTGACGACGCTCGGCCTGCCGTTCCTCTTCGACAATCTCGAAAGCGCCTGGAAGGTGATCGACGGGCCGATCGGCGACGAGCTTGCCAAGAAGGCCGAGGAGAAGAACCTCATCGTGCTCGCCTGGTGGGACAACGGCATCCGCCAGATCACCAACAATGTGCGCCCCATCACGAAACCGGACGATCTCAAGGGGCTCAAGCTGCGCGTGCCGCCAGACCCGATGGGCACCGATATCTTCGCCGCGCTCGGAGCCAATCCGACGCCGATGAAGTTCTCCGAGCTCTACCTTGCCCTGCAGCAGGGCGTCGTGGACGGGCAGGAGAACCCGATCATGAACATCTACTATTCCAAATTCCAGGAAGTGCAGAAGTTCATGTCCCTGTCGGGACACAAGTACGAGGTGACGCCCTTCCTCATCAACAAGATGGCCTGGTCCGGCCTGTCGCAGGAGGAGAAGGACATCATCCTCGAGGCGGCGCGCGAGGCGCGCGACTTCCAGCGCCAGCTGTCTCTGAAGGCCGACGGCGAATTGCTGCAGAAGATCAAGGACGCCGGCGTTGCTGTGAACGAGGTCGACCCCGGTCCGTTCCGCGAGGCGACGAAGTCGGTCTACGACAAGTGGCAAGCCCAGTTCGGCGACTTCGTGCCGAAGCTCGTCGACGCCGCGCGGGCAGGCTCGTGACGGCCCTGAGCCGTCCCGCCGAGCGCACGGGCAGCGGCCTTGCCGCGCTCGTGCGCATCATCGACGGGACCGTGCTTCTCCTCGCCCAGGCGATCGGTGCGCTCGTCACAGTCGCGCTCTTCGTGGCGGTGATGACCTCGGTCATCGTGCGCTACGCTACCAACGCCAGCATCGGTTGGGTCAACGAACTGCCGGACCTGCTGTTCCCGTGGCTCGCCATGTCCGGTATCGTCGTCGCGGCGCAGTTCGGCCGGCACATCGTGGTCGAGTTCGGCATCCTGCTGATGCCGCGGGCCATGGGCCGCGTCGTGCTCGTCATCGTCCAGCTCCTCGTCGCGGCGATCTTCGTCTTCCTCGCGCTCGAAGGACGCATGGTGATCGAGGTCACGTCCGCCGAGCGGTTCCCGGTCCTCGGCCTGCCGATGTCCTTCGCCTATCTCGCGCTCGTCACCGGCTGCGTGCTCATCGCCGTCACGGCGCTGACCACGGCCCTCCGGATCGCCGGCGACGCGGGCGACCCGCTCAAGGCGCGCGAAGGCATGGAGCCGGGCGGCCACCATGGTGAGGCCGTGTCATGACGGTCCTGCTCATTATTCTCTTTGCCGCGTTCATGCTCGTCGGCATGCCCATCGGCTATGCGCTCGTCCTTAGCGGCACGGCGGCGATCCTCCTCCTCGGCGACATCCCGAGCACGGTGGTGCTGCTCAAGATCTTCCAGCCGATGCAGAGCTTCCCGCTGCTTGCCATTCCCTTCTTCATCCTGTCGGGTGCGCTCCTGATGTCGGGGCGGCTGGGACAGCAGCTCATCGCCTTCGCCGCCGCGCTTGTCGGGCGTTTCCGCGGCGGCCTCGGCCAGGTCAACGTGTTCGGCTCGGCGCTGTTCGGCGGCGTGTCGGGCTCGGCGGTGGCGGACGCCTCCGCGCTCGGGGCCATGCTCATCCCGTGGATGCGGCGCGAGGGCTATCCGCCGGCGCTGGCGGCGGCCATCACCGCCTCCTCCTCCATCATCGCCGTGCTCATCCCGCCGTCGATCCCGCTCATCCTCTATGCGGCGGTCTCGAACGCCTCCATCGCGCAGCTCTTCCTCGCCGGTCTCCTGCCCGGCGCGACGCTGACGATCGGGCTCATGGTCTCGTGCTGGCTCATCGGCCGCGCGCGCGACCTACCGGTGGTGCGCATCGAGGGCGGCGCGAAGGCGGTGGCGAAGACGGCGCTCGTCGCGGCGCCAGCCATCTCCCTGCCGCTCATGATCGTCGTGCTTCTGCGCTTCGGCATCGCGACGCCGACGGAGGTGAGCGTCATCGCCGTCGCCTACGCGCTCATCATCCGCTTTGCCTTCTACCGCGACCTCAACGGCACGGGGCTTCTCGCCAATATCATCGCGACGCTCGCGACGACGGGCGTCGTGATGCTGGTGATCGCCGCCTCGAACCTCATCGGCTTCATCCTGACCGTCGAGAACATCCCGGCCATGCTGGCGGACTGGGCGCTGAACACGCTCAAGGAGCCCTGGCTCGTCATCCTGATGATGAACCTCGTCATGCTCTTCGTCGGGATGTTCCTCGACCTGCCGGCGGCGATCCTCTTGCTCGGGCCGCTGTTCGTGGCGCTTGCCGGGGCCATCGGGCTCGACCTGATCCAGCTCGGCGTGATGATGACGATCAACCTCGCCATCGGCCTGTTCACGCCGCCCGTGGGGACGACGCTCTTCATCGCCTCCGCCATCTCGCGCGAGAGCGTAGGCGCCGTCACCCGCGAGATGTGGCCGTTCTACCTCGTCGCCATCACGCTGCTCGGGCTCGTCGCCTTCGTGCCGGCCTTCACCATCCACTTCTGATCTGAACAGGAGCAATCCCCGTGAATCTCGCTTCCATGCTCAAGCGTCGCGCAGCCGAGGGCCGGCCCGTGCGGGTCGGCCTCATCGGGGCCGGCAAGTTCGGCTCGATGTTCCTCTCGCAGGTGCGCACCACAGTCGGGCTGCACCTCATGGCGGTGGCCGACCTCTCGGCCGAGCGCGCCCGCAAGGCCATGACCAACACCGGCTGGGACGTCGAGGCCGTCGCCGCCGCCTCCTTCGCCGATGCCCTAGCGAAGGGCGGCACGCACGTCGGCGAGGATTCGGAGGCGCTTATCAAGGCTGATGGCCTCGACGTCGTCATCGATGCCACAGGCAATCCGGGCGCCGGCATTCGCCACGCCCTTCTGGCCGCGAGAAACGGCCGGCACATGGTCATGGTCAATGTCGAGGCGGACGTGCTCGCCGGCGCCTATCTCGCGGAGGAATTCCGCAAGGCCGGCCTCGTCTACACGCTCGCCTACGGCGACCAGCCGGCGCTCGTCTGCGAGATGGTGGACTGGGCCGAGACCTGCGGCTTCCGCGTCGTCGCGGCCGGCAAGGGCACCAAGTACATGCCGAGCTACCACCAGTCGACGCCGGAGACGGTGTGGACGCATTTCGGCATCACGCCGGAAGAGGCCGCCCTCGGCGGCATGAACCCGCAGATGTTCAACTCCTTCATCGACGGCACCAAGTCGTCCATCGAGATGGCCGCGATCTCGAACGCGACGGGTCTGCTCGCGCCGAAGGACGGCCTCCTCTTTCCGCCCGCCGGCGCGCACGACCTGTCTCGGGTTCTGAGGCCCGTTGCCGACGGCGGCGTGCTCGAGCGCAAGGGCATGGTCGAAGTCGTCACCAGCGTCGAGCGCGACGGGCGCCAGGTGGTCAACGACCTGCGCTGGGGCGTCTACGTCGTCTTCGAGGCGGCGGACGGTGATGCGCGCGGCGACTACGCCCGCCGCTGCTTCCGCGAATACAACATCACCGTGGATCCGTCCGGCCGCTATGCCGCGCTGTACCGCACGGTGCACCTCATCGGCCTTGAGCTCGGCGTCAGCGTCGCCAATGCGGCGCTGCGCGGCGAGGCGACGGGCGCGCCGAGCGCCTTCCGCTCGGACGTTGTGGCCGTCGCCAAGAAGGCGCTCAAGCCGGGCGAGATGCTCGACGGCGAAGGCGGCTACACCGTCTGGGGGCGGGTGATGCGGGCGGAGGATTCGCTTGCCATCGGCGCGCTGCCCATCGGCCTTGCGCACAAGGTGGCGCTGAAGCGGCCGGTCGCGCCCGGCGGCGTCGTGCGCTGGGAAGATGTCGAAATCGCCGACAGCGAGGCCGTGCGCATGCGTCGCGCCATGGAGCATGAGGCGGCTGCGCGGCGCATCGCGGCCGAGTAGGATCGGTGGCAACGGGGCCGGCTCGCCGCCGGCCCCTTCACGTTGGGACACTTGCCGGAGGTTCGTTCGCCCATGCTGACCGTCGTCGCCATCATTCGCGCCGAGGAGGGACAGGAAGAAGCCGCCCGTGCCGCGCTCGAAGCACTCATCGCCCCGACGCGGGCGGAAGACGGCTGCATCCAGTACGACCTGCACCGGGACAACGCCGATCCCGGCCTCTTCATCTTTTACGAGAACTGGCGCGACGAGGCGGCGCTCGACCGGCACCTCGCGGCTCCGCACCTCGTGGCCCATGGCGAGCGCAGCCGCGGCATCATCAAATCCGCCGAGGTGCGGCGCATGACGCGCATCGGCTGAGGCTCACGCGCACCCTAGCGCGTGGGTGCGCACGCGGTTTTCCACGAGCCGCACCAGGCCAAACACCGTCATCTGCAAGGATTTCGGATTGCCGGCCAGCGGCCGGTTCTTGATCCTCACCTCGATCTTGCAGAAGGTGCCGGTATTTCACGACCAGTAGCGCGGATAGTCCCTCCGCCCGGTGCAGCGGTGATAGAGGAGGGCGGCGGCGACGAGCGTCATCGCGCCGGTGAGCACCGGCGTCACGAGGAAGGACCAGTCGGCCCCGGCGAGCATGACAAGGAGCGGGTTGGCGCCGGCCGGTGCGTGGGTCCTGCGCGTTACGAGCATCGCGGCTATGGCGAGACCAACGGCGAGCGCCATGATGGCCGCATTCGTGCCGAAGAAGTTCATCACGCCGAGACCGATGGTTGCGGCGATCAGATGTCCGCCGCCGAGCGCCTGCGCGCCGATCCCTCCATCAACTGACGGTGGTCAGGGCCCGCCCGGGCGATGCATGGCCCCGGGCAAGGTGCGTTCGCCGAAATCGACGACCGACTGCCGGAGCACCTCACCCGCCTCGTCGACGGTGAGGCGCACCCGGCGCCCCTTGTGAAAGAAGGTCAACCGGTACTGCCCCTGGTGCTCCTCCTCGCCGCGCTCGCACAGACTGGTGACCTCACCGGCGCGCATCAGCTCGGGCAGCGCGGAGGGCGCGATGCCGAGGAGGCCACCGAGCAGGGTCGCGTCGACGAGGAAGCCACCGTCACTGCTACGGTTCAGGCGTCTGGCATGTCTCATCGGTTGCTCCGGTCACGATAGCGAGATACGACCCGCCCATCTCGGGCGGCCGACTGCAGAAAGTCCTCCGGCTTCAGCAGGATGTCGGCGAGGGTGTAGCGGTCGAGCGTCGCGGTGAAGGCATCGAGCGCCTCGCGCAGGATGCGCGGCAGCCGGCAGGGCTGCGTGATGAGGCAGGTATCGTCCGTGGCGAAGCATTCGACGAGATGGAAATCGGGCTCGGTCGCCCGCACGACGTCGCCGAGTCTGATGTCCTTCGGGTCATGCGCCAGGGCAAGGCCGCCGGATCGGCCACGCACCGCCTTCAGGAAGCCCGCGCGGGTCAGCGCTGTCGCTACCTTCATCAGATGGGCGCGGGAGATGCCGAAGGTGCGTGCCGTCTCCTCGATGGTGATAAGCCGCGCACCGGCCGATGCCGCCAGCATCAGCATGCGCAGGGCATAGTCGGAAAAGTTCGTGAGCCTCATGCCCGCAGGGTCCCATGCGCGAAGGTGTTCGGAAAAGATGCATCGTCGATGCGATTTTTCAACATGGGCGAGTCCCCACCCTTGACAGGAGCCGGCAAGCCTGCGCGATAAAAGAGACATACAAAATATGTCTTTTTAAGTATTCCAAGACGGAGGGCCGGCGCCACCCGGGCTTCCGCCTGTCTGTGATCGGGCCGGAAGCCCAACGAAACTGAGGATTGGTCATGATCGATCGCCGTCATCTCATGCTGTCCGGCATCGCCGCTCTCGCCGTGCGCCACGCCCTCGCCGCCTCGCCAGCCATGACGCTCTGGGGCCCGCCCGCGGCACCCTCCGTCCTCCTGGCGCAGGCGGTGGCCGCAGGAAGTATCCAGGGCCAGTCCCTCGACTTTCGCGTCTGGCGCTCGCCTGACGAGATGCGCGCCGGGATCGCGGGCGGCACGATGCAGGCGGTCGTGGTGCCGACCTATGTCGCGGCCAATTTCTACAACAGGGGTGCCGGCCTGCGGCTTCTCAACGTCCTGACGGAGGGTCTGCTCTATGTGGTCGGCACGCCTGACGCGGAGGGGGTCGTCGGACTTGCCGGCCGGCGTGTCGCCGTTCCGTTCGCCAACGACATGCCTGACCTCGTGCTGCGGCGGCTTCTGGCCAAGGCCGCGCTGACGCCGGGCAGGGATATCCATCTCGACTACGTCGGCTCGCCGCCGGAGGCCGTGCAGCTTCTCCTCGCAGGACGGGTTGATGCCGCGCTCCTGTCGGAGCCGGCGGCCTCGGCCGCCATCCTGCGCGGCGGCATGGCGGGCAAGGAACTGGTGCGCGCCGTCGATTGCCGGCGGGCCTGGCAGGTGGCCACGGGTGCGGCCTCCATGCCGCAGGCCGGCCTCGCTGTGATGCCAGCGCTAGCCGACAGGTTAGGCGGGGAGGGGCTCGAAGCCCTGCAGGGGGCGCTCGAAGCCGCCCTTGCCCGCGTGAAGGCCGATCCGGCTGCTGCGGGCGGAGCCGCCGCAACGGCTCTCGAACTGCCGGCACCGGTCGTCGGGCGTGCGATCGCCTCCAGCAATCTCGTCGCCCTGCGTGCCTCCGCCGCCCGCGAGGCGCTGACAGGCTTCTTTGCCGCCTTGGCCGAAGACGACCCGCGCATTATCGGCGGCGGCCAGCCCGATGCCGGCTTCTATGCGCTCTGACGCGAAGGGGGTGGCCGCCTGGTTCGGGCGCTATCTCTGGTCGGCCTGGGCCGGGGCGACGGGGCTCCTGTGCCTCGCCGCCGCTTGGCAGATGGCGCACGAGCTCTATGGGGCCTTCATCCTGCCGGATCCGCTGACGACACTCGCGACACTCGCCGATCTCGCGACTGAGCCGGGGTTCGGCGCGGCCGTGAAGGAGACGGGGCTGCGCGCGCTCAACGGCTTTATGCTTGCGGCCGGCATCGGCGCGGCCGCGGGAACCGTCGCCGGCTATTCCTTTGCCGCCCTGAGGCTGATGAAGCCGGTCGTCACCTTCATCCTCGGCGTGCCGCCGATCTCGTGGATCGTCCTCGCCCTCATCTGGTTCGGCGCCTCGGGCGGCTCGGCGGTCGCCACCGTCGTCGTCGCGGCGTTGCCCATCTCCTTCGCGGGAGCGCTGGAAGGGGTGGCGACGCGGGACCGCGGCCTCGACGCCATGGCGCGCGCCTTCGGCGCCGGGCCGCTCCGCCGCTTCCGGGATGTGACGCTGCCGCATCTTCTCTCCTATCTCTTCGCGGCCTGGACAACGGCCATCGGCACCGCCTGGAAGGTCGCGGTGATGGCAGAACTCCTCGGCAATGCCGGCGGTGTCGGCGGTGCACTCGCCAGAGCGCGCGCCCTGTTCGACATCCCGCAGGTCATGGCCCTGACGGTCCTCGTCGTCCTCTGCGCGCTCGGCAGTGATCACCTCGTTCTGCAGCCGCTGCGCGAGGCGGCCGAGCGCTGGCGCACGGCCGGGCAGTCGGGGAGTGTCAAACAGCCTTGGAGCGTCAGGCCATGAAGCTGCGGCTGGAAAATGTCGGCCATGCCTTCCTCGGTCGCACTGTCATCGAAGGCATCGACCTCGCCCTAGCCGCCGGCGAGATCGTCGCTCTCGTCGGCCCGTCGGGTTGCGGCAAGACGACGCTAATGCACATCGCCGCCGGGCTCGTCGTGCCGCTGCGTGGCCGCGTGCATCGCGCGTACAGGCGCCACGCCATGGTCTTCCAGGAGCCGCGGCTGCTGCCATGGCTGACGGCGCGCGACAACATCGCCTATGGCCTCGCCTGCGCGGGGACGCCCCGCCGGCACAGGCGGGAGATCGCTGCCGTGCGAGCAAGGGAGGTCGGCCTCGAGGCTGATGACCTAGACAAGTTCCCGCCGGAACTGTCTGGCGGCATGCGCCAGCGTGCAGCAGTGGCCCGTGCGCTCGCCGTCGCGCCGGACGTGGTCTTTCTCGACGAGCCGTTCTCGGCCGTCGATGCCGGGCTGCGCCGCATGATGCAGGATCACCTCGCGCAGGCGGCGGCGCGCGAGGGCTTCTGCGCCCTCTTCGTGACGCACGATCTCGGTGAAGCCGCGCGCATCGCCGACCGGCTGGTCGTGCTCTCGGCCCGCCGGCGCGGCATCATCGACCTGCGGGCCATACCCGGCCGGCCGGGCGCGCGGGACGAGCGCTTCGTTTTCGACCTCGTAGCGGCCTGGTCATGCGAAGAGGCCTTCGCCGAAATCCTCGACGGGGCCGGACGGCTGCAATGAGCGTCTCCGTCGACCGTTCGGTCAGGTTGCAGCCGCTGCTTCTCCTCGATGAAGGCCTGCGCCTCTTCTTTCCTGTCGCCGCCTTACACGGCGCCCTCTGGCCGCTCCTGTGGACGCTGGTCTTGTCGCTCGACCTGCCTTTCTCGGGCGTGGTGCCCCAGGGCCAATGGCACGCGCATGAGATGGTCTTCGGCACCTGTGCCGCCGCGCTCGCCGGCTTCCTGACCTCGGCCGTGCCGGAATGGACCGATACGGACCGGCCCCGCGGCCCGGCGCTGCTCCTCCTCGTGGGGGTCTGGTTGCCAGGGCGTATCGTCGGGCTTCTCGCCGCCGATGCGCTCGTGCCGCTGGCGCTCGCAGGCGATGCCGCCTTCCTGTCACTGCTCCTTGCCCATGTCGCCGTCCCGATGGCGCGGCGGCGCCTGTGGCGTCATTGGTCCTTCGCGGCTTGGCTCGTGGTGCTCGTTGCGGCTGAAATGGCCATCCGCCTTGCCTGGATGGCGGGCGAATTCGCGCTCGCGCAGCGCCTGCTCGTCGCGAGCCTCCTTGTCCTCGTGATCCTGTTCGCGCTGTCTCTGTCGCGGATCAACGTGGTCGTGCTTAACTTGGCGCTCGATCCTTCTGGTGAGACGACTCCCTACAAGCCCCATCCCGGACGCCAGAATCTCGCCGCCGGGCTCACGGCCCTCTACGCGGCGGCACAGCTCGCCTTTCCGCAGTCCGCGGCGCCGGCCTTCCTCGCGCTCGCTGCCGGCGCGGCCTTCATGGACCGGTTGGCGGAATGGTTCGTGGGGCGCAGCGTGCTGGCAAGCCACGTGCTGGCTCTGGCCGGCGCGAATGCCGCAGCGGGGACCGGTCTTCTGCTCATCGGCGCGGGGCAGCTCGGGGCATCGGTCTCCCCCGCCGCCGGGCTGCACATTCTGGGCATGGGCTGCCTCGGCCTCGCGCTGCTCGCCGTCTTCGCCATCGCAGGCCTCAGGCACACCGGCCGGATACTGGCGATGCCGTGGCAAGCGAGGGCCGCGTTCCTGCTCGTCGCGATGGCCGCGCTGGTGCGCACCGCCCCCGAGACAGGGCTTGTTGCGGCGCTTCACGGGCTGCACTACAGCCTCGCCGCCCTCCTGTGGGCGAGCGCCTTCGGGCTGTGGCTGCAGGGTTTCCTGCCGTTCATGCTCGCCCCTGCGCTGCCCGATTGTCCGGAGCCGGCCGCCACCGTTAACACTTTGGACAAGGGGGCGAACTAGCATGGCGACGTCGCGGGATACGATGCCGGCTGCGGAGCGAGCGACATGCCGGTGTCCGGGGGCGTGGCCAAGCATGCTGGAGCTTCTTCTCCTGCTTATCGGCGGCGGCATGGTGCGTCGCAAGTGGTGGCTCGTGGGGGTCCTCGGGCTTCTGTGGATGGCGATCGGCCTCTTCTTCGTCGTGACCGCGCTCGACGACAGCCTGCGTTTCTCGTCCACCTATTTCGCCATTCCGCTGCTCGTCGATGCCGCCTTCTCCGCGGTCAGCGGCCTTTCGGCACCGGACGGGCGCCGGCTGCTGCGTCTCGGCAAGGCGGCCGTTCTCCTCATCATCGTTCTCCTGATAATCGAGGCGCCATGGCACAGCGGCATCCTCGTTGGCATCCTGGTCGGCGCGCTCCTCGTCGGTGACGCCGTCTGGCGGGCGAGCAGCGCCTATGTCGTGCGCTTTCACCGCTGGCGGCTCTCCATCGTGAAGGCGGCCGTCGAGTTCCTGATCGGCCTCTGGTCCTTCGTGCCCTGGCCGAGCCATTGGCAGGGGGAAGTCGGTGCCGACGTCGGCACCCTGATGATCGTATCGGCCATGGGATTGTGCGGGTTGGCGCTGCGCATCCGACGGCTGCCGCTCGACACGTCCGTCGCGATGATTCTAGCAAGGGGGCGCGCACGGGATCTGAGGCCCGGCTCTCCGCGGCGGATCCTTCCCGTTCGGGGTGAGGGGCCGGACGAGGGCGACGTCATCGTGCACGTGTGGACGCCGACCGGCGGCATCGTGCCCCTGCACAGGGGCGTCGAGCGCTATGTCGCGGCCCGGGACGAGAAGGGCATCGTCTCGACCGGTCATGCCGCGCTCGAGGCGCCGCCGGACATCTACATCAGCCACTATCCCGCGGTTGAGATCGACCGGGCGCCCTCCCAGTTCGCCCGCGCCCTCAGGGCAACCCCGGACAACGACGTGCCCGGTCTGTTCAAGCCGAGTTATGCCGAGGAGAGTGCGGAATGGTGCCCCTCGACCGTGCAGGTGCGGCTCGCCGGCCTCAATCGGCGGGCGCTGCGCGCGTTCTGGCAGGTCTACCGAGCGGATGCGATCTACAATCTCACGGATCGCAACTGCTCCAGCGCGGTCGCGAGTGCGCTCGACGTCGCCATTGAGGGCCGTTTTGCCGAGGCGGCGCGATCACCCGCCTTGCTGCTGCGCCTCCTCTGCGCACCCGAGCTGTGGATCGCAGGGTTGCTGCGCCGCCGGGCGGCGTGGATGGCCTGGACGCCCGGCATCGTCCTCGACTACGCCCGGGCCGTCGGCGCCCTGATCGCCCAGTTCGAGCCGCGGCCGGACGGCGGCCGCGTCCATCCGGCTCCGTCCGACCATTCGGCTGCCGCCGCCGTGCCGTCCGGCGACTGAGAGGTTCGCGTGTACACCAGCATCGTCGGGGGCAGCGCCGTCCTGGCCCGTGCGGGCATCATCGCCACGGCGGCGGTTTTCGGGCTGACCTACAGCCTGAGCGCGGCGCTGATCGCGCTCGATCTGGCGGAACGCGGCTTGAGCGAGGGCCTCATCGGTGCCAATGCGGCGATGCATGCCGTCGGCGTCCTCGCCATGGCCTTCCTCCTTCCACGGATCGGGGCCCGGTTGGGACTGCGGCGGGCGATCGCCGGCGCGCTCGGCTGCGCGGCGCTGCTCCTGTGCCTTTTTCCGCTGATACCCCTGGTGTGGCTCTGGTTTCCGCTGCGCATATTGCTCGGCGCGGCCTCTGAGGTGCTGTTCGTCCTGTCCGAGACATGGTTGAACGCGTTGAGCACCGAGCGCTCGCGGGCACGGACGATGGGCGCCTACACCGCCGCCCTGTCCGTCGGCTTCGCGCTCGGACCGCTGATCCTGTCGCTCGTGGGGTCGGAGGGCTTCACTGCCTATGGCATCGGCGCCACCCTTGCGGCCTCTGCCGCTCTCTTCATCGCCTTTGCTCGGATCGCGGCGCCGGCCTTCGAGAAGCCCGCCCACGGCGATCCCCTGCGCTACATGCGTCTTGCGCCGGTCGCCATGGGCGCCACGGCCCTCAATGCGGCAATCGAGACGGCCGGACTGACCTTCCTCACACTCTACGCCATGTCGCTCGGCTGGGGCGAGGGCGATGCCACGCAGCTCATGGCCTACATGATGTTCGGCGCCATCGTCCTGCAGGTGCCCATCGGCTGGCTAGGCGACCGGATGGACCGGGAGCGCCTGATCGTCGCCCTCGCTGCGGTGTCGGCCCTCGGTGCCGCCGTCTGGCCCTTTGCGCTCGCCAGTCCCGCGATGACCTACGCCCTCCTCTTCGTCTGGGGTGGCGTCTTCGTCGGCATCTACACGCTGATGCTGGCGATCGTGGGCAGCCGATTCTCCGGCAGCGACATCATCGGCATCTATGCGGGCATGGGCCTGTTCTGGGGCGTCGGCGCGCTCGTCGGCCCGGCGCTTGCCGGCTTCGCCATGCAGGCAGCCGGCCATGGCCTGCCGATCTTCGTCGCGCTGGCCTGTGGGTTGTTCGCGATGGCGGCGCTCGCCGTCGGACGGCGCGCGATGCGCTAGCAGGGCAGCGCCCGGCCGCAACCGACGCAACTTGCAGAGGTTGCATGCGGGCGATATGCAGCGCCGGACAGACCTTGCGGAAAATGGGGCATCGCGCAGCGCCATGCGGCTGGTTCTGTTGGTAGGTCCGACCATATTGCTCGTCTTTGCGGCGAGCTTCGTGCTGGCGTGGACCTTCGACCGCCGCCGGAGGCACCTTCTGGTCTTCGGCGCCTCCTGCTTGCTGTTCTGTCTCGGCACGCTGTCGCAGATCCTGCAGATCCCGCCCGGCGCCGGGCCGAATGCCGTCGTTTCGGCCTTCATCTATACTGCGAGCGTGCTCGCCTTCACCGAAGGGCTGCTCGCCCGGACCGGCAAGCGCACCTCCTTGGCCGAGAAGGCCGCTATCACACTTCTCATCGTTGGGGGCATCGCGTATTTCTATTATGTCGACCGCGACCTGCTGGTCCGCATCTACATCCTCAATTTCGGCTATGGGCTGATATGCCTCGCAACGGCCTGGCGGCTGCGTGACATGCGCAAGGGGCGCCTGACGGAGCGCGTGCTGTTCTGGACGCTCCTGGCTTTTGCCCTGCATTTCTTCCCGCGGACGATCCTGACCGTTGGCGTCGCCGCGCCGGATCCGGCCCAGTTCGGCCTGTCGCCGTTCTGGCTCGCGCTGCAGTTCTCGCTCGCCGTGCTCGGTGTCGCCCTGGCGCTTGCGCTCCTTGCCGTGACGGTCGGTGATGTCATCGAGGACCTGCGCCGCACGGGCAACCTCGACCCGCTGACCGGCATTCTCAATCGGCGCGGCTTCGAGGAGGGTGCCGCGCAGCGGCTCGCCGACCGTCACAGCCATCCGCTATGCCTCGTCATCGCCGACATCGACCGCTTCAAGAACATCAACGACACCCTTGGCCATCCGGCCGGCGACGAGGTGCTGCGCACCTTCGCGGCCCTGGTGCGGCGGGCGATGCGGCGAGGCGATCTCAGCGCCCGCTTCGGTGGCGAGGAATTCGTACTGCTGCTGTCCGGGTGCGACGCGGAGGGCGCCGCGGCCTTCGCCGAGCGGCTGAGGGCGTCGGTCAGCGAGGCGCGGTTCGGCTCCCTGCCCGACGGCTGGCAGGTCACGGCGAGCTTCGGCCTCGCAGAAGCCCGCGCCGGCGAAAGCCTTGGGCAGCTGGTGGCGCGCGCGGATGCGGCGCTCTATGCGGCCAAGCGGGCCGGGCGCAACCGCGTGCGGCGGCACGGCGCCATCCCCGCCTGAGCCGCCCGTACGGCCGGTTGTCTGGGCGGCGCATCGCTCGCCGCTCTGCGATTCGACTCGGCCTGCGCCGTCCTCCTCGCCGAACCGGGACGGGCATGCCGGATATCCTCTCGGTTTCAGGCTGCTCGGGCAGCCAGAAACGCGGCCGCAACCGCGCCCTGAGGATGGTGCATCTCAGGTCGTCTCGAGCGGCGCCGAGGCATCGGGCCGCGCCCGCTCGCGCAGATGGAGGTGGCGGGGATTGAACATGGCGTAGTCTTCCAGCGCCTCGAGGTTGGGCAGAATGACCGTACCGTTCTCCATGTCGACGAGTCCGCGTCGGCGCAGCAGTTGCAGCGTCCGGTTGACGTGGACGACGGAAAGGCCGAGGGCATCGGCCAGCTCCTGCTGCGTGACCGGAAACGTGAAGCGCCCCCCGTCGGCGAGTTCCACCGCCTTGAGGCGGTGATAGATTTCGCAGAAGAGATGGGCCGTGCGCTCGCCGGCCGAGCGCCGGCCCATGTTGAGGATCCACTCGCGCGAGATCGCCTCCTCGACGAGCGTCGCCCACCACAGGGCGGTGGTGATGCGCGGGAACCGGGCAGTGACCTGCCGGATCTCCTCCGCCGGCAGGACGGCCACCTCCGCCGCCGTCACGGCCGCGATGGAATGATCCATTTCCTCGAGGACGAACACGCGCAAGTCGCAGATGTCGCCCGGCACGAAATAGCCGAGGATCTGGCGTCGGCCGTCCGGCAGCGCCTTGTAGCGGCAGGCGAAGCCAGACAGGACAAGGTTCACGCCCTGCGGCCGCTCGCCTTCCTCGATGATGATCTCGCGCGGCCGGTAGGGCACGGGCTCGGATGCGAGCGCCTCGATCGCGGCCGTCTCATCGGCATCAAAGGTACTGAAGTTGCTCAGCTTCCGCAGCAGGGGGCTCCTCTTCCCCGACAGTAGGCTCATGGGCGGACTCCATCCAGTGGCCGGGACCGCTCCCCGGCAACGGCCATCGCTCAATGCGCATAGGAGCGGTGCGGTTCCGCCCGGCGGGGAACAATCGGGACCGGACGCGATTGGGGGGCCAGGACAGGGAGAGCTGCCATGCATCACACCGACCGGAACATGCGAGCCTGCATCGATGCCTGCCTTCACTGCTATGGAACGTGCCAGTCGACCGCGATGGGACACTGTCTGGCGCTCGGCGGCGCCCATACCGAAAAGCGGCATTTCACGCTGATGATGGCCTGTGCCGAGATTTGCCGCACGGCCGCGCATTTCATGCTCATCGGCTCCGAGCATCACCGGCACGTATGTGCCGAATGTGCCGAGATTTGCAGCCAATGCGCCGATGATTGCCAGCGGCTCGGGGACATGCAGGCCTGTGTCGAGGCCTGCCGTACCTGTGCCGAGCATTGCCGCAAGATGGCGGCGTGACCCTGTTCCGCAGCCCGGAGGTTTTCGTGTCCGACACTCGCCCAGGCATGTCGCACAACGCCCGCGCCGCAGCGGCGCGCCAGCGTGAGGTGCAGAAGAAGGT
This sequence comes from Chelatococcus sambhunathii, assembly GCF_001418005.1. Classification (GTDB taxonomy): domain Bacteria; phylum Pseudomonadota; class Alphaproteobacteria; order Rhizobiales; family Beijerinckiaceae; genus Chelatococcus_A; species Chelatococcus_A sambhunathii. The sequence continues at coordinate 63,398 of NZ_LIOL01000003.1, read as the reverse complement.
CGATGCCGCTGACAGTCGCAAGGACGGCGGCGGCGGTGATGGCGCCATGCAGGCCGGCGCGCGCCGCTATCCCGAGCCGCCCTTCCCGGAGCAGCATCACCGCAAGCCCGGCGTCGAGGCCAAGCTCTCGCCGGCACCGATGTACGATGCGCCCTACTACCTCGGCTCGAAGAAGCTCGAAGGCAAGACGGCGCTTATCACCGGCGGCGATTCCGGCATCGGCCGGGCCGTGGCGGTGCTCTTCGCGCGCGAGGGGGCCGATGTCGCCATCGCCTATCTTTCGGAGCACGAGGACGCCGAGGAGACGCGGCGTGCGGTGGAGAAGGAGGGCCGCCGCTGCATCCTGCTGCCCGGCGACGTCGGCAGGCAGGAGACCTGCGAGGAGACGGTGAAGCGCGTGCTCGACGAATTCGGCAAGCTCGACGTGCTCGTCAACAACGCCGCCTTCCAGTACCACGCCTCCGACATCGAGGATCTCACGCCGGAGCATTTCGACACGACGCTGAAGACGAATCTCTACGGCTACTTCTTCATGGCCAAGGCGGCGATCCCGCACATGAAGCCGGGCTCGGCCATCATCAACACCGGCTCGATTACCGGCATCGACGGCAGCAAGGAACTCATCGACTATTCGATGACCAAGGGGGGCATCCACGCCTTCACGCGGGCGCTGGCGGCCAACCTGGTGTCGCGCGGCATCCGCGTCAACGCTGTCGCGCCCGGGCCCGTGTGGACACCGCTCAACCCGTCCGAGCGGCCGCCGGAGCAGGTCGCGCAGTTCGGCGCCAAGGTGCCGATGAAGCGCCCGGCCCAGCCGGAGGAGATCGCGCCCGCCTATGTCTTCTTCGCCTCGCCGCACTGTTCCAGCTACATCACGGGCGAGATCCTGCCCATCATCGGCGGCTACTGAGGCGGAGGACGGAGGCACCCATGGGTGAGTATTTCTGGTTCTTCCTCGTCGTCATCGGTCCGGTCTTGTTCGCGGCCGCCGTAAGCTACGTCCTGATGCGGCGCCGGCGGCTGAGCCCCGGCGAGCGGGAGAAGCAGCACCACAAGATCAAGGAGCTCTACGGAGACCGCCGCGAGTGAGCGCGGGGCGGTTTCGCCCTTCTCAGACACCCTCGGCGGAAGGTCCGGTGTAGCGTGCGCGGGGCCTGATGAGCCTGTCCTCCAGCCGCTGCTCCAGCGCGTGGGCGATCCAGCCGACGGTGCGGCCGACGGCGAAGATCGCGAGCGCCGCGCCCGCCGGCAGGTTGAACGCCCGGCGCAGGGCCACCAGCGCGAAATCGATGTTGGGCAGCCGCCCGGCGCTTGTCTGCATGACCTCCGCCAGGGCATCGCGGGCAGCATCCGCCGGCAGCAGCGGCAGGAGGGCGGCGGCGCGCGGGTCACCCTCCGGATAGAGCGGATGGACGAAGCCCGGCACGCCTTCGCCCCGCCTGAGCCGCGCCTCCACGACCGCGGCCGCATCGCCGGCCCGCTCCACCTCATCGAACAGGATCTCGACCAGGCTCGTCGTGCCGCCGTGCAGGGGACCGCTCAGGGCCGCGAGGCCGGCGTTCAGGCAGGCGCCGAGCGAGGCCCCCGTCGAGGCAACGACGCGCACGGCGAAGGCCGAGGCATTGAGCTCGTGATCGGCGGCGAGCACCAGCGCCCGCCGCAGGATGTCGGCGCCCGTCTCGTCGAGATGCCAGGCCCGGGCGAGATGCCGGTGGACGTCGTCGCCGTCCGGCTCCGTCCCGCTGGCCGCGGCGGCGGTCGCACGCAGCAAGGCCACGGCGCCGGGCCAGAGGCTGCGCACGTCGCGCTGCCAGGCGATGGCGCGGCCGGCGGGAACGAGCGGCAGCAGCGCCTGGCATCGTTCCGACAGCGGCAGGTGGGCAAGGCGGGCGAGGAGCGCGGCATCCCAGGGGGACGGTACTCCTGAGGGCGCCTCCGCAAAGGGATTCCGCCCCTCGCAGTTCCAGAGGAGCCGCGCCGTGTCCTCCAGCGTCGCCGTCTCGGCCCAGCGGGTCGCCTCGTGGCCGCGATAGTAGAGGCGGCCGTCCTCGATGAGCGTGATGGCGGATGCGAGGACCGGCAGGCCCCAGTCGAGCGTCGTCTCCGCGATCCGGGCGGGTCGGCGGCCGGTTTCCTTGCGCCGCTTGAGCGCCTCGATGTCGTGCGCGCTGTAGAGGCGCCGGCGCGGATCGCCCGCGGCCTCGCCCACGCGGATGAGGCCGCGGCTTACATAGGCATAGAGCGTCGCCCGGCTGACGCCGAGGCTCTGCGCAGCCGCCGCCGCGTCCATGAACCGGTCGTGCTGCGCCACCGTCGCTCCTAGATTGATTACATGAATCAATATTGACTATATGTATTCCAGCGCCATCCTCGTGGCAAGCTTTTCGCGAGGATGACCATGACGAGCCGTTCAAACCCATTACCGCCCGCCCTTGCCCCGCTTGCCGCTCATGCCGCGCCGGGGCTCGACGATGTCATCGCCGCCGAAACCGTGCTGAGCCATGTCGATGGCGCGGCCGGGCGCCTGATCGTGCGCGGGCACGATCTGGAGGCCCTTGCGAGCAGAAGCTTCGAGAACGTGCTCGGCCTGCTGTGGCGGGACCTCGCGCCCGAGCCGATGGAGGAGGCCGAGATCCGCAGCGCGCTCGGCCGTGCGCGCACCCACGCCTTCGCGCTCCTGCCGCCGCTGCTGCCGGCGACGGACGGCCTCGCGCCGGTCGAGGCGCTGCGCCTGCTGCTGTCGGCGCTGGCGGACGCGGAGGAGGGGCCGCATCACGTGCTCGCGGTCGCGGCGGTGCCGGTCTTCGCCGCGGCGATCCACCGCCGCCGCGCCGGGGAGGACCCGGTCGCGCCGGATATGGATCTGGGGCAAGCGGCGGATTTCCTCAGGATGCTGCACGGTAGCCCGGCTGTTGCGAGCCATGTGCGCGCGCTCGACACCTATCTCGTCACCGTCGCCGACCACGGCCTCAACGCATCGACCTTCACGGCGCGCGTCATCGCCTCGACCAAGGCGGGGCTGTTCTCATCGGTCATCGGCGCGCTCTGCGCCCTCAAGGGGCCGCTCCACGGCGGGGCGCCGGGGCCGGTGCTCGACATGCTGGACGCCATCGGCGAGGAAGGCCGGATCCGTCCGTGGCTGACGGAGGCGCTGGCGCGCGGCGAACGGCTGATGGGCTTCGGCCACCGCATCTATCGCGTGCGCGACCCGCGGGCCGACGTGCTGAAGGGCGCCGTGGCCGGCCTGCGCGATGCCGGCGGCCGCATCCGCTTCGCCGAGGCGGTGGAGGCGGCGGCCCTTGCCCTGCTCGCCGAGCGCAAGCCGCTGCGGCCACTCGAGACCAATGTCGAGTTCTATACGGCGCTCGTCCTCGAGGCCGTGGGCTTTGCACGCGAGAGCTTCACCAATGTCTTCGCGGCGGGCCGCATGGCGGGCTGGACGGCCCATGTGCTGGAGCAGGAAAAGGCCGGCCGGCTTATCCGGCCGCAGTCGCGCTATGTCGGGCCCATGCCGGCATCGCGGCCAGGCGCGTAGAGCCGGATCCCGTCAGATTGAAACCTGATCGGATCGGACCCGGGGAGTGCGCCCGGTGCTTGAAGGGCAACGTCAGCCGAGCAGGGGCGCGACGCGCTTCACCGCCTCCGCCATGGCATCCTGCGGCGTCTTCATGCCGAAGACGGCGGCCTGCGTCTCCTCGATGAAGATATCGTGGGCGCGGGCCTGCTCGTCGAAGGCGGGCAGGTGGATGCGTGAGGCGGCCACCGCCTCGGCCTCCACGCCGGCGTAAGGGTAGCTCTTGCCGAAGTCCGGGTCGGCATAGGTCTTGATCCGCACCGGCCCGTTGCCATTGAGCGCCATCTGCGTCGTCGCGGCGGGCGAGGACAGGTGCCGGACGAAATCCCAGGCGGCGCGCTGGTTCTTGGAATTGGCCGGAATGACGAGCGACCAGAACTCGACCGTCGGCGCATAGCTCGCCTTGCCGACGAGCGCCTCGGCCATCGGCGGCACGAGTGGCTTGAGCTTGCCCGGATAGCGCGACTTCTGCGGGTCGTTGTAGGAGGCGAGGCGGGCGAAGGGCTGGATGCTCATGGCGGCCCGGCCCTGCTGCATCCAGGTCGTCAGTTCCTCGTTGTTGAGCGTCGCCGTGTTACGCGGCAGGACGCCGTCCTTGTAGAGCGAGGCGAGCACCTTCAGCGCCTCGACCATCGGAGCCTCGGCCGCCACGATCTTCCGGTCCTCCGTCATGTAGTCGCCATCGAGGCAGCGGGCGATGGTCAGGAAGTTCGAGGCGAAGACCGGCGTGAAGGCGAGGCCGTAGACCTGGGTTCCGTCGTCGCGTTTGAAGGTGAGCTTGCGCGCCGCCTCGACGAGTTCCTCGAAGGTCTTCGGCAGGGCGACGCCGCGCTCCTCGAACAGCGCCGCATTGTAGATGATGACATTGGTGGCGTGGCGCACGGGCACGCCGTAGAGCGCGCCGTCGAGCTGCAGGGGCTTCACGAGCCCCGGCGCGATGTCGTCGAACTCGGCGATCGGCGCCTCCTTCTGGAAGCTGTCGAGCGGCGTGAAGAGCTTGAGGTTGCGCGGCACGGCCCGGCCGTTGAGCAGATAGGCAACGTCGATCGTCGTCGTGCCGAGCGTCGCCTCGCGCAGGAGGCGTTCGTGGATGGCGTTGACGTCGCCGAGCGTCACCCAAGAGGCGGTGTTGCCGCTCTTCCGGCGCCAGGCCTCCGTCGCGTCGCCGCCCGGACCGGTCGTCGCGGCAGCCTGGTGGACGCGATGGCCGAAGACGTTGAGTTCGAGCCCCGCGGCCATGGCCGTGCGCGGCAGGAGGCCGGCGAGCGCGGCCCCGGCCGAGAGCTGCAGCATCCGGCGGCGTGACAGACGCCAGCCGTCATTCCTTGCCCAAGCGATATCCTCCGCCATCGCGGATCTCCTCCGGTTTCGTTGTTTTAATCGCCCGCCGCGCTGCGTCGTCAGGACGGCAGCAACGGCCTGACCCGTTCGACGACCGACGTCATGGCCGCCTCGGGGCTCTTCATGCCGAGGACCGCCGCCTCGGCCTCTTCCTTGAAGATGTCGCCGGCGCGCGCCGCCTCGTCGAAGGCGGGCACCGGCACGCGCGCCACCTTCAGGACGTCGCGCTCGGCATCCGCATAGGGGACCGACGCCCGGAAGCCGGCATCGTCATAGGTCGAGGCGCGGACGGGACCGTTGCCGCTCAGCGCCATCTTGAGCGTCGCGTCCTTCGTCAGCATCGCCTTGATGAAACTCCAGGCGAGGTCCTTGCGCGTGCTGTTCTTGGGGATGGCGAGGCCCCAGAACTCGACCTTCGCCGGCGCAACCGCATAGCGGTCCTTCAGCGTTTCCGAGATCGGCACGGCCCCCGTCATGATCTTGCCGGCGAACTTGCTCTTCTGCGGGTCGTTGAAGATGCGGTTGCGGCCCATGCTCTGCAGGGCCATGGCAGCGCGACCCTGCTGCATCCAGGTCGCGACCTCCTCGGTCGTCAGGGCGGTGAAGTTGCGCGGGAAGGCGCCGGCCTCGAACAGGCCGCGCAGCAGGCGGATGGCATTGAGCATGCCCTCCTGATCCGCCACCACCTTGAAGTCCTTCGTGATGAAATCGCCGTCCCAGGCGCGGGCGATGTCGATGACATTGGGATAGGTGACGCCCGGCATGCACAGGCCGACGCAATTGGTGCCGTCGGCGCGCTTGTAGGTCGCGGCCTTCGCCACCTCGACGAGCTCTTCCATCGTCGCCGGCGGTTTCTCGAAGCCGCGCTCGGCGAGGATGTCGGCATTCCAGTGCAGGCCGGACGAGGCATGCCGCACGGGCACGGCGACGAGCCTGCCGCCGACGGTCATGCCCTCGATGAGGCCGGGGAAGATGTCGGCGACATCCTCCGGCGGGTCGCTGCGCATGTAGTCGTCGAGCGGCTCGAAGAGCTCGGCCGTGCGCGGCACCGCCTGGGTGTTGAGGATGAAGCCGACGTCGACGCTCGTCTGCGACAGGGAGGCTTCGCGGAACAGGCGTTCCTGCAACGGTCCCGTGTCGAACGTCGTCCATTCGACGGCGATGCCCGTATCGGCCGTCCAGGGGGCGGTGACGTCGCCGCTCTGGCCGGTCGCCACGGTCTTGTGGACGCGGTGGGAAAAGACCTGCAGCGGCGGGCCCTTGGCCGCCTGGCCGAAGGCGATGTTCGGGGCAGCCAGCGCCGCCCCTGCCGTTGCCAGCAGCGTCCTTCTGTCGATCGGTGCCATTCTCGTTCCCTCCCTTCGGGCCCGTTCTGCTGCGGGCCTCGCTGGTGATATGGGCCTAGCCTGGCCGGCCCGGCGTCGGGTCCGGCCCGAAGATCTCGCGGATGGCGGCATCGGCGGCGGCGAAGTGGCTGCGCATGGCCGCTTCCGCCGCTGCGGGATTGCCTTCCTCGATCGCCTCGGCGATGAGGGCGTGGCGCGCCAGCGTCACGCGCCAATCGTCCATGGTGCGCGCCTCGCGCGCGTTGAAGCGCACCATCATGATGCGCACGACGGGCTCGAGCCCCTTGAGCTGCAGCATGACGAGCCGGTTGTGCGCCATCGCCGCCACCTGGTTGTGGAAGGCGAGGTCCGCCTCGATCCACGCCGGCACGTCGCCGAGCGTCGCCTCCATCCGCTTCAGGATGTCGTGCATCGCGGCGATGTCGGCCTCGGTGCGCCGCTCGGCGGCGAGCGCAGCGATATGCGGCTCCAGCATGCGGCGCAGCTCCACCGCCTCGCGCAGGCCGTGCTTCGTGCTGCCGACGGCGAAGCGGTAGAAGCGCGCCAGCGGCCCGCTGTCGATGGCCCGCACGCGGCTGACCTTGCCCTGTTGCACCTGGATGACGCCCATCGCCGCGAGCTCGCGCAGCGCCTCGCGCGCGATCGGCTTGGAGATGCCGAAGGTGGCGGCGATCTGCCCCTCAGAGGGCAGGGGGTCGCCGGGCTTGAGGCGGCCGTCGATGATCGCTTCCGTCAACCGCTCGATGACCGCGTCGCCGAGACGGCTCGGCGCGATATCGGCTGCGCCGAGGAGCGTCGCCCAGTCGTCGGCGCGGGCATCGGCCGCGATGTCGAGTTGATCCTGCATGGTGCCTTCATCGCATAAACCCAGCAGGGTTGCAACCTAGAAACTTATCAGATAGGTGAGATACAAGAGAGGAAACCAGAGGCGGGATCATGCCTGACACTCCAAGGCTTGCAGCCGGCCGTATCGCGCGGGTTGAGGTGCATCCGCTGCGCGCCACGCTGCCGACAGCGCAGCGGACTTCGCAAGGCGACTGGACAACGGTCGAGATCGTCGTCGTCGAGGTGGAGACGGACCAGGGTCTCGTCGGCTTCGGGGAATGCCTCGGCCGGCGCGGCGCGGCCGCCTACGCGCGCTTCATCGAGGGCGTGCTCACGCCGAGGATCGTCGGCGAGGATGCGCTCGACCGGCGCCGGTTGTGGAACGCCATGCGCGGGGTGCTCACCGGCCGTGTCGGCGGCATGCTGGTCGAGGCTGTCGCCGGTGTCGACATCGCCCTGTGGGATATTGCCGGCAAGGCCGCCGGCATGCCGGTGGCGAAGCTCCTCGGCGGCGTCGGGCGCGGCACGGTCCCGGCCTATGCTTCCTCGATCAACTGGTTCGACGACGCGGCCGTCGAGGCGGAGGTCGCGGCTGCGCTCGCTGCCGGCTTCCGCCAGATCAAGGTGAAGACGGGCCGTTCCGTGCCCGCCTCGATCGACCGCATCCGCCTCGTGCGTCGTCTCGCCGGCGACGCCGTCGGCCTCAGCGTCGACGCCAACTGGGCCTATGACCTGGACGATGCCGTGCGCGTCGGACGCGCGCTCGAGGAGTGCGGCTACGACTGGTTCGAGGAGCCATTGCGGCCCGAGGATCGCGGGGGCTATCGCCTGTTGCGCGACAAGCTCGACGTGCGGCTCGCCGCGGGCGAGAGCGACTTCACGGCGCTCGACGCCCTGCCAATGCTGCAGGACCGCTCCATCGGCCTCATCCAGCCGGATGTGGCGCGGGCCGGCGGCATCACCGAGACTTGGCGCATCGCCGAGCTCGCACAGAGCTTCAACGTCGCCTATGCCCCGCACGTCGGCTGGTCGGGCGCTGTCTGCGTCGCTGCCAGCCTGCAGCTTGCCGCCGCCGCCGAGAACTGCCTCGCCTTCGAGTGCATGGTCTATCGCAATCCGCTGCGCGAGGCGCTGCTCATGGAGCCGGTCGGCGATCCGGCGACGATGGTCAACGGCGCGCTGCCGGTGCCGGCCGGCCCGGGACTCGGCATCACGCTCGACCGGGCGGCGCTCGCCGCCCACCGCATCACGGAGTGAGCGCATGGCGGCTTTCTCGATCTCCGCCATGCAGGAGCCGCGCCGGGCGCTGCCCTATGTCGCCCCCGCGCTCGCGCTGCTCGCCTTCGTCATCCTCATCCCGGCGGTCTATGTGCTGTGGCTCTCCTTCCAGCAGTCGACCTTCGGCCGGGCGGCGACCTTCGTCGGCTTCGCAAACTACGCCAAGATCCTCGCCGATCCCTATTTCTGGCGAGCGCTGGGCAACACGGTCATCGTCGTGCTCGTCGTCGTGCATGTCGAAGTCGTGCTCGGCCTTGCCATGGCGGTGCTGTTCGCAGCCGGTCTGCCCTTTCGGAAGCTGCTCATCGCCGCCGTCCTCGCGCCTTACGCGGTGAGCGAGGTCGGCGCCGTCGTCATGTGGCGCACGTTGTTCGATCCCGATACCGGCTTCATGACGCGGGTGCTCACCGGGATCGGCCTGCCGCCGCTCGAATGGTCCGTGGTGCCGAGCCACGGGCTGGCGCTCGTCGCTCTGCTCAGCATCTGGCTGCACCTGCCCTTCACTTTCATCATCCTCTATGCGGCGCGGCTCGCCATCCCGAAGGACCTCTACGAGGCGGCCGAGATCGACGGGGCGAGCGCGTGGCAGAGCTTTCGCCGCGTTACGCTGCCGCTGCTCATGCCGGCCATCCTCGTCGCCATGCTGTTTCGCTACATCTTCGCCTACCGCCTGTTCTCGGAAGTGTGGCTGCTGACGCAGGGCGGGCCGGCGCGCTCGACCGAGGTCGTCGCCGTCTACCTCTATCTCGAGGCCTTCCGCTACAACGACTTCGGCGCGGCGAGCGCGACCGGATGGCTGATGGTGGTGACCTCGCTGCTGCTCGCCGCCTTCTACCTGCGCCGGCTCTACCGGGAGATGTTCGCCCGTGCCGACTGATCCTGCCTTCACGCCCTCCGGGCTCCTGCGCCTCCTCGGCAAGGCCGTTGCCGTTGCCCTGGTGCTCGCCTGGTCGCTCGGGCCGATCGCGCTCATCGTGAGCGCCGCCTTCACGCCCGAGCGCGACATCTTCGCCACCGGCGTCGCCTGGCGGCCGACCTTCGAGAATTTCGTCGCCCTGTGGCAGCGCTGGGGCGACTTCTTCACCGGGCTCGCCAACAGCTTCATCGTCACCGTGGGCGCGACGCTGCTCGCGGTGCTCACCTCGACGCTCGCGGGCTTCGGCTATTCGCGCTGGCGCAGCCGTTTCCTCTCCGGCTCCGTCTTCGCCATGATCGCGCTGCGTCTCCTGCCGCCCATCGTGACGACGCTGCCGCTGTTCCCGATCGTCAACGCGCTTGGGCTCAACGACACCTATGCGGTGCTCATCATCCTCTACGCGGCCTTCTTCGTGTCGCTCGGCACCATGGTGATGCGCACCTTCATCGACCAGATCCCGCGCGAGCTCGACGAGGCGGCGATGATGGACGGGGCGAGCCAGGCGCAGATCTTCCGCCGCGTCATCCTGCCCCTGTCGGCGCAGGGCATGGTGGCGGTCGCCATCTTCGTCATCGTCTATGCGTGGAACGAGTTCCTCTTCGCCTTCATCTTCACGACGAAGAACGCCAAGACCGCGCCCCTCGTGCTGTCCGAGATGATCGGTTCGCTCGAGGGCGTCGAATGGGGCGTCCTCTTCGCCGCCACCACCGTGCAGCTCCTGCCCATCCTCGCCTTCGTCGTCCTGTGCCAGCGCCATCTCATCGAAGGCCTGACGGCGGGCGCCACCAAGGGCTGAGAAGGACCATCCCGATGACACTCGACCGCCATGAGATCGCTTCGGCCCTGCGTCTCGCCGATCCCGCCCTGTCGCGCTTCGACCCGCTGCCGCGCATCATCGCCTTCGACGATTTCGACCGCGGCTTCTGCGGCTGGACGCAGCTCGTCGGCAATTACGAGGACACGCTCGATGCCATGCATCCGGGCTATGCCCAGCATTCACAGGCCATGCTGTCGACCTTGCCGACATGGGACTTCGGCAGCCACGGCGGCTTCGACGGCAGCTATGCGCTGAAGATCGCGACCCGGCCGCAGGCGGGCGCGCGCAACGTTTCGATCAAGCGGCTCACCTTCCGTCGGCGCGGCCCCATCCGGCTCGAGTTCTACTTCACCTTCAAGCCCGAGGCGAACGAGCTGCGCCTGTCGGAAACCGACGTGCGCTCCATCGGCTTCCTCTACGACCTGCAGACGGGGGACCAGGACGGCGACGCCTGGCGCATCATGCCGCATCTGCGCTTCCTCAACGCGCTCGACGGCGCGCATGTGCAGAAGTGGCAGTTCAAGCGCCGGAACGAGCCCTTCGCCGCGGTCGGCGCCGGGAACAAGACGGTGACGCACTATCACCTGGCGCCGGAAGGATGGGAGGACATCGCCGGCGGCGGGCAGAGGCTCTGCTACAACGAGATTCCGACCAAGGTGAACTGGCACTACTGCCGCTTCGACTTCGACCTTGTGACCATGCAGGCGACCGGCCTTGCCTGCAACGACCGGGAATTCGACCTGTCGGGCTTCGACAGCATGCGCATCCCGGCCATGCGCAACCTCTGGTGCATGCTGAACCTCGCCTTCTTCGTCGAGACGGACACGGACAAGCGCGCCAGCCTCTTCATCGATTCCGTCTGCCTGTCGGGAGATTTCTGATGCTGCGCGAAAGCCAGGCCGCCGTCGTCGCCCGCAACGAGGAGTGGCGGGGCGCATCCGCCACCGAGCCCTACGAGGCCGGCTGGGCGAGCGAGGCCGTTGTCTTCGTGCGCGCCCTGAAGGACGCGGTCGGCGCGCCGGGCCGTGCCCGCGTCGAGCTGTCGCCCGACGGCATGCACTGGGTGGCGGAGGGCAGCGCGTTCGACCTGCCGGTCCGGGCCGGCGAAGTCACCTTCGCGCGCGTCGCGCATTTCGGGACGTGGCTCAGGATCGCCGCGGACCTGCCGGAGGGGGCCGCGCTCACCGTCCTCGTCACCTGGCATCTGAAGGCCTGAGCCATGGGGAGCCCATTCCGCAACGGCGGGCGCGTCGCCCTCGTCACCGGGTCGAGCCGCGGTATCGGGCGGGCGGTCGCGCTCGGCCTCGCGCAGAGCGGCGGCGCCGTCGCGGTGCACGGCGCGGAGGGAAGCGCGGCGCTGGACGAAGCGGTGGAGGAGATGCGCACCGCCGGTGTCCGCGCCGAGGCGTTCGCCGCCGATCTCGCCCAGGCGGACGCCTGCCGGCGCCTGCCGGAGGCCGTGGCCGAGGCGCTGGGGCCGATCGACATTCTCGTGCTCAATGCGTCCCTCGAGCTGCGCCGCGACTGGCGCGACGTGACGGAGGAGGAGATTGCGCAACAGGTCGCGGTCAATCTCACCGCGAGCCTCCTCCTCCTGCAGGCCGTGGTGCCAGGCATGGCGGCGCGCGGCTTCGGCCGCGTCATCGCCATGGGCAGCATCCAGGAGGTGCGGCCCAATCCGCGCCTGGTGGTCTATGCGGCGCTGAAGAGCGCCCAGACCAACGTGATGGTCAACCTGGCGCGCCAATATGCGGCGCAGAACGTCACTTTCAATACGGTCTCGCCCGGCGCCATCGCGACCGAGCGCAACGCCGCCGTCCTCGTCGATCCGGCCTATCGGGCGCGTGTGGAGAGCGAGATCCCGGCAGGACGCATTGGCCTGCCACAGGACTGCGTCGGCGCCTGCCTGCTGCTCGCCTCCGATGCGGGGGCCTATATCAACGGCGCCCGGCTCTTCGTCGACGGCGGCTGGCATGTTGGCTGAGCGGGTTGAGCGCGACCGCCCCGCGTCCACTGATTCTTGCCCGCAGGTGCCCTGCGGCGCGGGCGATGGCGTCCGCGACGGCTTGGTGGCGATCGCTCGGCGGGTCCTTCGAGCGCAACGGATAGGCCACATGCCGGTGACGGAGGTGGCCGAGGACCTCGCGGAGACCTGTACGGTCGCGGCTGTCATCGACAAGGTTTTCAAGCCGGACCTGGAAGCTTTGCAGGACACGCCGAACGCCCTCGACGTCCTCGCCGTGCGCGCCGCGATCCGTCCATGGGCGACAGTGGTCGCCTGCCCATGACGCGCCGGGGCTCTGGCGATAGGATGGCCATGGCGCTGCCCTGCGCGACAGTGCCATGGGGCGGGACAGGAGTGGGCCATGCCTTTTCTCAACCGTGTGGAGGCGGGACGACGGCTCGCCAAGGCCCTGGCGGGATGGCGGAACGAGGACCCCGTGGTCTTCGCCTTGCCGCGCGGCGGCGTGCCGGTCGCGGCCGAAATTGCCGCCGCTTTCCATGCGCCGCTCGATCTCGTCCTCGTGCGCAAGCTCGGAGTGCCGCGGCAGCCGGAGCTTGCGATGGGTGCGGTCGTTGACGGGGCCGAGCCCATCACCGTGTGCAATGAGGAGATCATCGCGGGGGCGCAGATTGCGCCTGCCGACTTCGAAGCCGTGCGGGCACGCGAACTCGCCGAGATCGAGCGCCGGCGTCGCTTCTATCTCGGATCGCGCCCGCCCGTGCGGGTGGAAGGCCGCTGCGCCATCGTGGTCGACGATGGCATCGCGACGGGCGCGACCGTCAGGGCGGCCCTGCGGGCCATCCGCCGCCGCGCACCGGCGCGGCTTGTCCTCGCGACGCCGGTCGCGCCGCGTGACGTCGTCGCCGATCTCTGCGACGAGGCCGATGCCGTCGTCTGCCTCGAGACACCGGAGCCGTTCTGGGCCGTCGGAGCCGCCTATCTTGATTTCGGCCAGGTGGAGGACGAGGCTGTGATCGCGACGCTGGCACGTTTCCCGCCGGACGAGGGCAGCGCCCGACCGTCCTTGCAGCCGTAGGCGCGTCAGCCCTGCGCCAGGGCCAATCGGGCCCGCGCGAGCACGTCATCCGGTGTGCCGTCCGTGTCGACGGCCCTCCAGCCTGGCTCGGCGGTGACGTCGCCCGTTTCGCGCGCGGCCTGGATCGCGACGACTGCGGCATCCGCATCCGATGCATCGCCGCGGCGGGCCTCGACGCGCGCGACAAGCCTGTCGAGCGGCGCTGAGAGCCACAGCCCGGTGAAGGGGATGCCGAGGTCTGCGGCGAGCGCTGCGACGGCGGCGCGCTCGCCTGGGCGCTGGTGTACGGCATCGACGATGACCGGCCGGCCGGCTTCCAGCGCCGCCCGGGCATCGCGGCACAGCCGGTCGTAGACCGCGGCAGTCGCCGTTGCATCATAGGCGCTGTCCGGCAGGCGCTCCGTTTCAACCGCGCCAAAGAGCTGCTTGCGGATGACGTCGCTGCGCAGGTGAATGGCGCCGGGCGGGCGGCCGATCAGCGGGGCGAGGGCCGCGGCAAGAGTGCTCTTGCCAGTACCCGAGAGGCCGCCGACGGCGACGAGCCGCGGCGGTCCGGGGTCGAGGACAGCTTCGGCGAGGCTAAAATAGCGCCGGCACTCGGCGCTCGCCCGCTCGCGCGCCTCCTCGTCGAGATGGGCGAGCCCTGCCGCGGTGACCTTCGCCCGGATCGCGGCGCGGACGCTGATGAAGAGCGGCAGCGCGGCGAGCCCGGCGAGGTGGCCCGGCTCGCGGCTCTCGACGAGGTAGCGGTTGAGAAGGAGGTTGGCCTCGCCCTGCAGGTTCCGCTCGATCAGGTCCATCAGCAGGAAGGCGAGGTCGTAGAGCACGTCCGTCGTCGCCAGCGCCTCGTCGAATTCGAGGGCGTCGAACAGGCGGGGTGCCCCGTCGAGGAGCACGAGGTTGCCGAGATGAAGATCGCCGTGGCAGCGGCGGACATGGCCATCCCGGGCGCGCTGTGCCAGTAGCGTGGCCACGCGCTCGCGCGCGGCGAGCGACTGGCGGGTCAAACGCTCCGTCCGTTGCGCGGGAAAGAGAACGGGCTGCTCGGCGAGGCTCGTGCCGTTCTCGGCGATGATGGCCGCGAGCGCGCCGGCGAAATCGGCGCCGTGATGGACGGGCGCCCGCGCATGAGCCTCCGCGACGGCCCGCGCCACGGCCGCGACGATGGCAGGCGTCAGGGCCCCCTCGGCCGCCAGGCGGTCGAGCGTACGGGTCTCGTCGAAGCGGCGCATGTGCACCGCCCACTCCACGATCGTGCCTGGGCCGCCGAGGTTGAGCGTGCCGTCCCGGCGCACGATCGGGACGAGGCCGAGATAGATATCCGGCGCACCGGGCCGGTTGATCGCGATCTCGCGCTCGCAGGCGAGCTGCCGCTTCTCCAGGCTGGAGAAATCCATGTAGGGAAAGCGCACGGCGCGCTTCACCTTGTAGGCGTCCGAGCCGGTGAGGAAGACGATCGCGCCGTGCGTGTCGATGCGCTTGACGGGGCCACCCCCGCCATGGCTGTCCGGCGAGGCAAGGAAGCGCAGGATCTCGTCCTGATCTTCGGTGACGTGGTGTGTCGGCGTCATCCTGCCTCGACGGACCGGCGTGGAGCCCGCGCACTCAGTGCTCCGTATGGATGACCTTGTCCTCGGCCTTGCGCACGAGCGTCGCGAATTCCTGCGTATAGTCCGTGACCGCCTGCTGCGCAAAGGCCGTCTGCCGCTCCATGGCCTCCGGCAGGTCGCGGCAGCGGCCGAGATCCTGCCAGAATGAGGCCTGGGCCTCCAGGCGGCGGGCCATGAAGTGCAGCATCTCCGTGCCGATGGCGACCGGCAGGTCGAAGGTGGAAGTCTTGATCCAGAGCGGGAATGCCTCGAGCGGCAGTTGCATGTCGCCGGCGTTCGGGCGGCGCGGACGTGTGGCTTGCTTGTCCGGGGTCATCGTCTCTCCCTCCCTCTTGGAGAACCCAAGCTTGGGCGCGCGGTGGACCCGCGTCCTTGATGAAACGCAATCCTGCCCGGAAAAGACGGCCACTTTCCGGCCGGGGGCTGCGGCGGAGCCTCTTTTATCAGGCAGCAGGCACATGGCCGCGCGCGGCGAGGAGATCGACGATGCGTCCGGCTTCCTGCTGCGGCGTCTCGGCCGTGCCGTCGAGGCGAAGGTCGGGCGCCTGCGGCCGCTCGTAGGGGGCGCCGACGCCGGTGAAGTCGCTGACGAGGCCCTGCCGGGCCCGCCTGTAGAGCCCCTTGGGGTCGCGCGAGGCGCAGACATCGAGCGGCGTGTCGACGAAGATCTCGTAGAACGGCACGTCCTTGGCAATGGCGCGGGCGTTGGCCCGGTCCTGGGCATAGGGGGCGATGGCCGCCACGATGGCGATGAGGCCGGCATCGGCGAGGATATGCGCCACCTCGGCGAGGCGCCGCACGTTCTCGGCGCGCTCGGGCGGCGAGAAGCCGAGATCGCGGTTGAGGCCGTGGCGCATGTTGTCGCCATCGAGCACATAGGCGTGGCATCCCGCCGCGGTCAGCCGGCGCTCCAGCGCATTCGCCACCGTCGACTTGCCGGCGCCGGAGGGACCCGTGAGCCAGAGGATGGCGGGGGTCTGCCGCCCGGCGCTCGGCCGGTCTGCCGTGGTCGTATCGAAGCGCTGCCAGTAGACGTTGGCGGCGGCGTTCACGGCTTCGACCACCATGCCCGCTGCGAGAGTCTCGTTGTTCAGCCGGTCGATGAGCAGCAAGGAGCCGAGCGTTCGGTTGTCGCCATAGCGCTCCACGACGACCGGACGGCCTGTCTCGAGAACGGCCGTGCCGATATCGTTCGCGCCGAGCGTTGTTGCCGGGTTCTCCGCCATGCGCACGACGTCGAGCCGACTGCGCAGGGCGGTGATGCGGCAGGGCACGAGGTCCGTGCCCTGCCGCATGAGCAACTCCCGGCCCGTGCCGAGCGGCATCTCGGACAGCCAGACGAGGCGAACGACCACATGGTTCACGCAGGCCGGCGGGTTGTCCGGGCAGGCGAAAACCGTGCCGCGGCCGGCTTCGATCTCGCGGTCGAGCACCAGCGTCACGGCTTCGCCGGGCCCTGCTTCCTCCAACTCGCCGGCGAAGGTGACGATCTGTCTGATGCGGCTCGGCTGCCCGCCAGGCAAAGCGACCACGGGATCGCCGCGCCGGACACGGCCGCCGGCGACCGTGCCCTGATATCCCCGAAAGTCCGGATCCGACCGGCTGACGCGCTGGACGGGAAAGCGCAGGCTGCCGGTGCGCCGCGGCGCGAGCGCGAGGGTCTCAAGGAGGTCGAGGAGGGTGGGGCCTGCGTGCCACGGCATCGCGGCGGCGGGATGGACGATGTTCTCGCCGAGGGCCGCCGAGAGCGGCACGGAGCGCACATCGAGGCCGAGACTGTCGGCATGGGGGCGGAACGACGCCACGATGGCCCTGAACACGTTTTCGTCATGGCCGACAAGGTCCATCTTGTTGACGGCGAGAATGACATCGCGGATGCCCATCAGACCGGCGATGACCGCATGCCGCCGCGTTTGCGGGAGCAGCCCCTTGCGCGCATCGACCAGCAGCACCGCGGCGTCGCAGATTGAGGCGCCGGTCGCCATGTTGCGGGTGAACTGCTCGTGCCCGGGAGCGTCGACCACGATGAAGCTGCGCCGCGCCGTTGCAAAATAACGGTAGGCGACGTCGATGGTGATGCCCTGCTCGCGCTCGGCGGCGAGGCCGTCGAGCAGCAGGGCGTAGTCGAAGCCATCCTCGCCGCCGGCGCCGGCAACGGCCGCCATCTGGTCCTCCGGCACGAGGCCGGCGTCGGCCATCAACCGCCCGAGCAGGGTCGACTTGCCGTCGTCGACCGCGCCGCAGGCAAGGACTCTCAGCAGGCCGTGTTCCTTGATCGGCGCGGCGCTCGTCGCGCAGGCATCGATGATGCGCACTCAGAAATATCCTTCCGCCTTCTTGGCCTCGATGGAATCCGCCCGCTCGCCATCGATGAGGCGGCCGGCACGCTCCGACCGGCGCGAACTGCGCAATTCGTCGATGACGGCATCGAGGGTGGCGGCTTCGGATACGACCGCCGCCGTCAGCGGGTAGCAGCCGAGCGTGCGAAAGCGCACCCGCATCGGCTGCGGTGTCTCGCCCGGCGCGAGCGGCAGGCGGGCGTCGTCCACCATGATCAGGCTGTCGCCGCGACGCACGACGGGCCGCTCGCGCGCGAAATAAAGCGGCACGACCGGGATTGCCTCGGCGCGGACATAGGCCCACACATCGTGCTCCGTCCAGTTCGAGAGGGGGAAGACGCGCATGGTTTCGCCCTCGAGGAGCCGCGTATTGGCGAGCCCCCAGGGCTCGGGGCGCTGCATCTTCGGATCCCAGCGGTGGCCAGGCGCTCGCACCGAGAACATGCGCTCCTTGGCGCGGCTCTTCTCCTCGTCGCGTCGCGCCCCGCCGATGGCCGCATCCGCGCCGAGACGGTCGAGGATCTGCCGCAGTGCCACCGTCTTCATCGCGTGTGTGTAAAGGCCCGCGCCGTGGCTGAAGGGCGATATGCCGGCCGCGAGCCCCTCGTGATTGGTATGGACGACGAGGTCGAGGCCGAGCGCGCATGCCTGCGCATCGCGGAAGGCGATCATCTCCCGAAACTTCCAGGTCGTATCGACGTGAACGACCTTGAAGGGAATGGCCTCCGGGTAAAAAGCCTTGCGCGCCAGATGCAGCAGGACGGAGGAATCTTTCCCGATCGAATAGAGGAGGGCCGGCCGGCGGAACACGGCTGCGGTCTCGCGCAGGACGTGGACGGCCTCCGCCTCCAGCATGCGCTGATGGGCGCTCAGCGCAAAGCGGTCGGTCGATTGGCTTGCAGGCGGGGCGGCGCCGGTCGCGTCCAGCATGGCTCGGCAATCGGATCAAACATGAAAAATGGCAAACAACGCAGGAAAACGGGCAGAATGTAGCCATGGGTGAAACGACTTGCAAGCCTCGCGACGGCGACGTCCGAGCGACGGCTGTTGACATTCTCCCTATTATAGGTTTAATTTCCTACATAGGATCATTCATTGCATCAGATCATTCATGGGGACTGCCGTGGCCATCGCTTCCGAAACCACCGCCAATCTGAAGCTGCCCTATATCGCCGCCGGCCAGGCGCAGAAACACGTGACCCATAACGAGGCGCTGCACATGCTGGATGCGCTGGTGCAACTTGCCGTCGCGGACACGGACCGGACGGTGCCACCGGCCGACCCGGCCGAAGGCGCGCGCCATATTGTCGGTGAGGGCGCGACGGATGCCTGGACAGGCAGGGACCACCACGTCGCCATCTTCGTCGACGGCGGCTGGTTGACCTTCGCCCCTGCGCCCGGCTGGATGGCCTATGTGACGGGCGAAGGGCGTCTTCGTGTCTGGACCGGTACGGAATGGGCTACCATGCAGGACGATACGCCGACCGAGCTGCACAATCTCGCCGCTCTTGGCGTCGGCACTCGGGCGGACGAGGTCAATGGCTTTGCTGCCAAGCTCGAGAATGCCCTTTGGTCGGCGAAATACACAGGCGAGGGGGGTAGCGGCACGCTGCGCATGGCGCTCAACAAGGAAGGCTCCGCCGACACGGTCTCGCTCATCTTCAACAGCGACTGGTCGGGACGCGCCGAGATCGGCCTCGCCGGCAGCGACCATTTCGAGATCAAGGTCTCGGAGGACGGCTCGCTCTGGACGCCGGCGCTGCGGATTGATCCCGCGAGCGGCGCGGTAACACTTCCGCAGACGCGGCAGGAGTGCGGCCTGCGCAATCTCCTCATCAACGCCCGCGGCCTCGTGAACCAGCGCGGCTATGTCTCGGGCACGGCGACGGCGGCCGCCGGCCGCTATACGCTCGACCGCTGGCGGGTGGTGGCTGCGGGGCAGGCGCTCGCCTGGACCGAGGCCAACGGCTATCGCACCTTTACCGCGCCGGCCGGCGGCGTCGAGCAGGTGATCGAGGGCCTCGACGTCGTGGCCGGCACCTACGTGCTCTCATGGAACGGCACGGCAAGCGCCAGCGTCAACGGCGCGGCCGTGGCGAAGGGCGGCACCGTGTCGCTTGCCGGCGGCGCGAATGTCACCGTGCGTTTCTCGGGCGGCACCTTCGCCTTGCCCCAGCTCGAGCACGGCACGGTGCCGTCGGCCTTCGAGGTGCGGCCGTTCAGCCAGGAGCTGATCATGTGCCAGCGCTACTTCGAAAAATCCTACAATCTCGAGGTGGCGCCGGGCACGGCGAGCCAGATGGGCCGGCGCAACCAGAACACCTTCCAGATCGCGACCAATCACCGGGCCGATATTCCCTTCCGCGTCATCAAGCGCGCGGCGCCCACGGTGACGATCTACAACCCGACCACCGGCGCCGCGGGGCAGGTGCGCGCCCAGCCGGACGCGGACATCACCATCGGCGGCGTCTACGTGCCCGGCGGCGCCGGCTGCATGATCGACTTCGTCACGACCGCCACGACCCAGGCCGTGTACTGGCACTGGGTGGCCGAGGCCGAGCTCTGACAACTGCGTGACTCGCAGGGGGCCCGTCGGCTTCACAGCTCCGTCTCGAAGCGCGAATCCTCGATGACATGCCCCCCGATGGTCGCCGCCGTGCCGTTGCGTGCCGCCCAGGCGGCGAATGCCCGCGCGAAGCCGCCATAGTGGTCTTCCGGCATGGCGAGCACGTTGCGCTCGTCCGCGATCGGCTCGACCGCATAGCCGACGGAGGTGAAGAAGGTCTGGAGCCTGTTCTGAGCCTCAGCGTCAAGCGCCTCGCAGATGAAGGCGGGCCGGTGGGCAGCGATGACGTGCCGCGCGCCTTCCAGCACCTCGGGCTCGACGCCTTCCACGTCGATCTTGACGGCGACGACAGGGCGCTTGGCGATCGCCGCGAGCTGTGGCGCATTGAGGTAGTCGAGCCGCGCCGGTTGCAGGATGGCGTCCAGCGGTACGGCCTTGACCGTCTCAGTGTGGTCGACCGCCTGTGTCTGACTGATCTTCTCGCCCGAGCACAGGCTGAAGAAGCCATACCTGTGCGGCAGGGTCAGGATCTCCTCGCGGTTCCATGCCGCCAGATGACAGGGCACGATGCGCGGATTAAAGCCGTTGAGCTGAATGTTGTAGATGAGACGGCCGAAGGTCACCGCCGACGGCTCGAAGGCGATGGAGAGCAGGTCCGGGCGGGCCCGCGCCGTCAGCAGCGCATAGAGGCCCGTATAGGCTCCAACGTCGATCACCATCCCGTTCTGCGGCGCGCCTTCCATCAGGAAGAGCCAGTAGGCGAGGGACTTCGGCTCGTCGAAGGCACCCTGCCGTATTGCGCCGAGGAGGTTGTCGTCCTCCCCCCAGGGTGCCGTGATGCTGTGCATCGTCACACTGTGCCCGTTGATGGTGATGGTGGAGTTCTGGAAGACGAATTTCTGCACGGGCAATCCCTTGGTGGCAGGCGTGGGCCGGGTTGTCGGGGGGCCGTCCCCGGCGAGCATCCAGGCATGAGGGGTGCCGGCGAGCGCCTTTGCCACCTCGTCGTAGTTCCGGATCGATTCTGTGAGACTCCACGGCGCCTGCTTGACGAGGGACGGCCTGCGCTGCGCCAGCGGGTCCACGCCGAAGGCGCGGGCGATCTCATCGGCCCGCTCGCTCGCCAGCAGTCCCTGGGCGTCGAACATCTCCTGATAATCGAGCGCGACGAGCGGCTGGTGCCCGTCGAGCCATTGCTCGATCACCTGTCGTTCGCGTTGCATGCCGTCGATGAAGCGCAGCAGCTTCGGGATATCGACGACCGCGGAACGGATCGTCACCTCCGCCGCATCGACCGTGTGCCAGACCTGGTTGGCGGCCGCGAGCAGGCCGGAGACGAAGACCTCCAGGAGATTGCGCCGCGTGAGGTGGATGATCGGCGCGCCTTCGGCCCGCGCGAATTCCAGGAGCCACGGCCGCGCAAGCGGCGCATGCCAGGGCCCGTTGAGGCTATGCAGGCTGTCGTATTTGACGTCGGGCAGGAGCGTCCGGCCTTCTCCGGCGAAGGTCGCGAGAAATCTCCGGAAATTCTGCGGTGCGTTCTGCGCCAACGCATTCAGCGGATCCTCCCGAACGTAGTCGCGGAGGTGGGTGAAATAATTGTGGCGATCGCCGAGGCCATCAGGGTGGAAGATCTCGCCGAGATAATAGAATTGCGGATGGTTGCGCCAGTCGAGGAGGCTGCCCAGCGCGCCGGTGCCGGATCGCTGGCGGGCAACGAGAAGGCCGAAGGGTGGGATCATGGCTGTTCCTTGCGTGAGACGGCGGGGCGCGTGGCTGAAGGCGGGAGCGCCGATGTCGCCCGCATGCGCGGCATTCGCACCGTCAGAGGATGTTCTCGTTGAACCAGAGCTCCACGCGTTCGAAGGCGAGATGGCAGTCGCTCTCCTCGCCGCGGGGCGGCAGCCGCGTGATGAGGAGCAGGCGATCGTTGCCCCGGCTCGTGCCATAGGCGGAGAGTTCGATCAGTGCCTGCCGGCCGGGCCCCACAGTCTGCCAGGCGCTCAGGGCGACGTCGTCCGCCATCTCTCCCCCGTCGAGACGGGCGAGGATGCGCTGCGTCGCCGCGTTGCCGCGCGCCAGGGCGACGGCTGCCTCGACCCCGCCGTTGTGCTCGCTGAGGTTGCGCACATGGGCGACGATGCGGCCCACCCGCCGGTGCGGGCCGCGCAACTCGCCGATCGTCACCTCCCCTGCGATGGGGTGGACGATGATGCCTCGGCTGCCGCCATGCCATTGCACCGGCTCCCATTCCCGCACGCGCCCCTGGGGATGGATGCGCGAGACCGGGCGCAATTGCTCGCCATGCAGCGTCAGCGGTCGATCGGGCCCATCTCCGGGCGGCTGGACGGGGTCGAGGCTCAGGAGGCGGGCAGGCAGCCCGACCGCGATCCCTGCCGCATCGGTGAGCCCGCCGGAGATCTTCTTGGTTGTCTCGCGTCGCCCCGCCAGAAAGGCGTCCATGGTGGCCGCGATCACGGGCATGACGAGGATGCCCTCGCCCGTCAGCGCACATTCCCGGGCGAAGACCTCGAACCAGAGGTCGCCGGCCCGCGGATCGAACGGCACCCGGGTCGGCAGATCGCGTCGCAGCAGACAGAACGGCGACGCGATGCGGCTCGAGACGAGCGCCATCGATGGCGCCTCGCCGGCATAGGCGCGCAGATAGTCGCTTCTCGCCGTATGCGGATCGACGAGTTCCACATGGCCGCAGACGAGGGCGAGTTCCGCATCCCGGGCCATCGCGTCGAGCGCGAGGGCGAGAAAACCCGGCGCTGCCTCGAAGCCGAAGGGATGGAGCAGCACCGCCTCCCGCTCCAGCGCGGCAAGCCGGCGCCCCAGCATCTCGGGACATTCGTTCTTGCCGGAGGGGAAGACGGCCTGCCAGCCCTGGGCCTCGACGCGGCGCGCCTCGGGCCCGTCCGGGGCGAAATGCCCACGCGGCAGCAGGACCTGCACCGCATCTGTGCCGCCCGCCAGGTCGAGCTCGGCATCGAGAGGCAGCACGGTATCGAAAAGCCGTTCGAACTCGGCGGGTGAGCGAATCCCGTGGCAGACGACCGTGACACCAGGACGCTTCACCTGCGCGACGGCGGGAGCACGCGAAACGGGCCACGCCGCGGGCCGCAGCCAGTAGGGCGTGTCGGGGGCTATGCTGGCTGTGGCAGAGGGAGTCCAGCGCAGTGCCTTCTCCATTGCGGCAGCAAGACCCGCGACGGAACCATCGAACAGCAGGCAATTGTTTTCGTCCTGCCAGCGCGAGGTCTTGCCGAAGGCGGGGCAGCGTCCATTGAGGATGATCTTGCAACCCATCCGGCTCGCCTCGAAGGCGAACAGGCACAGACTCTCGTAGTCGGACGGCACGACCACCACCGAGCGGGCGAGATGGCTCGCGCGTTCGGCGGCGCTGGCGCCGAAGACGAACAGGATCTTCTCCTTCAGCGTCTCCGGCACGAGCGCCCGCAGGCCGGCGATATAGGCCTCGTCCCAGCCATAGGACACGAGCCTGAAACAGCCGGCGTGGTCCGGATGTCTCTCCAGGAAGAGGATTGCGGCACGAATGAAGAGGTCCGGCCGCTTGAAGGGTTGCAAGCGCGAGGAAAAGATGAAGTCTAAAGGCTCGCGCTCCGCCTGTACCGGCGCGTCGCCATCGTCGGGAAGGATGGGCGGAAATTCCAGCAGGCAGCGTCCTCGCCAGCGTCCGGCAAGGCCGTAATGGTCCTCGTTGAAGGCCAGGACGGTGCGTTCGTGCCCCACGATCAGGTCGGCATGGGCGAGCAGATGGCGCTCGGCATCGAAGACAATGCCGAGGGAATGGCCGGGGTGGTGGGTGAAACGCTCCGCCCGGTAGATCACTCCTTGTGTCGAGTGGATGCGGGCGGCGATGAGTGTCTGCGTGAAGGCAAGGCCGGCGCGCTTTGCCTCGATACTCGCCACGGCCCAGCCTCCGAAATCCGGGAACTCGACGATGTCGAACGGTGCGCCGCGCCGGCGCTCTGCAGCGAGGAGGCCCTGGTAGTACCGATAGGATTCGGCCAGGTGCCATTCCAATGTCCAGGGATGGGCGCCGGCACGCGCAAGCAGCTGGGCCATCAGGTCCGGCCGGTTCGCGAGGTCCGGGCAGATGTGCACCTGCGCGACCCCGTCGAACGTCCCGGCGAGCAGCATCGGTGCATCGGGCCTGCTTGCCAGGAGTTCGGGCGGCACGAGGAAGTGGATCTCCGCGGGAGAGCCCAGCGTCTCGTTGTGCCGGGCGAAATTGTGGAGCATGCGCCCGATGCCGCCGGGGCCGAGCGGATAGAGCTCATTGGTCACGAAGCAGATCGCGGGTTTCGTCATGGCTGTCACAGGGCCAGGAAATCGCCATAGCGCTGCGCTGCCAGGGCATGGCGGCGGGCGAGGTGGCAACTGATCATCTCCGCCATCGCCCCCGGGTCGGCGTGCCGGGCCGCTACCAGCCGCTCGACGTCGCGCGCCAGCAGGGCCGGATTGTCGAGATGCGGTGTGGTGCAGAGTCGGATGAGCGGATCGTCGTCGAACTCGCGGATCGACAGCGGTCCCGTCATGGCGGGCGTGCCGACGGCCAGGCTCTCCAGCTGGGTCATGGGCTGGCATTCGGCGAGGGTGGCCAGCAGCACGAGCGAGCTGCGCGCCATCTCCTCGAAGAGGTCGCGCCCGCGCAGATAGCCGACGAGCCGTAGCCGGTCGAGATTGACGAGGCTTTCAAGGCCGTTGGGGAAATTGGCGGTCTTGACCTGCTCGACATTGCCGGCGGCGAGAGCGCCGAGCACATTGGTATACATGTTCTTGCGCCAGCCCGGGTCGAGCGGCGCATAGACCGAGCGCAGTTCGGGCGGCTGCGCGCGGCGCTGCGACGGCAGATCCGGCGCGAAGTTGACGATGAGGCTGGGCCAGTAGTTCTCGAACACGGCGCCGAAATCCGGCTTGACCGAGGCGAGGCCCTGGAGGGAACCCATCCGGAGCCGTATCAGCAGGCGTGCCTGCATCACCATTTCGAAGTAGTGCTCGAACTGCGCCGTGGTGACGTGCGTGACCGCATGGCAGCGCAGATCCGATCCGAAGCGGGACTTCAGGGCCAGGAGCAACTGGTCGGCATTTTCCGAATAGCCCTGGAAAACGACATGCGTGATGCCGAGAGCCTGGATCTCCTCGGCGATTCCGGCCTTGTCGGCTTCCTCCAGTGTACCTTCGGCCGGGATGAGCAGCTTATGCCCGGGGCAATAGGCTGTGGCCTGGCGGATGCCGTGCCATTCGTGATGCGCAATGTGCAGGACCCGCTCGAAGCCGGCAACGCGATGGGCCGCGCGCAGCATGGCGGGCGTGTCGAAGACCGGCTTCAGAACGTTTGCCGTGTCCGGCGCCGGGCAGGCGTTGTCGTGCGCCGCGGCGAAGGGACTGACATGGCGGCCGGGCCGGCGCCGGCCCTCGAAACGGCCGAACAGTAGGAAATGCACATAGCCCGAATGGAGCTGTCCTTTCTGCACGGCGGCTGCGACATCCGGGTTCGCGGCGAGATAGGCTGGCTCGTCGAAATGGTCTGGAACGGGAATGGGGGCTTTCAGCTTCTGGAGGGCGGACAGCGCCTCGTTCCAGCCGGCGTCGGGTTCGAGAGGCCGGACGCGCAGCGATCGCACGAAGGACTTCAGGGACCTTCTGGCCAGGCTCCGGTTGATGCTGCCGATGATCCAGTCGAGATCCGCCCGGTCGTCGTCGCCGGCCGCGTTGGGGGTGCTCGCCGGCCGCCGCACCGGGTCTGACGCGGCCGCCGTGACCTCGCCGGGCCGCATGTCGTCGATATGGCTGAGGATGAGACTGAGCGCCACCGCGGCCTTGTCCATGTGGCGGCGCAGGAACGCGTTGCGCACGACCGCCGCAAGTTCGTCGTGCTGGTGCCCTGCCGCGCTGACCGAATTGGCATAGACGTTCGTGACGGGGACCTGGTCCCTGTGGTGGTAGAAGGCCAGCGGCTCCGGCAGGACGCCGATGTCCGCCTTCAGCAGGAATTCCAGATTGAAGAACCAGTCGCCGAGGACCGGCAGTGTCTCGTTGAAGCCGCCGATCTCATCCCAGAGCGTTCGCCGAAACAGGAAGGAGATCGGTGGAAAGAAATTGCCGCGGATCATCTGCGCCAGCTGTACGTCGCGCACCGCGGTCTGGAAAGGGCGGCGCCGACGTTCGATTACCTCGTCGTCGCGAATGTCCTCTAACACGTGGATCGAATGGGTGATGACGCCGCCGTAGCGCCGTCCCTGCTGGCTTGAGAGGAAGGTGACGGTCTTTTCCAGGAAATCGGGCGCCCAGCTGTCGTCATCGTCATGGATGACCACGAAGTCCGATCGGCACGCCGCCACGCCGGCGTTGGATGCGGCCTCCATGCCGCGGCTCTGCGCCAGGGAGAGAAAGAGGACACTGTTCCGGTCAAGCTGGCTTCCCTCGACGATGGACCGCGCCGTCTCTTCGTCGCCGCCGTCATTGACGACAACCCAGACGAAATCCTTGAAGGTCTGGCGGCTGACGCTCCGGGCGGCGCGCCGCAGCAGCAGCGGCCGGTTCCGCGTGCGCGTCACGACCGCAACCCTGCGCCAGGCGGCAGGCTGCGGCGTACACATCGCCGGCGTGGTATCGCCGGCAGGATGAGATGGGGTTGCAATGTCCATATGAAACGGTCGCCTGTCGGTTCGGTCTTCGTCCTTGCCTCGCCCTGTTCCCCGTTCACGCCCCACAGCCGCCGCCACGGGGAGCGGAGGAGCTGCTCCGTGCCACCCGGTCGATATCGCGACGGAGGGTTGCCCCGCTGCCGCAGCCCGCAATGCTGCCCTCCTCTCCGCCGCCGCATGTTGGCTGCCTGAACGCGCCGGCGCAGCAACGCCGATCGAAGCGCCGTGTCCGGTATGGCGTGAATGCCCCGGTTCAGGGTGAAGCTGCCACCGCGACGGGATCGCAGCCTTAGGCGGGACCGGCCCGGAAATTCCGCCGGCGGCCAAGGCTGGGTGTCAGGTGATTACTGGGGCGTGGTTGAGAGGAGGGTGTTCTGAGAAGAATAGGTCATGGCCAATCGTCCAATAAAGGGGAATCAGGGGCGGCAATCAAACTAAACCGGCACTATATAATGAAGCTTATTTTCGCGGTTGCTTGCCGTCAAGTGGCCGCGGCCGGTGGATCCTGGCATGCCGTGGCCGCCGTAGGCACGAGGGTGCTGCTGCTCCACCAGATGCCCCGGCGGCGGATGATGCGGGCCCGCGGGTGGGCGTGCGGCACATCGGCCGGTTCGCCATTGGCAGGCGCACCAACGGACTGCCGCGATGGCAACAGGCCGCGGCAGACATGCCACATGCGTGTGTTGGCCCGGTCTAGGCCAGGCGCGGACGTATCTTGACAGGGGCTCGGGGCTGATTGAAGATGCAAAATGCATAAAAATAGAGTTGAATTTTAGAAATCCGAATGCCAGACTTCGCGTATATTTTCTACCTGTCTTATTGGCACGGGTATTGTGTTAACCTTATCATTGCGCATCTATGCGGGGGTCGTCACGTTTCGGCCGGAGTGGGCATCGCTCCGGGATCTTGTGTCGGCATTGGCCGAGACGACCGAATGCGTCTTCATCTTCGCGAACTCCCCGTTGTCGACGGTTCAACGGGATGAATTGCTGGCCATCGGCGGCGCCCGCATCGAGATCATCCAGTCGCGAGACAATGTCGGGCTCGGCAGTGCCTACAACGAGATCCTGCGGCGCGCAGGCCGGTATGGCGGCGATGCGGTGCTGCTCGTCGACCAGGATTCGACGTTGCGCCCGCAGGTTGTCCGGCTTCTTGCCGATCTGATGGTGGAGCTTGCCGCGGCCGGGCAGCGGGTGGCTGCGGTGGGCGTTCAGCCCATCGGCGCGCGGCACACGAAGCCGGCCTTCAAGGACGTGCGCATCTTTCCCCGGCCGGGCCGTGAGGGCACCACCCGCTTCAGGGCGGCGGATTTTGTGATCTCGTCGGGCTCGCTCGTCTCGATCGCCGCGTATCACGTGGTCGGGCCATTCCGCGACGATTTCTTCATTGATGCGGTCGATATCGAATGGTGCTTCCGCGCGTGGCATCGCGGTTTCTCGTGCTGGGTCGCGCGCGATGCGCGGATGGAGCATCGGCTGGGGCGGGGCTCCATATCGCTGCCGTTGCTGGGGCTCAAGCTGTCCGTGCAGCCGCCCAACCGGCTCTACACCTATGTCCGCAACCAGTTTCGCATGCTCGCCATGCGCCACGTCCCGTTGCGCTGGAAGGCCAAGATGGTTCCGTACATCGGCTTCCAGGCCATCGTCTACGCCCTCACGGGGCGGCGCCGCTGCTATGCGCTCACGGCGATCGGTCGCGGCGCGTGGGACGGGTTGCGGACGATGTCGGCCAGTGCGCAGCCGCCGGGATTGCCACAGTTCGGTGACCAAGCGGCGCCGGAGCCGCCCGGCAACACGGCCGAGCCTTGATGCCGCTTTCGATGGATGCGGCGCTCATTCGGCTCGGCGGTGCTGCGCACAGGGGCAAGGCGCGAGCGCCTGAGCCGATGAGGGCGGGCCACGATCCCGTGTGGAATGGGCGGCGATCTTGCTGATGCGGTGCCACGCCAACGGTGAGGAGCCAGCAGAGATCCCTTTGTCCCCGCGCACAGACTGCGACGCGCAGGCCGCCCGAGCTCGGTCCCGAGCGGTCAGACCGGCATTTCCATGATAGTCGCTTTGCGGTAGGAAGCGGCATCGAGCGCGACTCGCACGACGACACTCGACGGGGAAGGGCGCGTGGCGCCGGCGCCTCTCGTCGGCTGACGGGAGGGCCCACATGGCGAAGCATCCGCGGATTGTCCCGGTCGTTCTGTCCGGAGGCACCGGCACCCGCCTGTGGCCGCTGTCTCGCGAGTCCTTTCCCAAGCAGCTGCTGGCGCTCGCCGGCGAGGAGAGCCTGCTGCAGCAGACGCTGGCGCGCGTTGCCGGCGAGCCGGGCTTTGCCCCACCCGTCGTCATCGCCAATGCGGAGCATCGCTTTGTCATCGCCGAACAGGCGCGACAGGCGGGCATCGGGGGCGTTACCATCGTGCTCGAGCCGGTTGGCCGCAACACGGCGCCGGCGGCGGCGGTCGCAGCGCTGATGGCGGCCGAGAGCGATCCCGATGCGCTGATCCTCATCATGCCGGCTGACCATGTCGTGCAGAACGCGGCCGCCTTCCGCGCCGCGGTGGCCACGGGTGCCGGTGCAGCTGTGGCCGGTCGCCTTGTTCTCTTCGGCATGCGCCCGGACAAGCCCGCCACCGGCTACGGTTACATCCGCCGCGGCGATCCGCTGCCGGGGACCCCTGGCATCAACGCCGTCGCCACCTTCGTCGAGAAGCCCGACCGGCCGACGGCCGAGGGCTATGTCGCCGCGGGCGACTATTTCTGGAACAGCGGCATCTTCCTCCTGCCCGCCGCCATCTTCGTCGCCGAGCTCGAGCGCCATTCGCCCGCCGTGCTCGCCGCGGCGCGGGAGGCACTGAAGGGCGCCGTGCGCGACCTCGACTTCCTGCGCCTCGCCGAAGCTCCCTTCGCCGCCGGACCGTCGATCTCCATCGACTATGCCGTGATGGAGAAGACCGACAAAGCTGCCGTGGTGCCGTCCGAATTCGGCTGGAGCGATATTGGTAGCTGGTCGGCCCTGTGGGAGATCGGCGCGCGGGATGCGGACGACAATCTCTGCGTCGGCGAGGTGGTGGCGCTCGAGACGCGCGGCTCCTACCTGCGCGGCGAAGGTCGACTCGTCGCGGCTCTCGGGATCGAGGATCTCGTCGTCGTGGCGACCCCCGACGTCGTGCTCGTGACGCGGCGCGACAGCGACCAGAAGGTTTCGCAACTCGTCGCGGCGCTGAAGAAGGACGGCCACGCCGCAGCCACGCAGACGCAGCGCGTCTATCGTCCATGGGGTTTCTACCAGTCCGTGCACGACGGCGAGCGCTTTCAGGTCAAGCGCATCACCGTCAATCCCGGCGCCAAGCTGTCGCTGCAGAAACATTTCCACCGCGCCGAGCACTGGGTCGTCGTCAACGGCACGGCCCTTGTCACCCGCGATGAGGAGCAGATCCTCCTGCGCGAGAACGAATCGATCTTCCTGCCGCTCGGCTGCGTGCATCGGCTCGAGAACCCCGGCAAGCTGCCGCTCAACCTCATCGAGGTGCAATCCGGCCCCTATCTCGGCGAGGACGACATCGTCCGCATCGAGGACATCTACAAGCGGGTCTGACAGGGGTGCGCCTTCGTTCACGGCGTGAACGTCACGCCTTGACGTTCACGCCGTGAATGACTATTCGTGCCGCCGGAACGCGCGAGACGCAGGGCCGATGGCAGAGAAGCTCCCGACCGAGGTCGACCTCGAGTTGCTCGCCTCGCTGGAAAGCGGGGAAGTGGTGACGCAGATGTCGCTGTCGCAGCGCATCGGCGTCTCCATCGGCCTCGTCAATGCACTCCTCAAGCGCGCCATCCGCAAGGGCTATGTGAAGGCGAGGGCCGCTCCCTACAAGCGCTATGCATATTACCTGACCCCGAGCGGCTTTTCCGAGAAGAGCCGGCTCGTAGCGGATTATCTCGACATTTCCCTGCGCTTTTTCCGCGATGCGCGCGAGCAATATGCGGACGGCTTCCGCCGCCTCGATGTCGTCGGCCTGCGCCGCGTCGTTCTTGCGGGGGCCGGCGAGCTTGCCGAGATCGCCATTCTCGCCGCCCGCGACAACGCGATCGAGGTCGTCGCAGTGCTCGATGCCGAGACCAACCGCAGCCGCGTCGCGGGCGTGCCGGTGGTGCGCGCGCTGAAAGAGGCGCCCGCCTTCGACGCCGTGGTGGTGACGGACGCGCGCACGCCGCAGGCGACCTATGATCGTCTCGGCGGGCAGGTCGACAGCAACCGCATCGTGACCCCGCCGCTGCTGCATGTCTCCGTGACCGCCGCCTCCGCCGGAGCCGGCACTGAGGCGCCGGCTGACGAGACCCTTGCCCGCGGCGGGGATGGACCGGATACCGGCGCGCAGCGCGCGCCAGCAATGGAAGGATGAGCAACTTGTCTAAACGTGCACTCATCACCGGCGTGACCGGCCAGGACGGCGCCTATCTGGCGGAACTGCTCCTCGCCAAGGGCTACCGCGTCTGGGGCGTGAAGCGCCGTTCCTCGTCCTTCAACACGGCGCGCGTCGACCATCTCTATCAGGACGTGCACGAGGGTGACCCCCGCTTCCGCATGATCTACGGTGACATGACGGATGCGACCAATCTCATTCGCATCGTGCAGGAGATCCAGCCGGACGAGATCTACAACCTCGCCGCCCAGAGCCACGTCCAGGTGAGCTTCGAGACGCCGGAATACACGGCCAATGCCGACGCCATCGGCACCTTGCGCCTGCTCGAGGCGATCCGCCTGCTGAAGCTCGAGGGCAAGACACGCTTCTACCAGGCCTCGACCTCCGAGCTCTACGGCAAGGTGCAGGAGACGCCGCAGCGCGAGACGACGCCCTTCTACCCGCGCAGCCCCTATGCCGCAGCCAAGCTCTATGCCTACTGGATCACGGTGAACTACCGCGAGGCCTACGGCATGCACGCCTCGAACGGCATTCTCTTCAACCACGAGAGCCCGATCCGCGGCGAGACCTTCGTCACCCGCAAGATCACCCGCGCCGTCGCGGCCATCGAATGCGGCCTGCAGGAAGCGCTCTACCTCGGCAATCTCGACGCCAAGCGCGATTGGGGCCATGCCCGCGACTATGTGGAGGGGATGTGGCGCATCGTGCAGCAGGACACGCCCGACGATTATGTGCTTGCCACCGGCGAGACCCACTCGGTGCGTGAATTCGTGGAACTTGCCTTCGCCGAGGTGGGCCGCACCATCGCCTGGCGCGGCGAGGGCGTCGACGAGGTCGGCATCGACGAAGCGAGCGGCAAGACCCTCGTGCGCATCGACCCGCGCTATTTCCGCCCGACCGAAGTCGACCTGCTCCTCGGCGACCCCTCCAAGGCCCGCGAAAAGCTCGGCTGGCAGCACCGTATCAGCTTTCGCGAGCTGGTGAAGGAGATGGTGGAGAGCGATCTCGCCGAGGCCCGTCGCGAGGAACAGATGCGCGCGCTCAGCAACACCGCCGTGCGCAATGGAGCCGCCGGCGAATGACGACCATTCTCCTGACGGGCGGAGGCGGCATGGTCGGCCGCAACATCATCGACCTGTGCCGCGAGCGCGGGATCGAGGTTGTTGCGCCCCGGCGCACCGAGCTCGACCTGACGGATCATGCGTCGACGCTCCGCGTCCTGCGTGAGGTGCGTCCCGACATCGTCGTGCACGCGGCGGGGCGCGTCGGCGGCATCCAGGCGAACATCCGAGAGCCTGTCCGCTTCCTGACGGAGAACTGGGACATCGGCCGCAACATCGTGCTCGCCGCGCGCGAGGCGGGCGTCACACGGCTTCTCAACCTCGGCAGCTCCTGCATGTTTCCGCGCAATAGCCCGGATCTGCTGAAGGAGGAGGATGTTCTGAGCGGCACGCTGGAGCCGACCAACGAAGGCTATGCGCTGGCCAAATGTGCTGTCGCCCGGCTGTGCAGCTATGTGCATCGGGAAGAGCCTTCGTTGCTCTACAAGACGATGATCCCGTGCAACCTCTACGGGCGGTACGACAAGTTCGATCCGGCTGTGTCACACCTGGTGCCGGCGGTGATCCACAAGCTACACGTGGCCAAGCGCGACGGCCTTCCGGAGGTCGAGATCTGGGGGGACGGCACGGCGCGTCGCGAGTTCATGTATTCCGGTGATCTCGCCGATGCCATCCTGTTCGCCGTGGATCATTTTGCCGAGATGCCGGATGTACTAAATGTTGGCCTCGGCGAAGACCATAGTGTCAACGAATATTACGCGGTTGCTGCCGAGATCGTCGGCTACACGGGCGGCTTCGTGTATGACACGACGAAACCCGTCGGCATGATGCGCAAGCTGCTCGATATCTCACGGCAGAAGGCTTTCGGCTGGCAGGCGCAGACGTCCCTGCGCCAAGGCCTGCAGGCCACATACGATTTCTATCTCTCCTCGGGAGCTGCTGATGCGTTATCCGCTCGCTAATTCAAGCTGGGACCACGAGGAGATCGCGGCGATCCAGGCCGTCGTCGATTCCGGCATGTTCACGATGGGCCCGCGCGTCGCCGAATTCGAGCGTGCCTTTGCCGATTACACCGGCAGCCGCCATTGCGTGATGGTCAATTCCGGCTCTTCGGCCAACCTGCTCATGGTCGCGGCTCTGCGCTATCGCAAGCAGGGCGCGCTGGAGCCGGGCGCCGAGGTGATCGTGCCCGCCGTCTCCTGGAGCACGACCTATTATCCACTTTATCAGTATGGCTTGAAGCTGCGTTTCGTCGATATCGACCGCGACACGCTGAACTATGACCTCGGAAAGCTCGCCCGCGCCGTGGGGCCGCAGACCCGGGCGATCATGATCGTCAATCTGCTCGGCAATCCGAACGATTTTG
This sequence comes from Chelatococcus sambhunathii, assembly GCF_001418005.1. Classification (GTDB taxonomy): domain Bacteria; phylum Pseudomonadota; class Alphaproteobacteria; order Rhizobiales; family Beijerinckiaceae; genus Chelatococcus_A; species Chelatococcus_A sambhunathii. The sequence continues at coordinate 30,227 of NZ_LIOL01000003.1, read as the reverse complement.
CCGAGATCGCAAGGATCGTCGGCGACCGCGACATCGTCCTCATCGAGGACAACTGCGAATCCATGGGCGCGACATTCGAAGGGCGCCAGACGGGCACCTTCGGCGTGATGGGCAGCTTCAGCGCCTTCTTCAGTCACCACATCTCGACGATGGAAGGTGGAATGGTGGTGACGGACGACGAGGAACTCTATCACATCCTCCTCGCCCTCAGGGCGCATGGCTGGACGCGCAACCTGCCCAAGTTCAACCATGTCTCGACGCCAAAGAGCGACGATCCCTTTACCGAATCGTTCCGCTTCATCCTGCCGGGCTACAACCTGCGCCCCCTCGAGATGAGCGGCGCCATAGGCCTCGCGCAATTGCGCAAATTGCCCAATCTCGTCGCCGAGCGCCGCAGGAATGCGGAACGCTTCCTCGAACTCGTGCGGGACTATCCCTTCCTGCGGCCTCAGCGGGAGATCGGCGAAAGCAGCTGGTTCGGGTTCAGTATGCTCGTGGAGCCGGATGCACCGGTTTCGCGGGCCGATCTTATCGCGGCCTTCACGCGCGCCGGGATCGACGTACGGCCGATCGTCGCCGGCAACTTCGCCAAGAACGAGGTGCTGCGCTGGTTCGACTATACGATCAGCGACAACCTGCCGAACGCCGAACGCGTTGACGAGGCAGGTTTCTTCATCGGCAACCACCACTATCCGCTCGAGGAGGAGTTCAAGGTCCTGCGTGCCGCCATCGAGGATGCGGTTTCGTCTCGCGCGCCCGTCTCCGCGTGAGACGGCGCGGATGGAAAGGTTGGAATGACAGTTGCTCCCATGGATACGCCCGCGTCGCCGCAGCCGACAGAAGTGGTGATCCGCGCACGCGCTGATCACCACCTGATGCACGATATCGCGGACGTGTGGACGAACCGTGATATCGCCTGGACGCTGGCACTGCGCGAGATCCAGATCCGCTACAAGCAGTCGCTGATCGGCATCGCCTGGGCCCTGCTGCAGCCCGTGCTGACGACGGCGATCTTCACCTTCGTGTTCAGCTATCTGGCCCGCATCCCGACGGACGGGATTCCCTATCCGATCTTCGTCTTCTCCGGCCTCCTGATGTGGCAGTACTTCAGCCGCGTCGTCGTCGAGGCGTCGGGCTCGCTGGTGAAGAACGAGGCCATCATCACCAAGGTCTTCTTCCCGCGCCTGCTCCTGCCGCTCGTGCCGACCCTGTCGGCGGCGGTCGAGTTCCTCATCGCGCTCGTCGTGCTCGTCGCGATGATGCTCGCCTATGGCATGGTGCCGTCGCCGCTGATTGTCCTTTTGCCGCTCATCCTTCTTGCTGCGGGGCTCCTCGGCTATGGCATCGGGCTCGTGCTCTCGCCGCTCAACGCGATCTATCGCGATGTCGGCATCGCGCTGCCGTTCTTCGTTCAGATCGCCATGTATCTGACGCCGGTGATCTATCCGGTCACCTTCGTCCCGCCGCAATATCAGTGGCTCTATGCGCTCAACCCGGTGGCGACGCTCATCGACATGATGCGCGCCATCATCATTGCCGCGCCATGGCCCGGCCTCTTCAACTATGCGGTCCTTGCCGCATGGGTCATCGGCCTTACGGCGCTCGGGCTCGGCACGTTCCGCAAGCTCGAGCCGGCCATCGTCGACAGGATCTGAGCAATGTCCGCCATCATCACCGTCGACAACCTCGGCAAGCAATATGCGCTGAGCGGCACCGGCGCGCCGGCCTATGCCACGTTGCGCGAAAGCCTGGCCGATGCCGCCCGCAGGCTGTTCTCACGGGCGCCGGCATCGGCGCAGAAGGAGGCCGCACGGTCCTTCTGGGCGCTGCGCAACGTCAGTTTCGACGTCGCCGAGGGCGAGGTCGTGGGCATCGTCGGCCGTAACGGAGCGGGAAAAAGCACCTTGCTGAAGGTGCTGTCGCGGATTACGGCGCCGAGCGAAGGCATGGCCCGCATCCGCGGGCGGGTGGGCTCGCTCCTCGAGGTCGGCACGGGCTTCCATCCCGAGTTGTCGGGGCGGGAGAACATCTATTTCAACGGCGCCATCCTCGGCCTGCGCAAGCACGAGATTCGCGCCCGCTTCGACGAGATCGTGGAATTCTCGGGCGTCGGCGATTTCCTCGACATCCCGATCAAGCGCTATTCGAGCGGGATGAAGACGCGCCTCGCCTTTTCCGTGGCGGCTCATCTCGAGCCGGAGATCATGATCGTCGACGAGGTGCTATCGGTCGGCGACGCTGAGTTTCAAAGGAAATGTCTAGGAAAGATTAAGGACGTGGCGAGTTCAGGCCGCACCGTTCTGTTTGTGTCGCATAACATGAACACGGTTAGGCAGTTGTGCAATCGCGTAATTTTGCTGTCAGGTGGCAAAATACAACTAGATACATATGATGTTGGTAGTGCAATTGACACATACGCTGTGGCTGCAACGCTGACGCGGCGATGGCAGCAATCTATGCCGGTATCAACAGAGTTTTTCACGCTGAATGCATTTCATTCATTCTCGGATAACGTGGAAAGTCCACGTATAAATTTCGGTAATGCCGATTCTATCGGAATCTTCATTGATGTTCATGTTCACAGGTACGTTCCTTTGCTGAATTTTGGCGTTCAGCTTAGCGATAGTTCCGGGAATGAGCTCTTCTTTTCGCTTTCCACTGATGGGGCGGAGAAAGATTGGCCAATCCAAGGGGCGGGTCGGCATAAACTGTTTGCATATTTACCGAGTCGTTTTCTAAATGCCGGGGAATATACGGCGCGTTTTATCGCGAGCCTTCATAACGAGCGTTGGCTTCTCGATCCCGAAACAAGCGAGGTTGTTATAAATTTTACGGTGGAGCAGAATAGTCTGATTTCTCCGTACTGGCGTATGCGACGTCCTGGACTGCTTGCCCCGGAACTCGACTGGCGCGCCATTTAGTGAGTTTATGATGAAAAAAGCTCCAATTATATCTTTTGTTACTCCGAGCTTCAATCGGACAGAGAGCATCGCAAGGTGTATAGAGAGTATCCCGATAAATGTCAGAGATAAAGTTGAGCATATTATTGTCGATGGGCAATCTACGGACGGAACTATTGACGTAATCAAAGGGTATCCGCATGTTCGACTTATTTGTGAGCCCGATGATGGGCTGTATGATGCCCTAAATAAGGGGGTAATGGCTGCTCAAGGAAGGTATATAGGGTATCTAGCGACGGACGATGTTCTAGATCGGGAGTTTTTCAATAAGGTGTCTTGGGGCGATGTTGAGAATGAGGCATCTGATGTTCTTGGCTTTGGATTTTCAATAATACATGGTGTGGAAAAGAAGTTTTGCGCCCCATCTGTTTTCGATATTGAAGGCGTATTTAGAGGTGCGGCGCCGATATTCTCAATCTTGATCCGGCGCGACTTGTTTTTGAAGATAGGTTTGTATGATGTAAGATTTAAGATCGCGTCGGATATGGATTTCCTGCTGCGATTGGAGGCCGTGCGGCCGACCTACAAGGCTTTCGATTTTGCGCTCTATAAATTCATACGACACGAAGCTTCGTTAACTGGACACTCAGGAGTGGCCCGATTCCGCGAGTATGAAGATGTTATTATGATTATAGAAGAAAATAGAAAACGCGCGTCCTCCAAGAAAGAATACAATGCTCTTGCTAAAGAGAGAATCGGCGGTATTGTCGAGTATTTTATGGAGCATCATCTGTTATTCCGCGCTGGGAGGAGTCGGGTGCTAAGGAGGGAGGTCGTGCGATATGTATTACGGAAGTACGCAAAAACCTATTCGGAGAAGGTAAGGCGAAGAATTGTAAGGATATGGCGGGGCATCTGATATGAGAATTCTACTTTGCTGTGAATTCTATTATCCGAGTGTTGGCGGTGTACAGGAGGTCATGCGACAAATTGCAGAGCGGTTGGTGTGGCGGGGGCATGATGTAACCGTTGCGACCTCTCGGTTGAGACAACGTTCGAGCGCCAGCCATAACGGTGTGAAAATTGAGGAATTCGACGTTTCGGGCAATTTCGTGAATGGCATGCAAGGGGAAGTGCGAAGATATCAGAGCTTTGTTACGAATTTCCAGGCGGATGCTGTTTTGATCAAGGCGGCTCAGCAATGGACGTTCGATGCGTTGTGGGACGTAATAGACGATATAAAGGCTCGCAAAGTGTTTATTCCGTGTGGTTTTCCAGCGCTGATGCAGCCTGCTTTCGATCGGTATTATTCTATTATGCCTGGTATTTTGCATAAATTCGATTGGCTTATATTTTACTCAAATAACTTTAGAGACATTAATTTTGCTCGCCGTCATGGATTGAGCCGCATGTCCGTAGTCCCAAATGGCGCGGATGAGCGAGAGTTTTCGTTCCTGGGTCGTGATATCGCTTTGAACAACAAGCTGAACATTCGCCCGGAAAGTTTCGTGATGCTGTCTGTTGGAAGCCTTACGGGGACAAAGGGGCATGATGAGGTACTTGAAGCTTTCGCCTTGCTCGATACCGAGGGGCGTCATGTAACGTTGGTTCTAAATGGTAACATCCCCTACGGTCTGGGAGATTTAGGCGCGACGAGGGGGGGGCTCGGTAACATGTATAGGCAGGCTATACGTTTGGGCTGTAGCGTTCGACGTCTTGCCCGGCCAGGTGCCCTGCAGGCGTTGTCACGGAAACTGAAGCATATTCGAAGGGGAGGACGGAGTCAAAATTTGATCCAACGAATGCAGAACTGGAAAAATATCATCGATGGTAATAATAATAAATCAGTTGTGTTCTGTGATCTCCCTCGAGAGGATCTTGTGAAATTGTACAAAAATTCTGATTTATTTATATTTGCTTCGAATGTCGAATACTCTCCATTGGTGCTTTTTGAGAGTGCGGCTTCTGGAACGCCCTTTTTGACAGTTCCTGTGGGTAATGCGGAGGAAATAGCACGGTGGACGGGAGGTGGATTGATCTGTCCGGCGGTTGTTGATGGCATGGGGTTTGTGCGCACTCAGCCGCACGAGCTTGCTAAATGCATGGCTCAGGCAATACGTGATCCGAGCCGCCTTGCCGATATGGGGATGACGGCACACAACAATTGGAAGGCTGGCTATACTTGGGATTTAATAGTGGCGCAGTACGAGAGCATTCTTGCGGGAACCGAGAGGGGGCTTGCGGTATAAGATGGTTATTATTCGGCTGGTCGGAGGGCTTGGAAATCAGATGTTCCAGTATGCTGCGGGCGTGGGGCTCGCTCAGCATCGGGCGGGGCGAGTGGTCCTCGATCTCTCCGCCTTTGCGGCCTATGCCACTTGGCCCTACCAGCTCGACAAGCTGCGCGTGCCACAGGATATCTCGGCAGGTGAGCCTCTGAGCCGCCCAACGGGGAGGTCTCTGCCAGCCCGCATCGCGCGGCGGCTCACGGGCGGCGTCAAGGCGAGCAGCCTCTATCTGGAGCCTCATTTCCATTTCGACGAACAGTTCTTTGCACTTTCGGGTGACGAAATTCGGCTGGAAGGCTATTTTCAGAGCCCGCTCTATTTCGCCGGGTGCGAGGCCGTACTGCGGCAACGCTTCCAGCCTGCGGAGCCGTTCGGTGTCGCAGCGCAGACTTGGGCGGAGCGCATCGACGCTGTCGACCGGAGCGTGTCCCTCCATGTGCGGCGGGGGGATTATGTGACGAACCCCAGCGCTGCGGCCGTGCACGCGGTGCTCGGCGAGGGCTATTATGGCCGGGCCATCGCCCTCATCCACCGCTTGCTTGGGGGAGACGTCGATTTCTTCCTCTTCTCGGACGAGCCTGACTTCGTGCAGGAAGCCTTCGCGGGTCTGCCGCGCGCTCACGTGGTGCGCACGGACCCGGCGCGCAGCTGGGAAGACATGTTCCTGATGGCTCGCTGCAGTCACCATATTATTGCCAACAGCTCTTATTCTTGGTGGGGCGCCTGGCTCAACCCTTCGCCTGAAAAAGTGGTGATCGCACCGGGGCAATGGTTCACGCGCCACAAGCTGGCAATGACGAACGTCATGGACCTCTACCCCGAAGACTGGATCATCCTCAAATGAGCAAGCCGGCTCTCAGCGTTCTTTTGCCGGTCTATAACGGCGAGCGTTTCCTTGCCGAAGCCATCGAGAGCATTCTCGGCCAGACTTTCGCGGATTTCGAATTCATCATCATTAACGACGGTTCCCGTGACGGTAGCGGCGGGATCATCGATGATTTTGCAGCGCGGGATGCGCGTATCCGTGCCTTCCATCAAGAAAATCGGGGATTGGTCGACACGCTCAACCGCGGGATTGCCCTGGCTCGTGCGCCGCTGATCGCCCGCATGGACGCAGACGACATTTCCCTGCCGCGGCGCTTCGAGCTTCAAGTCACCCGCTTCAAGAACCGGCCAGAGCTCGCGGTAGTTGGCGGTTTCATAAATGTGATGGATAGCGATGGTCAGCATCTAAGGATTGGCGATTATCCCATCAGGGGAAACGCAGTCATAAAGTTCCTCGAGCGTAGCCCTCCCGTTGCGCATCCTGCTGTTATCATGCGCAAATCAGCCGTTGAGGCTGTAGGCGGATATCGTTCTTTGATGAAACACGTCGAAGACTATGATCTCTGGCAACGCCTGTCAGAGGCGGGTTTCCTTATCGAGAATATACCAGAGATAGTTCTAAATTATCGGTTTCATAACGAAAGTGTATCGGCTAAACACCGAGCTCAGCAGGCCCTTTTGACTGTTATCGCGCGTGTTGCTCATCATGTTAGAAAAAACGGTCTCAATGATCCTCTTGAAAACATCAGTGAGATTACAGAATCAACTATCGACCTATTTCCCGAGGAGTGCCGTTCCTATTTTGAGGCGGGCTTATTTGAGCTGCGTTATAATACGATTTCGTTGAAGAATTCCCAGGAGATTGAGCAAGCTCTTCGGGAACTGGGCCGGCTTTCTCCAATTGTCCAGAGAGAGGATTGGATTATTCACTTCCTTCTTCGCGCGGCAGGAGGATCGTGGCGGAATCGTCGGTACGCTACAGCTGTAAGCTGCTTTAGTAGAGCGACAGTTAGAAATCCCGCGCTTGTCTCGATGCTCTCGGCAGCCAAAATGTTCCGCTTGGGCCGACGCGTCCTCTTTCGCCCGCCTAGATAGGGTGGCTGTTGGCACAGCCTGTGCGTTGACCTACAAGTCGCTCTGCTCACCACGCCTGCATGGTGCAATGCATCCCTCCGAGATCAGCGTCGTCATCCCCACCTACAACCGGGCGCATTGCATCATGCGGGCGCTCGAAAGCGTCTTCGCGCAGTCGCTCGCGCCGGGGGAGATCATCGTGGTGGACGATGCCTCGCGCGATGATACGGCGGCGGTGCTCGCACCTCATGCCGGGCGGATCCGCGTCATCCGGCACGAGACGAACGCCGGGGCCTCCGCGGCACGCAACACGGGGATCGCCGCGGCGCAGGGCACGTGGGTGGCGTTTCTCGACAGCGACGATGCCTGGCGGCCGGACAAGCTCGCGCGCCAGCTTGCGTTCATGGCCGTTCACGGCATCAACGTCTGCTGCACCAATTGCGATCTCATCTGGCCCGACGGGCAGGTGGAGCCCGCGTACCGGCCCTATCCGCCGCGCATGGGCATCGGCCATTACGTCTGGGGATGTTTCACCTGCCCGGGCTCGACGCTGATCGCGCGGCGTGACCTCATGGCGGCCATCGGCGGCTACGACCTGCGCTATCCGCGCTACGAGGATTGGGACCTGTTCCTGCGCCTTGCCGATCATCCGGACGTCGTGCTCGGCTTTCTCAACGACTATCTGGCCGATGTCTGGCGTGACTCCGCGGCCAATGCCGCCCTCGTCGACAAGGGCCTCGACCTGATGGTGGACGACCACCTCGAGCGTCTTTCGCAGCGGCCGGGTGCTCTCGGCCGGTCGTTTCGAGCAGCCATCGCCTTCGCGCGCTCGTCGAACGAGACCTCGCGCGGCCGCTACCTCCCGGCAGTCTGGCATCTTGTCGAGAGCTTCGCGCTTGCGCCCGTGCGCAACGAGGCTTTCCGCATCATCCTGTGGCCGTTCCTCAAGCGCAAATGCCTCGGCACGATGCTGCGCTGAGGGGATGTGCGGACGGCGCCGGCATACCGGCGCCACCATGAGGGGATGGATCAGCCGGGTGCCGACCCCGGGTGAGCCGAACGCCACGGTTGTTCCTGTGGGCTCCGCAGGCGGACGGCTCAGACGAGCGTGACTTTGCCGGTCGCCAGATTGTAGACGCCACCGACGACCTTGGCCTTGCCCTCGCTGACGAAGCGCGACACGATCGGCCCGGCCTTCGTCAACTCGGCCACGTTGTGGCGCACGTTCTCGATGATGGCGCGGTCCAGCAGGTCGTCGGAGCCTGCCTTCTTGGCCGCCTCCACCGCCGGCTTGATGGAGTTGACGAGCTCCGGCAGGTGGCCGGGTAGCTCGGCATTGTCCTTCAGTACCTTGATGGTGGCGTCGACGGCGCCGCAATTGGTGTGGCCGAGAACCATGATGAGCGGAATGCCGAGGAACTTGACCCCGTATTCCAGGCTGGCGAGCCCGTCGGTGTTGACGAAATTGCCGGCGACGCGGACGACGAAGAGCTCGCCCGGTCCCTGGTCGAAGGCAAGCTCGGGCGCGACACGGGAATCGGCGCAGCTCACGACGGCGGCGAAGGGGTGCTGGCTCTCGGCGCGCGCCGCCCGGCCGGCGGAGAAGTCCTTGTTCGCGGCGGTGTTCGCCGCATAGCGGGCATTGCCATCGACGAGCCGCTTCAGCGCCTCGTCCGGCCCGATGGCATTGGGCGGCGCGCCCGTCTGGGCCACGGCCGGGCCGAGTTGCATGCCAAGCCAGGCGGCGGTGCCGGCGGCCAAAAGCCCCCGCCGCGACAGGTGCGAGCGGTGCCCGCATCGTGGATCATTGCACATGTTCTGCCCCCCTTTCTCATCCGAGATCCTGTACCGGGCGACCGCCATGACACGCCGCCCTGCGGGCCCGCTCACGCATGGCTCCGCATCGACGCTGCATCGCACCCGGCAATGGCCGGATTGTTATACATTGAGCGCGGGCTTGAAATGCCCAAACTTTGCATGTAGTGGCAGGATCGCAACTAATATTAGGTTCATCGTTGATATATTTATGAAATATTTCAGGGAAATTTAAGCATAGCTGCCGTAGGTGGCGGGGGTGCGCGTTGGTGGCGAGTGCTGCATTGCAGGACGAACGGGGATCGGGGGAGGCGCTCGCCAATGCTGCAGAGCTTGCGGCGCTGGAGGACGCTGCGGCGCACCTGCGCCGGCATCCTGGCTTTCGCGCGGCGCTCGCCGCCTACTGCCGGGGGATGAGCAGTCCGGCGCGGATCGACTGGCCGGTCTACAAGCTCTTCGACCAGATCGGCCGCTATCTGGTCTGCTACATGCTGATCCACAACTACTACGCATGGGTCCGGGGCACGGGGCCCGCGCCGACACTCACGGCCCTGCAAAAGGTTTCGGGCGCCAGTGAGCGACAGACGGCCGGGTTCGTGGCCGCCCTCAAGTCCGGCCGCCTCATCCTCACCGAGCCATCGCCGAACGATCGCCGCGTGAAGCACCTGCGGCCAGCACCGCCGATGATCGCGGAAATCGGCCGCTCGGCGCGGCTGTTCATCGCTGCGTCGGACGCCCTTGCGGGCCGGGGCGGGGCGCGCGCTGCGCTGCTTGCGGACAATCACGATCTTCTCGGGGATGTGATCCGCCGGTCGGCCGCCTATGTGCTGGCGCACGGTACCCTCATCCATCCCTTCCCGCGCGTGCTGCATTTCGCAGAGCGCGACAGCGGCTATCTGTTGCTGACGGCAGTGTTCGCGGCCCGTTTCGATGGCCTTGCCTCGTCCCCCGCGGCGGGCTCGCTGAGCTACCGGCAACTCGCGCGGCGCTTCCAGGTCTCGGCCGCCCACATCGGCAGCCTGATGAACGAGGCCCAGCGCGAAGGCTGGTTCCACACCGACGGGCGCGGGCGGCTTGCCGGTGTCGCGCCCGATTTCGTCGAGGAGTTCGCGCAATGGGCCTCATGGCAAATGGTCCATTGCACCGGTCTCATCGAGGCGGCGCTCGCCGCGACCGGTTCGGCGCTAGTTGAGGCGGGAGGGCCGGGCGTTCCTGCCGACGCCGGCTAGCGGAAGGCCGCCGGGCCCCTTCTCGATGGTTCGGTCGGATTCCCCGACCGGGCTTCAAGCTGATCCGAACCGGCTCCGTGGCACCCCCGGCAGCGGTTGGCGGCCGGTCGCTTCTGCCCATCGGGTGAATATTCAATTTCATCACCGATCAAGACCCCGGCGAAGCCGCAGGCGGAGTGTCTCGCTCATTCGGCATCTTAACTGTTCGATCAGTCAGTGCATGCTGAGCGCTCCTTCCGCCGGGCGCTTCAATGTCCGCACCAAACGCGGCCATTGCCGTTTCTTGGTGCGGACGATCGGCGGCCCGGGCGACGAGCGACGGCGCGCGCGGCCTTCGCGGAACCATGGGGAGGAAAGCGGCTGAACGTTGAGGGCGGACAACGTTCGGCCTATCCGGCCTGATGCTACCCTCTGCATGGCCGGGAAGGATGCAAATGCCGTCTTGACATGTATCTTCGAATTATCGTAGGTTCGCACAAATGAATATCGACAGCCAAACCATGCAACGGGCTGCGGACGAGGCCAGCGAGCTTCTCAAGGCCCTGGCCAACCGTCATCGCCTGTTGATCCTGTGCCAGCTCGTCGACGGGGAGAAGTCGGTCGGGCAGCTCGCGGAGTTCCTGGGCATCCGGGACTCCACCGTGTCGCAGCATCTGGCGCTCCTGCGCCGTGATCGGCTGATCGCTGGCCGGCGGGAGGGGCAGACGATCTGGTATCGGATCGAGAGCGAACCGGCACGGGCGATCCTGGTCGCTCTCTACCAGTCCTTCTGCACGCCTGCCTTGCCGGAGGCCGTAGGCGCCGAAGCCTGACCGGAAGGGAGGGTGACACGGACCGCGGCGGGTTCAGCCCAGAGCGTCGCGAGGGAACCCAAGCCCGTACCCCGTCGCGTGTTTGCAGATTCTTGTAACCAAACAGTTGCAAAAATTTGCAATCGTTATCATGTAAGTATCAACTGAAGGCGATGGCCTTCTCGGGAAAGGGCATGACCATGACGAGGAATATCGGAGGCATTGACCGGGCGGTCCGGATCATCGTCGGCCTCGCACTTCTGTCGCTCGTCGCCTTCGTCGACGGCGATGCGCGCTGGTGGGGGCTTCTCGGCCTTGTGCCGCTACTGACGGGTCTCTTCTCGCTCTGTCCGCTCTACACGCTCCTTGGCGTCAACACGTGTCCCATCAGGGGAGAACGCAGGTGAAGCTCGTCTGGATCACCGATGCCCTTGCCGTCGGCGAGCAACTCCGGCCCGGAGACGTCGAAACGCTCGCCGCGGCCGGTTTCGCGGCCATTGTCAACAACAGACCGGACGGCGAGACTCCCGGCCAGCCGGAGGCCGAAGCGATCGCGACGGCGGCGCGGCAGGCCGGGCTCGCCAGCATTCACCTGCCGGTTGCCGGCATGAATATCGGCGAGGAAACGGTGAGGGCCTTTCAGCGGGCCTTGGCCGCCAGCCCGGGCCCTGTCCTCGCCTTCTGCCGGTCGGGGACGCGCTCCCTCACGCTATGGGCCATCGGCGAAGTACTCGATGGCCGGATGGCGAAGGGCGATCTTGTCTCGTTCGGGGCCGAGCATGGGTTCGATCTCTCAGCCGCAGTCGCTTGGCTGACGACAAGGGGCGCACCGGACACCGGCCCTCAGACGCTTATCAGGAAAGGAACAGCCATGGTGCAGAAACCCGAAGTGACCGGCTTCTTCGACCCTCGCACCTGGTCGGTCCAGTATGTCGTTGCCGACCCGCAGACGAGGAAATGCGCGATCGTCGATCCCGTCTTCGATTTTGACGAGAAGTCGGGGCAGACGGCCTCGAAGAACGCCGATCGCATCCTCGCCTTCATCAGGGCGAAGGGCTACGAGGTCGAGTGGATTCTCGATACACACCCCCATGCCGACCATTTCTCGGCGGCGGCCTATCTGAAGGAGAAGACGGGCGCCCCGACAGCCATTGGCGAGAAGGTCACGGAGGTCCAGAAGCTCTGGAAGGGCTTCTACAACTGGCCGGATTTTCCGGCCGACGGCTCGCAGTGGGACCGGCTCTTCGCCGACGGCGACACCTTCAAGGTGGGCAACATCGACGCGCGGGTGATGTTCTCGCCCGGCCATACGCTCGCCTCGGTCACCTATGTCATCGGCGATGCGGCCTTCGTGCACGACACGCTGTTCATGCCGGACAGCGGAACCGCGCGCGCGGATTTTCCCGGCGGCAGCGCCAGGGTGCTGTGGCGCTCGATCCAGGACATCCTGGCGCTGCCGGACGAGACCCGCATCTTTACCGGCCACGACTACCAGCCGGGTGGCCGCGAGCCGCGCTGGGAATCGACCGTCGCCGAGCAGAAGGCGAAGAACATCCATATCTCGGAGTTCAGGACCGAGGAGGCCTTCGTCGCCGCCCGTGAAGCGCGCGACAGGACCCTGCCCATGCCCAAGCTGATCCTGCAGTCGCTGCAGATCAACACCAATGGTGGGCGCCTGCCGGAGCCGGAAGGCAACGGGCGGCGCTATCTCAAGATCCCGCTCGACCTCCTTGAGGGCGCGGCATGGGAGTGACATCCGTGACGGAAAGGTCCTTCGGCGAGTTGTCCGGCATGAAGGAGAAGGTGGGCGATGCGTCCGCCTTCCTGAAGAAGATGTCGAACCCGGACCGCCTGCTGGTCTGCTGCGCGCTCGTCGAGGGCGAGCGCTCCGTGCGCGAGCTCGAAGAGACGCTCGGCATCCGCCAGCCGGGTCTGTCGCAGCAGATCGCGGAACTGCGCGAGGCCGGCCTCATCGCCGGCCGCAAGGAGGGCAAGCACGTCTTCTACCGGCTCGCGGATCCACGCATCCAGGCCTTCATCGAGACCATGCACCGGCTGTTCTGCGAGACCGGTGCGCCCCACCGGCGTTTGCCGGCCTCATACGAGATCGACCCATGACAGAGTTCACACCCGTCGCCTCCTTCCTCGGGGGCACGATGATCGGCCTTGCGGCCGTTCTCCTCATGGCCGTCCATGGCCGCATTGCGGGCATGACGGGCATCCTCACCGGCCTCCTGCCGCCGCTCGCGGCCGACTGGGCCTGGCGCGCGGCCTTCATCGTCGGAGCGATCGGCGCCCCGGCTCTGATCGTCGCTCTGGCAGGCCGGTCTGCCATCGCTTTCGAGAGCAGCATGCCCGCTCTCTGGCTCGTCGCGGGTGGGCTTCTCGTGGGCTTCGGGGTCCATTTTGCCTCGGGCTGCACCTCCGGCCACGGCGTCTGCGGGCTTGCCCGGCTTTCGCCGCGATCGATGGCGGCGACGGTGACCTTCATGGCCGCGACCGCCGCCACGGTCTTCTTCGTCCGCCACGTTCTGGGAGGCCTGTGATGGCGCGTATCGCCCTTGCCCTTCTCGCCGGTCTCGTCTTCGGCGCCGGCATCGCCGTGTCCGGCATGATCAACCCGGCCAAGGTGCTCAATTTCTTCGATCTTGCCGGATCGTGGGATCCGTCGCTCGCCTTCGTGATGGGCGGCGCCCTCATCGTCACCGCGATCGGCTATCGCGTCGTGCTGCAGCGCCCAAAACCCCTCCTCGACGAGACCTTCCATCTGCCGACGGCACGGCGGATCGACTTGCCGCTCGTTTCGGGCGCGGCCGTGTTCGGCATAGGTTGGGGTATCACCGGCTTCTGTCCGGGCGGTGCCGTGCCGGCGCTCGGGCTCGGACAGCCGCGCGCGCTCATCTTCGTCACTTCGATGCTGGCCGGTATCGCGCTGGCGCGCTTCCTCCGCGGTGGCCTGGCCGGGCGGGCCCGGTCGCGTACTGCCTGACGACTGGTGGAGCGAGGCTACCATGCGCAGCGCTGTAGCTCGGCTTGAACGCTACCTGCCGATCTTGACGTGGGGCAGGGCCTATGACCGCGCAAGCCTCGTGAGCGACCTCGTGGCGGCGCTGATCGTCACGATCATGCTCATCCCGCAGTCGCTGGCCTATGCGATGCTCGCCGGCCTGCCGCCGGAAGTCGGCCTCTATGCGTCGATCCTGCCACTCGTCGCCTATGCGCTGTTCGGCACCAGCCGCACGCTTGCCGTCGGGCCCGTGGCTGTCGTCTCGCTCATGACCGCCGCAGCGGTCGGGGAGATCGTGGCGCAGGGGACCGCCGGCTATCTGGCGGCCGCCGCCGCGCTGGCACTGCTCTCCGGCGCGATGCTGATGCTGATGGGCCTCCTGCAGCTCGGTTTCCTTGCCAATTTCCTGAGCCATCCTGTGATCTCCGGTTTCATCACCGCATCCGGCATCCTGATCGCGGCGAGCCAGATCAAGCACATCCTCGGCATCGCGGGCGGCGGCGACACGCTGCCGGCGATCGTCGCGACGCTCGCGGGCGCCGCCTCCGGCGTCAATCCCCACACCGCCGCCATCGGGCTCGGCGTCCTTGCCTTCCTGCTCTTCGCCCGCACGCGGTTGAAGCCGCTTCTCATAGGGCTCGGCCTCGGGCGGCGCGCAGCCGATCTTCTCACCAAGGCCGCGCCGATCCTCGCTGTCGCCGTGACGATTCTCCTGGCGAAGGGCTTCGACCTTGCCGCGCACGGTGTTGCGCTGGTGGGCGCCATCCCGCCGGGGCTGCCGGCGTTCGCCGTCCCGGACATCTCGCCCCATCTTCTGGGGCAACTCGCCGGGCCGGCCTTCCTGATCGGCATCATCGGCTTCGTCGAATCCGTCTCCGTCGCGCAGACTCTCGCCGCCAAGCGGCGCCAGCGCATCGAGCCTGACCAGGAACTGATCGGGCTCGGAGCCGCCAATATCGCGGCCGGCCTGTCGGCAGGCTATCCCGTGACGGGGGGCTTCGCCCGCTCGGTCGTCAATTTCGACGCTGGGGCGGAGACGCCGGCTGCGGGCGTGTTCACGGCGGCTGGCATCGCCGTTGCGACCCTCTTTCTGACGCCTTTCCTCGCGGCTCTTCCGCAGGCCACGCTTGCCGCGACCATCATCGTCGCCGTGCTTTCGCTTGTGGACCTGCGGGCCATTCGCCATGTGTTCGCCTATTCACGAGCCGATTTTGCTGCCATGGCGGCAACCATCGTGGTCACATTGTCCTTGGGCGTGGAGCCCGGCATCGTGGCGGGTGTCGGTCTGTCCCTCTTCCTGTTTCTCTACCGCTCGAGCAGGCCCCACATGGCCATTGTCGGCCAGGTTCCGGGCACGGAGCATTTCCGCAACGTCGCGCGCCATGCGGTGCTGACGGAGCCGCACATCCTCTCGATCCGTGTCGACGAGAGCCTCTATTTCGCCAACAGCCGTTATCTGGAGGACCGGATCGCGCAGCTGGTGGCGGAACGGCCGCAGGTCCGGCACGTTGTGCTCATGTGCCCGGCGGTCAACGAGATCGACGCCAGCGCGCTCGCCAGTCTCGAGGCGATCAACCGCCGCCTCGCCGATGCCGGCATCGCCTTTCATCTGAGCGAGGTGAAAGGCCCGGTCATGGACCGCCTGCGGCGCTCCGATTTCCTCGACCAACTGACCGGGGAGGTGTTCCTCAGCCAGTTCGCAGCCGTCAGGTCTTTGCGCGGCGCGGAGCACCGGCCGCTCGCGGTGGTCTAGGTCGGCGGCTTCCGATCCCGTCGTTGACGGCAGGGAGCCTTTGATCGCCGTCAATGCCGCAGGGCGTGCCCCGGCGCAGCATCAGCCTGTTCACGGGCGACGGGGTGGGGATCATGCATGCTCCGGCTGACGTTGCCGCCGCGCAGGCGGGTTCCAAAGAACATTCGCACTTGCGCATATACGACGAGTTGCGTATATAATTTTCAGAAATTTCTGAAATTGATGCTTGGGTGCGCGGTCATGAACCTTCCTCCCCTCGTCCAGTCCTTCGTGCTGCATTTCGGCGAGATGGGCAGCCGCTGGGGCATCAATCGCACGGTCGGGCAGATCTATGCGCTGCTCTATGTCTCGCCTCAGCCGCTCTGCGCCGACCAGATCGTCGAGGCGCTCGGCATCTCTCGCTCCAACGTCTCCATGAGCCTGCGCGAATTGCAGGCGTGGAATCTCGTCCTGCTCAAGCACCGGCCTGACGACAGGCGCGACTTCTTCACGACGCCGGACGATGTCTGGCAGATCCTGCGGACGCTCGCCGAGGAGCGCAAGAAGCGCGAGATCGACCCCACCCTGTCGGTCTTGCGCGAGATCCTGATGCAGAAGCCGGGCAATGACGACGAGCGCTTCGCCCAGGAACGCATGGCCGAGATGCACGGGCTGATCGAGCGCCTGACGACCTGGTACGACGACGTCAAGCAGCTCGACACCGACCGGCTCGCCATGCTGCTCGGCCTCGGCTCCCGTGTGACCAAGTTCCTCGAAGCCAAGGACAGGATCGTGTCCATCGCCCGCCGGAAACCGGCGGCCCGCGAACGCAGGGAATAGAGATGACACGGGCCGGCACGATCAGCACCGCTCCGGCGACCGCCCGGCGCAGCGCCATTCTTCCGGTGGGCGACGACCGTGCCGTCGTGCAGGGGGCGGGTGCCGGTGCAAGCCATGCCGCCAGTCGCGCGCAGCGACGTGCTGCGACGCGCACGGGCGCGATGTTCCAGGCGGCGGCCTCTCTCCTGTGGATCCCGCAGGCCGGGTTGCTCGCTTGGTCGGTCGCGGACATCGCCGGCGGCAGCGGTGTCGACGCCATTCTCGTCAATGCGGCCGGCGTGCTGCTCATCGGCATCCTGCGTGCGCTCCTCGATGCGCTCGGCGGCCGCATGGCCTTTCGCCAGGCGCGGGCCGTGCTCGCGGAGCGGCGCCGCGAGGCCGTGGCCGCGCTCGCTGCACGCTCCCCGGTCGATATCGGCCGCCCGGCGGCTGGCCTCGCCGCGAGCACGCTTGCCGAACAGGCCGAGGCCATCGTGCCCTATCTTTCGCGCTTCCAGCCGGCGCGGCTGCGGGCGAGCATCGTCCCGGTCGCCATCCTTCTCGTCGTGCTTGCCTGGTCCTGGGCCGCGGCGCTCGTGCTCCTCGTCGCCGCGCCGCTGATCCCCGTCTTCATGGCGCTCGTCGGCTGGCGTGCGAAAGCCGCGAGCGAGGCGCAGCTCGTCGAGCTCGGCGGCATGAACGCCTTCCTGCTCGACCGGCTGCGCGGCCTTGCCACCATACGCTCGCTCGATGCCGTCGATGCCACGGCGCGGCGGCTCAGGGCCGATGCCGAGAGCCTGCGCATCAGGACCATGGCGGTCCTCAGGATCGCCTTCCTGTCCTCCGCGGTGCTCGAGCTTTTCGCCGCCCTCGGCGTCGCCATGGTCGCCGTCTATGTCGGCTTCCACCTCCTCGGCCAGTTGCCGTTCGGCACCTGGGGCGATCGGCTCACGCTCGGGGAGGGGCTCTTCATCCTCCTGCTCGCGCCCGCCTTCTTCGAGCCGCTGCGCGACCTGTCCGCCGTCTGGCACGACCGGGCGGCGGGCGAGGCGGCGCTCGATGCGCTCGCGCGCCTGTCGCAGAAGGGCTGCGAACTTCCCGGCGCGGAAGACGGGCACCCGTTGCCCGGGC
The DNA here is from genome assembly GCF_001418005.1 of Chelatococcus sambhunathii. GTDB lineage: Bacteria > Pseudomonadota > Alphaproteobacteria > Rhizobiales > Beijerinckiaceae > Chelatococcus_A > Chelatococcus_A sambhunathii. Next base: position 12,616 of record NZ_LIOL01000003.1, on the reverse strand, counting down.
CGGTTGCCGGCGCTGCGCCGTCCGTCCGCATCGAGAAGCTGCGCTTCGGCCATGCGGGGCGGGGCGGGCCGGTCTTCGACGATTTCAACCTCGTGGTGGCGCCGGGCGAGCGCGTTGCTCTGCTGGCGCCGAGCGGCGGCGGCAAGTCGACGCTCATCGCCCTTCTGGCCGGGCTCGTGGCGCCCGAGAGCGGCCGCATCCTCATTGCCGGTGAGGCCCTCACGGCCCGGAGTGCCGGGCGCCTGCGCCGCCGCATGGCCTGGATCGGCCAGCGCCCGCATGTCTTCGCGGGATCGCTCGCCGCCAATGTCACGCTCGGCCGGGACGGGATCGGCCGGGATGCGGTCGAGGACGCGCTTGCTCTCGCCGGCCTCGCCGAGGTGGCGGAGCGGCGGGGCGCGGCGCCGGTCGGCGAGAACGGCGTCGGCCTGTCGGGCGGGGAGGCTTCACGCCTTGCCCTCGCGCGCGTCGCGGTGACGCCGGAGGCCGGCCTCATCCTTGCCGACGAGCCGACCGCCCATCTCGACAGCGTGACTGCCGCGAGCATCACCGAGGCGCTGATCCGGCTCTCCGCGGGACGGACGCTGATCGTGGCGACGCACGATCCTGTGCTCGCCGCCCGCATGGATAGGGTCGTCCATCTCTCCGCGACACGCCTGGAGGACGTCGCATGACCGGGCTTGTGCGCCAGCTCCGTCCCGTCGCCGGGCTCTTCCTCTCCGGCAGCCGTGCCATGCTGATCGCAGGCGTCTTGCTGTCGGTCGCCACGGCCCTCTGCGGCATCGCGCTTCTCGGCCTCTCCGGCTGGTTCATCACCGCGACCGGGATCGCGGGCCTCTCGGCCGCCACGGCGCTCGCCTTCGACGTCTTCGTACCGTCCGCCGGCATCCGCTTCCTTGCGCTCGCGCGGACCGCGTCCCGCTACGGCGAGCGGCTGACGACACATGACGCTACGCTCGCCGTGCTCGCCGCGCTGCGTGAGCGCCTGTTCCGCGGCTGGGCGCAGCCCGGTGCCGCGCGGGACCTCGTCAAGCGGCCGGCGCGCCTCCTGTTCCGCCTGACGCTCGACATCGACGCGCTCGATTCGCTCTATCTGCGTGTCATCGTGCCCATCATCGGCGCTTGTGCCGTCGCCCTTGCGGCGGGCGTCGTGCTGGAGCTGATGCAGCCGCTCCTCGGCTTGTCTGCCGCCGGCTTCCTCATCCTTGCCGGCGCCGGCCTGCCGGCCGCCGCGGCCGTGGCGGCGCGGCGGCCCGCGCGGCGCCGCGCCCATGGGCTCGAGGTGCTGCGCTCGCGCGCCATCGACCTCGTGAGCGGTCAGACCGAATGGATCATGGCCGGGCGGCTCGCCGCGCGGCAGGATGGCCTTGCCGCCGCCGACCGCTACCTGTCCGAGAGCGACGATGCGCTGAACCGCATCGAGGTGCGCACCGGCGCCGGTTTCGCCGTCGCGGGGGCGTTGCTTCTGGCTGGCACCCTCGTCGCGGTCGCGCTGCTGGCCGAAAGCGGCACCATCGGCGCGCCGGTCGCGGCGCTCGGCCTCCTGGTGACTCTTGCGGCGATGGAGCCCTTCGCAGCGCTGCGGCGGGGCGCGGTCGAACTCGGCCGCACGCTCATCGCGGCCGGACGGATCGCGCCGCGGCTCGCTTCGCCCTTGGAAGCAGCAGGCCCCGTCGCGCCGCCCGCCGGCGTCGCCGCCCGCCTCGAGGACGTCACGGTGCGGTATCCGGGTGCCGCGAGGCCGGCCCTCGACGCCATCACGCTCACCATCGGCGAGGGCGAGCGCATCGCGCTCATCGGTGCGAGCGGTGCCGGCAAGTCGACCTTGCTCGGCCTGCTGGCCGGCGAGGTCGCTCCGCAGGCCGGCCAGGTCGCGCGCCGCGCGGCGACGCTGCTCACCCAGCGCACCGAGCTGTTCCAGGACACATTGCGCGACAACTTGCGCCTCGCCGACCCGCGGGCGGACGATGCCCGCCTGATCGAGGCGCTCGACGCCGCCGGCCTCCGGGACGACACCGAGGCACTGCCGAACGGGCTTGACACCCGTCTCGGCGAGGGCGGCCACGGCCTGTCGGGCGGTCAGGCGCGGCGGCTCGCCCTCGCGCGGCTGCTGTTGCGCCCGACGCCGCTCTGGCTCCTCGACGAGCCGACCGAAGGGCTCGACGGGATGACGGCACGCGACGTTCTCGCCCGTCTTGGCGGAAGCGCCGGAGACCGGACGATCGTCGTCGCGACGCATATCAGGCGCGAGGCGGAGGCTGCGGAGCGCCTCGTCATCATGGATCGGGGGACCATCGCCGCCATCATCGCCCGCGGCGAGCCCGGCTTTCAGGCCGCGCTCGCCACGCTGCGACCCGACTGACGGTATTCGACCGCAGCAAGGCGCCGCCCGCCGGTGACGCCGCAAGCACAGGGGGCCCGGGCAAGCCGGACTTGACGTCAAATGGAACTCGACATCGTCGCCCTATCGCGGCTGCAGTTCGCGATGACCGCGCTCTACCACTTCCTCTTCGTGCCCTTGACGCTCGGCCTTTCCGTGCTGCTCGCCATCATGGAAACGGTCTATGTCATGACCGGCCGCCCGATCTGGCGCCAGATGACGAAATTCTGGGGCACGCTGTTCGGCATCAACTTCGTGCTCGGCGTCGCCACCGGCATCGTCATGGAATTCCAGTTCGGCATGAACTGGAGCTATTACAGCCACTACGTCGGTGACATCTTCGGCGCGCCGCTCGCCATCGAGGGCCTGATGGCCTTCTTCCTCGAGGCGACCTTCGTCGGGCTGTTCTTCTTCGGCTGGGACAAGCTGTCGAAGGTCGGGCACCTGATGACGACCTGGGCCGTGGCGCTCGGCTCCAACTTCTCGGCGCTGTGGATCCTGATCGCCAACGGCTGGATGCAGAACCCGGTCGGGTCGGCCTTCAATCCCGAGACGATGCGCATGGAAGTGACCGACTTCTTCGCGGTGCTGTTCAACCCCGTCGCGCAGGCCAAGTTCGTGCATACGGTTTCGGCCGGCTACGTCACCGCCGCCATCTTCGTGCTCGGCGTTTCGGCCTGGTATCTCCTCAAGGGCCGGCATGCGGAGCTCGCCAAGCGTTCGATGACCGTGGCCGCGTCCTTCGGCCTCGCCGCCTCGCTGTCGGTCGTCGTGCTGGGGGACGAGAGCGGCTATCTCTCCACCGAGCACCAGAAGATGAAGCTCGCCGCCATCGAGGGCATGTGGGAGACGGAGCCGGCGCCCGCTGCCTTCACCCTCGTCGGCTTTCCCGACCAGAAGGCGCGCGAGACCCATTATGCGATCAAGATCCCGTGGGTGATGGGGCTCATCGGCACCCGCTCGCTCACGCAGGAGATCCCGGGCATCGACGAACTCGTCACGCGGGCCGAGGCGCGTATCCGGCAAGGCATCGCGGCCTTCGACGCCCTGCAGCAGATCCGCGCCGCCGGCGGGGCGGACAAGGTCACGTCGGAGGTCCGTCAGGCCTTCGAGAACAACGGCCATGACCTGGGCTATGCGCTGCTCCTCAAGCGCCATGTCGACGATCCGCGCGAGGCGAGCGAGGCCGACATCAGGCAGGCGGCCTGGGACATGGTTCCGCACGTGCCGACGCTGTTCTGGTCCTTCCGCATCATGGTCGGGCTCGGCTTCTTCTTCATCGGCCTGACGGCGCTTTTCTTCTACCTGTCGGCGCGGCGCCGGCTGGACCGCTATCCCGGGCTGCTGCGCCTTGCGGTCTTCGCCATACCGCTGCCGTGGATCGCGGCCGAGCTCGGCTGGATCGTGGCGGAGTTCGGCCGGCAGCCGTGGATCATCGAGGGTGTGCTGCCGACAGCCGCTGCTGTCTCGAGCCTCGGCGCCTCGACGGTGCTGATGACGATCATCGGCTTCGCTCTGATCTACACGGTCCTCATCGTCATCGAGATGGCCCTGATGGTCCGCGCGATCCGCAAGGGCCCGGAGGCAGACGACGAACCGGAGGCCGAACTCGTTCCCCAGTCTCTCGTCGCTGCAGAGTGAGCGCCATGATTCTGCATCAACTCATCGACTACGAAACCCTGCGTGTCGTCTGGTGGCTGCTGCTCGGCGTTTTGCTGATCGGCTTTGCCGTGATGGACGGCTTCGACCTCGGCACGGCCACGCTGCTGCCCTTCGTCGCGAAGACGGACGTGGAGCGGCGCGTCGTCATCAATGCCGTCGGTCCCGTCTGGGAAGGCAACCAGGTCTGGCTGATCCTCGGCGGCGGCGCCATCTTCGCTGCCTGGCCGCCGCTCTATGCCGTGTCTTTCTCGGGCTTCTACCTCGCGATGTTTGCGATCCTCTTCGCGCTCATTCTGCGCCCGGTGGGCTTCAAGTACCGCTCGAAGCGCGACAGCGCGGTCTGGCGGGCCGGATGGGACTGGGCCCTCTTCGTCGGCGGCTTCGTGCCCGCGCTCGTCATGGGGGTCGCTGTCGGCAACGTCCTTCTGGGCGTGCCCTTCCGGTTCGATCCGGACCTGCGCATCTTCTACGAAGGAACGACGCTCTTCGAGTTGCTCAACCCCTTCGGCCTCCTGTGCGGGCTCCTCTCTGTCGCCATGCTCGTCATGCACGGCGGCGCTTGGCTCGTGCTGAAAAGCGAGGGCCCGGTCGCCGAACGCTCGCGCATCTGTGGCAGCATCGCGGCCTTCGTCACGATCGTCCTCTTCGCGCTCGGCGGACTGTGGCTGTGGCTCGGCGTTGACGGCTACCGGATCACCAGCGAGATCGCCACGACCGGTGCCTCGAACCCGCTCGCCAAGACCGTCGAGCAGGCTCCCGGTGCCTGGTTCGAGAACTACGGCCGCCATTCCTGGATGATGCTCGCGCCGGTCCTCGGCTTCGCCGGCGCGCTCGGCAGCCTCGCCTTCTTCAAGGCGCGGCGCGAGGTTTCGGCGCTGCTGGCCTCGTCGGTGGCGATCCTCGGCATCATTTCGACGGTCGGGCTGTCGATGTTTCCGTTCATCCTGCCCTCGTCGATTGATCCGCGGTCGAGCCTGACGGTGTGGGATGCCTCCTCGAGCCATCTGACGCTCTTCATCATGCTCGTGGTCACCGCGATCTTCGTGCCGCTCGTCGTCGCCTATACGACGTGGGTCTACCGCATCCTCTGGGGCAAGGTGGACGCCAAGGCAATCAGCGACGGCAGCGGCCACGCCTATTGAATGGAGAGTGCAATGTGGTACTTCGCCTGGCTTCTTGGCCTGCCGCTCGCAGCTGCCTTCGCCGTGCTCAATGCCATGTGGTACGAGCTCATGGACGATGCGGCGAAGGCGCGGATGGAGCCCATCCGCGCCACGGACGGCGAGCGACCGTCCCGCTGAACGCGAGGAGACGCCGCCCTCGGGCGGCGTCTTGCCGTTGGTGGCCGGCCGAAGCTCAGCTATAGGGCGACCAGCACGGCTGGCGCGGGCCGTCATGTGGCTGGTAGCTGTTGTCGTAGGCGCGGTAGGACCGATAGTGGGCGTAGCACCAGCGGATGTGCGCCGCCGGCAGGGGCGGCGTGAGCGCCCGGCCGGCCGCAACCCCTGCGGCGAAGGCGGCCGGCGGGAACCAGTAGCCGTTGTGGTACCGGTAGCCGGGGCGGGCCACCACGAAGCCGCGGTAGCCGTTATAGTAATAGATGCCGCCGACGGCGTAGAAGCCGCGGCGATGCACGATCGGCTCGACGAGATCGGGCTCCGCGACCGAAACGGGCATGGATGCGCCGGCGGCGAACGCGGACGGCATGGCGGCGGCCGGCGTCGCCGCCGAAACGAGCGCGAGCGCGGCGGCGCGGACGGCTGTGAGCAGCCTGTGTCTCATTGGATCTCTCGGTGCTGTGGCTTGTGAGGCAGGGACTGGGCTAACGCCTGAGCGCCCGCAGTTCGGAAAGCGACAGCGAGCGGTCGCCATCCGCGTCGGCACCCCGCAGGCGATCGGGAACGAAGCGGGCGAACTCCTCCCGCGAGATGCGGCCGTCGCCGTTCGCGTCCATGCGCTCTGCCCTTGCCTCGAGCCCTTCCAGCGATGCCGCCTGGAACCTGCCGGCATCCTTCAGGCGCGCGGCTGCCGCCTTCTTTTCCTCTGGGTCGAGGAAGCCGTTGCCGTTGCGGTCCATGCTGTCGAAGAACCGTGCGCGCGCTTCCGCGATCTCCGAGAATTGCAGTGCCCTGTCGCCGTTGCGGTCCATCTGCCTGAACATCTGACGGGGTCCGGGGCTATCGAAGGCGCAGGCGCTGCCCGGAAAGAGCACCAGCATCGCCGCTGCGAGAGCTTTCCACTTCATGCCGATCTCCGTTCGTGAGGAGCGCTGCAGCGCTCCGACGACGGTTCTACGCAGGCTGGCGGGCGCTCCTACGCGGCGCGCATGGTTTCGCTTGGGCGCGTAGGACGAGACGTCGCGGGCCGTATTGGTCGAGGCTGGCGCAGTTGCGGATGCGCGGCAGGAACGGAAGGAACCTCGCCATGAACACGCTGATGAAGATGGTCCTTATGGCCCTCGCAACCCTGGGCACGACAACCCTCGCGGTATCACAGACCCGCCCGGCGGATATGCGGTTCATCGAACGTCTCGACGCCGATGGCGATGGCGTCCTGTCGCGGAACGAGGTCGCCACGGCGCGGCAGCGTCTCTTCGCGCGCTTCGACCGCGACGGCGATGGTGCGATCGATGACAGGGAGATCGAAGCCCTGCGCGACGCCGTCACGGATCGCGCGGTCGCCCTGCAGGCGCGTCTCGGCCGCGCGTGGCGGCGGATGGATACGAACGGCGACGGCCGGGTCTCGGCAGAGGAATTCCGCGCCCGGACGATCCTGTTCGATGTTGCCGACCGCGACGGCGACGGCCGGCTGTCGTCCGCCGAAATCGCCTTCATGCGCGACCTCATCCTCGGCCGTCGCGGTTGACGACGGACCTTTTCCGACGGCCACTGTCACGTTCAGGGAGAGCCTCCATGCGTTTCTCAGCCACGACTGTCCCGGTCCGGCTCTGTCTTGCCGTTCTCGGCCTCGCCGCGACGGCCGGGGTCGCGCCCGCAGCGGAATGGACGCGCGGCACCGTCCAGGGGGGTCAGCTTAGCCGCCATGTCACCGGCGACGGCCTCGTCTACAGCGGCCAGACGACACGCGTCGGCCCGAACGGCGGTACCTATACCTCGAGCGCGACGTGCCTCAACGGCGTCGTCGACCGCTGCCGCCGGAGCTACACCGCGATCGGGCCGGCCGGCGGGACCTATTCCGGCGAGCGGGCGAGCGCGCGTGGGCCGTTCCGGGTGCGCTCGGTCGGCCGCATCACGGGTCCCGACGGCGGCGTTGCCGTCGGCGGCCACCGCCGTTGGAGGTGAGGTGGGGTGGAGCGGGTGCAGGCGCCCGATGCCGTGGAGACGCCGGGACAGGGCGAGGATGAGCGTCTACTCGCCCGCATCGCGGCTGGTGAGCAGGTGGCGCTCGTCCGGCTCATCGATCGGCATGGGCGCGGCCTTCGCCTCTTCGCCACGCGCTATCTCGGCAGCGCGGACGACGCCGAGGACGTGGTGCAGGACGTGTTCGTCACGGTGTGGAAACGCGCTGGGCGGTTCGATCCCGCAAGGGGGCGGGCGACGACCTGGCTCTACCGGATCGCCGCCAACCGCTGCATCGACATGCGCCGGTGGCGCAGCCTGCGTGTCTTCATCGGCCTCGACGAGGTGGCGGAGACGCTGCCGGCGGCCGGTGTCGACGCCGACATGCGCCTCGCGGCGCGGCAGGAGCTCGCGGCAGTGCGCCATGGCCTCGCGCGTCTGCCCGAGCGCCAGCGCATGGCGCTGCTGCTGCGCGCCGTGGCCGATCTCGACGTTCCGGCCATCGCCGAAGTCATCGGATCGAGCACCGGGGCGGTCGAGCAACTGCTCGTGCGGGCGCGGCGCACGCTGCGCGAACACACGACGGACGTGCGCGCAGACAACAAGCAAGAAGAAGGGAGATTGCGATGAACAGGGATGATTTCGAGCAGCTTCGGCGCCGCTTCGGCGAGGATGTGGCCGCATGGCCGCCGCCATACCGGCAGGAGGCAAGGTCCTTTCAGGAGGGCAACGGCACCGACGACGACCTCGACCGCCTGCTGCGCGCAGCTATTGACGCCCCGGCCGACGAGCGGGCGCTGGCGCGCAAGGTCCTGTCGCGGATCGAGGGATCGCGCCGGCCGGCTCATGTCCTGTCCGCCTCCTTGCGGCATATGCCCTCTTCCGCCGTCGCCGCTTGCCTGGCACTGGTCCTCATGGTGGCCGCCGCCGCAGGCTATCGGCTCGGCGGACGGGGCCCGGAGGCGGCGAACGACACACTTCTCGCATTTGCGGCGGGCGAGCCGTCTGGCCTCGACGATATCGTAGAGAGCCTTGGATCCGTCGGAGACGAACTGTGAAACGAGTGGTCCCGATCCGGCTCCTTCTGGTCGCTGGCCTTGCGATCTCGCTCATCGCGAATGTCTTCCTCGTCGGCTTCATCGTCAGGGGCGAGCGTCAGGCGCGTGGCGCGGGTTTCCTCGCCGAGAGCATTGCCGCGGCCTATCCTGAGGAGATACGCGCCGGCTTCCGCCGTCAGCTGCGAGACAACCGGCCACGCGTGCTGACCGCCCTGCGTGACGTGCGCGATGCGAGGCGCACCCTTGCCGCGGCGGCCAATGCGACGCCACTCGACGAAAAGGCGGTGGAGCGGGCGATGGAGGACGTGCGCACAGCGACGGACGCACTGCAGCGGCTCATGCAGGATCTTCTTCTTCAGACGCTGCGCGGCCGACAGGACGCGGGCAGGCCCTGACGGGCGCATTTGCAGATCGTCACGCGCCATGGTCCCGCGGAGCGGCCGCAGCCTGTCGTGCATGAAAAACAGTCCGCACGATGCGGACGGCCTCACGCCCACCCGCGGCATCTGCCGGGGCCATTGATCCCGGTCAAGAGCGCGCCGCGTGCGTTCCTTTAGTCTTCGGTGCCGATGCCTGCCAGCGCTGCCGCGCGGCTGTCATCGCCGTCGGCCCACCGCGCCTGATCCCGCGGCGGGCATTGCAGGGGAGCCCGACGCATGCGCAGCCTGACTTCTGCATCCCATGCCATGTCGTCGGCCCATCCTGCCGAGCGCGGCGTCTCAGGGGAGCAGGCCGTGCTGGATCTCGACCGGACCTGGCATGCCGTCACGCCGGCCGAGGCGCTGCAGGCGACCGGATCGTGTCCGGACGGCCTCAGCGAGGCGGAGGCGGCGCGGCGGCTCGAACGCTTCGGTCCCAACCGCCTGCCCCAGGGGCAGCGGCGCAGCGTTCTGATGCGTTTCCTGCTGCAGTTTCACAACCTGCTCATCTACGTGCTTCTTGGCGCGGCCGTGCTTGCGGCGATGATCGGCCACGAGACCGACGCTCTCGTCATCGCCGCCGTCGTCGTCGTGAATGCGATCATCGGCTTCGTCCAGGAGGGGCGCGCGGAGCAGGCGCTCGGGGCGATCCGCGCGATGATCGATCCGCACGCCTCCGTGATCCGCGATGGCCGGCGTCTGACGATCCCGGCGGACGAGGCGGTGCCGGGCGACATCGTCCTGCTCGAGGCGGGCGATCGGGTGCCGGCGGACCTGCGCCTCGTCAAGGCGCGCAGCCTGCGTGTGGACGAGGCAATTCTCACGGGCGAATCCGTTCCGGTCGACAAGGCCCTGGACCCCGTCGACCTCGATGCAGCCCTCGGCGATCGCGTCTCCATGGCCTTCTCCGGCACCTTCGTCACTGCCGGCCAGGGCACGGGCGTCGTCGTTGCGACGGGCGCAGCGACGGAACTTGGCCGCATCGGCACGATGATCGGTGCTGTCGAGCAGCTCACCACGCCGCTCGTGCGCCAGATGGATGAGTTTGCACGGCAGGTTTCGGCCGTGGTGCTCGGCGTCGCGGCCCTCGTCTTCGGCTATGCCGTGCTCGTCCAGTCCCATGATCTCGACGATGCCTTCATGGCGGTGGTGGGCCTTGCCGTTGCAGCCATTCCGGAGGGTCTGCCGGCCGTCATGACGATCACGCTCGCCGTGGGCGTGCAGCGCATGGCTCGCCGCAACGCCATCATCCGCCGCCTCCCGGCCGTAGAGACGCTGGGCTCGGTCTCCGTGATCTGTTCGGACAAGACGGGCACCCTGACCCGCAACGAGATGATGGTAAGCGCGGTTGTGACTGCCGACCATGAGATCAGAGTCGACGGCACGGGCTACCGGCCCGAGGGCAACTTCCGGGCGAAGGACGGGCGCGAGCTCGATCCGGCCGCCGATCCGGTGCTGGAGGAACTGTCGCTTGCGGCCTTGCTGTGCAACGATGCGCAACTGCGGCGGCGTGACGGGGACTGGATCGTCGACGGCGATCCGATGGAAGGGGCGCTGGTGTCGCTCGCCATGAAGGCGGGGCACGACACAGCCGCGGCGCGCGCCGGCTTCACCCGCCTCGACGAGGTGCCGTTCGATTCCCGCCACCGCTACATGGCAACCTTGCACGCCCGAAACGGGCACCCGCCCGTCGCCTATGTCAAGGGTGCGCCCGAACGCATCGTCGCCATGGCCTCGCGCGTGGCGACCCTCGAGGGCGAAGAGCCGATCGATCGCGCGGCCTGGCACAGCCGGATCGATGCCCTAGCGGCCGACGGGCAGCGCGTCATCGCACTCGCACGCCGGACGATGGACGCCGGCGCCCGTGCACTGGCGTCGGACGATGTCGAGCACGACCTGACGCTGCTCGGCCTCGTCGGGCTGATCGATCCGCCGCGCCCGGAGGCGATGGCCGCCATCGCCGAATGCCGGGCGGCCGGCATCAAGGTCAAGATGATCACGGGTGATCACGCGGCGACCGCGCGCGCCATCGCGCTCCAGCTCGGTCTCGCGGACGACCCGAAGGCCGTGACTGGCCAGGATCTCGACGCCGCCAGCGCGGACGATTTCGACAGGTACACGCGCGAGGCCACCGTCTTCGCCCGAACCAGCCCCGAGCACAAGCTGCGCCTCGTGGAGGCGCTGCAGCGGGACGGCTCCATCATCGCCATGACGGGCGACGGCGTGAACGACGCCCCGGCCCTGAAACGGGCGGATGTCGGCGTCGCCATGGGCGGCAAGGGCACGGAAGCGGCAAAGGAGGCGAGCGAGATGGTCCTCGCCGACGACAACTTTGCCTCCATCGTCGCGGCCGTGCGCGAGGGACGCACGGTCTACGACAATCTGACCAAGGTGATCGCCTGGACATTGCCGACGAACGGCGGCGAGGCCTTTACCATCATTCTCGCCATCCTGTTCGGCCTGACCCTTCCCATCACGCCGGTCCAGATTCTCTGGATCAACATGGTCACCGCGGTCGCGCTCGGCCTCACCCTCGCTTTCGAGCCGACGGAGCCTGACGCCATGCGGCGGCCGGCGCGCCCAGCCGGCCAACCCCTGCTGTCGGGGCGCCTCCTCTGGCGCATTCTCTTCGTTTCGGCACTGATGGTTGCCGGCACCTTCGGCATCTATGCGTGGGCGAGCGCCCGTGGCCTCTCCGTCGAGGCGGCACGCACGATGGCCGTCAACACCATCGTCGTGATGGAGATTTTCTATTTGTTCAGCGTCCGCTACGTACACGGCCCGTCGCTGACCCTCCAGGGCGTCCTCGGCACGCCCGCCGTGCTCATGGGTCTTGCGACCGTCGTCGTGGCGCAACTGGCCTTCACCTATCTGCCCGTCATGCAGACAGTCTTCGGCAGCAGTCCGGTATCCTTCACCGACGGGCTGGCGATCATCGCCGTCGGCATCGTGCTCCTCGTGATCGTGGAGGTCGAAAAGCGCCTCGTCTCCCGATAAGCCGAAGTAAGATGCGGGAAATGACGTAGGATCGAAGGAGAACAGTCAGCGGTCCGACGGCACGAGGCAGGGATCCGAGCTACATGGCTGACGTCGTTTTCCAGGAGATCGCATGGCTGCTGCTGGCAGCCGCCGCCGTCGGGTTATTGGGCGCAGTGCTGCGGCAGCCCGTCATCGTAAGCTTCATCGCCGTCGGCATCGCGGCGGCCGCGTTCTTCGACAGCAGTGCCGAGACGGCGAGCCAGATCCGTTTCCTGGCCGAACTCGGTGTGGCGCTTCTGCTGTTCCTCGTCGGCCTCAAACTCGACTGGCGCCTGATCAAGACCCTGGGGCCCGTCGCCCTGGCCACCGGTCTCGGTCAAGTCGCCTTCACCGCGGGCATCGGGTTCCTCATCGGCCTTGCGCTTGGGCTCGACTGGCTCACCAGCCTTTATGTGGCGGTCGCGCTGACCTTCTCCTCGACGATCATCGTGGTGAAGCTGCTGAGTGACAAGCGTGAGCTGGAGACGCTTCATGGCCGAATCGCTCTGGGTTTCCTGATCGTTCAGGACATCGTGGTGGTTATCGCGATGGTGGTCCTGTCCACGATCGGGATCGGCGCCGCTCAGGGTGGTAGCGGGCTCGGCGACCTCGCCATGGTGCTCGGTTCGCTCTTCGCGGTCGTGGTGCTGCTCGTCCTGTTCGTTCGCTATCTGGCCGATCCGCTGATGAGCCGTCTTGCCCGCACGCCGGAACTGCTCGTCATCGCCTCCATCGGATGGGCGGCGACGGCGGCCACCATCGGCGACACGATCGGTCTCG
>NZ_LIOL01000002.1:56989-665099 GCF_001418005.1 Chelatococcus sambhunathii | reverse complement strand
GATCATCTGCACGTCACCATCGTAAGCCCTTGTGATCGCGTCCATGAGCCGATCCCAGACGCCCGCCTTCCGCCATCGGTTGAAGCGGTTGTAGATCGTGGTCGGCGGCCCGTAGCGCGCCGGCATGTCCGCCCACGGCGCGCCCGAGCGCAGGCACCAGAAGATGCCATTGAGCACCCGCCGGTCATCCACGCGAGGCACGCCCCGCGGCTTGTTGGGAAGGTGAGGCCGGATCGCCTCCCATTCGAAATCCGTCAGATCGTAGCGGCCCATCGCAAAGCTCCCGAAAAGGAGCTTGAATCACAATCGCCACCGTCAGGGAACCCAGAGCCGTTTATGGGTTTACGGCCTAGTTCGAAAGCGCTCGTGGTCCACTCTGCAAGGTTATGGCTGGGCTCGTCCCGGCCATCCACGTCTTTGACGTTGTTCTTTTCTTAAAAGCGTGAATGCCCGTGACAAGCGCGGGCATGACACGGGGAGCCGTCGCACGTCATGGCCGATTGCAGCGCCGCGGTTATGATTCGCGCCCGCCGGCGGTTACTTCGTCTTCTCGAACAGCTCGCGGCCGATGAGCATGCGGCGGATCTCGCTGGTGCCAGCGCCGATCTCGTAGAGCTTGGCGTCGCGCAGCAGGCGGCCCGTCGCGTAGTCGTTGATGTAGCCGTTGCCGCCGAGAAGCTGGATGGCATCGAGGGCGCATTGCGTCGCCTTCTCGGCGGCATAGAGAATGGCGCCGGCCGCGTCCTCGCGCGTCGTCTCGCCCCTGTCGCATGCCCTGGCCACGGCATAGACGTAGGCCTTGCAGGCGTTCATCGTCACGTACATGTCGGCAAGCTTGCCCTGAACGAGCTGAAACGAGCCGATCGGCTGACCGAACTGCTTGCGCTCGTGGACATAGGGCATGACGACGTCGAGGCAGGCCTGCATGATGCCGAGCGGCCCGGCCGCCAGCACCACGCGCTCGTAGTCGAGGCCGGACATGAGCACGTTGACGCCCTTGCCGACCGTGCCGAGCACGTTTTCCTCCGGCACCTCGCAATCCTCGAACACGAGCTCGCAGGTGTCGGAGCCGCGCATGCCGAGCTTGTCGAGCTTCTGGGCAGTGGAGAAGCCTTTCATGCCCTTCTCGACGAGGAAGGCTGTGATGCCGCGCGGCCCGGCCTCGGGGTCCGTCTTGGCATAGACGACGAGCGTCTCTGCGACGGGCCCATTGGTGATCCACATCTTGTTGCCGTTGAGGACGTAGCGGTCGCCGCGCTTTTCCGCTCGCGTCTTCATCGAGACGACGTCGGAGCCGGCGCCGGGCTCGGACATCGCCAGCGCGCCGACATGCTCGCCCGAGATGAGCTTGGGCAGGTAGCGACGCTTCTGCTCGGCCGTGCCGTTGCGGCGGATCTGGTTGACGCAGAGGTTGGAATGGGCGCCGTAGCTGAGGCCGACGGAGGCAGAGGCGCGCGAGACTTCCTCCATGGCCACGCAATGTTCCAGATAACCGAGGCCGGCGCCGCCGAATTCCTCCTCCACGGTGATGCCGTGCAGGCCGAGCGCGCCCATCTCGGGCCACAGGTCGCGCGGGAAGGTGTTGGTGCGGTCGATCTCCTCGGCGCGCGGGGCGATCTTGTCCTGCGCGAAGGCGTGTACCGTCTCGCGGATGGCGTCGGCCGTCTCGCCGAGGTCGAAGTTGAAGTCCTGCGGACGGTTGCTGAGCATGGCGGCTTCCTCCTCTCGTCTTAAATCCCTTATACGCGTTTGGGAGGAACCCTGTCAGCGCATGCTGCCGTGCGTCGATGCCAAGCCGGTGCCTCGGCCCCGCGCACACCCATTAGCCCGTCGTTAAGCGAGAGCGGCTAGCCTCGAGGTCATCCTTGTGCCGAAAGCCCCCGGAGCGCCCTTGCAACCGTCCCCGCAGCATCTCGAGCCGAAGGCTCCCGCGGGATGGCGCCGCGCGGCGCAAAGGCTGGCCTCGCGTCAGGTGCTGTCGGCGGCGACCACGCTCGCCATTCGCGTCGCCTCGGCGGGGATCGGGTACGTGGTGCAATTCGCGCTGGCACGGGCCCTCGGCGCGTCCGAATACGGCATCTTCGCCTTGGCGTGGCTTTGGGTGACGATCGGCGGTTTCGCCGGCTGCTTCGGCTTCAGTCAGACGGTGGTGCGCTTCCTGCCGCGCTACCGGCAGAAGGGCGACATGGCCCTGCACGACGCCTTCCTCACCGTCGGGCGGCGGGTCGTCGCCCTCGTCTCCGGCGTTCTCGCCCTTGTCGGCGCCGCCGTGACGTTTCTTGCCGGCGGCTGGGCCGGCGGGGTTGCGCCCTTCCTCATCGCCGCCGCCTGCGTGCCCGTCTTCGCCTATGCCGACCTGCTCGAGGGCACGGCACGCTCGCGCGGCTGGCTCGGCCTCGCCTTCATCCCGCCCTACATCCTGCGGCAGCTTCTCGTGCTCGGCCTGGTCGCTGGCGTCCATGGCCTCGGCTGGCCGGGCACGGCCGTTACGGCGATGGCGGCCACCTTCGTCGCCCTCGTCATCGCGGCTGCCGTCCAGCACGTCCTTCTCATGCGCCGTCTGCCTCGGGCGGATGGGCCGAAGAAGAACCTGCGCCGTGTGCTGCCGCTATGGCTGCGTTCGGGCGGCCTCCTCTTTCTCGCTGACGGCGCGCGGCTTCTGCGCACCTATGGCGACACCATCGTGCTCGGCGCTTTTCTGCCGCCGGCGGCCGTCGGCATCTATTTTGCCGCGACCCGTGTCGCTTCGGTGCTGGGCTTCGTCGAATATTCGGTCAGTGCCGCAATGGGCTATCGCTTCGCCACCATGGCAGCGAGCGGCGACCGGCATGCGCTCGCGCGCCGCGCGGTCCATGCGGCCATCGTCACGCTGGTGCCGGTGCTCGTCGGCGGCCTCGTGCTGTGGCTCATCGGCGGTTTCGTCCTCGGCCTTTTCGGCGCGGCCTTCGTCGCCGGCACGGCGGTGCTGCCGCTGCTCATCGCCGCGCAGGTGCTCCGCGCCGCGGTCGGGCCGGCCGACGACCTGCTCAACGTGCTCGGGCGCGAGCGCTGGACCTTCGTCGGCCAGCTCGCCGGGCTCGTCGTCAATGTCGCGACGGGGCTCGCCCTGGTGCCGATCCTCGGCATCGTGGGGGCGGGGCTCGCCTCCCTTGCCGCCATGGCGGCGACGACGGCGATCCTCGGCATCGGTGCGTGGCTCCTCCTTGGCGGTCACCTGCGCGCGGCGACGGCCTCGGGCGATGGCGTCGGAACGAGAGGCCAATCGTGATCGGGGAGCAGATCTCAAGAGCATACCAGGTTCGGGGGGAACGATGAGGATCGCAATTCACGGGAGCGTGCATCCACCCAATGCCACCTATCGCTGCGTCATGACCACGGTGGCGGACCTGCTGCCGCATCGCGAGGCCTGGGAGCGGCTGGCGAAGTCGGCGATCGAGCCCAATCCGTTCTACGAGCCGGACGCCTTGCTGGCGGCCGCCCGCCATCTCGAGGGGGGCACGCTCTGGGTCGTCGCCATCTGGCGCGACGGGAGGGAAGGGGGCGAACTCGCCGGGCTGTTCCCGTTGCAGTTCGGCGCGCTCAGGCAGGGCGTCCTCTGGCCGTTGCCGAGCCTCTACGTCAACCATATGTTCTCCGCCACCAGCGCGCCCCTGATCTGCGAAAGCGATCCGGAAGGCGTGTGGGAGGCTTTCCTCGGCGATCTCGGCAACCTCTGCCGGGGCGGCGCGGTCCTCAAGTGCCCCCGCCTGCCGCGTGGGCGCGGCGTGTCGATCGCACTTGAGAACGTCATGGCCAGGCAGGGCCTCAGTCACGCATGGCTGTACGGATACGCGCGGCCGGCCGTCGAGAGCGACCTTTCCTACGATGCCTATGTTGCTCGCTACTCGTCCAAGAGACGGCGCAACCTGCGCCGCGCCGAGCAGCTTCTCGCATCCCACGGCGATGTGACCTTCCACAGTGTTCCGGGGCCGGGCCCCGAGGCGGCGCGCGCCTATGCGGATTTCCTCGCCCTCGAGGTGGCCGGCTGGAAGGGAGCCGCGGGCACCGCCCTTGCCAAGAGCGAAGCCACTCAAGGGTTCGGCGAGCGCCTGTTCGGGCCGCAGCGCGTCGCCGATGGCGTCGCCTTCGATGTTCTGGCCATCGCCGGCCGGGCCGTGGCGATCAACGTCAATCTGGTGCGTAGCGGCGTCGTCTATGCCGCCAAGAGCGCCTATGACGAGAGCTTCTCGCAGGCGAGCCCGGGCACGCTGCTCGATCTTCACCTCCTGCGCCGCACGCTGGACGAGAAGGCTTATACGCGGCTCGATTCCTGCGCCCAGCCCAACCATCCGCTCGCAGCCTACTGGCTGGAGGAGCAGGAGGTTGGCGCTGTATTCCTCGCTACGACGGCGAGCACGCCTCGCTGGTATTTCGACATGATGCTTCTCACCGTGCGCCAGACACGGCGTCTGCGCGAGCAGGCGAGGGAGCTGATCGAGCGCTTCTGGCAGTAGGCGACGGAAGACGGGCCGGTGCCCCGGCCCGCGAGCGCCCGCCGGCCGGTCCTCAGAGCTCGCCCTTCTTGAACTTCTCCCACATGTCGGCCGTGCCGTAGAAGGCGTTGCGATCGACGTCGCCCGTCACGCCCGGCACGCGGCCCGTGGTGGTGAACTGCCAGAAGCTCCAGCGCCGATTGTTGTAGCGTTCCTCCGGCTCGGCGGCGACGGAGCGCAGCCAGAAGTGATAGCCGGGCAGCTCGTTCTCCAGCACCTCCTGGTGGAAGGTGATGTCGGTGTAGATGATGGGCCGCTTGCCGGTATGCGCCTCGAGCTCGGCCAGCATCAGCCGGATCTTTTCGAGCGCGACCTCGCGCGGCACCTTCTGCGGGCAGGTCTTGGAATGGCCGTTCCACTCGACGTCGAGGACGGGCGGCAGCGCGTCCGGGTCGTTCGGTATGTGCTGGCGGAACCACTGCGCCTGCTCGTGTGCCGGACGGCACCAGTAGACGAAGTGATAGGCGCCGCGCGGGATACCGGCCGCACGCGCTCCCGCCCAGTTCTTGTAGAAGCTCGGGTCGATGTGGTCGCCACCCTCGGTCGCCTTGATGAAGACGAACTGCGTGCCGGCGCGCCGCACGGCCGCCCAGTCGATATCGCCCTGCCAGCGGGAGACGTCGATCCCCTGGATCGGGTAGCGATGCGCCTTGGCGACGCCTGGATGCGGCTTGCGGTCACCCTTGTCGGGATAGAACGTGTCGATCGAGGAGCAGGCGACGAGGGCGAGGGCGACGAGGGAGGTGACGGCGAGACGGCGGAGCATCGGGCGGCGGGCGCTCATTGGAAGGGACATGCCGCGACGATTCGTTTCAATAGATTGACGAACCCTTTACGAAAGCCCGAACCACAGGGTGGCGATCCCCAAAAAGGCGAAGAACCCGATCACGTCCGTCGTCGTCGTCACGAAGGGGCCTGACGATACGGCGGGGTCGACCCCGAGCCGATTCAGGGTCAGCGGGATGAGGATGCCGCCCAGCGCCGCCACCGACAAGACGGTGAGGATGGCGAGGCCGATGACGAAGCCGAGGTCGCGGATGCCGAACCACACCACGGCCACCGTGCCGAGGATGATGGCAAAGCCCACGCCGTTGCAGATGCCGACCGCGACCTCGCGGCGGATGATGCGCCAGGTGTTGGAGCGGCGCAGCTCTTGTGTGGCAAGCGCGCGCACCGTCACCGTCATCGTCTGGGTGCCGGCATTGCCGCCGATGGAGGCGACGATCGGCATCAGGACGGCAAGCACAACCATCTGCTGGATCGAGCCCTCGAACAGGTGGATGACGTTGGCGGCCACGATGGCCGTGACGAGATTGGCAAAGAGCCAGGGAAAACGGCTGCGCACCGTGTACCAGATGGTGTCCGACAGCTCCTCGTCGCCCTTGACGCCGCCGAGTGCCTTCAAATCCTCGTCCGCCTCCTCCTCGATGACGTCGACGATGTCATCGACCATCATCACACCGACGAGGCGCTTGGCCTCGTCGACGACGGCGCAGGAGACGAGGTTGTAGCGCTGGAACAGCCGTGCCGCCTTCTCCTGGTCGTCGGTCGCCTCGATGAGATGCTGGTCCTCGTTCATGATGTCGCTGATCTTCACCGGGCGCTTGGTGCGCAGGAGACGGTCGAGCGGCACCGTGCCGATCAGCTGGTAGGCGGGGTCGACGACGAAGATTTCATAGAAGGTGTCGGGCAGGTCCTCGGTCTCGCGCATGTAGTCGATGGTCTGCCCCACCGTCCAGAAGGGCGGCACGGCGATGAATTCCGTCTGCATGCGCCGCCCGGCCGAATCCTCCGGATAGTCCAGCGAGCGCTGCAGCGCCACGCGCTCGGGCGGCGGCAACTGCTCGAGAACCTCGGCCTTGTCGGCCTCGTCGAGATCCTCGAGGATGTAGACGGCATCATCGACGTCGAGCTCGCGCACCCCCTCGGCGATATTGGCGTTGGGGATGCTCTCGAGCAGTTCTTCGCGGATCGCGTCGTCGACTTCGGTGAGGGCTGCGAAGTCGAAATCGCTGCCGAGCAGCGCGACGAGCCGCGGGCGGTCGTCATAGTCGAGCGCCTCGATGAGGGCGCCCAGATCGGCCTCGTGGAGCGGGGCGGCGAGGCGGCGCAGATTCTCGGCATTGCCGTCGGCAATGGCCTCGGAGACGCTCGCCAGGAAGGTCGGATTGACGTTGCCTTCCTCGTCCCGGAACGCGAGCGCCTCGGGCGCCGTCTCGTGCTCGACGTTCACCATGCTGATCCGCCCGCTGTGTGAGGTTCGACGCCCTTCTAGGTGCCGTCCTTGCGGAAGACAACCGCCCACGCGCGGCTTTGTTGCACGATGCCGACGCTGTGGCCCGATCGCCTCAGGGGCGAAGACGAAGTCTCACAGGCCGAGCTGCGGCCCGCGCGGCGCCGTGCCGCCGACGACGAGCACCCAATAGTCGCGCCCGCCCGCCCGGGCGTGGGCAAAGCCGATGTGGGAGGCGGGGTTCTGTAGCATGTTGCGGCGGTGCTCCGCCGAACGGCGCCAGTCGTCCATCACCTCGTCGAGCGAGCGCTGCCCCATCGCGATGTTCTCCGCCCCGTGCGTAAAGCGTTGCCCGGTGCCGTTCATGCGGCTCCAGAACGAGCCGGCGGCATCATGCGAGAGCACGTCCTTCTCTGCCATGGCGCGGGCCTGCTGCCGCGCCGCCGCATTGAGCGTCTCGTCGGGCATCACCGGCCCCAGGCCACTTGCGGCCCGGAAGCGCGAAACGGCCCCGGCCGCGGCCGGGGCAGCTTCGGAAGAGATCAAATCGACACTCTGGCGCCTGGCGCCCGCCAGAGTGCAGGCACCGAGCGCCAGGGCGAGCGAAACGAGGAGGACAGGGGTTTTCATGAAGGTTTTCGGCAGGTGGGACAGCGCCTTGTCCGCCCCGCTCCCGGCGGAAATATGGCGCGAGACGCCCATGATGCCGCGGCCGCGGCCGTTTTCCGTTCAAATAGGGCCGGAAAACTCCGGCTCTTCCGGCGCTGCTGCTTGCCCGTCTGGCTGCGGGACGTTTCGCTGGTCCTCACATGCGGAAGACGCCGAAGCGCGTTTCCTCCACCGGGGCATTGAGGCAGGCCGAGAAGGCGAGACCCAAGACGCGGCGTGTCTCGGAAGGCAGGATGATACCGTCATCCCACAGGCGGGCGGTGGCGTAGTAGGGGCTGCCTTCCTCCTCGTAGCGTTCGCGGACGGGCGCCTTGAAGGCCTCCTCGTCCTCGGCGCTCCACGATTTGCCCTCGGCCTCGATGTTGTCGCGCCGGACGGTGGCGAGCACGCTCGCCGCCTGCTCGCCGCCCATCACCGAGATGCGGCTGTTGGGCCAGGTGAAGAGGAAGCGCGGCGAATAGGCCCGCCCGCACATGCCGTAGTTGCCGGCGCCGAAGGAGCCGCCGACGAGCACCGTGATCTTCGGCACGCGGGCGCAGGCCACCGCCGTGACGAGCTTCGCCCCATCCTTGGCAATGCCGCCGGCCTCGTACTGGCGTCCCACCATGAAGCCGGAGATGTTCTGCAGGAAGAGGAGCGGAATGCGCCGCTGACAGCACAATTCGATGAAATGGGCGCCCTTGAGCGCCGATTCGGAAAAGAGAATGCCGTTGTTGGCGATGATGCCGACGGGAATGCCCCAGATACGGGCGAAGCCGGTTACCAGCGTCGTGCCGTAGAGGCGTTTGAATTCGTCGAACTCGGAACCGTCGACGAGCCGGGCGATGACCTCGCGGATGTCATACTGCTTCTTGAGGTCGGTGGGCACGAGACCCTCGAGCTCGGCCGGGTCGTAGACGGGCTCGGCCGGCGTCGTCAGGGCGATGTCGCTCCTCTTCACCGTATTGAGGTTGGCGACGATGCGGCGGGCGAGCGCCAGGGCATGCACGTCGTCCAACGCATAGTGGTCGGCGACGCCGGACTGGCGGGCGTGCACGTCGGCCCCGCCGAGCTCCTCGGCCGAGACGACCTCGCCGGTCGCAGCCTTCACCAGCGGCGGGCCGCCGAGGAAGATGGTGCCCTGCCGGCGCACAATGATGGTCTCGTCGGACATGGCGGGCACATAGGCGCCGCCGGCCGTGCACGAGCCCATGACGACGGCGATCTGCGGGATGCCAAGCGAGGACAGCGTCGCCTGATTGTAGAAGATGCGGCCGAAATGCTCCCGGTCGGGGAATACCTCGGTTTGGTGCGGAAGGTTGGCGCCGCCTGAGTCGACCAGGTAGATGCAGGGCAGTCTGTTCTCGCGCGCAATCTCCTGCGCGCGCAGGTGCTTCTTCACCGTCATCGGATAGTAGGTTCCGCCCTTGATGGTCGAATCGTTGCAGACGATCATGACCTCGCGGCCCTCGACCCGGCCGATGCCGGCGATCAGTCCGGCCCCGTGGATGGCATCGCCATACATGCCGAAGGCCGCGAGCGGCGCGATTTCAAGGAAGGGCGAACCGGCATCGATGAGACGCATGACGCGCTCGCGCGGCAGGAGCTTGCCGCGCGCCAGATGCCGCTCGCGTGCCTTCGCCGGCCCGCCGGCCGCTACGGCGGCTCGCCGGGCGTCGAGTTCCGCCCGGAGCTCGGCCCAGGCAGCGGCATTGGCGCGAAAATCGGCGGATGTCGAATCGATCGCGCTCTCGATGGCCGGCACGCGTCCCTCCCCAACAGCTATTCGCCCGCGTTGCGGGCCGTTGCGCGGACTATGGCGCTGTGCCCGCCATCCGGCAACGTGCGCCGATACCAAGGCGCATTTGGAGAGGGTGTTTCCGGGATTGACGGGCGGGCCGGCTTCAGGCCGGAACGGGAATGGCCGGTCCGAAGATGTCTTCGAAGCTCGCCCTGAGCGCGGCATCCACCTCCGGCATGGTGACGGGAATGCCGAGATCGACGAGGCTCGTGACGCCGTGCTGGCGCACGCCGCAGGGCACGATGCCGGAGAAATGCGAAAGGTCCGGCTCGACGTTGAGGCTGATGCCGTGAAAGGTGACCCAGCGGCGCACGCGGATGCCGATGGCGGCGATCTTGTCCTCGACGGCCGGCCCCCTCTCAGGGCGACGCACCCAGACGCCGACACGGTCCTCGCGCCGCTCGCCGCGCACGTTGAAGCCGTCGAGCGTGGCGATCAGCCAGGCCTCCAGGGCCGCGACGAAGGCCCGAAGATCGGGCGTGCGCCGCGAGAGGTCGAGCATGACATAGGCGACGCGCTGGCCGGGCCCGTGATAGGTGAACTGGCCGCCGCGGCCGGAGCGGAAGACGGGGAAACGCCACGGCTCGACGAGATCGGCGTCGTTGGCCGAGGTCCCAGCGGTATAGAGCGGCGGATGCTCCAGGAGCCAGACGCATTCGGGTGCTTCGCCTGCCGCGATCGCCGCGACGCGGGTCTCCATGGCCGCCACGGCCTCCTCGTAGCCGACACGGCCGTCGCTGATGCGCCACTCCACGGGCGGCGCGCCCGCCTGCGGCAGCATCAGTCCGCCCAACTCGTCTCTCGCCTTCAGCAACGAAGTCGTCCCCATCCCGTGGCAAGCCGACGCGACCGCGCGGCTCCGCCGCAGAAAGTGGGGCGGGATTTGGCGTTCGACAAGTTCGAAAGTGGCGGCACCGCCCCGTAACCCCGACGGAGTGCCCGAAGAGCCAGGGAAACGACGGAGCAGGCGTCGGCCGGGACGGGGCCTCTGCGGTGCTGCGAGGCGTTTTGCACAGGCCGCAATGGGGTACTTGTGGAGCCGACACCGATCTGTTACATCCCAGCCCGCTTCCGGAGACGGGCGTCTCCATGAAGCGGTTGCGGTCGTGGCGGAACTGGTAGACGCGCTACCTTGAGGTGGTAGTTCCGAGAGGAGTGGAGGTTCGAGTCCTCTCGACCGCACCATGATTTCGAGCCGGTGGCTCCAAAACGGCGATCCCCTGCGGGATCGCCGTTTTGCTTTGTGACTCGGCATGTCCATGCCAGTTCGAGGCAGCCTCGTAGCATTCCCTCTCCACATTGCCGGCATGCCGCCCGTCGGCTTCCACATTGCCGCAGGCACGGGCTAGTCTTTCCCCATTAAACCGGTTCAGATCGGACCAGCGCCGCGGGGCGGCCGGGGACAGGGAGACGTCGCATGGCATCGAAGGGCAAGGTGGCACTCATCACGGGGGCGGGCTCCGGCGTCGGGCGGGGGGTGGCGCTCGCCTTCCTGAAGGACGGCTACAGCGTCGTCCTCGCCGGCCGCCGCAAGGAGGCGCTGGAAGAGACGATCCGCCTCGCGGGCGCCCCCGCCGAGCAGGCGCTGGCCGTTTCGACGGATGTGACCGATCCGGCGTCCGTCAAGGCTCTCTTCGCCGCCTGCAAGGAGCGTTTCGGGCGGCTCGATGTGCTGTTCAACAATGCCGGCGTCTCGGCGCCCGGCCTGCCGCTCGAGGATCTCACCTTCGAGCAGTGGAAGGCGGTGGTGGATACGAATCTCACCGGGCCTTTCCTGTGCACGCAGGAGGCCTTCAGGATCATGAAGGATCAGAACCCGCGTGGCGGACGTATCATCAACAACGGTTCCATCTCGGCCTATGCGCCGCGACCCAATTCCGCGCCCTATACGGCGACGAAGCACGCGATCTCCGGTCTCACGCGCTCGACCTCGCTCGACGGGCGCAAATACGACATCGCCTGCGGGCAGATCGACATCGGCAATGCGGCGACCGACATGGCCGCCAAGATGGCCGAAGGCGTGCCACAGGCGGACGGCTCCATCAGGAAGGAGCCGCTGATGGACGTGGCCCACGTGGCCAATGCGGTGCTGCACATGGCGAGCCTGCCGCTCGAGGCCAATGTCCTCTTCATGACCGTGATGGCGACGAAGATGCCTTTCGTCGGCCGCGGCTGAGGCGGCACGGGCCCGTTGTACCCACCGGGGGCTTCCCGCGGCGGGCGGGGCAGGGTAAGCGGAGGCGTCCGTTTGTCTGACCCTCAGGAGTGAACATGTCTTCGATCGAACGCATCGGCGTCGGCCCACGCATGAGCGAGGCGGTGGCCTACGGTAATCTCGTCTTTCTCTCGGGTGAGGTCGCCGACGACACCTCGCAGGACACGGCCGGCCAGACCCGCCAGATCCTCGCCCAGATCGACGAGACGCTGAAGAAGGCTGGTACCGACAAGACCAAGATCCTCAAGGCCAACATCTGGCTGGCCGACATGGCCGATTTCGCCAAGATGAACGAGGTGTGGGACGCCTGGGTGCCGCAGGGCAATACGCCGGCCCGCGCCACCGTTGAGGCCAAGCTCGCGACGCCGGCCTACAGGGTCGAGATCATGGTGGTCGCGGCGCGCTGAGCCCGGGCAGCGGCTGAGAGCGAAAGGCGCGGCATCCGGGTGCCGCGCCTTTTCTTCGTGGCGGATCGCCCTTGCCACGGCGGGCAGCTTCATCAGACTGTCAGAATGTCGGGCTATGAGCAGCGCCTCGCCCGGCCCCTCATGGCAGAAGATGCCGCAACCGACCGGAGGCAAGGTGCAGGCCGACGTCGTCCGTCTGAGGCACCGCTACGCCCGGCAGGTCACGATGCGCCTCGTCGTGAGTGACCCGCGGCTTCGCGACGCCTTCGCGGCGGTTCCTCGCGAGCGTTTCCTGGGGCCTGGCCCCTGGCGCCTCGTGACGCCGTTCGGCAGCGAGATGACGCCTGATTCCGATCTGCGGCACGTTTATTCCGACATCGCGATCGAGTGCCAGCCGGTGCGCGGAAGGGATGATGGCGAACCCTCGCGGCACGCCCTTGGCATTGCAGCGCTCGGCCTTCGCGCTGGCCAGACGGTCGCCCACATGGGCTGCGGCACCGGCTATTACAGCGCCGTCATGGCGGAACTCGTGGGCGGAACGGGTCGTGTGGATGCTCATGAGGGCGATCGCGTGCTTGCCGAGCGGGCAAGATCTGCTCTCGCGCCGTGGCCGCAGGCGAGCGTGACGGAAAAGCCATCCGGGCCGTTGCGTGTCTGTGACGCGGTCTATTGCGAGGCGGCCCGAACCGGCCCCGACGAGGCGTGGCTTGCGGCGGTGAAGGACGGTGGGCGGATCGTCTTTCCGCTGACCGATGCCTTCGGGCGCGGCGCGCTCGTCTGCCTGTCGCGACGGGGCGATGTCTTCGCCGTCGCGCCGCTTGCCCGCGTCACCGTCGCGCCACCGGCCTTGCCGGTCAGTGCCGGCGTCGATGGGAGGCTCGCCGAGGCTTCGGCAGCCGGCAGGCTCATGTCCGTCCGGGCTCTGCACCGGGGGGTGCCGTCCGGCTCCGATCCGGCGGTCGTTCTGGGAGACGGCTGGTGGCTGTCTTCGCGCCCGCTTGATCTCTAGCGCAGCCGCCCGGCGCCATACCGACAACTTTTCGTCGATCCGCCGGAACCAACGGCGCCGTTCGGATGTTGATCTGGCGAACGTGGATAGCGAGGCGTGAACATGCATCCACGGTTCGAAAACGGAAAGCACGCGAACCAGGCCGACCTGAGCGCGTACGCCCATGGCGGCGTTGCGTGCAGGGACCGTGCGTCCTGACGATGGTCGGCAGAAAAGAGGATCTCCGTCATGCGAACCAAGTTCGGTATCACTGTTGCTACCGCAGCCCTGCTACTGGCCGTGCCGGCGGTCGCGCAGACCACGGCTCCGGCGACGCCCGAGCCGACTCCACCGGTAACTCAGCCGCAAGCGCCTGGCGCTGCGCCTGAGAGCGCGCCGAGCACGGCGCCGAACATGCAGGGCGGCACGGAAATGAAGGCGCCGGATACATCGGCCGCAGCCCCCGCCATTGGCGCCCCAGCCGGCTTTGTGACTGCCCAGGGCGAGGCCCAGTGGATGGTCTCGAACCTGATGGGCAAGTCGGTGGTCGGCACGGACGACAAGACGATCGGTGAGATCAACGACGTCGTGCTCGATCAGGAAGGCAAGGCCGACGCGGCCGTGATCGGTGTCGGCGGCTTCCTCGGCATTGGCCAGAAGAATGTCGCCATCCCGTTCTCGGAACTGCAGGTGTCGAAGAACGCCGAAGGCGAGGTCGAGAAGATCATGCTGTCGGCCACCCGTGAGCAGCTTGAGCAGGCTCCGGCCTTCAAGACCCTCGCGGACATTCGCTCCGAGCAGGACCGCATGAGCACGGGCTCGACCCGCCCAGCCGATCCGACCGCTCCGCCGGCCACGACGGCGCCCAAGCAGTGAGCGCCGCGTAGCTGAGGGCGCGTGCGGCCGCACGCGTCGGACAAGGCGGCCCGCATATGCGGGCCGCCTTTTTGCGTCCGGCGGGCGTTGCGCCGGTCGGGAGCGCGTCTAGGATGGTCAGAACGGTTGCGGCGAGCGGGGGGAGCGATGTTGCGGGCTGGCTTGAGCGAGCGGGTGACGCAGGGCAGGGGCGCCACGGCGGCGGATGTCGTGGTGCGCGACGTCAGGATGCTCGATCTCGTGACGGGTGATCTCGTCCCGACGGATATCGCGCTCTGCGGCGATACGATCGTCGGGACCTACGATCGTTACGACGGACGCGAGATCATCGAGGGCGGCGGGCGTATTGCCGTTCCCGGCTTCATCGACACCCACTGCCACGTGGAATCCTCGCTCGTGATGCCGCAGGAGTTCGAGCGTTGCGTGCTGCCGCACGGGGTGACGACCGCGATCTGCGATCCGCACGAGATGGCGAACGTGCTCGGTGCCCCGGCCTTCGATTTCTTCCTCGCCTCGGCCGAGCGTATGGCGATGGACCTCTTCGTGCAACTGTCGAGTTGCGTGCCGGCGACGGCACTGGAGACGT
Organism: Chelatococcus sambhunathii; assembly: GCF_001418005.1. Lineage (GTDB taxonomy): Bacteria > Pseudomonadota > Alphaproteobacteria > Rhizobiales > Beijerinckiaceae > Chelatococcus_A > Chelatococcus_A sambhunathii. The sequence continues at coordinate 650,813 of NZ_LIOL01000002.1, read as the reverse complement.
CGGGGGCGCGGCTCGACGCCGACGACCTCGTGCCCTACTGGGCCCATCCGAAGGTGATCGGGCTCGCCGAGTTCATGAACTTTCCCGGCGTCCTCGCCCTCGATCCGGCTTGCACGGCCAAGCTGCAGGCCTTCGCCAACGGCCATATCGACGGCCATGCGCCCCTGCTCAGCGCCAAGGATCTCAACGGCTATTGCGCCGCGGGCATCCGCACCGAGCACGAGGCGACGAGCGCGGAAGAGGCACTCGAGAAGATCCGCAAGGGCATGACCGTGCTCATCCGCGAGGGCTCGGTGTCGAAGGACCTGCATGCGCTCGCTCCGCTGCTCACCCTTGCAACGTCGCCGTTTCTCGCCTTCTGCACTGACGACCGCAATCCGCTGGACATCGCGGAGGAGGGGCATATCGACTTCCTCATCCGCAGCGCGATCGCCCTCGGTGTGCCGCCGCTCGCCGCCTATCGCTCCGCCTCGCTGACGGCGGCGGCCGCGTTCGGACTCGTCGACCGTGGCATGATCGCGCCCGGCAGACGGGCGGACATCGTCCTTCTCGACCATCTCGAGGAATGCCGCGTGTCGGACGTCATCGTCGGTGGGCGGCGCGTGCGGCCGGAGCTATTTGCGGAACGTGAGCCGGTGGCGCCGATCGGCCTTGCCAGCATGAAGGCGCGCGAGGTCGCCTCTGCGGACTTCTCCATCGCCGGCACAGCGGGCGAGCGTTCGGTCATCGGCGTCGTCCCCGGCAAGATCATCACGGAGCGGCTGAGCCGGACCATGTCCGAGCGCGACGGCGCCTTGGTTGCCGATCCGTCCGCGGACATCGCCAAGGTCGCGGTCGTCGCCCGCCACGGTCGCAACGACAACATCGGCCTCGGCTTCGTCTCGGGCTTCGGCATGCAGCGCGGGGCCATCGCCTCATCGGTCGGCCACGACAGCCACAACATCTGCGTCGTCGGCGTCGACGACGCCGACATGGCGCTCGCCGTCAACCGGCTCGGCGCCATCCGCGGCGGTTTCGTCGTCGTCGAGGGCGGGGCGGTGCGCGCGGAACTGCCCTTGCCGGTTGCCGGCCTGATGAGCGACCGGCCGTACGAGGAGGTGCATGCCGGCCTCGGTCCCCTGCGCGCAGCGGCCAAGGCGCTCGGCGTGACGCTGCCGGAGCCGTTCCTGCAGGTCGCCTTCCTGCCCCTGCCGGTGATCCCGCATCTCAAGATCAGCGACTTCGGCCTGGTGGACGTGGATAGGATGGAACTGGTGCGGCCGTAGGCAATCGGCTGTCCGTCGAAGCGACTGCCTGATGCCGACCGCCGACTGCCGCCTTAATGATATGGATCGGCCGCGTCGCGCAGCCCGTCGCCCATGAAGTTGAAGGCGAGGACGACGATGATGACGGGGGCGATCGGCCACAGCAGCCATGGGTAGAGGTTCACCGCCGCGAGGTTCTGGGCCTCGTTGAGCAGCACGCCCCAGCTCGTGATCGGTGGCCTGAGGCCGAGGCCGAGGAAGGACAGGGCCGTCTCGCCCAGGATCATCGAGGGGATCGATAGCGTCGCCGAGGCGATGAGGTGGCTCATGAAGTTGGGGATGAGGTGGCGTCCGATGATGCGGGCCCGCGACGCCCCCATGAGCTCCGCCGCCTTGACAAAATCCTCCTCGCGCAGGGCGAGCAGCTTCGAGCGCACCGCGCGGGCAAGGCCCGGCCAGTCGAGCAGGCCGAGGATGATGGTGATGCCGAAGAAGACGAGCAGCGGGCTCCAGTTCGGCGGCAGGGCGGCCGACAGCGCGAGCCACAGGGGCAGCTCCGGCAGCGTGCGCAGGATCTCGATGAGGCGCTGGATGGCGTTATCCACCCAGCCGCCCAGATAGCCGGCGATGCCGCCGAAGAACAGGCCGAGCGCGAACGACACCGCGATGCCGACGATGCCGATGGTGAGCGAGATGCGCGCCCCGTAGACGATGCGCGAGAACACGTCGCGTCCCAGCCTGTCGGTGCCGAGCAGGAAGAAGGTGCCGTCCTCCGGCGGACAGACGAGATGAAAGCGCGCATCGAACAGCCCCCAGAAGCGGTAGGGCTCGCCGGAGCAGAAGAAGCGCAGCCGCTGCGGGCGGCTCGTGTCGATGTCGTAGTCGCGGGTGAAGGTCTCGAGGTTGAACCTGAAGCTGTAGGGATAGACGAAGGGGCCGACGAGCGAGCCCTCGTGAAAGAGATGCACCCGCTGCGGCGGCGCATAGAGGAAGTCGCCGTTGCGCTGCGCCTGCCCGTAGGGCGCGATCACCTCGACGAAGGGAATGGCCGCATAGAGGGCGATGAGGACGAAGGCCGAGATGACGGCCAGCCTGTGCCGGCGGAACTTCCACCAGATGAGGGTCAGCGAGGAGGCGCGGAAGAAGCGCTCATCCTCGCGGCCACCGGGCTCACTTGCGCCGGGATCGAAGGGTGCGTCGTCGACGAAATGCGCACTGCGGCGGCGGGAGGGCATTTCGCTCACATTCGTCATCTCAGCGCTGTCCGAGGCGGATGCGCGGATCGAGCCACGCGAGCAGGAGGTCGGAGATCAGCATGCCCACGACGGTGAGCACCGCGACGAACATGAGGATGAAGCCGGCGAGGAACTGGTCCTGCGACTTGAGGGCCGCCAGCAGGATCGGGCCGACGGTCGGCAGGCTGAGCACCAGCGACACCAGCACCGAGCCGGAGACAAGGTTGGGCAGGAGGTTGCCGATGTCGGCGATGAAGGGGTTGAGGGCCATGCGGAAGGGATATTTCAGCAGCGCCCGCGTCTGCGGCAGGCCCTTGGCCGTGGCGGTGACGTAATATTGCTTCGACAATTCGTCGAGGAGGTTGGCGCGCATGCGCCGGATCATCGCCGCCGTGCCGGACAGGCCGATGACGATGGTCGGCACGATGAGGTGCTGCAGCAGCGAGCCTACCTTTGCGAGGCTCCACGGCTCGTTGGCGTAGTGGGCGTCGAACAGGCCGCCGATGGAAATGCCGAACCAGCGGTTCATGTAGTAGAGCAGCACGAGCGCCAGCAGGAAGTTCGGCGTGGCAAGGCCGATATAGCCGACGAAGGTGGCGAGATAGTCGCCGAAGGAATATTGCCGCGTCGCCGAATAAATGGCGATGGGGATGGCCACCACATGCACGAAGATGACGGTGGTGAAATTGACGAGCAGCGTCAGCCAGAGCGCATCGCCGACGACCTGGTTGACTGGCCGATCATACTCGAAGGACCAGCCCCAGTCGCCTTGCAGCAGGCCGGAGAAGCCGTTGGGGCCCGGCCAGACGCCAATCCAGACGAGGTATTGCTCGAAGACGGGCCTGTCGAGGCCGTATTGCCTGATCAGGAACTCAGCCTTGGCCATGGCCGCCGCCTCGCCCTGGGCGCGCAGCTCGGCGATCTGGTTGGTCAGGAAGTCACCCGGCGGCAGCTTGATGATGAGGAAGACGAGGAGGCTGATGACGAGCAGGGTCAGCACCATCGTGACCAGCCGGCGGGCGATGAAGCCGATCATTGTGCGGACGCCACGCGCCGGTCGGCGCGGTCCCAGAATATCTCGTCGACACGGTAGATGCCCACGAGCGAGGTCGGCTCCCAGCTGTAGAGCGCCTTGTCCGGAAAGTTGGCGAGGCCGTTGCGCAGCACGATGGGCTGGATCGCGCCCGCCACCGTGCCGATCGTCCACTGGTTCTCCGCGTGCAGCGCGAGCATCTCGCGCCAGATGCGGGCCTGCTCGGCAGAATCGGTCGTGTGCAGCCACGCCTTGTAGAGGGCGAGCAGCTCCTTCGGCTCGTCCATGTCGCAGGCTTCGCCGACCTTGCCGTGCGTCTCCACATATTGGCCCCACTTGGGCCAGGACAGGTGATACTGGCTGATGGGGGCCAGTTCTCCCGGTGGCATCGCAGGGGTGGGAATGGCGTTGTCGAGGCCCGGAGCGGCGGTCATTACCGGCAGGCCGGAATAGGCGCGGTTGCGCAGCACGGTCCGGTCCTGCGGCTTGATGAAGAGCTTGACCCCGATCTCGCGCCAGAACTCGCCGATGAGCTGCAGGGTGTCGACGAGCATGGTCATGTCGCCCTCGACCTCGACGACGATCTCGAGCAGGCGCCCGTCCGGCAGGAGGCGCAGGCCCGAGCCGTCGCGCTGGTCGAGGCCGATCTCATCGAGCAGGCGGTTGGCCTCGTCCGGGTCGTAAGTGCCGTAGAGCTTGCGGAACGATTCCTCGAACAGGCGCGAGCCTTCGCGTACGGTGTTGTTGCCCTCCATGCCGAGCCCGAAGAACAGGGCATTGTTGACGGTGCGCCGGTCGATGCCGAGCGAGAGCGCGCGGCGGAAGCGCACGTCGCGGTTGAGGTCCCGCCAGACCGGATCGGTCGCATTGAGGTTGGGGTAGAGCACCACTTCCGAGCCGCGGGCGATGGGCCACAGCAGTGTGCGATAGCCCTTGGCCTTCTCCCCCTGCTTGAGCACCGGAATGTCGGCCATGGTCAGGCCCCGTGCGAGCACGTCGACCTCGCCGGCATTGGCCTTGGCGGCGAGTAGCCCGCTTGAGGCGATGTCGACATAGACCCTGTCGATGTAGGGCAACTGCTGCCCGGCCGCGTCGATGCGGTGGTAATAGGGGTTGCGCGAGAAGACGAAGCGGCTCGTCGGTCCCGCGTTGTCGACCTTCCACGGGTCGAGGGTGGGCAACTCGGGGTCGGAGAAGTCCGACATGGAATCGACGCGGTTGTGCAGCGCGGCCCAGGACTTGAGCTTCTGCCGAGAAGCCGCCTGCGCCAAGGTCTCCGGGTCGGTATAGCGCGCGTGGAAGCGCTTCAGGTAATGGGCCGGCCGGTAGATATGCGGGTCGAGCGGCTTGGCGAGGGTCGGCAGGAAGCGGGGATTGGGCTTCGACCATGTGTAGCGCACGGTGGTCTCGTCCAGCACCTCGAAGGTCGGCTGCTCGTCGTCGACGAGCATGAAATCGGGCGGGCCCGCCGGCATCAGGTAGCGGTTCAGCGCCACATCCTCCCACCAGTAGCGGAAATCCTCGGCGGTGAAAGGGTGCCCATCGGACCAGCGGTGCCCCTTGCGCAGGTGGAGGGTGAAGCGACGCCCGTCCTCCACCTCGTAGGAGGCGAGGATGTCCGGCACGAGATTGAGATGTTCATCATAGCCGACGAGCCGGGCATAGGCGATGACCGAAAGATAGCGGATGTCGCGCGCCTTGGCGGCGAGCGTCGTGATGGCGCCGCCCGGCCGGCCCGTGACGCGACCGCGCGCCTCGAGGTCGACCACGAGCGGCTCCAGCGGCACCCGTTCCGCAACGGGAGGCATTTGGCCATTGTCCACCGCCTCTTCGAAGAACGGCGTTTCCTTCAAAGCCGGGGCCGATTGGCCCGCGCCCGCGCCGGCGGCAATCATGGCGAGGCATAAGGCGAGGCCTGCCATCGTGCGACACAGGGGGGCGGACATGAGCCCGAGCGCCGTCATGCCGCAATCCTCGCGCCGGCGTCGGTCACGCGCACGAGGTGGCCGGGCTCGACCTCCACCATCTCGCCGGGGCCGTCCGCCGTCAGCCGGTAGGGCTCCGGCCACTCGGAGGGATGCGAGAACCGGTCGCCGCGCAGCTTGGCAAAATCGAGCGGATGGTTCAGGTCCGGGCTCGGCACGGCGGCCAAGAGCGCCTGCGTGTAGGGATGCAGCGGACGCCTGAAGAGCGATTGCTTCGGCGCCTGCTCCACGATGCGGCCGCGGCACATCACGGCGATGTCGTCGGCGATGTAGTCGACGACCGCGAGATTGTGCGAGACGAAGAGATAGGACAGGCCGAGTGCTGCCTGCAGGTCCTTGAGCAGGTTAAGGATCTGCGCCTGCACCGAGACATCGAGCGCCGACACCGGCTCGTCGCACAGCAGCACCCGTGGCGACAGCGCAAGCGCGCGCGCGATGCCGAGGCGCTGGCGCTGTCCGCCCGAGAAGGAATGCGGATAGCGGCGCAGGTGCTGCTTCTCGAGGCCGACGAGCGAGATCAGCATCTTCGCCTTGGCGAAATGCTCCTGCGGCGAGCCGATGCCGTGGATGACGAGCGGCTCCGTCAGGATTTCGTAGACCGTCATGCGCGGGTTGAGCGACGAGAACGGGTCCTGGAAAACGAACTGCACGGCGCGGCGATAGGCGAAGAGATCGTCGCCCGCGAGCGCATGCACGTCGCGCGGGCCATTGCCGTCGTCGAAGAAGACATGTCCCTCGTCGGGTGCGATGGCGCGCATGATCATCTTCGACAGGGTGGTCTTGCCGCAGCCGGATTCGCCGACGAGGCCGAGCGTCGTGCCAGGCGTCAGCGTGAGGCTGACGTGATTGACGGCGTGGACCTTGCGCGTGGCGCCCGAGAACCAGCCGCTGCGCAGGGTGAAGGTCTTCGACACCTCGTCAACGGCGAGCACCGGCCCGCGCGGCGCCGGGCGCTCGATGCGGGGGGCGGAGGCGATGATGTCGCCGCTCGCCACCTCGCGCAGCGGCGTCAGCCGCTCGCCGGGAGCCATGTCGAAGCGCGGCACCGCCCGCATGAGCGCCTTGAGATAGGGGTGCTGCGGGTTGCGGAAGAGTTCGTCGCGCGGGCCGGATTCGACGATGCGGCCGCGATACATCACGACCACCTCGTCGGCGACATTGGCGACGACGCCGAGATCATGGGTGATCATCAGCACCGCCATGCCGGTCTCGGCCTGCAATTCCCGGATGAGATCGAGGATCTGCGCCTGCGTCGTCACGTCGAGCGCCGTCGTCGGCTCGTCGGCGATGAGGAGCGCAGGCTTGCAGATGAGCGCCATAGCGATCATCGCCCGCTGGCGCATGCCGCCCGACAGCTCGAACGGATAGGTGACGAAGGTGCGCTTCGGGTCGGGAAAGCCGACGCGGGTGAAGACCTGCTCGGCCTCGGCACGAGCCTCTTGCACCGTGACGTTGCGGTGCAGCAGCAGCGCCTCGCTCACCTGGTCCCCTACGGTATGCAGGGGAGACAGGGACGTCATCGGCTCCTGGAAGATCATGGCGATGCGCCCGCCGCGCAGGTCGCGCATCGTGTCGCCCCGAGGATCGAGCTGCGCGATATCGACGGGGGCGCCGCGCTGCGCTTCGCCGAAGAGGATGCTGCCCGTTGCGATGCGCCCCTTCCTGGGCAGGATGCGCATGATCGCCTGGGCCGTCACCGACTTGCCGGAGCCGGATTCACCAACGAGGGCGACGGTGCTGCCGGCCGGGATGTCGAAGGAGATGCCGTCGAGCGCGCGAAAGCGTCCGCCGCCGTCACCCGCGAAATCCACGGCGAGATCGCGGACACTGAGCAGTATGCGGTTCCCGTGCTCCCGTCCCGGCGTCACGCAGCTCCTCCCGATGCCCCCTCCCAGCATGGGAGGTTTCAACACTAAAGCGCCACGCGCAAAAGTGAAAACGTCTTTCTTGCGTGAGGCCGGCTGCGCCACGGAAATATACCCGCTGCGGGCAAGGTCCCTCAGGCCTGCGGCACCGTTCAGCGTCGCGGCGTGTGGCCGAAGAGGGCAAGCGCTGAAACGGGTTCGACGGCACTGCTGTTCCGCAAGTTGGTCAGAAGCCGCTCGCAGAACGCCCAGACGGCCTCGTCGTGCACCAGGTGATGGGTGAGGAGACCGATGGGCTCATCCGCATCGGCAATGCCGCCGGCACGCCGCCGGATAGCCTCAGCGAGACCGGCAAGCAGGCGCGCCGGCTCGGCGAGGCTGCGCGAACCGTGCCAGTCGATGGGGTCGAGATGGGTGTTGACGAGCGGCAGGCCGGCCATGTCCGGCGCCGTCCGGTCGCCGAAGAGCGACAGGCCCGCATAGCCCGCGCGGGCGAGGGCGGGGGCGAGCGCCGGGACGCAGCGGTTCCAGGGCGGCACGAAGACCGGCACCAGCTTCTCGCCGAAGACGGCCCGCGCCATGGCGAGGCTGCTGCGCAATTCGCGCTCCATCTCAGCCCGGTCGCGGTGCGGCCCGAATTCCGCTTTCTTCTCGCCCGCCGGGGCATGGTTGGCATGGGCAAAACCGTGCACGAGCACGCTTGCCTGGGGGGCCGCCGCGAGGCGCACGGCAAGGTCGTGCCCCGCCTGCGACGGGATCGCGGCGATCGCCACCGGCACGCCCGTTCGCGCGGAGAGAACGAGCAGCCTGTCGAGGGCCTGTGAGGGTTGGACCGCGTCATCGTCGCGCCACCACAGCCCGACGCGCCGCCCGGTGCGCGCGAGGACATCGAGCGCCTCGTCGAGTTCGGCCCAGGCACGGTTCTCGTCACGGCTGACGATGGCGGGCGCAGCGGCCCGACTTCTGCCTGCGCAGAGCCTTTCGATGATCGTCGTCGTTCGTTCGACCCCGTCGAGCGCGACGGCGAGCGCCTGGGGCCGTGGCCGCGAGAGCGCTCGGGCGATGGCCTCCGCCAGTCGCTCGCCGCTGAGCGCCGCTTGCGGCACCAGCTCGGCGATGCCCGAGGCGGCGAGGTGCTCAGCCCGCTGACGCTGTTCGGTTTCGTTGCCTTCCTCGAAGGGGACGAGCACGGCCCGCGCCCGCGTGCGGATGAGATCCGTCACCGTGTTGTAGCCGGCAAGGCTCACCGAGGCGGCGCAGCGCGCGAGCAGGGTCCTGAAATCGGGGCGGGCGCGCTCAATGGTACAATTGGCCGGGGCGGCCATTGCAAGCTCGGCGAACAGCGCCGGGGCCACACTCTGGCCGATGAGCAGGCGGAAGGGGTGCTCGGGCAGGAGGCCGGCCGCCGCGATCGTCGCGCGGTAGAGTGGCATGGCCGCGGCGCTGGCGCCGCCGGAGACGAGGATGAAATCGCCTTCCGGCAAGGCACCCGTCGCGGGCGCCTGCGGGCGGTCGGCGCCCTCGTCGACATAGCCGGTGTAATGGAGGAGTGGTCGCAGATTGTGGCTCACCGGCCAGGATGCCGAGAGCGGCAGGACGGCCTCATCGCCATGCACGAGCACGCCGTTATAGGCCGCGAGAAGCCGCGCCTCGGCCTCTGCGATGCGCTCGGCGCGCGCCGGCGCCACCAGCACGTCGCGCACCGAGGCGAGCAGAAGCGGCGCCGGCTTGAGGGCGCGCGCCGCTTGAATCGATCTGATGAATTCCGCCGCCAACATCCTGCGGCCGAAGGGAAAAAGCTCGGTAATGACGACGTCCGGTTGCCCCTCCGTCACGGCCTTTGCCAGAAGCTCGGCCCGCTCCTGCATCAGGGCCGGCGAAGCCTTGTTGCCGTTGGCGTCGAGCAAGGTGCGGAAATCAACGCCGTGCGAGCGCAGCGGCGGCAGTTGCAGCAGCGTCACGCCATCGAGCCGGACGAGCGGCGCCGGCATGCCGCCGGAGGCGAGCGTGACGCGGTGGCCGGCCCGGGCGAGGCCGCGGGCGAGCGCGGCCATGCGCGTGAGGTGCCCGGCGCCGAGGAGATGGGTGACGGCCATGAGGACGTGGCGCTTCAAGGCCGTACTCCGATGAAGGACAGGGCATCCGCAATGATCACGGCGGCATGGCCGAGGGAGCGCTCGCCATGCACGAAACGGCGCGCCGCCGCGGCCATCTGCCTGCGCCGCGCGTGGTCGTCGATGAGGCTGGCGATCGCGGCCGCGAAGGCATCCGCATCGCGCGCCGGGGTGAGAAGGCCCGTCTCGCCGTGGCGGACGACGCTTGCGACGCCGCCCTCGTCACCCGCGACGACCGGACAGCCCTCGGCCTGCGCCTCGAGGAGCACCATGCCGTAGGCCTCGTTGACGGCCGGCCAGACGAAGAGGTCGGCACCGGCATAGAGGCGGGCGAGGGTGCCCGCATCGTCCACGCGCCCGGCAAGGCGCACCCGCTCGCCGAAGGGCGTGAAGAGCGCTTCGACCATGGCTCGCTCGGGGCCGTCGCCGACGATTGTGAGCTGCCACGGCCGCTCGCCGAGCCTGCCGAGCGCTTCCGCGAGAAGGCGATAGCTCGCCAGCTTGTCGCCGGGCCGCATCATCGCCACGGTGAGCAGGCGGGCAGGCCTGGCTGATCCCTCCCCTCGAGGGGAGGGTGTCTCGCCCCATTGGGGCGAGACGGGTGGGGTTCGGCCTGCGCGAGGCGCCCCCCCCGTCGGCTTCGCCGCCACCTCCCCCTCGCGGGGGAGGATCGGGTGACCGTGCGCATCGGCGCTTGGCCCCGCAGCGACATCGACGAACGGCGGCAGGTTGACCAACTCCTGTCCGGCAGGACGCAGGGCCTCCAGCGACGGCCGGTCGTTCTCCGTCATGACGAAGATGAGGCGCGCGGCGTCGAGGGCACGCTCGGCCCCCTCGTGCCCCAGCGCCCACGGCCCGCCGGCGCGCTTGGCCGCTCGTGAGCCTTCCGCGACGACATAGGGGATGCCGAGTGCCGCGGCCACGCGCGGCCCGGTCCAGTCGGGCGCCTTGTAATAGGCGTGGTAGGTGAACCAGACGCGTGGCCGCTCAGCCGGTGGGAGCACTCGATAGTCCGCGACGAGCCGCTCCGCCTCGCGCTCGCCCTCGGCCCGCAGCCGCTCTTGAATCTTCTTGTCACCCGCCCCGTCGAAGGTTCTGAGGCGACAGGCAATTTCCGGCCCGTAGCCGGCCCGTTCCAGCGCTGCGAGAAGGAGCTGCGCCATGCGGCGGTCGCCGGACGGCGTCGCATCGTCCGGCGCCTTGAGCGGAGCGTAGAAGGCCACGGGCCCGCCGCTCACGGCCGCGCCTCCTCCTCGGCGACGGGGACCTCGGCAGGCCTCTCGCCGAGGCTCCTGCGCAGCAGCGCCGCGACCTGGTCGATGCCGCCATCGGCCGAGAAGTCGTCGCGCAGGCGGTTGAAGGCGGCCGTCCCCAGCCGATGGCGCGCCTCAGGGTCGCGCGCGAGCAGGTTGAGGGCGTTGGCGAGCGCCTCCCAGTTGCCCGGCGGCGTCAGCCAGCCTTCCCGGTCGTGGCGGATGAATTCGGGAATGCCGGAAAAATCGGTGGCGATGACGGCAAGGCCCTGGCTCGCCGCTTCCATGACCACGTTGGGCAGCCCGTCGCGGTCGCCGCTTTTCGCCTCCTTGGCCGGCAGCACGAAGATGTCGGCCTCGCGCATGAGATTGATCACATCGGGCTGCGCCTTGGCACCGAGGAAGATGACCTTGTCGGCGATGCCCCTGGCCGCCGCCTGCCGCTTGAGGCTCGCGAGCATGTCGCCGCTGCCGACATGGGCGAAGCGCCAGTGGAGCCCCTCCGGCAGCGCGGCGAGAGCGGAAAGGAGGTCGTCATAGCCCTTCTTCGCCACCGCCCGCCCGACGGAGATGATCCGCACAGGGTCGGCTGCATCGCTGCCGTCGCGTGCCGGGCGTTCGGCCGGCGGGACGGGAAAGCGCGATAGGTCGAGCCCATGATAGGCAAGGTGGACACGCCCGTCGTCCGGCGCGAGCGCGGCGAGGTGGCTGTGCCCCGTCTCTGTGCAGGTGACGCCCCAAGTGCTGTCGGCGATCTTCTCGCGCTTTTCCCAGTCCGGCGTCGTCCAGATGTCCTTGGCATGGGCCGAGAAGCTGAAGGACAGGCCGCGGAGCAGGCTCGCATAGCGCACGACCGAGGCGGGCGTGTGCAGGTAGTGGACATGCAGGTGGCGGATGTCGGCCGGCAGTTCGCGGGCCATGACGAGTGCCTGCCCGAGGCGTCGGCCGCGGCTGGGTGTGAAGTCGCGCTTCAGGTCGCGCCAGAAGGCGACGATCAGCTTCCCGAGCCGGGGATTGGCGAGAGCGATGAGGGCGCCGCGCAGGACCCGGAGCGGCTCCTGGTAGAGATATTCGGGCAGGTAGGTGACAGGCGCCGCGATCTGCCGGTGCATCGGATGGCTGATGCGCTCGGTCGGATGGCGCAGCGACCAGATGGCGAGGGCAAGGCCGCGCTGCTCGAGCCCCAGGATTTCCTGGGCGATGAAGGTCTCGGACAGGCGGGGATAGCCCTTCACCACGATGGCGATGCGCGCCGGCGGCGAGACGCCGCGAGAAGAACCGGACATCGTCATGCGGGGCTATTCGGCGGCCTGGGTCATGGCCCGCGCGGCGCGCCGTTCCAACCAGGAGGAGAAGCGCTGCTGGATGACGTCGAGCCCGTCGAGAAGGCCGGGCACAGTCACCTCGGACGGCCGCTTCTGGTCGGCGAGCCGGTCGATGGCGCGCGCCATGCGGTCCGGGTCGCGATGGCCATTCTCATGGACGAGCATGTTGACGAGGCCGAGCCGCTCGGCCTCGACGGCGCGGATATATTGCTCGAGCCGCGGGCTGGTGCGCGGCACGATCAGGGTCGGCTTGTCGAGCGATAACACCTCGCAGAACGTGTTGTAGCCCCCCATGGCGACGACGGCCGTGGCGCGGCTCATCAGCACCTCGAGCTTGGTGTCGAAGGCGATGGCGTCGAGTTTGGGGTTGCGCGCGATGCGCTCCATGAAGCCGCGCCGGGTGTCGCGGTTGATGAAGGGGCCGAAGACGACAACCGCCGGGATTTCCGGTGGCGTCGAGCTCTCATAGGCGGAGATCGCCCAGTCGATGAGGTCGTCCCCGTCGCCGCCACCGCCCGTCGTGACGAGCACGAAAGGGCCTTTCGTCATCTTGGGATAGCGCGTCAGGCCGGGCTCCTGCGGCACGCTGCGGCGCAGGTAGCCGGTATAGGTGATGCGCTCGGCGATATCGTTGGCGAGCGGCAGGGCTGCAAGCGGCTCGTAGATCTCGCGCAGGCCGTAGACCCACACCTCGTCGTAATAGCGCTCCAGCACCTCGGCGGCGCCCTTGCGCTCCCACTCCGGCACGAGGAGGGCGGGCTCGTCCATCACGTCGCGCACGCCGAGCACGATACGCGCACCAGTGCCCTGCAGCCGCTCCAGCGCCGGCACGATCTCGCCGCGGAATCCCGTCGGCTCCTTGTCCACGATGACGAGGTCCGGCCTGAAGGTGCGCGCCGTCTGCTCGATGATGGCGCTGCGCAGGCCGATGGCATCCTCGAGATGCACATGCAGATTGAGGCTGCGGTAGTCCCCGTCCGGCTGCTTCACGACGCCGGGCACGCGCACGTAGTCGACGCCGGAGCCGAACTCGAAATTGCCGATGACGGGCGAGCCCGAGATGATGACCACGGACACGCCCGGCCGCTCGGCGACGAGCGCATTGGCGATGGCGCGCGAGCGCCTCAGGTGCCCGAGGCCGAACGTGTCATGGCTGTAGATGAGGACACGCGCGTGCTGGCCGTCTTGATCGGCATGCGGGCTGTACCCATCTTGCCCGGAGTTCAGCGACAAGGTGCCCGTCTCTGCTGCCCGCATCGGCAGCCTCCTGATCAGTCTCGATTAATGTGGCCATGGGGGATAAGGGCCGTTTGCGCCCTTATCTCTTTCTTCTAGCATGCAGCCGGGCGCGCGTCCCCGTCCTCGACAGATGCCCACCATGGGCCCGTGTCGCGGACAGTGGCAACGCCCGCGCCTTGAATCAAGGAGAAAGGCTTGGACAAGAGCCTGTTTCGCTACATTTGGCGATTTTCCAAGCGTGAACAGCTCGCGATCTTCGCGGTCGTCATCGCCTCCTTGCCGTTCTATTTCTGGTCGCTGGAACTGCCGAAGCGCATCGTCAACGAGGCCATTCAGGGCGGTGCCTTCACGGAAGGCAGGACCGAAGCCCGCTTCTTCATCATCTCCTTCGACCTGCCGCCCCTCATGGGAGGGGGCACGATCGAGCTGTTCGAGGGCTTCTCGGTCGATCAACTCGGCCTGCTCTTCGGGCTGTCGACGCTGTTCCTCACCCTCGTCCTCATCAACGGCGCCTTCAAATACGTCATCAACGTCGCCAAGGGGGCACTCGGCGAGCGGATGCTGCGCCGGTTGCGATTCGATCTCTTCGCGACGACGCTGCGCTTCACGCCCTCGACCCTGCGCACGGTGAAATCATCCGAGACGGCGACCATCATCAAGGACGAGGTCGAGCCTATCGGCGGCTTCATCGGCGATGCCTTCGTCCAGCCGCTGTTTCTTGGCACCCAGGCCGCGACGGCGATGGCCTTCATCCTCATCCAGAACGTCTGGCTCGGCCTGCTCGCAGCGGCCGTGGTGGGGGTGCAATTCGTCATCATACCGCGCATGCGGCGGGTCCAGCTGCGCCTCGGCAAGGAGCGCCAGATCGCCTCGCGCAAGCTCGCCGGGCGCATCGCCGAGATCGTCGATGGCATGGAAGCCGTGCACGTTCACGACGCCACCGCCTGGGAGAAGGCGGAGATTGGCGACCGGCTTCATCATCTCTTCGACCTGCGCTTCCGCATCTACAAGTGGAAGTTCATGGTCAAGTTCATCAACAATCTTCTCGCGCAGATCACGCCTTTCCTCTTCTATGCCATCGGCGGCTATCTCGCGCTCAAGGGCCAGCTGGACATCGGCCAGCTCGTCGCCGTCATCGGCGCCTACCGCGACCTGCCGCCGCCACTCAAGGAGCTGATCGACTGGGACCAGCAGCGCCTCGACGTGCAGATCAAGTACGACCAGATCATCCAGCAGTTCCTGCCCGACAAGCTCGTGCCGCTCGACGTCTTCGTGGCGCAGGAGAAGGAGGACGGGCCGCTCGCGGGACCGATCGCCGCGGAGCGGCTGCGCATCGCCGACCCCCACGGCTCGCCGATCGTCGAGGAATTCTCCTTCACACTGCCTTTCCCGGTGCGGCTCGCCATCATTGGTGACGGCGGCCCGGGGCCGAGCACACTTGCGCGGGTGCTCGCCCGCCGGCACGACGAATATGCCGGGCGTGTCACGATCGGCGGGCGCGACCTCGGCCGCATTTCCGAGGGCCAACTCGGCCGGCACCTCGCCTATGCGGGGCCGGAACCGGCCCTCTTCCCCGGCTCGCTGCGGGAAAACCTCATCTATGGCCTGCGCAACCGGCCTATCAGGCGCCTGACCGACGACGGACCGCAGGCGCGCCGGCGGCGCATGGAGGCCGAGCGCACGGGCAATCCCATCGACCGGCTTGAGGACGAATGGATCGACTACGAGCGGCTGGGCGTCGAGGATGCCGATGGTCTCGACGGGTTGCTGCTCGGGGCGCTCGGCCGGATCGGCATGCGCGAGGACGTCTATCGCTTCGGCCTACTCGGCCGCGTATCCAGCCAGCGTATGCCCGATCTTGCAGAGAAGGTGGTCGAGGCCCGCCGCCGCCTGCGCAGCATGCTTGCCGAGCAGGGCCTCGAGAACCTGGTCGAGCCGTTCGATCCCGGCCGCTACAATGCTCAGGCCAGCATCGGCGAGAACCTCCTGTTCGGCGTCGCCGTGGGGCCGGCCTTCACGGGGCGGGGGCGGGCGGTCAATCCGGTGGTGCGCAAGGCGCTTGACCGGGGTGCGCTGATGGACGATCTCGTCGCCATCGGTGCACGCATCACCGAGACGATGACCGAGATCTTCCGCGACCTGCCGCCCGGTCATCCCCTCTTCGAGCAGTTCTCCTTCATCGATGCCGACGAGTTGCCGGAGTTCGAGGACATTCTGCGGCGTGTCGCGGCCAAGGGGCTGAAGGCTCTCAACAGCGAGGACCGCGCACGGCTCCTCGCGCTCGCGCTTGACTATATCGAGCCGCGCCACCGCCTCGGCCTTCTCGACGATCGTCTCAGGCAGGCCATTGTCGCGGCGCGCGTCATCTTCCGCACGGCGCTGGACGGCTCCGTCTGGGCGCGCCAGCTCGATCTCTACGATCCCGAGTCGGTATGCGATGCCGCGCCCCTGCGGGAGAACCTGCTCTTCGGCCGCATCGCGCACGGCATCGCCGACGCCCAGTCGCGCGTCATGCGCGTGGTCAGCGCCGTCGTCGACGAACTGGGCCTGCGCGAGGAGGTGGAGAAGGTAGGACTCGGCTTCCAGGTGGGGCCCGGCGGGCGGCTTCTCGCACCGCATCAGCGGGCCGGCGTCAATCTGGTGCGCTGTCTCGTCAAGAAACCCGACATATTCATTCTCGATGGCGGGCTTGCGGCCTATGGTGAGGAGCAGGCGCGGCATATCCGCGAAGGGTTGCTCGCCACCTTCGAGAACCGCTGCTTCGTCGCGGTGTTGCGGGACGAAGAACAGGCCGAGGGGTTCGATGCGCTCATCGTCTTCGATGGGGCGAGGGCGGAACTCCGCCGCAGCCCGGCAGCCGGACGGGAGGGACGGGAGGCCGATGCCGCCGCGGCCAATGTTGCAGGGGGACATGGATGACACTGGATTCGGAAGTTCAATCGCTGCGGCAGGTGCCGATGTTCCGGGACATCGATCCCGCGCGGCTCAAGCTCCTCGCCTTCACCGGCGAGCGGGTGCATTTTTCCGCCGGCCAGCCGTTCTTCCGGCAGGGGGATGCGGCCGATGCCGCCTATGTCATCCTCGACGGCCAGGCGGACGTGACGCTCGACACGCCGTCGGGGCCGCTGAAGGTCGCGGAGCTCGCCCGCAACGACATCGTCGGCGAGATGGGCATCCTGTCCGACACGCCGCGCTCGGCGACCGTGACGGCGGCGGTGCCCATCGTCGCCCTGCGCATCGACAAGAGGGTTTTTCTCGAATTGCTCAACCAGTTCCCGCAGATGTCCATCGCCGTCATGCGGGAGCTCGCCAAGCGGCTGGAGCGCACCAACGCGCGCCTCGCGCAGAGCAATTCCTGAAGGCGCCGGCCGTTCGCCTCGGCATCCGCTGGCGCTAACATGGAACCGGCGAGGGCAACGGGCGGAACGAACGCATGGCCGTCGGTGATCTTGGCACAGCCAGCACGCGTTCCGCCGGGCGACGGCTCGGCGCGCTCGGTGCTTTCGGGCGCCTGCCGGAGCGCGCGCAGCGCATCGTCGACGGCGAAACGCGCGAGGCCGAGGTGCTCTCGGCCTGGCTCGTCGTGGCCATCGCCGTCTTCTTCAACGTGCTCTACGCTGTCTCGCCCAAGGCGCTCGACGCCATCGGCGCCTTCCGGCCCGTGCCTGTCGTCGGCGGCATCTTTCTCGTTCTGGGCCTCATCCGTGTCGCGCTCGCCCGTCGCGGGCGGATGCACGGCTGGCTGGTGCCGGCTTTTACCGTCATCGACTTCACGCTGCTCTACGGCCTCATCTGGTCCTTCCACCTGCAGTACCAGCAGCCGGCGGCCTTCTATCTCAAGGCGCCGACCTTCCTCCTGGTCTTCCTCTTCATCGCCATCAGGGCGCTGCGCTTCGAGCCACGCCTCGTCATCTTCGCCGGCGTCGTCGCCGCTGTCGGCTGGGCGGGGATGACGGCCTATGCCTTCGATGCGGCCGGCGCGGATGTGGACGCGCCGGTAACGCGCGACTTCGTTGCCTATATGACCTCGAACAGCATCCTCGTCGGCGCCGAGGTGGAGAAGATCGTCACCATCCTCCTCTTCACCGGCGTCCTCGCCATCGCCATTGCGCGCGGTCGCCGCCAGTTGCTGACGGCGGCGCTCGGCCTCTCCGCCACGGCGGAGCTGTCTCGTTTCTTCGACCCCACGGTTGCCCGGCGCATCACGAGCGGCGACGGGCTCGCCCCCGGGCGCGGCGAGATGGTCGAGGCGGCGGTGCTCGTCTCCGACATCCGCGGCTTCACCCGTTTCGTCGCCGATCATCCGCCGGACGAGGTGATGCGCCTGCTCATCGCCTACCAGCAGCGCATGGGCGCGATCATCGCCTCGCATGGCGGGGCGATCGACAAGTTCCTCGGCGACGGCATCCTGGCCACCTTCGGCTGCACGGGTGTCTCGCCGACCCCGACGGCCGATGCGCTGCGGGCGGTCCTCGCCCTGGCCGACGAGGCGGCGCGCTTCAGCCATGCCTTCGCCGCGGCCGGCGGGCGCAAGGTCGACGTCGGCTTTGCGGTGGTCTCCGGCCGCGTCCTGTTCGGTACCGTCGGCAACGATGGCCGGCTGGAGTACACCGTGATCGGCGAGCCCGTGAACCTGGCCGCCAAGCTCGAGAAGCACAACAAGATCGGCTGCACGTGCGCGGTCACGGATGCGGCGACGCTCGCCAGGGCCGAGGCCGAGGGCTTCGCGGCGGCGGCTGCCTTCCGGCTGGTACCGGGCGTTGCGGTCGAGGGCGTGGCGGGGCCGGTCGATCTCGCCGTCATGGATCGCGCCGCTGCGGAGGGAAACGCGTGACCGCGACCGAGGTTGCAAGGGGCGATAGCTCCGGCAAGGGTGTGGAGCGGGGCACGGGGAGGGGCCGGGGAGGCGGGTGGCGCCTGCTGCCGTCGCTCGCGCGTCTGCGCCTGGCCTCCGGGCTCGTCCTCTTCGCCTTCGTCCTCCTGCACTTCCTCAACCACGCCCTCGGGCTCGTCAGCATCGCGGTGATGGACGTCGTGCAGACGTGGCGCTGGGCGCTCTGGCGATCACCACCGGGCACCATCCTGCTCTACGGCGCCTTTGCCGTACATATCGCCCTCGGCGTCAGGGCGCTCTTCCGTCGGCGCACCTGGCGCATGCCGGTGAACGACGCCCTGCAGATCGGCCTCGGCTTCGCCATCCCGGTGCTGCTCGTGGGGCACATCCTCGGTACCCGTGGCATGCATGTTGCCGCCGGCGTGGACGACTTCTACGAGCCGGTGCTGCGGCGGCTGTGGCCGGAGGCGGCCGTCAGCCAGTCGCTGCTCGTCGTCATCGTCTGGGGCCATGCCTCGATCGGCCTCTACCACTGGCTGCGGCCGAAGGCGTGGTTCCCGGCGGCGGCGCCGTGGCTCCTTTCCATCGCCACGGCGTTGCCCCTGCTCGCGCTCGCCGGCTGGATCGAGGCCGCCCGCCGGCTGGAGCTGCTCGATCACGGCAGAGAGGTGCCACGCTGGCCGAATGGGGAGACCGCCGCCTTGGCGGGCTGGCTGGCAGAGGCCGGGAACCACCTGGTCTTCGCCTTCCTGGGTGCCGTGGGTCTCGGCCTCATCGCCGTGCGCGTGGCGACGCGCCTCAGGGCCAAGGTCAGGATCAGCTACGGCGGCGGGCGGCTGGTGCGGGCAAGGCCCGGCCCAACCTTGCTCGAGATCAGCCGAATGAACGGCGTGCCGCATGTCTCAATCTGCGGCGGGCGCGGGCGCTGCACCACCTGCCGTGTCCTCGTCACCGCCGGCGGCGAGACGCTGCCGCCGCGCGGCGCGCTGGAGGAGACGGTGCTGGCCCGCATCGACGCGCCGCCCGACGTGCGCCTCGCCTGCCAGCTCAGGCCCACGGCCGATCTCGGCGTCCACCTGCTGGTGCCGGCCGAGGGCGCTGATGTCGGCCAGCGCGATCCCTATCGCTGGGGCGTCGAGCGGCGCATCACAGTGCTCTTCGCCGACCTGCGCGGCTTCACCTCGCTCGCCGAGGAGATGTATCCCTACGACACCGTCTTCCTGCTCAATTCCTACTTCGAGGCGATGACCGCGGTCATCGAGCGGCACGGCGGCACCGTCGACAAGTTCCTCGGCGACGGCATCATGGCCCTCTTCGGCACCCGGCCGGAGCGCGACGCCGGCGCCCGCGCCGCGCTTGCCTCGGCCGGCGAGATGCTGGCAGCGCTGGAAGATCTCAATGCCGAATTCGCCGGCCTCGTGCCGACGCCGCTGCGCATGGGGCTCGGCATCCACACCGGCCCGGCCGTGCTCGGCCGCGTCGGCGGCATGCGCCGCGGCGGCGAGCGCGAGCTGACAGCTTTGGGCGATACCGTCAACACGGCGAGCCGGCTTGAGGAGATGACGAAGGAGTTCCGTTGCCTGCTCGTCACGTCGGAGGACACGCTGAAGGCCGCCGGCATCGAATGCCCGGGCGGCGACTTCCGTCATGTCGCGGTGCGCGGCCGCAGCGAGACCATCGCCGTCTGGATCGCCGACCGCCGCGAGACGATCGGCGATATCCTCACCGTCACGATCTGACGAAGAGCCACTCGTCATGCGCCACGGCGTCGATGCCGGCGGCATCCTGCGCCTCGGTCGCGGCGCCGGCTTCCGTCACCCTGTGGGCGCGCCAGCCGGCGAAGGCGGCGAGCGCCCGGCGCGTCGCGCCGGCAACCTCGGTTTCGCCGCTCTCCGCGAGCACGCGCGGGTGGAAGGAGGCGATGACGGCGACGTTCGCGTGCGCCACGAGGGGGGCGATGGCCGGCAGGAGCGCGTACTCGGCCCCTTCGAGGTCGATCTTGATGACGCGGCGGGGGGAGGCCGGCAGCCGCTCCGCGAGCGCGGCAGGTGTCAGGGCCTCGGCCTGCCAGGTGGTATCGGCGCCGGCGAGCAGCAGGCTCGACATGGAATCGCCGGGCTTGCGCCGGGCACCGAAGGTGACGGTGCCACCGTCCGGATGGATCGCCTTCGGCACCACCGTGACTCGCGCGGCCAGCCCGGGATTGGCGGCGAGGTTGCGGCCGAGCTGGTCGAGCGCGGCGGGATCGGCCTCGACCGCCACCACGCGCGCGCCGCGCGCCGCCGCCTGCAGCGTCGTCGGCCCGACCCAGGCGCCGAGGTCGACGAAGAGCGTCGAGGCGTCGACGAGCGTGTCGATGAGGCGGCGGGTGCCGGGCTCCCAGCTGTCGGCGGCAACGCGCTCCCAGAAGGTGGGCTGGTCATCGGCGAGCGCGATGCGCCGGTCGCCGAGCACGACGCTGCGCCCTGTCGTCACCTTCACGCCGCCTTGTCGTTGAGATGGCAGGCGGACACGCGCCCCGGCCCGATGGCCTTGAGCGCCGGCCGCTCCGTGCGGCAGCGGTCGAAGGCATAGGGGCAGCGCGGGTGGAAATGGCAGCCGCTTGGCGGCGACAACGGCGAGGGCAGCTCGCCCTTCAGCGCCGAGAAGGTCTTCTTCTTCGGCTCGAGCCGCGGCACCTCCTCGAGCAGCGCCCGCGTATACGGATGGTTCGGCGCGCGGAACAGCTCCTCTGCCGGTGCGAGCTCGACGATGCGGCCGAGATACATCACCGCGACCCGGTCGGCGATGTGCTCGACCACGCCGAGGTCGTGGCTGACGAAGAGATAGGTGAGGGAGAGTTCCTCCCTGAGCTTCATGAAGAGGTTGAGCACCTGCGCCTGGATCGACACGTCGAGCGCCGCGGTCGATTCATCGCAGACGATGACCTTGGGCTTCACTGCGAGCGCACGGGCGATGCCGATACGCGCTCGCTGGCCGCCCGAGAACTGGTGCGGATAGCGCCGGCGCGTGGCGGGGTCGAGGCCGACGCGGGTCATCACGTCGCAGACGTAGTCCTCGACCTCGGCGCGCGAGACGAGGCCGTGCACCACCGGCGCCTCGCCGATGATGTCGATGACGCGCAGGCGCGGGTTGAGCGATGCCATCGGATCCTGGAAGACCATCTGAACCGCGAGGTCCACCTTGCGCCGCGCCGCGCCCGTGAGCTTCGCCACGTCCTGCCCCTCGTAGGAGACGCTGCCGGCGCTCGGCTCGAGGATGCCGGCGACGACGCGCCCGAGCGTGGATTTGCCGCAGCCGGATTCGCCGACGAGGCCGACGACCTCGCCCGGCGCGATGGTCAGGTCGATGCCGTCGACGGCATGCACCACCTGCTCATGGCGCCGCGCGCCGAAGAGGTTGGCAATCTTCTCGGCTGCGTCGAGCTTCCGGACGAAGCGCTTGGAGACGCCGTCGAGTGCGAGGATGGGGGCGGCGGTCACGCGGCGGCCTCCACGGGAATGAGGGGATGGAAGCAGCGGAAGGCGCGGGCGCCGCCGGTATGCGTCACACCGGGCGGGGCCTTGCAGACGGCGTCCGCCCGCGGGCACCGCGGCGCGAAGGCGCATCCGGGCGGCAGGCTGGCGAGGGAGGGCGTCATGCCGGGGATCTGCGCCAGCGGTTCGCCGCGCCTGTTGCGGCTCGGCACGGAGCCGATGAGGCCGTTGGTATAGGGATGGGCGGGCCGCTCGAGCACGTCGGCGACGCGGCCCTCCTCGACGATGCGCCCGGCGTACATCACGGCAACGCGGTCGGCGAGGCCGGCGACGACGGACAGGTCGTGCGTGATCCAGACCAGCGCCGTGCCGCTCTCGGCAGCGAGCTGCTGCACCTCGGATAGGATCTGCGCCTGGATGGTGACGTCGAGCGCCGTCGTCGGCTCGTCGGCGACGAGGACGGCCGGGCGGTGCAGCAGCGCGATGGCGATGGCGACGCGCTGGCGCATGCCGCCGGAGAACTGGTGCGGATAGGAGACGAGCCGCTCCTCGGGTGAGGGGATGCCGACCTTGGCGAGTGCGTCGCGGGCGCGATCCCGCGCGGCCCGCTCCGACACCTTCTCATGGGCGCGGATGGCCTCGATCATCTGCGTGTCGACGCGCAGGACCGGGTTCAGCGTCGTCATCGGGTCCTGGAAGATCATCGCGATGTTGCGGCCGCGCAGGCGGCGCAGCTCGGCCTCGCTCTTCTTCGTCAGGTCTTCGCCGTTGAGAAGGATGGCGCCCGAGGCGATGCGCCCCGGCGGGTCGATGAGGCCGAGCACGGCAAGGCCAGTGACCGATTTGCCGGAGCCGGATTCGCCGACGAGCCCGAGCACCTCGCCGGCATGGACGTCGAAGCTGACGCCGTTGACGGCGGTGAGCACCCCCTCGCGGGCCGTGAATTCCACGACGAGGTCGCGGACGGAAAGGACGGGTTCGCTCATCGCGACAACCTCGGGTTCAGGACATCGCGCAGCCGGTCGCCGACGAGGTTGATGGCGACGATGGCGGCAACAAGGGCGATGCCGGGGAAGGTCGAGATCCAGTACTTGCCGGACAGAAGATAGTCGTAGCCCTTGGCGATGAGCATGCCGAGCGATGGCTCCGTCACCGGCACGCCGACGCCGAGAAACGACAAGGTGGATTCGAGCGCGATCGCATGCGCCACCTGCACCGTCGCCACCACGATCAGCGGCGGCAGGCAGTTGGGCAGGAGATGGCGGAAGACGATGCGGTTCTTCGGCAGGGCGAGGCAGCGCGCCGCCTCGATATAGTCGCGCCGCCGCTCGACGAGGGCCGAGCCGCGCACCGTGCGCGCATAATAGGCCCACTGCACGATGACGAGGGCGATGATCACCTTGTCGACGCCGCGCCCGAAGACGGCGAGCAGCACGAGGGCGACGAGGATGGCCGGGAAGGAGAGCTGCAGGTCGACGACGCGCATGACGAAATTGTCGATGCGCCCGCCGGCATAGGCGGCGATGACGCCGACCGAGGCGCCGACGGCGCAGGCGATGACGACGGAAATGGCGCCGACGCCGAGCGAGATCCTGAGGCCGTAGAGGATGGCCGACAGCAGGTCGCGGCCCTGCTCGTCTGTGCCGAGCCAGTAGGTGTAGCCGGCAAGGCTCTCCGATCCCGGCGGCAGGGTGCCGTCCATGATGTCGAGCTGCGCGAGGTCGTAGGGGTTCTGCGGCGCGATGAAGGACGCCGCGAGCGCCAGGATGACCAGCACAACGAGGCCGGCAAGGCCGATGACGGCGAGCGGGCTCTCGAAGAAGGCGGCGACGTGGCGCAGCAGCAGGCTCTCGCCCTTGTCGGTCGGGCGGGCGGCGGCTGCGGGCGCGGGGGTGGCGGCCTGTTCGCTCATGCCTTGGCCTCCTCGAGGCGCACGCGCGGGTCGATGGCGGCGTAGATGAGATCGACGATGAGGTTGATGATCACGAACATCACGACGGTGAGCATGAGGTAGGCGACGATCACCGGCCGGTCGAGCCGGCCGATGGAGTCGATGAGCAGCTTGCCGATGCCGGGATAGGCGAAGACCGTCTCGGTGACGACGGCGAAGGCGATCATCGAGCCGAGCTCGAGGCCGAGCACCGTGACGACCGGGATGAGGATGTTCTTCAAGACGTGCACGCCGATGACGCGCGACTGGGACAGGCCCTTGGCGCGGGCGAAGCGGATGTAATCCTGCAGCATCACCTCGCGCGTGCCGGCGCGGGTGAGGCGGATGACGAGCGCCATCTTGTAGAGGGCGAGGTTGAGCGCCGGCAGGATGAGGTGGGAAAGCCCGTCGAGGGTGAGGAAACTCACGGGCACGCCGAGGAGCTCGCGCGTCGTGCCGCGCCCGCCGGCCGGGAACCAGCCGAGCATGACGGAGAAGAGGAGCACCAGCATCAGCCCCTGCCAGAAATTCGGCAGGCTGAAGCCGAGGATCGAGCCGGCCATGATGGAATGGCCGCCGAGCGACTGCGGTTTGAGGCCGGCATAGAGGCCGAGCGGGATGCCGATGAAGACAGCGATGACAAGGGCCGTCAGCGCCAATTCCAGCGTCGCCGGCAGGCGGTTGAGGATCAGCGTCAGCGCCGGCTCGTTGTAGACGAAGGAGCGGCCGAGGTCGCCGTGCAGGGCATTCCAGACGAAGAGACCGTATTGCTCGTAGAGCGGCCTGTCGAGGCCAAGGCGCTGCGTGATCGCCTCCAGCTCCTGCTGGTCCGCCTGGGGGCTCGCGAGGATCGCGACAGGGTCGCCCACCGCATAGACAGCGATGAAGACGAGCGTCGCCATGACGGCCAGCACGAGTGCCGCCTGGCCCAGGCGTCGGATGACGTAGACGAGCATTGTCGTTGACCTTGCAAAAAAGCGGTACCCGGCCGGCAAGCGATGGCTCGCCGGTCGGGTCCGGTCATCAGCCTCGTACGGCCGCTGTTACTGCGCCGGCTTGACCTCGGTCACCAGCGTATACTGGTCGACGCGCGGCGTGTAGCTCAGCGTCTTCTTGAACGCCCAGGGCGTCACCTCGAAGTGCAGCGGCAGGAGGGCGTAGTCGTCCATGGCGATCTTGGACGCCTTCTGCAGCAGCTCCTCGCGCTTGGCGTCGTCGATGGTGCGCTGCGCCTCCATCACAAGGTCGTCGACCTCCTTGTTGGAATAGCGGCCGCGGTTGGTGTGACCGCCGCCGGTCTCCTTGTTCGGCGTCACGACGAGGGCGTTGAGGGAGTTGGACATCTCGCCCGAATCCGCGCCCCAGCCGGCGAGATAGGCCGAGAACTCGTGCTTGTTGCGGCGCGAGAAGAAGGTCGAGGCCGTCATGGCGTCGATATTGGTCTTGATGCCGACGCGCGTGAACATCTGCGCCACGGCTTGGGCCACCTTCTCGTCGTTGATGTAGCGGTCGTTCGGCGTGCCGATGGTCAGTTCGAAGCCGTTCGGGTAGCCGGCCTCGGCGAGCAGCTTCTTCGACGCCTCGGGATCGTAGGCGACGGGCTTTGCATCCTTCGTCGTGCCGAAGAGCGGGTAGGGCAGCAGTTCACCGGCGGGTTTGGCGACGCCGCCCATGATGCGCTCGACGATGGCCTCGCGGTTGATGGCCTTCGACAGGGCCTCGCGCACGCGCTTGTCCTTGAAGGGGTTCTTGTCCGTGCCCTTCACGCCCGGCGTCTTGTCCTCGAACTGGTCGAGATGGATATAGATGATCCGGTTCGACAGGCCCTCGACGAGGGCGAAACCGGCACCCTTGATCTTGTCGAAGTCCTGGATCGGCGGGTTCTCGATCATGTCGACGTCGCCGGCGAGCAGGGCCGCGACGCGCGGGCCGGCACTGGTGATCGGCCGCATGACGACGCGCTGCCATACGGGCTTCTCGCCCCAGTAGCCCTCGTTGGCCTCGAGGATGATATGCGTGCCGCGCGTATATTCCTTCAGCTTGTAGGGGCCGGTGCCGATGGCCTTCGCCGGGTCGTTGAAGTCCGACGACTTCGGCGGCGTGCCCATGTTCTCGCAGCCGTCCTTGCCGTACTTGACGTCGCCCGCCCCGAAGACGGCGGCGGAGAGGATGCCGAGCGTGGTCATGTTGTTGGGGAAGAGCGGCTGCGGTGTCGTCGTCTTGACGCGGATGGTCAGCGGATCCGGCGTCTCGATCGATTCGATGCCGCGTGTGAACACCGTGAACGACGAGGGCGAGTTCTCGACCAGCGGCACCCGGCACATGGTGTAGACATAGTCCCGTGCCGTGAAGGCCTCACCGTTCGAGAACTTGACATTCGGGCGCAGCTTGATTTCCCACGTCGTGTCGTCGACTGCCTTCCATTCCTCGGCGAGCGCCGGCAGCAGCTTCTGGTTGGCGTCGGTGGTGATCAGGGATTCGAAGATGTGGCGGCGCAGGGCATTGTTCTGGCCGACGTTGTGGAAGTGCGGGTCGATGGAGGTCGCCTCGGAGGCAACGCCGACCTTCAGCTCTTTCGTGTCCTGCGCGGCAGCCGGCTGCGCCATGGCGACGGCAAGCGGCAGCAGGGCATAGGCTGCGGGTTTCAGTTTTTTCATTCCCATTCTCCTCTGGGTGGATGCGCACCACGATAACGAAAACGCGCGGGGAGCGGCAGCACCCCGCCGACGTGGCTTGCTCATCTGGGGCCCGATGCTATTATTCATTCTTGGCATTGTCACCGCCAAAAAGAATAACGAGATTGCATAGAACTATGCCGTCCGAGGATAGCGAAAGCCGATCATCGCGACCGAGCCTGCGCGAGCTCGAAGTGCTTCACGCGCTGATCGCCACCGGCAAGACGACCGCGGCCGGCCAGCGCCTCGGCATTTCCCAGCCTGCCGTCTCGCGCGCCGTGGCCGCGCTCGAGGAACGGGTCGGGCGGGTGCTGTTCTCGCGCGACGGCGGTCGCCTCGTGCCGACGGCCGATGCGCTCGCCTTGGAGGCGGAGGCGGCGCCGATCCTCGCCGGCCTCGCCCGGCTCGAGAACTGGCCGCGGGCGCCGCGGGCGCAGAGCCTCCTGCGCATCTCCGCTGCGCCGACCGTGGCGCATCATTTCCTGGCGCCGCTTCTCGCCCGTTTCGTGGCCGCGGAGCCCGAGACGCGCGTCGTCGTCGAGATCGGCCGTGGCGGCGACGTCCTTGCGGCGGTGGCGGCCGGCAGCGTCGATGTGGGGATCGGCATGCTGGAGACGCCGGTGGCCCATCTCGGGGTCCGGGCTGAGCCGTTCCGCCGCTCTAAGGCCAAGTGCATCATGTGGCCGGATCACCGCCTCGCGCGGCTTCCCGTCGTGCGTCCAATCGACATCGGCAGCGAACCGCTCATCGTCGTCACCCGGCGTTTCGCGGCGCGAGCGCTGTTCGACAGGGCTTTTGCCGATGTCGGCATCGAGCCGAACATCGTCGCGGAGGCGACGACCTCGACCTTCGTGATGGAGATGGTGCGCAGCAGGGCGGGCATCTCGGTGCTCAATCCCTTCCCCATGTCCCTGACAGACGACCCGAGCTTCGTCTACAGGCCGTTCCTGCCGGAAATCACCTACGAGATGGCCTTCCTCCTGCCCGCGACGGGCGCCGCTCCGTCGGCCGCCCGCCGCTTCGTCGATCTCGTCCGCGCCGAGCAGCCGGACGATCCCTTCACGGTCGCCCTGCGCTGAGGCGGCCCCCGTCGGAGTTCATGATGTCCAGTCCCGCGATCACCGAGATCCTCGCCAGCCTCGTCGCCTTCGACACGACGAGCCGCAACTCCAACCTCGACCTCATCGCCTGGGTCGAGAACTATCTCGCCTCCCACGGCATCGCGAGCGAGCGCATCTACGACGCGACGCGCGCCAAGGCCAACCTCTGGGCCACCATCGGGCCGGCGGACCGGGCGGGCTACATTCTCTCCGGTCACACCGACGTCGTGCCCGTGGACGGGCAGGAGTGGACGGACGATCCCTTCAACCTGGTCCTGCGCGATGGACGGGCCTATGGCCGCGGCGCCTGCGACATGAAGGGCTTTCTTGCCGCCTGCCTGTCGCGGGTGCCGGCGATGAAGGCGGCCGCGCTCGCCCGGCCCATCCATCTCGCCTTCTCCTACGACGAGGAGGTGGGCTGCGTCGGCGTGCGCGGCATCGTCGAGAAGCTGGCGAAGGCGGAGGTCAAGCCGCTGGGCTGCTTCGTCGGCGAGCCGACCGCGATGAACGTGGTTATCGGCCACAAGGGCAAGCGCAGCCTCAAGGTGCGCGTGCGCGGCAAGGGTTGCCATTCTTCGCTCGCGCCACAGGGCGTCAATGCGGTGGAGTGGGGCGCCCGGCTCGTCGCCCACATCCGCACCATCGCCGACCGCTTCGCGACAAGCGGCGCCCGCGACGCGCTCTACGACGTGCCCTACACGACCGCCCATGTCGGCATTTTCACGGGCGGGACGGCACTCAACATCGTCCCTGACGAGAGCCAGATCGTCTTCGAGATCCGCGCCATCGGTGCCGACGATCCCGATACCGTCGTTGCGGAGATCGAGGCCTATGCGCGGCGCGAGCTGGAGCCGGCCATGCAGGCCGTCGACCCGCAAAGCGGCTTCGATTTCGACGTCTTCGCCGGCTTTCCGGGGCTCGACACGGCGCCGGGCGACGAGGTTGTCACGCTCGCCAAGCGTCTTGCCGGCCGCAACGAGCACGGCAAGGTGGCCTACGGCACCGAGGCCGGCCTCTTCCAGGCGGTCGCCGGCGTGCCGTCCGTGGTCATCGGGCCGGGCTCCATCGGCGAGGCACACAAGCCGGACGAGTACATCGAGGTTGCCCAGCTCGAAGCCTGCGGCGCCTTCATCGACCGGCTCATCGGCCATTGCGCCGAGGCGCATTGAGGGCGAGCCCCGCTTTCATAACGGTCATGCCCGCGTCTGTCGCGGGCATCCATGTCCGGAAAGCTGAGCAGCATCAAATGCGTGGATGGCCGGAACGAGCCCAGCCATGGCGAGGTCGCCCCTCGTCTGAGACCCCCGATCCCCAGCAGCTCGCGGGCCTTTGCGGAGGTTCAGGCATCCCGGCCGTTGAACGGCGTCAGCTTCAGGCTGTCGATATCGATCCCGTCAAGGCAGCGCGCGTTGACGGCGATCATCTCGCTGCCGTCGGGAGCCTTGCCGCGCGCGAAGGATTCGATGCCGCAGTGGCGGCAGCGCAGGTGGTGGATGACCTTGCGGTTGAACTGGTAGTCCTCGAGCGCATCCTCGCCGGACAGGAGCCTGAAGCGGTCCGGCGTGACGAAGGTCGGCAACAGGCCGCGCTTGCTGCAATGCGAGCAGTTGCAGGAGATGACGGTCTCGAGATCCGTGGTCGCCTCGTAGCGCACCGTGCCGCAATGGCATCCGCCTTGATAGGTCTGCATTCTCGCTCCTGCCAGCTGTCCGATCGTCAGGGCGCGACTATGCCACCCATGGCGAAGATCGCAAGGCGTGAGGATGCCGCCGTCACATCAGCCCGTCGGCATCCGCAGCTCCGTCGGGTCGTCCGACGCTGACGTACAGGAAGCCGCGGCGGGCCATCTCGTCGGCGCGGTAGATGTTGCGCAGGTCGACGACGATCGGCGCCTTCATCTGCCCCTTGACCCGGTCGAGATCGAGGGCGCGGAAGGCGTTCCATTCAGTGACGATGACGAGCGCATCCGCGCCTTCGACGCAGTCGTAGGCATTGTCGCAATAGGTGACGTGCTCGAGCAGGCTCTGGGCCTGCTCCATACCCTCCGGATCATAGGCGCGGATCCTCGCCCCGCTATCCTGCAGCGCGGTGATGATCGACAAGGCCGGCGCCTCGCGCATGTCGTCCGTGTTGGGTTTGAAGGTGAGGCCGAGGACAGCCACCGTCTTGCCGCGCACCGATCCGCCGCAGGCTGCGATCACCTTGCGCGCCATGGCGCGCTTGCGCTGGTCGTTGACGGCGGCGACCGTCTCGACGATTCGCATGGGCGAACCCGCGTCCTGAGCCGTCTTGATGAGGGCGAGCGTATCCTTTGGGAAGCAAGAGCCGCCATAACCCGGCCCGGCATGCAGGAACTTGCCGCCGATGCGGTTGTCGAGGCCGATGCCGCGCGCCACTTCCTGCACGTTGGCGCCCACCTTCTCGCACAGATCCGCGATCTCGTTGATGAATGTGATCTTGGTGGCGAGGAAGGCGTTGGCGGCGTACTTCGTCAGTTCCGCCGTGCGCCGGCCGGTGTAGAGGATCGGCGCCTGGTTGAGGTAGAGCGGGCGGTAGACCTCGGCCATCACCCTGCGGGCGCGCTCGTCGTCGGTGCCGATGACGATGCGGTCGGGCCGCTTGAAATCTGCGATGGCCGCGCCCTCGCGCAGGAATTCCGGATTGGAAACCACGGCGAAATCGGCGTCCGGCCGCGTCTCGCGCACGATGCGCTCCACCTCGTCGCCCGTGCCGACAGGCACGGTCGATTTGGTGACGATCACGGTATAGCCGTCCATGACCTTCGCGATATCGCGCGCCGCCTGGTAGACGTAGGAGAGGTCGGCGTGGCCGTCGCCCCGCCGCGAGGGCGTGCCGACCGCGATGAAGACGGCGTCGGCCGAGCGCACGGCTTCCGTCAGATCGGTGGCGAAAGACAGGCGCCCTTCCTTGACATTGGTGGCGACGAGATCGTCGAGCCCCGGCTCGAAGATCGGGATGTCGCCCCGAGTCAGGGCCTCAATCTTGGCCGGATCCTTGTCAACGCAGGTCACGACATGGCCGAAATCGGCGAAACAGGCACCGGAGACGAGGCCGACATAGCCGGAACCGATCATTGCGACGCGCATCGAGACACCCTGATGGTGGAGCGGAGGATCGCCGAGGGCTTTAAAGCGTCGGCGGGCGAGGGGCAAGGAACCCCGCAGTTTGACAGGGGCCCGGTCGCTGCGCAAAAGAGCGCCAAACGGAGAAGGCATGATGACGGATCCTGTCCTGGTCGAGGTCACGCGTGGCGATGTCGTGGAATCGGTTCACCACGGCGCGCTCGCCGTGGTCGATGCCGACGGAGCGGAGGTGCTCGTACTCGGCGATGTGGACCGGCCGGTCTTTCCGCGCTCTGCGGTCAAGGTCATCCAGGCGCTGCCGCTCATCGAGAGCGGCGCGGCCGACCGCTATGGCCTGACGGACGACGAACTGTCGCTCGCCTGCGCCTCTCATTCCGGGGAGCCGCGGCATGCCGAGACGGTGGCGCGCATGCTCGCCCGCGCGGGGCGCGAGCCAGCCTGCCTTGAATGCGGCGCCCACTGGCCCATGGGGCAGGAAGCGGCGCGCGCGCTCGCCCGCACCGGGGCCGAGCCGACGGTCCTGCACAACAACTGTTCCGGCAAGCATGCCGGCTTCATCTGCGCCGCCTGCGCCATGGATGTCGATCCCGCTGGCTACATCGAGCCCGGCCACGCGCTGCAGCGGGAGGTCAAGGCGGCGATGGAGGCGCTGACAGGCTTTGCGCACAGGGACGAACTGCGCGGCACGGACGGCTGCTCCATTCCGACCTATGCCGTGCCGCTGCGGGCGCTCGCCCGGGCCTTTGCCCGCATCGGCACCGGGACCGGCCTCACGCGGGAGCGGGCCGCCGCCTTCGCCCGCCTCAGGGCGGCTGTCGCGGCCCACCCCTTCATGGTGGCCGGCACCGGCCGCTTCGACACCATCCTCATGGAGGCGCTCGGCGCGCGGGCCTTCGTGAAGGTCGGGGCGGAAGGCGTCTATTGCGCCACCTTTCCGGAGCTCGGCCTCGGCATCGCTCTCAAGTGCGACGATGGGGCAGCGCGGGCGGCCGAGGTGGCCATGGCGGCCCTCGTCGAGCGCTTCCTGCCGCTGTCCGCGCAGGAGGCGGAGGCCGTTGCCGCGCTGTCGCGCCCGCAGATGCGCAACTGGAACGGCCGCCTCGTCGGCACCATGCGGCCGGCGGCGGCGCTCGCCAGCGGCTGACGCGTCAGGCGACGGCATTTCCGGTCACCACGATGCCGGTTGCCCGCGCATCCGGGCGGGCCGTCAGATCACCCGTGACGGCCTTGTCGTATTCGTAGCCGACAACGGCACCCTCGCGGGCGCCGGAGATGACGTTGCCCGAGATCACGGCGCTGCGCTCCTTCGGCACGAGGCTGACGCGGATGCCGGTCCGCGCGTTGCGTATGACATTGCCGGTCACGGCGATGTTGCGCATCGCCCAGGACCAGCCGACGCTGATGCCCTTGTCCTCCGCATCCTCGATGACATTGCCGGTGACGCTCGCCTCGGCCTCGACGTGAATGCCGGTGCCGCCGGCGAGCACGCCATCATAGGAGCGGGGGCGGTGGCGCAGGCCGCGCAGCAGGTTGCCGCTGCACACCGAAAGACGGCCGCCGTGGTCGAGGTTGGTCATGGAGATGCCGCTCATCGCCTCCTCGACCACGTTGTTGGCGATGATCGTACCTTCGAAGGCGAATTCGGCCCACAGCGCCGTCTCGCCGAGACGCGCGCAGTTGTTGCCGATGATCTGGCAGGCGGAGCCCGAATTGTTGCGGATCGCGGACAGGGCGCAGTCGCGCACGGTGTTGCCGCTCACGAGGACGCCGCCAGCCCGGAAGATGCTGATGCCGTTGCCGTATTCGCCCGTGCCGCCGGCATCGGCTGCGATGTGCGAGATCCGGTTGCCGGCAACGACAGTGCCGTCGTCTCCCTTCTCCGAACGCCAGACCTGGATGCCGTTGCTGCCGCAGCGGGTGACCGTGTTGGCGGTGATCGAGAGACCGGTCGCATCAATGGAGAACAGGGCCGAATGGCTTGCCTCCGAAAACGCAGACCCCGTGACGCGGCCGCCGCAACCCGCCAGATGAAGCGCGATGCCACCGGCCTTCTCGAAGCGGCAGCCGTCGATCTCGACCTCGCGCACGCCCGCGAGCGTCACGAGGCCGGCGCGATCGGGCAGCGGGCGGGACAGCCCGTCGAGGCGCAGTCCGTAAAGGGCGATGGACTGGGCGTTCCGCGCCGTGAGCATCGGCCCGCTGCCGGCATGGACGAAGGTGGTGAGGCCGGGCGCGCCGACGAGCCGCGCCCCGTCGGGCAGCGCCACCGCGGCGATGCGGTAGCGCCCCGGAGGGACAAGGAGCGGCGCGCTCCGCCGGGCCGCCTCCGCAAGCGCCGCAGCGAGCCGGGCGGACTGGTCCTCTTCCGTATTGGGCCGCAGGCCGAACGGGAGCGCCGAAATGCCGAGGGCAGCGGCCATGCCGTCAGCCTCGCGGCCGATCGCGGAGCCCGCCGCGAGCGGCGCGGCGCCGGCGAGGGCGGCGGTCATCAGGATGAGGCGGCGGCTTTCGTCCATGGGCAGTGTCCTTTTAGAAGGCCATGGACACAAGATCCGTGCCGGCTGCCTTGTCCCGGATCAGGACATTTGCCTGCGGGCGCTTTCCCGGACGAGAACGATGGCGGCTGTCTCGAGGGCGCGGGCCATGGCGGCGAGGGTGGGGCGCCGGACCTTTGCCGGTGCGCCTGTCTGCGGCGAATCCTTGCGCGTCGGGCGAGGCGTCGGGCTGCTCGCCCAGGCACTCGGCATCGGCACGTGGATGAAGACGACCGGGATCGACGGGCGCTTATCTTCAAGCTGGCCGAGCGCGGTGAAATAGCTGGCGTTGCACAGATAGCGGCCGGCGTCGATGGACCGGCGGACCGGCATGCCCGTGCCCGCCATCGCCACCTTCAGGCGTGCGAGCGGGGCCGGCGAGCGGCGCACCAACGGAGCGCCCTTCGCAAGCGCCGCCCCGCGATGGGTCTTGCCCGAGGCGTCGGGGGCCGTCCTGTTGGCCTTGTTGACCGCGCGCGTTTCCACCCGCACGTGGCGGGCGCGGGTGGCGACGCCGAGCATCAGGACCGCCCGCGGCCGCGCGGCGGCCAGCCGGGTCGGCAAAGCCTTGTCCAGGATGGCGTAGCGCGTTCGGAAGACGTGGTGCTCCGCCCTGATGCCGAGCCGGGCGAGGCGCCGGCTGCCGCCGACGCGCTCGGCGAGCACCGCCGTGGGATTGACCGGCACACGCGGGAAGGGCCCGAAGCCGGTGATGAGAATGTCGCAGCGCTTGTTCCGTTTAACCATCTGGTGTTGGCCCGTCAAAGCCCTAGCAAGGACGCGATCTCGTCGGCCGCCACTGTCGCCGCGAGCTTTCCCGCCGCGACCTCAGCCTCGAGCGCCGGCACGCGCTTGCGCACCTGCGGATCGGCCCGCAACCGCGCATGCAGCCGATCCTCCACCATGGCCCACATCCACTTCACCTCCTGCGCGCGTCGCTTCTGCTGCAGTTCGCCCGTCGCCGTCATGCGCTCCCGGTGGTCGACGACCTTCTCCCAGAGGACGTCGAGGCCGACGTTGGCAAGGCCGGAGATGGTGATGACGGGCGGCGACCAGGTCGGGCTCGCGGGCGCGAGAATGTGCAGGGCGGCGCGATAGTCGGCCGCCGCGGCCTTGGCGCGAGTCGCACCCTCGCCATCCGCCTTGTTGACGGCAATCATGTCCGCCATCTCGACGATGCCCTTCTTGATGCCCTGCAGTTCGTCGCCCGCGCCCGGCAGCATCAGCACGAGGAAGAAATCCGTGAGGTCGGCCACCGCCGTTTCCGACTGGCCGACGCCCACCGTCTCGACGAGAATGACGTCGAAGCCCGCCGCTTCGCACAGGAGCATCGTCTCGCGCGTCTTCGCCGCGACCCCGCCGAGCGTGCCGGAGGAGGGCGATGGGCGGATGAAGGCGTTCTCGTCAATGGCGAGCCGCGCCATGCGCGTCTTGTCGCCGAGGATCGAACCGCCGCTGCGCTGCGAGGAAGGGTCCACCGCGAGCACCGCCACCTTGTGGCCCGCCGCCGTCAGATTGGAGCCGAGGGTGTCGATGGTGGTCGACTTGCCGACGCCCGGCACGCCCGTGATGCCGACGCGCACGGCCCCGCCGGTGCGCGGCAGTACCGTCTGGATGAGCTCGCGCGCCAGCGCCTGGTGGTCGCCCCGGCGTGATTCGACGAGCGTGATGGCGCGCGCCAGCGCCGCGCGCTCGCCCCTGGCGAGGCGTGCGGCAAGATCGGGCAGGGCGGAGCGGTCGAGGCGTGTCATGTTACGCTATAGTTGCCACAGATTCGCGCATCGAGGTGGGATGAATTCCGCATACGGAGCGCTGCGGGCCGGGCGTACCGTCGCAGGCCGGCCTTTGCCACCTTTTGCCCTATCTTCGCCCACAATCGAACGCCAAAAGGGACCCGTCCCAGAAGCCCCGGCAAACCGAAGCCCGTTCATGCCCCATCGTTTGTCCCGCCGCGTCCTGCTGCGCCTCGCGCTCGTCAATGCCGGCGCCGCCACGCTCGCCGGCTGTTCCAGCGCCATCGGCGCTTTTGACGGTGACAGCGCGCCGGCGTCCGCCCTCGGATCGTCGCCGATGGGCGCGCGCGGCGGCCCTGTCGTCTATGCCGTGACGACACGCGCGCCGGTGAACGGGGCGAGCGAGCGGCCTTGGTTCGGTTCCGCCCGAGCCGGCGGCACGCGCGCCGTCGCCGTGCGGTTCGATCCGCCGCCAGAGACATTCTTCGGCCGCATCGGCTCGACGCTTTCGGGCGACTGGCGCATCAACGCCGTCGAGGCCCTGGGCAACAATGATCCCGTCGCCGCGCTGACGCTGGAGGCGGGTGGACGCGACGTGCTGGTCTATGTTCACGGCTACAACCAGAGCTTCGAGCGTGCCGCGATCGACGCGGCGGAACTGACGCGCGCCATCGGCTTTTCCGGGGCGACGGTCAGCTTCTCCTGGCCGTCGAAGGAGGGGCTGCTCGACTACGGCTACGACCGCGAGAGCGCGTTGTGGTCGCGCGACGCCTTCCAGGATCTGCTCGAGGCACTGGTGCGCAACGCCATGGTGGGCCGCGTCCACATCGTCGCGCACAGCATGGGCACGCTCCTGACGCTGGAGACACTCCGCCAGCTCTGGGCAGTGAGCGGCAGCGCGGACGTTGCCGCGCGCTTTGGCGCGATCGTCTTGGCTTCGCCCGACATCGACGTCGATCTCTTTGCAACCGGCGTGCAGCGCATCGGCCCGCTGGCGAAGCACATCACGGTGATTTCCAGCGTCAACGACCGGGCGCTCGCCGTCTCGAGCCGTCTTGCCGGCGGGGTCTCGCGCGTCGGCGCCGCCGACCGGGCCGTGCTGGAGCCGCTCGGCGTCAAGATTGCCGATGCCTCGGACTATGGCTGGGGCATTATCAGGCACGATCTGTTCCTGACGAACAAGGACGTGCGCGGCGTGATCAAGCGGGCCGTGGAGCGCCGGACCTGGGATTGATCGTGAAGTCGCTCAGACGAGCGCCAGCCGGCCGAAGCCGGGCAGTTTCAGCGCGGGCTGGCGCAGGTCGAGCCCGGCGACAAGTCCGAAAAGGTTGATTTCAAGTCCCTCGACCCAAGCGACCGTTATGCCGAAGAGTCCGCCGAGCGCGACCTGGAAACCGGTGCCGCTCGGCGCGAGGCCGGCATAGATCATCTCGACATGGTAGTCCTTTCCGAGTGCCGTCGGCGGCAGCGCGACGCCGAGCTGCGGCACGCGGGCCACGACATGGGCGACAAAGCTGTTCGAATTCGGCCCCGGCCAGACGCGGTAGCTACCTCGCTCGCGGAAGGGATAATCCGCGATCGCCGCCCGCACGGCGGGTAGCAGAGCTTCCGCCGCCTCGCCTTCGATGGCGGCGACGAGCTCGGGCATGTTCCCATACCAGCGCCCGTCGGGCGCCCAGCCGTCGCGTCGCACAGGCGTGCCCCAGCCCACCTTGTCGTAGCGCTCGTAGGGGACGGCGCCCGCCTCCTTGACGACGAGCCAGGTGTGATGCGCCACGGCGCCTTTCCAGCGCCCGGTGCGAGCCGCATAGATGTGGATGATGGCCGGGCTGTCGGCGACCGGCGCCGGCAGGAGGCCGCTGCTCGTCCAGTCGGCGCCGCTCCAGGAGCGGGGATGGCCGTGGCCCATCCACATGAGCGCATGGGCGCCGAGCGGCAGGAGGAAGACGAGCACGAAGGCCGCGAGGGCAAGGCGCATGAGACGCATGAACAACCGGATGCCGACTGCCGCGGGAGCTGTCAATTCACGGGACGGCGAGGGGACGCACCGTCGTTCCGCGAGCGTGAGGCGAAAAAGGGCCACGCTGCCCGGCGTCCGGCGGAGCTCCCCGCGCGTCAGGTCGCCGTAATGCATCTGCCGCAGACAGCGGTGCGCCTGGGTCCGGGTAGACAGGGCCCGGGCCGGTGCAACCGACAGGGTGTTTTCATGATGTCCGGTGCCTCTCCGCATCGCGCCGCCGACGGCGCGCCTTCCGCCTGCGAGACGCCTTCCGAAGATCGCTTCAACCCGCCACTCGCCATCCGGGCGGGCAGCTTCGCCCTTGCGGGCTATCTGCGCCTCGTGGCGCGCACGACCCTTTTCGGTGTGCGACGGGGCCGGCAACCAGACGGCGCTGCCATCTTCGCCATGTGGCATGGCCAGCAGCTGCTCTCATTCGCTGCCCGCATGGACGAGCGGCCGGTGGCGGCACTCGTCTCCACCCATCGGGACGGGGCTCTTATCGGCGCTGTCTGCGCGCGCCTCGGCCTCACCGTCATCCACGGATCTGGGGCGGAAGACCCGCGGCAGGCGCGGCGTAAGCGTGGCGCGTTTGCGTTCCGCGCCATGCTGCGGGCGCTGGCCAAGGGCACCAGTGTCGCCCTCACCGCGGACGTGCCGAAGCGCGCCCGCATCTGCGGGCCCGGCATCATCCGTCTCGCCCTTCATTCCGGCCGGCCGATCTACCCGCTTGTGGCGGTGACCAGCCGGCGCATCGACCTCGCCAACTGGGATCGGGCGAGCATCCCGCTCCCCTTCGGTCGCGGTGCCATCGTCATCGGCGAGCCGGTGCTGGTTCCGTCCGACGCGACGGCCGGCCATTGCGAGGATCTGCGCGGCCGGCTCGAAGCCGCGCTTGATGACGCCATCGCGGCGGCTTACGGCGCGATCGGCCACCGCGATCCGGGCGCTGGCCTCATTCACGGCACGGCGGGGGAGCGGGAGGCTGCAACCGGGCCATCACGGCGCGCGTTTCATGTTTATCGATAAATCTGATTGCTGCCGAAGCCCGTCCGGACTAGCGTCTGCAGACATTGTCACCATGTGGGAATGGGTGATGCCTACGGTTCAAATCTACAGCCGGCGCCTGTCGCTGGTCACCGCAGTCCTGCAATGGCTCGTGCCTCTCGCATGGATCGCCATTGCGACGGTGGCGACCATGCATGGCGATCCTGAATTGCCGGGTGGTCCGGCGGATGCGAGCCAGTTGCAGCTTTCCAGCAAGATCGCCTTTGTCTTGCTGACCAGCATTGCGCCGCTGCTCCTCGGCTTGATGCTGCGGGAACTGCACCAGCTGCTGCTGCTCTATGCAGGCGGAGAGGTGTTCACGGCGCCGGCGGTGGTGCGCATCCACCGCATGGGTGTCCTCCTCGTCGCCTATTCCCTGGCCGACCAGGTCGCATTCCTGGCGGCGGGCCTCGTCCTCTATTTCACCGAGCGGCTCACCGAGGTGCCGCTCGCCTACCAGCTTCATCTCGGCGAACTGTTCATCGGGCTCGTCGTCATCCTGCTCGGCCGCATCATGGGCATGGCCTGCCGCATGCAGGACGAACTGAGCCTGACGGTGTGAGCCGGGCAATGGCGATCATTGTCAACCTCGATGTCATGCTCGCAAAGCGCAAGATGCGCCTCGGCGATCTGGCGGCTGCCGTCGGCATCTCGATCCAGAACCTCTCCGTGCTCAAGACCGGCAAGGCCCGCGCCATCCGCTTCTCGACGCTCGACGCGCTCTGCCGGCATCTCGACTGCCAGCCGGGCGACATTCTCGCATTCGTGGATGACGGCTGTCCTCAGCCAATCGACGATGATTGATTTCATGTTTATCGAGAAAAATTAATTGACAAAAATGTTATTCGCCCTAGGTTGACGGGAGCGTTTCTGCGATCCCGACTTGGGGAGGTGCATGCCATGATCCGTGAGAGGCGAGCGGCCGATGCCACCGGGCGTGCCGTCCGGCGAGGCAGGCTCGGTGCCCTTGGCTGGCCGGCTGCGGTATTGAGCCTGGTCGCCCTCGGCGCATTTGCTATCGCCATGGAGCGGTCGGCGCCGCAGGATGAGGCGCTGGTCGCCGCCGCAGTTCGCGCGGCCTTGGCACGCGATATGGAAGGGCGCCTCGCGCTCTCTTCTTCACCGGCCTTCGCCGCCCTGGAGGCGCGGCACCCGGGCCTCTGGTTCCGCGCCTGCGACGGCAACGGCGAATGCCTGTCCTACGGCCCGGTGCCGGACACGCTGGGTCCGCCTGAAGCCGGCGGAGGCAAGACGGGGCAGCCCCATGTCGGCGGCGTGACCATCGCCGCCGGCGTCGCACGGCAAACCGGGTTGCGAGGGCTCGGTCTCGCCACCCTGCGCGTCATGCTCGAGGCCCTCACGACCGTCGGCGGCATGGGCACAGGCGAGCATGCGAAATACCGGCTCTACTCTTATGCGCATCACCCGGCGGGAATGTAGGGGCGGCACAGCCAGCCGGGCCACGTCGGGTCTTCCCGACCGCTCCCAGCTTCAGGATACATTGATGGCGTCTGGCGATGTCGTCCGGCACGAGGGCCGGCCACTGCGAGGACCTGAGCCGCTAGCTTGAAGCTGCACCCGATGACGCCATTGCCGCGATCGCCGGCCCGGTGGATCGTGCCCGCTACTCTGCGGCCTGCTTCGGCTCGTAGCCGAGGCGGCGGTTGAGCTCCCTGATGAGCTTCTCGGCCGCTTCGGCGATCACCGTGCCCGGCGGGAAGATGGCCGAGGCGCCGGCCTTGGTCACGGCCTCGTAGTCCTGCGGCGGCACGACGCCGCCGACGACGATCATGATGTCCGGCCGGCCCTGCTTCTCGAGTTCCGCCTTCAGCTCCGGCACCAGCGTCAGGTGCCCGGCGGCGAGGGAGGAGACGCCGACGATGTGCACGTCGTTCTCCACAGCCTGGCGGGCAGCCTCCGCCGGGGTCGCGAACAGGGGGCCGATATCGACGTCGAAGCCGAGGTCGGCGAAGGCCGAGGCGATCACCTTCTGGCCGCGGTCGTGCCCGTCCTGGCCCATCTTGGCGACGAGGATGCGGGGCCGGCGGCCGTCGTCATGCTCGAAAGCTTCCACGAGGGCGAGAACACGCTCGACGGCATCGCTCATCGCGCCGACCTCCCGTTTGTAGACGCCGGAGATGGCCTTGATCTCCGCCCGGTGGCGGCCCCAGACCTTCTCCAGTGCCGCGGAAATCTCGCCGACCGTCGCCTTGGCCCGGGCGGCATCGACGGCAAGGGCGAGCAGGTTGCCCTCGCCGGTGTCGGCGGCCTTCGTCAGGGCCGCGAGCGCCGCCTCCACCGCCGGGGCGTCGCGCTCGGCCCGCAGGCGCTTGAGCTTGTCGATCTGCGCCGCGCGCACGGCCGAATTGTCGACTTTCAGCACCTCGATCGGCGGCTCGTCGTCCGGGCGGAAGCGGTTGACGCCGATGACGGCCTGCTGGCCGGAATCGATGCGTGCCTGCGTCCGCGCCGCCGCCTCCTCGATGCGCAGCTTGGGGATGCCGGCCTCGATGGCCTTCGCCATGCCGCCGAGCTCCTCCACCTCGCGGATGTGGGCCCAGGCCCGCGCGGCGAGCTCGCCCGTCAGCCGCTCCACGTAGTAGGAGCCGCCCCACGGGTCGATGATCCGCGTCGTGCCGCTCTCCTGCTGCAGGAAGAGCTGGGTGTTGCGCGCGATGCGGGCGGAAAAGTCCGTCGGCAGCGCGAGCGCCTCGTCGAGGGCGTTGGTGTGCAGCGACTGGGTGTGCCCCTGCGTCGCCGCCATGGCCTCGATAGCCGTGCGCGTGACGTTGTTGAACACGTCCT
The DNA here is from genome assembly GCF_001418005.1 of Chelatococcus sambhunathii. Lineage (GTDB taxonomy): Bacteria > Pseudomonadota > Alphaproteobacteria > Rhizobiales > Beijerinckiaceae > Chelatococcus_A > Chelatococcus_A sambhunathii. The sequence goes on along the minus strand of NZ_LIOL01000002.1, from coordinate 610,283 downwards.
GCGCCGTCAGCGACCAGCCGGAGGTCTGGCAATGGGTCCTGAGTGCCAGCGACTTGTCGTTCTTTGGCGAGAAGCCCTTGACGAGCTTCGCCCACAGGAGGCGCGCGGCCCGCAGCTTCGCCACCTCCATGAAGAAGTTCATGCCGATGGCCCAGAAGAAGCTGAGCCGCGGCCCGAACTGGTCGATGGTGAGCCCGGCCGCGAGGCCGGCGCGGATATATTCGACGCCGTCGGCGAGCGTATAGGCGAGCTCGAGGTCCTGCGTCGCCCCCGCCTCCTGCATGTGGTAGCCGGAGATGGAGATGGAGTTGAACTTCGGCATATGCGCCGAGGTGAAGGCGAAGATGTCCGAGATGATGCGCATCGACCCCCTGGGCGGGTAGATGTAGGTGTTGCGCACCATGAATTCCTTGAGGATGTCGTTCTGGATGGTGCCCGCGAGCTTCTCGGGCGGCACCCCTTGTTCCTCTGCCGCGACGATGTAGAGCGCCAGCACCGGCAGCACGGCGCCGTTCATGGTCATAGACACGCTCATCTCGTCGAGCGGGATGCCCGCGAACAGCGTGCGCATGTCGTAGATGGAATCGATGGCGACCCCGGCCATGCCGACGTCGCCGGCGACGCGCGGATGGTCGCTGTCATAGCCGCGGTGGGTGGCGAGGTCGAAGGCCACGGACAGGCCCTTCTGCCCGGCGGCGAGGTTGCGCCGGTAGAAGGCGTTGGAGTCCTCGGCCGTGGAGAAGCCGGCATACTGGCGCACGGTCCACGGCTGGTTGACGTACATGGTAGGATAGGGGCCGCGCAAATAGGGTGGCAGCCCGGGGAAGGTGTCGAGGAAGTCCAGTCCCTTGCGGTCTGGCTCGCCGTAGTGCGGCTTGACCAGGATGCCCTCGGGTGTCAGCCACGGCTCTCCCGCGGCACCGGCCGTACCGGGCGGCATGGCGGCGAAGGGAACGTTCGCAAAGTCCGGGATCCGCGTCATGACATCCCTTTCCGAGCCGGCGTGGCCGCTGCCTGTGCCTTGGTAAGCAGGGCGAGCGCATCGCAGCCCATGAAAATATAGTCCTCGACGCCGGCGCCGGCCAATCGCGCGGCGAGCGGCTCGGCCGGACGGCCGGCGAGCCAGATGGCTGTGGCACCGGCCCCCTTGAGGGCGGCAGCCGCCGCTTCCCCCTCCGTCTCGTAGGCCTCGTCCGTGCCGCACAGGCAGGCGATGGCGGCGCCAGATCCGGCGAAGGCGGCGGCGAGGGCTGCGATGTCGGTCGTGCCCCGCGATCCGGCAAAGCCGTCGTTCGTCAGCGCCGCGATGCCGCCGGCCTCGAAGAAGTTGCGGGCGAAGGTCGACCGCGCGGTGAAGGCGGCAAGCGGTCCCAGATTGGCGAGGAAGATGGACGGGCGATGGCCGCAGCGGACAAGCGTATCATCGCTCGCGTCGCGCAGCGCCTCGAACGGTTCCGCGTCCCGCATCGACGGCAGCGGCTCGGCCAACAGGGCCGCGTCTGCGGACAGGGCAGGACCGACCTCGTCCGGCGCCGGCATGAGGACGGCGACCGGCGCCTCGCCGAGATGCGGGAATTCGCTCGTGCCGGTGATCGGCGCCTTGCGCGTGGCGATGTCGCGTCTGGCCTTTTCGCGTGTTTCGGCGATGCGCGCCTGCTCGTGGCCGGCGGAGAGGCTGGCGAGAATGCCGCCCTCACGCTCGATGGTCTGGAACAGGCCCCAGGCCCTTTCGCACAGCGCCTCGGTCAGCGCCTCGAAGGCGCCGGATCCGGCGGCGGGGTCGGTGACGCGCCACAGGTTCGATTCCTCGGCGAGGATGAGTTGGGTGTTGCGGGCCATGCGCCGGGCGAAGCCATCGGGCAGGCCGAGCGCGGCCGTGAAGGGCAGCACCGTGATGCCGTCCGCACCGCCGAGAGCGCCGGAGAAGGTGGCGACCGTCGCCCGCAGCATGTTGACCCAGGGATCGCGCTTCGTCGCCATGCGCCAGGCGGTCTCGGCATCGAGGCGGATCGGCCGCGACGCGAGGCCGCAGACGTTCTCGATCCGCGCCCACAGGCGCCGCAAGGCGCGGAACTTGGCGAGGGTGAAGAAGGCGTCCGCATCCGCCGGCATGAGGAAGGAGAGGAGCGGGGCTGCCTCTTCCGGGGCGATGCCGGCCTCTTCCAGCACGCGCAGATAGAGGACGCCGGTCGCGAGCGCGGCCGCGAGCTCCTGCGCCGGCCCGGCGCCGGCCTCGTGCCAGGCGCGCGTATCGACACGCAGGAGGCCGCGGGCAAAGCCCTTGGTGCTGAGGTCCGCGACCGTGCCGGTCAGCCGTTTCGCGAGTTCCGGCCAGGGGAGCGGCAGGCGGCCGGTACGCGCGAAGTCGCCGACTGGGTCGAGGCCGAAGTCGATATCGAGGCCGGAGGCCGGCAGGCCGCGCCGCGCCGCGTGTTCGGCGACGATGGTGGCGACGCGGCGGCCGTCGAATGGCGCCGTCTCGAGCCGGATGCGCACAAGTTCGAGCAGGACGCCCGATAGCGCGGCGGCCAGAGAATCGGCATCCGCCAGCGTCAAGCCGAAGCCGCGTGCCGTTGCCGAGCCGGCGAGAGCGAGCACGAGCCCGCTCGCCCCTCCTTCGAGATCGGCGAGCGCCAGCCGGTTGGCCTCGGTGGGGTCGGGATGCTCGATGCGCTGCAAGACCTGCCATGGTTCGGCCTCGGCCCGCCCGAGGGGCGGTGGCGCAGCTTCGGCCTTTCCATAGAGAGGCTGGACGACGATGCCTTCGCGGCTGCGGAAAACGAGCTTCTTCTCGAAATCCGCTCCCTTCAGGGCGCGTTCGACCTGGGCGAGCCAGTCGTCGCGGGTGGCCTGGGGAAATGCAGCAGCGAGCTCAAGGTCTTCGATCACGCGTTGCGGCCTCGTGCGAAGCGATGGAACGGCGCCGAGATTGCCACGGGCGATGCCGCCTCACCACCCTTCCTTGGTCGCATCGATGCCCATACCGCCTGGGCAGATGCGGAACGGCCGAGCGATCGCCCTCAGAGATGGACTTCCCAGTCCAGCCGCTCGATGCCGGTCATGTCGATGGCCGCTGCCGCCTCGCGCACGCTGCGGCTCCCGATCATCCGCTCGGGCGCGATGTCGACGAGGGGGGCGAGAACGAAGGCCCGCTCGCCGATATAGGGGTGCGGAACGTGCAGATGCGGCTCGTCGATCACCTCGTCGCCATAAAACAGGATGTCGATGTCGATGATACGCGGCCCCCAGCGCTCGCGCCGCACGCGGCCGGCCTCCTGCTCGATCCGGAGGGCCGTTTCGAGAAGGGTGCGCGGCTCGAGCGTGGTCTCAATGGCGATGCAGATGTTGAGGAATGACGGCTGGTTCGTCTCGCCCCACGGGGCCGTGCGATAATAGGCGGAATGGCGGATCACGCGCACGCCGGGCGTCGCATGCAGGGCGGCCACCGCGCAGTCGATCTGCACGCGCAGGTCGCCGATATTCGAGCCGAGCCCGAGGATGGCCTCGACCGGGGTCGCGCGCTGGGGGACGGCGCTAGTCATGGCGCGTGCGCCCGATGGTGACGGCGACGGTCTCGAAGATGGCATCGATCGGCGCATGTGGCTTCTCGATGGTGACCTCGAGCCGCTCAATGCGCGGGAACCGCGCCATGATGGCATCGGCGACAGCGCCGGCGGCGGCTTCGATCAGGTCGAAATGCCGGCTGGAGAAAGCCGCGCGGGCCACCTCGACCATCTCGGCATAATTGAGCGTGTCCTCGAGCCTGTCGGAGCGCTGCGCCGCGGCGAGCGGCAGCTCGGCCGTCAGGTGCAGGATGAAGGGCTGCCCCAGCACCCGTTCCTCGGGCATGACGCCGTGGGTGCCACGCAGGGCGAGGCCGCGGACGGTGATGCGATCACTCATGATGACTGGGCCTTGGCTATGGCATCGGCGACGCTCAGCGCCTGCACATGGGCGACGACGTCGTGCACCCGCACGATCTCGCAGCCCGCAGCCGCTGCGATGACATGGGCGGCCAGTGTGCCGGGCAGGCGCTCGTCCGGTACCGTGCTCACGATATGGCCGATGAAGGATTTGCGCGAGGCTCCGACGAGCATCGGCAGGCCGAAATGGTCGCGCAGCTCGGCAAGGTGGCGCAGCACGACAAGGTTCTGTTGCGGTGTCTTGCCGAAGCCGATGCCGGGGTCGAGCACGATGTCGGTGCGTGCGATGCCGGCCCGGGCGGCGATGTCGAGCGTGCGCGCGAAGAAGTCCCGCATGTCGGCGAGGATGTCGATCTCCGCATCGGCCCCAGGCCGATTGTGCATGGCTATGACGGGCACGCCGTGCTCGGCCGCAACGCGGGCCATGTCCGGGTCGCCTTGCAGGCCCCAGATGTCGTTGATGATGCGCGCGCCGGCGGCGACGGCCGCGGCCGCGACCGCTGCCTTTGTCGTGTCCACGGAGACGGGCGTTGCGTTCTCGGCGACGAAGCGCCGGAGTACCGGCATCAGCCGCGCCAGCTCTTCCGTCGCGCTGATGGGAGTGTGGCCCGGCCGGCTCGATTCGGCACCGATGTCGATGAAGTCCGCCCCCTCCTCGGCGAGCGCGCGGCAATGCATGAGCGCCGCATCCACCGTCGGCAGGCGCCCGCCGTCATAGAAGGAATCGGGCGTGACGTTGACGATGCCCATGATACGCGGGCGACCGACGAGGGGAACGCCGGCGAGCTGCCGGCGGCTGAGCGCTTCTGTCATGCCCGCTGCGTGACGCCGTGGCGGCCGCCTGTCAAGCCGTCTGCAGCTGTTGCGATGGTTTTGCGCGCGCCGCCGACGCAACCCGCGCCGGGGCGCGCGCTCGAAGCGTCACACGAATTGTGACAGGCCGGGCACGGCGCCGACGATGGGCCCCATAACGTCCTCGCCCGCCTTCTCGCGGCCATAGGCGAAGAGCTCGCGGCCGAGGGCCTGCATCTGCCCCATGGACAGACCCGCCGATGTCAGCTGGCCGCCGAGTGCCATGATGCCGCCGCCCATCAGGCCGCCGACCATGCCGGCAAGGCCACCCTTGCCGTTGCCGCTGGCTTCGGCCATCGCGGCCTCGGCGCCGGGCAGGGCGGCGATGAGCTGGCGCACCTCCGTCTCCGGGCCTTCCTTGAGCAGGAAGTTGAGGACGATTGCGATGGCCTTGCGCGCCGTTGCCGCGTCGAGACCAACCTTTTCAGCTATGCGTGCGACGAGTTCGTCCATCATGGGCTCCTGTGTCGGAAGGTGGGGCATCTTTTGCGCCGCTGTCGCGAAAAGCAAGCAGATAGTTCATATCGAAACCATTCCGGAGCGCGCGGTCAGGGCGCATTTCGCCGTGCGGTCGGCGCTCCCGTTGTGGAAAGGCGGCGCCCGATCTCCTATAAGCTGAATCGGCGTCGCAGGCGCCGATGGACGAGACGCGAGGGATGGCACGATCCATGGCGGAAGAAGGCACCATTCTCATCGGCAAGGCCACCGGCGATGCTCACAAGGACACTCCCAGATACGAGGAGCTGCTGCTGCGACTCGCCAATCGCCACGGCCTCGTGACCGGCGCGACCGGCACCGGCAAGACGGTGACGCTGCAGGTGCTCGCCGAGGGCTTCTCCAATGCCGGCGTGCCGGTCTTCGCCGCCGACATCAAGGGCGACCTGTCCGGTGTCGCCGCCATGGGCGAGGGCAAGGAGCCCTTTGTCAAGCGCGCCGCCGACATCGGCGTCACCTATGCCGCGGACAGCTTCCCCGTCACCTTCTGGGACCTCTTCGGCGAGAGCGGCCATCCGGTCCGGGCCACGGTCTCGGAGATGGGGCCGCTGCTGCTCGCCCGGCTGCTCGACCTCAACGACACGCAGGAGGGCGTGCTCAACATCGCTTTCCGCGTCGCGGACGAGCAGGGCCTGCTGCTGCTTGACCTGAAGGACCTGCGCGCCATCCTCGCCCATGTGGCGGAAAACGCGAGCGCGCTGTCGGCGCAATACGGCAATGTCTCGACCCAGTCCGTTGGCGCCATCCAGCGCCAGCTCCTCGTGCTGGAGAACCAGAAGGGAGACTTCTTCTTCGGTGAGCCGGCGCTCGCCATCTCCGACCTGATGCGGATCGACCGGGACGGGCGCGGCGTCATCAACATCCTGGCCGCCGAAAAGTTGATGAACAACCCACGGCTCTACGCCACCTTCCTTTTGTGGCTGCTGTCGGAGCTGTTCGAGCAACTGCCGGAGGTGGGGGACCTCGACAAGCCCAAGCTCGTCTTCTTCTTCGACGAGGCTCACATGCTGTTCTCCGACGCGCCGAAGGCGCTGGTGGAGGCGGTGGAGCGGGTGGTGCGACTCATCCGCTCGAAGGGCGTCGGCGTCTATTTCGTCACGCAGAACCCGCTCGACGTGCCGGAGACGGTGCTCGCCCAGCTCGGCAACCGCATCCAGCACGCCCTGCGCGCCTTCACCCCGCGCGATCAGCGCGCCGTGCGCGCTGCAGCCGGCACCTTCCGCCAGAACCCCGCCTTCGACACGGAGAAGGCCATCATCGAGCTCGGCGTCGGTGAGGCGCTGGTGTCGGTGCTCGAAGGCAAGGGCGCCCCCTCCGTGGTGGAGCGCACTCTGATTGCGCCGCCCTCGGCCCGCGTCGGCCCGTTGACGCAGCAGGAACGCGAGCGACTGATCGCGGCAAGCCCGCTCAAGGGCCGCTACGATAACGCGGTTGATCGGGAATCGGCCTATGAGATCCTGGCGCAGCGTGCCGCCGAGGCCGCCGCCACCAAGCAGGCGCCGCAGCAGGCCGGCGCCGGCAGCGAGGGCGGTGTGCTCGACACGCTCGGCGGCATTCTCGGCGGTGGCCAGCCAGCCGGCAGGGGCGGGCGCCGGACCGTCACCGTCACGGAGCGGGTGATCACGAACGTGGCCTCCTCGGCCGCGCGCACCATCGGCACCCAGCTCGGCCGCGCCATCCTGCGCGGCATCCTTGGCTCCATGACCAAGCGCTGAGCACCTTTCGTTCCATCATTCCAGGCGGCCCATCGGGCCGCCTTCGCCGTGGAGGGCATCGATGTCGCATCTCGACCAGGTACTCGCAAGGATCGACGAGGATCTCGGCGCCTCACTCAACCGCCTCTTCGGCCTCCTGCGCATTCCCTCCATCTCGACCGACCCGGCCTACAAGGAGGAGTGCCGCAAGGCGGCCGAATGGCTCGCTGCCGACCTCGAGGGTCTCGGCTTCGCGGCGGGCTTGCGCGAAACGCCGGGCCACCCGGTGGTGCTCGCCCACCAGCGACGCGAGGGCGCGCCGCATGTCCTGTTCTACGGCCACTACGACGTGCAGCCGGTCGATCCGCTCGACCTCTGGGAGACGCCGCCCTTCGAGCCGCGCCTCGCCGAACTGCCGGGCGGGCGCAAGATCATCGTGGCGCGCGGCGCCTGCGACGACAAGGGCCAGGTGATGACCTTCATCGAGGCCTGCCGGGCGTGGAAGGCGGTCACCGGCTCGCTGCCGGTCGGCATCACCGTCCTGCTCGAAGGCGAGGAGGAGGACGGCTCCCGCAACCTGCCGGCCTTTGTCGAGGCGACGAAGGAGGAGCTTGCCTGCGACGTCGCCCTCGTCTGCGACACGGGCATGTGGGACCGCGAGACGCCGGCGATCACCGCCTCGCTGCGCGGCATGCTCTATGAAGAGCTGACCGTGCGCGCGGCCGACCGTGACCTCCATTCGGGCCTCTTCGGTGGCGCGGCGCAGAACCCGATCCGCGTGCTCGCCCGCATCATCGCCTCGCTGCACGATGCGGACGGCCGGGTCACCGTGCCGGGCTTCTACGAGGGCGTCGCCGAGACGCCGCCGGAGGTGATTGAGCAGTGGAAGGCGCTGAACCTCACGGCCGAGGAATTTCTTGGCGGTGTCGGCCTCAAATATCCGGCGGGCGAGAAGGGGCGGCTCCTCATCGAGCAGATCCAGTCCCGCCCCACCTGCGACGTCAACGGCATCATCGGCGGCTATACGGGCGAGGGCACCAAGACCGTCATCGCCGCCGAGGCGCGGGCCAAGATCTCCTTCCGCCTCGTCGGCGACCAGAACCCCGACGCGATCCGCGATTCCTTCCGCGATTTCGTGCGCCGGCAGCTGCCCGAGGATTGCTCGGTGGAGTTCATCGCCCACAAGGGCTCGCGCGCCGTCGCGCTGCCCTATGACGGTCCGGTGCTCAACAAGGCGCGCAAGGCGCTCGCCGCGGAATGGGGCAGGGAGCCCGTCACCATCGGCTCGGGCGGCTCGATCCCCGTCGTCGGCGACTTCAAGCGCACGCTCGGCGTCGATTCGCTCCTCGTCGGCTTCGGCCTCGACGACGACCGCGTGCATTCGCCCAACGAGAAATACAACATGACGAGCTTCCACAAGGGCATCCGCTCCTGGGCGCGCATCCTCGCCGAACTGGCGCAATAGGGCAGCTGGCGCGACAGGGAAGGGGCACCGCCGCTTCCACCGTCATGCCCGTGCCTGTCCCGCAGCTGTCGGAGCGGCGCGCGGGACCGTTGGAAGAACGGCACAACCTTCCCGCCCGTCCTGGTCGCGCCTGTCGCGGCCATCCACGCCTTTCGATCTCGCGCAGGCTTTGCGGCGTGGATGCCCGCGACAAGCGCGGGCACGACGGTGGAAATGGTCGGAAGGTCATTTAAACGTCGTGTGTCCCGCCGGCGCCTTGGAACTGGTGCGTGTTCAATGGCGTCGATGGCCGGCAGACGGGCCGGAGAGACGGTGCTTCACGACCCCACGCTACACCAGCCCGTTCAGGTCGCGGACGATGGCGACGGGGCGCTGGTCGGCATATTCGTCCGGCGCGCCGGCGCGGTTGACCCAGACGGCTCGGAAGCCGAAGCGCGCGGCGCCCGCCACGTCCCAGCGGTTGCTCGAGACGAAGACGGCCTGCGCCGGCTCGATGCCGAACCGGCGCGTCACGAGCGCATAGGCTGCGGGGCTCGTCTTGAACACGCGCACCTCGTCGACGGACAGGACCGCATCGAGATGCTCGCCGATGCCGGCCGAGGCGACGGCATCGGCAAGCATCGACCTTTCGCCGTTGGAGAGGATCGACGTTGCAAGCCCGCCGGCCTTGAGGGTGGCGAGTACGGCCGGCACCTCCTCATAGGCGTCGAGCACGCGGTAGGCGCCAAGGAGCTTGTCAGCGATGGCGCGGTCGACGGACGGAAAACGCGCGAGCGCATGGTCGAGCGCCTCGCGCGTGAGTTGCCAGAAATCCCGGAAGTCGCCATAGAGCGACAGCACCCAGGAATATTCGAGCTGTTTGGCGCGCCAGACATCCGACAGCGCCGAGGCATCCGGGCCGATTGCCCCGGCATGCCGCGCCACCGCGGCATGCACGTCGAACAGCGTGCCGTAGGCGTCGAAAACGACGACGCCCGCGCCCGGCGCCGCCTCATCGAGAAGAGCCATGCGCGTTCCCCCTGCGCTTTCATGGGTGACAGGCCGGCAGGATGGCGCCCCGCGGCCACATCACGCAAGCGTGGTGGACGCTTCAGCGATATTCATTGGACGATGAGCCCGCGCACCATTGACGGCTTGCCGGACGGGGCGTTCGATGGGACAAGAACACTGACGTATTGGAGCATGATGATGTCCGGGCAATCTCGGCCTTGGTATAGCGAGACATGGACCTGGTTCGATGGCGGCTGGCATGAGGGCAACCTGCCGCTCATGGGGCCGCGCAGCCACGCCTTCTGGCAGGGCACCTCCGTTTTCGACGGCGCTCGGGTCTTCGAGGGCGTGATGCCGGACATCGACAGCCATGCCGCGCGCGTCAACCGCTCGGCCAAGACGCTCGGGCTGAAACCGACCATGGAACCCGAGGCGATTGTCGAGCTCGCGCGGGAGGGCGCGCGCAAGTTCGGGGCGGGCGCCGAGCTCTACGTCAAGCCCATGTACTGGGCCGAGGCGGACGGGCCGGCGGTGATCGCGCCCGATCCTGAGTCGACCCGTTTCTGCCTCTGCCTCTTCGTGGCGCCCATGCCCAAGCCCGGCGGCATCACGCTGACCAAGGCGAGCTACCGCCGCCCGACGCTGGAGACGATGCCGACCGACGCCAAGGCCGGCTGCCTCTATCCCAACAACGCCCGCGCCGTCCTCGAGGCGAAGCGCAAGGGCTTCGACAACGCCCTCGTGCTCGACATGCTCGGCAATGTCGCCGAGACCGCCACCACGAACGTCTTCATGGCGCGCGACGGCGAGGTGCTGACGCCGGCGCCCAACGGCACCTTCCTCAACGGCATCACGCGGCAGCGCGTCATCAGGCTGCTGCGCGAGGCGGGCGTGACGGTGCACGAGACGACGCTGCGCTACGACGATTTCGTGGATGCGGACGAGATCTTCCTCTCGGGCAACTATTCCAAGGTCATGCCCGTGCTCAGGATCGACGAGCGCGAACTGCAGCCCGGCCCCTTCTACCGCCAGGCGCGCGAGCTCTACTGGGCCTTCGCCCATGCCGGCGAGAAGGTCGGCGGATAACGTCATCCTGAAGTGACGCATTCCCTCCGCATCCCTAGGCTTCCGCGCCGGGGATGCCGGAGGTGGACATGCGGATCTTGGCGGGCCTGTCGTTTCTTCTCATCGCGCTCGTTTCCGTCCCGGCGCGAGCCGAGGAGGTCGATCTCGAGCTGGTGCTGGCGGCCGACGGCTCGGGCTCCATCGACGACGACGAACTCACCCTGCAGCGCGAGGGCTGGGCGAGCGCGCTGACGAGCAACGACGTCCTTGCCGCCATCGGCAGCGGCCTCATCGGCGCCATCGCCGTCGCCTATGTGGAATGGGGTGGCCCGCAATCGCAGGTGACCGTCGTCGACTGGCAGGTCATCCGCGATCCGGCGACCGCCGAGGCCTTCGCGCACAAGCTGCGCACGCGCCCGCGCGGCGCCTATGGCTACAACTCGATCTCCAACGCCATCGACTATTCCGTGCGCCTCGTCGAGGAGAGCGGCTTTTCGGGCATGCGCAAGGTCATCGACGTCTCGGGCGACGGCCCCAACATCGGCGGCCGGCCGCTGGCCGAGGCCCGGGCGGAGGCCCTGGCGAAGGGCTTCACCATCAATGCCCTCGCCATCCGCCGGCCGGGCGGGCGCCCAGGTGGGCCGGGCGGCATGTCGCTGGAAACCTATTACGGTGAGCAGCTGATCGGTGGGCCCGGCGCCTTTGTCGAGATCGCCGACGAAACGCGCCCCTTCGCCGTCGCGGCCCGGCGCAAGCTCGTCGCCGAGATCGCCGACAGTGGCGGCGCGACGCGCCACGCCACCCTGCAGGCGGTGCCGTGAGATTCTAGACGCGCCGCAGCGGCACGCGCATCAGCCTGATCCCGGCCAGCAGCGTCGCGCCATAGGCGAGCGCGCCGGCTGTCGCGACGAGGAAGATCAGCACCTGAGGTCGCCAGGGCAGGGTGGCAGGCAAGAGGCCATCGCCCCAGCGCTCGGCCGCGAGCGCCGCAAGGCCGAGCACGGCGCAGGCGATGGTGATGGCGACAATGGCGCAGCCCAGCTCGCGGCTCGGCGCCGCCCATTCGCGGCGCTTCGCCAGCACGAAGAGCAGGAGCACGTTGACCCAGGCGCCGACCGCGGTGGCAAGGGCGAGGCCTGGCGCCGCCATCGAGCCAACGAGGAGAAATTTCAGCGCCACGTTGACGGCGACGGCCGACAAGGACGCGATGACCGGCGTCGTCGTATCGGCGCGGGAATAGAAGCTTGCCACCGCGGAGCGGATGAGGACCACAGCCGGCAGGCCGGTGGCATAGGCGGCGAGCACGGCGCCCGCCGCCGCGGCATCCTCGGTGGTGAAGGCGCCACGGCCGAACAGCGCCTGCATGATGAGGTCCGGCACCGCGAGGAAGGCGACGGCGCAGGGGGCGGCGAGCACGAGGGTAAAGATGGCGGCCCGGTTCTGCGCGCCGTGCGCGCCCGCGACGTCCCCCGCGGCGATGCGCCGGCTCATCTCCGGCAGCAGGACGGTGCCGGCGGCGATGCCGACGACGCCGACTGGCAGCTGGTAGAGGCGGTCGGCATAATAGAGCGAGGAGATCGCGCCGGTCGGCAGCATGGCGGCGATGATGGTGTCGGCGAACATGGCGATCTGCACGCCGGCCGAGCCGATGACGGCCGGCCCGAGCACCTTGAAGAAGGCGACCATGTCGGCATCGAAGCGTGGCACGGCAAAGCGCGGCGCGAGGCCGGCGCGCCTTGCGTCCCAGCAGACGAGCGCAAGCTCCAGCACGCCCGCGGCCGCAACGCCCCAGGCGGCGGCATGGCCGGCCGTCGGGAAGAGGAAGGCGAGGCCCATCGCCACGATGAGCGACAGGTTGAGGAGGATGGGCGCCCCGGCCGCGGCGGCGAAGCGGTCGGCGGCGTTGAGCACGCCCGAGACGAGCGTCACCAGCGTGATGAAGAGGAGGTAGGGAAAGGTGATGCGCGTCAGCGTCACCGTCAGCTCAAACTTCGCCGGCTCGTCCCGGAAGCCCGGCGCCATCAGGTCGATGAACTGCGGCATGAGGGCGAGCGCCGCGGCGAGCAGCGCGAGCTGCACGAGCGTGAGCAGCGAGAATACCCGGTCGGCGAAGCGGCGGGCGGCCTCCGCACCGTCCGTGGTCAGAATGCGCGCATAGGCGGGAATGAAGGCGGCGTTGAAGGCCCCCTCGCCGAAGATGGCGCGGAAGTGGTTCGGCAGCCGGAGCGCCATGAAGAAGGCATCGGCGACGAGGCCGGCACCCATCACCGCGGCGAAAACGACGTCGCGGGCAAAGCCGGTGAGGCGCGAGAGCAGCGTGAAGCCGCCGACGGACAGGAGCTTCTTCAGCATCCGCGCCGCTCGTCGCGCAGGACGGCCGCCGCGCCCGGCCGATACTCCGCCCCGGCGGGCGTGGTGCCGACATGTTCCCCGAAGAGGCCGAGCGACATCAGCTGAATTCCGGAAAGGGACGCGAGGGAAACGGTCGACAGGCACCTGCCGGCGTGGCCTGGCGCACCCGTCGGACGAGCGGTGCGGCCAAGGCCGCTCTTATCGGTTTCGATCGTGGCAGAAAAGCGGGAAAGATTCACTCTCCAGGGGCGGGCGGCTACTCGCCTGTCCTCTGCTTCAGGATCGCCCTGAGGGACCATGCCTCGCCGTCGACGCTGCCGCGCAGGTCGTCGATCCTCCAGCTGCCGTCCTCCAGGATAAGGACATAGCGCACCACCGCATCGGCCGCCTGCGCGCGCTCCGTGAAGCGGCCCGTGAGCGTCACCGCGAGAAGGGCGGTGGCATCCGTCCGCGCCTCGCTCGCCACGGTGAAGGACTTCACGTCCGGGTCCTGCGAATTGGTGACGGGATCGAAGTCGAGCACCGGCTCGTCGTTCGCTTCGGCAATCGCTTCGGCCTTGCGCCACAAGGCTTCGAGTGCGCTCGAGAAGTTCCTGCGCCGCACGCCTTCGTCGAAGAGGAACATGCCGCCCTCGTCGCCCTGGCCCTGGGCGGCGCGGTCGTAGATCGCCCTGACGACGGTGTTCGGCTCACCGGCTGCGGCCATGGCCGGGGCGGAGGAGACGAGGGCCACCGCCGCGAGGAAGGTGCGCCGGCTGAGACCGACCATGTTCATGCTGGATATCCGTTCGGGGTGAGAATGCGCCGCGATCATGCCGCAACGGCCGCGCGCTGCAACGGCATTCTTTCCTTTTCGGGCTTGAAGCCGGGTGGCCATATGCCTAGCCATGACGGGAGCGGTCGGCTGCTTTTCGATGAATGCCGGTCCGCGAAAAAACTCAACGGGACTCACCCCATGGCGAGAACACGAATCCGGTTGGCCGCCTGCGCGGCGCTCCTCATCTTCGCATCCCCGACGGTGGCCGAGGAGCCGGCCTGTGCCACCGCTGCCGCCGGGCAGGCGCTGAAACTGCTGAAGTTCCATACCGAAGGTGACGATCGCGCCGCGGTCTTCGCCGACCGCGTGAAGTCGCTCGGCACGATCAAGGCGCTGCGGGGCAAGGGCCGTTTCGACGTCGTCGAAGTGCCCGGCGCGGTCTACAAGGCCGATTACCGCATGCGCCTCATCTATGCGCAGATCCCCGGCGAATGCGTCCTGATGGGCCAGGAGATCATCGAGGCGAGCGATCCCTATTAAGTTCCCCATAAGGAGAACGGGGCCCGACGGGCCCCGTTCGCGATGCGAATCAGCGCATCCCTCAGCGGGTGGCTGCCTCGTACATCTCCGTCACGTATTCCCAGTTCACGAGATTCTCGATGAACGCCTTGAGATAGTCGGGGCGACGGTTGCGATAGTCGATGTAATAGGAATGTTCCCACACGTCGCAGCCGAGAATCGGCTTGGCGCCGTGCACCAGCGGGTTTTCGCCGTTCGGCGTCTTCATGACGATGATCTTGCCGTCCTTGACGGCGAGCCAGCACCAGCCGGAGCCGAACTGCGTGGCGCCCGCCTGGGCAAAATCTTCCTTCATCTTCTCGACGGAGCCGAGATCCTCGATGATCTTCTTCTCGAGGTTGCCGGGGATGGCGCCGCCGCCGTTCGGCTTCATCCACTTCCAGAAGTGGATGTGGTTGTAGTGCTGGCCGGCATTGTTGAAGAGGCCCTGATTCTTGCCGAAAGAGCCGACGACGACTTCCTCCACCGATTTGCCGGCGAGGTCCGTGCCCTCGAGCAGCTTGTTGCCGTTGTCGACATAGGCCTTGTGGTGCTTGTCGTGGTGATACTCCAGCGTCTCCTTGGACATGTACGGCTGGAGGGCGTCGTAGGCATAGGGAAGATCGGGGAGGGTGAAGGACATCGTTATCTCCTTTGCTTCCGCATCGAGGAATCCGGGACGCGTGCCGGTGGACGCGCCGCAGGCCAGGACCACAGCCGTCGACGAATTGCCTCAGCGGTCGACGGTCATGCTGGCCTCCCGTGGGGTGCGGGTAGCCGTGGAAGAGCCCACCCGGTCTACTTAGGGACGGTCGGCGCACGGGGCAAGCGCGCGCTGCGCAGAGCGCCACGAGTTGGCAGCATGAGCGCAAGGCTTTACTGTGCGCCGAAGAAGTATGGCGTAGACTGAAATGAAAGTTGTCGTGTGATGGTTGCCGTAATCCTCGTCGTTGCAGGTGTTCTCGTCGCCGGCGGTTTCTACGCGGTGATGGCCGGTGCCGAAGTCATCGTGCTCGAGCGCGGATGGTCGATGGTGATCGCCGGCAGTGTCTTCGCCGCCGCCGGCTTCGTTCTGGCGGCCATTGCGCTTCTGATGCGCGACCTGCGCCGCCTCGCTGGGGGCCTCGAGTTCCTTCCGACCCGCGAGTCGTCGCTGGGCCGGGCGGCCGAGCAGCCATTCGACGACGAGGCGGATTTTCGTCCTGTCGTCGTCCCCGGCGTGCCGATAGCGCCCTCCGCCGCCGCCGGTGCGGCCGCGACAACCGGTGGAAAGGCATGGGCGGAGGAGGAGACGCGGGAGACGGAGGCGGCCGAGGAGCCGGGCTTCGAGACGATGCGACCGTTCCCCTCGCGCCGATTCGAGGATCGTCCGGCAGCTGAGGAAGAACGGGAAGAGCCGGAAGAGCGGGAGGAGCCGGTCTCCGCCGCAGCCCCGGACCAGCCTGCATCGGCAGAGGAGGTGTCGGCCCAGCCCCCGCGCAGCGGCAAGCTGGATGATCCGTTCGCCCGCTTCGACTTTTCGCGGGATTTCTTTGTCACGGAGCCTCGGACGGCCGGGACCGAATCGCAGGAGGCTGGCGAACAGCAGAAGGAAGAGCCCCGCCTGTCGACCTTCGGCACGGCGCCCCAGGTGTCGGAGGAACCCGAAGCGGAGGCCGAGCCGGAGCCCGCCCCGAAGGGTGAGGAAACACTGCCCCAACTCCCGTCCTGGCTGCGTCGCACGGAGGACCGGGGCGACGCGAAGGGCTTCGAGGCGCCTGCAGCCCCCTGGCAACAACAGGGACGTGAACCTTCTTCTGCACTGGCCGCTGACGGGGCAACGCCGGAACCGTCTGAAGACGGGCCCGCAACGGACCGCGCCGAGGAGGCCCCGGCGGAGCATGACGAAGCCGGGGAGCCCGCGCCTGCGGAGCAGGAGGCCGACACCGCCCCGGCGGCGCCGACCGTCGTCGGCACCTACAGCGCCGGCGGCAATCTTTATGTGATGTACTCCGACGGTTCCATCGAGGCCGAGACGGGCCGCGGCGTCTTCAAGTTCGCCTCGCTCGACGAATTGAAGACCTATATCGCCACCGGAGAGGGTGGGCAGTTGCAGTCGTCGGGCCGGTCGGCACCCAAGGACGATTGACGGGCCATCGTTCCCTTCGGGGCCGCTCAGTCGGCCGGCCCGGTCACGACCGGGCAATCGGCCCGGCTGCCCCATTCCGCCCATGAGCCGTCGTAGAGCGCGGCGGGCGGCCTGCCCAACGCGTCGAGCGCGAGCCACAGGATCGCCGCCGAAACACCCGAGCCGCAGCTGGTGATGACCGGCCGGTCGAGGCTGACGCCGGCGGCCTCGAACACGGGCCGGATATCCTCCGGCGCCTTCAGCCTTCCCTGCTCGACGAGGCGGGCATGCGGCACGTTGAAACTGCCGGGTATGCGGCCGGGGCGCACGCCCGGGCGAGGCTCCGGCGCCTCGCCGCGGAAGCGTTCCGGCGAGCGGGCGTCGACGATCTGGGCCGAGCGATCGGTGAGCGCGGCGCGCACGCCCGCGACATCGGCGACACCCTGCGGCGCCCGCGCCGTGAACGACCGCCGCGGTGGCTGCACAGGCTCCGCGTCGACGGGCCGCCGCTCGGCCAGCCACTTCGGGAAGCCGCCGTCGAGGATCTTCACGTCCTGCGCGCCGAAGGCCCGGAACATCCACCACACACGCGCCGCGGCGAGCAGCCCCGCGCCGTCGTAGACCACGATCCGCATGCCGTCGCCGATGCCGAGCGCGCCGACGGCGTCCGCGAACCGTTCCGCCGTCGGCATCATGTGCGGCAGGTCGGTGCTCTCGTCGCGGATCGCCTCGATGTCGAAATGGACCGCGCCGGGGATGTGCGCGGCGCGATATTCGGCGGCGCCGTCGCGGTTGTCCGTCGGCAGATACCAGGAGGCATCGACGATGGCGATGTCCGGCGCGCCGAGATGCTCGGCGAGCCAAGCGGTAGAAACGAAATGGGCCGAAGGCAGCTTGGTCTCGCTCATGGCCTGGTCCTCTGCGTTACGGCCGTGATCAGGCGAGCGCGATGCGCACGCGCCGGTTCTGCCGACCCTTCTTCTCGATGGCGGTGATGGCGACCGCGCCGATCTCGCCGGTGGTCTTCACATGCGTGCCGCCGCAGGGCTGCAGGTCGAGCCCCGCGATCTCGACGAGCCGCACGGTGCCCGAGCCCATCGGCGGCTTGACGGACATGGTCTTGACGAGGCCGGGATTGGCGAGGAGCTCCTCGTCCGTGATCCAGCGCTCGCTCACCGGCGCATCCTGCGCGATCATCTCGTTGAGCTTGACGCCGATCTCGTCCTTGTCGAGGCCGGCATCGGGGATATCGAAGTCGAGCCGGCCCTCGCCGTCGCCGATGGCGCCGCCGGTGACGGGAAAGGGCAGGGCGACCGAGAGCAGGTGCAGCGCGGTATGCACGCGCATGCGCGCATGGCGGACGTCCCAGTCGAGGCGCAGGCCGACGATGTCGCCGATGGCGGGGAGACGCCCCTCGGCCGCCGGCACATGCGCGATCGTCGACCGGTCGGGGCCGTAGACGGCATTGGCGATGGCGATCTCCTGGCCGCCGGGCAGCATCATCCAGCCGATGTCGCCGGGCTGGCCGCCGCCCTGTGCATAGAAGATGGTGCGGTCGAGGATGATGCCGCCATCGTCGGAGAGGCCGACGACGGTCGCCTCGGCCGTTTTGATATAGGGATCGTCCCGGAACAGAAGGGTCGTCTTGCTCATCGCGCGCCTCCGCAGAACAGGTTGCGCGACCGTAGGCGGGGGCCCTGGCCGCTGCAAGCCCGTCGGGGGCAGTGCTGCGCCTCCGAGCCATGCAAGGCTGGGGGCGAAGCGCTCGCGGCCCGCTGCAGGCCGGACATGTGGGCTGCGGCAGGAATGGAGGAACATTGATTGGCATACCGTCGCCGGGCCATGATCTGCATCAAGGCCGCAGCGAGTGCCGGAGCCTAGGACGACACTCGGCCGGTGACGCCGGCTGGAATCGCGGCCTTTGGCAGCAGAAGCTGCCGAGGCGAGTTCACCGACAGTGGGCCTTCAGGAGGTTTCGGATGAGCCTGCCCCGTCCCTGTTGTCTTGCGCTGCTCGTGGTGTTTCTGGCGACGCCCGGCTGGCTGCCGCCCTGCGAAGCGGTCTTCGGTGCCGGGGTTGCGCAGGCGCAGGGAACCCTCGAGACGCTGTTCAACCGCCTGCGCCGCAACAGCCTGCCGGAGGGCATCGCCAGAGCCAACGGCCGTATCGAGGCCGAGCAGGTCGACGTCTCGGCCAAATATGCCGGCCGCCTCGCCGAGGTTCTCGTCGAGGAGGGCGACATGGTCGATGCCGGCACCGTCATCGCCCGCATGGATGATTCCGAATACCGGGCCCAGTTGCGCGGCGCCGAGGCGCAGGTGCTGCGGGCCGTCAAGGCGAAGGCCGAGGCCGAGGCCTTGATCGCCCAGCGCGAGAGCGACCGTCTGCTCGCGAAGGCCGAGCTCGACAGGGCCGAGGAGCTCTTCACCAAGGGCCATTTGTCGCAGGAGCGGCTCGACCAGCGGCGCAGCCAGATGAAGGCGGCCGATGCCGCGCTCAACGCCGCCCAGGCCTCGCGCGACCAGGCCGCCGCCGCCATCGAGGCGGCGAAGGCGGATGTGGCTCGGCTCGAGACGGTTGTCGCCGACATGGTGCTGAAGGCGCCCCGGCGCGGGCGCGTGCAATACAAGCTGGCGCGCGGCGGCGAGGTGGTGGCCGCCGGCGCGCGCATCGTCACGCTGCTCGACCTTGCGGACGTCTATATGACCATCTTCCTGCCTGCGCGCGACGCCGGCAGGGTCGTTCTCGGCGACGAGGCGCGCATCATCCTCGATCCCATCCCGCATTATGTGGTGCCGGCGCGGGTCTCCTTCGTCGCGGCCGATGCGCAATTCACGCCCAAGGCCGTCGAGACGGCAGACGAACGCGAGAAGCTGATGTTCCGCGTCAAGATCCGCATCGATCCCAACCTGCTCAGGCAATACGAGCCGCAGGTGAAGACGGGCGTGCGCGGCATCGGCTTCGTCCGCACCGACAAGGATGCCGGCTGGCCGACGGACCTCGCCATCCGGCTGCCGGACTGAGCCCAGCGGTAGCCTTCATGGATATCGCCTGCCCTTCTGCAGCCCCGGCCGTCACCGGCGCGGATGCTGTCGTCACCCTGCGCGGCGTCACCCACCGTTACGGCAAGGTGCACGCCCTCGACGATGTCTCGCTGTCCATTCCCGCCGGCTGCATGGCCGGGCTGATCGGCCCCGACGGGGTCGGCAAGTCGACGCTGCTCGCGCTCGCTGCCGGGGTGCGCAGGATCCAGGAGGGGGAGGTGAGGGTGCTCGGCGGCGACATGGCCGATGCCGGGCACCGCAGGGCGAGCGGCGCGCGCATCGCCTACATGCCCCAGGGCCTCGGCCGCAACCTCTATCCGACCCTCTCGGTCTACGAGAATCTCGACTTCTTCGGCCGCCTCTTCGGGCAGGGCACCGAGGAGCGCGAGACGCGCATCGCCGAGCTCCTGAAAGCGACCGGGCTCGACCCGTTTCCCGACCGGCCGGCCGGCAAGCTGTCGGGCGGCATGAAGCAGAAGCTCAGCCTGTGCTGTGCGCTCATCCACGATCCCGACCTCATCATCCTCGACGAGCCGACGACCGGCGTCGATCCGCTGTCGCGGCGCCAGTTCTGGGACCTTATCGAGCGCATCAGGCAGCGCCGGCCGGGCATGAGCGTCATCGTCGCCACCGCCTATATGGAGGAGGCGGAACGCTTCGACTGGCTCGCCGCCATCGACGACGGCAGGGTGATCGCCACCGGCTCGCCGGACGAGGTGCGCGCGCGGGCGGGGACGGACACGCTCGAAGCCGCCTTCATCGCCCTCCTGCCCGAGGAGAAGCGCCGCCAGCACGAGCCGGTCGCCGTGCGCCCGCGCGTCGCGAGCGACGGCCCGCCGGCCATCGAGGCGGAGGGCCTGACCTGCCGCTTCGGCGACTTCACGGCCGTCGACAATGTCAGCTTCCGCATCGCGCGCGGGGAGATCTTCGGTTTCCTCGGCTCCAACGGCTGCGGCAAGTCGACGACGATGAAGATGCTGACCGGCCTCCTGCCGGCGAGCGAGGGCTGGGCCAGGCTGTTCGGCGAAACGCTTGATGCACGCGATCTCGAGACGCGCCGGCGCGTCGGCTACATGTCCCAGTCCTTCTCGCTCTACGGCGAATTGACCGTGCGGCAGAACCTCGAGCTGCACGCCCATCTCTTCCACCTCCCGGCCGACAGGGTCGCGCCGCGGGTCGACGAGATGCTGCAGCGTTTCGACCTGGCCGATGTCGCGGACGAGCGCCCCGAAAGCCTGCCGCTCGGCATCCGCCAGCGCCTGCAGCTCGCCGTCGCGGTGATCCACGGGCCGGAGATGCTGATCCTCGACGAGCCGACGTCGGGCGTCGACCCGGTGGCGCGCGACGCCTTCTGGCGCTTCCTCGTCGGCTTGTCTCGTGACGAGGGCGTGACGATCTTCATCTCTACCCATTTCATGAACGAGGCCGAGCGCTGCGACCGCATCTCGCTGATGCATGCGGGCAAGGTGCTCGACGTGGGCACGCCGCGGGAACTGGCAGCGCGGCACGGCGGCGGCGACATCGAAGAGGCCTTTGTCGCCTGCCTTGCCGAGGCGGCGGGCATCGACCTGTCGGCCGAGGATGCGCAGGAGGCGCCGGTCGCGCTGCCGACGGCCATGGGACAGGCGCAGGCCGCGCGCTCCTTCGACCTGCGCCGGCTTTGGGCCTATGCGCGGCGCGAGACGATGGAACTGATGCGCGACCCCATTCGCCTCGCCTTCGCACTGCTCGGCCCGATCATCCTCATGATCACCTTCGGCTACGGCATCTCCTTCGACGTCGAGAAGCTCACCTTCGCGGCCCTCGACCAGGACCGGTCGCTGGAAAGCCGGCAACTGCTCGAAAGCTTCTCCGGCTCCCGCTATTTCGACGAGCGGGCGCCGATCGCCAATGCCGCCGAGGTGGTGGACCGCCTGAAGAGCGGCGAGCTCAAGCTCGCCATCGAGATCCCCGCCGGCTTCGGGCGCGACCTCGTTGCCGGCCGCCAGCCGGAGGTCGGCGTGTGGCTCGACGGCGCCATGCCCTTCCGGGCCGAGACGACGCGCGGCTACGTCAGCGGGCTGGCGCTGCAATATCTCCAGACGCAGTCGCACGAGCGCGGCCGCGGTTCCGTCAGCGTCCTGCCGGCCGATATCGAGACGCGCTTCCGCTACAATCAGGCCTTCAGGAGCATCTATGCCATCGTGCCGAGCGTCATCATGCTGATGCTCGTGCTGATTCCGGCGATCATGACGGCGGTCGGCGTGGTGCGCGAGAAGGAGACCGGCTCCATCGCCAATTTCCGCGCAACGCCGGTCACCAGGTTCGAGTTTCTCGTCGGCAAGCAGCTGCCCTATGTCGTCATCGCGGCCGTGAGCTTCGTCTCGCTGCTTGCGCTCGCGCTGCTGCTGTTCGGCGTGCCCGTGAAGGGCTCGCTGCCGACGCTGCTTTTCGCGACCCTGCTCTATATCCTCGCGACGACCGGCTTCGGCCTCTTCGTCTCGTGCTTCACGCGCACCCAGGTCGCGGCGGTCTTCGCCACCTCGATCATCGCCATCATCCCGGCGGTGAACTTCTCCGGCCTTCTCGTGCCGGTCTCCTCGCTGTCCGGCAGCGCCCGCTTCATCGGGCTCGCCTTCCCGGCGGCGTGGTACCAGCCGGTGAGCGTCGGCACCTTCACCAAGAGCCTCGGCTTCGCCGACCTGTGGCCCAACCTCGTCATGCTGGCGCTGTTCGGCATCGGCTTCATCGTCGCGTCGCAGGTCGCGCTCGCCAAGCAGGAGCCGTGAGATGAGCGGGCAATCGAAACGGCATCGCCTGTCGGCGCGCGGCATCGGCGGCCATGTCGCCAATGTCCTGCGCCTGGCGGTGAAGGAATTGCGCAGCATCCGGGCCGACCCGGTCCTCGTCGCGCTCATCCTCTACACCTTCACCTTCGCCATCTACTCGGTGGCGACGGGCGCGAAGACGGAGGCGGAGAACATGGCCATCGCGGTCGTCGACGAGGACCGCTCGTCCTTGTCGCGCCGACTGCAGGATGCCTTCCTGCCGCCCCTGTTCAAGACGCCGGTCGAAATCGGCGCCGGCGACATCGACGCGGCCATGGATGCGGGGCGCTTCGTCTTCGTGCTCGTCATTCCGCCGCGCTTCGAGGCGGATCTCCTCGCCGGGCGCCATCCCGAGCTGCAGGTCAATGTCGATGCGACGGCCATGACCCAGGCGGGCAACGGCGCCGTCTACGTGCAGAACATCCTGACGAACGAGATCATCGCCTTCCTGCAGCGGCGGGAGGGCAGCGCCATCCTGCCGGTCAACGTCGTCGTGCGGGCGATGTTCAATCCAAACCTGACCTCGTCCTGGTTCACCTCGGTGATGCAGGTGATCAACAACATCACCATGCTGTCCGTCATCCTGACCGGGGCCGCGCTGATCCGCGAGCGCGAGCACGGTACCGTCGAGCACCTGCTCGTCATGCCGGTGACGCCTGTCGAGATCATGCTCGCCAAGATCCTGGCGAATGGCCTCGTCATCGTGGCGGCGGCCTTCGTCTCGCTCGTCGTCGTGGTTGAGTGGCTGCTCGCCGTGCCCATCGCCGGATCGATCCTGCTCTTTCTTTCAGGGGCGGTGCTCTACCAGTTCTCGGTCGCGGCGCTCGGCATCCTGATCGCCACCTTCTCGACCTCAATGGCCCAGTTCGGACTGCTCGCCATCCCGGTGCTCATCGTGCTCAACCTCCTGTCGGGCTCGACGACCCCGATGGAGAGCATGCCGGAGTGGCTGCAGCATGTGATGCAGATTTCACCGGCGACGCATTTCGTCGCCTTTTCGCAGGCCGTGCTCTATCGCGGGGCGGGGCTCAAAATCGTGTTGCCGCAGATGCTGGCGCTCGCCGCCATCGGTGTCGCCTATTTCGCCGTCTCGCTCGGCCGCTTCCGCAAGGTTATCTTCAACGCCGGTTGAATGGCGGCCTAGGCGGATGAGGGGCGGCGACGGAGACCATCGCCGCCGAAGGGCTCAGGCGAGGTCGAGGACGACCCGGCCGTCGATGGCGCCGGCTTCCATGCGCTCGAAGACGTCGTTGATGTTGTCGAGCCGGTCCCAGGAAAAATGGGCCGCGACGGCGCCGTCGCCGGCGAAGGCAAGCGCCTCCTCGAGGTCCTGGCGCGTGCCGACGATGGAGCCGCGTACCGTGATGCGCTTCAGCACCGTGTCGAAGATCGGCATCGCGAAACGGCCCGGCGGCAGGCCGACGAGGGCCATCGTGCCGTGCGGACGCAGCACGCCGAAAGCCTGCTCGAAGGCAGCGGGCGACACCGCCGTCACGAGGACACCATGCACGCCGCCGATGCGCTGCTGCAGCTCCGAAACAGGGTCGCGCTCGCGGGCGTCGATGGCAATCTCCGCGCCCAGCGACCTGGCGAGTTCCAGCTTGTCGGGATGCACGTCGATGGCGGCGACATGCATGCCCATGGCGCGCGCATATTGCACGGCCATGTGGCCGAGCCCGCCGATGCCGGAGATCGCCACCCATTCGCCGGGCTTCACCTCCGTCTCCTTGAGGCCCTTGTAGACGGTAACCCCGGCGCAGAGCACCGGCGCGGCCGGTCCCCAGGCGAGGTTTTCAGGCAGCCGGCCGACGTAGTTCGGGTCAGCGAGGGCATATTCGGCGAAGCTGCCGTTGACGGAATAGCCGGTGTTCTGCTGGCTGCCGCATAGCGTCTCCCAGCCGGTGCGGCAATGGGGGCAGTAGCCGCAGGCCGTGTGCAGCCAGGGCACGCCGACACGGTCGCCCTCCTTCACGCGCTTCACGTCGCGCCCCACAGCGGCAACCGTGCCCACGCCCTCGTGGCCAGGAATGAACGGAAGCGTCGGCTTGACCGGCCAGTCGCCCTTCACCGCGTGCAGGTCGGTGTGGCAGACGCCCGTCGCCGCGATCTTGACGAGGATCTGGTCCGGCCGCGGCTCCGGCACCGTCCATTCCTCGATGGCGAGAGGCTCGCCGAACACCCGCGCTATGGCGGCTTTCATCTTGGGCATGGCACACTCCTTCGGTTGAACCCTGCGGGTGAGAGGCGGGCGAGGCCGCGGCCTCGAGAACGATCGCGGCGGCTTCCGGGTTGTCGTCACATTGAAGCGGATCATGTCTGAGAGCCGCGATCATGCGTCGGCACGGCCGGGGTCTGCTTTGTGCGAGATCAAACGGTGGGGTTGCCCGGCGTGCCATTGTGCGACGCAGCGCGGACATGCCCGACGTGAAGGCCTGCGGTCGGGCTGGACAGAGGAACGCGAGATGAACGATCCCCGTCACCCCCGGATCTCGACGGCACACACGTGTCGCGACGAAAGCCTGGGACTGGAGGGCTACCGCGCCCTGGACCGCATGCGCGAGGCGCTGACAGGAGCGATAACCGGCGGAATCTCGCCGACCTCGCTGGCGCTTGCCCTGTTCGACTGGTCGATCCATCTCGCCGCGGCGCCGGGCAAGCGGCTGGAGCTCATCGACAAGGCGGTGCGCAAGACCGGGCGCATCGCCGCCCATATCGCCGCCGCGGCAGCCCGGCCCGACACGCCGCCCTGCATCGAGCCGCTGCCCGGCGATCATCGCTTCCGCGCCGAGGGCTGGCGCAAGCCGCCGTTCAGCCTATGGGCCCAGGCCTTCCTGCTGCAGCAGCAATGGTGGCACAACGTCACCCGCGAGGTGCCCGGCGTGAGCCCGCACCACGAGGAGGTCGTCTCCTTCGCCGTGCGGCAGCTCCTCGACGTGTTCTCGCCATCGAACTTCCCGCTGCTGAACCCGGAGGTGCTGGAGAAGACGATCGAGACCGCCGGCGCCAATTATCTCGAAGGCTTCTCGAACTTTCTTGAGGATGTCACCCGGCAGGCGACCGGACAGCTTCCCGTGGGCGCGGACGCCTTCCAGCCGGGCCGCGACGTCGCGGTCACGCCGGGCAAGGTGGTCTTCCGCAACCATCTGATCGAGCTCATCCAGTATGCGCCGGCGACAAAGGCGGTGCTGGCCGAGCCGGTGCTGATCGTACCGGCGTGGATCATGAAGTACTACATCCTTGACCTTTCGCCGCAGAACTCGCTCGTCCGCTATCTCGTCGGGCAGGGGCATACAGTCTTCTGCATCTCCTGGCGCAATCCCGACGCCACGGACCGCGATCTGTCGATGGACGACTACCGGCGGATGGGGGTGATGGCGGCGCTCGACGCCATCAATGCCATCCTGCCGGATGTGAAGGTCAACGCGGTCGGCTATTGCCTCGGCGGCACGCTCCTGGCGATCGCGGCGGCGGCCATGGCCCATGCTGGCGACGATCGCCTCGCCTCGATGACGCTTCTTGCCGCGCAGACGGATTTCACCGAGCCGGGCGAACTGGCGTTCTTCATCGACCACAGCCAGATGCACTTCCTCGAGAGCATGATGTGGAACAGGGGCTATCTCTCCGCCGACCAGATGGCGGGCGCCTTCCAGCTGCTGCGCACCAACGACCTCGTCTGGTCGCGGCATATTCGCGAATATCTGATGGGCGAGCGGGCGCCGATGTTCGACATCATGGCCTGGAACGCCGACACGACCCGCATGCCCTATCGCATGCACGCCGAATATCTGCAGCGCCTCTACATCGACAACGAACTGGCGAGCGGCCGCTTCATGGTCGAGGGACGCCCGGCGGCCCTGCAGAACATCCGCGTGCCGATGTTCGTCGTCGGCACGGAGCGCGACCACGTGGCGCCGTGGCGCTCGGTCTACAAGGTGCATCAGCTCTGCGACACGGACATCACCTTCGTCCTGACGAGCGGCGGCCATAATGCGGGGATCGTCAGCGAGCCGGGGCATGTCGGCCGCACCTTCCGCACCGGCCTCAAGGAGGCCTCCGCCCTCTATCTCGGCCCGGACGAATGGCTGGCGGCGGCGACGGTGAAGGAGGGCTCCTGGTGGACGGACTGGGCGGCCTGGCTCGCGGAGCGGTCAGCAGGCGAGCGGGTCGCCCCGCCGGCGATGGGGGCGCCGCGCAAGGGCTATCCGCCCCTCGCCGATGCTCCGGGCACCTACATCTTCCAGAGGTGAGCGGCATGAGCGATTTCCTGCGCAACCGCACTTTCGACGAGCTGCGCCCGGGCGACGGCGCCTCGCTGGTGCGTGTTGTCGGCCGTGACGACATCGACCTGTTCGCGGCCGTCTCGGGCGACGTCAACCCGGCCCATCTCGATGCCGCCTTCGCGGCGACCGACAGGTTCGGCCACGTCGTCGCGCACGGCATGTGGACGGCGGCGCTGGTCTCGGCCGTGCTCGGCACGGAACTTCCCGGCCCGGGCACGATCTATCTCGGGCAGGAGCTGAAGTTCCTGAAGCCGGTCACCCCAGGCGACACCATCACCGCACGGGCGAGCGTGCGGGAGAAGCGCCCCGAGAAGCGCATCGTCCTTCTCGACACCGTCTGTACCAACCAGCGGGGTGAGGAGGTCCTGAGCGGCGTCGCGACGGTGATCGCGCCGGAGCGGCGCATCGAATGGCCGCGCAAACGCCTGCCCGACGTCTCGCTGCGACGGCATGACCGCTACGAAGAGTTTGTGGCAAAGGCCCGCAAGGCGCCGCAGGTCCGCGCGGCCATCGTGCATCCCTGCTCCGTCGCCGCCATGCAGGCGGCGGTCGAGGTGCGGGACGAGGGCCTGTTGGAGCCGCTCCTGATCGGGCCGGAAGCGAAGATCCGTGCCACGGCCGACGCGGCGCAGGTATCGCTCGACGGCATCACGATCGAAACCGTCCCCCACAGCCACGCGGCTGCGGAGCGCGCGGTGGAGCTCGCCGTCGCCGGCGCGGTGTCCGTTCTCGTCAAGGGCAGCCTGCATACGGACGAGTTGCTCGGCGCGGTCGTGGCACCGTCTTCCGGCCTCAGGACCGAGCGCCGTATCAGCCACGTCTATGCCATGGACGTGCCGGCCTACGACAAGCCGCTCATCGTCACCGACGCGGCCGTCAACATCCAGCCGACGCTCGACCACAAGCGGGACATCTGTCAGAACGCGGTCGATCTTCTGCGCATCCTTGGCATGGAGGAGCCGCTTGTCGCCGTGCTCGCCGCCGTCGAGACGGTCAACCCCAGGATGCCGTCGACGCTCGACGCAGCAGCCCTGACCGTGATGGCGGCCCGCGGCCAGATCACCGGCGCGCGCGTCGACGGGCCGCTTGCCTTCGATAATGCCATCAGCCCCGATGCCGCACGCACGAAGGGCATCGTCTCGCCCGTCGCCGGCCGGGCCGACATCCTGCTGGTGCCGGACCTCGAGGCCGGCAACATGCTGGCCAAGCAGCTCATCTACTTTGCCGGCGCGACGGCCGCCGGGCTCGTCCTCGGCGCCCGCGTGCCGATCGTCCTCACCAGCCGGGCCGATCCTCTCTCGGCGCGGATCGCCTCGGCAGCACTGGCAAGACTCGCTGCGGCGCCCCGTCGCCCGCCGGGGGTGGGTGCATGACGGGCGATCTTCTCGTCACCTTCAACGCCGGCTCGTCCACGATCAAGATCGGCCTGTTCGAGGCCGGCGCGGGGAGGGCGCGGCGCATCGCCCGGGGCATCATCGACCTGCGCCGCGCGCCGCCGATGTTCCGGCTCGACGAGGGGCCGCTGCCCTTCGAAACGGCACTCGCGGCGCCGGCCGAGGACGTGCGGGGTCTTCTGGCCGAGACTTTCGGTCTCGTCGGCCAGCACGTCGACCTCGAGCGGGTGAGGGCGGCGGGCATCCGGGTGGTGCACGGCGGCGGCACCTTCACCGGGCCGGTCCTTATCGACGACGATGTCGTCGGCAAGCTCGACGAATTGACGGTTCTGGCGCCGCTGCACCAGCCGCAGAGCCTGCGCATCATCCGCGGCATCCGGCACCTGCGGCCCACGCTGCCGCTGTGTGCCAGTTTCGACACCGCCTTTCACCAGAGCCAGGACGATATCGTGCGCCGTTTCGCCCTGCCGCGCGCGCTGCACGACGAGGGAATCAGGCGCTATGGCTTCCATGGCTTGTCCTACCAGTTTATTGCCGGCGAACTCGCCCGCCGTGCGCCTGAGACGGCGGCCGGCAAGGTCGTTGTCGCCCATCTCGGCAGCGGCGCCAGCCTGTGTGCGCTCGAGGGCGGCGTGAGCCGGGACACGAGCATGGGCTTCTCGACGCTCGACGGGATTCCCATGGCGACGCGCTGCGGCGCGCTCGACCCCGGCGTTCTCCTTCACCTCATGGGGCAGAAGGCCATGCCGCTCGCCGCCGTCGAGGACCTTCTGTACCATCGCTCGGGTCTTCTCGGCGTCTCCGGCATCAGCCCCGACAGCCGCGTTCTCCTCGATAGCCGGGATGTGCGGGCCGAGGAGGCGATCACGCTCTTCTGCTTCCGCATCGCGGGCGAGATCGCGCGCCTCGCCGTGACGCTCGGCGGCCTCGACGGTGTCGTCTTCACCGCGGGCATCGGCGAGAATCAGCCGCGCATCCGTGCCGAGGTCTGCGCGCGGCTGGGCTGGCTCGGCCTCACGCTCGATGCGGGCGCCAATGCCGCCAACGCCCCGCGCATCAGCACGGAAGACAGCCGCATCGCCGCCTACGTCATCCCGACCGACGAGGAGCAGGTGATTGCGGATGAGACGCTGGCTGTGGTCGGCGATGCCGACCGTGGAGGACCGGCAGGCCACGATCTGCTTCGAGTCTGAGGTCCGGAGCGCTCCTGCCCGTCGGAGGGTCGGCCGAACCGGCCGTTCCGGAGGTCACTGTTTGGGACGGCCAGGAAGCTGGCAGACGGCAAGATCCTTGATGAAAGCCGCCAACTGGCGGCAACGCTTCACCAAGGTCCGCAGCGTTCTCGTTCGATCTTGCGTGGATTGGCACCTCATTGGCGCTTGCGGCGCCAATGTCCGAGCGCGGACGGGGCAATCTGAAGCGTAACAACGATTTTGGGAGGAAGAAGGTGGCTCCCCGAGCAGGACTCGAACCTGCGACCATTCGATTAACAGTCGAACGCTCTACCGACTGAGCTATCGGGGATCACGGCCGGTTGACTATATCATGACAGACGCTCCTGCAACCCCTTTTCGTGCCCGTCACCAGGCTGTGGATCGAGGGGGAGGGGCACCCCAAAACGGATGTTGCGGAAGGGCCCGCGCCTTTGGTATGAACCCGCGGCGAGGCCTCGTGGCGGAGTGGTTACGCAGAGGACTGCAAATCCTTGCACCCCGGTTCGATTCCGGGCGAGGCCTCCATATCCGGCGATACCGCTTTCGGGATCGAACCCGCCGGCCCGATGCCAGCGGGAACGCTGCCCGGGGTGTCCTGCCGGCAGCGATCCTGAAAGGTCCCCCCGATGCTCGATTTCGCCCAAGCCCGCCGCACCATGGTGGACTGCCAGGTCAGAACCTTCGACGTGGTGGACCATGCCTTGCTGAGCGTCCTTGAGGAAGTGCCGCGCGAGCGTTTTGTGCCGGCCGCCGCGGAAGCTACCGCCTATTCCGACCGAGCCATCACGCTGACGCGATTCGCCGACGGGACGGCGCGTGTCATGCTGCCACCCATGGTGCTCGCCCGGATGATCCAGGCTCTCGACATCGTGCCGGGCAGCCGCATCCTCGATGTGGCCGGCGGCACGGGCTACGCGAGCGCTGTCATGGAGCGTCTGGGGGGCGATGTTGTCATGCTCGAGGCGGATCCGGCTCTGGCAGAGCGTGCGAAGGCCATCCTGTCCGATCTCGGCTGCGACGTCACGGTCCAGGTCGGACCGGTCGCCGAGGGTTATGCAGCGGGCGCGCCCTATGACCTGATTCTCGTGAACGGGGCCTATGAGACCGTTCCCGACGAATTGCTCGCCCAGCTCGCCGACGGCGGAAGGCTCGCCGCGGTCGATGCCTCGGAAGGGGCTGGCCGGGTCGTGCTCTTCCAGCGTGCTGGCGAGGCGGTGGGTAGCCGTCGGCTGTTCGATGCCGCAGCGCCGGTGATCGAGGGGTTGCGGCGCGCGCCGTCCTTCCAGTTTTGATTGTCTTCAAGGTTATACGCTGTGTCGCATTTTTGCGGCACAACCAGAAAAGTTGGCGCGATCGTTCGCGTCAGCGGTTCTCGCTGCCGGATCCGGGCTGTATGCTCGCCGCCGAGCGTTCGCAGGGGCTGGCACGTTCGAAGAAGGATTCTGAGGTGCTTTTTAGGCCTCGACATGACGGGAAGGTGGCCGTGATTCGACATTCGAAGACCACCGGGGCGAAGTGGCTGAAGCTTGCGGCACTGTCCGGCACCATCCTCGCGTCCTGCGCTGCTGCGCAGGCCGAGACGATGGCCGGCGCGCTCGCGAAGGCATACGAGAACAACCCGTCTCTGAACGTCCAGCGTGCGCAGGTGCGCATCACCGACGAGAACGTGCCCCGCGCCAAGGGCGGCTGGCGCCCCACCATCACCGCGCAGGGCACCATTGGCGCCGTGGCGTTAAATTCGCGCACACCCAACGTCGGCGGGTCCAATGACGATCTGTTCCGCCGCACCATCGGTATCGAGGTGCAGCAGATGATCTTCGACAGCGGCCGCACGCTCAACACGGTGCGCGCGTCCGAATCGCAGGTCTTCGGTGCGCGCGAGACGCTTCGCAACACCGAGCAGAGCGTGCTCCTCGAAGGCGTCATCGCCTATATGAACGTGCTGCGCGACACCGCCGTCTACAACCTGCAGACCAACAACGTCGAGGTGCTGCAGGAGCAACTGCGCCAGACGAAGGACCGCTTTGACGTGGGCGAGGTGACGCGCACGGACGTCGCCCAGGCCGAGGCGGCGCTCGCTGCCGGGCGCGCCCAGCAGAGCGTGGCCCAGGCCAATCTCAGGTCCAGCATCGCGACTTACCGGCAGGTGATCGGCGTTGAGCCCAAGCAGCTCGGGCCGGGCATTTCGGCCGAGAAGTACCTGCCCAAGACGGTGGATCAGGCGGTCGCGCTCGGGTTGCAGCGCCACCCGGCGATCGCCGCCGCGCAACACAGCGTCGATACGGCCGAGTTGCAGGTAAAGGCGACGGAAGCGCAACTGCTGCCCGATTTCCGGGTTTCGGCGGGCGTGTCGCAGAGCTGGGACCAGACCATTTCTGGCGACCGGCGCACGAGCGCCTCCATCATCGGCACGCTCAACGTTCCCATCTATGAGGGTGGCGTCGTCTATGCGCAGACCCGGCAGGCCAAGGAGACCGCCGGTCAGGCGCGCATCCAGGTCGATCTGATCCGCGACCAGGTGCGCCAGCAGGTCATCGCCACCTGGTCACAGCTGGAGGCTGCCAAGCAGCAGATCACGGCGGCGCAGGCGCAGGTGGAAGCCAACCAAGTCGCGCTTGAGGGCGTCCGCGAGGAGGCCAAGGTCGGCCAGCGCACGACGCTCGACGTGCTCAACGCCCAGCAGGCATTGCTCAATTCTCGCGTCGAGCTGGTCACGGCCCAGCGAGACCGCATCGTTGCATCCTATGGCGTGCTCTCGGCCGTCGGTCGCCTGGCGGCGCCCACGCTGGGCCTCAGGGTCGCGACCTATGATCCGAAGATCCACTTCGAGCAGGTCAAGGACAAGTGGATCGGTCTCGACACGCCGAGCGGCAAGTAGCAGAGGTGGTATTTTGCGGCCGGAATGCCGCTAAATCCTGTGGTCTTTCGGGCGGGGCGCTTGCCTCGCCCTTTCTGCGTGAAATACTCGGCTGAGGCGGACGGACGTGATTCCCGCGTCCGACAATTGATCGGTGCGACGCATGAATTCGGCGAGCCCCAAGCTGCAGGACCCTGCGAAGACGCCCGAGCCGACGATGGACGAGATTCTCGCGTCCATCCGGCGCATCATCACGGAGGACCAGTCCGCGGCGGCGCCGGCTCCCCGGCTGCCGGTGGCGGAAGAACGCATCCCCCGTCAGGATGCCGGCCGTCCCGACGGCGCCCGTGCCGATAGCTTGCGCCGTGAGGCCGCCGCTCATGAGCGGATGCACCGGGGTGAACCCTTCCTGCCGGAGACGCCGCGCAGGCCTGTTGCCGCCGAAGAGTCTGGCGCCGCGGTGCGCCCGCCGGCTCCCGGGCCCGCACCGCATGCGACGCCCCTGAACGCGCCGGCCGGCCGCGAAGGCTTCTCCCGCGCCGCCATCGAGCGCAGCGTTGCCGAGGAGGCTATGCCGTCGCTGGTCGCGTCGCTTTCAGCTGCGCTGCCGCCGCGACAGCCGGAGCCCGCATCTGCCCAGCGCGAGGCGAGGGACGAGTTGCTCTCGCCACAGACCGGCGCCCGCGTCGCCTCCTCGTTCGAGGCTCTGACGTCCAACGTTTCCGGTCAGGGTGCGCGCACGCTGGAGGACCTTGTGCGCGATATGCTGCGTCCCATGCTCAAGGCTTGGCTCGACGACAATCTTCCGGCCATCGTCGAGCGCCTCGTGCGGCAGGAGATCGAGCGCGTGGCACGCGGCGGCCGCCGCTGAGTCTTGTTGCGACACGCGCAGTCTGATCGCCGGATCAACCTGGTCCGCGATTGACTTATGCCTGTCGCTTCGCTTTCTACCAGTCGGTTCCCCGCGCCGGCCCCTGCCGGCGTGCGCAAATGGTTTGGGTGATGGACAAGACTTTCGAGCCGGGCGCCGTCGAGGCGCGGATTTCCGCCTTGTGGGAGAAGGAAGGGGCGTTTCGCGCCGGGCGTGCGGATCGCGCCGGCGCGCCGCCCTATTGCATCGTCATTCCTCCGCCGAACGTCACCGGCTCGCTGCACATGGGGCATGCGCTCAACAACACGCTGCAGGATGTGCTCTGCCGCTTCGAGCGCATGCGTGGCAAGGACGTGCTGTGGCAGCCGGGCATGGATCATGCCGGCATTGCTACGCAGATGGTGGTCGAGCGCCAGCTCATGGAGCGGCAGGAGCCGTCTCGCCGGGACCTGGGGCGGGAGCGCTTCGTCGAGCGCGTCTGGGCGTGGAAGGAACAGTCCGGCGGCGCCATCATCAACCAGCTGAAGCGCCTCGGGGCCTCGTGCGACTGGTCGCGCGAGCGTTTCACGATGGACGAGGGGCTGTCGCAGGCCGTCGTAAAGGTCTTCGTCACCCTCCATTCCGAGGGCCTGATTTACAAGGACAAGCGCCTCGTCAACTGGGATCCGCGCTTCCTTACCGCCATCTCGGATCTCGAGGTGCAGCAGGTCGAGGTCAAGGGTCATCTCTGGCACATCCGCTATCCGGTCGAGGGCGAGGCGGAACGCTTCATCACCGTCGCCACAACCCGGCCGGAGACCATGCTCGGCGACACCGCGGTCGCGGTCCATCCCGAGGACGAGCGCTATCGCGATCTCATCGGCCGGAATGTCGTGCTGCCGCTCGTCGGCCGGCGCATCCCGATCGTCGCCGATGCCTATTCCGATCCGGATAAGGGCACCGGTGCAGTCAAGATCACGCCGGCGCACGATTTCAACGACTTCGATGTCGGCAAGCGCCATGGCCTCCGGCTCGTCAACGTGCTTGGCCCGGAGGCCGAAATCACGGTGCGCGATAACGAAGCTTTCCTTGAGGGCGCCGTGGCCGGCGCCGATCTCGACGCGGTGCTCGCACTCCATGGGCTCGACCGTTTCGAGGCGCGCAAGCGCATCGTCGCCATGCTGGAGGAGCGGGAGCTTCTCGCGGCGATCGAGCCGCACACCCACATGGTGCCACACGGCGACCGCTCCGGCGTCGTCATCGAGCCTTGGCTGACGGACCAGTGGTATCTCGATGTCAAGCCGCTCGCCGAGAAGGCGCTCGCCGCGGTGCGCGCCGGCAAGACGCGTTTCGTGCCCGAGACATGGGAGAAGACCTACTTCCAGTGGCTCGAGAACATCGAGCCGTGGTGCATCTCGCGTCAGCTCTGGTGGGGGCACCAGATCCCGGCGTGGTACGGGCCGGATGGCCATGTCTTCGTCGCCGCGGGTGAGGACGAGGCAAGGTCCGCCGCGGCCCGCCATTACGGCAGCGAAGTGTCGCTCACCCGGGACGAGGATGTGCTCGACACCTGGTTCTCCTCCGCGCTGTGGCCGTTCTCGACGCTCGGCTGGCCGGAAAAGACGCCGGAGCTCGCCCGCTATTATCCGACCAGCACGCTCGTCACCGGCTTCGACATCATCTTCTTCTGGGTCGCCCGGATGATGATGATGGGCATCCATTTCATGGACGACGTGCCCTTCCGCGACGTCTACATCCACGCCCTCGTCCGCGACGAGAAGGGCGCGAAGATGTCGAAGTCGAAGGGCAACGTCATCGACCCGCTCGACCTCGTCGAGAAATACGGCGCCGATGCCCTGCGCTTCACGCTCGCCGCCATGGCCGCGCAGGGGCGCGACATCAAGCTTTCGACGCAACGGGTTGAAGGATATCGCAATTTCGCGACCAAGATCTGGAATGCGGCGCGCTTTGCCGAGATGAACGGCTGCGTGCGCGTGGCGGATTTCGCGCCGGACAAGGCGACGCTGACGCTCAACCGCTGGATCGTCGGCGAGTGCGGGGCGGCCGCAGGCGCGGTCACGGCGGCGCTCGAGGCGTTCAAGTTCAACGAGGCGGCCGGCGCGGCCTACCGCTTCGTCTGGAATCTCTTCTGCGACTGGTATCTCGAGCTCGCCAAGCCTGTGCTGCAGGGCGAGGACGGCCCCGCCAAGGACGAAACGCGGGCGACGATCGCCTTCGTCCTCGACGAGATCTGCAAGCTGCTGCACCCCTTCATGCCCTTCCTCACCGAGGAGCTATGGGCCATCAAGGGCGAAGAGGGGCCCGCGCGGGAGACGATTCTGGCGCTCGCGCCGTGGCCTGCGACCAGGGTGGCGGGCGATGCCGAGGCGGAGGCCGAGATCGGCTGGATCATCGACCTCGTGTCCGACATCCGCTCCGCCCGGGCAGAGACGAACGTGCCGGCCGGGGCGCAGGTGCCGCTCGTCTTCGTTGGTGCCTCCGCCGAGACCCGGGCGCGCGTCGCACGCTGGGAAGATGTGCTGCGCCGTCTCGCCCGGCTGGGCGACATCAGCTATGCCGAAGCTGTGCCCGGGGGCAGCATCCAGCTCATCGTCCGCGGCGAGGTGGCGGCCCTGCCGCTCGCCGGCCTCGTCGATCTCGCTGCCGAGCGTATTCGCCTCGAGAAGGAACTCGGCAAGCTCGATGCGGACATTGCCCGCATCGACGCCAAGCTCGCCAATGCGGACTTCGTCGCCCGCGCCCCGGAAGAGGTCGTGGAGGAGCAGAAGGAGCGCCGGGAGGGCGCTCTCCTGCGCCAGGGCAAGATCCGCGAAGCGCTCGCACGCCTCGCATAGCGATTAAGGTTAATTTCCTCTCAATTTTATGTGACTTCAGCGCAACAGGCCGTGACGATCGACGATCGGCACGGCCCTGGCGCTGCGGCTGCCGCGAAGCCGCCATAAACGAGTCGCACCTCTTTACGCACAGCAAATCCTTGAAAGCGCTGCGGTTTGGCTGCGGGGTCCAAGGTTCCGGCAAGCAATTGCCGGGAGGATTGGGCTCGTGGGTGCCTCTTGGCATCGCCGCAGGCTTCTGGGAAAGAATTGCCTCGCAAGGGGCAGGGCGAACAGGGAGTGCGTTGCCATATGGACGCGCGCGTCTTCAACAAGGCGAAGCTGCCCAGCCGTCACGTGACGGAGGGGCCCGCGCGTGCGCCCCATCGCTCCTATTATTATGCGATGGGCCTGACAGAGCGGCAGATCCACCAGCCTTTCGTCGGCGTCGCCAGCTGCTGGAACGAGGCGGCTCCCTGCAACATCGCCCTGATGCGTCAGGCCCAGGCGGTGAAGAAGGGCGTCGCCGCCGCCGGCGGAACGCCGCGCGAGTTCTGCACGATTACCGTGACCGACGGCATCGCCATGGGCCACCAGGGGATGAAGTCCTCGCTCGTCTCGCGCGAGGTCATCGCCGATTCGGTCGAGCTCACCATGCGCGGCCACTGCTATGACGCGCTCGTCGGCCTCGCCGGCTGCGACAAGTCGTTGCCCGGCATGATGATGGCCATGGTGCGCCTCAACGTTCCCTCGATCTTTATCTACGGCGGCTCCATCCTGCCCGGCCACTTTCGGGGAAAACCCGTCACCGTGCAGGATGTCTTCGAAGCCGTGGGCCGCCATTCCGTCGGCGGCATCTCGGACGACGACCTTGCCGAGCTGGAGCAGGTGGCCTGTCCTTCGGCCGGAGCCTGCGGCGCGCAGTTCACCGCCAACACCATGGCAACCGTCTCGGAGGCCATCGGCCTCGCGCTGCCTTATTCGGCGGGTGCACCGGCGCCCTACGAGATCCGCGACCGCTTCTGCATGACGGCGGGCGAGATGGTCATGGAACTCGTCGCCCGGCAGATCCGCCCGCGCGATATCGTCACACGGAAGGCGCTGGAGAATGCAGCGACCGTGGTGGCCGCCTCGGGCGGCTCAACCAATGCGGCACTGCATTTGCCGGCTATCGCCCATGAGGCGGGCATCGGGTTCGACCTCTTCGACGTTGCCGAGATCTTCCGCCGCACGCCCTATATCGCCGATCTCAAGCCCGGCGGGCGTTATGTCGCCAAGGACATGTTTGAGATCGGCGGCATTCCGCTCCTGATGAAGACGCTGCTCGACCACGGTTTCCTTCATGGCGACTGCATGACCGTCACGGGTCGCACGATCGCGGAAAACCTCGCTTCCGTGCGCTGGAACGATGAGCAGGACGTGGTGCGTCCCGCCGACAAGCCGCTGTCGCCGACGGGCGGCGTGGTCTGCCTTCGCGGCAATCTCGCGCCGGATGGCGCCATCGTGAAGGTGGCGGGCATGGACGAGGACAGCCTCGAATTTGCCGGACCCGCCCGATGTTTTGACAGCGAGGAGGCCTGCTTCGAGGCGGTGACGAACCGCGCCTACGAAGAAGGGGACGTTCTCGTCATCCGCTACGAAGGGCCGCGCGGCGGCCCCGGCATGCGTGAGATGCTGGCCACGACGGCGGCCCTCTACGGGCAGGGCATGGGCGACAAGGTGGCGCTTATCACGGACGGACGTTTCTCCGGCGCGACGCGAGGCCTGTGCATCGGCCATGTCGGGCCGGAGGCGGCTGTTGGCGGACCGATCGCCTTGCTGCGCGACGGCGACATCATCGAGATCGATGCCGTGGCCGGCAGGCTGGATGTGCGGCTGTCCGAGGCTGAGATGGCGCGTCGGCGCGCCGTCTGGACCCCGCGCGAGACGGATTATGGCTCGGGGGCACTCTGGAAATATGCGCAGACGGTTGGGCCGGCGCGCGGCGGCGCCGTGACCCATCCCGGCGCCTTCGAAGAAAAGCACTGCTATGCTGACCAGTAGAGTACTCGCCTGCGGGCTCGGCGCTCTCGTCTTTGCCGCCACGCCGGCGGCCCTGGCGCTCGACGGCCCGCGCTCCGCCGCCGCCCCGGTGATCGGCGCCTCGCCCACCGATGCCTTCAAGTCGGTGCGCGACGCCTTCAAGATCGGCATCCGCGACTACAACGCCGGCGACAAGGTGGGCGCCGTGCGCGCGCTCGAATATGCGGCAACCCAGGGCCATACCATGGCGCTGTGGAAGCTCGGCCGCATGTATGCCGAGGGTGACGGCGTCGGCCACGACGATCTCAAGGCCTTCGAGTATTTCTCGAAGATCGCCGACCAGTATGCGGACGAGAGCCCGGCTTCGGCCAATGCGCGCTTCGTCTCCAGCGCCTTCGTCGCGCTCGGCGGCTATTTTCTTGAAGGCATATCCGGCAGCTACGTCAAACGCGACGTCAGCCGCGCGGTGGACATGTTCTACTATGCTGCCTCCTACTACGGCGATCCGGATGCGCAGTATGGCCTTGCACGCCTCTATCTCGAGGGGTTAGGCGTCGAGAAGGACAGCCGCCAGGCAGCGCGCTGGCTGCACCTGTCCGCGGAGAAGGGGCATCACGCCGCCCAGGCGCTACTCGGCAACCTGCTCATCCTCGGCGACGGCGTGCCGCGGCAAGGTGCCCGCGGCCTGATGTGGCTGACGATGGCCCGCGAGGCAGCCGATCCGCAAAAGGACAGCTGGATCATCGATCTGCATGACAAGGCCTTCTCTTCCGCGAGCGAAAGCGACCGGCAGGCGGCGCTCGCCTACATGCAGCAGTATCTCAGCAAACACCGCTAAAAACCTCAGCTGATTCAGCCTTTCGACACCGACTCGTTCTCCGCGAGTCGCGCCCGGTGGAAGGCGTATAGCGGCGCCCGGTCAACCCCGCGGGAGTTTCGCGATACCTCGTCCAGAAGCTCTCGTGCTGATGGCCGCCTCCCGATTGCGGCCTCGATGGCACAGTCGTGTTGCCGGCGGAAATCGTCGAATCCGGCGTCCCGCTGGTCGGGCCCGCACACGAGCGTATAAAGCCGCGTCGCCTCGCCGCGGCCGCGCAGGCGCACCTCGTCGACGAGGAGGAAGCCGAAGGCGGGCGCCGCGGCGACGACCGCTCCCGAGGCGAGGATTGGCTCCCCGTAGATTTTGCTCGCCTGCTCGATGCGCGCGGCAGCATTTACCGTATCGCCCACGGCGGAATAGTCGAAGCGATGCAGCGAGCCGAGGTTGCCGACGCAGGCCGGACCGGTGTGGATGCCGATGCCCACGGCAAGCGGCGGCAAACCCTCCTGCGCCAGGGCTGGGGCAAGCCGGCCAATGGCCGCTTGCATGGCGAGGGCGGCCGCGAGCGCCTTCGCCACGTGGTCGGGCACGTCGAGCGGTGCGTTCCAGAAGGCCATGAGGCCGTCGCCGAGGAACTTGTCGATGGTGCCGCCGTGGCGCATCACCTCGTCGGTCAGCGGCGTGTGCACGGTATTGAGGAAGGCGACGACGTCCCGCGCGTCGAGCCGCTCGGCACGACTGGTGAAGCCGCGAATGTCGGCGAA
This sequence comes from Chelatococcus sambhunathii, assembly GCF_001418005.1. Taxonomy (GTDB): domain Bacteria; phylum Pseudomonadota; class Alphaproteobacteria; order Rhizobiales; family Beijerinckiaceae; genus Chelatococcus_A; species Chelatococcus_A sambhunathii. Next base: position 571,139 of record NZ_LIOL01000002.1, on the reverse strand, counting down.
GAGAACGGTTATCGGCCGGGTTTCGCCGCCGAGCGCCAGGCGCCCTGGTTCGCGCGACAGCACCGCCACGACCTCCGGTGACAGATAGCGCGCGAAGGCTTGGCGGATCCACCGCCGCTCCGCCTCAGTGCGACGCAGGGCGATGGCGATGGCACTGGCGAAAGACGCCGCCGTGCCGGCCAGCGGCCAGACTGGATCGATGAGCATCGCCGCGCGCGAGAAGGCAAGCCAGCTTGCCGCGCCCACGGCCGCCGCGAGGCCAAGGAAGGCGGGGGCGCTGACAAGGGGCCGCACTCGCAGGGCAAGTGCCACGGCAAGGGCGCTGAGGGCAAGAAGCCCGGCCACCTCGACGCCCGGCGCATAATCCGGCCGCATCAGGCGGGCACCCGACAGCACGTGCTCGAGGAATTCCGCGTGGATATCGACGCCGGGCACCGCCGCCTCGAGCGGCGTCGCGCGCACGTCGGCAAGGGCGGCGGCGCTCGCGCCGACGAGGACGATGGCGCCGGAAAGCGCGGCCGTATCGGCGGAGCCGTCCAGCAGGCGCCAGGCCGGGAGGCGACGCTCGTCTCGGGTGCCGGCATAGTGGATGCGCAGCGCCCCGTCCGCCTCTGTGGCGATCGTGACCTCGCCGATGCGCACGGCCGCGATCCCCGTCGGACGTCCGAAAGCGGTTTCGCCGCTCGCATTCGAGGCGCGCACGAGGATGGTCGATGCCCCTTGCGCGACACGCAGCGCCTCGCTTGCCAGGCCCGGCACCAGCGCATCGCCGAGCGCCATGAGCGTCGGCACGCGCCGCACGACGAGGTCGCGATCCGGCACCCAGTTGAGCGCCCCGAGGCCGGCTGCCGGTTCGGTGAAGAGCGGCAGAGAGGGAATGACGCCCGAGAAGCGCGGCACGAATTTCAGGGGATCGTCGCCTGCCGTGGCAAAGCCCGCTTTCGGCGCGAGGGGCGTCTCACCAGGGGCGTTCGTCAGGGAGAGGCTCATGATGACAGGGGCTGAGGCGACGGCCTCGGCCAGCCGCTCGTCGCCGTCCGGCCCGTTGGTTCGCTCCGGCTCCGACAGGAGGATGTCGAAGGCGACGGCACCGGCCGCCCGCAGCCGGTCGACGATCGCGGCGAGGCGCGCCCGCGGCCAGGGCCACTGGCCCAGTCGGGCAAGGCTCTCGTCGTCGATATCGACGATGCGAACGGGCAGGGTGGGGTCGTAGGGACGCGGCGACAGGCGCTGGTAGCTGTCGAATGTGATGTCGCGCACGGCGCGCACCGGCATGGGCGCCCAGAGGATGAGCGCGGCAGTGACGGCAACCGGAACGAGCACGGCGATCCAGCCGCCGGGCTGCAGGTGGCGGCGTGCCCATCGGCGTCGGTCCGTCGGTGTCGTCGGCGTCGGGCCGCTGTCCTGCATGGGTCGTCTCCGTCTGCAGGAGAGACTGTCGCAATCGCCGGTGCGCAAGGCAAATCGCGCCCCTTCCTCGTGCACTGGCTGCGTTGCAAGTTATACTCTCGTCAAGCAAAGAGGGGCGCGCGATGGCAAGGTGCACGATTGCCACTGTGGCGGCACTGGCTGCCGGCTTCCTGACGGCGCTCTGCGGGCCCGCAGCGGCCGAGACGGACATCGGCGCGGCCGTGATCGCCGAGCGCCAGGTGTCGGGCAGCCTCAACGGGCGGGTGCGGACCGTCACCGTCGGTTCGGACGTCTTCGCCGACGAGATCATCCGCACCGGCCGGGACAGCGCGGCTCGCCTCGTCTTCCGCGACGAGACGCACTTGATGATGACGGCCAATGCCGTCGTCACGCTCGACCGCTTCGTCTTCAATCCCGACCGGACGGCAACTGAAGCCGTGGTGCGCGCCACCCGCGGCGCCTTCCGCTGGGTGAGCGGCGCCTCGCCCTCCGGCGCGTACGAGATCCGCACGCCGATCGCGACCATCGGCGTACGTGGCACAGTCTTCGATCTTCTTGTCGAGGCCGCCCGCGTCACGGTGGTGCTGCAGACGGGAGCGGTCGAGGTTTGCACGCTCGCGGGCCGCTGTGTCGACATGGTGCGTCCCGCAGACGTCGTCGTCGTCACGCGGACCGGCCTCGTCGGGCCGGTGCCCGGCACGGCGAACACCTTCGACTTCTTCGAGGCCTGCCTGCGGAGCAGCAACCGGGCCCTCTGCCGGCAGGTGGAAGAGGTGCCGTCAAGGCAGCCGATCGAATGGCTCGACCGCAACGGCCCCGCCTCGCCGGGTGATGGAGGCTCCTCACAGGGCGGCAACCGCGGCGGCCAGGGCGGTGGCAATCAAGGAGGCGGCGTACCGGGAAACAACGGGCCGTGAGCCATGGCGTTCACAGATCGAATTCGGCCATGACGGGCACGTGGTCGGACGGCTTGTCCCAGGCGCGCGTGCGCTTGACGATCGTGACGCTCCGGAGCCGGTCGGCCGCCTGCGGCGACAGGAGCAGGTGGTCGATGCGGATGCCATTGTTCTTCTGCCACGCCCCCGCCTGGTAGTCCCAAAAGGTATAGAGGCCCGTGGCATCGGTGGTGGAGCGCAGGGCGTCGTAGAGACCGAGGTTGAGGAGGCCGCGGAACTTCTCCCGCGTTTGCGGCAGGAACAGCGCGTCGTTCACCCACAGCTCCGGCCGGGCTGCATCCTTCGGCTCGGGGATGACGTTGAAGTCGCCCGCGATTACGAAGGGCTCCTCTTCGGCGAGCCGGGTCCGGGCGTGGGCATGGAGCCGGTCCATCCAGGCGAGCTTGTAGCTGTATTTCTCGGACGGCGCGGGATTGCCGTTCGGCAGGTAGATCGCGGCGATGCGCGCCGCGCCTTTCTTGCCCGGCACGAGCGCCTCGACGAAGCGCGCCTGACCGTCATCGTCGTCACCAGGCAGGCGCAGGCGGATGTCCTCCAGCGGCCGCTTGGAGAGGATGGCGACGCCGTTGAAGCTCTTCTGCCCGCACAGCGCGATGTTATAGCCGGTGCCGTCGAGCTCGAGCCGCGGGAAGGCGTCCTCCTGGCACTTCAGCTCCTGCAGGCAGACGACGTCCGGCGCCTCCTCCTTCAGGAAGCGCAGCAGATGCTCCAGCCGCTGCTTGACGGAATTGACGTTCCAGGTGGCGATCCGCATGGCGTGTCGGCTCCGGCGAAGGGGTGTTGCCTCATCGTCATGGAGATGTGACACGGGAGGGACGGCACCGCAATCACGCGAAGGCGAGGGGTGGGGGATGGATCGGTCGTCCTGGCATCAACCGATCGATGCCTATTGCGAGCGCATCGATCCGAGCTTCTGGTCCGAACCCGTCAATGCGCTGACGAACGGCGCCTTCATCCTCGCGGCCATCGCGGCGGGCCTGATCTGGCTGCGGGCGCCGCGGCGGGACTGGCTGGTGGCGGTCCTGATCGTGCTGGCCTTTGCCGTAGGCGTCGGCTCCTTCCTCTTCCACACGGTCGCGACGCGCTGGGCGGCACTCGCCGATGTCGTGCCCATCGCACTGTTCATCATCGTCTATTTCTTCCTCGCCATGCGGCGCTACCTTGAGCTGCCGCTGTGGGCGGCGCTCGCCGTCACGGCGCTGTTTCAGGGATTGTCGATGATGGTGCCAGGATTGTGGCTCGATTTCGCCCGCGCGCAGTTCGGCTACGATCCGCTCAACGGATCGGCCGGCTATCTGCCGGCCGCCGCCGCGATGATCGTCGTCGGGGCCCTCGTATGGCGCTGCAAGCCGGCCGTCGGACGTGCGCTCGTCGGCATCGGCGGCCTCTTCGTCGTCTCGCTGACCTTCCGCAGCATCGATACGCTCGTTTGTGGCGCGTTGCCCCTCGGCACCCATTTCGTGTGGCACCTCGCCAACGGGCTCGTTTTGTTCCTGCTGCTGCGGGTGGCGCTGCCGAGGCCGGCCTGAGCGCTACCAGCGCCTCGTGCAGACGCGCACGCGGCGCGGCCCCCACGGTGTGTCGCGCCAGCGCCAGCGGCAGACCACACGGCCGCGCGGCGGTGGGCCCGGCCGCCAGAAGCAGTCACCCCAGCGGTTGCACACCCAGCGGACGGAGGTAACGGGCCCTTCCGTCCGTTGGGCTGCTCTCGCGCCGTCAGCGGATGGCGCGAGGGGCATGGCCCCGGCCGACGCGCCCAAGCCCAGACCGAGACCCATGCCGAGACAAAGGATTGCTGCCTTGACGCTGTCTCTCATGTGCCGTCTCCCACTCGAGCCTTCCACTTTGCCCCCACGTCGACGGGGCGAGCGGCGCAGCGGGCTGTCCGCCCCATTCAGTTCTTCTCGATCGACACACCGTGCTGACCGATGCTGATCTCCACCCCGTCGGGCTTGCGCTCTTCCTCGTAGAGGCGATAGCCGAGAACGATGACGACGACGCCCAGCGCGCCGACGAGAAGATAAAGCAGGCTTCGTGATGGCATGATACACCCCCGTCCCTTGCATGTCCGGGACGACAACGGGGCCTCAGCCGCATTTGTTCCGCCTGGGTCGTCAGCCGGTCGCAGCGACCGCCTTGATGCCGTCGATGACGAACTGGACCGCGAGGGCGGCAAGGATAACGCCGAGCAGGCGCGTGAGCACGATGTTGCCCGTCGTGCCGAGCAGCCGCGCTATGCTCTTGGCAAGATGGAAGACGACGAGGCAGAGCGCCAGTACCGCGGCAATCATGGCGAGCAGCAGAACGAGCCGCACCGGCTCGCCGCCCGCCTGGCCGGCGATGAGAATCGTGGCGGTGATGGCGCCCGGGCCGGCGAGCAGGGGTATGGCGAGCGGGAAGGCCGCCACGTTACGGATATGGTCCTCGGTGATCGCCGTCTCGGCCGTCGCCGCCTTGCGCGCCGTCCTCAGCTCGAAAACCATCTCGAAGGCGATCCAGAACAGCAGCAGTCCCCCGGCGATGCGGAAGGCCGGCAGGCCGATGCCGAGCGCCTGCAGGAGGAAATCGCCGCCGAGGCCGAAGAAGGCCATGATGCCGAAGGCGATGATGCAGGCGCGCACGGCGACGCGCCGGCTCTCCGCCGCCGTCATGCCACGCGTGAGGCTGAGGAAGATCGGTGCAAGACCCGGCGGATCGAGCGTGACGAGCAGCGTGACGAGTGCCGATGAGATGAATTCCTGCACGATGCCCCCGCATTCTGCCGCTTTTCACGCGCGATTGTGCCGTCGCCGCCGAGGCTTGCGCAAGGCAGTTGGCGCTCCTGCGCCACCGTGCTTCGAGACTTGCGCCGGCCGGCGTCGCAGAAACATCCAAAACCACAACTAAGTGGCTGATTCTGATCGTGGATCAGTTACGGGGCGCGGCGCTTTCGCCTATGGCATTTTGGGGCCGTATGGGCTAGACCCAATGAGACTCATTCCGCCGCGACATCCCCGCCGGCGGAGCATTCACTGCGGACGTGCACCTTGGCGGATCAAGACGACATCGAGAACGGCGGCAGCGACCGCGAGCCGCCCGGCGGCGATATCAAGCCGGTCTCCATCATCGATGAAATGAAGCGCAGCTACCTCGATTACGCCATGAGCGTGATCGTGAGCCGTGCCCTGCCGGATGTGCGCGACGGCCTCAAGCCCGTGCACCGGCGCATCCTCTTCTCGATGCACGAGAACGGCTACACGCCGGACAAGCCCTACCGAAAATCGGCCCGCATCGTCGGTGACGTGATCGGTAAGTATCACCCGCACGGCGACCAGTCGATCTACGACGCCCTCGTGCGCATGGCGCAGGATTTCTCCATGCGCCTGCCGCTCGTCGACGGGCAGGGCAACTTCGGCTCGGTGGACGGCGACCCGCCGGCGGCTATGCGCTATACCGAATCGCGGCTTGCCAGGGCGGCAATGTCCCTGATCGAGGATATCGACAAGGACACGGTCGATTTCAACGACAACTACGACAATACGGAGCAGGAGCCGTCGGTTCTGCCGGCGCGTTTCCCGAACCTGCTCGTCAACGGCGCCGGCGGCATCGCCGTCGGCATGGCCACCAACATCCCGCCGCATAATCTCGGCGAGGTGGTCGATGCCTGTGTCGCCTATATCGACCGGCCCGAGATCACCGACGAGGATCTGATCGAGATCGTGCCCGGCCCGGACTTCCCGACCGCGGCGACGATCCTCGGCCGCTCGGGCATCCGAGCGGCCTACACGACCGGGCGCGGCTCCATCATCATGCGTGCCCGGAGCGTGGTGGAGGAGGTGCGCAAGGACCGCGAGGCAATCGTCGTCACGGAAATTCCGTACCAGGTGAACAAGGCGGCGCTGATCGAGAAGATCGCCGATCTGGTACGCGAGAAGCGCATCGAAGGCATTTCGGACCTGCGCGACGAATCCGACCGCGACGGCATGCGCATCGTCATCGAACTGAAGCGCGATGCGGTGGCGGACGTCGTCCTCAACCAGCTCTACCGCTACACGCCCATGCAGACGAGCTTCGGCGCCAACATGGTGGCGTTGAACGGCGGCCGGCCGGAGGTGATGACGCTGCGCGACATGATCGTCGCCTTTGTCGATTTCCGTGAGGAGGTGGTCTCCCGCCGCACAAAGTTCCTGCTCAACAAGGCGCGCGATCGCGCCCACGTGTTGGCGGGTCTTGCCATTGCCGTCGCCAATATCGACGAGGTCATCCACCTCATCCGCACGGCGCCGGACCCGAACTCGGCGCGCGAGGCGCTGATGGCGCGCGACTGGCCGGCCGGCGACGTCGCGCCGCTCATCGCCCTTATCGACGATCCGCGCCACCGGGTGAGCGAGAACGGCACCTATCGCCTGTCGGAGACGCAGGCGCGTGCCATCCTCGACCTGCGCCTGCAGCGCCTGACGGCCCTCGGCCGCGACGAGATCGCCGACGAGCTCAACAAGCTCGCCGAGGAGATCAGCGACTATCTCGACATCCTGCGCTCGCGCGCGCGCATCATGGGCATCGTGAAGGACGAACTCGCCGCCGTGCGCGATGCCTTCGCCACCCCGCGCAAGACCGAGATCCTCGACTGGGCGGCGGATGTAGAGGACGAGGATCTCATCCAGCGCGAGGACATGGTCGTCACCGTCAGCCATGCCGGCTACATCAAGCGCGTGCCGCTGACGACCTACCGGGCCCAGCGGCGCGGCGGCAAGGGCCGCAGCGGCATGCAGACGCGCGACGAGGATTTCGTCTCGCGCCTTTTTGTCGCCAGCACGCACACGCCAGTGCTCTTCTTCTCCTCGCATGGCCAGGTGTACAAGGAGAAGGTGTGGCGCCTGCCGCTTGCGGCGCCGAACGCCCGCGGCAAGGCGCTCATCAACATGCTGCCGCTCGACGAGGGCGAGCGCATCACCACCATTATGCCCCTGCCGGAGGACGAGGCGAACTGGGCGTCGCTCGACGTGATGTTCGCCACGGCGCGCGGCAACGTCAGGCGCAACAAGCTGTCCGACTTCGTGCAGGTGAACCGCGCCGGCAAGATCGCCATGAAGCTTGACGAGGGGGATTCCATCGTCGATGTGCAAATCTGCACCGAGCATGACGACGTGCTGCTGACGACGGCGCTCGGCCAGTGCATTCGCTTCCCGGTGCCGGAGGTGCGCGTCTTCAAGGGCCGCGATTCGACCGGCGTGCGCGGTATCTCGCTCGGCGATGGGGACAAGGTCATCTCGCTCGCCATCCTGCGCCATATGGATGCGACGGCGGACGAGCGCGCGGCCTATCTCAAGCTCGCCAATGCCGCCCGCCGCGCGGCCAACGGTGACGGCGCGGAGGAAGAGCTGGATGTGGAGGAGGGCTCGGCCGACAGCGCCTTGTCGCAGGAGCGCTATGCGCTCATGGGCGCGGCCGAGCAGTTCATTCTCACGATCTCGGAGAACGGCTACGGCAAGCGTTCATCGGCCTACGAGTACCGGGTCACCGGCCGCGGCGGCAAGGGCATCGTGGCGATGGCCGTCAACGGTCGCAACGGATCGCTGGTGGCGTCCTTCCCCGTCGAGGCGAGCGACCAGATCATGCTGGTGACCGACGGCGGCCAGCTCATCCGCTGCCCGGTCGACGGCATTCGCATCGTCGGCCGCTCCAGCCAGGGCGTCATCGTCTTCAACACGGCCGAGGACGAGCGCGTTGTCTCCGTTGAAGGCATCAGCGACGAGAGCGAGGATGGGGGCGATGGCGGGGAGGCCTCGACCGAGGCGTGATATGCGTCAATGCCTGCAGCGGGGGCGAAGGCTCGACGCTGCAGGCAGGGACAGGCATGCAACGGAATGTGTGCAAGGGAAAGGGGTGTGCCGCCCCCTGCCTGCCTAGACCTCGAACAGCCGTCCCAGTTCTCCGATGTCCTCCAGATCCTGGAGCAGTGCCGGAGCGTCTGCTGCGTCTTCGGCCAGCTCTGCCGAAGCATTTGTTTCGTCCGCTATGGCCCGGCCGTCCGAAGCGACGGAATCGGCTTTCGTCCGCGGGGTATAGCCTGCAATCTCGATGCCATTCTGGACCGATTCCTCCCTGAGAATGCTCAGGAAGTCAGCGGCGTCCAGCTTTCCGGTGCCGAGTTCTCCGAGCGTGTATGAGCCATCCGGCGAAACAGTTATTTCGTTTGTGCTGACGATATCCGTCGTGACCTTCGGATTGAGCATGAGCTCTGCAAGCGGATATCCTTTTCCGTTGCGTCCTTCCTGCCCCAGTGCGGTCAGGATGCTCGTATTGCGATTGTCGGGACCGGAAGCCCAGATGATCTTTCCCCCACCAGCCTCGTTGACCTGCCTGGCGAGATCGTCCACCAGCTTGTAGCCGTCGACGCCTCCGTTCAGGCGATTGTTCAAGCTGCTGCCGTTCAAATGGACCATCGTGCGGTTCGCGTAGATGCCGTCGGGCTGCCGGTCCGTGAGGACCAGCAGGGCGGAACAGGACGTCAACCGATTGGTTTCCAATGCCGTGCTGGCATCATGCGCGGCCGCCCAGTAATTTATCGGGACGTAGGCCGCAGCGTCCCCGTCGCCATTGCGCTTGGCTCTGCCCGGCGCGGCCACGGCGCTGGTGAACAGGTCGTTCTGAGTTCGGCCATTCGCTGCCGACATCGCCGGGGACGAAGCCGCTTGGCTTGTTTCCGACCATGCTTTTGCTTCTTCTGGGAGTGTTCCTGGTGTGATGTGTCTGTAATGGTTTGAATATTTAAAATTGTTATGTATCATATCATTCTCACATAATCTCATTTGTTAATTGATGCGGGGAATTTGATATTGAATAATGCGCGGCTCCGGCTTGAATGGTAGCCGAGCGGGAGCGATCAGGAACCATTCGACCGTGTGAAAACTGAATGCGCGATGCCGCGCCTTGTTTGAGCTTCCATCTGGTCGCTGTGCCGCGCAGGCGTCCGCCTGTGCGGCGCTGGCATTGCCCGCCGATGGACTGGTCCTTTCCGTCGGAGCCGAAGGCGAGGGAGTCTCAATCGTTGTCGAGGGCCTTGCGGATGCCGGCGAGCTTCTCGCGGGTTGCCGCCGAGACGAGCGGGAAGGCGAGGTCGAGCTTGCGCATCTCGCTGATGATGGCGGCCATGACGGTGACGCGGGTGAACCACTTGTCGTCGGCCGGCACCACGTACCATGGCGCCTGCTCGGTCGCCGTGGCGCGGATGGCGGCCTCGTAGGCCTGCATGTAGGCGTCCCAGTGTTGGCGCTCGTCGACATCCTTCACGTCGAATTTCCAGTTCTTGGACGGGTCGTCGATGCGGGCGATGAGTCGCTTCTTCTGCTCTTCCTTGGAGACGTTGAGGAAGAACTTCAGAACCTTCGTGCCGTTGCGCGACAGGTAGTCCTCGAACAGGCGGATGTCCTTCAGCCGCTCATCCCAGATGGACCCGGTGACGAGGCGCGTCGGCAGTCGTTGCCGCGCGAGGATCTCCGGGTGAACGCGCACCACCAGCACCTCTTCGTAGTACGAGCGGTTGAAGATGCCGATGCGGCCGCGCTCCGGCAGCCGGCAGGTGGTGCGCCACAGGAAATCATGGTCGAGTTCCTCGTCGGAGGGAGCCTTGAACGGATGCACCTGGCAACCCTGCGGGTTGATGCCGGACATCACATGCTTGATCGCCCCGTCCTTGCCGGCGGCGTCCATCGCCTGAAAGATGAGCAGGATTGACCATTCGTTCTGGGCGAAGAGCTTTTCCTGCATCTCGCGCATGTGGGAGATGCCCTCGTCGAGCTTTGCCTTGGCTGCGGCCTTGCTGATGTCGAAGCCGTTGGTGTCGCGCGGGTCGTGTTTCGACAGTCGGAACTTGCTTCCGTCGGTGATGCGGAAGGGGGCAAGGAAGGCGTCGATGTCCGGCATGGGCGACTCCCGCAGCAGGAAAGGACTAGGATAACGGGCCCGGCCGGTTTATCCAGCGCAGGGCGCCGCCAGGGAGATTCCATGTCCGTACGCACCGCTCTCTATGCCGGCTCGTTCGATCCCGTCACCAACGGGCATCTCGATGTCGTGCGCAATGCCTGCCGCCTCGTCGACAGGCTCGTCATCGCCATCGGCATCCATCCGGGCAAGGCGCCGCTGTTTGCCGCCGAGGAACGGGCGGAGATGCTGGAGGAGGAGTGCGGGCCGCTGGCGCAGGAGCAGGGGGCCGAGCTCGCCGTCGTCACCTTCTCCGATCTCGTGGTGGAGGCGGCGCGCCGCAACGGCGCGAGCCTGCTCATCCGCGGGCTGCGCGACGGCACCGATCTCGATTACGAGATGCAGATGGCGGGCATGAACGAGGTCCTGGCGCCAGACGTGCAGACCGTCTTCCTGCCGGCTTCTCCCATCGTGCGCCCCATCACCGCCACGCTCGTGCGCCAGATCGCGGCCATGGGCGGCGATGTCTCGCGTTTCGTGCCTCACCGGGTGGCCGCCCGCCTTCAAAGACGTTTCGCCGGCGGCTGAGCCGGCCCGGATCAGGAGAGCCTCATGCCGCGTTTGCTGCTCGCGCTTGCCGCCTTCATGTCCCTCATCGTCGCGCCCGCGCTCGTGACGCCGGCCATGGCGCAGGCGAAGCTCGACCCCGAGAACACGATCTATCTCGACACCAAGGACGGGCGCGTCACCATCCGCCTCAGGCCAGATCTCGCGCCGATGCACGTTGAGCAGATCAAGAAGCTGACGCGGGCCGGCTTCTATGACGGCATCGTCTTCCACCGCGTCATTGACGGCTTCATGGCTCAGACCGGCGACCCGACGGGCACCGGCACCGGCGGCTCGCAGTTGCCGGACCTGCCGGCCGAGTTCTCCAACGCCCCCTTCAAGCGCGGCACGCTCGGCATGGCGCGGGCGCAGGATCCAAACTCTGCCAACTCGCAGTTCTTCATCTGCTTCGACGATGCGTCCTTCCTCAACGGCCAGTACACCGTCTTCGGCGAGGTTGTCTCGGGCATGGATGTGGTCGACAAGATCAAGAAGGGCAGCAAGGCCCGCAACGGCGCGGTCGACAACCCGGACAAGATCGTCCGCATGCAGGTCGCCGCAGACGCCAAGTGAAAGGCGCCCTGCAGACCCGGATGCCGGACCGGGGCGATTCACGGCTCGTTCAACCAGGAGACAAGAGATGACGACCGATCCCGAAAACACCATCGTCATGGAGACCACGAAGGGCCGCGTCGTCATCGCGCTGCGGCCGGATCTCGCGCCGAACCACGTGGCACGTATCAAGGAGTTGGCGCGGGCCGGCTTCTATGACGGCATCGTCTTCCACCGCGTCATCGACGGCTTCATGGCCCAGGTCGGTTGCCCGCACGGCACCGGCACCGGCGGCTCGGACCTGCCGGACCTGAAGGCCGAGTTCAACGCGGAGCCGCACGTGCGCGGCACCTGCTCGATGGCCCGTACCCAGAATCCCAACTCCGCCAACTCGCAGTTCTTCATCTGCTTCGACGACGCGCGCTTCCTCGACCGGCAGTACACCGTCTGGGGCAAGGTCGTCGAAGGCATGGAGAACGTCGACCAGCTGAAGCGCGGCGAGCCCGTGCGTGACCCCGACAGCATCGTCTCGATGCGTGTCGTGGCCGACGCAGCGTGACGTCCTGAAGCCTGGAGCCAAGGGGCGAGCCATTTGGCTCCAGGCAAGAGCCGCGTCGTAGCCGGGCTTCGACGCGTGGATGTCCGCGACAGCCGCAAGCATGATGCGGCCTTCATGCCAGGCTCCGCGAGTAGGACCGCCGCCGAATGTCAAACGATGCACTGGCAAGCCTGCCCCTCACCGCTTAAGTCCTGCCGCGAAGAACCTTCGTTTCACCCAGGAAGAACCGTTGCGCGTCGATCTGTTCGACTTCGAACTGCCCGATGAGAGCATCGCCCTGCGGCCGGCGAGCCCGCGCGACAGCGCGCGCATGCTCGTGGTGCGTCCCGATGGAGAAAGGCTGCTCGCGGATCGGATCGTACGCGAACTGCCGGATTTGCTGGCGCCGGGCGATGTGCTCGTCCTCAACGACACTCGCGTCATCCCGGCGCGTCTTGCCGGCATCCGCGTGCGCGGCGAGGCCGTGTCCCACGTCGAGGTGACGCTTCACAAGCGCGAGGGCGCCGATCTCTGGCGCGCCTTTGCCCGCCCCGGCAAGCGCCTCAAGGTAGGCGACCGCATCCGCTTCGGCGAGGAGGGCGAGAACATGGCCTGCCTGCTCGCCGCCCTCGATGCGGAGGTAGAAGAGAAGAGCGACGGTGGCGAGGTGCTGCTGCGCTTTGCCTTCTCGGGGCCGGCGCTCGACGAGGCGATTGCCCGCCTCGGCCATGTGCCGCTGCCGCCCTACATCGCCTCGAAGCGGCCTGACGATGCCGCAGACCTCAGGGATTACCAGACCATCTACGCTCGCCACGACGGCGCCGTCGCTGCGCCGACCGCGGGCCTCCACTTCACGGACGAGCTTTTCTGCGCGCTCGATACGCGCGGCATCGCGCGGCGCTTCGTGACGTTGCACGTCGGCGCCGGTACCTTCCTGCCGGTCAAGGCTGAAGATACGCGCGATCATCGCATGCACGCCGAATGGGGCACCATCGACGACGCGACGGCTGCCGCGCTGAATGCCGCGCGCGCCGAGGGGCGGCGTATCGTTGCCGTCGGCACGACGGCCCTGCGCCTGCTCGAAAGCGCCGTGCGCCCGGACGGTACCTTCGAGGCATGGCGCGGGGACACGTCGATCTTCATCACGCCGGGCTATCGCTTTCGCGCCGTCGATGTGCTGATGACCAACTTCCACCTGCCGCGCTCGACGCTCTTCATGCTGGTCTGTGCCTTCGCCGGCATGGAGACGATGAAGGCGGCTTATGCCCACGCCATCGCGGCGGGCTATCGCTTCTATTCCTATGGCGATGCCAGTCTGCTCTTCCGCGCGCCGGAGCCGCCAGCATGACCGTTTCCTTCACCTTCACCCCCGGCAAGACGAGCGGCTCCGCCCGAACAGGCGAGATCCGCATGCCGCGGGGTGTCATCCGCACACCGGCCTTCATGCCCGTGGGCACGGCAGCCACCGTCAAGGCCATGTATCCCGACCAGGTGAAGGCGCTGGGGGCGGACGTCGTCCTCGGCAACACCTATCACCTCATGCTCCGTCCGGGGGCCGAGCGGGTGGCCGCGCTCGGCGGCCTGCACAAGTTCATGAACTGGCCCTATCCGATCCTGACGGATTCCGGTGGTTTCCAGGTCATGTCGCTGGCACAGCTCCGCAAGATCGATGAGAACGGCGTCACCTTCCAGTCCCATCTCGACGGGTCGACGCATGTTCTCACGCCCGAACGCTCCATCGAGATCCAGGGCCTGCTCGGCTCCGACATCCAGATGCAGCTCGACGAATGCGTGAAGCTGCCGTGCGAGGAGGCAGTGGCGGAGAAGGCGATGCGCCTCTCCCTGCGCTGGGCCGAGCGCTGCAAGGTCGCCTTCGGCACGCAGCCCGAGCGGGCGTTGTTCGGCATCGTGCAGGGCGGCGAGGTCCCGCGTCTGCGCATCGAGAGCGCGCGCGAACTCGTCGACATGGGGCTCGACGGCTATGCCATCGGCGGCCTTGCTGTGGGCGAACCGCAGCCTGTCATGCTCGCCATGATCGAGACCGTGATGCCTCATCTCCCGGCCGGCAAGCCGCGCTATCTCATGGGCGTCGGTACACCGGACGATATCGTCGAAGCCGTGCGTCGCGGCATCGACATGTTCGACTGCGTCATGCCCACGCGGGCTGGCCGGCACGGCCTCGCCTATACCCGCTTCGGCCGCATCAATCTGCGCAATGCCTGCCATGCCGAGGATTCACGGCCGCTCGACCCCGATTCCAAGTGCCCGGCCTCGAACACCTACAGCCGCGCGTATCTGCACCACCTCGTCAAGGCGGGCGAGATCCTCGGCATGATGCTGCTGACGTGGAACAATCTCGCCTATTATCAGGATCTCATGTCCGGCCTGCGCCGCGCCATTGCGGACGACCGTCTCGACGACTTCATCGCCGAGACGAAGGCAGCCTGGGCGCGCGGCGAGAAGGGCGGGGACGCCACCGCCTGAGCCGCCTCACCAGACGGGCGAGCCGGGGGTAACGAAGAAGCCGTCGTCAGCCTCCGTCGCCCCGCCCATGGCTGCCGCCAGCGTCTCCTCGATGCGCCGCGCGATGCCGATGCGATAGTGCATCGGATCCCAGTAGTTGCTGTCCTCACGCGTCACGGGCGACGATCGGCGGAAATCGAGGAGCAGCGCGCCGTGGCGCTGCGCAATCTCGGCGAGCATGGCCTTGCAGGCCTCCTCGTGCATGACGGCCTTGCTGCCTGGCCGCGGCTGCACGGCGACATGCACCGGCGGCAGCAGGATCATCTTGCGCGTCGTGGCCGGTGCGCGTGCGAGCATGGCATCGAGCCATGCGAGCGCCGGAAAGCGCCAGCTCTTACGCTCCGCCTCGCTCACCGTCTCGGCGGGCACGACGGATGTCACGGCCTCGGGGGCATGCCCCTGCCAGATGTGCATGCGCGCGCGGGAAAGGTCGTAGGTGTCCTCCGGCGGCACGAAGACCTCGTAGCCGTCGCCGCGGATGCGCTCGTCCATGAGGCCGAGCCGATAGGCTGCCACCCGCAGGGCGATCTCGAGATTCTTGGAATTGAAGAGATGGGCCCAGTCGTTGAGCCGGTCGTCGTCGTAGAGCCAGGGCGGGAAGGGGCGGGGCGTCAGGCGCTTGGCCTCGCTGTCGGCGTCGCGGTCGCACCAGGGCGCGTCGATGCCGAAGACGAGCGTCCCCGGCGCCGGCGTATGGCGCAGGAACAGGTTGGCGATCTGCATCTGTTCCCATGGCGTGGCGGCATTCATCGCAAGATTGGCGAAGCGCCCGCCGAGGAGCTTATCGAGCCGCTGCGGATCGAGGAGACGTACGGTCGAAGTCCCGAAGACGGCGGAGGAATAACGTCCGCTGCGCACGATTTGCGGATAGACGTAGCGCTGGTTGATGTCCATGAGCGGACCCGGCTCGCCCGCGCCGCGCCTGACGCCGTAGGGATCGAAGCCGGCGATGACGCCATAGGTCAGCGCGGCGAACGCGAGCGTGGCGAGGACGAAGGTGAGGCTGAAGCGCCTCGCGACCGTCTCGTCCTTGGGGCCGCCGGGCCTGTCCGGCGGCATGCCTGCGCCTGATGTCATCTGCAATCCCTTGCCGGTCAGGGACTTGGCGGTGGTGAGCGCGCTGGGGCTCGAACCCAGGACCTACTGATTAAAAGTCAGTTGCTCTACCGGCTGAGCTACGCGCTCGCTCTGGTCCGCCTCAGATACGGGGAACGCCGGGGGCGGTCAACCACCTTGGCCCTGTGCTGCGGAGCTTTCGAGATCGAGTCCACCGCTGCGCAGGAAGCCCTCGAGCCAGTGGATGTCGTAAAGCCCGTTCTGGATGTCCTGGTTGCGCACCAGCGTGCGGAACAGCGGCAGCGTCGTGTCGATGCCGTCGACGACGAACTCGTCGAGCGCGCGGCGCAGGCGCATCAGGCACTCGTTGCGCGAGCGGCCGTGCACGATCAGCTTGCCGACGAGCGAATCGTAATGCGGCGGAATGCGGTAGCCCTGGTAGACCGCCGAATCAACGCGCACGCCGAGGCCACCGGGCGGATGATAATAGGTGATCGTGCCGGGCGAGGGACGGAAGGTCGCCGGATGTTCGGCATTGATGCGGCACTCGATGGCATGGCCCTCGATCTGCACATCCTCCTGGCGGATGGACAGGGGATGGCCGGCGGCGATGCGAATCTGCTCGATCACGAGATCGATGCCGGTGATCATCTCCGTCACCGGATGCTCCACCTGGATACGGGTGTTCATCTCGATGAAGTAGAACTCGCCGTTCTCGTAGAGAAACTCGACCGTGCCAGCCCCGAGATAGCCGAGCTTCTTCATCGCGTCGGCGACGATGGACCCGATCCGGTCGCGCTCGGCGCGGTTGAGGGCGGGCGAGGGACCTTCCTCCCACACCTTCTGGTGCCGCCGCTGCAGCGAGCAATCGCGCTCGCCGAGGTGGATGGCGCCGCCCTGGCCGTCGCCGAGCACCTGCAGCTCGATGTGTCGCGGCTTCTCGAGATATTTCTCGATATAGACGGCATCGTCGCCAAAGGCCGCCTTCGCCTCCGCGCGCGCGGTCTGCAAGGCGTGCGGCAGCTCATCGGCGTTGCGGGCCACCTTCATGCCGCGCCCGCCGCCACCGGCCGCCGCCTTGATGAGGACGGGAAAGCCGATCTCGGCCGCGACGCGCCGGGCCTCGTCGTCGTCGCTGATGCCGCCCTCCGAGCCCGGCACGCAGGGAATGCCGAGGCGCTTTGCCGTGCGCTTGGCCTCGATCTTGTCGCCCATAAGCCGGATGTGTTCGGCCTTGGGGCCGATGAAGGTGATGTTGTGGTCGCTCAGCATCTCGGCGAAGCGGGCGTTCTCGGACAGAAAGCCGTAGCCGGGATGGACCGCATCGGCGCCCGTGATCTCGCAGGCCGAGATGAGCGCCGGCATGTTGAGATAGCTGTCGCGCGCGGTGGGCGGGCCGATGCACACGCTCTCGTCGGCGAGGCGCACATGCATGGCATCGGCGTCGGCTGTCGAATGGACGGCGACAGTGGCGATGCCGAGCTCCTTGCAGGCCCGAAGGATGCGCAGGGCAATTTCGCCGCGATTGGCGATGAGGACCTTGTCGAACATGCGGAGAGCCTCACTCGATGACGAGGAGCGGCTCGCCATACTCCACCGGCTGCCCGTCCTCGACCAGGATCGCCGTGACCGTGCCGGAGCGTGGCGCCAGGATGTCGTTGAAGGTCTTCATGGCCTCGACCAGGAGCAGCTTGTCGCCGGCCTCGACGCGCGCACCCACCTCCACGAAGGGCTTCGCCTCCGGCGAGGGGCGGCGATAGGCGGTGCCGACCATCGGCGAGGTGACGGCGCCGGGGTGATCGGCGCCCGGCTTGCCGGCCGGCGGCGCCGGCGGGGCGGCGACCGGTGCCGGAGCGGGATTGTGGGCGACGGCAGCGACCGGGGCGGCAGCCACGGGAACGGACACGTTCGCCGTCAGGTGGCGTGCGACGCGGATGCGCAGATCGCCCTTTTCCACCTCAATCTCGGAGAGATCGGTGTCGGCGATCAGCTGCGCGAGCTCGCGCACGAGGCTCGGGTCGATCGGGTTCTGTTTTGCGGTGGCCATCGTCTGAATGTCCGTTCGATCAGTTGCCATCGGCACCGTGGCGCTGCCTCAGGATGCGCACGATGGCATCAAGCGCGAGCTCGTAGCTCACCGGGCCGAAGCCGCAGATGACGCCGGCGCAGACGGGCGCGATGGTGGAGTGATGTCGAAAGGCCTCTCGGGCGTGCACGTTCGACAGGTGGACCTCGATCGCCACCGCATCGACAGCCTTGATGGCATCGCGCAGGGCAATGGAGGTGTGGGTATAGGCCGCGGCATTGAGCACGATGCCGGCGCCGGCAAGGCCCGCCTCGTGGATGAATTCGACGAGTTCGCCCTCGACATTCGACTGCCGGCAGGTGACATCAGCGCCGAGGCGAGCGCCGAGTTCGACCAGGCGCTGCTCGATCGCGGCCAGCGTCAGGGAGCCGTAGGTCTGTGGCTCGCGAACGCCAAGAAGGTTGAGATTGGGACCGTTGATGATGTGAACGGCGACCATGGGCTCTCTATGCCGTGGCGGACGACGCGGCCGGGACGGCGCGCGAACCCGGCCCTCTTAGCGCGAAGCGCGTGGGAAAGGAAGACTTTGCGCGCGAAAGCCGCCTCGCGGCGCACGCTGCTTTGCGACGCCGTGCTCAGCACTCGCTCTTGCCGCACGTGCGCATGGCTGCGATGCGCTGCTTGATCGGTTCGGCGCCGACCGCGCCAGGGATGATCGCATCGCCGATGACGAAGGCGGGAGTGCCGGTCAGAGACAGCTTATCGCCAAGTTCCAGCGTCTCGGCCAGCGCCTCGCGGATCTTCGGCGACTCCATGTCCTTCTGCAGGCGCGCGAGGTCGAGGCCCATCTCTTTGGCGACGGCCATCGCCCGATCCTTGCCCACCCGGCCACGCGAGTTCATGAGACGGGTGTGGAACTCGAAGTACTTGTCGCCGTCGAGCTGCTCCCGGACGGCGAGGGCGACAACGGAAGCATCGACCGAATCGGCCCCGAGGATCGGCAGGTCGCGCAGGACGACGCGCAGCTTGGGGTCCGCCTTCGTCAGGGCCACGACATCGCCTACGGCCCGCTTGCAGTAGCCGCAGTTGTAGTCAAAGAACTCGACAAGCGTGACGTCGCCCTCGGGATTGCCGACGACGATGCCGTGCGGCGACTGCGTCAGCGCCTCGGAATGGCTGGCGAGCGCCTGCTTTTGCGCATCCTCCTGCGCCTGCTGCTGCCGGCGCTCGAGCTCGACCAACGCCTCCTGCAGGACCTCCGGGTTCTGGATGAGATACTCGCGGATGATTTTCTCGATGCCCGCCCGATCCTGAGTGGAAATGGTGTCCGACTGCGCCGAGGCTCCGAAGGCCGTGAGGCTGGTGGCGAGCCCGCAGGCGAGGAGGACGGGAGCGAACGAGCGAAGAGCGATCATGTTGGATTCCTGAACCGGGATGGAGCAGCTTTTCCGGCTCAGGGAGCACGGAAGGACGCCAAGATCAATTCACCAGC
This sequence comes from Chelatococcus sambhunathii, assembly GCF_001418005.1. Classification (GTDB taxonomy): domain Bacteria; phylum Pseudomonadota; class Alphaproteobacteria; order Rhizobiales; family Beijerinckiaceae; genus Chelatococcus_A; species Chelatococcus_A sambhunathii. The sequence continues at coordinate 552,078 of NZ_LIOL01000002.1, read as the reverse complement.
GCGTCAGTGCGCCAACACCGCGTCATTTCTGGGGCATCGGGACTGGCGGGGGGCAAACGGCCGCAGGCAGCCTCCGTCAGCGAGCGCCGCGATGCCGGCCGCGGCGTTGCCATCGGCCCGGCGGGCGGTTAATCCCGCGGGAGACCTGACCCGAGAGCCTGTCCATGCCGCTCCCTCCATTGCCCGCCCGTCTCAGTCGCGTGTCGTCATTCCTCGCCATGGACGTGCTCGCCGCCGCCAGGACGAAGGAGCGCGCAGGCGGGGACGTGGTGCACATGGAGGTCGGGCAGCCGTCCGCGCCGGCGCCGCGCCGGGTGCGGGAGGTCGCGCGCGCGGCGCTCGAAACCGGCCGGATCGGCTACACGGAGGCGCTCGGCCTGCCGTCCCTGCGCGAGCGCATCGCCCGGCACTATCGCGATGCCTATGGCGTCGACGTGGCGCCCGAGCGCGTCGTCGCGACCACCGGCTCCTCGGCGGGCTTCGTGCTCGCCTTCCTCGCCCTGTTCGAGCCCGGCGCGCGCGTCGCCATCACGGCGCCCGGCTATCCGGCCTATCGCAACATCTTCGCGGCGCTCGGCATCGAGCCCGTCGACATCGCCGTCGATGCCGCAAGCGGCTGGGTGATGACGGCCGAGGCCGTGGAGCGGGCCCATCGGGAGGCGCCGCTCGCCGGCGTGCTGGTGATGAGCCCGGCCAATCCCTCCGGCACCATGATGGGGCGCGAGGCGCTGGCCCGCCTCGCCGACACCTGCCGACGCTCCGGCATCTGGTTCATCTCCGACGAGATCTATCACGGGCTGACCTACGACGCGCCGGCCGAGACGGCGCTCGCCGTCCATGACGACGCCCTGATCGTCAACTCGTTCTCCAAATATTACTGCATGACGGGCTGGCGCATCGGCTGGCTCGTGGTGCCCCATGCCCTCGTGCGTCCTGTCGAGACGCTGGCGCAGAACCTCTACATCTCGCCGCCCTATCTCAGCCAGGTGGCGGCCGAGGCGGCCTTCGACGCCGTCGAGGAGCTCGAGGCGATCAAGGCCGGCTATGCGGCCAATCGCGCCTTCCTGCTCGAGGAGCTGGCGGCGATCGGCCTCGGCGAGGGGCCGCCCGTCGACGGGGCATTCTACATCTACCGCGACGTCGCACGCTTCACGAACGATTCGCTCGCCTTCTGCCGCCGCATGCTGGAGGAGACGGGCGTCGCGGCGACGCCGGGCCTCGATTTCGACCCGGACAGGGGCGCGCGATTCGTTCGCTTCTCCTTTGCCGGCTCGATGGAGGATTGCCGCCAGACGGTGGCGAGGCTGCGCGCCTGGCTGCGCTGAGGGCGCCGCCCGCCGCTCGGGCGCTGCGCCACCTGCAGCTTTTCGCCGCCGTCAGCTCATCAGCGACAGGCCGTGCCGGTGCAGGGCCTTGAGATGCTGCTGGACCGCGCGGCGCGCGCGTTTGACATCCTCGGCTTCGAGCGCGTCGACGATGGCGAGATGGTCGCCAAAGGATTTCTCGCGCCGGCCGCTCCAGCGCATCTCGCCGAACAGGCGCGTGGCGATGCGCAGCGCGCGGATGGTCTGCCGCAGGGCGCTGTTGCCGCAATGATCCGTATAGAGGCTCTGCACGGCCTCCTCGATCTGCAGGACGGTCTCCGGCGGAACCTTGCGCTCCGCCTTGGCGCTTTCGATCTCGGCGCGCACGCCGCAGAGCGCCGACTGATGCACGCGCCCGATGGCCAGGGTGGCCGCCTCCGGCTCCAGGAACTCGAGCACCTTCAGGCTCTGGAGGTATTCGATGAGGTCCACCTGGCGAACCACGAAGGAACGGTTCGAAGCCTTGGCGACCAGTCCCTCGCCCTCGAGGCGCTGCAACGCTTCCCGGAGCGGCGTGCGCGAAATGCCCAGCATGTCGGCGATGCGGGCCTCGACGATGATCTCGCCACCCTTCAACCGGTGTTGATAGATCATCTCCGAAACGGCGCGATGTGCCAAACATGAAAGGCTGGAATCAGCCTCTGCAACTGTACTGGATTCGTTGGTTTGCATATAGTCACCATTCAGCTGTCGAAAAGCTGTCAATGGTCGTTCAGATAACATTCAGGATTGGCGCCGGCGCGTCAGTCTGTGCTGGATTGCGGCCAAAAATACCTCAAAGAATGCATGATCGCGTTGGATCGATATATCAGCTTTCCTTGCCGGTCATGACCATATGGGCGAGGCCGTCGGCGTCGAGGCCGGCGACGGGCCGGTCGATGACCTTGCGGCCGCTCTTGAGGATGGCGACCCGCGTCGCCACCGCGGTGACGTCCGCCATGTTGTGGCTGATCAGCACGACGGTGCGGCCTTCGGCATTGAGCTTGCGGATGAGGTCGAGCACCAGCGCCGTTTCCTTCACGCCGAGCGCCGCCGTCGGCTCGTCCATGATGACGACCTGGGCATCCCAGTGCAGGGCGCGCGAGATGGCGACCGCCTGGCGCTGGCCGCCGGACAGGCGCTCGACCGGCCGGTGCATGTCCTCCACCGCGACCGACAACCGGCCGAGATAGCCCTTGGCCAGTTCCTCCATGCGCCGCTTGTCCAGGATATGGACGAAGGGCAGCAGCGGGCGCGTCAGTTCCGCCCCCATGAAGACGTTCTGGACGATCGACAGGCGCGGGGCGAGGGCAAGGTCCTGGTAGATCGTGGCGATGCCCTTCGCCAGTGCATCCTGCGGCGAGCGGAAGCTGACCGTCCTGCCGTCGAGCGTAATGGCGCCGGCGGACGGCTCCTGCGCGCCGGAGATGATGCGCACCAGTGAGGACTTGCCGGCGCCGTTGTCGCCGCAGATGGCGAGCACTTCGCCCCGCCCGATGTCGAGGTCGATGCCCTTGAGCGCGGCGACCGCGCCGTAGGACTTCTCGATGCCGCGCAGGGAAAGGACGGGCGCCATGGATCTCGCCGTTCGGGTTGGGCGCGGCCGGCAGTTGCGGCCGCGCAGGTCAGCTTGCGGACCTACTTGATGAATTCCTTGACGTTCGTGGCGTCCACGAGCGTCGCGTCGGTGAAGAGATAGGGGCCCGCCGTCACCGAGTCCTTCGGCTGCTTCTTGACGACGATGGTGTCGATCGCCTCGACGGCGGAGCGGCCCATGCCCTCGAAGGGGATGGCGACGGTCGCCATCAGCATGCTCTCCGGATCGGCGATGCGGCGGTAGGTCTCGGGCCCGCCGTCGATGGAGACCAGCACGATGTCGCCCTTCTTGAGGCCCTGGGCCTGCATCAGGTCGTCGATGATATAGGCCTGCCCGTCAAAGGAGGCCCAGATGCCGTTGATCTGGCCCTGGTTCTTGAGGAGCAGCGCCTGCATGCCGTTGCGCACGTCGTCGCGCCAGCTCTGCGTGCGCGCCATGCTGTGCTTGCCGATCTCCTTGACGGCCGTGTTCTCGGACAGGACGACGTCGAGCACCTTGCCGCGGATGCGCGTGCCGACATTGCCCTCGAAGCGCTGGGTAAGGATGTTGCCGCGGTAGCCGAGCTGGCCGAGCAGGTAGAGCGCCGCATCGGCGCCGACCTTGTACTCGTTCACCTGCACGTCCATCAGCGTGTGCGGGCTCGTGCCGGCCATGACGGTGATGACGGGCACGCCCGCCTTGCTGGCAGCCTCGAGCTGCGCGTCCGCCTCCACGGGCTTGCCCATGGCGATGACGATGGCGTCGACCTTCCGCGCGATCAGCGCATCGAGCTGCTCGGCATGCTTCGGCAGCGCGCCTTCGGAATTGAGCAGGGTGACGTTCCAGCCCTTCGCCTTGGCGGCCTCCGCCGCGGCGTTGGCGACACGCGCATGCGTCTCCGACGACATCTGGAAGGCGACGATGCCGAGCTCGAAAGCCATGGCGGCATTGGCGGACAGTGCCAGCAGCGCCCCGGCTGCGGCGGCGATGAGCGACGTCTTCTTCATGTTTCCTCTCCCCAGCCCCGATCGATCCTCGATCAGTTGATCTTGGCGCAAACTCCCTACAGCTTAAACGCAGCTTTCTTCAGCGCCGTGGCAGACAGTGCAACGGAAACGATGATGATGAGCCCGAGCACGATGTCCTGCACGTAATAGGCGGCGCCCATCAGGACGAGCCCGTTGCCCAGCACCTTGAGGGTGAGCGCGGCCACGAGCGTGCCCGGCACGTTGGCCCGGCCCGGCTCGAACATGGTCATGCCGAGGAGCACCGCAGCGATGGCATAGAGGAAATAGTCGCCCGCCATGTTCGGCGCGGCCGAGGACAGGCTCGCCGTGAGGAGCACCGCGGTGACGCCGGCGAGAAGGCCCGAGAGGGCGAGGCCGAGGCGCTTCATGCGCCCGGTCGCGATGCCGGCGAGCCGGGCCGCCTCGTCCGCCTCGCCCGTCGCCGTCATGTGCACGCCGGTGCGCGTGCATTTGACGAGGAACAGCGCCCCGCCGGCGACGAGGGCGAGCCAGATCACGAGGTTGGGGAGGCCGAGCATGCTGCCGCGCGCGATGCCCGTGAACTCCGCCGGCCAGCGCCCGACGAAGGCGACGCCCTGCGTGATCATGAAGGCGAAGCCCTTGGCGATTGCCGCGGTGCCGAGCGTGGCGATGAGTGACGGCACCTTGAGCCGCGTGACGGCGATGCCGTTGAAGAGGCCGGCGCCGAAGGCGACGAGAAGGCCGGCCGCGACGGCGAGGAGCGAAGACTGGCCCGCCTGGATCAGCGCCCCCGTCACCACCGCGGCAAGGCTCGCCACCTCCGCCACCGACAGGTCGAGCTCCGACGTGATCAGCGCCAGCGTGAAGCCGATGGCGAGGATGGCGAGGAAGCTCGTCTCCTTGAGCACGTTGAGGAGGTTGGTCGGCGCCGCGAAATTCGGCGCGAAGGCGACGAAGAACAGCGTGAGGGCGAGGCCGGCGACGGCGGTGCCGTAGGTTTCGAGGAAGGAGCGCATCAGCGGTCGATCGCGCGGGCGATGCCGGCAAGGCGGCGGCGGGGAAGGGGCGCGAAGGCGGGAGACATTCGGCGGACGGCGGCTCGGCGGGCGCTGAGGCTGGCGGAGCGGGCATCGTTAGCAGACTGGGGATGCCCCGCAAGCAGAAAGGGCACGAATTGTGTGCGCCGCGCGCATGAATTGTGTGGCCAGCCGGCGTTACGTCGGCGTTTCGAGATGCGCGAGGTCCGCCGTCAGCGGCGCCAGCATCGGCACGGCGCGCCGGAACTGCGCATGGAGCGCGTCATAGAACGGGCGCCGGTCGCCGCGCGGCACGTGGCGACGGGCGGGCCGGGCCATGCCCACCTGCGCCGCGGCAAGATCGGGATAGGTGCCCGCGGCGACCTGGGCGAGGGCGGCGGCGCCGACGAGGCCGGGCTCGCCTGCCGCGCCGACGACCACGGGCCGGTTGCAGACGTCCGCCTTCACCTGCGCCCACAGCCGGTTGGCCGCTGCGCCGCCGCCGAAGCGGATCTCGCTGCAGGTGATGCCGGCCGCCGCCTCCGCACGGGCCAGGACCTCGCGGTTGAGCAAGGCGATGCCCTCGATCAGCGCCCAGGCGAGGTCGCCCGCCCCGTGGCGGCGGTTGAGGCCGAGGAAGGCGCCGCGCATGGCCGGGTTCCAGTAGGGCGTTCGCTCGCCCTGCAGGAAGGGCAGGAAAAGCACCGGCGCCCGATCCCGCGGCCGGGCAAGCAGCGTCTCGAACACCGCGGGCACATCGGCGTCCTCGCCGCGCCAGCCGGCCAGCAGCTCCGCCAGCCAGCGTGCCGTGTCGGCACCATTCTGGCCGGGGCCGCCGATCTGGTTGAGGCCGTCGCCCCAGTCGATCGTCAGGAGCCCCTCGGCCGTCCGGTCCGCCGGGCTCATCAGGCCGAGCACCTCGGTGGTGCCGGAGATGTTGTAGGCGAAGCCCGGCCGCATGGCGCCGAGGCCGACGACCGCCGCCCACGTATCGTGCGAGCCGCAGACGACAGGCCGTCCCGCGAGCCGGGCGAGCGCCCCGCTGGCATCCTCGCGGATCGTGCCGACCGTCGCACCCGGCGGCAGGAGCGGCGGCAGGACCGCATCGCTGATGCCGGCGCCCGCGAACAGGCTCGCCGTGCCCGCATTTGCGGCACAGGCAGTGAGGCGCGCGGCGGAAATGGCATCGCTCGCCACGATGCCGGTCAGGCGGGCATTGATGAAATCCTTTGGGTCGACGACGTGCGCCAGGCGGCGGTAGGCCGACGGCGCATAACGCTGCAGCCAGGCGAGTCGGGCGAGCGGGTGGAAGGCGTTGACGTGCGTCGTCTCGGGATGGCTGGCATCGAGGCGCGCGCGCAGCTCCTCCGCGAGCTCGGCCGCGCGCGCATCCCGCCACGTGATGGCGGCGTGGACGGGCGCCCCGGCCGCATCGAGGAAGACCTGCGTGCGCGTGATGCCGCACACGGCGACGGCCGCCGCGCCGGCGAAGGCTTCCGGCGCCTTGCGCGCAAGCTGCTCGGCCGCCGCGGCGAAAAGGTCCCACCAGGCCTCAGGCGCAATGCCACCGCCGTCCTCGTGCTCGCCCGGCGAGGCGAGGGTGACGTCCTGCCGGATGGCGCCGGCTTCGTCGACGAGGGCGAGACGGAAATGCGAGCCGCCGATGTCGCAGGCGAGGACGAGGGGCATCGCGGCTCAGCCCGCGAGGGTTTTGTCGATGACCTCGACGAGCGTTTCCGGAGCCTGGGCGCCGGAGACCCCGTAGCGCCCGTCGAAGATGAAGAACGGCACGCCGGAGATGCCGAGCCGCGCGGCGGTCGCGATCTCCTCCCGCACCGCGTCCTTGTCCTCCTCCGTCGCGAGCCTTGCGGTGACTTCCGCCGGATCGAGGCCGCCGCTCGCCGCGGCCTCCGTGAGGACGGCGTGGTCGCCGATGTCGCGGCCGGCGAGGAAATAGTCCGAGAACAGGCGTTCGACGACCGCGTCCTGGTGGCCGAGCGGCTGGGCCCAGCGGATCAGTCGGTGCGCGTCGAGCGTGTTGGGCGAACGCGCGATCGCCTCGAAACGGAAGGTGATGTCCGTGTCCGCGGCGGCGGCGCGAACGTTGTCATGCAGGGCGGCGATGCGTTCGTCGTCGCCGAACTTCCGCCTGAGATAATCCTTCCGGTCGATGCCGCCTGAGGGGATTGTCGGGTCGAGCTGGAACGGGCGCCAGTTGACGGTCACGGCGATATCCGGGCGCTGCGCCAGCGCCGCCGCGAGCCGCCGCTTGCCGATAAAGCACCATGGGCAGACCACGTCGGAGACGACGTCGATGACGAGGCTGGCGGAGGGCGCGGCCATGGCTTGTCCTTTCCGGCGATGGCCGCTCAGGCGGCCGGCGGCTCCGCTGCTTCGGAGATGGCGAGAATGCGCGCGTCGAGGCTGTCGACCCGGTAGGGCAGGCGCCGCCAGCCGTCGGCGAGGGGCGCACCGCCCGGCCACTCGAACCGCCCGACGGGCGCAATTTCGGTCGCGCCGCCGCGCACCTCGAGGTGGCCGCCGATGCCGCGTCGGGTATCGAGCAGCGGCTGGCCGTTCATCATGGGGGCCGGCTGCGGGCCGAGCATGAGGGTCGGCTGGCCATTGCCGCCGCGCACGGCGCACAGAAGTGCGAACTCGCCGATGTCGAGGACATCGACGATGTGGGCTTCGCCGGCGGCATCGGACGGCTCGGCACGGAACGGCACCTGATGGACGAAGGCGACCCGCCGGCGCCGGTCGCGCAAGAGGCCGCTTGCGGCCAAGGGCTGCTCGAGCCAAGCAGGCGCGACGAGGAGCGCCTGCGGATCGGCGACCAGCCGGTCCGCGAGCGGGCGGCTGTCGAACAGCGCCTGCATGATCAGCGGCGCGCCGCTGATGAGCGCAGCGGCGAGGCCGCAGCTGAGGCCGGCGAGATCGTCCGGCGCCAGCAGTGAGATGATCTGCTGGCCCGCACCCAGCTTCGCCGCGAGGACGAAAGGCAAGGCGCTCGCGATCAGCGAGGCCTCGCTACGCAACAGGGGCGTTGGCCGATCGGGACGGTTGAAGGTGATGACGCCGGGTGAAGCCGCAGCCGGGGCAGGCACCGGGTCCTCCGTCTCCGCCAGCACCGTGTCGAGGGCGACGACGCCATCCGGCACCTTGTCGCCGAAGGCTGCGATGAAGCGCAGGCCGAAATAGCGCGCCGCAATGTGCCGCGCCATGTCAGCCGGCCGCATGCCGGCGAGCCTGCCGATGGTGAGCAGCGCCTGGACGCCGGCGGCCTCGCAGGCCTGGGCGAGGGGCGGCGCATCCCAGCCGAGCGGCAGCAGCGTGGGGCAGAAACCCGCGCGCATCGTGGCGAGAATGGCGATACATGCCTCCGGCCCGGACGGCATCAGAATGCCGACGGCGGCCTTTGGATCGAGCCGCACGTTGCCGAGAACGGTGGCGAGCCGTGCCGACATCGTGTCAGCTTGCGCGAGGCGCATCTCCGCGCCGAGCAGGCTCGCGACCGGCTCCGCCGAGGGCAGGGAGGCGAACGCCGGCCGCTCCGGCGAGCGGCGGGCCGAGCCGGTGAGGAGACGGGTCAGGCTGAGGCGCGCCCAGATCTCGTCATCGAGGGCAGCCACTCGCTCCTGCGCTTCACTGCGTGTTGCCGTCACCCAGCCTTGTTTCCCTTCTACGAATCGCGCGCTCCATCATGCGCATCTTGGCCGGTTGTTGCCAACGAAAGGTCACCGGCCGGTGTCCTGTCTCGCGTTCAGGTCCGTAGAGCGCCTTCCAGCCTGCTGGCGCCCGGCGGCGGAACACGATAAAGGAGTGCGCGAGTCGTGTCATTCAATCGCCTCATTCGGCGCGGAATGCAGCGTCTCCTCGCGTGATGGTCGTTTCGCCGGCCGCAGCGGAGATCGTTCCGCCACCGAGCCAGTCCAACGGGCGCCGCGCCCGTCGAACCGTGAAAGAGGAATTCTAATGGGCCTCATGACGAACACCGCGGCGAAGCGCACGCCGCTCGCGATGGTTGCGGTCGTCGCAGCCGCAGCGACTGGCCTTCTGCCGGGTCTTGCCCATGCACAGCAACAGCCGGCGCCGCAGCAGCCCCAGCAACAGCAGCAGGGGCCGACGATCGTGCAGGTCAAGCCAGAGCCGTCCCAGACCGACTGGACGAAGGTCTGCGGCCGGGACCAAGCAGCCAACAAGGAAGTCTGCTACACGACACGCGACTTCGTGTCCGACCAGGGCCAGCCGGTCCTGGCCGTGGCGGTTTATGAGGTCAAGGGCGACCCGACGCGCATCGTGCGCTTCCTGATGCCGCTCGGCCTGCTTTTGCGCCCGGGTGTGCGCTTTACTGTCGACCAGAACCAGGCGACCCCCGGCCAGTACGCCATCTGCTTCCCCAACGGCTGCTTCGCCGAAGCGCAGGTGAAGGACGACTTCATCGGCCAGATGAAGAAGGGCAACACGCTCAACGTCAGCGTGCAGAATCAGATGGCGAACGAGGTGACCTTCGCCATTCCGCTCGCGGGCTTCACCAAGGCCTATGACGGCGCGCCGATCGACCCGAAGGTGCTCGAAGAGCAGCAGCGCAAGCTGCAGGAAGAGCTCCAGAAGCGCTCCGAGGAACTGCGCAAGCGTCTCGAGCAGCAGCAGGGTGCGGCCGGCGCCAGCGGCGCCGCCCCGGCCAACGGGCAGAAGCCGGCTCAGTAAGGCCTCGCTCGGATCGCACAAGACAAAGGCGCCGGTCTCCCGGCGCCTTTTCATTTGGCCTATGTCTGGACTTTGAGGGCGGAAACGCGTCGGCCTAATTGTCGAAACCGTGCCGCACCCGGTAATTGCCTTCGGCCGTGCGCTCGAAGATCTCATCGACCTGCGGATGGCGTATCGGCTCCTGCGAGTGGTCGGGCTCCAGGTTCTGCTCCGAAACGTAGGCGATGTATTCCGTCTCGTCGTTCTCGGCGAACAGGTGATAGAAGGGCTGGTCCTTGGCCGGACGCTGCCCCTCGGGAATGGCGAGCCACCATTCCTCGGTATTGTCGAAGGTCGGGTCGACATCGAAGACCACGCCTCGGAAGGGATAGATCCGGTGCCGCACGACCTGGCCGATGCCGAACTTTGCTGAACGCGTCTTCATGGTGCTTTCTGTCCCGTCTGCTAGGACATATAGAGGGGGGCAGGCGCCGTCAACGCGGTGCAACAATAGCTAACTTTCGGCAGCATTGCGGTTTTTCACAAATTGTAGAGCGCACGCCGGTCCGGGTCCTTGTCGGCGACCGCACGCGCGAGATCGACGATCACCTTGGCCTGCTTCCAGGTGGCGTCGTCCTGCATCTTGCCGTCGATCATCACGGCGCCGGTGCCGTCCGGCATCGCCTCGAGGATGCGCTGCGCGAAGGCGACTTCTTTCGCATCGGGGCTGAACACCCGCTTGGCGATGGCGATCTGCGACGGGTGCAGCGACCATGCCCCCGCGCAGCCGAGCAGGAAGGCGTTGCGGAACTGGCTCTCGCAGGCCGCCTCGTCTGAAAAGTCGCCGAAGGGGCCGTAGAAGGCCTTGAGCCCGTTGGCCTGGCAGGCATCGACCATGCGGGCGATGGTGTAGTGCCAGGGGTCCTGCTGGGCGCTGGCCCGCTCGATGCCCTGCGCGCTGCGGTCCGCAAGCACCCGATAGTCCGGATGGCCGCCGCCGACGCGGGTCGTCTTCATGCCGCGTGAGGCGGCAAGGTCCGCCGGGCCGAGACTCATGCCGTGGAGGCGCGGGGAGGCAGCGGCGATGTCGTCGACATTCTTGACGCCTTCCGCCGTCTCCAGGATCGCGTGGATCAGGATGGGCCGGCCGATGCCGTGCCGCGCCTCGAGCTGGGCGAGCAGCTGGTCGAGGTAGTGGATGTCCCACGGGCCTTCCACCTTCGGCAGCATCACGACGTCGAGCTTCTGCCCCACGGCCGCGACGATGGCCATGACGTCGTCGAGCATCCAGGGGCTGTTGAGGGCGTTGATGCGCACCCACAGGCCCGTCGTCCCGAAATCGCAGCCCTCGGCCATTTCGATGAAGCCGGCGCGTGCGGCCTCCTTGGCATCGGCGGGGATGGCATCCTCGAGATTGCCGAGCAGCACGTCCACCTCGCCGACGATATCGGCCACCTTGGCGCGCACCTTCTCGATGTGCGGCGGGATGAAATGGATCATCCGCTCGAGCCGCGTCGGCAGCTCCCGGAAGGGCTGCGGCGCGCCGAGCGCCAGCGGGCGATAGAAGTTGCGCGGCAGTTTCATGTCGTCTCCACCCTCGGATCGCCGGTTCCCGGCATTCATGCTGCAGTGCAATAGACACCAGTTGCGCCGCGTCGTCCATTGGCCGGAGGGCGAAGGGACGACGGCTGACCAGGCGCTCCACACGCCGGGCATGCTGTTGCGCGGGGCTTTCCGTGCATGGGGCCCCTGCGCTTGCGGCGGTTGTGCTGCCGGCCCCGCACGTTATGCCTTGAGCCGCGGGCGCCACGCCGCCCGCCGGGAGCCCTCGATGACGGACCTTGCCGCGCTGATCAGCCTCGTTGCGCCCTTCTTCGGGCTCATCGCGCTCGGCTTCTACTGCGGCAAGCGGGTGCATATTCCCGAGGGCGGGCTCGCGTGGATGCAGTTCTTCCTCATCTACGTCGCGCTGCCGCCGCTGTTCTACCGGCTCATCGTCAACACGCCGATCGAGGAACTCGCCAACTGGCCCTTCATCGCGGCGACGACCCTGTGCACCTTCAGCGCCTTTGCGATCTCGTTCTCGGCGGGAATGGCGACGTCGCGCGGCGACATCTCGCAGGCGACCCTGCGCGGGCTCGCGGGCGCCTATTCCAACATCGGCTACATGGGGCCGCCGCTCGTACTCGCCGCCCTCGGCAGCGGGGCCAGCGCGCCGGTGGCGCTGATCTTCGTCTTCGACAACATCCTGCTCTTCACGCTCGTGCCGTTCCTGATGACCATCGGCGGCGCCGACAAGCGCAGCTTCGCCGAGACGACGCGGGCCGTGGTCTGGCGGGTGGTGACGCACCCGTTCAACCTCGCCACCGCCGCCGGCGTCGCGGCGAGCTATTTCAGGCTCACGCTGCCCGACTTTGCCGATAAGATGGTGACCTGGCTCGCCGGGGCGGCCGCGCCGTGCGCGCTCTTCATCCTCGGGGTGACGGTGGCGCTGCGGCCGCTGGGGCGCCTGCCGCTCGAGGTGCCGGCCCATGTCTTCGTCAAGCTCATCATCCATCCGCTGCTGGTCTGGGTGGTTCTATCGGCCTTCGGCGATTTCGATCCCGTCTGGGTCTACGCGGCGGTGCTGATGGCGGCGCTGCCGCCGGCCCTCAATATCTTCGTGTTGTCGACGCAGTATCGCATCGGCCTGGAACGCGCCTCGGCGGCCATCCTCGTCGGCACCGTCGCCTCCATGGTGACGCTGACGGGCTTTCTCTGGCTCATCAAGACGGGCAGGATGCCTCACGATCTGTTTCCGTCGTGAGGGGTAATTCATGGCGCATCTGCCGCTCGAGGGCCTCGTCGTCCTCGATTTCTCGACCCTGCTACCGGGGCCGCTGGCGACCCTTATGCTCGCCGAGGCCGGGGCCGAGGTGATCAAGGTGGAAAAGCCGCAGGGCGACGACATGCGGCACTTCCCGCCGCAGCTCGGCGAGACTTCGGCGCCCTTCGCCGTCCTCAACGCCGGCAAGCGCAGCATCGCCCTCGACCTGAAGAACCCGGACCAGCGGGCGGCGCTGCGCCCCCTCGTCGAGCGGGCGGATATTCTCGTCGAGCAGTTCCGCCCGGGCGTCATGGCGAAGCTCGGCCTCGGCTACGAGGCGCTGAAGGTCATCAACCCGCGCCTCGTCTACTGCTCCATCACCGGCTTCGGGCAGGAGGGGCCGCGGGCGCAGGAGGCGGGCCACGACCTCAACTATGCCGCCGTGGCGGGGCTCCTGTCGCTCAGCCCCGGCACGACGCGGAGCCCGACGGTGCCGCCGATGCTGGCGGCCGACATCGGCGGCGGCTCGCTGCCGGCGGTGCTCAACATCCTTCTTGCCCTGCGCCGGCGCGACCTCACCGGCGAGGGCATGCACCTCGACATCGCCATGAGCGACGCGATGTTCACCTTCGCCTGGTATGGCCTCGCCCAGGGCCACGCCACCGGCCGTTTCCCGGGAGCGGGGGAGAATGTCCTTGCCGGCGGCTCGCCGCGCTACGGCCTCTATGCCACCCGCGACGGGCGCTTCCTCGCCGTGGGGGCGCTGGAGCAGAAGTTTTGGGACACCTTCTGCGGTGCGCTCGACCTGCCGGAGGCCCTCCGGGACGACCGGCGCGATCCGGCGGCGACGCGTGCGGCGATCACTGAACGTATCGCTGCGCAGGACGCGGACGAGTGGCGCCGGCGCCTCACCCCGCTCGACTGCTGCTGCACGGTGGTGGCCAGTCTCGACGAGGCGGTGCGCGACCCGCATTTCACGGCTCGCGGGCTCATGGGAGCGACCGCGGCGACGCCCGACGGCAGCCGCATTCCGCTCGCCGCCGTGCCGATCGACCCGCAGCTGCGGCGCGCCCGCGACGAGCAGCGCCCGGTGCCGGCGCTCAAGCCCGCGTCACAATAGCGGGTCGGCAGCCCCGGCGCGGGACATCAGCCGCGGCAGGCGCGCGTGCGGGGCGAGCCCCTCGCGCATGACGAAGCGGCGCAGCGGCCCGATGAGATCGAGCGCGATGAGGCCGGCGCCGCGCAGGAGGTCGGCCGGGAGGAAATGGGCGAGCAGCGTCCGGTTCAGCGCGTCGACGCCCGTCGTCCTGAGGCGCACGTCGAGCCGCCGGCCGCGTTCGTAGGCTCCGAGGGCTTCCGGGCTGCCGATGTCGAGGCCGCGCGTGCGCGCATCGACCACGGCATCGCGCAGGTTGGCGACGTCGCGCATGCCGAGATTGAGGCCCTGTGCGCCGATGGGCGGAAAGACGTGGGCCGCCTCGCCGGCGACGGCGATGCGATCGGCGGTGAAACGCGCGACCGAAAGGCCGCTCATCGGCACGCGCCCGCGTCCGCCCTCGACGCGCATACGCCCGAGCATGGACCGCGCCTGCCGCTCGACGGCAAGCGCGAAGCTTTCGTCGTCACGCGCCGCGAGCGTCTCCGCCTGCTCAGGGCTGCATACCCACACGAGGCTGGAGCGTAGCCCCGGCAGCGGCACCAGCGTGAAGGGCCCCGAGCGGGTGTGGAACTCCGTCGACGTGTCGCGGTGGTCGCGGCTGTGCGCGAGGATCGCTGTCAGCGCCGTCTGCGGATAGGACCATTCGCGGATGTCGATGCCCGCGTCGGCCCGCATGCGCGAGTTGCGTCCGTCGGCCGCCACGACGAGGGGCGCCCTAAGGATGCGGCCGTCGTCCAGGCTCGCTTCGGCGAGGTCGGCGCCGGCGGTGAAGGCGGTGGCGGACGCAGCCACGCGCGCGAGGCCCCGCGTATTGTCCGCGAGGGTAGCAAGGCCCGCGACCAATGTCGCGTTCTCGATGTTGTAGCCGAAGGCGTCGAGGCCGATCTCGCCGGCGTTGAAGGTCACCGGCGGCGGGCGGAAGAGGTTGTCCGTCGCATCGATGAGGCGCATGTGCGCCATGGGGGCCGCCTGCATCTGCAGGCCGTGCCAGGCGCCGATGGCATCGAGCAGGCGGATGGAGGCATCGAGCAGCGCCACCGTGCGCCCGTCGCGCGCCGTGCGCACCTCCCCGACGAGCGTGGTGCGGAGGCCTTCCTGAGCCAGTGCGATGGCGAGGGCGAGGCCGGCTGGGCCGGGCCCGACGACGATGACATCGGCGTCCGCCGCCGGGACTTTCCGCTTCGCCATCGCATGTCCTCCAACTCGGCCGCGCCTTGCGCCGCACGTCGACCTCTGAGCTACCGCAAGCTGGGCGCGGATGCCAGAGGCCGGCTACCGCATGCCACAATGGCCGGATTGTCGCGGCTTCCGGGCCATGCTTTCCTGCCGGACCGAGCGATTCGAGACGGAGCTTTCCTGCATGTTCGAATGGGTGGCCAATCCCGCCGGCTGGGCCGCGCTCGTCACGCTCTCGGCCATGGAGATCGTGCTCGGCATCGACAATGTCGTGTTCATCTCCGTGCTGGTATCGAAGCTGCCGCGCGACCAGGCGGAGCGGGCCCGCCGCATCGGCCTCCTGCTCGCGCTCGTCTTTCGTGTTTTGCTGCTTTTTGCGCTCACGGCCATCATGCGCCTGACGGAGCCGGTCTTCACCATTTTCGGCAATGGCTTCTCTTGGCGCGACATCATCCTCATCGTCGGCGGGGCGTTCCTGATCGCCAAGGCGACACACGAAATTCACGCCGAGATGGAGGGGCCGGGCGAGAGCGAGCGGCGCAGTGCGGCACCGGGCGCCTTCACGGCGGCCGTCGCGCAGATCACGGTCATCGATCTCGTCTTCTCGGTCGATTCCATCGTCACGGCCATCGGCATGGCCCAAGACGTATCGATCATGATCATCGCCGTCGTCATCGCCATGGCGGTAATGTATGCGGCCTCCGGGCCCGTCAGCCGCTTCATCGCCCACCACCCCACCACGAAGATGCTGGCACTGGCCTTCCTCATCCTCATCGGCGTGTCGCTGGTGGCTGAAGGCGGCGAGATCCATATCCCTCGCGGCTACATCTATTCGGCCATGGCCTTCGCGGCAGCCGTCGAGGCGATCAACGTCATGGCTGGTCGCAAGCGGCGCAGGCATGCCGGGGGGAGCGGAGAGGCCTGATCAGAGCGTGGCGAGCGCCCGGCCTGCCGCGTCGCGGGCCGCCGCGACGGTGGCGGCATAGCGCACGAGCGGCACCTTCAGCCCCTCGTGCGCCAGAACCCGCCTGACAGAGGGGCTTGCGCCCGCGATGTAGAGCCGGGCCCCGCGCCGCGTTGTCTCCCGGGCGATCGACAGGAGCGCGCGGGCCGCTGTCGAATCGGCGAAAGGCACCTGCGACAGATCGAGCACCAGCGTCTTGGGACGGCTGCCGATGCGCTCCAGGATGGCGCCGACGTTGCCGGCGGCGGCGAAGAAGAGCGGGCCGGCGATGCTGTAGACGATGACGTCCGGATCGGCGACGCGGCCACTGTCGTAAGCTTCCCGCGCGCCGGCCGGCGCATCCGCCTCGTCGTCCATGCCGAGCGAGGCGTGCCGCTCCACGGCGACGAGCTCGCCCATGCGGTGCATGAAGAGGAAGCTGCCGAGCACGACGCCGACGGCGATGCCTTCTGTCAGATCGCGGAAGACGGTGAGGAGGAAGGTGGCGAGCAGCACCACGGCCTCGCCGCGCGAGCGCGTGAGGATCGACGCGAAGGCGTGCCGCTCGGCCATGTTCCAGGCGACCACGGCGAGCACAGCCCCGAGCGCGGCCAGCGGCACATAGGCCGCGAGTGGCGCCGCCACCAGCATGAAGACGAGCAGGAAGAGCGCGTGTAGCATGCCGGAAACGGGCCCGATGGCGCCGGCGCGGACGTTCGTTGCCGTGCGGGCGATGGTGCCCGTCGCAGTCAGGCCGCCGAAAAGCGGAGACGCGATATTGGCGAGCCCCTGCGCGACGAGCTCGCAGTTCGAGCGGTGGCGCCGCCCCGTCATGCCGTCGGCGACCACCGCCGACAGGAGCGATTCGATGCCGCCGAGCAGCGCGAGCGCCAGCGCATCCGGCAGGACGGTGAGCACCTTGTCGAGCGACAGGGCCGGCATGCTCGGTGCCGGCAGGCCGCGCGGCACCTCGCCGAAGCGCGAGCCGATGGTCTCGACCGGCAGGCCGAAGGCCCAGGAGGCGAGGGTGGCCGCAAGCACCACGATGAGGAAGGCCGGCAGCCGCGCATCGATGCGGCGCACGAGGATGATGAGGCCGATCGAGGCGACGGCGAGGGCGATGGTCGCCCCGTTCGCCGTCTCGCGCACCTGCCACAGCGCCTCGACCTTCGGCAGGAGGGCCGCAGGCTCGGGCCCGGCCAGCGTCAGGCCGAGGAGCTCCTTGAACTGGCTCGCCAGGATGATGACGGCGATGCCGGCGCTGAAACCGACCGTCACCGGATGCGGGATGTACTTGATGTAGGTCCCGAGCCGAAGAAAGCCGATGAGGACGAGTACGAGGCCGGCGATCATCGTGGCGAGCAGGAAGCCGTCATAGCCGTGGCGCTCGATGGTGGCGGCCACGAGCACGATGAAGGCGCCGGCCGGGCCGCCGATCTGAAAGCGGCTGCCACCGAAGGCGGAGATGAGAAAGCCGCCGATGATGGCGGTGGCGAGGCCCTTGTCCGGGCTCACCCCGCAGGCGATGGCAATCGCCATCGACAGGGGTAGGGCGACGATGGCGACGGTCAGGCCCGCCAGCGCGTCGGCGCGCAGCTGCGGCAGGCCATAGCCCTCGCGCAGGACGGTGACGAGCTTGGGCGTGAACAGGTCCCGCAGGCTGGGAGACGGCTTCGGCGAAGGTCTCGGTGACGTCTTTGCCTGCTGAAGCATGGGGTTTGATCCTGACGCAAATTACAAAATGTATTTGTAGTATATAAGCCCGGAGCCGCATTGCCTACGACGGCATTGCATATCTAACATGCAATGCAACACGAGGGATGGAAGCCGTGAAAGCAATCCGCATTCACCGCCACGGCGGGCCAGAGGTGCTGGTCTATGAGGATGTCGACATCGGCCAGCCGGGTCCCGGCGAGGTCCGCGTCCGCAACATGGCAGTCGGCCTCAATTTTATCGATGTCTATTTCCGCACCGGCGCCTACAAGCCGCCGGGCCTGCCGTTCACGCCCGGCAACGAAGGAGCCGGCGAGGTTGTGGCGGTGGGCGAGGGCGTCGGCGATTTCGCTCCCGGCGACCGGGTGGCCTACGCTGCTACGCTCGGCTCCTATGCCGAAGAGCGGATCGTGCCGGCCCAATTCCTGGTACACCTGCCCGGCGCCATCGACTTCGAGACGGGCGCGGCCATGATGCTGAAGGGCCTGACGGCGCAATATCTGCTGCGCCGCACCTTCCGCGTCGAGGCTGGCCACACCATCCTCGTCCACGCAGCCGCGGGCGGCGTCGGCCTCATCCTGACCCAATGGGCGAAGCATCTTGGCGCCACCGTCATCGGCACCGTCGGCTCGCCGGACAAGGCCGAGCTCGCACGGCACAACGGCTGCGACCACGTCATCGACTACCGCAGGGAAGACTTCGTCGCCCGCGTGAAGGAGATCACGGGCGGCGAGGGGTGCCACGTCGTCTATGACGGCGTCGGCAAGGCCACCTTCCCGGGTTCGCTCGACTGTCTTCGCCGCTTCGGCTATTTTGTCAGCTTCGGCTCCGCCTCGGGACCCGTCGAGGCCTTCGACATTCTGCTCCTGGCGCAGAAGGGCTCGCTCTTCGCAACCCGGCCGACGCTGTTCACGCATCTGGCCACGCACGAGGACGTGGTCGAGATGAGCAACGATCTCTTCCATGTGGTCGAGAGCGGTGTCGTCAAGATCCCGATCCACGCCCGCATGCCGCTCGCCGAGGCAGCCGAGGCGCACCGCCGCCTCGAGGCGCGGCAGACGACCGGGTCGACGGTGCTGCTGCCCTGAGCAACCTTTCATTGGCACGGATCCTGCCTCGGCGGGCGGGGCGAGACACGGGGCGGGGCGGCGTGACGGAGTTGGACGCAGCAGCGGGCGCGGGCGCGGATGAGACGGGGCCGCCGCTCATCGCCATGCACGGCATCACCAAGATCTTCGGCTCGCTCGTCGCCAACGATCATATCGATCTCGCCATCCGGGCGGGCGAGATTCATGCCCTGCTCGGCGAGAACGGTGCGGGCAAGTCGACGCTCGTCAAGATCCTCTACGGACTGCTTGAGCCGACGCAGGGCGAGATCCGCTGGCGGGGCGAGCCGGTGCGCCTTGCCGGGCCGCAGGAGGCTCGCGCGCTCGGCATCGGCATGGTCTTCCAGCATTTCTCGCTGTTCGAGAACCTGACGGTGGCGGAGAACATCGCCGCCGCCATGCCGCCCGACCTGTCGCTCGCCGAGGTTGCCGCGAAGGCGCGGGACGTGTCGGGCCAGTACGGCCTGTCCGTCGACCTCGACCGGCCGGTGTGGACGCTCTCGGCAGGCGAGCGCCAGCGTATCGAGATCATCCGCTGCCTGCTGCAGGACCCGCGGCTGATCGTGCTCGACGAGCCGACCTCCGTGTTGACGCCGCAGGAGGCAGACCGGCTTTTCGTGACGCTCGAACGCCTGGCCGCGAGCGGCTGCGCTATCCTTTATATCTCGCATCGCCTCGAGGAGGTGCGGCGGCTGTGCTCTTCGGCCACGATCCTGCGTGCCGGCCGCGTCGTCGCTACCATCGACCCGCGCGCCGTCAGCGCCCGTGAGATTGCGGGCCTGATGGTGGGCGCGGCGCTGCACGACGTGGTCGCCGGCCGTGCCGCCGCCGAAGGCACCCCGCGGCTCCTGGTGCGCGGCCTCTCGCTCGCGCCTGAGAAGGCACATGGCCAGGCGCTGCGGGACATCGATCTCGTCGTGCGGGCGGGCGAAGTCCTCGGCATCGCTGGGGTTGCCGGCAACGGCCAGGGGGAGCTTTTCGCCGCACTCTCCGGCGAACGTCTCGCCGCTGCACCGGACGTTGTCACCATCGATGGTAAGCCCGTCGGGCATCTCGGTGTAACCGAGCGGCGGCGGCTGGGCGCCGCCTTCGTGCCGGAGGAGCGGCTCGGCCACGGTGCGGTGCCGGACCACCGCCTCGCGGAGAACACCTTGCTTTCACGCCACGGCACCGGCGGCCTCGTCTCGCGCGGCTTCGTGCTCGCCGACGCGACGCGGGCACTGGCGACGCGCATCATCGAGACCTTCGACGTGCGCAAGGAGGGTGCGGACCCGCGCGCTCGTACCCTTTCCGGCGGCAATCTGCAAAAATTCGTCGTCGGCCGCGAGATCCTGCGCGAGCCGGGCGTGCTCGTCGTCAATCAGCCCACGTGGGGCGTGGATGCTGGCGCCGCCGCGCTCATCCGCCAAGCGTTGGTCGATCTTGCCCGCAGCGGCAGCGCCGTCCTCGTCATCAGCCAGGACCTCGACGAATTGTTCGAGATCGCCGACCGCATCGCCGTCATCCACGCCGGTGAACTGAGCGCGCCGGAGGCGACGGGCGACCTCACCCGCGAGACGGTCGGCCTGCTCATGGCGGGCGCTGCGGCACCGAAGGGGACCGTCCATGCGCATTGAGCTGCAACAACGCACGGCGCCCTCGGCCATCGCGCGGCTCCTTGCGCCCGTGCTGGCGCTGGCTGCCGCCTTTCTCCTCGGCGGTATCGTCATTGCGGCCATGGGCCGCTCGCCGCTCGCCGCGCTCGACGTTTATGTGCTGCAGCCCTTGTCCGACCCATGGGCGCTGCAGGAGATGGTCGTGAAGGCGACACCGCTCGTGCTCATCGCCATCGGCCTGTCCTTCTGCTTCCGGGCCAACCTGTGGAACATCGGCGCCGAGGGACAGTTCGTGGTCGGCGCCATTTGCGGCAGCACCGTCGCGCTCGCCACGCACGGAACAGCCGCGGGCGCCTGGGTGCTGCCGGCCATGCTGCTGCTCGGCACGCTCGGCGGCATGGCCTGGGCGGGCGTGCCCGCCTTCCTGCGCGCCCGCTTCGGCGTCAGCGAGATTCTGACCAGCCTGATGCTGGTCTACGTGGCCGAGTTGATCCTCGACTATCTGGTGCGCGGGCCCTGGCGCGATCCCAAGGGCTTCAACTTCCCCCAATCCGTCACCTTCGACGAGGCGGCGACGCTGCCCTTCCTCACGGACGGCGGGCGTCTGCATGTCGGCATCCTCATGGCGCTCGTCGCCGTCATCGTCGCCTTTGTCGTGATGGGGCACACCATCTTCGGATATCGCCTCAGGGTCACGGGCGAAGCGCCTCGCGCCGCACGCTTTTCCGGCTTCAGCGAGCCGCGCACGACCTTCATCGTCTTCGCCATTTCCGGCGGCCTCGCCGGGCTCGCCGGCATCGTCGAGGTCGCGGGCCAGATCGGTCAGCTGAAGCCCTCGATCTCGCCGGGCTACGGCTTCACGGCGATCATCGTCGCCTTCCTCGGGCGCCTCAATCCCTTCGGCATCCTGCTCGCCGGCCTCGTCATGGCGCTGACCTTCATCGGCGGCGAGGCGGCGCAGATCACGCTGCGCCTGCCATTCGACCTGACGCGCACCTTCCAGGGCATCCTGCTGTTCTGTGTCCTGGGGGCCGACGCGCTCGTCACCTATCGTGTGCGGCTCGTGCGCGGCACGCCGGCACAGGCGGCAGGGAGAGCGGCATGAGCATTGTCGAAGCCATTCTGCTCACCATCGTCACGGCATCGACGCCGCTCCTCATCGCCGCCCTCGGGGAGCTGGTCACCGAGCGGGCCGGCGTTCTCAACCTGGGTGTCGAGGGTATGATGGCGATGGGCGCCGCCTGCGGCTTTGCTGGCGCCATCCTGTTCGATTCGACCCTTCTTGGCGTCCTCTGTGGCATTCTTGCCGGGGGGCTGACGGCGGCGCTCTTCGCCTTCGCCGTGCTCGGCCTCGCCGCCAATCAGGTCGCCTCAGGCCTGGCGCTGACCATCTTTGGCCTCGGCCTGTCCGGGCTCATCGGCGCGCCCTTCATCGGCGCCCGGCGCGATCCCATCACGCATCTCCACATCCCGGGGCTCTCGGACCTGCCTCTCGTTGGGCGTCTGTTCTTCGGCCAGGATGCCTTCGTCTACGCCTCGCTCCTGCTTTGTCTCGGCGTCGGCTGGTTCCTGTTCCACACCCGCAAGGGCCTGTTGCTGCGGGCGGTGGGCGAGAACCAGACCTCGGCCCATTCTCTCGGCCTGCCGGTGCTGCGCGTGCGCTTCGTCGCCATCCTCTTCGGCGGCGCCTGCGCGGGCCTCGCGGGGGCCTATCTCTCGCTCGTCTATACGCGCTTCTGGTCGCCGGGCATGACCTCCGGGCGCGGCTGGATCGCGGTCGCGCTCGTCGTCTTTGCGGCTTGGCGGCCCGGCTGGACCTTCTTCGGCGCCTATCTCTTCGGGGCGGCGACGGTGCTGCAGCTCCATGCGCAGGCGGCGGCGATCGGCATCCCGTCCCAGGCGCTGTCAGCCTTGCCTTATCTTGCGACGATCGTCGCGCTCGTCGTCCTCTCGCTCGGCCGGCGGCGCGACACCGGTGCCCCGGGTTCGCTCGGCGCACCTTTCGTGCCGGACCGGTAGCTTGCTAAATTCGTCCGTCCCGCCGTGCCGGAGAGGGGACGTCGCAGGGGGCGGCGTCCTGCGGGCGGATAAGACCAGCCC
The DNA here is from genome assembly GCF_001418005.1 of Chelatococcus sambhunathii. GTDB lineage: Bacteria > Pseudomonadota > Alphaproteobacteria > Rhizobiales > Beijerinckiaceae > Chelatococcus_A > Chelatococcus_A sambhunathii. The sequence continues at coordinate 529,867 of NZ_LIOL01000002.1, read as the reverse complement.
CCATTCGAGTGACAGGGACCCACGATGAAGCGTCTATTCACCCATCTTCTGGCGACGGCGGCCATGGCGCTCGTTGCCGGCGCTGCCAGCGCGCAGGACAAGCTCAAGGTCGGCTTCATCTATGTGGGGCCGGTCGGTGACCACGGCTGGAGCTACCAGCACGATGTCGGCCGCAAGGCCATCGAGAAGGCGCTCGGCGACAAGGTCGAGACGAGCTACGTCGAGAGCGTGCCGGAGGCCGATTCAGAGCGCGCCATCGAGCAGCTCGCCCGCACCGGCCACAAGCTCATCTTCACCACCTCCTTCGGCTACATGGAGCCGACGCTCAAGGTGGCGAAGAAATATCCGGGCGTGAAGTTCGAGCACGCCACCGGCATCAAGCGCGCCGACAATGTGTCCACCTATGCGGCGAAGTTCCATGAGGGCCGCTATGTCATCGGCCAGATCGCGGCCAGGATGTCGAAGACCGGCGTCATCGGCTATGTCGGCGCCTATCCGATCCCCGAGGTCGTCGCCGGCATCAACGCCTATTTCCTCGGCGCCCAGTCGGTGCGGCCGGACATCAAGATCAAGGTGGTCTGGGCCAATTCCTGGTATGATCCGGGCAAGGAGGCGGACGCCGCCAAGGCGCTGCTCGACCAGGGCGTCGACGTGATGGCCCAGCATACCGACAGCCCGGCGCCCCTGCAGGCGGCCGAGGCGCGCGGCCATTTCGGCTTCGGCCAGGCGTCGGACATGATTCGCTTCGCGCCCAAGACGCAGCTGACCGCGATCGTCGACAACTGGAACGACTATTACGTCGCCCGCACCAAGGCCGTGCTCGACGGCACCTGGAAGTCCGAGGACACCTGGGGTGGCCTCGACAGCGGCATGGTGAAGATGGCGCCCTACACCAACATGCCGGATGATGTGAAGAAGATGGCCGAGGAGACGGAGGAGGCGATCCGTTCCGGCAAGCTCAATCCTTTCAAGTGCCCCGTATTCAGGCAGGACGGCAGCGAGGTGGAGTGCAAGGGTGGCGCGGCTCTATCAGACGAGCAGGTGCTCGGCATGAATTTCTATGTGAAGGGTATCGAGGACAAGCTGCCGCAGTAGACGGCGGCAGGGACTGCAGGCGGAACGGCCGGCGCAAAGGCGCCGGCCGTTTGCGTCTTAACGGAGCACTCAGCCGGCGATCTTGCCGCCGCCCCGCTTCGTGATGGCGACAATCGACGGGCGAGGCGGCATGCCGTCCTGGAAATCCGGCCACCGCGTCGCCGGATCGTCGAAGGTCGAGATGCGGCCGAAGGCCGACCAGTCCTTGCCATCGTCGCCGGGGTGCTGCACGGCGACAAAGAAGGTGGTGAGGTCCGGCGTCGGCATGGGGCCGCAGAGCTCCGCACCCGCCGGGCAACGGAAGAACAGCTTGGAGGTGCCGCGCGCCGCGCCTTCCGTGTCGATAGCGAAAAGCCCGTCGGTGCGGCCCGTGCTCTTTTCGGACATGCCGTCCGTCGACACCCACAGGCGCCCCTCGCTGTCGATGGCGCAGTTGTCCGGCATGCCGAACCAGCCGTCCTTGCTCGTCGCCGAGGAGAATGTGGCGCCGACGTCGGCGATCGAGGGGTTGCCGCATTTGACGAGGATTTCCCAGGTGAACTTGCGCGCCGCATGATCGCCGCCCTCCGGCAGCATCTCGATGATGTGGCCGAACTCGTTGTTGGCGCGCGGATTGGCGGCGTCGACCTGTTCGGCCTTGCGGCGCGCGTTGTTGGTCAGCATCACATAGACCTTGTCGGTCTGCGGATTGGCCTCGACGTCCTCCGGCCGGTCCATCTTGGTGGCGCCGAGGAGATCGGCGGCGCGGCGCGCCCTCGATGACGACATCGGCCTGGCTGGCAAAGCCGTTTGCCGCCGTCAGCGGCCCCTCGCCGAAGACGAGCGGCAGCCATTCGCCAGTGCCGTCGGCGTCATAGCGGGCGACATGCAGCGTGCCCCTGTCGAGCAGGTCCATGTTGGCGGCGCGGTCGGCCGGATCGACCCGGCCTTCGGTGACGAACTTGTAGACGTAGTCGAAGCGCTCGTCGTCGCCCTGGTAGACGACGAAGCGTCGGTCCTTGTTGACGATGTTCGCCGCGCCCTTGTGCTTGAAGCGGCCCATGGCCGTGCGCTTCTTCGGCACCGAGGTGGGGTCGAGCGGGTCGATCTCCACCACCCAGCCGAAGCGGTTCGATTCGTTCGGCTCCTTGGCGAGGTCGAAGCGGTCGTAGTGCTGGCCCCAGTTGTAGGAATTGCCGGGCACGCCGTAGCGCTTCAGCGCCGCCTCCTCGGGGTGGCCGTCGGCCTTGCCCCAGAAGTAGCCGTTGAAGTTCTCCTCGCACGTCAGCCACGTGCCCCAGGGCGTGATGCCGCCGGCGCAGTTGTTGAGCATGCCGCGCACCTTGCGCCCCTCGGCATCGTAGGAGGTCTTCATGCGCTCGGCGCCGGCGGCCGGGCCGGTGATCTCCATTTCCGTCTCGGCGGTAATGCGGCGCGCATATTTCGAATCCGGCACCACCTGCCACTTGCCGTTCACCTTGCGGACTTCGATGACCGAGCCGCCGTGCGCCATCATCTCGATGTCGACGAGCGCCTTCGTCATGTCCTTGAAACGGACGTCCTTGGTGTGCTGGGGCGGGATGCCCGGAAACATCAGCTCCTCGTTGGTGTATTCGTGGTTCACGACGAGGAGGCCGTGCGCCGACGGGTCGGCGGCGCCGGGCAGGGGGATGTAGCCGAGGAAGTCGTTATTGTAGCCGAACTGCCCGGCCTGCGCCTCGGCGCTCTGGCTCTTCGGATCGAACGCCGGCGCGCCGGGCAGCACGGGGTCGCCCCAGCGGATGAGAATGTCGGCGTCATGGCCCTCGGCGACATGATGCCGCTCGTCGACACCCGCCGCCGGCTCCTTGAAGCGGAAGGCCGATGCGTCGGTCTCGGCGCGCGCCTTTTCGGCCGTGGCGAGCGCCAGCGGCGAGACGGTGGCCGAAATGGCGGTGACGGCCAGCGCCCCGCGCATCAGGTCGCGGCGGCTGAAGCGCCGGGCGATGATCTCGCCCATGCTGGGATTGTCGCTCGTGTTGCGGCCGAGGTTCTCTGATTCCTCGTAAGCCTGGGAGCGAGTCAGCTCAGCGTCGGTCATCCTGGGATCCCCCGATGGAAAATCAGCCGCTCACAGTTAGGGCCGGGGCATGTCCGACGGATGACACTACGTCCCGCGATCGACTGTAACCGATGACGCCCGCAGACGACGTTTCTCCATCGGCCATGGCGCCTGCGAGACCCAGGCCACGGTGGAGAAGGACCCTGAAACGAAACAGCCGGGGCCCGAAGACCCCGGCTGCCATATTCCGGTGCGGGCGGCCGGAAGGGCCCCCCGCGCTGCATCAGACCGAGTAGTACATGTCGAACTCGACCGGGTGCGGCGTGTGCTCGAAGCGGATGACGTCCTGCATCTTGAGTTCGATATAGGCGTCGATGAAGTCGTCGCTGAACACGCCGCCGGCCTTGAGGAAGGCGCGGTCCTTGTCGAGGGACTGCAGGGCCTCGCGCAGGCTGGCGCAGACGGTCGGGATCTTCTTCAGCTCGCGCGGCGGCAGGTCGTAGAGATCCTTGTCCATCGCCGAGCCGGGGTCGATCTTGTTCAGGATGCCGTCGAGGCCAGCCATGAGTAGGGCCGCGAAACCGAGGTAGGGGTTCGCCGTCGGGTCGGGGAAACGCACCTCGACGCGCTTGGCCTTCGGCGAGTTCGTCCACGGAATGCGGCAGGAGGCCGAGCGGTTGCGCGAGGAGTAGGCGAGCAGCACCGGCGCCTCGAAGCCCGGGACCAGACGCTTGTAGGAGTTGGTCGACGGGTTGGTGAAGGCGTTGATGGCCTTGGCGTGCTTGATGATGCCGCCGATGTACCACAGGCATTCCTGGCTGAGGTCGGCATACTTGTTGCCGGCGAACAGCGGCTTGCCGCCCTTCCAGATCGACTGGTGCACGTGCATGCCCGAGCCGTTGTCGCCATAGACCGGCTTCGGCATGAAAGTGGCTGACTTGCCGTAGCTCTGGGCCACGTTGTGGATGCAGTACTTGTAGACCTGCATCTGGTCGGCCATCAGCGTCAGCGTGTCGAACTTCATGCCGAGCTCGTGCTGGGCCGAGGCGACCTCATGGTGGTGCTTCTCGACCTTGACGCCCATGGCAGCCATGGCCGCGAGCATCTCGCCACGCATGTCCTGTCCGGAATCGAGCGGCGGCACGGGAAAGTAGCCGCCCTTCGTCGGGATGCGGTGGCCGAGGTTGCCGCCCTCATAGTCCGTGTCGCCGTTGATCGGCAGCTCCGCCGCATCGAGCTTGAAGCCCGTGTTATAAGGGGTGGCCGTGAACTTGACGTCGTCGAAGACGAAGAACTCCGCCTCGGGGCCGACATAGATCGTGTCGCCGATGCCGGTCGACTGCAGGAAGGCCTCGGCCTTCTTGGCGATGCCGCGCGGGTCGCGGTTGTAGGCCTCGCCCGTGGTCGGCTCGAGAACGTCGCAGACGATGGAGAGCGTCGCGGCCGAGAAGAATGGGTCGACGGTGGCGGTGGCCGGGTCCGGCATGAGGAGCATGTCGGATTCGTTGATGGCCTTCCAGCCGGCGATCGAAGAGCCGTCGAACATCGTGCCTTCGGCGAAGATGTCTTCGTCGATCATCGACACATCGAAGGTGACGTGCTGCCACTTGCCACGCGGATCGGTAAAGCGGAAGTCGACATACTTGATGTCTTCGTCCTTGATCAGCTTGAGCACGTCCTTAGCGCTCTTCATCATTATCATCCTCTAGTGGAACTGGCCGTCTGCGGCCCGTGGGGTGGCGTAGGTCGGATCAAATCGCGTCCGTGCCGGTCTCGCCGGTGCGGATGCGGATGACCTCCTCGACCGTGGATACAAAAATCTTGCCATCTCCGATCCGGCCCGTCTGGGCCGCCTTGCGGATGGCCTCGACCGCCCGGTCGACCATCTCGTCGGCAAGAACGATCTCGATCTTCACCTTGGGCAGAAAGTCGACGACGTATTCCGCCCCGCGGTAGAGCTCGGTATGGCCCTTCTGGCGGCCGAAACCCTTGGCTTCGATGACGGTGATACCCTGCAGGCCGACGTCCTGAAGCGCCTCCTTCACCTCGTCGAGCTTGAAGGGTTTGATGATCGCTTCGATCTTCTTCATGCCGTGCAGCCTCCGCAGGATCAGTCAGTGCAAACAGCTCGTGTGGCTCTTACCATCAAAGCCGATCGGCCTGCCACGGGGAATTGGCCGCTCCCTGCCACGCAATGTTGCAGCCAGACGACATTTGGAGGCTAAAAATTGTGCAGATGCTACTTTTTTCATCGACCCCGGCGAGGGGGCTGCCATCGCAGCGGCAGAATGCCCGATGCTTGAGCTCATGACCTGCGCCGAGATGGCTGCGGCGGATGGGCGCACCATAGCCGGTGGCACGCCGGGCATCGTGCTGATGGAACGGGCGGGGCAGGCGGTGGCCGAGCGGGTGCTCGCCGGGGTGGCAGGACCCCAGCGCATCGCCGTTCTCTGCGGGCCCGGCAACAATGGCGGCGACGGCTTCGTCGTCGCGCGCCTGCTCGCGGCGGCGGGCCACGATGTGGCCGTCCACGCCCTCGTGCCGCCGGACCGGCTGACGGGTGACGCCGCCGAGGCGGCCCGCGGCTGGCAAGGCGAGGTCCTGCCGCTCGCGGGCTGGCGTGCCGACGGTGTCGATATCATCGTCGACGCCATCTTCGGCGCCGGGCTCGCGCGCGATATCGCCGCGCCGCTCGATGCGGTGATCGCGGCAGTGAATGCCGCCAGCGCCCAGGTCGTCGCGGTCGACGTGCCCTCCGGCATCGACGGCGACACCGGCACCGTGCGGGGCTGCGCCGTCAGGGCTGACGAGACGGTGACTTTCGCCCGGCGCAAGCCCGGCCATCTGCTGCTGCCGGGACGCGAACATTGTGGCCGCGTGCATGTTGCGGACATCGGCATCGCCGACGCGACGGTGGCCGCGCTCGATGTGCGGACGGCCGCGAACGCTCCCGGCCTCTGGCGGGACAAGCTGCCGCGCCCGGATGCGGCGGGTCATAAATACAAGCGCGGCCATCTCGTCGTCGCCTCCGGCGGGCCGGCGCGGACGGGCGCGGCGCGCCTTGCCGCGCGAGCCGGCCTGAGGGCCGGGGCCGGGCTCGTGACCGTCGCCTCGCCGCCGGCGGCCGTCGCCATCAATGCGGGGCATCTGACCGCCATCATGGTGCGCGCCGTCGATGGTGCCGAACAGCTCGCCGACCTGCTGACAGATGCGCGCTTCTCGGCGCTCGTTCTCGGTCCGGCGCTGGGCATTGGCGAGGAGACGCGCCGTATGGTCGAGGTGGCCGCCGCCGCGCGCCGGCACCTCGTGCTCGATGCGGATGCGCTGACGAGCTTTTCGAACAATCTCGCCGGCCTGTGGCAGGTGGTGACCTCCGCTGCGCCGGCTGGCGTCGTGCTGACGCCGCACGAGGGCGAGTTCGCAAGGCTGTTCGGGGAGGCCGGGGGTGTCGCGCAGGCGCGATCCAAGCTGGAGCGGGCCCGGGCCGCCGCCGCGGCGAGCGGGGCCGTTGTCGTGCTCAAGGGCCCCGACTCGGTCATCGCCGCGCCGGACGGACGCGCCGCCATCAACGAAAACGCGCCGCCTTGGCTCGCGACGGCCGGGACGGGCGACGTGCTCGCCGGCATCATCGGCGGCCTCATGGCCCAGGAGATGCCGACCTTCGTGGCCGCCTGCGCCGGCGTGTGGATGCACGGAGCGGCGGCCGCTGCCTTCGGGCCGGGCCTCATCGCCGAGGACCTGCCGGAGATGCTGCCGCAGGTGTGGCGGACGTTGCTGGATTAGCCTTCGTTTTCAGCGGGAAGGGATGGCTTCTTGAATCACCGCCTCACGTCACCTCGTACCAGGTGGCGAGGCCGGCCGGCAGCCGGTCGAGGATGGCCGAGCCGATCAGCCAGCGGCCCGGATTGTCGGCGACAAAGGCGATCCGCACCGTGCGCCCGGGCGGCACGGCGAACGTGTCGAGCCAGTAGGGCTCCCAGCCGTCGTCGAGCGGATGCAGCAGCCGCACATGGTGCCCGTGGATGTGCAGGGCCTGCACGAAGGCGGTCTGGTTGGTGAAGGCCAGCACGGCTGGCTTGCCGCGCGGCACGCGCAGCAGCGGCTCGCGCTGGTCTGTAAAGGCGGCGCCGTTGACCTGCCAGAGGCGCGTGACATCGGCATCGGTCGCCGGCCGGTTCGGGTCGAGGCCGCCGCCGATCACAGCCTCCGCGCGCAGGGCGGCGGCAAGGTCGATGGCGGCCGGCAGATCCGGTGCCGCCAATGCCGGCCGCGGTTCATCGGCATGCGGCGACGGGGCACCGGTCGCCGCGAACGTGACGAGCGGCACCGTCGACGTGCCGAACAGGCCGCTGACGGTCGCGCCTTCGCCCGGCGTGACGACGACGTCCAGTCGTCCGCCGGGCAGCAGCGTCAGCATCGCGCGGGCCGGAGCGAAGGGCTCGACGGCGATGCTGTCGACGGCGATGACCTCCGCCTCCATGGCGTCGAAGCGCAGCGTGAAGATGCGCGCGTTGGCGGCATTGACGAGGCGCAGACGCGCACGGCCGCGCTGCGGCAGCCTTACCGCCTGCGGCGGCGTCACGCCGTTCACCGTCAGCCAGTTGCCGAGCCGGCCGGCGAGCCCCGCGTCCTGCGCGGTGCCGAAGCTCGCCCGCAGGGCGCCGCTCTTCTCGAGTGCCCAGTCGGACAGGACGACGATCACGTCCTCGTCCACCGCGATCGATTCCGGCTCGGGGACGATGAGCGTGCCATAGAGCCCGCGGGCAGATTGCTCGGCGGCATGGGCGACGACGGCCGGGCGGAGAAGGAACGTACCCGGCCGGACCGGCGTGAGGGCAAGCGAGCGCTCCCCGCCGGGCGGCACGGCATCCCCCGCAAGCGGCGCCGCTCCGTCAAGCGCATTCTCGGTCCGCAGGCCGAGGACATGCATGGAGACGGGCTGCGGCAGCTCGTTGGTGAGGTGCAGCGCGAGGGCTTCGCCAAGTGGCGCGCGCAGCCGTGCCCCCGCGGCATCGCCGGTGAAGCTCCATAGGTCCGCGGGGCCTGCGGCGGACGGATTGAGCGGTACCGTCGCGGGCGCCGCGACAAGGCGGGCGCCGCCTCCGGCAGCCGGCTGAGCGCAGGCTCTGCGCGTTGTGCCCGTGAACAGCGCAAGCCCGCCGAGTGCCTTCACGAATGTGCGACGGGCCATGGCGGTGGTATGGGAGCGAGAGGAAATCGTCGTTGCCTCGAATGGCGCCATGGAGACCATCGCTTTGTCGGAAGGCCCAGATCTAACGCGAAGCGCCGTCCGGCACGAGGGCGCGGCAGCATTTTTCCGCCCTCGCCATGCTGCTGCGCGGGGGGGCCGGGCACAAAAGGCGGCGCGCGTCATTTTTTTGCTGCATCACCCTTCTGTCATGATATAGAGCCCCGTCCCGGAAGGGGTCTTGGCCGCAGGGCGAGACTCCGGTTGCGGGCGTGGCGGAATTGGTAGACGCGCTGGATTTAGGTTCCAGTGACGACAAGTCGTGGGGGTTCGAGGCCCTCCGCCCGCACCATGCGCCTTGGTGAGGTTCGGCGCGGCCGACCCTTGTGAATGATCATTCAGAGCGAACGGAATAGAGCTGTAAAGATGCAGGCGACGCAAACCCTGTCCGAGGGGCTCAAACGCGAGTTCAAGGTGGTCGTGCCGGCCGCCGATCTGGAAACGAAGCTCACGGGCGAGCTGGCCGGACTGAAAGATCGTGTCCGCATCAACGGCTTCCGCCCGGGCAAGGTGCCGCTGACGCACCTGCGCCGGCTCTATGGCCGCGCCGTGATGGCGGACGTGGTGCAGAACGCCGTCAACGACGCCAACCGCCAGATCGTCGCGGAGCATTCGCTCAAGCTCGCCCAGGAGCCTCAGGTCACATTCCCCGAGAACAAGGACGAGATCGAGGCCGTGATGGAGGCGAAGGCGGATCTTGCCTTCACCGTCGCGCTCGAGGTGCTGCCGCAGATCGAGATCAAGGACTTCTCCGGCATCGAGCTGACCAAGGAGGTCGCCGAGATCGGTGACGCCGAGGTCGACGAGGCGCTGGAGCGCATGGCCAAGCAGAACCGCAGCTTCTCGCCAAAGGACGGTGCGGCCGAAAACGGCGACCGCCTGACGGTCGACTTCGTCGGCACCATCGACGGCGAGGCCTTCGAAGGCGGCTCGGCCGAGGACATCAAGGTCGAGATCGGCTCGAACTCCTTCATCCCCGGTTTTGAGGAGCAACTGGTCGGCGCCAGGGCTGGCGAAGACCGCACGGTCAACGTCTCCTTCCCTGAGAATTACCTGGCGCCAAACCTCGCCGGCAAGGCTGCGACCTTTGCCGTGAAGGTCAAGGCGGTCGAGGCCCCGGACGCGCTCAAGATCGACGACGAGCTCGCCAAGGGCTTCGGCATGGAGTCGCTCGACAAGCTCAAGGACGCCTTGCGCGAGGCGATCGGGCGCGACTTCGCCGCCCAATCCCGCCGCAAGCTCAAGCGCATCCTGCTCGACGCCCTCGACGAGCAGTATACCTTCGACCTGCCGCCGAGCCTCGTCGAGCAGGAATTCGCCGGCGTGTGGAACCAGGTCGAAGCCGAGATGAAGCAGTCCGGCAAGACCTTCGCCGACGAGGACACGACGGAGGAAGAGGCGCGCGCCGAATACCGCCGCATCGCCGAGCGGCGCGTGCGACTGGGGCTGGTCCTTGCGGAAATCGGCGAGAAGGCCGATGTAAAGATCACGGACGACGAGGTGACGCAGGCCGTCATCGAGCGCGCCCGCCAGTTCCCCGGCCAGGAGAAGGCCGTGTGGGACTATTATCGCAAGAACCCGCAGGCGCTTGCCGAGATCCGCGCCCCGATCTTCGAGGAGAAGGTGGTCGACCACGTCCTCGGCCAGGTCAAGGTGACGGAAAAGACAGTGTCGCGCGAGGCTCTGTTCTCGGACGACGAGGACGGCGAGGCTGGCGCGGACGAGGGCAAGAAGGCCAAGAAGGCCTCCAGGTCCAAGAAGAAGGCGTAACAGGCTATCCTGCGGGCGATTCGCTGCAGGATCGCCCGCAGGGTCGGTTCACGGCCGCGGGCATTCGGAACCGACGAGGAAGACGATGAGGGATCCGTTAGAGGTCTATAACAACACGCTCGTGCCGATGGTGGTGGAGCAGTCCAACCGCGGCGAGCGTGCGTTCGATATCTATTCCCGCCTGCTGCGCGAGCGAATCATCTTCCTCACCGGCCCGGTGGAGGATTATTCGGCCTCGCTCATCGTGGCGCAGCTGCTGTTCCTCGAGGCCGAGAACCCGAAGAAGGAAATCTCCTTCTACATCAATTCCCCCGGTGGTGTGGTGACGTCGGGGCTGTCCATCTACGACACGATGCAGTTCATCCGCTGTCCCGTTTCGACGCTGTGCATCGGCCAGGCGGCCTCCATGGGCTCGCTGCTTCTTGCCGCGGGCGAGGCCGGACAGCGTTTCGCGCTGCCGAATGCGCGCATCATGGTGCATCAGCCTTCGGGCGGCTTCCAGGGCCAGGCGACGGACATTCTCATCCACGCGCGCGAAATCGAGGCGCTGAAGCGCCGCCTCAACGAGATCTACGTGAAACACACGGGCAAGGATCTCGTCTCCATCGAGCAGGCTCTGGAGCGCGATTTCTTCATGACCGCGGATGCGGCTCGCGACTTCGGCCTCATCGACCAGGTCCTGGCGACGCGCCCGGAGGTGGCGGCCTGATCGCGGTTGTCCCCAAGGACGGGTCAGGGGACGGGCGCCGGCTCCGGCGTGCCGTCCCATTTCTGTTGATCGGCATGCGGCACCATGTTTGCATGGTAGCCGTCATCGAATGAATCGGCGCGCTGGCGCCGGGCGAAGATCGCGGAATTACCCTTTCTTAGATCGACGCCTATATGAAGATGTGATGACGCTCGTACCGCGTGGTGCGGCACGGGCGGATCGAGCGGAGACGGACCATGAGCAAGACCAGCGGTGGCGACGCCAAGAGCACGCTCTACTGCTCATTTTGCGGCAAGAGCCAGCACGAGGTCCGCAAGCTCATCGCTGGACCGACCGTGTTCATCTGCGACGAGTGTGTGGAACTGTGCATGGACATCATCCGCGAGGAATCCAAGTCCTCGCTGGTGAAATCCCGCGATGGCGTGCCGACGCCGAAGGAGATCAGCAAGGTTCTCGACGATTACGTGATCGGCCAGGACCATGCCAAGAAGGTGCTCTCCGTCGCGGTGCACAACCACTACAAGCGCCTCGCGCATGCGACGAAGCACAATGACGTCGAACTTGCGAAGTCGAACATCCTGCTCGTCGGCCCGACGGGTTCGGGCAAGACGCTGCTCGCCCAGACGCTGGCGCGTATCCTCGATGTGCCGTTCACGATGGCGGATGCCACCACCCTGACGGAGGCCGGCTATGTCGGCGAGGATGTCGAGAACATCATCCTCAAGCTCCTGCAGGCCTCCGACTACAACGTCGAGCGGGCCCAGCGCGGCATCGTCTACATCGACGAGATCGACAAGATCTCGCGCAAGTCCGACAATCCTTCGATCACCCGCGACGTGTCGGGCGAGGGCGTGCAGCAGGCGCTCCTGAAGATCATGGAGGGCACGGTGGCTTCGGTGCCGCCGCAGGGCGGGCGCAAGCACCCGCAGCAGGAGTTCCTGCAGGTCGACACCACCAATATCCTGTTCATCTGCGGCGGTGCCTTCGCCGGGCTCGAGCGCATCATCAGTGCACGCGGCAAGGGCACTTCGATCGGCTTCGGTGCCAATGTGCAGGCTCCGGATGACCGGCGCACGGGCGAAATCTTCCGCGAGGTCGAGCCGGAGGATCTCTTGAAGTTCGGCCTCATCCCCGAATTCGTCGGCCGCCTGCCGGTCATCGCGACGCTCGAGGATCTCGACGAGGACGCTTTGACGAAGATTCTCAGGGAGCCGAAGAACGCGCTGGTCAAGCAGTACCAGCGGCTCTTCGACATGGAGAACGTCGAACTCACCTTTTCTGACGAGGCGCTTCTGCTCATTGCCCGCAAGGCGATCGAGCGCAAGACGGGTGCGCGCGGCCTCAGGTCCATCATGGAGGGCATCCTGCTCGACACGATGTACGACCTGCCGGGTCTCGAGGGTGTGGAGCAGATCGTCATCAGCCCCGAGGTGGTCGAGGGCAAGGCCAAGCCCTTGTTCATCTATGCGGATCGACAGGCGGAAACGAGCGCCAGCGCCTGACGGGCGCTCGCTCGCCGGTTGCACGGAGCAGGGCCGATCACCGTTTTGCGAGCTGGCCCTGCGTCCTTTCTTGAAACATACGGCACGGGACGCCACCTAACGCCCAACACCCGGTGCCGGCATGCTCTTAGAAGAGGTGCCGGCAAGGTGTGTCGGGGCAGCCGCAGCCGCGGTGAGCGCGCCCGACAATCCGTCCGTTGTCGGCCCATCGGGGCGGGGGCGGGCGCAAAGGAAAGGAACTGAGGGCTATGACCAATTCCAAGCCCCGCCAGCCGGCCATCCCGGGCACTGTTGCCGTCTATCCGGTCTTGCCCCTGCGCGATATCGTCGTATTCCCGCACATGATCGTGCCGCTCTTTGTCGGCCGCGAGAAGTCGATCCGCGCGCTCGAGGAAGTGGTCAAGAGCGACGGGCACATTCTACTCGCGACGCAAATCAACGCCTCTGACGATGATCCGGCGACGGACGCGATCTACCAGGTCGGCACCGTGGCGAGCGTGCTGCAGCTCCTCAAGCTGCCCGACGGCACCGTGAAGGTCCTTGTCGAGGGTGCCGGCCGCGCCAAGGTGCGCCAGTACACCCGCAGCGACGACTATTACGAGGCCGAGGCCGAGGTGCTCGCTGAATCGGCCGGCAATGCGGTGGAGACGGAGGCGCTCGCTCGCTCCGTGGTCTCGGAATTCGAGAACTACGTCAAGCTGAACAAGAAGGTTTCACCCGAGGTCGTCTCCGCGGTGACGCAGATCGACGATCCCTCGAAGCTCGCTGACACGGTCGCCTCGCATCTCGCCGTCAAGATCGCCGACAAGCAGGCGATCCTCGAGACGACGTCGGTCGCAGAGCGGCTCGAGAAGGCTCTCGGCCTGATGGAAAGCGAGATCTCCGTCCTGCAGGTGGAGAAGCGCATCCGCACGCGCGTCAAGCGCCAGATGGAGAAGACCCAGCGCGAGTACTACCTCAACGAGCAGATGAAGGCGATCCAGAAGGAGCTTGGCGACGAGGACGGTCGCGATGAGCTCGCCGAGCTGGAAGAGCGCATCGAGAAGACCAAGCTGACCAAGGAGGCGCGCGAGAAGGCGCAGGGCGAGCTGAAGAAGCTGCGCCAGATGTCTCCCATGTCGGCCGAGGCGACGGTTGTGCGCAACTATCTCGACTGGCTGCTCGGTATCCCGTGGGGCAAGCGCTCGCGCGTCAAGAAGGACCTGAACCTCGCCCAGGAGGTGCTGGACACCGACCACTTCGGCCTCGACAAGGTCAAGGAGCGCATCGTCGAATATCTTGCCGTGCAGCAGCGCGCCAACAAGCTGACGGGCCCGATCCTGTGCCTCGTCGGACCTCCGGGCGTCGGCAAGACCTCGCTCGGCAAGTCCATCGCCAAGGCGACGGGGCGCGAGTTCGTGCGCATGTCGCTCGGCGGCGTGCGGGACGAGGCCGAGATCCGCGGCCACCGGCGCACCTATATCGGCTCGCTGCCCGGCAAGATCATCCAGTCGATGCGCAAGGCCAAGACGTCCAATCCGCTCATCCTGCTCGACGAGATCGACAAGCTGGGCATGGACTTCCGCGGCGATCCGGCCTCGGCCCTGCTCGAGGTGCTGGATCCTGAGCAGAACTCGTCGTTCAACGACCATTATCTCGAGGTCGACTACGACCTGTCGAACGTGATGTTCGTGACGACGGCGAACACGCTCAACATCCCGCCGGCCCTGCTTGACCGCATGGAAGTGATCCGTATCGCCGGCTACACGGAAGAGGAGAAGGCCGAGATTGCCCGGCGGCATCTCATTCCCAACGCGCTGGCCAAGCACGGCCTGCAGCCGAAGGAATGGGAGATCGACGATGCCGGACTGCTCATCCTCATCCGCCGCTACACGCGAGAGGCGGGCGTGCGCAATCTCGAGCGCGAGATTGCCAATCTCATCCGCAAGGCGGTGAAGGAGATCATCCTCACCAAGAAGAAGAGGATCAGCGTTACGGCTGACAACATCTCCGACTATCTCGGCGCGCCGAAGTTCCGCTATGGCGAGATCGAGGCTGAGGATCAGGTGGGCACCGTCACCGGTCTCGCCTGGACCGAGGTCGGCGGCGAGCTCCTGACGATCGAAGGCATCATGATGCCCGGCAAGGGCAAGATGACCGTCACCGGCAACCTGCGGGACGTGATGAAGGAATCGATCTCTGCAGCGGCGTCCTATGTCCGCTCGCGCGCGGTCGACTTCGGCATCGAGCCCCCGCTGTTCGAGCGGCGTGACATCCACGTGCACGTTCCGGAAGGCGCGACCCCGAAGGACGGCCCGTCGGCCGGCATTGCCATGGCGACTGCCATCGTCTCGACGCTCACGGGCATTCCGGTGCGCCGCGACGTCGCGATGACCGGCGAGGTCACGCTGCGCGGACGGGTTCTGCCGATCGGCGGCCTCAAGGAAAAGCTCCTCGCCGCTTTGCGCGGTGGCATCAAGAAGGTGCTGATCCCCGAGGACAACGCCAAGGATCTGGCGGACATCCCGGCTTCGGTGAAGAACGGCCTCGAGATCGTCCCCGTGTCGCGCATGGAGCAGGTGCTTGCCCATGCTCTGGTGCGTCAGCCCGAGGCGATCGTCTGGGACGAGGAGGCGGCCTCCCGGAAGGGCGCGGTCGCATCCAGCGATGAGGATGGCACGGGTCTCGTCGCTCACTGAGCCGGGATGCTAGGACGGAATCGCAGGAGGCGGGATCCACGGACCCCGCCTCCTTCGCTGAAGAGCCGCGATTCGCTTGTCAGCCAAGGACAAGCCGGCATCGCACCTTCGGGGCCGAATTTGGGCGTCGTTAGTGCGCGACACGGGTGCTTTTTTGTGGTTTTGCAGCCTGTAACCGTTGCATTTCTTGGGATTCTGCGGCATCGGGGTTGAGCGTGCCGCCGCTGTTGCGGGCGGACGTGTCCGCGCCATGTGGCGCATTCGGTTCGCAGCTGTGACGGCGCGAATGCAAGGAGGACAACATGAACAAAGGTGAACTCGTCTCGGCCGTCGCCGAGAAGGCGGGCCTCACGAAGACCCAGGCCACCGAGGCGATCGACGCGGCGATTGACGCGATCACGGGCGCTCTGAAGAAGGGTGACGAAGTGAAGCTGGTCGGGTTCGGCACCTTTGCGGTCGCCGACCGAGCGGCCGGTACGGCGCGCAATCCGCGTACGGGCGAGACGATCCCCGTGCCGGCGTCCAAGGCGCCCAAGTTCAAGGCGGGTGCCGCTCTCAAGGACGCCGTCAACGGCAAGTGACGTTACAGGGGCGAGCCGATCGCATGAGGCTATTCGGCCGTTCGCTCACGCGGGATGCGGCCAGAGCCCTTGCGGAGGGCCCGGCTCGCCCCTAAACACTGGGACAATGGGCGGTTAGCTCAGTCGGTAGAGCATCTCGTTTACACCGAGAGGGTCGGCGGTTCGAGTCCGTCACCGCCCACCACCTGAAGTCCTTGAAATATCAGCCTTGAACGTTTGTTCCGCGATCTTGCAGTGGCGGGGGATAGCGCCGGACATGGCGTGTGCAGGCCAGTCCTGAGATGAGGCGCCGGCCTGTCTTTGGGCTCCTTCCGCGCCGCCCGCCGGTCGGTCCCGTGCAGCGGGGGACGGGCGGCCGCTTGCCGAACCCGGCAGAACATGTGCCGATTTTCCGCCGGCACGGCCCCGTCCCGGCCGCGGCACGGGCATCGATTGCGATTTCTCCTGGCGATCTGGGACGTTGAATATGGGGCGGTGAACCCCATATTCTTCAAGCGGTGTTCTGTGACCTCCGCGGCGAGCCCTGATCGCATCCATGCCCCCCAAGGAATGCGGTCGGGGCTTCGCTATGTCGGCGTGGCGCGCAAGCCCGCCGTGGGCTGGTTCGGTCATATGCTTGTCTCTCGAAGTCAGATCCGGTTGCTGTCCGCGGGGGCCGATGTCCTGCGTCATCCGGCCGTGGCTGCCATCGATGCGCGGCCGCGATGAAGCGGGGAGGGGCCGGTCCGCCTTGGTGAGGCGGTGGCCTTGTCTCGTTGCGCGGGCCCATTGGGGCAGCGGATTCGGAGGAGCGGAAAGAGGCAACGCTTCGCCCCGCGAGACGTGCCCTGCAGGTCGTCCAGGGTGAATCGGATGCTCGCGCTCGGCCTTGCGAAGAACGGCCATTGCGAGCGGCGGCAGCCGCTGTCCACAGGCGGGAAGGGGTGTTCGGAAGGGTTTTCACAGGGATGCAGTCAAGGTGCTTGACAGGGCCGGAGACGGGTCTTAAGTCAGCGCCACCACAGCGAACGAGACGTTCGCCGCGGGGGTGTAGCTCAGTTGGTTAGAGCGCCGGCCTGTCACGCCGGAGGCCGCGGGTTCGAGCCCCGTCACTCCCGCCACTTTCTTCCTCGAAAATCAGAGCCTCGAAGTTCCAGACACGATCCTGCGGCGACGGGAACGTGACGTCGACTGTCCGGACCGTGGTCTATGTCCGAGCCGGTTGTCCTTCGGGCACGGCACCCGTCGGGTATGCCGGACGGGTGCCGTGCCGAAATGTCCCATGCGGATGTTTGGTCGAGCGAGGATGAGGCGGGTCGCGGGGTGGCGGTTGCGCGGGCCTTGCGCCGCGGTGCCGAAAGCCGGGAACATGGCAGCTATGCGGCACCGCAGCACTTGCGCCCGCGGATCGGCTGCGATAAGCCTCGCCCGCAAATGCGAAACGGTCCAAGGTAGCGGATTGCCGGCGTTTTCCGTCGCTTCGCCGCGCTCGGACCGGCTTCGTGCTGAGCGAGAAATCCGTCCAAGAGCCCGCCGTCTTCGGCGACGGGCCACGATACCGCGGGTGCCGGATGCAGAGCCTTCTTGCCGACTATCTGCCGCTCGTCATCTTCATCGGTGTGTCGCTGGTGATCGGGATGGCGCTGCTTGTCTCGCCCTTCATCGTGGCATATTCGCGGCCTGACGCCGAGAAGCTGTCGGCCTACGAATGCGGCTTCAACGCCTTCGACGATGCGCGCATGAAGTTCGACGTGCGCTTCTATCTCGTCGCCATCCTCTTCATCATTTTCGACCTCGAGGTCGCCTTTCTCTTCCCGTGGGCCGTGGCCTTCGGCGACCTCGGCTGGTTCGGCTTCTGGTCCATGATGCTGTTTCTCGGCGTCCTGACCGTCGGCTTTATCTACGAGTGGAGAAAGGGAGCCCTCGAATGGGATTGATCGGCGAAGCGAGCGGCCCGGCCGTCGCGCCGGCGGCCAGGGGCGTCATCGACCCGCGGACCGGCAAGCCCGTGGGCTCGGATGATTCCTTCTTCCTCGGCCTCAATGACGAACTGGCGGACAAGGGCTTCCTCGTCACCTCGACGGACGAGCTCATCCAGTGGGCCCGCACCGGCTCGCTGATGTGGATGACCTTCGGCCTTGCCTGCTGCGCCGTGGAGATGATGCAGCTGTCGATGCCGCGCTACGACGTCGAGCGCTTCGGCTTCGCTCCGCGCGCCAGCCCGCGCCAGTCGGACGTGATGATCGTCGCCGGGACGCTGACCAACAAGATGGCGCCGGCCCTGCGCAAGGTCTACGACCAGATGCCCGAGCCACGCTACGTCATCTCGATGGGCTCGTGCGCCAACGGTGGCGGCTACTACCATTATTCCTATTCGGTCGTGCGTGGCTGCGACCGGGTGGTGCCGGTCGACATCTATGTCCCGGGCTGCCCGCCGACCGCCGAGGCGCTGCTCTACGGCGTCCTTCTTCTGCAGAAGAAGATCCGCCGCACCGGCACCATCGAGCGCTGAGGAACGAGGCGAATGAGCGTCAATCTGACCGAGCTCGGAGAGCATATCCTCGCATCGCTGCCGGGTGCGGCGAAGGCGGCGGGCGTCGGCTTCGGCGAGCTCACGATCTATGCCGACGCGCACGAGATCGTGCGTGTCCTGACCTTCCTGCGCGACGACGCGCGCTGCCGCTTCGTCAACTTCACGGACCTGTGCGGCGTCGACTATCCGGTGCGCGAGAAGCGCTTCGACGTCGTCTATCACCTCCTGTCGCCGCAGCATAACACGCGCATCCGCGTGAAGGTGGAGACTGACGAGGTGACGCCCGTGCCCTCGGCCGTCGGCGTCTTCCCGGCTGCCAACTGGTTCGAGCGCGAGGCTTACGACCTCTACGGCATCCTGTTCTCCGGCCATCCGGACCTGCGCCGCATCCTCACCGACTACGGCTTCGAGGGCCATCCGCTGCGCAAGGACTTTCCGCTCACCGGCTTCGTCGAGGTGCGCTACGACGACGAGGAGAAGCGGGTGGTCTACGAGCCGGTGCGGCTCAACCAGGAATTCCGCAACTTCGACTTTCTCTCGCCGTGGGAGGGCACCGACTACGTGCTGCCCGGCGACGAGAAGGCCAAGGCCAACTGAGCGGGAGAGGGCGCCTTGGGCGAGCATCAGATCCGCAATTTCTCGATCAACTTCGGCCCACAGCATCCGGCGGCGCACGGCGTGCTGCGCCTCGTGCTCGAGCTCGACGGCGAGGTGGTGGAGCGCGTCGACCCGCACATCGGCCTTCTGCACCGGGGCACGGAGAAGCTGATCGAGGCCAAGACCTACCTGCAGGCGGTGCCCTATTTCGACCGGCTCGACTATGTCGCGCCGATGAACCAGGAACACGCTTTTGCGCTTGCGGTCGAGCGGCTGCTCGGTATCACGGTGCCGAAGCGCGGCCAGCTCATCCGTGTGCTCTATTCGGAGATCGGGCGTCTCCTCTCGCACCTCCTCAATGTGACGACGCAGGCCATGGACGTCGGCGCGCTCACCCCGCCCCTCTGGGGCTTCGAGGAGCGCGAGAAGCTGATGATCTTCTATGAGCGGGCCTCGGGCGCGCGCATGCACGCGGCCTATGTGCGCCCCGGCGGCGTACACCAGGATCTGCCGAGCAAGCTCATCGACGACATCTGGGATTTCTGCGACCCCTTCCTCAACGTCTGCGACGACCTCGAGGGGCTCCTCACCGACAACCGCATCTTCAAGCAGCGCAACGTCGACATCGGCGTGGTCTCGCTCGAGGACTGCTGGGCCTGGGGCTTCTCCGGCGTCATGGTGCGCGGCTCGGGCGCGGCGTGGGACCTGCGCAAGGCGCAGCCCTACGAGTGCTACGAAGAGCTCGATTTCGACATCCCGGTCGGCAAGAACGGCGATTGCTACGACCGTTACTGCATCCGCATGGAGGAGATGCGGCAGTCCATCCGCATCATGAAGCAGTGCCTCGAGAAGCTGCGCTCGCCCGAAGGGCAGGGCGCGGTCTCGACGAGCGACCACAAGATCGTGCCGCCCAGGCGCGGCGAGATGAAGCGTTCGATGGAAGCGCTCATCCACCACTTCAAGCTCTATACGGAAGGCTACCACGTCCCCGCGGGTGAGGTTTACGCCGCCGTCGAGGCGCCCAAGGGCGAGTTCGGTGTCTACCTGGTGTCGGACGGCACCAACAAACCCTATCGCTGCAAGATCAAGGCGCCGGGCTTCGCCCATCTGCAGGCCATGGATTTCATGTGCCGCGGCCACATGCTGGCCGACGTCTCGGCCGTGCTCGGCTCGCTCGACATCGTGTTCGGCGAGGTCGACCGCTGATGGCTTCGGCACCGGCCATAGAAGGGACGGGGCTCGTGGGCTGCGCATCCGGCTGGACGCCGTCGGAGCGGACGCGCCGTAAGGTGCTCGAGCCGCTGCGCCGGCGTGTCCTTGGGCCGCTCTTCACCCGTCTCGGCTACGACCTCCTGCCGGCCGTGCCGGAATGGGAACACCGGCCCCTGTCGCGCCGCGAGGTCGATCGGCTCGTGCGCGGAGCCGCCCACCATATCGCCGTCGATCTGGACGCGGCCGGCATCGCGGTGCCGGAGGACATGGAAGGCCTGGTGCGCGCCTTCTATGAAGACATCTGCCAGTGCCCGGTCCGCCAGAAGCACGGCGGCAACGGCTTCAACGGCGCGCTCGAGCTCTTCGTCATCGCGCGGGCGCTCGCTCCGGACGTCATCATCGAATCGGGTGTCTTCCGCGGCCTGACGACCTGGGTGCTGCGCAAGGCCTGCCCCGAGGCGCGGATCTTCTGCTTCGACGCGGTCTTCGCCAATCTGCAGCACCGCGATCCGGCGGCCACCTATCACGAGGCGGACTGGTCGGGCTACGATTTCGACGGGCTCGACCTGTCGCGCGCGCTCGCCTTCTTCGACGATCACATCGACCAAGCACGGCGCATCATCGAGGCGGGGGAGCGCGGGCTCAGCCAGCTCGTCTTCGATGACAACACCGCCGCACATCGTATCCACGCCCATGGCGGCCCGGCCTTTCCGACCGTCGACATGGTGCTCGCCGATGACCTGCCGACGGAGCCGGTACGCTGGCTGCGCAACGGGCGCGAATTCGTCTATGAGGCCGACGCCTCCGTCATCGAAGCCGTCCGCGAGCGGGTCGAGACGGTGCGCAATTTCGATGATCTCCATGGCGTGACCGGCTATTCGCCGGCGCGCCTGACCTATGTGAAGCTCAAGGACAGGCGGATCTGATGGCTGTTCGTCGTCTCGCCCCCAAGGAATTCCAGCCGGACAGCTTCGCCTTCACGGCGGAGAATGCGATCTGGGCAGGGCAGCAGATTGCGAAATATCCCGAAGGCCGACAGGCATCGGCGGTGATCGCGCTGTTGTGGAAGGCGCAGGAGCAGGCCGGCGGCTGGTTGCCCGAGCCGGCGATCCGCACCGTCGCCGACCTCCTCAAGATGCCCTACATCCGGGTGCTCGAGGTCGCGACCTTCTACACGATGTTCAACCTCGAGCCCGTCGGCCGCCATCTGGTGCAGCTGTGCGGAACGACGCCCTGCATGCTGCGCGGCGCCGAGCAGCTCAAGGACGTCCTGAAGCGCAGGGTCGGCGACGAGAAGCACGTCAGTGCCGACGGCAAGTTCTCGTGGATGGAGGTCGAGTGCCTCGGCGCCTGCTGCAACGCGCCGATGGTGCAGATCAACAATGACTATTACGAGGACCTGACACCCGAAAGCCTCGAGAAGCTGCTCGACGATCTCGCCGCCGGCAAGCCGGTTAAGCCCGGCCCGCAGAACGGCCGACGCGCCTCCGAGCCGGAGGGCGCCATCACCACCTTGAGCGATCCTTCGCTGTTCGACGGCTCGCAGATCGGCGCCTGGCGCCAGCGCTTCGAGGCCGAGGCAGCCGAAAAGGCGCGCGCAGAGGCGGAGGCTGCCGCCGCAGCGCCGGAGGCGGCGAAGACGCCCGAGCCCGCCAAGCCGAAGGAGACGCGAGCCGAGGAGAAGGCCGCCGACCGTCCCGAGGTGCGTGTCGCTGAAGGCAAGGCGCCGATCGCGCCGGCCGCCAAGGCGGATGCGGCCGAGGGCGTCGCAGACGAGCACAAGCCCATCCTCCTCGCCAAGGCGCGTGGCGACGGCCCGGACGACCTCAAGCTCATCTACGGTGTCGGGCCGAAGCTCGCGACCATGCTGAACGAGCTCGGCGTCTATCACTTCGATCAGATTGCCGCCTGGAACGAGATGAATCTCGCCTGGGTCGACCAGCATCTTGGCGCCTTCCGCGGGCGCGCGGTGCGCGACAAGTGGATCGAGCAGGCCAGGAAGCTCGCTACGGGCTGGCGCCCGGCGAGCGACGTCGGCGAGAAGCCGGAGGAGTGAGCGGCCATGCTGTCTGACAAGGACCGCATTTTCACCAATCTCTACGGGCTTCACAGCCCTGGCCTCGAGGCCGCGAAGATGCGCGGCGCTTGGGACGGCACCAAGTTCCTGTTGCAGCAGGGGCGCGATTGGATCATCGAGGAGATGAAGAAGTCGGGCCTGCGCGGGCGTGGTGGCGCGGGCTTTCCCACCGGCCTCAAGTGGTCGTTCATGCCCAAGCAGTCCGACGGGCGCCCGCACTACCTCGTTGTCAATGCCGACGAGTCGGAGCCGGGCACCTGCAAGGACCGCGAGATCATGCGCCATGATCCGCACCTCCTGGTCGAGGGCTGCCTCATCGCCTCCTTCGCCATGGGGGCCCACGCGGCCTACATCTACATCCGCGGCGAGTACATCGCCGAACGCGAGGCGCTGCAGCGGGCGGTGGACGAGGCCTACGAGGCGCGCCTCATCGGCAAGGACAACGTCCACGGTTATCCCTTCGACCTCTACGTGCACCACGGCGCCGGCGCCTATATCTGCGGCGAGGAGACGGCGCTGCTCGAGAGCCTCGAGGGCAAGAAGGGCATGCCGCGGCTGAAGCCGCCGTTCCCGGCCAACATGGGTCTCTACGGTTGCCCGACGACGGTGAACAACGTCGAGTCGATCGCCGTCGCCGGCACCATCCTGCGCCGCGGCGCCTCCTGGTTCGCGAGCCTCGGCCGGCCGAACAACGTCGGCACGAAGCTCTTCTGCGTCTCCGGCCACGTCAACAAGCCGTGCAACGTGGAAGAGGAGATGGGCATCACCTTCCGTGAACTCATCGACCGGCATTGCGGCGGCATCCGCGGCGGCTGGGACAACCTTCTCGCCGTCATCCCCGGCGGCTCCTCGGTGCCCTGCGTGCCGGCCGAGCAGATCATCGACTGCCCGATGGACTTCGACTCCCTCAGGAATCTGAAGTCCGGCCTTGGCACGGCCGCCGTCATCGTCATGGACAGGTCCACCGACATCGTCCGGGCGATCGCGCGACTCAGCTACTTCTACAAGCACGAGAGCTGCGGCCAGTGCACGCCCTGCCGCGAGGGCACGGGCTGGATGTGGCGCGTGCTGACGCGCATGGCCGAGGGCCGGGCGCAGAAGCGCGAGATCGACATGCTCCTCGACGTGACCTACCAGGTCGAGGGCCACACGATCTGCGCGCTCGGCGATGCCGCGGCCTGGCCCGTGCAGGGCCTCATCCGCCATTTCCGCCACGAGATCGAGAAGCGCATCGACGATTATGCGGCCAACCCGCATTCGGATGCGGTTCTGCAGGCAGCTGAGTGATTGATCACGTCCGGGCGGCTCGCCGCCGGACGGGAAAGGACGAAGTAGCGATGGCCAAGCTCATCGTCGACGGCAATGAGATCGAGGTGCCTGCGGAGTTCACCATCCTGCAGGCCTGCGAGGAGGCGGGCGCCGAAGTGCCGCGCTTCTGCTTCCACGAGCGGCTGTCGATCGCCGGCAACTGCCGCATGTGCCTTGTCGAGGTGAAGGGCTCGCCGAAGCCCGTCGCCTCCTGCGCCATGTCGGTGCGCGACCTGCGGCCCGGCCCCAACGGCGAGCCGCCGGTCGTCAACACCCGCACGCCGCTCGTCAAGAAGGCGCGGGAGGGGGTGATGGAGTTTCTGCTCATCAACCACCCGCTGGACTGCCCGATCTGCGACCAGGGCGGGGAATGCGACCTGCAAGACCAGGCCATGGCCTACGGCGTCGATTCCTCGCGCTTCGCCGAGAACAAGCGCGCCGTGGAGGACAAGTACATCGGCCCGCTGGTCAAGACCTCGATGAACCGGTGCATTCACTGCACCCGCTGCATCCGCTTCACCACCGAGGTCGCCGGCGTGCCGGATCTCGGTGCCATCGGCCGCGGCGAGGACATGGAGATCACGACCTATCTCGAACACGCCATGGGCTCGGAGCTGCAGGGCAACGTGATCGATTTGTGCCCGGTAGGCGCGCTGACCTCGAAGCCCTATGCCTTCAAGGCGCGGCCCTGGGAATTGTCGAAGACTGAATCCGTCGACGTGATGGATGCGGTCGGCTCGGCTATCCGTGTCGATGCCCGCGGGCGCGAGGTCATGCGTTTCCTGCCGCGCGTCAACGAGTTCATCAACGAGGAATGGATCTCGGACAAGACGCGCTTCGTCTGGGACGGCCTCAGGACCCAGCGCCTCGACCGCCCCTATGTGCGGGAGAACGGACGGCTGCGTTCGGCGAGCTGGAACGAGGCCTTCGCTCTCATCGCCGAAAAGGTCAATGCGGCGAAGAGCGAGCGCATCGGTGCCATCGTCGGCGACCTTGCCGCCGTCGAGGAAACTTACGCCCTCAAGCTCCTCATGGAGAAGCTCGGCGTCCCCAACATCGACTGCCGTCAGGATGGCGCGCAGCTCGACCCGGCGCTCGGGCGCGCGACCTATCTCTTCAATACCACCATCGCCGGCATCGAGGATGCCGATGCGGTGCTGCTCATCGGCACCAATCCGCGCAAGGAAGCGCCGGTGCTCAATGCCCGCATCCGCAAACGTTGGCGCCTGCTGCGTACACCCATCGGCGTGATCGGCGAGAATGTCGATCTCACCTACGACTATTCCTATCTCGGCACCGGCGCGCAGACGCTGGCCGATCTCGCGGCCGGCAACGGCGCATTTCTCGAGGTGCTGAGCAAGGCCGAGCGGCCGCTCATCATCGTGGGGCAGGGGGCCCTGGCGCGGGAGGACGGCATGGCCGTGCTCGCGGCGGCGGCGAAGCTCGCCAAGGCCGTCGGCGCCCTTGGCGAGGCGTGGAACGGCTTTTCGGTGCTGCACACCGCCGCGGCGCGGGCTGGCGCGCTCGACCTCGGCTTCGTGCCGAAGGCGGACGGTCTCGACGTTGCCGGCATGCTGGCTCCTGGCGCGCTCGACGTCCTCTTCCTTCTCGGTGCTGACGAGGTCGACGTGCCGGAAGGCGCCTTCGTCGTCTACCAGGGCACGCACGGTGACCGCGGTGCCCACCGGGCCGATGTCATCCTGCCGGGGGCGGCCTATACGGAGAAGACCGGCATCTATGTCAACACCGAGGGGCGCCCCCAGTTCGCCAACCGCGCTGTGTTCCCGCCGGGGGACGCCCGCGAGGATTGGGCGATCCTGCGCGCGCTGTCCGATGTGCTCGGCAAGCGCCTGCCGTTCGACTCGCTTGCGGCGCTGCGCGAGCAGCTTTTCGCCGCGCATCCGCATCTTGCCGCTATCGGCGAGATCGCGCCGGTGGACACGGCCGGCATCGAGACGCTCGCCGGCAAGGGCGGCGTGCTCGCCGATGCGCCGCTGATTTCGCCGATCGCCGACTTCTATCTCACCAACCCCATCGCGCGCGCTTCCGCCGTCATGGCCGAGTGCTCGGCTCTGGCCGGCGGGGCGCTGAAGCAGGCTGCAGAGTAAGGACCACGCCCGATGGAATGGCTGACCACGGTTGCGATCATTCTCGGCAAGAGCCTGCTCCTGCTGGTCGCGCTGCTCGTCTTCATCGCCTACATCCTCTATGCCGATCGCAAGGTCTGGGCGGCGGTGCAGCTGCGCCGCGGGCCCAACGTCGTGGGGCCGTGGGGGCTGCTGCAGTCCTTCGCCGACCTGCTGAAGTTCGTGCTCAAGGAGCCGGTGATCCCTGCAGGCGCCAACAAGGGGCTTTTCTTGCTGGCGCCGCTCGTCACCTGTGTGCTGGCGCTGGCCGCCTGGGCGGTCATCCCGGTGGCGGACGGATGGGCGATCGCCGACATCAACGTCGGCATCCTCTACATCTTCGCCATCTCCTCGCTCGGCGTCTACGGCATCCTGATGGGCGGCTGGGCGTCGAACTCGAAGTACCCTTTTCTCGGCGCGCTGCGTTCCGCCGCGCAGATGGTGTCCTACGAGGTCTCTATCGGCTTCGTCATCATCACCGTGCTGCTCTGCGTCGGCTCGCTCAATCTCACCGAGATCGTGCGCGCTCAGGAGGCGAGGGGGCTCGCGACGATGCTCGGCGTGCCGTGGCTGACGGTGCTCAACTGGTACTGGCTGCCGCTGTTCCCGATGTTCGTCATCTTCTTCATCTCGGCGCTCGCCGAGACGAACCGCCCGCCCTTCGACCTGCCCGAGGCAGAATCGGAACTGGTGGCCGGCTTCATGGTGGAATACGCCTCGACGCCGTACCTCCTGTTCATGCTCGGCGAGTACGTGGCCATCATGACCATGTGCTCGCTGACGACGATCCTCTTCCTCGGCGGCTGGACCGCGCCGGTGGCGCTGCCGCCGTTCACGTGGATCCCGGGCGTCGTATGGTTCGTGGTCAAGGTCTGCTTCGTCTTTTTCATGTTCGCCATGGTGAAGGCGATGGTGCCGCGCTATCGCTACGACCAGCTGATGCGGTTGGGCTGGAAGGTGTTCCTGCCCCTGTCGCTCGCTGCCGTCATCATCGTCGCGGCCGTGCTGCAGATCACGGGATGGGCGCCGGCCTCGTGAGGCCGGCAAGAGAAAGGGACGGAGCCGGATCATGAGGCTCGATCAGGCCGCAAAGTCGCTCTTCTTGAAGGAGTTCGTATCGGCGTTCTTCTTGTCGATGCGCTATTTCTTCAAGCCGAAGGCGACGCTCAACTATCCCTTCGAGAAGGGAGTCCTGAGCCCGCGCTTCCGCGGCGAGCACGCGTTACGCCGTTATCCCAACGGTGAGGAGCGCTGCATCGCCTGCAAGCTGTGCGAGGCCATCTGCCCGGCTCAGGCCATCACGATCGAGGCCGGGCCGCGCCGCAACGACGGCACGCGCCGCACGACGCGTTACGACATCGACATGGTGAAGTGCATCTACTGCGGATTCTGCCAGGAGGCCTGCCCGGTCGATGCCATCGTCGAGGGACCGAACTTCGAATTCGCGGTGGAGACCCGCGAGGAGCTCTACTACGACAAGGACAAGCTCCTCGACAACGGCGCCCGCTGGGAGCGGGAGATCGCCCGCAACATCGCGATGGACGCACCCTACAGGTGACGTCGCGGTGAGGTTGTTCGTGAGGGATTCGGTGTCTATAGACGCCATGCCCGGGGGCTTGGGGCCCGTGGGCGACAGGACGGGATACGGGGCATGACGGTCGCAGCGGCCTTCTTCTATCTCTTTTCGTGCGTGTGCGTGGCGTCGGCCTTCATGGTCATCGCCTCGCGCAACCCCGTGCATTCGGTGCTCTTCCTGATCCTGGCCTTCGTCAACGCGGCGGGCCTGTTCATCCTGATGGGCGCCGAGTTCCTGGCGATGATCCTCGTCGTCGTCTATGTCGGCGCGGTCGCGGTGCTCTTCCTCTTCGTCGTCATGATGCTCGACGTCGATTTCGCCGAGCTGCGCCAGGGCTTCCTGCAATATCTGCCGGTGGGCGCCCTCATCGGCGTGATCTTCCTCATCGAGCTCGTGCTCGTCGTCGGTTCGATGGCGATCGATCCCGAGCTCGTGAAGACGCCGGTCGCGGCCATCCCCCCCGTCAGCGAGATGACGAACACCGCGGCGCTCGGCCAGGTGCTCTACACGCGCTACCTCTACTTCTTCCAGGCGTCGGGCCTCGTGCTGCTCGTCGCCATGATCGGCGCCATCGTGCTCACGCTGCGCCACAAGCCGGGCGTCAAGCGCCAGGATGTTGCCCAGCAGGTGGCGCGCACGCGCGACACCGCCATCGAAGTGCGGAAGGTGCCCTTCCGCGAGGGCGTGTGAGTGAGGCCGGAGAGACAGACATGACCATCGGGCTCGCGCATTATCTCACCGTCGCCGCCGTGCTGTTCACGCTCGGCGTGCTCGGCATCTTCATCAACCGCAAGAACGTCATCGTCATTCTGATGTCGGTCGAGCTCATCCTGCTTGCGGTCAACATCAATCTCGTCGCCTTCTCGAGCTTCATGGGCGACATCGTCGGGCAGGTCTTCGCCCTGCTCGTGCTGACCGTGGCGGCCGCCGAGGCGGCCATCGGGCTTGCCATCCTCGTCGTCTACTTCCGCAACCGCGGCACCATCGCGGTTGAGGACATCAACATGATGAAGGGCTGAGGCCGCGATCATGTATCACGCGATCGTCTTCCTGCCGCTTGCCGGCTTCCTGATCGCTGGCCTTGCCGGCCGGTTCATCGGCGCGCGGGCAAGCGAGGTCGTCACGACCTCGGGCCTGTTCGTCTCCTGCCTCCTGTCGTGGATCGCCTTCTTCGACGTCGGCTTCGGCGAGGGGGCGACGCGCGTCGCGGTGGCGAGCTGGATGGTCTCCGGCGACCTCGTGGTCGACTGGGCCTTCCGCATCGATACGCTCACGGCCGTGATGCTGATCGTCGTGACGACGGTCTCCTCGCTCGTCCATCTCTATTCCATCGGCTACATGCACGAGGATCCGGCGAGGCCGCGCTTCTTCGCCTATCTCTCGCTGTTCACCTTCGCCATGCTGATGCTGGTGACGGCCGACAACCTCGTGCAGATGTTCTTCGGCTGGGAGGGCGTCGGCCTCGCGAGCTACCTGCTCATCGGCTTCTGGTACGAGAAGCCGTCGGCCAATGCCGCCGCGATCAAGGCCTTCGTCGTCAACCGCGTCGGCGACTTCGGCTTCCTGCTCGGCATCTTCCTCGTTTTCGTGCTGTTCGGCGCGGTCACCTTCGACGGCATCTTCCCCCGCGTGGCGGAATTCAACGAGGCGACCTTCCGCTTCCTCGGCTACGAGTGGCACGCGCTGACGCTGGCGAGCCTCCTGCTCTTCATGGGCGCCATGGGCAAGTCGGCGCAGTTCCTGCTGCACACCTGGCTGCCGGACGCCATGGAAGGCCCGACCCCGGTCTCCGCCCTCATCCATGCGGCGACGATGGTGACGGCCGGCGTGTTCATGGTCGCGCGCATGTCGCCGGTGTTCGAATATGCCCCGACGGCGCTGTCGGTCGTCACGGTGGTCGGCGGCATCACCGCCTTCTTCGCCGCGACCGTCGGCCTCGTGCAGAACGACATCAAGCGCGTCATCGCCTATTCGACCTGCTCGCAGCTCGGCTACATGTTCGTCGCTCTCGGCGTCGGCGCCTACGGGGCGGGCATCTTTCACCTCTTCACGCACGCCTTCTTCAAGGCGCTGCTGTTCCTCGGCGCCGGCTCGGTCATCCACGCGATGCACCACGAGCAGGACATGCGCCACATGGGCGGCCTTCGGAAGCACATTCCCTTCACGGCGGCCATGATGACGATCGGCACGCTGGCGCTGACGGGTTTCCCGTTCACGGCGGGCTACTTCTCGAAGGATGCCATCATCGAAGCGGCCTATGCCTCCCACACGCCGGGGGCCAACTTCGCCTTCCTCGCTACGGTCATCGCTGCGTTGTTCACGTCCTTCTATTCCTGGCGCCTGTACTTCATGACCTTCGAGGGCAAGGCGCGCTGGGCCGAACACGGCCATGACGACCATGGCCATGGCCACGGTGACCACACGCCGCACGAGAGCCCGCTTGTGATGCTCATCCCGCTCGCTGTCCTGGCGATCGGCGCGGTCGTTGCCGGCTTCGCCTTCAAGGAAGCCTTCATCGGCCATGACTACGACCACTTCTGGAAGGGCGCGCTCTTCACTGGTGCCGACAACCACATCCTGCACGAAATGCACGAGGTGCCGGGCTGGGTTGTCGCCTCGCCCTTCGTGATGATGATGCTCGGCTTCCTCATCGCGCTGTGGTTCTACATCATCAACCCGCGCATGCCGGCGATCGTCGCGGGGCAGCAGCCGCTCCTCTACCGGTTCCTGCTCAACAAGTGGTACTTCGACGAGATCTACGACGTCCTGTTCGTGCGTCCGGCGATGTGGCTCGGCCGCTTCCTCTGGAAGAAGGGTGACGGCTGGCTCATCGACGGTTTCGGGCCGGACGGCGTCTCCGCCCGTGTCGTCGACGTCACCAACCGCGTCGTGCGCCTGCAGACCGGCTACGTCTACCACTACGCCTTCGCGATGCTCGTCGGTGTCGCGGCTCTCGTCACCTGGTACCTCATCGGGGGCACGCACTGATGTTCGGCCTCGGTCTCCTTTCTGGTCTCCTCATCCTGCCGCTCGTCGGTGCCGCCTTCATCCTCATGGTGCGCGGCAGCGAGGAGGCGGTGCGCTCCAACGCCCGCTCCGCGGCGCTGGTGACGACGCTCGCGACCTTGGTCCTCTCGCTCGTCGCCTGGGGACGGTTCGACACGGCGAGCGCCGCCTTCCAGCTCACCGAGGACCATGCCTGGCTGACGGAGGCCATCCGCTTCCGCCTCGGCGTCGACGGCTTCTCGATGCCGTTCGTCCTGCTGACGACCTTCCTGATGCCCTTCTGCATCCTGGCGTCGTGGACCTCGATCGAGAAGCGGGTGAAGGAATACATGGTCGCCTTCCTCGTGCTCGAGACGACGATGATCGGCGTCTTCGTGGCGCAGGATCTTGTCCTGTTCTACCTGTTCTTCGAGGCCGGCCTTATCCCGATGTTCCTCATCATCGGCATCTGGGGTGGCAAGCGGCGCATCTACGCCAGCTTCAAGTTCTTCCTCTACACGCTGCTCGGCTCGGTGCTGATGCTCATCGCCATCATGGCGATGTATTGGGACGCCGGCACGACCGACATCGCGGCGCTGCTCAAGCACCCCTTCGCCCCGGCGATGCAGACGTGGCTGTGGCTCGCCTTCTTCGCCTCCTTCGCGGTGAAGATGCCCATGTGGCCGGTCCACACCTGGCTGCCGGACGCGCACGTCGAGGCGCCGACAGCAGGGTCCGTCATCCTCGCCGGCATCCTCCTCAAGATGGGCGGCTACGGTTTCATCCGCTTCTCCATCCCGATGTTTCCGGAGGCCTCGGCCGATTTCGCGCCGCTCGTCTTCGCCCTGTCCGTCATCGCGATCATCTACACCTCACTCGTCGCGCTGATGCAGGAGGACATTAAGAAGCTCATCGCCTATTCGTCGGTCGCCCACATGGGCTTCGTGACCATGGGCATCTTCACGATGACCACCCAGGGCATCCAGGGCGCCATGTTCCAGATGGTCAGCCATGGCCTCGTCTCGGGCGCGCTCTTCCTGTGCGTCGGCGTGATCTACGACCGCATGCATACACGCGAGATCGCGGCCTATGGCGGCCTCGTGCAGCGCATGCCGCGCTATGCGGTTGTGTTCATGGTCTTCACCATGGCCAATGTCGGCCTGCCGGGCACCTCGGGCTTCATCGGCGAGTTCCTGTCGCTCGCGGGCGCCTTCAAGGCCAATCCCTGGGTCGCGGTGCTCGCCACCTCGGGCGTCATCCTCTCGGCTGCCTATGCCCTGTGGCTCTACCGCCGCGTCGTCTTCGGCGTGATCGAGAAGGACAACCTGAAGACGATCACCGATCTCAACACCCGTGAGATGGTCGTTCTCGTGCCGCTGCTCGTGCTGGTCATCTGGTACGGCCTGCAGCCCGGCGCCATTCTCGATGTCTTCGCCGCTCCGACGGCGGAACTGCTCAAGTCCACCGAGGCCGCGCTGGCAACCGCCAAGTTCGTGGCCCTGACGCTTCACTGAGGTTCAGCCGATGGCCGCCGTCCCGATGTTCGCGCTCGCTCCGGCCCTGCCGGAGATCGTCCTGGCTGCCGCCGCGCTCCTTCTCGTGCTCATTGGCGCGCTGAGGGGCGAGCGTGCTGCCGGCCTGATCGAGGCGCTCACACTCGTCGCCATTCTCGCCGCCGGCTTCTTCGTGGTGACGCAGGGCGGCGAGCGGGTGGAGACCTTCGGCGGCTCCTTCGTCGTCGACGGCTTCGCGCGCTTCGCCAAGGTGCTGACGCTGGTCGGCTCGGCCGCGGCCTTGCTGATGTCGGGCGACTACCTGCGCCGGGCGGGCATCAACCGCTTCGAATATCCCATCCTCATCCTGCTGGCGACGACCGGCATGATGATGATGATCTCGGCCAACGACCTCATCGCACTCTATCTCGGCCTCGAGCTGCAGAGCCTCTCGCTCTACGTCGTCGCAGCCATCGACCGCGACAATGCCCGTTCGAGCGAGGCGGGCCTCAAGTATTTCGTGCTCGGCGCCCTGTCCTCGGGCATGCTGCTCTACGGCGCGTCGCTGATCTATGGCTTCACCGGCACGGTCTCCTTCACCGGCATCGCCCAGGCCCTGCAGGGCGAGGGGCACACCGGCGCGATCTTCGGCCTTGTCTTCATCGCTGCCGGCCTCGCCTTCAAGATCTCGGCCGTGCCCTTCCACATGTGGACGCCGGACGTCTACGAGGGCGCGCCGACGCCGGTCGCCGCCTTCTTCGCGGCGGCGCCCAAGATGGCGGCGATGGCGCTCCTGGTGCGCGTCTTCATTACGGCCTTCCCCGGCATCGTCGATCAGTGGCGGCAGATCATCGTCTTCGTCGCCATCGCCTCCATGGCGCTCGGCGCCTTCGCTGCCATCGGCCAGCGCAACATCAAGCGCCTCATGGCCTATTCGTCCATCGGCCACATGGGCTACGCGCTCGTCGGCCTTGCCGCCGGCACGGCGGAGGGCGTGCAGAGCGTGCTCGTCTACATGGCGATCTATCTCGTCATGACGCTCGGCACCTTCGCCTTCATCCTGTCCATGCGGCGGGAGGAGGGGCCCGTCGAGGGGATCTACGATCTCGCCGGCCTTGCCCGCACGCAGCCCTATGCTGCGTATGGCCTGACGATCCTGTTCTTCTCGCTCGCGGGCATTCCGCCGCTCGCCGGCTTCCTCGCCAAGTGGTACGTCTTCGCGGCCGCCGTCGAGGCGCAGCTCTATTCGCTTGCCGTCATCGGCGTGCTCGCCAGCGTCGTCGGCGCCTACTACTACATCCGCATCGTCAAGATTATGCACTTCGACGAGCCGGCGGGCGCGGCCTTCACCCCGATGGCGGCCGGCCAGAAGGTGATCTTCGCCCTCGCCAGCATCATTATCGTCGTCCTGATGCTGCCCGGCGCTCCGGGGCCGTTGAACAGCGCCGCGCTCGCCGCCGCTCGCTCGCTGTTCTGACGGGGCCGGCGACACGGACGTGGAACGCGGGAGCATCTCGCAGGAGGCGCGCGACGCCGGCTTCGATGCCGTGATGCTGGCGACGACCACCTCGACCAACGACGAGGCTCTTGAGCGGGCCTCGTCGCAAGGGGCGGACCGCCTCTGGGTCGTGGCGCGCGAGCAGACGAGCGGCCGCGGCCGCCATGGCCGGCAATGGGCCTCGCCGCCCGGAAATCTCTACGCCAGCCTTGTCCTGAGCGAACCGTGCGATCCGCCGAAGGCGCCGCAGCTCGGCTTCGTCGCGGGCCTCGCTTTGCACGATGCGGTCGCGGGCGTCACCGGGCTCGCGGCGCCACGGCTGGTGCTCAAATGGCCGAACGACCTGCTGATGGATGGCGGCAAGCTGTCCGGCCTCATTCTCGAGGGGCACAGGCTCGGGCCGGACAGGCATTTTGCCGTCATCATCGGCATGGGCCTCAACGTTGCCCACAAGCCGGCCGATACACCTTATCCGGCGCGCTGCCTCGCCGAGGCCGTCGGAACGGTGGACGTGAGCGACGTTTTCCGCGCATTGTCGGCGAGTTTCGCCTATAGGCTGAGGCAGTGGGACCGGGGGCTCGGCTTCGCCCTGACGCGCGAAGCCTGGCTCGCCCGCGCCGCCGGCATCGGCGGGCCGGCGCGGGTGCGCCTGCCGGGCGGCGATCTCAGCGGCACCTTTGCCGGGCTCGACAGCGCCGGCCGGCTGCTGCTCGATACCCCGGACGGGCGCCGGACGATCGATGCGGGAGATCTTTATCTCGGTCTCGCCGACATGGCATCTCAAGGATGCGACTGAAGGAGGATTGAGAGGGCATGGCCTCACGCGATGACGACGGCCTCGTATTCGTAGCGCTCGGTGGTCTCGGCGAGATCGGCATGAACGCCGGTCTCTACGGCTTCGGGCCGGCGCGCCGGCGCAAATGGCTGCTCGTCGACTGCGGCATCGCCTTCGCTGGCGAGGATGTGCCGGGCGTCGATCTCATCTTCCCCGACATCCGCTTCCTCGAGGAGGAGAGGGACAACCTCGTCGGCATCGTCATAACCCATGCGCACGAGGACCATATCGGCGGCCTCGCCGAGCTGTGGCCGCGCCTTGGCGCGCCCGTGGTGTGCACGCCCTTCGCGGCGGGGCTCCTGGAGGTCCGCCGCCTCGGCGAGCCCGGCGTGCCCAAGATCCCGCTGAACGTGGTGGAGCAGGGCGGTCGCGTCACCCTCGGCCCCTTCGACATCGAATTCGTCGCCGTCGGTCATTCGATCCCTGAATCGAATGCGCTCGCCATCCGCACGCCGCTTGGTACCGTCGTCCACACCGGCGACTGGAAGCTCGACCCGCATCCGGGCGTCGGCCGGCCGACGGACGAGAAGCGGCTCACGGAAATTGGCGACGAGGGCGTGCTCGCGCTCATCTGCGATTCGACCAACGTCTTGCGGGATGGCGTCAGTCCCAGCGAGGCGGACGTCGCCAAGACCCTGATGGAGGTCATCCGCGAGGCGCCGGAGCGCGTGGCCGTGACGACCTTCGCCTCCAACGTCGCGCGCCTGCGCGCCGTGGCCGAGGCGGCCGCGGCCTGCGACCGCGAGGTCGTCGTCTTCGGCCGGGCGATGGACCGCGTCATCGACGTCGCGACCGAGCGCGGCTATCTCGCCGGCCTGCCGCCGTTCCGCTCGGCTGAGACCTTCGGCTACCTGCCGCGCAACAAGGTGGTCGCATTGCTCACGGGTAGCCAGGGCGAGCCGCGGGCCGCGCTCGCCCGCGTCGCGAATGACGAGCATCCCGACATCGCACTCTCTGCCGGCGATCGCGTGATCTTCTCCTCGCGCACCATTCCGGGCAACGAGAAGGCGGTCGGTCGCATCATCAACAATCTCGTCACGCGTGGCATCGAGGTGATCACCGATCGGGACGCGCTCATCCACGTCTCCGGCCATCCACGCCGCGGCGAACTCGCCGCCATGTATCGCTGGGTGCGGCCGAAGGTGCTTGTGCCGGCGCACGGCGAGGCCCTGCACCTCACCGAACAGGCAAAATTCGCCCGCGCCGAGGGCATCGGCAGCGTGGTGCGGGCCATGAACGGCGAGATGGTTCTGCTCGCGCCCGGCAAGCCGGCCGTCGTGGACGACGTGCCCGTCGGCCGCCTCTACAAGGACGGGATGATCGTCGTCAGCGCCGGCGAGGCCACCATCGGCGAGCGGCGCAAGCTCGCCTTCGCCGGCGTCGTCTCCGTCGCCATCGCCCTCGACGCCAAGGGCGAGATCGTCGGTGAGGCGCAGGTGGAGGTCAGCGGCCTGCCGCCCGCGACGCGCGAGGGCGAGCCGATGTTCGAGCTCGTCGCCGATGCTGTGGCCGACGTGCTGGACGGGCTACCCAAGGCGCGCCGGCGCGACCCCGATGCGGTCGCGAATGCCGTCGAGCGCGCGGTGCGGGCGGAAGTGCGCCATGCCTGGGGCAAAAAGCCAACGTGCCACGTGCACGTGATCGTCGTATGAGGTGAGGGTTCCGTCAGCCGGGAGAGCCTCATGATCGGCCGCCTCAACCACGTCGCCATCGCTGTCCGCAATCTCGAAAGCGCCTGCGCCGTCTACCGGGACACCCTCGGAGCACGCCTGTCGCCGGCCGTTCCGCAGCCGGAGCATGGCGTCACCACGGTATTCATCGAACTGCCGAACACCAAGATCGAGCTGCTGGAGCCTCTGGGCGCCGATTCCCCGATTGCCCGCTTCCTCGAGCGCAATGCCGATGGTGGCATCCACCACATCTGCTACGAGGTAGACGACATCATCGCCGCGCGCGACCGGCTGGTGGAGAAGGGCGCGCGCGTGCTCGGCAGCGGCGAACCGAAGATCGGCGCGCACGGCAAGCTTGTGCTCTTTCTCCACCCCAAGGACTTCTGCGGTACGCTCGTCGAGCTGGAACAGGCCTGAGCGACCGTCCTAGATCCGGACCCGTCGGGTTGCTTCAACCTGATCGGTGGATCCGTCTCCATTGCCGAGAACCCAAGCGGAGCGGGTAGACCCGATGACCATTGCGACCTGGCTGGCCCTCTATTTCATCATCTGGTGGACGGTTCTGTTCGCTGTCCTGCCCTTTGGCGTGCGCAGCCAGTTGGAATCGGGCGAGGTGACGAGCGGCACGGAGCCCGGCGCGCCGGCGAAGCCCCGACTCCTCAAGAAGGTGCTGGCGACCACCGTCGTCTCGGCCATCGTCCTCGCGCTCGTGAAGGTCGCGCTGGCGCTCATCGAACTGTGACATAAGGGGGTAGGAAACGCGGTTGGTTGCGCGTGAAACCGTGTCTTCCAACAAAAAAGCAAGGCTGACGCCTTGCTGTTGGAGTTTCTCTCGAACCCGTAACGCCTGTTCATTCGGAACAACGGGGTGCTCTCGCACCTCTCGACGTCGCCTGGGCTTCCTCCCGAGACCTGGACCGCAGTTCCCCACTCTGTGAATGGCGGCGGGGACTTTCGATCGGGTAACAATGCATAGTCGATCGTTCACCACTTGTCACCCATTTGTGCAGGGGCTGCCCGCATTTTTTGCATGGTGTTGTCACACATGGGCCGAATGGCGGTGCGTTGGTCGGTGAGTCGCAAAGCCAGCCTTGTCTTTTGCCGTGCGGCGGTGTTGTCTCAGCGGACGACTCGCTTCCCTTTCCACACAAGCCCGTTGCCGGTTTCTCATGCGTCTCAGCCGCTATTTCCTGCCCACGCTCCGCGAAGATCCCAAAGAGGCGGAGATCGTTTCCCATCGCCTGATGCTGCGGGCAGGACTCATCCGGCAGCAATCAGCGGGGATCTATTCCTGGCTGCCGATCGGCCTCAAGGTCCTGAACAAGATTGCGGCAATCGTACGGGAGGAACAGAACCGTTCCGGCGCCGTCGAACTCCTGATGCCGACCATCCAGTCGGCCGATCTGTGGCGTGAATCGGGGCGCTATGACGCCTACGGCAAGGAGATGCTGCGCATCACCGACCGGCACGAGCGCGAGATGCTCTACGGGCCGACGAACGAGGAGATGATCACGGACATCTTCCGGTCCTACGTGCGCTCCTACAAGGACCTGCCGCTCAATCTCTATCACATCCAGTGGAAGTTCCGGGACGAGATCCGGCCGCGCTTCGGCACCATGCGCTCGCGCGAATTCCTGATGAAGGATGCCTATTCCTTCGACATCGACCAGGCCGGCGCGCGCCATTCCTACAACAGGATGTTCGTCGCCTACCTGCGCACCTTCGCCCGCCTCGGCCTCAAGGCCATCCCCATGCAGGCGGATACGGGCCCGATCGGCGGTGACCTCAGCCACGAGTTCATCATCCTGGCCTCGACGGGCGAGAGCGAGGTGTTCTGCCACCGCGACTTCCTCGACTTTCCGATCCCGGCCGCGGACACGGATTTCGACGACGTCGCCGGCCTTCAGTCGATCGTCGACAAGTGGACGTCGCTCTACGCCGCGACCTCCGAGAAGCACGACGAGGCCGCCTTCGCTGCTATTCCGAATGACCGGAAGGTGTCGGCGCGTGGCATCGAGGTCGGCCACATCTTCTATTTCGGCACGAAATACTCCCTGCCGATGAAGGCGACGGTGACCGGGCCGGACGGCAGGGAGCATCCCGTGCACATGGGCTCCTACGGCATCGGCCCGTCGCGGCTCGTCGCCGCCATCATCGAGGCCAGCCACGACGAGGCCGGCATCGTCTGGCCGGA
This sequence comes from Chelatococcus sambhunathii, assembly GCF_001418005.1. Classification (GTDB taxonomy): domain Bacteria; phylum Pseudomonadota; class Alphaproteobacteria; order Rhizobiales; family Beijerinckiaceae; genus Chelatococcus_A; species Chelatococcus_A sambhunathii. The sequence goes on along the minus strand of NZ_LIOL01000002.1, from coordinate 492,181 downwards.
TCCGATCGCGCCTTTCGACGTCTCGCTCATCAACATCAAGGTCGGTGACACAGCGACGGACGAGGCCTGCGCGCATCTCCATCGGGCGCTCGCCCTGCGCGGCCTCGACGTGCTGTACGACGACCGGGACGAGCGTCCCGGAGCCAAGTTCGCGACGGCCGACCTCGTCGGCATGCCGTGGCAGATCCTCGTCGGCCCCAAGGGGCTTGCCGACGGCAAGGTGGAGGTGAAGCGCCGCGCCACGGGCGAGCGCGAGCTTCTGTCGATCGAGGATGCCGTGACGCGGATCGCGGGCTGACGGCGAGGCAGGGGCGGGGAGCGGCATGAGCGGACGCGCGGCCGAGAGCGGTTCGACGAGACCCTTTGCGCTCTTCGAGTGGCTGCTGGCGGCCCGCTATCTGCGGGCGCGCCGGCGCGAGGGCTTCATCTCCGTCATCGCCGGCTTCTCCTTCCTCGGCATCATGCTCGGGGTTGCGACGCTGATCGTCGTGATGTCGGTGATGAACGGCTTCCGCAAGGAGCTGCTCGACAAGATCGTCGGCGTGAACGGCCACATGTTCATCCAGCCGATCGATTCCCCGCTGACCGATTTCGACGCCGTGTCGAAGCGGCTCGCCGACCTCTCGGGGGTGAAGCTCGTCGTGCCGATGGTGGAGGGCCAGGCGCTCGTCTCCTCCACCGCGGCCTCCGGCGGCGCTCTGGTGCGCGGGGTGCGCGAGGCCGACATCGCCAGCATTCCCTTCATCGCCGATACCATCCGGCAGGGCACCCTGCGCGATTTCGACGAGAAGGGCGGCGTCGCTATCGGCCGGCGCATGGCCGAATATCTCGGCCTTCGTGTCGGCGATTCACTCACCATCGTCTCGCCGCGCGGCGCCGCGACGGCCTTCGGCACCGCGCCGCGGATCAAGGCCTACCCCATCGTCGCGGTGTTCGAGATCGGCATGTCCGAGTTCGACAACACCTTCGTCTACATGCCGCTCGGCGAGGCGCAGGCCTATTTCAACCGGGACGGCGACGTCAGCGTCATCGAGGTCTTCCTGAACAATGCCGATGATGTCGGCGCCATGCGCCCGCGCATCGAAGAAGCCGCGGGCCGGCCGATCATGATCACCGACTGGCGCCAGCGGAACCGCACCTTCTTCGGTGCGCTCGAGGTCGAGCGCAACGTGATGTTCCTCATCCTGACGCTGATCGTGCTGGTGGCGGCCCTCAACATCGTCTCGGGCCTCATCATGCTGGTGAAGGACAAGAGCGAGGACATCGCCATCCTGCGCACGATGGGGGCGACGCGCGGCTCCGTGATGCGGGTCTTCCTCATCACTGGCGCCTCCATCGGCATCGTGGGCACGCTCGCCGGCTTCCTGCTCGGCCTGACGCTCGCGTGGAACGTGGAGGCGATCCGCAGTTTCCTGTCGCAGCTGACGAGTTCCAACCTCTTCCCGGCCGAACTCTACTTCCTCAGCCGCCTGCCGGCCGAGATCGACCCGGGCGAGGTGACGACCGTGGTGCTCATGGCGATCGTCCTGTCGCTCGTGGCAACGCTCTACCCGAGCTGGCGGGCGGCGCGCCTCGACCCCGTCGAAGCCCTTCGCTACGGGTGAGACGGCATGACGACGCCCCAGACGCCGGCCCTGTTCCTCTCCAAGATCGAACGCCGTTACCCCCAGGGCGAGACGATGCTCGACATCCTGCGCGGCGCGGACCTCGCCGTGTGGCCAGGCGAGATCGTCGCGCTGGTCGCGCCGTCCGGCACAGGCAAGTCGACGCTGTTGCACATCGCCGGCCTCCTGGAGCATCCCGATAGCGGCGAGGTCTACGTCGGCGGCGAGCCGACGACGGAGCTCGACGATGCCGGACGCACGCGCCTGAGGCGCCTCGATATCGGTTTCGTCTACCAGTTCCACCACCTGCTGCCGGAGTTCTCGGCGCTCGAGAATGTCGCCCTGCCACAGCTCATCCGCGGCTTGGCGCGCCGGGAGGCGGAGGCCCGCGCCGCCGAGGTGCTGAGCTTCCTCGGCCTCGGCGAGCGCCTTGTCCACCGGCCGGCGGAGCTCTCCGGTGGCGAGCAGCAGCGCGTCGCCATCGCCCGCGCCGTGGCCAATGCGCCGCGGGTGCTCCTCGCCGACGAGCCGACCGGCAATCTCGATCCGAAGACGTCGGACTACGTCTTTTCGATGCTGGTCGCGCTGGTGCGTGCCTCGCGCCTCGCGGCGGTCATCGCGACCCATAATCTCGACCTTGCCGCACGCATGGACCGCCGCGTCACCATCCGCGACGGCCTCGTGGTCAGCCTCGACTGAGGGGACGGCACATATTGCGCCATTGATTCTGCGCAATGGCTGGCTGCAAGATAGGACACATGCTGGTGGGGACCTGCAGGCACCGTCGTCTGCGGAATCGGGGAGCCACACCATGCCGAGGCCGCCGAATCTCTCCATTGCACTGGACAAGGTCTGCTTCATCATCATCAAGGCGCGCCAGTTCGACGTGAAGGACGACGTCACCGAGCCGCACCCTGCCTCGAACGCCAGTGATGACGGCATGCGCTCGGTGCTGGAGGACCATCGCGACGATCCCGTGGCGGCCGAGCTCGCCGCTGCCATTGCCGCGCTCAACGAGGATGAGCAGATCGATCTCGTGGCACTGGCCTGGCTGGGGCGCGGCGATGCCGGCCTCGACGGCTGGGTGGACCTGCGGGCCGAAGCCGAGCGCGCGCATAACACCCGCACGGCCCGCTACCTCATGGGAATCCCGCTGCTTGCCGACTATCTGGAGGAGGGGCTGTCGCAGTTCGGCCTGTCTTGCAGTGACATGGAGAGCGAGCACCTCTGATCCTTGCGGCATCGCGCGAGGTTGCCATGCCGTACCGCGACAACAGCGACCTGCCGCCGGCCGTGCGCGCGCATCTGCCGGCGCATGCACAGGACATCTATCGGACGGCCTTCAACCGTGCCTTCGCCGATCATTCAGATGACCCCCGGCGGGAGGAAATCGCCCATCGCATTGCATGGGCGGCCGTCAAGCGTTCCTATGTCAAGCGGGGTGAACTCTGGGTTGCCCGCGATGGTCGATAGGAGGCTCGCGATGCCGCCAGCCACGATTTGGTCACCCGCCGATGTACGGTCCGTTGCGACCGACCGGCTGAAGATCTTTGCGCTTGTCGGCTCGCAGGATCTCGGGCACGCGGTCGCGCGCCTTATCGGGCAGGAGCTGGCCCGGCACGAGGAGCGGGATTTCGAGGACGGCGAGCACAAGGCGCGGCCGCTCGAGCCCGTTGCCGGTGCCGATGTCTATGTTATCCACTCGCTGCATGGCGGCCCGGATGGAAGCGCCAACGACAAGCTGTGCAGGCTCCTCTTCTTCATCGGCGCCCTCAAGGATGCAGGCGCAGCGCGCGTCACGGCCGTCACGCCCTATCTCTGCTATGCGCGCAAGGACAGGCGCACCAAGGCGCTCGATCCCGTCATCACGCGCTATGTCGCCGGCCTTTTCGAGGCCATGGGGACCGATGCGGTCGTCGCGCTCGACGTGCACAACGAAACCGCCTTCGAGAACGCCTTCCGTCTGCCGACGGTGGCGCTTTCGGCGGCCCCGCTGCTCGTCCGCCACCTCGCCGCGGGCCTTGCAACGGAGCCGCTGTGCGTTGTCTCGCCCGATCTCGGCGGCGGCAAGCGGGCTGATCTGTTCCGCGAGGTGCTGGAAGCGGTGACGGGCCGCGCGGCGGGCAAGGCTTTCGCCGAGAAGCGGCGCAGCGGCGGCATCGTCTCTGGGGATCTTTTCGTCGGCGAGGTCGCGGGCGCGACCTGCATCATCGTGGACGACCTCGTCAGCACGGGCGGCACATTGGCGCGTGCCGCGAAGGCAGCCCGGGCGGGCGGCGCACGGAGCGTCATCGCCTGCGTGACGCACGGCCTGTTCATGCCGGGCGCCGAGACGGCGCTCGCAGATCCCGCCATCGATCGTGTCGTGTCGAGCGACAGCGTGCCGCCGTTCCGGCTGCCGCAAGGGCCTGTACGCGACAAGCTCGACGTCGTGCCCGTTGCGCCGCTCATCGCCGAGGCGATCGCGCGGCTGCACACCGGCCAGGCACTCGCCGATCTGTTCGTCTATTGAGAATGCGCTCGAGCCGTCCTGCATCGGCAAGGGCAAGATCGATGTAGGTGCGCGCGAGGGGTGGCCATTTCTCCGGCGTGCGGGGCTCGGCATCGAGAAGGTGGGTGATGGCGAGGCGCGCCCGCAGCAGGGCCCGGTAGCTGCGATAGAACAGGAAGAGGCCGTTGCCACGGCGGTCGCCGAGCAGACGCGCGAGGCGGTGCCGCAGCGCTTCTCCTGCCCAGCCAACGCCAAGCCGCTCGCATTCGAGATGGAGGAAGGCGATTTCGTCGAGCGGGTCGAGCGCACGCAGCGGTTCCGAAAACTCGAGGCAGTCGATGACGATAACGGGATCGGTCAGCCAAATGTGCTCGGGTCTGAGATCCCCATGCGCCTCCACGACCCGGCGCGCCCGCCGGACAAGAATGCCCGGTCGTCGGGCAAGGAAGGCGCGCTGCGCGCGGCAGATGCGCGCGATCGTGCCTTCCGGGAGGTGAAAGCGCGGATCGCGCAGGAGCTGCTCGTTCTCGAGCAAGGCTCGCCGCCAGCGCGCCAGATGCACGGCGGGGGCGACGGGAAGGCGGCGAACCCGCCGGTAGAATGTCGCGAGCCGAGCGGCGAGGCGCTCTGCGTCCGCCCGCGTCAGGTGCTGCTCGCGGGCGTGGGTCTCGAGGGTATGGCGCTCGTCGAGACGGCGCATGAGGACGAGCCAGTCGACGATCGTTCCGACCGCGCCGAAGGACAGGCCGTCCGGCGTCCGCCTGAGCGGCATGACATCCAGATAGACGTCGGGCGCAAGGCGGCGGTTCAGCGCCAACTCGGTGCGGCAGGCCGCAGCCCGCCGGTCGGTAGTCGAAAAATCGAGACAGGCGGACCGCACGGGCTTCTTGAGCTTGTAGACGTGCCGCTCGGTCAGGAACAGCCAGGACATGTGCGTCTCGCGCGCCTCGACGGTGCTGGCGGGCAGGGCAAGACACTCCGGCTGACTGAGGAAACGCACCTTGTCCGCAAACGGAACATCCGGCGCGGTCTCGGCCGTGAGACGCGGTGTCGAAGGCGCGAACATGCGGTAAGGTTATAGACCGCCTCGCCGGCGGCGTTGACGTCGATCAAGGCGAGATGGCGTGCTCGGCGTCATCGTCGCCAGTCATGGGCACCTTCGGGGCCGGTGCGGCGGGCCGCCAGCAGGCATCGCACCGGTTGCCGCAAGGCAGGTCGTCCGTGAGAAGCCTGTCCGAGGTGTGCGGATGGACGCTGCGGGTGCCCTGCTCACAGACCTCTACCAGTTGAACATGATCCAGGCCTATCTGGAGCATGGCCGAACGCGGACGGCGGTGTTCGAGTTTTTCGTCCGCAAGCTGCCGCCGCGGCGCAATTTCCTTGTCGCAGCGGGGCTCGAGCAGGCGCTCGACTATCTCGAGAACCTGCGATTCACGGATGACGAGATCGCATGGCTCGGTGAAAGCGGGCGTTTCTCGCCGGCGTTTCTCAGGCAGTTGCGCGCGCTGCACTTCACCGGCGATGTCGATGCGGTGCCGGAAGGCACTGTCTTCTTCCCGAACGAGCCGATCCTGCGCGTGGTGGCTCCGTTGCCCGAGGCCCAACTCGTCGAAACCCGCCTCCTCAATCTCCTGCACTTTCAGAGCCTCATCGCATCGAAGGCGGCGCGCATGGTGCTCGCGGCGCCAGGCAAGCTCCTCGTCGATTTCGGCCTGCGGCGGGCGCACGGGATGGAGGCGGGGCTTCTTGCCGCACGGGCGAGCTATCTCGCCGGCTTTGCCGGCACCGCGACGCTCCTCGCCAGCCGTCTGTTCGGCATTCCCTCGTTCGGCACCATGGCCCATTCCTTCGTGCAGGCGCATGAGGACGAGGTGGCCGCCTTCGAGGCTTTCGCCTGCTCCCGGCCCGAGGGCCTCGTGCTGCTGATCGACACCTACGACACCGAGGCGGCCGCGCGGAAGGTCGTGGAGCTCGCGCCGCGGCTGCGGGCCAAGGGCATCGCCATCAAGGGTGTGCGCCTCGACAGCGGCAACCTCGTCGCCCTGTCGCGCGCCGTGCGGCAGATCCTCGACGACGGCGGCCTGCCGGACGTGACCATCTTCGCCAGCGGCGGCCTCGACGAGGAGGCGATCGCAGCCATGCTGGCGGCCGGCGCTCCCATCGACGGTTTTGGCATCGGCACCAGCCTGACGACCTCCGCCGATGCACCGGCGCTCGACTGCGCCTACAAGCTGCAGGAATACGCCGGCGTCGCCCGGCGCAAGCTGTCGGCCGGTAAGGCTACCTGGCCCGGCCGCAAGCAGGTCTGGCGCAGCCATGGCGCGGACGGGCGGCCTGCCGGCGACATCCTCTCCGTGCTGGACGATGACCAGCCCGGCACACCGCTGCTCGTGCCCGTCATGCGCCATGGCAGGCGCATCGCGCCGCAACCGTCCCTGGCCGCGATACGGGCTTATGCGGCCGAGGCCCTGTCCCACCTGCCGGACGATCTGCGCGGGCTCGATCCGGCGCCCGCCTATCCGGTGACGGTCGCGCCGAAGCTTGTTGCGCTCGCCGAGACTGTCGACCGGTGGCTCGCCGCTTCGCTTGGAGCGAACGGCGGGCGTGCAAATAACCAGCAAGAGGAGTTGTCGATGAAAGAATCATCGAATGCCGAGACACCGAAGGGAAGGCCGCCGGAGAAGCCGGCCTCCCGCGAAGCCGAAAGGCGCCGGCGGCTCGAAGAACAGCTCGAAGAGGGGCTTAAGGAAACCTTCCCGGCCTCCGACCCGGTTTCCGTGACGGAGCCCGCGCCAACGCGGCCGGGCAATAACGGTCGCTAACGGACGGGGGCGAGCGTCGCAGCGACAGGGGCGGTCTTCGGCTGTCCCCGGGGCGGCCGGCACCATCGGTCATGCGTTCGTCAGGAGCCGCTCGATCTCGTAGACCGGATGCTTGGTCAGGTCCTTGCCGACCTCGGCCAGCAGCGTCGCGCGCATGTCATCGGCGAGACATTCGCGCAAGGCCGCCAGCATGCGCGGCGGCGCCACGAGCACAAGGCCGGGCGGCTGCATCGCCTTGTGAAGGGATTCAAGCGTCCGCATCGTCTCCTCTGCGAACTGCACCTTGGCCTCGCGGTGCCGGTCCGCACTCTCGACTGCACTCGCCGGACCAACGGCATTCTGCCGGCGGCCGGGCCGGTCCGTGCCGGCAGCCGCATCGACGCCGTTCTCGGGAGCCTCGGCATGCCGTTCGACCTGAAGATTGGGGAAGAGCTCGTCGCCCTCGTTCCGCAGGAAGAGGGCCCTGCGGGCATCGCACACGACGACGAGGGCATCGTGGGGGAGGGAAAGCTGCATGAGAATCTCCAAAGGCGAACGGTGATGGTGCCGATAGTCGCGCCTGCGCGGGGACGCTCATTGATCGACCGCAACCTGGCGTCGAAACCGCGCAGCCGTTCGGCCGTTGATGTAACGCAAGGCTTTTCGGGCCCGTCTGTGCCACAGCAAGGCCGCCGGACAGACGGCAAGCGAGCCGGGAGAAGGGCGGAGCGTCTCACGAACGCCCGCTTTTGGCGGAGCGTCATGGCAGTGAGCATGAGGAGGCAGGACGATGAACGTTGGCGACATCATGACCATGGGCGCGGCGACGGTACATCCGGACACGTCCGTCCTCGAGGCGGCGCAACTGATGCTTCATCATGGCATCAGCGGCGTGCCCGTCGTCGACAAGGAGGGGCGGCTCGTCGGCATGGTGACCGAGCGCGACCTGCTGCGGCGCGCTGAGACCGGCACCGAGCACCGGCGTCCGCGCTGGCTCAGCTTTCTCATGGATCCGGCTGCGCGAGCCGAGGACTACGTGCGCAGCCACGGCCGCAAGGTGTCGGACGTCATGACGCAGGACCCCCAGAGCGTTGCCCCCGACGCGCCGCTCACCGATGCGGTGGATCTGATGGAGCGACGCGGCTTCAAGCGCCTGCCCGTGGTGCGTGACGGCAAGGTTGTCGGCATCGTGAGCCGGGCCAATTTCCTGCGCGTTCTTGCGCGCCGGCTGGAGGACGCGGCGCAGGCGACCGCCGAGGACATGGACATCCGCCGGCGCATCCTCGAAGAGGTCGATCGCGAGGGCTGGGTGTCGAACGCCTCCCTCGACGTCGTGGTCAACGCCGGCAAGGTCGAACTCGACGGCACGGTCGATGACGAGCGCGTACGTGATGCCCTGCGCGTGCTGGCGGAGAACGAGCCAGGCGTCAGCGAGGTGGTGGACCGTCTGCGCGTCCAGCGCCCGATGACGCAATGGCCGATCTGACGGCGGTTCCCGCGACATCGCGCTATCAGTTCCAGGGGCCAGCGATCCGCCGGTCTTGAGAGTGGCCGAGGCGTCGGGTGCCTCGGTGACAGTCACCACGAACCGATTGCTACCGCGTGCGCAGGCGAGCGCCCGCGCTCCGGCTGCTTCGCGCCGCCATCCCTGAAGGCACGCCGCACGGAGCGCCGGCGACGGTAATGATTTATTGACTCAAACACGCGCCGGGACTTGAACAAAAAGTGAATAATTGTGAACATAAGACGAACAAGAGGAGCGAGACATGTTCAAGACCGTTGTCACCTCACTTGTCGAGATCGCATCGCTCGGCGTCTTCGTCACCATGATCGGCGTCTGGGCCACGGTTGCCAGCGCGCCTCCCGTCTGATCGAAAGACCGTCCACAGCCGGTGGGACGCCGACCCTCGACGGCGCCGACCGGTCAAGGCGATACTGCGGCGCTTCCGAGCGATCGGATGGATCAGCAGCGAGTCGCCGGGGCCGAAGGGACGAGGACGGAACGAACGATGGGTAGCATCCTGAGCAGCGTCGGCTTCGTGCATCTTCACGTGCACTCGTCCTATTCGCTGCTCGAGAGCGCCCTGACCGTCACGACCCTCGGCAAGCTCGCCGCCGCCGACAAGATGCCGGCGCTTGCCCTCACCGACACCAACAACCTCTTTGGCGGATTGGAGTTCTCGGAAAAGCTGAAGGGCCTTGGCATCCAGCCCATCGCCGGTGTGCAGCTGTCGGTTGCCTTCGAGGAACAGGATCCGGCCCAGCGCAGCGTCCACGCCCGCGACTATCCCCACCTCGTCCTGCTGGCCCAAGACGAGGTGGGATACGGCAACCTGATGCGGCTCACGAGCTGGGTCTATCTCGAAACCGATCCCAACGAGAAGCCGCATGTGCCGCTCGACCGTGTCCTCGCCAACAGCCGGGGCCTCATCGCGCTGACCGGCGGCTTCGGAGGGCCGCTCGACCAAGCTCTCCGCGAGGGGCGGTCCGAAAGTGCCGAGAAGCGGCTCAAGGCCTTGCGCGGCGCCTTCGACGGGCGGCTCTATGTGGAATTGCAGCGTCACGGCCTGCCCGAGCAGGCTGCCGCCGAGCCTGAGCTGCTGCGGCTCGCCTATGACCTCGGTCTGCCGATCGTCGCCACCAACGAGCCCTTCTTCGCCAAGCCGGACGATTACGAGGCCCATGACGCGCTGCTGGCAATCGCAGCAGGGCGGCTCCTGTCAGACGAGAACCGGCGGCGCGTCACGCCGCAACACGACTTCAAGACACGCGCGCAAATGGCTGATCTATTTTCGGATTTGCCGGAAGCACTGTCTTCGAGCGTCGAGATTGCCATGCGCTGTGCCTACCGCATCCGCACGCGCAAGCCGATCCTGCCGCGCTTCGACGCCGGCACCGAGGGCGCCGAGAGCGACGAGGGTGCGGAGCTGCGCCGGCAGGCGGTGGAGGGTCTGAAGCGCCGCCTCGATGCGCACGGCCCGGCGCCCGGCCTGACGGTGGCGGATTACGAGGAGCGGCTGGACTTCGAGCTATCGGTCATCGAGCGCATGAAGTATCCCGGCTACTTCCTCATCGTGTCGGACTTCATCAAATGGGCGAAGGCTCACGAAATCCCCGTCGGGCCGGGACGCGGCTCGGGCGCGGGCTCGCTCGTCGCCTATGCCCTTACCATTACCGACCTCGATCCGCTGCGCTTCGGCCTGCTGTTCGAGCGCTTCCTCAACCCCGAGCGCGTGTCGATGCCGGACTTCGACATCGACTTCTGCCAGGACCGGCGCGAGGAGGTGATCGGCTACGTCCAGAAGCGCTACGGCGAGGACAAGGTCGCGCAGATCATCACCTTCGGCACCTTGCTCGCCCGCGGCGTGATGCGCGACGTCGGCCGCGTGCTGGAGATGCCCTATGGCCAGGTCGACAAGCTCACCAAGCTCGTGCCGCAGAACCCGGCCAATCCGGTGACGCTCAAGAAGGCCATCGAGGACGAGCCGCGCCTGCAGGCTGCCGCCGAGGAGGAGCCTGTCGTCGGCCGCATGCTGGCCATCGCCGAGAAGCTGGAAGGCCTGCACCGTCACGCCTCGACCCATGCCGCAGGCATCGTCATCGGCGATCGGCCGCTCGAGGAACTGGTGCCACTCTATCGCGATCCGCGCTCGGGCATGCGCGTCACCCAGTTCAACATGAAGTGGGTAGAGCAGGCGGGGCTCGTGAAATTCGATTTCCTCGGCCTCAAGACGCTGACGGTGCTGACGACGGCGGTCAATTTCGTGCGCCAGCGCGGCATCGACCTCGACCTGTCGCGCATCCCGCTCGACGACCGCACCACCTTCGAACTCCTCGGCCGCGGCGAGACGGTCGGCGTGTTCCAGGTGGAAAGTGCGGGCATGCGCAAGGCGCTCGTCGACATGCGTGCCGACCGGCTGGAGGACCTCATCGCCCTCGTCGCGCTCTACCGGCCCGGCCCGATGGCCAACATCCCGGTCTATTGCGACCGCAAACACGGGCGCGGCGAAGCCTCCGAGAAATGGTACCTGCACCCGAAGCTGGAGCCGATCCTCAAGGAGACTTTCGGCATCATCATCTATCAGGAGCAGGTGATGCAGGTGGCCCAGGCGTTGTCCGGCTACTCGCTCGGCGAGGCCGATCTCTTGCGCCGAGCCATGGGCAAGAAGATCAAGGCCGAGATGGACGCCCAGCGCGTGCGCTTCGTCGAGGGGGCGCTGAAAAACGGCCTCACGAAAGACCTTGCCAACGAAATCTTCGACCTTCTCGCGAAGTTCGCCGACTACGGCTTCAACAAGAGCCACGCGGCGGCCTATGCGCTCGTCGCCTACCAGACGGGCTATCTCAAGGCCAACTACACCGTCGAGTTCCTGGCCGCCTCCATGGCGCTCGACATGGACAACACGGACAAGCTGTCGGAATTCCGCCGCGAGGCCGAGCGCCTCGGCATTCGCGTCGAGCCGCCGTCCATCAACCGCTCGGGCGTCTCCTTCGAGGTCGACCACGACGGCGTGGGCCCGGGAATCATCCGCTACGCACTTGCAGCGACAAAGGGCGTCGGACGTCAGGCGGTCGAAAGCATCATTGCAGCACGCGGCAACAAGCCTTTCACAAGTCTTTCTGATTTTGCGTCGCGCATCAATCCGCGTCTCGTCAACAAGCGCACCCTGGAAGCGCTGATCGCGGCGGGCGCTTTCGATGAGCTGGAGCCCGATCGGGCGCGCGCGACGGCGGCGATCGATGCCATGATGGCGCTCGCATCGCGCATGGCGGCGGCGGCCACCGACGGTCAGGCGGACATTTTCGGCGGCCTAGCCGCCGGCCCCGAGCTGCTGCGCATCCCACCCTATGAGCCGTGGGTTCCGGCCGTGCGGCTGCAGAAGGAATACGACGCTGTCGGCTTCTTCCTGTCCGGCCACCCGCTCGACGGCTACGAGGAGATGCTCGAGCGGCTGCGCGTTCAGCGCTGGGTGGATTTCGCCAAGGCGGTCAAGGCCGGTGCGACCATGGGCCGGCTCGCGGCAACGGTGCTCGACCGGACTGAGCGGCGCACCAAGAGCGGCAGCAAGATGGGCATCGTCACGCTCTCGGACCAGACCGGGCATTTCGAGGCCATCGTCTTCTCCGAAGGGCTGCAGCGCTTCCGCGATCTCCTGGAGCCGGGGCGGGCGGTGGTGCTCGTGGTGCAGGCCTCCGTCGAGGGTGAGGACGTGCGCGCCCGCATCCAGTCCGTCGAGCCGCTCGATGAGGCGATCGCGCAGCATCAGAAAGGCATGCGCATCTATGTACGCGACGAAGCCCCGCTCGCCAGCGTCAGCGAGCGCCTGAAGCAGCGCGGCGAGGGTGAAGTGTCGATGGTGCTCATCCTCGACAATGCGCAGGAGGTGGAGCTGCGCCTGCCCGGGCGCTATCTCGCCACCCCGCAGATCGCCGGCGCCCTGCGCGCCGTGCCGGGCGTGGTGCACGTCGAGCTGCAATAGCCGCTGCGCAGTGCGGCCGGACGTGCTGGGTCATGCCGCCATGCGATGATAACCTGACGGGTATCGGGCCATGCGCTGGTTCCCGGCGCTCGCCCGCGCTGCGCGCACGCGGGCCGGGAAACGAGGGCCTGACCGGGAGAACCGTGATCGCGGACGGATGCAGGGAAACGCGGCGGAACGGAATGCGAGCCGGGGCCCGGCGCTTGATCCCGAGCCGCCTGCTCTCCCGATCCCCGCATTCCCACGCATCCGCCCTCGAGGGTGGAATGCTGATGCCTGCCGCCATCGCGCTTTGGTACGAGGTCCCGCGAAAATTGCCACGCCGTGAAGCGCCCGGAGGCTTGCGTCGCGGCCGCGGCGCCCGTATAAGCGCCGCCATCCCACACGCGGAGAACGCTCGAAGAGCATCCGGTGGCCGACGCCAGCGTCGGTCGCAACTCCGCGGAGGCTTGAACCGGAGAAATCGTAATGGCGCTTCCTGAATTCTCGATGCGTCAGCTGCTTGAGGCTGGCGCGCATTTCGGACACCAGTCCCACCGTTGGAACCCGAAGATGGAATCCTACATCTTCGGCGCCCGCAACGGCATCCACATCATCGACCTCGCCCAGACGGTGCCGGCGCTCTACCGTGCGCTGCAGGCGATCTCCGACACGGTGGCGGCCGGCGGTCGCGTGCTGATGGTCGGCACCAAGCGCCAGGCGGCCGATGCCGTCGCCGATGCGGCCAAGCGCTCGGCCCAGTACTATGTCAACTCCCGCTGGCTCGGCGGCATGCTGACCAACTGGAAGACGATCTCGGCGTCCATCCAGCGCCTGCGCAAGGTCGAGGAGATGCTGGCCGGCGGCGCGCAGGGCCTGACCAAGAAGGAGCGTCTGATGCTGTCGCGCGAGCGCGACAAGCTCGAACGTGCCCTAGGCGGCATCAAGGACATGGGCGGCACGCCGAACCTGCTCTTCGTGATCGACACGAACAAGGAGCAACTCGCCATCAAGGAGGCGCAGCGCCTCGGCATCCCGGTGGCCGCGATCGTTGATACGAACTGCGATCCTGACGGGATCACCTATCCCGTGCCGGCCAACGATGACGCGGGTCGGGCCATCGCGCTCTACTGCGATCTCGTGGCCCGCGCGGCGATCGACGGCATTTCGCGCAGCCAGGGCGATTTTGGCATCGACATCGGCGCCTCCGAAGCTCCACTGGTCGAGGATTTGCCGGCGGAGATCGAGCAGGCGGGCGAGGCCTTCGAACTGCTCGATGCCCCGCGCGGTGCGCCCGACGATCTCACCAAGATCGCGGGCGTTGGTCCGCAGCTCGAGAAGACCCTGAACGAGGCCGGCATCTTCCATTACTGGCAGATCGCCGCCATGGGCGAGGCCGATGTCGCCAAGCTCGACGCGGAGCTCAAGCTCAACGGCCGCATCGAACGCGACGGCTGGGTGGCGCTTGCCCGCACCCTGAGCGAGTCTGTTTGACCGCTTCGCAATTCCGTGCCGCTTGAGCGGCACGATGATGTCCGGGGCATGGTGCGGCCTGGCGCTTCGGTGCCGGGCCGCGCCGCATCGACGATTATGAGGACGAAATGGCTAATATCACCGCAGCGATGGTCAAGGAGCTCCGCGACAAGACCGGCGCGGGCATGATGGACTGCAAGACGGCGCTCGCGGAGACCAACGGTGACGTCGAGGCGGCGGTCGACTGGCTGCGCAAGAAGGGTCTCGCCAAGGCCGCCAAGAAGTCGGGCCGCGTCGCGGCCGAGGGCCTTGTCGCGCTCGCCATCGACGGCGCCAAGGGTGTGGTCGTCGAGGTGAATGCCGAGACGGACTTCGTTGCGCGCAACGACCAGTTCCAGGCGCTCGCCGCCAATATCGCCCGTGTCGGCCTTACGGTCGGCGACGATGTCGAGGCCATCAAGGCCGCGGCCTATCCGGGCGGGGGCACGGTCGCCGACGCCATCGCCAACGCTATCGCCACCATCGGCGAGAACATGACGCTGCGCCGCGCCGCCTCCATCTCGGTGCCGCAGGGCGTCGTCGCCTCCTACATCCACAACGCCTCGGGCGAGGGCCTCGGCCGCATCGGTGTGCTCGTCGGCCTCAACTCGGCCGGCAAGACCGATGAGCTCGCGGCGCTCGGCCGCCAGATCGCCATGCATATCGCTGCGGCGAGCCCCTTGGCGCTCGACCCGGCGGGCCTCGATCCGGCGACGGTGGAGCGCGAGAAGGCAATCCTCGGCGAGAAGCATGCCGGCAAGCCGGCCAACGTGATCGAGAAGATCGTCGAGAGCGGCCTCAAGACGTATTACAAGGAGGTCTGCCTTCTCGACCAGGCCTTCATCCACGATCCATCCAAGACGGTCGCCCAGGCTCTCAAGGAGGCCGAAGGCAGGGTCGGCGCGCCCGTTTCGCTGACGGGTTTCGTGCGCTACAGCCTCGGCGAGGGCATCGAGAAAGAGGAAACCGACTTTGCCGCCGAGGTGGCGGCGGCGGTCGGCGGCTGAGACCGGAATGTCCAGAAGACGGCGGCGCCAAGCGCCGCCGTTTTTGTAGGATGAAGCGGTTGGAGGCATTTCTGCCGGCGGTATTGCGGATCGCGTCGGCGAAATGCCCTGTCATGACGGTTGCAACGCCTGTCGAGATCCAGTCGGATCGCTGCAGGCCCTGGCGGAGGCAGAAGGGACGATGGCTGGCAAACGGGCGCTGATCAAACTGTCGGGTGAGGCACTGGCGGGACCGGGCGGAGCCGGCATCCATGGCGAAACCCTGACTGCGCTCGCCAACGACATCGCCACGGCCGCCGGTGTCGGCCACGAGATCGCCGTCGTCGTCGGTGGCGGCAATTTCTTCCGTGGGGTGCAAGGCCTTGCCAAGGGTCTCGACCGGCCGACGGCCGATTCCATCGGCATGCTCGGCACGGTTATGAACGCCCTGGCATTGGAGCACGCCATCGAATCGGCTGGAGTACCCGCGCGCGCCATGTCGGCGGTGCCCATGCCGTCTCTGTGCGAGAGCTATGCGCGCAAGCGCGCCCTCGACCACATGGCCCATGGCAAGGTCGTGATCCTCGGCGGCGGCACCAGCAATCCCTATTTCACGACCGACACCGGCGCGGCGCTGCGTGCGGCCGAGCTGTCGTGCGCGCTGCTCATGAAGGCGACGAACGTCGACGGCGTCTATACGGCAGATCCGAAGAAGGACCCGACTGCCACCCGCTTCGAGCGCCTAACTCACGACGAAGCCATCGCCCGCAATCTCAAAGTGATGGACACGGCCGCGTTCGCTCTTGCGCGCGAGGCGGGGCTCACCATCGTCGTCTTCTCCCTTGCGGAGCCGGGCTCCATCGGGGCCGTGCTCGAGGGTGGGGGGCGGGCCACCATCGTTGCTCCCGCGACGTGAGGCGCACGCGCCCGTGTTCACCGATTCGAGACGAAGGTCTTGACCCGGAGGCTCGGGCGCGCTCAACGTCGCCGCGATATCTTGCAGGGAGCGAGCAAAAACAATGAGCCAGACATACGACCTCGCCGACATCAAGCGTCGCATGCAGGGCGCCGTTCAGGCCCTGAAGCACGACCTTGGCGGACTGCGCACCGGCCGCGCCTCGGCCAGCCTTGTCGAGCCCATCCAGGTTGACGCTTACGGCAGCCTGATGCCCATCAACCAGGTCGCGACCATCAGCGTGCCGGAGCCGCGCCTCCTCAGCGTGCAGGTGTGGGACCGCGGCATGGTCTCGGCCGTCGAGAAGGCCATTCGCGATTCCGATCTCGGCCTCAACCCGCAGACGGAGGGGCAGGTGATCCGCCTGCGCATTCCCGAGATGAATGAGCAGCGCCGCAAGGAGATGGTCAAGGTCGCGCACAAATATGCGGAGGAGTCGCGCATCGCGGTGCGCCACGTCCGCCGCGACGGCCTCGACACGCTGAAGAAGCTCGAGAAGGACGGCGACATGAGCCAGGACGACCACGCCCGCGAGGCCGATCTCGTCCAGAAGGCGACCGACCAGGCGATTGCCGAGATCGATCAGCTTCTCGCGGCCAAGGAAAAGGAGATCATGCAGGTCTGATCTGCATGACGGGGGCGGCGGCGCGGTGCGACGTCGGGGCCGATGGCGCCGTGAGGACGGGTCGATGACGGTAATGACCGAGCCGGCAACGGCAGCGGAAGATGTGCGGGCGGCGGCAGGCGAGGCCGGCGTGCCGGCGCATGTCGCCATCATCATGGATGGTAACGGCCGCTGGGCGCAGAAGCGCCACCTGCCGCGGGCCGAGGGCCACCGGCGGGGCGTCGAGGCGTTGCGCCGTGCCGTGCGTGCCGCCGCGGCGCGAGGCATCCGCTATCTCACCATCTACAGCTTCTCGTCAGAGAACTGGCGCAGGCCGGCAACCGAGATCGCCGACCTCATGAACCTCCTGAAGCTCTTCGTGCGCCGCGACCTTGCCGAGCTGCACCGGGCGAATGTCCGTGTCCGCATCCTCGGGGAGCGGGCCAATCTCAAGCCCGACATCACGGCCCTGCTCGAGGAGGCCGAAAGCGTCACGCGCGACAACACCGGCCTGACCCTCGTCGTCGCCTTCAACTACGGCTCGCGGCAGGAGATCGTTCGTGCCGCCCGGCGCCTCGCCGAGGAGGTCGCCGCCGGCCGCCTCGCTCCTGACACCATCGACGCCGATGCCGTCGCTGCCCGGCTCGACCTGGCCGGCGTTCCCGATCCAGACCTCATCATCCGCACCTCGGGCGAGCAGCGTCTGTCGAACTTCCTGCTCTGGCAGGCGGCCTATGCCGAACTCGTCTTCCTGCCGGTGCTGTGGCCCGATTTCGACGAGGCCGCCTTCGACGAGGCGCTTGCTGAATTCGCCCGGCGCGAGCGGCGTTATGGCGGCCTGACGGCGAGCGCCTGAGCGTCATGGCTTCTCCAGAGCCGCGACCGCCGGCCACGCCCCGCAGCACTGGTTCCTTCCTCTCATCCGAGCTCGGCCGGCGCATTTTGTCCGGCATCGCCCTCGTCGCCGTGGCGCTCGGCACAGCCTGGTGGGGCGGACTTGCCTTCGACATCCTCTGGGCCCTGGCGGGCGCGCTCGTCTGCCGCGAATGGGTGGCGCTATCGCCGGCGCGCGACCAGCCCGTCCTGGCTCTTGGCGGCGCCGCGGCCGTGGCCGTCGCCAGTGTGGTTCTGTCGGTGAGCGGCCACCTGCCGTCTGCCTTGACCGCGCTTGCGGTGGGGGCCGCCGGCCTTGCCGCCCTCGGGCGTGATCGCACCTCGCGCCTGTGGGCGCTGGCCGGTCTTCTCTATGCGGCGGTCATCGGGCTCGTTCCCGTTGCTGCCCGCGCCCTGCCGGAGGTCGGCCTCGTCGTCATCCTGTGGATGTTCGCTGTCGTCTGGATGACGGATATCGCCGCCTATTTCACCGGCCGCAGTCTCGGCGGGCCGAAGCTGTGGCCGAGCATCAGCCCGAAGAAGACATGGTCAGGCTTCTTTGGCGGACTTTTGGCGGGCAGCCTTGCCGGCATGGCTGTCGTCGCTGTCGCGCAGGATAACGGCGTCGCGCAGGCTGTCCCGCTGTGGCTGGTCGGCTGCTGTTCGGCCATCGCCTCGGCGCTCGGCCAGCTCGGCGATCTCGCCGAATCCGCGCTGAAACGCCGGGCCGGGGTGAAGGATTCCGGACACATCATTCCGGGCCACGGGGGCGTGATGGATCGGCTCGATGCCTTCTGGGCCGTGGCGGTTCTCGTCGGCTTGGGGCTCGTCGTCAACTCCACCGTCCGGGCTCCGGCGCTGTGAGGGGCAGCGATGGCGACACGTCTCACCATCCTCGGTGCCAGCGGCTCCGTCGGCCGGGCAGTGGCCGATGTGGTCGCCGCCCATCCCGGGCGTTTCGAAGTCGAGGCCGTCGTCGCCGGCCGCGATGCGCGCGCGCTCGCCGGCGTGGCGTTGCGGCTGCGCGCGCGCTGCGCCGTGCTGGCGGACGGCGAGGGCGGGGCGGCTCTTGCGGAGACCCTGTCCGGCAGTGGCATCGCGAACGGGGCGGGCGAGGCGGCGGTGCTCGAGGCCGTGGATCGGGACTGTGACCTCGTCGTCGCCGCGATCGCCGGCACGGCCGGGCTGCGCCCGACCCATCGTGCGCTTCGCCCCGGCCGCCGCATCGCGCTCGCCAACAAGGAATGTCTCGTCAGCGCGGGCGCCGCCTTCATGCGCGATGCCGCCGCGGCCGGTGCGACGATCCTGCCGCTCGATTCCGAACACAACGCGCTCTTCCAGGCTCTGGGCGAGGCTCCCATCGAGAGTGTCGAGGCGATGACCTTGACGGCCTCCGGCGGACCCTTTCGTGACTGGCCGGCGAAGGCCATTGCCGAGGCGACTCCGCAGGAGGCCTTGAAGCACCCCAACTGGTCGATGGGGGCGAAGATCACCGTCGATTCCGCCGGGCTCATGAACAAGGGCCTCGAGCTGATCGAGGCCCATCATCTCTTCGGCCTGCCTGCCGCGCGGCTGAGAGCGCTGGTGCATCCGCAGTCGATCGTCCATGGCATCGTGCATTTCCGGGACGGGTCGCTCTCGGCCGGTCTTGCGGTACCCGACATGCGGGTGCCGGTGGCGCATTGCCTCAGCTGGCCCGAGCGCGTTGAAACACAGATCCCGCGGCTCGATCTTGCCGCAATGGGCTGCCTTACTTTCGCCGAACCCGACACCGCACGCTTTCCCGCGCTGCGGCTGGCGCGTGAAGCCCTGGAGCAGGGTGGGGCCGCGCCGACGGTGCTCAACGCGGCCAACGAGGTCGCGGTGGAAGCGTTCCTTGCAGGACGCATCAGGTTCGGGGATATCGCCCGCTTGGTCGAGGCGGTATGCACGCGCGAGGGCGCGAGCGCCGCGCCGGCAGGGATCGAGGAAGCGCTCGCGGTGGACTTTGCCGCGCGGGAGCGAGCCCGCGCGCTTCTGCAGCAATCATGCTGAACGGGCGCAAGTGAGCCCGGCGAGGAGTGGACGATGGACATAGCGGGCACGGTGATCGGCGCGGGGTGGGGGCTCCTGAGCTATGTGGTTCCCTTCCTGTTCGTGCTGACGGTCGTGGTCTTCTTCCACGAACTCGGCCACTTCTGGGTCGCCCGCCGCTGTGGCGTCGCCGTCCAGGCCTTCTCCATCGGCTTCGGCCGGGAACTTGTCGGCTGGACGGATCGCCAGGGAACGCGCTGGCGCATCTCGGCGATCCCGCTCGGCGGCTATGTGAGATTCGCCGGCGATGCCAACAGCGCCAGCATGCCGGACCGCGACGCGCTCGACACCATGTCCGAGGCCGAACGGCGCGGTAGCTTCTACCACAAGGGTGTCGGCGCCCGCGCGGCGATTGTGGCCGCCGGTCCCATCGCCAACTTCCTGCTCGCCATCGCCATCTTCACCGCGAGTGTCTATTTGGGCGGCCGGGCCATTCTCCTGCCGCGGGTCGACGCCGTGGAGGCGGGCAGCGCCGCCGAGCGCGCCGGCATCCGTCCGGGCGATCTCGTGCTTTCCATCGACGGGCGCCCCGTGGAAAGCTTCGCCGACATGCAGCGCATCATCAGCGCCCGCCCGGGCGAGGCGCTGGCCGTCACCGTCGAACGGGACGGCAGCGAGGTGATGCTCACGGCGACACCGGACCTGCGCGAGATGACGACACCATTCGGCAAGCAGCGCATCGGCCTGCTCGGCCTGCGCGCCTCCCGCGACCCCGGCGACTGGACCGTGAAGCAATACGGCATCGTCGATTCTCTGCGGATAGGGTTAACGGATACTTGGTACATCGTGGAGCGCACCGGCGATTATGTCGGAAAGCTCCTGACGGGCCGGGAATCGACCGATCAGCTCTCGGGCCCGATCCGCATCGCACAGGTTTCCGGGGAGGTCGCCTCGATGGGCGGGCTTGCCGGCCTCATCAATCTGGCGGCGATCCTATCTGTCTCTATTGGCTTGATAAATCTCGTTCCGGTGCCGATGCTCGATGGTGGCCATCTGCTATTCTACGCCATCGAGGCCGTGCGCGGACGCCCGCTCAGCGAGCAGGCGCAGGAAATCGGCTTCAGAATCGGGCTTGCCTTGGTGCTCATGCTCATGCTCTTCGTGACGTGGAACGATCTGCAGCATCTGGGCGCCGCTTTCGGTCTCGGAGCGACGTGACCGACGGGCAACGCTTGCTCGAAAAATGCGCGCATGGCGCCTTCGGCCCGTTTGCAGACCGGCGTAAACTCTGTAGAAGCGTCTTCGACCCATACTCCGGGCAATCGAGACGGTTCGTTCGGGAAAGAATAAAGAGGGTAGGCACCTGATGACGCGGAATGTGAACAACCGCCGGGCCAGAGTGGCGCGCCGCCTGACGGGCGTGCTCCTTGCCAGCGTGGCCATCGTTGCGAGCGCCCAGGTTGCCACCGCCCAGTCGGCACGTGGCGCGCGTGCGGGTGCGCAGACGGCGACTGTCGGCGCTCCGCTCATCAATCGCGTCGTGTTTCAGGGCAACAAGAAGCTGAAGTCCGAGCAGCTCGGCCCCGAGATGCAGACCCAGGCGCGCACGCCCCTCAGCCAGTCGGTGGTCGACGGTGATATTGAGCGCATCCGCGAGATCTATCGCCGCGGCGGCCGCAGCCTCGCCAAGGTCGATGCCCGCGTGGTGCCGCTGTCGAACGACCGGGTCGATGTCGTCTTCACCATCGACGAGGGCGACAAGACCGGCGTCAAGGAAATCAACTTCGTCGGCAACAATGCCTTCTCGTCGTCGAGGCTGCGCAACCTGATGACGACGACGGAAATGAATTTCCTGTCGTTCCTCAAAAATACCGACGTCTACGATCCTGATCGCATTTCTGCCGACCTCGAGCTGATCCGTCGCTATTACCTGAAGAACGGATATGCCGATTTCCGCGTTGTCTCGGCGGATGCGGTGTTCGACGCGGCTCGCGAGGGCTACATCGTCACCATCACTGTCGACGAGGGTCAGCAGTATCGCGTCAGCGGTGTCACGGTCGATTCAACCGTACCGGAAGTGCAGGCTGCGGAGCTGCAGCGGCTGACGCGCCTGTCCTCGGGCGACGTGTACAATGCTGAGGCCGTCGAGAAGACCCTCACCAACATGACGGCTGAGCTCGGTCGCCGGGGGTACCCTTTCCTGGTTGTGCGCCCGCGCGGCACGCGCGATCCGGCCTCCCACACGATCGCACTTGATTACGTGGTGGAAGAGGGGCCGCGCGTTTATATCGAGCGCATCAATGTGCGCGGCAACACGCGCTCACGCGATTATGTCATCCGCCGCGAGTTCGACATTGGCGAAGGTGACGCCTACAATCAGGTGCTGATCGACCGTGCCGTTCGGCGCCTCAACAATCTCGGCTATTTCAAGACTGTCCGCATCACCAACGAGCCCGGCTCGACGCCGGATCGCGTGGTGGTCAATGTGGATGTCGAGGATCAGTCCACCGGCCAGTTCTCGGTGTCGGGCGGTTATTCGACCTCCGACGGCTTCATCGGCGAGGTCGCGGTTTCCGAGTCGAACTTCCTCGGGCGTGGTCAGTATGTCCGCCTCGCCGGCACCTGGGGTCAGCGCACGCAGGGCGTGGAGTTCTCCTTCACGGAGCCTTACTTCCTCGGCCAGCGCATGGCCTTCGGCGTCGACCTGTTCTCGAAGTACACCGACAACACCAACTATTCGCGCTACGAGAACCGCGTGACCGGCGGGCAGCTGCGTCTCGGCCTGCCGATCACCGAAGAGGTCACGCTGACGCTGCGCTACTCCCTGTATCAGTCCGAGCTCAAGATCCCGAATACCTACTCGAAGCCGTATAACGACTGCTCCATTCCGCTGCCGGGGCTGACGCCGGTCAATCCCAACGGCACGGCGACCTACCCGAATTGCACGTGGAACGGCGAAGCGTCGATCGCGGTCAAGGAAGCGGTCGGGACAACCTGGACGTCACTGGTCGGCGCCACTTTGTCCTACAATACGCTCGACAACATCCGCGATCCGCGTTCCGGCTTCTATGCTGAGGTGAAGCCGGAGATCGCTGGCCTTGGTGGCGATTCGCGGTTCATTCGCGCCACGGCCGAGGCGCGCTACTATCACGAGCTGTTCGACGACGTTGTCGGCATGATCAAGGTGCAGGGCGGTCACATCCGCGCCTTCGGCGGCAATGACCTGCGCATTGTCGACAACTTCTTCCTCGGCCCCTCGCTGGTGCGCGGCTTCGCCCCGTCCGGCATCGGGCCACGCGACATGACCGGTGACTACCGCGCCAACGCGCTCGGCGGCACGACCTATTTCGGCGGCACGCTCGAGGTGCAGTTCCCGATCTTCGGCCTGCCGCGCGAGTTCGGTCTGCGGGGCGCTGTCTTCGCCGATGCAGGTTCGCTCTTCGGTTACGAGGGCAACAGGTTCTTCGATCTCAACGGCGACGGCTCGATCTATTGCCCGGCGGCAGGCACCAATCCGCTCAGCCAGGAGCCGGAATGCCTCAACGTCCGGGATGACAAGAAGATCCGCTCCTCGGTCGGCGTGAGCCTGCTCTGGCAGTCGCCGCTCGGCCCGTTGCGTTTCGATTACGCCTTCGTGCTGTCGAAGGCGACAGGGGATCAGACCCAGGCCTTCCGCTTCTCGGGCGGCACGAGTTTCTGATGCTCTCCTCGAAGCGGCCCGCAAGGGCCGCTTCCGTTTCAGGCGAAAGACATTTCTGGCGATGTCGGATCCGGTGTTCTTCGTTCAGGCCGTGCGCCCGACGCTCGCCGAGGTGGCGTCTCTTACCGGAGTGACGCTGCCTGCGGGCGCCGACCCGCAGATGGTGTTGAGCGGAGTTTCGCCGCTCGAAAGCGCGGCGCAGGGCGATCTCGCCTATATGGACAATCCGCGCTATGCGGCTGCGCTCGACGTCACGCAGGCAAGTGCCTGTTTCGTCTCGAAGCGTTTTGCCGCGCGGGTGCCCGCCGGCTGCGTCGCGCTCGTGGTCGCCGAGCCTTACCGTGCCTTCGCCAAGGTGCTCACGGCAATGTATCCGGCGGCAGTGCGGCCTGGCTCGCAGTTCGCTGCCGACGGCATCTCGCCCGGCGCCTATGTGCATCCCCAGGCGCGGCTGGAGGCGGGCGTCATCGTTGATCCGGGGGCAAGCGTGGGACCGGGAGCCGAGATCGGCTCCGGAACGGTCATCGCGTCGAATGCCGTGGTCGGTCCCGGCGTGCGCATCGGCCGCAACAGCTCCGTCGGGCCGGGTGTGGTACTGCAGCACGCGCTGATAGGCAACCGCGTCATTCTGCATGCGGGCGCCAAGATCGGGCAGGACGGATTCGGCTTCGCCATGAGCGCCGAAGGTCATCTCAAGGTGCCGCAGATCGGGCGCGTCATCATCCAGGACGATGTCGAGATCGGCGCCAACACCACGGTCGACAGGGGCGCCAGCCGCGACACGGTGATCGGCGAAGGGACCAAGATCGACAACCTGGTGCAGATTGGTCATAACGTCGTCATCGGCCGCCATTGCGTCATCGTCTCGCAGGTCGGTATCGCCGGCAGCGCCACCTTGGAGGATTTCGTCGTCCTCGGCGGTCAGGTCGGTGTCGTCGGCCACGTTCGCATCGGCATGGGCGCACAGATCGCGGCGACGAGCAATGTCGCGACCGACGTGCCTGCGGGCGTCAGGTGGGGCGGCTCGCCCGCCAAGCCCATGCGGGTCTGGCTGCGGGAACTGATGACCTTGAAGAACCTGGCAGCCCGGCGCGGCGACGCCGGTGAAGGATAAGGAACCACTGCGGGCGCCCGGCGTCTGCGTTGTGCGGGGAGACGACGATACATGAACGATGCGACCACGGGCCTCGAGGCTGCCGATATCGTGCAGATCCTGAGCTATCTGCCGCACCGTTATCCCTTCCTGCTCATCGATCGCATCATCGAGATGAAGGGCGACGAGAGCTGCATCGGCATCAAGAACGTCACCTACAACGAGCCGCAGTTCATGGGGCACTTCCCCAGCCGTCCGCTGTTCCCCGGAGTGTTCATGATCGAGGGCATGGCCCAGACCGCCGGAGCCATGTGCGTGGCCTCCAAGCTCGCCCAGAAGGCGCGGCCGAAGGAGGTCTATTTCATGACCATCGACAAGGCCAAGTTCCGCAAGCCGGTCGTGCCCGGCGACACGGTGGAGTATCACATGACCAAGCTCGCCAATCGCCGCAACATGTGGTGGTATCGTGGTGAGGCGAAGGTCAATGGCGTGCTCGTCTGCGAGGCTGAAGTCAGCGCCATGCTGGTCGTAGAGTGAGCTGATGTCGCAGATTCATCCGACGGCGATTGTCGAGGAGGGTGCGCGCCTCGGCGAGGGCGTGCGCATCGGGCCCTATTGCCATGTCGGCCCGCAGGTGTCGCTGGGAGACGGTTGCGAACTCGTCAGCCACGCGGTTGTCGCGGGCCGTACCCGCATCGGGCCCCGCACGCGGATCTTTCCCTTCGCGTCCATCGGCCATCAGCCGCAGGACCTGAAGTATCGCGGCGAGCCCTCGACGCTCGAGATTGGCAGCGACTGCATCATCCGTGAGGGCGTCACGCTCAATCCCGGCACCGAAGGTGGGGGCATGAAGACGGTCATCGGCGACCGCTGCGCCTTCCTTGCCAATTCGCACGTTGGGCACGACTGCCACGTCGGCAGCAATGTCATCCTATCGAACAACGTCATGCTGGCGGGCCACGTAACCGTTGGCAACTACGTCATCATCGGCGGCGGGGCAGCGGTCATCCAGTTCGCGCGTGTTGGCGCGCATGCGTTCGTGGGCGGCATGTCGGGCCTGGAGAACGACCTCATCCCCTATGGCATGGCGATGGGCAACCGTGCCTATCTGTCGGGCCTCAACATCGTCGGGATGCAGCGTCGCGGCTTCTCGCGCGATGATATCCACACTGTCCGGCGCGCCTACCGCCTGCTTTTCGCGGACGAGGGCAGCCTGCGCGAGCGCGTGGAGGACGTGGCGGCGGAGTTCCAGAACCACGCCGTCGTGCATGAGATCCTCGATTTCATCCGCGAGGGCGGCAAGCGCTCCATCTGCACTCCGCGGGCTTCCGACGAGAACTGACCATGGCCGCTGGCGCACCGGTCGCCCTGCTTGCCGGCGGCGGGGCCCTGCCGGGCCTGCTTCGCGCAGCCCTGTTGCGGCGCGATCGGAGCGTTCGGGTCCTTGCCCTGCGCGGCTTTGCCGAGCGCGGGCTTGTCCGCGAAGCGGACGTTGTCGTCGACATCCTTGATTACAAGCGTATCTTCGCACAGCTCGAGGCCTGGGCGCCGGCCGAGGTGGTGCTCGTCGGCACAGTGCATCGGCCGAAGCCCACGGCCTTCGCTGGAGCGCTTGCGGCATTCCGGAACCGCGACGAGATCGCCGCGATCCTCGGGGCTGGGGATGACGGCTTGCTCGCCGGCGTTATCCGTCTCCTCGAGGAACGCGGTCTTACCGTGGGCGGCATTGATCGGCTGGCGCCGGAGCTGCTTGCCGGCGCAGGCGTTCTCGGCGCGGTGATGCCCGACGAGCCGAGCCTTGCGGCCGCGGCGGCCGGGCAGGGGGTGCTCGAGGCACTGTCACCGTTCGACGTCGGACAGGCGGTGGTCGTTGCCGCGCGGCGTGTCGTTGCCATCGAGGGACCGGAGGGCACCGACGCGATGCTGGCGCGCGCGCGCCGCCTGCGGCGCAGCCCTCGCCTGCGCGCCGTCCACGGCGGGGTGATGGTCAAGATGGCGAAGGTCGGACAGGACCTGCGCGTCGACCTGCCGACCATCGGGCCGCGCACCGTCGCCTGCGCGGCGCGGGCCGGCCTTGCCGGCATCGCCATCGGCGCCGGTGCAACGCTGATCGTCGACGGGCCCGGCACGATCGCCGAGGCGGACCGGCGCGGCCTCTTCCTCCTCGGCATCGAGCGACGGCACGACAGGATCGAGAGCTGATGCAGCAGCAGGCGGGATTGCACGTTTTCATCGTCGCCGGGGAGGAATCGGGCGACCAGCTTGGCTTCAAGCTCATGCGCTCGCTGCGGGCCCGGCATCCGGACATCCGTTTTTCGGGCGTTGGAGGCCACGCCATGACCGGCGAAGGGCTGATGAGTCTCTTCCCGCTCGACGACATCGCCGTCATGGGTTTCACCGCCGTCATCGGCCGTCTCAGAACGATCATCGATCGCGTGCATCGCACGGTCGATGCCGCCGTGGCGGCCCGGCCGGATATCCTCGTCATCATCGACAGCCCCGATTTCACCCACGCAGTGGCGAAGCGGGTGCGCAAGCGCCTGCCCGACCTGCCGGTGGTCGACTATGTCAGCCCGAGCGTCTGGGCCTGGCGTCCCGGCCGGGCCCGCAAGATGCGCGCCTATGTCGACCACGTATTGGCGCTGCTGCCCTTCGAGCCGGCGGCCCACGCGCGTCTCGGCGGCCCTCAATGCAGCTATGTCGGCCATCCGCTCATCGAGCGGCTGGCCGAGTTGCGCCCGGCAAGCGGGGAGCGGCCGGCCCTTGCCGAAGGGGCGCCCGCGACGGTTCTGGTGCTGCCTGGCAGCCGCCGCTCCGAGGTGTCGCGGCTCATGCCGGTCTTCCGCGAAACCTTGCCGTTGGTCGAGGCCGCGAGCCGGCGGCCGCTGCATTGGCTGATGCCGGTCGTGCCGCACCTCGCCGATGAGATCGAGGCCGCTGTCGCCACCTGGCCAGTGAAGCCGCAGATCGTCCACGGCGCCGCGGCCAAGCTGGCGGCCTTCCGGCAGGCCCACGCGGCCCTCGCCGCCTCCGGCACGGTCACCCTGGAGCTTGCATTGTCCGGCGTGCCCATGGTGGTCGCCTACAAGGTGGGCTGGCTCGAATCCCAGGTGCGGCACCTCCTCACCGTGTCGACCATCACCCTCGCCAATCTCATCCTCGGCGAGAGCGCCATTCCCGAGCGCCTGCAATGGGACTGCACGCCCGAGAAGCTTGCCGGTACGCTCGCGCCGCTGATCGAGGAAGGGCCGGAAAGGCAGGCCCAGCTCGCCGCGCTCGCCCGCCTCGATGCGGCGATGCGCATCGGCGACGAGGCACCGAGCGAGAGGGCTGCGCGCATCGTGCTCGCCGTCGTCGGGCGCTGAGCAGCGAGGAAGCCGAGGCAGAACGACGAGAAAACAAAAAGGGCCCCGCGAGGGGCCCTTTCGTTGGTCCGAACCGCTCAGGAGCGCTGGGCGATCGGGGTGTAGTCGCGCTGCGGCGCGCCGGTGTAGAGCTGGCGCGGACGGCCGATCTTCTGGGACGGATCCTCGATCATCTCCTTCCACTGCGCGATCCAGCCGACGGTGCGGGCCAGCGCGAACAGCACGGTGAACATGGAGGTGGGGAAGCCCATCGCCTTCAGCGTGATGCCCGAGTAGAAGTCGATGTTCGGATAGAGCTTCTTCTCGATGAAATATTCGTCGTGCAGCGCGATGCGCTCGAGCTCCATGGCGACATCGAGCAGCGGGTCGTCCTTGATGCCGAGTTCGTTCAGCACTTCGTGCGTCGTGCGCTGCATGATCTTGGCCCGCGGGTCGTAGTTCTTGTAGACCCGGTGGCCGAAGCCCATGAGGCGGAACGGATCGTTCTTGTCCTTCGCGCGGGCGATGAACTCGGGGATCCGGTCGGGCGTGCCGATCTCTTCCAGCATCTTGAGCGCCGCCTCGTTGGCGCCCCCGTGAGCCGGGCCCCACAGGCAGGCAACGCCCGCCGCGATGCAGGCGAAGGGATTGGCGCCCGAGGAACCGGCGAGCCTCACCGTCGAGGTGGAGGCATTCTGCTCGTGGTCGGCATGCAGGATGAAGATGCGGTCCATCGCCCGGGCGAGCACCGGGTTCGGCACGTATTCCTCGCACGGCACCCCGAAGCACATGTGCAGGAAGTTCGACGTGTAGTCGAGGTTGTTCTTCGGATACATGAACGGCTGGCCGATGGAATATTTATAGGCCATGGCCGCAAGCGTCGGCACCTTCGCGATCATGCGCATGGAGGCGATCATGCGCTGCTGCGGATCGGAGATGTCGGTGGAGTCGTGATAGAAGGCCGAGAGGGCGCCGACCGAGGCGACGAGGATCGCCATCGGGTGGGCGTCGCGGCGGAAGCCCTGGAAGAACCGCGTCATCTGCTCGTGCACCATCGTATGGCGCGTCACGCGGTAGTCGAAATCGGCCTTCTGGCTCGCCGTGGGCAGCTCCCCGTAGAGGAGGAGGTAGCAGGTTTCCAGGAAGTCGCCGTGCTCGGCGAGCTGCTCGATCGGGTAGCCGCGGTAGAGAAGCACGCCCTCGTCACCGTCGATATAGGTGATCTTGGACTCGCAGCTCGCGGTCGAGGTGAAACCCGGATCGTAAGTGAACATCCCGGCATTCTTGTAGAGCGGCGCGATGTCGACGACGCTCGGCCCAATCGTTCCCTCTCGCACGGCAAGGTCGATAGTCTTGCCGTCGATGGAGAACGTGCCCGTTCCTGCGCTCATGGATGCATCCCCTTTCTTCGGGTAAAGCGCACAGGACAACGGCTCATCGGCAGGGGTTGCCCCTTGGCTGTGATTGCCTTTCCGCTCCGCCGTCCCGCGGTTTTTCGATCCGATCGAGATAAGATCGAGGCCTGCGTATCGCATTCGCGGCATGCGTTCAAGCAGCGCCGGAAGCGGGACTTGACCGGCAACAATGCCGGCGCCGCAACCCTTGGGAGAAGTCGTTGCTGCGCCGCATCAACCCGCCCGGTGGAGGCCCGTCAGCGGGTCTGATCACGCAACCGCGCCAGGCTCTCCTCGCGGCCGAGCACCTCCATGACGTCGAACAGGCCGGGCGAGGTGGAGCGCCCCGTTAGCGCCGCGCGTAGCGGCTGTGCCATCAGGCCGAGCTTCACGCCCGCCTCCTCGGCGGCCGCGCGCACGGCAGCCTCCGTTCCCGCCGGCGTCCACGCATCGAGGCTCTCGAGGCGGCGGAGCACTTGGCCGAGTCGGGTCCGGGCGTCGTCGTCGAGAATGCCGCGCGCCTTCTCGTCGAGTTGCAGGGGACGAGATGCATAAAGATAGGACGCGCTGTCGAGGAGCTCGATCAGGGTCTTGGCGCGCTCCTTGAGGCCAGGCATCGCGGCGAGGAGCTTGGCCCGCAGCGCCGGCTCCAGCGAGGTGCCGAGGCCGCGGGCCGGACCGATCTCCGGCAGCAGCGCCTCGATGGCTCGAACAAGCTCCTCGTCCGGCGCAAGGCGCATGTAGTGGCCGTTGAGGTTCTCCAGCTTGGCGAAATCGAAACGGGCGGGAGAGCGGCCGATGCTGGCGAGATTGAAGGCCGCGATCATCTCTTCGGTAGAGAAGATCTCCTGGTCGCCGTGGCTCCAGCCAAGGCGCACGAGATAGTTCCGCAGCGCCGCCGGCAGATAGCCCATCGAGCGGTAGGCGTCGATGCCGAGCGCCCCATGCCGCTTGGACAGCTTGGCGCCGTCCGGTCCGTGGATGAGCGGGATATGCGCCATCACCGGCGCCGCCCAGCCGAGCGCCTCGTAGATCTGCGTCTGCCGCGCCGCGTTCGTCAGGTGGTCGTCGCCGCGGATGATGTGGGTGACGCCCATGTCGTGATCGTCGACCACGACGGCCAGCATGTAGGTCGGCGTCCCGTCCGAGCGCAGCAGCACGAGGTCGTCCAGGTCCTTGTTCTGCCACGTCACGCGGCCCTGGACCTGATCGTCCACCACCGTCTCGCCGGTCTGCGGCGCCTTGAGGCGGATCACCGGCTTGACGCCGGCCGGCGCCTCGGCGGGATCGCGGTCGCGCCAGCGGCCGTCGTAGCGCATCGGCCGCCCCTCCTTGCGGGCGAGGGCGCGCATTTCCTCGAGCTCCTCCGGCGTGGCGTAGCAGTAATAGGCCTTGCCCCGACGCAACAGCTCCTCTGCCACCTCGCGATGGCGCGCCGCGCGCGCGAACTGGTGCACGACCTCGCCCTCCCAATCGAGGCCGAGCCAGGTCATGCCGTCCAGGATCGCTTGGATCGCGGCCTCGGTAGAGCGTTCCCGGTCGGTATCCTCGATCCGCAGCAGCATCTTGCCGCCGTGGTGGCGAGCGAAGAGCCAGTTGAACAGGGCCGTGCGGGCACCGCCGATGTGGAGGAAGCCCGTGGGCGAAGGCGCGAAGCGGGTGACGACCGTGCCTGACATGGGTGTTCGGAACTCTCGGAAGGTGGCGGTGGCGAATCGATGCGAGCGTGCCGCATGCCTCGGTTCTGCTGCTCGCAAAATCCGGCGACTTGATGGTTCAATGCAGCGGGCGCTCGTGTAGCATGACCTGCCGTCCGACGTAAGGAATTCCTCGCTCCGCATGCCGCCGGAACGATCTCGCCAGGCCCGTGCCGTTGCCGCCGTGCTTGATCGCGCGACCGGCGGACGCGGCGCCGTTCGGGCTGGTGGCCTGTCCCTTGCCGATATCACCCCTTTCCTTGTCCGCTGCCTAGACGAGGAGAGCACGCACCGGCGCCTGCTCCCTTGGGCGGCGGTGAGCTTCGGCATCGGGGTGCTGCTCTATTTCGCGGCCGACCGCGAGCCGAGCGTCTGGGCGCCTGTCGCCGCCCTCGCCATCGCCGTCGGATTGGCAGCCGTTTCGCGACGTCATGTGACTTTCGTCGCGGCGGTTGCCGCCGCCTTTCTCTTCGCCGGCTTCCTCGCCGGTGCGGCACGGACGGCGCGCGTGGAGGCGCCGGTGCTCGCACGCGTGACCATCGCGCCGCTCACCGGCTTCGTCGAAAGCGTGGAGGAGCGGCCTCAGGGGCCGCGGGCCGTCGTGCGGGTCGAGACGCTCGGCAACCTCGGCGACGGCGAGCGCCCGGCGCGTGTGCGGGTGTCGATGCGCGAGCCGGCCCGGCTGCGCGCCGGCGATTTCATCGAGGCCACCGCTCGCCTGATGCCGCCGCCCGGGGCGGCCTGGCCGGGCGGCTATGATTTCACGCGCGACGCCTTCTTCCGCGGCATCGGCGCCGTCGGCTCGCTTGTGGGGCGTGTGGAAATCAGTGCCCCGCCGCGCGTGCCGGACTGGCGCCTGGCCCTTGCAACATGGCTTGACGAGGCGCGTAATGCGCTGACGACGCGCATCGCCCGTGCCGCCGGCGGGCAGGAGGGGGCTGTCTCGGCTGCGCTCGTCACCGGCAAGCGCGGCCTCATCACCGAGGATACCAACGAGGCCCTGCGCGCCGCCGGCCTCTATCACATCGTGTCGATCTCCGGTCTGCACATGGCGCTCGCCGCCGGCACGGTGTTCTGGGCCGTGCGCGCGCTCCTCGCGCTCTTTCCGGCCATCGCCCTCACGTGGCCGATCAAGAAGATCGCCGCCGCGACGGCCATGGCGGGGGCCGTGGGCTACTGCCTGTTCTCGGGTGCTGACGTCGCCACCCAGCGGGCGCTGATCATGACACTGACCATGCTCGGCGCCATTCTCGCCGACCGGCCGGCGCTCTCGATGCGCAATCTCGCGTTCGCCGCCATCTTGTGTCTCGCCCTCGAGCCGGAGGCAGTGCTCGGGCCGAGCTTCCAGATGTCGTTCTCGGCAGTGGCCTGTCTCGTGGCGCTCGCGGAATGGCAGGCGGCCCGTCCGGGCAGGGGCGAGGCGTCGCTCGGTCCGGTCGCGCGCGCCCTGTGCCATGCGTGGCGATGGACCGTCACCCTCGTCGTCACGACCCTGGTCGCCTCCCTGGCGACAGGGGCCTATGGCGCCTATCACTTCCAGACGGCGATGCCGCTGAGCGTGGTGGGCAACGGCATCGCGCTGCCCTTCGTCTCCTTCATCGTCATGCCGGCGGCTGTGCTCGGGGTTCTGCTCAACCCCTTCGGCCTCGACGCGCCCATCTGGTGGCTGATGGGGCAGGGCACGGCCATCGTGCTCGCGGTCTCCCACGCCATGCAGGACTGGCGCCTGTCCGTGATGGCGATACCGGCCTTTCCGGGCAGCGCGCTCATCCTCTTCTCGCTGGCGCTGCTTGTGCTGACCATCTGCATCTCGCCGCTGCGCTGGCTCGCCGCCGTGCCCGCGGCCGCCGCCCTCGCCATCGCCGCGGGAGCGGCGCGGCCGGACATCTTCGTCGACCGCAACGGTGCGAGCGCGGCCGTCCGGGGTGTCGAGGGGCGTCTCGCCGTGCTCGGCCGCGCCTCGTCCTTCGTCGTCGCCCAATGGCTGCGCGCAGACGGCGATGCGAGGCAGCCGGGCGACGAAAGCCTCAAAAGCGGAGTCTTCTGCGACCGCGACGGCTGCACCATGCAGGCGGTCGACGGCCGCATGGTCGCCCTGGTGCGCCGCCCCTCGGCCTTCGTCGAGGACTGCCGGCGGGCCGACATCCTCGTCACTGCGCTCACCGTCCCGCCCGGCTGTGCAGCGCCCGTGGTCATCGACCGCACGAAGCTGCGCGAGAACGGCGCAATGGCCGTCATCCTCGGGAATGGCGGCAGCGATCGGCTCATCGGCCAGTTGCCCTCCGACGAGCGCCGCGCCTGGATGCAGGCGCTTCCTTCACGACCGTTGTCCACGGCGGCCGGCGCCGCGACGGGCCGGCCATCGCCCGCGTCAGCCGATGAGACGGGCGGGGAGGATCAGGAGCCCGACGTCAGTAGCGACGCAGCAGATTGACGAGCTTGCCCTGGATGCGCACCCGGTCGGGGCCGAGCACGCGCGTCTCGTAGGCCGGGTTGGCCGCCTCGAGCGCGATGGAGGAGCCGCGGCGCCTCAGGCGCTTCAGCGTTGCCTCCTCGTCATCGATCAGGGCGACGACGATATCCCCTGTATTCGCCGTATCCTGCTTGCGGATGACGACCGTATCGCCATCCAGGATGCCGGCCTCGATCATCGAATCGCCGCGCACCTCGAGCGCGAAGTGCTCGCCGCTGCCCAGCATGTCCGGCGGCAGCGAGACGGTGTGGCTGCGGCTCTGGATGGCGGAAATGGGCGTGCCGGCAGCAATCCGGCCCATGACAGGAATCGCAACTGTCTGGACAGCGGGTTCGACCGCCTGAGGCGCCGGCGCGCGCACCTTGCCAAGCCCGCCCTCGACCACGCTCGGGTTGAAGCGCCCGCGCGGGGCTGCGGCGACGCCGTCGGGCAGGCGCAGCACCTCGAGCGCCCGGGCGCGGTTCGGAAGCCGGCGAATGAAGCCGCGCTCCTCCAGCGCCACGATGAGGCGATGGATACCGGATTTCGACTTAAGATCGAGGGCTTCCTTCATCTCGTCGAAGGACGGCGGCACGCCGGTCTCACGCAGGCGTTCGTGGATGAAACGCAGGAGTTCGTGCTGTTTGCGCGTCAGCATGGCCGGCGATCTCGCTCCCCCTCGTCGAATCGCATTGTCGATGCGAGTCGAAAACAAATCATGAACGAGATTAGACGTTCCCGGTGTGTTCCGCAAGTTCGACCGAGGCGAAGTTCAGAGCCGGATGATGCGGCAGGGCTCGCCCGCCCGGGCGGCGGGGGCATGGGGCGCACGCACGACGAGCGCCTCGGCCTCCGCCATGAGGCGCAGCATGGAGCTGTCCTGGCGCGGGAAGGGGCTGGCGACGAGGGTGCCGTCGTCGGCCGTCGCGAGGCGGGCGCGCAGATAGTCCTGCCGCTCGTCATTGGCCGGCAAATCGCTGCCGAGCCGGGCCGGCAGGGTCGCGATTTCGGCCGCATCCGGATCGCCGCTCAGCGCCCGCACGAGCGGCGCGAGGAAGATGAGCGCGCACACGATGCTGGAGACGGGATTGCCCGGCAGGCCGAGCACGGCCATGGCGCTGAGGCGCCCGTGCATCAGGGGTTTGCCCGGGCGCATGGCGATGCGCCAGAAGCCGAGCTGCCATCCCTGCGCCGAAAGGGCGCGCTGCACGAGATCGTGATCGCCCACCGAGGCGCCGCCGAGTGTCACGAGCACGTCGGCCCGGGCCTCCTTGGCCGCATCGATCGCGGCAGAGAGCGCGGCGAGATCGTCACCGGCGATGCCGAGGTCGATGGCTTCGGCCCCGGCCCGTTCGGCGATGGCCGCAACGGCATAGGTGTTGGAGGCGACGATTTGATCGGGTCGGCTCGGTTCGCCGGGGCGGACGAGTTCGTCTCCGGTTGCCAGAATGGCAACGCGCGGCCGCCGCACCACTGGCAGCGCCGCATGGCCCATGGCCGCGGCGAGCGCAACTGCCGAGGGGGCGAGTTGCCGGCCGGCCTGCAGCAGGATCTCGCCTTCGCGAAAATCGAGCCCGGCCTCGCGCACGAAGCGCCCGGCCGCCACCGTCGACAGCGCTTCGATCTGGTCGCCGTTGGCGCGGGCATTCTCCTGAATCAGGATGGCGTCGGCGCCCGCCGGCAGGGGCGCGCCGGTGAAGATGCGCACGCATTCGCCGGGCCGGACCGCGCCCGCAAAGGCATGACCGGCGGCACTGGTGCCGATCAGCGAGAGGCGCGCGGGAACGGCCGTGACATCGGCGGCACGCACGGCATAGCCGTCCATCGCGGAGGCGACGAAAGGCGGCTGGGTGCGCAGGGAGGCGAGGTCGACGGCCAACGTGCGGCCGGCGGCCCTGTGCAGCGGCACGGTCTCGTGCTCGCGAACGGGGCTCGCGCCGGCGAGGATGCCGGCGAGCGCATCGGCGACCGGCGTCAGGGCCAAGCTGGCCTCCTCATGCTGGCCTCCTCATGCCGTCTTCTCCGCGTCCGGCCGGTCGCCGGCGCGGAAATCGCCGGACTTGCCGCCGCTCTTGGCGAGGAGGCGGATGCCCTCGATGCGCATGGCCCGGTCTGCGGCCTTCACCATGTCGTAGATGGTGAGGCAGGCGACGGAGACGGCGGTCAGCGCCTCCATCTCGACGCCGGTCTGACCCGTGACGCGCGCCTCGCCCGTCACGCGTACGCCCGGAAGCGCCTCGTCGATGGTGCAGTCCACCTTCACCTTGGTCAGGTTCAGCGGATGGCAGAGGGGGATGAGCTCATGGGTCCGCTTCGCCGCCATGATGCCGGCGATGCGGGCCGTAGCCAGCACGTCGCCCTTCTTGGCTTCGCCCGAGCGGATGAGGGCGAGCGTCTCCGGCAGCATGACGACATGGCCCTCCGCCTGCGCGATACGCTGCGTCACGGCCTTGTCGCCCACGTCGACCATGTTGGCCTTGCCCGAGGCGTCGACGTGCGTGAGCCGCGTCATGCCGCTGCAGCCTCGCCGAAGAGGAGGGCGCGGGTCGCGGCCGTCACGTCCGTCTGGCGCATCAGGCTCTCGCCGACGAGGAAGGTGCGGATGCCAACACCCGCGAGCCGCGCGATGTCGGCATGGGTGAAGATGCCGCTCTCGCCGACGACGATGTGGCCGGAGGGAATGCGTGGCGCCAGCGCCTCGCTGACGGCGAGCGATGTCTCGAAGGTGCGCAGGTCACGATTGTTGATGCCGATCATGCGCACACCGAGGGCCAGCGCGCGGTCGAGTTCCTCGGCATCGTGCACCTCGACGAGGACGTCCATCGTAAGTTCCTCGGCCGCGGCGACGAGGGCGCGCGCCTCTTCGTCGCTGATGGAGGCCATGATGACGAGGATGCAGTCGGCGCCCCACGTGCGCGCTTCGTAGACCTGATAGGGCTCGAACAGGAAGTCCTTGCGCAGGGCGGGCAGGCCGGAGGCCGCGCGCGCCGCGCCGAGATAGTCCGGATGGCCCTGGAAGGAGGGGCCGTCCGTCAACACCGACAGGCAGCTCGCGCCGCCGTCCGCATAGGCCTTCGCCAGCGCCGGCGGGTCGAAATCGGCGCGGATGAGGCCCTTCGACGGGCTCGCCTTCTTGATCTCCGCGATGAGGGCCGGCCGGTCCTCGGCCAGATGGGCCTCGACGGCGGCGAGGAACGGGCGCGGGGCCGGGGCGGCATGGGCGAGGCGCACCATCTCCTCGTGCGCGATGCGCGCCTTTGCCGCCGCGATCTCGCGGCGCTTGTAGGCTTCGATCTTCGCCAGAATGTCGCTCATGGGGCCCTCAGGCATTCGACGCGGCAACGAGCCGCTCGAGCGTAGCGCGTGCGGCGCCGCTGTCGAGCGCCGCCCCTGCGGCCGCAACGCCCTCCTTGAGATCCGCGGCCTTGCCGGCGACCACGAGGCCGGCGGCGGCATTGAGGACGGCGATGTCGCGGTAGGGCGTCTTCTCCCCGGCGAGCACGGCGCGCAGCGCGGCCGCATTATGCTCGGCCTCGCCGCCGCGCAGGTCGGCGATCGACGCCCGGGCAAGCCCGACATCCTCCGGCGTGACGGTGAAGCGGCGGATGCGCCCATCCTCCAGCGCCACCACCGAGGTCGGCCCGGTGGTCGTCATCTCGTCGAGCCCGTCCGATCCGTGCACGGCCCAGACACGCTGTGCGCCGAGGGCGGCGAGCACCTCGACGAGCGGCTCGAGCCAGCTCTCGGAATAGACGCCGAGCAGCTGGCGGCGCACGCCGGCCGGATTGGCGAGCGGCCCGATGAGGTTGAAGACGGTGCGGGTGCCGAGCTCGACGCGCACCGGCGCCACATGGCGCATGGAGGCGTGGTGAGCGGGCGCGAACATGAAGCCGACACCCGCCGCGGCAAGGCAGCGCTCGATACCAGCCGGGTCGAGGCCCACCTTGACGTCGAGTGCGGCGAGCACATCGGCGGCGCCGGATTTCGAGGAGGCGGCCCGGTTGCCGTGCTTGGCGACCGGTACGCCGCAGGCGGCGGCGATGATGGCGGCGAGCGTCGAGACATTGTAGCTGCCCGCGTTGTCGCCGCCGGTACCGACGATGTCGATGGCGCCCGCCGGAGCGCTGACGCGCACCATGCGTGCGCGCAGCGCCTCGACCGCGCCGGCAATCTCATCCACCGTCTCGCCGCGTACGCGCAGCGCCATCAGGAAGGCGCCGCTCTGGGCCGGCGTCACCTCGCCCGAGAGCAGGGTGTCGAAAGCCTGACGGGCTTCCTCGCGGCTCAGCGAGACACCGGTGGCGACTTTGGCGATGAAGGGTTTGAAGGCGTCCATCGGTGCTCCGTCAGCTCGTTCTTGCGGGGCGCCCGGTCTCATTCCAGCGCGCGGCGATATCGAGGAAATTGCGCATTATGGTCGCGCCGTGCTCTGAGAGGATGCTCTCGGGGTGGAACTGCACGCCGTGGAGCGGCAACCGCCGATGCGCCATGGCCATGACGAGGCCGTCCTCGCTCTCAGCGGTGACGGCGAGGTCGGCCGGGCAGTTCTCGCGCGCCACGATGAGCGAGTGGTAGCGCGTGGCCTCGAATGGGCCGTTGATGCCGCGGAAGAGGCCCTCGCCCTTGTGATGCACGCGCGAGATCTTGCCGTGCATCGGCAGGGGCGCGCGCACCACCTCGCCGCCGAAGGCCTGGCCCATGGCCTGCAGGCCGAGGCACACGCCGAACATGGGTACGCTCGGCGCAGCCTTCTCGATGAGCTCGAGGCAGATGCCCGCCTCGTTGGGCGTGCACGGACCGGGCGAGAGGACGATGGCATCGGGGTCGAGCGCCAGCACCTCGTCGGCGCTGATGGCGTCGTTGCGGCGCACGTCGATCGCGGGGCCGAGCGCCCCGATGAGGTGCACGAGATTCCAGGTGAAGGAATCGTAATTGTCGACGAGAAGGATGCGGAGCATGCGCGTGGCTTTCTGAGAGTCAAAGCTTTGCCCGTCGGGGCAGTGGTGGGTCAAGCCTCCAGAAGCCGGCGCCATCGCTCCCGTCTCATCATTGCCCCCGTCGTGCGCGCATGGCGAAGCGTACCGCATCCTCGGCGGCGCGGAACTGGGCTTTCGCCTTGCTGATGCATTCCTGCTGCTCGAATTCCGGGTCGGAATCATAGACGATGCCGGCGCCGGCCTGCACGGCCATGCGCCCGTCCTTCACCACGGCGGTGCGCAGCACGATGCAGGTGTCCATCTCGCCGTCGGCGCCGAAGTAGCCGATGCAGCCGGCATAGGGCCCGCGCTTCTCCTTCTCCAGTTCGTCGATGATCTCCATGGCGCGGACCTTGGGCGCGCCGGAGACCGTGCCGGCCGGAAAGCCGGCGACGAGGGCGTCGAGCGCGTCGCGGCGCGGATCGAGCCGGCCTTCGACGTTCGAGACGATGTGCATCACTTGGCTGTAATATTCGAGGAAGAAGCTGTCGGTGACCGTCACCGAGCCGATCTCGCTGACGCGGCCGACGTCGTTGCGGCCGAGGTCGAGCAGCATGAGATGCTCGGCCCGCTCCTTCGGGTCCGCCAGCAGCTCCTCGGCGAGCGCCTTGTCCTCCTCGGGCGTCGCCCCGCGCCGGCGCGTGCCGGCGATGGGCCGGATGGTGACCTTGCCGTCGCGCACCCGCACGAGGATCTCCGGGCTCGAGCAGACGATCTGAAAGTCGAGGAAATCGAGATAGCAGAGGAAGGGCGAAGGGTTCAGCCGCCGCAGCGAGCGGTAGAGCGACAGCGCCGGCAGCGTGAACGGCGCCTCGAAGCGCTGCGACAGCACCACTTGGAAGATGTCGCCGGCGGTGATGTATTCCTTCGCCCGCGCCACCATGGCCTTGAATTCTTCCGGCGTGGTGTTGGAGATGGGCGCCGGCGCCGCGATGGCGGTGGGATCGAGGCGTGCATCGTGGGGCAGGGGGCGCTCCAGCGCCTCGAGGGCGGCGTCGAGTCGTGCCAGCGCAGCCTCGTAGGCCGCTCGGGCGGAAACGCCCTCCTTCGGGCGCACGGGCGTGACGAGCGAGAGTTCGTCCCTGACGGCGTCGAAGACCGCCATGACCGTGGGGCGCACCAGGACCGCATCCGGCAGGTCCAGCGCATCGGCTGGCTGGTGCGGCAAGCGCTCCATGAGGCGCACCATGTCGTAGCCGAGATAGCCGAAGATGCCCGCCGCCATCGGAGGCAGGTCGCCGGCGAGCGGGATGCGGCTCTCGGTGATGAGGGCTCTCAAGCTGTCGAGCGGGGCTGCGGCCTCCGGCACGAAGTCCTGTGGCCGGTTGAGGGCATCCCGGTTGATCTCGGCCCGCCCGTTCCGGCATCGCCAGATGAGGTCGGGCCTGAGGCCGATCATGGAATAGCGGCCGCGCACGGCGCCGCCCTCGACCGACTCGAGCAGGAAGGCGGGCGCCTGCCCGCCGTCCGTGAGCTTGAGGAAGGCTGCGACCGGCGTCTCGAGATCCGCGACCAGCGTCGCGCTCACGACGCCTGCCGCGCCTTTCTCGTAGCCGGCGGCGAAATCCTCGAAAGAAGGTGTCGGCTGCATGGCGGCTCAGAACTCGCCGCTGGTGCCCAGCGCCGTGCGCAGGGCCTGCTGGTTGATGCGCACGTCGAGCTCGCTCTGCAGGCTGGCGACATATTCGCCGAGGACGTCGTCCGTGATCGCCGTCGCGAGCTGGCCCTGCAGGCGCTCCGCCTCCTGGGTCGAGGTCACGAACGCCGGCACCGTCGCCGCCGTCACCTTGAAGACGACGCGGCGGTCGCCGTCGCCGAT
Source organism: Chelatococcus sambhunathii (assembly GCF_001418005.1). Taxonomy (GTDB): domain Bacteria; phylum Pseudomonadota; class Alphaproteobacteria; order Rhizobiales; family Beijerinckiaceae; genus Chelatococcus_A; species Chelatococcus_A sambhunathii. The sequence continues at coordinate 452,408 of NZ_LIOL01000002.1, read as the reverse complement.
CCCGGCCGAGGCGGCCTTGCCGGCGTGGACGGAGAAGGCCTGGGTCACGACATTGGCCGGCAGGCCGTCCTGGGCCTGGCCGCGGGCGAGGCCTTCCGCGGTCCTTGCCTCGAGCGAGAGCTCGGTAGCGATGGCCTCGATGGTTTCGCCCTGGTCGAGCCGGGTGACGATCTCCTGCGCCTTGTCCGACAGGCGCCGGGCGATCTCGTCGACCCGCCACTGGGCGGCGACGTCGGCGCGCACCTCGTCGAGGGTGCGGTCGCGTGCCCCCTCTACATTGGTCACGTCGTACCAGAGATAGCCGCCATCGGCGAGGCGCAGCGCCTCGTTGTCGGCTCCGATATCGGTCTCGAAGGCCAAACGTAGCAGGGCCTCACGCTCGGGAATATCGGCGACGGGCTGCCCGTCCTTGCCGTTGCCGCCCCGGTCCAGCGGGCCAATGGTGCGTGCGTTCAGCGAGAACTCCCGCGCGATCTCGGTGAGCGGCTTGCCGGCGATGCGCTGGTCCTCGATGCGGTCGTGCGTCTCGTCCAGGTGCGAGCGCGCGCGCTCGATGGCGATCTCCCGTTTGATCTCGTCGGCGACTTCCGCGAAGGGCCGCACAGCGGCGGGCGTGACCTCGGCAGCGCGCACGAGCACGACGCCGAAGCGGCCGCTGACCGGCGTGCTCACCCCGCCCGGAGCGAGGGCGAAGGCCGCTTCCGCCACCGCCGGATCGATCATCTGCTCGCGGGTGAAGGTGCCGATCTCGATGTCCTCCGGCCGCACGCCGCGCTCCGCGGCAATATCGGCGAAGGAGGCGCCGGCGAGGATTTTATCGTGCGCGGCCTTGGCCTCTTCCTGCGAGGGGAAGGACAGCTGCTGCAGCTTGCGGGTCTCGGGCCTCGTGAAGCGGCGGGCCTTCTCCTCCTCATAGCGCGCCGTGGCATCGGCGTCGGATACCTCGCCGGGCTTGGCGAGATCCTCAGGCCCCAGCGACAGAATCGAGACGGTGCGGTATTCCGGCGCGCGGAAGGCAGCCTTGCGTTCATCGAAAAAGGACTGCAGCGCAGCCTCCTCCGGCGCGTCGACGTTGCCGGCCAGGGAGGCGGGCAGTTCGACATAGGCGATGCTGCGGCGCTCGGCGCCGTAGCGATGGATGGCCTCGCGCATCGCGAGGGGCGGCACGATGGCGCCGGTGAGCGCATCGGCCAGCTGGCGGCGGGCGAGCACGGCTTGCTGCTCGGTGATGAAGGCCTGCTCCGTCAGGCCGTTGGCGCGCAGGATGCTGTCGAAGGCGAGGCGGTCGAACTGGCCGCTGGCGTTGCGGAAGGCAGGATCCTTGACGATGGCTTCGCCCGCCGTGTCGCGCGAGACGGCGAGGCCGAGCTCGGATGCGCGCTCGTCGAGCGCCGCTTCCGCGATCAGTCGGCCGAGGAGCTGCTGCTCGAGGCCGAGCGCCCGCGCCTGGTCGGCGGTGATGGAACGGCCGAAGCGACGGGAGAGCTGCTGCAGCTCGTTCTGGTAGGCGGTGCGCACCTGCTCGACGCCGATTTCACGGTTGCCGACAGTGGCGACGGTGTTGACGCCATAGCCGCGGAACACGTCGCCGATACCCCAGATCGCAAACGACAGGATGAGAAGGCCGAAGAGGATGCCCACGACGAGCTTGCCGAGCCAGCTCTTGCCGAGATTGCGAAAACCCTGAAGCATGTCGATCCGGTTCCAGTCCCTGAGATTTCAGGAGGGCGATGGCCCTCGCGAAGGCGGCGGATCATAGATAGACACACCGCCTCCCGCAATGTCGCGCGTTGCTCCGTTTTCCGTCCTCTGTTAGTCCACCCGCAAACGGAGGCAGGACGGATGACGACGGAACGACCGCGCCCGCTCGTGGCGGGCAACTGGAAGATGAACGGCACGCGAGCCGCCACCGAGACCTTCAGCGCGATTCTCGAGGGTTACGACGCCGGCCTGCGCAGCAAGGTCGATCTGCTCGTCTGCCCGCCCGCGACGCTGATCTACCTCTTTGCCGTCGCGGCTGTCGGCACGCCCGTCAAGGTCGGCGGGCAGGACTGCCATGCCGCCACCCATGGCGCCCACACCGGCGATATCTCGGCGGCGATGCTGGCCGACGTCGGCGCGAGCTACGTTATCGTCGGCCATTCGGAACGGCGCACGGACCACGGTGAAACCGACGAGATGGTCAAGGCCAAGGCCCGGGCCGCGATCACGGCGGGACTGACGCCGATCGTCTGCGTAGGCGAGACGCGCGAGGAGCGCGACGCCGGCCGTGCGCTGGCGGTGGTCGGTGCCCAGCTTGCCGGGTCGATGCCGGAAGAAGCGGCGCGCGCGCCGGTGGTCGTTGCCTACGAGCCGGTTTGGGCCATCGGCACCGGGCTGACGCCTACGGTTGTCGACGTCGCCGAGATGCACGGCTTCATCCGCCAGAGCCTCGTCGACCGCTTCGGCGCGGCCGGCCGCAACATGCGCCTGCTCTACGGCGGCTCGGTCAAGCCGGGCAACGCGCGCGAGCTCCTCGGCGTCGCCGAGGTCGACGGCGCCCTCGTCGGCGGCGCCAGCCTCGTCGCGGAGGATTTCCTGGCGATAGCGCGTGCCTATATGGCGTGAGGGAGTGATCGTCCGCAGACGCGGCGATGCGTCCTTTGATCCGCGGCGCGGGCTGTGCTAAAGGCCGCGCCAATTGAGTTTGCCGCCGCGCCTGGCTCGCTGCCGCGCGGCTCTGGAACAGAGCATGCTGACCGTCCTCATCGTCGTTCATCTCATCATCGTGCTGGCGCTCGTCGGCGTCGTGCTGCTCCAGCGCTCGGAAGGCGGAGGCCTCGGCATGGGTGGGGGCGGCGTCTCCGGCTTCATGACCGGCCGCGGCCAGGCCAACGTGCTGACGCGCACGACAGCGATTCTCGCTGCCGCCTTCTTCGCGACGAGCCTGCTCCTGTCCGTGCTTGCCGGCTACCAGGGGGCGCCGAGCTCCGTCATCGACCGCGTCGCGCCCGGTGCCGGCCAGAACGGGCCTGCCGCGCCAACCTCCGGCCCCGGTGTGCTCGAGGAGTTGCAGCGCCTGCAGGGCGGGCCGGCGCAAGACGCAGGCCAAGCACCGGCACAGCAGCCGCCGGCCCCGCCGGCCGGGCCGCAGGTGCCGACCTCACAATAATCGGCAACAGCGAGGGCCGGGCTTCCGGCCCTCTCCTTTTGTGGAACGGAGCTTGCAGGACGCGCGGCGCGCGCAGCAGGTCGGCGCGTGGCGGACAAGCCTTTGTTGATTCCGGTTGCCGCTTGCACGAGTCGCATTCCCGAATCGCACAGTTCGGAGTAAACGAGAGTCCCCATGGCACGATACGTTTTCATCACCGGCGGCGTGGTGTCGTCCCTGGGCAAGGGTCTTGCTTCGGCGGCCCTCGGTGCGCTCCTTCAAGCGCGTGGTTACAAGGTTCGGCTGCGCAAGCTCGACCCCTATCTCAACGTCGATCCGGGCACGATGAGCCCCTACCAGCACGGTGAGGTCTTCGTGACCGATGACGGCGCGGAGACGGATCTCGACCTTGGCCATTACGAGCGCTTCACCGGCCGCCCGTGTACCCGGGACGACAACATCACGACGGGCCGCATCTATCTCGACATCCTGACCAAGGAGCGGCGCGGCGACTATCTCGGCGCCACCATCCAGGTCATCCCGCACGTGACGAACGCCATCAAGGAATTCGTCATGCGTGGCAACGAGGATTACGACTTCGTCCTCGTCGAGATCGGGGGGACGGTGGGCGACATCGAGAGCCAGCCGTTCCTCGAGGCGATCCGCCAGCTTGGCCAGGAACTGCCGCGCAATCACGCCATTTTCGTGCACCTCACGCTGCTGCCCTTCATCCCCTCTGCCGGGGAACTGAAGACGAAGCCGACTCAGCACTCGGTGGCGGAGCTGCGCTCCATCGGCATCCAGCCGCACATCCTGCTTTGCCGCACCGATCGGCCGATCCCGAAGGAGGAGCGGAGAAAGCTCTCGCTCTTCTGCAACGTGCGTGAGAGCGCCGTGATCGAGGCGCGCGACGTCTCCTCCATTTATGACGTCCCCATCGCCTATCACGAGGAAGGGCTGGATGACGAGGTGCTCGCCGCCTTCGGCATCGAGGGGGCGCCGGCGCCCGACATCTCGCGCTGGAAGGCAATCTCCGAGCGCGTGCGCACGCCCGAGGGCGAGGTGACCATCGCCATTGTTGGCAAGTACACCGGCCTCAAGGATGCCTACAAGTCGCTCATCGAGGCGCTGCAGCACGGCGGCATCGCCAATCGCGTAAAGGTCAACCTCGACTGGATCGAAAGCGAGATCTTCGAGCGCGAGGATCCGGCGCCGTTCCTGGAGCACGTGCACGGCATCCTCGTGCCCGGCGGATTCGGCTATCGCGGCGCCGAGGGCAAGATCAGGGCAGCCGCCTTCGCTCGTGAGCGCAGGCTACCCTATTTCGGCATCTGCTTCGGCATGCAGATGGCGGTGATCGAGGCGACCCGCTCGCTTGCCGGCGTAAACGCCGCAAGCTCGACCGAATTCGGGCCGACGAGCGAGCCGGTCGTCGGCATCCTGACAGAATGGCTGAAGGGCAACGAGCTCGAGCGGCGGTCGGCCGAGGGCGACCTCGGTGGCACGATGCGCCTCGGCGCCTACGAGGCCCAGCTCACGCCAGGCAGCAAGGTGGCCAACATCTACGGCCGCACCCAGATTTCCGAGCGCCACCGCCACCGCTACGAGGTGAACATGGCATATCGCCAGCGCCTGGAAGAGAAGGGCCTGGTCTTCTCGGGCGTCTCGCCGGATGGGCTCCTGCCGGAGATCGTCGAGCTTGCCGGTCATCCCTGGTTCATCGGCGTGCAGTTCCATCCGGAGCTGAAGTCGCGGCCCTTCGAGCCGCATCCGCTCTTCAAGAGCTTCGTCGCGGCGGCCCTGGAGCAGAGTCGTCTCGTCTGACAATTCATCGCACGGGCTGGCGGCAAGGAAACGGGGCTGGGGGCGCCGATGGTGTTTGAATCGATCAACAATCTGCCGGATTTTCTGGTCGACTACCTCATCGCGCTCGTCCTTGTCCTCGTCTACATCGGCATCTACACCTTCATCACCGCGCACAACGAATTCGCGCTCATCCGCCGCGACGTCGCGGCGGCCAGCCTGTCCCTCGGGCTCAGCATCGTCGGCTTCGCGCTGCCGCTGTCGAGCGCCGTGGTGCACGCGCGCACCTGGCCGGACCTCGTGGTCTGGGGCCTCGTCGCCATGATCGTGCAGATCAGCGCCTACTGGCTCGTGCGCCTCGCGATGCCAAACCTGTCGCAGCGCATCGCCAACAACGAGATCGCGGCCGCGCTCTTTCTCGGGGCGGCTTCGCTGGCCGCCGGCATCCTTAATGCCGGTGCGATGACGTTCTGAATGACCTTCAGAGGCGGGCGGACGCAATTCGGCCTTTCTCCTGCGCCATCGAGCGCCGTTCTTCACCTTTCCGGGCGGGAAACATGAGCGCCAACGCAACCGTCAAGATCGGCAACGTCTCCTTCGGCAACCACCTGCCGCTGTCGATCATCGCAGGGCCGTGCCAGCTTGAGAGCCGTGGCCACGCGCTGGAGATGGCGATGGCGCTGAAGGAGATCTGCACCCGACTCGGACTCGGCCTCGTCTTCAAGACCTCCTTCGACAAGGCCAACCGCACCTCCGCCGGCGCAGCCCGCGGCGTCGGCCTTGCGGCCGCCCTTCCGATATTCGCCGAGATCCGCGAGAGCTTCGGCCTGCCGGTGCTGACCGACGTGCATGATGCGGCCCAGTGCGCACCTGTCGCGGAGGCGGTTGACGTGCTGCAGATCCCGGCTTTCCTCTGCCGGCAGACGGACCTCCTCGTCGCGGCCGCAAAGACGGGCCGGGCGGTCAACATCAAGAAGGGCCAGTTCCTCGCCCCTTGGGACATGGCGAACGTCGTCGCCAAGGTCACGGGTGCTGGCAATCCCGACGTGCTGGTGACGGAGCGCGGCGTCTCCTTCGGCTACAATACGCTCGTCTCGGACATGCGGGCGCTGCCCATAATGGCCGGGACGACGGGTGCCCCCGTCATCTTTGACGCCACCCACTCGGTGCAGCAGCCCGGCGGCAACGGCACGTCCTCCGGCGGGCAGCGCGAGTTCGTGCCGGTGCTGGCACGCGCAGCCGTGGCCGTCGGCGTCGCCGGCCTCTTCATCGAGAGCCACGAGGACCCGGACCGCGCGCCGTCCGACGGTCCCAACATGGTGCCGCTGAAGGAGATGGAGGGCCTTCTGGCGGAACTGAAGGCCTTCGACGTGCTGGCAAAGAAGCGGGCTGCCCGCTGAGGTTATCCTGAAAAACTGATTCGCCTTGTGAGAAGCGCGCCGCTGCCGGGCAGTCATTACCGGACTTGCAGCGGCGCGCTTTTTGTCGTGTATATGACACGTCGGCCTGGGGTGCCGCACGGCAGTGCGGCTGAGATCACACCCATCGAACCTGTCTGGATCATGCCAGCGTAGGGAGCAGCCGGTGAGCGCAGAAGCATCATCGCGACCGGATAAAGTCATCATCATCGGCGGAGGTGTCATCGGCCTCTCCATCGCCTGGCGTCTCGCCGCGCGGGGTGTCGACGTCATTCTTTTCGAGGCAGGCCGCTGCGGCACGGGCGCGAGCCATGCCGCCGCAGGCATGCTGGCCGCCTGCGCCGAGGTGGAGCCGGGCGAGGAGCAGCTGCTGTTCCTCAACCGCGCGAGCCAGGCGCTGTGGCCCGACTTTGCCCGAGAACTGGAGGCGGCGAGCGGCCTTGCCGTCGATCTGCGCACCGAAGGCACGCTCGTCTGTGCCTTCTCGGCCGACGACCAGGCGCGGCTGTGGCACCACCTCGCCTTGCAGGAACGGCTCGGCCTGCCCGTGTCGTGGCTCGATGCCGCCGAGGTGCGGCGCCGCGAGCCGTTCCTCAGCCCCGGTATCGTCGGCGGCCTGTGGAGTCCCGAGGACCATCAGGTCGACAACCGCAAGCTGGCCGCCGCCCTGCATGTGGCTGCCGGGCGGGCCGGCGCGGCGATCCACGAGGACAGTCCGGTCGAATCGGTCATCGTCGAAGACGGACGGGCGCGCGGCGTTGTCGCCCGCGGCCGGCGGATCGATGCCGACGTCGTCATCCTTGCCGCCGGTGCCTGGTCGCGGCGCATCGCCGGCCTGCCGCGCGCCGCCCTGCCGCCGGTGCGGCCGGTCAAGGGCCAGCTTGTGGCGTTGCAGATGGATCCGGCTGCACCCGTCCTCAGCCATGTGACCTGGGTGCCGGGCGCCTATCTCGTGCCGCGCCGCGACGGGCGCCTCATCATCGGCGCCACGGTGGAGGAGAAGGGGTTCGACACCCGCATGACGGCCGGCGGCCTCCTCGCGCTCCTCGACGCCGCCTGGCGGGCCCTGCCGGTCGTCGAGGAACTGCCGATCGCCGAGACCTGGGCCGGCCTCAGGCCCGGCAGCCGCGACGACGCGCCGATCCTCGGACCGGGTGAGCTTGCGGGCCTCGTCTACGCCACCGGCCACCACCGCAACGGCATCCTGCTCACGCCGGTCACCGCCGCCGTGGTCGCCGACCATGTCCTCAACGGGCGGCTCGCCGATGTGGCGCGCCCCTTCACCCTTGCGCGCTTTCAGGCGCGCGCCGATGCGCCGAGCGAGGTTTCGTCATGACGAAAGCATCCTCCGTCGCGCTGCCGCGCATCCGCGTCAACGGCGCGGACGAGCCGCTGGCGGCCGCAACGATCGCCGAATTTCTCTCGCAGCGCGGCATCGACCCGGCCGGCCCCGGCCTCGCGGTCGCGCTCAACGGCGCGGTCGTGCCACGCGCGCAGTGGCAGGACGAGCACCTGAACGAGGGCGACAGGATCGAGATCGTCCACGCACGCCAGGGAGGTTGAGATGAACGTCGTCGAACAGGGCCCGCGCGCGGCCGACCCGCTCGTCATCGCGGGGCGCAGCTTTTCCTCCCGGCTGTTCCTCGGCACGGCCGGCTATCCCAACCAGAAGGTAATGTTGGACGCGATTGCCGCGAGCGGCACCGAGCTCGTCACCGCCTCCATCCGCCGGCTCGACCTGTCGAACCCGGAGGAGGGGATCGTCGACCTCATCGCCGGCCGTGCCGACCTCCTGCCGAACACGGCCGGCTGCCAGACGGCGCGCGACGCCGTCCTGACGGCCGAACTGGCGCGCGAGGCGCTGGAGACGAACTGGGTAAAGCTCGAGATCATCGGCGACCGGGAACTGCTCTACCCGGACGTCGAGGAACTCCTCAGCGCCACGGACGAACTGGTGCGCAAGGGCTTCGTCGTCATGGTCTATTGCAACGACGATCCCGTCACCTGCCGCAAGCTCGCCGATCTCGGCGCCGCCGCGGTCATGCCGCTTGGCTCGCCCATCGGTTCTGGCCTTGGCATCGCCAATCCGCATCTCATCGAGCTCATCACGGCGCGCTCGCCCGTGCCGGTGGTGCTCGACGCCGGCATCGGCACGGCCTCGGATGCGGCGCTCGCCATGGAGCTGGGCTGCGCCGCGGTTCTCCTCAACACGGCGGTATCGAGGGCGAACGATCCCGTCGCCATGGCGCGCGCCATGCGCCATGCCGTCGAGGCGGGCCGGCTCGCCCACCGGGCCGGGCGTATCCCCAGGCGCCGCTATGCCGAGCCGTCGAGCCCGCAGTTCGGCCTCGTCGGATCCTGATCCGTGGCCCTGCCGCAGCCGCCGCTGCTGCTCGTCACCGATCGCCGGCAGGCGAGGGGTGAGCTTGTCGCCATCGTCTGCGCAGCGGTCGCCGGCGGCTGCCGCTGGGTGAGCCTGCGGGAGAAGGATCTGGCGGAAGACGAGCAGGTCGCTCTGGCGCTGCGCTTGAGGGATGCGCTGCCAGACGATCTCTGTTTGACGGCGCATGGCTCGGTGGAGGTGGCGCGGCAGGCCGGGCTCGACGGCGTGCATCTGGCGGCCGGCGGCGACGCGCGCGGAGCAAGAGAGAGGCTGGGCCGGGCATACTCCCTCCCCCCTTGCGGGGGAGGGTTGGGGAGGGGGGTGATGCCGCCTGGCGAGCCGCCGGCACCCCTCGGCGCGCCCCCCACCCCCAGCCCCTCCCTGCAAGGGGGAGGGGAGCAGGGCGTGCCAGGCTTTACGGGTGCTCCCCATACGCTGATCGGCATGTCCGTCCACTCGCCTGACGAAGCGCACACGCTCAACCCCGGGACCGTCGACTACGTGATTGCCGGCCCCTTCGCCGAAACCGCGAGCAAGCCCGGCTACGGCCCGGCGCTGGGCGTCGAGGGTCTTGCCGCCATCGTCCGCGCCAGCCCCGTGCCCGTGATCGCCATCGGCGGCATCGCCGCCGCCAATGTGGGCGTCTGCCTCGCAGCAGGCGCCGCCGGCATCGCCGTCATGGGCTCCATTATGCGGGCGGCGGATCCCGCCGCGGAAATGGCGCGTCTCGTCGCGGCGCTGGCCGGCGCTCAGCCGCGCGGGCGGTAGGGCGGCACGCCCTGGTCGGGCAAAAAGAGGCCCGCAGGCGGCGCGCCGGTCTGCCAGAAGACGTCGATCGGGATGCCGCCACGCGGGAACCAGTAGCCGCCCACGCGCATCCAGCGCGGTACGAGCAGCTCCGACAGCCGCTTGCCGATGTAGACCGTGCAGTCCTCGTGGAAGGCGCCGTGGTTGCGGAAGGAGAACATGAACAGCTTCAACGACTTCGATTCGACCAGCCACTCCCCTGGAACATAGTCGATGACGACGATGCCGAAGTCCGGCTGGCCGGTGACCGGGCAGATCGAGGTGAACTCGGGGCAGGTGAAGCGCGCCACGTAATCCGTGTCGGGATGCGGGTTCGGCACACGGTCGAGCACCGCCTCCTCGGGCGAGGCGGGCAGGGACGCCGGCTTGCCCAGCTGCAGCGATTCGTGCTGTTGCGCCATATGTCGATCCTCGTGTCGTCCTCATGCCCCCGCGGGGAGGGCTGTCGCACCAGTGTCGCGCCGGCGCAAGAAAAAATGCATCCTGCCGCCTTCGCCGATCGATGGGGAGCCGCCAGCCGATTGCCACTGTTCCACGCGATGCTCTAAAAGCCGGAGCCACGGCAGAGCCCCGTGACGAGCCAGGGAGAAAGAGCCCCATGACCGCCATTATCGACATCGTCGCCCGCGAGATCCTCGACAGCCGCGGCAACCCGACGGTGGAAGTCGACGTGATCCTCGAGGACGGCTCCATGGGCCGCGCCGCCGTGCCGTCCGGCGCCTCGACCGGCGCCCACGAGGCGGTGGAGCTGCGCGACGGCGACAAGAGCCGCTACGGCGGCAAGGGCGTCCGCAAGGCTGTGGCCGCGGTCAACGGCGACATCTTCGACGCCCTCGGCGGCATGGACGCCGAGGACCAGGTCAAGATCGACGAGACGATGATTGCTCTCGACGGCACGCCGAACAAGGCCAAGCTCGGCGCCAACGCCATCCTCGGCGTCTCGCTCGCCGTGGCCAAGGCAGCCGCCGAAGCAGCCGGCCTGCCGCTCTATCGCTATGTCGGCGGCACCTCGGCGCGCCTCCTTCCGGTGCCGATGATGAACATCGTCAACGGCGGTGCCCATGCCGACAATCCCATCGACTTCCAGGAATTCATGGTCATGCCGGTCGGCGCACCGACCTTCGCGGATGCGGTGCGCACCGGCTCGGAGATCTTTCATACGCTCAAGAAGGCGCTGAAGGACGCTGGCCACAACACCAATGTCGGCGACGAGGGCGGCTTCGCGCCCAACCTGCCGTCGGCGGAGGCCGCGCTCGATTTCGTCATGAAGGCCATCGAGGCCGCGGGCTACAAGCCTGGCGAGGATGTGATGCTGGCGCTCGACTGCGCCGCTACCGAGTTCTTCAAGAACGGCGCCTATGTCTACGAGGGCGAGGGCACGACGCGCGATCCCGAGGCCCAGGCGAAGTATCTCGCCAAGCTCGTCGCCGATTATCCGATCGCCTCGATCGAGGACGGCATGGCCGAGGATGACTGGGCGGGCTGGAAGGCCCTGACCGATCTCATCGGAGCGAAGTGCCAGCTCGTCGGCGACGATCTCTTCGTCACCAACGTCAAGCGCCTTGCAGAAGGCATCGCGAAGGGCACGGCCAATTCCATCCTCGTCAAGGTCAACCAGATCGGCTCGCTCACCGAGACGCTCGCCGCCGTCGACATGGCCCACCGTGCCGGCTACACGGCCGTGATGTCGCACCGCTCCGGCGAGACGGAGGACGCGACCATCGCCGATCTCGCCGTCGCGACCAACTGCGGGCAGATCAAGACCGGCTCGCTCGCCCGTTCCGACCGGCTCGCCAAATACAACCAGCTCATTCGCATCGAGGAAGAGCTCGGCAAGCAGGCGGTCTACGCGGGCCGCACGGCGCTGAAGGCGCGCCGCTGAGGTAAGGATCGCCGATGTTCCCCTCCCCCTTGCGGGGAGGGGTAGGGGTAGGGGTCTTGACGAGACACATGGCGCATTTCGTCCTACGTGCGCTCCCCCCTCCCTAATCCTCCCCGCTAAGGGGGAGGGAACAGCGCGCTTTCCGGGGCACTGGCCCTTAATGTATCCTTAACCATGGGCTTCCATGCTCGCTCCATGGTTATTCGCAAACGCCTTCGCTCGGTCCTCATCCCGCTCGTGCTCTACGGTGTATCGAGCGCGGTGGTCGGCTATTTCGTCGTCCACGCGCACAGCGGCGCGCGCGGGCTCGAGGCCAGACAGTCGTTCGAGGCGGAAATCGCGGAGCTCAAGGGCGAGCTTGCAGACTTGAAGGAACGGCGCGGCGAGTGGGAGACACGCATCGCCCTCATGCGCGCCCAGTCGGTGGATCGGGACATTCTAGAGGAACTGGCGCGTGAAGAGCTCGGTTTCGTGCATCCCAACGATGTCGTCGTGATGTTGCCGGCCCAGAAGCACTGAAGGCGTGCGGAAAAGTCGCTACGGCGGGTAGTCGAGGTTGCTTAACCGGAGTCGGGTTAACTGAAAAAACGACACTGATATCAGCCGGTTAGTTTCAAACGTATCCATTTATCCTGTGCCGATGGGGCTCGCCTTCGGCGCGCGGCTGCGCTACAACACCGCTCAACAACCCCGTTGGGAGGATGTTCATGGCTGTAGCCGCTCGTAAGGCATCGCGCTCGGATGCCGCGCCATCTGCCGCAAAATCGCGTACTGCAAGAAAGACGCAGTCGCAGGCTCCGAAGAAGGGCGCGGCGGGCTTCACGAAGGAACAGGATCTCTTCGCCTATCGCGAAATGTTGCTGATCCGCCGCTTCGAGGAGAAGGCGGGGCAGATGTACGGCATGGGCCTCATCGGCGGCTTCTGCCACCTCTACATCGGCCAGGAGGCCGTGGTCGTCGGCATGCAGATGGCCACGAAGGAAGGCGACCAGGTCATCACCGGCTATCGTGACCACGGCCACATGCTGGCCTGCGGCATGGATTCGAAGGGCGTCATGGCCGAGCTCACCGGCCGCCGCGGAGGATACTCCAAGGGCAAGGGTGGCTCGATGCACATGTTCTCCAAGGAGAAGCACTTCTACGGTGGGCATGGCATCGTCGGCGCCCAGGTCTCGCTCGGCACCGGCATCGCCTTCGCCAACCGCTACCGCAAGAACGGCAACGTCTGCCTGACCTATTTCGGCGACGGCGCCGCCAACCAGGGCCAGGTGTACGAGAGCTTCAACATGGCCGAGCTGTGGAAGCTGCCGGTGGTCTTCGTCATCGAGAACAACCGCTACGCCATGGGCACCTCGGTCTCTCGCGCCTCCGCGCAGACCGATTTCTCCAAGCGCGGCGCCTCCTTCAACATTCCCGGCGAGCAGGTGGACGGCATGGACGTGCGTGCCGTCATGGCTGCCGGCGAGCGCGCCATCGAATGGGCCCGGTCCGGCAAGGGTCCCTACATCCTGGAAATGCAGACCTACCGCTACCGCGGCCACTCCATGTCCGATCCGGCGAAGTATCGCTCGAAGGACGAGGTGCAGCGCATGCGCGAGGAGCATGATCCGATCGAGCAGGTGCGTCGCCGCCTCATCGATCAGTGGAAGCTCAGCGAGGACGAACTGAAGGCTGTCGACGCCAAGGTGCGTGAGATCGTCAACGAGGCGGCCGAGTTCGCCACGAACGATCCCGAGCCCGACGTCACCGAGCTCTACACCGACATCCTGAAGTAGGGCCGGCCGCCCCGTCGCCGTGTCCGCCCGGTGCGGATGCGGCCGGGCGGGGTAGAGCCGCCGCTTCGATCGCCCGTAATGCTTTGCTCCGAGATCGCCCCATGCCCATCGATATCCTGATGCCCGCGCTGTCCCCCACGATGGAGAGCGGCAAACTGTCCAAATGGCTCAAGAAGGAAGGTGACAGCGTCAAGTCCGGCGACGTGATCGCCGAGATCGAGACGGACAAGGCCACCATGGAGGTGGAGGCCGTCGACGAGGGCGTCCTCGCCAAGATCCTCGTCGGCGAAGGCACCGAGGACGTGGCCGTCAATACGCCGATCGCCGTCATCGCCGGCGAGGGCGAGGATGCCGGCAGCGTCGCCAACAGCACCGCTGCCACGCCCGCGGCGCCTGCGCAGGCGCCGGCCGGCGAGGCGCCGCAGGTCTCGGCCAAGCAGCACGAGGCCCCCGTCTCGGCCGTCGCGGCCCCCGCGGTGGTGAGTGCCCAGCCCGATCCCGAGGTGCCCGCCGGCACCGAGATGGTGAAGATGACGGTACGTGAGGCGCTGCGCGACGCCATGGCCGAGGAAATGCGCCGCGACGAGGCCGTTTTCGTCATGGGCGAGGAGGTCGCCGAATACCAGGGCGCCTACAAGGTCACGCAGGGCCTCCTGCAGGAGTTCGGCGCCGACCGCGTGGTCGACACGCCGATCACCGAGCACGGCTTCGCCGGCCTCGGCGTCGGGGCGGCCTTCACGGGCCTCAAGCCGATCGTCGAGTTCATGACCTTCAACTTCGCCATGCAGGCGATCGACCAGATCATCAACTCGGCGGCGAAGACGCTCTACATGTCGGGCGGCCAGCTCGGCTGCCCCATCGTCTTTCGTGGCCCCAACGGCGCCGCCGCCCGCGTCGCGGCCCAGCACAGCCAGGACTATGCCGCCTGGTACAGCCACATCCCGGGCCTGAAGGTCGTCGCGCCTTATACGGCGGCCGACGCCAAGGGCCTGCTCAAGGCGGCGATCCGCGATCCCAATCCAGTCATCTTCCTCGAGAACGAGATCCTCTACGGCCACAGCTTCGAGGTGCCGAAGCTCGACGACTACGTCCTGCCCATCGGCAAGGCGCGCATCGCCCGTGCCGGGTCGCACGTCACCATCGTCGCCTGGTCCATCGGCATGACCTACGCCCTGAAGGCAGCCGAGGAGCTTGCGAGGGAGGGTATCGAGGCCGAGGTCATCGATCTGCGCACCATCCGCCCGATGGACACCGACACCATCATTGAATCGGTGAAGAAGACAGGCCGCTGCGTCACGGTGGAAGAGGGCTGGCAGCAGTCCGGCGTCGGCGCCGAGATAGCCGCCCGCGTCATGGAGCGCGCCTTCGACTATCTCGACGCGCCGGTGCTGCGCGTTTCGGGCAAGGATGTGCCGATGCCCTATGCCGCCAATCTCGAGAAGCTTGCCCTGCCGTCGGTGGCCGAGGTGGTCGCCGCGGTCAAGGCCGTCGCTTACGCCTGACGCGGGGAGGGGCCCATGCCGATCAACATCCTGATGCCCGCCCTGTCGCCGACGATGGAGAAGGGCAATCTCGCCAAATGGCTCAAGAAGGAAGGGGATGCCGTCAAGTCCGGCGACATCCTCGCCGAGATCGAGACGGACAAGGCCACCATGGAGGTGGAGGCCGTCGACGAGGGCGTGCTGGCGAAGATCGTGGTGCCCGAGGGCACCAGCGACGTGCCGGTGAACGACGTCATCGCCGTTCTCGCCGCCGAGGGCGAGGACCCGAAGGCGGTTTCCGCCTCGGGCGGCGCGCCGACCAAGGAAGCTCCTAAGGAAGCTGCCAAGGAGCCCGCCAAGGCCGAGGCGCCCAAGGCTGAAGAGCCCAAGGTGGAGCCCACCAGGGCCGAAGCGCCGGCCCCCGCCGCCAAGGCCGGCCCCGCGCCGGTCGCCGACGGCAACCGCGTTTTCGCCTCGCCGCTCGCGCGGCGCCTCGCGAAGGAGGCGGGGATCGACATCGCCGCCATCGCCGGTTCCGGCCCGCACGGGCGCGTCGTCGAGCGGGACGTGAAATCCGCGCTCGCCGGCGGCGCCAAGCCCGCGGCAGCGGCCGTCCCCGCTGCTGCCCCGGCCCCCAAGACGGCACCTGCGCCCGCTCCGGCCGGCATGGGCGACGAGCAGATCAAGAAGCTTTTCGAGCCCGGCTCCTACGAGGAGGTGCCGCACGATTCCATGCGCAAGACGATTGCGCGCCGCCTGACGGAATCGAAGCAGACCATTCCCCACTTCTACCTGTCGGTGGATTGCGAGCTCGACGCGCTGCTCGCGCTGCGCGAACAGATCAACGCCGCCGCACCGAAGGGCGAGGACGGCAAGCCCGCCTACAAGGTCTCGGTCAACGACTTCGTCATCAAGGCGCTGGCCCTGTCGCTGATGCGCGTGCCGGACGCCAACGTCTCGTGGACGGACAACGCCATGCTGCGCCACAAGCAGGCGGATGTCGGCGTTGCGGTCTCGATCCCCGGCGGCCTTATCACGCCCGTGGTGCGCAAGGCCGAGACGAAATCGCTGTCCACCATCTCCAACGAGATGAAGGACTACGCGGCGAGGGCCCGCGCCCGCAAGCTCAAGCCCGAGGAATACCAGGGCGGCTCCACCGCCGTGTCGAACCTCGGCATGTTCGGCATCCGGGACTTCTCGGCCGTCATCAACCCGCCGCACGCGACCATCCTCGCCGTCGGCGCGGGTGAGAAGCGGGTCATCGTCAAGAATGACGCGCCCGCCGTCGCCACGGTGATGACGGTGACGCTGTCGACCGACCACCGCGCCGTCGACGGCGCGCTCGGTGCCGAACTGATCGCCGCCTTCAAGCAGCTCATCGAGAATCCGATGGGGCTGCTGGTCTGAGCCGCGAGCGCCACCAATCCCCTCCCGTGCAGGGAGGGGAGGAGAGAGCCTGACATGTCCAGCTACGACATCATCATCATCGGCGCCGGTCCCGGCGGCTACGTAACCGCCATCCGCGCGGCGCAGCTCGGCTTCAAGACGGCGGTGGTCGAGCGCGAGCACCTCGGCGGCATCTGCCTCAACTGGGGCTGCATCCCCACCAAGGCGCTGCTGCGCTCGGCCGAGATCTACCACTACGCCACCCATGCCAAGGATTACGGCCTCGTGCTCGAGGGCGCGATGAAGGTGGATACGGCGGCGGTGGTGAAGCGCTCGCGCGGCGTTTCCAGCCAGCTCAACACCGGCGTCGGATTCCTGCTCAAGAAGAACAAGGTCGACGTCATCTGGGGCGAGGCCAACATCACCAAGCCGGGCGAGGTCGTCGTCAAGGCGCCGACGAAGTCGGTCCAGGGCGCGCCCATCGAGGCGCCCAAGGGTGCGCAGCCGCCCGGCACCTATCAGGCCAAGCACATCATCGTCGCCACCGGCGCGCGCCCGCGCGTGCTGCCCGGCCTCGACCCGGACAAGAAGCTGGTGTGGACCTATTTCGAGGCCATGGTGCCCGAGAAGATGCCGAAGTCGCTGCTCGTCGTCGGCTCCGGCGCCATCGGCATCGAATTCGCCTCCTTCTACCGCACCATGGGCGCCGAGGTCACGGTGGTGGAGGTGCTGCCGCAGATCCTGCCCGTCGAGGACGCCGAGATCGCCGGCTTCGCGCGCAAGCGCTTCGAGAAGCAGGGCATCAAGATCCTGACTGGCGCCAAGGTGACGAAGCTCGACAAGGCGGCCGACAGCGTCACCGCCCATATCGAGGACGAGAAGGGCGCCAAGCAGACGATCACGGTCGATCGCGTCATCTCCGCCGTCGGCGTCGTCGGCAACATCGAGAACCTCGGCCTCGACAAGCTCGGGGTGAAGACGGAGCGCGGCTGCGTCGTCACCGACGGGCTGGGCCGCACCAACGTTCCGGGCATCTACGCCATCGGCGACGTCGCCGGCCCGCCGATGCTTGCCCACAAGGCCGAGCACGAAGGCGTCATCTGCGTCGAGACCATCAAGGGTCTGCCCACGCACGCCATGGACAAGGCGATGATCCCGGGCTGCACCTATTGCCACCCGCAGGTCGCGTCCGTCGGCCTCACGGAGGCGAAGGCCAAAGAGGCGGGCTACGATGTGCGCGTCGGCCGCTTCCCCTTCGTCGGCAACGGCAAGGCCATCGCTCTCGGCGAGCCGGACGGCCTCGTCAAGACCATCTTCGACAAGAAGACCGGACGCCTCCTCGGTGCCCACATGGTCGGCGCGGAGGTGACGGAGCTCATCCAGGGCTTCGTCATCGCCATGAACCTGGAGACGACGGAGGAGGAGCTCATCCACGCCGTCTTCCCGCACCCGACCTTGTCGGAGATGATGCACGAATCCGTGCTCGACGCCTACGGACGCGTCATTCACGTCTGAGGATCGTGCGCGCCGCACGATGAGCGGCGCGTACAGAACTTGTACCGACTCCTTGCTGTCGAGGCGAAGAGGAGCGATCCTTGGTTGCGCTCTTTTTCTCGATTGCAAGGGGGCATTCATGCAAGGGGTCGGTATTCTCGGAGTTCAAGGCATCAATCTTCTCTGGCTCATTCTTATCGGTATTCTGGCGGGCTTCATCGCCGAGAAGGTGATGAACCGCAACCACGGTCTCCTCACCAATCTCATCGTCGGCCTCATCGGCGCCCTGATCGGGCCGTCGATCCTCGGCGCGCTCGGCCTGATGCCGGCAGGCAGAAGTCTGTTGGTCAGCCTCGTCGTGGCAACGATCGGCGCCGTTGTGCTTCTGTTCCTGCTCAGCCTGATCAGGCGGCGATGGTAGCGTGCGATTTCACGCGCATAAAACGCCTGAGGTTCTGCGCGAGGAGGATATTGCACATTCTGCGCGCGGAGCCGTGCCTTGATGAAGGGCGCTTTGCCGCGCCCGAACTGGCTTGCCTACTTGCGAGACGGCCTGCAAATACATAACCAAGAGAGGTCGTCCGCGAGGGGCGACCCCGCGGAGATGTCTGATGGCTGTCGTTCTCGACCTGCTCAATCGCGACCCACGCCCGCGCCACCCCGAAAAGGCCCATCGGCCGGACCAGCCCGTGATGCGCAAGCCGGACTGGATCCGCGTGAAGGCACCGGGTTCGCCCAAGTGGGCCGAGACCAATCGCATCGTGCGCGAGAACAAGCTCGTGACGGTCTGCGAGGAGGCTGGCTGCCCCAATATCGGCGAGTGCTGGGAGAAGAAGCACGCGACCTTCATGATCATGGGGGATACGTGCACGCGCGCCTGCGCCTTCTGCAATGTCAAGACCGGCATGCCCCAGCCGCTCGACAGGGACGAGCCGGAGGGCGTCGCCAAGGCCGTCGAGAAGCTCGGCCTCAGCCACGTCGTCATCACCTCGGTCGACCGTGACGATCTCGCCGACGGCGGCGCGCAGCATTTCGCCGAGGTCATCGCCGCCATCCGCGCCCGCTCGCCGAAGACGACCATCGAGGTGCTGACGCCGGACTTCCTGCGCAAGGAAGGCGCGCTCGAGGTCGTGGTGAAGGCGCGGCCGGACGTGTTCAACCACAATCTCGAGACGGTACCGTCGAAGTACCTCAAGGTACGGCCGGGGGCACGCTATTTCCACTCGGTGCGCCTCCTTCAGCGCGTGAAGGAGCTCGACCCGACCATCTTCACGAAGTCCGGCATCATGGTCGGCCTTGGCGAGGAGCGGAACGAGGTGCTGCAGCTCATGGACGACCTGAGGGCGGCCGACGTCGACTTCCTCACCGTCGGCCAGTACCTGCAGCCGACGAAGAAGCACCATCCCATCGTCCGCTTCGTCACGCCGGACGAGTTCAAGGCCTATGAGACGACGGCCTATGCCAAGGGCTTCCTCATGGTGTCGTCGAGCCCGCTGACGCGCTCCTCGCACCATGCCGGCGAGGATTTCGAGCGGCTGAAGGCGGCACGCGCGGCCAGGCTGGGCGCCTGACGGGCATCATGCCGTCGTTTCGCAACAAGCGTCGCGTGCCGCACACGCCGGCGCAGATGTTCGACCTCGTGGCGGATGTGGAACGCTATCCCGCATTCCTGCCGCTGTGCGAGGCACTGCGCGTGCGCCGGCGCGCCGCCAGCGGCGAGGGGGTGGAGACCCTCGTCGCCGACATGACAGTCGGCTACAAGGCTATCCGCGAGACCTTCACGAGCCGCGTCACTCTCGACAGGCCGCGCATGCGCATCCTGGTTGAATATGTTGATGGGCCCTTCCGTCATCTCGAGAACCGTTGGGCCTTCCTTCACCTTGATAATGGTGGCTGTGAGGTGGATTTCTTCATTTCCTACGAGTTCAAGAGCATGGCGCTCGGCCTCGTCATGGGCGCGGTCTTCGAGCGCGCCTTCCACAAGTTCGCGGAAGCGTTCGAGGAGCGGGCCCGGGAGGTCTACGGCCGAGGCGGAAGCGTGGCTGCCCGGGCCTGAAGCCAGGTCAAGCCCCGGCACAGGCCTCTTCGAGCATCGTGAGGGCTACCGCCACCGACAATCGCCGCACCTCGGAGCGGCCGATGTCGCCCAAACGCTCCTCCCGATGGAGGACCTTGCCGGTACGCATGGCCACGGCGAAATGAACGAGGCCGACCGGCTTTGCCGCGCTGCCTCCGCCGGGGCCCGCGATACCGGTGACGGCAACGGCGAGATCGGCCCGCGAACGGGCGAGGGCGCCCGTGGCCATGGCCCGCGCCACCGGCTCGCTGACAGCACCGTGTTCGCCGATCAGATCCGCATCGACGCCGATGGCTTCGACCTTCGCCTCGTTGGAATAGGTGACGAAGCCGCGCTCGACGACGTCGGACGATCCGGCGATGGCTGTGAGCGCGCCGGCGACGAGCCCGCCGGTGCAGGATTCGGCCGTGGCGATCTTCAGGCCGCGCTGGCGGCAGGCCGCGAGCAGGGCCTCCGCCTGGGCGAGAATGGCACCGTCGATCATGCCTGTCCCTCCGAGGATGCCGGCAGGCGCACTGTGGCGCTCGCCTGGGCGGCGATGCCCTCGCGCCGGCCGGTGAAGCCGAGCCCTTCCGAGGTCGTCGCCTTGACGGAAACCTGCCCCGTGCCGATGCCGAGGATCTCGGCGATCCGTGCGCGAATGGCCTCGCGATGCGGCCCGATGCGGGGCCGCTCGCAGACGACGATGACGTCGACATTGTCGATGATGCCGCCGCGCCGGCGCACGCGCTCGCCGGCATCGCGCAGGAAGAGGTCGGAGGATGCGCCCTTCCACTGCGGGTCGGACGGGGGGAAATGGGTGCCGATGTCGCCCTCCGCGATGGCGCCGAGCAAAGCATCGGTTAGGGCATGCAGCACCACGTCGCCATCCGAATGGGCGACGATGCCGCGCTCGTGCGCGATGGCGATGCCGCCGATCATGATGTGATCGCCCTCGCCGAAGGTGTGCACGTCATAGCCGATGCCGAAGCGCACCGTCATGTCGCGCTGTGCCGACAGGCGCCGTTCCGCCTCAACGAAGTCCTCGCCGGTCGTCAGTTTCACGTTCCGCGCCTCTCCGGGAAAGATGTGGACGGTGCCGCCCGCCCATTCGGCGATGGCGCCGTCGTCGGTGAAGCCGTCGATGCCTCGCTCGGCGGCCGCGCGATGGGCGGCGAGAAGTGCGGGGAAAGCGAAGGCCTGCGGCGTCTGCACCGTGCGCAGCATGGCCCTGTCTGGCGTCTCGGCCACGCAGCCATCGGCGCCGACGACCTTGACCGTATCCGTCACTGCGAGACCGGGCACAGCCGCGCCGTAGAGCTCGGCGGCCGCGATCGCCCGGTCGATGAGCTGCGGCGAGAGGAACGGGCGCGCCGCGTCATGCACAAGGATGATGTCCGGCGCGCGCCCCATCTGCCCGGCAAGTGCCTCGAGGCCTGCGTGGACCGAGGCCTGCCGGGTCGCGCCGCCGAAGCCGGCCGGCAGCAGCTTGCCCTCGTGTTCGAGACCGCGTGCGATCTGGTTGTAGATGGCTTGGTCGTCGGGATGGATGACGCACAGGACCTTGGCGATGGCCGGATGACGCAGCATCGCCGCGAGGCTGTGAGCGACCAGCGGCCGCCCGGCCAGGAGCCGGTACTGCTTGGGTAGCGCGTGCGGGCGCGCCCGTGTGCCGCGACCGGCGGCGACGATGATGGCTGCAACGAGCGGCATCGAACGGCTCTCGACCTCTTCCACCGTCCACCCCGGTTGGGGCGAGACGAGTCCCGGCCGTTCTGATAAGGCGGCGGGGCGCTCAGCGCAAATGCACCGGGCTGCGGCGAACGAGCCTATTGTGCAGCGCAAGATTTTGCGCAATTTTGATGCAACGCTGTGTATGATCAAGAAATGGGCAGATGACTTTAGCGATCGGCTCTGTCGCAATCGACGGACGTGCTTTCCTCGCGCCCATGTCGGGCGTGACGGACGTCGGACTGCGCCGGCTGGCGCGCCGTTTCGGCGCCTCCCTCGTCGTGTCCGAGATGGTGGCCTCGCAGGAACTGGCGCGCGGCGACGAGGAAGCGCGCATGCGGGCGGAAGGCGAGGGCGTCTCGCCGCACGTCGTGCAGGTCGCCGGCTGCGATCCGCACTGGATGGCGGAGGGGGCCCGCGTCGCGGCGGAGGCGGGCGCCGACATCATCGACATCAACATGGGTTGCCCGGCGAAGAAGGTGACGGGCGGCTGGGCCGGCTCGGCGCTGATGCGGGATCTCGACCATGCCACACGGCTGGTGGAGGCCGTCGTCGCCGCCGTTCGCGTGCCGGTCACCCTGAAGATGCGGCTCGGTTGGGATGACGCGAGCCGCAATGCGCCGGAGCTCGCCCGCCGCGCCGAAGCGGCCGGCGTGCGCCTCGTCACCGTACACGGGCGCACACGCCAGCAGTTCTACAAGGGCAGCGCCGACTGGGCGGCGGTCGCGGCTGTGCGCGCTGCCACCTCCTTGCCCCTCGTCGTCAACGGCGACATCGCTGACTCGGCAGACGCCCGCGAGGCCTTGCGGCTGTCGGGCGCCGATGTGGTCATGATCGGCCGCGCCGCCGTGGGCCGGCCCTGGCTTGTCGGCGAGATTGCCCGCGATCTCGCCGGGGATGCCGGCCGGCAGGGCGGGGCACCCGACGCCGCGACGCGCGGCGCAGCTGCCATCGAGCATTATGAGACGCTTCTTTCACTCTACGGCCGCGAGATGGGTCTAAGGCACGCTCGCAAGCACCTTGCAGCCTATGCCGAACATGCCATCGCGCTCGGCAGCAAGCTCGCCCGCGTCGAGCGGGCGCGGATCGTCACCTCCGAGACCCCCCAACACGTCATCGCGGCGCTGCGCGCCATGTTTGCCGACGTGCCGCTCGAGGATGCCGCATGAACGCGCAGGAGATCGTCGCGAGCGAAGAGTTGCCGCTCATGAACAGAGGTTTCGAACAGGACGGCGATGCCATCGTCAATGTCCTGCCGCTTCCCGTCATCACGGTCGATGCCGAGGGGCTCATCACCCAGGCCAACATCGCCGCCGAGAGCTTCTTCGAGACGGGGCTCAACCTCCTGCGCCGGCAGCGCCTCAGCGAGCTTCTGCCGTTCGGTTCGCCGGTCATCGCACTCGTCGAGGAGGTGCGCCAGCGCGGGGCCAGCGTCAGCGAATACCGGGTCGACATCGGTTCGCCGCGTCTCGGCGGCTCGCGCATCGTCGACGTTTTCGCAACGCCCCTCGCCGAGCCGCGTGGCCGCGTCGTCCTGATGCTGCAAGAACGGACAATTGCCGAAAAAATGGACAGGCAGCTGACCCATCGCGGCGCGGCCCGGTCCATCACCGCGCTCGGCTCCATGCTGGCGCACGAGATCAAGAACCCGCTCTCCGGCATCCGCGGCGCGGCACAGCTGCTCGAAGCGACGGCCAACGAGAATGACCGCCTGCTCACGCGCCTCATCTGTGACGAGAGCGACCGCATCGTGAAGCTCGTCGAGCGCATGGAGGTCTTCGGCGAGGAGCGGCCGATAGAGCGTGGCCCCGTCAACATCCACGACGTGCTCGACCACGTGAAGCGGCTGGCGGTCTCGGGCTTCGCGCGCCATATCCGCTTCGTCGAGGAATACGACCCGTCGCTGCCACCGCTCTACGGCAATCGCGACCAGCTCATCCAGGTGTTGCTCAACCTCGTGAAGAACGCGGCCGAGGCAATCGGGCCGGACGCAGTCGACGGCGAGATCACGCTGGCCACTGCCTTCCGCCCGGGTGTGCGCATGCAGATCCGTGGCTCGGAAGAGCGGCTCAGCCTGCCGCTCGAGATCCGCGTGCGGGATAACGGTCCGGGCGTGCCGCAGGACCTCCTGCCGAACTTGTTCGATCCCTTCGTGACCACCAAGGCCCAGGGAACTGGCCTCGGTCTTGCTTTGGTTGCCAAGGTCATCGGCGATCACGGCGGCATCGTCGAGTGCGAGTCCGCCCCGCGGCGTACGACCTTCCGCCTGCTGATGCCGATGCTTCTCGCCCATGACGGGCGGGCAACAAGGACATGATGGGATAACGAGATGCAGCGCGGCAGCGTTCTAGTAGCAGACGACGATGCAGCAATCCGTACGGTCCTTAATCAGGCGCTGTCGCGCGCCGGCTATGACGTACGCTCCACGGGCCAGGCGGCGACGCTGTGGCGCTGGGTTTCGCAGGGCGAGGGCGACCTCGTCATCACCGACGTCGTGATGCCGGACGAGAATGCCTTCGACCTGCTGCCGCGCATCAAGAAGATCCGGCCGGAGCTGCCGATCATCGTCATGAGCGCGCAGAACACGTTCATGACCGCGATCCGCGCCTCCGAGCGCGGCGCCTATGAATATTTGCCCAAACCCTTCGACCTGAAGGAGCTCGTCGCCATCGTCGGCCGCGCCCTCTCGCGCCCGCGGGGGGCCGCTGTCTCGGCGCACGGCATCGAGGGCGAGGACATACCCCTCGTCGGGCGCTCCCCGGCCATGCAGGAGATCTATCGCGCGCTGGCGCGCCTGATGCCGACGGACCTCACCGTGATGATCACCGGTGAGTCGGGCACCGGCAAGGAGCTCGTGGCGCGCGCCCTGCACGACTACGGCAAGCGCCGCAACGGACCCTTCGTCGCCGTTAACATGGCCGCCATCCCGCGCGACCTCATCGAATCGGAGCTCTTCGGCCACGAGAAGGGGGCCTTCACCGGTGCCACCGGCCGCAACGCCGGGCGTTTCGAGCAGGCGGAGGGCGGCACGCTCTTCCTCGACGAGATCGGCGACATGCCCATGGAGGCGCAGACGCGCCTCCTGCGCGTGCTGCAGCAGGGCGAGTACACGACCGTCGGCGGCCGGGTGCCGATCAAGACCAATGTCCGCATCATCGCGGCGACCAACAAGGACCTCAGAGTCTCCATCAATCAGGGCCTGTTCCGCGAGGATCTCTACTTCCGCCTCAACGTCGTGCCGTTGCGCCTGCCGCCGCTGCGCGAGCGCAGCGAGGATATTCCCGACCTCGCGCGCCATTTCTTCGGCATGATTGAGAAGGAGGGGCTGGCGCGGAAGCAGATCGACGCCGAGGCCCTCGACAAGCTCAAGCGCTATCGCTGGCCGGGCAACGTGCGCGAGCTCGAGAACCTCGTGCGCCGTCTCGCCGCGCTCTACCCGCAGGAGACGATCACCGCGCCGATCATCGACGCCGAGCTCGAGCCGGTCGGCGCGCTCGCGGCCGATGACGCGGTCGCAACGGCGGCGCCGGCGAGCCTCTCGGAAGCCGTCGAGCAGCATCTTGCCGCCTATTTCGCCGAGTTTCCCGACCGGCTGCCGCCGCCCGGCCTCTATCATCGCATCCTGAGGCAGATCGAGCCGCCGCTGATCGGTGCTGCGCTTGCCGCCACCCGCGGCAACCAGATCAAGGCGGCGGAGCTGCTCGGTCTCAATCGCAACACATTGCGGAAGAAAATTCGCGACCTCGACATGCAGGTGATCCGCAGCGCGCGATGAGCATTCCCTGCGCTCTGTCATATTTTGACAACACTGTTGTCTTGATGCATCACAAGGGCAGTCGAGTCGCTGACTGAGCCGTTCGGCTCGAAGATTCGAGGCCTCGTGACGTCAACATCGAACCAGGGCACCCGCAGCACGGTGCGCGACGAAAAGGGCTCGGCGCGCGTCTCCGGGCTGGTCGGCACCATTGCCGTGGTCACGGCGCTGGCGAGCGCGCTCATCACCTTTCTCGTGCTCGCTGGCCTCACGCCCATCCTGCCGACGCACGAGGTCGTCGTCTGGGCGCTGTTCATCAATGTCGTGCTCGTCATCGCGCTTGTCGCGATCGTCCTGTGGGACACGTGGAGCCTGTTTCGCGCACGGCGCCGGGGCGCCGCCGCGGCGGGGCTGCACGTGCGCATCGTCTCGCTGTTCAGCCTCGTCGCGGCCTTCCCGGCCGTGCTCGTTGCCATCGTCGCCACGGTGACGCTGGAGCGGGGGCTTGACCCCTGGTTCACCGGTTCGCTCAAGGCGCTGATGACCAACACGCTGGACATCGCCAAGGCCTACCGCGACAGCCAGTGCCGCTCGCTGGTGCGCGAGACCTACCTGATGGCCGACGACCTCAATCGCGCCAAGCCGATGTTCGACGTCGACCGGCGGCTCTACCGGGATTTCATGACCTCCCGGGCGCTCTATCTCGGCTTTCCCGTGGCCATGCTCATCCAACAGGACGGCGAGGTCATGGAGCGCATCGAAGCCAAACAGCTCGAGGGCCTCACCCTGCCGGACAAGGAGGTTCTGGCGGGGGCAAGCCCGACCGACGCCGACTGCCTCATCACGAGCAACAGCAACATCTTCCGCGCCGTCATCAAGCTTCCCTCCTATGGCGATGCGGTGCTGTTCGTGGCGCGGGCCGTCGATCCGCGCGCCGTCTCCTTCCCGGGCGAGGCCGAGGCGGGCGTCGCCTATTACCAGGCGCTCGAAGCGAAGAAGGCCGGGATCCAGATCGCCTTCGCCTCGATGTTCGCGCTCGTCGCGCTCATCGTCCTCCTGTCGGCGGTATGGCTCGGCCTCAGTTTCGCCAACCGCCTCGTCGCACCGATCCGCCGCCTCATCCACGCCACGGACCAAGTGGCGACCGGCAATTTCTACGTCCAGGTGCCGATCCGCCGCGCTGAGGGTGATCTTGCCCATCTCGGTGCGACCTTCAACAAGATGACGAGCGAGCTGCGCCAGCAGCACGACAGCCTCACGGAGGCGAGTGACGTGCTCGACAAGCGCCGGCGCTTCACCGAGGCGGTGCTCGCCGGCGTCTCCGCCGGCGTGGTGGGCACGGATGCGCACGGCCGCATCACGATCGTCAACCCCTCGACCGAACAGTTGTTGCGCCAGCCAGCGTCGCGCCTCGTCGGCCGTCCCGTGGCCGAGGCGGTGCCAGAGCTCGCAGAACTCGTGGAGGAGGCTCTCACAAGTCGGCACCGGCAGTTCGTGCAGGGGCAGATTTCCATCAACCGCGACGGGCGCGACCGCATGCTCACGGTGCGCGTCACCAGCGAGCAGGCTGTTGGCCAAGACAAGGGTTTCGTCGTCACCCTCGACGACATCACCGATCTCGTTACTGCCCAGCGCACCTCGGCCTGGGCCGATGTGGCGCGGCGTATCGCGCATGAGATCAAGAACCCGCTGACACCGATCCAGCTCTCGGCTGAGCGCATCCGGCGCAAGTACGGCAAGGTCATCGTTGCCGATCGGGAGGTCTTCGACCAGTGCGTCGCGACCATCGTGCGCCAGGTGGACGATATCAAGCGCATGGTCGACGAGTTCTCGTCCTTCGCGCGCATGCCCAAACCTTCGCTCGCCCACGACGACGTGGTCGAGACAGTGCGGCAGGTCATTTTCCTGATGCGCGTCGGCAATCCCGAAATCACCTTCGAAGAGCGCTACGAGCCCGATTCCATCGCCGCGCGCTTCGACCGGCGCCTGATCTCCCAGGCGGTGACGAACATTGTCAAGAACGCCACCGAGGCGGTCCTCGCCGTGCCGGAGGAGGAGCGCGGGCCCGGCCGCATTGCTGTCGCCGTCACGCGCGAGGACGGCGGGCGCGTCGTCATCGACATCGCCGACAATGGCAAGGGCTTCCCGCGCGAAGGGCGCCAGCGGCTGCTGGAACCCTACATGACGACGCGAGAGGGGGGCACGGGTCTCGGCCTCGCCATCGTCGGCAAGATTCTCGAAGACCACGGCGGCGGCATCGAGCTCATCGATGCGCCGCCGGACGAGCGCGGGCGCTCGGGCGCCCGTGTCAGGCTGTGGTTTCCCATGACCGACGCGGCCGAAGATTCGCCCGATGAGGGCGGGCGCGCGAGAGCCGCGGCATTGCATACGGGGCAGGACGGATGAGTGCAGACATCCTGGTCGTTGACGACGAGGCCGATATCCGCGAGCTCGTGGCCGGAATTCTGGAGGACGAGGGGCACCGCACGCGCACCGCCGGCAGCTCCGACGAGGCGCTGGCCAGCATCGAGCAACGGCGGCCGCACCTCGTCTTCCTCGATATCTGGCTGCAGGGCAGCCGGCTCGACGGGCTGCAGGTTCTCGACAACATCAAGGAGAACCACCCCGAACTTCCGGTGATCATGATCTCCGGCCATGGCAACATCGAGACGGCCGTTTCCGCCATCAAGCGCGGCGCCTACGACTTCATCGAGAAGCCGTTCAAGGCGGACCGGCTGGTGCTCGTCGCCGAGCGCGCGCTCGAGGCCTCACGCCTCAAGCGCGAGATCAAGGAACTGCGCACGCGCTCGGTTCAGGCGAGCCGCATTGTCGGCCGCTCGGCTGCCATCAACCAGCTGCGGCAGGCGGTGGAGCGCACCGCGCCGACGAACGCGCGCGTGCTCATCACCGGCGCGCCGGGGGTCGGCAAGGAGCTGACGGCACGCACGCTGCACGGCCTCTCAAGCCGGGCCAATGGACCCTTCGTGGTCATCAACGCGGCGACAATCACGCCCGAGAACATGGAGAGCGAGCTCTTCGGCGTGGAGGCCGGCGAGGGCAGGGCGCGCCGCACCGGCGCGCTCGAGGAAGCCCACGGCGGCACGCTCTACATCGACGAGATCGCCGACATGCCACGCGAGACGCAGAACCGCATTCTGCGCGTTCTCGTGGACCAGAACTTCCAGCGCGTCGGCGGGGCAACACGCGTCCATGTCGACGTGCGCATCATCTCCTCGACGAGCCACGACCTGACGGAAGCCATCGCCGCGGGCCGGTTCCGCGAGGACCTGTTCCACCGCCTCAGCGTCGTGCCGATCCGCGTGCCCTCGCTCGCCGAGCGGCGCGAGGACGTGCCCGAACTGGTCGACTTCTTCATGGACCAGATCTCGTCGGCAACCGGCCTTGCCAAGCGCCTCATCGCCGAGGATGCCATGGCCGTGTTGCAGACGCACGACTGGCCCGGCAATGTCCGCCAGTTGCGCAACAACGTTGAACGGCTGATGATTCTTGCCGGCGGCGATCCGGAGGTCTCCATCACCGCCGAGATGCTGCCGGCCGAGATCGGCTCGCTCGTGCCGACGACACCGGCCGGGGCGGGCGGCGAAAAGCTGATGAGCCTGCCACTGCGCGATGCGCGCGAGATTTTCGAGCGCGAATATCTGATCGCACAGATCAACCGCTTCTCGGGCAACATCTCGCGCACGGCCGAATTCATCGGCATGGAGCGCTCAGCCCTGCATCGCAAGCTCAAGTCGCTGGGGATCGGCTCGTGAGCGGACCGGCAAGGCGCACTCCGCGCCACGGCCTCGGGCGCACGCTCCATTCCACGGCGCAACTTGCCCGAAACCGCAATAAACAAACTTAATGCGCGCAAGACCACTTGCGCGTAAAGTCCTATGCCTTTGTAATGATACCAACCGGTCTGATATGCCCTGGGCCTGGGACGATTCTCTCCAGCGGGCAAGAACAACAAAAGCGCGCCGCGGACCGGCGGCGGCACGGCTGACGAGGCTCAACAATGGCGGGCGAACGCACGCAGAACCTGCAAGACACTTTTCTCAACAACGTCCGTAAGAACAAGGTTCCGCTGACGATCTTCCTCGTCAATGGCGTGAAGCTGCAGGGCGTCGTGACCTGGTTCGACAACTTCTGCGTCCTTCTGCGCCGGGATGGCCATTCGCAGCTTGTCTACAAGCATGCGATTTCGACGATCATGCCAGGCCATCCGATTCAGCTCTTCGAGCAGGGCGAAGAGGGCGGCGAAAAGGCCTGACTTGACCGAACCGAAAAACCGAAAGGGCGCGCTTGCCGCGCACCTGAACGAGCCTGAGAAGACCGTCGCTTCGGGGACCGCGACCTTCGTTGTCGGTCCTTATCCTGCGCGCAAGGCACGCGTGCGGGAGGAGGGCGGAGCGAACCTGCGGGATCCGCAGGCGCGGCTCGACGAAGCGGTGGGCCTCGCGCGCGCCATCGACCTCGACGTCGTCGAGGCCTTCATCGTGACGCTCGACGACGTGCGCCCGTCGACCTATCTCGGCAAGGGCAAGGTCGAGGAGCTGACCGGAGCCATCAAGGCCTCCCACATCGGCCTCGTGGTGATGGACTGCGCGCTGTCGCCGGTGCAGCAGCGCAATCTGGAACGGGCCTGGGGGTGCAAGGTCATCGACCGCACCGGGCTCATTCTCGAGATCTTCGGCCGCCGGGCCCGGACGCGCGAGGGCGCGCTCCAGGTCGAGCTGGCGCATCTGGCCTATCAGAAGAGCCGGCTGGTGCGCTCGTGGACGCACCTCGAACGCCAGCGCGGCGGCTTCGGCTTTCTCGGCGGTCCCGGTGAGACGCAGATCGAGGCGGATCGACGCATCATCCAGGAGCGCATGACGCGGATCGAGCGCGACCTCGAGCAGGTCAAGCGCACCCGCTCGCTGCACCGCGCCAGCCGCCGGCGCGTGCCTTATCCCGTCATCGCGCTGGTCGGTTACACCAACGCCGGCAAGTCGACGCTGTTCAATCGGCTCACCACCGCCTCGGTGATGGCCGAGGACATGCTGTTTGCGACGCTCGACCCGACGGCGCGCGCCATCACCCTGCCGCACGGGGAGAAGGCCATCCTCTCCGATACCGTCGGCTTCATTTCCGATCTGCCGACGATGCTCGTTGCCGCCTTCCGCGCGACGCTGGAAGACGTCGTCGAGGCCGACGTGCTCCTGCACGTGCGCGATGTGTCGCACGAGGATACCGAAGCCCAGGCGGCCGACGTCGAGACCATCCTGCGCGAGCTCGGCATCGACGAAACCCGCCAACGCAGCCTCATCGAGGTCTGGAACAAGGCTGACCTGCTCGATGAAGCGGGCCGCGAGCGCCTCGCCGCGCTCGCCGTTCGCAAGGGTGAAGGGCCGCAGCCGGTGCTCGTGTCGGCCCAGACCGGATATGGCATCGACGCCCTGCTCGCCGAGATCGAGGCGCGCATCGCCGCCGGCAGGCCCGTCTACCGGGTGGACCTCGCCCCGACGGAGGGGGCGACGCTCAACTGGCTCTATGAGGAGGCCGAAATCCTCAGGCGCGAGGAGGGCGAGGACGGACACATCGCGCTGACCATCCGCCTGTCGCCCGACAAGGAGGCACGCCTGACCCGGCGCTGCCCCGGCGCGCGGCGCGTCGCGGCCTGAGCCTCACGCGCCCTCGCGTTCCCTGCGCTTGGCTTCCTGCCAGATGTCCTCCATGTCCTCGAGGGAGACGTCGGCCATGGATGCGCCCTGGCCTTCAACGACTTGCTCGATGAAGCGGAAGCGGCGCTCGAACTTGGTATTGGTGCCGCGCAGCGCCGCCTCCGGGTCGATTTCGAGGTGGCGAGCGAGATTGGCGACGGCGAAGAGCAGGTCGCCGATCTCGTCCTGCTGAGCCGCCCGGTCGGTCGAATCGAGCGTCTCCTCCACCTCGCGAAGCTCCTCGCGGATCTTGTCAACGACGGCCCGCCGATCCGTCCAGTCGAAGCCGACCGTCGCCGCCTTGCGCTGCAGCTTCTCGGCCCTTGTCAACGCGGGCAGCACCTTGGGCACGTCGGCGAGGAGGCCGCGGGGCGCGTCCTCCTCCCCGCCCGCGGTGGAGCGCTCGCGGCGACGTTCGTCCTTCTCCTGCCGCTTGATGTCGTGCCAGAGCGCCTTCACCGCCTCCGGCGCGAGATCGCGCGCCTCGCCGAAGACGTGCGGATGGCGGCGGATGAGCTTGGCGGTGATTGCCTGAACGACATCGCCGAAAGCGAACAGGCCCTCTTCCTCCGCCATGCGGGCATGGAAAACGACCTGCAGCAGGAGATCGCCGAGCTCATCGCGCAGGTCGAGGAAATCCCGCCGCTCGATCGCATCGGCCACCTCATAGGCCTCCTCGATCGTATAGGGCACGATGGTCTCGAAGGATTGTTCGAGATCCCAGGGGCAACCGGTGCCGGGCGTGCGCAGCGCCGCCATGATGGCAAGGAGCACCTCGATGTCGCGGGACGGTTTCATGTCGAGCCTCGGTGTCGGGCGGCAGCGGCCGATTGGGGCCCTCAATAGCAGAATTTTCGGCCGGTGCCCCTGTTCGGCTCCACACGGTGGGTGACAGTAATATTTCAACCACGGAGGAGCGTCCGCACGGCATTTTCGGGGCAGGGGCCGGCAGCGGCGTGAAAGGAAAACCTATTCCGCTGCTCCTGCGCTATCGTCAGGCCGTCGTGCCGGCAGAACCGTCTTTCTGTTGTACGTTGAAAAGAACACGTTGGCCGTTATAGAGGACAACAAGATCGGCAGTGCGCCGCCGTTCCGATGCGGCGGATTTTCGGAGGAGTGGAGCAGATGAAACGAGTTTTCCGCGCAGGGGTCATGGGAGTGGTTGCCGCCGTCGCGTTGTCCGGCAGCGCCCTTGCGGCAGATTATCCAACGAAGCCGATCGAGATGATCGTCGCCTTCGCGCCGGGCGGCGGCACCGACGTTGCCGCCCGCTCGATCGCGAGCTTCATGGAGAAGCACCTCGGCGGCGGCGCGCGCATCGCCGTCATCAACAAGCCCGGCGCCGGCGGCGAGATCGGCTGGACGGCAGTCGCTCAGGCCAAGCCGGACGGCTACACCATTGGCTTCATCAACGTACCGGCCATCAATGCGCTCGTTGTCGAGGGCAAGGCCAAGTTCAAGATGGACGACTTCCAGCCCATCGCGAACCTCGTCTACGACCCGGGCGTGCTCGTCGTCGGCAAGAACAGCCCGTACCAGTCCGTGAAGGATCTCGTCGAGGCGGCCAAGGCGAAGCCCGGCTCGATCGCCATCGGCACGTCCGGCGCCGTCGGCTCGTCCGAGCACATCACCATCCTCAATTTCGAGCGCCTGGCCGACGTCAAGCTGACGCACGCGCCCTTCGGCGGCACGGCGCCGGTGCGCCAGGCGGTGCTCGGCGGCCACATCCCCGCGGCGACGATGAACCTCAGCGAGGCGCTGCAGCTGTCGCGCGAGGGCGAGATCCGCGTCATCGGCGTCATGAGCGAGGGGCGCTCGGACTATCTGAAGGATGCGCCGACCTTCCGCGAACAGGGGTATGACGTCGTCGCCGGGTCATCGCGTGGCATCGCCGCGCCCAAGGGCATTCCTGCCGATATCGTCGCCAAGCTCGAAGCGGCGGTCGACAAGGCTCTGAACGATCCAGAATACCTCGAGGCGGCCAAGAAGGCGGAGATCCCGCTACACTATCTTGCCTCGGGTGACTACAAGGCCTTCCTCGAAAAGAGCACCGCCGACCTCGAGGCGACCTGGAAGGTCTCGCCGTGGCGGTGACGACCGGTCCCTCTCGACGCATCGTCGAGATCGTGTTCGCGGCGGCGCTGATCGCCGTCGCGGGTGCGGTATTCGTCCTCTCGGCCGATTATCCGGCCGAGAGCGCGGCCTTCCCGCGCGTGCTGGCGGCACTGCTCGCCCTGTGCGGCCTCATCGTCACCGTGCGCCAGCTCCGGCACGGCACCGAAGCCGGCGGGCAGCCGTTCTTCGCCCATCTGCCGCGCTTCCTGCTCGCGGTCGTGATCCTCGTCGCCTATGTCGCGGCCATCGGCGTCGCCGGCTACCTGCTGCCGAGCTTCGCGCTCGCCGTCGGCCTGCCGTTCGTGCTCGGCTATCGGCGCCTCGCGCTCACCGTCCCGCTCGCCCTCGGCACGCTTGCCGCGATCGTCCTCATCTTCAATGTCGTCCTCGAGCGGCCCCTGCCGCCCGACGTCCTGATGCACCTGTGGGAGACGGTGCGGTGATCGATGCCCTTATCCATGCCCTGCCGCACGTCTTCGCGCCGGCCAATCTTCTCGCCGTCGTCATCGGCTCTGTCGCCGGCCTCGTCGTCGGCGCGTTGCCTGGCCTCACGGTGACGACCGGCATCGCCATCCTCATTCCCATCACCTTCGGGCTCGATCCGCTGTTCGCCCTCGGCATGATGGCCGGCATGTACAACGCGGGCAGCTACGGCGGCGCCATTCCCGCCATCCTCATGCGCGTGCCTGGCACGCCGGCCTCCGTCGCCACCATCCTCGACGGCTACGAGATGACGAAACGGGGCGAGGCCGCCTATGCGCTGCAGGTCGCGGTCGTTTCCGGCGTCATCGGCAGTGCCCTCTCGGCTGTCGCGCTCATCCTCTTCGCGCCGCCGCTCGTCAAGGTGAGCCTGCTGTTCGGGCCGGCGGAATATTTCTGGCTGGCGATGCTCGGCCTTGCCACCATCTCGGCGCTGCTCGGCGACGACCTCGTCAAAGGCGTCACGGCCTCGCTCATCGGCCTCCTCATCGGCACGGTCGGGCAGGATCTGACGAGCGGCACCGAACGCTTCACCTTCGGTAGCCTGGAGCTGATGGACGGCTTCAGCATCGTGGTTCTGCTGACCGGGCTCTTCGCCCTGCCGCCGGTCTTCCAGATGGCGGAGGAATCGATCAAGGAAGGCATGTCGGCAGCGGCCCTGAAATTCAGGAAACAGCGTTCCGTCCTGCGCGAGTGGCGCTATTTCCTGCCCGTCTGGCTGCGCAGCTCCGCCATCGGCGTCTTCATCGGCATCATGCCGGGCGCCGCCGGCAGCATGTCGTCCTTCCTCGCCTATAACGACGCCAAGCGCGTGGCGCGCAGCCCGGAAACCTTCGGGCAGGGCAACCCGGAGGGTGTCGCGGCCTCGGAGGCCGGCAACGGCGCGGACAATGCAGCCGCGCTCATTCCGGCCCTGTCGCTCGGCATTCCGGGCTCGGGCGTCGCGGCCGTCATTCTCGGCGGGTTGCTGGTGCATGGCCTCAGGCCGGGGCCGCAGCTCTTCCGCGACCATCCGGACGTCGTCTATGGCTTCATGCTGCAGATGCTCCTGTCCGCCTTCCTGCTGCTCGTCGTCGGCGGCCTTGCCGCGACGCGCATCTTCGGCCAGGTGCTGCGGCTGCCGCGCGTGGTGCTGGCGCCGCTGATCATCCTCTTCGTCGCCATCGGCGTCTATGCCGTCAACAACGCGATGTTCGACCTCTACATCCTCGTCGGCGTCGGGCTCGTCGCCTATGTGATGGAGAAGCTGGGCTATCCGCAGGCGCCCGTCGTGCTCGGGCTCATCCTCGGGCCGATGGCCGAGAGCCAGCTGCGGCTCTCGCTCACCATCTCCCAGGGCAACCCGGCCGTGCTGGTGTCGTCCTGGGTGTCGATCATCATCGCGCTGCTGACCGCCCTCGTGCTGGTGACGCCGCTCTACCGGG
The DNA here is from genome assembly GCF_001418005.1 of Chelatococcus sambhunathii. GTDB lineage: Bacteria > Pseudomonadota > Alphaproteobacteria > Rhizobiales > Beijerinckiaceae > Chelatococcus_A > Chelatococcus_A sambhunathii. Next base: position 417,584 of record NZ_LIOL01000002.1, on the reverse strand, counting down.
CCTGGCGCGAGCGGCAGCGCAAGCCGGCGGCGGCCTGAAGGCCGCCGCTCGGCCCGCTCATTCCGAGGCGAGGGCGTAGTCGAGCGGTATCTCGGTCGTCGACTTGATCTCCTCCATGGCGAACATGGAGGAGACGTCGGTGAGATCGACGCGGCTGATGAGCTTCTTGTACACCGCGTCATAGGCCGCAATGTCGGTGACGAGGGCGCGCAGGAGATAGTCTATCTCGCCGCTCATGCGATAGACGTCGACGATCTCCGGGATATCGGCCACGGCCTTCTGGAACTTCTCGAGCCAGGCGAGCGTGTGCTGGCTCGTGCGCACCGCGATGAACACGGTGACGCCGGCGTTGAGCTGCTTGCGGTCGAGCAGGGCGACGCGCTTGCGGATGATGCCGGCCCGTTCCAGCTTCTGGATGCGCCGCCAACACGGTGTGGGCGACAGGCCCGCCCGCTCCGCGATCTCGGCGATGGAGAGGGTCGCATCGCCCTGCAGGGCGGCAAGGATGCGACGGTCGAATTCGTCGATCGCCATGGGCTGTCCGCCTGCTATGCCTTGGCCGCCGGCCAGCCGTGGCGGGCGCGCTGCAGCAGTTCGTCCTTCGACAGGCCGTCGAGGCCGAGCACGGGCAGGAGGTCGTTCTCGGCCCGGAAGTCGCGCCCCCAGATGGCCGAGACGAGCGTGATCGCCGCCGCATGCACCGAGGTGTCGACGCCGGCGATCTTGCCCACCGCCTCGGCGAAGACGAGACCATAGGGCACGTCCTCCAGGATGAAGCGCGTATCGAGCGAGGTCGGCCCGGGCGGGCCGCCGCGCCGCGCATGGATCGTCCGCGCGATCTCGGCGAGGTCCGTCATCGGCACGTCGAAGGAGCGGTGGAAATGCTCCTCGATGGGATGGATCCTCAGGCCGAAGGCATCGGCAACGGCGAGCCGCTCGTGGTCCAGCGTCGTGATCAGCCGGCTGACGGAATCCGTCATGTAATGGTACTGCGGCCAGTTCTCGCCGCGTTCGATGCGCGTGAGATTGCCGAGCGCCAGCCCGAGATGGGCCACCGGGTTGATGTTGATGAGTGAGGTGGCGAGCACGTCGGACTGCGCGAGGAAGCGGTCGCCGAAGAGCGTCCGGCAGGTCTCGAGGCCTACGGCGGCCTGCGAGACGGGCAGGGTGGCGACATGCAGGCTGGTGCGCACCGTCATGATCGCGACGTCGGTGCCGCTGCGCCGGCGCGCCGTCAGCACCGTGGTGCCCCAGGTGGCGATCGGCACCTCGACGCCCCGCTCGGCGAGGAGACGCGACAGGTAGAGCGCGCTCAGCGAGCACAACGAACTGATGACGACCACCTGGCCGGGCCGGATGTGCGGGGCCGCCGCTTCCATCACGGTGCGATGCCCGTTGCCGGGAACAGCGACGAGGATGACGTCGGCATCCGCGACAGCCCCGGCCGCGCTCGAAGCGACCTCCGGCCGGCACTCGCCCTCGATCTTGCCGCTGTAGCGCAGGCTCTCCCCCGCCGCGAGCTCGCGCGTGCCCGCGCCCGACGGCGACCAGAGCACCGGCACATGGCCGTGGTGGGCAAGCCAGGCGGCGGTGGCAAGACCGATACCCCCGGTCCCGAGAATGGCAACCTTCATGTCGTCTCCCGAAAGATTCCTTGTACACACCGGCGCATTTCCGGCGCCGGCTGCCGATCATAGCGCGGTGCGCGGGAATTCCTGCCTCAATTTGCCGGGCAGTGGAGCATGCGATTTCTACCACTCGCTCGAGTGCTTGCCTTTGCGCAATGCCGTTCCCGCTCTTGCCAGCTGTTGAGCCGGGCGGCGGGCGCATGGCCCGCAAAGACGGCGCCGAGCGACAGGAGGACGACGGCTCCAGATGGAGCGCGGGCCACCACAGGGTGATCGAGGAGAAGGGTGAGCGGGCTTTCAGCATGATATCCGCGTAGACGGGCGACCATTGAAGCGCTCGTCCTCGCCGATGAAGATCCGAGCAGCGTGGGGGCATCAGCCTTTGCGGCGGTTAGGGGACCCATCCCTTGCGGTCTCCTCGATTGTTGACACGCTGGAGAGGCACAAGAGACCTGCCGGACGGCTCTGGCGCGATCGCCTCCATTAAATGCGATCGGTTCGCGTTCAAAGAATGAATTATGATTTTATATAAGTGGCTTGTCGGACATTATTTAAAAATTGCTTTATCTAATGACATAACTCTCTCCCTGGCGGTTGCGCGACATCAATTACGCTCGCGCTCCCAGTGCTAAGCATATGTCAAAGGGCGAGGCGGCGTTGGGCCGCAGCGAGGTCCTGTTGAGCCGCACCGGCGCGATGCTAATGTCGCCGGTGAACCGGGGGACGGTGCGTGCAAATGAGGCGCAGACGGCAGGAGACGGGAACGCGACGCTGGATAGCGGTCGTCGTGGCCTATCTCTTCGTTTTGCAGTCGCTCCTTACAGGCCTTGCCGTCGAGGTCCATGCCGTCTCAGGCCCGGACGGCGACATTGCCTTCATGCTCTGCGCTCCCGGCACCATGGATATGCAGCAGGACGAGGGCACCCCTGCGACGGACGGGCGCTTCAACTGCTGCATCGTCGGATGTTCCCTGGCGGGCAGCGCCGTGCCGCCGGCAGCGAACGCCTTCACTCCCGTCGCCTACCGCATCGAGGACCGCATCGCCTTCGCGAACCATCGCGACGAGCCGCGCGGCTTCCTCGCCTGGCATTCTCCCGCCTGTCCACGCGGGCCGCCGGCCGCTGCCTGAACGGGCGACAGCGCCCGTCCCCCTGTCCCATCGCAACGCCTTCCCACCCGAAGCGCCACGTTGCGTGTCTTCCCGGAACAGCGCCGGCCAGCACGGCCGGCAAGGCAGGCATCCATGTTCAGAACCGTTTCGAGGCTGCTCGCGGCAGCCGTCGTCATCGCTTGTCCGCTCGCGGCGGGCGCGGCCCCTACCGAAATCACCGATGCGCTCGGCCGCAAGGTCACGGTCGAGCTTCCCGTCGCGCGGGTCGCCGTCAACTTCAACTTCGAGGAATTCACGGCAGTGGCCGGCCTCGAAGGCTGGCGCCGCGTCGTCGGCATCTCGCGTGCGCCGTGGGAAGGCTGGCGACCGGCCATCTTCTCCCGCTACAAGGCGGTCATCCCCAACCTCGCCGACATGCCCGATATCGGCCACACCGACGACGGCAGCTTCAGCGCCGAGAAGGTGATCGGGCTGAAGCCCGATGTCCTTTTCCTCTCCGAATGGGCCTACAAGGCGCTGACGACGGCCCGCGACCAGATCGAGGGCGCCGGCATCCCCATCGTCGTCATCGACTACAACGCCCAGGAGCTCGAACGGCATGTCGCCTCGACGCGGGCCATCGGCCGGGTCATGGGGGCCGAGGAACGCGCGGAAGAGCTCGCCGACCTCTATCGGCGCGAATATGCCGACGTCATGGCTAGGGTGGAGCGGGCCAGAAGCGAGCGGGTCGGCAAGCCACGCCCCAAGGTCTATGTGGAACTGGGGCAGGGCGGCGCCGACACCGTGGGCAACACCTACAACGGCACCATGTGGGGCCGGATCATCACGCTCCTCGGCGCCGAGAACCTCGCCGAGGGCCGGCTGCCGGGGCCGTGGGGGCAGCTCAATCCCGAGACCGTCATCGCCGAGGACCCGGACCTCATCCTCATTGCCGGCTCGTCCTGGGTGAACCGGCCGAAGGCCGTGCGCACCGGCTATGACATGACGCCGGACGGCACGCGCGCCACCCTGCGCCCCTATGCCGAGCGGGCCGGCTGGTCCGACCTTGCCGCCATCCGCGAGGGGCGGATCGCCGCCATCGAGCACGGCCTGTGCCGCACGCTCTACGACTTCGTCGCGATGCAGTTCATCGGCAAGCTGCTCTATCCCGCCGCCTTCGCCGACGTCGATCCGGTCGGGGCCTTCCGGGACTACCACGAGAAGTACCTGCCGATCCCCTTCAGCGGCACCTGGATGCTGGACTACGGCCATGACTGACGTGCTCCTCGCGCCGCTGGCGCAACCCCGGGCCGAAGGCATCGCGGCCCTGCACGGCGCCATCGCGCGGCGCCGCGCCATGGTCCTCCTCGCCGGCAGCCTCGGGCTCGTCGCGAGCCTCGTCCTCGATGTCGCGACCGGCCCGGCCTTCCTCTCGCCGGCCGATGTCGTGCGCTCCCTCGCCGGTATGGCGGTGGAGCGCTCGGTCGATGCCATCGTGTGGTCGATCCGGCTGCCCGTCGCCTTCGTCGCGCTCGTCGTCGGCGCGGCGCTCGGGCTCTCGGGGGCGATCATGCAAACCATCCTCAACAACCCCTTGGCGTCGAGCTACACGCTCGGCGTCTCGGCGGGTGCGGGCTTCGGCGCGGCGCTCGTCATCGTCATCGGCGTCGCGCTGCCCGTGCCGGAGGCCTATGCCGTTCCCGTCATGGCCTTCCTCTTCGCCGCGCTCGCCTGCGCCGGCGTCTACGCCATCGGCCAGACGCGCGACGCCTCGCCCGAGATGCTGGTGCTCGGCGGCATCGCACTCCTCCCCGAGGAAGGGACGGAGGAAGCTGGTTGGCAAGGTCATGGTCCTTTTTGGGAAACAGGCCATCTGGTTTTGCCGTCCATCCCGTGCGGGAGCGGCGCAGATGGCTGAAAGCAGGGCGCGTCGCAGCAAAATGAAATGTTATAACATTCACTATGTCACGCCGGGTACCGGCGCAAGATCGTTTGCACGGCATTCGCGCCATACACAGGTGGCTGCGTAGCAGCGGTTGGCGATGAAGTGCATGCTGGTCGCACGGCGGCGCGTTCAGCCCGAGGAAGCCGCGCGGTATGGTGTCCCGTCCCGCAGGCTGCCTCGCTCTCGGCCGCTTGCTTCAGCATCGTCCTGAACTCGTCCTGGAAGGCGCCGGTCCACAGATGCGGGTTCTCGGACCTGATCTGGTTGATGGCGTTCGGTTTCCACGGACAAAGACACCGGCTTCAAATCCCATTATCGGGGGCAAAGGCCGGGCGGATGCGAGGATGGCGTCGACGGCTCACGCCGTGGTCCCGACGACCCAAGCGACCCACCGGGACACCCCGCCCGAGGACGTTTCGTTCCAGTCACGGCAGGTCTCCTGACTCGCGGGTCGTCGCCTTCGTCCGGCCTTCCCGGAGCCCGCGGGCTCCAGTGACACGAGATGGACGATTGGCTCGCCGCTCACAGTTGCGGGGGCAGCTCCGGCCTTGCCGCTCGGCGCACCGGATTCCCTCTTAGCTCTCGTTTCAGGACGATTCGAGAGACCATGACTACTAGATAGCGTGCCGATCGCGAGCGGCAGCGTCAATATCTTGGCGCCATCCTTCCTCGACTGTGTTGGCGAGCCGCCGAGCCGGCGAGCGTTCCCACTCCGGCGCACGGGGTGCGGGTTTCGTCGGGTGCGCTGCGGCACACCCCGGCAGCGCTGGCCGAATGATAACTTTCAGCCCTCCGCTGCAATTGGTACATTTTGAAACGAGTAGAGGCAACATGCCGTGTCGCTCGATATCCGCGTTCTTGGAGACCTGACGGTCCTTCGCGCCGGCGAGGCCGTGTCCCTGCCGCCGTCGCGCAAGACGCGGGCGCTGCTGGCCTATCTCGCCATGACCGACAGGCCGCAGCGGCGCGAGCGGCTGTGCGAGATGTTCTGGGAAATCCCGGACGACCCGCGCGGTGCGCTGCGCTGGAGCCTGTCGAAGATCCGCCAGATCGTCGAGAACGGCGAGGGCGGCGTTCTGGAGGCCGACCGCAACACGGTCTATCTCAACAAGGACGTTCTGGTCCTCGATGCGGCGCCGCTGCGCGGCCTCGGCATCCGCGATATCGAAGCGCTCGGCACCGAAAGCCTGGAGGCGCTCGCCGGCGCCTTCCGCGGCCGCTTCCTCGACGATCTCTCGCTGCCGCGCTGCCCGGAGTTCGAGGCCTGGCGCATCGCCGTCGGCGACGAGCTCGACGTCACGCGCCTGCGTCTCCTGCGCATCCTGATCGACCGTCTGGCGGACGAGCCGGAGCGCGCGCTCGTCCACGCCCGCATGTTGCAGGCCCTCGAGCCCGACGACGAGACGGTGCGCACGGACATCCGCCGGCTCGGAGAGGCTGCCCGCCGGATCGCGATGGTCCAGCCGCGGCAGGCCAGGGAGGGCGAGGCTGCGCCTGTCGAGGCCCGCGAGGAGAGGGAGGCGGAGCCGCAGGGCCCGGCCGCAGCCACGCCGCTGGCCCAGGAAATCCGTCGCTGCGCGACGCCCGACGGCGTGCGGCTGGCCTATGCGCTGAGCGGCCAGGGGCCGCCCCTCGTCCGCGCCGCCCACTGGATGTCGCATCTGGAGCGCGACTGGGACAGCCCGGTGTGGAAGCACTGGATGGAGGGGCTCTCGGCCAATTTCCGGCTGGTGCGCTACGACCAGCGCGGCAACGGCCTGTCGGACCGCGACCCGGCCGATCTCACCTTCGAGGCGATGATCGCCGATCTCGAGAGCATCATCGACGCCGCGGGCCTGCGCCGCGTCTTCCTGCTCGGCATCTCGCACGGGTGCGCCACGTCGATCGCCTATGCCGCGCGCCATCCCGAGCGCGTGGCCGGCATGGTGCTCTACGGCGGCTTCAGCCAGGGCTGGCGCAGGCGCGGGGACCCGCGCGAGGTGGCGCGCCGCGAGGCGATGAGTGCCCTGATGCGCGAGGGCTGGGGACAGGACGACCCGGTCTTCCGCCAGATGTTCACCTCCATGTTCATCCCCGAGGCGACGCCCGAGCAGAAGGATTGGTACAACGATCTGCAGCGGGACACCGTCTCGCCCGAGGTGGCGCACCGGATCTTCGAGGAAGGCGGCGAGATCGACGTGACGGATCTCCTGCCGCGGATCCGCGTGCCGACGCTCGTCATGCATGCCACCCGCGACGCGGTGATCCCCTTCGAGCACGGCAAGGCGCTCGCCGCCAGCATGCCGGGTGCGCGCTTCCTCGCGCTCGACAGCGCCAACCACGTGCTCCTGGCGCACGAGCCGGCCTTCGCCACTTTCCTCGAGGAGACGCGCCGCTTCCTTGCCGATCCGGAAGAAACGCAGAAGCTTTCCCAGCCGCCGGCGCGTCTCGGTATCGACCGGTCCCGCCAGTACGTCACGGTGCTGGCTGCCGAGGTCGTCAGCCCGCTCGATGCCGTCGAGACCGTCGATCCCGAGACCGCGGAGTGCGAGCTGCAGCCGATCTACGACCGCCTGGTGGCGGTGATCGAGGAGCACGGCGGCGTCGTCACGGCCAATCTCGACGGCATGGTCAGCGCGACCTTCGGCCTGGCACGGGCGACGGAGGACCACGCCTTCCTCGCCTGCCGGGCGGCGCTTGCGGCGCGGCTCGCGGTCGAGGAGCTGTCGCAGGGCGGTGCGCGGCTGAGGGCCGGGATCGACACGGGCGAGGTCATCGTGCGCCAGACGCCCGGACCGGACGGCATCCGGGTCGAGGTGAACGGCGTCGCCACGCGGTCCGCGAACCGCCTGATGCGCGCGCTGCGGCGAGCGACCATCGCCGCGACGGCCCGGGCGCGAACGGCAGCCGGCGGCTATCTCCAGATGCAGCGGATGCGCCATGCCGAACACCCGCAACTCGGGCGGGACGAGCGGGCCTATGAGCTCGTCAGCGAGAACCACGCCCTGTCCCGCTGGCATCTCAGGGCGAACCGCGGACTGACCGGCCTCGTCGCGCGCGAGGCCGAGCTCAAGAGCCTCATCACGGCCTGGCGGCGCGTGCGCGAGGGCCATGGGCAGGTCGTCGGCATCGTTGCCGATCCCGGCCTCGGCAAGTCGCGCCTCGCGCACGAGTTCCTCGCCCTCGACGAGGTCGCCGGCTTTGCCGTTCTCGAAAGCGGCGGCCATGAATTCGATGCCAGCGTCTCGCTCGGCGTCGCCAAGAAGCTGCTGCTGTCCGCCTGCGGCATCCGCGGCGAGGACACGCTGGAGGAGGCGCGCTATCGCCTCCTGCGCCGGCAGGCGGAGCTTGCGCTCGACCCGGGTCACGGCGCGCCGTTGTCCTTTCTCGCCGACATGCCGGTCGAGGACGAGGCCTGGCACCGGCTCGATGCGCGCGAGCGGACGGCCCGCGTCTGCGCGGCGATGAGCGCCTTCCTCATCGCCGTGAGCCGGCAGGCGCCGCTCGCCCTGCTGGTGGAGGATCTGCACTGGATCGATGCGGAGAGCGAGGCCATCGTGAACCGCCTCGTCGATGCGATCGGCGCCAACCGCATCATGCTCATCGCCACCTATCGGCCGCACTACCGGCACGGCTGGGCACGCAGGGGCTCGTTCCAGCAGATCAGGCTGGAGCGTTTCGTGCGCGAGGAGATGGACGCGTTCCTGACGGCGCTGCTCGGCTCCGACCCGAGCCTCGGGGACCTGCGCGCGCTCCTGACCGAGCGGGCCGATGGCACGCCGCTGTTCCTCGAGGAGATGGTGCGGGCGCTGGCCGCGAGCGGCGCCCTCATTGGCCAGCCCGGCCATTTCGAGGCGAGAAGCCCCGTCACCGACGTGGTCGTCCCCTCATCGGTGCAGTCGGTTATCGCCGCCCGCATCCAGCAGCTCGGCGATACGGAGCGCCAGGTGCTGCAGGTTGCCGCCGTCATCGGCCGCAACGTGCCGCGCCCGCTGCTGCAGCACCTCATGGCCGGGGCCTATCTCGATGCGGCGCTCACCCGCCTGCAAGAGCTCGAATTCCTCTTCGAGGTGCAGAGCTTCCCGCATGTCGAATACACCTTCAAGCACGCCCTGACCCTCAACGTCGCCTACGACTCGCTGCTGCTGGAGGACCGCAGGCAACTGCACCGAAGCGTCTTTGCGGCGATGGAACGGCTCTATGCCGGCTCGCTGACCCACCACATCGAGCAGCTCTCCGAACATGCGTTTCGCGCCGAGCAGTGGGAGCCGGCCGCGCACTACCTGCTCATCGCCGCGGGCCGGGCCGAGGAGCGTTCGGCCTATGCGGCGGCGGCGCGGTTCCTCGAGAAGGCACGCAAGGCCATCGCGGCCCTGCCGCGGACGCCGGAGACGCTCGCCCAGGCGATCGACCTGCGCGTGCGCATGCGCCCGGCCTATGGCGCACTCGGCGACTATCACAAGGCTCTCGGCCCGCTCCTGGAGGCGCGCGAGCTCGCGATGGAGCTAGGGGATCCGCAGCGCATCTCCGACGTTCTCCTCCATCTGAGCTATCTCAACAGCTCGCACGGCCGCTTCGAGGAGGCGCTGGAGCCTGCGGAGACGCTGAATCGCGCGGCCACGGCCAACGGCGTCGAGCGCTGCATCAGCGAATCCGATCTCGCCGCCGCGCAGGCCCTCATCCTGCGCAGCAGGGCGCGGCAGGTGCTGGAGCGCCTTGCCCCGCACGAGGAACGCTTCACCAGGCTCTGGCGCCTGGAGCGCTTCGGGCAGATCGGCGCGCGATCAGTCTGGTATCTCGGCCATCGTGCCCAGGCGCAGGCCCGCCTCGGCCTGTTCGATGCGGCCGACCTGACGCTCGCCGAGCTGCGTCAAGTGGTCAGCGAGGTGGCGCGGCCCGTCGACAGCTGCGCGGAAGTCTATTTCACCGGGGTCGTCGAGGTCCTGCGCGGTCCCGACGCGCAGGTCGTGAAGCGTCTGCGGCAGACTGTGTCGGAGGCAAGCAGCAGCGGGCGGCTGCTCGTGCAGGGATGGCTGCTCGCCATTCTCGGCCACGCGGAATTCATGCTGGGCGAGATGGAGACAGCCTATGTCACGCTCGAGAAGGCCATCACCGAGGCCGAGCGGATAGACCTGCCGCAGTTCGAATGTCACGCCCGGGCCGTGCTGGCCGGCCTGCGCGCACGCCTGGGCGAGCCGGAGGCCGCGGCCAATCTCGCCCATGCGCGTGAACTCGCCCGCCAGCGCGACGACCCGTGGAGCGAGATCCTCGTGCTGCGCGGCTTCGCCGCGCTGAAGCCGGCGCGGTCCGCTGTGACCTGGCTGGAAGAGGCCTGCGCCCTTGCACGGCGGCGCGAACTGCGGCCTGAACTTGCCCGCTCGCTGCGAACCCTCGGACACGCCCAGCGCAGGATCGATCCCGCTCTCGCCGCCGCGACCCTCGCGGAGGCTAACGCGCTCTATGGCGAGATGGGCCTGCGCGAGCGCCTCGCCGGCGCTTCGGAGCGGCGGACGGTGCAAAGAGCCGCCGAGGATCATGCCGCGAGGGCGATCACGACGTAGCACCGCCCGACGCCCGACGATTTTTCGGGGACCGGGCGAGGCCGAGCCCGATCATGCGGCTTGCGACCGGGTAGCGGCTGCGCCAGCCAGCACGACATGACGGACGATTCGCTCCGCGACCAGCGTCTCGTGGGTTACGGGACCCATGTGCCCGGCGCCGGCCACCACCTCCAGGGCCGTGGCCGCAAGGCGCGAGGCGAGTTCCTCGGCGATGAGCCGCGTGGGTGCCGGCGCATGTTCGCCGCGCAGGAGGAGGACCGGGAAGGGGAAGCCAAGATACCGGCTCATCGCCGTCGACTCGTGGATGAGGGCGCGAAAGTCGAGGCTCGCCTTCGGCAGGTAGCCGACAAGCTTCGCCTGCAGGTCCGGGCGCATGGTGCTGAAGGCGCCGGCGCCGTTCCAGTAGTCGACGAAGCGCTCCGCCGCCGCCCGGTAGGAGCCTTCGGAGAGGCCCGTGTGGATGGCGCCTGCGATCGCCTGGATCTCCCGAAGCGCCGCTCGGCCGGGTGGGCCCATCGTCCTCAAGAGATGAAATGCGGACGGCTCGTAAAGGCTGAGGCTCGCCAGCCGCTCGGGCCGCCGGGCGGCGATGTGGAGCGCCAGGCCCCCGCCATAGGAATGGCCGACGAGATGCACCGGCCCCTCGAGGCGGTCGATAAGGGCGATGATGCTCGCCGCCTCGTCCGCCAGGGAGAAGATTGCCTGGCCTTCCCACGCGCCGCCTCCGTCGGAGCCGATGAGATCGGGCGCGATGAGGCGATGGTCGGGGGCGAGGCGCTCTGCGAGCCTGCGCCACTGCCGGCCTCCGCCGCCGGAGCAGTGCAGGGCGACGACGTGGCCGGCAAGGTGGCCGGGGTGCGATGCCATCTTCACGGAGGCCGTTCCTCAGTACCGGTCGCGGCCGGAGAGGCCGTGTTCGCTGAAGGCCGTCACGTCGTCGATCTGCGAGCGGTCGATGCCGACGTCCAGGAGCAGGTAGTCGGGCAGCTCGTGGAGGTCCCGCCGGGCCTGCCGCAGGCGCAAGAAGCGGCGCATGTCGGCAAAGGCTCCCGCCACGATGCGAAGAGACGGAAAGCGAGCATGCCGGCTGGCGTGAAACGGCGTGACATGGTCGAGGACACTCATGGTCGTCTCCATTCTTCGGGGCGCTGAAGGGCGCCGATGCGACACTTATCCGGGTTGAACGTGAGCGTGACCGTTGAAGAGAACGTCGGTTTCTGCGGTATGACTGTTGGATTTCTTCTCCTCATGCCGCAGTGCGGCGGCGCACGCCGAGATGGCATGCGATGTGCGCGGCAAGCGCCTCGGCATCCGCCCCTACGCCGTCGATGAAGCTCGAGTTGCGCCGGCGCATGAAGTGGAGGCCGAGCACGTAAAGCCCGGCGAGCGGGCAGATGCCGCCGTCGTGGACGATCTCGCCGCGGGCATCGAGAACCGGCATGTGCAGCCACGGATAGCTGCGCCGGTAGCCCGTCGCCCAGACGACGGTCCTGATGCCTGCCCGGTCGAGGTCGATCTCGGCACCGCCATCGTGAAGCAGGATCGGCTCGGCCGGCTCGTGCGCTGTCGCCCGGCGGAAGGTTCCGTTCTCGACCATTTCGTCGATGCTGTTCAGGATGCGGATGAGGCGCAGGTCCGCCGCGGCCGTGGTTTGCGACAGGTCGCCGGCAAAGCGCATGCGCCGGCCGCAGGCACCGATTGCCCGTCCCACGAGCTGCACGCCCCTGCGCTGCAGGATCGCGAGATCGATCGAGCGATGGTCGGAGCTGCCGACGAGCTGCAGCGACGGCTCTTCGCGCAGGGTGGCGTGAGGGTGCATCTCCGCCTTCGCCTTGCGCAGGCTGCCGAGCCGATCGAGCCACCACAGGATGTCGTGCCCGCGGTAGCGGCGCGGCAGCCGCGTGTGATGGCCGACGGAGAGCGTGACGGGCCGCCCCGAGGCGTGGATCTCCTCGGCGAGCTGGATGCCGCTCGCCGAGGCGCCGAGCACGAGGACGCCACCTTCGGGAAGCTGGTCGGCTCGGCGATAGTCGCGCGGCACGACCTGCGCCATATGCCGCGCAAGGCGCGATGCCATGGCGGGAACGCGTGGCAGGTCGCAGTGGCCGGTGGCGATCACCAGGCCGCGCGCGGCCCATTCCCCCGCATCCGTGACGATGCGATATCCGGCGCTCACGCGCCGTGCGGATCTGACATCGACGCCGCTTTCGACCGGCGCGGCGATGCGCTGCGCATAATTCTCCAGAAACCGGACGGTCTCCGGCATGGTCATGAAGCCGTCGGGATCCGGCCCGTCGTAGCCGCCGCCGGGAAGCCGTGTCATCCAGTTCGGCGTCAGGAGTCTGAGCGAATCCCAACGCTCGCTGCGCCAGCGTTCGCCGACACGTCCCCGTTCGAGAACGACATGGTCGATGCCGCGCGCACTCAGGCAGTGGCTCATGGCGAGGCCGGCCTGACCGGCGCCGATGATGACGATATCGGTGTAACGCATGAGAGGAGGGCCCCGCGGAAAATCGCCGGCCCCATGGCAATAGCGCCGGCGAGGGGGGAGGGTGCTTGTCGCGAATGCGTCAGGCGCTGATGCCGACGGTGACCGGCACGCCGTTGGTCAGCACGTCGAACACGGCCGAGCGGGCACGCGCCTGCGCCACGATCTCCTCGAGCTTTTCCTTCGGCGCGTCACCGGCGACGGTGAGCTGCGCGCGGATGCCCTCGTAGCCGTTGCGGACCTCCTTCGATAGGCCGAGGATGCCGCGCAGGTCGATGTCGCCCTCGACGGTCGCTTCCACCTTGTGCAGCGTGACGCCGCGGGCGGCTGCGATATTGGCGATGCCCGAGGTGAGGCAGGCGGCAAGCGCGCTCAGGAGGTACTCGACCGGTGTCGGGCCCTGGTCCGCCCCGCACAGGACGGCCGGATGGTCGCCATGGGCTTCGTGGGCGGTCGCGTGGGACTGCTCGGCGCCGGCGCCGAAGAAGTCCTTCATCGTGCTGACGCTGTGCGTGCCCGATACCCAGCGGCTGCGGGCGCGGAAGCGGAACCGCGCCAGTTCCGCCTGCCCGGCCACGGCATTGATGGTGGCGAACAGCGTCGGCGTGTCGACGCCGTTGCGCGGCGGCGGCGGCTCCTTCCGGGCCGGCTTGTCCATCGTCATGGCGGTGGTGTGCGTCGTGGTGTGCATGTCGCGCTCCGGGGTGGGGAGGAACTGGCGGCCGGGTCTCGCCGCGGCCATCGTCATGTCTCGGCCATCGCCGTGTGACGCGCCGTGTGAACAAGGGTGGAAAATGCGACGTCACGCCGGCCTCGGGAGGCGGAAACGTTGGAATCCAGGTCGCGGCGCGCAAAGCGTGAAAAAGGGGAGCGGCGAAGGCCGCTCCCCTTTTCCTGGTTCGCCGGAGGGGACGCCAAGCCCCCGGGCGCCGCCTCAGGCCTTTGCGCGCGCCCATAGCGGCAGGAGGCTGTCGGGATCGGGACAGGCACCGGGATCGTGGCCGATGCCCGCCGCTGCAAGGCGCGCGCTGAGCGAGCCGTCCTTCCAGGCGGCGAGCGTATCCGTGCAGCCGCCCACGTGCCGGCCGCCGACGAAGACCTGCGGGATGGTCGGCGAGCCGATGCGCGCCCGGAGCGCCTTGCGGATCTCCCCGTCCATGGCGTTTCTCTGCCGTTCGGGCGCATCGATGTCGATGGACCGGTAGGCGATGCCGGCGCGGTCGAACAGCTTGCGGATGCTCCAGCAGAACTCGCACCACGTGAGGGCGAACATCACGACCGGATGGTCAGGATCGCCGATGGCCTCGTCGACGAAGGCATGGGCCGCCGGGTCGATGCTGACCTCGCCGGGAGTCGCCGGAGAGGCCGCGAAGGACGGTGACCGGTCGAAGCGGTAGCCGGGCGTCGAATGGGAGATCTCCTCCTCCTCCGGCGACATGTCCTCCGCGATGTGGTCGAACAGGATGGTGCTCAGATAGCGCTCGCCCGTGTCGGGCAGCATGCACAGGACGTTCCGGCCCGGCCCGGCCCGGCGCGCCACCTCGATGGCGCCGGCGAGCGTCGCCCCGCCTGAGATGCCGGCAAGGATGCCTTCGTCCGTGGCGAGCCGGCGGGCGGCTGCGAGGGCACTGCCGCCGGAGACGGGCACGATCTCGTCGACGAGGCCCTCTGCCATCGCCTTGCCGACGATTTGCGGGATGAAATCCGGGCTCCAGCCCTGCATCGGATGGGGACGAAAGCGCGTGTGCGCCCGGGTCGGCATGCCGCGCTCGTCGAAGGTCTGCGTGATGCCGCTCGACAGGAGCGTGGAATTGTCCGGCTCGCAGACGACGATGCGCGTCTGCGGCCGCTCGCGCTTGAGCACGCTCGCCACGCCCGCGAGCGTGCCGCCGGTCCCCGTGCCCGTGACCCAGTAGTCGAGCGGACGGTCGCGGAAAGCCTCGAGGATCTCGCGCGCCGTCGTGCGGGCATGGATGGCGGCATTGACCGGCGTCTCGAACTGCCGGCACAGGAACCAGCCGTGCGTCTCGGCCAGCTCGATCGCCTTGGCGAGCATGCCGCTGCCGCGCTCGACGGCTGGCGTCAGCACCACCCGCGCGCCGAAGAAGCGCATCAGCTTGCGCCGCTCGAGGCTCGCGTTCTCCGGCATCACGATGACGAGCGGGTAGCCCTTGCGGGCACAGACCATGGCGAGGCCGATGCCCGTGTTGCCGCTTGTCGCTTCCACCACTGTCTGGCCCGGCTGCAGCGCGCCGGTCCGCTCGGCCTCGGCGATGACCGCCGAGGCCAGCCGGTCCTTGACCGAGCCGCCCGGATTGAACGCCTCGAGCTTGGCGAAGAGCGCACCGCCGCCCTCGTGAATGCGGGTGAGGCGAACGACGGGCGTGTTGCCGATCGTGTCGAGGATGCTCTCGTAAGGCACTGATGTCATTGCCATCATCCTTGTCTGGAGTGTCGATGTCGAAGGGGGCTCAACGGCTCGTCCACGGGGCCGGCGCGAGGCCGCTCGGGGTGGCCTTGCCGCGCGTCGTCGTGCCGGCGGCCAGCATGGCGATGGTGGCGAGATTGGCGACGCCGGCCGCGAAGGCGATGAGGAAGGCGAGCGTGTAGCTGGCGAAGCCGTCGTAGACGAGTCCGCCGAGATAGCCGCCGACCCCCATCCCGGCCCAGGCCACCATCATCACCGTGCCGAGGGCCTGGCCGAAGCGTCCAGCCGGTACCAATTCGCGCACGCACAGGATGAGGCAGGTCATGTTGCCGGCGAAGCCGAAGCCGAACACCGCCGAGAGCGCGAGAAGGCTGATCTGGTTGTCGAGGAGGGGATAGATCGCGACGCATGCCGTCTGCATGAACGAGGCCGTCGCATAGGCGGGCAGGTTGCCGATCCGATCGGCGAGGAGGCCGAAGACGACGCGCCCGACGGTGCCGAACAGCATCGCCACGAGCAGGCTCGTCGATCCGAGATCGGACGAGCCGCAGACCGCGGTGACGAAGCTGGCGAGGTGCACGAGCGGAAAGCCCATGCACGCGCAGCACAGGAAGGCCGCGGCCGCAAGCAGCAGGACGGGCGAGGGGCGGCCATCGCCGCTTGATCCCGTTCCGGCAGCCAGTGCCGGCGGAGCCATGGCGACCGGCGGGCGGCGGACGGACGGCATGAGGAGGCCAAGCGCCACCAGGGTCGCTGCGGCGAGGATCGCATAGGCCGGCCGCCAGCCGACGCTGTCGATGAGCAGGTTGGCCGTGTAGGGCATCACGCCCTGGCCGAGCGCGCCGCCCGCGGTGACGATGCCCATGGCGAGGCCGCGGCGACGCTCGAACCAAAGGGCAGTGACCGACAGCACCGGTGCATAGAGGCAGGCGAAGCCGAGCCCGCCGAGCACGAGGCTCGCGGCATAGAGATGCCAGAGCGACTGAGCGAAGGCGAAGGCGCCGAGCGCGGCGACCATCGCGGCCGAGCCGAAGGCGAGGAGAATGCGGGCGTCGAGCCGGTCGGACAGGCGCCCCCAGAAGAGCCCGCCCAGCGCCATGCCGACCGTGGACAGCGTATAGGCGAGGCTGAGGTCCGCCCGCGACCAGCCGAACGCGGCCTCGAGCGGCCGGATGAAGACCGACGGCAGCGCGAGGGCGCCGAAGCCGAAGGCCATGGCGGTCGTTGCACCGGCCGCGGCCAGGAGGGCACGCAACGGCGCCGGAGCGACCTTGCCGCTAGGGGTGCCGGGCACGGATTGCTGCATCTGCATGAGGTCCTGCTCCCGAGGAGTGGTCCCCCTTCAATCGGGGCTCCACATGGGAGCCGGCGTTTGAGCGAGCGTGGAAAGGCGTCCTGCGACCGTGGGAATGCGGGGCGTTAAGGCGCTTTCGGGGGCGCCACAGCTCGCTTCGCACGCGCGGGTAACGGCGAGCGCCGAGGAGGAGCGCTGGCGGCCTTGTTCACGGCCAACAGCTGCGGCGCCTGCAATTCGATCGTCGGGCCCGCCTCACCAGCACGCATTGGACTTGCCACCGTTGCCGGTTCGCGCGGTGATGGCGAAACGAGTCGCCTCCGTCAGGCCGTCGGCTTTTCCCATTCCATGATATGGAAATAGGGCACCCGCCTGTAGCGATCGGCCGTCTCCGTCGGGCCGCCGTGTGGTGCCGGTTCAGCGAAATGTTTCAGGGTCAACCCGTTCTCAATCAACAGGCCCATATAGGTGCTGAGGGGGCGATGCCAGTTGCGGATGCGGATGCCGCGCCAGCTGACCCAGATGGCGCGCTCTTCCAGATAATTGTCGATCGCATAGCGGAGTTGTCCGCTCGCATCAGGTTGCCAGCTGTCCGGCAGGCCGGCCGTGCTGAAGCTGTTGAGATTGGCGATCAGCAGCGTCCCTCCGGGCCGAAGCACCCGCGTCATTTCAGCGATGGCGGCCGCGGCGTCCGGGATGTCGATCAGTGTCAGATAGCTCACCACGAGGTCGAAAGCGGCGTCTGGAAACGCGAGTTGCTCCGCCCGCCCCGACCTGTAATCCCCGCCCGGGTCACGGCGCCGCGCCTCCTCGAGGAGCGCCCGCGTCGGGTCGATGCCAACCGCGCGGATGCCAAGCTCCGCCAGCATGCGGCAGAAGCGGCCTTCGCCGCAGCCGACATCAAGCGCGCGTGCGAAGCCTCGCCCGCGAACACGCTCCAGCATGGGCCCGTCGAGCACGAATACCCGGCCGAAGTCGCCACGCTCGCCAAGGCTGGCGACCCACGCCTCGGCTGATTCCGGCCATCCTTCGGTCATCGGCACTCCCTCTTGCATGTCGCCCGTCAGCTCGATCAGCGTGCGATGTCGCCGGACACGCGCATGCGCGCTCGGGTCGCCGCATCCACCAGAGCGCGTATCTCCGCCAGAAGCGGGTGGCGGGCGGTATGCTGCACGCCATAGTCCAGATTGAAGGCGTAGTCGAAGCCGGGCGGATTGCGGCCGACGTTGTGCTGGAGCATCGTTTCCAGCTTGTCGAAGCCCTTGGCCAGTATGGCTTCCGGCGTCGCGGCAGCATTGTATTCATCCCACAGGGCGAGGATGTCGCGATTAAGGTCCGCGGGCAGGGGCGCGCAGAGCTGCATCAGGTCCGCTCGCTCCCGGCTGGCCCTGCCGTCGTCGGCGCGCTGGGCGATCGCCGGGATGTCGCCCGCGATCGCCTCGCCGAGATCGTGCACGATGCACAGCTTGAGCAGGCGATGCAGATCGCAGCCGGCCAGTTCCTTCTCGAACATGATCACCAGCAGGCACAGGCGCCAGCTGTGCTCGGCGGTGCTTTCGGCACGGCCGTTCGACGTCCTGCCGCTGCGCAGCGTGTCCTTCAGCCGCTCGGCCGCCTGGATGAAGTCTATAATGCCGGTGAGCCTTTCGCTGTCGATCACGGGTTGCATGCCGCTGTCCTTCACGCCGTCGTTCTGCACCGGCACCGGGCGGTTTCGGTCTCACGGGGTGCCGAATCTCTCGATGGCCGATCGTTCCGACGCATTCTCGACACCGTCGGGGTCGTGTGGAATCCCCGGGAGCGTTCCTGCGATAGGTTGCGCCTGCAGGTCAACCGGTTCGCCGCCGTGCGTCCTGGCTGGAAAGACCCTGCACCCTCCACTCGCTGAGCGGCAGGATGTCGGGCGCTCCCCCCATCGGGGCGTACCAGGAATCGACCGCCCAGTCGGTGCCGCCCGTATCGCGGATGACGGCGGTGGAATGAAAATACCGGCCGTCGATGAGGAAGCCGCGCGAGGCAACGGATCGGACCGTGTGATGGCGCAGGAGATCGTGCTCCGCGAGATAGAGGAGGAGGGCGCGCGTGTTGGTCGATTCGTCGATGCAGTCCATCTGACCCGGCTCGCCCGAGGCGCCGAAGCGCGAGCGCGGCTCATCGCGGATGCCGATCACGTCGAAGGCGCGGCGCTCGAAATGGCGCACGGCGTCCGAAATCGCGGCGCGCTCGGCGGCCGGGGATCGACGTCCCCTCGCGAGGATGGCAGCGAAGCGCCGGGTATCGGCGGCATCGAGGACAAGGCTGGCCCTGAACCAGCAGCCATAGCCATGGCAGACGTGGATCACGTTTTGCGCAACGGCCGGGCGGCTGGCGCTGTCCATGGCAGACAGCGCGCAAAGGAGCAGGAGGAGCGATCGCAGGCGACCGCGCCTTGTGCTGATGCCCGGCAGTGAGACGATCATTCCGAGCCTTTCGAACGCAGAGGCCGTGATCGGGAGCAAACCTGCCGGCGCCCCCGCCGCGGAGAACTATAGCGCTCGTTGCACCTTGCACCAGCATCTGCCGCCGGCATGGCCGCCCTGGACACCAGCCGCCCAACCCGCGCACGGGTTTCATCCGGGCCAACAAACGTCTGTGCGAGCCGGCGGTTTTCGCCACGAGCCCCGATGAGCGTCGCCGAGACCGAGGACAGGGCCGGGCGAGCCGACCCGGAGCATCGATTCACGCTTGACACCAGCCGGCTTCCGTCCCAACCTGCTGAAAAAATGTAATCGATTACAAACATCGATCGCAACGCTTCTGGGAGGAAGCCATGGGTTCGTTCTCACGCTTTTCAGCGTGCACGTTTGCTTTCACTCTGCTCTGCAGCACGCCCGTCCTTGCACAGGAGAAGGCGGAGGTGATGCACTGGTGGACTTCGGCCGGTGAATCCGCCGCGGTCAAGGTCTTCGCCGACGCCTATACGAAGGCCGGCGGCACTTGGGTGGACAACGCCATCGCCGGCGGCGTCAACGCCCGCGCGGCAACGGTCAACCGCATGGTGGGCGGCAATCCGCCGACCATGGCGCAGTTCAACACTGGCAAGCAGTTCGACGAACTCATCGAGAACGGCCTCCTCGTCGACGTCGAGGCAATCGCCCAGGCCGGCAAATGGCGCGAGCTGATGCCGAAGCCGATCATCGAGGCGACCGTCCGCGACGGCAAGTTCTACGCCGTGCCCGTCAACATCCACGGCCAGAACTGGATGTTCTACAACACCAAGATCTTCGCGGACGCCGGGCTCGAACCGCCGAAGACCTTTCCCGAACTCATCGAGACGGGCGAGAAGCTGAAGGCCAAGGGCGTCATTCCCATTGCGCTCGGCGGCCAGCCCACTTGGGAGCGCAACCTGTTCAGCGCGCTCCTCGTCGGCCATGGCGGTGCGGACCTCTTCCGCAAGATCTACGGTGCCCGCGACGTCGAGGCCGCCAAGAGCGACAAGTTCAAGGAAGTGGCCGAGCTCTACGGCAAGATGCGCGGCCTCGTCGATCCCGGCAGCCCGGGGCGCAACTGGAACGATGCCGCCTCACTCGTCATCACCGGCAAGGCGGCCATGCACTTCAACGGCGACTGGGCGAAGGGCGAGTTCATCGCCGCCGGCCAGACGGCCGGCAAGGAATATGGCTGCACCATCGTCGGCGAGGGCAAACTCGTCATCGGTGGCGACGTCTTCGTCTTCCCGGTGACCAAGGACGCCGGTGCCCAGGCGGCCCAACAGAAACTGGCGGCGGTACTGCTCGACCCTGAGACCCAGCTCGCCTTCAACAAGAAGAAGGGCTCCATCCCCGTGCGTCTCGATGTCGACGTGTCGAGCATGGACGCCTGCGCCCAGAAGTCCCACGCCGTGCTCAAGGATCCCGCCAACCAGGTCGAAGCGACGGAGATCATCAGCACGCCGAACTTCACCGGCGCCATGCAGGACGCCATCACCCAGTACTGGAACACGTCCTCCATGTCGGCGGACGCCTTCGTCGAGAAGGTCGTCACGGCGATGCGCAGCGCGAGCTGACCGGCGGCGCCGGTCCGGCCATTGCCCGGATCGGCCTCGCGCCTGTTCCAACCTCTGCCAACGCAAGCCGCCGCGCGCTCCTGCGGGAGGCGGGCGGAACCGGGAGGAGGTCCCATGGCTACCGTCACCGTCCGTGCCGCTGCCACCGGCGCTGCGGCGCCAGCGGCACGCCCGCGCATCGGACGAGGCCTTCCCGCCGCGCTCGCCCTCGTGCCGACGGCGCTCATCGTGCTCGTCGTCTATGTCGGCTGCATGCTGTGGACCGTGCGGCTGTCCTTCACGAGCTCGACGCTGCTGCCGAAGTTCGACTTCGTGGGCCTTGCGCAATACGAGAGGCTGATCCTCAACGACCGTTTCGTCGTCTCGGCGCAGAACACCGTCATCTTCGGCGTCCTGTTCATCGCCGGCTGCCTCGTGCTCGGCTTTCTGCTCGCGGTCTTCATCGACCAACGGGTGAAGGGCGAGGGTGCTTTCCGCACCGTCTTCCTCTTTCCCTATTCAATGTCCTTCGTGGTGACGGGCGTGGCCTGGCAGTGGTTCCTCAACCCGGGCCTCGGGCTCGAGAAGCTCGTCCGCGACATGGGCTTCTCCGATTTCACCTTCGACTGGCTCGTCAACCAGGAGATGGCGATCTACACCCTCGTCATCGCCGGCATCTGGCACGGGGCGGGGCTCACCATGGCGATCCTCCTCGCCGGCCTGCGCGGCGTCGACGAGGACCTGTGGAAGGCCGCGCGCGTCGATGGCGTGCCGCCCTGGCGCTACTACCTCTCCATCGTCCTGCCCCTGCTGCGGCCGATGGTAGTGACCGCCACAGTGCTCCTCGCCATCAGCGTGGTGAAGCTCTACGACCTCGTCGTCGCCATGACCGGGGGCGGGCCCGGCATCGCCACCGAAGTGCCGGCCAAGTTCGTCATGGACCACCTCTTCGAGCGCAACAACATCGCGCTCGGCACCGCCGCCGCGACGCTGATGCTGGTGACCGTCGTCATCATCATCGCGCCGTGGATCTACGCCCGCTACGTCCGCAGCAAGGGGAGGCGCTGATGAGCGCGTCGCTGCCCAGCGGCCCGCGGCCGCGCCGCCTCACGCCCGGCCGCATCGGCCTCTATGCCTTCCTCCTCACGGCGGCGGTCTTCTTCCTCCTGCCGCTGTGGATCATGCTCATCACCTCCTTGAAGCCGATGGAGGAGATCCGGCTCGGCAACATCCTCGCGCTGCCCATGGCGCCGACGCTCGAAGCGTGGGGCAAGGCCTGGTCGTCCGCTTGCACGGGGCTCGACTGCAACGGCATCAGCGTCGGTTTCTGGAACTCGGTGCGCATCCTCGTGCCGTCGGTCATCCTGTCCATCGCGCTTGGCGCGGTGAACGGCTACGCCCTGTCGTTCTGGCGGGTGAAAGGGGCCAACGTCCTCTTCGGCGTGCTGCTCGTCGGCGCCTTCATCCCCTATCAGGTGTTTCTCTATCCGCTGGTGCGCATCTTCTCGCAGATGGGCATCTACAATTCGCTCACCTGCATCGTGCTGGTGCACGTCATCTTCGGCCTGCCGACGATGACGCTGCTCTTCCGCAACTACTACGCGGGCATCCCGATCGAACTGTTCAAGGCGGCGCGCATCGACGGCGGCGGTTTCTGGACCATTTTTCTGCGCGTCATGCTGCCGATGTCGGTGCCGATGCTCGTCGTCGCCACCATCCTCCAGGTCACCGGCATCTGGAACGACTTCATCTTCGGGCTCACCTTCGCCGGCCGCGAGAACCTGCCGATGACGGTGCAGCTCAACAACATCGTCCACTCCACCCAGGGCGAGCGCGCCTACAACGTCGACATGGCCGCCACCATGCTCGCGGCGCTGGTGCCGCTCGCCGTCTACTTCGTCTCCGGGCGCTGGTTCGTCCGCGGCATCGCCGCCGGCGCAGTGAAAGGATGATCCATGTCGGCTGTCTCCATCCGTGACGTCTCCGTCGCCTTCGAGGCGGTGCGCGTCTTCGACGGGCTTTCGCTCGACATCGAGGAGGGCGAGTTCGTCGTCCTCCTTGGCCCCTCCGGCTGCGGCAAGTCCACGCTGCTCAATGCCGTCGCCGGTCTCATCGACGTCGCCGACGGCCAGATCTTCATCGGCGGCCGCAATGTGACCTGGGAGGAGCCGAAGGACCGCGGCATCGCCATGGTCTTCCAGTCCTACGCGCTCTACCCGCGCATGAGCGTGCGCGAGAATATGTCCTTCGGCCTCCGAATGGCGAAGACTCCGAAGGCGGAGATCGGGCGCCGGGTGGCGCAGGCGGCGGAACTCCTGCAAATCGGCCACCTGCTCGACCGGCGGCCGGACCAGCTTTCGGGCGGTCAACGCCAGCGCGTCGCCATCGGCCGGGCGCTCGTCCGCGATGCCGCCGTCTTCCTCTTCGACGAGCCCCTGTCGAACCTCGACGCCATGCTGCGCAACGAGTTGCGCGTCGAGATCAAACGTCTGCACGCACGCCTCGGCAAGGCGACGATGATCTACGTCACCCATGACCAGATCGAGGCGATGACGCTCGCTGACCGCATCGTCGTCATGCGCGACCAGAAGGTGCAGCAGATCGGCTCGCCCGCCGAGATCTACGGCCGGCCGGCCAATCTCTTCGTCGCCGGCTTCATTGGCGCGCCGCAGATGAATTTCCTCAACGGCCGGCTCGAGGCCGAGGGCGGCGGGCTGTCCTTCGTCGCCGGCACCTTACGCCTGCCGCTCGCCGGCTATGCCTTCAACGGCGCGCCGCCCGTCGGCGAGGAGGTCGTGCTCGGCGTGCGGCCGGAGCATCTGGCGCTCGCAGAGGCGGGCCTCTGGCAGGGCTTCGGCGTCGACATTGTCGAGCCGATGGGCGCCGACACGGTGCTGTGGTGCTCCGATGGCACCCATACCCTGCAGGTGCGCACGACCGGGACGAGCCGGATCACGCGCGGCGAGCGCGTCGGCCTGGGCCTCGATCCCGAACAGGTTTCCCTCTTCGCCGCCGATACCGGCGAGCGCCTGTGAACCCTCCCTCGGCCGGCAAGGGCGTTCCGCGCCGGCCTTTCCGCCACGCATGAGGCTCTCATGTCCGTCACCGATTGCTTGTCGATCCAGCTCTACACCCTGCGCTCGCTCGAAGACCTCGACCGTATCCTCGATGTGGCGGCCGAGGCCGGCTACCGCCGGGTGGAGACCGTCGGCTCCCAGCTCGACGACGCCGCGCGCGTCAAGGCCAAGCTCGACGCGCGTGGGCTCGCCGCCTCGTCGAGCCATGTCAGCCTCGCGGCCCTGCGCGAGCGGCCGGAGGCCGTCGTCGAGGCCTGCCGCACCCTCGGCATCACCGATCTCTACATGCCGGCGGTGCCGCCGGAAGACCGGGACATGGCAGCCGACGGCTGGCGTGCCGTAGGCCGCGAGCTCGGGCAGATGGCCGAGCGCTTCGCGAAGGAGGGCATCCGCCTCGGTTATCACAACCACCATTGGGAGCTGCAGCCGAAGGCGGGGCCGACTACGGCCCTCGAACTTCTCTTCGAGGGCGCCGGCGCGAGCCCGCTGACGTGGGAGGTGGACGTCGCCTGGCTGGTGCGCGGCCATGTCGACCCGAAGCCCTGGATCGAGCGCTACCGCAACCGGATCACCGCCGCCCATGTCAAGGATATCGCGCCGGCCGGACAGAACGAGGATCAGGACGGCTGGGCCGATGTCGGCGCAGGCGTTCTCGACTGGCGCGACCTGTGGCGCATCTGCCGGGCGGCGGGCGCAAGATGGATGGTGGTGGAGCACGACAAGCCGGCCGATCCCGCCCGCACGGCCCGGGCGAGCCTCGCCTTCCTCAACGGCATCGAAGGGTGATCGCCATGGCCAGTCTCAACGTCGGCATCGTCGGCTGCGGCGTCATCTCCGGCATCTATCTGAAGAACATCCTCGCCTATCGCGGCCTCACCCTGCGCGCCTGCGCCGACATGCGGCCGGAGGTGGCGCAGGCGAAGGCCGCCTCCGCCGGCATCGAGGCGATGAGCGTGGACCAGCTCCTCGCCAGCGAGGATATCGACCTCGTCGTCAACCTCACCGTTCCCGCCGCCCATTTCGGCGTCTCGCTCGCGGCGCTCCAGGCCGGCAAGCACGTCTTCTCGGAAAAGCCGCTCGCGGTCGATTTCGAGCAGGGGCGCAAGCTCGTCGACGAAGCCGAGGCGCGGGGGCTCCTGCTCGGCTGTGCGCCCGACACCTTCCTCGGCGCGGGCGGGCGGCTCGCCCGCAAGCTGGTGGATGAAGGCGCGGTGGGGCGCATCCTGTCCGGCACCGCCTTCCTGATGTCGCACGGCATGGAGCACTGGCATCCGGACCCGGAGTTCTTCTTCAAGCCGGGCGGCGGGCCGATCCTCGACATGGCGCCCTATTACCTGTCGGCGCTCATCAATCTCATGGGGCCGGTGGCGCGGGTCTTCGCCATGGCGAGCATCGGCTTTCCCGAGCGGGTCGTGACGGCTGAATCGCCGCGCAAGGGCGAGCGCATCACCGTCGAGACGCCGACGAGCGTCATGGCGCTCATCGAATTCGCCTCCGGCGCCCAGGTGACCTTCACCATGAGCTGGGATGTGTGGAAGCACGGCCATCCCGCCATCGAGCTCTACGGCACGGAGGGCTCCATGCGCGTGCCGGACCCGAACTTCTTCGGAGGCGTAGTCGAGACCACCGAGCGGGGCGGCGAGTGGCGGGGCCACGATGCCGGCGCCCTGGCGCTCGGGGCACCCAACTGGCGCTCACCGAACTGGGCACCGGAGCTGCCGGACAGGGCGAACTACCGGGCGCTCGGCCTCGCCGATCTCGCCAGCGCCGCGCTCGCCGGCACGCCCCACCGCTCGACGGGACGGCTCGCGCTGCATGTGCTCGAGGTGATGCACCGCATCCTCGAATCCGCCGCGACCGGGCAGGCGATCGCCATCACCACGGCGCTGGACCGGCCGCCGGCCCTCGAGGAAGATGCCGCCGGCGCGCTGTGGAAGGGGCTGCCGGAGACGGCGAGCGCAGCCTGACGCGCGGGTGGCCAACAAGGGAGATGGGTCCGTGGAGCCTGTTCGCTGGGGCATCCTGAGCACGGCCAGGATCGGCCGGGAGAAGGTCGTGCCCGCCATGATGAAGAGCCCGTCATGCAAGGTGGTCGCGGTCGCTTCGCGCGATCTCGAGGCGGCCCGCGCCATGGCCTCGGCGCTCGGCATCGAGCGAGCCTACGGCTCCTACGAGGAGCTTCTGGCCGATCCGGAGATCGAGGCCGTCTACAACCCGCTGCCCAACCATCTGCACGTGCCGCTGACGCTCGCCGCGGCGGCGGCGGGCAAGCATGTGCTGTGCGAGAAGCCCATCGCGCTCGACGCCGCGGAGGCACGGCAGCTCGAGGCGGTGGCGGACAAGGTCCTCGTCGCCGAGGCCTTCATGATCCGCCATCACCCGCAGTGGCTCGCCGTGCACGACATGGTCCGCGCCGGCGAGATCGGCGAGCTACGCCTCGTCAACGTGCTCTTTTCCTATTTCAACGTCGACCCGGCCAATATCCGCAACATGCCGGAGATCGGCGGCGGCGCGCTCTACGACATCGGTTGCTATGCCGTTGTCAGCGGGCGCTTCCTGTTCGAGGCGGAGCCGCAGCGCGTCGTCAGCCTTCTCGAGCGCGACCCGACCTTCGGCACCGACCGTCTGTCGAGCGGCCTCGCCGATTTCGGCGGCGGACGCCAGCTCGTCTTCTCGGTCTCGACCCAGCTCGTGCCCTTCCAGCGCGTCGAGGTGCTCGGCACCAAGGGGCGCATCGAGATCCGCATTCCTTTCAATGCACCGCAGGGGGAGGGCACGCGCATCCTCGTCGACAGCGGCGCTGCGCATGACGATGCAGCGGCGCGTTTCGTGGCGATCGCGCCGTGCGACCAGTACACGCTGCAGGGCGAAGCCTTCTCCCGGGCCGTGCGGGGCGTCGCGCCGCTCGCGGCCGGCATCGAGGATGCCGTCACCAACATGCGCATCCTCGATGCGCTCTACCGGTCGGCGAAAAGCGGGGCCTGGGAAGGCGTCTGACGCGGGCTGGCAGCGCCCGGCTCAGACCGCGATGACGCGGCCGGGCCAGGGATTGCGGCCTTCGCGCAGCCACAGGAGCGTGTCGAGCCAGAAGCCCGAGGCGTGGCTGTCGTGGAACAGGCCGAAATGGCCGATGGCCTCGCGGCCGTAATCGGCGGGCGCGAGACGCACGGCGGTTCGTGCGGCGCCGGCATAATAGCCGAGCGCGCGGCGGATCGCCGGCACGGTGCCGAATTCGTCGTCCGCCATGGTGACGGCGAGGATAGGCGCCGTCACCGCCGCCATGCGGGCGAGGACGTCGGGCCGCTCGGACCGCGGATGGCTCAGCTCGAAACGCGGGCGGCGGAAGCTCCACTCGGTGGCAACGCCGGCCGGCAGGTCCTCCAGCCAGCCGAGGCGGCGGCCGGGGAAATAGCCGCAGGCGGCCGTCAGGGCCGGCATGGCGATATGCCATTTGAGGAACAGGGCCAGGCGCCGCTCCGGCGCATAATCGCCGCACCAGGCATATTGGGCGCCGACGGTCAGCATCCGGTCGATGAGCGGGGCGCTGCGCGCAAGGCCGGGCAGGAAGCCGCCGATGCTGTGGCCGACCACCATCAGCGGTCCCGTCCGCCGGCGGGCGTGCATCAGGCGAATGGCGGCATCCATGTCGCGCTCGCCCCAGTCGCGCCAGCGGTAGCCGCAGCCCTTCAGCTTCTGGGGCCGCGATGCGCCGATGCCGCGGTAGTCGTAGGTCAGCACCTCGAAGCCCTGCCCGGCGAGGAAGCGGGCATAGCGGTGGTAATAGCGCGCGAGGACACCCGTGGCCGGATTGATGATGACGCTTCCGGCGCTGTCCGCGCGCGCCGGCCAGAGGCGCGCGCCGAGCCGCACGCCGTCCGTGCAGACGATCTCGCAGGCCTCGCCGTCCTCGACAGAAGGAAAATGGGCTCGCTCGTTCATGCCGGGAGGATAGGGGGCGGGGCGCGTTGTGTATATTCACTGGCCGGTATACATTGGGCCATGGGCGAAAGGTCGGTGACGACGCGCGAGCGCATCATCAAGGCGGCGGTGAAGCTCTTCCACGGCGAAGGGATCCGCGCCGTCAGCGTCGATGCCGTCGCAGCGAAGGCCGGCGTCACCAAGCGCACGCTCTACTATCACTTCCGCAGCAAGGACAATCTGATCGCGGCCTATCTGGAGACCCGCGACCAGCCCAATCTCGTCGTGTTCAGGCAATGGTTCGACGAGGCCAAGGGCGATGTAGCCGACCGAGTGGAGGCGATCTTCCAGAACCTCGCCCGCTCGGCGCGCCACCCGAAGTGGAAGGGCTGCGGCTTCCTGCGCACGTCGGTGGAGCTCATCAACATGCCGGGCCACCCGGCCATCGTCGCCGGCCGGGCGCACAAGAAGCGGGTGGAGGACTGGCTGTGCGGCGTGTTCGTGGAGGCCGGCATCGAGGGACCGGATGCCCGGCAGCTCGCGCGGCAGGTCATCCTGCTCATCGACGGGGCCTTCTCCGTCGTGCTGCTCCACCGCGATCCCGGCTATATGGAGGCAGCCGGCGCGGCGGCGGCCAGCCTGGTTCGGGCAAGGCTCGCCACCGGCCGCGAGAAGGACAGGCCGAATGGCGCCCCGACGGCTACAGGAGACCAGGATAGCGAAGGCGACGCCCGCGACGAAGATGCTTGAAGAGGTGGGCATCGCCTTCACGCCGCACAGCTACGCCCACGATCCCTATGCCGAGTGCCCGCGTGGCGCGGGTGATCAGCTGATGCCGCGAGCCGCACGTTCCTGTTGATGCCGGTCAAGGCGGGAGGCGGCGCGGCCGTTACGCTCGTTCTCGCCGGTGCTCTTCAGCGCGGGAGGCGATCGATGGACGAAGCGATCAGGAAGACGATACTGGCCTTGCTCGACGAGCATCGCATCATGACGGTCGCCACGCTCAGGCCGGACGGCTGGCCCCAGGCGACGACGGTCGGCTATGTGAACGACGGCCTCACGCTCTATTTCCTCTGCGGACCCGACAGCCAGAAGGCGGCGAACCTCGCCGCCGACGACCGCGTGTCGCTGACGATCGACCACGACACGTCGGACCTGATGGCGATCTCGGGTCTCTCCATGGCGGCCCATGCCCATCCCGTGACGGATCGGGCCGAAGCCGAGAAGGTTCTCGGCCTCCTGCCGCTGAAATATCCCGAGCAGGGGCCATTGCCGTTTCCCATGCCGACGCCCGACGACGTGCGCATCTTCCGGCTGACGCCGACAGTCATCTCGGTGCTCGACTATTCCAGGGGCTTCGGGCACACGGACCTCGTCACCTGCTGACGGGGCCGGCGGGCGCAGTCTCCTCAGATCGTGAGCGGGGACCGGCCCTCGCACGACCATGACAGGAGTTCCTGCTTGTTCGGCGCCGGCCGCCAGCTCTCGTCGGTCTTGGCGGGGCCGAAGAAGCTCGCCGGCTCCGCGTGGGCCGGGCTCCAGTCGCTCTTGGGGCCCGCGAAGAGACCAACGACGAAGAGGACGGCGACGCTGAGGAGAACGAGCGTGTTGAGCACGGTGTCGACGGGATTGGCGGCGAGATGGTCGCTGATCTCGGACCAGCTCGCGAACGCCTCGTCGTCGTGAAAGGGCAGGCGGCTGCTCATGACGGCTCCTCGGTGATGAAGCGGCCGCATTGTCGGCGCCTGCCGTCGCAGAACTTTGCCCGTCAGGGGCCGATTTTGTCACAGGACGTGTCGGCTCCCGGGCTTGCGACATCTCGACAAACATTTCCTCAGGGGCGCACGCCCGGCGTCTCCAGGGGCAGGCCCGCCGCGCGCTCCATGAGATAGAGCTCGAGCTCGACGATCTCCGGCGCGCCGAAGGCGAAGGCTTCCGCGCGCACGCCGATCATACAGTTGCGCAGGCGCCGCTGCAGGGAGCCGACGGCCTGCCATTCCAGCCGGTAGAGCGGATAGGCCGTCGGGTGGCCCTGGGGCATGACGCTGCCGCCGAGCCGCTCGCCCGAGCGCGCGTCGTGGCAGGAGGCGCAGGAGAGGTCGAGCTGGCCGATGCGCCGTTCGTAGAGCCGGCGGCCGTTGTCGCGGAACGGGGCCAGCCGCTCGTCCTGCGGCGGGCTGATCGGCATGCCGCGCGACTGGTGGGCGACATAGGCCGTCAGCGCGATGAGTTCCGGGCTCTCGTGCGGCAGGGGCGATGCCTCCTGCCGCGTCCGGCGGCACTCGCCGATGCGGCCGGCAAGGTCGATGGGGCGTTCGCTTCTTTCGTCGAACGCAGGGTAGCGGGCGGCGACGCCGCGCATGCTTGTCGCCGCCTCGCCGTGGCAGCCGGCGCAGCTGCGCCCGTTCGCGCCTTCCGGGCGGTTCCACAGCTGTTCCCCGTCGAGGACGGCGAACATGCCGGGATTGCTCATGTCGTCCGCCTGCATGGCGCGGTTCTCGGGGCTCATGAAGTCGGCGCCCGAGCGCTTGTCGACCATGTCGCCGGCGGGCGCCGAGGAGCCGGCAAGGCAGGCGGCAAGGAGGCCGACGAGGAGACGCGGCGCGCGCCCCGTCATGTCACCGTGATCTCCGTCTCGGCCGTGCGCGTCTCGCCGTCATCGCCGGTCCAGGCGAAGGCGATGGTGCCGCTCTCGGTCGCAACCGCGGTGAAGGCGAGATAGGGATTGGCCGCGATCGCGGGGAAGAGGTCGGCGGAGAAGATCTCCTCGCCGTTCCAGGTGCAGACGAAGCGGTTGATGATATCGCGCGGGATCGCCTTGCCCATGGTGCCCGTGCGGAAGCCGGTCTCCATCGGATGGGCGAGCATGGCGCGGATCTCGACGATCTCGCCGCGGCGCGCCGTCTTCGGCGCATTGATGAGGGCGCGGGTCATAGGAGGTCCTCGACGCAGGCCGCCAACGTCACGATCACGTCGGCGCGATGCGACCAGAAGCTGCCGTCGCTCATCTCGGCGATGGCCGCCACGGTCTGGGAGGTGGCGAGGCGGATGCGCGTGGCGACTTCGGCTCGCCCCGTCCGTGGGCCGATGTGGAACACCGCGACATCCGCCTGCGGGTTCTTCTCGTTGAACAGGGCGATGCGCCGCACGTGGTCGGTCTCGCTCATCGGGCTCTCGACCTTGACCGAGAGACCGACCGCATTGCCGTTCTCGACGAGCGGCGGCACCGCGAGCTGCACCCGCCCAGTCTTCACGTCGGCACCGCCGGTGAAGGTGCGGATGGCCTCCTCCAGCGTCGGGCGGGCGCGGGCAGCGCGCGGCGCGACGAGCGTCAGGGCCAGCACGGCACTGCCGGCGACGAGATCGCGCCGGCGGAGGCCGCTGGTGGTCGCTTTGTCCCGCATGGCTCACTCCTTCAGCGTGACGAGGAAGGCGACGACGTCCTCGATCTCCTCGGCCGTCAGGATCGGCCGGTCGCGGAACGAGGCGGCGACCCGCGTGAGTCCGTCGGTGCGATAATAGGCCGGCATGATGCTGTCGGGGACGAGCCGTTTCATGTCGACGATGCGCAGGCGGATCTGCCCTTCGCTCAGGCGGCTGCCGGCGCCGGCGAGCGCCGGCGCCAGGGTTCCCTGCAGGTGCGGATCGGGCAGGGGAGCGGCATGGCAGAGCACGCACAGGCTCCTGTGCCGGTCCATGACGAGGCGCCGGCCGTTCTCCGCATCGCCGGGGCGGCCGGTGAGGGAGCGGGTGATGGCGTCCCCCTCCACCACGTAGGGCCGCAGCGGCTCGGCCGCCGCAGAGGGGGCGAGCATCGCAAGCACGCAGAGGCCGTTCCACCACCTCATCCGAAGACTTCGCCCGTGATGGTGTCGAACCAGGCTTCCGCATAGGCCGCCTCGCTGGCGCGGACATCGGCGGAGGCATCGAGCGGGCTCACGCCGCCGGCGCCCGCGACTTCGGCGAGAAGGCCCTCGCGCGGCTCGTAGACGCCGGCGATGGAGATGCCGTAGTCGGGCGCGGCGAGGCTGTAGCAGGTGTTGATGAGCTTCGGCGCAGCCGGCTGCCCGCCCGCAAGCAAGGTGGCAACGGCAGCGGCGCAGGCCTTGGCCTGGGCATTGGCCGAGAAGGCGGATTTCGGCATGGCGCCGGCGATGGCCGCATCGCCGATGACGTGGATGCCGGGCCGGAGCCGGGATTCGAAGGTGACGGAATCGATCGGGCACCAGCCGGTGCGGTCGGCGACGCCGGCGGCCGCGGCGATGGCGCCGGCGCGCTGGGGCGGGATGACGTTGGCGACGGCCGCCTGGTGGCTGCCGAACTCGGTCGTCAGCGTCTTCGTTGCGGCGTCGACCTCCGTCACCCGGCCGCCGAAGGACAGCGAGACCCATTCGATCAGGCCCGGATAGAGCTGCTCCCAGGCCTCCTCGAAGAGGCGCTGCTTGGAGAAGCTATCCTTGGCGTCGAGGATGAGGAGCTTGGAGCGTGGCTTGTGCGCCTTCAGGTAATGGGCGACGAGGCTCGCCCGCTCGTAGGGGCCGGGCGGACAGCGGAACGGATTGGCCGGCGCCGCGATGACGACGAGGCCGCCGTCGTCCATGGCTTCGAGCTGCCGGCGCAGCAGCGCCGTCTGCTCACCAGCCTGCCAGGCATGCGGCATCACCTCCGCGCCCGAGGCGCCATAGCCGGGGATCGCGTCGAGCATCAGGTCGATGCCGGGCGCGAGGATGAGGCGGTCGAAGGCGAGGCCGGAACCGTCGTCGAGCCGCAGCCGGCGGGCTTCGGCATCGATCGCGGTTGCGCTCGCGGCAACGACGTCGATGCCGTCGCGCTTCATGCCGTCATAGCCGAAATACTGGGCGTCGAGGTCGCGCAGGCCGGCGAGGACGGCGTTGCTGAATGGACAGGCGGTGTAGCGGGCCTTGGGTTCGACGAGCGTGACGCGGATATCCGCGCCCTGCCGTTTCAGCGCACGGGCCGCGCTCGCCCCCGCGAAGCCGCCGCCGACGACGGCCACATGGGGCGGGGCCTGGGCGAGAACGCGCGGGGCCGCGAGCGCGGCAGCGCCGGTGGCGAGCCCGGCCACAACGGTCCTGCGGCTGAGCGTGCTAAGGCCCGGCCGCGATCCACTCGGCGATGGCGCGCGCTTCCTCATCCGAAAAGCCCTTCGCAATTCGATCCATGACGGTGGCCGGCCGCTCGCCGTTGCGGAAGGCCGCCATGGCGTCCGCGATCTCGGCGGCGGGCCGGCCGGCAAGGCCCGGGACCGGGCCGTTGCCCGCGGGCGCGTGGCAGCCCGAACAGGCGGTGGCGCCGGCCGGTGCCGGCAGCGGCGCCCTCTGGGCCGCGTGGGGGCTTGCGGCCCAGAGGGCGGCGAGGAGGGCAAGCCCTCCACGCATCAGGCGGCGATGGCGCGTGGTGGCCACGGACGCCACCGCTCACACGAGCGAGTGGTTCTTCAGCGGCAACTGGCGGATGCGCTTGCCTGTGGCCGCGAAGATGGCGTTGAGCACGGCCGGCGCGGCGACCGCGATCGTCGGCTCGCCGACGCCGCCCCAGAAACCGCCGGAGGGCATGACGATGGTCTCCACCGCCGGCATGTCTGCCATGCGCATCACCTCGTAGGTGTCGAAGTTCTCCTGCTCGATGCGTCCGCCGTTCACGGTACATTCGCCATAGAGGCAGGCCGAGAGGCCGTAGACGAAGGAGCCTTCGACCTGGCGCTCGATCTGGGCCGGATTGACGGCGTGGCCGGGATCGGTCGCCGCGACGATGCGATGGATCCTGAGCCGGCCGTCCGTGACCGAGACCTCCGCCGCCGCCGCCACATAGCTGCCGAAGCCCATGATCTGGGCAAGGCCGCGGTGGCGACCCTCGGGCGCCGGCTCATCCCAGCCGATGCGCTCGGCCACCGCATTGAGCACGGCGAGATGCTTCGGATGGTTCGCCATCAGCTTGCGGCGGAAGGCGAGGGGGTCCTGCCCCGCCGCATGGGCGAGTTCGTCGAGGAAGCATTCGAGGTAGATGGCGTTCTGGTTCAGGTTGACGCCCCGCCAGAAGCCGGGTGGCACCGGCGGGTTGCGCATGGCGTGGTCGATGAGCAGGTTCGGGATGGTGTAGCCGAGATGCCCTTCCGGGCTGTCGACCGTGAGCCCCTGGAAGATGAGCGGATCCATACCGTCCTGCATGCGCTGGGGCATGACGGCCGCCAGGATCGATTGGCCCGAGATGCGCATGTGCAGCGCTGTCAGATTGCCATCGGCATCGAGCGCGCCGGTGAGCCTGCCCTGCGTGACGGGGTGGTAGCGCCCCTGCAGCATGTCCTCCTCGCGCGACCAGATGAGCTTCACCGGCGTGCCGGGGAACTCCTTGGCGATGTGGACGACCTGCGTGACGTAGTCCTGCATGCCGCGCCGGCCGAAGCCGCCGCCGAGGTGGATCTTGTAGACCTCGCACTGGTTGACCGGCAGGCCGGAGGCCTCGGCCGCCGCGGCGAGGCTCGCCTCGCCGTTCTGCGTCGGCACCCACACCTCGCATTTCTCGGGGGTGTAGAGAGCCGTGGCGTTCATCGGCTCCATGGTCGCGTGGTTCTGGTAGGGGAAGCCATAGACGGCCGAGACCATTCGCGCCGCGCCGGCAAGCGCCTCGCGCGCATTGCCGCGCTGGTGGCCGATAAAGGCCTCGTCCGCATCGAGCCCCTCTTCGAGCATGGCGGCGATGGTGGCGCTGGTGACGCCCGTGTTCGGGCCCTCGTCCCAGACGATCGGCAGGGCGTCGAGCGCCGTCTTGGCGCGCCACCAGGTGTCGGCGACGACAGCGAGCGCGGTCTCGCCAACCTGCACCACCTTGCGCACGCCGGGCATGTCGGCGACGGCCGCCGCGTCGAAGCTCTGGACTTTGCCACCGAAGACCGGGCAGGCCTTGATGGCGGCGTTCAGCATGCCGTCGAGCTGGAGATCGGTGCCGTAGATCTGCTTGCCGGTCAGCTTGTCGGCCGTGTCGAGCCGCGGCAGCGGCTGGCCGGCGATGGTCCAGTCCTTCGGGTCCTTCAGCGTCACCTCGGCGGGAGGCGTCATGCGGCCGGCCGCGTCCGCCACCTTGCCGTAGGTGGTCGAGCGGCCGCTCGCGGCATGGGTGATGGTGCCCTTGTCGGTCGTGCATTCGCCGGCCGGCACGCCCCAGTCGGCGGCTGCGGCGGCGATCAGCATCTGCCGGGCGGCGGCGCCGCCCTGGCGCACGTAGTCGTGCGATTCCCGGATGCCCCGGCTGCCGCCGGTCGAGAAGTTGCCCCAGACGCGGCTGCGGGCGAGGTTCTCGCCGGGCGTCGGATATTCGGTGGTCACCCGCGCCCAGTCGCAATCGAGCTCCTCGGCGACGAGCTGGGCGAGGCCGGTGAGGGTGCCCTGGCCCATCTCTGAGCGGGCGATGCGGATCACCACGGTCTCGTCCGGCTTCACCACCACCCAGGCGTTGATCTCGGGCGCGGCGTCGGCGGCGAGCGCTTTGCCGGGTAGGGGCAGGTGGAAGCCGAGGGAAAGGCCCCCGAGGGCGGCCGCAGAGCCGACGAGGAAATTGCGG
Source organism: Chelatococcus sambhunathii (assembly GCF_001418005.1). Taxonomy (GTDB): domain Bacteria; phylum Pseudomonadota; class Alphaproteobacteria; order Rhizobiales; family Beijerinckiaceae; genus Chelatococcus_A; species Chelatococcus_A sambhunathii. The sequence continues at coordinate 382,574 of NZ_LIOL01000002.1, read as the reverse complement.
CGCGATACGCTCTGAACGATCGTCATGGTTCGCCTCCTCAGCCGTTGCTCGTGGCGCTGCCGTCGGCCGCGGCCTTGATGGCGGCCCGCACGCGGTTGTAGGTGCCACAGCGGCAGATGTTGGTGATCTCGGCGTCGATGTCGGCGTCGGTCGGGCTCGGGTTCTGGGCGATGAGCGAGGCGGCGGCCATGATCATGCCCGCCTGGCAGTAGCCGCACTGCGGCACGTCGAGGGCGAGCCAGGCCTTCTGCACGGGGTGCGAGCCGTCGGGAGACAGGCCCTCGATGGTGACGATCTGCTGCTCGGGCTCGATCGCGCTCACCGGCATGACGCAGGAGCGGGTGGCGACGCCGTCGATATGGACCGTGCAGGCGCCGCACTGGGCAACGCCGCAGCCGTATTTGGTGCCGGTCAGCCCGGCCTGTTCCCTCAACACCCAGAGCAGGGGCGTATCGGGCTCGACGTCGATGTCACGCTGAGTGCCGTTGATGGTCAGGCGGGCCATGGAGGAACTCCTTCGGGCGAAAGGGCGGAGGGCGCCGGCACGCGCCGGTGGGCGACAAGCGCGTGCCGGCCGAGCCGCGATCAGCTCTTCTTGTCGGCCGTGGAGGCCGCGGCGGACTGGGCCGGCGCCTCCTTGTCCACGCCGGCGGACGCCTGCCAGGCGCAGCCCTGCCCCTGGGCAAGGGCTCCGGTGGCGAAGGCGGCGAGCCCGAGGGCGGCGACAGCCGCTGCGATGTGCTTCATCATGGGTTCCTCCAGGGTTGACGAGAGAAGCCTAGGGCGCAGCTGTCGCAGAACGTTGTCTCTGCCGACGGCTTTGTCGCGGCCTGTCACGGAATGGGCTCCTCGACACATTCCGTTACATTCAGCGGCCGCGTTCGCGGGTTCACTTCGCCGCCGGCAGGTCGCGCAGATAGGCGATGACGGCGGCGCGCTCGCTGTCGTTGCGCAGGGCGACCGTCATCGTGGTGCCGGGCACGCGCCCGCGCGGGTCCGCGAGATAGCTGTCGAGCGTGGCCTCGTCCCAGACGATGTCCGCCGCCTTGAGCGCCTGCGAATAGCGGGCGCCGTCGATGCTGCCCGCATCGCGGCCGAGGACGCCGGCGAGGTGCGGGCCGATGCGGTTCTGCCCGGGGTCGGTGCTGTGGCAGGAGGCGCAGCGGGTGCGGAACAGCCGCTCGCCGTCGGGGGCGGCCTGTTGCGCCGCGGCGGGAAGCGGCACGAGGAAAAAGGGAGTAAGGGTGGCGATGGCGATCCTTCGCGCGATCATCCGTTTCCTCTCGCGATTCATGCAGGTGCGCCCGGATACCGGGCTTGGGAGACGCGGCCGCGAGGGAAAGACTGGATGGCGGCCGCCGATCGATGGCCGCAGGATGGGCAGGGCTTGTCGCAGAACTTTGCCGCGGGCCCGCCCCTTTTGTCGCGAAATGTATCGCTGGCCACGGGTCGCAGGAGCTGCCCGGCACGCACAGCGGAGTGCCGGCTGATTGCTGCCGGCGCCTGGCCCGGATCCGCTGCCGGGCGCCTGCGGGTACATTCTGTTACACTTTTTTCGAGCGCGGCAGCAGCCGGCTAACGTATCTAGGGGGCGTGGAGCGCTCCATGGAACCGACACCGCACATCGCCGTCGTCGACGACCATCGCGACATCCGTGATCTCGTCGGCAAGTACCTCGCCCAGCACGGCTATCGCATCAGCGTGGCCGAGAACGCGACTGCGCTGCGCCGGCTGCTCGAACGCGGCGCGCCGGATCTTGTCGTGCTCGACATCATGATGCCGGGCGAGGACGGGCTCAGCGTCTGCCGGCATCTACGCAGCACCACCGACCTGCCGATCATCCTCCTCACGGCCATGGCAGAGGAGACGGACCGCATCATCGGCCTCGAGATCGGCGCCGACGACTATCTGACGAAGCCGTTCAACCCGCGCGAGCTGCTCGCCCGCATCAAGGCGGTGCTGCGGCGCGTCAACAGCCTGCCGCCGCAGCGGCGCGACCGGTTGCAGGCGCGCACGCTCCGTTTCGACCGGTGGGTCCTCAACGTCGGCCGGCGAGAGATCGTGGGCGAGGATGGCGTCGCGGTCGCCCTGAGCACGGCCGAGTTCCGCCTGCTCAAGGCTTTTCTCGATCATGTCGGCATGGTCTTGAGCCGTGACCAGCTGCTCGACCTCACCGTGGGACGCGCCGCGGAGAGCTTCGACCGCAGCATCGACAACCAGGTCAGCCGCCTGCGCAAGAAGATCGAGGCCGATCCGAAGAACCCTATGCTGATCAAGACCCATTGGGGGGGCGGCTACAGTTTCGCCGCCGAAGTGGAGGAGGCATGAGCCGCTTGTGGGCGCGCAGCCTCGCTGCCCAGATCATCGTCCTGATGCTGCTGGCGCTCGCCTTGTCGCAGGGGATCGGCTTCCTGATCTCCTGGGACGAGCGCAGCCAGGCGCTGAAGGCCGCGGCCAAGAGCGAGTTCCTGAGCCGTGCCGCCTCGCTCGCCCGCGTGCTCGAGGCAACGCCCGCTTCGCTCAAGGACGATATCCTGAGCGCCAGCGCCACGGCCTATACGCGCTTCTGGATCTCGGGCGACGAGCCGGCGGACACGCTCGCTTGGCAGCGCGACGCGCAGGTGCGGCTCGCCACGCCCTTGCCGACACTGATGCGCCGCCCGAAGGCGCTGCCGGCGCCGCAAGGCGTCGAGGAGGCGAGGGCGGGCAACATCGCCGCCATCGCCGCAGACGCGCCGGGCCCCTGGGTCAACCTGCCGGCCCATGCGTGGCCACTGTCGCGGCCGGCGAAGTTTCTCTATTTCGACGACGGCAATGGCATGGGGCTTGCCGTGGGGCTCGATACCGGCACCTGGCTCAACGCGGCCTACGCCAAGGCCATGCCGGGCTCGATCTGGACCTCGCAATCGATGGTCTCGCTCGCCATCACCGCCGGCGTGCTGTCGATCATCGCGATGTTCGTCGCGCGCGGCATCGCCCGGCCGATGCGCCGGCTCGCCGTTGCGGCGGAGGCTCTCGGGCGCGGGGAATCCGTGCCGCCGCTGCCGGAATCCGGGCCGGACGACATCCGCCAGACGGCGGTTGCCTTCAACCGCATGCAGGAGCGCCTGCAGCGCTTCGTCGAGGATCGCACGCGCATGCTCGCGGCCATCGGCCACGACCTGCGCACGCCTCTCACGTCGCTCAGGCTGCGCGCCGAATTCGTCTCCGACACCGAGGTGCAGGAGAAGATGCTGAACACGATCGGCGAGATGCAGACCATGACGGAGGCGACGCTCGCCTTCGCCCGCGAGGAGGCGACCGTCGAGGCGACGCGCACGGTCGATCTCTCGGCGCTGGTGGAAAGCCTGTGCGACGACCTCGCCGAGCTTGGCCAGGACGTCACCTTCGTCGACGGCGCGCGGATCCGCTATCGCTGCCGGCCCGACGCCCTGCGCCGCGCCATCCGCAACCTCGTCGAGAATGCCGTCCGCTACGGCGAGCGCGCGCGTGTCCACCTCGACCGCTCGGCCGAGAACATCGATATCGTCATCGAGGACGACGGGCCGGGCATCCCGCGCGAGGATGTCGAGCGCGTCTTCGCCCCCTTCTTCCGCATGGAGCGCTCGCGCAACCGCGAGACGGGCGGGGTCGGCCTCGGCCTGTCGATCGCCCGCGCCATCGCCCGCCATCACGGCGGTGACGTCGTGCTCACCAACCGCCAGCGCGGTCTCAGGGCGGTCATCAGCCTGCCGCGGGTCGGCTGAGGCAGCCGCCGTCAGGCGACCGAGCGCAGGGCGGCGTTCTCGGCCCGGATGCGGATGGCGAGAACGGCGGCGTTGAGCAGCGAGAAAACGAGCGCATACCAGCCGAGGCCAAAGACGAGCGGAAGTACGGCAATCTCGGCCGCGACCACCGCATAGTTCGGATGCGCCATGAAGCGGAAGGGCCCGGAGCGGACGAGCGGCTTCCCGGGGGGCAGGACGATGATGCGCGTCGTCCATCGCTCCCCGAGCGTCGCGATGATCCAGAGGCGCAGCCCCTGCAGGACAAGGAAGAGGGCAAGCAAGGGCAGTGCGACCGGGGCGTCGTGGGCGAGGAACCAGAGCCCCGCGAGCCAGGCGGCATGCAGCAGCACGATGAGCGGATAATGGCCGGCCGCGTGCTCCCGGCCGCCGCGGGCGAGGAGGCGGCGCGTGTTGCGCCGGGCGAGCCAGAGCTCTCCGAGCCGCTGGGCGGTGACGAGGGCGAGGATGATGATCGCCGGCGTCATGCGGCGCGCAGCGCGACGCAGCTTGCCGAAAAGCCCGGTCCCATGGAGGTGAGGGCGGCGCGCGACGGCAGGCCACGGGCGAGGATGCGCTCCAGCACGAAGAAGACGGTGGGGGCGGACATGTTGCCATAATCGGCGAGGACATCACGCTCCGCATCGAGGCTGCCGGGAGCGAGCCCGAGGGATGCTTCGAGCGCCGTGACAACCTTGGCGCCGCCCGGATGGCAAATGAATCGGTCGATGTCCGCAAGTGCCAGGCCGCCGCGCGCCAGGACGGCACCGATGGCGGCGGCGGCATTCTCCTCGGCGAAGGGCGGGATCGAGCGGTCGAAGATGACCCCGAGGCCCTCCGTCTCGACCTTCCAGCCCATGATGTCGAGCGTGTCCGGCCAGGTATGCTGGCCCGAGGCCTCGATGACAGCCAGGCCGTCCCGGTCCGCGGCGAGGACGCAGGCAGCCGCCCCGTCGCCGAAGAGGGCGGTGGCGACGATGTTTTCCTTCGTCAGCTTGTCGAGCCGGAAGGCGAGGCTGCAGAGCTCGACGGTCACCATGAGCACGATCTCGCCGGGGCGGGAGCCGGCAAGGCGTGCCGCCACCGATAGGCCCGAGGTGCCGCCGGCGCAGCCGAGACCGAAAAGTGGCACCCGTTCGATATCCGGCCGCAGCCCGAGCCGCCCGGCGACACGGGCCTCGAGCGTGGGCGTGGCGATGCCCGTCGAGGAGACGGTGACCACGGTGCCGACATCCTGTGGCGTGATTCCGGCCCTCGCGAGCGCGGTCGCCGCGGCTTCCACGAAAAGGTCGCAGGCCATGTCGAGATAGGCCGCATTACGCTCGGCCCAGCCGCGCGGTTCGAGGAACCACTGGAGGGGCCGCGTGACGTGGCGCTTGGTGATGCCCGCCGTGTGGAAGACTGCGGCGAGCGGCGCAAAGTCGGGCATCTGCGGGGCGAAGACCTCGCAGGCGGCGCGCGCGATCTCCTCCTGGGAGAGGGTGTAGGGCGGGACGGCGGTGGCGGTCGACAACAGGCTGACATTGGCCATGGCGGACTCCGGTCACCCGTTGCCGAGCGTTGATCGCGGCGAGGCTCGGCGCCTATTCGGCCGGATGTCCCTGGGGAGCTTCCCGGGAAGCTTACTGGGACAGCGCCGTGCGAGCCGGTGACGCCGACGGCCATCGCGAGGCAACCCGCGCGAATATAGACGTTCACGCCTGTCCGGACGAGGACGGCGAGATGGCCGGGGCCGCGCGCCCAGACGATGCATCCGACGTGCACGGCGCACCTCGGCAAGCTCCACCAGCCCGCAGCGCGGGCGAGGACCCCGATAACGCCACCGCCGACGAGCAGCCAATAGACCCTCGCGCCCAGAAGGGATCCTGGGTACATGGCCGACTACCTGATGCCGGTGAACCTCGACATCCCGCACCTGGAAGCGCATTTCGTCGACGAGGTCGACCCGCACGTCAATCCGCCCGGGGTCAAGGGGATCGGGGAGATCGCCTTCGTCGGCATGGCCCCGGCCATCGCCAATGCCATCTTCCACGCGACGGCATCCGTGCGCAACCTGCCGGTCCGCATCGAGGACGTTTTGGCCTCCTAGCGTGACAGGGGCCGGCATGCGCCGACCATGTCGGCTTCTTCAGGCGGCGGCGCTCCGGTTCCGCTCGGTAAAGAAAATGGCGCGCATTTGACTTGTTCTGCCGCCGGCAAAACGGCCTCCTAGGGTCAGCGGGCAAGCGGGAGGCGTGGCAATGCTGTTGACGATCAATATGCTGGACGGGGCCTTCAAGGGGGACATGCGACAGAAGATCGTCATCAAGGACCTCATCGCCCAGGTGATTGCGGCCCAGGCGCTGAGCGTGGCGGCCTACAGGCGCATCGAAGTGACGGTCGACAACGCACGCCAGCTGGTCGCGCTCGTGGCTGAAGAGCGGGTGTTCGAGACGCCGGAGATCGGCGAGGTCACCATCGGCCGACGGGCAGAGCAGATCCTGATGAACCTCGTCAGCCGGCCCCTGCCGACGAAGGTGCCGGTTCCGCCGGCGCGAGGACGCGGTGCCCCGACCGGCGGACCCGCCGGGAATCAATAGCCGAACAGGAAACCTCCGGCATCGAGGTCGGACAGCTCGATGCCGGCGATGAAGATGCCGCCATCGCCGAAGTCGATCGCCACGCCGCCGTCGACCTCGCGCGAGGCGGCGAGGACCTCGTCGACATTCGTGAGAGGTCCACCGAGGAAGCGGATCCGGTCGCTGCCGTCCTCGAAATCCTCGATGCGGTCGTAGCCGGTCTCGTTGCCGACGTAATTGAACACGTCCGCCCCGGTGCCGCCCCACAGCTGGTCGTCGCCGTCGCCGCCGTAAAAATGGTCGTTGCCGGCTTCACCATACAGCCGGTCATTGCCCGCTTCGCCGTCGAGGCGATCGCCCCCGGCGCCGCCATAGGCGACGTCATCGCCGTCGCCGAGGAGGAAATAGTCGCCCGTCAGCGTGACGCCGGCCAGGTTGCCGAGGCCGCTGTCGCCGTCGAGCCCGTAGACGGTATCGTTGCCGGATCCGGTCATGACGACGAGGTGCTCGAAACCGATCGCCGTCGCTCCGCCGGGGATGATGCCGGAGGCAACGTCGACGAGGAGGTCGTCGGTCGCATCGCGTTCGTCGATCATGAGCCGGTCGAAGCCCGTGCCGCCATCGAGGAAGTCGGCGCCGCCGCCGCCGCTGATGAAGTCGTTGCCCTCATGGCCGCGGATCACGTCGGCGCCCGGGGTGCCGATGAAGGAATCGCGGCCGGTCGAGCCTTCGATGGTCAGCTGCTCGAAACCGACCGCAGCTCCCGACTTGCCGACGCCGAGACTCGACAGGTAGATCTCGCCCGTATCGGCATTATGGGTGGCGCTGAAGCCGACGAACTCCCAATTGCCACCTGGGCCCGGCGCGAGCTGGGTCTGCGCGGCGCGGAAGTCGAGGACGAGGTGGTCGATGCCCTCGCCGCCGTCGGCGCGGCCTACACCGTTCAGCACCACGAGGTCGTCGCCGGTGCCGGCATTGATGTGATCGTAGCCCCAGCCGGTCCCGCCGATGATGACGTCGTTTCCGGCTCCACCGGACAGGCGGTTGGCGCCGGAATTGCCGGCAATGTAGTCGTCGTGCTCGGTGCCGTAGACGTTCTCGATGGAGATCAGCACGTCGCCCTGGGCATAGCCGCCGATCTGCGGGCCGCTGCGCGTCAGGTCGACGTTCACGCCCTTGGGCGAGCCGGTGTATTCCACCGTGTCGGAACCGCCGCGCCCGTCGATGATGTCGGCTCCGGCGCCGCCATTGATGACGTTGTCCCGGTTGTCGCCGGTCAGCCGGTCGTCATGGCTGGAGCCCGTCAGGTCCTCGATATTGTAAAGCATGTCGCCTTGGGCATCGCCGCCGATCTGCGGTCCCGGGCGGTCGAGGTTGACGTCGACGGCCTCAGGCGAGAAGGCGTAGCTCGCCCTGTCGCGCATGCCATCGCCGCCATCGATGATGTCCGCTCCAGCGCCGCCGCGCAGCGTGTTGTTCCCGGAATCGCCGATGAGGACGTCGTCGAAGCGCGAGCCGGTGATGTTCTCGATGCCGACAAGAACGTCGCCTGCGGCGTCGCCGGCGCTCCCCTGCGGTCCGGAGAGGCGCAGGTCGACCGTGACGCCGGCGAGCGAAGAGAGATAGACCGCCGTGTCGCGGCCGGCGCCGCCATCGAGCAGGTCGGCGCCGGGACCACCCCACAGGCGGTCGTTGCCATCCCCGCCGAAAAGGCTGTCGTCGCCGGCATAGCCGACGAGATCGTCATTGCCTCCAAGACCTTCAAGAACATCGGCAAACCTGGTTCCGTAAAGCCTGTCATCATCATCGGTTCCCACGGGCATGGCAGCCTCCTGTGCGGTGTGGCAGCGCAGGATTTCCGAAGGTTACATGGAAGGCAATACAAATATATGCTGTCGCTTTCGTTCGAAAATAACTCTACTTTACAACGGAATGATTGGTATGACCAATTCAAACATTTCCTGCGCATCTGTGTGCCGTTTACTCCTTAAGATGCACCCATGGCCTATGGCCTGAGCACTAACGAGGGGCTCCGGATTCGATTGCGGCCATGCCAGCCCCGCCTCGGTCGGGAACGCGCGACCATCAGCGTTCGCCGGCCGGATTGAAACTGCGCAAGGCGTCGCGCCGCCCGCGACTCGGGATCACTCGAAAGACACCACTCGCCCGGCATCCGCTCGACGACGTCTTCGCCGCGGAAAGGGGCGCGCCGGTAGCGCCCCTGATGGCGCGGTCACTTCGCCTGTTCGATCTTCGTGACGGTGATGCGGCCATTGATGCGGTCGGCCTCGAACCGGACCTTGTCGCCGACCTTGACGGTCTTGAGCATGGCGGGGTCGGCCACCACGAAGACCATGGTCATGGCATCCATGTCGAGGTTCTTGATCGGGCCGTGCTTGAGGGTGACCTTGTTCTGCGCCGGGTCGATCTTCGTCACCTGACCGTCGACAGGGGCAGCCTGCGCCAGCGCGAGGACAGGGGCGAGGGACAGGGACAGAAACGGGATTATGGCGATCGCGAATTTGCGCATCCTTGTCATCCTTCCTTCGGTTCTCGTCACTTGACGATGATCTTGCCGGTCATGCCGGCTTCGCGGTGGCCGGGAATGAGGCAGGAGAAGTCGAATTCGCCCGCCTTGGTGAACTTCCACACCATCTCGCCGGTCTTCCTGGGGGCGAGACGCCGGGCATTGGGATCCTCGTGCTCCATGTCAGGGTTCTTGCGCATCTCCTCGGCATGCTTGAGGTTTTCCGCGAGCGTCGCGACGACGATCTCGTGGTCGATCGCGCCGTTGTTGCGCAGCACGAACTTCACCTGCTCGCCCTTGCGCACCTCGATGGTGCGGGGCACGAACTCCATGCGGCCGTCAGCTTCGCGCATTGTCACCTGCACGATACGGGCGGGCTTCTTCGGATCGCCCGGCTGGCCGTAGGCGCGCTCGTCGCCACGGGAATGGCCGGCGTCGGCGAGCGCCGCGGCCGGTATGCAAAGGGCCGCAAGGGCGGCAAGGATCGTCTGGATCTTCATGTCTGCTCCGGGGTCGATGATCGGGGTCAGTGGTTGCCGTGGGAGGATGCGCCGCCGGGCTTCACGGCCCGGAATTCGGCAGCGCCTTCTGTCGGTGCGGGTGTGGCGCGCTCGGCACCGGGCGGCGCGCCCGTCCATTCGTAGGCGACGGTGCCGGGCGGGTGCTCGAACCAGCCCGGGTCCTTGTAGTCATCGCGCGCCAGCCCCTCGCGCACCTTCACCACCGAGAACATGCCGCCCATCTCGACGGCGCCGAACTGGGCGAAGCCCGTCATCATCGGCAGCGTGTTGTCGGGCAGCGGCATCTCCATCTCGCCCATGTCCGCCATGCCGGCCGTGCCCATGGGCATGTAGTCGGGCACGAGCTTCCTGATCTTCTTCGCCACCTCCCTCTTGTCGACGCCGATGAAGGTCCTGAGGTCGTGGCCCATGGCATTCATGGTGTGGTGCGACTTGTGGCAGTGGATGGCCCAGTCGCCCTCCTTGTCGGCGACGAAATCGAAGGCGCGCATCTGGCCCACCGCGCAGTCGATGGTCACCTCCGGCCAGGCGGCTTCCTCCGGCACCCAGCCGCCGTCCGTGCACGAGACCTTGAAGTCGTAGCCGTGCATGTGGATCGGGTGGTTGGTCATGGTGAGATTGCCGAAGCGGATGCGCACCTTGTCGCCCTTGGCCGCCACGATGTGGTCGATGCCGGGGAAGACGCGGCTGTTCCAGGTCCAGAGATTGAAGTCGGTCATCTCCGCCACCTTCGGCACATAGGCGCCCGGCTCGATGTCGTAGGCGGACATGAGGAAGACGAAGTCGCGGTCAACGCGGCGGAAGGCGGGATCCCGCGGGTGGACGACGAAGAAGCCCATCAGGCCCATGGCCATCTGCACCATCTCGTCGGCATGCGGGTGGTACATGAAGGTGCCGCTCTTCGTCAGCACGAACTCGTAGACGAAGGTCTTGCCCGGCTTGATGTGCGGCTGCGTCAGCCCGCCGACGCCGTCCATGCCGTTGGGCAGGATCTGTCCGTGCCAGTGGATCGTGGTGTGCTCGGGCAGCCTGTTGGTGACGAAGATGCGCACCTTGTCGCCTTCCACCGCCTCGATAGTCGGCCCGGGCGACTGGCCGTTGTACCCCCACAGATGCGCCACCATGCCCGGCGCGAGCTCGCGCACGACGGGCTCGGCGACGAGATGGAACTCCTTCCACTCGCCGTTCATGCGCCAGGGCAGCGTCCAGCCGTTGAGCGTGACGACCGGCTGGTAGTCCGGGCCGGTCGTCGGCACGAGCGGCGGCTGCGTCACCGCCTCCTTCATGGTGGGAGCCTCGGGGATGGAGGCGGCCGCGGCGCGGCCGGAGACGGCACCGGCGCTGACGAGCGCGGCCGAGGCACCGAGGAACGATCGACGGGAAACCGTCATGAGCTTTGCCTTTCTCAGTGTTCGCCGGCCTCGGCGGCCGCAAGCGCGACGGGGCCTTCTCCGGCTCCGCCGGAGGCGCCGCCGCCAATGATGGCGGTGTCGAAATCGACCGATGCGAGGAAGAAGTCGCGCCTGGCGCCGATCGCCGCGACGTTGCTGGCGATGCTCTCGCGCACGGTCGTCAAGAGCTCGAAGACGTCGATGAGCATGCCGTTGTATTGCAGCAGCGCCTCCTCGCTGACCGTCTTGCGCAGGGGCAGGATGCGGCTCTGATACTGGCGGGCGATGTCGTGGCGGCCGCGATAGGCGAGATAGGCCTCGCGCGCCTCGGACCGCACGTTGACGGCCTTCTCCAGCAGGCGGTTGACCGCCTGCATGTAGGTCTCGCGCGCCTGCCGCACCTTCACCTCGCCGAGGTCGAAGATGGGGATCTCGATCTCGAGCTCGAAGCCCTTCGGGTAGGCCTTCTCCTTGTGCCCGTCCTCGGTGACGCGCTCGTAGTTCCGCCGCAGGCTGCCATCGAGCATGGAAACGAAGCGCGTCGCCTCGCTCAGCCCGAGGCCCTTCGCCATGGCCTCGAGCTCGAGGCGGGCCGCGATGAGGTCGACGCGCCGGCGCACCGCCTCCTCCTCGACCTGTCTCGCCGTCCTCAGCCGCGGCAGGGGCGGCAGTTGCCCCGGCAGCCTGTAGTTGATGTCCGCGCCCCAGAGGCCGAGTTGGCGCGTCAGAGCTTCGCGCTGGGTCGCCGCCGCGAGGCGCGCCTCGGCCAGCTGGTTTGATATCTCCGCGTAGAAGGCGCCGGCCCGGGCCTGGTCGAGCTTGTTGGCGGCGCCCGTCTCGCCGAGCTTGCGGGTGAGGTCGGCGGCGGCGTCGGCCGAGGTGCGGGCCTCGTCGAGGAAAGCGACCGTCTGCCGCGCCGCGACAGTGCGATAATAGGCCCGCCGCGTCTCTGCCGCCATGCGGAAGGTCGCCTCGATGGCCCGCTGCCGGGCTGCCTCGAACTGGGTCTTCGCGATGTCGCTGCGCGCCGGCAGCGTGAGAAGCGCGAGGATATTGGCGACGAGGCGCCGTTCGATCTCGAGTTCGCCGCCCGTCGACAGGCGCTCGATGCCGATGACGGGGTTCGGCGGCAGGCTCGCCTGAACGAAGGCCGCTTCCGAGATGCCGAGAGTATTGTACGCCGCCTGCAGGCCACGGTTGTTGAGAAGCGCGACCTGCACGGCGCCATCTGCCGTCAGCGGCCGGGCGAGCAGTGCCTTGACGCGTTGCTGCGCCGCTGCGGCATCGGCTGCGGAGGCAATCTTGATCGTGTCCTTGCCGAGGTCGGCGGAGACCCGCGCCGCGACAGGCCCCATGCCGCCGTCTGGCGTGAAGGCGGCGCAGCCGCCGAGGGCGAAGGCGAGCGCGCCGGCCGCGGCGAGGCGCTTCATCGGCACGGCAGGATCGGGTTGGGCTACTGACGTCATTCGCTCCTCCCGCGGGGAGCGACGCTCTCGTTGCTCCTGGACCACGCCCGGGGTGCGACGGGCTGGTAATCGGCCGTGCCGGCCGTCACCGGCACGTAGCGCAGGGGCGGCACCCGCGCGCCGGGATCGGCCGGATCGGCACCCGCCGTGATGGGAGGGGGGCCGGAACATGCGGACAGGAGGACGGCGCAAGCCGTCGCAAAAAAGGCTTTCATGATTGGACCTCGGACAGGCCGACGAGGGCGCGGGTGGCGCGGGTGGCGCGGGCGCGCCACGAACCACTCGCTCAACGACAGCACGTGACACGGCTACCGGCGAAAGAGGTCGGCCAGGATCCGGGGAATGTGGTGGACCGCTTGTGGTCCGGTGCCGGAATCAGGCCGACGCTTGCGCGCTGCCCGATCGCGGCGGCCGCTCGAGGCGTGCCGCGAGGGCTTCCTTGATGCCGACGCGAAAGAAGGCCGGCTCGGTGGCGCCGACGATCCTGTGCGGAGACGACGTGCAAACGGCCGACGGTATGGCGAGATGACAGGCGAAGGCGCAGCAGTTCATGCCAGCGCCCTGGTGCCTCTCGGATTTGCACGAGCCATCGTTCGTGGCGGGGCAGGCCTGGCCGGCGGCCGGGCCGTGATCGCTGTCGGCATCCTGGCCATGGCCGTGATGAACGTGCGCATGCCGCGGCGTCTCCGCCACAGCGCCTCCTGCTGCAGGCATTTGTCCGGGCGTATTGGCATAGCCCCAGCCGACGCTCGTCGCCGAGAAGGCGAGGGCGGCGATGAGGATCACCAATCTGCGAAATGCTTGCAGCATCGGATGAACGATAAGTGCGATCTTGGTCATGGCAAGGCTGGACACTTCGTCCGACCGGAATTCTGGCGGCGGTGACGCGGTCGCCACAGCATATCAGGATTGAGGCGGCGGAGACGTGCGAGGCTCGCGACCGGGCAAGGACTGCCTCAGACCGTGGACGGGGTGTAGCCCGCCTTGATCACGAGCGCCTTGATCGCCGCGATGTCTGTTCCGCCTCGCACGGAAACGAGCTTGGAGGCCGGATCTACCGCAACCTGCGTCCCCGGCAGGCCCGTCTCGATCGCCTTGCTGATGGCAGCGGCACAGTGGCCGCACGTCATATCCTCCACCCGCAGGCTCAGGACCTCACGGCCGGGCTGCGGAACGACGTTTGTCTGCGACTGATGAGCATTGCACCCGCACATGGACTCGCTCTCCGTTTCAGGGACCATGCGCCATCTCTGCGCCTTCCCACCATGGGAAGGTCAAGAGCGCCTTTACCGGCCCGGCCGCAATTCTGGGTTAACGGTCATCCTCGTCGCCGTCGCCCGCGTCGCTGCCGCCCAACCAGCCGCCCATCGTCATATGGGCCATGCGGCGACGGCCGTTTCTCCACTATGGATGAATGAAAACCAGAACGCTCTCTCAAGCCGGAGGAAAATAGGGTCTCAGGTCGGTTCCACTGCCGACAGTTGCAGCCCCGACGCATGTGACCGCGGCGGACTGTTGCGTCAATGCGGCAATCTGAATGACAAATTTACAGCGTGGGGGGCGCTCATCGCGCCCCCCGACAGATCCGGAACTTTGGGTCCGAAAACGGAACCCCGAGGGTTCCACCAACCACCCACCGCTCACGAGCAACCCGTCGTGCCGCCGCACGTGTCGCATTTCATGCAAGTGCCGTTGCGGACGAGCGTGAAGTTACCGCATTCGGGGCAGGCTTCGCCCTCGTAGCCCTTCATGCGAGCTTCGGCGCGACGGTCAGCGAGGGAGCGCCCGGTGCCCGTCGCAGGCTGGGAGGGGGCGGCGAAGCCGAGCTCGGCCATCTGCGCCTCGCCCACGGTTTCCTCGTCCTCCTCGAAGGCGGGTTCGCCCTTCAGGGCCGTCGCGCCGGAGGCGAGAGCGACAACCGTGGAGCCACGGCCGGCAGTGGGAGCGGGGCGACTGTCGCCGCCACCGGCGATCGACAGGAAGTTCGTCGCCCGGCCGCGCACGAAGCCGCGCGAGACCACCTGCGGCGCCGTTGCCTGCGGGGCAGGGGCCTTGCCCTGGGCGACGCCGCCGCCGAGCACGTCGTGGCCGATCTCGCCCGGATCGATGTGGGCGAGGTCGTGGCGGCCGAGATAGGAAATGGCGAGCTCGCGGAAGACATAGTCGAGGATCGACGTCGCATTCTTGATCGACTGGTTGCCCTGCACGAAGCCGGCCGGCTCGAAGCGCGTGAAGGTGAACGCCTCGACATATTCCTCGAGCGGCACGCCGTACTGCAGGCCGAGCGACACGGCGATGGCGAAGTTGTTCATCATCGCCCGGAAGGCGGCGCCCTCCTTGTGCATGTCGATGAAGATCTCTCCGAGGCGACCGTCGGCATATTCGCCGGTGTGCAGATAGACCTTGTGGCCGCCGACGATGGCCTTCTGGGTATAGCCGGTGCGCCGGTCGGGCATCTTCTCGCGCTCGCGCACGCGCTCGACGCGCTCGATCACCTTCTCGACGATCCTTTCGGCCACCTGAGCCGCTCGCGCCACCGGAGCCTGGGCGACGAGCGTCTCGACCGCATCGTCCTCGTCCTCGTCCTCATCGGCGATGAGGGCAGCATTGAGGGGCTGTGACAGCTTGGAGCCGTCGCGGTAGAGGGCGTTGGCCTTCAGCGCCAGGCGCCAGGAGAGGAGATAGGCGCTCTTGCAGTCCTCGACCGTGGCATCGTTGGGCATGTTGATGGTCTTGGAGATGGCGCCCGAGATGAACGGCTGCGCCGCCGCCATCATGCGGATGTGGCTCTCTACCGAGAGGTAGCGCTTGCCGATGCGCCCGCACGGATTGGCGCAGTCGAAGACCGGATAGTGCTCCGCCTTCAGGTGCGGCGCGCCTTCGAGCGTCATCGCCCCGCAGACGTGGATGTTGGCGGCCTCGATCTCGGCCCTGGAGAAGCCGAGGAACGGCAGAAGCTCGAAAGCCGGATCGCTCAGCTTCTCGGCCGGCACCTTGAGTGTGTCGCGCAGGAAGTCCTCGCCGAGCGTCCACTTGTTGAAGACGAACTTGATGTCGAAGGCCGACTTCATGCCCGCCTCGACGGCAGCGATCTTCTCTTCCATGAAGCCCTTGGCACGCAGGGAGCCGTGATTTATGGCGGGCGCCTGGGCAATGGAGCCGTGGCCGACCGCATAGGCCTCGATCTCGGCGATCTCGGCCTCGGAATAGCCGAGAACGCGCAGGGCGTCGGGAACGGCGCGGTTGATGATCTTGAAATAGCCGCCGCCTGCGAGCTTTTTGAACTTCACGAGAGCGAAGTCGGGCTCGATGCCGGTGGTGTCGCAATCCATGACGAGGCCGATGGTGCCGGTCGGAGCGATCACGGTCGCCTGCGCGTTGCGGTAGCCGTGCTGCTCGCCAAGCTCGAGCGCCTTGTCCCAGGCGTGCTTGGCGCGGGTCACGAATTCCTCGCCCTGGGCGAGCCTCCCACATGAGGCGTGGTCGAGCGGCACCGGCGGCGTCGCCAGCTTCTCGTAGCCCTCGCTCTTGCCGTACGCCGCGCGGCGATGGTTGCGGATGACGCGCAGCATGTGCTGGGCGTTCTTCTTGTAGCCCGGAAAGGGCCCGAGCTCGCCCGCCATCTCGGCCGAGGTGGCGTAGGAGACGCCCGTCATGATGGCTGTCAGGGCGCCGCCGAGGGCGCGGCCCTCGTCGGAGTCATAGGACAGGCCCATGGTCATCAGGAGCCCGCCGATATTGGCATAGCCGAGGCCGAGCGTGCGGAACTCGTAGGACAGCTCCGCGATCTCCTTCGACGGGAACTGCGCCATCAGTACCGAGATCTCGAGCACGACGGTCCACAGCCGGCAGGCGTGCTCGTAGGAGCCGATGTCGAAGCGGCGCGAGGCACGGTCGTAGAACTGCAAGAGGTTCGCCGAGGCGAGGTTGCAGGCCGTGTCGTCGAGGAACATGTATTCCGAGCAGGGGTTCGAGGCGCGGATCGGTCCCGAAGCCGGACATGTGTGCCAGTCGTTGATGGTGGTGTGGAACTGGATGCCCGGATCGGCCGAGGCCCAGGCGGCATAGCCGATCTTCTCCCAGAGATCCCGGGCCTTCAGCGTCTTCGTGACGCGTCCGGTGAGGCGCGCTTTAAGCTGCCAGTCGCCGTCGGCCTCGACGGCAGTGAGAAATGCGTCGTCGACGCGGACAGAATTGTTGGAGTTCTGGCCGGCGACAGTCGCATAGGCCTCCGAATCCCAGTCGGTATCGTAGGTGTCGAAGGCGATGTCCGAATAGCCCTGGCGGGCGAACTGGATGACGCGCTTGATGTAGTTGTCGGGCACCATGGCGCGGCGGGCGAGCTTGATCTCGCGCTTGAGCGCCGGGTTCTTCTCCGGATCGAAGCATGCGTCACCCTCGGCCTCGCAGTTCACGCAGGCCTTCATCACGGCTTTCATATGCTTCTTGACGATCTTGGAGCCGGTGACGAGGCTCGCGACCTTCTGCTCCTCCTTCACCTTCCAGTCGATATAGGCCTCGATGTCGGGATGGTCGACGTCGACCACCACCATCTTGGCGGCGCGGCGCGTGGTGCCGCCCGACTTGATGGCGCCGGCCGCCCGGTCGCCGATCTTGAGGAAGGACATGAGGCCGGAGGACTTGCCGCCACCCGAGAGCTTCTCGCCCTCGCCGCGCAGGGCCGAGAAGTTGGAGCCGGTGCCGGAGCCGTATTTGAACAGGCGCGCCTCGCGAACCCACAGGTCCATTATGCCGCCCTCGTTGACGAGGTCGTCGGCGACGGACTGGATGAAGCAGGCGTGCGGCTGCGGGTGCTCGTAGGCCGACTTCGACTTCACCAGGCGGCCCGTGGTGTGGTCGACATAGTAGTGGCCCTGGCCCGGGCCGTCGATGCCATAGGCCCAGTGCAGGCCGGTGTTGAACCACTGCGGCGAGTTGGGCGCGACCATCTGGTTGGCGAGCATGTAGCGCAACTCGTCGAGGAAGGCGGAGGCGTCCTCTTCGCTCGAGAAATAGCCGCCCTTCCAGCCCCAGTAGGTCCAGCAGCCGGCAAGCCGGTCGAACACCTGAGTGGACGAGGTCTCCGAGCCGTAGCGCTCGTTCTCGGGCAGGGCGGCGAGGGCCTCATCATCTGGCACGGACCGCCAGAGGAAGGAGGGAACGTCGTTCTCCTCGAGCTTCTTCAGGCGCGCGGGCACGCCGGCCTTGCGGAAATATTTCTGCGCCAGCACGTCCGTCGCCACCTGACTCCAGGACGCGGGCACGCTGATGCCCTCGAGGCGAAAGACGACCGAGCCGTCGGGATTGCGGATCTCACTGGTCGCGAGCCGGAACTCGATGGTGGAATAAGGAGAATGGCCCGCCTTCGTGTATCGCCGCTCGATCCGCATTGTCGTCATCCCCATGAGCCGGGCGAAATCCGCCCTCGAAGCCGCCAACCGACGGCTCCCACCCGCAGCTCTGTTGTTGCCTCTAAACCTCGGGCAGGTTCGACCCGCCTCGATCGTGAACCGCCGCCGGCGACCGCATGTCCCGCGAGGGAAAAGACCGCTCCAGGGACGACCCGTGCGCCGCCCGGCTGCCTTCACCACCCCATGAGCGGTATTTGTTCCGGCCGGGTTTCGGCCGGTGCGACGCCGCCGCGACGTAACGCCTAAGCTAGTGCCAGAAAGCCTTATTCGTCAAGAATTAGTGCGAACAGGCCATCGCGCCCCCTATATCTTGTGACGAGGATGTGAACAACGGGGACGATGTGGTGCGTTCTGCGTAAGTATCGAAAACTGTGGCAGGATTTACCCCGCGTTGAAGTGATGCTTGAACGAGGCGCGGGTGCCGCAGCCACGCGCCGGGCGGCGATCAGCGCATGGCGGGGGCGGGCGACATGCATCTCAAGGGCGTTTATCGACGCAGCTTCCCGACCGGAAGTTGCGGCATGGCGGGAGCCTCAGTGGTGCTGAAAACAATGCCGGCCAACGAACGAATCGCGGTTGTGGGGTGAGGGGGAATGGCGCCGCCTCGCGCCGGCCGGTGTGAATGACTGCGAAGCTGGCCGGAGCAATGCCCTCTTGACGGACGGCCGGCACCAACGGCGGCGATTCTCCGCCGTCTCCTGCGGCAAGGCGTAGCTGGACATTGCGCGGCGAGACGGTCATATTCCGCGCGATTTCGCGGCGGCGCAGCCCGCGATCGCAGCCCATGCAACGAGATCGGGGTCAGCCTTGAAGACCTTCCTGCTTCAGTTCTTCACCTGGTGGAGCGGCCAGACGCTTGGCACGCGGTTCCATACCTGGCGCAATGGCGAATTCGTCGGCGAGGACGAGTTCGGGAACAAGTATTACCGGACCCGCGGCGGCAGGAAGGATCCGGCGCTCGGCATCGAGCGGCGCTGGGTCATCTACAACGGCGAAGCAGAAGCCTCAATGACCCCGCCCGGCTGGAATGGGTGGTTGCACCATACGGTGGACGTGCCGCCGACGCAGGAAGACTACAAGCCGCGCGACTGGCAGAAACCGCACAAGCCGAACTTCACCGGCACCCCGAAGGCTTACCGTCCCGCCGGCTCGACACTCGCGAGCGGCCGCCGGCCGCCGGCCACGGGCGACTATCAGGCGTGGTCGCCGGGCAGCTGAAGCGGCGGCGCATCCACAAGCTCGATTCTCTCATCCAGGGCCGCCATCGCGGCCCTGTTTCGTTTTTCCGGAAGCTTTTCTGGCGACGCCAGAGCACGGGGCGGCGCAGCGGGGCGCCGTCAGCGATCAGGAGCGCGAAACCGTCTGCCAGGTCGCGGCCATGCTTCGGACCAAACATCGCGGCTGCCGTCATTTTCTGTGCGCACGCCCTTTTTCCACCATCTCCGCCATGTTAACCGGGACACGGTGCCGAGAGGCAGTGGCGCCGGCGGGCACGCCGGTCTTCCGCGAACGAGGCTTGGTTGATGCGCTTGGCTGTGCCCCTCCTGTCCGCCCTGGTGCTGAGTACGCTGGCCGTCCCGCACGCCAGCGCAGACAAGATCAGCAACCCGACGGCTGTCTTCTCCGGCCTCGACAAGATCACGGGGCGCATCGTCTCGTTCGAGGTCGCCGTCGAGGAAACGGTGCAGTTCGGCGCCCTGCAGCTGACACCGCGCGTCTGCTACACGCGCCCCGACACCGAGACACCCAACACGACCGCTTTCATTGAGGTGGACGAGGTGACGGTAAACAACGAATACCGTCGCATTTTCACCGGCTGGGTGTTCGCGGCCTCGCCCGGCCTGCACGGCATCGAGCATCCGGTCTACGATGTCTGGCTGACGGGCTGCACCGGCGGCACCGAGATCATTCCCGATCCGCCCGCCCAGCCCGCGGCCGATGCCCCGGCGCCGGCGCGCGGCGGCTGAACCGCGCATGTGGTCCTGCCGCTCGACCCCATACCGGGGCTGCGACTGCCGCCCCCCGGTGGACGCGGCCGCCGCTGAAAAGCGGCTATCGGATTGCTGAGACGATGCAGCGGCCGAACTGATGGGCGTTGAGCGGAAGCCTGTCCCAGTCGGCTGCCGTGGTTATGCTCTTCTGCAACATCTGCAAGTACTTCTTCTTCGGCACCTCGGTCGCGCCGAACTGGCGCAGATGTTCGGTGACGAATTGTGTGTCGAGCAGCGTGAAGCCGCCGCTGCGCAGGCGCGCGACCAGATGGACGAGGGCGATCTTCGAGGCGTCGCGCGTGCGGTGGAACATGCTCTCGCCGAAGAACGCGCCGCCAAGCGCCACGCCGTAGAGTCCGCCAACCAGATTCCCGTCGTCCCACACCTCCACGGTGTGACAATGGCCGAGATCGAAGAGCTCGCCGTAGAGCGACCTGATGCGGCGGTTGATCCACGTGCGCTCGCGGCCCGGTGCCGCCGCGGCACAGCCAGCGATGACCGCTTCGAAGGCGCTGTCGATGCGGATCTCGTACCGGTCCGCGGCGACGCTCCGCGCGAGGCGGCGTGGCAAATGGAAGTCGTCGAGCGGCAGGATGCCACGCTCACGCGGCTCGACCCAGAACAGGCCCGGCTCGTCGGCGCTCTCGGCCATCGGGAATAGGCCGCAGGCGTAGGCCTTGAGCAGAAGCCCCGCCGTGATCTCGCCACTGCGCCCACCTTCGCTCATCGGTTGGGTGTCCGTTATTCCGCCGCCTCGTCGTAGGCCTGACGATCGGCCGGCGCCTCGCCCGGCAATCCGGCGAGCAGAGCCACCAACGCGCGGTCGTGCAACAGCACCATACGTTCCTTCGGCCGCAGCCAGGCTACAGCATCGTCGATGGACCGGGCGTCGACAAGCTTGGCCTGTGCCAGAGCGCGCTCCGCATCGATCGCACCGCGCCGGCGTGGTTCCGCGGGCGGCAGCATCGCCTCGTGCGCCGCCCGCAAGGCCGGGTCGGCATGAATGGCGCGCAGACCATCGGCCTCGTCGAAACCGTTCGCGGCGAGTTCCCTGGTGAGTTCGGCGGCGCGCAGCGCGATCGGCGGCGGCACCGCTTCCTCCGGTGTCAGCAGGAGGCCCCAGCGTTTGAGGGCGAGCCCCGCCGCCAGCGTGCCGCTGAGCCAGGAAAGAAGGATGGCGAGCACGAGACCGAGGATGGTCGGCGACATCCAGGCGAACAGCGAGGTCGAGATGAGGAAGGCCGAGACGCCCGTGACGATGCCGAGGAGCACATGCATGCGATGGCGGCGCACGATGTCGCGGAAGGGGACCGACCCGTCGTCCCGCCGCTGCGGCTGCCAGCCGGTGTCGCGCCCCGCGAGGATCTGGAACACCGCCCCGGACTGGATAAGCATCATCATCGGCGCCAGCATGGCCGACAGCAAGATCTCGATCAGGGCGGAAAGAACGAGCCGCAGGCCACCACCACTCGGGCGCCGGATGGAGCCCCTGAGCAGGGCGAGGGTGAGGCCGAAAACCTTCGGTGCCAGCAGCACGCCCATGGTCAGCGCGAAGAGCGCGAGCGCCCGCTCCGCGTCGAAACGTGGCCAGATCGGCGACAGGGCAAACTCGCTGGTGAAATATTCGGGCTTCACGTAGCGGGTCTGCAGCACGAGGACGAGGCCGACCACGAGTTGCATGAGCCAGAAGGGCGAGGCGAGATAGGACATGATGCCGGTCGCGAAATGCTGCCGGCTGGCGAGCTTCAGTCCCCGCGCACCGATGACGCGCATGTGCTGAAGATTGCCCTGGCACCAGCGGCGGTCGCGCGCGGCCACATCGATGAGCGAGGGTGGGCTCTCCTCGTAGCTGCCCTCCAGCTCCGGCAGCATGTAGACGGACCAGCCGGCGCGGCGGATGAGCGCCGCTTCGACGAAGTCATGGCTGAGAATGTGGCCACCGAACGGCGGCTTGCCCGGCAGGTCCGGCAAGCCGCAATGGGCCGCGAAGGCGGCGGTGCGGATGATTGCGTTGTGGCCCCAGTAGTTGCCGTCGCGCCCCATCCAGACCGCGAGGCCCTTGGCGATGACCGGACCGTAGATGCGCGCCGCGAACTGCTGCAGGCGCGCAAACAGCGTATTGCGGTTGATGACAAGTGGCAGGCTCTGGATGATGCCGGCATCCGGATCGGCTTCCATCGCCGCGGCAAGGCGCACGATGCAGTCGCCGGTCATCAGGCTGTCGGCGTCGAGCACCAGCATGTGATCGTAGCTGCCACCCCAGCGCGTCACGAAATCGGCGATATTGCCCGCCTTGCGGTGCGTATTCTTCGGCCGGTGGCGATAATAGAGGCGGGCATCGGGCCCGAGACGCTGGCGCAGGGCGAGGAAGGCCCGTTCCTCCGCGATCCAGACATCGGGATCGGTGGTGTCGGAAAGCAGAAAATAGTCGAAATGGGAACCAAGCCCGGTTTCCTCGATCGACTCGCGGATGGCCGCGACCGCGGCGAAGACCCGAGCGGTCGATTCGTTGTAGATCGGCATCACGACGGCGGTGCGCCGCGTGAGCGTCGTCGGTGCCTGCGAGGGACGCCGGCTCCACAGCAGGGCGATGAAACCGACGACGGCGGAACTGAAGGCCAGCGCGATCCACGAGAAATTAACGGAGAAGAGTGCGACCAGCACCCACTGCAGTACAGTGGTGCGGCTGACAGACACGACCTGAACCATCTCCCACACGCCATAGGCGGTGAGGGCGGCACCGCCGCCGAAGACGGCGAGCCGGGCGAGCCAGGGAACGGCAAAGCGCCGGATTGGCCGGCGCCGCTCCTTGCTCGGCTCGAAGCGCCGCAGCGATTGGGTCGGCATGGCGAGCGGCGCCTCGGGCGGCATCGCATCGGGAAGGATCGTCGTCATCGGGCGCGGATCAGCGTGGTCCGTCATGGCGTCCAACGATATAGCCACGTCTCGCTCGCGGCTTTGCCAGCCGCTTCCAGCAGCAGGCGCAGCTCGGAAGCCATCTCGTTTCCTGGATCAAGCTCGAAAGTCACGCGCAGTGTGCGCCTTTCCGGATAAGACCACAATCTGAGATCGAGAATCTGGCCGGGCGTAGCCGAAAGAGACGGCTTGATCTCGACAATGGCGGCAGGGTCGGCGAGGCGCTCGCCGACGAAGTCGATGGCGAAGCGCCGCCTGTTGCCGGAACCGCCACGGCCTGCGCGGGTATTGGCGACGGTGGCGAGCGGCGGGCGCTCCGGCGGCGTCCAGCACCAGAAGAGCCGATAGGAGATGCTCGCTTCCTCGCCGGCCTTGTAGGGCTCGGCCGGGCGCCAGTAGGCGATGACGTTGTCGTTGCGGTCCGAATCCGTCGGCACCTCGATGAGCTGCACGCTCCCCTTGCCCCATTCCCCGAAGGGTTCGAGCCACAGGCTCGGCCTCAGCTCGAAGCGACGCAGGTCGTCCTGGAAGGCCGAGAAGTCGCGATCGCGCTGCAACAGGCCGAAGCCGCGCGGGTTCTCGTCAATGAAGGCGGAGATCTGCAGCGTCTCGGGGTTGGACAGCGGGCGCCATATCCATTCGCCTTGGCCGTTCAGGATCTGCAGGCCCTTGACCTCGTAGGCGGCCACGCGCACGTCGTCAGCCGCGCCGTCGTTCGGCCCGAAGACATAGGTCGCGTTCATGGCGCCGATGCCGACGTGGTCGAGGTTCGTGCGGGGGAAGAGCGCCACTTCGACGTCGGTGATCGTCATGTCGCCGGGGCGCAGCGTGAAGCGCACTGCGCCGGCCGCACTCGGCGCATCGAGGAGCGCATGCACCGCGAGGCTGTCGGACCCGGGCGCGGGTCGCTCGATCCAGAAGGCGCGAAACAGCGGAAATTCCTCGCCGCGCGAGTCCGCCGGCTGCAATGCGAGTGTGCGCGCGGTAATGCCGTAGTTCTGGCCGGAGGCGATGGCGCGGAAGAAGGTCGCGCCCTGGAAGACGGCGACCTCGCGCTTGGGCTCGCGCCCGGAGCCGAAGAACACCTTAAAGCCAGAAAAATCCAGACTGCCGACATCGGCCGGCAGCTGCTGGGCGGCGCCGAACACGAAGCGGCTCGGATCATAGGCCACGCGGCGGATGGTGCCGTCCTCGACGACATAGATGGTCACCGCATTCGTGTAGATGAAGCCGCGATGCAGCGGCTCGATCGAGAAGCTGCGCCCTTCGCCGGCCCACACGCGCGCCGTCTCCCGCAGGCGGATGGCCGAATAGTCCTCGAAGGACAGGTTGGCCAGGGTGTCAGGAAGGGTCGTCGGTGGGGCGACGTAGGCCTTGCGCGCAATGGCGCTTGCCACCTCCGCCACGCGGGCGGGATTGAACGGCTGCCCCTCCGCCAGGACCGCCTCTATGGCCACCTGCGGAAAGGGCTTTTCCTGCGCGAGAACAGGCTTCGCCGGCAGGCCGAGCGCGGCCCCGCCGGCGAGACCAAGGCCGAGGCGCAATGCCTCCCGGCGATCAGGATGGCGGGAGGACGCGATGGAGCCGGAGGACATAGACGATTCGTTCGGCACTTTGGCAGACAACTCGACCTATTGGTGCGTTCGGGATACTGGTGTGAGCACCGGCGGCTTCTATCATGCTTTCGACGGCAGCGGCGAAATTTCGTTGAATCGCGAACAGCTTCCACGCCGAGCGCAGACACCTTTGACACTGGCAACGATTTGCGGTCGTAAAGAGGCCGAAATTGGGAAGCTGTCCGCTTCCACGCAGCGGATGAGATCCGGGAGATGGCATGGTGAAGGCATCGGATCCGGCGGCGGCACGTCGCTGCCTCGTCATCGTACTGGCCGCAGGAGAGGGTACGCGCATGAAATCGCGCACGCCCAAGGTTCTCCATGCGCTCGCCGGGCGCAGCCTCCTTGCCCACGTGCTCCACGCCGTCTCGGCGGCCGGGGCGGACGCGGTGTCCGTGGTCGTTGGCCCGGACCGCGACGACGTCGCCGCCGAGGCGCGCCGCGTGCGGGCCGATGCGACGATCCATGTCCAGGCACAGCGCCTGGGCACGGCCCATGCCGTGCTCGCAGCGCGCGACGAGATCGCGCAGGGCTATGACGACGTCCTCGTGGCCTTCGCCGACACGCCCCTCGTGACCGCAGAGACCTTCGGCCGCCTGCGGGCGGAGCTTGCCCGCGGCGCCGCCGTCGCCGTGCTCGGCTTCGAGGCCGCCGATCCCAACGGCTACGGGCGTCTTATCATCGAAGGCGAAGACCTCCTCGCCATCCGCGAACACAAGGACGCGAACGACGAGGAGCGGCGCGTCGGCCTGTGCAACGCGGGCCTGATGGCCCTTGACGGCGGCGAGGCGCTCGCGCTGCTCGACGCGATCGGCCAGGACAATGCCCAGCGGGAGTTCTACCTGACCGACGCGGTGGCGGTGGCGCGGGCGCGTGGCCTCAAGGCCCATGTCGTCGTTGCCGATGAAGCGGAAGTCCAGGGCATCAACGACCGCACCCAGCTTGCGCAGGCAGAGGCGACGCTGCAGGTGAGGCTGCGGCTTGCGGCGATGCGCGAGGGGGCGACGCTGCAGGCGCCGGAGACGGTCTTCCTCAGCGCCGACACACGCCTCGGCCGGGACGTGGTGGTGGAGCCGCATGTCGTCTTCGGGCCCGGCGCGATGGTGGAGGACGGGGCCGTCATCCACGCTTTCTCGCATCTCGAAGGGGCGCGGGTCCGCGCCGGCGCATCCGTCGGTCCCTATGCCCGCCTGCGTCCGGGCACCGATATCGGCGAGGGCGCGCGGGTCGGCAATTTCGTCGAGGTCAAGAACGCGACGCTCGGGGCCGGCGCCAAGGCCAATCATCTGAGCTATCTCGGCGATGCGACGATCGGCGCCAGGGCGAACATCGGCGCCGGCACCATCACCTGCAACTACGACGGCTTCCGCAAGCACCGCACGGAGGTCGGCGCCGGCGCCTTCGTCGGCTCCAATTCCTCCCTCGTCGCGCCGGTCACCATCGGAGATGGCGCCTTTGTCGGCTCCGGCTCGGTGGTGACCATGGACGTGCCGGCCGATGCGCTCGCTGTCGGCCGCGCGCGGCAGGTCACCAAGGACGGCTGGGCACAGAAATTCCGCGAAACGTTTAGTGGCGCTTCTACCAAAAAGACCGAATGAGGCGCATGCTCATCTGCGCCCTTACGTCACAAACGGATATCGAACGTGATTTGAACCTGCGCGTCGCGATCGGATACCACGTCGATCCGCCGTGATCGGCGATACGACTGTGCTGGCCTTTCGGGGAGTAGACCATCCATGTGCGGCATCGTGGGAATACTCGGGCGGCAGCCGGCCGCCCCGCTCGTGGTGGATGCGCTGAAGCGCCTCGAATACCGCGGCTACGACTCTGCCGGCGTCGCCACACTTGAGAACGGGCGGCTGGAGCGCCGCCGGGCCGAGGGCAAGTTGCGCAACCTCGAGGACAAGCTGGCGCGCTCGCCGCTGTCCGGTCCCGTCGGCATCGGCCACACCCGCTGGGCGACACATGGCCGCCCCAACGAAACCAACGCGCATCCGCATGCGACGGATCGTCTCGCCGTGGTCCACAACGGCATCATCGAGAATTTCCGCGCGCTCAAGGAGGAGCTGCAGGCCGGGGGCGTGGTCTTCGAGACCGAGACGGACACCGAGGTCGTCGCCCAGCTGGTGACGCGCGAGATGCGGGCGGGCAAGGCGCCGGCCGATGCTGTCGCCGCCGTCCTGCCGCAGCTGCGCGGCGCCTTCGCGCTCGCCTTCGTCTTCGCCGGCGAGGACGACCTTCTCATCGGTGCGCGCCACGGGGCGCCGCTCGCCATCGGCTATGGCGAAGGCGAGATGTATCTGGGCTCCGATGCGCTGGCACTGGCGCCGCTGACGGACGAGATCTCCTATCTCGACGATGGCGACTGGGCGGTGCTGTCGCACGACGGCGCCATCATCCGCGACGCTTCCGGCAAGGTGGTTCAGCGCGAGCGCCAGCGGTTCTCGCCAGGCGCCTTCATCGCTGACAAGGGCAACCACCGCCATTTCATGGCGAAGGAGATCCACGAGCAGCCGGAGGTGGTCGGCCGCACGGTCGCCCATTACGTCGACCTCGCGGCAGGTCGGGTGAAGATGCCGGCTGAACTCGCCGTCGATTTCCGCAAGGTGAACCGCATCGTCATCTCGGCCTGCGGCACGGCCTATTACGCGGGGCTCGTCGCGCGCTACTGGTTCGAGCGGCTGGCGCGCCTGCCGGTGGAGATCGACGTCGCCTCCGAGTTCCGCTACCGCGAGATGCCGCTGTTCGCGACGGACGTGGCGCTGTTCATCTCCCAGTCGGGCGAGACCGCCGACACGCTCGCCTCGCTGCGCTATGCCAAGGCGGGTGGTGCCTCGATCCTGTCCGTCGTCAACGTGCCAACCTCGACGATCGCCCGCGAAAGCACGGCCGTGCTGCCGACGCTCGCCGGCCCCGAGATCGGAGTGGCCTCGACCAAGGCCTTCACCTGCCAGCTCGCGGTGCTGCTGGCGCTGGCGATCGCCGCCGGGCGGGCGCGCGGCACCCTGAGCGAGCGGGACGAGGAGGGGCTCGTCTCCGCCCTC
The DNA here is from genome assembly GCF_001418005.1 of Chelatococcus sambhunathii. Classification (GTDB taxonomy): domain Bacteria; phylum Pseudomonadota; class Alphaproteobacteria; order Rhizobiales; family Beijerinckiaceae; genus Chelatococcus_A; species Chelatococcus_A sambhunathii. Next base: position 355,369 of record NZ_LIOL01000002.1, on the reverse strand, counting down.
ATCTCGGTGCCTGGCCTCATGGCCGAGGCGCTGAAGAGCGAGGCGGATATCGAGGGCCTGGCGCGCGAATTGTCCAAGGCGCGCGACGTGCTCTACCTCGGGCGCGGCATGGCCTATCCGCTCGCGCTCGAGGGCGCACTGAAGCTCAAGGAAATCTCCTACATCCATGCGGAGGGCTATGCCGCCGGCGAATTGAAGCACGGCCCCATCGCCCTCATCGACGAGACGGTGCCGGTCATTGTGTTGGCACCCAGCGATGCCGTCTTCGAGAAGACCGTGTCGAACATGCAGGAGGTGGCAGCGCGCGGCGGGCGCATCGTCCTCGTCGGCGAGGCGCATGCGGCACGCGAGGCGGCCGTGGAGACGATGGCGACCGTCGCCATGCCGGCCATGAACCCCATCATCGCGCCGCTGGTCTACGCCATACCGGCCCAGCTGATCGCCTATCACACGGCGCTCTTCATGGGGAAGGACGTGGACCAGCCGCGCAATCTCGCCAAGTCCGTGACCGTCGAATGAGCGCCGCGGGCTGTTGCCAGCCGCTCATACCTCCGCGACAGGCTCGGGCCGCGTGATGATATAGGCCGCCACGGCAATGAAGCAGGCGGCGGCCGCGATGCGGCCCACCATCGGCGCGGCCGAAGCCAGCACGATGCCGTAGCTGACGACGAGGCTGATACAGGCGATCCACTTCACCCGGCGGGGGATGGAGCCGTTCGCGCGCCAGGCGCGGACGGAGGGGCCAAGGTATCGGTGCTCGAGCAGCCATTGCTCGAAACGCGGTGAGGACCGGGCAAAGCATGCCGCCGCAAGAATGAGGAAGACCGTGCCCGGCAGGAGCGGGATGACGAGGCCGATGGCTCCGATGGGGACGAAGAGGCAGCCGAGCCCGAGATAGATGAAGCGCGCAGCCGGTGAGCGGGCCGCAATCCGCTGCCCCGCGTCGGTCGCCCTGCTGCGGCGATCCTGCTCGATCCTCCTGCCTTCCACGTGTCGTTCCGATTCGATTTGTCTGAAACGCCTGCGGTGATTGGCCTGCTTGCAAGGAAAATGGCAAAGCCCCATCAATTGTGAAAGGGCTTCGGGGTGGGGATGCGGCCGCATGACACGCCCCGGCAAGCCTCAGGGGACAGGTTGTATCGCATGGATGACAGGCACAAGCAGCCGGAGGATGACGAAACCGTTCCGACGGCGCATCAGATCGCCCAGGAGGTGGCCGCAGCCTCGGCCGTCCGGCCGCACACGGCCGGTTCCCGGTTGCGCAACTATTTCCTGACCGGCGTCGTCGTCGCCGGTCCGCTCGCCATCACGGCCTATATCGTCACCTGGATCATCGGCCTCATCGACGGCTGGGTGAAGCCGCTCATCCCCGCGGCCTACCTGCCGGACACCTATCTGCCCTTCGCCATCCCGGGCTTCGGTCTCGTCGTGGCCTTCATCGGCCTGACCCTGCTCGGTTTCCTGACGGCCAATCTCGTCGGGCGCTCGCTGCTCAATTTCGGCGAACGCATCCTGGCGCGCATGCCCGTGGTGCGCAGCCTCTACAAGGGCGTGAAGCAGGTCTTCGAGACGGTGTTCTCGGAGCAGGGCACCTCCTTCCGCTCCGTGGTGCTCATCCCCTATCCCTCGCGCGAGGTGTGGTCGATCGCCTTCCTCTCGGCGCCGCCGGCCAAAGCCATCGCCGAGCGCCTGCCGGATGCCGGCGACTATGTCGGCGTCTTCATGCCATGCACGCCCAATCCGACGACGGGGTTCTTCTTCTACCTGCCGCGCAAGGACGTCATCGAGGTTTCCCTGACGGTGGAGGAGGCGGCGAAGCTCATCATGTCCGGCGGCGTCATCCAGCCCGATAGTGCCAAGCCGGCGCCGGCGAAGGCGCTGCCGGCGCGCAAGCGCAAGGGGCTGGAGCCGGTTCAGCCTTAGTCTCAGCCGGCGCGCAGCAGGCGGATGGCCTCGTCGCGCTCGAAGAGATAGAGCAGCAGCCGCAAAGCCTCGCCGCGCGGGCTCCCGAGCCTGGGATCGCGCTCGATGACGAGCCGCGCATCGTCCCTGGCGGCGGCGATGAGGTCCGCATCGGTCTCGGTGCGCACCAGGCGGAAGTCGGGAGCGCCGGACTGGCGTGTGCCGAGGATCTCGCCCTCGCCGCGCAGCTTCAGGTCCTCCTCGGCGATGCGGAAGCCGTCCTCCGTCTCGCGCATGATCCTGAGGCGCGCCTCGGCCACCGGGCCGAGCGGCGCCTTGTAGAGGAGAAGGCAGGTGGAGGCGGCCGCCCCGCGGCCGATGCGCCCGCGCAGCTGGTGGAGCTGGGCGAGGCCGAATCGTTCCGCGTGCTCGATGACCATGACGGTCGCCTCGGGTACGTCGACGCCGACCTCGATGACCGTGGTGGCGACGAGAATCTTAAGGTCTCCCGCCGCGAAGCGCGCCATGACGGCGTCCTTCTCCCGTCCCGGCATCCTGCCGTGCAGGAGGCCGACGGCCTCGCTCCCGAAGACGGAGACGAGGCTCGCGTAGCGCTCCTCCGCCGCCGCGACGTCGAGCGTTTCCGATTCGGCGACGAGCGGGCAGACCCAATAGACGCGCGCGCCGCCGCGGATCGCCCGGCCGGTCGCGGCCACCACCTCGTCGAGCCGTTCGAGCGGTACGGTACGGGTGTCGATCGGCTTGCGGCCGACCGGCTTCTCCTTGAGGACCGACACGTCCATGTCGCCGAAATAGGTGAGCACCAGGGTGCGCGGGATGGGGGTCGCCGTCATGACAAGCACGTCGACGGCCACGCCCTTGGCGCCGAGGGCAAAGCGCTGGTGCACACCGAAGCGGTGCTGCTCGTCGACCACGGCCAGGCCGAGGTCCTGGAAGGCAACGTCTTCCTGGAACAGCGCATGGGTGCCGACCACGATGTCGAGCCCGCCCTCGGCAAGCGCCGCGAGCGTGCGCCGCCTTTCGGCGCCTTTGTCCCGGCCCGTGAAGAGGCCGAGCCGCAAACCGGCGGCTTCGGCGAGCGGCGCAAGGCGCTCGAAATGCTGGCGGGCGAGGATCTCCGTCGGCGCCATCATCGCCGCCTGCCGGCCGGCCTCGACGGCGCTCGCCATGGCCATCAGGGCAACGGCCGTCTTGCCGGAGCCGACGTCGCCCTGCAAGAGGCGCAGCATGCGCTGCGGCGCGGCGAGATCGCGGCGGATGTCGGCGATCGCCTGTTCCTGCGAGCCGGTGAGGGCGAAGGGCAGAGCCTCGCGCAGGCGGGCGACGAGGCGGCCATCGCCGACGTTCTCTCGCCCCGGTGCACGGCGCAGGCTCTTGCGCAGGAGCGCGAGGGCGAGCTGGGTCGCGAGCAGTTCGTCATAGGCGAGGCGGCGGCGGGCGGCACTGTCCGGCGCGAAGGCGGCCATGTCCTGCGGGGCGTGCAAGCGCTCGAGCGCGGTGCGGAAATCGGGAAAATCGTTGCGCGCCAGCCAGTTCTCATCCTGCCACTCGGGCAGTTCCGGCACGCGGGCGAGAGCGGCGCGGGCGACGCGGTTCACATACCGCGCCGTCAGGCCTTCGGTGAGGCCGTAGGTCGGCTCCACAACCGGCATGTCGGCAAGGCCGGCGGCATCGACGATGCGGTCGGGGTGGACCATCTGGCGCCGCCCGTCCCACAATTCGATCTTGCCAGAGACGAAGCGCTTCTCGCCGACGGGCAGCAGCTTGTCGAGCCGCCGCCGGTCGGCGTTGAAGAAGACGAGGGTGACGTCGCCCGTCTCGTCCTCCACGACGACGCGATAGGGCGCGCGCGAGCGGCCGGGCGGCGAGGGATGGTGCGAGACGACACGGACGGTGAGCGTCACGATCTCGCCGGGCACCGCCTCCGCCACGGTCGGTCGGGCGCGCCGATCGACGGCGCCATGGGGCAGGTGGAAGAGCAGGTCGAGCACGCGGGCGGGCTTGCCCGGCTCGCCCACGAGCCTGTCGAACAGCAGCCGCATGCGCGGGCCGACGCCGGGCAGCGAGGTCACTTCGGCGAAGAGTGGATCGAGGAGCGAGGGGCGCATCGCTGGGGCTGCTGGAGGTTCGAACGGAAATCGCGGGCGGGCTGACAGACATCCTGTCGGGCGCTATATACCCGCCCGAGCCTGGCGCGACGACTCTCGCGTGTTCGGCCGCGAAGGAGACAAACCGTGAACGACAATCAGCCGGACGACAGCGACCTCGCCATGCGCCGGCGGCGCATCCTCTACCGCGCCTGGCATCGCGGCATGCGCGAGATGGACCTGATCATGGGTCGCTTCGCCGATGCTCACTTGGCGCAGCTGGATGAAGAGGAGATCGCCGAGTTCGAGCGGCTGATCGAACTCGTCGACAAGGACCTCTTCTCCTGGATCAGCGGCAGCGAACCGGTACCGGCCGCCTACGACACGCCGCTCTTCCGCCGCATGCGGAACTTCCACGCAGACGGCGCACCCGCGCGATCATAAGGCTTGAGAACTCGCGGCGTTCCGACTGCTTCGGACAGTCGGCAGAGACATCCATCATCAGGGTTGCCATGCAGCTGAAACGCGCCATCGAGGCCCTGAAGCGGGCCGAAAGCCTCACCGTCGCGAGCGTGCCCGACGGGCTCGACGCCATCGTCGCGGCCGACCTCGCACGCGCCCTCGCCAAAGGCGAGGAAAGGGCGGCGACGCTCGTGCACGTGGCCCGAGACGGTCAGCGCATGGCCGCTATGGAAGCGGCGCTGTCCTTCGTCGCGCCGGAGATCGACGTCCTTTCCTTTCCCGCCTGGGACTGCCAGCCGTATGATCGGGTGTCGCCCAACGCCGCCGTAACCGCGCGACGCATGACGACGCTCGCCCGGCTCGCCCGCACGCGGGCCGGAGAGGACAAGCCGCGCATCCTCCTCACGACCGTCAACGCCATCCTGCAGCGCGTGCCGCCCATCGCCCGCATCGCCACCGAGACGCTCTCGGCCGCGCCCGGCAATGTCATGGACATGGAGGCGCTGGTCAGCTGGCTCGAGGTCAATGGCTTCCTGCGCACCGGCACCGTGCGTGACACGGGCGAATATGCGGTGCGCGGCGGCATCGTCGACCTCTATGCCCCTGGCATGCCGGAGCCGCTGCGCCTCGATTTCTTCGGCGACACGCTCGAATCGATCCGGGCCTTCGATCCCGAGACGCAGCGCACGACGCACCAGCTGCGCGCGCTCGACCTCGTGCCGATGAGCGAACTGCAGCTCACCACCGAGACGATGCGCCGCTTCCGCCAGGGCTATGTGGCGGCCTTCGGCACGGCGACGCGGGACGATACGCTCTACGAAGCGGTGAGCGAGGGGCGCCGCCATCCCGGTGTCGAACACTGGCTGCCGCTGTTCCACGACCATCTCGACACGCTGTTCACCTATCTGCCGGGCGTGCCCTTCGTCTTCGACGCGCTCGCCGACGACGCGGCGGGCGAGCGTCTCGCGCAGATCGCCGATTACTACGATGCCCGCAAGGCGGCCCTCGACCAGCCGGTCGTCGGTGGTGCGCCCTACAAGCCGCTGCCGCCGGATGCGCTCTACCTTGGTGTAAGCGAATGGGCACAACGAATTGAAAACGAATCGATTGTCCGCCTGACACCCTTCGCCCAGCCGGAGACGAGCGGACGGCTCGTGGTCGATGTCGGTGGCCGGCAGGGGCGCAGCTTTGCCGCCGAGCGGGCGGATGAGACGGTGAACGTCTTCGACGTCGCCGTGCGCCACGTGCGCGAGTTGCAGAAGGCGGGCAAGCACGTGGTGCTCGCCGCCTGGTCCGAGGGTTCGCGCGAGCGTCTTGGGCATGTGCTTGCCGACCATGGGCTGACGCAGGCGAAGCCGATTTCGCGCCTCGCCCATGTCTCGGCGCTTGCCCGCAACGAGGCGGCGCTCGCCGTCTGGGGACTGGAGCACGGCTTCGAGACCGATGACCTCGCCATCGTCGGCGAGCAGGACATCCTCGGCGACCGTCTCGTGCGCGCCAAGCGCAAGGCCAAGCGTGCGCAGGACTTCATCGCCGAGGTGTCGAGCCTCACGGCCGGCGATCTCGTGGTGCACGTCAACCACGGCATCGGCCGTTTCGTCGGGCTGAAGACCATCGACGCCGCCGGAGCGCCGCACGACTGCCTCGAGCTGCACTATGCCGGCGGCGACAAGCTGTTCCTGCCGGTGGAGAACATCGAGCTCCTGTCGCGCTACGGCTCGGAAGACACGGAGGCGGTGCTCGACAAGCTGGGCGGCGTCGCCTGGCAGGCGCGCAAGGCCAAGCTCAAGCAGCGCATCCGCGAGATGGCCGGGGCGCTGATCAAGATCGCGGCCGCGCGGGCGCTCAAGGAGGCGCCGCGCATTCAGCCGCCGGAAGGGCTCTACGACGAATTCTCGGCGCGCTTTCCCTACGACGAGACGGAGGACCAGCAGAACGCCATCGACGCGGTGCTCGACGACCTCGCCGCCGGGCGGCCCATGGACCGGCTCATCTGCGGCGATGTCGGCTTCGGCAAGACGGAAGTGGCGCTGCGCGCGGCCTTCGCGGTTGCCCTGTCGGGCCGCCAAGTGGCGGTCGTCGTGCCGACGACGCTGCTGGCGCGCCAGCACTACAAGGCCTTCGTCGAGCGTTTCCGGGGCCTGCCGGTCCGCATCGCCCAGGCGTCGCGCTTCGTCGCCGCGGGCGAGATAAAGAAGGTCAAGGAGGGGCTCGCCGACGGCACCGTCGACATCGTCGTCGGCACCCATGCCCTGCTCGGCAAGGCCATCCGCTTCAAGGACCTCGGCCTCATCGTCGTCGACGAGGAGCAGCACTTCGGCGTCGCCCACAAGGAGCGGCTGAAGGAGTTGCGCACCGAGGTGCACGTGCTGACTCTGTCGGCGACGCCCATTCCGCGCACGCTGCAACTCGCACTCACCGGCGTGCGTGAACTGTCGCTCATCGCGACGCCGCCGGTCGATCGCCTCGCCGTGCGCACCTTCATCACGCCCTTCGATCCGCTCGTCATCCGAGAGGCGCTGCTGCGCGAGCGCTACCGCGGCGGCCAGGCCTTCTACGTTTGCCCGCGCATCGAGGACCTCGCCGAGGTGAAGGCCTTCCTCGACGCCGAGGTGCCGGAGGCGCGCGTGGTCGTCGCCCACGGGCAGATGCCGGCCGGCCAGCTCGAAGACGCCATGACGGCCTTCTACGAGGGCAAGTTCGACATCCTGCTCTCGACGACCATCGTCGAATCGGGCCTCGACATTCCGCGCGCCAACACGCTCATCGTGCACCGGGCGGACATGTTCGGCCTTGCCCAGCTCTACCAGCTGCGCGGACGCGTTGGCCGCTCGAAGACGCGGGCCTATGCGCTCTTCACCGTGCCGGCCAACCGCTCGCTGACGGCCACGGCCGAGCGCCGGCTCAAGGTGCTGCAGTCGCTCGACACGCTCGGGGCCGGCTTCCAGCTTGCCAGCCACGACCTCGACATCCGCGGCGCGGGCAACCTCCTTGGCGAGGAGCAGTCGGGCCACATCAAGGAGGTCGGCTACGAGCTCTACCAGCAGATGTTGGAGGAGGCGGTGGCCCAGCTCAAGGCCGGGGTGACGGACGAGGAGGCCGAGGAGCAATGGTCGCCATCGATCACCATCGGCACCCCGGTGATGATCCCGGAGGGCTACGTGCCCGACCTGCAGCTGCGCCTCGGCCTCTACAAGCGCCTGTCGACGCTGGAGCGCGACGACGAGATCGACGCCTTCGGCGCCGAGCTCATCGACCGCTTCGGCCCGCTGCCGGAGGAAGTCGACCAACTCCTCAAGCTCGTCGCCATCAAGGCCCTGTGCCGGCGCGCGAATGTCGAGAAGGTCGAGGCGGGGCCGAAGGGTCTCATCGTCGCTTTCCGCGACAATTCCTTCGCCAATCCGGAAGGCCTCATCGCCTATGTCGCCGGCGAGGGCACGCTCGCCAAGGTGCGGCCGGACATGCGCATCGTCTTCATCCAGGACATGGACAGCGCCGAGGCGCGCCTGAAGGGCACGGCCCGCGTGCTGCGCGACCTCGTGCGCATCGCCGAACAGCGCAAGGCGGCGTGATTTTCGCAGCCGCAGAAAACCGGTCGCCGTCATGCCCGCGCCTGTCGCGGGCATCCACGTCTTGAGAAGAGCAGGGTTAAAAGCGCGGATGGCCGGGACGAGCCCGGCCATGACCAACTGGGAATGGGCGCAAAGATATCAGAGTAATCCATTGTCATATATAGATTTTGTCGCCTGTGCGGTCATTCCGCCCCGAGGCTCTCACCATCCTTTGCACGGCAAACTTGACAGCGGCGGCAGAACGCTCCTTAATAAGTCAACGTGATTTATAAAAAGGTCGCCAAAGCGGCCGGGGAACGACAGGGACGGGCCATGCGTGCCATGCGGGCCGGGCAGGGGACGAATTCCCTGCAGATCCGGCAGTACAACCAGCGTCTCGTCTTGCGCTGCCTGCGCCGTCTCGGCGAGGCGTCCAAGGCGGACCTTGCCCGCGCCGCGGACCTCACCAGCACGGCTGTCGGCCAGATCGTCGATGAACTCGACGCCCTCGGGCTCGTGGAGACCGTCGGCAAGCGCCACCGCGGCCAGCGCGGCCAGCCGGCGACGATTATGCGCCTCAACAGGGCAGGAGCCTACGGCATCGGTGTGCGGCTCGACCGCAGCCGCATCGAGACGGTGCTCGTCGACCTCGGCGGCCATCTCCTCGCCCAGTACACGCACGACATCGACTTGCCGTCGCCTGCCGTGGCGCTCGACATCGTCCAGCGCGACGTGGAGCAGTTGCGCGCCTTCTGCACGCCGGAGATGCGCGAGCGCATCACCGGCATCGGCATCGGCCGCCCCTACAATCTCGGCAGTTGGTTGCAGCAACTCGACCTCGTCGAGGTGCCCTCGCTGCACGAGTGGGACGAAACGGATTTCGCCGGCGACCTCGCCCGGGCCACGGGCCTCGCTACTGTGGAGGAGAACGACGGCGCTGCGGCGGCTATCGCCGAATTGTTCCACGGCCTCGGCCACGAGGCCGACAACTTCCTTTATCTTTTCATCGGGCCCTGCATCGGCGGCGGCCTCGCCATGGGCGGCGACTATCTGCGCGGCGAAACCGGAAACGCCGCCGACGTCGCGGTGATGCCCGCCGGGCCGAGCCGGCTGCCGTCGGCACCCCAAGGCCCGCATACGGATATTCTCCTGACGCGGGCCTCGCTCAATGCGCTCATCCGTCACCTGCGCCATCGCGGCGCGCATGTCACCGGCCTTGGCGACCTGCCGGGCGCGATGAACGGTCATCCCAAGGCGGTCGAGGAGTGGATGGACGACTGCGCCGATGCGCTGGCCGGGCCGCTGCTCGCCATGCGTGCCCTGCTCGACATCTCGCTCGTCGCCGTCGACAGCGACCTCGACCGGGTCTGGATCGACCGGCTGATCGCGCGGCTGGAGAAAGCGCTTGTGGCAGGTGTCGCCGAGGCGCGCACGCCGCCCGTCGTGCGGGCCGGGCACTTCGGCCCCTATGCCGGCGCGCTCGGTGCGGCGAGCCTGCCACTCTTCGTCCATTTCAGCCCGCGGACGGGCATCCTGACCGGCGAGGCAGCCGTCAGCGTCAAGGGAGGGAGCGAGCATGTATTCGCCTGAGCCCATTCTCGAAATGCGCGGCATCTCCAAGACCTTCCCGGGAGTCAAGGCGCTCAACGACGTCCAGCTGACGATCTATCCGGGCGAGATTCACGCGCTGATGGGCGAGAACGGCGCCGGCAAGTCGACACTCATGAAGGTGCTGTCCGGCGCCTATCAGGCGGATCCGGGAGGCGAGATCCGCATCGATGGCGAGCCCGTGGTGATCGACGGCCCGCTCGCCGCGAAGGCCTGCGGCATCGCCATCATCTACCAGGAGCTGGCGCTCGCCCCCAACCTGACGGTGGCCGAGAACATCCATCTCGGCATGGAGATTGGCCGCCGCGGCATGATCGACCGCCAGGCGATGGCCGAGGGCTGCGGCGAGATCCTCAAGCGCCTCGGCGCCACCTTCGGCCCGCGCACGCTGGTCGCGGACCTCTCGATCGCCGAGCGCCAGCTCGTCGAGATCGCTCGCGCGGTGCACGCCAGGTCGCGCATCCTCGTCATGGACGAGCCGACCACGGCGCTGTCCTCGCGCGAGACGGACCGGCTGTTCGCGCTCGTGCGCCAGCTGAGGGCCGAGGGGCTCGCCATCATCTACATCTCGCACCGCATGGCCGAGGTCTACGAATTGTCGGACCGGGTCTCGGTGCTGCGTGACGGCACCTATGTCGGCACGCTCGGCCGCGACGAGATCCGGCCGGAGACCATCGTGCGCATGATGGTGGGACGCGACCTGTCGTCCTTCTACAAGAAGGACCACGTGCCGGGCGTGCGCAACGCGCCCGTGCTCGAGGTGCGCAACGTGGGCGATGGCGCGCGCGTCAGGGGCTGTTCCTTCACGCTCCATGCCGGCGAGGTGCTCGGCCTTGCCGGCCTGGTCGGTGCGGGGCGGACGGAATTGGCTCGTCTCGTCTATGGCGCCGACACGCGCACGAGCGGGGAGATCGTCATCGCCGGCAAGCCGGCCGATATCCGCCGGCCGCAGGATGCCATCGACGCCGGGCTTGTCTATCTGACGGAGGACCGCAAGGCCCAGGGCGTCTTTCTCGACATGACGGTGGCCGAGAACCTGAACCTCGGGGTCATCGGCCGCGACGCCAGGGCGGGCATCCTCAACCGCGGCAAGGGCAGGTGGCGGGCGGCGAGGGCCATCAAGTCGCTCACCATCCGTGTCGCGAGCCCAGACGTGACGGTCGGCTCGCTCTCGGGCGGCAACCAGCAGAAGGTGCTGCTCTCGCGCCTCCTCGAGACGGAGCCCAAGGTACTCATCCTCGACGAACCGACGCGGGGCGTCGACATCGGCGCCAAGTCCGAAATCTACCGCATCATCGACCAGCTGGCGAAAACCGGCGTCGGCATCCTCGTCATCTCCTCGGAACTGCCCGAGATTGTCGGCATCGCCGACCGTGTCCTCGTCATGCGTGAGGGCGAGATCGCGGGCGAGGTCGGCGGGGAGACCGGCTACGCCATCACCCAGGAAAACATCATCGCGCTCGCAACCGGTGTTGACCGCTCGCTCATGGCGGCGGAATGAGCGACCAGACGAGAGGGAACGTCCCCATGTCCGCAGCCGAAGAAGCCGCGCTCGCCACACATCGGCGCATCATGTTGCAAGGGTTGTTGCGCACCGTCGGCATGCTGCCGGTGCTCGTCATCCTCTGCATCCTCATTCACGTGCTCACCCTCTATGTCACCGGGGAGGGGCGCTTCCTGACGGCGCAGAACCTGTCCATTGTCGCCCAGCAAGCGGCAATCAACACGGTGCTCGCCGCGGGCATGACCTTCGTCATCCTGACAGGCGGCATCGACCTGTCCGTCGGCTCGATACTCGCTGCCTCGGCGATGGTCGCCGTCATCGCCTCGCAGGACTTCGGCGTCCTCGGCGTGCCGGCCGCCATGGCCACCGGCCTCTTCTTCGGCCTCCTCAACGGCGCACTCATCGCCTTCGTGCGGCTGCCGCCCTTCATCGTCACGCTCGGCTCGCTCACGGCCGTACGCGGTGTTGCGCGCCTCCTCGGCAACGACACGACGGTGTTCAACCCGGAACTGCCCTTCGCCTTCATCGGCAACGGCTCGCTCGTCATCATTCCGGGCGTCCTCTCGATCCCGTGGCTCGCGGTCATCGCCATCGCGGTGATCCTCGCCTCCTGGTTCATCCTGCGGCGCACCGTGCTCGGCGTTCACATCTATGCCGTCGGCGGCAACGCCGATGCGGCGCGCCTGTCCGGCATCAAGGTCTGGGCCGTGCTGCTCTTCGTCTATGCCGTCTCCGGCCTCCTCGCCGGCCTTGGCGGAGCCATGTCGGCGGCGCGGCTCTATGCCGCCAACGGTCTGCAGCTCGGCCAGTCGTACGAGCTCGATGCCATCGCGGCGGTCATCCTCGGCGGCACGAGCTTCGTCGGCGGCATCGGCTCCATCTGGGGCACGCTCATCGGCGCGCTGATCATCGCCGTGCTGTCGAACGGCCTCATCCTGCTCGGCGTGTCCGACATCTGGCAGTTCATCATCAAGGGCCTCGTCATCATCGGTGCCGTGGCGCTCGACCGCTTCCGCCTGCAGGGCAGCGCCCGCACCTGACAGGCCGTCCGGCTCACGATCGGCGCCGTTCTGGTCCGGCGCCACGGACGCTCAACGACAGGACCAGGGAGGGAAATATCATGCTGAAACGCGTTCTGCTTGCCGGTGCCGCTCTCGCGCTCGCGACCTCCGTCGCCAGCGCCAAGGACCTCAAGGCGGTCGGCATCACGCTCGGCTCGCTCGGTAACCCGTTCTTCGTCACGCTGGCCAAGGGCGCCGAAGCCAAGGCCAAGGAGATCAACCCGGCCGTGCGCGTCACCGCGGTTTCGGCCGACTACGACCTCAACAAGCAGTTCACCCAGATCGACAATTTCATCGCCTCGGGCGTCGACCTCATCCTCCTCAATGCGGTCGATCCCAAGGCCATCGAGCCGGCGGTGAAGAAGGCGCAGGCAGCCGGCATCGTCGTGATGGCGGTGGACGTCGCAGCATCCGGCGCGGATGCGACAGTGCAGACCAACAATGTCCAAGCCGGCGAGATCGCCTGCCAATACATCGTCGACAAGCTCGGCGGCAAGGGCGACGTCATCATCCAGAACGGCCCGCAAGTTTCGGCCGTCATCGACCGTGTCAACGGCTGCAAGGCGGTGTTCGAGAAGGCACCGGGCATCAAGGTGCTGTCCTCGGATCAGGACGGCAAGGGCTCACGCGAGGGCGGCCTCAATGTCATGCAGGGGCATCTCACGCGCTTCCCGAAGATCGATGCCGTCTTCGCCATCAACGACCCGCAAGCGATCGGCACGGATCTCGCCGCCAAGCAGTTGAACCGCACGGGCATCGTCATCACGTCCGTGGACGGCGCGCCCGACATCGAGGCCGCCCTCAAGGGCAACACGATGGTCGAGGCCTCCGCCAGCCAGGATCCATATGCCATGGCGCAGCAGGCGGTCGAGGTTGGCTACGGCATCATGAACGGCAAGAAGCCGGAGCAGCCGATGGTGCTCATGCCCTCGACGCTCGTCACGCGCGACAACGTGAAGGACTACAAGGGCTGGTCGGCGCCGCGCAGCTGAGCCGTCTCACCCGGAGGCGGGCGCCGATAGCCGGCGCCCGCACAACAAGAGGCATGCCAGAGTCATGATTCTCGTTTGCGGCGAGGCGCTCGTCGATCTCTTCATCAAGGCGCGCGGTGCGGGGGGGCTCGATGCCGAAGCCGTCGTCGGTGGCTCGCCCTTCAACGTCGCGGTCGGCCTTGCGCGCCTCGGCTGCCCGGCCGCCTTCTGCGGCGCTATCGCCCGTGATCCACTTGGCGAGGAACTTGTCGCCACGCTGGTGCGCAACGGCATCGATGTCGCCCACGTGCGGCGCAGTGACCGGCCGACGACCTTGTCGGTGGCGACCGCGACCCAAGACGGCAGTGTGCATTACCGCTTCTATGGGGAGGAGGCGGCGGACCGCGACCTGCCGGCCGACGCGCTGCCGGACTGCAGCGGTTTTTCCGCCATCGCCGTCGGCTCCTACAGCCTCGGCGTGGAGCCGGTGGGTGCGACCATCGAGACGCTTCTGGCGCGCGAGGGCGCGCGCCGCGTCGTCAGCATCGATCCCAACCTGAGGCCGGACCTCATCAGCGACATGGGCGTCTGGCGGGAGCGCTTCGCACGGCTCGTCACCCATGCGACCATCGTCAAGGCGAGCGTCGAGGACATCGCCACTGCTTATGGTGAGGGGGTCGATGTCGACGAGATGGCAGCGTCCTGGCTCGCGGCAGGGGTGAAGCTCGTCGCGGTGACGCGGGGCGAGAAAGGCGCCAGCGCCTATCTCGCCGACGGCACCGTTCTCGACGTGCCGGCGCGGCCGATTCGGCTCGTCGATGCCGTCGGCGCGGGCGACACCTTCCATGCCGCGCTTCTTGCCTTCCTCGCCGGACGCGGCAAGCTCGACCGGCAGGCGATCGCGACGATCGACCACGAGACCGTCACGCAAGCGCTGCACTATGCCGTGAGCGCCGCCTCGATCACCTGCAGCCGACGCGGCGCCGATTTGCCCTCGCAGCAGGACGTGGAGGCAATTTTGCACGAAAGAACAATGGCATGACGAGCCGTGTTATTCCTGTTTCTCCGTTCGTGCTCGTGGTCTTCGGGGCAACGGGCGATCTCTCCCAGCGCAAGCTGCTGCCGGCGCTCTACCACCGCGACCAGGCCGGGCAGCTGCCGGACGAGGCACGGATCGTCGGCACCTCGCGCCGCAGCCTGAGCGAGGACGCGTTTCGTGCGCTGGCGAAGAAGGCGATCGAGGAACACGTCGCGGCGCGCGATATCGAACCCGTGGCGCTTGAGCGGTTCCTTGCCCGGTTAAGCTATGTCGCGGCAGATGCCGGCGGCAAGGAGGGCTGGGACGCCCTTGCTCGCGCCGCCGAGGCCGAAGAGCATTTCGTCCGCGTCTTCTATCTCGCGACCTCGCCCGATCTGTTCGGCCCGATCTGCGAGCGCATCGGCGCGCACGGCCTCGTCGACGGGCGCTCCCGTGTCGTGGTCGAGAAGCCGCTCGGCAAGGACCTTGCCTCGGCGCGGCGGCTGAACGAGGCCATCGGCCGCGTCTTCCCCGAGGAGAGCATCTACCGCATCGATCATTATCTCGGGAAAGAAACGGTCCAGAACCTGATGGCGCTGCGCTTCGCCAATGCGCTGTTCGAGCCGTTGTGGAACGCTGCGCACATCGACCATGTGCAGATCACGGTGGCCGAATCCCTCGGCGTCGAAGGGCGGGCGGGCTATTACGACACCGCCGGTGCCATGCGCGACATGGTGCAGAACCACATCCTGCAGTTGCTCTGCCTCGTCGCAATGGAGACGCCGACCTCGATCGCGGCCGATCCCGTCCGCGACGAGAAGCTCAAGGTTCTCAAGGCGCTGGTGCCGATCGGCCCGCACAATGCCGGTCAGCTCACGGTGCGCGGCCAGTACCGCGCCGGCGCGTCGGCCGGCGGCGCGGTGCCGGGCTATCTCGAGGAGCTCGGCGCCCATGTCAGCAACACGGAGACCTTCGTCGCCCTGAAGGCCGAGATCGCCAACTGGCGCTGGGCCGGCGTGCCGTTCTACCTGCGCACGGGCAAGAGGCTCGCCACGCGCGTATCGGAGATCGTCGTCACCTTCCGCGCCATTCCCCATTCGGTCTTCGATGCCGGCGCCGGGCCGATCACACCCAACCGCCTGGTCATCCGGCTGCAGCCGGACGAAGGCGTGAAGCTGTGGCTGATGATCAAGGATCCCGGCCCCGGCGGCATGCGCCTGCAGCACCTGCCGCTCGACATGAGCTTCGCCGAGGCCTTCGGCGTGCGCAATCCGGACGCCTACGAGCGCCTCATCCTCGACGTTGTGCGCGGCAACCAGACGCTGTTCATGCGCCGCGACGAGGTGGAGGCGGCCTGGACCTGGATCGACCCCATCATCGAGACCTGGCAGGAGACGCGCGACGCCCCCAAGTCCTACACGGCGGGCACGTGGGGCCCCTCCGCGTCGATCGCTCTCATCGAGCGCGACGGCCGCACCTGGTACGAAGACGGCGCGCTGTAGCGCAAGCGGATCAACGGAGATTGCCATGACCGTTCAAGCGCGCATCGGTGAAGTCACCGAACGCATCGCAAGGCGCAGCCGCGACGCGCGCACGCGCTATCTCGAACGCATCGCCGCCGCGGCCGAGGCCAAACCGCGGCGCGGCCATCTCGGCTGTGCCAATCTCGCGCACGGCTTTGCCGCCTGCGGGCCGCAGGACAAGGAGCGGCTCGCCGGCTCGGACGCGCCGAACCTCGGCATCGTCACCGCCTACAACGACATGCTCTCGGCGCACCAGCCGTTCGAGCGCTTCCCCGAGCTCATCCGCGCCGCCGTGCGCGAGGCGGGCGGCACTGCCCAGGTCGCCGGCGGCGTGCCGGCCATGTGCGACGGCGTCACCCAGGGCGAGGCCGGCATGGAACTGTCGCTGTTCTCGCGCGACGTCATCGCGCTGTCGACCGCGGTCGCCCTGTCGCACCAGATGTTCGACGCCGCCGTCTTCCTCGGCGTCTGCGACAAGATCGTGCCCGGGCTCGTCATCGGCGCCTTGTCCTTCGGCCATCTGCCGGCCGTCTTCGTGCCGGCGGGGCCGATGACCTCGGGCCTCTCCAACGACGAGAAGGCCAAGACCCGCCAGCTCTACGCCGAAGGCAAGGTGGGGCGCGACGCGCTGCTCGAATCCGAGATGAAGTCCTATCACGGGCCCGGCACCTGCACCTTCTACGGCACGGCCAATTCCAACCAGATGCTCATGGAGATCATGGGCCTGCACCTGCCCGGCGCGTCCTTCGTCAACCCGAACACCAGCCTGCGCGATGCCTTGACGCAGGCGGCCGCCAGGCGCGCCATCGCCATCACGGCGCTCGGCAACGAATACACGCCGGTCGGGCGCATCATCGACGAGAAGGCCGTGGTTAATGGCGTGGTCGGTCTGCACGCGACGGGCGGCTCGACCAACCACACCCTGCATCTTGTCGCCATGGCGGCGGCCGCCGGCATCACGCTCACCTGGGACGACTTCGCCGATCTCGCCGAGGTGACGCCGCTGCTGGCGCGCGTCTATCCGAACGGCAAGGCGGACGTGAACCATTTCCACGCCGCCGGCGGCATGGGCTTCCTCATTCGCGAGCTCCTCGGCGGCGGTCTGCTGCACCGGGACGTCACCACCGTCTGGGGCACGGGGCTCGACGGTTATCTTGTGGAGCCCGGCCTCGACGAGAACGGCGGCATCGCCTGGCGCGAAGCGGCGAGCGAGAGCGGCAACACCGACATCCTGCGCGGCGTCGGGGAGCCTTTCCAGCCCACGGGCGGGCTCAGGGTGCTGGATGGCCCGCTCGGCCGGGCCGTGATCAAGACCTCTGCGGTGGCGCCCGAGCGCCACGTGGTCGAGGCTCCGGCTCGGGTCTTCCACAGCCAGGAGGAACTGCAAGCCGCCTTCAGGGCGGGGGTGCTGACGGGCGACTTCGTCGCCGTGGTGCGTTACCAGGGGCCGAAGGCGAATGGCATGCCGGAGTTGCACAAGCTGACGCCGCCCCTCACCGTGCTGCAAGACCGCGGCCAGCGGGTCGCCCTCGTCACCGACGGGCGCATGTCGGGCGCTTCGGGCAAGGTGCCGGCTGCGATCCATGTCACGCCCGAAGCCGCTGACGGCGGCGCCATCGCAAGGATCCGCGACGGTGATATCATTCGTGTAGATGCCCTCAGCGGTCGCCTCGATGTTCTGGTCGATGCGACGGAGTTTGCAGCTCGCGCTCCGGTGGAGGCGGATCTGTCGGCCTCGCACGTCGGGGTCGGGCGGGAGCTTTTCGCCGGCTTCCGTCACCTGGTCGGCACAGCCGACAAGGGGGCAACCGTCTTCCCGGCTTGAGGGGACAGGCTGCGCACGGATAGTGTGACGGCGAATGGCTCCCGTGGAGGTGCAGCATGGCCGGGCGCAACGACCGCATGCGTGGGCAGGGGCTGCGGCGAGAACAGCGGGCGGCGAAGAAGGCCGACGCCGTGCCGCTCGACGTCGTCAGCCCCCAGTTGCTGCAGCGCGTGCTGCGCGAGCAGCCGCAGCTTGCCGAGACTGGTACCATCGATCGGCTGGACCTTGCGCGCCATCGCGCCGGCTATGTCGAGGACCTGCTCCGGCAGGAGCGGGGGGAGCTTTCGGATCTCGACCGGCGCGTCGCCGAAAGCATGACGAGCGAGACGACGCTTGCCGCCAATATCGAGCATGAATACAGCGGCCAGCGCACGTTTGGCGAGCGTATGGCCGACAATCTCGCACGCTTCGGCGGCAGCTGGACCTTCATCATCGTCTTCGGCATCATGCTCGCCGGCTGGATCACCATCAACGCGCGCTCGGCCGGCGGGGAAGCCTTCGATCCTTATCCCTTCATCCTGCTCAACCTGGTGCTGTCGTGCCTTGCCGCCGTGCAGGCGCCGATCATCATGATGAGCCAGAAGCGGCAGGAGGCGAAGGACCGGCTGCGGTCCCGCAACGACTATCTCATCAATCTCAAGGCCGAGCTCGAGATTCGCCACCTGCACGAGAAAATCGACCACCTTCTCACCCGGCAATGGCAGCGGCTGACCGAACTGCAGACACTGCAGATCGAGCTGATGGAGGAGATCAGCGCCCTTCGCCGCACATAGCCGGCCGCAGAGAAGATGGTTTAATTCGACCGCTCGATGCGCTGATAAATCTCATTTAATCCGTTCTGAATTCGCTCTTGAGCGCCTGATAGAGTCGCTTGAAACGCGCGAAGGCCGGCCGATAGGCCGCTGCGAGATTCCGGTCCGGCTCGATCATCTCAGCCACCGCCGGTGTCCGGCAAACGGCGGCCGGATCTTCGCCTGTCGTCGCGATCCGGGCGAGCCTGGCGGCGCCGAAGGCCGGGCCCTTCGCGCCACCGCTGTAGAGCGTGATGGGACGCTCGAGCGCGCTCGCCATCAGGCGCATCCAGAACCGGCTGCGCGAGCCGCCACCGATCGCGGCGACGGAGGCTGCGTGCGTCCCGGCATGGGCAAGGCATTCCTGCGCCTCGGCGAAGGAGAAGGCGACGCCTTCGAGCAACGCCTGGACCATTTCTTCGCGCGTCACGTCCGGCGCGAGGCCGAAGAACACGCCGCGGGCATGCGGATCGTTGTGCGGCGTGCGCTCGCCCGTGAGATAGGGAAGGAACAGGGGGCGGGCAGGGCGGCCCGAAAAGGCGGCTTCGGTGCGGGCAAGGAGAGCGCCGATATCGTCGGCTCCGAGGATCTTCGCCGCCCAGCCGAGCGCGCTCGCGCCGTTGAGCAGCGCCGCCATCTGGAACCAGCGGCCGGGCAGGGCGTGGCAGAAGGCATGCACATAGGCCTCCGGATAAGGCCGGAAGCTGCCGGTGGTGACGAAATACTGCCCCGAGGTGCCGAGCGAGAGGAAGGCATCGCCGTCATTGACGGCGCCAATGCCAATGCCTCCCGCTGCAGCATCGCCCGCGCCTCCGGCAACCGGCAGGCCGGCGGGCAGGCCGAGTGCCTGCGCCATAGTGGCCTGCAGGCTGCCGGCCAAGGCCGTGCCTTCGACGAGGCGCGGCATGTGCGCCCGCGTGAGGCCGGTCGCCGCAAGAATGTCGTCGGACCAGTCGCGCCGGGCTTCGTCGAGCCACAGCGTGCCGGCCGCGTCCGACATGTCGGTGACCGCCTCGCCCGTGAGCCGAAACCGAACATAGTCCTTGGGCAAAAGGATCCTGGCCACCCTGCGGAAGGTCTCGGGTTCGTTCGTTGCCAGCCACAGAAGCTTCGGCGCCGTGAAACCGGGCATGGCTGGCACTCCGGCGACGTGGCCAAGCGTCGGCAGGCGGCGGGCCAGCGCGGCGCATTCCGCATGGGCGCGACCGTCGTTCCAGAGGATGGCCGGGCGCAGCACATCGCCGGCCGCATCGAGCAGTACCGCCCCATGCATCTGGCCGGACAGGCCGAGGCCGCGGACAGCCGCGAAGGCGCGGGGTGCGGCGCACCGCAGCCGGCCCAGAACCGTTACCGTCGCCTGCCACCAGTCCTGCGGGTCCTGCTCGGCCCAGAGCGGGTGCGGACGCGCGATGGCGAGCGCCTCCTCCGCCTCGGCGAGGAGCGCTTCGTTCTCGCCGACCAGAACGGCCTTCACAGCCGATGTGCCGATGTCGATGCCGAGGTACATGCGTTCACCGGGCGCGGAACCGCCCGTCCTCGTCGCTGCCGCGTCCTACCGGCAGGAGAACAGCGGGTGTTCCACTTTATCCCCGGGCCTTGCACCGATACGCGCCGCCGTGCCGGCATTGAGCTCCAGCACCGACAGGACGGGCTCACCGGACGGCACGATGCGGGTCGACAGCGGTTCGGTGCGCTGGGCGATTCGCGCAATGGTGCCGTCGGCCCGGATAAACAGCATGTCGAGCGAGATATAGGTGTTCTTCATCCACATCGAGACCGGGGCTGCCTCGCCGAAGTCGAAGAGCATGCCGCGATCGGCCGGCAGGAACCGGCGGTTCATGAGGCCGATGGCCCGCTCCTCCGGCGTGCGCACAACCTCGACGGCGAAGGCGTGGCTGCCGCTCGCCGTCCGGATCGTCAGGTTCTCGAGGGATTGCGCCAACGCGGCCGTGGCCGAGGCGAGCCAAACGACAGCGGCCAGGCCGAGCCGAAGGCGCCGCCACGGGCTCTCGGCAGCACCGGCCTCAATGGGTGGCAGGCGCATGGCCCCCGTCCGCCGGGCGCACTTCTGCCGCCATGAGGCCCTTCGGCCCGTTGCCGAAGCGCACGAGCAGCTGCTGGCCGGGCTTCACCTCGGTGATGCCGAAGCGCCGCAGGGTTTCCATATGAATGAAGATGTCCGGGGTGCCTTCCCCGCGCGTGACGAAGCCGAAGCCGCGTAGCCGGTTAAACCACTTCACGGTGACGGCTTCGAGCGCGCTCGTCGGCACGACAGTGACGTGCGTGCGCGGCGGCGGCAGTTCGCTCGGATGCAGCGCCGTCGATTCGTCGAGCGAGATGATGCGCACCGCCTGCAGGCCACGTGCGCGGCGCGCCACCTCGCAGACCACGCGTGCACCTTCACTCGCGGTCTCGTAGCCCTCCCGCTTCAGGCATGTGACGTGCACCAGCACATCCGGCAGGCCGTTGTCGGGCACGATGAAGCCGAAGCCCTTGGCGACATCAAACCACTTGATGTGACCAGCGAGCTCGACGAGCGGCTCGGCCACCGTTTCCAGATCAGCACTGCCCGTCAGGCGCGCTTCAACGGCTGCGCCGACCTTGGAGCCGAAACCATTTGAAGAAAATTCGTCGGACATGAAACCACCAGCCGAATCGTAGAGAACGATTCCCCAGACAAGGATAACACTCACAGACGCAGCGCAAAGTCAGAATTCATGAATAATTAATGCTCCGCCCGGCGTCGCCGGACAGTTCGACGAGTCGCATGCAGATTGCGCCGATCTCGCCGTTGAAAACAAGGTCGGCAATGTCGTCGAGCGGTGTTGCCTCACGGTTGATGATGACGAGGCGAGCCCCATGCCGCTTCGCCAGCACCGGCAGACCCGCCGCCGGATGGACCAACAGCGACGAGCCGATGGCGATGAATAGATCGCTCGTGCGCGCCAGCGCCTGGGCCCGCTGCAGCGCCTGCTGCGGCAAGGCCTGACCGAAGGAGATGGTGGCGGATTTGACCATGCCGCCGCAATGCGGGCAGGTGGGCGGCAGCCCGCTCGCTTCGAAGACCGAGCGGATATCCGCCAGTTCCTGCCTCTCGGCACAGTCGAGGCAGGCTGCATAGGTTCCGTTGCCGTGAAGTTCGATCACCCGCTCCTCCGGCACGCCGGCGGCCTGCTGCAGGCCGTCGATGTTCTGGGTGATGATGGCCGGCGCCTTGCCAGCGGCGACGAGACCGGCAAGGAAATGATGCCCACGACCGGGAGTCGCACCCGCATAGAGATCGTCCATGGCGAACTTCCGCCGCCATGCCTCCCGCCGTGCCTCCGCACTCGCCAGGAAGGCATCGAAGGCAATGGGCCGGTTCGCGAGCCAGGGACTGCCCGGCGAGCGAAAATCGGGCACACCGCTCTCCGTCGAGATCCCCGCGCCGGTGAAGGGCGCGACGACCTCCGCCGAGGCCAGCCATTCGGCCAGAACCTCGAGATCCTCGTCGAGATTTGCAGGATCAGATGCAGTCATCGCCCACGGCCGCATTCACGCACGCGGGCTCATTGAAGCAGTCGGCGAGGGCAGCCGCAACCGGCTCAGGCTGCACGCAGTTCGTCGACCCTCCTGCGGGCCTTGGCGGCCTCGTCGCGGATCGCGGCCCAGTCGCCGGCCGAGACCGCCGCTGGCGGCGTCAGCCATGTCCCGCCGACGCACATCACCATCTTCTGGGAGAGGTAGTCGCCGAGATTGGCCGTGTTGACGCCGCCCGTCGGGCAGAAGACGACCTTGGGAAAGGGGCCGGCGAGCGCCTTGATCATGGCGATGCCGCCGGCCTGCTCGGCCGGGAAGAACTTCAGGGCCGTGCGGCCGCGCTCGCCCGCGCGCATCACTTCCGAGGCCGTGGCGACGCCGGGCAGCCAGGGCAGGCCGGCAGCCTTGGCCGCATCGTCCAGCGTCTCGCTGAACCCGGGGCTGACGACGGCCTTGGCGCCGGCATCGCGCACCTGAGCGAACTGGGCCGGCTGCACGACCGTGCCGGCAATGACGAACATCTGCGGGCATTCCCGGGCCACCGCCTCGATGGCGGCGAGGCCGGCCTCGGTGCGCAGCGTGAGCTCGATCACGTCGATGCCGCCGTCGAGGAGGGCGCGGGCCAGCGACACGGCGGCGGCCGCGTCCGGCACCGAGACGACCGGGATGACGCCGCAGGCCTTCATTCGCTCGATATGGATGTCGCTCATTGCTGGCTCCATGGCTCACCGGTCTTGCCCTTGCTTTTGACGCGAAGCGCAGACGGCCGCAAGTCCGTTTCAAACGATTTAGCAGAAAGGTTCGTCCGCGGCATTCACCGGTCGGCCCATTCTCGCTGAGGGCAAAAGGGGCTATGAGCGAGGAAACCCGCGCGGCAGATGCGCGAAGCAGCCGGAGGTGAATGCATGACGTCCGCCCGAGACGGGTCGTCCCTGTCCGCGACCTTGGAGGACGAGGCCTCCCCGGGCAACGCCGGCATCCATGGCCACGGCCGGCTTCTTGGCATCGACCTGGCGCGGGGCATCGCGCTCCTCGCCATGGCGGTCTATCACGGCGCATGGGACGCGAGCCATCTCGGTCTCACGAGCGTCGACGTCGTCAACGATCCAGGCTGGCGGCTCTTTGCCCGGGCCATCGCCGCCTCGTTCCTCCTGCTCGTCGGCTTCAGCCTCGTGCTCGCCCATGGAAGCAGGATTCGCTGGCAGGCCTTCCTGCGGCGGCTCGCGGTGATCGTCGCGGCGGCGGCGGCGATCACCATCGTGACCTTCTTCGCCTTTCCGCAGAGCTACATCTTCTTCGGCATCCTGCATTGCATCGCCCTCTCGAGCCTGCTTGCCCTGCCGTTCCTGCGGCTGCCGCCGGCCGTCGCTGCGGCCGCCGGCATCGCCGTCGTGGCGGCTCCGGGGCTCGTCGCATCGCCGCTGTTCGACCTGCCGGCGCTCGCCTTCGTCGGCCTCGGCACGCAGGTACCGGTGTCGAACGACTACGTGCCGCTCTTCCCGTGGTTCGGGCCGGTCCTGCTCGGCATGGCCGCCGGCCGCCTTGCGGTCGACCGAAATCTGACGGCATGGCTGCAGACCAGCCGGACGCCGGGCCTTGCCGGACGTCTCATTGCCTGGACAGGCCGGCACAGCCTGGCCTTCTATCTCGTTCACCAGCCCGTGCTGTTCGGCCTCATGTTCCTTGCCGCCCACGCACTCGGCATCACCCGCCAGCCCTCCGTGGCGGCAGGCTTCGTCCCCCAGTGCCGCGCGAGCTGCGAGCAGACCGGTGTCGCAGCGGCCGCGTGCAAGCGCTATTGCACCTGTGCCGACGCGGCGATCCGGCAAGAGCGTATCGATCTCGCGGACGCGTCGGCAGACACCCGGGGGCGTGTCACCGCCATCGTCAATCGCTGCCGGACAGGCGCGAGGCAGTAGCCAAGATGGCAGCGGCGGGCCTTGGCCCGCCGCTTCTTGATACCGACCCTTGCTCGTGGGGCTCAGCCACCGGTGAGGCTGGCCTTGGCGCGGGCCCACCAGCCCGTGCGCTTCGGCCGGTTGGCGTCCTCCTCCACCGGCTCCGGCTCGGCCGGCTTCTGCGGCGCCGGAGTGGGTGCCGCTTCCACGACGGGGAGGGGCTGCTCGGGCGGCACGGCCGCCGCTTGCTCTTCTACCGCATCGGCCGGAGACTCTGTCTCGGCCTCGACAGCAGCTTCCGCTGCGTTTCCGGCCTCGTCGGCCGCGCGCTTGCCCCGTGCGGGGCGGCGCGTGCGGCGTCGCTTGGCCGGCGCAGACCCCTCCGTCTCCTCGGCAGGTGTCTCGGTCGGCAGTCCGACGGCTGCTTCGGCCACGATCTGCGCGGGATCTTCGGTGCCGGCGGTCTGAGAACCCGATTCCTCATCGTCCTGAGATTCGAGCGCGGTCGCCGGCTCGGCACCGGCAGGCGCTGCCGCCTCGCGGCCCTCGCCACCGCGTCCACCGCGACGGCGACGGCGGCGGCGGCGGCGTTTGCCGTTACCGTCCTCGGTGCCATCCTGCGGGCCGCGGGCCTGCTGCGGCGCCTCCTCGGTCACCTCCTCGTCCTCGTCGGCGACCTCCGCCTCCTCCTCGATGGCCGGCGCGCTCTCGATGCGGATGCCTGTCGCAGGCGCGCGCGCTTCGCTGCGCAGGACGGCCTCGCCGCGCTCGATGGTGAAGTTCGTGGTGCCGGAAAGCGTATCGTCGCCGAAGATGGCGATTCCGACGTCGAAGCGGGTTTCGAGCTCACGCAGATGCACGCGCTTCTGATTGAGGATGTAAAGCGCAACTTCAGTCCGCGTCTTGACGACGACGTTGTGCGCGGCGCTCTTGAGCAGCGCCTCCTCGATGGAGCGCAGGATGTGCAACGCGACCGACGCCGTGGCGCGGACGAAGCCCGAGCCGCCGCAGTGGTGGCAGACTACGGTGGAACTTTCCAGCACGCCCGTGCGGATGCGTTGGCGCGACATCTCGAGCAGGCCGAAGGCCGATATGCGGCCGACCTGAATGCGAGCCCGGTCGTTCTTCAGGCACTCCTTCAGCTTCTTCTCGACGGCGCGGTTGTTGCGCTTTTCCTCCATGTCGATGAAGTCGATGACGATAAGGCCGGCAAGGTCGCGCAGGCGCAACTGGCGCGATATCTCCTCGGCCGCCTCCAGATTCGTCTTGAGCGCCGTGTCCTCGATGTTGTGCTCGCGCGTCGAGCGGCCCGAGTTCACGTCGATGGAGACGAGCGCTTCCGTCGGGTTGATGACGATGTAGCCGCCCGACTTCAGCGTGACCTGGTTGGAGAACATCGCGTCGAGCTGCGCCTCGACACCGAACTTGGCGAAAAGCGGCTGCGGATCCCTGTAGGGCTTCACGACCTTGGCATGGCTCGGCATGAGCATGCGCATGAAGTCCTTGGCCTCGCGATAGCCATCATCGCCGGAGACCTGAACCTCGTCGATGTCCTTGTTGTAGAGATCGCGGATGGCGCGCTTGATGAGCGAGCCTTCCTCATAGACAAGCGCCGGAGCGGTAGACTTCAGCGTCAGCTCGCGCACGCTCTCCCACATGCGTAGCAGATATTCGAAGTCCCGCTTGATCTCCGCCTTGGTGCGCGAAGCCCCCGCCGTGCGCAGGATGACGCCCATGCCCTCGGGCACATCGAGCTCCTGGGCGATGGTCTTGAGGCGCTTGCGGTCGGTGACGTTGGTGATCTTGCGCGAGATGCCGCCGCCGCGCGCGGTGTTGGGCATCAGCACAGAATAGCGCCCGGCGAGCGAGAGATAGGTCGTTAGCGCCGCGCCCTTGTTGCCGCGCTCTTCCTTGACCACCTGAACGAGCAATACCTGACGGCGCTTGATCACCTCCTGGATCTTGTACTGGCGACGCAGCGGACGGTGCCGGCGGTCCGGCACCTCCTCGCCGACGTCGGCGCCGCCGAGGTGCTCAATCACCTCTTCCTCGCCGTTCGCCTCAGCCCCTTCGCTGTCGTGGGCGGCTGCGCCGTCGTCCGCCCCGGGCTCGGCGCTCACGATCGCGTCGTCACCTTTGCGCGAGCGCTTGGCCTGGCGGCGGCGGGCGGCGCGCTCCTCGTCCTTTTCGGCCTCGCGCTCGGCCTGAGCCTCCTCGGCGAGCAAGGCCTGCCGATCGGCCACGGGAATCTGGTAATAGTCGGGATGGATCTCGCTGAAGGCGAGAAAGCCGTGACGATTGCCGCCGTACTCGACGAAGGCGGCCTGCAGGGACGGTTCGACCCGCGTGACTTTGGCGAGATAGATATTGCCGCGAAGCTGCTTGCGATTGGCGGATTCGAAGTCGAACTCTTCGACGCGGTTACCGCGGACGACCACCACCCGGGTTTCTTCCGGGTGGGAGGCGTCGATGAGCATCTTGTTTGCCATGTTGAACTCTCATACGGGCGACCTCCGGCGCATGCCGCTGGGCAATTCCGTGCGAAACAACGTCTGCTCCGCCAGCCGGAAGGCGGCAGGCGGCGTCCGTCGACAGGTCGCGGGCGCACCGCTGGATGCGGGCGCAGGGGGTGATGGGAATGCAGTGGTGTGGAAGAGCCGGAGCAGGCCGTACGAATATCCCCCGACCATCGCGCCGCGTCCTGCGGTCGGCGATGGAGCAAGCCGGGCGATCGCTGTCGGGCTGCCCATAGTCCTCCGATCCTTAGCCTCGAAACGCCGGCGTCGCGGAAAGAGCCGGGGCCGACGTGAAAGCGTTGCGGACGATACCGCAACGTGAATGACAACCGCCGCTCCGGCACGCCGCTTCAGGGCCGCGCCCGCCTGCCCATGGGGAGGGGGGACTGCCGCGGCACAGCCGCCCGGTTGAAAGAGGCGACCAACGGCGACGCCGAAAACAGAGTCGCCTTTTCATTACAGACGCATGCGGCTGTTTGGCAAGGGTCATGCGCGATTGTGGCAGGAAGGCCACGCATGGAATGCGAGCGTCGCTGCGCTGGTGAAGAAGTGTTAACCAAGGCCTTCCTATCTCTTAATGGATGGTTTCGTGAAGAATGGCGGTGGGACAGGGGCCGCTCCCAATGGCGCGCATCGGCATCGAGGCAGGCGGGAAGGGCAGGGCCATGAGGCACCGCGCCGCGCAGCCCTTCTTGGTCTGCCTGGCCGCCATCGGCCTGCTCCTCGCGCACCCGGCCACTGCCCGGGATTCTGCCCCCCAGGATGCCGTCGCGCAGGATCCTGCGACGCCCCCCGGAGCGGCCGTCGCCGTGGCTGCCGATGTCAGGGCCGAAGGCGCGGTGACCCGTCTCAGCCTGACCCTGTCGCGCCCCGTCGATGCCAAGGCCTTCCTGCTCGAGCGACCCGACCGGGTCATCGTCGACCTGCCCGAGGTGAATTTCCAACTGCCGGCCAATGCCGGCCGCAAGGGCGCGGGAGTCATCTCCTCCTATCGCTTCGGCCTCTTCGCGCCGGGCCGCTCGCGCATCGTCATCGATCTTGCGCAGCCGGCCCTCGTCGAGCGCATCGACAGCCGGGCCTTGGGAGAGGGCGCGCTGCTCGTCATCGAGCTGTCACGCACCGACCGGGCCAGCTACCGCAAGACGGCCCTCAAGCCGATGGTGGAGCCCGAACCGCTGCCTGCCAGCACGGCACAGCAGCCGGTTCCGCCCGTGGGCGACAAGCCACTGATCGTCATCGATCCCGGTCACGGCGGCGTCGACCCCGGCGCGATCGGCGTCAACGGCGTGGCCGAGAAGGACGTTGTCTTCGCCTTCGCCGAACGTTTCAGGCAGCGGTTGGAGGAGACGGGACGCTACAGGGTCATGCTGACGCGCACGAGCGACACCTTTGTCTCGCTCGGCGGGCGCTGGCGCATGGCCCAGAAGGCGGGGGCTTCGCTGTTCATCTCCATCCATGCCGACACGCTGTCCGACAGCAGCCGCGTTCGCGGGGCGACCATCTACACCGGCTCGGCCTTCGCCAGCGATGCCGAGGCCGAGCGCCTCGCCGCCAAGGAGAACCTGGCCGACCAGATCGCCGGCGTCGACGTGGTCGAGGATCCGAACGAGATTGCCGGCATCCTCGCCGAACTGACCAAGCGCGAGACGCGGGTCTTCTCGCTCGATTTTGCCAACAAGGTGGTGAACAGCCTGCGCGACGTCGTGGCGCTCAACAAGAACCCGCTACGCTCGGCCGGCTTCATCGTCCTCAAGGCGCCGGACATCCCCTCCGCGCTTATCGAACTCGGCTACCTGTCGAGCGCCAAGGACGCCGACCTCCTCGTGTCCGACGCCTGGCGCGACAAATCGAGCGCCGCGCTCGTGGAGGCCGTCGACCGCTTCTTTGCGACCCGCCTTGCGGCTCAGCCCGACGCCGCAGTTTCTCCATAGATGCGCGGGATAAGAACCGAATCGTTCGGCTTTCCGCCCCGTTCCCGCTTTCCGTTTCTGGTCACGTGGGGCCGGCTCATGTTAGGGAGGGAGCGCCGGCGCACCGGGGAACGACCACCGGCGCTGCTGCGGCGGCGGGAAGAAGCAACGGGCGACGGGCCTTCAACGGATGCGTTTGATAGTTCGCTTTCTTGGATTTCTGTTTGCTGCCGGGGCGATTCTTTTCGTCATCGGGGCTTCCATCGTCGGCTTCTTCGTCTGGAAATATTCCCAGGACCTGCCGGACCACAAGCAGCTCGCCAATTACGAGCCGCCGGTGATGACGCGCGTCCACGCCAGCGACGGCAGTCTGGTGGCCGAATATTCGCGCGAGAAGCGACTTTTCCTCCCCATCCAAGCCGTTCCCAATCTCGTCATCGAGGCCTTCCTGTCGGCTGAGGACAAGAACTTCTATCGGCACAACGGTGTCGATCCCGAAGGTATCGCCCGGGCGGTCGTTACCAATTTGCGCGCGTCCGGACGGCGCCAGCAGGGCGCCTCGACCATCACGCAGCAGGTCGCCAAGAACTTCCTGCTCACCAACGAGCAGACCTACGAGCGCAAGATCAAGGAAGCGCTGATCGCCCTGCGAATCGAGGCGGTCTATTCGAAGGACAAGATCCTCGAGCTCTATCTCAACGAGATCTACCTCGGCCTCGGCAACTACGGCATAGCGGCCGCCGCGCTGAACTATTTCGGCAAGTCGGTGCACGAACTGACGCTGCCGGAGATCGCCTATCTTGCGGCGCTGCCGAAGGCGCCGAACAACTATCACCCCTTCCGCCAGCGCGAGGCGGCCATCGAGCGGCGGAACTGGGTGCTCGACCGCATGCTCGACAACGGCTACATCACGCGCGCGGAGGCGGAGGCCGCCAAGCGCCAGCCGCTTGAGGTCAATCCCCGCACGCTCTCGCCCAACACCTATTCGGCCGGCTTCTTTGCCGAGGAGATCCGGCGCGAGATTGTCGAGCGCTACGGTGAGAAGGCGCTCTATGACGGCGGCCTGTCCGTGCGCTCGACCTTCGACCCGAAGATCCAGGCGATGGCGCGCAAGACCCTGGTGGACGGCCTCGTGCGCTACGACGAGGCGAGGGGGCTGCGTGATCCGGTCGACACGATCGACCTCGCCAGCGGTGAATGGGGGGCAGCCCTCGCGGACATTCCAGCGCTCGGAGACGTGCAGCCGTGGCGACTCGCCGTCGTGCTCGAGGTCAGCGACCGTGAGGCCACCATCGGGCTGCAGCCGGCACGCGAGATCTCGGGCAAGCTGTCGAGCGAGCGCCAAACCGGCAAGATCCTGCCGGACGGTATCAAGTGGACGCGCAAGGGCCGTCTCACGCAGGCGCTCAAGCCCGGCCATGTCGTCTATGTGGAACCCGTCGCCGACAAGCCCGGACAATATCGCTTGCGCCAGATCCCCGAGGTGTCCGGCGCCATGGTGGTGATGGACCCCAATACCGGGCGCGTCTTCGCCATGGTCGGCGGCTTCTCCTTCGACCAGAGCGAGTTCAACCGCGCAACGCAAGCGCTGCGCCAGCCGGGGTCCTCGTTCAAGCCATTTGTCTACGCGGCCGCGATCGACAATGGCTACACGCCGTCCTCCATCATCGTCGACGGTCCGATCGAGATCACGTCCGGCACCGAGGTCTGGCGGCCGAAGAACTATGACGGCAAGTCGACCGGACCGCACACCCTGCGCTATGGCATCGAGCGGTCGAAGAACCTGATGACCGTGCGCCTCGCGCGTGACGTCGGCATGCCGCTGATCGGCGAATACGCGAAGCGCTTCGGCATCTACGACGATCTTGCGCCCTACCTGCCGATGTCGCTGGGTGCCGGCGAGACCACCGTGCTGCGCATGACGACCGCCTATTCGATGTTCGTCAACGGCGGCAAGCGCATCAAGCCGACACTCATCGACCGCATCCAGGACCGGTGGGGCCACACCATCTACAAGCACGACGAGCGCATCTGCCAGGGATGCGACGCCGAGGAGTGGCGCAACCAGCCGGAGCCGCGGCTCATCGACAACCGGGAGCAGGTCATCGATCCGATGACCGCCTACCAGATGGTCTCGATCCTCGAAGGCGTCGTGCAGCGGGGCACCGCGACCGTGGTCAAGAGCGTCGGCAAGCCGCTTGCCGGCAAGACCGGCACGACGAACGAGGCCAAGGACGTCTGGTTCGTCGGTTTCTCGCCCGATCTGGCGGTGGGCATCTATCTCGGCTACGATCGTCCGCGCTCGCTCGGCAATTCGGCGACGGCCGGCCAGTATGCCGCGCCCATCTTCCGCGACTTCATGACGCTCGCGCTCGACGGCAAGCCGGCGACGCCATTCCGCGTGCCGCCGGGCATCAAACTCATCCGCGTCGATCTTGCCTCGGGCCAGCGCGCCGGATCAGGCGGACGCACCATCCTCGAAGCGTTCAAGCCCGGGACGGCGCCCCCGGACGGCTATCTTGTCGGCTACAGCGACACGGCCCCTGAAAGCTACGGCGCAGCCCCGCCCGCCGGCGTCGGCAGCGGTTCGGGCGGCCTCTATTGACGCCTGATCGATCCTTGTCGGCTTGCCCGGTTTACATCCGGGGCCGGGCTGGCTAAGAGCCTCCTGTGTCCGGCGTGAACGGCATGGCCGGGCCAATCTTCCATCGATTGCAGGACGAAGGCGGGCATGCGCGCCGAAATCGAGACGTTGGTTGATGCCGTCAAGCAGTCTGTCGGGCTGCTGAGGAGGCATCTTTGACTGGGATCAGGCCAAACGCCGGCTCGCCGAGCTGAACAGCCTCGCCGAGGATCCCTCGCTGTGGAACGACGCGGAAGCTGCGCAGAAGATCATGCGCGAACGCACCGCCCTCGAGGAGAACATCGCGGCCATCGAGCAGATCGAACGTGATCTTGCCGATGCCGTCGAACTCATCGCGCTCGGCGAGGCCGAAGGCGATGCTTCGGTCGTCGAGGAGGCGGAGGAGAGCATCCGGTCCCTGCAGGCGGAGGCCGCCAGGCGCCAGATCGAGGCCTTGCTGTCCGGCGAAGCGGACCAGAACGACACCTATATCGAGATCCACTCGGGCGCCGGCGGCACCGAGAGCCAGGACTGGGCGCAGATGCTCATGCGGATGTACATCCGCTGGGCCGAGCGGCGCCGGTTCAAGGTCGAGGTCATGGAAGTGACCGACGGTGAAGAGGCGGGCATCAAGTCGGCCACGCTCCTCATCAAGGGCCACAACGCCTATGGATGGGCGAAGACCGAATCGGGCGTCCACCGTCTCGTCCGTATCTCGCCGTTCGATTCGAATGCGCGTCGGCATACGAGCTTCGCCTCCGTCTGGGTCTATCCCGTCGTCGACGACCGTATCGATATCGCCGTCAACGAGTCGGAGTGTCGGATCGACACCTTCCGCGCTTCGGGCGCCGGTGGCCAGCACGTCAACACGACGGATTCGGCTGTCCGCATCACCCATATCCCGACCGGCATCGTCGTCGCGTGCCAGGCGGAACGGTCCCAACACAAGAACCGGGCTACCGCCTGGGCGATGCTGCGGGCCCGTCTTTACGAACTCGAACTGCAGAAGCGCGAGGAGAAGGCGATGGCTGAGGCGGCGTCGAAAACCGACATCGGCTGGGGCCATCAGATCCGCTCCTACGTGCTGCAACCCTACCAGCTGGTGAAGGACCTGCGCACGGGCGTCCAGTCGACGAACCCGCAGGAGGTTCTGGACGGCAGGCTCGATCCCTTCATCGAGGCGTCGCTCGCCCAGCGCGTCTATGGCGGCGAGGTGGAGGTCGAGGATATCGACTGAACGGGCGCGGGAGCCGGCCAGCGCATGCCGTGGAGGCGCGCGCCGGCTGCGATGAAGCGCTGCGGATCGACGGGATTGCCGTCGATCCGCGTTTCATAATGGATGTGCGGCCCCGTGGACCGACCCGTGCTGCCGGCGCGCCCCACGACGTCACCGGCGGCGATCGTATCGCCCTCCGTGACGGCGAAGGCGGAAAGGTGCGCATAGCGCGTCGTCACACCGCTGATGTGCTCGATCTCCACCATGTTGCCATAGCCGCCGCTGTAGCCTGCAAAGATGACGTTGCCTGCTCCTGTGGCGCGAACGGGCGCGCCGTAGGCGGCACGGAAGTCCAGGCCCGTGTGCAGGGCGGGCGCGCGCAGGAAAGGATCCATACGGATGCCGAAGGGGCTCGTCTCGTCCTCCTCCGCGGGCCGGCCGAGAGGCAGCCCGGCAACGACCTGCGCGGCGCGCGCGGAAAGGGTCAGGCTGTCTTTGATGCTATCCGCGAGACTACCGAAATGGAACGGCGCACCGGCCTGCGCCGGGACGTAGGGGCCGCCGACGCTCTCCGATGTCGCAGGACCAGGCAGGCGGGTGAGCGGCTCGGTCGGAAGGCCGACGGAGGCGACGATGTCGAGATAGCGGTCCAGCCGGTGCTGGGAGAGCGCAAGCATGGCGGAGAGGACCGACGTCTGCCGATGTGTCAGCCTCTCGAGTGCCTGGTCCATGCGGGCGAGGCGTTCCGCGACCGGCAGGTAGCGCAACGCGCCGAGCCGATCCCTCGCCGCCTCGCCGCGCCACGGCCGGTCTGTTGCGGACAAGGACGGCACTGGGCCGGCGCCTGCGGCGATCGGCAGTGCGATGCCGGTCGCCTGCTTCTGCAGCGCTTCGACCACCGATTGGCGGCGCTCGAGCTCGTCCTGGCGCTCAAGAACCTGCGCAACGCGCGCCTCCACGCGCTCCTGCTCGAGATATTGCCGGCTGGCGAGGAGGTCGACGTGCCGACGCACCGCTGCTATCTGATCCTCATAGGCGAGGGTGATGCGCTGGTGGCGCGCGAGGAGGCCGGCGACGACCTCGTCGCGAAAGAAGAGCATCCATGTCGCCGCGCCTGCCCAGGCGAGCACCGCCAAAAAGACGACAACAGCCGCGACCCGCAAATGGCCATGCGGCGTCCCGACATGACTTGGTTCGGAGCGACACTTCAGGCTGGGCAGAAAGAGGCGGTGTCGCAAGTCGAGGCTCTCCAGAGTGCCGGCACCCTGAAGATTAGGACCCGTTAGAGTTAAGCATTCGCAAACGGGCGCGTCTACAGTTCGCGTGCGGCCGCAAGGACGGTTTCCGCATGGCCGTCGACCTTCACCTGCCGCCAGACGCGGGCGATACGGCCGTCCGGTCCGATGAGGAAGGTGGTGCGCAGGATGCCCATGAACTTGCGGCCGTACATGGTCTTCTCGCCCCAGACGCCGTAGTCCTCGATCGCCTTGCGGTCCTCGTCGGAGGCGAGCGTGATCGCGAGATCGTGCTTGGCGCGGAACCTGTCGTGGCGGGCGACGCTGTCGGCGGAGATGCCGATGACATGCGTGTCGGTGGCCTCGAATTCCCGGCGCAGGCCATTGAAGGCAATGGCCTCCTTGGTGCAGCCGCTGGTGTCGTCCTTCGGATAGAAATAGACTACGACCTTCCTGCCGGCCAACGCCGACAGGCGCACTTCTGTGCCGCCAGCGCCGGGCAGGGTGAAATCGGGCGCCTTGTCGCCTTCCTGGACCATCGTCTCGCCTTCCTTTCGTCTGATTCTTTGCGCTAAGCCTTTCGTGAGGCGGCGAAGCGTCCGCCCGCCCGTCCACCGATTGCTTGCAGTGGAGCAGGCTGGTCGTTCTGTCCGCCTCGTCAAGGGCGGCACGGACAAT
This sequence comes from Chelatococcus sambhunathii, assembly GCF_001418005.1. Classification (GTDB taxonomy): domain Bacteria; phylum Pseudomonadota; class Alphaproteobacteria; order Rhizobiales; family Beijerinckiaceae; genus Chelatococcus_A; species Chelatococcus_A sambhunathii. Next base: position 321,450 of record NZ_LIOL01000002.1, on the reverse strand, counting down.
GTCCACGCGATCACGAGGATGCCTATCCTTTTCGGCCGCGGCGGGACCGGGCCGGCGTTCCCGTGTCGCACGAATCGTGGGAGACGAATGGAACGCCCAAGGGGAACGGACCGGAGTGACCAAGCTGTTCGCCAGGAGACGTAACGAGGCCGGCGGCGGCGAAGGGCAGGTGCAACGTGCGCCCTCGCTCCGCCGCCGCAGAGCCCAGCGCGTGCTCATTGTGCTCGTCGCGCTCGTCCTCTTGCTCGTCGGCGGTCTTGCCGGGCGAATCGCCTGGTCGCCCGTCGAGATCGACGGATTGCCGGAGCGCATCGAAGCGGCGCTCTCGGAGCGCGTCGGCAGCGGCTGGAACGTCGGCATCGCCAGCGCCGCCATCGACTACACGCGCTATGGCCCGACCCTGCGCGTCTCCGGCATCGATATCCGCAATGCCGATGGCGCAAGCGTTCTGAAGGCACAGGCGGGCGAGATATCGGTCAGCGCCCTGGGGTTGATGGTCGGGCGGGTGAGCCCGAGTGCCGTTGTCTTCAGCGGGCTCGACCTGCGCCTCAACGTTTCGCCGACGGGTGAGCTGTCCTTCGCCGCGACCGACGAGGAGACCACCGTCTCGCCGGCGCAGCCGCAAGCGCAGCCTCCCGTGGTGGCGGAAGGGGCGGCGCAGGAGGATCTGCCGCTTGCGGCAGCCGTCGTCTCGCTCGTCGACCTCATCACCGACCGGGAGGGCCTCTTCGGCACGATCGACCATTTCGGCCTGAGCGATGCGCGGCTGACGATTGTCGATGCCCAGCGGCGGCCACGCGCGCGCTTCGCCGACGTGTCGCTGCAGTTCACCCGCGCCAAGGCGACACTGACCCATTTCAATTTCGGGCTGCGCGGCGAGCACGGGCCATGGAGCGTCTCGGGGGTCGTGCGCGGCGAGCAGAAGGGCGCCCGTCAGGCCCAGGTGCATCTGGCGCGCGCGCCGGTGTCGGACCTGCTCCTGTTCGGCGGGCTCAGCCATTCACTCGTGACGACGCGCATGCCGCTCTCGGGCGAGGTCTCGCTGTCGATCGATGGCGAAGGCCATCTCGAAGCGCTCGATGCGAGCTTGGCCGGCGACGCCGCCATCGTCTACATCGACGATCCGGACCAGCCGCCGATCGAGGTGGACGACATCGGCCTGCGCCTGAGCTGGAACCCCGCCACGCGGGCCTTCGATCTGCCCTCGGCATCCTTCACCGCAGGAGAGACCCGCATCAATCTCGCCGGCCGACTCTCCTCGGGCGAAGGGAAGGGGGTGCCATGGCGGCTTGAGCTTGCCGGCAAGGCTGCCGTGATCGAGCGCCTGACGGGCGACGAAGAGCCGCTCACCATCGATGACATCGCCGGCGAGATCGTCGGCGGGGAGGGCGGCGGTGTCATCGTGCGACGGTTCTCGGTGACCGGCGAGCGTCTGGCCGTCACGCTGTCCGGTAGCGCCGGCACGCCCGATGACCGCGGCGGCCTGCGCGTTGCGGTATCGAGCACGGAATCGGACGCTCGCGCACTTCTCAGGCTGTGGCCGGCCTTCGTCGCCTCCGGCGTCCGGCGCCACCTCATCGACAACCTGCAGGCCGGAACGGTCCATGATCTGTCGGTCAACGTCAATCTCGACGCCGAGGAACTCGCCGCCTCACGGCAGAAGAAGCCGCTGCCGCGCGAGACGGTCGATGTCCGGTTCCGGATGTCCGGCGCCGCGCTCCTGCCCGCGAAAGGCTTGCCGGTGCTGACGGATACGGCAGCGCGCGGAACCGTGGACGGCAACAGCGTCAGCATCTACCTGCCACGCTCCGAGGTATCCCTGGAAGGCGAGCGCAAGCTTTCCCTGTCGGAGGGCTTTTTTGCGGTCGATGATCTGCGCAAGCCGGCCCAGGCGCGCATCAGTCTGCGCATCCAAGGCGGTGCCGACGCGGTCCTCGCGCTCGCCCGCAGCGAGGCCGTGCGCGACCGGATGGCGATCGAACTCGACCCGGAGAAAGTGTCCGGCACTGCGGACATTCGCCTCGAACTGTCTCTCCCGCTCATCGACGAACTGACGATGCGTGACGTCACGGCGGAAGCGAGCGGCCAGTTGAGCAACCTTGTGGTGACCGGCATTGCGGGCGACAAGAGCATCGAGAAGGGCAGCTTCGCGCTCACGCTCGAAGGCGATCTCCTCACGCTCGACGGAGATGCGCGCCTCGCGGACCTGCCCGCGACCGTCTCGCTAAGGCAGCCCCTCACCGGAGCGGGCGGGCAGGCAGCCATCAAAGTCACCGCCGACGACGCGGCGCGTACGCGGCTCGGTTTCGATTTCGGGCGGAAGCTCACCGGCCCCATAACGGTTGCGGCCGACCTGTCGCTGAGCGAGGCGGCCAAGCGGCCGAAGAGCATCACCGTCGATCTCAGCAAGGCAGCGATCAACGAGCTGCTGCCCGGCTGGACGAAGGCCGCGGGGCGCGAGGCGGGCCTGTCGTTCGACCTGATCGAGAAGGGCGACGGCTATATCCTCGAGAAGTTCATGCTTGACGGCGCAGGCGCCTCGGCAAAGGGCGGCCGGGTCATCCTGCGCGGCGACGGCAGCTTCAGCGAGGCCGAGTTCTCGCAGATCAAACTGTCGCCGGGGGACGACGTGCGCCTGCAGGTAGCCCGTGCGCGGGACGGATTCAGGGTGACGGTGCGCGGCAACGTGCTTGATGCGCGGCCGTTCCTGCGCCAGGTTTTCGGCCGCGGCGGCGGAGACGACGCCACCGACGTCGATCTCGACGTCGCCGTGGACATCCTCGGCGGCTTCAACAACGAACTCGTCTCCAATGCGGCGCTGAAGCTCGCCATGCGCGGCGGCAACGTGTCCGGCCTCGCCTTCAACGGCTCGTTCGGCCGCTCGCCCGTCACGGCCTCCCTGTCACGCGGAAGCTCGGGCGAATCCTTCACCATCGTCCAGACGGCGGATGCGGGCGCCGCGCTGCGCTTCGTGGACATCTACCAGCGCATGGCCGGTGGTCAGCTCGTGCTGCAGCTACCACCGGCCAACGGCAGCGCAGCCGGCATCCTCAACATCCGGGACTTCTCGCTGGTGGACGAGCCGGCCCTGCGCCGCATCGTCTCGGCCCAGCCCCGCGAGGGCGAGCGGGTCACCATCAACGACGTGCCCTTCACCAAGCTCAAGGTGGACTTCACGCGCGCGAGCGGGCGCATCAACATGCGCGAGGCGGTGATCTGGGGGCCACAGGTCGGCATCAGCCTCGAGGGCCATCTCGACCTCGGCAACGAGACGCTCGACCTTTCCGGCACCTATGTGCCGGCCTATGCCCTCAACAACATCTTCAGCCAGTTGCCGGTGATCGGCCTGCTGCTCGGCGGCGGGCAATACGAGGGGCTCTTCGCCGTCAACTTCCGCGTGCGCGGCCCAATGGCGGGGCCGACCATGACCATCAACCCCCTGTCGGCCATCGCGCCCGGTTTCCTGCGCAAGTTCTTCGACGCGGGACGGGCAGACAGCGGGCAGGGCGGAGCGACCCCGCTTCCGCCAGCGCCGATCGGTCAGGGCCAGCGCTGAGTGGCGAGGGTCGGCAGCCTTCGGGCGGCTTTCACTGGCGTCAGACTGGATTTTTACGACGCCGGTCATCGCAGAAGGGGCCGACGATCATCATCGGCGACCGAAGAGCAGCCGCTCCGGACTGGCTCACTCAACCCGCAGCAGCACGTGCTTCTTCTTGCCGAGCGACAGCTTGACGACGCCGTCGGCCGTCAGGTTGCCGGCGTCGAGGACCGCCCGTTCGTCGCTCACGACCTCGTCGTTGACCTTGAGACCGCCGCCCTTGATCTGGCGCCGCGCCTCACTGGTGGAGGCGACGAGGCCGGCCTTGACGAAGGCGGCGAGCACGCCGAGCCCGGCCTGCAGCTCGGCCGCGGGCACGTCGATGCTCGGCAGGTTCTCGGCCAGCGCCCCTTCCTCGAAGGTCTTGCGTGCCGTCTCGGCCGCCGTCTCGGCCGCCGCGCGGCCGTGGACGAGCGCGGTGATCTCGGTGGCGAGGACCTTCTTGGCCTCGTTGAGCTCGGCGCCCTCGAGCCGCTCGAGCCGCGCGATCTCGTCGAGCGGCAGGTCCGTGAAGATCCTGAGGAAGCGGCCGACGTCGGCATCCTCCGAGTTGCGCCAGTACTGCCACAGCCCGTAGGGCGGCAGCATGTCCTCGTTGAGCCAGACGGCGCCGGCGGCCGACTTGCCCATCTTGGCGCCGGAGGCGGTGGTCAGCAGCGGGCAGGTGAGGGCGAAGACCTGGGTGGCGTCGACGCGGCGGGCGAGCTCGATGCCGTTGACGATGTTGCCCCACTGGTCGGAGCCGCCCATCTGCAGGCGGCAGCCGTAGCGGCGGCTGAGCTCCAGGAAGTCGTAGGCCTGGAGGATCATGTAGTTGAACTCGAGGAAGGAGAGCGGCTCCTCCTTGTCGAGGCGCGTCTTCACCGATTCGAAGCTCAGCATGCGGTTGACGGTGAAGTGCCGGCCGATGTCGCGCAGGAAGGGAATGTACTCGAGCTTGTCGAGCCATTCGGCATTGTCGACCATGATGGCGTCGCTCGGGCCGTCGCCGAAGGTGAGGAACTTCGAGAAGACCTTGCGGATGCCCTCCTTGTTGGCGGCGATCTGCGCATCGTCGAGCAGCGGGCGCGCCTCGTTGCGGAACGAGGGGTCGCCGATGCGCGTCGTGCCGCCGCCCATCAGCACGATGGGCTTGTGGCCGGCCTGCTGCAGGCGGCGCAGCATCATGATGTTGGTCATGTGCCCGACATGCAGGCTCGGCGCCGTCAGGTCATAGCCGATATAGGCGACGATCCGTTCCTTCACGGCGAGGTCGTCGAGCGCCTCGGCATCCGAGATCTGGTGGATGAGCCCGCGCGCGTCGAGCGTGCGCAGGAAATCGGAACGGTACGTCGTCATGTCGGTCAGTCTTGCGTTGGAATGGGACGGGGCGCCGTGAGGCGCCCCGCGATCTGAAGCCTGTTTGCGTCGTCGCGTCAGGCGGCATCTTCGTGCGGGGTGCCGATGCGCTTGTCGAGATAGGCATCGACCGTCTGCATCAGTTCCTCGATCTTGCCGTCGAAGAAGTGGTTGGCGCCGTCGATGACCGCGTGTTCCAACACGATGCCCTTCTGAGTCTTGACCTTCTCGATGACGCTGATGACGTCCTTCGCCGGCGCGACGCGATCCTCGGACCCGTGCACGAAGAGGCCCGAGGAGGGACAGGGCGCAAGGAAGGAGAAGTCGTAGCGATTGGCCATCGCCGCAATGGAGAGGAAGCCCTCGATCTCCGGCCGGCGCATGAGCAACTGCATGCCGATCCATGCCCCAAAGGACACGCCGGCGATCCAGCAGCTGCGCGCATCCGGATTGAGCGACTGCACCCAGTCGAGCGCCGCCGCCGCATCCGACAACTCACCGTGGCCGTGATCGAAGGAGCCCTGGCTGCGCCCGACACCACGGAAGTTGAAGCGCAGCACCGCAAACCCACGGTTCACATAGGTGTAGAACAGGCTGTACACGATCTGGTTGTTCATCGTGCCGCCGAACTGCGGATGCGGATGAAGAATGATCGCGATCGGCGCGCCCTTCTTCTTCGCAGGCTGGTAGCGGCCTTCGAGACGCCCGGCAGGGCCGTTGAAAATGACTTCAGGCATGATCCGGCACCGTTACCGCGATAAAGCCAGCGCCGCCGGAAGCCAAGCCAGTGGCCGTGCAAATCTTGACATGCCGGTCGCGCACTTCTAAATCACGGTTAGAACTGTTCTAAGAGCCAACTTTAGCGTGTATCGAGTTGCGTATGCAACCGTACGACGCGGATAGCGGCTCCGGTGATGTGGTCGCTCTTCTCTACCACATCAACAGGGGCAAAAAGCAAGGTTTGTGATCGGCAGGCGAGGAGGCCGGCGGAGACAGCATGGCGGGCATGCGTCATTACCTCGACTACAACGCCTCGGCGCCCCTGCGGCCGGCCGTGCGCGAGGTGGTCCTGCGTGCCTTCGAGGAGTTCGGCAATCCCTCGTCCGTGCATGCGGAAGGGCGCAGGGCTCACGCGCTGATCGAGGCGGCGCGGGAAGAGGTCGCGGCTCTTGCCGGCGCGCGCCCCCGCGATGTTGTCTTCACGAGCGGTGGCTCGGAGGCCAACAATACCGTGATGACGCCGTCGCTGCGACGCGAGCCATCCTTCACGACGCTGGCGCTCCATCTCATGGGCGCGGGCGAGCATGCGAGCGTCCTTTCGGGCAGCCGCTTCCCAGAGAATGCCCGCGAGACGATCCCCATCGACGGCAACGGCGTCGTGGATATCGATTTCATCGACGCGCGGCTGCGCCGCCTGGCGAACGAAAGTGGAGCGACGGCCCTCGTCAGCCTGCAGGCGGCCAACAGCGAGACCGGCGTCGTCCAACCGCTCGCCGGGGTGGCCGAGGTCGTGCATCGCCATGGCGGGCTGCTGCATGTCGACGCCGTGCAGGCGGCGGGCAAGCTGTCCGTCGACATGGCTGCCTGGGGCGCGGACGTTATCACCTTGTCCGCCCACAAGATCGGCGGGCCGAAGGGTGTCGGTGCCTTCGTCACCCGGCCCGGCGTCGAGGTACGCGAGCGGCTGGTTCGCGGCGGCGGCCAAGAGGGCGGCTACCGCGCCGGCACGGAGAATGTTGCGGGCATAGCAGGCTTCGGGAAGGCCTGCACGCTTGCGCGGGACGAACTTGCGGATTATGCCGCCTTGACGGGTGCCTTGCGCGACGGTCTCGAGGCCCGCCTTCGCCTGGTTGAGCCCGGGGTGGTGGTTTTCGGAGCCGGAGCATCGCGACTGCCGAACACGAGCGCCTTCGCAATCGACGGCCTGAAGGCGGAGACGTTGCTCATGATGCTCGATCTCGAGGGCATGGCCGTCTCGTCCGGTTCCGCCTGCTCGTCCGGTAAGGTGAGGCGCTCGCATGTGCTCACGGCGATGGGTATCGCGCCCTCGCTCGCCGAGGGGGCGCTGCGCGTGAGCTTCGGCTGGGGCTCGACCGAGGCGGACATGGAATCCTTTGCGACGGCCTTTCGGAAAGTGGTCGGCGCACTCATCTCTCGTCGCAAGGGGCTGAACGCCGCCTGAGGACGAGTAGGTCACCAACCCGCGGCCCTTGAAGCCGTGAGAGGAGGTCGTGCAATGCCTGCGGTGCAGGAAACGGTAGAACGTGTCAAGGCGATCGACGTCGAGCAGTACAAGTACGGCTTCGAGACGACGATCGAGATGGACAAGGCCCCCAAGGGCCTCAGCGAGGATATCGTCCGCCTCATTTCGTCCAAGAAGGGCGAACCGGAGTGGATGACGGAGTGGCGCCTCGAGGCGTTCCGCCGCTGGCAGACGATGCGCGAGCCCAAGTGGGCGCGCGTCAACTACCCGCCGATCGACTATCAGGAGCTCTACTACTATGCCGCGCCGAAGAAGAATCCGGCGCCGAAGTCGCTCGACGAGGTCGATCCGGAGATCCTCAAGACCTACGAGAAGCTCGGCATTCCGCTGCGCGAGCAGGAGATCCTCGCCGGCGTCGAGGGCGCTGGCTCGCGCGTGGCGGTCGACGCCGTGTTCGATTCCGTGTCGGTGGTGACGACCTTCAAGGAGGAGTTGAAGAAGGCCGGCGTTATCTTCTGCTCCATCTCCGAAGCGATCCGCGAATATCCGGATCTGGTGCGCAAGTACCTCGGCTCGGTCGTGCCGGTGTCGGACAACTTCTTCGCGACGCTCAACAGCGCCGTGTTCACGGACGGATCCTTCGTCTACGTACCGGAGGGCGTGCGCTGCCCGATGGAGCTGTCAACCTATTTCCGCATCAACGAGCGCAACACCGGCCAGTTCGAGCGCACGCTGATCATCGCGGACAAGGGCTCCTACGTCAGCTATCTCGAAGGCTGCACGGCGCCGGCACGTGACGAGAACCAGCTGCACGCGGCGGTGGTCGAGCTGATCGCGCTCGACGATGCGGAGATCAAGTACTCGACGGTCCAGAACTGGTATCCGGGCGACGCCGAGGGCAAGGGTGGTGTCTACAACTTCGTGACCAAACGCGGCGACTGCCGCGGCGCCAATTCGAAGATCTCGTGGACGCAGGTCGAGACGGGCTCGGCCATCACCTGGAAGTATCCATCCTGCATCCTGCGCGGCGACAACTCCCGCGGAGAGTTCTACTCGATCGCCATCTCCAACGGCTATCAGCAGGTCGACAGCGGCACCAAGATGATCCATCTCGGCAAGAACACGACGAGCCGGATCATCTCCAAGGGCATCGCCGCCGGACGCTCCGAGAACACCTATCGCGGGCTCGTCTCGGCACACCGCAAGGCGAGCGGGGCGCGCAACTTCACGAACTGCGATTCCCTGTTGATCGGCGACAAGTGCGGCGCGCACACGGTGCCTTACATCGAGTCGAAGAATGCCTCGGCGGTCTTCGAGCACGAGGCGACGACGTCGAAGATCTCGGACGACCAGATGTTTTACTGCCTGCAGCGGGGTCTCGACGAGGAGGAGGCGGTGGCGCTCATCGTCAACGGCTTCGTCAAGGATGTCCTGCAGCAGCTGCCGATGGAATTCGCGGTCGAGGCCCAGAAGCTCATATCCATCAGCCTCGAAGGCTCGGTGGGCTGACACGCAACGCAACCCGGGCCGGAAACAACGGGCGACGTGGAACGATCCTTCCCGCCCGCACCCCACCGGCGCCACGAACGGACGGAACAAAGACATGCTTCAGATCAACAACCTCGTCGTCGAAATCGAGGGCAAGCGCATCCTCAACGGGCTCGATCTTACCGTGAAGGCGGGCGAGGTCGCTGCCATCATGGGCCCGAACGGTTCGGGCAAGTCGACGCTGTCCTATGTCATCGCCGGCAAGGAGGAGTACGAGGTCCTCGACGGCGAGATCCTCGTCGACGGCGAGAACATCCTCGAGCTCGAGCCGAACGAGCGCGCGGCCAGGGGCGTGTTCCTCGCCTTCCAGTACCCGCTCGAGATCCCGGGCGTCTCGACCATGACCTTCCTCAAGGCGATCATGAACGCCCAGCGCAAGGCGCGCGAGGAGGCGGAACTGACGACGCCCGAGTTCATGAAGCGTGTCAGGGCCGCTGCCGAAAAGCTTCATATCGATCAGGAAATGCTGCGCCGCGGCCTCAACGTCGGTTTTTCGGGCGGCGAGAAGAAGCGCATGGAGATCCTGCAGATGGCTCTCCTTGAGCCGCGCTTCTGCATCCTCGACGAGACGGATTCGGGACTCGATATCGATGCGCTCAAGATCGTCGCCGAGGGCGTCAATACGCTGCGCGATCCGGCCCGCGCCTTCCTCGTCATCACCCACTACCAGCGCCTGCTCAACCACATCGTGCCCGACACGGTGCACGTGATGGCGAACGGCCGCATCGTGCGCTCCGGCGGCAAGGAGCTTGCCCTTGAGCTTGAGGCGAGCGGCTATGCGGATTACCGCGAGCAGGCGGCGTGAGGGCGGCACGATGGCTGAAGTCACACCGATCAGGACTGCCGCCGAGGTGGCACTCATAGAGCGTTTCGAAGGCCTTAAGAACAAGCTGCCGGGCTCGGGCGAGATCGCGCGCGGGCGCGACGAGGCCTTCGCCCTCATCGCCGCCGCCGGCCTTCCCAACCGGCGCGTGGAGGAGTGGAAGTACACCGATCTGCGCAACGCCGTGCGCGAGGCGGCCCCGCTTGCCGAGCGCCCCGCCGATGCGGCCGCGCTCGTCGACAAGGCCAGCGCCTTCGCCAAGGCCGATGCGGTGCGGCTGTCCTTCGCCAACGGCCATTTCGTGGCCGAGCGCTCGGACCTCGCCGCGCTGCCGGCCGGGATCGCGGTGACGCCGCTCGCGGCGGCGCTCGCCGAGGGACATCCGCTCCTCGCCGAGATGGGCAAGGTGGCGGTCGCCAAGGGCAACTTCGCCCTGGCACTGAACAGCGCCTTCATGATGGACGGCGCGCTCATCAGGGTTGCGGCCGGCACCGCCGTGGACAAGGCGCTTCACCTCAGGTTCGTCAACGGGGGCGCTAGCCCCTTCGCCACGGCGCCGCGCGTCGTGATCCTCGTCGAGGATGGCGCCTCGGTCACCGTCCACGAGAGCCACGAGGGCGTTGGCACGGCGGCCTACCAGGCCAATTCCGTGGTCGAAATCGTCGCCGGCAACGGCACGACGATCACCCATGCGCGCCTCAACGCCGAACAGGCCGATGCCATTGCGCTCTCGACGCTCGCCGTGACGCTGGGGGCCAAGGCGAAGCTGACCTCGCTCGGCGCGGTGACAGGCGGCAGCCTGTCACGGCATCAGGTGTTCCTTGCCTTCGCGGGCGAGCATTCCAGTCTGACTCTCGGCGGCGCGACCATGCTGCGCGGCCGCCAGCATGCGGACACGACGCTGGTCGTCGACCATGCGGTGCCGCATTGCGACAGCCGCGAGCTGTTCAAGACCGTGATCGACGGGGAGGCGACAGGCGTCTTCCAGGGCAAGATCATCGTGCGCCCGGATGCACAGAAGACCGACGGGCGCATGATGTCCGCCGCGCTGCTGCTCTCCGAGACGGCGACGATGAACAATAAGCCGGAGCTGGAGATCTTCGCCGACGACGTGCAGTGCGCCCATGGCGCCACCTGTGGCCAGCTCGACGAGGACCTCTTGTTCTACCTCACCGCCCGCGGCCTGCCGCGCGCGATGGCCGAGGCGCTCCTGGTGCAGGCCTTCCTCGGCGAAGCACTGGAACTCGTCGAGGACGAAGCCGTGCGCGAGGAACTCGTCGCGCGGGCGGAAGGCTGGCTCGGCGAGCGTGCGTGACAGACGGGCGCGGCGCAGGCCGCGCCCCTCACTCTTTCGAGGCGCCGACGTCCTGCGGCGGACGGAGCCAATGCGAGTGATGCGACCATGAACAGGATCGAACCGATCGGCACCCTGGACGTTGCGGCGGTGCGCCGCGAGTTCCCGATCCTCGCCCGCGAGGTCTACGGCAAGCCGCTCGTCTATCTCGACAGCGCCGCCTCGGCCCAGAAGCCCCGCGCGGTCATCGAGGCGATGACCTACAGCTTCGAGAACGCCTACGCCAACGTCCATCGTGGCCTGCACTACATGGCCAATGCGACGACCGAGGCCTTCGAGGATGCGCGCGAGGCGGTCCGCGGCTATCTCAATGCCGAGAGCACGGAGGAGATCGTCTTCACCCGCTCGGCGACGGAAGCCATCAATCTCGTCGCTGCCTCTTACGGACGCATGGCGGGGATCGGCGAGGGCGACGAGATCGTGATCTCCATCATGGAGCATCACTCCAACATTGTGCCGTGGCACTTCCACCGCGAGCGCAGCGGCGCCGTCATCAAATGGGCGCCGGTGGACGAGGAGGGCAACTTCCTCCTCGACGAATTCGAGAAGCTGCTCACCGAGCGCACGAAGATCGTCGCGATCACGCATATGTCGAACGTGCTCGGCACGGTGACGCCGGTGAAGGACATCGTGCGCATCGCCCATGCCCGCGGCATTCCCGTGCTCGTCGACGGCAGCCAGGGCGCCGTGCACCTGCCGGTTGACGTGCGCGACCTCGATGCCGACTTCTACGTCTTCACCGGGCACAAGGTGTACGGGCCGACGGGCATCGGCGTGCTCTACGGCAAGCGCAAGTGGCTCGAGGCAATGCCGCCGTTCAACGGCGGCGGCGAGATGATCGAGACCGTGACGACCGACACCGTCACCTACAACGCCCCGCCGCATCGCTTCGAGGCCGGTACGCCGCCGATCGTTGAGGCGATCGGCCTTGGTGCCGCGGTGCGCTTCGTCGAGAAGCTCGGGCGCACGGCGATCCTCGCCCATGAGGAGAGGCTGCGCGACTATGCCCATGAGCGGCTCGGCGCCCTGAACGCCCTGCGCATCATTGGCCGCGCGGCGCACAAGGGGGCCATCGTGTCCTTCGAGATGAAGGGGGCGCATGCACATGACGTCGCCACCGTCATCGATCGCGCCGGGGTTGCGGTTCGCGCAGGCACGCATTGCGCCATGCCGCTGCTCGCGCGCTTCGGGACGACGTCGACATGCCGCGCCTCATTTGCCCTGTACAATACGCTCGAGGAGGTCGATAACCTCGCCGACGCTTTGATGAAGGCCGAACGGCTGTTCGCCTGAGGAGGCATTCGTGACGCAAGCCGACAGCAGCGACGTGAAGCCGAACGCGCCCGAGATGGAGCTCGCCGACCAGTTGCCGCCCGACGAGGTGGACCGGCTGACCGACGACATCGTGGCGGCGCTGAAGACGGTGTACGACCCCGAGATCCCGGCCGACATCTACGAGCTCGGCCTGATCTATCGCGTCGATATCGATGACGGGCGCAATGTGACGATCGACATGACGCTGACGGCGCCGGGCTGCCCGGTAGCCGGCGAGATGCCGGGCTGGGTGGAGGGGGCGGTCGCGGCCGTGCCCGGCGTGCAGTCCGTCGTCGTCAACATGGTCTTCGATCCGCCGTGGGACCAGAGCCGCATGTCCGACGAGGCGCGCATCGCGCTCGACATGTGGTGAGGCCGATATGGCGGGCGAAGCAGAGCCGCGGATCACGGCGGTCGTCGAGACGGCGCTCTACGTGGACGATCTAGACCGGGCGCGCAGGTTCTACGAGAAAGTGCTGGGGCTCGAGGCTCAGGTAAGCGACCAGCGCTTCGCGGCCTATCCGCTCGGACCGGCGAGCGTCTTGCTGCTCTTCAAACGAGGCGAGACGCTGACGACCGTGACGCTTCCCGGCGGCACCATCCCGCCGCACGACGGGCAGGGGCCGCTCCACGTGGGCCTTGGTGTGCCTGCTGAACACTTGGCGGCCTGGGAAGCGCGGCTCGCGACTCACGGCGTCGCCATCGAAGGGCGGACGGAATGGCCGCGCGGCGGGCGCAGCATCTATTTCCGCGACCCGGACGGGCATCTCGTCGAACTGCTCACGCCCGGCGTCTGGACGGTCTACTGAGGCGCCTCGCCGCCATCCCGTCGAAGCAGGATGGGCGGTAGGCATGACGCCGGATGAGACCGGCGACGGGCGCCGTGCCCTCGACGTTGTGCCGCCCAATGACTATCTTTGGTGGGAATCTCGACCTCAGGGCCTTGAACCCTGCAAGGAGGAGCCGGAATGGGTGCAATTCGCTCCCTCAAGATCATGAGCATGAGCGACGCGGCCGCCGAGCGCGTCAAGGCGATCATCGCCAACGCCGACAGGCCGATCGTCGGCGTGCGCGTCGGCGTCAAGAACGGCGGCTGCGCCGGCATGGAATACACGATGGAATATGCCGAGGCGATCAAGCCCGGTGATGAGGTGATCGAGGACAATGGCGTCACCATCCTTGTGGATCCCAAGGCCGTCCTCTTCCTGCTCGGCACGCAGATGGACTACAAGGTCGACAAGCTGTCGGCTCAGTTCGTCTTCAACAATCCAAACCAGACCTCGGCCTGCGGATGCGGCGAATCCGTCGCCATCACCCCCGCGCGGCCGGAGCAACTCGCTGGCGCCTGATTGCGCGCCGCGGACGACATCGCCGAACTCTTCGCGCCTTTCCGCCCGGTCTGCATCAGGCGCATGTTCGGCGGTCTCGGCATCTATGCCGAAGGGAAGATGTTCGCGCTCGCGGTGGACGGCGAGGTCTATCTCAAGACGGACGCCGCCTTTGCCGAGGCCCTCAGGCATCTCGGCTCGCGGCCGTTCGCCTATGCGCGCAAGGACGGCCGGGTAGTGACCCTGTCCTACTGGCTGCTGCCGGACGCCGCCTATGACGAGCCGGACATGCTGGCGGATCTCTCCGCCCGTGCCTTGGGCATCGCCGGAGCGCAGCCTTAGCGCCGCGCTCCTGCATCGTACGCTCAGTCGCCCGCCTCGACGACCTCGGCCTTCTTGCTGCGCGGCTTCCTCGCAGCCGGCTTGCCGGCAGGCGCTTCCGCGTCCTTGGAAGCAGGCTTCTTGGCGGCAAGCTTTCTCGAAGCTGTCTTCTTCGCGTCCGTGGCCCCAGCCGCTGGTGCCTTCCTGGACGCCGTTTTGCCGGCAGGCGCGGCTTCGCTGGCCGCCTCTCCATCCGCAGCCTTGCGGGCGGCGGCCTTCTTCGGCTTGGCCGCCTCGGCCGGAGCCGCGGCGTCGGCCTTCTTCCGACGGGACGTTGTGGACGATCGCGCCGGAGCTTCGGCCGTCACCGCTTCAGCGGCGCCCGTGCGGGACGACTTTCGGCCGGCCGCCTTGGAAGGCGCGGGAGGCGCGGCTTCGGCTTCAGCTGCAGGCTCCGTCGTGGTCTTGCGGGCGCGCTTCTTCGGCGCCGGCTGCTCGTCCGCGACGTCCGGGCTCGCCGCAGCCTTGCGCGGCGCACGCTTGCGGGTCTTGCCAGCCGGATCAGCTTCCGTCGCCGGCTCCTCCTTCGCCATGCGACGCGAGGCGGCCTTGCGCGGGACAGGGGCTTCCTCGGGCTGCACGACCTCCGTCACGGGCGGCGCCAGCTCTTCGGCCTTACCGGGGGCTTCCGGCGTAGCGGAGGCCGGAACCTCGACCGGCTGCGCAGCCTCCGCCGCGGCGGGCCTGTCTTGCCTGCGGCCACGACGCCGGCGGCCCGACGTGCGCTCAGCCCTGGCTTCCGACACGGTCTCGACCGGCACCGCGGTCTCCTCGACCACCGGGGCAGCCGTGCCTTCGTCGTCGCTGCTGACCGAGATGACGACCGGCCGCAGGATGAAGCTCGGCACGTGCTCGCCGAAGCCGACGATCGTCTCGTCGTCCCTGTCGGCATAGCGCCGCTGTTGGTGCTGCCGATCGCCCCGCCGCTCTTCGGGACGCTGCGAGGGGCGTCCGTCCGGCGTGATCGGCGCGTGCTGCTGCGGAGCCTCGGCGGCTCGGCCGCGTTCGCCGCGTCCACGCCCCCTGTCACGGTCACGCTCGCGATCCCGGCCGCCCCGCCTGCCGCGGTGGCGATCGCCATCCTCCGGCGCATGGCCGACCGAGGCGATGAATTCGCTGAGGGTCGGCCCCTCCCAGGCAACAGTTTGGCCCGTCAGGGTTTCGATGGCGGCAAGGGCCTTCTCGTCGCCGGGGGCGACGATCGTGGTCGCATAGCCGGTGCGGCCGGCGCGGCCCGTGCGGCCGATGCGGTGCACGTAATCCTCGGCGTGATGGGGCACGTCGAAATTGAAGACGTGGCTCACGGCCGGAATGTCGAGGCCGCGCGCCGCGACGTCGCTCGCAACGAGCAGCTTGGTGCTGCCGTTACGGAAGCTGTCGAGCGCCTGCATGCGCGAGCGCTGGTCCATGTCGCCGTGCAGGGCGACGACGCTGAAACCGTGTCGCTCCAGCGAGCGCAGGACGATGGCCACGTCACGCTTGCGGTTGCAGAAGATGATCGCGTTCTGCAATTCGTCGCCGGCGCCGCGGATCAGCCGCCGCAGCGTCTCGCGCTTGTGGTGCGGCTCGCTGCCGGAGGCGACGAGGCGCTGGGTGATGGTCGCGGCCGTCGAGGCCGCGCGAGCCACTTCCACCTTCACGGGATTGTGCAGGAAGGTGTCCGTCAGGCGCTGGATCTCCGGCGGCATGGTGGCCGAGAAGAACAGGGTCTGGCGCGTGAAGGGGACGAGGCGGCAGATGCGCTCGATGTCCGGGATGAAGCCCATGTCGAGCATGCGGTCGGCCTCGTCGATGACGAGGATCTCGATGCCGGTGAGCAGCAGCTTGCCGCGCTCGAAATGGTCGAGCAGTCGTCCGGGCGTGGCGATCAGCACATCGACGCCCCGGGTGATCTTGGCGTCCTGATCGCCGAAGGAGACGCCGCCGATCAGCAGCGCCACCGACAGCTTGTGGTTGGTGCCGTACTTCTCGAAGCTCTCTTCCACCTGCGCCGCAAGCTCGCGCGTCGGCTCGAGGATGAGCGTGCGCGGCATGCGCGCCCGGGCCCGACCATGCTCCAGCAGCGTCAGCATCGGCAGCGTGAAAGCCGCCGTCTTGCCGGTGCCGGTCTGGGCGATGCCGAGGACGTCCCGGCGCTGCAACACATGCGGGATCGCTTTCGCCTGGATGGGAGTCGGCGTGTTGTAGCCTGCGGCCGCGACGGCTTGTTGAACCTTCTCGCTCAGGCCAAGATCAGAAAATGACATCGACGTCCGTGATTATGCGTCTGCGGATGGGGTTTAAGGCCAAGGGAGACCTCGTGACGCGTACGGCGCGTCAGTCGCCGCTCACTGCCCGCTACGCTTGCGCGGACCATAAGAGGATCACGGGCAAAGTCAATGTCGCAAAGGCCGGTTGTCGAACGATTGCATAGCATTGGCGGTGAGCCGCTGGTGCTTGTGCCTGGGCTCAACTGTACGGGGACGCTCTTCGCCCCGCAAATACGCGCTCTCTCCGGGAAACGCACCGTCACGGTGGCGGAAAACCGGCTCGACGACACGCTCGAAGGCATGGCACGACGCCTCCTCGCCGCAGCGCCGGAGCGCTTCGCCCTCGGCGGTCTGTCCATGGGCGGCTATGTGGCGCTTGCAGTCATGCGCCTGGCGCCTGAGCGCGTGACGCGGCTTGCATTGCTCGACACGACGGCGCGGCCGGACACCGAGGAAGCGAGCGCCAACCGTCGGCGCCTCATCGCGCTCGCGGAGCAGGGGCGCTTCGAGGAGGTGCATCCCGTGCTCTGGCAGCGCCTCGTCGCGCGGAGGCGGCTCGCGGACAAGCTTCTCGAAGGGGAGGTGCGGCGCATGATGGTCGAGACGGGCGCACAGGCCTTCATCCGCCAGCAGCGCGCCATCATGGCGCGGCCCGACGCGCGGCCCGACCTGCCGCTGATCACCGTACCGACGCTCGTTCTCGTCGGGGAGGAGGATGAGATCACGCCGCCATCGGTCGCAGAAGAGATGGCGACGGCCATCCCCGCGTCGTCGCTCGTCGTCGTGCCCGGCTGCGGTCATCTCTCGACGATGGAGCGGCCGGATGCGGTCAATGCGGCCCTCGCCGCCTGGCTGCAGCGCAACTGATCTTCCAGGGGTCAGATATCGAGTTCGCGCGCGAAAGCAGCGCGCTCCTGGATGAAGGCGAAGCGCGCCTCAGGCTTGTTGCCCATGAGCCGGTCGACTGTGTCCGTCGTGTCGCCTTTGGCCTCGGCCAGCACGACGACCTTGTAGAGGAGGCGCTTGGCCGGAGCCATGGTCGTCTCCTTGAGCTGCGCCGGCAGCATCTCGCCGAGGCCCTTGAAGCGCCCGATCTCGACCTTTTTGCCCCTGAACACGCTGTCCATCAGCTCCTGGCGATGGGCATCATCGCGGGCATAGACCGTCTTGCCGCCGTGCGTCAGCCGATAGAGGGGCGGCACGGCAAGATAGAGGTGGCCGTTGTCGATCAGCCGCGGCATCTGCTGCCAGAAGAAAGTGATGAGCAGCGATGCGATGTGGGCGCCGTCGACGTCGGCGTCCGTCATGATGATGATCTTTTCGTAGCGCAGGTCGTCGTCGCGGTAGTGCGAGCCGGTACCGCAGCCGAGCGCTTGCACGAGATCAGTGAGTTGCTGGTTCTGTGCCAGCTTTTCGCGGCCGGCCGAGGCGACGTTGAGGATCTTTCCGCGCAGCGGCAGGACGGCCTGGGTGGCGCGGTCGCGCGCCTGCTTGGCGCTGCCACCGGCCGAGTCGCCCTCGACGATGAAGAGCTCGGAGCCCGCCGCGCCGGCATTGGTGCAATCCGCGAGCTTGCCGGGCAGGCGTAGCTTGCGCGTCGCGGTCTTGCGCGCCACCTCCTTCTCGGCGCGGCGGCGCAGGCGCTCCTCGGCACGTTCGATGGTCCAGTCGAGAAGGCGTGAGGCCTGCTGGGGCGCTGCCGCCAGCCAGTGGTCGAAGGCATCGCGCACAGCGCCCTCGACGATGCGCGATGCTTCCAGCGTCGCCAGCTTGTCTTTCGTCTGGCCCTGGAATTCCGGCTCGCGGATGAAGACCGAGAGCATGCCGGCGCAGGTTGCCATCACGTCGTCGGTGGTAACCTGGCTGGCGCGCTTGGCCTGGCCGACACGCTCGGCATGGTCGCGCAGGCCGCGCAGCAGGGCCATGCGCAGGCCCGACTCATGCGTGCCCCCCTCAGGCGTGGGGATGGTGTTGCAATAGGAAGATACGAAGCCGTCGTCGCGTGACAGCCACGCCACCGCCCATTCGAGCGAGCCGTGCCCGCCCGGCTTGTCGACGCGGCCGGAGAAGATCTGGTCGCAGACAAGTTCGCTGCCGTCGATCTCGCGGGCGAGATAGTCCTTGAGGCCGCCGGGAAACTTGAAGGTCGCTTCGCTCGGCACGCCTTCCTGCTTCTCGGCGAGGGAGGGGGCGCAGCGCCAGCGGATCTCCACGCCGCCGAAGAGATAGGCCTTGGAGCGCGCCATCTTGAACAGGCGGCGCGGATTGAACGTCGCGCCTTCCTTGAAGATGGCCGCATCGGGCTTGAAGCGCACCGTGGTGCCGCGCCGGTTCTGCACCCGCCCGACGGTCTCCAGCGGCCCCATGGCGACGCCGCGCGCATAGACCTGGCGATAGAGCATCTGGCTGCGCGCCACCTCCACCTCGAGCCGCTCGGCCAGCGCGTTGACCACGGAGACGCCGACACCATGCAGGCCGCCGGAGGTTTCGTAGACCTTGGAGTCGAACTTGCCGCCTGCGTGCAGCGTCGTGAGGATGACCTCGAGCGCCGACTTCTCGGGGAACTTCGGGTGCGGATCGATGGGGATGCCGCGACCGTTGTCCGTCACGCGCAGGAAGCCGCTCTCCTCGAGCTCGACCTCGATGAAGGTCGCATGGCCGGCCACGGCCTCGTCCATTGCATTGTCGATAACCTCCGCGAAGAGGTGATGCAGTGCCTTCTCGTCCGTGCCGCCGATGTACATGCCGGGGCGCCGACGCACCGGCTCCAGCCCCTCGAGCACCTCGATGGAGGCGGCGGTGTAGCCGGCCTCGGTGGGCGTGCCGTTGGCACGGCCGGGCGAGGGCGCCTCGTCCACCGGGAGCTTCGCGGACGGGCGTGACTTGCGGGCCGCCACTGCGTTGCCGCCACCGCCGAACAGATCGCCCGAATCCGTCATTGCCGCCGTCCAAACCCTCGTGGAAAACCGATTCGCCCCGCCGGCAGTATCGCATGGCTGCCGCAGGGACGGGAACGGATCGGAAACACCACGTCGGCAGGGGCGCGGTCAAGGTTGTTTTTCCCAGAACGGCGCCAATCCCGCGGGGCCAGCTAGCCTGCGGCGGGATTCGCCGCCTCGCCGGCCGTGAAGACCACATAGGCGAAGAGCGCCATGGAAAACAGGGTCGCAAAGGACGCCAGGATCGCGACCGGCTCACCCCAGGGCAGCCCTAGGGCGATGCTGGGAAGGCCGACTGCGAACAGGATGAGCGCGCCGGTCGCCAACCCGTAATGGATCTTCGCCAGGCGGGTCGAAGCCGTTCCCAGCAGCGCGTAGAACAACCCGAACAGGAAGAGTGAGACCCAGCCGACGAGATTGATGTGCGCGTGCACGGTGCGGAAGGTGTGGTCGTGCGACGCGCCCATGAAGATGCCGAGGCTGAGGCCGGCCAGGCCGGCGACGACGGCGGTACGCAGGAACAGGCGCCCGACGGCTCGCGTCGGGGTCGTGGATGTGGTGCCGGCGATCATGGCTGTTGTCCCCTCGGTGCTGCCCGGTGACAGAATGACGCGCCGGCGGCCGTTTGGCCATGGGCGCGGGGGCGAGCGCCTTCAGGAAGCGTTAACCATGATGATCTCTCATGGCGACAGTCGGAGGGTGCCATGATCGCTGCCGCACTGCTCAAGGAGATGCACGAGGCCCACCTTGTCCGGGCCGCCGAGGCTGCCGGCCGCGCCTTCGGGCGCTGCTGCGACAGTGACGAGCCCTGGCTGCTCGCGCCGGACCCCGTCCCCGTCGTCTGGGGCCGGATCGTGGCTCCCGAGCCACGGCCGGAACCATTGAAGCATTCCGCCGTCCGCAGGCGCCCGGCTTCCAGGGCAGCCTGAAGCCATCCGCCGGCTTCGGCCGGACCGTTCAGCGCGCGGCGAGCCAGACGGTGTGGCCGCTGCAGAATGGATCGTCCACCACATGGTCGAGCACCCGGAAGCCGGCAGCGGCGAGGCGGGCCTCGTATTCCGCGCCGTCGAGGCTGGCGTGGTAGAGCGGCTCGCCCTCGAAGGTGCCGAGAACCTCGCCGCGCGCCGGGCCGCTCGTGAACATCAGCGCCGTGCCCTTGCGCGCATGCGCCGTGAAGACGCCGAACATGGCGCGCTTGTCGTCCGGCTGCAGGTGAAAGAAACGGTCACAGGCGAGAATGCCGCCGAATGTCCTGCCGAGGGCGAGGCAGCGCATGTCGGCGACGAGCCATTGCTGCGCAGGGAAGCGCGTGCGGCAGCGCCCGATGAGGCTCGGCGCGGAATCGACGCCGGTGACGGCGCAGCCGCTCGCCGCGGGATAGCAGGCCAGCGGCTCGCCCGCGCCGCAGCCGAGGTCGAGCACGCTCCGCTCCCCGCCGACGGCGGCGAGGCAGTGGTCGAGCCAGCCGCGCTCGAGGAGGCTGCGGCCGCGCGAGCGGTCGAAGGGGTGGGCATGGCGCTCGTAGAGGCTTGCGACAGCTTCGCCAGCATCGTCCATGCCGCCATCTTCCACGCCGCCCGCGGGCGGCAAGGCCGCGCCGGCGCGCCTTGCATGGATCGACCGACCCGGATGCGCCCTTGGCCCTTGTCAACGGCGGCCTCTGCCGTCAGAAGAATGCAGTCGGCGAGGATGGGTGGCCGAGTGGTTTAAGGCAGCGGTCTTGAAAACCGCCGTGCGGGCAACCGTACCGTGGGTTCGAATCCCACCCCATCCGCCAAATGACATTGATTTTATTGTCATTTTTCGGTTTTATGAAAATCCGGCTCACGGGCAACTATCAGGAACTCGGGCGGTAGGCTCCGGGCTTTATGCCCACGCTTGGCGGCGCGCACGGGTCTGACGATCACGCGGACGTGAACGGCCAGCGAGGCTCGCGGCGGACTCCTGAAAGCCTGCATCACCGAAAGTGCGGGCTGAACGAGATAGCGGATGCGGCGATTCACCGCCTAACTTCGCTACATGATCGGCTTTCCCGGCCCTGCGGCGCTGGGAAACTGCCAACCCATATGCGTCACGGTGTCGATGACGCTGCGAATCAATCCTACGACATGCCCCTGAACCTGCCTCAAACATGCAAGGTCAATTGCTGCATCAACTTTCTTTCGTTTGATTGATAGCGGCATGGACGCGCCGTTTACATCCGACATTCGCCATGAGACATGATAAAGCACGCTACGAATTAACGGTTAACTTCTTAATGTTTTCGCTCGGCTCGTCTATGTTTTCGGTTGCGGTATCCGGGGCTTATCGCGCGGCCCTTCCATAGTATTAAGCCAAATTCAAAATCTGATCCGTCAAGGATCGCTCAAGCTGCAGCAGCGAAGCTTTATAGGCCGTGTCTATTTCTTCGACGCCCTATTGTCGTGTTGCCGTAAACGCAAATATTTTTCCCCAATATTTCTTCCAGAAAGCTGAGTATGGTGATGGTGCGGCCAAGCTGTTCCCAAAACTGCGGCGAATGCCTATGTGTAGGGAACATGGGTGGCAAGTTAGCCCGATCAATAATTGCGCTTCACTTCGGCGTGGTTCATCCCAAGAACTTCCGAATCATTCGTCTTATCTTCCCTGAAACATGATACCTAAAAAACCCGCCAGCTTTTCTGGCTGGCGGGCAAGGAATGGCGTGCCCGATCGCGGGCAGGACCGGGCCGTAGACAGGGCGCCGCCTTTTCCCGGGCTGCGCGCTGGCCTACACGCCGAACCTCTCGATCACCTCGTCAAGCGGCATGTGGCCGAGGAGGGCGCCCGTGCCGGATGAGGCTTCGCCATTCTCCAGCTTCGTGGCGTGGATGACGGCGGGATCGCCTTCCAGCCGCTCGCGCAGGGCGGACAGCTTCGGCCAGCGTCCGCGGTCGGCGACTTTGTGGAAGTCGAGCCAGCGGGCGACGCCGACGAGGACGGCGTCCGCGAGGCTCGGCCGCTCACCGACGAGGAACGGGCCCTGCCCGATCATGCCTTCCAGCTTGTCGTGGCGCTCGATGACGGCGCGGCGGCCGAAGTCGCGCAGCGCCGTCTGCACGGCGGGGTCGGGATCTTCCATCTCGAGGGCGGCCCACAGCGGCGAGAAGGCGCCGGTAAAGCCCGTGTTCACGAAGGCCATCAGCTGGTGCATCCGGTCCGCCTCACGCGACAGGGGGGCGAAGCTGATGCGCCGGTCGCTATCCCGCGCCTCGAGCCAAGCGGCGATGGCCATGGTCTCCGTCAGCAACTCACCCTTGTCCGTGATGAAGACCGGGGTCTCATGGCGCGGATTGAGCCGGGCGTACGACGGCTCGCGCATGTCGCCGAGCATGTCCACCCGGCACAGCCGGTAGGGCTTGCCCAGCCATTCGAGCGCCGCGACAAGTCCCATGGAGCTTCCCGAGGGGAAGCCGTAAAGTAGGATCGGCTCCAAGATCGATCTCCCGTGATTTCTCGTGATCACGCTGCGCAGCGAGCCCGGACCCTACTCGACCAGTGAGCCGTGTAAATTACGCACTTTTTTGCAACCACGAGGCGCCGATGAAGGATCTTGTCTCCCGTTGCCCCATCGAGGAGGTGATGCAGGTGCTCAGCGGGCGCTGGCCGACCCTCCTGATCTACTACCTGAAGGATGGCACGAAGCGTTTCAGCGACCTGCGCCGGGACAACCCCACGATCTCGCACAAGATGCTGTCGTTCGAACTGCGCAAGCTCGAGGCGGCCGGCATCGTCAAGCGCACGGAGTTCGACGGCTATCCCCTGCGCGTCGAATATGACCTCACGCCCGCGGGGGAGAGGCTCGTGCCGCTGATCGATGCCCTCGGCGACTGGTGGGAGGCTGCCGCCGGCGCCGGCACGGAACCGGGCGCATCGAAAACCCGGAGCGTCGGCATGCTGCAAGGAGGGTAACGGCGGGCATCGCGCCCGACAATGCGCCGCCCACGTCCCTGACTTTGACAACGCCAGATTATGTTGATATCAACTGATTTATTGGTACGCTGCGGGCCGGATGGTCAGCGCTGCCACGAAGGAGGACATCGCGATGCCTTATGTGGAAGGATTCGTTGCGGCCGTGCCGGCCGAGAACAAGGAAATCTACCGCAAACATGCCGCGGAGGCGGCGGTGCTGTTCAAGGAGCTCGGCGCCACCCGTGTCGTCGAATGCTGGGGCGACGACGTGCCGGCGGGCAAGGTCACCGATTTCCGCCGGGCCGTGCAGGCCAAGGACAACGAGGTCGTGGTCTTCAGCTGGGTGGAATATCCCACGCGGGCGGCGCGCGATGCCGCCAATGAGAAGATCATGACGGATCCGCGCATGCGCGCCATGGGCGAGCAGATGCCTTTCGACGGCAAGCGTATGATCTTTGGCGGCTTTGAGGGGATCCTCGACAGCTAGCAGCTCATCTCCGGCCGCTCCTGCCTCCAAGTTCTGCCGGACGGAGCGGTCCGGAGCCGGCCTTGCATTCCGCCGGCAAGTCTCCCAATCTCGCCTCGTTCACGCCTCTTGCGTCCCGTGCGCCGATCGTCTGAGCCGATGGCGGGCCGGGCGCGCCTTCTCGAGAACAACGGCGATCGGGAGAAAATGCCCATGCTGAGCAATGATTTCGAGGTGATCGACCCGCGCTTCTTGCGCCTCGTCTTCGGCAATGTCCATCTCGAAAAGCTCTATACAGGATGCCGCTGGGCCGAGGGGCCGGCCTATTTCCCGGCGGGGCGCTATCTCATCTGGTCGGATATTCCCAACAACCGCATCATGCGCTGGGACGAGACGGACGGGTCCGTCTCCGTCTTCCGCCAACCGGCCCGAAACACCAACGGCCATACGGTGGACAGGGAAGGGCGCCTCGTTTCCTGCGAGCATCAGGGACGCTGCATCTCGCGCACCGAGCCGGACGGCTCCGTGCGGATCCTGGTCGACCGTTTCGAGGGCAAGCGGCTCAACTCGCCGAACGATGTGGTCGTGAAATCGGACGGCACGATCTGGTTCACGGACCCGACCTACGGCATCGATTCCGACTACGAGGGCGATGCGGCACCATCCGAGATCGGCGCATCATACGTCTATCGCTTCGATCCGGCGGACGGCACGATCGCTGCCGTGGCAACAGATTTCGTAAAGCCCAACGGCATCGCCTTCTCGCCGGATGAGCAGTTGCTCTATGTGGTCGACACCGGCGCGACCCACGTCGACGACGGTCCGCGTCACATCCGCCGCTTCAACGTTGGCGCGGGTGGGAGGCTCAGCGGCGGAGAGATCTTCGCCACCTGTAGCCACGGCCTCTTCGACGGCCTGCGCATCGACGTGCACGGCAATGTATGGACGAGCGCCGGCGACGGCGTCCATTGCTTTGACCCCGACGGCTCGCTTATCGGCAAGATCCGGGTACCGGAGGTGGTGGCCAATGTCTGCTTCGGCGGTCCTAAGCGTAACCGCCTCTTCATCTGCGGAACGACGTCGCTCTACGCGGTCTACCTCAACACGAGGGGCGCTTCCCGGCCCGGCGAGTCGCACGCGTTCTGACGCCAGGACCTGACGCATCATGACCTTTCACGCTCTCAATCCGCAGCGTCTCGAAGGGCGCACGGCCATCGTGACAGGCGGCGCGCGGGGCATTGGCCTCGCCGTCGCGCGCCGCTTCGCCGCCGAGGGAGCGACGGTCGCCGTCAACGACCTGGCGGATGCCGACGCGATGGCAGCAGCGCTGGCGGCGGTGCGGACCGCTGCGACGGATGCCGGGCACGGCGAGCGGCCGCATCTGGCACTTGCAGCGGACGTATCCCTGCCGCGCGCGGTCGACGCGATGGTCGAGGAGGCGGTCTCCGCCTGGGGGCATGTCGACATCCTCGTCAACAATGCCGGCATCCAGGCGCCGACGCCGGGGGACGCCTTCGAGGATGAACGGCTCGTGCGCATCCTCGCGGTCAACCTCGTCGGCGCGGCCAATTGCGCCCGCGCCGTGGCGCGTCATCTTCTCGCGCGCAAGGCTCCCGGCGCGATCATCAACACGACGAGCGTGCACGAGATCATCCCCAAGCCCGGCTATCTCGCCTATTCCATCAGCAAGGGCGGGCTCGCCAACCTGACGCGGACGCTGGCGCTGGAGTTCGCTGCCCGGGGGATCCGCGTCAATGCCGTCGGACCGGGCGCCACGGCGACCGAGCTGAACAGGGGCTGGGTCGAGGATCCGGCGTCGCGAGCGGCGGTCGAAAGTCACATCCCCATGGGTTTCGCCGCTGATGCCGATGATATGGCGCCCGTCTTCGCCTTTCTCGCCTCGGAGGAGGCCCGCTACATCACGGGTCAGACGATCTTTGCCTGCGGTGGCCTGACCCTTTATGCCGATTTCCAGCACAACTGGGCGTCGTAGCAGGTCGCAGAAGAATAAAATTGAATCGATCCTGAGGCACCGCGCAGTGCACGCGGGCGTTGCGAGGAAGCTGTCTTTCGGATGCGGTATTTTCGTGAGGCAAGAGCGGCGCGAATCTGTTATGAATATTGCATGTGATGAAGCCTTCGTCTGGCTGGCTGCTTCGGCAACGGGCCGATGTAGTCTTCTTCCACGCGGTCTTGGCAGGCTCCTCCCGAAGCCTTGAGCCCGGCAGTCAGGTACTGCCGGGCTTCTCTTGTGAAACCTTGCGGCATCAAGACCGTTGCGTCGGCGCCCTTTCCGTGCCAATCGAGGCCCCGGATTTTGGCTGGAGCCGTTTCAGGGTGGCGAAGGCCCGGCCCACGATCCGAGAATACGATCATTATCAAGGACATGATGCGTCGTCCGCGGCTCTCGTCGCGATGCCGGCGCTCAAGCGGTGGCGACAGGCATGGGCGAGCACGCTCCCAAGATCAGTTTCGTTTCCCTCGGCTGCCCGAAGGCGCTCGTCGATTCCGAGCGCATCGTCACGCGCCTCAGGGCCGAGGGCTATGAACTGACGAAGACGCACGAGGGCGCGGATGTCGTCATCGTCAACACCTGCGGTTTCCTCGATTCGGCCAAAGCGGAATCGCTCGGCGCCATCGGCGAGGCCATGGCCAAGAACGGCAAGGTCATCGTCACGGGCTGCATGGGCGCCGAGCCGGGCCAGATCCGCGATCAGTTCCCCGATGTCCTCGCCATCACCGGGCCGCAGCAATATGAGACCGTGGTCGATGCGGTGCACGAGGCTGTGCCGCCGGCGCATGATCCGTTCATCGATCTCGTCCCCGAGCAGGGCATCAAGTTCACGCCGCGCCACTATGCCTATCTGAAGATCTCCGAAGGCTGCAACAACCGCTGCACCTTCTGCATCATCCCGAAGCTGCGCGGCGACCTCGTCAGCCGTCCGGCCGCGGATGTGCTGCGGGAAGCCGAGCGCCTGGTGAAGGCCGGCGTGAAGGAACTGCTCGTCATTTCGCAGGACACGAGCGCCTATGGCCTCGATCTCAAATATGCGCCGAGCACCCATGGCGGCAGAGAGGTGAGGGCGCGTTTCCTCGACCTTTCGGCGGCCCTCGGCGAACTCGGCGTCTGGGTGCGACTGCACTATGTCTATCCCTATCCGCATGTCGACGAGGTCGTCGGCCTCATGGCGGAAGGCAAAGTGCTCCCCTACCTCGACATTCCTTTCCAGCACGCCGCCCCGGCGGTGCTGCGAAACATGCGCCGTCCGGCACATCAGGAGAAGACGCTCGACCGTATCCGCCGCTGGCGCGAGGAGTGCCCGGACCTTGCCATCCGCTCGACCTTCATCGTCGGCTTCCCGGGCGAGACGGACGAGGATTTCGACTTCCTGCTCGAATGGCTGCAGGAGGCCAAGCTCGACCGGGTCGGCTGCTTCCGCTACGAGCCGGTGACGGGGGCGCCCGCCAACGAGATCGCCGCGCCGGTGCCGGACGAGGTCAAGGAAGAGCGTTGGCACCGCTTCATGCAGGCCCAGGCCAAAGTCAGCGCCCAGCGCCTGAAGGGCCGCATCGGCCGGCGCATTCCCGTCATCATCGACGAGGCGGGACCAACGGTCGCCAAGGGGCGCTCCAAGTGGGATGCGCCGGAGATCGACGGCAATGTCTACGTCGCCTCGCGCCGTCCGCTGCGCATCGGCGACATCGTCACCGTGAAGGTCGAGCGCTCGGACGCCTACGACCTGCACGGCACCGCGGTCTGAGCCTTCTCACCACATCGATTGTCTGGCCCGCTCCGGCCAGGCCTTGTCGTATTCATCACCGCCGACACGGTCCTGCGACAGGGCGGCGAGGATGGCGCCCGGCGTTGGCAGCGCGTCCGGCGCCACGTGCCTGGACGGATCCCACAGGCCGGCGCGGATGATGGCGCGGGCGCACTGGAAATAGACCTCGCGCACCTCGATGACGACGACCGTCCGCGGCTGCTTTCCTTCGACGGCGAAGGAAGCGCGCAGAGTTTCGTCCACTGTCAGCCGGGCATGGCCATTGACGCGCAGCGTGTTGCCGGCACCGGGAATGAGGAAGAGCAGGGCCACGCGCGGGTCGCGCACGATGTTGCGCAGGGAATCGATGCGGTTGTTGCCGTGCCGGTCCGGCAGCATGAGGGTGCGCGGATCGTGGAGGCGCACGAAGCCGCGGCCGTCGCCGCGCGGCGAACAATCGAGCCCCTCCGGACCGACCGTCGCAAGGGCGACAAAGGGCGATGCCTCGATGAAGGCGGCATAATGGGGCGTGACATAATCGGTCACTTTGACGGTCGACGTCTCGCCGGGCTGTCCATAGATGGCCTCGAGTTCGGCGATGGTCACGATGGTCTTCATGAGGTCTCCCGGTTCGCCGATGCCCAAGACGGATGACGAGGCTATAGTCGATCAGACAGTCGCTACACGACAGCTTTACTGCTGAACGACGCGGCCGGCACGACACCCTGCAACGCACGACACGACGACAATGGGGCAGAGGCGCCGCAATTTCGTCGCATTCCGAAGGCTCGTTTCGCCTTCGGAATGTGGGTTGCACGTCGCATTGCAAGCTTGCTTTGTCGGATGTGAGGCCTTAACGCTCCATTCATCGGATTACAGCGACACTTCGGTGGTGTTCAAGTCCAAGGTCCGGCGCATCGGTCGCGCCCTTCCGACGGCAGCGTGCGGCCACCGACAGGCAAGAACGGAACGAGCCGATGCAGCAGATGGATCGTGCGACAACTGAGCTTGGCGCCACCAAAGCGAACGTTTCCCCGTCCATCTCATCGGCATTTTCCAGATCCGAAAGCTTCGACACGGGGCGGTCGCCCCTCCGCTTCGCGCTGCAGAGCGCTGGCATCGTGGTCTTGGCGCTCGGCCTCGCCAACTGCAGCAGCGCGACGCAGAAGGTGAACTCTGCCAAGATCGACCCGAAATACGGCGTCGCCCCCAGTCCGCGTGTCGTCGCCGACGGCAAGCCGGTCCCCAAGGGCGGTGGACGTGATCACACCGGCAAGCCCTACCAGGTGGCCGGCAAGACCTATGTCCCGAAGCTTAACGAGAAATACACGGCCACCGGCACGGCCTCCTGGTACGGCGCCGACTTCCACGGTCGTCTGACAGCGAATGGCGAGGTGTTCGACAAACACTCGATCGCCGCCGCCCATCCCACGCTGCCTCTGCCGAGCTACGTGCGCGTCACCAACCTTGCAAACAACCGATCGATGGTGGTGCGCGTCAACGATCGCGGCCCGTTCCACGGCGGCCGCATCATCGACGTCTCGCGCAGCGTCGCCGATGCGCTCGACTTCCGGCGTGCGGGCACGGCTCAGGTGAAGGTCGAATACGTGGGTCGGGCCTCGCTGCGCGGCAGCGACGACCGCAAACTGCTCGCCACCCTGCAGATCGATGGCCGGCCGGCCGTCGGCGGTGCCCCGACGGCGCCTGTGGCGACTCCTGTCATGGTCGCCTCGGCCGAACCGGCCCAGCCGGCGCCCCCGGTTGCCGCGCCGAGCATGGCTTATGCGCCTGCTGCGGCCGCGCCAGCGCCGGTCGCCACCGCCGCAAGCCGCGCCATTCCGATGCCCGTGCCACGGCCCGATTTCGGTCAGCAAGGCGTTGCGGTGGCTTCCGCGCCGCCTGCGCCGGCGGTTCACCTCCAGCGGGCGGAGGTCGCCACCATCGACGACCTCATCGACCTCAACACCATCCCCAACGCCGGCGTGCCGGTGGCGGTGGCCGTGCCGCCCGCCGGCAAGCCCGTCGTCGCCAGCCTCTTCTACGCGGCGCCGCAGAACGCCAACGCCCGCTTCGCGGCGGAGACCCCGTTCGCGCTCGTCAAGGAGCAGCGCTTCGTGTCGTTCCGCAAGGGAACGGCGGCCAACTGAGGGCAGCTTCGCCGCATCCGTTGATTTTGCGGCGCCGGCATCGCACATTCCCCCTCCATATGGGGGAGCGATGTCGGTTTCGTTGTCCGTATCGGGTCGCGGCCGGTGCATTTGCCGGCGTCTGTTTGCCGGCCTCGCGGCCTTTGCGTGGCTCGCCGTCGCAGCGGGAGCAGCCACGGCGCAGACTTTCCAGACCGCAGCCGATTTCGCCATCCTGATGGATGCGCGCACGCGCGGCATCCTGTTCGCCAAGGCGCCGGATGCACCGATGGTCCCGGCCAGCCTCGTCAAGATCATGACCGCAGCGGTGGTCTTCGAGGAGATCAAAGCCGGCCGGCTGTCGCTCGAGGACACATTCATCGTGTCCGAGAACGCCTGGCGACGCGGAGGTGCGCCGTCGGGCGGCTCGACCATGTTCGCCATCGTCAACAGCCGCGTCTCGGTCGCCGATCTGCTGCGCGGGCTCATTGTCCAGTCCGGCAACGACGCGGCCATTGCGCTGGCAGAGGGCATCGCCGGCACCGAGGAGAACTTTGCCCGCCTCATGAACGAGCGGGCGAGGGCGATCGGGCTGCGAAACAGCACGTTTCGCAACGCGACCGGCTATGCCGACCCCGAGCAGCGGACGACGGCGCGCGATCTTGCTCAACTCTCGCTCTACCTCGTCGAGAATTTCCCCGATCTTTACGCCATATTCGGCGAGCGGGAATTCACCTGGAACAAGATCCGTCAGCAGAACCGCAATCCGCTGCTCGCCATGGATATCGGTGCGGACGGGCTGAAGACAGGCAATCTCGCGGAATCCGGTTACGGACTGGTCGGTTCGGCGGTGCGCGACGGCCAGCGGCTGGTCGTCGTGCTCAACGGCCTGCCCAACGCGCGCGAGCGGGCCAACGAGGGGCGCAAACTGATCGACTGGGGCTTCAACAATTTCGAGACCCGCGAGCTCTTCAGGTCCGGCGAGGTGATCGACGAGGCCCAGGTCTACGGGGGCGCGAAGGGCCGCGTCCCGCTCCTCGCCCGAGAAGCGGTGCGCGTGCTGGTGCCGCGCGGCACAAGCGACCGCCTCGACGTGAAGGTCGTCTATCGCGGTCCGTTGCGGGCGCCGGTCGCCGCGGGGATGGAGGTCGGCCACCTGCGCGTCACGCGCGATGATGTCGACGCGCTCGTCGTCCCGCTATACACAGGCGAGGCGGTAGAGTCGGGCAGCCTGTCGCAGCGCGCCTTCGACGCGCTGTTTGAACTCAGCACCGGCGCCATTCGCGATGCGCTGAGCAAGCTATTGTAAGAGGCCGTCTTGCCGGGAGAAACGCGGTCGCGGGGCCGGTTCATCACCTTCGAAGGCGGCGAGGGGGCAGGCAAGTCCACCCAGGTGGAGCGCCTGCGCGGCCGCCTGTCGCAACACGGCATCGACGCCATCGCGACACGGGAGCCGGGCGGCGCGCCGCGGGCCGAGCGCATTCGCGACTTCCTGCTCGCCGGCAAGGCCAAGGCGCTCGGACCGGCGGCGGAAGCCATCCTTTTCTCGGCCGCCCGCAACGACCACCTTGAGACGACCATCCGCCCGGCACTGGCGCGCGGGCAATGGGTGCTGTGCGACCGCTTCTGCGATTCGACCCGCGCCTATCAGGGCGCGCTGGGCGATCTCGATCCGACCTTCCTCGCCCGCCTCGAGGAGGTCGTTGTCGGTCCCACGCGGCCGGACCTGACGTTCATTCTCGATCTACCCCCTGAATTAGGCCTCGCACGGGCCGATGCGCGCCGGCAGGCGCTCAGCGAGGCCACAGACCGCTTCGAGGCGGAGGACATTGGCTTTCATCAAGCGCTTCGCGCCGCCTTCCTCACGATAGCGCAGGAGGAGCCGGCGCGCTGCGTCGTCATCGACGCGAGCCGCGAGGCCGACGCCGTCGCGGCCGACATCTGGTCACATGTGGAAGCCCGGCTTCTCGGGGCCCCGGTCGGGGAGGCGGATGATGGCGCGTGAACCGGTGTCCACGCAGCAAGAAGGCGCCGAGCCGGACCGCTACGGCCTCACGCCGCACCCGCGCAAGCATTTCGATCTCGTTGGCCATGGCGAGGCCGAGCGCGCTTTTCTCGACGCCTGGCGGGCCGGCCGCCTGCACCATGCCTGGCTCATCGGCGGGCCGCGCGGCATCGGCAAGGCAACCTTCGCCTACAGGGCGGCGCGTTTCCTGCTCGCCAATCCCGATCCCGCCGTGGCGCCTGCGGTGCGGGACCTCGCCGTCGCGCCGGACCATCCGGTGGCGCGCAAGGTCGCGGCCCTGTCGCATCCCGACCTCGTCGTCCTGCGGCGGACGCCGGGCACCGACAAGAAAGGCCCGTCCAGCGTCATCGCTATCGAGTCCGTGCGCCGCGCCCTTGCCGTCTTCGGCTCCACCGCGGGGGCGGGGGGCTATCGCATCTGCATCGTCGACAGCGCCGAGGACCTCAATATCGCCAGCGCCAACGCGCTGCTCAAGGTCGTGGAGGAGCCGCCGCCGCGCTCGATCTTCCTCATCGTCACGCACAACCCCGGCCGCGTCATGGCCACGATCCGCTCGCGCTGCCGCAAGCTGGCGCTCGGAGAGCTGCTGCCGGACGAGATCGAGCGGGTGGTCGAGGGACTCGGGGCGCCCTGGGATGCGATCGAGCCCGGCCTCAGGGCGCGCGCGGCCGCCCTGGCACAGGGCTCGGTGCAAGGCGCGCTCGACCTCCTCGACGAGGAGCGCATCGCCGTCATCGAGCGGGTGCGGACCATGCTCGCCCGCCTGCCGGCGTTCGATATGGGCGAGGTGCTCGGTCTTGCCGAGACCTGCGCAGGCAGGGACGGCGAGGAGGCGTTTGCGGCCCTCATGGCGACCATCGACATGTTCGTCACGCAGACCATTCATGCCCGGGCGGGGGAAGGTGCAGCTCGCCTTGCGCCCTTGGTCGAGGTGTGGGAGAAGAGCCGCGGTGCGGCGCGTGAAGCGCAGGTGTTCCATCTCGACCGCCGCCCCCTGGTTCTGTCGATATTCAGCGACCTGGCAGGCGCCCTCCGTCACGGCGAAGCCGCCTGAGCCAGCGACATTCGGACACGATTGGGCATGGGCCATCCCGAGACCTTCTACATCACGACCGCCATCTCCTATCCGAATGGCGCGCCGCACATCGGCCACGCCTACGAGGCGGTGGCGGCCGACGCCATCGCCCGCTTCAAGCGGCTCGATGGCTACGACGTCTTCTTCATGACCGGCGTCGATGAGCACGGCCTCAAGATGACGCAGACGGCGGCGAAGGAAGGCATCGGCCCGCGCGAACTGTCCGACCGCAACACAGCGCTCTTCGAGAAGATGTGCGATACGCTCGCCGTCGCGCGCGACCGTTTCATCCGCACGACGGAACCTGCCCATTACGTGGCCTCGCAGGCACTGTGGAAGCGCATGGCGGATGCCGGCGACATCTATCTCGACACCTACGCGGGCTGGTACTCGGTCCGCGACGAGGCCTTCTACGACGAGAGCGAGACCACGCTGAACGCCGACGGCGTGCGCCTCGGCCCGCAAGGCACGCCGGTGGAATGGACGGAGGAGAAGACCTACTTCTTCCGCCTCTCGGCCTATCAGGACCGGCTCCTCGCGCTCTACGAGAGCAATCCCGACTTCATCGGCCCGGAAGGCCGGCGAAACGAGGTGATGAGCTTCGTCAGGGGCGGGCTGCAGGACCTCTCGATCTCGCGCACCACACTGACCTGGGGCGTGCCGGTGCCGGACGCGCCCGGCCACGTCATGTATGTGTGGGTCGACGCGCTCACCAACTACATCACCGGGCTCGGCTATCCCGACACCGAGGGCTCGCCGCGCTGGCGCTACTGGCCGGCGGACGTGCACATCATCGGCAAGGATATCGTGCGCTTCCACGCTGTCTACTGGCCTGCCTTCCTCATGTCGGCCGGGCTGCCTGTGCCGAAGCGCGTCTTCGGCCACGGCTTCCTGTTCAACCGCGGCGAGAAGATGTCGAAGTCGGTCGGCAATGTCATCGACCCCTTCGCGCTTGCCGGCACCTATGGCGTGGACCAGCTGCGCTACTTCTTCCTGCGCGAGGTGCCGTTCGGCCAGGACGGCAACTACAGCCATGAGGCCATCGTCAACCGCATCAACGCGGATCTCGCCAACGACCTCGGCAATCTCGCCCAGCGTTCCCTGTCGATGATCGCCAAGAACTGCGCCGGCAGGGTGCCCGAACCCGGCGCCTTCACCGCCGCGGACGAGGCGCTGCTCGGCGCAGCCGACGGGCTCCTCGCCAAGGCGCGGGCGGCAATGCAGAATTATGCCCTGCATACCGTTCTCGCCGACGTCTGGGCGGTGGTGAGCGAGGCGAATCGCTATTTCGCCGGCCAGGAACCCTGGGCGCTGCGCAAGAGCGATCCCACCCGCATGGCGACCGTGCTCTACGTGACGGCGGAGGTGCTGCGCAACGTCGCCATCCTCGCGCAGCCCGTCACGCCGACCGCCGCCGCGCGCCTGCTCGACCTTCTCGCCGTCGACGAAGATCGGCGTCGGTTCGACGCGCTCGGCCCCGCCGGTCGCCTTGTCGCGGGCAGCGTGCTGCCGGCCCCCGCGCCCATCTTCCCGCGTTTCGTGGAGGAGGAGCCGCAGGAGGCGAAGGCCTGATGCTGGTCGACAGTCACTGCCACCTCGACTTCCCGGATTTCGCCAGCGAGCTCGATGCCGTGGTG
Source organism: Chelatococcus sambhunathii (assembly GCF_001418005.1). Taxonomy (GTDB): domain Bacteria; phylum Pseudomonadota; class Alphaproteobacteria; order Rhizobiales; family Beijerinckiaceae; genus Chelatococcus_A; species Chelatococcus_A sambhunathii. Next base: position 287,354 of record NZ_LIOL01000002.1, on the reverse strand, counting down.
GCGCGGGCGCGTGCGGCCGGTGTCGGCCATCTCGTCACCATCTCGACGCGCGTCGGGCAGTTTCCCGCCTACGCGGCCCTTGCCGAGCGTTTTGCGGGCGTCTCCTGCACGGTCGGGACCCATCCGCACAATGCTGGCGAGGAGCCTGACGTCACGGCGGCCGAGCTCGTTGCGTTGTCGCGCCACCCGCGCTGCATCGCCATCGGCGAGGCGGGGCTCGACTACCACTACGATCGCAGCCCTCGGGACGTGCAGCAGGCGGTGTTCCGCACCCATATCGCTGCGGCGCGGGAGACGGGCCTGCCGCTCGTCATCCATGCGCGTGCCGCCGACGAGGACATGATCGCCATTCTCCGTGACGAGATGGGGAAGGGCGCATTCCAGGCCATCCTGCACTGCTTCTCGTCCGGGCCGGAGCTTGCCCGCGTCGGCGTCGAGCTCGGGCTCCATGTCTCCTTCTCCGGCATCCTGACCTTCAAGGGCTCGCAGGAGCTGCGCGACATCGCGGCGCGCGTGCCGCGCGAGCGGCTGCTCGTCGAGACGGATGCGCCCTATCTCGCCCCCGTTCCCAATCGCGGCAAGCGCAACGAGCCCGCCTTCGTTGTGCATACGGCCAAAGTGCTGGCCGAGGTGCACGGCGTGACGGCGGCCGAGATGGCCGCGATCACCACCGACAACTTCCGGCGCCTCTTCACCAAAGCCGATCTCGGCCAGGGGGCCGGGGAAAGCGCCGCATGACGCTGACCGTGACCATTCTCGGTTGCGGATCATCCGGCGGGGTGCCACGCGTCGGCATGGGATGGGGAGCCTGCGACCCTGCCGAGCCGCGCAACAGGCGCCGCCGCTGCTCGATTCTGGTCGAGAAGCGGCGCGAAGCGAGGGACGCGGCGACGACGGTGCTCGTCGACACCTCACCCGACCTGCGCGAGCAACTGCTCGACAGCGACGTGCGCCACCTCGATGCCGTCCTCTTCACGCACGAGCACGCCGACCATACCCACGGCATCGACGACCTGCGGCCGCTCGTCCTGACGATGCGCCGCTGCATCGACGTCTATCTCGACGAGCGCACCAGCGCGCAGGTGCGCACCCGGTTCGGCTATTGCTTCATCACGCCGCCCGGCAGCGACTATCCGCCCATCCTCGTCGAGCATCGCCTCACAAGCGGGCGCGAGGTGCACATCGACGGGCCGGGCGGCACGCTCGCTGCCTTGCCCTTTCGCATGGTACACGGGAATATCGACGCGCTCGGCTTCCGCTTCGGCGGGCTCGCCTATGCGAGCGACGTCAGCGCCATGCCGGAGGAGGCGAAGGCGCTGCTGCGCGGCCTCGACGTGCTGATCATCGACGCGCTGCGCTACACGCCGCACCCGAGCCATTTCAGCCTCGCAGAAGCGCTGGCGCTGATCGACGAGTTGGGGCCGCGGCGCGCCGTGCTCACCAATCTGCACACCGATCTCGACTACGCCACCCTGCGCCGGCAGGTTCCAGCCCATGTCGAGCCGGCCTATGACGGCATGACGATTACGACTTATGATTAAGAACAGTCTATAACTAGCTGCTCTTGCTATCTTTCTTATGCCTTGGTGTAGGCTGGGTCTGTGATGGCGGATCGCTGGCGGGGAAGGATTCCTCCAGCGCCTCGTCCAGCAGTTCGTCCTGATGCTGCTTCTTCTCAGCCTTGTCGCGCTCCTGCTCATTGCGGGTCTTGCGCGGATCGCCCATGCTTGGCTCCTTCGGTTTCGACGCAGTGCCAAAAGACCTCACTGGTCATATGGGAAGCAACGCCGCGCACCACCATGCGGTTCCGGCCGCACCCGCCCGGTAGCCCGGGCAGGCGGGGTGAGGGGATCGCTCAGGCCCGGTCCTTCTCCTTGCGCAGGCGGCGGAAGCGGTGAAGCAGCGGCTCGGTATAGCCGTTCGGCTGGCGCGTTCCCTCGAAGACGAGAGCGCAAGCCGCCTGGAAGGCCAGCGAAGCCTCGAAATCGGGTGCCATCGGTCGATAGGCGGGATCGCCCGCATTCTGACGGTCGACGACCGCCGCGAGCCGCTTCAAGGCCTCCATTACGTGATCGCGCGAGACAATGCCGTGGCGCAGCCAGTTGGCGAGATGCTGCGCCGAGATGCGCAGCGTGGCGCGGTCCTCCATCAGGCCGACGTCGTGAATGTCCGGTACCTTGGAGCAACCGACCCCCTGATCCACCCAGCGCACCACGTAGCCGAGAAGGCTCTGGACGTTCGTGTCGACCTCCTCTGCGATTTCTTCCGGCGACCAGTTCACGCGGTCGACCAGGGGCAGCGTGAGGAGATCCGACCGCCGGGCTTGGGGACGCTTGCGGATCTCCGCCTGCCGGGCGGCGACATCGACCGCCAGATAGTGGAGCGCGTGCAGGGTCGCCGCTGTGGGCGAGGGCACCCAGGCGGTGGTCGCGCCGGCGAGCGGATGGCTGAGCTTTTGCTCGAGCATGGCGTGCATCAGGTCGGGCATGGCCCACATGCCCTTGCCGATCTGGCCGTGGCCGTCGAGACCGACGGCAAGGCCGATATCGACATTGCCGTCCTCATACGCCTTGATCCAGGTGGATGCTTTCATGTCCGCCTTGCGGACCATGGGACCCGCCTCCATGGAGGTGTGAATCTCGTCACCCGTGCGGTCGAGGAAGCCCGTGTTGATGAAGCAGATGCGATCTCTGGCGGCGCGGATCGCAGCCTTGAGGTTGACGCTCGTGCGGCGCTCCTCATCCATCACACCCATCTTGAGCGTGTTGCGCGCAAGGCCCAGGGCATCCTCGAAGGCAGCGAAGAGTGCATCGGCGAAGGCAACCTCCTCGGGCCCATGCATCTTGGGCTTGACGATGTACATCTGGCCCTTGGCCGAATTCGCCCTCCGGCCAGCCGGGCCGATGTCGTGCAGGGCGATGGCCGCGGTCACCATGCCGTCGAGGATGCCTTCTGGGATCTCGCCGCCGTTGTCGTCCAGCACCGCATCCGTCGTCATCAGGTGGCCGACATTGCGCACGAGCATCAGGCTGCGCCCCTTGAGGCGCAGTTCCCCGCCATCCGGGCGCTTGTAGAGCCGATCCGCCGCCAGGCGGCGCGTCACGGTGCGGCCGCCTTTCACAAAGGTCTCGACAAGATCACCGCGCATCAGGCCGAGCCAGTTGCGATAAACGGCGACCTTGTCCTCCGCGTCCACGGCCGCGACGGAATCCTCGCAGTCCATGATGGTCGACAGCGCCGCCTCGAGCTCGATATCGCTGATGCCGGCCGCGTCGGTGCGGCCTATTGGGTGGCCGCGGTCGAAATGTACGACAAGGTGAAGGCCGTGCTTTGTGAAGACGAGCGCCTCCGGGGCTCCGTGCCCCCCGGCAAAGCCGACGAATTGCGCTGCATCTGCAAGACCCGTGATGCTGCCGTCCGCAAGCTGCACGGTGAGCGTGGCACCATCGACAGCGTAGCGCCGGGCTTCAGCATGCGAGCCGGAAGCCAGCGGCACGTGCTGGTCGAGCACCCGTCGGCCGAAAGCGATGACTCTGACGCCGCGCGCCGGATCGTAAGGGCCCGGCGGTGGCTTCGTGCCGTCGAGCCCATCGGTGCCGTAGAGCGCATCATAGAGGCTGCCCCAGCGGGCATTGGCGGCATTGAGCGCATAGCGCGCGTTCATCACCGGCACGACGAGCTGCGGCCCGGCGAGCTCGGCGATCTCCGGATCGGCGCTCGTGGTTCCTACGGAGAAATCTCCTTCATCATCAACGATGTAGCCGATTTCCTTCAAGAACAGCTCATAAGCCGCGGCTTCGTGTGGGGCACCGGCGCGGCTGCGGTGCCACGCGTCGATCTGCGCCTGTAGTGCGTCCCGTTTCGCCAGCAGCGCCCGATTTTGCGGCGCGAAGGTTGCGATGATCGATTCCAGTCTCTGCCAGAAATCGGCGGGCGCGATGCCCGTGCCCACCAGCGCTTCCTCGGCGATGAAGGCATGAAGCGGTGCAGCGACCCGGAGCTTGCCGCATGCGAAATATCCATTCGCCATCTGGCCGGAACCGCCCATCACAACCTCCAGGATCACAACCAAAACATGCGCTGCCGCATGACCGAGCTTTAAGCCAAGTCTAGCCCTGGGGCACCGCGGTGCAACGAGATGGACTTTCAACCAAAGGGAAAAAATGAAGACGACGCGATCGCCGGCCGCCCGGGATGGGAGATAGCGCTATACCACCGACAGAGACCTCGGCTCGTTCTAATAAGTTCCATAATCTTCCTTATGCGATTTTCGACGCTGTACATCGCCACCGGCGCGGACCGGCGTGACGGACCGACATGCCCGCCACGAGCGCGGGCATGTCACCAGCAACACCCCTCGATGGAGCGGGCGGCAGCGTGCCCTACTGCTCGATCGTCTTGTTCCAGCGGCTATTCCACTCCGGCCGCTTGGCGTTGATCACGTCCCAGTCGAGCGTCACGGCGGTCTTCATGTAGCCGTGGAAGACCTCGAGCTTCTTCTCCGCCTCTGGCGTGCGCGCCTTCGCCTTCGGGTTCGATGGCACGATATTGCCGGCGGCGAGCGCGTTCGACTGGGCCTCGGCCGACAAGAGATAGGCGGCGAGCTTCTGGGCGAGCTCGGGCTCCGAATTGCCGGCAATGACGCATTCGGCCACCATCAGTACCACCGAGCCTTCCTTCGGCTGGGCGTATTCGACGGGGATGCCCTTGTCCTTCAGCGTCGCGACGGAGGTCGGCGTCAGCGGGAAGATGGCGGCTTCGCCGGTCTGCACCATCTCCGAGATCTTCGACGAATTGGGGATGAATTCGATGACGTTCTTGCCAATGGTGTCGCGGAACTTCTCGAAGCCGGGCTCGACGTTGTCCTCGCTGCCGCCCTGGATGCGGTTGAACATGAGGAACGCGTGCAGGCCGAAGGACGAGGCGGCGGCGGACTGGAAGACGACCTTGCCCTGAAACTTCGGGTCGGCGAGGTCCATCCACGAGGTCGGCGCCGCCCAGCCGTTCTCGTCGAACAGCTTCTTGTTGTAGGCGAGGCCCGTCATGCCGAGGTCGACGCCCGCCGCCATGTCGCCCTTGAGCCGCGCGTTGGGCAGGATTTCGTCGAGCTCCGGGCTCGGCTTCAGCTTCTCGCACAGCCCTGCGCCGACGGCACGCACCATGACGCCGTCGTCAAGGAACATGACGTGCATCTGCGGCTTGTCCTTGGCCGCCGTCGCCTTGGCAAGGATGTCGGACGAGGTGCCCGGCACGACGACGATCTTGACGTCGTTGGCCTTCTCGAAGTCCGGGAAGACGGCCTGGGTGTAGGTGCGCTCGAAATTGCCGCCGTTCATGCCGACATAGAGCGTCTTCGTCTCAGCGGACACGGCGGTGGCGTGGCCGAGGGCGAGGGCCGCGGCCCCGGCCAAGAGGATGGTGCGGTTCGTCATCACTGTCAGGCTCCCCTTCTTTGCGGCTCTTGCTCCTTCCCCGCACCCGAGCCGAGGGTGGTGCGGTCGGTCGCTGTGCCCGCCACGAAGCGGGCGATGGAAAAGGCCTCGATCGGCGTGGTGGTCCGGCCGTCGCGGACGAGCTCCGCCAGCACCTCGCCGACGCCCGGTGCGATCTGGAAGCCGGCACCGGAGAAGCCGAAGGCGTGGATGAGGCCCGGCGTCGTCAGGCTCGGGCCGATGACCGGGTTCCTGTCCGGCATCTCGGCCTCGGTGCCGCTCCAGAAGCGGATGGCCTGGGCCTTCGCAAGGCCGGGAAAGAGCGCGGCGGCACGGCTCATGATGGCGAGCGCCCCATCCGAACGGGGGCGCGAGAAGTCCGCATCCGTCAGCGCTTCGGCCCGCTCGCCGCCGACGATGCAGTTGCCGCGCTCGACCTGCCGGGCGTAGATGCCGCCGCCCTCCATGCCAATGTTGACAGTGAGCACCGGCTCGAGCGGCTCCGTCACCACCATGGACGGATAGATGCGCCGGAGCGGCACCGGCTCGCCAAACTCGGCCGCGAAACGATCAGCCCAGGCGCCGGCGCTGTTGATGACGGTGCCGGCCGTGAGCTTCAGCCCCTCCCCCGCCTCCAGCGCAAAGCCCGCGCCATTGCGGGCAACGCCCGTGACGGGCGTGTTCTCGAGAACGTGGACGCCGGCGCGGCGGGCGGCGGCGGCAAAGCCGGTCGCCACGAGGCGCGGATTGGCATGACCGTCCCCCGCGCAGAAGGAGCCGCCGACTGCGTCGCCGAGCCACGGAAAGCGTCGGTGCAACTCGTTGTGACCGAGGAGTTCAAGATCGAGGCCGCAGTCGGCGACCTTCGCCGCATAGGCTTCGAGCGACGCCATGTCGGCCTCGCTCATCGCGAGCTTGAGATGGCCCGAGCGCAGAAACTCGCCGTCGATGCCGATGAGAGCCTTGAGCCGTGGCCAGACGGCATGGGCACGCTGGGACAGCGGCAACTGCTCGGGCGGCCGGCCCTGCCGCCGCACGCCGCCGTAATTGACCCCGCTCGCCTGCGCGCCGCAGTAACGCCGGTCGAGCAGCGCCACGCTCATGCCCATCTGGCTGAGGGCCAGAGCCGCCGAACTGCCGACGAGCCCGCCGCCGATCACGGCGACATCGACGTGAAGGCGCGTGCTCATTCCGCGGCCTCCCGCGGCATCAGCGTAAGCGGCACCGGCTTGACCGGCGGCTGGCTTCTGAGCCGGCCGACAGCCTCGACGCCGCGTCCTGTCTCGACAGCGAGAAGTTCGGCCGCCGCCGCGCCGCAGAAGCGGCCCTGGCAACGGCCCATGCCGATGCGGCTGACGGCCTTGAGGCGGTTGATCTCGTCGAGCGAAAAGTCGCGCACTGCGTTGCGCAGGGCGCCGGCGCTCACCTCCTCGCAGCGGCAGACGACGGTTTCGTCCTTCACGCGCGCCGCCCATTGGGCGGGAAAGGGGAAGGCAGCCTCCAGCACGTCGCGGAAACGGCCGATCCGGGCGAGCTTTCGTTCCAGGTCCGCCGCCCGCTCCGGCGCATGCGGCAGGCCGCGGTCCTCGAGGAGCGCGAGCGCCGCCCGCTCGCCGGCGAGCTCCGCCGCATCCGCCCCGGCAATGCCGGCGCCGTCGCCGGCGATATAGACGCCGCGGACACTGGTGCGGCCGGACGGGTCCCGTTGCGGCAGGAAGGCCCGGTCGCGCTGGTTGAACGCGAAGGCGCATCCGGCAAGATCGGCGAGTTGCGTCTCCGACCGGAGCGACAGGCCATAGCCGGCGCCATCGCAGAAGAGGTGCCGTTCACGCCTCCCCTCACGCCAGCGCACGCCGGCCACCCTGCCCTCCCCCTCGAAGGCGAGATCGCAGATGCCATGGCGCAGCATGACGCCGTTGAGTCGCAGTTCGGCGGCAAAGCGCATGCCGCGCAGGACGATATCGGGCGCGAGCGCCAGTCCCCGCAGCAGGTGGCGCTTGGCCGCGAGCGGCGCGGCATCGAGCACCGCGACCACCTTGACGCCTGCCTTCATGTACTGCCAGGCGACGAGATAGAGCAGCGGCCCGGAGCCGGCGAAAACGACGCGCTGGCCGATGGCGCAGCCCTGCGCCTTCAGGGCGACCTGCGCCCCGCCGAGGGTGAAGACTCCGGGCAGAGTCCAGCCTGGGACCGGCAGCACGCGGTCGCTCGCGCCCGTGGCGAGGATGAGCCCATCGTAGGCGACCGCACGGCTCTCGCCGGCGACGGCGATATCGGCGCGGCCGTCGCGCAGGTTCCAGACGAGCGCGCGGGGCCAGTGTTCGATGCGGCCCGCCAGAGCGGCGAAGGCGCCGTGCAGGCGCTGCGCCTTGCCGGCTTCCGACCCGTAGAGCGCGCGTGCATCGCGTTCGTCCTTCACGAGCGGACGGCGATAGATCTGGCCGCCACAGGCAGGCGCCTCGTCGACAACGAGCGGGCGAAGGCCCGCCTTCACGAGCGTCTCGGCGGCGCGCACGCCGGCGGGACCGGCACCGACGACGAGCGGCTGCGGGCGGCTCATGCGGCAGCTCCCGTCACGACAGACATGCCGGCCGTAAGCGGCGTCGTGCAGGCGCGCACGCGCTCTCCGTCCGCCAGCGTCACCCAGCAATCCTGGCAGACGCCTATCTGGCAGAAGCCGGCCCGCGGTGCGCCGGAGAAGTCGCTGACGCGCACCTTGTCGACATGGGTCAGGATGGCGGTGAGCAGGGTGTCGCCCTCGCGGCCCTCGCAGGGCACGCCGTCGAGCAGGAAGCGGACCGGCGCATGGTCGCTGCGGGCGATGCGGTGAAAGAGGGACATGCCGCGCCTCACTTCTCGCCGACGAGGATCTTGTCGAGACCGAAGACGCGGTCGAGCGCGAGCATGGCGAGGGCGGTGAGCGCGATCATCAGCGCCGAGACCGCGGCCATCATCGGGTCGATGGATTCGGTGGCGTACATGTACATGCGCACCGGCAGGGTCACGGTGGCGGGCGAGGTCACGAAGATCGACATCGTCAGTTCGTCGAAGCTGTTGATGAAGGCGATGAGCCAGCCGCCGCTGATGCCGGGCAGGATCATCGGCGCGGTGACGCGCCGGAAAACCGTGAAACGCGAGGCGCCCAGCGTCATCGCCGCCTGCTCGGCGCTGCGGTCGAGCCCCGACAGCGCCGCGAGCACGAGGCGCAGCACATAGGGCGTGACGATGATGACGTGGCTCAGCACGAGCCAGGCGAAGGAGCCGGTGGCGCCGATGAGGGCGAAGAGCCTCAGGAAGGCGACGCCGAGCACGAGGTGCGGGATGATGAGCGGCGAGAGAAAAAGCCCGTTGAGCGCATCGCGTCCGGGAAAGCGGTAGCGGTCGATGGCGAGGCCCGCCGGCACCGCGATCGCGACGGAGATGCTGGCGGCAATCGTGGCGAGCCACAGCGAGTTGCCGAAGGCGGTGACGAAATCGGGATGCTCGAACACGGCCCGGAACCAGCGCAGCGAGAACGCGGTGGTCGGCATCGTCAGCGTGTTCTCTGGCGTGAACGCCACGAGGCAGATGACGACGAGCGGCGCCAGGACGAAGGCGACGACGAGGGCGTGAAAGAGGAGCGCGACGGGGCCGTTCTTCTGCATGGCCTCACCCGAGCATGCGGCGGGCGCGCGCTTCGACGGCCCTGTTGTAGGCGAGCATGATGACGAGGTTGGCAACGAGCACGAGGATGGCGATGGCGGCACCCAGCGGCCAGTTGAGCTCGTGCATGTATTCGTCATAGACGAGCGTCGCCGCCATCTTGAGCCGCCGTCCGCCGAGCAGGCCCGGGATGGCGAAGGCGCTCGCCGACAGGCCGAAGACGATGAGGCTGCCGGAGAGAAGCCCCATGGACACCTGCGGCATGACCACGCGGCGCAGGGCGGAGAAGCGCGAGGCCCCCAGCGTCCAGGCCGCCGCCTCGACCATGGGGTCGAGCTTCTGCAGCGCCGTCCACACAGGGATGACCATGAACGGCAGCATGACGTGGACGAGGGCGATGACGATCGCCGTCTCGGTATAGAGCAGCCGCACCGGGCCGAGGCCGACGGCGGCGAGCGCCGCGTTCACGAGGCCGGTGGAGCCGAGCAGCATGCTCCAGCCGAAAGCCCGCACGACAACCGACACGAGCAATGGCCCGATGATGACGAGCAGGAAGACGGAGCGCCACGGGCTCCGCATGCGCGAGAGGATATAGGCCTCCGGTGCGCCGATGAGGGCGCAGATCAGCGTCGTCAGCGCCGCGAGCCGCAGCGTGCGCCAGAAGATGCCGAGATAGTAGCTGTCGGACAGCACGTGCATGTAATGCGCCAGCGTCCAGCTGTCCTTGATGCCGGTGCCGTGGTCATAGGCGAGGAAGGACAGGATCAGCGTCAGCACGAGCGGGACAATGACGAGCCCAGCGAACAGCACCGCGCCAGGCGACGCGAGCATCAGGGGCGTGGCGACCGACCGGTTCATGCGGCGGCCCCGGCGCCGGCTTCGACGCGCAGGCTGGCCGGCTCCCAGTCGAGACCGATCGGCTCGCCCTCGCGCGCCGGCTCCTCGCCCGTGTTCGGTACCGAGACCAGAATGTCGCCGGCCTCGGTCCCGACCGTGAGGAGCCAGTGCCCGCCGAGGAAGAAACGGCTCGCCACCCGCCCGGCGAGGCGCCCCTCGCCCATAGGGCGCAGGTGGAGCTTCTCGGGGCGGATCCAGGCCGTCACCGCCGTCCCGGCGGCGACATCGGCCGGCGCACTGGCCAGCACCGTGCCGGCGACCGCCACGCCGCCGTCACCCCAGACCCCGGCAAGCCGGTTCATCTTGCCGACGAAGGTCGAGATGAAAGCCGTCGCCGGCTGCTCGTAGAGACGATAGGGCGCGTCGATCTGCGTCATGCGCCCGGCTTCCATCACCACGACCCGGTCGCTGATGGACAAGGCCTCGGCCTGGTCGTGCGTCACCATGATGGTGGTGGTGCCGACGCTGCGCTGGATGCGCCGCAGCTCGAACTGCATTTCCTCGCGCAGCTTGGCGTCAAGGTTGGACAAGGGCTCGTCGAGCAGCAGCACGGGCGGGGCGATGACGAGGGCGCGCGCGATGGCGACGCGCTGGCGCTGGCCGCCGGAGAGCTGGCGCGGATAGCGCTCCGCCAGATTGGCGAGGTGGACGAGCGCGAGCATCTCGGCGACGCGCCTGTCGCGCTCGGCGCGCGGCACCTTGCGCATCTCGAGGCCGAAGGCGACGTTTTCAGCCACCGTCATGTGCGGAAAGAGCGCGTAACTCTGGAAGACGACGCCGAGGCCGCGGCGGTTCGGCTTCTCGCGGGTAATGTCGCGCCCGTCGAGGCCGATGCGCCCGGCCGTCGGCTCCACCAGCCCGGCGATCATCTGCAGGGTCGTCGTCTTGCCGCAGCCGGAAGGCCCGAGCAGCGAGACGAATTCGCCCCTGGCCACCGCCAGATCGACGTCGCGCACGGCGGCGAGCCCGCCGTAGACCTTGCTCACTCCTTCGAGCGTCAGGAAACCCATGCCCCGCCCTGCCTCACACCGTCACGCTGCCACAAGGAGGCGGCATGCGGCAGAGCCTGGTCAATGCCAAATTTCATTCATATGAATTTATCTTGACATAATTCTGATATATGAAATTTTTGCCATTCTTTTCCTTTGCTTTTTTCATTATGCGAATGATGGAAGACGCGCCGACCACCTCCAGCCTCCGCCGCGCGCTCGGTCTGCTGCGCATCGTCGCCACCAGCGATGCCGACGGGATGCGGCTGAAGGACATCGCCGAGGCGGCCCGCTGCAGCCAGCCGACGGCGCACCGGGCGCTGCAGGACCTGATGGCGGAGGGCTTCGTCGAGCAGGCGGCGGGCGGCAAGCGCTATCGCCTGTCGCTCGACTTCTTCGTCTTGGCGGCGAAGGCCGGGCAGGGCAGCGGCATCCGCGACCTCGCCCGGCCGGTGTTGCTGCGCCTCGCCGCCACCTTGAGCGACACGATCTTCCTCCTGGTTCGGCACGGCTATGATGCCGTCTGCCTCGACAGGGTGGAGGGCCCCTTCCCCATCCGTTCGTTCACCGGCGATATCGGCGGGCGGGTGCCGCTCGGCCTCGGCCAGGGCAGCCTCGCCATTCTCGCCCATCTGCCGGAGGCGGAGCAGGAGGAGGTGATCCGCTTCAACGTCCCCCGCCTTCTCGACCGCGGCTTTCTCGACGAGGCGGGACTCAGGACGGCGCTCGCCGAGGCGCGGCGCCAGGGCTGGGTCAATCTCAACACCGGCCTCATCCCCGGCATGGCGGGCGTCGGCGTGCCGGTCATCGACGCCCAGGGCCGGCCCGTGGCGGCGCTCAGCGTCGGCACGCTCGCCGAGCGGCTCGGGCCGCAGCGCCTGCCGAGCGTGGTGCACATCCTGCAGGCGGAGGCGGCCACGCTGGCCGCCGGCCTCAACCCGTTCGACGTGTCGCTGCGCTATCCCTCGCGCAGCCTGAGCAATGTCGAGACGTGAAGGGCGGCGGCCATTCCGCGCAAATCGTATCCTCGTCCCGGATGGAAGGCTCTTCATCGACGGCTGACCGCGCTCGTTGCAGACAGACGAGCCGTTCGATCTGAAGGAGACACGGCATGGACCGGTTCACCGGCGGTTGCCTGTGCGGCAATGTCCGAATTGTGGCATCAGGGCGCCCCTACCGCGTCGGCCTTTGCCACTGCCTTGACTGCCGCAAGCATCACGGGGCGCTTTTCCACGCGTCCGCCATATTCCCTCAAGATGCCGTGACGATCGACGGCGAAACGCGGGACTATGCCGGGCGGTTCTTCTGCCCCCGCTGCGGCTCGTCCGTTTTCGCGCGCACCGGTGATGAAGTCGAAGTGAACCTCGGATCGCTCGATGCCTCCGACCAGCTGACGCCGACCTACGAAAGCTGGATCATCCGCCGCGAGTCCTGGCTGCCCCCATTTCCGCTCAAGAGACGATATGAGCGCGACCGGGACAACTCGGGTCGCTTCGAGGAGTAGCCGAGAGGCTCATCTATCGTGCCTGCGCCGCCTTCTCCCACTCGGTTCGATAGGATGCGAACGCCGCCGGCAGCGAGCCGGGCGCGACGACGGCTTCGGGCACCGGTGGCGTCGTCGGCGCGCCTGTCGCCAGCAGCGCTGCGCCCACGCTCGTGCCCGTCGCCCCCGCCATCGGCATGACGGGACGGCCCGCCGCGTCGGCCAGCGCCTCGCAGAAGAGCCGGTTGCGGGCGAACGGCCCCTCCACGATGACCGGCCCGGCGGCACCGGTCAGATCGAGGCAGGTCTTCGTCATCATGGCCGCGTACAGCGAGGCCGCCACATGGGCCTCGTCCGCGTCGAGACCCTGCAGGGCCTCGGCGGGCCGGGCGGTCGCCCGTGGGAACGGCCCGCAGCCGGGCACCACCCCGGGCATGACGAGGATGGGCGCGCCGACGACGCGCGCCAGGGCGGCGGACGTCCCCTGCCCGCTTCCGCCGGTCAGGATTTCGAATTCACGCCCGCCCATGAAACGGGCGGAGGGCACGGCGCGGCCGAAGGCATCGACATTGGCCAGCGTGTCGCGCGCCGGATCGAGCCGGGCGAGATCGCCGCCGACGGCGAAGGTCACGACCCAGGTCCCCGTCGAGACAACAGCGAACGGCGGCTCGCGGCCGAGATGCGGCAGCAGCGATGCATTGGAATCGTGAATGCCGCAATGGACCGGCACCGGCCGATCGAGACCGATCTGCCGCGCGATGTCGGCCGCGACCGGGCCGAGGACGTCCGACGGCCGCCGCACGGGCGCGAGCCGGCCGGCGATGCCGAGCCGCTCGACGAGTGACGACAAGCGCCCTTCATGCGGCCGCCACAGGTCCGTGTGGCAGCCGAGCGAGGTGACGTCGCAGGCGGCGACACCCGTCAGCCGCCAGCCCCAGTATTGCGGCCAAGTGACGATGCTGCGCACTCGGGCGAAGGCCTCGGGAAAAGCGGATTTCAGGTAGTGGAGCTGGGCGCCGAGGTTGAGCCCGCCCGGCAGGCGCGGCGAGAAGGTTTCGGCAAAGGGCGGCCGGATCGCGTCATAGGCCGCCTCGATTTCGGCCGGATAGCGATGTTCGTAGTCGAGCACCGGCAGCGCCAAGCCTTCGTCGCTCAAGAGCGCGCCGCAGGCTCCGTGAGCGGTGAGCGAGATCGCCGCGAAGCCGAGCGTGGCGTAGAGCTCCCGCAGCGCCTCGATGAAGAAGGCGAAGATGCCCTCGACATCGAAATGGGGATAGGGCCCTTCCGTCAGCACCCGGTTGGGCCGGGTGCGCGCCGCAAGTTCACGGCCGGTCGCCGTGTCGACCACGACCGCCTTGACGTTCGTTTTGCCGACGTCGAGCACTGCAACGTACATGGATCAGGCCATGTGAAAGACGGTGACGAGGGGCTTCGCCACCGGCGAATGGTCGGGGTTCGTCACCATGAGGTCGGCCATGTGGGCCCACCAGCGCTGCATCACGGGGTGGTTCGGCAGGTCGTCCATGCCATGGTCCTCCCGCCGCCACAGCACGCCGAAGAGGATGTTCGTCTCCGGGTCGAGGTGGATGGAATAGTCCTCGATGCCAGCTTCCTTCAGGAGCGCCAGCAGCTCCGGCCAGATGGCGTCGTGCCGGCGGCGGTATTCCGCCTCCATGCCCGGGTTGAGCTGCATCTTGAAGGCGTATTTCTCTTTTCCGGTCATGACGAAGCCCTGAGGCGGCGGACGACGATGGGCAGCGCGATCACGAGGATGAGCAGAAGGCCCGTGAAGATCGACATGACGATGCCGGGCACGTTGAGCAGCCCGAGGCCGAAGGTGACGAGCCCCATGACGATGGCCGCGAGCACGACGCCGCCGATGCTGCCGGAGCCGCCGAGGATGCTGACGCCGCCGAGCACCGTCATGGTGATGATCTCGAGCTCCCAGCCTGCCGCGATCGAATGGCGCGTCGAGCCGAGGCGTGAGGTGAGGCACACGGCCGCGACCCCGCTCATGAGGCCCGTCAGAAGGAAGAGGACGAACTTGGTGCGCCTGACCGGGATGCCGGAGAACTCCGCAGCAAAGGCGTTGTTGCCGATGGCATAGATGCGCCGGCCGAAGGCGGTCATGTGCAGCAGGACGCCGAAGAGGAGCGCGAAGACGAGGAAGGCGACCATCTCGAAGGTCACCACCTCGAAGGCGTGCCATGACGGCCACCACGAGAGATCGGACATGTAGCCCTGGCCGAACCAGGCGAAGTCGGCCGGATAGCCGCCATAGGCCTTGTCGCCCAGCACGATCTGCGCAATGCCGCGGAAGAGGCTCATGGTGCCGATGGTGACGACGATCGACGGCAGGCCGATGCGTGCCACCAGCAGGCCGTTGAAAGCCCCGCACAGGAGCCCGGCGCCGAGCCCGATGCCCACGAGCGCCGGCGCGCCGAAGCCCATCTGTGCCGCCGCCCCCATCGCGGTCGAGGCGAGCGCGATGATGGCGGCAACCGACAGGTCGATCTCGCCGGAGATGATGAGCAGCGTCATCGCGAAGGCGATCATCGCCTTCTCGGTGAAGTTGTAGGTGGCGTCCGACAGGTTCCAAGGATCGAGAAAATGCGGCGACGCCAGCGAATTGGCGAAGAAGATCGCGATGGCCACGGCCGCGAGCAGGCTCTCCCAGCTGCCGAGAAGGCGCGCGGTGGGCGTCGACAGCTTGTCGGGAATGCGTCGCACGGTTGGCTTGTCGAGAGGCATGGTGCTCATGCGGCGGCTCCCTCCGCTGCGGCAGGCGCGGGACTGCGGGCCGCATCGCGCAGGATGAGCCGTCCCTTGCGCCGCTCCTGCCGGGCGTTGAAGAGCACGGCGATGATGATGACGAGGCCGGAGATGGCCATCTGCCAGAAGGGCGAGATGTCGATCACCGGCAGTGCGTTCTTGATGACGCCGAGGAAGAGCGCCCCGAGCACCGCCCCGGCCACGGAGCCGATGCCCCCGAGCGTCGAGATGCCGCCGATGACGCAGGCCGCCACCGTGTCGAGCTCGAAGCCGGCGGCGATGTCGACATAGGCGACGGCGTAGCGCGCCACCCAGAGATAGCCGCAGAGCCCGGCGAGCGTCCCCGACAGGACGAAGGCGAAGAAGCGCGTGCGCCCCACGTCGATGCCGGCATAGAGCGCCGCCGTCGGGTTGCCGCCCGAGGCGTAGAGCGCCCGGCCGAAGCCCGTGCGCATGAAGACGACGGCGATGACGGCGATGACGAGCAGCGCCGTCCAGCCGTTGAGCGGCAGGCCGAGGAGCGGAATGCGCGGCGTGTCGAGAAAGGCGCTCGTCATCTGCGTCTGGTTGACCCACGCCCCGCCGGAGAGGACGAAGGCAAGGCCGCGATAGATGGTGAGCGTGCCGAGCGTGGCGACGATCGGGGGAATGCCGATGATCCACACCATGAAGCCGTTGACGGCGCCGAGCACGGCGCCGATCGCCATCGCCGCCCCGATCAGCAGCGGCAGCGGGATGCCGGGATAGGCGGCGTTCAGCATCGCCACCGCCATGCCGGTGAAGGCGAGATTGGCCGCGACCGAGAGGTCGATCGACTTCGTCAGTATCACCGCCATCTGGCCGAGCGCCAGAATGATGAGGATCGAGGTGTCGTTGAAGATGCCGGCGAGGTTTCTCGGTGTTGCGAATCCGGGTGCGCGCAGGCTGAAGGCCGCGATGAGGGCGAGGATGATCGCCCCCAGCAGGAGCTCCCGGTATTTCAGGATGCGGCTCATCATCATGCCGTGCCTTCGTTTATCCTTCTCAAGCTGCGGCTCTCGTCATGGCCGCGCGTGTCGCGGCCGTCCACGCCGTTGATGTCGCGTGGCCCGGCGAGCCGTGGATGCCCGCGACGAGCGCGGGCATGACGCCTGAGAGGTACCGGCCGGTGCTTTGGGATCATGGCTGTCTCGCCCTCACGCATTACCCGTTGCCGCGCGCACCAGGGTCTCGGCGTCGAGCCCGTCACGCTCCCAGATGCCTGCCAGGCGGCCCTCGCGCATCACCATCACGCGGTCCGACATGCCGAGGATCTCGGGCAGTTCCGACGAGACCATGATGACCGACAGGCCCTCGGCTGCGAGCTCGCTCATGAAGGCGTGCACGGCGGCCTTGGAGCCGATGTCGATGCCCTTCGTCGGCTCGTCGAGGATGATGACCTTCGGCAATGTCGCCAGCCATTTGGCGATGACGACCTTCTGCTGGTTGCCGCCCGACAGCGTGCCGACCGGCACGGATAGAGCTGCCGCGCGCAGGTCGAGCCGCTCGGCATAGCGGCGGGCGAGCGTGAATTCCTCCGCAAGGCGCAGGAAGCCCGCCCGCGTGGTGCGGCCGAGCACGGCCATGGAAACGTTCTGGAAGATCGGCATCGGCAGCACGGCCCCGTGCCGCCCGCGCTCCTCCGGCACATAGACGATGCCGGCGGCGATCGCATCCTGCGGCGAGCGGATGGCGAGGGCCTTGCCCTCCAGCGTGAGGCGCCCGGCGCTCGGGCGGGTGATGCCGAACAGCGCCTGGCAGAATTCGGAGCGCCCGGCGCCGACGAGGCCGTAGAGGCCGAGGATCTCGCCGCGCCTCAGCGTGAAGGAGATGTCGGCGAATTCGGTGGGGTGCGAATAGCCGGCAACCTCGAGCACCGGCCCGCCGATGGCGACCTCCGCCTTCGGGAAGACGTGCTCGACCGAACGGCCGACCATCATGCGCACGATCTCGTCCTGCCCCGTCTCGGCGAGACGCCCTGCCCCGACCGAGCGGCCGTCGCGGAAGACCACGAAGCGCTCCGCGATCTCATAGATCTCCTCGAACTTGTGGCTGATGAAGAGGATCGCCTTTCCCTGCCCCTTCAGCCGCTCGATGATGCGGAAGAGGTCCTCCACCTCCTTGTGGGAGAGCGCCGCCGTCGGCTCGTCCATGATGACGACACGCGCCTCGACGGAGAGCGCCCGCGCGATGGCGACGAGATGGCGCTGGGCAATGGAAAGATCCTTCAGCCGCGCATAGGGGCTGATCGGCGCATCGATGGCGTGCAGCAGCGCCCCGGCACGCGCCCGCATCGCCGCCCAGTCGACGAGGCCGAGCCGTGACTTCGGCGCATGGCCGAGAAAGATGTTCTCGGCCACCGTCAGTTCGTCGAACAGCACCGTCTCCTGGTGGATGGCGGTGATGCCCGCGCGCATCGCCGCCTGGGCATCGGCAAAACGGACCGGCGCCCCGTCGACGAGAATGTCGCCGGCGTCCGGCTGGTAGATGCCGGTGAGAACCTTGACCAGCGTCGACTTGCCGGCGCCGTTCTCCCCGATGAGCGCGGTGACGGTGCCGGCGTAAAGAGCGACATCGACCCCGTCGAGCGCCTTGACGCCCGGGAAGGACTTCGAGATGCCACGCATCTCCAGGAGGGGATGGGCCGGCTCGGCGACCGCTTCAACGACCGACATGGACAGTCCTGCCGCGTAATGCGTGATCAGAGGAGCAAATGGAGCGCCGGTGGCTAGCTCCCTCTCCCCGCGTGCGGGGAGAGGGCTCCGGCCGGCTACGGCTTCGGCCGCCGGAGCCTCAGCCCCGCCCGATCAGAAGATCTTGGCGAACTCGTCGACGTTGCTCTTGTCGTAGACGAAGGGATCGGCCATGGCGGCCTCGCCGTCGGCGCCGATCTTGATCTTGCCCATGCGGCTGGCGTCGATCTCGGAGCCCGGCTTGCCGTCGCTCTCCTTCTTCACGAGGCGGTAGGCGATCTGCGTCGCCGAATAGCCGAGGTCGATCGGGTTCCAGATGGCGAATTCCTTCGTCGCGCCGGAATGCACAGCGCCCGCCATCTCCGACGGCAGGCCGAGGCCGGTGACGAAGACCTCGCCGATCTTGCCCGCATCCTTCACCGCCTGCGAGGCGGCGAGCACGCCGACCGTCGTCGGGGCGACGATGACCTTGACGTTGGGATGGGTGGAGAGGAGGCCCTGCGCCTCGCGGTAGCTCTTGTCGGCGAGGTCGTCGCCATAGACCGTGGTGACGAGGTTGAGGCCCGGATATTTCGGCAGCTGCTTCTTCATCTCGGCGATCCAGGTGTTCTGGTTCGTCGAGGTGGTGGTGGCCGAGAGAATGGCGAAGTCGCCCTTGCCGTCCGGCAGGTGCGCGGCGGCGAGCTTCAGGCACATGTTGCCGATGAGCTCGTTGGAGGACGGATTGAGGTGCAGGATGCGCCCGTCCTTGCCGACCGCCGAATCCCAGGAGATGACCTTGATGCCGCGCTGCATCGCCTTCTTCAGCGCCGGCACGACCGCGTCGGGGTCGTTGGCCGAGACGGCGATGGCATCGACCTTCTGGGCGATGAGGGCATTGATCACCTCGATCTGGCCCTCGGCCGTCGTGCTCGTCGGCCCGGTGTAGATCACCTCGACGTCGCCGAGCTCCTTGGCCGCTTCCTGCGCGCCCTTGTTGGCGGCCTCGAAGAAGCCGTTGCCGAGGGACTTGACCACGAGGCCGATCTTGACCGTCTCGGCGCTGGCCGCACCCGTGACGAGGGCGAGCCCGAGCGCCGTGCCGAGGGCGAGTCTGGCGAACAATTTCATCGTTTTCCTCCCAATTGGCTCTTGTTGTTTCGCCGGCGTCACGCCGCCGACGAGGGTTCCACCGCCTGTTCCGCCGCCGTCGTTGCGGCGACGATGAGCCTGATGCCCGCATCCTCGATCATGGCGCGGGCGGCATCCGGGATGCCGTCGTCTGTGATCAGCGTCGAGACGCGCTCGAGCGGGCAAAGAATGAGACTGGAGCGGCGCGAGAACTTGCTCGAATCGACCATCAGCACCAGTTCGTCCGCCTGGTTGATCAGCTTCTGCTCCGCCTGGATGATGAGCGCGTCCCGCTCCATCACGCCGATTGGCCCGACGCCCTGCGCGCCCATGAACATGCGCCGGGCGTAGAAGTTGCGCGTCACGTCATTGTCGAAGGGCGACAGGATGATGCTCTGGTCGCGGTAGATCGCCCCGCCCGGCAAGGTCACCTGGTTCTTCGAGTGCTTCACCAGATGCTCCGCGATAGCGAAGGAATTGGTGAAGACCTGCAGGCGCCGGCTCGTCAGATAATGCACCATCTGGAAGGTGGTGGTGCCGCCATTGAGGATGATGGGGTCGCCGTCCGTGCACAGGGCCACGGCCTCGCGGGCAATCGCCCGCTTCTGCGCCAGGTGCTCGCCCTCGGACACGCGGAAGGGCTTGGCAGCGAGGCTGCCGATATGCGCCGGATTGAGCGCCTCCGCCCCGCCGCGCACGCGCCTCAAGCGGCCCTGCACATGCAGCGCCGCGATGTCGCGGCGGATCGTTGCCTCCGAAGCGGAGGTGAGCTCGACGAGATCCTGAATGGTCGCCACCGGCTTCTCCTGAACCGCGCTCAGAATGATCCGGTGCCTCTCACGTTCGTGCATGGTGCCTCATGGATCTGCGCGGAAAGAGGGATGAGAACGGTCGAAGACCATTCAGCTTCGCGCAAGCCGGAGGCAAGGCTTGACCATTTTCGAGCCATCGTCAATCACAATCGATCTTGCTGCGTTGCAATATGATTGATTATGATCGTTCATGATCAAATCTGGTTGACAAGGCCGGAGGGCCTGTCGATGCTTCCGCCCGAATTCTGAGGCCGTTCGCCATCCCCGAGAAGGCACGAGGGACCCCCGTGGACATCGCACCGAAAACGAAGCTGCTGGACAATCTCTGGGACGATAGCGCGGCGGCCGGCCTCGACGAGCCGGGGCTGCTGCTCTACCGCTCCAACCTGCTCGGCGCCGACAAGCGGATCACCAACTACGGCGGCGGCAACACCTCGGCCAAGGTGATGGAGACGGACCCGCTGACGGGCGAAAAGGTCGAGGTACTGTGGGTCAAGGGGTCCGGCGGCGACGTCGGCACCATGAAGCGCGATGGCTTCGCCACGCTTTATCTCGACAAGCTCACGGCGCTGAAGAGCCTCTACAGAGGCATCGAGGACGAGGACCGCATGGTCGGCCTCCTGCCGCACGCCACCTTCAACCTCAACCCGCGCGCCGCCTCCATCGACACGCCGCTGCACGGCTTCCTGCCCTATCGGCACGTCGACCACATGCACCCGGACGCGATCATCGCCATCGCCGCATCGAAGGACTCGCGCGTCCTGACGCGGGAAATCTTCGGCGACGAGATTGGCTGGTTGCCGTGGCGGCGCCCAGGCTTCCAGCTCGGCCTCGATCTCGAAGCCTTCGCCCGCGCCAACCCGCGCGCCAAAGGCGTCGTGCTCGAAAGCCACGGCCTCTTCACCTGGGCGGACACGGCGAAGGACGTCTACGAACTGACGCTCAGCGTCATCAACAAGGCCATCGCCTGGTTCGCCGAGAGGACGGCAGACCGGCCCGCCTTCGGCGGCGCGGTTACGACGAGCCTGCCGCCGGCCGAGCGGCGGGCGATCGCGGCGCGGCTGATGCCCGAGATCCGCGGGCGCATCGGCAAGGGGGAGCGCAAGCTCGGCCATTTCGACGATCAGGAGGCGGTGCTCGACTTCGTCAATTCCGCCGCCCTGAAGCCCCTCGCCGCGCTCGGCACGAGCTGCCCGGACCATTTTTTGCGCACCAAGATCCGCCCGCTGGTGCTCGATTTCGATCCGCGGGCGCCCGACATCGACGCCGTCGTCGCCAAGCTCGACGCCGCGCTCGAGGCCTATCGCGCCGACTACACGCGCTATTACGAGGCCTGCAAGCGGCCGGACAGCCCGAAGGTGCGCGATCCCAACCCGGTGGTCTTCCTCGTGCCCGGCGTCGGCATGCTGTCCTTCGCGCGCGACAAGGCGACCGCCCGCATCGCCGGCGAGTTCTACGTCAACGCCATCAATGTCATGCGCGGCGCCTCGGCCGTGTCCGAATACCGGGGCCTGCCGGAGCAGGAGGCCTTCGACATCGAATACTGGCTGCTGGAGGAAGCGAAGCTCCAGCGCATGCCCAAGCCCAGGAGCCTCGCCGGCCGCGTCGCCTTCATCACCGGCGGCGCCGGCGGCATCGGCCGCGCCACGGCCGAGCGCCTCGCCGGCGAAGGCGCCTCGATCGTGCTCGCGGATATCGACGCGGCAGGTCTGAACGCGACGGTCGAGGAGTTTGCCGGCCGCTTCAGCCGCGATGCCGTGCGCGGCGTGACGCTGGACGTCACCCGCGAGGAGGAGGTGATCGCCGCCTTCCGCAGCGCCTGCATCGAATTCGGTGGCGTCGACATCCTCGTCTCGAATGCCGGCATCGCCTCCTCCGCCCCGGTGGAGGAGACGGACCTTGCCATGTGGAACCGCAACATCGACATCCTGGCGACGGGCTATTTCCTCGTCTCGCGCGAAGCCTTCCGCCTCTTCCGCCGCCAGGGGCTCGGCGGCACCGTCGTCTTCGTCTCGTCGAAGAACGGCCTCGCCTCCTCGCCCAATGCTGCGGCCTATTGCACGGCGAAGGCGGCCGAGATCCACCTTGCCCGCTGCCTGGCGCTGGAAGGGGCCGAAGCCGGCATCCGGGTCAATACGGTCAATCCGGATGCGGTGCTGCGCGGCTCCAAGATCTGGTCGGGCGAATGGCGCGAGCAGCGCGCCGCCTCCTCCAACCTCGCCGTGGATGAACTGGAGGAGCACTATCGCAAGCGCTCGCTCCTGAAGCTCAACGTCTTTCCCGAGGATATCGCCGAGGCGATCTACTTCCTCGCCTCGGACGCCTCGGCGAAGTCGACCGGCAACATCATCAACGTGGATGCGGGCAACGCGACCTCATTCACGCGGTGAGAAAACGGTTGGGAGCGTTAGCCCCAAAACGCAGACGCCGTAACTCCCTCTCCCTGCCTGGGCGGACAGGGAGTGGCGGCGATCTGGCCAAGTTGCCACCCTTTAAGACACCAAAGGCACGCGGGAGCACATCATGACGGAACAGCGCATCGCGGCCGACGTGGTCGCCGCCGACAACGACAGACGCGCCGCTGCGCTGAACGCCGATTACGCGACGCTCGGCGAGAAGCTCGACCGCGACGGCATCGACATCGAGGTCATCACGCAGAAGGTCGCCAGCTTCCACGTCGCCGTGCCCTCCTGGGGCGTCGGCACCGGCGGCACGCGCTTTGCACGTTTTCCCGCTCCGGGCGAGCCGCATGACATCTTCGACAAGCTCGACGATTGCGCCGTCATTCATCAGCTGACCCGTGCCACGCCCACGGTCTCCCTGCACATCCCGTGGGACAAGGTGGACGATCCGCGCCGCCTCAAGGCCCATGCGGATGCCCTTGGACTCGGCTTCGACGCCATGAATTCCAATACCTTCTCCGACGCGCCGGGACAGGAGAAGAGCTACAAGTTCGGCTCCCTCAGCCACACCGACGCGGCGACACGCCGGCAGGCGGTCGAACACAACATCGAATGTATCGAAATCGGCCGTGCGCTCGGCTCCAAGGCTCTGACGGTGTGGATCGGCGACGGGTCGAACTTCCCGGGCCAGTCGCATTTCACCCGGAGCTTCGAACGCTATCTCGATTCCATGAAAGCCATCTATCAGCATCTGCCCGCGAACTGGCGTCTGTTCACCGAACACAAGATGTACGAGCCGGCCTTCTATTCGACGGTCGTGCAGGACTGGGGCACCAACTATCTCATCGCCACCGAGCTCGGGGAGAAGGCCTTCTGCCTCGTCGACCTCGGCCACCATGCGCCGAACGTCAACATCGAGATGATCGTCGCCCGCCTCATCCAGTTCGGGAAGCTGGGTGGTTTCCACTTCAACGATTCGAAATACGGCGACGACGACCTCGACACCGGATCCGTCGACCCGTTCCGGCTCTTCCTCGTCTTCAACGAGCTGGTCGATGCGGAGGAGCGGCGCTCCGAAGGCTTCGCCCCGGCGCATATGATCGACCAGTCGCACAATGTCACCGATCCGGTGGAAAGTCTGATGCGCAGCGCCAATGAGATCCGGCGCGCTTATGCCCAGGCGCTGATCGTCGACCGGGCGGCGCTTGATACATTCCAGGAGGACAACGACGCGCTCATGGCGTCCGAGACGCTGAAGGCCGCCTTCCGCACCGATGTCGAGCCTATCCTGGCCCAGGCACGGTTGAGGACCGGCGGCGCCATCGATCCGATCGCCGCCTATCGAGCGAGCGGCTATCGCCGCAAGGTGGCTGAACAGCGCCCGGCCATCGCGTCGGGCGGCGGCGGCATCGTCTGACCGCGGGATCGCCGGGCGCGTCCCGTCAGGACGGAGGGCCCGCGGTCACGGCCCATGAGCTTCCGCGGCCTTGACGCCGGTGACACTGCTGCCGCTCATTTCGCCGGCCTTCTATCATCGCAGGCCTTCATGCCGGTGGGCAGCCGTGACGATAGCGCAAGCGTGACCTCCCGCTTGTCCGGAACGCTCTATCATGCGCCGGCAATTTCAGGGAGGCACGACGGTGAGACTGACAGCCAAAGACTTTCCGCAGGAACTGCTCGAGCTCTACGACTTCTATGCTCACGGGCGGATCACCAAGCGCGAATTCCTCGACAGGGCGGGCAAGTTTGCGGTCGGGGGAATGACGGCCGCGACGCTTCTTGCCATGCTCAGCCCGGACTATGCCCTGGCCCAGCAGGTGGCCTTCACCGATCCCGACATCGTCGCGGAATATATCACCTATCCCTCCCCCAACGGGCACGGAGAGGTACGCGGCTATCTGGTGCGGCCGTCAAAGGCCACGGGCCCAGTGCCGGGGGTGGTCGTGGTACACGAGAATCGCGGCCTCAATCCCTATATCGAGGATGTTGCCCGCCGGCTGGCCAAGGCGGGGTTCGTGGCGCTCGCGCCCGATGGGCTGACGTCAGTCGGCGGCTATCCCGGCAACGACGAGAAGGGGCGCGAACTGCAACGTCAGGTCGACCCGACGAAGCTGATGAACGACTTCTTCGCGGCGATCGAATTTCTGGACGACCATGAACTGACCACCGGCAAGATCGGCATCGTCGGCTTCTGCTACGGAGGCGGCGTGTCGAATGCGGCCGCCGTGGCCTATCCAGAACTCGCGGCGGCGGTCCCCTTCTATGGGCGGCAGGCGCCGGTGGAGGATGTACCCAGGATCAAGGCGCCGCTCCTGCTGCACTTCGCCGAGCACGACGACAATGTCAACGCCGGCTGGCCGGCCTACGAGGCGGCGCTGAAGCAGCACGGCAAGATCTATGAGGCACATGTCTATCCGGGCACGAACCACGGATTCCACAACGATTCGACACCACGCTACGACGAAGCGGCGGCCAAGCTGGCGTGGGAACGCACCATCGACTGGTTCAACCGTCACCTGAACTGAGCCCCGCCCCGGCGCACGTCTTTCGGCTCGGCGCCGGGTGCTGATCCCGGCTTCAAGAGATCATTGGCGGCGACGAGAGTAGAGTGATCCGCTCGCCGTCACTTCACGCCTGGCGTGCCGTCGAACTTCTTCTCGAGCTGCTGCCAGACCTCGATGTAGTCCTGCTGCATCGGGGCCTCCTTCGCGGCGAATTCCGTCAGATGCTGCGGAAAGCGGGTCTCGAACATGAAGCTCATGGTCTCGTCCAGCTTCTCGGGCTTCAATTCGGCATTGGTGGCCCCCTCGAACGCGTTGCGATCCGGCCCGTGCGGCAGCATGCAGTTGTGCAGACTCATGCCGCCCGGCGCGAAGCCCTGTGGCTTGGCGTCGTAGATGCCGTAGATGTTGCCCATCAGCTCGGACATGATGTTCTTGTGATACCAGGGCGGGCGGAAGCTGTGCTCGGCCACCATCCAGCGCTCGCGGAACAGCACGAAGTCGATGTTGGCCGTCCCCTCCTGCCCCGAAGGCGCCGTGAGTACCGTGAAAATCGACGGGTCCGGATGGTCGAACAGGATGGCGCCGACCGGGCTGTAGGTGCGCAGGTCGTATTTGCAGGGGCAGTAGTTGCCGTGCCAGGCGACTACATCGAGCGGTGAATGGTCGATCCAGGTCTCGTGGAAGCGCCCGCACCACTTGATGATGACCCGCGAGCGCGCCTCGCGGTCCTCGAAGGCCGCCACGGGCGTCTTGAAATCACGCGGGTTCGCCAGGCAGTTGGCGCCGATTGGGCCACGGTTCGGCAGGTCGAACTTCTGGCCGTAGTTCTCGCATACGAAGCCGCGCGCCGGCCCCTCCAGCACCTCGACGCGGTAGACGAGACCGCGCGGGATGATGGCGATCTCCTTGGGCTCGAGATCGATGACGCCCAGCTCGGTACAGAAGCGCAACCGGCCCTCCTGGGGCACCACCAGGAGCTCGCCGTCGGCCGAGAAGAAATATTCGTCCTCCATCGAGCGGGTGACGAGATAGATGTGGCTCGCCATGCCGACCTGGGTGTTCACGTCGCCCGCCGTCGTCATGGTGCGCATCCCGGTGATCCAGGTCAGGTCCTCGTCCGCCGCGGGCAGCGGCACCGGATCCCAGCGATACTGGCCAAGGCTGACGACGCCGGGCAGGATATTCGGCGCTGTCTTCCAGTAAGGCACCGAAATCTCGGCGAAGGCGCCGGTATGCCGGACGGAGGGGCGGATGCGATAGCACCAGGTTCGCTCGTTCTGGCCGCGCGGGGCGGTGAAGGCGGTGCCCGACAATTGCTCTGCATAGAGCCCGTAGTTGCATTTCTGCGGCGAGTTCTGCCCCTGTGGCAGCGCGCCCGGCAGCGCCTCGGTCTCGAAGTCGTTGCCGAAGCCGGGCATGTAGCCCTCGTGCGTGCCGGTGGTGATCGTTGCCCGGACCATGCCGCGCGGCAACTCATGCTTCGTCATCGTTTCTCTCCCAGCGCGATCCACGCTCGTTGCATTTACAACGGATTATCGTTGCTATTGCAACGATGTCAACTGCCCCTCCCGACCGGGCCGCCCTTTGTTGTCGCCGCAACAAATTTCCGCTCATATTCGGTGAAAGAGGAGCAGCGCATGTCGTTCGATCTGGAGGGATTTCTGCCCTATCGCCTGTCAGTCGCCGCGACCCTGGTCAGCCGTCGCTTCGCCGCGCTGTATGGCGCCGAAGCGGGGCTGACCATCCCGGAGTGGCGGGTGCTGGCACATCTCAACCGCTCGGGCGCGGTCAGCGTGCGCGACATCAATGTGCGGGTGAATCTCGACAAGTCGATCGTCAGCCGGGCCGCATCGCGCCTCGAACAGGCTGGGCTCGTACGCAAGGCCGGTCACTCAGGAGACCGGCGGCTGATCGCGCTGGAACTGACGCCGAAAGGGCAGGAGCTGATGGGCCGCCTCGGCCGTATCGCCGATGCCTTCCAGGCCGAACTCCTCGCCGAACTCGGCCCCGACGCGGCGGGGCTGGACAGAGCCCTCGACCGCCTGATCGCGCGAGGCGTCTGACCTCATTCCTTGCGGGGCGATGGCCCCGGGCGCGGGAAACTGGCACCGCGTCCCTTTTCGGGCTCCGTTACCGCGGCGATCGCCTGGTCCAATGCCGTGATGCCCCGCTCCAGCGCAGCGCGATCTTGAGCCGACATGGCGTTAAGGATTTCCTGCGCGCGGGCCTCGACGCCGCCGAAGGCCCGCTGGAACAGATCCCGCCCCACATCGGTGATGGCATAGTTTCGCAACCGCCGGTCCGATCCCAGCACTTCGCGCGTGATCAACCCCTTCTCTTCGAGCCGCGAAGCCGCGCGACTGACCTGCACCTTTCCGAGTGACGTGCGCTGCGACAGCTGTAGCGAATCGAGCACCCCGGCGTCCTCCAGGAGGAAGAGCAGGCGCCATTCCTCCCGGGAGAGCCCGTGCTCACGGCCGTAGACGGCGGCGAGCTGGCGCGAGAAGGCCTCGGCGACGACCGCAAGGCGATAGGGAAAGAAGAGCTCGATGCGCATGAGGACCGCCGGAAGAGACAGATAGTTCGGATGGTAGGGATGCTTGGCGCCTTGCCCGAAATCAACCGCCCTGCCCCGCGTCAGGTGACGAGATAGAGCGACAGCGCCGGCAGGCCGATGATCAGCGCCAGGCGGACGATGTCGGCCATCCAGAAGACGTAGACCCCGCGGAAGATGGTGCGTAGCGGCACGTCGGGCAGAACCGAGCGCAGCACGAATACATTCATGCCGATCGGGGGCGTGATCAGGCTGATCTCGGTCACCACGACGACAATGATGGCGAACCAGATGAGGACCGCTTCCCGATCCTGCAGGATGGCGAGCCCGAAATCGAGTTCCGAGACGAGCGGATAGAAGACTGGCACCGTCAGCAGGATCATCGACAGGCTTTCGAGAAAGCAGCCGAGGACGATGTAGATCAGCACGATTGCGAGAAGCACCGCCCATGGTGACAGGCCGAGATTTTCGACCATGGTCGAGAGGCTGTCGGGCAGGCCCGCAAAGGTCACGAAATTGCTGAAGATCTCGGCGCCGATGATGATGGCGAAGATCATCGCCGAGGCGGTGGCGCTGTCGAGGAAGGCGCGCCACAGCGCGGCACGGGCAAGGCCACCCGTTGCGAAGGCGATCGCCAGAGCGGCGGCAGCGCCCATGCCGGCCGCCTCGATGGGCGTGAAGAGCCCGCCATAGATGCCTGTCATGATGAAGGCGAAGAGCCCAAGCACCGCGGCCACGCTGACGGCGTCGCGCCGCGTCATCGGATGCACCTCGCGCACTGGCGGCGCCTGTTCCGGGTTGAGCCGCACCGCGACCATCACGGCGAGCAGGTAGCCGACGATGCCGACGATACCGGGGATGATGCCCGCGAGGAACAGCTTGCCGATATCGGCCTCGGTCAGGAGGCCGAAGATGATCAGCACGACCGAGGGCGGGATCAGGATGCCGAGCGTGCCGCCCGCGGCGATGGCACCGGTCGCCAGGCTGTCGGCATAGCCGAAGCGGCGCATCGACGGCATCGTCACCTTGGACATCGTCGCCGCTGTGGCGAGCGACGATCCGCACACCGCCGAAAAGCCGCCGCAGGACAGGACCGTGGCCATGGCGAGCCCGCCGCGCATCCGCCCGAAGACCCGGTCCGCGGCGGAGAACAGGCCCTGGGCGATGCCTGATCCGGCCAGCACGTTGCCCATGAAGATGAACAGCGGCACCACGGACAGCGAATAGTTGAGCCCGGTCTCGAAGACCGCGTTGCCCACCATGGCCCCCGCCGGGCCCCAGCCGCGCAGCAGCGCGAAGCCAACGCCGCCCACGATGGCCATCGCGAAGGCTATGGGGATGCGAGCGAAGACCATGACGAGCAGGATGGCGAAGGCGATCAGGGAAATGGTCATGGCTCCTCCCGCCGCAAGACCATGACGAGGGCCGAGACCGCGCAGCTCACCGCCGCCAGGAAGGCGAGCGGCGCCATCGGCACGGCAAGCGAGGCACTGCGTGTGCCCTCGCGCAGCTGATCCATGCCGATTGCAATCAGCCGCCAGGCGAAATAGGCGAGCACCACCGCCGCGACGAGGCCGGCGAGCCGGCCCAGCAGGCGCTGGAAACCGCGCGGGACGAGATGCAGCGCAAGGTCCACTTCGACGTGGCCGCCGTCGGCACTTGTCAGCGGCAGCGCCATGAAGACGAGCGCCGCGAGCAGCATCTGCGTCAGTTCATAGGCACCGCCGAAGGGCCGGTTCAGCAGATAGCGGCCGACAACATCGATACAGGTGACGCCGATCAGCATCAGGATCAGCAGGGCCGCGATGCCTGCGAGCAGACGGTACCAGCCCGCCTGCCGATGCTGGCTCCGCCCCGGGATCATGTCCGGGGGCGGATCGTCGGCCATGGGGCCGGAACGGCTCATTCGCTTCCGACCCCGGTCATCTCGCGGAACTCGGCCAAGGCGGCGGCGCCGTCATAGTCGTTGCCGAGGCTGTCCGCCCACGCCTTTTCCAGCTTGGCGGCCGCCTCGCGCAGGGCCGCGACCACCTCGGGGCTGGCCTTGTAGAAGAGAACCTTGTCCCCGACCTTCTTTTCGGCCACGACGTCGGCATCGTTCCAAGCCCGACCGACGCGCTCGGCGAAGGCTTCACCGGAAATCGCATCGATGGCGGCGCGGTCCTTCTCCGACAGGCCGTTCCACTTGGCTTCGTTGATGACAAAGAACCAGGTGGTGTTGTAGATGCCGCCCGGCACGGTCATGGAATATTTGATGTAGTCGACGAGGTTGAACGCCGTCATCGCCTCGTAGGTGAAAGCCACCCCGTCGATCACGCCGCGCGACAGCTTCTCGTAGACCTCCGGCGAGGACATGAAGAGCGGTGTCGCCTTCAACGCCGAGACGAGATCGCCGACATAGCCGCCCGGCACACGCAGCTTCAGGCCGGCCATGTCCTCGGGCTTCTCGATCTTGCGCTTGTTGTTGTGCAGCAGGCCGGGGCCGTGCATGAAGAGGCCGAGGAGATGTGTGCCCTTGTGCTCGCTCGCCGCATCCAGCTTGCCGCCGTAGATCGTCCAGTAGGCCTTGGAATTGGCGATGGCGTCGTCGCCGAGGAAACTGAACTGCCCCAGGCGGGCGCGCTTGAAGCGGTCGTCCTCGGTAAAGGAATGCAGCCCGTAGGTGATGTCGGCGATGCCGTCGCGCGCCATGTCGAAATGCGCCGGCGGGCTGCCGAGCGGCTTACCCATGATCCGCACGCTCACGCGGCCCTCGGTGACCTTCTCCACCTCCTTGGCCCAGGGCTCGAAGGCATTCACGACGATGGGGTGCTTGGGCGGCAGCCACGATGACATGATGAGCTCTTCCGCCATCAGCGGTGCCGACGACAGGATGAGCCCGGTGAGAGCCAGCTTCAGCGATTTCATGGTTTCTCTCCCTGAATGCCCTTCGTCTCCCGCGAAGGGTCGAATTTGTCCGGATGGGCTTCGGCGAAGGCGGGCACGGTCTCGCAGGCGCGCGCCACGACCGAGACGCGCGGCAAATGGCCGAAAGCGACGCCCCAGCGCGCAGCGTTGTAGAGTTGCGGGATGAGCACGCAGTCGGCGAGGCCCGGCTGCTCGCCGTGACAGAAGCGGCCGGCGAAGCCCGGATGGTCAAGCATCTGCTCGAAGGCGGCGAGACCCTCGGCGATGTTGTCGCGGTTCCAGGCTGCCCGGGCCTCGCTCCCTGCCAGCCGCTCCACCCGCGCCAGCACGGCAAGGTTCGAAACCGGGTGGATCTCGCAAGCGATCGCCAGGGCCAGTGCCCGCACATGCGCGCGTGCGCCTGCGTCCCGCGGCAGCAGCGGCGGCTCGGGCCGGGTCTCCTCGAGATATTCGAGGATCGCCAGCGACTGTGTCAGCCGGAGGCCGTCGATCTCCAGCACGGGCACCAGCCCCTGCGGGTTCAGCGCCCGATGCGCTGCACCATGCTGCACCCCCGCGACCAGATCCACCGGTGCGCGTTCATAGGCGATGCCCTTGAGCGCGAGGGCGATTCGCACCCGGAAGGAGGCGGAAGAGCGCCAGTAGTCGTGCAGTAGCACCCGTGCGGCCGCCATCGCACTCACTCCTGCGCCGGCAGGATGCGCCCCGTGCAGGGGCCAAAACCGATGCGGTAGCCATCGCCCCGAGCATAGGCATAGAGCCCGATCTCGTCGCCATCCTCAATGAAGGTGCGCTCCTCGCCGTTGACAACGACAGGGTTCTTGCCGCCCTGCGTCATCTCCAGCAGCGCCCCTGTCTCGCCGAGGGTCGGCCCCGAGATCGTGCCGGAGCCGATGAGGTCGCCCACCCGCATCGGACAGCCCGATACCGTGTGATGCGCCAGTTGCTGGGCGCTCGAATAGTACATGACGTTGTAGTTCGTCCTTCCCATCGCCTGGCCATTCATGGTCCAGCCGACGATGAGGTCATAGAAGCCGGGGCGCTCCTCACGCAGATAGGGCAACAGCGGTGCAACCCGCTCGGCCCCCTGGCAGCGGAACGGCTCGAGCGCGGCCTGCGTCACCACCCATGCGCCGATGGTGGTCCCGAGCGCCTTCGACTGGAACGGGCCGAGGGGCTGGTATTCCCAGGCCTGGATGTCGCGGGCCGACCAGTCGTTCAGCAGCACATAGCCGAAGATCATCGCCTCGGCCTCCTCGACGCTGACACGCTCGCCCATGCGGCTGTCGGCGCCGACGATGGCGCCGAGCTCCAGCTCGAGGTCCAGCCGCCGGCAGCGGCTCCAGACCGGCCCGTCCTCTCCCCTGACCTGTCCCATCGGCCGCCGGATCGGCGTGCCCGAGACCACGACCGAGGACGCCCGCCCGTTGTAGCCGATTGGCATGTGCGTCCATTGCGGCGGCAGCGCATTCTCGGGCCCGCGGAACAGCACGCCCACGTTGAAGGCGTGGTTCTTCGAGGCATAGAAATCGGTGAACTCGGTCACCCGGATCGGCAGATGCATCCGCGCTGCCGCCATCGGCACGAGCGGCAGGCTCTCGTCGCCGCCTTCAGCGAGGAGCGCCGTCAGTCTGGCGCGCACCTCGTCCCACTTGCCGCGCCCCAGAGCGATGAACTCGTTCAACTGCGGCTGCGCAAAGGTGCCGCCGGCATCAACAAGACCCCGCGCCTCGCACGCCGCCATATCGACGATCATGTCGCCGATGGCGACACCGCAGCGCGGCGCCCCGCCCCGCGTGGAAAACACGCCATAGGGCAGGTTCTGGATGGGAAAATCGCAATCGTCCGCATTCGCTGCCGGCACCCAGCTGCGCAACGGCTTCCCGGCCATCGGCGTCGTATCTCCCTGGTGTGTCTGCGCTCGCAGGCACGCCTCGGCGGCGCGGCGGCAGATCGTCGTGGTGCGACTCTCCTACCTCACTTTTCGTTTCATTTGCAACAACACTCTTGCCGAGGCGCGGCGACAAGCGGCAACGATGGACCGGGCGAAAATGCACAACCACTTGAAAAACCGGGCGATCCGCGCCCGCCGTCACTCGATGACGGCGGCGAGCAGATCGTTCGCCTTCGATACGCCGAGCTTCTGATAGGCGCGCTGGCGATAGGTCAGCACCGTCCCGACCCCCAGCCCCAGTTCCTCGCCGATCTCACGCGCCGTCCGGCCGGCGAGCGTGCGGGCGCAGACCTCGCGCTCGCGCGGGGTCAGCCTGCGATGGGCTTCGGCCAGGCGGCGCTCCACCTGCTGCACGAGCGGAGCGCCCTCGGCACGCTGTCGCATCAGGCGCGTCAGTCCGGTGA
This sequence comes from Chelatococcus sambhunathii, assembly GCF_001418005.1. GTDB lineage: Bacteria > Pseudomonadota > Alphaproteobacteria > Rhizobiales > Beijerinckiaceae > Chelatococcus_A > Chelatococcus_A sambhunathii. Next base: position 254,781 of record NZ_LIOL01000002.1, on the reverse strand, counting down.
TGGCGACCTGCGCCAGCGCGCCGAGCTGCGCCATGTCCACCTCGGCCCCTGTCCGGCGCAGGTAGAAGTTCACCACGAGGCTGTGCGCGGGCGCGCGCCAGCCGAAGCAGATCTTCTCCGAGAAGCGCGGGCGCTCGAAACAGAGCCTGCGGTAGGTGCCGAGCGCGATCGCAGCGGCGGGAATGCGGCAGACGAAGCCGGTTCCCTGGCGTGCCGCGAGGCGCGCGGAAACGGCGGGGTCGCTGCGATGAAAGCGTCGCGCATAGGCCCCCGCCCGCTCGGGTGCTTCGGCCAGCTCGCTGGACAAGGCCAGCGTCTCGGGCGCACCCTCGCCGACGCGAAAGGCGAAGAGCTCCTCGATCCCGGCGACCGTGTGCGCGGCCTCGAGCAGGCGGTCCGAAAACACCGCCGGATCGCGCGTATCGAGCAAGGCCGCGGCGCGGTCCGGGTCGATCAAGCCGGCCGAAGACATGGGTCCCTTCTCTTCCCTCGCCGTCGCAAGGCGCCGGTCGCTGTCGTCAGACCTAATGACATACAGCCCGCGATCGTTTCATTAGAAATTATTTCGAAGACATTCCAGCCGGAAGCATGGAAGAGGAGACAACCATGGGCAAGCCGTTCGCATCCTCAGCCGACACCGCCCGCAAGACCGACACGCTCGAGATTCTCGCCGACGGCGTCTATGCGCTGACTGCCGAGGGCGATCCCAATGTCGGCGCCGTCGAGGGGGAGGATTTCGTCGTCGCCATCGAGTCGCGCGCCACGCCGGCGGCCTCGCGCGACTGGCTGAAGATCCTGCGCGAGCATACCGACAAGCCGGTCCGCTACCTCATCCTCACCCACTATCATGCCGTGCGTGTGCTGGGCGCCAGCGCCTTCGAAGCACAGGACATCATCATGTCCCGCGCCTCCCGCGATCTGGTGGCGGAGCGCGGCGAGGAGGACTGGAAGAGCGAGTTCGGCCGCATGCCGCGCCTCGCCAAGAATGCCGAAGAGGTGCCTGGCCTGACCTGGCCGACGATCACCTTCGAGAGCGAATACGACATCGAGCTCGGCGGCGGGCGCGGCCGGCTCGCGCTGCGCTTCCTGGGCCGCGGTCATACCGGCGGCGACATCACCGTATGGCACGATAAGACGCGCACGCTCTATGCGGGCGACCTCGTCGAAGCAAAGGCCGCGCTCTACACGGGCGATGCCTATCATTTCGACTGGGTCGGCAAGACGCTCGACAACGTCAAGGCCTACCGCGCCGAGAACCTGATCGGCGGGCGCGGCGCCGTGGCGCGCGGCGTCGCGGAGACCGATGCGGCGGTCGAACAGACCCGCAAGTTCCTGAACGGCATGATCGAGAACGTCGGGCGCGTCCACAAGGCGGGCGGCAGTTTGAAGGAAGCCTTCGAGGCCACCCGCGACGCCCTCGCGCCCGAATTCGGCTCGTGGCCGATCTTCGAACATTGCCTGCCCTTCGACGTGCAGCGCCTGTGGGACGAATACGACGGCATCGAGCATCCGCGCATCTGGACGGCCGAGCGCGATCGCGAGGTCTGGGCCAAGCTGCAGGGCTGACCGGTGGTCGGGAGGACATCATGGTGAATGCTCAGGGCATCCCCGTGTACAAGAAGATCGGCGCCACCCCTGCCCCCGCCGCACCAGAGGATCGCGCCCGCGTCGTGATCGTTGGGGCCGGGCCGGTGGGCCTTGCCATGGCGCTCGACCTCGGCCGCCGCGGCCATCCGGTGACGGTCGTGACCAAGCTGGACTACATCGCGCATTGCTCGAAAGCGATCTGCTTCTCAAAGCGCTCGCTGGACATTCTAGACCGCCTCGGCGTGGGCGACCCGGTCGTGGAAAAGGGCGTGACCTGGAATGTCGGCAAGGTCTTCTGGGGCGCGAACGATACCCCCGTCTACCAGTTCGACATGCTGCCGGTGAAGGACCAGAAGCGTCCCGGCTTCATCAATCTCCAGCAGTACTATCTCGAGGAATATCTGCTCGACGAGCTCAGCGCCTTGCCCAATGTCGAGATCCGCTGGGGCCACACGGTCGAGGGCGTTAAGCCCGCGAACGACGGTGTCGCGCTGGAGATCGCGACCGCCGACGGTCGCTACAGGCTCCGGACGGAATGGCTGATCGCCTGCGACGGCTCGCGCTCGACCGTGCGCGATCGGCTGGGGCTCGATTTCGAGGGGCGCGTCTTCGAGGACAACTTCCTGATCGCCGACATCCGCATGAAGAACCGCGAGATGCCTTGCGAGCGCTGGTTCTGGTTCGATCCGCCCTTCAACCCCGGCAAGTCGGCACTGATGCACCGCCAGCCCGACGACGTCTGGCGGCTCGACTTCCAGCTCGGCTGGAACATCGACCGCGAGGCGGCCATCCGCCCCGAGAACGTGGAGCCCTATATCCGCGCCATGCTCGGTGAGGACGTCGCCTTCGAGCGAGAATGGTACAGCGTCTACACCTTCCAGTGCCGCCGCATGGCACGCTTCGTCCACGGCCGGACCATCTTCGCCGGCGACGCAGCCCATCTCGTCTCGCCCTTCGGGGCCCGGGGCTGCAACGGCGGCTTCGCCGATATCGACAACCTCGGCTGGAAGCTCGATCTCGTCCTGCGCGGCAAGGCCGGCGAGGAACTGATCGAGACCTATAACGAGGAGGCGACCGTCACGGCGGACGAGAACATCCTGAACTCGACCCGATCGACCGATTTCCTGACGCCGAAATCGACGGCGAGCCGGGCGCTGCGCGATGCGGTGCTGGAACTGGCGCATGACCATGCCTTCGCCCGCCCCTTCGTGAACTCCGGCCGGCTGTCGACGCCGGTGAGCTATCCCGCAAGCCGGCTCTCGACCCAGGACGAGGACGACTGGCGAGGCGGCGTGCCCCCCGGCAGCCCGATGCTGGACGCCCCCCACGGCGACGGCTGGCTGCTAGATCAGCTGGGCGACGACTTTGTACTCCTGACCCGCGGCTGGCGGGGCGACGTACCGGCCGGGCTGCGGGTCGTGCCCGTCACCGGGATGGCCGCCGACCGCCTGTCGCTTGAGGAGGGAGCCGCCTGCCTGGTGCGTCCCGACCAGTATGTCGCGGCCCGCTGGAAACGGCCGGATGCGACGAAGATCGCAGCAGCACTCGCCCGCGCCATGGGTCGCGCGGCAGACATGGGACGAGAGACATGGCGCAACTGATCACCGCCCCCAACCTGTCCAACCCGGACGACATCTACGAACGGCTCGTGCGTCTGCACGATGGCTTGAGCGAGGCTGAAAGCCTGAAGACCTGGTCCCGCCTGGTCCTGGCGCTCATCAACCATATCGGCGATCCCGAGGTCATCGGCGAGGCCATTGCCATCAGCCGGCAGACTGGCCCTCAAAGCCGCCAGTCGTGAGGCCGACGCTTCCGCCCCAAGCGGCGTACCGGCACTTGCGACCCATGGAGCCGGCGTCTGCGCCGGGCAAGGTTCGTTTCACGCCAATGTCATTGGCGCCGTGGCACGTGATCGCGAAAGCGGCAACGCCGGCAGCCAGCGCGCAGGATGTGATCGCGCGTACCGCATTGCCGTGCCCGTCGTGCCGTTGGCGGGCCCCTCCTCATGTAGCTCGCTTGAGGCCGTCTATCCCTCTTGCCGATCGAGCCAGGCGAGGACCGCCGCCTCGTCGCGTGCCAACCCCGCGGGTGTGCGGCCGAGCCCGGCGCGCGCATTCGCGAGTTCCTCGGCGAGCCGGCCGTCCTCCCACGCGCTGATCAGCCCGGGATGGATGTAGCAGCGCCGGCAGATCGCCCGCGTGTTGCCGAGCTGGGCGGCCACGGCGTCGATCACCTCGTTGAGGCTCCGCGCCCTTTCACGTTTCGTTACCGGAAGCGGCGTCCCCGAGAGGAGGCGGGCAGCCAGCACCGTACCGCCCCATGTGCGGAACTGCTTGGAGCTGAAGGGCTCGCCGCCGCTCGCGGCGCGGATGTAGTCGTTCACGTCCTGAGAAGAGACCGGGCGACGGCTGCCGTCCTCGTCGCGATACTGGAAGAGATGCTGCCCCGGCAGGTCCTGGACGCTGCGGATCACCTTGGCGATGCGCCGGTCCTCGATCCCGAGATTCCATTCCTTGCCGGACTTGCCGCGGAAGGCGAAGCGCAGCGACGCGCCGCGCACCGCGACATGGCGCGCCCGCAGCGTGGTCAGGCCGAAGCTCTTGTTCTGGCGCCGATAGGTCTCGTTGCCGATCCTGATCATGGCGCGGTCGAGCAGCCATACGACCGCGGCCAGCACCCGCTCGCGCGGCACCCCCTTCAGCGCGAGGTCGCGCCGCACCCGCCGGCGCATCCGCGGCAGGGCGCGGGCGAAGGCGGCGAGCGTCGCGTATTTCACCTCGTCGCGGCAGGCTGTCCAGAGCGGATGATAGCGATATTGCTTGCGGCCGCGCTGGTCCCGCCCCGTCGCCTGGATATGGCCGCGGCCCGTCGGGGCGATCCACACGTCGGTCCATGCGGGCGGAATGGCGAGGCTACGGATGCGCGCCATCGTCGCCTCGTCCTCGACACGCCGGCCGGCGGCATCGACATAAAAGAAGCCGCGCCCGGCGCGCCTGCGCCGGATGCCCGGCTCCCCGTCGTTGATGTAGAGAAGATCGGCGGCCTCCGCGCTCGCAGGCGGATCGGGCGGGAGGACGGAAGCCGTTTGCGCATGGGCGAGCATGGCGTCTCACGAAAGCGCCGGCCGCGAGCCGGCCGGCGCAGGACGGCGGGCTGCCGATCCGGAAAGTGTCAGAAGGTCGTGTTCACGCCCGTGTCCGGGCCCGTCGCTCTGGCGTTCACCCTCAGATTGTTCTGGACATGGGTGACGCCCGACACGTCCTCGGCGATATCTTCGGCCCGCCGCTTGTCGTAACGGCTGTAGACCTCGCCGGAGAGGGTCACCTCATGCGATTCGACACTCACCTCGATGCCCGATGCATCGAGCGAGGGGTCGTCGCTCAAGCGGTCGCTCACATCCTCCTTGATGCGTTCGTCCGAGCGGGTGTAGCCCTTCGGGCCGTGACCGCGGTACTGGTCCTGCCGCCGCCGCCTCTCGGCCTCCTCGTCGCCGAACCAGGACGAGATCTCGTCACTCGCCTTGTCCCAGAAGTCGCGCTCCTCGGGCCGGCGGGCATGATAGTCGCGCGCGTAGTGTTCCCGTCCGCCGTAGGGCTGGCGCTGGCGGCGCCCGCCGGTGCCGTAGGTGCCCTCATAGAGGGCCGAATAGCGCCCGGCCCCGGTCGGGGCGAGGTCATAGCGCGGGTCGCGGCGCGGCCACTCGTTGTAGCCACGGCCGTAGCGGCGCTCGTAATAGTCCTCGTAGGGGTTGTTGCGGCGCACCTGCCGCGCCCATTCATCCTCGCTCATCGGCCCGTAGTCACGGTCGCGATAGCGCAGGTCGTCGGTTTCGAAATACTCCCGGTCGTCGCCGTACCAGGGGGATCGTTCTCTCGGCATTGTCCGTACCCTTCTTGGTCTCCTTGAGGTCCGGCACAGCCCGCTCTGCACGCTGTCGCGGGCCGCCACCGTGAATGCCCCCGAACCTTGACGGGGCCGGAAAGGTTCCGAAGCCCAGAGAGCCTGCCGCCGGGCGACCCGCAGAAATTTTTATGCGATTTTTAGTCGCGGAGCGGAACAATGCCCGTCATCGATCGTTGGTTGACGTCCAGCCGGCGGTGGTGCGTCGCCCCCATCCCCTTCCCCTGGTCTGCGATGTAGCGGACGCCGGCTGGGCCCCTTTTTCCGGCGCCTGCTGTCTCGAAGTACGGCGGTGCCGGCCTGAAGCGACACCCAATCACGCCCCGCCCACGGCCTGTCGCGGCTCCTCACCCGAGGGCCGCGACAGCATGATGAAGACGACCGCCGCGCCCGCGATCCCGGCCGCGACGATGATGGCGCGGCGGCTGTGCGGCTGCGGCGTCAACGTGCGACTCTCCGAGTGCACTTCCGCAGCCGTGGTGGGCGTTCCGGCCGCCTCGTCGTCGGTGCCGAGCGGCGCGGCTGCGGGGTCGGGAAAGGGCACCTTGTCCCCCGTCTTTCCGAGGTCGATGTAGCGCCGCAGACGCTCCACGGTCCCGGCGCTTCGGGCGGCAGCACCTGCGTCGGTCGTGCCCGTTTCATGGGACTCACCTTGCTTGCGGGCCGTTGCGAAAGGGCGCCCGGAGACGCGCGTGTGCCCCCCAACCACTCCCCAAGCGGACTGTCCCCGGCCCGATGACGCGGCCCGGACCTTCTCAGCCCTCCTCGGCACCCACCTTCCCGAGCATGGTCTTCGTGATCGCCTGGCGCCCCTCGGCTTCACCCGCCCAGGGATCCGGCATCGACAGGCGTCTCTCCATGTCGGCAATGGTGAAGGCCTGGGCGGTGTCGATGGTCCGCAACTCGTCCCAGCCCACAGGGGTCGCGACCGGCGCGTTCTTCTTCGCCCGCGTCGAATAGGGCGCGATGGCGGTGGAGCCGCGCTCGTTGCGCAGCCAGTCGACGAAGATGCGGCCGGCGCGCTTGGCCTTCGAGGCCTGGGCGACATAGCGGTCCGGCTCTTCCCCGGCGATGAGCCGGGCGAAGCCGCGGGCGAAGGCCTTGACCATCGGCCAGTCCGCCCGGCGCACGAGGGGGGCGATGACATGGATGCCCTTGCCGCCGGTCAGCAGCGGCACGGTCTGAAGGCCGAGCGTCGCGAGCCGCTCGCGCAGGTCGAAGGCGGCGGCGCGCACGGCGGCGAAGTCGAGCCCCTCGTCGGGATCGAGATCGAAGACCAGCCGGTCCGGCTGGTCGAGGCGATCGATGCGCGAGCCCCAGATGTGATATTCGAGCGTCCCCATCTGCACGCCGGCGACGAGACCCGCGAGGTCGTCGACATAGAGATAGACGCCGCGCTCGCCGTCGCTCTCGGTGATCTCGCGGCGCTTGAGCTCGCGGGCCACGGTCTTGTTGCCGTGCTTCTGGAAGAAGCACTGTGTGCCGGCCCCCTCGGGGCAGCGCACGAGGCTGAGAAGACGTTCCGAGACGAAGGGCAGGATCCGCCCGGCCACGCGCTCGTAATGGGCCGCCAGATCGGCCTTCGTCACGCCCTGCTCGGCGAAGAGCACCTTGTCCGGGTTGGACAGCCTGATGCCGGCGATGACATCCCGCGCTTCGTGCTCCTGCATGGCCGTCCCCCTGGGTGTCTCCAACACCACCTCGCGCGCCGGCTTGTCCTCGCGGATGCCCTTCAGAACGCCGTGGCGGACGGCGCCTTCGCGCGTGAATTCAGTAAAGCCGACTTCGACGACGATGTCCGGCCGCACGAAGCGAGCCCGTCGAGCGATATCGCGCGGCAGCTCGGCGAAGGGCGAGGTCTTGCGGCCGCGGCTGGCGAGGAGCTGCTCCAGCCGCGCCAGATGGTCGCCCTCGAAGGCCCCCACCCGTCCTTTGTAGACGAGCTTGCCTCCCTCGTTGACGCCGATCAGCAGCGAGGCGACGGTGCGGCCCTTCTTGTCGCTCGGCCTATAGCCGCCGATGACGAACTCCTGGCGCGCTCCGCATTTCACCTTCAGCCAGCTGCGCCCGCGGCCGGAGCGGTAGGCGTCCTCCGCCCGCTTGGCGACGATTCCCTCGTGCCCGGCCGCGCACAGCCGCCGGTTCACCTCGGACGCGTTGCCGACGACATGCGTCGAATAGATGAGCGGCGGCCCGGCCTCGCCGAGGAGCTGCTGCAGCAGGTCCTTGCGCTCGGTGAGGGGACGCCCGCGGACGTCCTCGCCGTCGAGCCACAGGAGATCGAAGGCGAAGAACGTCAGTCCTCTCCTGCCCTCCTGCAACGCCGCCTGCAGGGTGGAAAAGTCGGTCTTGCCCTTCTCGTCGAAGGCGACGATCTCGCCATCGATCAGGGTGCCCGACGTGTCGAGACGGCCGGCCGCCTGCGCGACCTCGGGGAAGCGATCGGTCCAGTCCTTGCCGTTGCGGGTATAGACGCGGCAGGTGCCGCCGCCGATGGCGACCAGGGCGCGGTAGCCGTCGTATTTCATCTCCGACAGCCATTGCCCGCCCTCGGGCGCGGCGTCGACCAGCGTAGCGAGCTGCGGCTCCACCCAGCGCGGCAGCGCATGCCCGCCCCGGCCGCCCTTGCGGGCCTTTTTCTCCGCAGCCTTCGCCGCCGGCCGCCGGGCGCGTCGCTCCGGCGCCACATCCTCGGGGGCGATCGTGCGCCCCTCAGCGGCGATTTCCTCCATCGTGTGCCCGGAGGCGACGCTGCGGGTATGGCGCGTCAGAATGTCCGGCGGGCGGCGCCGGCCGGAGGTTTCCTCCTGATGCTTGATCAGCAGCCAGTTCTCGCGCTTGTCGCCCGGCTTCGGCGCCATGCGCACGAGGGCCCATTCGCCCGACAGCCGCTCGCCGTGAAGGCGAAAGGTCAGCTTGCCGCGGCGCAGGCCCTCGTCAGGGTCGCCGACAGGCTCCCAGGTGCCGCGGTCCCACAGCATGACCGTGCCGCCGCCGTACTGGCCCTTGGGAATGATGCCCTCGAAGTCGCCATAGGCGAGCGGATGGTCCTCGGTCCGCACCGCGAGCCGCTTGTCGGCAGGGTCGAGGCTCGGGCCGCGCGTCACCGCCCAGCTCTTCAGAACACCCTGCCATTCGAGGCGGAAATCGTAGTGGAGGCGCGTCGCGGCATGTTTCTGCACGACGAAGAGCAGCCCCTCGCCGGTGCGGGCCTCGGCCGTGACGTCGGGTTCGGCTGTCCTGGTGAAATCCCGCCGCTCCCGGTATTCCCTGAGCAGATGCCGCACCTCGGCCATGGGCCCCTCACGCCGACTTCTTGCGCCGCGAGGCCGGGGCCGCCTTCCCGGCCGGCTTCTTCTGCGCCGGCCGCTTCTTCGGCGACGACGGCTGCGTGCCGGATTTCTCGAGGCTCTCCTTGAGGGCCGACATCAGGTCGACGACATTGCCGCCGCGCGGCCGGGCCTCCTCCTCGGCCCTCACGCGCTTCGGCTTGCGCCCCTTGACCTTCTCGTCGATCAGGGTCCGGATGGCCTCGGCATAGCGGTCCTCGAAGGCGCTCGCGTCGAAGGGGCCGCTCTTGCGGTCAATCAACTGCTTGGCGACCTCGAGCAGGTCCTTCTCGGCGGCCTTGCGCGAGATCGAGGAGAAGAAGGCGTCGGTCTTGCGAATCTCTTCCTCGTAGTGGAGCGTCTCCGCCAAAAGGCCGCTGCCGCACGGCCGCACGGCGACGAGATATTCCCGGCCGCGCATGGCGAGCTGGCCGAGCCCCGCCTTGCGCGTCTCCGCGAGCGCGTCACGCACCACCCGGAAGGCGTCTTCCGCCAGTTCGTCGGTGGGGGCGAGGAAATACGGACGGTCGAAGTAGAGCGGAGGGATCTCGCAGACATCAACGAAATGCACGAGCTCGAGCGTCTTCTTCGTCTCGAGCCTGATGGCGTCGATCTCATCCGGATCGATCAGCACATATTCGTCGTCCTCGACCTCGTAGCCCTTCCAGACATCGTCGTTCTTCACCGGTCCGACGCCGGGCACGACTTTCTGGTACTGCACGCGCTTGCCCGAGGGCTTGTGTATCTGGCGGAAGGAGATGCGCGCCGACGTGTTCGTCGCCGAATACATCTCCACCGGAATGGAGACGAGCGACAAACGCAGCTGGCCCTTCCAGACCGGGCGCTCGGCCATGGCCTGCTCCTCGGCTGATCCCTGCTAAATGGTCCTTTCCCTCAACGGCTTCGCGGCGCGGATGTTCCTTCTCCCGCCCCTTCGGCGCCGGCTACGAGACGGGCGAGACGCTACGGGCGCAGCGATCGCCGGCCGGCGGCCAGTCGACACGGATGACCGGCGCAGCCACGGCTCGCTCGGGACGGATACAGGCGACTGCCTCATAGCCTGCGCCCGTCCCGCAACCGAGGCTGGAACAGGCCGCCGCGTCGACGGTTAGGGCCGCGAGCTTCTCCGCGCCGACACGCGCCGCCGCCACGATCGTGAAGGAAGCGAAGCATGCCAATGCATCATACCTTCGTCTGCCTGTCCCGGAGATCCGCCCCCGCGAGATGGGCCCATCCCCGCCCGGGCTCGGCCTCCGCACCCCAGTCGCCCACTCCGATTCCCCGCCCACTGCCCATCCGCCTGTGGAGGAGCCGAAGCCCCATAGCCTGCTGGGCGGCGGGCTTGGTCGCAATTCCGACGAAACGGACGGTCCGGCCCTCTGGCACCGGGCGATCCGCCGATCCAGAACCCGCGGCGCGCCTTCTCCTGATACCAGCCGACAGATCGGAACACCTTGAAATCTCTGTCAAATGGTGATGTTTCGCTTGCAATCGCGACGGCAAGGGGCGAGGCTCATGTGATTAACAATTGTTAGGGCCGTCATGGGCGAGAATATCGGCAAGCACATGAAGGAACCGACTGCCTCGGCGACGTGCGCGAGAGACATCCGGTTGCTGCTCGACGAAATCGAGCGCGAACCGGTGCCCGAGCGACTGCTCGTGCTTGCCCTCGAGCTCCAGGAGGCGCTGACGAGGCAGCGGCGCGAGAAGGACCAGGGTTGACGAGATTACGGCGGTGTCGACTGCCGTCAGGGCGGCCAAGACAGCGGCCGTTCGGTCGCGTCGTGCCGTTGACCGCGCCTTGAAGAGATAACGCCGCTCCAGCGGGTCGGTGATGACGAAGCTGGCGCTGCGCAACACGGCTTCGACCGCAGCCGGTTCGTCATGAACCAGTTCCCCGGATCGATCGTATAGCGCGGCGACGACCGGCTCGCCTTGCCCCGCCGGCCCAACCCGCCCCCAGCCCGAGACCAGCGCCTCGGCGGCATCGATTTTTCCCCGAGATCGCGGAACTATCGGACGGGGCGAACATTGTCCCAAGAGGACGGGCCGGAGGGGCGGCTCGGATGCCAGCACACGATTCTGCGGAGGCAATCGCCATGCAGCCTGACCGAAGGCTCGAGAAAGGACACGCCTCGCACCAACAATCTAGCTCCGAGATCGTCGCGCTCATTCCTGCCCTGCGTGCCTTCGCGCGCACGTTCTGCCGCAACACCAGCGATGCTGACGACCTCGTACAGGAGACTTTGACCAAGGCTCTCGCCAAGATCGAGCAGTTCGAAGCCGGCACCAGCCTGAAATCGTGGCTGTTCACCATCATGCGCAACACGTTCTACACGCAGGCGAAGCTTGCCCGACGGGAGGCCCCGGGGGTGAGCGACTGCGCGTCGACGCGCCTGCGCGTCGACGCGACGCAGGAATGGTCGACCCGCGGGCGCGAGCTTTATGAAGCCATCCAGCGCCTGCCGCCCCAGCACCGCGAGATCATCGTGCTCGTGGGCGTTCTCGGCATGAGCTACGAAGAAGCGGGCGAGATCTGCGGCTGTGCCCTCGGCACGGTGAAGAGCCGACTCAGCCGTGCGCGGCTGCGGCTGCTGGAAGAGCTCGACGAGCAGTCGGCCTCGAGCTGCATCGAGCGGACCGAGACTTTTCCGACAGCGTCCCTGCCCAAATCCGTTCCACGGTGACCGGCACCCCATCTCACGGCTCGACATAGCTGGTCACGGACAAGTCCACCGTCACGCCGCTGCGCGGATCCCGTTCGAAGACGAAGGCGCCGCGCCGCTGCGACCGCTGCGGCAGGTAGTCGAAGCGCAGCTCCCTCGCCTCGTCCGGACCCACGTCCTGGTGCAGCACCGCGCGCAGCCTCACGTCCGATGCGGTGACGTCTCCCTCGTTAGTTACCACCACCTGCATCTGATAGACGTTGCCGATCTGCTCGACGTTCTCCACCATGATCGCGAAGCGCGGCGGCTGCCCGTCCACCCAGGCGCCGAGACCGAAGAGATAGCCCAGCAGCACGACGACAAAGAAGAAAGCGACGCCGCCGACGACCCATTCGAGCGCCTTCTCGTAGCTCGCGGTAGCGCCGGCCTTGCCCTTTCCGTTCGTCCGCATCAGCCTGCCCTCCTAAAGGATGAGCCGGGCAGCCGCGGCGCCGGCGGAAGAGGGAAAGCCGAGCACGATCGTCGCGGTGATGACCTGTTCGAGCGAGGTGTCGTCGGTGCGGCCGAAGGTCCACAGGATGTACAGGCTGACCAACATGGCGAGCATGTAGCCTGGCAGCGTGAAACGGACAAAGGCGCTCCACCAGGGCGTCTGCGGTGTGAGCTCGGTGCCGCCCCTGAAGCCCACGGCGAAGATGAAGCCATGCATGACGAACAGCGAGAGCAGGACAAGCGCCACCGCGTGCCAGGGCGTCATCCGGTAGGAAATGACGATCATCTCCTCCGTCGGGGCCACGTTGAAGCCCAGGAACAGGGCACCCACCGCCATGAGGAACATCTCGCCCCAGTAACTCTCTTGCCGGTCTTCCTCCCCCCGCCTCTCGGAGCCGAACTGGCTGCGCGCTAGGAGCGCCCCGATGCTCGCGGGCGCCACCTGGATGGCGATCTTGCCGGCGATCTCATGAACGGACATGCCCGGGCCGATGGCGCCGAACACAACGAGGGCGACGGCGCTCGTCACCATGCCGATGCCGAGCGCAAAGAGGGCATCGGCCACATCCTCGCGCCAGGCGCGGGTCGTCTCGAAGCCGATCCGCCGCGACAGGAGGATGAGCAGCGGCAGGCAGACGACCAGCAGGAGAGCGAGGCGCAGCCGGTCCATGGCAAAGCCGAGCCACCACATCTCCATCGTCATGAGCATTGGCAGGGAGAAGATCAACGCGCCGCCGAGCGCGCGGCCCGTGTCGCGCAGCGCCTTGCTGCGAGCGGGTGCACTCGTTGCACGGTCGAGGCCGACTGTTCCCATCGGTGCATCACCTCGGGCGAGGCCGGCCCGGCCGGATCCGAACCTGCTCGCAGCGATACAACGCGCTGGTGCGCCTTTGGTTCGGATCGCCCGTGAAGCGGCCTTTGCCCAGGCCCTCTGCGGCCTGCACGGCGCCATCTCGACGCGGATGACGACCGCGGCCGGCCACGAGGCCGCGGCCTTACGGGGCGCGTCAGATCTCGATGAGTCCCTTGATGACACCGGCCTCCGGCTTCGACCAGGCGCGCACCAGCTGCGGCGCCTCGTCGAGGCTGCCCCGGTGGCTTGCGAGGGCGCGGGTCGGCACCTTGCCGGCGCGCATGGTCGCAAGCACCGTCTCGAAATCCTCCCGCGTCGCGTTGCGGCTGCCGAGCAGCGTCGTCTCGCGCTTGTGGAACGCGGGATCGTTGAAGGTGATGTCGGCATTGACGATGGAGAGCAGCACATAGCTGCCTCCGTGTCCGACGAGGGAAAAGCCCTTCATCATCGCCGCGGGGCTGCCGGTCGCGTCGAAGACGACGTCGAAGAACTCGCCGTCCGTCGCGGCATCGAGACGCTCGTCGAGATCCGCCGACACCTCGTAGACGCTGTCGACGCCGATCTCGTCGGCACAGAAGGCGAGCCGCCGGGCATTCATGTCGATCACCGACACGTCCGCGCCGCGCGCCTTGGCAAAGATCGCCGCCGCGATGCCGATGGGGCCGGCGCCGACCACGGCCACGCGGCTCTGCGCACCGGCGCCGGAGCGGCGCACCCCATGGGCGCCGATGGCGAGGAACTCGACCATCGCCGCCTCGTCGAGCCCGAGTCCGCCGGCGGGGACGACATTGCGCACCGGCACGGCGATGTGGTCGCAGGCGCCGCCGTCGCGGTGCACGCCGAGCACCTCGAGCCGCTGGCAACAGTTGGTGCGCCCCAGGCGGCAGGCCCGGCACGCGCCGCAATAAAGATAGGGTTCGATGGAGACGATCTCGCCGGCCCGGAGCGCGCTGCCCTCCGGCGCCGTCACGATCTCGCCGGAGAGCTCGTGGCCGATCACGCGCGGATAGCTGAAATAGGGCTGGTTGCCGTGAAAGATATGATAGTCGGTGCCGCAGATGCCCGCCCGGCGGATGCGCACCAGCGCCTCGCCTTCGCCGGCAACCGGCTCGTCCCGCTCGATGATGCTGAGCTTTCCCGGCTCGTCACAACGCAACGCTCTCATCGACGCCTCCTCCCTCTCCGCTGTCGATAACGCAGCATGGCGCCGCGGTCGAGGCCCCGTTGGTGCGCATGATCGCTCAGGCGGCCCGCAGCTGCGACAGAAGACGGGCAGCCTCTCCCCTGAAGCCGTCCGCACGGGCGAGAAGCGCGCGCGAGGCCTCGGCAACCTCCTGCGCCAGACGCCCGGCCGTATTGGCATCGGCCACCAGTTGCGATAGCTCGTCTTTCGCCCGGTGCACGCCTTCGCTGGCGCGGCCCGTGTGTGTGCCGATGGCAGCCGCGCCGACGCTCTGTTGCTCGACGGCAGAAAAGATTGAGGCGGAGGCCGTATTGACCCCCTCGATGCAGGCGCTCACCGCCCCGATATCGTCCACGGCGCGACCGACGACGGCCTGGATATCGCGGATGTGGCCAGCGATATCGTCCGTCGCACGCGCCGTCTGTTGGGCGAGTTGCTTGACCTCGGCCGCCACGACGGCGAAGCCACGCCCCGCTTCGCCCGCCCGCGCTGCCTCGATGGTGGCGTTGAGGGCGAGCAGGTTGGTCTGCTTGGCGACCGCCTCGATGACGCCGAGGATCTCGCCGATGCGCCGCGCGGCCTCCGACAGGGCGCCGACCGTCTCGCTCGTGCGCCCGGCCTGCCCGCTCGCCTCGCTGGCCGATTGGGCGGCTTCGCCCGCGCGCCGTGTCACCTCCGCGATCGCCTGCCGCAGGATATCGGCCGCCTCGTTGACCGCGGAAGCACCCGCGCCGGCGTCCTCGACCACCGCCGCCACCTGATGGGAGCGCTGGCTCGTCTGCCCGGCTGCGGCAACGAGCCTCTCGGCCGCAGCCGCCACGTCGCTTGAGGCGAGTGACACAGCTTCGGCCAGACCTGAAGCCATAGTTTCAAATTCCGCTGCAAGTGTCTCGCGCTGCGTCATTTCCGCGCTCTTCCGGCGCGCTTCCATGGCAGCCATGCACTGGTCGAGATCGAACATCGCGGCCTTGATCAGCGCGTCGAGCGCCAGGTCGAGATTGGCGCCGAGACTATTGTGGCCCCAGATATGCCGGGAGCGCAGGATCGCCCGGGTAACAGAGCGGGTCAGGGCGCTCGTGGTACGGGCATAGCCGGCAAGACAGAGGCGCGGACACAGGCCGAGGCTGGCATACATCTCCGCCACCGCTCCAACCGACTGGCGATAGCCGTCGTCGAAGCGGGCATCGCAGACGCGCAACCAGTGCGCGATGAGGACGGTGCGGATGTTGCGGCGCACGTCCTTGCGCGTGAAGAGCTCACCCGCCACGCCGCTGGTGCCGAGATGATCGACGAGCGCGTCGAGAATCGCCGGCAGTTCCTCCGCCACCACGGGCTTCAGTTGCCGCAGCCGCTCCCGGTCCTTGCGGTCGAAACCGACGAAGGCAAGTTCGTCCTCCAGCCGTTGGCGGGCCGCCTGCCCGGCCGTGCGCTTCGATGCCCGTTCCACGTCCATGCTCAGACGTCTCGTCCCAAGCTTTGCCGGTGAGCCGACCCGCCTCCGGCAAGCACGCCACAAGAACCCGCCGGCCGGACGCCGACGGGAGTGAAGCCGCATCGGAGACGAAATTGCGGGGCGAGGCTTGCCCGGAGCCTGCCGGGCAGGCGCAACGGTGCCTTCAGGCGAGCGTTTCGAGCAGGCGCTGCATCAACTGCCCGCGCGGTGCGAGCGAGGAAATGAGGCCGTATTCGTGGAGCGTATGCGCCCCCTCGCCGTCGATGCCGAGGCCGTCAAGGGTCGGCACGCCGAGCGCCGCCGTGAAATTGCCGTCGCTGCCGCCGCCGGTCATGGGCGAATCGGCGAGCTCGAAACCGATGTCGGCGGCGAGATGCTGCGCATGGGCGAGCAGCCGGCCGATCTCGTCGGTCTTCACATAGGCCGGGCGGTTCATGCCGCCCGTGATCGTCAGCTTCACATCCGGATCGTAGGGCTTGAGGGCGAGGATCTTCTCGCTCGCCGATACACCGTCGGCATCCTCGATCACCCTGAGGTCGACGGAGAAATAGGTGAAGTGCGGGATGACGTTGGCCGCCGTGCCGCCGGAGACGAGGCCGACCGTGGTGGTGATGCCGCGCCCGTAGTCGGTCATCGCCTCGATGTCGAGGATCTGCCGCGCCGCCTCGCGGATGGCGCTGCGGCCGAGCTGGTGGCTCGTGCCGGAATGGGCCGGCCGCCCCTCGATGCGCACGTCGAAGCGCCCCACCCCCTTGCGGGCGGTAACGATCTTGCCGCCGTCGCGCGCCGGCTCCGTCACCAGCGCATAGGAGGCCCGGCGGGCCTGATCCTCGATGATCTCGCGCGTCGTGGGGCTGCCTATTTCTTCGTCGGGCGTGAACAGGAAGGTGATCGGCAGCAGTGCCGATCCCGCCGCGGCCACACGCTTGAAGGCCTCAAGGGCGAGATAGGCGCCGCCCTTCATGTCATAGATGCCCGGCCCGTAGAGCTTGTCCTCGTCGCGCCGCAGCGGCAGCGGCCCGTCGATGGTCCCCATGGGATGCACGGTGTCGACATGAGACATGATGAGGATGCCCTTGGCATCCGTGCGCGGGCCAGCGCGCATGACGAGTGTGTCGCCGAGCCCCTGCTTGCCGGGCAGCCGCTCCACCGCGATCGGCAGCCCCTGCGCCTCCGCGGCTACGATGTCGATCATGCGGTTGACGGCCGCCGCATCGCGGGTCGGACTTTCCTCCAGCACCCAGCGCGACAGGCCCGCTACCATCGCATCCGTATCGTACTCGCTCGCCATCGCCGCCCGGTCCTTCGTCTCTCACGCACTTCGGGCGACGTCGGCGGATGCCTGCGTCGCCCGAGCATCGGTGAAACCCTTGCTATCAGAAGGGGATATCGTCGTCGAGATCGCCAGAGTAGCCGCCTGTGCTGCCCGAGGCGGCCGGCTTGCGCTCCATCGGCGAGGCGCGGCCGAAATCCGAGCCGCGCGAGCCGCCGAAGCCGCCGCCGTCTTCACCCATCTCGCCGCCGCCGCCGCGGCTGTCGAGAATGGTCAGTTCGCCGCGGAACGGGCGCAGCACAACCTCGGTGAAATAGCGTTCCCCGCCCGAGGCATCGGTCGCCTTGCGGGTTTCGAGCTGACCTTCGATATAGACCTTCGAGCCCTTCTTGAGATACTGCTCGGCCACGCGCAGCAGGTTCTCGTTGAAGATGACGACCGTGTGCCATTCGGTTTTCTCGCGCCGCTCGCCGCTCGTCTTGTCCCGCCACGTCTCTGAGGTCGCGATGCGCAGGTTGCAGACGCGGTTGCCGTTCTGGAACGTGCGCACTTCCGGGTCGCGTCCCAGATTGCCGATGAGGATCACCTTGTTGACGCTGCCCGCCATACCTCCACCTCCGCTCGTTTCGACACCGACCTTAAACCAGAGCCGCCCCGGCGCCTGATAGCGGCGGGCGGACGGGATGACGGCTTGTCCACAGTTGCATGTCTCATCGTTCTTGCTATGTTCTTATCGCTCCGACTCGCAATGTGCAAGCCGCCCTTTGCAACGGCGTGCCGAGCAACGCGGGCAGGAATGCCGGCCGCGCCTGCCGGCGGCGACCCGGTTCCAGTGGGCAATCGCCGTGAGGCGCATTATATCGGGTTCGCTTGCGGGCCCGATTGCCGTTTCGGAAGGGATGCGGCCGTGCATGCCCTGCAGGACGGCGTTTCCTGGGTTCTCAGGAACCCGCATGTGGTGCGGTGACTGCTCTTCTTCTGCAGCGTCGAGTCTTCGGCGCGGCTCAGCCGGTTTGTGATCCATGGCTCCCATCGACGATCTCTTCGACCATGCCGCCGAGGCGGCCGCCACCCGCACCATCACCATCCGTGGTGCGCGCGAGCACAATCTCAAGAACGTCGACCTCACCATCCCGCGCGACAAGCTCGTCGTCTTCACGGGCCTGTCCGGCTCCGGCAAGTCGTCGCTCGCCTTCGACACCATCTATGCCGAAGGCCAGCGCCGCTATGTCGAGTCGCTCTCCGCCTACGCCCGTCAGTTCCTGGAGATGATGCAGAAGCCGGACGTCGACCAGATCGACGGGCTCTCCCCCGCCATCTCCATCGAGCAGAAGACCACCTCGAAGAACCCTCGCTCCACCGTCGGCACGGTCACGGAGATCTACGACTACATGCGCCTCCTGTGGGCGCGCGCGGGCGTACCCTATTCGCCGGCCACCGGCCTGCCGATCGAGAGCCAGACGGTCAGCCAGATGGTCGACCGCGTGCTCGCCCTGCCGGAGAAGAGCCGTCTCTATCTCCTCGCCCCCGTGGTGCGGGGTCGCAAGGGCGAGTACCGCAAGGAGCTCGCCGATTTCATGAAGCGCGGCTTCCAGCGCGTGAAGATCGACGGTCAGTTCTACGAGATCGCCGAGGCCCCAGCGCTCGACAAGAAGCTCAAGCACGACATCGACGTGGTGGTCGACCGCCTCGTCGTGCGGCCCGACATCGCCGCGCGCCTGTCGGAATCGCTTGAGACGGCGCTCGAGCTCGCCGACGGCATCGCCGTGATGGAATTCGCGGACGAGAAGGACGACAAGGGCGAGGCGCGGCGCCTCGTCTTCTCCTCGCGTTTCGCCTGCCCTGTCTCGGGCTTCACCATCCCCGAGATCGAGCCGCGCCTTTTCTCCTTCAACAATCCCTTCGGCGCCTGCCCGGTCTGCGGTGGCCTCGGCCACGAGATGCAGATCGACCCCGACCTCGTGGTGCCGGACGGGCGGCTGACCCTGCGCGGCGGCGCCATCGCACCCTGGGCGAAGTCCACCTCGCCCTATTACGGCCAGACGCTCGAGGCGCTGGGGAGGCACTTCGACTTCCCGGTCTCGAAGCCGTGGGACGAGTTGCCCGAGAAGGCGCGCGACATCATCCTCTACGGCACCGGCGACGAGGCCGTGCGCTTCGCCTATGACGACGGCCTGCGCTCCTACGAGGTGAAGAAGCCCTTCGAGGGCGTCGTCAACAACCTGCAGCGCCGCTGGAAGGAGACCGAGAGCGACTGGGCCCGCGAGGAGATCGGCCGGTTCATGTCGGAGACGCCCTGCGGCGCCTGCGGCGGCCACCGCCTCAAGCCCGAGGCGCTGGCGGTGAAGATCGACGGCCGGCACATCGGCGAGGTGGCGCAGATGTCGGTCGCCGAGGCCAGGAGGTGGTTCGAGACGCTGCCCGACCGGCTAAGCGACAAGCAGAACGAGATCGCCGGGCGCATCCTCAAGGAGATCCGCGAGCGCCTCACCTTCCTGCTCGACGTCGGGCTCGACTATCTCACCCTCTCGCGCGGCTCGGGCTCGCTGTCGGGCGGCGAGAGCCAGCGCATCCGCCTCGCCTCGCAGATCGGCTCCGGCCTCACGGGCGTGCTCTACGTGCTGGACGAGCCCTCCATCGGCCTGCACCAGCGCGACAACGAGCGCCTGCTCGGCACGCTGCGCCGCCTGCGCGACCTCGGCAATTCGGTCATCGTCGTGGAGCACGACGAGGACGCGATCCTGACGGCGGATCATGTCGTCGACGTCGGCCCCGGCGCCGGCATCCATGGCGGCGAGATCGTCGCCCAGGGCAAGCCCGAGGACATCATCACCGATCCGAATTCGCTGACCGGGCAATATCTGAGCGGGCGTCTCTCGGTGCCCGTGCCGCCGAAGCGGCGCAAGCCGCAGAAGAGCCGCATGCTCAAGCTCGCCGGCGCCCGCGGCAACAACCTCAAGAACGTCACGGCCAACGTGCCGCTCGGCCTCTTCACCTGCGTCACGGGCGTGTCCGGCGGCGGCAAGTCGACCCTCGTCATCGACACGCTCTACAAGGCGGTGGCGCGGCGCCTCAACGGCGCCATCGAGCATCCCGCCCCCTTCGATGCGATCGAGGGGCTGGAGCATCTCGACAAGGTCATCGACATCGACCAGTCGCCGATCGGCCGCACGCCGCGCTCCAACCCGGCGACCTATACCGGCGCCTTCACGCCGATCCGCGAATGGTTCGCAGGCCTGCCGGAGGCGAAGGCCCGCGGCTACCAGCCGGGGCGCTTCTCCTTCAACGTCAAGGGCGGCCGCTGCGAAGCGTGCCAGGGCGACGGTGTCATCAAGATCGAGATGCACTTCCTGCCCGACGTCTACGTGACCTGCGACGTCTGCAAGGGCAAGCGCTACGACCGCGAGACGCTGGAGGTGAAGTACCGCGAGAAGTCCATCGCCGACGTGCTCGACATGACGGTCGAGGAGGCGAAGGAGCTGTTCAAGGCGGTGCCCGCCATCCGTGACAAGATGGAGACGCTGGCACGCGTCGGGCTCGACTACGTGAAGGTCGGCCAGCAGGCGACGACCCTGTCGGGCGGCGAGGCCCAGCGCGTCAAGCTGTCGAAGGAATTGTCGAAACGCGCCACGGGCCGCACGCTCTACATCCTCGACGAGCCGACGACGGGCCTGCATTTCCACGACGTCGCCAAGCTGCTCGAGGTGCTGCACGAGCTCGTCGACCAGGGCAACACCGTCGTCGTCATCGAACACAATCTCGAGGTCATCAAGACCGCCGACTGGGTGATCGACATGGGCCCGGAGGGTGGCGACGGCGGTGGCACCATCGTGGCCGAGGGCCCGCCGGAGGCGATCTGCAAGGTTGCGGCGAGCCATACCGGCCGCTTCCTCGCCGAGGTGCTGGAGCGCCGGCCTCTTCGCAGCCGCAAACAAGCTGCCGAATAGGCTCGAATCGGCCAGTTGCCCACGCAGAGGGCATAACGGTGCCTGAATCTTGACAGGTTTGCCGCACCGTTATGCAGGCGGCGCGGGTCTGTCATACGAACTTGCCTCTCCTCAATGTGCGTTGCCGCACTTATATGCTGCATCGCAACAACTAGTGTGTGTCCAGTTCGGCGCAACAAGCAGTTCGCGACCGCAAGAATAGGAGAGCCCCATGTTCGTTTCTTACATCCTCGCCAAGATCAAGGCGTACATTCGCTACCGCGAGACCGTCCGTGAGCTGTCGCGTCTGACCGACCGCGAGCTTAACGACCTCGGCATCTCGCGCTGGGACATTCCCTTCGTCGCGAAGAAGCACGCTGCCGTCTGAGGATGAGCACCGCGGCGGCTTCGCCAGCTGCGCCCATCCACCGGACCGTCTGTTCGGAACGCCCGCCACGAGCGGGCGTTCGTGTTTTCGAGGCCTCGGCGCGCGCCTTGACGCGGGCCCGGCCTGCGGACACATAGGCGGCATGACCACGATCACACCCATTCACGTCATCGGCGGCGGCCTCGCCGGTTCGGAGGCCGCTTGGCAGATCGCCTCGCGCGGCGTGCCCGTCGTCCTGCACGAGATGCGCCCCGTACGCATGACGCCGGCGCACAAGACCGACGGCCTCGCCGAACTCGTCTGCTCCAACTCCTTCCGCTCCGACGATGCCGAGAGCAATGCCGTGGGTCTCCTGCACCAGGAGATGCGGACGCTCGGCTCCCTCATCATGGCCAAGGGCGATGCGCACCAGGTCCCGGCTGGCGGCGCGCTCGCCGTTGATCGCGACGGCTTCTCACGGGCTGTGAGCGAGGCTCTTGCCGGGCATCCGCTTGTCACCCTCGCCCGCGAGGAGATCGCCGGCCTGCCTCCGGCCGATTGGGACAGCGTCATCGTCGCGACCGGCCCCCTCACCTCGCCGGCGCTCGCCGAGGCCGTGCGCGCCCTCACCGGCGAGGGCGAACTCGCCTTCTTCGACGCGATCGCGCCGATCGTCTACCGCGACAGCATCGACATGTCGGTCGCCTGGGCGCAGTCGCGCTACGACAAGGCCGGCCCCGGCGGCACCGGCGCCGACTATCTTAACTGCCCCATGACACGCGAGGAATACGAGGCCTTCGTCGATGCGCTGCTGGCCGGCGAGAAGACCGATTTTCGCGAGTGGGAGAAGGACACGCCCTATTTCGACGGCTGCCTGCCCGTCGAGGTGATGGCCGAGCGCGGCCGCGAGACGTTGCGCTACGGGCCCATGAAGCCGGTCGGCCTCACCAACCCGCACAAACCGGACGAGCGCCCCTATGCGGTGGTGCAGCTGCGGCAGGACAATGCGCTCGGCACCCTGTTCAACATGGTCGGTTTCCAGACGAAGCTGAAATATGCCGAACAGACACGCATCTTTCGCATGATTCCGGGCCTCGAGAACGCGGAATTCGCCCGCCTCGGCGGCCTGCACCGCAACACCTTCATCAATTCGCCTCGGCTGCTCGACGGCACATTGCGCCTCAAGGCGGAGCCGCGCCTGCGCTTCGCCGGCCAGATCACCGGCTGCGAGGGCTATGTCGAAAGCGCCGCCATCGGCCTTCTCGCCGGCCGCTTCGCCGCCGCCGAGCGGCTCGGCGAGGCACTCAACCCGCCGCCGGCGACCACGGCGCTGGGCGCCCTCGTCAACCACATCACCGGTGGCCACATCGCCACCATCGACGGCGGCCCGCAGTCCTACCAGCCGATGAACATCAACTTCGGCCTCTTCCCGCCGCTCGATACCGCGCCGAAGGGCACGGACGGACGGCGCCTGCGCGGCAAAGACAAGGCGGTCGCCAAGAAGAAGGCGCTGACCGACCGCGCGCGGACGGACCTTGCCGCCTGGCTTGACGGGCGAGACCGTCAGGCCGCCGAATAGGATCCTTTGTGGAGTTTGGGCCGGATTCGTCGATCAGGTCGACCAGTCTGGTCGGATCCGGCTCTAGCCGAGCCGCCGCGCCAGGCGCCACAGCGCCCACTGGCGGCGCCATTGCGGCACCTCGACAAGGTCGCGGAAGGGATCGTAGGGCCGCTCCATCCGCGCGAGATACGGCGCGACCACGGCCAGCGGCAGGAAGGCGGGGCGCACGGCACCCGGCACCTCGGCGATGAAGGCGAGCGCCTTCCGCCAGTGGTCCTCGGCGAGCGCCCGCATCTCGGCGAGAACCGGCATGAGCCGCGCCGCCTCGTCACGCGCCAGAGCCTCCATGCGGGAAAGGCCGTGACGGGCAAGGACATCCGCCGGCAGATAAAGCTGGCCGCGCGCCGCATGCCAGGGGAAGGCGCGCAGCAGCATGGTGATGCCGTAGGCGACGCCGGCATGGCCCGCCGCATCGGCCGGCCCGGCCTCGCCGCCATCGGCGAGGATGAGCGATGCGAGGCGGAACAGCGCCGATGCGGTTTCGCCGCAATAGCCCTCGAGGTCGCCGAGGCTTGGCATGGGGTCTTCGTAGAGGTCGAAGCTGCGCGCGTCGATGAGTGCAACGAGCGCTTCGACGGGCAGCCGGAAGCGGGCCACGGTTTCCCGCAGCGCCGCGGCGACCGGATGGCCCTCGGCATCGCCCCGCGCCTGTCCCGCGAGCTCGTCCCGCCACCATTGCAGGCGCACCTCGCCGGGCATCGGGTCGCTCACCACCTCCCGCACGCGGGCAATCTCGAGATTGAAGGCGTAAAGGGCGTGGAGATAGGGCCGCTTCCCGGCCGGCGCGAACAAGCTGGCGAAGAACCGGTCCGGATCGTGACCGCGGACCTCCTCGGCGCAATGCGCGAAGGCGACGTTCGGCATGGCGGCGTCATTCACGGCTGGGCCCTTTCTGGCTGCAGCGCGGTGGCTCAGGCGACGGCGACGAGCGCCGCAGCGACCTTGCGCCCTTCGGCCACCAGCACGTTGTAGGTGCGTGCCGCCGCACCGGTCGGCATCACCTCGACAGCGATGCGCAGCTCGCGCAGGTGCCAGCGCACGGCCTCGCTGAGGGGCACGAGCTCGACGCCCGTGCCGACGATGAGCAGCTCGATGTCATCCGCTTCTGCACGCACGGCCAGGAAGTCGGCCGGGGCGAGCCCCTGACCCGATGTCGCCTCCCATGCCTTGACGCCGGAAGGCAGCGCCAGGACCGAGCCCTTGTGCGACATGTCCGCAAAACGGAAGCCGCCGTTGCCATAGGCATCGATCTGGTGCCGGCCGGGTACGAAGCCCTCGTATCGCCGCTCGGCCATCGTGCTCAATTCCCGTCAGGGCGCCGCCTGCGGCGCGGAGGCCTGCGTCTTCTCGCCGGCCTCCCCCTCGCCACCGACCTTCGCCCCCAGATAGATGAGCACCGGGGCGGCAATGAAGATCGATGAATAGGTGCCCATCACGACTCCGAAGATCATCGCGAGCGAGAAGCTCTCGATGACCGCCCCGCCGAAGACGGCAAGCGCCAGGAGGGCGAGGAAGGTCGTCGTCGCCGTCATGATCGTGCGCGAGAGCGTCGAATTGATGGCGATGTCGATGATGTCTGGCAGCGACAGGCGTTTGTATTTGCGCAGCATCTCGCGGATGCGATCGTAGACCACCACCGTGTCGTTTAGCGAATAGCCGACGATGGTCAGGATGGCCGCGATCGAGGTCATGTTGAACTCGAGCTGCGTGATCGAAAAGAAGCCGATGGTCAGGACGAGATCGTGCAGCGTGGCGATGACCGCGCCGACGGCGAACTGCCACTCGAAACGGAACCACAAATAGATGAGAACGCCAAGGACCGCCACCACGACACCGAGCGTGCCGGACTGAACGAGTTCGCCCGAGACGCGCGGCCCGACCACTTCGACCCGACGGAATTCATAGTCGGCCTCGAAGGCGCCGCGCACGGCGCTGACCAAGGATTGCTGCGCCTGCTCGCTGTCGCCCTGCAGGCCGAAGCGCATCAGCACTTCGTCGGGGCCGCCGAAGGTCTGCACCTCGACGTCGCCGAAGCCCAGCCCGCCCGCCGTCTGGCGGATGGAGCCGGGGTCAGCCACGCCGTTCCGCGCCTGCATCTCAATGAGCGTGCCGCCGCGGAAGTCGATGCCGAAATTCATGCCCACGGCAAAGAAGAGCACGATCGTCAGGACCGACAGCACCGCCGACAGCGGAAAGCTGATCCGGCGATACTGCATGAAGCCGAACTTGGTGTCGTCCGGTATATAGCGCAGGAGACGCATGGTTTTCGTTCACTCGGTCCAGCAGATCAAAGCGGAATGGTGGTCGGGCGCAGGGTGCGGAACCACAACGCCACCATCAGCCGCGTCAGGGTGAAGGCCGTGAAGACCGTCGTCACGATGCCGACAGAGAGGGTGACGGCGAAGCCGCGCACCGGCCCGGAGCCGAGCAGGAACAAGACGACCGCCGCAATCAGCGTCGTGATGTTGGAATCGACGATGGTGGACAGGGCTCGGCTGAAGCCCGCATCGAGCGCCGAGATGACCGAGCGCCCCATCCGGCGCTCTTCGCGGATGCGTTCGTAGATGAGCACGTTCGCGTCGACCGCCATGCCAACCGTCAGCACGATGCCGGCGATGCCCGGCAGCGTCAGCGTGGCTCCCAACGCCGACAGAAGCCCCAGGATCATGATGACGTTGATGAGCACCGCGATATTGGCCATCACGCCGAACAGGCCGTAGCAGGCAATCATGTAGATGGCGACGAGGATCGTGCCGACGATGGCCGCGAGCCTGCCGGCCTCAATCGAATCCTGGCCGAGCCCCGGCCCCACCGTACGCTCTTCGACAATGGTCAGCTTCGCCGGCAGCGCGCCGGCGCGCAGAAGGATGGCGAGGTTGTTCGCCTGCTCCACCGTGAAGTTGCCCGAGATCTGGCCCGAACCACCGGTGATCGGCTGCAGGATGCGCGGCGCGGAGATGATCTCGTTGTCGAGCACGATGGCGAGCGGGCGGCCGACGTTCTCGCTCGTCGCCTGGCCGAAGCGCTGGGCGCCGCGCACATTGAAACGGAAATTGACGATGGGCTCGCCGGTGCGCTGGTCGAAGGCCGGCTGCGCATCGGTGAGGTCCTCGCCCTCGACGATGACGCGGCGCTCGACCGGCATCATCTGGCCGCCGCTGTCGCGCGACGGCATCATCTCGACCTCCGATGGGCTCGCCCCACCTTCGGCCATGAAGCGGAACTGCAACTTGGCCGTGCGGCCGAGGATTTCCTTCAGCCGCTGCGGATCCTGCAGGCCCGGCACCTGCACCAGGATGCGGTCCGCGCCCTGGCGCTGGATATTCGGCTCGGTCGTACCGAGGGCGTCGACGCGCCGGCGTAGCACCTCGATGGCCTGATCAACGGCGCGCCGCACGCGCTCGTCGACGCCGGCCTGGCTCAGCGTGAGCTGGATGGAATCGCCGTTCGTCGTGATGTCGATATTGCGCTCGCCCGTCTGGCCGATGATCGCGTTGCTGATCGGCTGCGACAGCTCCCGCAGCCGCGGCATCACCTTCTCGACGTCCGCCGCGTCTGCGAGGCGCAGCTGCACGCCGCGCGGCATCGCCACGATGCCGCCCTGCGGCGCAACCCGCGTCTCCCGCAGGACGCGCCGCACGTCGTCGCGCAGCGTCGCCACCTGCGAGCGCACGAGGTCGTTCGAATCGACTTCGAGCAGCACGTGCGAGCCGCCCTGCAGATCGAGACCGAGCACGATGGCCTGCGTCGGCACAAGCCACGACGGCACCCAGCCCGGAACGGCCTGGCGGATCGCGGTGCGGGTATCGGGCGCCATCAGGTTCGGCACTGCCAGAAGGCAGACGAAAGCCGTGACGGCGAGCATGATGACGACCTTGGTGGTCGAAAAGCGCAGCATGGGACAGCCTTGACGCAGGGCAAGGCGCGGCAACGGCTGGCCGTCGCCGCGCGCGGTATCGATCAGCTCTTCGTTGCCTCGGCCTTGACCGGCTCGGACTTGGAGCGAACCTCAGAGATCATGCCACGGACGAGCCGCGCCTTGACGCCCTCGGCGATCTCCACCTCGATCTCGCCGTCGTCGACCACCTTGGTCACCTTGGCGACGAGGCCGCCCGAGGTGACGATGGTGTCGCCGCGCCGCACATTCTTGATCATCTCCTGGTGGGCCTTCACCCGCCGCTGCTGCGGCCGGATGATGAGGAACCACATGATGACGAAGATCAGAATGAACGGAACGAGCTGAATGAGCATGTCGCCCCCGCCGGCGGATCCGGCGGACTGAGCGAAGGCTGGCGTGATCACTGACTGACCTCCGGCGAAAAACCGCATCGCTGGCATGCATGCGGCGCAAAGGGTTATTAGAGCGCGCGGACTATAACGATGAGCCCGCCGAAAGCAAACCGCCCGCACGTCGGTGCGCACGGCTCGTCGCAGGACCGCTCCGGTGCGAATATCGCCACCGTCCTCGCGCCGGGCACGCGCGACGACAAGTCCAACGAGGAAAGACAGGCCGAGGAATGCCCCCACAACCGCCCGCCCCAACAAGCGCCGACAGGGACGCGCTCCTGTCGACGCTGACGCGCATCGCCGACGCCCTCGAGCGGATCGCTCCGCGCGCAGCGACGGCCCCCGACCTCAATGCGGCCGACGCCTTCGTCTGGCATCCTTCCCCGGCCCGGCTCGATCCCGTGCCGAAGGTCAACCGGGTGGACCTCGTTCTCCTGCGCGGCATCGACCGCATGCGTGACGTCCTGGCGGAGAATACCGAGCGCTTCGCCCGCGGCCTGCCGGCCAACAACGCGCTGCTCTGGGGGGCGCGCGGCATGGGCAAGTCCTCGCTCGTCAAGGCCATCCACGCCGAAACCAACGAGCGGCTCGCGCGGCGGGAGGGCGAGCGGTCGCTGAAGCTCGTCGAGATCCACCGCGAGGACATCGAGAGTCTGCCGGCCCTGATGAGCTTGCTCAAGGCGGACCCGCACCGTTTCATCGTCTTCTGCGACGATCTGTCCTTCGACAGCGACGACACGTCCTACAAGTCCCTGAAGGCCGTCCTCGAGGGCGGCATCGAGGGGCGCCCGCAGAACGTCATCTTCTACGCCACCTCCAACCGCCGCCACCTCCTGCCGCGCGACATGATGGAGAACGAGCGTTCGACCGCCATCAACCCCGGCGAAGCCGTGGAGGAGAAGGTGTCGCTGTCCGACCGCTTCGGCCTATGGCTCGGCTTCCACAAGTGCAGCCAGGACGAATACCTCGACATGATCAACGGCTATGCCGCGCATTTCGGCCTCGCTTACGACCGCGAGCGCCTGCGCGCCGAAGCGCTCGAATGGGCGACGACGCGCGGCGCCCGGTCCGGCCGCACGGCTTGGCAGTTCGTCCAGGATCTTGCGGGCCGTCTCGGCATCAGGCTCGAGGCCTGAACCAAAGAAAACGGGCCCGATGCGCACCGGGCCCGCCTCCTGTGATCGGCGCGGGGTCTCACGCGCACCGATCATTTGCCTCGATCATCATCGCCGCATCCGGCGCCGCGTCCGCCTCACAATCCCGCGAGATGCGGCATCGGATCGACGGGGCTCGACCCGCGCCGCAGTTCGAAGTGCAGCTGGGGCGAGGAGACATTGCCCGTCTGCCCGGACTTGGCGATGGTCTGGCCGCGCCGCACGCTCTCCCCGCGCTTGACGAGAAGCTCGCTGTTGTGAGCGTAGGCACTCACCCAGCCGTTGTCGTGGCGAATAAGGATGAGATTGCCGTATCCCTTGAGTTCGCTGCCGGCGTAGGCCACCGTGCCGCTCTCGGCGGCCTTGACGGGCGTGCCCTCGGGCAGTGCGATATTGATGCCCTCGTTGCCGCCCTTGCCGCCGAAGCCGGCAATGACGCGGCCGCGCGCCGGCCAGCGGAATTCGAGCCCGCCGGCAACCTCGGCTGGATTGAGGCTCGCCGTGCGGGTCGGCTCCGACGCCTTTTCTTCCGGCTTGGCCGCCTCGGCCGGGAGCGGTGACGGCACCGTCTTGATCTCCTGCGACTTCGGCTCGGCCTTCGGTTCGAGCTTTGCGACCTGCACAGGCTTCTCGGCCAACGGCTCGGCCGCCTTGACAGACGCTGCGGGGCGAGCCGCCCGCGGCGGAGCCGGAACCGCCACCGGCGCGGCGACGGGCACGGAATTGGCGGCGGAGGCGACCCTCACCGGCTGCGGGGCAGCGGCGACGGATGACGCTCCGGGATTGTAAACGGGGATGATGATCTGGCGCCCCGGGGTGATCTGCGATGCGCTGGTCAGGCCGTTGGCAGCCAGGATGGCGGCCGTCGGCACGCCATAGCGGCCGGAGATGCTCGCGAGCGTATCGCCGGTGCCGACATAGATGGCGCTGCCGCCCTGTGCGGTCCAGCCATTGGCGCTGCCCGTGACGGCCTGGGGCGCGCCGGTCGCCCGCACCGGCTGGGACGGCGGCACATAAGCCGCCGGCTGCACAGGCTGCGTCGGCCGGTAGGTGGAGGCCATGCCGGGAGAGGAAAGCGGCTGGCTGGCGACGGGGGCAGGCGGCGAGGCCTGCACGCTGCCGGTCACGCCGGGGTCCTTGAAGGGGTTCGAGAACGGATCTTCCGTAAAGCGCATCACGTCCGAGCTGCAGCCGGCCACAACGCCCGCAACCAGGCTGACAGCAGCGAGGCGCACCAGGAGCCATGACTGCTCGTTGACAACGCTCTGACCCATTGAACCACCCACGAGAACGCAACGCATCTGGGGTGATTAAAAGGGATTCAGGTTAAGCAACCGTTTCGATGTCGGCCGCGGCAGCGCCATCGTCGGTCATCCTAAAGCCGCCGGAACAGCTCTGGGGACGCGCCCGTCACAACGCCCGTGCCAGCCCGCGCGCCAGCGGCGGCATGCGCGCCGGCTGCA
The DNA here is from genome assembly GCF_001418005.1 of Chelatococcus sambhunathii. Lineage (GTDB taxonomy): Bacteria > Pseudomonadota > Alphaproteobacteria > Rhizobiales > Beijerinckiaceae > Chelatococcus_A > Chelatococcus_A sambhunathii. The sequence continues at coordinate 225,227 of NZ_LIOL01000002.1, read as the reverse complement.
GCGACGTCTCGACCAGTTCCCCGTCGGCTCCGCGCTCGATCATGACGATGCGCGAGACCCCCTCTACGATCCGCGCCGTCACGAGGCGTCCACCCGGCGGCAGGGTCGACGTGAGCGTGGCCGGTGCAGCCGGCACAAGGCCATTGAGGATGATACGGTCGAAGGTACCTCCGAGATTGCCGATGCCGAGGCCGTCGCCGGGCATGATGCGCACGTGCGACAGGCCGAGCGAAGCGATGCGCTCGGCCGCCGCAAGCGCCAGCGTGCGGAACCGCTCGATCGAAATGACCTCGCGCCCGAGATGGCCGAGCACGGCCGATAGATAGCCCGAGCCGGTGCCGATCTCGAGCACGCGGTGATGCCGCTGAACGGCGAGCGCCTTCAGCATGGCGGCGATGATGCCGGGCGCCGTCATCGTCTGGCCGCACGGCAGCGGCAGCGACACGTCGGCCCGCGCGAGATCGGCGAAGCGCCGTGGCGCGAACATGTCGCGCGGCACGACCTCCATCGCTCTCAGCACCGCCGTGTCGCGGATGCCCTTCGCCCTGAGGCTCAACAGGAAGGCGACCGTCTCCTCCGCGCCGGTCACCGGCCCGGCGTCGGCATCGGCTTCGTCGAGGGCGTCGGGATTACCCGAAAAGTCGCGCATAGCGCGTCATGGTCGGCTCGTGCGTCAGGTCGAGCTCGAGCGGGGTGATGGAGATGCGGTTTTCGGCGATGGCGCGCAGGTCCGTGCCGGCGCCCGCCTCTCTCTTATCGCGGGCGAAGACAAGCCAGTAATAGGGATTGCCGCGCCCGTCCCGGCGCTCCTCTATGTTGAGAAGGGCCTGGTCGCGCCGTCCCTGTACCGTGACGGCCGTGCCCCTCACCTCCTGCGGCTCGCAGGCGGGGAAGTTGACGTTGACGAGGATGCCCGGCTCGATGCCTGCCTCGATCAGCCGGCGGATGATGCCGGGAGCATGCGCCCGGGCGCAGTCCCAGGGAATGGCCGCGCGCCCGTAGGAGCCGTAGGCCTGCGACAGCGCGATCGACGGCACGCCGAGCAGCGTGCCCTCCATCGCCCCGGCGATGGTGCCGGAATAGGTCACGTCCTCGGCCACGTTCTGGCCGCGGTTGACGCCGGACAGGATCAGATCCGGCGGATTGTCCTTCATCACGTGGCGCAGGCCCATGATGACGCAATCCGTCGGCGTGCCGCGCACGGCATAGTGGCGCTCGTTGACCATGCGCAGGCGCAGCGGGTCGTTGAGCGACAGCGAATGCGAGACGCCGCTCTGGTCCGTCTCCGGCGCGAAGATCCACAGGTCGTCGGAGAGGGCGCGGGCAATCTCCTCCAGCACCTTGAGGCCGGGAGCGTGAATGCCGTCGTCGTTCGTCAAAAGGATGCGCATGTCAGCCCGTCTTCTCGATTCGCGTGATCCCGCCCATGTAGCCCGCAAGGGCGGGAGGGACGGTGATGGAGCCGTCCTCGTTCTGCCATGTCTCCATGACGGCGATGAGCGCGCGCCCGACAGCCGTGCCCGAACCGTTGAGCGTGTGGACGAAGCGCGGCTCCTTCACGTCCCTCGGCCGGTAGCGGGCGCGCATGCGCCGGGCCTGGAAATCGCCGCAGACCGAGCAGGACGAAATCTCGCGATAGGCGCCCTGCCCCGGCAGCCACACCTCGATGTCGTAGGTCTTCTGCGAGGCGAAGCCCATGTCGCCGGTGCATAGCGTCACGACGCGGTAGTGCAGGTCGAGCTTCTTCAGCACGGCCTCGGCCGCGGCGAGCATGCGCTCGTGCTCCTCGGCGGAGGCCTCCGGCGTCGTGATCGAGACGAGCTCAACCTTCTCAAATTGATGCTGACGCAGCATGCCGCGCGTGTCGCGCCCGGCCGATCCGGCCTCCGAGCGGAAGCAAGGCGTCAGCGCCGTAAAGCGCTGGGGCAACTCCTCCTCGGAAAGAATTGATTCGCGCACGAGATTCGTCAGCGGCACCTCGGCCGTCGAAATCAGCCAACGATCGTCCGTGGTGCGGAAAAGATCCTCCTCGAACTTAGGCAGTTGACCGACGCCATAGACCGCCTCGTCCCGCACCAGGAGCGGCGGGCTGACCTCGGTGTAGCCGTGCTCTGTTGTGTGCAAGTCGATCATGAACTGGCCGAGGGCGCGCTCAAGCCGGGCGAGTTGCCCCTTGAGCACCACGAAGCGCGCGCCCGAGAGCTTGGCCGCAGCCTCGAAATCCATCTGGCCGAGCGCCTCCCCGAGGTCGAAATGCTCTTTCGGCTGAAAGCCATAGGTGCGCTTGTCGCCATGGCGGTGGCGCTCGACATTGGCGCTCTCGTCCGGCCCGTCCGGGACATCCGCCTTGGGCAGGTTGGGGATGGCGGCGAGCGCGGCATCGAGCTCGGCGATAGCGGCGCGCTCGGCCGTCTCGCCGGCCTGCATCGCATCCTTGAGCGCGGCGACCTCCGCCATCAGCGCTTCGGCCCGCGCCTCGTCCTTCGCCTTCTTCGCCTCGCCGATCTCGCGCGAAAGGGCGTTGCGCCGCTCCTGCGCGGCCTGCAGCCCGGTGATGACGGACCGGCGCTTTTCGTCGAGCGCGATCAGGGCCTCGGCCTGGGCCGGGAGGCCGCGGCGGGCAAGGCCGGCGTCGAAGGCTTGCGGGTTCTCGCGAATGAAACGGATATCGTGCATGGCAATCCGGATCGGCCGATGGACGAGGCAGCGGCCGCTCCGGCGGGGATTGCCGTCAGGCCGCCTCGCGCGCGGCCTCGGCTTCCGCGCGCTTCTTCTCGACCATGCGGACGGAGAAGATGGAAGCCTCGTAAAGGAGCAGCGTCGGCAGGGCAAGGGCGAGCTGGCTGATGACGTCGGGCGGTGTCAAAAGCGCGGCCAGCACGAAGACGAGCACGATGGCGTAGCGCCGCTTGTCCTTCAGGAAGGCGCTGTCGATGAGCCCGGCCCGCGCAAGCAGCGTCAGGATGACAGGTAACTGGAAGCAGATACCGAAGGCGAAGATCAGCGTCATGATGAGCGAGAGGTATTCGCTCACCTTCGGCAGCAGCGTGATCGCGGCCTGGCCGGCCTCGGCGAGTTGTTGCTGGCCGATGGAGAAACGCATCACGATCGGCATGGCGATGAAGAAGACCACCGCCGCACCGAGCAGAAAGAAGATCGGTGTCGCAACGAGATAGGGCAGGAAGGCCTCGCGCTCGTTCTTGTAGAGGCCCGGCGCCACGAACATGTAGATCTGCGCCGCCACCACGGGGAAGGACAGGAAGGCGGCGCCGAACAGCGCGATCTTGATCTGCGTGAACAGATATTCGAGTGGCGCGGTGTAGATGAGCTGGATCTGCGCCTCCGGCCCGGCCGCGAACATGTAAGGCCAGATCAGGACGTTGTAGATCTGCTTCGCGAACAGGAAGCTGAGGAAAAACGTCGCGAGGAAGGCGATGAGCGACTTGATGAGGCGCGAGCGCAGCTCGATCAGATGCTCGATGAGCGGTGCGCGCGTTGCGTCGATGTCTTCCTGACTCATGCGCCGCCCCCGTCAGCCGGAGACGCGACGGTCTTCTTCTTCGTTGTGGTGCGCCGGGCCTTCGATGCCGCCGGCCTAGCGGTTGTCACCTCGGCCTTGGGCGCCGCGGCAACCGTCTTGCTTGTCCGCGGCTTCGCGGCAGCCTTGGCTTCGACGGCCTTGGGCGCCGCGGTCGCGGCGGCCTTCGTCGCGCGCCTCGGCCTGGGCGCCGGCTCGGCCAGTGGTGCAGCCGCCATCGCCTTGGTGGGATCCGGCGCGGCCGGCAGGTCCGGCGGCGGCAGATCGACCAGTTCCGGGCCGGCAGCGGCGCCGGCCTTGCCCGTGCCTTGCTTGGCGGCCGCGTCTTCCTTGGCGACGGTGCCCGCGCCCTCGATGGCGCTCTTGATCTCGTTGCGCGCCGTCTCGATGGGGTTGAAAGGCTTGTCGAAGGCCGAGGTCACGTCCTTGAAGCTCTCGACGTTGCGCCGGATCTCGTCGAGCTCGGCCTCGCGCATGGCCTCATTGAACTGGCCCTGGAATTCGCCGGCCATGCGGCGGATCTTCGCCGTCATCTGCCCGATGGCGCGCAGCGTGCGCGGCAGGTCGCGCGGACCGATGACGATGAGCGCGATCGCCCCGACGATGAGAAGCTCGCTCCAACCGATGTCGAACATGGCGCGCTCAACTGCCTGCGTCACGAAGCCAGCGGGATGCTCGCGGCATCCCGACCGGACCTGTTACACGCGATTGTCCCGGATCAACCGGCCTTGCGCTCGCTCGCCTTCGCGTCGACCTCGGCCGTCGGCGTCGCCTTATGCTCAATGACCTTGCCCTTGTCGGACGCCGGCGAAGCCGCAGGCTCGCTGGTGTCGTCCTCGGCCATGCCCTTCTTGAAGGCTTTGATACCCTTCGCGACGTCACCCATCATCTCTGAAATCTTGCCGCGCCCGAAGAGCAGCAGAACGACCAGACCGACGACAATCCAATGCCAGATGCTTGCGCCACCCATAACCTGCTTCTCCACGCGCCGTTCCGGCGTCTTCACGCGCCACGCAGCGCTCTCCCGTCTTCGCCCCGAAACTAGGCTCCCCCCGCGGCGAAAACAAGAACTTCGTCAGGCATGATCGTCACACCCACGTCCTGCCCTTCGTGGAACGGCCCGCCGTTGCGTAACCGGGCCTGCAACGGCCGTTCGAGGCCGTGGAGCGAAATGTGCAGAAGATCGACCTCCCCAAGGAAACACCGCATCGTGATCCGCCCCGGTATGCCTTCCCCGGGGGTACCGACAACGATGCCCTGCGGCCGCACGCAGACGACGGCCTGTCCCTCGGGCTCTCCAGGCGCCGGGAAGACGCCGAGCGGCGTCATGACCCTTCCTGCTTTCACGTCGCCCGGCAGCTCGTTGAAATCGCAAAAGAAGCGTGCTGCGAACAGGGACTGCGGCCGGCGGTAGAGTTCTTCCGCCGTACCGATCTGCTCCACCTTGCCGCCGCGCATGAGCACGATGCGGTCGGCGATGCGCATCGCCTCCTCCGGATCGTGCGTCACGACGATGGCCGTTGCCCCCGTCTCGCGCATCAAGGCCACCGTCTCGTCACGGATCGCGTCGCGCATGCGCCGGTCGAGGTTTGAGAATGGCTCGTCCATGAGCAGGATGCCGGGACGCGGCGCCACGGCCCGCGCGAGCGCCACGCGCTGCTGCTCGCCGCCCGACAGCATGTGCGGATAATCCTCCGCATAACGGTCGAGCCCGACGCGGGCAAGCGCACGGCGCGCCACCTTTTCCGCCTCTGCTGGCGGCAGGCGGCGCAGCCCGAACATGACATTGCGCAGGTTCGTCAGGTGCGGGAACAGCGCATAGTCCTGAAACATCAAGCCGACGCCGCGCGCCTCCGGCTCCACGAAGGCGTTCGGCCCCGCAACCTCCTGCCCGTCGAGCACCACCCGGCCGGCCGTCGGCCGCTCGATGCCGGCGGCGATGCGCAGCAGCGTCGTCTTGCCGCAACCCGAATGGCCGAGCAGCCCGACGATCTCGCCGGGGTCGGCCGACAGCGACACGCCCGACAACGCCGCCACCTCGCCATAGGCCTGGTGCACATCCTCGATGCTGAGCGAGGACGGGAAGGCCGCCCCCGCCGTGCCGCGCGGCCCCCATTCCCGCCAGGGCCACCGCACCGGCTCACGCATCACGCTGTCGCTCATCACCCATCCGTCACTGGTCACTGTCCGTCAGCGGCTCGTCCACGTCCGGCTCCCGCAGGAAGAAGAGATCCTCCTCCAGCGGATCCTCGTCATCGCGAAGCCCCGGCGCGTCGCTCGGTACCGGCACGGAGAAGCCGGACGGCAGACGCCCCTCGAAGAAACCTGCCCCCTTGAGCTCGTCAAGCCCAGGCAGATCATCGATGCCCTCGAGCCCGAAATGCGCGAGGAAGGCAGGCGTCGTGCCGTAGGTCACCGGCCGGCCGGGCGTGCGGCGCCGGCCGCGCAGACGCACCCATCCGGTTTCGAGCAGCAGGTCGAGCGTGCCGCGCGAGGTGGCGACGCCCCGGATGTCCTCGATCTCGGCCCGCGTCACGGGCTGGTGATAGGCGATGATCGCGAGCGTCTCGAGCGCCGCGCGCGAGAGCTTCTTCGGCTCGGCCAGCTCGCGCGCCAGCAGATAGGACAGGTCCGAGGCGGTGCGGAACATCCAGCCCTGCGCCACCCGCCGCAGGTTGACCCCGCGCCCGGCATAGAGATGCTGCAGCCGGTCGAGCACGGCGGCGACCTCGGCTCCCTTCGGCAGCCGCTCGGCGATGGCCGCCTCGCTCACCGGCTCGCGCGAGGCGAAGAGCAGCGCCTCGGCGATGCGCAGCGCCTGGACGAAGGCTTCGGCAGCCTCGTCGTGCCGGTCGAAGCGCTCGACATTGGCGCTCATGCCACCCCGCCTTCCCCGCTGTCGGATTGCCCCAGGCCAGCACGCCGGCGGATCCACAGCGGCGCGAAGGCGCCGTCCTGGCGCAGGTCGAGCACGCCTTCGCGCACCATCTCGAGGGTGGCCGACAGGGCCGAGGCGCGCACCGTGGCCTGCATGCCGGGCGCCGCGACATAGGCGATGAGGTACTCGTCCAGCGCCGTCCAGTCCTGTGCGCTGCCGACGAGCCGCTCCAGCGCCTCGCGCGCCTCCACCAGCGACCAGACGAAGCGCTTGCGCAACGTCACACGCGCATTCGCCGCCTTCTGGCGCTGGCGGGCATAGGCGTCGAGCAGGTCGTAGAGCGTCGCATCCCAGGTCGGCCGCGCCACCACCGACATCGGCTCGGGCGCCCCGCGGGCGAAGACGTCGCGGCCGAGCTGGTCGAGGTCCGACAGCCGGCGCGCGGCGGCGCGGATGGCTTCGAGCCGCTGCAGACGCAGGGTCAGGGCGCTCGCGAGGTCGGATGCACTCGGCTCGTCGCCCTTCGGCTTCTCGGGCAGCAGCAGGCGGGACTTGAGATAGGCGAGCCAGGCGGCCATGACGAGGTAATCCGCCGCGAGTTCCAGGCGAAGGCGTCGCGCCTCCTCGATAAAGACGATGTACTGCTCCGCAAGGGCGAGAATCGAGATGCGCGCGAGATCGACCTTCTGCCGGCGCGCAAGCTCGAGCAGCAGATCGAGCGGGCCCTCGAAACCATCGACATCGACGATCAGGGCAGGCTCGCTCGTGCCGCGCTCGGCAACCTCCTCGAAGGGCAGTTCGACAACAGACATCAATCAACCGTTGTGCGGGCGATTCTCCAGCCCGAATCAAGTTTCGGCGCCGACGCTACCCATGGCAAGCGCGGACTTCAGCCGCTCGCGGCCCTCCGCCGCATCGAAAGGTTCCGGCTCGTGCGCGAGGCGCGCGAGTGCCGCCGCGGCCCGCGCCCGCGCCATCCCTGCAAGGGTTGGAACCACTTCGGCTACTGTTTTCATCTCCTCGAGCCTGCCGTTGCAATGCAGAACGATATCGCAACCGGCGCGGCTCGCGGCGCGCGCGCGCTCGCCGATGGTGCCGGCGAGCGCATTCATGGAGATGTCGTCGCTCATCAGCAGGCCGCCGAAACCGATCTCCCCGCGGATCACCTCGCCGATCACGCGGCGCGAGACCGTCGCCGGCCGGCGCGGGTCGAGCGCGCGGTAGATGATGTGCGCCGACATGGCGAGCGGCATGTCCGCCAGCACCCGGAAGGGCAGGAAGTCGCTCGCCGCCAGATCCTCTCGCACCGCCTCGACCACCGGCAGTGCGTGGTGGCTGTCCGCATTGCCGCGGCCGTGGCCGGGAACGTGCTTGACGACCGGCAGCACGCCGCCGGCAAGAAGCCCCTCCGCGCAGGCGCGGCCGAGCACGGCGACCTCTCGCGCGTCGCGCCCGTACGCCCGGTCGCCGATGACGCTGTCGGCCCCGGGCACCGGCACGTCGAGCACAGGCATGCAATCAACGGTGATGCCGACGGCCCGGAGGTCGTGCGCGATGAGCCGCGCCCCGAGCCGCGCCACCTCGCGCCTGAGCAGGAAGTCGTTGGCCGGCAGGCGGCCGTAGGCCGCGGCGGGCGGATAGGCCGGCCAGTGCGGCGGGGCAAGCCTTTGCACGCGCCCGCCCTCCTGGTCGACGAGCACCGGCGCATCGGCGCGCCCGACGCTCTCGCGCAGGGTGTCCGTCAACCGCCGCACCTGGTCCGGCGTGTCGACATTGCGCCGAAAGAGGATGAAGCCCCAGGGCTGCGCCTCGCGGAAGAAGGCCGCCTCGTCCGGGCTGAGCACATGGCCGGCACAGCCGGCGATAAAGGCCTTGATCGCCGTCATGTCCGGCATCTCGTCACAGCAGGGATGGTCATGCCGCCGGATCTAGACCAATCCGATCGGCCGAAAAAGTGCGACCATCCGCAACGCGATGCGGCGGCCACCGGGGAGGCGCCGCCGCATGGATGCCGATGATCGGCCGCCCCGTCAGTTGCGGGCCACGAAGCAGTCACCGCCCTGGGACTGGAGCGAAGAGCACAGGTTCGCCGCCTCGTCGCGGCTCATCGGGCCGACGCGCAGGCGATAAACGGTGCGCTCGCCCACCTGCGCCCGCCGGATCATCGGCTCGAAGCTGCCGAGATCGCTGTAGCGGCGCTGCAGCTGGGCGAAGGATTCGCGCGCCGCGGCCTCGCTGGGCCGGGCCGCGAGTTGCACCGCGAAATCGCCGCCTCGCGGCGCGACCGCAGCCGCCGGGCGTGTATCGGGTGCCGGCACGGCCGGCTCAGCGGCAGCAACGCGCGCGGGCTGCGCCGGTTGTGGCTGGGATGCCTGCGGCACGATCGACAGCGGCGCGGTGCGCTGTGCCGGCTGTCGGGGCGGCTCGGCCGCCTGAGGCACGGGCTCCGGCGTGGAAGGCGTCACGACTGCTGCCTCCGGCGCCGGAACGGTCATCGGCGGCCGCTCCGTGGCCTGCGCCCGCGCCGGAGCAGGCTGCCCGCCGCCGATCACGCTGCCGTCGGGCCGCACGGCGACCGTCTTCACGCGCCTGGGATCGCCCAGGCCGGGGATCGACTGGCTGGCCGCCTCGAACCCCTCGGGCATCGTCAGGCGCAGGTCGTCGAGGGCGGGCTGCGCATCGGGTGCGCCACCCCCATTGGCGTTCAGCAACGCATTGACGTCGACCGGCTGCTCCGACTGGCGAACGACATTCGCGTCCGTCGGCTTCTTGGCCGCATCGGCGCGCTCGTAGATCTGCTTGTTCTGGTTGGGGATTTCGACACCGCCGGGGTTCTGCGGCGCGATCTTCGCCGGCTCGGCGGCAGCCTTGATCAGGGGCGGCTCTCCGCCGGCGCCGCCCTCCCCGCCCGTATAATTGAGCGCCAGGGCGACGCCCGCGGCCGCCATGGCCAGGACCGAAGCGACCGCGATCAGGCCCTTGCGGCCGCGCCGCGGCCGGGCGCGCTCCTCGTCGCCCTCGCCGGCATAGCCTTCCTCGACGTAGCCCTGGTCGATGTCGAACGAGCGCGGATCATAGGCACTGACCTGGGCCGGCTGGTACTCGCCATCGTCTGCCTGCTGGGGCATATGTACGGCGGATCGGCCGGCTGGCGCGCCCCAGTCATCGTCCCGGTAGCCGTTGAAACCGCCGGCGGCGGCGTTCTGCGGCGGCAACGTGGAAGCATCTCCGAGCAGCGCCTTTTCGAAGGCTGCCTCGAAGGGATCGGCCACCGGCATGGCGGCGGCAGCGGCCTCCTGCTGCATTCCGCGCAGCGGCACGTCGCCGAAGTCGAAGGCCGGCTCGGCCCGTTGCGGCACTGGCCGCTGCGGCGGGGCGTTGAGGAGATCGCGAAAGGGATCGTCCTGCCCCACGATGCGCGCGAGTTCTGCGAGCGGATCATCCGCGCGGGAGCCGCGCTCATCCTTGGGCGACTGGCGCAGTTGACGCTCCAGGTCGTCGAGATCGAGCAGGAAGCGTGATTTCGCTGTTTCGTTCATGGGCCTTGTCCGCACTCCATGCGCCGACCGCCCATGCAGCCGCACGCAGACCATGACCAGCGCGCCGATCAATCGACCAGCTGACGCGCACCGGCCCCATGCCTACGGCAGCGCGACGCAGGTCGCCTTCAGCGCATCTCTTCGGGCGCGGCCACACCCAGCACCGCAAGACCCGACGCAAGGATCGACCGCACCGCATGCACGAGCGCCAGCCTCGCCAGGGTCGACTTTCGATCGGTTTGATTAACAAACCGTAATTGGGGCGACTCCTTGCCGCGGTTCCATAGACTATGGAACGCGCTGGCGAGATCGTGCAGGTAGAACGCCACCCGGTGCGGTTCATGCGATGCCGCCGCACTCTCGATCATGCGCGGATACTGCGCGATCTGCCTGACGAGATCAATCTCCGCCGCATCGTCGAGAATGGTGAGATCCGCACGCGACAGCGCCACGCCGTTCATGTCGAGATCGGGAAAGGCCTCGGCCGCCTGGCGGAAGACCGATGCGCAGCGCGCGTGGGCATACTGCACGTAGAATACGGGGTTGTCCTTCGACTGCTCGACCACCTTGGCGAGGTCGAAGTCGAGCGGCGCATCGTTCTTGCGGAACAGCATCATGAAGCGCACCGCGTCGCGGCCGACCTCGTCGATGACCTCGCGCAGGGTGACGAAGTCACCCGCCCGCTTCGACATCTTCACCGGCTCGCCGGCGCGCAGCAGCTTGACGAGCTGGCACAGGAGCACGATGACCGCGAGATCCTCGCCACCGATGGCCCGGCCGACCGCCTGAAGGCGCTTCACATAGCCGCCGTGATCGGCGCCGAGCACATAGATGAGCTCGCGGAAGCCCCGCTCGTACTTGTCGCGCATATAGGCAACGTCAGCGGCGAAATAGGTGTAGCTGCCGTCGGACTTCATGAGCGGCCGGTCGATATCGTCGCCGACATCGGTCGCGCGGAAGAGCAACTGCTCGCGGTCTTCCCAGTCCTCCGGCAGTTGGCCCTTCGGTGGCGGCACGCGCCCGCGGTAGACATAGCCGCGCCCTTCGAGGCTCGCGATCGTCTCGGCGATGGCACCGCCGTTCTTGCCGTGCAGGGCGCGCTCGGAAAAGAAGACGTCGTGCACGACGCCGAGCGCGGCGAGGTCGTCGCGGATCATCGCCATCATCGCGTCGATGGCCGCATCGCGCACGATCGGCAGCCACGCGGCCTCGTCCATGTCGACGAGGCTCGCCCCGTGGCGCTCCTTCAGCGCCTCGCCGACCGGCTTGAGGTAATCGCCCGGGTAGAGCCCTTCGGGAATGGCGCCAATGTCCTCGCCGAGCGCCTCGCGATAGCGCAGGAAGGCGGAACGGGCGAGGACCTCGATCTGCGCGCCGGCGTCGTTGATGTAATATTCGCGCGTCACCTCGTGCCCGGCGAAGGCCAGGAGCCCGGCGAGCGCATCGCCGAAGACGGCGCCGCGACCATGGCCGACATGCATGGGCCCGGTGGGGTTGGCCGAGACATATTCGACGTTGACCGGCTTGCCGGTCCTCGCAGCGCCGCGGCCGAAATCGGTGCCGAGGCCGGCGACCGCCCGCAGCACGTCCTGATAGACGGCGGGCGCGAGGCGCAGGTTGATGAAGCCCGGCCCCGCGATCTCGACGGCGGTGACGCCCTCCTCCCGCTGCAGCTCCTCGGCGACGAGGGCCGCGAGCGCGCGCGGATTGGTGCCGGCCGGCTTGGCGAGCACCATGGCGGCATTGGTGGCGAGGTCGCCGTGGGCGGGATCGCGCGGCGGCTCGACGACGACGCGCGACAGATCGAGCCCCTCAGGCAGCTTGCCCGCGGCGACGAGCCGCTCGATCGCGCCGGCGAGGCGGCGCTGGTACGCGTCGAAGATGTTCATGGCCGTCCTTGAGACAACATAAGCCGCGCCGACAGGGGCGCCCTTCCGAAGGCGGCGCCCTAGCGCAATTCCGGTGTTGCGTCAAACAGGCGGCGGTGCTCCTGCAGGGCATAGCCGTCCGTCATGCCGGCGATATAGTCCGCGACGCGCCGGGCGACGCGCGGCTCCTCCTCCCGGGCTCGGTCGAGCCGCCATTCCTCCGGCATCAGCTGCGGCTCGCGCACGAATTTGCCGAAGAGATCGCGCACCACCGCCTCCGCCTCCCGCCGCACGCGCATGACGCGCTGATGGCGGTACATGTTCGGGTAGAGGAAGCCCTTGATGGCCTCGTCGGCCGCCGCCATGGCCGGCGAGAAGGCGACGACCTGCAAGCCCGCCCGGCGGATGGCATCCGCATCGGCCGGGGCGAGGCGCGCCAGGCGCCGGCCGCTCTCGGCGATCACATCCTCGACAAAACGGGTGATCACCCGGCGCACGAGTTCGTGAATGACGCGCGGGCGTTCGAGCCCCGGATAGCGGCGGGCGATGTCGTCGAGCAGCTCGGCGAGGAACGGCACCGCCCTGAGGTCGTCGAGCGCGAAGAGCTCGGCCCTGAGGCCGTCGTCGATATCGTGTGCGTCATAGGCGATGTCGTCGGCGATGGCGGCGGCCTGCGCCTCGCCGCCGGCATGGGTCGCGAGCCACAGGTCGTCGCGCTCGTTGTATTCCGTGATGGCGCCCGGCACGCCGCGCTCACCATAGCGGCCGAAGGGCCGGCCGTCCGCATCGACGAGCGGGCCGTTGTGCTTGACGAGCCCCTCGAGCGTCTCCCAGGTCAGGTTGAGGCCGTCGAAGGTGGCGTAGCGCCGCTCGAGCCGGGTGACGATGCGCAGGGCCTGGGCGTTGTGGTCGAAACCGCCGAAACCCTCCATGCAGGCATCGAGCGCGTCCTCGCCCGTATGGCCGAAGGGCGTATGGCCGAGGTCGTGCGAGAGGGCGAGCGCCTCGGCGAGATCCTCGTCGAGCCCCAGCGAGCGGGCGATGGCGCGGGCGATCTGGCTCACCTCGATGGAGTGGGTGAGCCGCGTGCGGTAGTGGTCGCCCTCGTGATAGACGAAGACCTGCGTCTTGTGCTTCAGACGCCGGAAGGCGGTGGAATGGATGATGCGGTCGCGGTCGCGCTGGAACTCGCTGCGCGTCGGCGACGTCTCTTCCCGGATCAGCCGGCCGCGGCTCGCCGCCGGATCGCAGGCATAGGGTGCGCGCCAACGCTCGCCGTGCGCTTGCATGTCTGGCTCCCTGTTGCGGCGGACGCCGACCGCACTTACCTTTTCAGTGAATGGCGAGGCAAGCCTCGCGGCACGGATATGAACGGATCTTGCCTGAGATGTCGGCAATTACTGTGACGGAGCGCGCCGCCAGGCGCATCAAGGAGGTGCTGAAGGGGGAACCCGAAGGCAGCATGCTGCGCATCAGCGTCAACGGCGGCGGCTGCTCGGGCTTTCAGTACGCCTTCGATATCGAGCGCAACAGCAGCGACGACGACGTGATCGTGGAGCGCGACGGCGCGGCCGTCGTCGTCGATTCCGTCTCCCTGCAATATATCGACGGCTCGGTGGTCGATTTCGTCGACGACCTCATCGGCCAGTCCTTCAAGATCGAGAACCCGCACGCCACCGCCTCCTGCGGCTGCGGCACGTCCTTCTCGCTCTGATCCGACGTCCCCTGCCGGCGGGCGGACAATCTCGACGCGAGCCGGACAGCGGCGCGCGCCGACGCTGCGCTGGCGCACATCGAATGGTAACCTCGCTCCTCTAGATGAACGGGCAATCGTTGATCAGGAGCTCCCTATGACATCCGCAGTTCGCCCCGCCCGGCCCGTTTTCAGCGCACGCAGGCGCCGGAACATCCTTCTTGCCGGCGCGGCGGCGATCGCGCTCGTCGGCGCCTTGCCGGTGGCGGACGAATTCACCGCATGGCGGCTGTCGCGGATCCTGGCGCCCGCCGGAACGGTCGATGCCGTTTCCGGTGCGCTGTTCGGCCCCCTCGCCGTCGACGGCCTCCGTCTCGCCACGCCGGGCGCGACGATCTCGATCGACCGCATCGTGCTGCCGGGCCGGGGCCTTTTCGGCAGCTCCGCTCTTGCCGCGGGCGACGTGACGCTCGAAGGCGTCTCTGTCGTGCTCGACGGCCTGACCCTCCGCATGCCGCGCATCCTCGTCTCGGGGACGGACCTCGACCAGGCGACGATTGCCCGCATCTTCGACAAGGCGGCGACGCAGCCCCTATCCGAGCGGCTCGCTGCCCTGACCGCAAGCGCGGTGCGCATCCCCGAGCTGACGATGGAGCAGACCGTCGGCGACATGCAGCAGACGTTGACCTATCACGACATCGAGATGCGCGACATCAGGGCAGGCGTCATCTCTGCCATCGCCGTCCCGCGCGCCACGATGCGGATTGACGGGAAGAAGGAGGGGCTGACCACCAGCTCCATGGGTCCGATCACCATCGACGATTTCGACACGGTGCAGACAGCCCGCGTCTATGGCGAGAAGGCCGGCCCGGGCGACACCGAGCCGAAGCGGCTTTACGGCGCCTTCAGCGTCGAGAACTTCAGCATGCGCGATGCGAAGGGCAACGAGGTCGGTGTCGCGCGCATCTCCGGCCGCGACTTCAAGGCGCGCCCGACGGCCGATTCCTGGCTCGGCACCATCGACGCGCTCGGCAAGGTGGACGACTTCGAGAAGCTGTCATCCGCGGAGCGCAAGGCCTTCTTCATGCGCCTCGTCGACATGATGACGGCTTTCGAGATCGGCGGCTTCGAGGCTTCCGGGTTCACCTTCAAGGGCAAGGACGAGAAGAAGGGCGAGCCGATCGACGGCGAGATGGAGCGCATCGCCATGAGCGCCGATGCGACCGGCCCCAGCTTCTCGGTCACCGGCATGCGCTTCGTCACGCCGGATGCCGAAATGCGCTTCGGCGGCATGAGCTTCTCCGAAATCGTCTGGCGCCCGATGCTGGAGCGGCTGAAAGAGGCGCTCGCCGCACCCGATACGGATTTCGAGGATCTCGACGCCCGGAAATTCGTGCCCCTGATCGGCCATGCCCGCATCGAGGCCATCGACATCGACATCCCGGCCGACGAGGACGAGCCGCGCCGCGGCAAGGACAAGCGGGCCGTGAAGGCCGGCGAGCGGATCAAGATGGCGATCGGCGCCATCGACCTCAAGGCCGGCAATATCGTCGACGACATCCCGACCGAACTCGGCGCGCGCGTTGACCATTTCGCCATGGCCCTGCCCGCGGGCACCGACAAGGACGGGCTCAAGGAGCTGCGCGCCATGGGCTATGAGGCGCTCGACCTGTCGTTCGCCCTCGATGCCGCCTGGGCGCCGGACAAGCAGGAACTCGCCGTCAAGACTTTGTCGTTCAACGGCAAGGACATGGGTGCCGTGACGCTCTCGGCCCTCCTCGGCAATGTCACGAAGGACATCTTTTCGTCGGACGAGGCCATCCAGCAGGTCGCCCTCATGTCGGCGACGGCGAAGCGCCTGTCATTCGCCGTCGAGAATGGCGGCATCTTCGAGCGCTTCCTGGAGCAGGAGGCGAAGAAGCAGAAGCGCAAGCCGGACGACCTGCGCAAGGAATACGGCATGGGCGCCGCCATCGTCGTGCCGGCCTTCCTCGGCAATTCCGAGGGCGCACGGACGCTCGCCAATGCCGTGGCGCGCTTCGTCGCCAAGCCCGGCGCGCTCAACGTCACGGCAACCGCCAACAACGCGGGCGGCCTCGGCCTCGCCGACTTCGCCGCCGCTGGCGGCGAACCCGCGACATTGTTCGAGCAGGTGACGATCGAGGCCAAGGCAGAATAGGCCTCGGCAGCGCCGGGCACAGCGGCGCGATGCCATCTGCGAACGGCAGCGACGCGGGATGGTAAGCGCAACTTCTCCCTCGTCATGGCCGGGCTTGTCCAACGCAAGTCGGGCTTGCCCAACTTGCGTCACTGCAAAGAGACGCGAGGCGCGCTGCTGTTGCCATCCACGTCTTGTACGCTCGTGCCAGCCTCGCGGCGGGGATGCCCGCGACAAGCGCGGGCATGACGTGGGTGGGTTTGCGTCTTCCCTACTCGGGCCAACGTCCGGTAGATGTCCTGCCAGTCGGGATGTGTATCGAGGATGCTCGCGCCGCGCGTCTCTTCAGAACGCCGGAATAAGTTCGTCCCGCTACTCCTGCCAGGACAGAACTGCCATTATCCACCGTCATGCCCGCGCTCGTCGCGGGCATCCACGCCGCGGTGCTGCCGCGAGGCTGGAAACCCGGTGGTCCAGCAACTCACGCTTTGGCGGTGACGAGCCCCAGCCATAGCAGGGAGAGCCGTCGTCCCCTGCTGCGCTACGCGCTTCTCTCACGGCTGGCAGCAGGCACGCAACGACTACCCAACCACCACCTGCTCGCGGTGCGCCGCCTGGGCCTCGACGACGGCGACCGCCGTCATGTTGACGATGCCGCGCGCGGTTACCGTCGGCGTCAGCACATGCGCGGGCTTGGCCGGCCCGAGCAGAATGGGTCCGACGGGCAGCGCATCGGCCAGCACCTTGGTGAGCTGGAAGGCGATGTTGGCGGCGTCGAGGTTGGGCATGACGAGCACGTTGGCCTCGCCCTTCAGCCGCGAAGACGGCAGCTTGCGGTCGCGAACCATCTGCGAGATCGCCGTGTCCGCCTGCATCTCGCCGTCGACCTCGAGATGCGGCGCCCTGTCGCGCAGGAGGCCGAGGGCTTCACGCATCTTGAGCGCCGAGCGCGTATCCGCCGAGCCGAAATCCGAATGCGATAGCAAGGCGATGTGCGGCTCGATGCCGAAGCGCGTCACGTGCTCGGCGCACAGCATCGTCATCTCGGCGATCTCTTCGGCGCTCGGGTCCGGCCGCACATGCGTGTCGGCGAGGAAGTAGTGCCCCTTTGAGGTGATGACGAGGCTCATGGCCGAGAATTCGCGCACGCCGGGCGTCAGGCCGATGATGTCGCGGATGTGCTTGAGGCGGGACTGGAAGCGCCCCTCGAGCCCGCACAGCATGGCATCCGCATCGCCGCGCGCGAGCGCGACCGCCGCGATGACGGTGGTGTTGGTGCGCACCAGTGTTTTGGCCGCATCCGGCGTGATGCCCTTGCGCCCGGCGACGTCGAGATAGGTCGCGACATAGTCGCGGTAGCGCGGATCGTCCTCGGGGTTGATGAGCTCGAAATCCTTGCCGGGCCGGATCGAGAGGCCGAAGCGCTTCAGCCGCGTCTCGACGACGGCCGGGCGGCCGATGAGGATCGGCTGGGCGATGCCGTCCTCGATCACCGCCTGGGCCGCCCTGAGCACGCGCTCGTCCTCGCCCTCGGCATAGATGACGCGCTTGGGCTCGGCCTTCGCCTGGGTAAAGACCGGCTTCATGATGAAGCCCGAGCGGAAGACGAAACGCCCGAGCGATTCCCGATAGGCCTCAAGGTCCTCGATCGGCTTGCGCGCCACGCCCGTGTCCATGGCGGCCTTCGCCACGGCCGGCGCGATGCGCAGGATGAGCCGCGGATCGAACGGGCTCGGGATGAGCGAATCGGCGCCGAAGGTGCGCGCCTCCCCTCCATAGGCACGGGCGACGACCTCCGACGGGGCCTCGCGCGCGAGGGCGGCGATCGCTTCCACCGCCGCGGCCTTCATGGCCTCGTTGATGGTCGAGGCATGCACGTCGAGCGCGCCGCGGAAGATGTAGGGGAAGCACAGGACGTTGTTGACCTGGTTCGGATAGTCCGAGCGGCCGGTGCAGATCATGGCGTCCGGCCGCACCGCCACGGCGTCCTCCGGCATGATCTCCGGGTTCGGGTTGGCGAGCGCCAGGATGAGCGGCTTGTCCGCCATCTTCGCCACCATCTCCGGCTTCAGCACGCTGGCGGCGGACAGGCCGAGGAAAACATCCGCCCCGCCGATCACCTCGTCGAGCTTGCGCGCGTCGGTCTTCTGGGCATAGGCCGCCTTCCAGCGATCCATCAGCGCCTCGCGCCCCTCGTAGACGACGCCCTCGATGTCCGTGACCCAGATGTTCTCGCGCCGGGCGCCGAGCGAGACGAGCAGGTTGAGGCAGGCAAGCGCCGCCGCGCCCGCGCCGGAAGCCACGATCTTGACGTCGCCGATCGCCTTGCCCGCAAGCTCCAGCGCATTGGTCACGGCCGCGCCGACGATGATCGCCGTGCCGTGCTGGTCGTCGTGGAAGACGGGAATGCCCATGCGGGCCTTCAGCTGCTCCTCCACCTCGAAACACTCGGGCGCCTTGATGTCCTCGAGGTTGATGCCGCCGAAGGTGGGCTCGAGCGCCGCCACGACGTCGACCAGCTTGTCGACCGCCGTCTCGGCGAGCTCGATGTCGAACACGTCGATGCCGGCGAACTTCTTGAAGAGGACCGCCTTGCCCTCCATCACAGGCTTCGAGGCGAGCGGCCCGATGTTGCCGAGGCCGAGCACCGCCGTGCCGTTGGAGACGACGGCGACGAGGTTCTGCCGTGCCGTGACGGTGGCAGCCTCGGCCGGGTCGGCGACGATCTCGAGGCAGGCGGCGGCAACGCCCGGCGAATAGGCGAGCGCGAGATCGCGCTGGTTGCCGAGGGGCTTGGTGGGCTGGATCTCGAGCTTACCGGGCCGTGGATTGCGGTGATAGAACAGCGCGCCCGATTTCAGATCCTGCGAGATATTGTCCGCCATACCATCCCTCCCCGGACCGCCCTTGCCGACGGTCCCGACCCCATCACGATTTTCGCTCGGCCACCACCAGCCATTGCTTGGCGAGCAGCGTCTCCAGCCGGCCGAAGCTCAGCGCCATCAGGAGCCAGCGCGCATCGGGAAAGCGGAACCGCTGCACCGAATGCACGCCGACCAGCGTCAGGCCGCCGACCGTCGCCAGCTCCGCCGCCGTCTCCTTGACGAAGAAGCGCAGATGCGTGCGATCGAGCAGCCCTGCGTCGCGATAGCGGAAATCGCCCTTCATCAGCAACCGCCAGATGAACTTCCAGTGCCGGATATTGGGCACCGAGACGATAAGCCGCCCTCCCGGCGCAAGCAGCGCCGACAGGCGCTTCACCATCGTCCAGGGGTCGGCCATGTGCTCGAGCACGTCGAGGCACAGCACGAGGTCGAGCGAGCCGGGCGCGATCTCGGCCTCCAGCGCCGCCGCCTGGGCATCGCCGCGCCACAGCCGGTCGAAATGCGGCTCGGCCTGCGCCGCCACGGCATCGACATACTCGATGCCGCCCTTCCACACCACGGCATGGCGAGCCGCCACGGCCCGCGTGGTCGCGCCGGCGCCGCAGCCGACGTCGAGCAGGCGCGTGACGCGCGCGGGCAGGAAGGGCAGTACCTCGGTGCGGGCGGTGTCGTAATAGCGGTCGAGCATCGTCAGCCGGTCGATCAGGGCCTTCCGCCTAGCAGGTCGTGCCGCCGCAGGCCAGCCTCAATCTCAGCCTCGCCCCCCGTCTCCAGCGCCCCTGAGAGCGGCAAGGACGGCGGCCGTATCGCCGGACAGGAGGAGCGCCATGAGCGGCACCAGCTCGGCCCGCGGGCGCTCCCACCAACGGGCGGCGACGAGCGCCTCGACCGTCGCCTCGTCGAAGCGGCGGCGCACCACGCGCGCCGGATTGCCGACGACGACCGCATAGGCCGGCACGTCGCGCGCCACCACCGCCCGCGCGCCGATGACGGCGCCGGGCCCGATGGTGACGCCGGACAGGATGGTCGCGCCCGAGCCCACCCACACGTCCGCGCCGATGACGACATCGCCGCGCGTCGCCTCGGGCGTCGGCAACCCTCGCGCCTCCGGCCACAGCTCCAGCAGGCCCGAGAAGGGATAGGTCGTCACCCAGTCGGTGCGGTGGTTGCCGCCGAGGAAGACGGTGACGTCATCGGCGAAGGAACAGTAGGGGCCGATGACGAGGCACCCGCCCTCGCCCCAGCGTCGCACGCGCAGCCGGCCATAGCTGTAGTCGCCGATCTGCCAGCCGAAGCGGGCGGCCTCGCGCGCATGGAAGAGGCGCGTGAGGTTGTGGGGATTGGTCCAGCGCCGCCACAGCTTCTCGATCCACATGGCTGTCTCCCTAGTCCAGCCCTTCGCGCGCCAGCGCGCCGCGCCCCGTCAGCCATGCCCACGCGCCGGCGGCCGAGCCGCCGTAGCGCTCGATGAGCCGCCGGTTGAAGGTGAGGCAGGCACCCGCCGCCTTGAGCGCGTTGACGGCGAACATGCCAAACGCCGGATCCGGCAGGCCGTACTTGCGCGACACATAGGCGCGCGACCACGCCTGGTGCCAGCGGGACCGGAAGATGCGGCCCGGCTCCGGCGCGCTGGAGCGGCCGCGCCCGTGCATGGCCCGCGCCGCATCGACATGGATCAGCGCCCGGCCGGAATCGGCCATGCGCCGGCACAGGTCGTCATCCTCGTAGAAGAGGAAGATCGCCTCGTCGAAGCCGCCGAGCGCGAGGAAGACGTCCCGCCGGCAGAACAGCGCCGCCCCGGACAGGAAAGGCGCGCAGCAGTCCCCCTCCGGCAGCACGAGGCGCCCGGAAGGATTGTGGAGATAGGGCGAGAGCAGCGAGCGCGGCTGGAAGAAGAAGCGCCCGTCCGCCTCCTCGATGCGCGGGGCGAGGAGCCCGGCATCGGGATAGCGCTCGGCCGCGGCGAGAAGCGCTTTGACCGCACCGGCATCGAGCACGAGGTCCGGATTGACGATGAGGACGAAT
This sequence comes from Chelatococcus sambhunathii, assembly GCF_001418005.1. Lineage (GTDB taxonomy): Bacteria > Pseudomonadota > Alphaproteobacteria > Rhizobiales > Beijerinckiaceae > Chelatococcus_A > Chelatococcus_A sambhunathii. Next base: position 204,643 of record NZ_LIOL01000002.1, on the reverse strand, counting down.
TCGCTCGCGGCGGCCCGCACGCCGATGTTGCTGGCGCGGCCGTAGCCCTCGTTGCGGGCGCTGCGGATCACCCGCGCGCCGAGATGCTCGGCAAGCGCGGTCGAGCCGTCGCGGCTCGCATTATCGACGACGATCGCCGCGGCGCCGCAGGCCGCGACGGCCGCCAGGCAGGCCGGCAGGCAATGGGCCGAATCGTGGGTGACGACGACCGCCGTGACGGCCGAGGCATCGAGCGGCAAGACAGAACCCGTCGAAGAAGGGCCCGGAGCCCGGAAAACAGGCGAAGGGCCGGCGGCGGCCGGCCCTTCGTCGCTTTGACGCAAATCAGGCTGCAAGACAAGTCGAGCGGACGAATGGCCGGCGTGAGGGCCGACGCGCCTCAGCCGCCGCGCCGCCCGCTCATTGCCCGCCGCACGAGCGGGATGACGGCATAGACCATGCCGAAGACCATGAGCGGCACGATGGCGAGTGTGCGCAGGAAGACCGGCCAGTCCTCCATCAGCGGCCCGAGACCGTAGAGGATGGCGGTGATCAGCACATAGGCCCCGGGAATGAGGGCGAGCGAGAAGCGCAGGCGCGACGGCTGCGCTGCAGGAGAGGCGGCGGGGGAAGGAGAAGAAGGGGAAACAGCGGAAGGCATGGGGAACCGTCTCCGTAGAAAACGAAACGATCCGTATCGTTTCGGCCATGGATATAAACGGGCCGTTTCGTTATGTTAAGGGGCGGAGCGAAAAAAAAACCTGCAGGAAACCGGAGGAGCCCCATGTCCCGCCCCCCTCGTCCGCCGGCGGGCGTCCCGCCGAGCGAGCCGGCCGACAGGTCGATCCCGCCCGACGCGGACGATGACGACGGAGCCCCCTCCCCGTCCGGCATGGCAGACGGGCGCGGCCGCCGCACCTCGATCGGCGCCCGGCGCAATCCGGCGAGCGAGGCGGCGGTCATCGCCGCCGCACGATCCTTGTTGCAGGAAAAAGGTTACGCGGGCTTTTCCATCGACGAGGTGGCGCGCCGCGCGGGCGCGGGCAAGCCGACGATCTACCGCTGGTGGCCGACGAAGGCCGACCTCTTCATCGCCATCTACCAGGCGGACAAGGCGGCCGCCATCGCCATGCCCGACACGGGCTCGCTGGCGCGGGACCTGCGCACGCTCGTCAACGCACTCTGGACCTTCTGGCGCACGACGCCCTCGGGTGGCGCCTTCCGCGCCCTCATCGCCGAGGCGCAGACCAACCCCGTCTCCCTCGCCGCCTTGCGCGACCGCTTCGTCCCCCAGCACATGTGCCGCCTGCGGGAAGTCTTCGACCGGGCCGTGGAGCGCGGCGAGATCGCGCCCGACAATGTCGAGGCGCTCGTCGAGCTCTATTTCGGCTTCAACTGGTTCCGCCTCCTGATGAACCGCATCGACGACGACCCGGACCACGTGGCGCGGGCCGTGCAGATGATGGTCGAGGGGGCGCGGCGGTAGGCTATTCCACGAGCGGGATCGCCTCGCCGAGGGTCAGCCAGTCGGGCCGACGACCGGCATTGAAGAGGGCGGCCGGCGGGCCGACGTCCGCTTGCTCGAAACACCCGGCCGACACGACGAGCCCGTCAGAGATCACCTCCGCCTCCATGTAGAGCTGCGTCCCGCAGACTGGGCAGAAGATCTGCTCCACCCAGCGCCCCGCATCGCTGCCACGCCGGAAGCGGCGATGCTCGCCAGTGGTGCGCACCACGGCGCTCTTGCCGTAGCGCGCCCGCCAGCCGAAGGCCGAGCCCGTCGCCCGCTGGCATTCGCGGCAACCACAGGCATAGACCCGGTCCGGCGGCCCGGCGAGCGTGAGGCTCAGCTGCCCGCAGGTGCAGCGGGCGGTGCGCTCCCGCTCCGCTTCAGGCGGCATGGCGCACCCCGCCCCGCTCGATGAAACGCATCAGCGCCGCGAAATCGTCCGCCGCGTGGCCGGCCGCGAGCGCGGCCTTGAACAGCCCGTCGAGTGCCGCCGGAAGCGCGCGGTCCAGCCCGTGCTCGTCGCCGATGGCCAGGAGATGATGGAAGGCGCTGTAATGCGCCTCGATGGTCGCGAGCGTCGCGGCGTCGCCGCGCCAGCGCCCCTCGCCCACCCGCGCGATGAGATCGTCGGTCGCCGCATCGACCACCAGCTGGAAGTCCCGCATGTATCGGGCATAGGCCTCCAGGCCGAAGCCCTCTGCGCGGACCACCGCCAGCGCCTGCAGGGTGCCGAAGAGCTTGCCCCACATCTGCGTCAGCAGCCCCGTGTCGAGCGCGGACGCATGGCCCGCATCCTCGCCGACGAACACGCCGTTGCCGCCGAACACGCGCAGCACGTCGCGATGGCGTTCGAACGCCTGCCGCATGCCGGAGTAGAGTATCGTCGTCTCCGCCCCGCCGATGAAGTTCGGCGTCGCCATGATGGCGCCGTCGAGATAGGCGATGTCCCGCTCCGCCGCCCATCGGCCGGCCTCGCGCGCCTGCCGGGGCGAACCGGACGTGAGCTGCACCACCACCTTGCCGGCGAGCGCGCGTTCCACCGCCAGCATGCGCAGCAGCGCGTCCGCCGCCGCATAATCGATGACATTGACGATGACGACATCCGATGCGGCCACCGCTTCTGCCAGTGATTCAGGGGCGTGCGCGCCCGCCGCGACGAGGGGAGCGACCTTCTCCGGCGAGCGGTTCCATACGCGCGTTTCGATGCCCTCTGCGAGCAAGGCTCTCGCGAACGCCGAGCCCATGCGGCCGGCGCCGACGACACAAGTCTTTGTCATGACGGGAAACCCCACCTATCTTGGCGAGCAGCACCCGCCGGGTTGCCGATTGATAGGCGCGGCCTGGCGACAGTGTAAATTACGCACTTTCAAGTAAGCGCTCACCCCAAGGTAAGTGGTTTTGCAATGAAACGCCTCGAAACCGACGAATGCGGCTTCGCCAGCGCCCTCAATGCCATCTCGGGCAAGTGGAAGATGGGCATCCTGTGGGAAGTGACGCTCCGGCCCCGCCGTTTCGGCGAGCTGCGCCGGCTGCTGCCGGGCGTGAGCGAGAAGGTTCTGGCGCAGCAACTGCGCGAGATGGAGGCCGACGACCTCATCCGCCGCGAGGTCTTCCCCGGCGCCGTGCAGAAGGTGGAATATTCCGCGACCGACTTCGGCCGCAGCCTCAACGAGGCCGTCGACGCGCTGTCGCGCTGGGGCAAGGCGTTCGAGAAGCGGCAGGAGCGCAAAGCGATGGTGGCCTGACGCCTCAAGGGACCGTCGTCGCCCCCCAAAGAAAGGGCGCCCGCTGGGCGCCCTCGACCTTGCCAGTCGGGCTCACTTCTCCGGCAGGTTCAGCCGGATGTGCAGCTCTCTCAGCTGCTTCATCGTCACCTCGGACGGCGCGCCCATCATCAGGTCCTCCGCCCGCTGGTTCATGGGGAAGAGGACGACCTCGCGCAGGTTCTGCTCGTTGCAGAGCAGCATGACGATGCGGTCGACGCCCGGGGCGATGCCACCGTGCGGCGGGGCGCCGTAGCTGAGGGCGCGCAGCATGCCGCCGAACTTCGCCTCCAGCACGTCCTCGCCGTAGCCGGCGATGGCGAAGGCCTTGCGCATGATGTCCGGCCGGTGGTTACGGATGGCGCCCGACGACAGCTCCACGCCGTTGCAGACGATGTCGTACTGGAAGGCCGTGATGCCGAGGATCGTCTTCTCGTCGGCCGGGTCGAGCGCCAGGAAGGCGTCGTGGTCGAAGTTCGGCATGGAGAACGGGTTGTGGGAGAAGTCGATCTTCTTCTCCTCCTCGTTCCACTCGAACATCGGGAAGTCGGTGATCCAGCACAGGTCGAAGCGCTCGCGGTCGATGAGGTCGAGCTCCTCGCCGATGCGCGTGCGCGCCTTGCCGGCGAGCCCGGCCGCCTTGGCCTCCTCCCCCGCCGAGAAGAACACGGCGTCGCCCGCTCGCACGCCGGCGGTAATGGCGATGGCCGCCTGCGCCTCGGCCGGCACGAACTTGGCGATCGGCCCCCTGCCGACGAGCTCGCCGCCCTCGTCCTCAAAGACGATGTAGCCGAGCCCCGGCGCGCCCTCGCCCCGCGCCCAGTCGTTGAGCTTGTCGAAGAACGAGCGCGGCTGGCCCGCCGCCCCCGGCGCGGGGATGGCGCGCACCACGCCGCCGGCCTTGATGACGTTCTTGAAGGCGTTGAACGTCACGTCCTCGCGCAGGAACTCGGCGGTGACGTCGGCGATGATGATGGGGTTGCGCAGGTCAGGCTTGTCGACGCCGTACTTCAGCATCGCCTCGGCGTAGGGAATGCGCGGGAAGACGGGCGTCACCGGCCGGCCCTCGCCGAATTCCTCGAAGACGCCGCGCAGCACCGGCTCCACCGCCTGGAACACGTCCTCCTGCGTGACGAAGCTCATCTCGATATCGAGCTGGTAGAACTCGCCCGGCGAGCGGTCGGCACGCGCGTCCTCGTCGCGGAAGCAGGGCGCGATCTGGAAATAGCGGTCGAAGCCGGCGATCATCGTCAGCTGCTTGAACTGCTGCGGCGCCTGCGGAAGGGCGTAGAACTTGCCCGGATGCAGGCGGCTCGGCACCAGGAAGTCGCGCGCCCCCTCCGGCGAGGAGGCGGTGAGGATCGGCGTCTGGAACTCGAAGAAGCCGCCCTCCTTCATGCGGCGGCGCAGCGAATCGATGATCTGGCCGCGCTTGACGATGTTCTGGTGCAGCTTCTCGCGCCGAAGGTCGAGGAAGCGGTACTTGAGCCGCGTCTCCTCGGGGAAGTTCTGGTCGCCGAAGACCTGCATCGGCAGTTCGCCCGCCGGGCCCAGCACCTCGATCTCCGTGATGTAGAGCTCGACGTTGCCTGTCGGCAGCTCCGGGTTCTCGGTGCCGGCCGGGCGGTTGCGCACCTTGCCGTCGACGCGCACCACCCATTCCGAGCGCAGGGTCTCGGCCACCTTGAAGGCCGGCGAATCCGGATCGACGACGCATTGCGTCAGCCCGTAATGATCGCGCAGATCGATGAACAGCACGCCGCCGTGGTCGCGAATGCGATGGCACCAGCCCGAGAGGCGAACGGTCTCGCCGACATGGGTTTCGCGGAGCGCGCCGCAGGTATGTGAACGGTAGCGATGCATGGGCACGGTGTTCCGGCTCGACGATCGGACGAAGGGTGAATGAGCGCCCGCGCGCGGCAACGGCGCGGCCGCGGGAGAAGCCCACGAGACGGCACGAATGTCAAGGATAGGCCGCGACAAGCGGCCAAGTCTGAGTTATAGCGCGAATACCATGGACTTGATTGCTACGACCGACGCCCTCGCCGCCGCCTGTGCCCGCCTCGCCAAATTCCCCTTCGTCACCGTGGATACGGAATTTCTGCGGGAGACGACGTATTATGCCAAGCTCTGCCTGATCCAGATGGCGAGCCCGGCCGAGGCCGTGCTCGTCGATCCCCTGGCGGAGGACATGGACCTTGCGCCCTTCTATGCGCTGATGGCCGATACCAACGTGGTCAAGGTCTTCCACTCGGCGCGGCAGGACATCGAGATCATCTGGCAGGGCGGCAGCGTCATCCCGACCCCGCTCTTCGACACGCAGGTCGCCGCCATGGTCTGCGGCTATGGCGACTCGGTGTCCTACGAGCAACTGGTCAACGACCTCGCCAAGGCACGCATCGACAAGTCTTCCCGCTTCACGGACTGGTCGCGCCGCCCGCTCAGCGAGCAGCAGCTCGCCTATGCCCTCTCGGACGTGACGCATCTGCGCACCGTCTATGCGGCGCTGCATGCGGACCTGGCCGAGAGCGGGCGCGAAAGCTGGCTCGACGAGGAGATGGCGGTGCTCACCGCGCCCGCCACCTACGACACCCATCCCGAGGATGCCTGGCAGCGCCTCAAGGGGCGCATCAAGAAGCCGAAGGAAGCCGCGGTGCTGATGGAGATCGCGGCCTGGCGCGAGCGCGAGGCTCGCAGCCGCAACGTGCCGCGGTCGCGCATCATGAAGGACGACGCCCTCATCGACATCGCCGTGCACGCGCCGACGACGCCGGAGGCGCTCGGCGCGCTGCGCTCCGTCCCCAACGGCTTCGAGCGCTCGCGCCCGGCCGGCGACATCCTCGCCGCCGTCGCACGCGGCGTGGCGCGCGATCCGAAGTCCGTCAGCCTCGGCGAGCGCGGCCGCAAGGCCGGCACCAACGGCGCCACCATCGAGATGCTCAAGGTGCTGTTGAAGGCCGTGGCGGAGAACGAGCGGGTCGCCCCGAAGATCCTCGCCACGGTGGATGACCTCGAGGCCATCGCCCTCGACGACGAGGCGGACGTGCCGGCGCTCACCGGCTGGCGGCGCCAGCTCTTCGGCGAGAAGGCACTCGCCCTGAAGGCCGGGCGCCTGGCGCTCACCGTGGACCGCGGGCGCGTGCGCCTCATTGAATATTGATCAGGCCGCCTCGCTGAGGAACTCGTCGAGGGCACCGACGAGGAACTGGGCCGATGGGGTGAAGTCCTGCGACAGGGCGGCGAGGCTCTGCGCGGCATCGCGCGTTTTGGCCACCGTCCCACCCATGGCCGACAGGCTCTCGTTCAACAGCGATAACGTCGCCACGCCTGCCCCCGAATCCCTATTGTGCAACGCGCACGTTGTGGAGACCCGGCATTGCGGAACCGTTACCCTTGCGTGAAACTTCTGCGACAGACCTTTGTAGTAAAATCCGTTTCCAGTCCCACGAGGCCTACCTGCCATTCTGGATGAGGGGCTCGCGGCCGACGAGGCGTGCGAGCTGTTTGACCCGGTTCAAGAGCCGGTCGCTCGCGAGCGCAGCGAGGTCGCCGGGCAGCGCCAGCACCAGCTTGCCGCCGTGCCCCGTGATCGGCGCCCGCGGCAGGACCCCCGGCATGGCCGCCGAGACGAGATAGGCGACCCGCATGGCACCGCCGAGGATGCGCGCCCGGTCGATCATCCGGGTCGTCACCAGTTCCCGGATGCGCGGGCTGATGTCGTCCACCGACAGGCCGACATGGCGGAAGAAGACCGACAGGGCCAGGAAGGCGCGGCCGGGATGGTCGACGCCGACGAAGGCGGCATGGGCGATGATGTTGAGCCCCTGCTCGCCGCGATAGTCGGGATGCGCGCGCCAGCCGATGTCGGCGAGGAGGCACGCGGCATGGCGCAGGCGGCGTTCCTCCCCCGTCTCGTCGAGGTGGAGCGAGGCAACGAGCTTGTCCGTCCAGCCGATCAGTTCCTCGCCGTGCATCGGCGCGCGCGAGCGCAGCAGGTTGAGCTCGCGCGCCGCGGAGAGCAGCGGATCCGTCCGCCGCTCCTCGTTGGACAACTTCTCGTAGAGCAGCCCTTCGCGCACCCCCTGCGCCGAGATGACGACCTTCTTGGGTTTGCCCTTGCGGATGATCTCTTCCAGCAGCAGCGCCCCGTAGCCGAGCAAGGGCCGGCGGGCCGCCGAGACCGCCTCGATCGATTCGAGCGTGTCGGCATCGACGCGCTCGACGATCTTGGCGAAGTCCGTGACGTCCTTCGGCGCCACCGTATAGCCGTGCATCACGTGCAGCGGATAGCCTTTCTGCGTCATGTGCAGGCGCGCCAGGGCGCGCCACGTGCCGCCGACGGCATAGAAGGTGCGCCCCTTCAGGCGCTCCAGCGGCTCAGCCTTGGCGAAGGCGTCGCGCACCACCTTCGAGGCCTTGCGTATGTTGCCGCCGGTCGTGTCCTGCAGCGCGAGGCCCCCGAGCGGCAGCGAGACACCCTTGCCGAGTTCGAAACCGCGCACGTCGATGAGCTCGAGGCTGCCGCCACCCATGTCGCCGACGACGCCGTCGGCATCGTGGAAGCCGGACATGACGCCGAGCGCCGAGAGCTGCGCCTCCCGGCTGCCCGAGATGAGCTCGATGGGATGGCCGATCGCCGCCTCGGCCCGGGCGAGGAAGTCCGGCCCGTTCTCGGCGTCGCGCGCCGCCGCCGTCGCCAGCACGTGCACCGAGCCGACCTGCATGAGCCCGCACAGGACGCGAAAGCGCGCCAGCGCCCTGAGCGCCTTCTCGACGGCATCGTCGTGCAGCCGCTTCGTCGTCGCCACACTGCGGCCGAGGCCGCAGAGGACCTTTTCGTTGAAGATCGGCGTCGGCGCCCGCGTCATGCCCTCGTAGGCGACGAGGCGGACCGAGTTGGAGCCGATATCAACGATGGCCACCGGTGAGCCGACGTCGAGTCGGCCCGGGGCACGCAGTTCAGGCAGAGGATCCCTTGGCGAGGGTCCTGGGGCGCGAATCCTTGAGAGACTTTCCACGTCCAGACAGACTCGGGTTCGTCATGAAGTACTGATGAGCGTTGAAGGACTGCTCCCCCTTGCCCGGGATGATGCGCTTGCTCGTCCCATCGGGCAATACAGTCCAGCTCTGCTCGTTGTCCAGCAGATTGGCGAGCATGATCTGCTCGAGGATCTGCTCGTGCACGGTCGGATTAGAGATCGGCAGCAGCGCCTCGACCCGCCGATCGAGGTTTCGCTGCATCAGGTCGGCGGAGGAAATGTAGAGATGCGCCTTGGCATGCGGCAGCCCGTGCCCGTTGCCGAAGGCGTAGATGCGGCTGTGCTCGAGGAAGCGGCCGACGATGGACTTGACGCGGATGTTCTCCGACAGGCCCGGAATGCCGGGCCTGAGGCAGCAGATGCCGCGCACGATGAAGTCGACCTGCACGCCGGCTCGGCTCGCCTCGTAGAGCGCGTCGATGATCGTCGAATCGACCAGCGAGTTGCACTTGCCCCAGATCTGGGCCGGGCGGCCGGCCTTCGCATGGGCGATTTCCTCCTCAATATGCTTGAGGAGGCGCGCCTTCAGCGTCACGGGAGACACGGCCATGCGCTCAAGCTCGGCCGGCTCGGCATAGCCGGTGATGAAGTTGAAGATGCGCGCAACGTCCCGCGCGATGACGGGGTCGGCCGTGAAGAACGACAGGTCGGTGTAGATGCGCGCCGTGATCGGGTGGTAGTTGCCCGTGCCGACATGGCAATAGGTGACGAGTTGCCCGCCTTCGCGGCGCACCACCGACGACAGCTTGGCGTGGGTCTTGAGCTCGATGAAGCCGAAGACCACCTGCGCTCCTGCCCGTTCGAGGTCCCGCGCCCAGCGGATGTTGGCCTCCTCGTCGAATCGCGCCTTGAGCTCGACGAGCGCCGTCACGGACTTGCCGGCCTCGGCCGCCTCCGCGAGCGCCTTGACGATGGGCGAGTCCGACGAGGTGCGGTAGAGCGTCTGCTTGATGGCCACCACATTGGGATCGCGTGCCGCCTGCTGCAGGAACTGCACCACCACGTCGAAGGATTCGTAGGGGTGGTGGACGACGATGTCCTTCTGGCGGATGGCGGCGAAGCAATCGCCCCCGTGCTCGCGGATGCGTTCGGGAAAGCGCGGGTTGTAGGGCTTGAACTTGAGGTCGGGCCGGTCGAGCCCGACGAGCTGGCTGAGCTCGTTGAGCGCCAGCATGCCCTCGACCACGAAGATCTCGTCCGTTGTCACATTGAGTTCGTCGGCGACGAAGGCACGCAGCCCCTCGGGCATGGCCGCCTCGACCTCGAGTCGGATGACGCTGCCGCGGCGACGCTGCTTGAGGGCCGATTCGAACAGGCGCACCAGGTCTTCCGCCTCTTCCTCGATTTCGAGGTCGCTGTCGCGGATGACGCGGAAGCCCCCCTGTCCCTTCACCGTGTAGCCGGGGAAGAGCTTGGCCGTGAATAGGACGATGAGTTGTTCGAGCGCGATGAAGCGCTGGGCCCCCGTCTCGGCGAAATCCGGCAGGCGTACGAAGCGCTCCACCCGACTCGGCACGCGGATCAGCGCATTGAGCGAGCGGTTGTCGCTCTGGCGGAAGAGTGCCAGCGCCAGCGTGAAGCCGAGGTTGGAGATGAACGGGAACGGATGGGCCGGATCGACGGCGAGCGGTGTCAGCACCGGGAAAACGTGGTGAAGGAAATAATCGTCGAGCCACAGCCGCTCGGCCCTCGTCAGTTGTCCGGCATCGACGAGGACGATGCCGTTCTCGAGCAGTTCGTCCCTGAGCTCGCGCCAGCGGCGCTGCTGGTCGCTGGCGAGCACCGACACCTCGGCGCCGATGCGCATCAGCTGCTCGGCCGGCGTCAGCCCGTCCTGCGACTGGGTCATGACGCCCGAACGCACCTGGCCCCGCAGGCCCGCGACACGCACCATGAAGAACTCGTCGAGATTGTTGGCGGAGATCGACAGGAAACGCAGTTGCTCCAGCAGCGGATGGCGCTTGTTGGAGGCCTCCTCCAGCACCCGGCGGTTGAACTGCAGCCAGGATAGTTCGCGGTTGATGAAGCGTTCGGGCGACTGGCGCAGCGCCTCGACAGCGGCCGCCTCGGCCGCAACGGCCTCGCCCTGATCGAGCTTCACCGCCTCGCTCGGCCCGCCCGCCGGCTTGATCGCCTCGAGGTTCACCGTCCGCTCCCTTGTCATGTCGTTGCCGCCCTGGCTCGTCCTTGTGCGTCCATTCCAAGACAGACGCATGACGGCCCGGAAGCGGCGCCCGGCGGCTTACCACGCCGCACCTCAGCCTCCCACCGGCACGGCCGGGATGCAACCTTCGCGGAGGCGTCAGCTTTCGCCCATGGCGAGCGTGTCGAGGACAGCAAGGGCGAGCGGCCGCGTGATGCGCCGGCCGCGGCTCAAGGCCTCCCGGTCGAGGGCGGCAACGAGGCGCTGGGCAGCGGCGAGCGACCGCTCCATGCGCGGCAGGATGGACTCGACCACATTGGTATCGACGACGAGCTGCCGGTCGACGAAAAGCTTGACGAGGACGGCGCGCAGGAGCGCCTCGTCCGGCGCGCCGATGTCGACCGCCGGCGATTGCCGCAGGCGCGAGAGGAGGTCCGGCGTGGCAAGGCCCCAGGCCTCCGGCGCCGTCCGCGCTGTCAAGAGCAGGCTGCTGCCGGTGCTGCGCAGGGCGTTGAGGAGGTGGAAGAAGGCATGCTCGTCGAGCGGGCTGCGGTCGCAATCCTCCACTACCAGAGCCGGTGCGCCGGCAAGCTCCGGCACGGCCGGAAGCGTCACGGCGGCGGCATCGGCGACAGTCGCACCGGCGCGCTCGGCCCACATGACGGCAAGATGCGTCTTGCCCGCCCCCTCCGGTCCGACGAGGCGCAGGACGGGATGCGGCCAGTCGGGCCAACGCTCGATCAGGGCATAAGCGGCCTCGTTGCACGGGCTGACGAGGAAATCCTCCGCCCCGTAGCGTGGCATCAGCGCCAGATCGAGCGGCAGTTGCCGGGGCTTGTCCGCCATGGGCCGGCTCACGCGTCCGTCTCCGGCCGGGGCGGTGGCGGCAGGCCCTCGTCATAGAGCGAGCTTGCCAGATACTGCCGCACGGCAAAGCGCGCGAGGACGCCGAGCGCCGCGGCGATCGGCACGGCAAGGAGAAGGCCGACGAAGCCGAACAGCGAGCCGAAGGCGAAAAGCGCGAACATCAGCCAGACCGGGTGCAGCCCCACCGCATGACCGACGAGCTTGGGCGACAGGATGTTGCCCTCGAGGAACTGGCCGGCGAAGAAGATGGCGAGGGTCGCGCCGATCATGATGTAGTCGGGCCAGAACTGCACGATGGCGACGCCGACGGAGAGCACGAGGCCAGTCAGCGAGCCGACATAGGGGATGAAGCTGATGAGCCCGGCCCCAAGCCCGATGAGCGCCCCGAAGTTGAGGCCGATGAGCGAGAGGCCGACGGCATAGAACGTGCCGAGGATGATGCACACCAGCGCCTGGCCGCGGATGAAGCCGGCGATTGCCCCGTCCATCTCGCGGGCGAGCTGGCGGATGGTCGGCGCGTGCCGACGCGGCAACCAGTTGTCGAGGGTCGCGATCATCCGGTCCCAGTCGACGAGCAGGTAGAAGGCGACGACCGGCGTCACGACGAGCAGGGCGAAGACGTTGACGATGGCCTGCCCGCCCGACCACAGCGATTGCAGGAAGGCGCCGAGCCAGCGCGCCCCCTCCGAGACGACGTTGCCGAGGGACTGCTGCACGTCCTGCAGCACGGCAGGGCCGCCGAGCCGCTCCAGCAGCGTGCCCCCCTGCTCGGCGGCCAGCTGCTGCAGGCGCGACACCGTCTCCGGCAGCTTGCCGATGAAGGCAGCGAGCTGGTTGGCGACAATGGGGACGAGCAGGACGAGCGCGACAATGAAGAGGAGGATGAAGATGCCGAGGATGAGGAGCGTCGCCCACAACCGGCCGAGGCCGATCCGCTCCAGCCGGTCCGCCAGCGGATCGAGCAGATAGGCCAGCGCCAGACCCGCCACGAAGGGCAGCAGCATGTCGCGCAGCACGTAGAGTCCCGTGACGACGAGGATCAGAGCCACCAACCAGAAGACGACCTGCCGCTGCGCGATCATGCGATATCCCGAGCTGCCGGCGGCAGCGCCTGTTCCTTGCGGACCCTTACCGGGCGCGGTTACGTGGCCATATGCCGCAGCCACAGAGCGAGATAGGCGCCCGCCGACAGCAGCGTCAAGAGCGCCACGGCCGCGAGCGCAAGATCGTGGACAACGGCGAGATCGAGCCCCAAGGCCCTTGCGCCGAGCACGAGGCCGGCAAAGCCGATCTGCGCGACGGTCGTCATCTTGCTGACCCACAGCGGCCGGATGGCGAGCGGCCGCGCCATGAGCCACGAGAGGACGATCGCCATCAGGATCATGATGTCGCGGAAGACGACGAGGATCGCAACCCACCCCGGCAGGACGCCGACGACGGCGAGGCTCACGTAGATCGAGATGAGCAGCGCCTTGTCGGCGAGCGGGTCGAGATAGGCGCCGAGTTCGCTCTGCAGGCCGAAGCGCCGCGCGAGGAAGCCGTCGACCGCGTCGGAAAGGCCGGCGACGGCGAAGAGCACGAAGGCCGCGAGCCACTGTCCCGAACCGATCATGGCGATGACGACGGGCACGAGGATGAGGCGGGCGATCGTGATGAGATTGGGCAGGGTCATGTCGGTGGGTCGGGACGAGGATGCCCCCAATCTAGGCAGCGCGGCCGCGCTGTGCGAGCCCCGGAAGCACCAAGGGCCCGTGTCGGGTCTTGCACAGCGGCGCCCGGCATCGTACTGCCCGGACTTAAAGAGCGTGCGGCGCGCGCCCCGGAGCCTGGTCACGATGCAGAAGCCCCCGAAGAACGGTCTCACCTATGCCCAGTCCGGCGTCGACATCGATGCCGGCAACGCCATGGTCGAGGCCATAAAGCCGCTCGTGCGCGCCACGAAGCGCCCCGGCGCCGACACCGAGATCGGCGGCTTCGGCGGCCTCTTCGATCTGAAGGCGGCAGGCTTTCGCGATCCGATCCTCGTTGCGGCCAACGACGGCGTCGGCACAAAGGTGAAGATCGCCATCGACACCGGCATCCACGACACCGTCGGCATCGATCTCGTCGCCATGTGCGTCAATGACCTCGTGGTGCAGGGTGCCGAACCGCTCTTCTTCCTCGACTATTACGCCACCGGCAAGCTCGAGCCGGAGGCGGGCGTCGCCATCGTCAAGGGCATCGCCGAGGGCTGCCGCATCGCCGGCTGCGCGCTGATCGGCGGCGAGACGGCCGAGATGCCCGGCCTCTATGCGCAGGGCGACTACGATCTTGCCGGCTTCGCCGTCGGCGCCGCCGAGCGCGGCATGCTCCTGCCCCGGCCCGATATCGGCGCGGGCGACGTCGTGCTCGGCCTCGCCTCCTCGGGCGTTCACTCGAACGGCTTCTCGCTGGTGCGCAAGGTGGTCGAGACCACTGGCCTCGGCTGGGAGGACGATGCCCCCTTCGCGCCCGGGACGCCGCTCGGCCGGGCGCTGCTGGCACCGACGCGCATTTATGTGCGCTCCGTCCTCGCCGCGCTGAAGGCCGGCGCCGCCGTCAAGGGTCTCGCCCACATCACCGGCGGCGGCTTTCCGGACAACATCCCGCGCGTCCTGCCCAAAGGGCTCGGCGTCAGGCTCGACCTCTCCGCCATCGCGGCTCCGCCGGTCTTCGGCTGGCTGGCCCACGCGGGCGGCATTGCCGAGGCGGAGATGCTGCGCACCTTCAACTGCGGTATCGGCATGGTCGTCATCGCCGCGGCGGACGAGGCCGATGCTGTCGTCGGCCACCTCGCCGACGCCGGCGAGACGGTCTGCCGGCTCGGCGAGGTCGTCATGGCCGCCGAGGGCACCGAGCGGGTGGCGACAACGGGACATCTCGTCCTGTGACCGCCGCCCCGACCAAGAAGCGCGTGGCCGTGCTCATCTCCGGTCGCGGCTCCAACATGACGGCGCTGATCGCGGCAGCCGCCGATCCGGCCTTTCCGGCAACGATCGCGCTCGTCCTGTCCAACCGGCCCGATGCAGCCGGGCTCGCCGTGGCCGTGGAGGCGAACGTCCCGACGGCGGTCGTCGACCATAAGCCACACGGCAAGGACCGGGCGGCCTTCGAACGCATTCTGGACGAGACCCTGCGCGCGGCCGGCATCGACATCGTCTGCCTCGCCGGCTTCATGCGCGTGCTGACGCCGTGGTTCGTCGAGCGCTGGACGGGGCGGATGCTCAACATCCACCCTTCCCTGCTGCCCGCCTTCCGCGGCCTCGACACTCACGCCCGCGCGCTCGCCGAGGGCGTGCGCCTGCACGGCTGCACCGTGCATTTCGTGGTGCCGGAGCTTGACGCCGGCCCGGCCGTCATGCAGGCAGCCGTGCCGGTGGTGCCGGGCGACACGCCCACGAGCCTCGCCACGCGCGTTCTCACGCAGGAGCACCGCATCTACCCGGCCGCCCTCGCGCTCGTCGCCTCGGGCGCCGTCGCGCTCGACGCTGACGGCCGCATCGCCGGCCCGCCGGCAGCGGAATTCACCACCCACGAGGCGCTTGTCAGCCCGCCGATTCCGGGGTGAACTCCAGGAACGACGAGCGTGCCGGCCTTCCCCACGTCATGGCCGGGCACGCCCCGGCCATCCGCGCCTTCAGCGTCGCACGACGTCAGGGCGTGGATGCCCGCAACAGGCGCGGGCATGACGGCGAGGACGGTTGATCGTCGCAGTGCACGTCCGCATATCGGAACCTGAACAGAGTCCTGAACGATCCAAGACGGCCGGCTGCGGCGCCGGCGAGCCGGAGCGCACCGACCGGGATCAGATAGGCCGTCTGAGATTGCAGGCGTCGAGCGCTTCGAGCGCCTTTCCACGCGCGCTGTCGTTGAAGTAGCCGGTCTGGCGGAAAGCGGCGATTTCGTCCTGCGTCATCGCCGCGATGGTGCGGCGGGCATAGCAGCGGCAGGGCTCACGCAGCGTCTCGCGCGGCGTGGCCATGATCTTCGCCTGGGTGACGAGGCAGGCGTCATAGGCCCGTTCGCGGATCTGCGCCGGCGAGAGATTGGCGGCCGTCGGGTCGGGCGGCGGCAAGGGTGCCGTCGTTCCGGAAGCAAGCGCTGGCAAGGCGGCGGTCATCGCGACCGCGAACACGAATGCACCCGAAACAGTCGCAAGACGCACGATCAACCTCCTTCTAGTCGAGACCTTACGCCCGAATCTGCTCCGCCCGTCGGAGCCAGACGCGGTTGTCGTGGAAGGCCGCGCCGCCGTAGGGCGCCACCTGGTCGGCGCCGGTCAGCGTGTTGATGCCCCTGCCGTCCACGAAGCTGGCGTTGGGCCAGATCGATTCCGCGATGAGCACGCCGCGCCGCACCCCGTCATAGAGGCGCGCATGGAGCCGCACCGTGCCGCGCGAATTGCCGATCGCAACGAGCATGCCATCTTCGATGCCGCTCGCCGCCGCGTCCTGCGGATGAATGAACAGCTCCGGCCGGCCGCCCTCCTTCTGCGCCGAGGTCGGCGTCTCGGTGAAGGAGGAGTTGAGAAAGTTGCGCGCCGGGCTCGTGGCGAGGCGAAAGGGATGGCGCTCGTCCGCCGTCTCGATGGCCGTCCAGTGATCCGGCAGGGCCGGCATAGTCTCATGCGGGCCGAAGAGGCCGCTGCGCGGCGCGGGCACCTTCGTCCAGTCCGGCTTGAAGCGGAACTTGCCGTCGGGCCAGTTGAAGCCGTCGAGGAAGTGCGCGCGCCGAAACGGCGGCTGGATGTCGATCCACCGGTTCTCCTCGAGCTCGGCGAGCTTGCCGCGCTTCGAGTTCTCCAGCGTCCAGTCGATCAATTCGCGCGGGCTCATCGCGAAGCCCGGATGCTCGGCGCCGAGCCGTTCGGCCAGCGCGGCAATGACCTCGTGGTTGGAGCGGCACTCGCCCGGCGGCTCGACCAGCTTCGGCCCGAGCAGGATGTGCTGCTGGCCGCCCGCCTGGTAGAGGTCGTCGTGCTCGAGGAACATCGTCGCCGGCAGCACGATGTCCGCCATCAGCGCCGTCTCGGTCATGAACTGCTCATGCACGCAGACGAACAGGTCCTCGCGGGCGAAGCCGCGCTTCACCAGCTCCTGCTCGGGCGCCACCGAGACAGGATTGGTGTTCTGGATGAGGAGCGCCTTCACCGGCCCGCCGCCGCGCAGCGCTTCCGCATCCCCCGTCAGCACGCGCCCGATCTGCGACTGGTCGAGCTGGCGCACCGAGCGATCGAGGGCATCGAGCCCCTCGATCATGGTCTTGCGCCACCCATAGACGCCGCTGTTGCTGTGGAAGGCGCCGCCGCCCTCGTACTGCCAGGCGCCGAGCACCGCGGGCACCGAGAGCGCGGCATGCATGTTGACCGAGCCGTTGCGCTGGCGCGCGAAGCCGTAGCCGAGGCGGAAATAGGCCCGCGGCCGCTCGCCGAGGAGCCTGGCGAAGGCCTCGATCTCCTCGACCGCAAGGCCCGTGACGGCCGCGGCCCATTCGGGCGTGCGCGTCTTGAGATGCGCCTCGAGCTCCTCGGGGCAGTCGGTATATTGCGCGAGATAGGCCCGGTCCGCATGACTGTCGCGGAAGAGCACGTGCATGACGGCGCAGGCGAGCGCCCCGTCCGTGCCGGGCTTGACCAGCAGCGCCATGTCGGCCTGCTTCATCGTCGCATTCATGTAGATGTCGATGGCGACGATCTTCGCCCCCCGCTCCTTGCGGGCGCGCAGGGCGTGGGTCATCACGTTGACCTGGGTGTGCACCGCATTGGTGCCCCAGATGACGACGCAGTCGGACTTCGCCATCTCACGCGGATCGGCGCCGGCGAGCAGCCCCGTGCCGGCGATGTAGCCCGTCCAGGCCGAGGTGGTGCAGATGGTCGAGAACTGGCCGGAGTATTTCTTGACGTGGCGCAGGCGGTTGATGCCGTCCCGCATCACGAGGCCCATGGTGCCGGCATAGTAATAGGGCCAGACCGCCTCCGGCCCATGCTCGGCCTCTACGGCGCGGAAGCGCTCGGCCACCGTGTCGAGGGCCTCGTCCCAGGAGATGCGCTCGAACCGGCCTGATCCTTTCGGGCCGGTGCGCTTCAAAGGGTGAAGCAGCCGGTCGGGATGGTGGATGCGCTCGGCATAGCGGGCCACCTTGGCGCAGATGACACCGGCCGTGTAGCTGTTGTCGCGCGAGCCATGGATGCGGCCGATTGTCTTGCCGTCGATCACCTCCACGTCGAGCGCGCAGGTGGAGGGGCAGTCGTGCGGACAGGCGGAATGCCCGCGGGTGATCTTCGGCTGGACGGTCATCGTTCCACGAAAGCTGCGTTACGGCCTGCGATCATGCCGGGAGCACCCCGGCCCTGTCGAGTGCGCGCCCCATGAAAAAAGGCGAGCCGAGGCCCGCCTTTTCGTCATGGCATCACGCGCGACTGAGGTGTCAGCCGACGATCTCGTTGCCGGCGAAGAACTGGGCGATCTCCACCGCCGCCGTCTCCGGCGCATCCGAGCCATGCACCGAGTTCTCGCCGACGGACTTGGCGAAGAGCTTGCGGATGGTGCCCTCGGCGGCGTTGGCCGGGTTGGTTGCACCCATCACCTCGCGGTACTTGGCGATGGCGCCCTCACCCTCGAGCACCTGCACGACGACCGGGCCGGAGACCATGAAGTCGACGAGTTCGCCGAAGAAGGGGCGCTCCCTGTGCACGGCGTAGAAGGTCTCGGCCTGCTCCCGGGTCATGCGGATGCGCTTCTGGGCGACGATGCGCAGGCCCGCCTTCTCGATGACGGCGTTGATGGCGCCGGTCAGGTTGCGCTCGGTCGCGTCGGGCTTGATGATGGAAAAGGTACGCTCGAGGGCCATCGGTCGCTCGTTTCGCTCGCTGGAGGTTGAATGAGGTGCGGGGCTTATAGCCGCCGACGCCGCAGTGCACAAGCCGCCCCACGGTTGCGCTGCCTGCGTCAATAGAGCGAAAGGCGCACTTGGCCGGAGCGGCCGACTGTCCGTAAGCTCGCCTTCCCCAGGGAGGACAGAATGAAGCACGCAGCAAGGAGCCTCGGAACGACCGTTGCGTCTCTCGCCGGCCTGATCGGCCTCACCCTCGCTGCGCCTGCCGCATCGGCGCAGGAGGTCAACGGCCAGTGGCTCACCCAAGGCGGCAAGGCGCGTGTCAACATCGCCAGTTGCGGCGCCAAGCTGTGCGGCACCATCGTCTGGCTGCGCGAGCCGAACGACGAAGCCGGCCAGCCGAAGCGCGACGAGCGCAACGTCGATGCGAGCAAGCGCAACCGCCCGCTCATCGGCGTGCCGGTCCTGCTCGGCATGAGCCGTGAGGACTCCGGCCGCTGGAAGGGCGAGATCTACAACGCCGAGGACGGCAAGACCTACACCGCCTTCCTCACCCCCGTGAGCGCCACCGAGGTCAAGGTGGAAGGCTGCGTCATGGGCGGCCTCATCTGCAAGGAGCAGCGCTGGACCCGCGCGCGCTGACGCCCCCAATGAGGAGCATGGCGGAAGCAGCACCCGCTTCCGCCTCCCGCCATCGTGCGGTGCCCTCCGCGCCGCGGCGTAGTCCGGAAGAAAAAAGGGATGTCGCGCCTCAGCGCGCGCGCTGGCCGAAAAGGATGGCCTGCGCCTCCTTGTCCTTGGATAGGTCGACCTTGCCACGATCCTCGGAATTGACGGCGAGGCCCTTCTGCACGGCAGGACGGGCCAGCACCGTATCGAGCCAGCGCTTCAGGTGCGGGAACTCGGCGATGTCCTGTCCCTGCCGGTCCCAGAGCTTCGCCCATCCGACGCAAGCGATGTCAGCGATCGAATACTCGCCGGCAAGGAATTCGCGGTCCGCGAGGCGCTTGTTCATGACGCCGTAGAGACGGTTGGTCTCGTTGGTGTAGCGATCGATGGCGTAGGGGATCTTCTCCGGCGCATAGATGCGGAAATGGTGCGTCTGCCCGGCCATGGGCCCGAGGCCTGCCATCTGCCAGAACAGCCACTGCTCCACCTCGACGCGCTTGCGCTCGTCGGTTGGATAGAACTGGCCGGTCTTGCGCCCGAGATATTGCAGGATTGCGCCGGACTCGAAGACCGATATGGGCTCGCCGCCGGGCCCGTCGTGATCGACAATGGCGGGCATCTTGTTGTTCGGCGAAATGGCGAGGAACTCCGGCTTGAACTGGTCGCCCTTGCCGATGTTCACGGAATGCACGACATAGGGCAACCCGCATTCCTCGAGCATGATCGAAATCTTCCAGCCGTTCGGCGTCGGCCAGTAGTAGAGGTCAATCGGCTTGCTCTGTGCGATGGTCATCAGACCCAGGCTCCTCTTTCGTGAACGAGCGTTCCATTATTCGTCTAGGCCGACGCTGCGGCCAGGCCAAGTGCGCTGGCGCACATCAGAGTCGATAAGGCGCTGGCGCACATCCGTGTCAAGGCTCCACCGCGGAAGCGAGCGGCGCCGCCGCCTGGGCCGGCGTCAATGGCGTGCCGCGGAAAATCGATCGATCCGGGCTCATCGGGGCTTGCATAAATCGCGGCTCTGGTGCGCAATCTGGCATGCGGCCGTTTGGCCGTAACGTTGTCAGCCTTCCGATTGTTTCCGACCCTCTTTTTCAGGAGTTCATTGCCATGGCGACCTTCGCCCGCCTTGCCCGTGCCTGCCTTGCCGCCACTTGCCTCGCGCTGTCGATCGTCATCGTTGCCACCCCCTCGCCCGCCGGCGCCGTCGAGGCGAAGGAGACCGCGACGAAGGAAAAGCGTGCGCCCACGCCCGGCCAGCTCGCCGCACGCGAGCGCATGAAGACCTGCGGCGCCGAGTGGCGCGCTCTGAAGGCCGCCGGCAATACCGGCAGCCGCACGTGGCGGGAGTTCTCCAGCGCCTGCATGAAGCAGGCCAAGCGCTGACGCGGCGCGCCTATAGGATCTTCTTGAAACCCTCGTGGCTTCGCTTGTAGCCGAGCCGCTCGTAAAAGCGGTGGGCGTCGAGCCGCCGCTTGTTGGAGGTGAGCTGCACGATGCCGGCGCCGCGCGCCCGCGCGCGGCCCTCGGCGAAGGCGACCATCATGGCGCCGACGCCACGCGAGCGCTGGTCACCCCTGACCTGCACGGCCTCGAGCACACAACGCAAGGTGCCGCGGTTGGTGATCGCCGGCACGAAGGTCAGCTGGAAGGAGCCGATGACCTCGGCATCGCTCACTGTGACGTAGAGCTCGTTGTCGGGGCTGTCGGCGATGCGACGCAGCGCCTCGCGATAGGCCGGTTGCGTCGCCGCCGTCCACTGGTCCCCATGGCCGCCGAGTTCGTCGGCCGCGTGCAAGCCCACGATCGCCTCGAGGTCGGCCTCCGAAGCCCGGCGAATCAGGATCTCAGACACGATTGCGTCTCCGCATTGACGCGAGCGGGGCCGTCCTTCCCGCTCGACGGGGAAGAAAGGGACGGGATCCGTCTCAGACAAGGGGTTTCTCGAAGAAAAATTCGCTGCTGTTGGAGATGTCGCCCAGCGCACGGATCTCGCCGGCCCGCCGGTAGCCGAGCCGCTCGTAGAGCCGATGTGCAGTGGTGAAGCGCGTGTCGGACCATAGCATCATCCGCTGAGCGCCGAGCGCGGCCGCATGGGCCTCGACATGGTCCACGAGCCGGCGGCCGAGGCCACTGCCGCGCAAATCGGGCCGCACGTAGAGCCGGTGCAGCTCGGCGGTTCCGGCGGCCGGGAAATCGACGCCCACGCAGGCGCCGACACGCCCGGCGGGGTCTTCGACCACCCAGTAGGCGCCGCCCTTGTCGGCGAAGCTGCGGGCCGGATGGACGAGATCCGGCAGGTCCCCGTGCGGATCGACGAAACAGCCCGGATATTCGGCGAAGCACAGGGAGAGCAGCCCGAAAAGGTCCTGCGCATCCCCGTCGCGCACCGGCCGCAGCACGAGCCCGCCACGCAATGCGGCGACGCCGCGGCCCTCATAGACGATGGCGTTGCCGCAGCCGCCGCAGTCGGCGGGATGACCTATCGCGGACAGGCCACGCTTTTCATAGAACCGGCAAGCCCTTGCGTTCTTCTCCTCAACCTCCAGCCGAATGACGGAAGCTTTGGGGAAGGCCCGCACGGCGGCGCTGAAGAGCGCCCGCCCGATGCCCTGGCCCTGCGCTTCCGGGGCGACGTAGAGCCGGTCGATCGAGACGATCCCGTCGCCGCGATCCGTGACGCTCGCCGTGCCGGCGAGCGCCCCGGCCGTCTCGGCGACGAAGAAGGCGTGGCCGGGCCGGCCGATCTCGTCCGCCAGCCGGTCTGGCGCATGCCACTCGCGGGTGATGGCCGCGACGCTGTCCGCGCCGAGGATCGCGTCGTAGGTGTCGTGCCACGTCCGCGCCAGGAGCGCGCTGACGGCCGCGATGTCGCCGCGGCTGGCAGGACGGACGAGGATCACTCCGCAATCCCGAGCTTGGCCTTGAGGATGTCGTTCACCGCCTGCGGGTTGGCCTTGCCGCCGGTTGCGCGCATCACCTGGCCGACGAACCAGCCGAGCATGGTGGGCTTGGCCTTGACCTGCTCCACCTTGTCCGGATTGGCGGCGATCACGGCGTCGATCGCCGCCTCGATGGCGCCGGTATCGGTCACCTGCTTCAGGCCGCGCTCCTCGACGATCTTACGCGGGTCGCCACCCTCGCTCCAGACGATCTCGAAGAGGTCCTTGGCGATCTTGCCGGAGATGACGCCCTCGCCGATGAGCTCCACGATGGCGCCGAGCTGCTCGGCCGAGACCGGCGAGCGCGCCACGTCGAGCCCCTCCTTGTTGAGGCGGCCGAAGAGCTCGTTGATCACCCAGTTGGCGGCCGTCTTGCCGTCGCGCCCCCTGGCCACCGCCTCGAAGAAATCGGCCGTCTCCCGCTCGGCCACGAGCACGCCCGCATCATAGGCCGACAGGCCGTAGTCCTTGATGAAGCGGGCCTTCTTCTCGTCGGGCAGTTCAGGCAGGTGCTGCGCGAGATCATCCACGTAGGGCTGGTCGAAGGAGAGCGGCAGCAGGTCCGGATCGGGGAAATAGCGGTAGTCGTGCGCCTCCTCCTTCGAGCGCATGGACCGCGTCTCGCCCTTGTTCGCGTCGAAAAGGCGCGTCTCCTGGTCGATGACGCCGCCATCCTCGAGGATGGCGATCTGGCGGCGCGCCTCATATTCGATGGCCTGGCCGATGAAGCGGATGGAATTGACGTTCTTGATCTCGCAGCGCGTGCCGAAGGGCTCGCCCGGCCGGCGCACGGAGACGTTGACATCCGCCCGGAGCGAGCCCTTCTCCATGTCGCCGTCGCAAGTGCCCAGATAGCGCAGGATGGTCCTGAGCTTCGTCACATAGGCCTTGGCTTCCTCGGACGAGCGCAGGTCGGGCTTCGACACGATCTCCATCAGCGCCACCCCCGAGCGGTTGAGATCGACGAAGCTCATGCTCGGATGCTGATCGTGCAGCGACTTGCCGGCATCCTGCTCGAGATGAAGGCGCTCGATGCCGACGCTGATCTGCTCGCCGTCGGGCATATCCACCAAGACCTCGCCCTCGCCCACGATGGGGCTCTTGTACTGGCTGATCTGATAGCCCTGCGGC
This sequence comes from Chelatococcus sambhunathii, assembly GCF_001418005.1. GTDB lineage: Bacteria > Pseudomonadota > Alphaproteobacteria > Rhizobiales > Beijerinckiaceae > Chelatococcus_A > Chelatococcus_A sambhunathii. The sequence goes on along the minus strand of NZ_LIOL01000002.1, from coordinate 181,748 downwards.
AGGTCGGGATAGAAGTAGTTCTTGCGGTCGAAGACAGATGTCAGGTTGATCCGCGCCTTCAGGCCGAGGCCGGTGCGGATCGCCTGCTTGACGCATTCCTCGTTGATGACCGGCAGCATGCCGGGCATCGCCGCATCGACGAGCGAGACGTGATCGTTGGGCTCACCGCCGAACGCGGTCGAGGCGCCGGAGAAGAGCTTCGACTGCGATGACACCTGCGCATGGATCTCCATGCCGATGATGACCTCCCAGTCGCCGGTGGCGCCCTTGATCAGCTTCTTCGCATCTGCCGGTCGCGCGTGCGCGTTCATCGCGTCGTAAACCTCGTCCTGACTTCTCGCCCTTCGCTTGGCCCGCCGCAGCCGCCACGTCAAGTGCCGAAGCCGCGCCAAACGCCTGCATCGTTGACCAGACGCCTCCCGGCGGCTAAGAACCGGCCGTCACTGGAGAGTGTATGCGCAGGAACGCCGAGACCCGCTGAGGCCCGCTCCACGAGAGCGGGCGACCGGTCAACCGACCGGATGCCGACGTGCGTCCGGTTCCCTGCTGTCCTGCCGACGGTCTTTCACACCCCCGTCATAGCCGGGCTTGTCCCGGCCATCCACGCCTTTCAGCCCGGCGCAACGGCGAGGCGTGGATGCCCGCGACAAGCGCGGGCATGACGGCTGAGGGGGCCGCCGGCATCACGCCAGAGTTTTCCAGTGAACGTCTCACGCACCGAGCAGCGCGTGCTGCATACGCTCGCACAGGGCGGCCAGATCCGCCATTACAAGGACGACGACGGGCGGCTCGTCGAGATCGAATGTCTCACCCGCGAGGGCTGGCTGATGAGCGCCTGCACGCTCGACATGTTCAAGAGCCTGCGACGGCGGCGCCTCATCGCGTCGGCCGGCGGCGGTCCCTACCGCATCACGCGGCTCGGCCTTACGGCTGTGCGCAGCCGCCCCGACAACAGATGAAAAAGCCCCGGGACGGATCACGGCGGTCCTGGGGCAGCCTCATTGTCCGAGCTTCTCGTCTTCGTAGGTGATGATCCAGTCCATCATCGCGCGCCAAACGGTCTCGGCGAGGTCCGGCGGGGCGCCGAGCGCTGCGGCCCTGTGGCGCACGTGGGCAGCCACCTCCTCCACCCGGTCGTTGAGCAGCGCCGGGATGCCCGCGGCGCGCTTGACGGCGATGACGCGCTCGACGACTGCCATGCGCTTGGCGATGAGCGCCACGAGATCGGCGTCGATGGCATCGATCTCGGCCCTGAGCGGGGCAAGCGCCGTTGCGGCCCGTGCCTCGTCCGCAGCCATGCTCACGCCCACCACGCCTCCGGCAGCGCCATGCGGCCGGCCGCATCCTCGATCACCTGGCCGGCGGCGAAGAGCGTCTCCTCGTCGAAGGGCCGGCCGATCAGTTGCAGCCCGAGTGGCAAGCCCTGCGCGTCCAGCCCCGCCGGCACGGCGATGCCCGGCAGGCCGGCCATGTTCACCGTCACGGTGAAGACGTCGTTGAGATACATCTCCACGGGCGAAGCATCCGCCTTCTCACCGAGGCCGAAGGCCGATGAGGGTGTTGCCGGCGCGAGGATGGCGTCGACGCCGCTGGCATAGGCCTGCTCGAAGTCGCGCTTGATCAGCGTGCGCACCTTCTGGGCGCGCAGGTAATAGGCGTCGTAATAGCCGGCCGAGAGCACGTAGGTGCCGATCATGATGCGGCGCTTGACCTCGCGGCCGAAGCCGGCGGCGCGGGTCTTCTCGTACATCTCGACGATATCCTTGCCCGGCACGCGCAGGCCGTAGCGCACGCCGTCGTAGCGGGCTAGGTTCGACGAGGCCTCCGCCGGCGCCACGATGTAATAGGCCGGCAGCGCATATCTGGTGTGCGGCAGCGACACCTCGACGATCTCCGCGCCGGCCGCCTTCAGCCACTCGGCGCCCTTCTGCCACAGCGCCTCGATCTCGGCCGGCATGCCGTCGAGGCGATATTCCTTCGGGATGCCGATCCTGAGGCCCTTGACGCCGCGCGTCACCGCCGCCTCAAAATCTGGCACCGGCAGGTCGGCGGAGGTCGTATCCTTCGGGTCGTGGCCGGCCATGGAGCGCAGCAGGATGGCGCTGTCGCGCACCGTCTTGGCGATCGGGCCCGCCTGGTCGAGCGACGAGGCGAAGGCAACGATGCCCCAGCGCGAGCAGCGGCCGTAGGTCGGCTTGATACCGACGGTGCCGGTGAAGGCTGCCGGCTGGCGGATGGAGCCACCCGTATCGGTTGCCGTGGCACCCAGGCACAGGCGCGCCGCAACGGCCGCTGCCGATCCGCCGGAGGAGCCGCCGGGCACGAGCTTCACGTTCGATCCCTTGCGGCGCCATGGGTTTACCACCGGGCCGAAGGCCGATGTCTCGTTCGACGAGCCCATGGCGAACTCGTCGTTGTTGAGCTTGCCGAGCATCACCGCGCCGTCGCGCCAGAGCTGGTGCGTCACCGTCGATTCGTACGGTGGGTGGAAGTTGTCGAGGATCGCGCTGCAGGCTGTCGTGCGCACGCCCTCGGTGGCGAACAGATCCTTGACGCCGAGCGGAATGCCCTCGAGCGGCCCTGCCTCGCCGGCCGCGATGCGCCGGTCGCTCTCGGCCGCCATGGCGAGCGCCTTGTCCGGCGTTGCCAGCACATAGGCGTTGAGCGCCTCGGCCTTCTCCATGGCGGCAAGATGCGCCCGGGTCAGCTCGGTGGCGGAAAAGCGCCTGCCCTTAAGCCCCTCGCGCGCCTCGGCGAGGGAAAGATCGGTGAGATCGGTCACGTTATCGCTCTCTCGTCGTCGTGGCCACGCGGCGGCCACCCGCTCAACATTCGGCTGCGGCCTATTCGACCACCTTCGGCACCATGAAGAAGTTGTCTTCACTCATGGGCGCATTGGCCACGATCTTCTCCGGATAGCCGCCGTCGGTCACGGCATCGGCCCGCTTCTTCATGACCATCGGCGTCACCGATGTCATCGGCTCGACACCCTCGACATCGACCTCGCCGAGTTGCTCGACGAAAGCGAGGATGGCGTTGAGTTCGCCCTGCAGATGAGGCACCTCCGCGTCGGTGACGGCGATGCGTGCAAGGTGCGCGATGCGGCGCACGGTCTTCTCGTCGACGGACATGGGACCGGACCTGAATGGATTGCGGGAGGACGGTGCGGAACACCGCCATTGCGCCGGGCTATAGCACCCTGCCCTTCGCCCCGGCAACCCGCTGCCCGGCGGGCTCAGGGCCTCGCGAACATCTCCGCGAAGCCCGACCAGCCGGAGGCATGGAGCCGAGCCACCAGGGCGCCGACGCCAAGGACCGCGATGGCGCCGATGGCGAGACTCGTCCAGTCGCGCCGGCCGAAATAAGGCGGCCGCCGGCGCGGTTCGAGATGGGTGACGTTGTCGTCCCGCCGGTCCTTGTCGCTAAGCGTCCCGGCCGCAATGGCGTGCGGTGTGTCTCGCTCGCCGGGTGGGACGACAACGGCAGGTGCCGGATCGGCGACGGGCATTTGGGACACAGGCACTGACACCATCGGTTGCAGCAGGCTGCGCGGCAGACGCACCACCGCCTCTGCCGGAATCGGCTCAAAACCGCTCATCGCACGATCATCGGGCATCGCTTGCGACCGCCTCTTCATCGCCTGCGGCGCGGCGGCACCCGACCTTGACGGGCACCGCGAACCGCTTTGCCACCATAGCCGAATGCCGTTCGTCACGCGACTGCCGCATCAAGGCGAACCCGAGCCCCTACACTGCGAAGGCCACGTTGCGCTGGGGGACGATAACGCGCGTCGCATGCCCCTGCATCGCCGCGACGAACTTGTCCGCCGTCTGCTCGATGATGGGGAAGGAGCCGTAGTGGCAGGGAATGACGGCATCGAGCTTGAAGAAGCGGCGCACGGCGAGCGCGGCGGTCGTGGGCGACATGGTGAAACGGTCGCCGATCGGCACCATGGCGATCTTCGGCGCGTGGATCTCGGCGATGAGTTGCATGTCACCGAAGATGTCCGTGTCGCCCATGTGATAGACGACCGGCCCGCCCTCCGGCTTGACGACGAGGCCGTTGGGGCTGCCGAGCGGGACGTTGACGCCCGCCTCACCCATGCCCGCCGAATGGTCGGCGCGCACGAGGGTGACGGAAAATCCCTGCTGGTGGGTGGTGCCGCCGGTGTTCATCGGATCGAACTTTTCGAGCCCCTGCGAGGCGAGCCACATGCACAGGTCGTAGTTCGTGACCACCGTCGCGCCCGTGCGCTGGGCGATGGCGAGCGTGTCACCCACATGATCACCGTGCCCGTGGGTGAGCAGGATGTGCGACACGCCCGCGATGATCTCGTCGACGTTGCCGGTGAAGGCCGGGTTGCCCGTGAAGAAGGGATCGATGAGCACGCCCCTGCCGCCGAAGTCGAGGCGGAAGGCCGAATGCCCGTACCAGGTGATCTTCATCGTCTGCTCCGTTGTCCTTCAGTTGCTTTTCCCATCCCGTGGCGCATTCTCGGCACCTCCTGGCGGAACATGCGCATCTGCCCCCTGTTGTGGAAGGACTGCCGGCCGCCGGACGGGAGAATCCAATGCGATATCCAACAGCTCATGATGTCGTCTTCTTCGTTGCGATGCTAGCGACGGCGCTCGCCCTCGGCCCCGCCATGGCGCATCTCCTCGAGCTGCCCAACAAGATCGGTCTGCCGGCCGCGGACTATTTCGTCGTGCAGCAGGCTTACAGGGGCTGGAGCCTCCTGGGCTTCCTGATCCTCGTCGAACTGCTCTCCATGGCGGCCCTCGCCGTCATGGCGCGCCGCGAGCCGCGTGTTCTGTCGCCGGTGCTGGTCGCGATCGCCTCTGTCATCGGCGCTCAGGCCGTCTTCTGGACCTGGACCTATCCGGCCAATGCAGCGACGCGGAACTGGACATTCGTGCCAGAGAACTGGGAAATCCTGCGCCGCCAGTGGGAATTCTCCCACGCTGCCGGCGCGTTCCTCCAGGTGCTCGCCATGGCTGCGCTCATCCTCGCCGTCCTGCGGCGCTCGCGGGCCTGATGACCCCGGGTCCCCGCCATGCTACCAGACCGGCGATGAGCACCCTGATCGTTCCCCTGGCCGACCTCGACGCCCTGCCCGTGGGGCAGCGCCTCATCGGCGTCGACCTCGGCACCCGGACGATCGGCCTCGCGCTGTCCGACGTCGGCCGCAGCATCGCCTCGCCCCTCGAGACGATCAAGCGCACCAAGTTCTCCACGGACGTGAAGCGGCTCGTGGAACTCGCCACCAGGCACGGCGTCGGCGGCCTCGTCCTCGGCCTGCCGCTCAACATGGACGGATCGGAAGGACCGCGCGCCCAGGCGACGCGCGCCTTCGTCCGCAACCTCGCGGCGCATCTTCCCCTGCCCGTCGCCCTGTGGGACGAGCGCCTGACGACGGCCGCCGTCACCCGCACCTTGCTCGAGGCCGATGCCTCACGCGCCCGTCGCTCCGATCTCGTCGACAAGATGGCGGCGAGCTACATCCTGCAGGGCGCGCTCGATCGGTTGGCGATGGCGCGCCGCACGGCCATGACGGAACGCGACGGCGACGCCTGAACGACCCTCGCGCGCTGCAGCGGCTGCCCCGGCCGCTGCGTGAAAGGCGAGCATGCGCAGCGTTTTACCCATCGCCTTCGTATATCAGCTGTGGTAAGGATGCATTCACTGGTTGCATATAATCAATTCATGCTAACGTCGGTTGCAGATCGTGCATATGACAAGCGATATCAAACGCAACAGGTCCGAACTTTCCATCGTCCACACCGGCGGCCGGCGCCAGCCGGAACGGTCTGGCACCGCAAGTCGCGCGTCTCGGCCCGCCGCCCAGCCGCTCCGGGATGACCGTCAGGAGCTTCTAAGCTACGTGGCACAACTCAGTGGCGAACTGGCGATGATGTCGCGCGCGGCACGGCTCGACACCCTGGGCTATTTTCTCGAAATGGCCCGGATCGAGGCACTCGGCGCGCTGAGCCGGCTGGAAGCTGTCGACTGACTGGTATCGCCTTCAGGCGAGCGATACGGCGTTGCCGCCGTGGCGCACGAGCTTGCCGGCAAGCTCGAGCTCGAACAGCACGAGCTGGACCGAGCGGATCGACAGCCCGGATGCCCGCACGAGGTCGTCGACCGAGACGGGCGTGGCGCCCAGGAGCCCGACGACGCGCCCCATGTCGTCCCTCGCCGTCTCGCCGCCATTGAACGACGCGGCATAGTTGCCGGCCGGCCGATCCGCGGTCATGTCCAAGACTATCCCCCCCTCCGGACGGAGAGGTTCGCCATCCAGCGCGTCGAGGTCCAGTTCGTCCCACAGCGGATCCTGATCCGCCCGCTCGCGAGTCGCGTCCATCAGCCCTAGGTCGCCCGAGGGTGGCTTCGCGACGAGCGGCGCAAGCCCCCGCACAACGTCCTCAGCGCTCGCGCAGAGCGTCGCCCCCTCGCGGATGAGATCATTGGTACCCTCGGCTCGCAGGTCGAGCGGCGAGCCGGGGACGGCGAACACCTCCCGCCCCTGCTCCAGCGCGAACCGGGCGGTGATGAGCGAGCCGGAGCGCCGCGCCGCCTCGACCACGACGACGCCGAGCGACAGGCCCGAAACGATCCGGTTGCGGCGCGGAAAATCCCGCCCGCGCGGCTCCCACCCCATCGGCATTTCCGACACGACGACGCCGCGCGCGACGATCTCGTCGAGCAGTGATGCGTTCTCGGCCGGGTAGAGCCGGTCATGCCCACCGGCGAGGACGGCGACCGTCCCGGTGGCGAGGCTCGCGTTGTGGGCGCTCGTGTCGATGCCGCGGGCAAGCCCCGACACCACGACGAACCCCGCCTCCCCCAGTTCGCGCGCAAGGCGCTGGGTGAACTTGAGGCCGGCCGCGGAGGCATTGCGCGAGCCGACGATGGAGACCATCGGCCGCGCGAACAGGGCAGCGTTGCCGCGCAGGCCGATGAGCGGCGGCGCCGTGTCGATGGCCCTCAGCGTCAGCGGATAATCCGGCTCGGACGGCGCCACGAAACGCACGCCCAACCGCTGCGCCTGCGCCATCTCCCGCTCGGCTTCGGCGCGCGACGCCATGCGGATGGGATGACCGCGGCGGCGGCCGAGCTCCGGCAGGGCCTGAAGAACGGCGGCGGCAGTGCCATAGCGGCCGATGAGCGTGCGGAAGGTGCGCGGCCCGATGCCCTCGCTGCGCAGCAGCTGCAGCCAGTCGAGGCGCTGCTCGTCGTCGAGGCGAAATCCGCTCATGCCCATCTCCTTGAGGCCACGCCGGCACGCGGCGCCGCTGAACGGAGTGAGACTGCCCGGCGGCTGCGCCGGACGCAAGCCAAGGTTGCAGCGCCCGGGGCGATGCAGCCTTCAGCCCTTCTGACCGATCTTGCCCTCGGTGCCCTTGACCAGCCGCACGATGTTGCCCCGGTGCGCCCACCACAGCAGCACGACGAGGACGATCGCGAGTTCGCCCATCTGCCGCTCGCCGATGAGGAAGAAGGCCGCGACGGTCGCGAGGCTCGCCAGCAGCGCGGACAGCGAGGAATAGCGGGTCAAAAAGGCGCTCGCCAGCCACACGAGTGCGAAGACGAGCGCCACGAGCGGCTTGAGGCCGAGCGCGCAGCCGAGAAAGGTGGCGACCCCCTTGCCGCCGCGAAAACGCAGCCAGACGGGATAGAGATGGCCGAGGAAGGCGCCGAGCGCGGCGAGGAGCGCCGTGTTAGGCCCCCATTGCGCGGCCACTACCACGGCGGCGGTGCCCTTGAGCATGTCGCCGAGGAGCGTCGCCGCCGCAAGGCCCTTGCGCCCCGTGCGCAGCACGTTGGTCGCGCCGATATTGCCCGAGCCGATGCTGCGCAGGTCACCGGCGCCGGTCAGGCGCGTGAGCAGGACACCGAACGGGATCGATCCCAGCAGGTAGCCGAAGACGAGCGCAGCGAGAAAATAGGGCCAGGCGAGCGACCAGTTCATCGCTTCGGGCATGGGGCAGCCTCGGTTGTGGTTCCGTCGATTCCGATGTTGCACGCGGGCGGGCAGCGCGAAAAGGCCGCAAGCCCTGCCGCGGACATCAGGAAGCGGGCGATGCGTCGTGGACCTTGCGACCGGCGACGAAGGTCTGCAGCACGCGCCCCTCGAGCCTCGCCTCGTCGAAGGGCGAGTTCTTGGAGCGCGAGTGCAGGGCCGCCTTGTCGAGCACATAGGGCTCGTCGGGGTCGATGAGGATGAGATCGGCCGGCGCCCCTGCCGCGAGGTGCCCGGCCGGCAAGCCGAGCAGCGCGGCTGGCTGGCTCGCCATGGCCGCGAGCAGGCGGGCAAGGCCGATATGGCCGGCATGGACGAGCCTCAGCCCCGCCGACAGCATGGTCTCGAGGCCGATCGCCCCGTCCGCCGCCTCGGCGAAGGGTAGCCGCTTCGTCTCCACGTCCTGCGGGTTGTGGTCGGAGACGACGACGTCGATGACGCCGCGTGCCAGCGCGTCGACCACGGCGAGCCTGTCCTCCTCCGAGCGCAGCGGCGGCGAGAGCTTGAGGAAGGTGCGGTAGTCGCCGATGTCGCTCTCGTTGAGGGTGAGATTGTTGATCGACACGCCGCAGGTGACCGGCAGTCCCTCGGCCTTCGCCCGCTCGATGAGCGCGATGGAGGTAGCGCAGGACACCATGGCGGCGTGATATCGCGCGCCTGTCAGCTGCACGAGCCTCAGGTCCCGCTCCAGCATGATGATCTCGGCCTCCCGCGGCACGCCCGGCAGGCCGAGGCGGCTCGCGAGCTCGCCCTCGTTCATGACGCCGCTGCCGACGAGGTCGGGATCCTCCGTGTGGTGGAGGATGAGCGCACCGAAATCGCGCGCATAGGTGAGCGCGCGGCGCATCACCTGGGCATTGGTGACGGAGCGCGCGCCATCCGTGAAGGCCACGGCCCCGGCCTCCATGAGGAGGCCGAACTCGGTCATCTCCCGGCCTTCGAGGCCCTTGGTCAAAGCGGCGGCGGGGTGAATGTTGACGACGGCCGTGTCGCGCGCGCGGCGCAGCAGGAAATCGACGATCGACGGCTCGTCGACCACGGGGTCCGTATCGGGCATGCAGACGACAGTGGTGACGCCGCCGGCCGCCGCAGCCTCGCTCGCCGTCTTCAGCGTCTCGCGGTGCTCGGCCCCCGGCTCGCCGACGAAGGCGCGCATGTCGACGAGGCCCGGCGCCAGCACACGCCCGCCGCAGTCGACCACCTCGGCCTCCGCCGGGCCGGCGCGGCCGGGCTCGTCCCAGGCGACGTCCGCGATGACGCCGTTCTCGACGAGAAGCGCCCCTGCCGCCTCGCGCCCGCTCGCGGGATCGACGAGGCGGGCATTGGTGAAAACGAGGGCCCGCGCTTGTGTCGTGGGGGTCTTCATCGGTCCTGCCCCCTCATCCGTTCGGAAGGTTGCGCGCCAGCGCCTCGAGCGTCGCCATGCGCACGGCGACCCCCATCTCCACCTGCTCGCGGATGAGCGACTGGGCGCCGTCGGCCACCTCCGAATCGATTTCGACGCCCCGGTTCATGGGCCCCGGATGCATGACAAGGGCGTCGGGCTTCGCATAGGCGAGCTTCTCGCGGTCGAGGCCGAAGAAGCGGAAATATTCCTTCACCGACGGCACGAAGGAGCCGTTCATGCGCTCCCGCTGCAGGCGCAGCATCATCACGATGTCGGCATCCGCCAGCCCCTTGCGCATGTCCGTGAAGACCTCGACGCCGAAGCGTTCGAGCCCGGACGGCAGCAGCGTCGAGGGCCCGACGCAGCGCACGCGCGCGCCGAGCGCCTGCAGCAGGATGATGTTGGAGCGCGCCACGCGCGAATGCAGCACGTCCCCGCAGATGGCAACGATCAGCCCCTCGATCCGCCCCTTGTTGCGGCGGATGGTGAGCGCGTCGAGCAGCGCCTGCGTCGGATGTTCATGGGCGCCGTCGCCGGCATTGATGACGGCGCAATCGACCTTGCGCGCGAGGAGATGCACCGCCCCGGCGGCATGGTGGCGCACGACGATGATGTCCGGCCGCATGGCATTCAGCGTCGCGGCCGTGTCGATCAGCGTCTCGCCCTTCTTCACCGAGGAGGAGGAGACCGACATGTTCATCACGTCGGCGCCGAGGCGCTTGCCCGCGAGCTCGAAGGACGACTGCGTGCGCGTCGAGGGCTCGAAGAAGAGGTTGATCTGCGTGCGCCCGCGCAAGGTGGTGCGCTTCTTCTCGACCTGCCGACTCACCTCCACGGCCTCATCGGCCATGTCGAGCAGGGCGGTGATGTCGAGCGGCGAAAGACCCTCGATCCCCAGCAGATGCCGGTGGGGAAAGCTCGGGCGGGGAGCGGCTGTGGCTGTCATCTTGAAGCCACCGCTATAGGCGGAGTCGGGCCATTCGGCAACACGCTCTCGCCACACCCTCATCCTGCGCCTCGCCCGCACCCGAGCGGCCCGGGAACCAGCCGCGGCCCGGGGCGTTTGTTCACGGGGCGAAAAGGAGAGTTAAGAATGACACGCCTACCTTATCTGCTCGCGTCCGCACTCCTTGCTGCGGGCATGACAGCAGCCATGGCGCAGACGACCGTCATCGAGACGACAGGACCGACGATCGAGATCGCGCCGGAACAGGAGACAGTCGTTCGCCGCTACGTGATCGAGCGCCGTCCGGCGCCGATCGTTCTTGAGCGTCAGATCACCGTTGGTGCCGAATTGCCGCCGGACGTCGTGCTCCACGACTTCTCACCCGAGATTATTGAGACGGCTCCCAGCCTGCGCGACTACGAGTACGTGACCACTGAGAACGAGATTCTCGTGGTCGACCCCTCGACCCGTCGGGTCGTGCGCGTCCTGGAAGCGGCCGACTGACACGCCGGCCGGCGTCGGATGACACCCGATGCCCCGGCTGCCCGCCAGGAACGCCGCAACGCGAGAGAGGACCGGCGACCCCTGTCGCCGGTCCCATCGTTTGCGGCAGCCGGCAGCCTTGACTTCCGCTGCGGAATGCTGCATCTCCCGAGCCGAACGGCCGGGCGACTCCGGCCCTTTTGGTTTTTCGCGACGGGCTTGCCACAGCAGCCCCGCCTGAAGAGGTGCCGCCATGGCCAAGGCTACGACGATCAAGATCAAGCTCGTCTCGACCGCCGACACGGGCTATTTCTACGTGACGAAGAAGAATACCCGCACGATGACCGACAAGTTCGCCATCAAGAAGTACGACCCGGTGGCGCGCAAGCACGTCGAGTTCAAGGAACACAAGATCAAGTGAACCGGGCGAGGCCGGCGCCGGAGGCGGCAGGGCTCGCCCCGCCTGCGGCGCCACGAAAGTCTGCTCCTGATAAAAAGGCGCCCGTCGGGCGCCTTTCTGATTCCGGCCGGCACGACCGCAAAACCGGCATGCAAGTCCGGAGCAATCAGGTGGCCGGCCGGAAGCGGGTTCGAGGAGGCCACGTAACCGCTTCCGTGCCGGCCGAACCCCACGGGACCCAGGAGATGCGGCGGACCTGAGCATCCGTAGGGAAACTTTCTGCGGGCCAGCGGCCTCGCATGCCGACAACCTACATCCGCGGCGCCAGAATGCAATCGCGGAATTGGCTCAACGGGTGCAAACCTGCGCGCACGGTTAAGCGCTCCGAGCGAGCGTCCTACGCTGCCTCTCCCGCAGCGGCCACCACGCGGTTGCGGCCTGCGGCCTTCGCCCGGTAGAGGGCCATGTCGGCCCGCTTGAAGAGCGCCTGGATCGAGCCGTCGCCGGGCAGAAGGCTGGCGACACCGATGGAGACGGTCACGTCGAGCGCGATCTTGCCGCGCTGCACGATGAAGGGCTCTCCCTCGACCCGTATCCGGACCCGCTCGGCGACGGCCTCGGCAGCTTCGAGCGGCGTTCCCGGCACGATGACGACGATCTCCTCGCCTCCGAAGCGGCAGACCGTATCGATGCCGCGGGTATGGGTCTGCACACGCCGGGCGAATTCGCGCAGGACCTCGTCGCCGACGTCGTGGCCGAAGCCGTCGTTGATCAGCTTGAAGCGGTCGATGTCGAGCAGCAGCAGCGACAGGTCGTCGCCACTCTCCCGCGCCTGGGTGAAAGCGGTGCGCAGCTTCCCGTCGAGATACCGGCGATTGTACAGACCCGTCAGCGGATCGAGCACCGCCAGCGCGAGCGAAGCCTGCACGCTGGCCCGCAGGCTGTCGGCATAGCGCTTGCGGCGCACCTGGGTGCGCACGCGCGCCACGAGTTCGCTGTGCTCCACCGGCCGCAGCAGATAGTCGTGCACTCCAATGTCGAGCCCGCGCAGGATAGCAGGTCGCTGGCTCTCGTCGGCCACCATCAGGACAACCGCGTTGCGTGAACGCTCCATCGCCCGCAGGTTGCTGCACAGGCGAAGCCCGTCTGCCCCGGCCAGGCCGAGGCTGACGATGAAGACGTCGAAATCCTCCTCCGCCACCCGCGCGAGCGCCTCCGCCGGCGTTGCGACGACACAGACGGCGTGATCAACGGCGAGCGCCGCCTCCATCCGTACCGCCGTCTCCGGCCGGTCCTCGACGACGAGGACCTGTGCATCGCGCCCGGTCTCGAGCGTGGCTCCCGCCAACGGATCGTCGACGATGCCGAGCCCGCGCGAGGCCAGCACCCGGTTGCGCAATTCGTCGGTGAGGGTCTTCAGGCGCACGAGGCTACGCACGCGCGCGATGAGGGCGAGATCGTCGACCGGCTTCGTGAGGAAGTCGTCGGCGCCGGCCTCAAGGCCGCTCAGACGGTCGCTCGGCTCATCGAGCGCCGTCACCATGACGACGGGGATATGGGCCGTTGCCGGGTCGTGCTTGAGCCGGCGGCAGACCTCAAGCCCGTCCATGCCGGGCATCATGACGTCGAGCAGCACGATATCGCACAGGCCCTCGGCGCAGAGGGCGAGCGCCTGCGGCCCGCTCGAGGCGGTGAGGACCTCGAAATATTCTGCCGTCAACCGCGCTTCAAGCAGCTTCACGTTGGTCGGCGTATCGTCAACTACGAGGATCCGGGCGGACATGGCGCGATATGGCTCGTCTCAGGCAGCGTCGAGATAGTTTCTGACGGTTTCCAGAAATTTTGCGACCGAAATCGGCTTGGAGAGATAAGCCTCGCAGCCCCCCTCCCGGATGCGCTCCTCGTCGCCCTTCATGGCGAAGGCAGTGACGGCAATGACGGGGATTGCCTTCAGCTCCGCGTCCTGCTTCAGCCATTTCGTCACCTCAAGACCGGAGACTTCAGGCAGCTGAATGTCCATGAGAATGAGGTCCGGCCGGTTCGCGCGGGCGATTTCCATCGCCTCCACGCCGCTGGCGGTCTTGAGGGTCGCATAGCCGTGGGCCTCGAGGAGATCGCTGAACAGCTTCATGTTCAGGTCGTTGTCTTCGACGATGAGAACGGTCTTCGGCATATGCGACGCCTCTTGCGCGGCGGGCCCGCTCCATCCGCGAAGGACAGGCGGGCTCTCACTTCCCTGTGCGATCGATGCTAGAGATAGCAGCCCACCCGTTGATGAATGGCAAATCTGATCCACGAAATGCGGCCGAACAAGTCATTGTCCGCAGCGCAGGCGGAAAACTGCGCCATCACCGCCCTTTCCTTCTTGGCGGCCGATCCCGAGCGGCTGGGACGCTTCCTCGCCCTCACCGGGCTCGGTCCGGAGAACATCCGCGCCGCGGCGGCCGAACCGCGCTTTCTCCTGTCGGTCCTTGACCATCTGCTCGCCGACGAATCGCTGCTGCTCGCCTTCGCGGCCAACAACAACCTCGCTCCCGAGGAGGTTGCACGCGCCCGGGCCACCCTCGATCCGGACACAGCCAGAGAGCAGTGAAGGGCAGTGGCAGCCTGTTGCCGATTGCCGACGGGGCAGGGCCGGTGGATGATGCTCTCCCGCCGGATTCGGGCGGGCACGGGGCTTGCATCATGGCCGACGCGCCGAACATCTTCTGCCGCGACTGCCTGAGCGCGACGGCGCCGCCGCGCCCGCGCTGCCCCGCTTGCGGCAGCCCGCGCGTCATCGCCCATCCCGAGCGTGACCGGCTCTCCATCGCCCATGTCGACTGCGACGCCTTCTACGCCACCATCGAGAAGCGCGATGCGCCGGAGCTGCGCGACAAACCGGTCATCATCGGCGGCGGCAAGCGCGGCGTCGTCTCGACCGCCTGCTATATCGCGCGCACCTACGGGGTGCGCTCCGCGATGCCCATGTTCAAGGCGCTGCAGGCCTGCCCCGATGCGGTGGTGGTCAAGCCGGACATGGAGAAATACGTCCGCGTCGGGCGCGAGGTGCGCCGCCTGATGCTGGAGATGACGCCGCTCGTCGAGCCGTTGTCGATCGACGAGGCCTTCCTCGACCTCACCGGCACCGAGCGCCTGCACAAGGCGAGCCCGGCCGTCACGCTCGCGCGTTTCGCCCGGCGCGTGGAGGACGAGCTCGGCATCACCATCTCCGTCGGCCTGTCGGTCAACAAGTTCCTCGCCAAGATCGCGTCGGACCTCGACAAGCCGCGCGGCTTCTCCATCATCGGCGAGGCGGATGTCGCGCCCTTCCTCGCCGGCAAGCCGGTCTCCATCATCTACGGCATCGGGGCGGCGACACAGGAGCGCCTGGCACGCGCCGGCCTCAGGACCATCGACGACGTCCGGGCCCGGGACGCGGGCGAGATCGTCGCCCTCGTCGGCAAGGACGGCCTGAGGCTGCACCGCCTCGCCCACGGCATCGACACGCGCAAGGTCGACCCGGTGCGCGAGACCAAGAGCATCTCCGCCGAAACGACCTTCGACCGCGACATCAGGGATGTGGAGACGCTGGCGCCGATCCTCTGGCGCCTGTCGGAGAAGCTGTCGCTCAGGCTGAAGAAGGCCGGCTTCGCCGGGCGCAGCGTGACGCTGAAGCTCAAGACCGCGGACTTCCGCACCAGGACGCGCTCGCGCTCCGGCATCACGCCGACCCAGCTCGCCCGCCGGCTCTTCGACATCGCGGCGCCCATGCTGACGAGCGAGTGCGACGGCACCGCCTTTCGCCTCATCGGCATCGGCACGACGGACCTGTGCGATTCCGCCCTGGCGGATGTGGGCGACCTCGCCGACACGGAATCGGTGCGCCTCGCCCGGATGGAGAAGGCGGTAGACAGTCTGCGCGAGCGCTTTGGCAGGACTGCCGTCGTGCGCGGCATCGGCTTTGCCGTCGAAACCGGCAGGCCGGCGGACAAGAGGGGTGACAGCCGGCGCTGACGCGCCGCAGGGAGCGCCGGAGCAGGCGCGTCCGGCGATTGGGGCTAACGCCACACCAGCCAGACCACCAGCGCTGCGGACGCGATCCACAGGCAGACGATGGCGACCGCTGCGACGTGGCTCACCGGCCGCTCCAGGGCCGCAGCCGCCAGTTCCCGGTGCTCGGCCATGATTCCCGGCGGGATCAGCCTCACGACCGCGAGGATGCCGAGCGGCACCAGAATGACATCGTCGAGATAGCCCAGGACCGGGATGAAGTCCGGGATCAGGTCGATCGGCGACAGCGCATAGGCCGCAACGAGGAGCGCGAGAGCCTTGGCGCACCACGGCACGCGCGGGTCGCGGCCGGCGAGATGAAGCGCATGCACATCCCGCTTGATGACGCGTGCCCACTGCCGCAGCCCGCCGGCCATTCGAGGTCTCAGGGCACCCCGCAGGGGTGCGTTTCGAGCATTTCCAGGGTCTTCATCTCGCCCTTGAGGGAGAAGTCGCCGTAGTCGAGCACGAGGTCGCGGCTGATGCCATTTTCGTAGAGCTCGAAGGAGAGCTGGTAGCGCGGCGTGCGCTCCCCCTCCCCCTCCTTGGTGAAGTAGCTGATCTTCACGGGCCAGCGGGGGATGTCCTTCAGCGCCGCATGCCGTGCCGCCTCCTCAAGGCTCGCGGTGTTGTCCGCCCCCTTCTGCCGGCCGATGATGGCGAGCGTGTCGTAGATCTGCCGGCCGTCATCGGAGCCGTCGAACACCCGTGCCTCGATCAGCGTATCGCCGGCCTTGGCAGCGGCGATGATGCGCCGCAGGTGTTCGGTCGGGAAGATCACCTCGCCATCGAGCGAAAAGCGGTCGCGTTTCGGTGCGCGGGTGCGCACAACGAGGCCATCCGCCGCCTCCCGTTCCGCCTGGCCGTCGACGAGCTTGGCCGGCGCGCCGCTGAAGGTCGATTCGGTCTTGAAGGTGAAGCTCGCCCCCTTGCCGTCCTCGAAGGTCGTGGTCCGCAGGTCGGATGTGCGCTGGCCAATGTCCCCGCCTTCGAGCACCGTCACCTGTCGGTATGTCAGGGCGTAGCCCTCGCAGGTGTTGCCGGTGAAGGAGAAGGCGACGCGCCCGCGGGCGGCCTCCACGCCGCGCGATCCCTTGCTTGCGAGCAAGGTAAGATCATAGACGACGCGGTGCGGCGCCAGCGGCATCACCGTCGAGGCGGCCGCGACCGGACCGAGGCTCACGCCGAGGGCCAGCAGCGTGCCGAGACAAACCTTCATGCAATTCTCCACTGCCGCGTCTTGCCGGCATCGTTCCGTCGTGGCGTCCTGATTAGACGGCTGCGGCCCCCACCGGTCAAGGCAACAGAGGCCGAGAATGCCGCGTGATCGGGATCGCGCACGGACGACGGCGTTCGGCCGGCGCTTGCCACACGTCGGACTTGCGACATGACGGCGGATCGGCAACAACCTTGCCCGGTCGACGCCCGGGCCGGGCGAGGCATTCACATTCGGAGACAGATGATGAGCACCATCGACGCCGTCCTCGCCGAGCTCGGCATCACGCTGCCGACGCCGGCGGCCCCCGTCGCGAACTACCTGCCCTATGTGCGCACGGGCAATCTCCTCGTCATCTCCGGCCAGCTCTGCCTCGGTCTCGACGGCAAGCTCGCCGACGCCCACAAGGGCAAGCTCGGCGCTGGCATCTCGCCCGAGACCGGCAAGGAGGCGGCGCGGCTGTGCGCCATCAATCTGCTCGCGCAGGCCCGCGCCGCCCTCGGCGACCTCTCGAAGATCAAGCGCTGCGTGCGCCTTGGCGGCTTCATCAATGCAACGCCCGATTTCGCCGGCCTCGCCGGGGTCATGAACGGCGCCTCCGACCTCATGGTCGAGGTGCTGGGCGAGGCCGGGCGCCATGCTCGCTCGACGGTCGGCGTCGCGGAACTGCCGCTCGACGCCTGCGTCGAGGTCGAGGCCATCTTCGAAGTCGCCTGAGGAACGACACATGCCCGCTCCCTCCTGGCTCACGGCGCAGCCCGTGGCGCACCGTGGGCTGCACGTGGTCGCCGACCGCGTGCTCGAGAACACGCCCGGCGCGGCCCTTGCCGCCGTCGCGCGCGGCTTTGCCATTGAATGCGATGTGCAATTGACGGCGGACGGCGAGGCCGTCGTCTTCCATGACTTCACGCTCGACCGCCTCACCGGCGAGAGCGGCCGCATCGACACCCGCACGGCCGCAGCGCTCGCGGGCATCGTCTTCCGCGACAGCGACGACCGTATTCCGACCCTGGGTGACTTTCTCGATCTCGTCGGCGGCCGCGTGCCCGTGGTCGTCGAGATCAAGAGCGGCTTCGACGGTAACCTCGCCCTGACGCGGCGGGTCGCGGAGGTGGTTGCCGGCCGGGACGACCCGATTGCGCTCATGTCCTTCGATCCGGCCATCGTCGAGGCGCTCGCCGAGCTTGCGCCGGGGCGCCCGCGCGGCATCACGGCGGAGGCGAACTACGACCACGGCGAATGGGCACGCCTGCCGGCCGCCATGCAGAAGAGCCTAGGCCATCTGCTGCACATGGAACACTCGCGACCCGACTTCATTGCCTGGCACGTGAAGGACCTGCCGCATGCTGCTCCCAACATGGCGCGCTATTTCGGCATGCCGGTGCTGACCTGGACCGTGCGCACGCCCGAGGACAGGGAAACAGCCATGCAATATGCCGACCAGATGATCTTCGAGGGTTTCGTACCCTGAGACCCTACCGGCCGGCGGCTGGCGCACATAACTTAGCGGCATGACCCCATTCGCGAGCCGCCGCAGCCGATGACGACGAAAGCCGACGACGATGCGGGCCTCATCGTCCGCGTCGCTCCCTCGATCTCCGCCATCGCCGCTGCGGACTGGGACGCCTGCGCCAACCCGCAGGGCGCCGCACAGGAACCTCAACCGGCAGATCAATCAGCACCGGCAACCGATTTCCGCAACGCGACTTTTCGTACCCCTGACGACGACCGGACCTGCGCCGGCCGCGGCACCGCCACTCTTGAATCGGTTTCTCAGCACGATTCAGATAACCCTTTCATTTCGCATGCCTTCCTGTCCGCCCTCGAAGAATCCGGCGCTGTCGGCGGGCGCACGGGCTGGACGCCGCTTCACCTCGCGGTCGAAGGACCGGACGGCACCGTGCGGGCCGTGGCGCCCTGCTACGGCAAGTCGCACTCGCTCGGCGAATATGTCTTCGACCACGGCTGGGCCGATGCCTTCGAGCGCGCCGGCGGGCAATATTACCCGAAGCTCCAGCTGTCCGTGCCCTTCACGCCGGCAACCGGCCGGCGCCTTCTCGCGCGGCCCGGCCCCGGCGCTGATGCCGCGCGCCACGGCCTCGTCGCCGGCCTCAGGGCCCTGCGGCGCGAGATCGATGCCTCGTCCGCGCACGTGACCTTCCTGCCGCAGGAGGAGTGGCGCTTCCTCGGTGAAGAGGGCTTCCTCCTGCGCACCGACCGGCAGTTCCACTGGCCCAACGAGGGCTATCATTCGTTCGAGGATTTTCTCGGTGCCCTTTCCGCCCGCAAGCGCAAGGCGATCCGGCGCGAGCGGCGCGATGCGCTCGGCCCCGGCATCACCGTCGAGCCGCTCACGGGCAGCGACATCACGGAAGCCCACTGGGACGCCTTCTTCGACTTCTACCAGGACACCGGTTCGCGCAAATGGGGCCGGCCCTACCTGCCGCGCGCCTTCTTCTCCCTCGTCGGGGAGCACATGGCGGACAGGATCCTCCTCGTCATGGCCCGGCGGGGCGGCCGCTACATCGCCGGGGCGCTCAACTTCATCGGCGCCAACACCCTCTACGGCCGCAACTGGGGCGCCATCGAGCATCACCCCTTCCTGCACTTCGAGCTCTGCTATTATCAGGCGATCGACTTTGCCATTCGGCGCGGCCTCACGCGCGTGGAGGCCGGGGCGCAGGGCGAGCACAAGCTCGCCCGCGGCTACAAGCCCACCTTCACCTATTCGGCGCACGACATCGGCCATCCCGGCCTGCGCCGGGCGGTGGCCGACTATCTGGCGCGCGAGCGGATCGCCATCGAAGCGGAGATGGAGGCCCTCGCCGAGGAACTGCCGTACCGGCACGAAGGTCGAGGGGCACGCGCGCTCGGTGCTTGACGTTGGAGGCGGTGCTCGCCAAACCTGCACCGTCGATGACCCATGAGGATGGCATGAGCAGCTACGACCCCAACAACATCTTCGCCAGGATCCTCCGCGGCGAACTGCCGTGCGAGCGCGTCTACGAGGACGAGCACACGCTTGCCTTCATGGACATCATGCCCCGGGCCGACGGTCACGTGCTCGTCATCCCCAAGGTCGAGGCCCGCAACATCTTCGACATCCCCGCCGAGGATCTCGGCCGGCTCGCGATCAGTGTGCAGAAGGTGGCACGGGCGGTGAAGGCCGGCATGGACGCAGAGGGCCTCACCATTCAGCAGTTCAACGAGAGCGCCGGCGGCCAGGTCGTTTTTCACATCCACGTCCACGTCCTGCCGCGCTGGAAGGACGTGCCCCTCAGGCCGCACACCGGCGAGATGGCGCCGCCTGAGACGCTGAAGGCCCACGCCGAGCGCATCCGCAGGGCCCTCGCCGCCGGCTGATTCCGTCCCGACGAACCGCACGAACGGTGGCCGCTGTCGGGCAGAGGCCACCCGTCTCTCGCAGGACAAGCCTCGCGCCAGCCAGCCACTCGAGAATGGCAGCCACGCCCCGTGTGCCGACCATTCGACGAGGTGACGCGTGCTGCCCCGAACCTGGCTCCACAGCTTTTCGATCCGCATGCGGATCGCCGCCCTCAGCCTCACGGCCCTCATCGGCTTTGCCACCATCGGCGCCATCTACGCCGCGAGCAACGCGCAGATCGAGGCGGCACTCGCCGAAAAGGACGCCTATGCCGATCTTGCCCACGCTGCCGAGAGCTTCCGCGCCGCGACGCTGCGGGTCGAAGGCGACGTCAAGGACTACCTGCGCGTGCGCACCGATGTCGTCGCGCGCAAGTTCGACGAGGGGGCGCGTCAGGCAACCGAAGCCCTCGCCACCCTGCGCTCCCTGCCAATGGCCGGCGACCTTGGCGCGAGGATCGACGAACTCGGCAAGGCGCTTACCGCCGTCCAGACCTCCTTTCGAACCGTCACTGGCCTCGTGAACGATCTCGGCACGAGCCCGGACAGCGGGCTCGGCGGCAACCTCCAGGCAGCCGCCAAGGCAATGGAGCAGTCGCTCGTCGATTTTGCGCGCGACAATCCGGATCCCGAGCTTAACCGGCTGATCGTCGCCTTCGACCAGTTGCGCAGGGCGGAGCGCGAGTATCTGCTGACAGGCGGCGACACAGAGCGCGGCCGGATGGAAGTTGCGCTCGGCCGCGTCGAGCGCCTCCTCGCCCGGGCGGAGACGCTGACGCCGGAGCTGCGCGCCGGGCTCGTAGATGGCCTGAAGACCTACCGCGCCACGGTGGACAGCTGGCAGGAGAAGCGCGATCTCTTCGTGCGCGTCGGCGATCAGCTCGCCCTCTCCACCGACGTCATCGACCCGGCCGTCGCCGCCATCGTACAGACCGCGTTGGGTGGATCGGCCGCCGCGACGCAGCGCCTCCAGCGCATCGCAGATGCGACGACCAATGTCGTCCTCGCGACGATCGCCGCCTCGGCGGTGATCGGCCTCGCCCTCTCCTGGCTGATCGGCCGCAGCATCAGCCGGCCGCTCGACGGGCTGGCGATGACCATGCAGCGCCTCGCCGCGGGCGACACCGGAATCGCTATCCCCGCCGTGCCCGGGCGCAACGAGATCGCCCGCATGGCGGCAGCCGTCGCCGTCTTCCGCGACAATGCTCTGGAGCGTGACGCCCTGACGGCGCGGGAAGCGGCGGAACAGGCAAGGCGTGACGAGCGCGCCGCCCAGATCGAGGCGATGATCGCCCGCTTCGAGGCCACCGCCAAGGCAGGCCTCGTCGAGGTGCGCCGTGCCGCGGCCGAACTGCGGACGGCCTCGGATGCGCTTGACGCCACAGCACGCGAGGCGGCCGGGCGCATCAGCGAGGCAGACAGCGCGGTCGCGGTGGCCTCCGACAACGTGTCCTCGGCCGCCACGGCAACGGGCACGCTCGCTCAGTCGATCGATCGCATCACCGAGGAGGCCGCCCGCTCGACAACCGTTGCCGGGCGCGCCCGCGATGAGGTTGCCGAGACCGTCGAGACCGTCCAGAACCTCGCCACGGCTGCCGATCGCATCGGCGAGGTGGTGAAGCTGATCCTCGCCATCGCCAACCAGACGAACCTGCTCGCGCTCAACGCCACGATCGAGGCGGCTCGCGCGGGCGAAGCCGGCAAGGGGTTCGCCGTTGTCGCTTCCGAGGTGAAGACCCTCGCCAGCCAGACCGCATCCGCGACCGAGGAGATCCGCAGCCAGATCGCCGCCATCCAGGCCGTATCCGACACGGCGGTGGACGCTATCGGCCATGTCAACGCGATCATCGTGGAGATGGCCGCCATGGCGGGAACCGTGTCGGACGCCGTGCGTGAGCAGGAAAGGGTCGTTCGCGCACTCGCCGACAACGTCGATCGCGCCTCGGGCGAGGCGGCCACCGGCGCAGGGGCCATGAGAAGCGTTGCCGAAGCCGCCGAGGCGACCCGCACGGCCGCGCGCGACGTGGACGCCCTCGCCGACCGCCTGGCGGACCAGACGGAAACGATCGAGCGCGCGATCTCGGCCTTTCTAGAGGATGTGCGCGCCGCCTGACGCGGCGCGAGGAGGATGCTTCAGCGCAGCAGGTCGCCGCTCGCTACGGCCTTGATCAGGGCCTGTGCGGGATCGCTGACCTGGTCCCAGACGAGCGAGCCAAGGAAGAAGCTGATCAGCACGATGATCGGCAGGAAGAACCAGGACATCACTTCTTCGGTGCGCTGGCGGCGACGCCGGCGCTCCCGTCTACGCTGAAACCAGCTTGCCACCTTCAACCCCTGACGAGCGGGACCTTGGGCACGGTGCTGACCGGCGCCGGCAGGCCGCCCTTGCCGCCCCGCCCGCCGGTCTCACCACCGCCCGACTTGCGGCCTTTCTGCACCTTTCGGGCCGGCTTTGTCGAGCCCCGCTTCACCTTGCGGCGCTTGGCGGCATCGGCCACGTCCTTCTCAGGCTTCGGCGTCACCGGCCCTTCCGGATACTCGAAGCCAAGGCTGCGCGTGCCCGTCTTGTCGGTGACGACGACGACGCGCACGGCGCCGCCATTTTTCAGGCGCCCGAACAACACCTCGTCGGCGAGAGGCGTCTTGATCGTCGTCTGGATGAGCCGTGCCATCGGGCGAGCGCCCAGCGCCTCGTCGTAGCCGTTGTCCACCAGCCACTCGCGCGCCTCGTCGCTGAGCTCGATGGTGACGTTGCGGTCGGCGAGCTGCGCCTCGAGCTGCAGGACGAACTTGTCCACCACCTTCGCCACCACCTCCTTCGGCAGATGGCCGAAGGAGATGATCGCGTCGAGGCGGTTGCGGAACTCCGGCGCGAAGAGGCGGTTGACGGCCTCCTGGTCGTCTCCCTCGCGCTTGGTGCGCGTGAAGCCGTAGGCCGGCCGGGCGAGGTCGGCGGCGCCGGCATTCGTCGTCATGATGAGGATGACGTTGCGGAAATCGACCTGCTTGCCGTTGTGGTCCGTCAGCTTGCCGTGGTCCATGACCTGCAACAGGATGTTGAACAGGTCGGGATGGGCCTTCTCGATCTCGTCGAGCAGCAGCACGCAGTGTGGGTGCTGGTCGACACCGTCGGTCAGCAGCCCGCCCTGGTCGAAGCCGACATAGCCGGGCGGCGCGCCGATGAGCCGCGAGACCGTGTGCCGCTCCATATACTCGGACATGTCGAAGCGCAGCAACTCGACGCCGAGCGTCGCCGCCAGCTGGCGCGCCACCTCGGTCTTGCCGACGCCCGTCGGGCCGGCGAAGAGATAGCAGCCGATCGGCTTCTCGGCGTCGCGCAGCCCGGCGCGGGCGAGCTTGATGGAGGCCGACAGCGCCTCGATGGGCCGCTCCTGCCCGTAGACGACGCGCTTTAGGGTCTCCTCGAGGTGCTGCAGCACCTCGGCATCGTCCTTCGACACCGTCTTGGGCGGAATGCGCGCCATGGTGGCGATGGTCGTCTCGATTTCCTTGACGCCGATCGTCTTCTTGCGCCGGCTCTCGGGCACCAGCATCTGCGAGGCGCCGGTCTCGTCGATGACGTCGATCGCCTTGTCCGGCAGCTTGCGGTCGTGGATGTAGCGGCTCGACAGCTCCACCGCCGCCTTAATGGCGTCGTTGGTGTAGCGCAGCTTGTGGAACTCCTCGAAATAGGGCTTCAGCCCCTTGAGGATGGCGATGGTGTCAGGGACGCTCGGCTCGTTGACGTCGATCTTCTGGAAGCGGCGCACCAGGGCCCGGTCCTTCTCGAAGTACTGGCGGTACTCCTTGTAGGTGGTCGAGCCGATGCAGCGCAGCGTGCCGGAGGCGAGCGCAGGTTTCAGCAGATTCGACGCATCCATCGCGCCGCCGGAGGTCGCCCCGGCGCCGATCACCGTGTGGATCTCGTCGATGAAGAGGATCGCGTCGGGATGCTGCTCGATCTCCTTCATCACCTGCTTGAGGCGCTCCTCGAAGTCGCCGCGGTAGCGCGTGCCGGCGAGCAGCGTGCCCATGTCGAGGGCGAAGACCGTCGCATCGGCCAGCACCTCCGGCACCTCGCCCATCACGATCTTGCGGGCGAGCCCCTCGGCGATGGCCGTCTTGCCGACGCCGGGATCGCCGACGAGCAACGGATTGTTTTTGTGCCGGCGGCACAGCACCTGGATGGTGCGCTGGATCTCACCCTCTCGGCCGATGAGCGGGTCGATACGTCCCTCGCGTGCCTTCTTGTTGAGGTTGACGCAGTAGGCCTCGAGCGCATCGCCCTTCTTCTTGCGCTGCCCCTCCGCCTCGTCGGTGCTCGACGAGCGCCCTTCGCCTTCCTCGTCGGCACCGCGCGGCGCGCGCGTCTCCGACAGACCGGCTCGCTTGGCGATACCATGGCTGATGTAGTTGACCGCATCGTAGCGCGTCATGTCCTGCTCCTGCAGGAAATAGGCCGCGTGGCTCTCGCGCTCGGCGAAAATGGCGACGAGCACGTTCGCACCCGTGACCTCCTCCCGGCCCGAGGACTGCACATGGATGACGGCGCGCTGGATGACCCGCTGGAAACCCGCGGTCGGCTTCGATTCCTCGCGCCCGTCGGCGACGAGGTTGGTCAACTCGGTATCGACATATTCGACGAGATTGCGGCGCAGCATCTCGAGATCGACATTGCAGGCACGCATCACCGCAGCCGCATCCTGGTCGTCGACCAGGGCAAGCAGCAGATGCTCGAGCGTCGCGTACTCGTGGTGGCGCTCGTTGGCGAAGGCCAGCGCCCTGTGAAGCGCCTGTTCGAGACTGCGGGAGAAGGTGGGCAAAAGGATCTCTCCCCTATTTCTTTTCCATGACGCATTGCAGCGGGTGCTGGTGCTGCCTTGCAAAATCCATCACCTGGGTCACTTTGGTCTCGGCAACCTCATAGGTGAAGATGCCGCATTCCCCGACGCCGTTCTGATGCACGTGCAGCATGATCCGGGTAGCGTCCTCCCGGGCCTTGTTGAAGAAGCGCTCCAGGACGTGCACCACGAACTCCATCGGCGTGTAATCGTCGTTGAGCAGCAGCACGCGATACATGCTGGGCCGCTTCGTCCGCGGCTTGGTTTTCGTTAGAAGCGCCGAACCCGGACCATCGTTCCCTTGTGAGGGACGCAATCCGCCACGCCGGCGCTCCGTCATGCCCGTCGTCGGCCTCACGGCCCGCTCGTCCAGCTTCCCAGTCCCTGTCGGCATCGTGTCCGCAAATGATCCCGCGCTCGATCCGTTCTCGCGTGCCCCGACGGCGCGCCAGACTAATCTAATGCCCGGCGAGATGCTTCGCCAGTGCGTCCGGCGCCGTGTGCGGATCAAAAAACAACGACGGCGGCAGCAGGTCCTGCACCTGCGGTCGCCCGGGCAACGCGCACGAAAAAGGCCCGGCACGCGGCCGGGCCTCGAGGTGGGAGGATAAATCGATCGGCGGCGCCGGCCGCCGCCGGTATCACTTGCCGGTGGTCGCGACGGTCTGCGCGCGGGCGTAGAGCCCCTCGTAGGGCTTCACCGCTTCCTTGGCGAGGTCGGCATAGAGCTCGCCGAGCTTGCTCGTCTGGGCGACGAGGCCTTCGTAGGCGCTCTTGAGATAAGCCGACTGGATCTCGAAGGCCTTGTCCAGCGTCTTGGCGCCGGCGAGCTTCTCGACCGTGGCGCTGCCCTGCTCGAAGCTTTTCTTCGAATAGTCGGCAACCTCCACGGCAATCGCCTGGGCGCCCTTGGAGACAGCGCCGAAAGCCTTCATGGCAACGTCCATCTGTTCCTTGCCGAATTTCTGCAGATCGTCAAACTGAGCGAACATGTCCTCTTCGGCGCCACGAGACGCCGCCCCTGAGCTGGCCGGAGACACGTCCGGCGTGACCAAAAAACCGCCTGCCTGAAGCCGGTTCGCTTTATATATGTGCAACGCACAATCGTTGTCAATGCATTTTGTTGCATCGCACAATGGCCGTCGCTGCCCCGTTTAACGCATCCGTAACCGCGTCGACTTAGCGTCGTTGACAGTGGCGCGCCGGTGACTGGCTCGAAGGATCCGGCGCAGAAAGACAATTCAGGCGTCTGATGTCGGGGACGGACAAATGAACATGGGTTGCGTATCAGCCCGGTGGCGGCGTTGGGGCGCCGCCCTGGGCGCCGTCGGGCTTGCCGCGTCGCTCAGCCTCGTGCCATCGGCCCCGGCCATGGCCAGGAAGAAGGATTCAGGCGGGTACAACCCGCCCTATGCGGCCATCGTCGTCGACGTGAAGAGCGGCAAGACCCTGCATGCCGTCAATGCCGACGCTCCGCGCATTCCCGCATCCATCACCAAGGTGATGACACTCTATCTGCTGTTCGAGCAGCTCGAGGCCGGACGGGTGCGTCTCGACACGCCGCTCAGGGTCTCGGCAAACGCTGCCGCCCAGGCCCCTTCCAAGCTCGGGCTCAAGGCCGGCTCCAGCATCTCTGTGGAGAATGCCATTCTGGCCATGGTGACGAAATCGGCCAACGACGTCGCCATGGTGGTAGCCGAGAACATCGGCGGCTCCGAGCGCGCCTTCGCCCAGCTCATGACGCGCAAGGCACGCGCGCTTGGCATGAGCCGCACCACCTTCTACAACCCACACGGCCTACCCTCGTCGCCCGCCAACGTCTCCACGGCGCGCGACCTCGCCATCCTGGGCCAAGCGATCCAGGATCGTTTTCCCCGCTACTACGGCTATTTCGAGCGGCGCAGCTTCACCTACGCCGGCCGCACCCACGGCAATCACAACAAGCTGCTCGGTCGCGTCGAGGGCGTCGACGGCATCAAGACGGGCTTTACCCGCGCTTCCGGCTTCAACCTCCTGACCTCGGCCAAGACGAGTACCCGCCACATCGTTGCCGTCGTCCTCGGCGGTCGCTCCGGCGCGTCCCGCGATCAGATCATGGCCAACCTCGTCTCGGATAACCTGCCCCGTGCCTATGCCGGCGCGCGGCAGACGCCGGCCATCGCCGACCGTGCGCCGACACCGGTCGCCGTCGCCCGCGCGGAGGAGGTGGAGACCACGGCCGCCATTCCGCTTCCCGCGCCACGCCCCGAGCCGGCCGGCGCCCCGCTCGACCTGTCCAGCATCCGGCCGGTCGTCGCATCGGCCTCCGGATCGACCGCGACGCCCTCGTCCATGCAGTGGTCGGCAGGCCCGCAGCCGGCGCCCCGCGCCGGGACCCAGGTGGCCTCCGCCGCACCGGTTGCCGTCTCCGCCATCGCCGATCTCGAGAAGAAACAGGCAGTCGAGGAGCCCGTAAAGCAGGACGCCCCCTCCCGCTCGGCCGGCTGGGTGATCCAGCTCGCCGCGACCGGCGACGAGGCGCGCGCCCGCGACATTCTGAGCGACGCCCGCCAGAAGTCCCGCGATCTCCTGTCGAATGCCTCGCCCTTCACCGAGAAGTTCGTCAAGGACGGCACCACCTTCTACCGCGCACGCTTCTCCGGCTTCGATCCGGACAGCGCCCAGGCCGCGTGCAAGACCCTCAAGCGGCGCGGCTTCTCCTGCTTCGCCACCCGCGGCTGAGCCGCGCGACAACGGGCCGGCCGCCCCCCACGGCTCACCCGAACCTTACAGAGTGAAACGCCGCATTCGGTCGGAGTATCAACGATGTCGGCTCAACAGGATGTCCTTGGCCTGATTCACCCGGGCGGCCAGGTAGGTCGAGCCCCCCTGGTCGGGATGGAGTTTCTTCATGAGCGTGCGGTGCGCGCGACGAATGTCGGCCTCTCCGGCCCCCGGCGGAAGGCCGAGCACTTCACGAGCCTCCTCTTCCGTCATCGCGCCCGCAGCCGCCTCGCCGCGGCCCCGCGCGTGAGCATCGCCGTCAGCGTCTTCACGCCAGGCGGGAAACCGGCGGTCGAGATAAGCCTCTAGGAGGCGCGCACCGTCCATGTCGCGGGCCAGGCATTCGCGCCGGAGCGCGAGAAGCTCCTCCCGCCCCAGCCCCGACAGGGCCCTGCCCTCCCGCGGGCCGGCGAGAACCGTCCCCTCCATCTCGCCGCTCGCATGGTCGAGCTCCATCTCGATCATCACCGAGCGCACCCGCGACACGCGGGGCGTCCCGCCGCCCGACGAGCCGGGCCCGGATCCCGGCCAAGAACCCGGCCAGGAGCGCGGGCTCGCATAGCCGCCCCCCGGCCGGCCGAGCAGCCACCAGCCGAGGCCGGCAAGCCCCAGCGCCATGTCGAAGCGCCCGCGGATCAGAAGAACGGCCGCGATGGCGAGCGCTCCCCAGCCGCCGGCCTTTCGCAAAACCTTCGCCAACACCTTGGCGTCGGCATTGGCATAGCTGCGCCCGAGCCACCACAGGAGCACCAGCGCGAGAAGTCCCAGAGCAAGTGCGATCACCGCTTGCCACCCATTGCGGTCAGCAATCCCCTGACCTCGCCGCCGTCGCGGTCGGCGAGCCGCTGCAGCGCCGGCAAGCCGCCGGAGGCATAGGCCGCTGCACCGCGCAGGAGCGCCGCGAGCGTTGTACCCGCACCGCTGTCGAAACGCGCATAGGCACCGCCGGTCAGGCGGGAAAGTTCCTTGAAGACCCCTGTCACGGTCGCGTCATGCCCCTCCTGAAACGCGAAGATGCGCACGCCGAGCAGGCCGAGTTCACCGGCGAGCGCGCACAGGCCGTCCGCGTCCTCCTCGACAGCGTCGCCGACGAGGACGAGCACCTTCGCCCCGCTGCGCGACACCTCGTTACGTGCATGAGCGAGAACCCGGCCAATCTGCGTCAGGCCGCCACGGCAGTCGATCCGTGTCATCAGCGCCGTCAGGGCCCCCGCATCGGAGACCCAGCGCGAGGCCCGGCATTCGCCGAAGCCGCGGAAATAGACGAGCTGCACGGCAAGGCCGCCGCCGGCGAGCGCCGTGTCGAACATCTCGGCCTGCAGCCGGCAGGCGAGATCCCAGGTCGGCTGCCGGCTCATGGTGGCGTCGAGCGCAAAGATGAGGCGCCCCGCCGGCGCGGCAGGCGTGGCGACCGCCCTGGCCTCTTTCAGGAAGGCATCGACGTCGCGCGACGGGCCAACGTCCGGCGCGGATGATCCGCGCTGCGCCAGGTCCCTGTCGCGGCCGTCACGCTTGTTCTCGCCCATGGCCGGGCCGCCTCCCTTTCGTTCTTGTCTTCATGTGGCACGAACCGGCGCCCTTGCAAGCGGGGCATCCTCTCGGGTTTATTTGCGCTGCAACATGATTGTTGGCGACGCTGCCCCGCTTTGCTACAGGCAGAAGCTATGCACGGCGGCAAAGACCGGGCAAGGGAGGGACAAGGGGCATGGACAGGGTCGCGACGGTCGAGACGGTCAAGGGCTTGCGCGAGGCGGTCGCCTCCTGGCGCGGGGCGGGCGAGCGTGTCGCCCTGGTGCCGACCATGGGCGCCCTGCACGAGGGCCATCTGTCACTGGTCGAGCGCGCCCGTGCGCTCGCCGACCGGGTCGTGGTCTCGATCTTCGTCAATCCGACCCAATTCGCGCCCAATGAGGACTTCGCGAAGTATCCCCGCACGCTCGACGAAGACCGCGCCAAGCTCGCAGGCCTCGCGGATCTCGCCTATACGCCGGTCGTCGATGAGATGTATCCGCCAGGCTTCGCCACCACGGTGAGCCTTGCCGGCCCGGCTACCGCCGGGCTCGAGGACGCGTTCCGCCCCACTCATTTCACCGGCGTCGCCACCGTCGTCGCCAAGCTGCTGCTGCAGGCCCTGCCGGACGTCGCCATCTTCGGCGAGAAGGACTACCAGCAGCTCAAGGTCATCGCCCGCATGGCGCGCGATCTCGACTTTTCGGCCGCAATCATCGGCGCACCGACCGTGCGCGAGGCCGACGGGCTCGCCCTGTCCTCGCGCAACCGTTACCTGTCCGACGAGGAGCGGGCGCTCGCGCCCACGCTGCACCGCACCTTGCAGGACGGCGCAGCGCGCCTGCGCGCCGGCGAGGATGCCGGGGCCGTCGTGACGGCCGGCGAGGATGCTCTTGCGGCAGCCGGCTTCGCCGTGGATTACCTCGCCCTGCGCGACGCCGAGACGCTCGCGCCGGTCAGCGACCTTGCGGCGCCGGCACGCCTCCTCGTCGCGGCGCGGCTGGGAGCGACGCGGCTCATCGACAACATCGCCGTCTGACAACGAACGGACGCGACGAAAACCGCGTCCGTTCAGCAGCTTGCGGCAATCTCCGGAATCAGTTTCCGAGGCAACGGCATCGTCAGTGCAGCCGGTGGCGCTCCTCTTCGTCCTCGTAAGCCGCCCAGGCCACGAGGAGATCGGCGCTGAAGCCTTCGTCCGCGAGGCTGCCGCTGATGGTCGAGAAGAGGGATTCGGCCTTGTGCCAGTCGCGGGCGAGCGGCATGGCCCCGTCGGGCCCGCTTTCGAGCCGCGCCTCGGCATAGCGCTCCAGCAGCGCCTCGCGCTCGGCGAAGGCAAAGGCGGCGACCGCAGTGCGGAACACACGTCCCGCCTCCATCTCGACCTGCCCCGTATCGCGCTGGCGCGGACGCACGAGATAGCCTTCCGCCCGCTCGTCGATTTCAAAGGACCGTGCGGCCCCTTCTGCAACACCGATCAGCATGAGCGCCTCCATCGGCTATCCTCATGCATCGATGATGCCAGCAAGGCTGTGCCAAAGCGGTGCGGGTGCGCACGCAACCTACAGGAGGCCGAGGGAGGCGAGTTCCCGCCGCAGTTCCTCGGGCATCTCGGCTGCGCTCGCGCTGCCGTCCCCGAGGTCGGGCGGCGCATCCTTGGCCGTGAGATAGCGCCAGCCCTGGAAGGGACGATACGGCCGCGGCGAAACCGGCACGACGACCGGCTCCATGACGAGATGGCAGCGCGAGATGCCCTCGCCATCGGTGAAGGGGCGGATGGCGACGAGCCGCTGCCGGCAGGCGAGCTGTCCCTTGATGACCCAATAGAGCGATCCGCCGTCGAGAAGCTCCTCGACGCGCTTGGGCACCATGCGCGTCGTGTGCAGCTGCTCCTGCGGCAGCTTCTGCCGCCGGCGCTCGCGCATGCGCTCCTCGATCCACTCCTCGAGGTCGCGGATGGATTCTGCCCCGACGCAGAGCTTGATGAGATGGAGGGCCATGGCCCAACTATCTAGCGCCGGCGCCGCGCAAGGCAACGGGGACGGTGCACGGGGCGGGGGATAACGGGTGGAGCAAGAGAAACGACTGAGTCGCAACTACAAAGGCTGAGGCTGCGAACCTCGATAAGAGAGCCACACCTCAACCAACGATAGGCACCTTGTTGATTGCCGGATTCTAATCGCTCCCCCGAAACAAGCGGAAGAACGTCTGAGAATTCGGCTCGATCAACCCAAATCCGCTCGCGTCGATATAGAATTTAAAGGTCAAATTTATTGGAATGGGAATATTATTATCAACAAATATGCTCGAAACAAAATTCGAATCTGATTGGGCCGCTAAAGCAAATCTCTCCAACTCCATCATGACGTGATCTGCGCTCCGGACGGCATCGATCGATACCCCTGAAGCAGAAATCCCGGGACCCGGAAAATAGCAACTCCCATCGAGCTCCACCATAAAATTTGCGCCCATTTGCAGCAATCTTAGGCGATCGGAATCGTTAAGCGTCCGAGACAAACCAACGGCCCCCTCGACCTTATAAACTAAATTTGCCATCGGCCAGTTATTTACAATTACCTTGATCGAATGCGCGCTGGCCCAAGATCCTCTATGGGGCATTATATCGATTACGAAGGCATGATCGCGCTTAAACAATACAAATAGAACATCATCACTTCTTACAACAAAGCCATCATCCTCGACTTGATCGCTCATGTGAAGATGGTAAATACCGAAAAAATTCAACATGAGATCAATATCTTGCCGCCGCTTTAGAGGAACACTCCCTGGGACAACGACAGCCTGGTCAATTCTTCGACTCTGATATTTCCTAAGATCGGCGCCGCTCTTAATGGCCGACAACAAATATTCGAGCGGTTGCTTATAGCGCTCTCTCAGCGAATTCCCGATGAACTCACCAGAGAGGTAGACATCTCTTGGACGAGCCGAAATAGTGCGCCACGACCAATTGAACCACCGAATAAGAAGTTCCGTCGCATCAAGACCGTGAAGGTAGCATACGATGGAATTATCCGCCCTGTCGTATGGCAGCGCGTGTAACAGAAAAGCACGGGCGCTTTCCGTTATCTGATCTAGAAGATTGTCTGGAATATTCAATTTGATAGCCAACTATTTTGTATAGAAGATTATTTACACCTACTCCTCCCCCGCGATCACGATGAGCCGCGCCCCTTCCCCCACCTGCGCTCCCGGCTCGGCGGCGATCTCGGTCACCGTGCCGGCGCAGGGGGCGACGAGCACGTGCTCCATCTTCATCGCCTCGACCACGGCGAGCCGCTCGCCCTTCTCCACCCTGTCGCCGACGCCGACGAAAACGGCGACGAGCTTGCCGTGCATCGGCGCCTTGACGAGGCCGTCGCCGTCCATGTGCTCGAGGTCGACGGCGAAGGGGTCGTAGATCCTGACGCTCGTTTGCCGGCCCTCGGCGAGGACGAGCATGGCCGCGTCCGCCTCGACCAGCGTGAGATCGTGCTCGCCCTCCGGCACCGGATGGCCGGGAAAGGCGACGGCCGGCCCGTCCGGGCCGTACTCGAGCACGGCCTCGACCCGCTCGCCCTCGACGAGAAGCGGCAGGCCGGTGCGCCGCGCACCGACGAGCTGGAAGCCGTCGTCGGCCCACCAGCCGCCCGCCTCCTCGTCCCGCAGGGAGGATGCGGCGGAAAAGGCGATGCGTTCGCGCTCGCGGTGGACGAGGGCGAGCGCCCCCGCCGCCGCTGCGGCGGCATCGAAGCCCCGCGGCCCGGCGCCGAGCGCCTCGATGTTGCGGTCGATGAAGCCCGTGTCGAAACGCCCGTCACGGAACTCCGGCGCCTCGCACAGCGCCTTGAGGAAGGCGATGTTGGTCTTCGGCCCCGCGACCGTCGTGCCGCCGAGCGCCTCGGCCAGCCGGTCGAGCGCCTCGGCGCGCGTCGGCGCATGGGCGATGACCTTGGCGATCATCGGATCGTAGAAGGGTGTCACTGCGTCGCCCGCGGCGACGCCGGTGTCGATGCGGATGTCGTCGCCCGCACCGAAATCGAGCGCCCAGAGCTTGCCGGTCGACGGAAGGAAGCCCTTTTCGGGATCCTCCGCATAGAGCCGCGCCTCAACGGCATGGCCGGCGATCGCAAGGTCCTCCTGCGTGAAGGGCAAGGCCTCGCCCGCGGCGACGCGGAACTGCAGCTCGACGAGGTCGAGCCCGGTGATCGCCTCCGTCACCGGATGCTCCACCTGCAGGCGCGTGTTCATCTCCATGAAGTAGAAGCGGTCCGGCCTCAGGCCCTCGCGCCCGTCGGCGATGAACTCGACCGTGCCGGCCCCCACATAGCCGACGGCCCGCGCCGCCTCCGTCGCGGCCTGCCCCATGGCGGCGCGCATCTCCTCGGTCATGCCCGGCGCCGGCGCCTCCTCGATCACCTTCTGGTGGCGGCGCTGCAGGGAGCAGTCGCGCTCGAAGAGGTGCACGACATTGCCGTGCCCGTCGGCGAAGACCTGGATCTCGATGTGCCGTGGCGACAGCACATATTTCTCGACAAGTACGCGCGGGTCACCAAAGGCGCTCTGCGCCTCGCGCTGGGCGCTCTCGAGCGCGGCGTCGAACTCGGCCGCCTTGTCGACGCGCTTCATGCCCTTGCCGCCGCCGCCGGCGACCGCCTTGATGAGCACGGGATAGCCGATCTCGTAGGCCTTCTGGCGCAGGAAATCAGGCTCCTGCCGGGCGCCGTGATAGCCCGGCACCACCGGCACACCCGCCTTCTCGACGAGCGCCTTGGCCGCGTCCTTCAGCCCCATGGCGCGGATGGCGGAGGCTGGCGGGCCGACGAAGACGATGCCGTTCGCGGCGCACGCCTCGGCGAATTCCGCCCGCTCGGAGAGAAAGCCGTAGCCCGGATGGATGGCGGCGGCGCCGGTCTTCTTCGCCACCGCGATGATGCGGTCGATGAGAAGGTAGCTCTCGGCCGCCGGCGCCGAGCCGATGCGATGCGCCTCGTCCGCCATGTGCACGAACATCGCGTCGGCATCCGCATCCGAATGGACGGCGATGGTGCGCATGCCGAGCTGCCGCGCCGTGCGGATGATGCGGCAGGCGATCTCGCCCCGGTTGGCGATGAGGACGCTGTCGAGCACGAAGTCATCTCCCTCGATCACGAGCGCGCCGGTTGGTCCGGCGGCAAATCATGTCGCTTTCGCGGCCAACAGAC
This sequence comes from Chelatococcus sambhunathii, assembly GCF_001418005.1. GTDB lineage: Bacteria > Pseudomonadota > Alphaproteobacteria > Rhizobiales > Beijerinckiaceae > Chelatococcus_A > Chelatococcus_A sambhunathii. The sequence goes on along the minus strand of NZ_LIOL01000002.1, from coordinate 147,566 downwards.
CATAGCCCGCCCACAAGCGCCATGCCGCAATGCACGGCATCCGGCCTTGGCATCTGCGCGGGGCAGGCTCGGCGGTCACGTCTCGTTCCCTGGAGGCGCCGCAGCACGAAGGAGTGCGGTGCAGGTCCAGAGGCCTTTGTCAAAAGCGCCTTCGGCAGGTTTCATTCGCTGGCCCCCGGATGACGGTCCGCTTCGCTGCATGCCTCCGGGGAACATGGCTCTCGAGCCGCCAGCCGATCCCTCACCGCGTCGCGGGGCTGAAGCGCGCCACAAGCTGGTGGCGCTCGCCGGGATAGGTCAGCGTCACTGCCGTGATTGTCGCCCCGGCCTGGAAGGTGCGCCGCACCACGACGAGGCAGGCCGCGCCGCGGGCGATGGCAAGGTGATGGGCCACGTCCGCCCCCGCGTTTTCGGCGCGGATGATGTGCTCGGCCTCGGTCCAGGGGATCTGCTCGAGCAGCCAGGTGCCCGGCGGCGAGGCAGCAAAGGCCTCGCGCGCGGCAGCGGGCACCACGGCAAGGTTGATCAGCCGCCTCTCATGGACGAAGGGGCGCTCGTCGGCGAAATGCAGCACCGTGAGCGCCTCCACGTCGAGAGGGCCCCTGGCCGCCCCGAGCCGCGCAAGATCCTCCGGCCGCGCCCGCCGGCGCTCGCGGTCGAGGATCACGTAGCGGTAGGCACGGCCGGAACCGGTGATCTCGGCCTTGATGTCGTGGACCTCGAGCACGGTCTCCTGCGACTTCGGCGCCGCGACGAAGGAGCCGGAGCGGCGCCGCCGCACAACGAGCCCCGCCGCCGCCAGCGCCGAAATGGCCTTGTTCACCGTCATGCGCGAGCAGCCGAACTGCGCGACGAGGTCGTGCTCGGAGGGCACGCGATGGCCGGGCGGCCACTCGCCGGAGAGGATCTTCTCCTCCAGCGCCCGGCGGATCTCGGCATAGCGCGGCAGCGGTTCGGCGATGCTCACCACCGTCTCCTATGCCTTCACGAGCCGGGCGAGCGTGCGCCGGTACGCTGCCTCGACCATATCGCGCGCCACGTGCCGGCCGCCCGCGACGACTCGCCGGCCGCCGACATAGACACGGTCGAGCGCCGCCTTGCCGGCCACGAAGAGATAGGCGTCGAGCCAGCGGTCCCCCCGCATGGGCGCAAGATCGACGTGAGCCCCGTCGAGCACGACGATATCGGCGCGCTGGCCGGGAGCGAGCGTACCGATGGCGCGGCCGAGCGCACGGGCTCCGCCGCGGCAGGCCTCGTCATGGAGCCTTCGGCCGGTCGATTCGCCCTGCCTTTGCGCCATGAGGTTGCGGCCGCGCAGGGCAAGACGCTGGCTGTATTCGAGCTGTCGAAGCTCGCCCGGCGCCGTGATCTCGATGTTGGAATCGCTGCCGACGCCATAGACCCCGCCCTGCCCGGCGAATTCCACCCCGGCGAAGATACCGTCGCCGAGATTGGCCTCGGTGATCGGGCAAAGGCCGGCCACGGCGCCGGAGCGGGCGATGCCGCCAACCTCCGCGTCGGTCAGATGCGTGGCGTGGATGAGGCACCAGCGCCCATCGACAGGCACGTTGTCCATCAGCCATTCCACCGGCCTCAGGCCGGACCAGGCGAGGCAGTCCTCCACCTCCTTCACCTGCTCTGCGATGTGGATGTGGAGCGGCCCATCCCCGGCGAGCGGCAGGATCGCGGCGAGGCTTTCAGGCGTGACGGCGCGCAGCGAGTGCGGCGCGACGCCGACCCGTGCATCGGGCAGGGACGCGACCGCCTTGCGTGCACCCTCGAGGAGTTGCGCGAAGCGTACCGGATCGTTGAGGAAGCGCCGCTGGCCCTCGCCCGCGGGCTGGCCGCCGAAACCGCCCTGCGCGTAGAACACCGGCAGGAGCGTGAGGCCGATGCCGGTCGCCTCGGCGGCAGCGGCGATGCGCTCGCAGTGCTCGGCGAGATTGGCATAGGGCGCCCCGTCCGGGCCGTGATGGAGGTAATGGAACTCCGCCACCGCGGTGAAGCCCCCCTCCAGCATCTCGAGGAAAGCATAGGCTGCAATGGCCTCGACGTCCTCGGGCGTCAGGGCGCCGAGGAAGCCGTACATCACCTGCCGCCAGGTCCAGAAGCTGTCGCCGGAGGGACCGCGCGTCTCGGCAAGGCCCGCCATGCCACGCTGAAAAGTGTGGCTGTGCAGGTTCGGCAGTCCCGGAAGCGCGATGGAGCCGCCATAGGCGGCGTCGCCTTGCGTGCTGTCGCGTTCGATGGCCGCGATCGTGCCCGCTTCATGGGTGATCGTGACATTGTCGGCCCAGCCCTCGCCGAGGAGGGCATGATCGAAGAACAGCTTCTGCATGATCTTTCCCCCTGACAGCGACCCGCGTCCACAACCGTCATGCCCCGCGCCTGTCGCGCACATCCACGCCGCGCCGATGGCGCAAGGCCGAAAGCGCGGACAGTCGGGGGCAAGAACGGCCAGGACGAGCGCCAAAGGCCGCTCATGCCACGGGCAGTGTGCGCGACGGCATGCAATTTTGTCTAGACAATAAATCGGCAGGCTGATTATGTATAGACAATAATAACGGACGGGAGCAGGCCGCATGGACGCCGACAGGTTGTGGATCAACGCACGACTGGCGACGCTCGCTGAAGGCAGGTCGGGGCTCGGCATCGTCGATCAGGGCGCGCTCGCCTGCAAGGACGGGCGCATCGTCTATGCCGGCCCGATGGCCGATCTGCCGCTGTCACTCCAGGTGAAAGAGCGCATAGACTGCGCCGGGCGCTGGGTCACCCCCGGCCTCGTCGACTGCCACACCCATCTCGTCTTCGGCGGCGACCGTGCGCAGGAATTCGAGATGCGCCTTGCGGGCGCGAGCTACGAGGAGATCGCTCGCGCAGGCGGCGGCATCGTCTCCACGGTGAAGGCGACCCGTGCGGCAAGCGAGGACGACCTCGTCGCAAGTGCCCTGCCCCGTCTCGACCATCTCATCGCCGAAGGCGTCACCACGGTCGAGATCAAGTCCGGCTACGGCCTGGATAGGGACACCGAGCTGCGCAGCCTGCGCGCCGCCCGCCGGCTGGGCGAGGCGCGCCCGGTCACCGTCACCACCACCTTCCTCGGCGCCCACGCCCTGCCGCCGGAGGCGAACGGCGACAAGGCCGCCTATATCGCGACGGTCGTCGACGAGATGCTGCCGGCCGTCGCGGGCGAAGGCCTCGCCGATGCGGTCGACGCCTTCTGCGAGGGCATCGCCTTTTCGCCTGACGAGACGGCGCGGGTCTTCGAGGCTGCAAGGACTCGCGGACTGCCGGTGAAGCTGCACGCCGACCAGCTCTCCAACCTCCACGGCGCCGCACTCGCCGCCCGCTTCGGCGCGCTGTCCGCCGACCATCTGGAATATACGGACGGGGAAGGTGCCGCCGCCATGGCCGCCGCCGGCACGGTCGCCGTGCTGCTGCCCGGCGCCTTCTACTTCATCCGCGAAACGAAGAAGCCGCCAGTCGAGCTCTTCCGCGCCGCCGGGACGCGCATGGCGCTCGCGACCGACTGCAATCCCGGCACCTCGCCGCTGACTTCGCTGCTGCTCACCATGAACATGGGCGCGACGCTGTTCCGCCTGACGGTCGAGGAATGTATCGCCGGCGTCACGCGCGAGGCCGCACGGGCGCTCGGCCGCCTCGGCGAGGTCGGCACGCTCGAAGCCGGCAAGTGGTGCGACCTCGCCATCTGGAATGTCGAGCGCCCGGCCGAGCTCGTCTATCGCATCGGTTTCAATCCGCTCCACGCCCGGGTCTGGAGGGGAAAGTGAAGTTCTCTGGCCATTCCGCCGCTACCTCCGGTGACCTGACGTGACCGAACAGACGATCACCCTTCACCCCGGGAATGTCGCCCTCGCCGACTGGCGCCGCGTCTATCTCGGCGCCCCGATTGCTCTCGACGACACGTGCCGCCCGGCCGTCGAAGCCGCGACGCGCACCATCGATGCCATCATCGCCAAGGGCAAGCCGGTCTACGGCATCAACACCGGCTTCGGGAAGCTGGCGAGCGTGCGCATCGAGGCCGGTGATCTCGCCACGCTCCAGCGCAACATCGTCCTTTCCCATGCCGCCGGCGTCGGCGAACCGCTGCCCGTGCCGGTGGTGCGCCTCGTCATGGCGCTGAAGCTCGCGAGCCTCGCGCAAGGCGCCTCCGGCGTGCGCTGGGAGACGATCCAGCACCTCCTTGCCTGCCTCGGCAAGGGCCTCGTGCCCGTCGTGCCCGGCCAGGGCTCGGTCGGCGCCTCGGGCGACCTCGCGCCCCTCGCCCACATGACGGCGGCCTTGATGGGCGTCGGCGAATTCTTCGTCGAGGGCGCTCGCGTGCCGGCGGACAAGGCGCTGGCCGATGCGGGCCTCACGCCCCTCGTGCTCGGGCCGAAGGAGGGGCTCGCCCTTCTCAACGGCACGCAGGTGTCGACGGCGCTGGCGCTCGCCGGGCTGTTCGAGGCCGAGCGCGTCTTCCAGGCCGCCCTCGTCACCGGGGCGCTCGCCACCGATGCCGCCAAGGGCTCCGACGGGCCGTTCGACGAGCGCATCCAGCGCCTGCGCCGCCACCGCGGCCAGGCGGCGACCGCGGCCGCCTTGCGCGCCCTCATGGCCGGCTCGGCCATCCGCGCCTCGCATCTCGCAAACGACGACCGGGTGCAGGACCCCTATTGCCTGCGCTGCCAGCCGCAGGTGATGGGCGCCTGCCTCGACCTCCTGCGCAAGGCCGCCGACTTCCTCGCCACCGAGGCGAACGGCGTCTCCGACAATCCGCTCGTGTTCCCGGAGGCGGGCGAGGTCATCTCCGGCGGCAATTTCCACGCCGAGCCCGTCGCCTTCGCTGCCGACATGATCGCCATGGCCTTGTGCGAGATCGGCTCCCTCGCGGAGCGGCGCATCGCCATGCTGGTCGATCCGGCCCTCTCCGGCCTGCCGGCCTTCCTCACGCCGAAGCCCGGACTCAACTCAGGCTTCATGATCCCGCAGGTCACGGCCGCCGCCCTCGTCTCCGAGAACAAGCAGCGCGCTTATCCGGCAAGCGTCGATTCCATCCCGACCTCGGCCAACCAGGAGGACCACGTCTCCATGGCGACGCACGGCGCCCGCCGGCTCATCCCGATGGCGCAGAATGCCGCGGCCGTCATCGGCATCGAGCTTCTGGCCGCCGCCCAGGGCTGCGACTTCCATGCCCCGATGCGCTCGAGCGAGCCGCTGGAGAAGGCGCGCGCCTTGCTGCGTGCGCGCGTGCCGCACCTCGCCGACGACCGCCACTTCGCCCCCGACATCGCGGCGGCGACCGATCTCGTCCGCTCCGGCGCCCTCGCGGCGGCCGTGGGTGCGGCGCTGCCGGCCGTGACGGAGCACGAGCCGTGAGCACGCCCTCCTTCCTCACTGTCACCCGTGGCGAGGCCCCGCTCCTCGTCAGCCTGCCGCATACGGGCACCGACATCCCGGAGGAATTCGCCGCCGGCCTCGTCTCCCCGTGGCGCGCCCGCAAGGACTGCGACTGGTGGATCGAGCGGCTCTACGACTTCGCCGCCGGCCTCGGCGCGACCGTCGTGCACACGGCAATCTCGCGCACGGTCATCGACGTCAACCGCGACCCCTCCGGCGCATCGCTCTATCCCGGCCAGGCGACGACCGAGCTCGTGCCGACGACGACCTTCGACGGCGAGCCGCTCTACGAGCCGGGGCACGAACCCGATTCCGAATCGATTTCAAGGCGCAAGGCGCTTTTCTTCGAGCCCTATCACAAGGCACTCGCCGACGAGATCGCCCGCCTGCGCGCGCTCCATCCGCGCATCGTCGTCTACGACGGCCACTCGATCCGCTCGCGCATACCGAGGCTCTTCGAGGGCGAACTGCCCAACTTCAATATCGGCACCAACGGCGGCACGACCTGCGATCCGGCGCTGACGGCCAGGGTCGCGGAAATCTGCGCCACCTCCGGCCGCAGCCACGTGGTCAACGGCCGCTTCAAGGGCGGCTTCATCACCCGCCACAACGGCCACCCGGCGGACGGCGTCCATGCCATCCAGATGGAGCTCGCCTGCCGCGGCTACATGCGCGAGCCGGTCGGCCCCGTGGACGAAACCTCCTGGCCCGCGGCCTACGACGAGGCCTATGCCGCCCCCATGCGCGTCGCTCTCACCCGCATTCTCGAAGCCTGCATCGATTTCGCGAGGGGGGCCCGCTGATGCTGCCGACGCTTCTTTCCCGTCATGCTCGCGCCCGTCCCGGGCATCCACGCCCGACCACTTTCGCGCGATCCTCATCAAACACCGTTATGACGGAGCTCGCCCCATGACCCGCATCGACAATGCCCGCGTCATCCGCGCCCCCCGCGGCAGCGACATCAGCGCCAAGAGCTGGCTGACGGAGGCGCCACTGCGCATGCTGATGAACAACCTCGACCCGGACGTCGCCGAGAAGCCGGGCGAACTCGTGGTCTACGGCGGCATCGGCCGCGCCGCGCGCGACTGGGAGAGCTTCGACCGCATCGTCGCCGCGCTGAAGAAACTCGAGGCGGACGAGACGCTGCTCGTCCAGTCCGGCAAGCCGGTCGGCGTTTTCCGCACCCATCCGGATGCGCCGCGTGTGCTCATCGCCAATTCCAACCTCGTGCCGCACTGGGCCACCTGGGACCATTTCAACGAGCTCGATCGAAAAGGCCTCATGATGTACGGCCAGATGACAGCCGGCTCGTGGATCTACATCGGCTCGCAGGGCATCGTGCAGGGCACCTACGAGACCTTCGTCGAGATGGGGCGCCGGCACTACGGCGGCGACCTCTCCGGCCGCTGGATCCTCACCGCCGGCCTCGGCGGCATGGGCGGCGCCCAGCCGCTCGCCGCGGTGATGGCCGGCGCCTCGTGCCTCGCCATCGAATGCCGCCCGTCGAGCATCGAGTTCCGCCTGCGCACCGGCTATGTGGATGTGCAGGCCAAGGACCTCGACGAGGCGCTCGCCATCATCGAGGAGGCCACGCGCACGAAGAAGCCGGTCTCGGTCGCGCTCCTCGGCAATGCCGCCGAGGTGCTGCCGGAGCTGGTCAGCCGCGGCGTGAGGCCCGACTGCGTCACCGACCAGACCTCGGCGCACGATCCCGTCAACGGCTACCTGCCGAAGGGCTGGACGCTCGCGCAGTGGGAAGAAAAACGCGAGGCCGACCCGAAGGCGGTGACGAAGGCGGCCAAGGCCTCCATGGCCGAGCACGTGCGCGCCATGCTCGCCTTCCACCGGATGGGCGTGCCCACCGTCGACTACGGCAACAACATCCGCCAGATGGCGCTGGAGGAAGGCGTCGCCGACGCCTTCGACTTCCCCGGCTTCGTGCCCGCCTACATCCGCCCTCTGTTCTGCCGCGGCATCGGCCCCTTCCGCTGGGCGGCCCTGTCGGGCGATCCGGAGGACATCTACAGGACCGATGCCAAGGTGAAGGAGCTGCTGCCGGACAACAAGCACCTGCACAACTGGCTCGACATGGCTCAGAAGCGCATCAAGTTCCAGGGCCTCCCGGCGCGCATCTGCTGGGTCGGCCTCGGCGACCGCCATCGCCTCGGCCTCGCCTTCAACGAGATGGTGGCGAAGGGCGAGTTGAAGGCCCCCATCGTCATCGGCCGCGACCATCTCGACAGTGGCTCCGTCGCCTCGCCCAACCGCGAGACGGAGGCGATGCGGGACGGCTCCGACGCCGTCTCCGACTGGCCGCTGCTCAACGCGCTCCTCAACTGCGCCTCTGGCGCCACCTGGGTGTCCCTGCACCACGGCGGCGGTGTCGGCATGGGCTTTTCGCAGCACTCGGGCATGGTCATCGTCTGCGACGGCACGCCGGAGGCGTCGCGGCGCATCGAGCGCGTGTTGTGGAACGATCCGGCGACCGGCGTGATGCGCCATGCCGACGCCGGCTACGACATCGCCGTCGAATGCGCGAAGGAGCACGGCCTCAACCTGCCAAGCCTTCCCTGAGGCGAACGACATGAGCGGGGGCGCTGCCATGAAGCCGCTGGCCGATCTCAGGGTGCTCGATTTCAGCCGCGTGCTGGCCGGCCCCTATTGCACCGCCCTCCTCGCCGACCTCGGCGCGGAGGTGATCAAGGTCGAGCCCCCGGGCGGCGACGACTATCGCCACATCGGCCCCTTCGTCGACGGCGAGAGCATGCTCTTCGCCACGGTGAACCGGGGCAAGCGCTCCATCGTCCTCGACCTCGCGAAGGCGGACGATCTCGCCATAGCCCATGCGCTGGCCGCCCGGGCGGACGTGGTCGTCGAAAACTTCCGCCCCGGCGTCGCGGACAAGCTCGGCATCGGCTGGGCGCAGCTGTCCGCGCTCAACCCGCGCCTCGTCTATGCCTCCATCTCCGGCTTCGGCCAGGAGGGGGAGCTGGCGAAGCGCCCGGCCTACGACGTCATCCTGCAGGCGATGAGCGGCATCATGGCCGTGACGGGCGAGCCGGACGGGCCGCCGACCCTCGTCGGCGAATCCATCGCCGACGTCGCCGCCGGCCTCTTCGCCTCCTGGGCGGTGCTCGCGGCCTTGCACGAGCGCCACGGCACGGGGCGCGGCCGCCACATCGATCTTGCCATGTTCGACGCCATCGTGGCCCTGCAGCCGCTCGTCGTCGCCCGCTATCTCGCGACGGGCGAGGCGCCGCGGCGCGTCGGCAACCGTCATCCCCTGTCGGCACCCTTCGGCGCCTTTGCGGCGCGCGACGGCAGCTTCGTGCTCGCGGTGCTCAACGACAAGCTGTTCCAGCGGCTCGCCGCCTGCATCGGCGCGCCCGAGATTGCGGCGGACCCGCGCTTCACCACCGACAGCGACCGCCTCGCCAACGAGGGGGCGCTGCGCGCCCTCATCGAGGGCTGGTCGCGGCGGCTCGGCGCACGCGAGGCCGTGGAGGCCCTCGTCGCCCACGGCGTGCCCGCCGCCGAGATCAACGACATGGCCGAGGCCCTCGCCTCCCCGCATGCCGAGGCCCGCGGCCTCCTGCAGGAGGTGAGCGACGCTCGTGCCGGCATGCGGCAGGTGCCCGAGCAGCCGGCACGCTTCGCCGGCGCGCCGCGCGGTGGCCTTGCCGCCGCCCCCCGCCTCGACGGCGACCGCGCCGCCATCCTGGCCGACCTGGAGGACCGGACGTGAACGCTCCCGCGATGACAGCCGAGGACGCCGCCGCCCTCGTCGAGGCCGTGGCCGACTTCAGTCGTAACGAGCTTGCCCCGGCCGCCGCGGAGATCGACCGCACGGGCCGCTCGGCCACCATGCATCTGCCGCAGCTTGCGCAGATGGGCATCATGGGCCTCAACCTGCCCGAGGCCTGCGGCGGCATCGGCCTGCCGGCGACGGCCCTGTTCGAGGCGGTGGCGGCCATCGCCGGGGCCTGCGGCTCCACGGCCTCCATGGTCACGGCCCATTGGCTCGCGACCGATTCCATCCTCATCGGCGGCACGGCGGAGCAGCAGCAGCGCTACCTGCCGGCCGCGGCCGCCGGCCAGGCGCTCGGCGCCTTCGGCCTCACCGAGCCCGGCGCCGGCTCCAACCCGGCCGACATGACGACGCGGGCCGTGCGCGAGGGCGACGGCTACCGCATCACCGGCACCAAGCACTTCATCTCCAATGCCGGCGAGGCCGATTTCATCGTCGTCTATGCCAAGACGGACATGGCCGCCGGCGCGCGCGGCATCTCGGCCTTCGTCGTCGAGCCGAAGGCGGGCGGCGTGCGCTGCTCCGCGCCCGAGCCGACCATGGGCCTGCGCGGCGGCCATGTCTTCGAGGTTTCGCTCGATTGCGTCGTGCCGGCAGAGAACCGCCTCGGCGAGGAGGGCAAGGGCTTCCGCACCGCGCTCAAGGTGCTCGACGCCGGGCGGCTCGAGATCGCTGCCTGCGCCGTCGGCATCGCCCAGGCCGCACTGGCCGCGGCGCTCGACTGGGCAAGAGAGCGCAAGGTGGGCGGCGAGCCGATCGCCCATTTCCAGGGCCTGCAATGGATGCTGGCGGACATGGTGACCGATATCGCCGCCGCGCGCCAGCTTGGCCTTGCCGCCGCGCGCAAGCGCGAGGCCGGCGAGCGCTTCTCCATGGAAGCATCGATGGCCAAGCTGCACGCCTCGGAGATGGTCGGCCGCGTGACCGATAAGGCGCTCCAGATCCACGGCGGCTACGGTTTCACCACGGCACTGCCGCTGGAGCGCTACATGCGCGACTGCCGCATCTTCCGCATCTACGAGGGCTCCTCGGAGATCCAGCGCAACATCATCGCGCGCCATCTGCTGGGGTGAGGCTCATGCGCATTCTCCGTGCCGGCGACTATCGCGTCATGCCGTGGAAGAACGGCGGCGGCGAGACCACCGAGATCGCCGCCTTCCCCGAAGGGGCCGGGCTCGAGACCTTCGACTGGCGCGTGAGCATGGCGCGCGTGGCGAGCGACGGGCCGTTCTCGGTCTTTCCGGGGATCGACCGCACGCTGTCGCTCCTCGACGGCCCGGCGCTCACCCTCGCCTTCGACGGCCGGGGCGAGGTCCTCATCGATGCGGCGACGCCGCCCTGTGCTTTCCCGGCCGATGTCGCCGTGACCGGGCGTCTCGCCGGCGCCCCGATCACCGACCTCAACGTGATGACGCGCCGCGGGCGCTGGCGCCACCATGTGCAGCGGGTCGCAGTCGAAAGCCCGCGCGCCCTGCCGCGCCTCGGCGACCTCCTCCTCGTCATCGCGACGCGCGAGGCCGTCACCCTTCGGACGGATGACGGCACGGCGGCCTTGAACCCCGCCGACACCGTCGTCATCGACGAGGAGGCCGTCAGCCTCGCAGCCGACGGCCCCGCAACTGTCTACACGGTCGACCTCTGGCGCCTCTGACGCTCAGCGCGCCGCCTTGAGGGCGAGGCCGAAGGCGATGAAGGCCCAGCCCTGGAAGATGAGATCGATCGCGAGCAGCAGGCCCAGCACCCACAGGCTGTTCACCGGCCAGCCGGCCGCGATGATGAGGCCGGTGAGAAGCGTCAACAGACCGGCGGCGACGATCCAGCCCCAGCCCTTCTCCGGTCGGGCATTGAAACCAACCCAGATGCGGATGAGGCCGGCGACGATGAGCGAGACGGCGAGCAGCAGCGTCAGCACGCCGGAGGCGAGAAGCGGGTTGTAGAAGGCGAAGAAACCGGCCACCGCGTAGATGAGGCCGCTCGCAAGCCAGAAGAAGAAGCGACCCCAAGTCTTGACGCCGAAGGCATGCACGATCTCGATAATGCCGCCGACGAGCATGAGCGCGCCGACGTAATAGACCGTGGCGACCGTCGCGACGAAGAGATGCGCGAAGGCTATGCCGCCAAAGACGAGCAGGCCGACGCCGAGCGCGACGAACCAGCCCCACTTCGCCCGCACCTCGCCGACGGCCACGCCGAGCGGACTCTCGTTGAGCGTATTGGCCATTGCTCCCCCGCGACTGTCCGCCTGAGGGACGGGAAGCGGGCCCGGACAGCAGCCCGACTCACCCGATACTTGGTAAGGATAGCGCCCAGGCCGAACAATGGCAAAGAAATGCGCGGCGCAGTTTTCCGTAAATTTTAGTGTTCTGTCGCCGCCAGCACCGCTTCAACACGGATCTCTTCCGTAAGTCTCGCCTTCAGCGCCGAGAATTCGGGGCTCGTCTTCATCTTGTAATCGCGCGGATGCGGCAGGTCGACGGCGAGGTCGGCCTTGATGCGCCCGGGCCGGGCCGACATGACGATGACACGCGAGGCGAGGAAGATCGCCTCCTCGATGTCGTGGGTGACGAACAGGACCGTCTTGCGCTCGCGCTCCCAGATGCCGAGCAGCAACTCCTGCATCAGCGAGCGGGTCTGGTTGTCGAGGGCGCCGAAGGGCTCGTCGAGCAGCAGGATCTCGGGGTCGTTGGCGAGCGCGCGGGCGATCGCCGTGCGCTGCTGCATGCCGCCGGAAAGCTGCTTGGGCCAGTGGTTCTCGAAGCCCCTGAGGCCGACCTTGTCGATATAGGAGGCGACGATGTCCCTGGTCTCGGCTTCCCGCCGGCCCTTCTCCCTGAGGCCGAAGGCGATGTTCTGCGCCACCGTGAGCCAGGGAAAGAGCGTGTAGGACTGGAACACCATGCCCCGGTCGGCACCGGGGCCGGTGATGCGGCGCCCGTCGAGCCGCACCTCGCCCGCGCTCGGCCTGTCGAGCCCGGCGACGATGCGCAGCAGCGTGGACTTGCCGCAGCCGGAGGGGCCGAGGATGGTGATGAAGTCGTTGGCCGCGACCGAGAGGTTCGTCGGCGTCAGCGCCGTCACCGGCGCCCCGCCGCGCACCCCCGGGAAGATGCGCGAGACGTTGTCGATGACGAGCTTGGTCACGCGAGCCTCCACGGGAAGAGCCAGCGGTTGGCCGCCTTGAACAGGAAATCGGAGACGAGGCCGATGAGGCCGATGACGATGATGCCGAAGATGATCTGGCCGGTGGCGAGCAGCGCCTGGCTGTCGATGATCATGTGGCCGATGCCGGACGAGGAGCCGATGAGCTCGGCGACGATGACATAGGTCCACGCCCAGCCGAGGACGAGGCGCAGGATCTCGGCGATCTCCGGCGCATTGGCCGGGATCATGACGCGGCGCACGATGCCCGTGTCGCGTGCGCCGAGCGTGTAGGCGGCTTCGACGAGGTCACGCCGGGTGGAGCCCACCGAGACCGCGACCATGAGAATGATCTGGAACACCGAGCCGATGAAGATGACGAGCAGCTTCTGCACCTCGCCGATGCCCGCCCACAGGATGAGGAGCGGGATGAAGGCCGAGGCCGGCAGATAGCGCGCGAAGGAGACGAAGGGCTCGAAGAAGGCCTCGATCGGCTTGTAGGCGCCCATGAGGATGCCAAGCGGCACGGCAACGATGGCCGCCAGCACGAAGCCGCCGACCACGCGCCAGATGGTGACGCCGATGTCGAACAGGAAGCCGTGATCGGCTAGGAGCGCCCAGCCGTCCGCGACCATGGTGAGCGGATCGGCGAGGAATGTGCGGGAGACATAGCCGCCGAAGGTGGCGAAGCCCCAGCCCAGTACGAAGAGGATGAAGAAGGAGATGCCGAGGACGATGCGCGCGCCCTGCCCGATCGGTTCCAGTGGTCTCAGCATGACGTTCCGCTCGTGCCGTTTCCGGTCAGCCGCGCCCACTCCGCCCCCTCGCTGGCGAGGGAGCGGCCGGTCGCATGGAAGGTGCGGGCTTCAGGTGAAGCCGCCGAAGGCTCACTTGATGAAGCTGGTGTCGACGATCTTCGAAATGTCCGGCTTCTGCTTGATGATGCCGATCTCGAGAAGCAAATCGGCCGCCTCGTTGGAGAACTTCTCGAACTCGCCGGAAAAGAAGGTCCGGTTGGCCTCGCGATCCTGCCAGCGCAGGTATTGGGCCGACTTGCCGAACTGCTCGCCCGTCTGCTTCACGTCGGCGCCCATGATCTCGAAGGCCTTCTTCTCGTCGGCCTTGATCATGTCGAGCGCCTCGAAGTAGCTGTCGGCGAGCGCCTTGGCCGCTTGCGGGTTCTCCTCGAGGAACTTCGGCGTGCAGCCGAAGGTGTCCATGACGACCGGATAGTCGAGCGTCGTGGCGATGATCTTGCCGGCCTCCGGCTTGTCGCGCACGGTCGAGAGATACGGCTCGTAGCTCATGGCCGCGTCGTTCTGGCCGGCGACGAAGGCCTGGGCCGCGGGACCGGGCTCGAGATTGACGACCTTGACGTCCTTCACGGAGAGGCCGTTCTGCTTCAGCATCCAGGCGAGCACGAAATAGGGCGAGGTGCCCGGCGCGGAGGCCGCGACGCTCTTGCCCTTCAGGTCCTTGATCGACTGGATGTCGTTGCGCACAACCATGCCATCGGCGCCGTAGGACTTGTCCATCTGGAAGATCTGCTTGGTGGCGATGCCATTGGCGTTCCACGCCACCCAGGTCTCCACCGTCGTCGCGGCGCACTGGATGTCGCCCGAGGCGATGGCGAGGTGCCGGCTCGCCTGCGGAATCTTCTTGATGGTGACGTCGAGGCCGTTCTTCTCGAAGATGCCGGCCTCCTTGGCGAGCGTGAGCGGCGCAAAGCCCGTCCAGCCGCTCATGCCGATGACCACCTGCGTGTTGGCCGCCGATGCGGTGCCCGCCGCGCCGATGAGGATCGCTGCAGCGAGCCCGAATGCCGAAGTGCGCTTCATGACGTGTCTCCCGGTCCGTTGACCCCTCTTCATTGAATGGCAGCACGCCGCAGCCCCGGTGTCAATTGTCTAGACATAACTGCATACACTTTCCCACGCAGGCCGGGCATCTGCCTGTTTGGGCGGCAAGGAAGGGAGGGCCTGAACCGTGCGGATTCGGCTTCTCGCGCGTCTTGACGGCGCATCTTTGCCGCGCGTCTTGGCCGCGCGTCTTGGCCGGGCTTGTCCCGGCCATGGCGCCTTTCAATCCTGCGCGAGCGTCACGGCGTGGATGCCCGCGACAGGCGCGGGCATGACGGTGGAGACGGCTACGCAAAGGGAGCGGGAAGAGCGCGGCACAACCTCCCCGTTCGTCATGGCCGGGCTCGTCCCGGCCATCCACGCCTTTCAACCCCGCGCGAGCGTCACGGCGTGGATGCCCGCGACGAGCGCGGGCATGACGACGCAATGGTGCGCACGTCGATGGAGCGGCATTGCACGCCCCTCCTTGACAAAGCACCCGCCAGGAGACACATGTGGCGCGGGTCGCATCGTTTCCCTTTCACGTTCGGCTGCGTGAGCGACGTTCATTCGTCGATTGAGCCGTTCGTCCGGCGACCGATCCCTCCGGAACAGCCCAATTCACGCGGGGCGTTCGTTTCCCCGCGTTCGTGCGCCCGCTTCGGCTCGTTGCCGGCGGCGTGTCCGGCGCGCACCATGAAAGACGATAAGTGACTTCATTTTCCGATCTCGGCCTCGCCCAACCGCTGCTCAAGGCACTGGAGAGCGAGGGTTACGAGCAGCCGACGCCGATCCAGGCGCAGGCCATTCCCCATGTCATCTCCGGCCGCGACCTGCTCGGCATCGCCCAGACGGGTACGGGCAAGACGGCGGCCTTCGCCCTCCCCATCCTTCACCGCCTCGCCAGCGCGCCGAAGCGCCCGGGCCGTGGGCGCTGCCGCGTGCTCGTGCTGAGTCCGACGCGCGAGCTCGCCAGCCAGATCGGCGAGAGCTTCCGCACCTATGGTCGCCACCTCAACCTGCGCACCGCCGTGATCTTCGGCGGCGTCGGCCACCGGCCGCAGTCCGATGCGTTGGCGCGCGGCCTCGACGTGCTGGTCGCGACGCCCGGCCGGCTGATCGACCACATGCAGACGGGTGCCGTCAGCTTTGCCGAGACCGAGGTCGTGGTCCTCGACGAGGCCGACCAGATGCTCGACATGGGCTTCATCCACGCCATCCGGAAGATCGTGCAGCGCCTGCCGAAGGAGCGCCAGAACCTCTTCTTCTCGGCCACCATGCCGAAGGAGATCGCCGCGCTTGCGTCCGACCTGCTGCACGACCCGGTGCAGGTTTCGGTGACGCCGGTCGCGACGACGGCCGAGCGCATCGACCAGCGCGTCATCTTCGTCGAGACGGCGCGCAAGCGTAACCTTCTCGCCGAGATCCTGAAGGGCGAGAAGCTCGGCCGCACGCTCGTCTTCACCCGCACCAAGCATGGCGCCGACCGCGTGGTGCGCCACCTCGAACAGGACGGCATCCGGGCCGCGGCGATCCACGGCAACAAGAGCCAGTCGCAGCGCGAGCGCGCGCTCGGCAGCTTCCGCACCGGCGAGACGCCCATCCTTGTTGCGACGGACATCGCCGCCCGCGGCATCGATGTCGACGGCGTGACCCACGTTATCAACTTCGACCTGCCGAACGTGCCGGAATCCTACGTGCATCGCATCGGCCGCACGGCCCGCGCCGGCGCCGACGGCAGCGCCATCTCCTTCTGTGACGGTGAGGAGCGCGCCTATCTCCGGGCCATCGAGAAGCTGACGCGCCAGAAGATCCCGGCAACCGACCGGCGCGCCAATCCGGGCGCCGAGCCGGAGGAGCCCGCCGAAGCCCGCCCACAGGGCCGCAACGGCGGCGGCAGGAACGGCCCCGGCAAGAACGCCACTGGCAGGGGCCGGCACTCTCCGCGCGGCAGCCGCAACACGCCGCAGCCGGGCCACCACAGTGCCGGCAAGGCGCCGGGTCACGGCAACGGCCATGGTCACGGCAGCGGCCTCGGCCAGGGCAACGGCCAGCGCCAGCAGGACGGTGCGTCCCGCCGTGATGGCCAGCGGCCGGCCAAGGCCGCGCAGGGCAGCGGCAAGCCGCAGCAGCGCGACCACCACCGTGGTCAGGGCCAGGGTCATGGCCCGGCCGGCGCCGAGCGCATGGACGGCATCGGTTTCATGCGCCCGGCCCGCCGCCGCGGCGACGGCCCGTCCCGCTGAAGCACGCCGGCCGGCAACCTCCCGTCGCCACGCTCGGGCTCGCCCGGGACGGGGTCCGGAAGGAGCAAGTCGGGCACACCCGACTTGCGACAGACGGGATCAGCGGCGCCGGCTCGTGCCGTCAGCATGCTGCCATGATCGGCATCCACCCTGTGCCGTGAGGCAGCAACCAAGCTCACGGCCAGGGGCATGACGCGCGCGTCGTCCGGCTCGACCGGATCAGCAAGGAGATTGTCGACCTTCGCGTGCCGGCCGCGCACGCGCCGCGAGATCGTGGCCGATGCGGTCGTGCACGTCATAGGCCTTGTTGCCGCCGGCGTCGGCGCGGTGGTGCTCGTCGGCATCGTGCTGCACGGCGGCGCCTATGGTGCCCTGCCCGCCGTGGCGCTCTACACGCTCGGCCTTTTCGTCATGCTTGGCTGCTCCTGCGCCTACAATCTGGCGCCGGCGTCGCCGCGCAAGGAGAAGCTGCGCCAGTTCGACCAGGCCGGCATCTTCCTGATGATCGCCGGCACCTACACGCCCTTCACGACGCTCGGCCTCGGCGGCCCCTGGGCCGTCGGCCTGACGAGCTTCGTCTGGCTCGCGGCCATCGCCGGCGCCTGCCTGAAGCTGTTCTTCCCGCGCCGCTTCGACCGCCTGACGATCGCCGCCTATCTCACGCTGGGCTGGGCGGGCGCTGTCGCCGTTGCCCCGCTGACGGATGCGCTCGGCCTGACCACGCTGGCGCTGATCGCCGTCGGAGGCGTGCTCTATTCGGTCGGCGTCGTCTTCCATCTTGCCGAACGCCTGCCCTTTCAGGCGGCCATCTGGCACGGCTTCGTCGTCGCCGCCGCCGGCGTGCACTATGCAGCTGTGCTGCGCGCGCTGACCCCCGTCCTGAGCGCATAGAAAAGCGCCCGCGGGATCATCCTGCGGGCGCTCGCAACAAGGGTCTCTCTCAGCGCGAGAACTTCTTGTACTGGATACGTTTCGGGATCGTGGAATCGATGCCGAGGCGGCGCTTCTTGTCTTCCTCGTAGTCCTCGAAGTTGCCCTCGAACCACTCCACATGGCTGTCGCCCTCGAAGGCGAGCATGTGGGTGGCGACGCGGTCGAGGAACATGCGGTCGTGGCTGATGATGACGGCGCAGCCGGCGTAATCCTCCAGCGCCTCCTCCAGCGCACGCAAGGTGTCGACGTCGAGGTCGTTGGTCGGCTCGTCGAGCAGCAGGACGTTGGCGCCCGACTTCAGCATCTTGGCGAGATGCACGCGGTTGCGCTCGCCGCCCGAGAGCATGCCCACCTTCTTCTGCTGGTCGCCGCCCTTGAAGTTGAAGGCCGAGCAATAGGCCCGCGAGTTGATCTCGCGCTTGCCGAGATAGATGACATCGTTGCCGCCGGAGATTTCCTCCCAGACGGTCTTGTTGTCGTCGAGTGCGTCGCGCGACTGGTCGACATAGCCGAGCTTGACCGATTCCCCGATGGTGATGGTGCCGGCGTCCGGCGTCTCCTGACCGGTGATCATGCGGAACAGGGTCGTCTTGCCCGCGCCGTTCGGCCCGATGACGCCGACGATGCCGCCGGGCGGCAGCTTGAACGACAGCCCGTCGATGAGCAGCCGATCGCCGAAGCCCTTGGTGAGGCCATCGAACTCGATAACGTTGTTGCCCAGCCGCTCGGCAATCGGGATGACGATCTGGGCCGTCGAGGGCGCCTTCTCCGAGGCCTTCCGCACCAGTTCCTCATAGCGCTGGATACGCGCCTTGTTCTTGGCCTGGCGAGCCTTGGGCGAGGCCGAGATCCACTCGCGCTCGCGCTCCAGCGTGCGCTGGCGCGCCTCCTCCTCGCGGCCCTCCTGGGCGAGGCGCTTCTGCTTCTGCTCCAGCCACGAGGAATAGTTGCCCTCGTACGGAATGCCGCGGCCGCGGTCGAGTTCGAGGATCCAACCCGTGACGTTGTCGAGGAAGTAGCGGTCGTGGGTGACGATCAGGATCGCACCCGGGTAGGTCCTGAGGTGCCCTTCGAGCCAAGCCACCGTCTCGGCGTCGAGATGGTTGGTCGGCTCGTCGAGCAGCAGCAGGTCCGGCTGGGCGAGAAGCAGCTGGCACAGCGCAACGCGACGCTTTTCGCCGCCCGACAGCGAGGCGACCTCCGCATCGTCCGGCGGGCAGCGCAGGGCATCCATGGCCTGGTCGACCTTGGAATCGAGGTCCCACAAGCCCTTGGCCTCGATCTCGTCCTGCAGCCGCGTCATCTCGTCGGCCGTCTCGTCCGAGTAGTTCATGGCGAGCTCGTTGTAGCGCTCGAGCACTGCCTTTTCGCCGGCGACCCCTTCCATGACGTTCTCGCGCACGGTCTTCGTCGGGTTGAGCTGCGGCTCCTGCGGCAGGTAGCCGACGCGCGCGCCTTCCGCCGCCCAGGCTTCGCCCGTGAACTCCTTGTCGAGCCCGGCCATGACCTTGAGCAGCGTCGACTTGCCGGCGCCGTTGACGCCCAGCACGCCGATCTTGGCGCCCGGGTAGAAGGACAGGTGCACGTTGTCGAGGACCTTCTTGCCGCCAGGGTAGGTCTTCGACAGGCCGCGCATGTGGTAGACATACTGATAGGAGGCCATTCAAGTCTCTCTCAACGAAAGGACCGCATGCTCCCGGCGTGCACCGCGCACGCGGGAACTGTCGGCCGCATCGGAAATTCGAGCCACGAGTTATCAGGCGGGCGAGGTCGGTTCAAGCCACGCGCCCCGCACGCGACCTGCCGGATCCGCCATGCTGCGCATCACCGACCATATAAGCATCGACGAAAGCGAAATCGAGGAAAGCCATATCCGTGCCTCCGGCCCCGGCGGCCAGCATGTCAACAAGACGGCGAGCGCGGTGCAGCTGCGCTTCGACGCCCGCCGCTCCCCATCCCTGCCGAACGACGTCGCCATCCGCCTCATGAAGCTCGCGGGCAGCCGCCTGACGCAGGAAGGGGTCATCGTGATCACCGCCCAGTCGCACCGCAGCCAGCTGCGCAACCGCGAGGAGGCGCTCGACAGGCTCGTGGACCTGATCCGGCAGGCAACGGTGCGCCCCAAGCCGCGCCGGCCGACGAAACCGACGAAGGCCTCCAGGGAGCGGCGGCTCGAAGGCAAGCAGCGCCGCTCGGCCGTGAAGTCCGTCCGCCGGGCCAAGCCGACGGTGGAGTGACGGCCCGGCGATCGTGGAGCCGGACCTGCACGCCGTTTCCCTGCCGTCATGCCCGCGCTCGTCGCGGGCATCCAAGCCTTCAACCGAAAGCAACGTCAACGGCGTGGATGGTCGGGACAAGCCCGGCCAAGACGACCGAGGCGCCTCTGCCTGCCCCGCGAGACGGAACTGCGGCGCCGCGCTTCCCCACATCGTGATCCCCCCGCGCGGCACGCACGCCCGGCATGCACTGCTCGGTGCTTTTGCAATGCGCGCCGGGGCGCTTATGGTGTGCGCCGACAGCGGCACCGGTGCAGTGCCGCACGGCAATCATCGAGGAACGACAGGAAGAGGCATGACCGCACATTTCCAGAACTTCATCGCCGGTGAGTGGGTCGCCGGGCACGACGCCACCAGAAACATCAACCCGTCGAACACCAATGACGTCATCGGCGAATATTCCCGCGCCAGCGCGGCCGACACCGAGCGCGCCATCGCCGCGGCCAAGGCCGCCTTCCCGGCCTGGGCCCGCACGACCCCGCAGGAGCGGCATGACATCCTCAAGAGGGCCGGCGACGAGATCCTCGCCCGCAAGGACGAGCTTGGCCGCCTGCTCTCGCGCGAAGAGGGCAAGACGCTGCCGGAAGGCGTAGGCGAGGTGGTGCGCGCCGGCCAGATCTTCCTTTTCTTCGCGCAGGAAGCGCTGCGCCTCGCCGGCGACAAGATCGCCTCCGTGCGCCCTGGCGTCGATGTCGAGATCACGCGCGAGCCGGTCGGCGTCGTCGGCATCATCGCCCCGTGGAACTTCCCCATCGCCATCCCCGCGTGGAAGATCGCCCCGGCGCTCTGCTACGGCAACACGGTCGTGTTCAAGCCGGCTGACCTCGTGCCCGGCTCGGCCCATGCCCTGTCCGAGATCATCGTGCGCGCCGGCATTCCCGCCGGCGTCTTCAACCTCGTCATGGGCCGCGGCTCGGTCGTCGGCGAAACGCTGCTGAAATCGCGGGACGTCAACGCCATCACCTTCACGGGCTCCGTCTCGACTGGCCGCAAGGTGGCCGAGGCCTGCGTCGGCACGATGAAGAAGTTCCAGCTCGAGATGGGCGGCAAGAACCCACTCGTCGTGCTCGACGACGCCGACCTCAAGACGGCGGTGGAATGCACCGTCAACGGCGCCTTCTTCTCCACGGGCCAGCGTTGCACGGCCTCCTCGCGCGTCATCGTGACGGCCGGCATCCATGACCGCTTCGTCGATGCGGTGGCCGAGCGCATGAAGGGCCTCGTCGTCGGTGACGCCCTGAAGGCCGGCACCCATATCGGCCCGGTGGTCGACCAGAACCAGCTCGACCAGGACCTCTCCTACGTCAAGATCGGCCAGGACGAGGGCGCCCGCCTCGTCGCCGGCGGCGAGGTGCTGAACCGCGAGACACCCGGCTTCTACATGGCGCCCGCGCTCTTCACCGAATGCACGAACGCCATGCGCATCTCGCGCGAGGAGATCTTCGGCCCGGTCGCCAGCGTCATCCGCGCCAGGGACTATGACGAGGCGCTCGCCCTCGCCAACGACACCGAATTCGGCCTGTCGGCGGGCATCTGCACGTCGAGCCTCAAATACGCCAGCCACTTCAAGCGCAACGCCGAGGCCGGCATGGTCATGGTCAACCTGCCGACCGCCGGCGTCGACTACCACGTGCCCTTCGGCGGCAGCAAGGGCTCGTCCTACGGCGCCCGCGAGCAGGGCCGCTACGCGGTGGAGTTCTACACGACGGTCAAGACGGCCTACACGCTGCCGGTGTGACCGGCAGCTGCAGACGACACAAGAAGCAAGGCCGCCTCCGGGCGGCCTTTTTAGGTTGCATTTAATGATTATTGACGGAAACGCTGGAATACGCGAAACGCTGCGGGCGCGGACTTCCAGGATCCATGAGCATGGATATTGCAGGCAGAATCTTTTTATTTTTGGTTGGCTGCTCTGCTGTTTATGACGTTTTCAAAATTTATACGACGGATACTGGCAGACGCGATTGAAAATGTCTATCACATTGGCGCAATCGCCGACAATTCTCCAGAAAATCGGTGCCTCGCAATAGTCATGCTCGCGACGGCGATCGCACTCATGTCGGCATCATTCAACCTTGAACGGCCACTGAGGCCGATTTGGATTGTGACCGGAGCCCTTCTTCTTTCAGGCCCTGGCGCCTGCACCGCCTATCACACCCCTGAAGTCCTCGACATGAGCCACGATGCGCACGAATTCGGCTATCTGTTCTGGCTCTTCTGGTCCGGCGGAATCGTTTTGACTTTTGCCGGAGCGCTGGCTCTCGGACGCGGTTTCCAGCGCATCGCTCCCCCGCTATTCAGGCAGGATCAAAAGCTGCCCAGCGGCCATCCCTGATCCCTCTGGACCGGCGGAGTGTCAGCGCCCGGCCGTGCCCCTATTCCACCCGTACCGTCACGCTGTCTGTCGCGCCGCGGCCGTCCGTTACCGTCACCCGCGCGAAGCCGCGCCCGTCCGCCTCCCATGCGGCCTCGCGCCTCAGGCTGTGCGCGCCGAGCGGCGCGCCGTTCACGTACCACAGGAAGGGCGGGCTGCCGCCGCTCGCCTTGAGCGCGAGGAGCGCTCCGGCCCCGTCCTCCGAGAGACCGAGGTCGACGCGCGCCCCATCCGGCGGAAAGGCGATGCGCAGCGGCGCCTGGGCGACGGCCGCGATCGTCTTCGGCACGTCCTTGCGCAGGTGACGCAGCGGCGGTGGCAGGTTCGCCGTCGTCGCGTGGATGACGCCCGGCGGCTCGGCCACGGGCTCGCTCGCGCCGCCGCGCCGGGCGAAGGCCTCGAACAGCATCGGCGCCGCCACCTGTCGGGCGACGAGGCCGGGCACCGCCGCGCCGTCCGGCCGGCCGATCCACACCGCGATGGTGGTGCTGCGGTCGAAACCGACGGCCCAGGCGTCGCGATAGCCGTAGGAGGTGCCGGTCTTGTAGGCGATCATGCCCGGCAGCGCGTTCTGCGGCGCTGGCGCACCGCGCAGCACGTCGGCGACGTACCAGGCGGCGACCGGCTCGGTCAGGCGTGCGGCCTCGCCCGCGGGCGTCCCCTCCTCCCGCCACCAGAGTTCGGGCACGACACCGCCGCGCGCGAAGGCGGCATAGAGGCGCGCAAGATCGATGAGGCGCACGCCGACGCCGCCGAGACCGATGGCGAGGCCCGGCGCCGCCTCCTTCGGCAGGACGAGGTCCGCCCCGGCCGAGCGCAGCCGCGCGAGCAGCCGCACCGGCCCGATCTCCGACAGCAGTTCCACCGCCGGCACGTTGAGCGAGAGCTGCAGCGCTTGGCGTGCCGTCACCGTGCCCTGGAAGGTGAGGTCGAAGTTCTTCGGCGCATAGATGCCATAGCGGGACGGCCGGTCGTCCAGCACCGTCTCTGGATGGGCGAGCCCGTTCTCGAAGGCGAGCGCATAGATGAACGGCTTGAGCGCCGAGCCCGGCGAGCGCACGGCGAGCACGGTGTCCACCGCCCCGGCCCGCTCGGCCGAGAAATAGTCTGCCGCGCCGACATAGGCACGCACGGCGCCGCTCGCATTATCGATGGCGATGACGGCGGCCGAGGCGCGCGGATCGACCCGCTCGGCCGTTTCGCGCGCCAGCGCCTCGAGCCGCGCCTGCAGGCGCGCATCGAGCGTCAGGCGATGCTCGCGCCGGCCGGGCTCCGCGCGCACCACCGTCTCGGCGAGGTGCGGCGCCAGCATCGGCACCGGCTGGCGCTGCGTCGGCACCGGCGCCTCGCGGGCTGCCCGTGCCTCGGCCTCCGAGATGCCGCCGTGGGCGAGCGCCCGTGCCAGCACGCGGTCGCGCGCGGCGCGGGCGACCTCCGGAAAACGGTCCGGCCGGCGCGTTTCGGGAGATTGCGGCAGGGCGACGAGCAGCGCCGCCTCGGCGAGCGACAGGCGCTTCGGCTCCTTGCCGAAATAGGCGAGGCTCGCGGCGCGGATTCCCTCGAGATTACCGCCGTACGGCGCCATGGTGAGGTAGAAGCCGAGGATCGCATCCTTGTCGAAGCGCCGTTCGAGCTGCACGGCCCGCACCGCCTGACGCAGCTTGGCGACGAGGTCGCGCTCCTCGCGGGGCTCGAGCAGGCGCGCCACCTGCATGGTCAGCGTGGAGCCACCCGAGACGATGCGCCCGTTGAGCGCCACCTGGCCGGCGGCGCGCAGGACGGCGAGCGGATCGATGCCGGAATGCGCGCGAAAACGCCGGTCCTCATAGATTGTGAGCAGCGCGATGAAGCCCGGATCGACGTCGTCGACGCCGACCGGCAGGCGCCAGCGGCCCTGCGGCGTGGTGAAGGCACGCAGCAGCCGGCCGTCCCTGTCGGACACGACGGTCGACCGCTCCTCGACCTGTGCCAGATCGAGCGGCCCCAGCGAAGCGACGAACTGTGCAAGACCGATGCCGGCCGCAAAGAACAGCGCGGCGCAGCCCGCGACCACCCCACGCAACGCGCGGGAACGGAGCAGTCCGGCAAGTCGCTTGCTCAATCCGGCTGGCATCCCAGCGACCTTCTCGTTGCGCCCCGGCGGGCCTCATCTGTTCCCTCCCCCTTGCGGGGAGGGGAGAAACTGCCCCAGCGCCGCCCCTACTTCGCCTCCGTAACCTCGACCGTTCCGAAGCCCGTGCGGCCGAAGCGCTCGGGGCGGTACATGTCCTCGGCCGTCGCTGGCGGGTGAACGTAGCGGCCCGGCGCCACCGCGCGGATCATGTAGGCGACGGTGATGAAGGCCGACTGGCTGCTGTCACGGTCGAAGGCGGCGACAAAACGGTCGTCGCGATATTCGACATGCGCCGGCTCCACCGTGGTCTGCAGCCACGATAGCGCCGCTGCGGAGGAGGCGTCGACGAGGTTCGGATTGTCGATCTCGAACCCGGCCGGCAGGTGATCGACGACGAGCAGGCGGGCGAAGCGCGCCTGGTCCTCCATCACCTTGAGCACGGTGACGAGCCGCTCGTTCTGCCGCACGGTTGCGGGATCGACCGCCGTGCCGTCGAGACGATAGTAGCTGCGCTCCACGGTGTAGCCGCGGGCGAGCGCCCCCTCCCGCGCCGTCGGATTGCCGGCGGCCGTGACGACGACCCGGGCATCGAGCGTGCCCGTGTTGGCGATCGTCACCGCCCCCTCGTCGAGACGGGCGGCGCGGTAGTTGCGGTAGAACGGACCATCGGCCTCGCGGCCATCGACGGTGAGCCTGAGCCGCGCATTGTCCCGCGCAAGCGCGCCGGCGGCGAGCACCAGCCAGGCCTGCTCCTGCGTGCTCGTGTAGCGGCTCGTGCCGCGCGCCTCGTCGATGACGAGGGACGTCTGCTGGATTTCGGCGCCGCCGGTGCCCGCTTCGCCGAGGAGAGCGAGGACGGCGGCACCGTCACGCAGGCGCGAGCCGTAGTCCGGCCGAGAGGCCGGACCGTCCTTCTCGCCGCGCAGGGTCGACATGGCGGTGGCGAAAGCGGTCTCCGCGCGGCGCCGGTCGCCGAGCAGCGCGAGCGCCGCGGCGATCTGCGCCTGCGCCATGGCGCTGCCGAAACGCGGCAGCCTGACGTCGGCGAGATAGCGCAGGTCGCCCATCACCGGCCGTCCGTTACGGGCGAGCACATAGATGGCATAGGCGAGCGTCTGGCCTTGGCCCTGATCGAACTCCGTCGTGTTGGCGACGTAGTTGCGCAGCCGCTCGAGCGCGAGGTCGAAGGCCGTCTGCGGCACGGCGAAGCCCTTTTCGCGGGCCCGCGTCAGGAAGTCCGTCACATAGGCGTCGAGCCAGATGTCGTCGCCGCCGACGGACCACAGGCCGAAGCTGCCGTTGGAATCCTGGCGCGACATCACCCGTTCCACGGCGCCACGCACCCGCTCGTCGAGTTGCGTGTCGACCGGCAGGGCCTCGGTGCTGGCGAGCTCGTTGACATAGAGCAGCGGCAGAGCCCGGCTGACGATCTGCTCCGAGCAGCCGTAGGGATAGCGGTCCAGCGCCTGCAGCAGCCCCGGCACATCGAGCGCAGCGAGCGTGGTCACGGAAACGGACGCGACGCCCGAGCCCGGCATCAGGCCGGCGAGGATGTCGCTGCTGATCGAGACGCTGCCGCCGGCCGGCAGCGGCCGGACGGTGCGATGGGCGAGCGCCGGCGTGCCCGGGGCGATGCCGAGGGCGAAGTCCTGCGCCACGTCGATGCCCGGCCCCGTCAGCCGCGCGGTGAGCTTCGCGACGCCGAGCCCGCCGGCCGTGACCGGCAGCGACAGCGCCGTACGCGCGCCCTTCTCCAGCTTGAGCGTGCGCCGCGTCGCCTCGAGCGGCAGGATGACCGGGCCGGAAGCGTCGACCTCGATCACATAGTCGCCCGCCTCGCCTTCCAGATTGTCGATGGCGAGGTGGATGCGGGACGTATCGCCCACGTTGAGGAAGCGCGGCAGGGTGCCGGAGACGACGACGGGGTCGCGCACCACGACATCGGCCGTGGCTGAGCCGGCCCGCGTCTTCGACCACGCCACCGCCATCACACGCACGGTACCGTTGAAGGCCGGCATATCGAACGACACATGCGCGACACCGTCGGCCCCGGCGCGCACCACGCCGGAATAGAGCGCGACCGGCTCCTGCGTCGGCGGAGCGCCGTCGAGCTGGGGGGCGCCCGCGTCGCCGCCGGAGCGGATGGCGCCGCGCGTGCCCTGCATGCCGTCGATGAGATAGCCGTAGACGTCGCGGATCTCCGTGCCGAGACGCCGCTGGCCGAAGAAGTAGTCACCGGGACGCGGCGCCTCGTAGCGCGTGAGGTTGAGGATGCCGACGTCGACGGCGGCCACCGTCACATAGGCCTCCTCCCCCGCTGCGAGCCCGCCGAGCCGCACCGGCACCTCGAGCGTCTGCCGCGGCTGCATCACCTGTGGCACATCGAGCGAGACGTCGATGTCGCGCTGGTCGCGCGCCACGGAGAACCAGGCAAGGCCGAGCGCGCGACCCGGCATGCGCTTGGCCCCGACATCGAGCGGCCGGTGGGCCAGCACGACCACATAGGCCCCCGGCCCCCACTCGGCCTTCGCCTCGAGCGAGACCGTGGTGCCCGCCGGGTCGAGATCGACGAGCTTCTCCCAATGCACCTTGTCGCCGACGACGAGCACCGTCGCCTTGCCGGCCGCGCGGGGCTTGAGGCTAATCGCCATCGTCTCGCCGGCCGCGTAGGAGGCCTTGTCGAGGCGCATGTCGAGCACGTCCGGCGTATCGGCGCTCACTGAGCCACTGTAGCCGACGGAGAAGGACAGGCTCGTCGGCGCCGCCTCGCCCCGGCCCGCCTCAATCTCCAGGCGGTAACGTCCCCAGCCGACGGGCGCGGAGATGCGCGCGGGCGCATCGGTCCCCGGCTCGATCTCGCCGTCGGCGATGCGGCGCGTCGTCTTGATCGGCTCGTAGGACCAGCCGCCGCCCTGGTTGAACCATTGATAGTGCTGGTCGATGCGGTAGAGGCTCCAGCGCAGCGGCATGGCAAGCCGCTTGCCCTCGCCCGTGGCCGCGACCACGTCGAAGGTCGCGATGCCACCATCGGAGAGATCGGTGAACAGCTTGCGCACGCCGATGACATTGCCGACCTGGGCGACCGGCAACGTGAGCGAGCGCGCCACGCCGCGCCCGCCGGGCTCGGCCACGGTGACGGTGACGATGGCCTGCAGCGGCCGCGGCGCGGAGACCTCCGGCAGCGGCACGGCGAAGACCGCCTTGCCGGCCGCGTCCGTTTCCGCCCCCTCCTCGACCTCCTGCATCACGGTCTCGAAGGCCTCGTCGTCGAGACCGACGGCATAGCCCTCGAGCCCCGGCACCGCATTGTTCGGCACGGCCTCGATCGTCACGGTGCCGCTGACCTCGAGCTCCGCGCCCGGGGCGCCATAGAGATAGCGGGCCGTGACGTCGATGTTCGCCGCGTCGCCGGCGGCGACCGTCGGCGCCTGCGGCGCCAGCGTCAGTTCCAGCCGCTCCGGCACATAGTCCTCGACAAGGAAGGTGGTCTCGCCGATGGCGGCGCCCTTCGGGTCCGCATAAGCGGTGAGCCGCCAGGTGCCGCGCATGGCCCCGGGCAGGATCGCCAGCGACCAGGCGCGCCCGCCGAGGCCCTGGTCGTCGACGGCAACGCGCCGGTATTCGACGCCATCCGGTCGGCGCGCAACGAGGGTGAGCGGCAGGCCGGCGGCGGCATCGCCACGCGCATCGCGCAGCAGCGCCGTGACCTGGACCGTCTCGCCCGTGCGGTAGACGCCCCGCTCGGTGAAGACCTGCGCATCGAGCGGCCCCGGCGTCTGCCGGCCGGCGACGCCCCGGTCGGTGAGGTCGAAGGGAGTCTGCGCGAGGTCGAGGAAGGCGTAGTCGCCGGCCTCTGTCGTCGCCACCACGAGCCCCGGCGCGAGGCCACCCTTGCCGCGCGAGAGGCC
Organism: Chelatococcus sambhunathii; assembly: GCF_001418005.1. GTDB lineage: Bacteria > Pseudomonadota > Alphaproteobacteria > Rhizobiales > Beijerinckiaceae > Chelatococcus_A > Chelatococcus_A sambhunathii. Next base: position 119,532 of record NZ_LIOL01000002.1, on the reverse strand, counting down.
GGGCGCGAAGACGGCGCGGCCGTTGCCGTCGCTCTTCACCTCGCCGAGCACCTCGTTGTTGCGGGCAACGAGCTTGACCGTGGCGCCGGCAAGCGGCCCGGCCGAGGCGAGCGACCGCGCGACGACGTGCACGCCGTCCTCACCGGAGAGCGCCGTGAGGCCGATGTCGGAGACGATGAACCACTGGGTCGCGGCCGGGCTGTAATCCTCGTCGGCAGGCGGCCCGCCTGAGGGACGCGCCGTCATCACATAGACGCCGGGTTCCAGTTTGCCGCCGGTCGCTTCCAGCACCGGGAAGGCGGTCGTTACGTCCTCGTTGGTCCGCCGCGCCACGTCGAGCGTGCCGGCCCAGACCTTCTGCCCCTGGTCGGAGGCGATGTTGTCGGCCGTGTAACGAGCGATCTGCGACATGAACTCGTCGGAGCGCAGGGTCGGCAGGAGGTTACGGTCGCCGATGCGGTAGAGCTCCACATCCACCTTGTCCGTGTTCACTGTGACGACGGGGATGCCCTCCTGCCCCGTGCGCGGCAGGATGTAGTTGCGGCCGGTGAAACGTGCCTGCGGAGAGCGGTCGCGCACGTAGATCTCGTAGTCGGCATTGCGCAGCAGCGTCTCCTCGACGGACGAGGGCAGGCCCTGGCGCAGCACGATGGCATAGCGCTCGCCGTGTTTCAGTCCGTCGACGCAGAGCTGGCGGTCCTCTCCCGTCATGGCGGGCGTCGCGCTGCCCGTCACGGCGACGAAAGGCGCGAAATCGACGCGGCCGCGCGCCAGCGGCTCCGAGAAGTTGAAGCACACGCGCGGCGAGGCTGAATCGGAATCGACCCGATAGTCGAGGATGCGGAAGCCGTACTTCTCGCGCAGGCCTTCATAGATCGACCGCACGTGCGAATCGTCGGCGAGCGCGAGGCTCATCCGGTAGGCGTCGAGCGACGGGCGCCAGTATTGCCGCGAGGCGAAGACGTCGCCGAGAAGCGCCAGCGCCGAGGCCTCGGCCGCGGCCCCGCGCGCGTTCTGATAGGCCGCATAAGCGGCACTTGTCGCTCGCTCAGCGAGCCTGTAGCGCTCGTTGTAATTGGCCGGCAAGATGGCCATGGCCGCCCGCGCATAGGCCGTCCAGCCGGCAGCGCTGGCCGGATCGGCGGCGACGGCCGCGGCGGCGGAGGAAAGCGCCTGCCGGGCATCGCCGCGGGCGAGTGCCTGGGCGCTGTCACGGCGCAACTGGTCGGCGGGGCGCGTCGCAGCCGCTCCCGCCTCCGTCTTCAGATCGGCCTGCAGCCTGACGGCGGCGCTGGCGAGATCGTCCCGGACCAGGGACTTCTGCGCCGAAACCGGGGGGGCAAGGGCGAGGAGGCAGAGGGTTGCAATGGCGACGGCAATCAGTTGCGCAGCACGAATCATGCTCCCCTCCCTCGGCGAGCCTTCGGGTGACGCCTAGGAAAAATAGCGCCGCCGCGATGACGGGCGTGAGACTAAGCGCCTCGAAGCACAGCCGCAATCCATGGCTGCGACGCATGCCGTGACGTCGCCGTGCCGTTTTGCCATAGTCACGCGACGCAACGAACGGGAGGCGGGGGCATGAACCGGGCGCGGACGCGGCGGGATCGTGGGCAGGGCGGCATCGGGGCCCTGATGGGCTTCCTTATCGGCGCAGCGGTCCTGCCTCTCGGCACCCCGGCTCTCGCGCAGCAGCCCGCGGCGGGCGAAGCGCTCGATGCCGCCCGTGCGGCCTTCGAGGCGCTGCCGGAGGCCGACCGCAAGGCCATCCAGGACGCGCTCGTCTGGACCGGCGACTACAACGGCACGCTCGACGGCGCCTTCGGCAAGCGCAGCTTCGATGCCATCCGCGCCTTCGAGACGCGCAGCCGCCTCACCGCGGACGGCATTCTCACGCCCGCCGAACGCGACGCGCTCCTGGCGGCCGCGCAACGCCAGCGCGATGCCGCCGGCTTTGCCGTCATCGACGATCGCCGCTCCGGCATCCGCATCGGCGTGCCGCAGAAGGTGCTCGCCGAGCGCAGCGACACGCCGGGCGGCTCCCTCTTCCGCGCCAGGCGCGGCGGCGGCGCCCTGACGACGGATCTCATCCCGGCCGCGGCCGGCACCGGCCTCAAGGATCTCTACGCCGATCTCAGCGCCGCGACGCCGGGGCGCCGCATCACCTACAAGGTGCTGCGCGACAACTGGTTCGTCGTCACCGGCGACGAAGGCGCCGAGCGTTTCTTCACACGTTTTGCCGCGACCGCTGCCGGTCTGCGCGGCTTCACCGTGGCCTATCCGGCGAGCGCCGCTGGGACCTTCGGCAGGCTCACCATCGCCATCACCAACAGCTTCGAGCCGGAACCCGAGGCTGCATCGGCAACAACGGCCACGGCCAGGACCGGCGGGGCGGCATCCCCCACCCCCACCGTCTCCGGCGGCAATGCCTTCACGGCCATCGTCCTCGACAGCGGGCGGGCGCTAACGAGCGCCGCCGCGGGCGCCTGCAAGGTGCCGACGGTCGGCGGCAAGCCGGTGAAGATCGCGGCGAGCGGCGGCGCCGCCTTCGTCGAAGGCGCCTTCGCGGCGGGAGGGGCGCCGGTTGCGTGGCGCCGGCCGGAGGGCACGGAGCAGGCGGTCTTCATCCTCGGCCATGCCGCCACGGGCGGCGAGCGCCGGCTCGTCGCGACGCCGGGCGTGCTCAAGGTGGCGGGCGACGGCGCGGCGCGCCTCGCTGCCCCGGTGCAGCCCGGCATGGCGGGCGCCCCCGTCATCGACAGGTCCGGTGCGCTCGTCGCCGTCGTAGGCCCCCTGCCGCAGACGATGACGCTGGTTGCTGGCATCGCGCTCGGCACGACCGTCCCCGCGACGATCGCGGCAAACCTTGCCGACAGCGCCAGCCTGCCCGAAGCCGACGGGACGGGCGAAGCGACAACCCTCGGCGCCGCGGCCGAGGTCTGGCGCGCCCGTATCGTGGCGGTGGACTGCCCGGGCGGGTAGCCGGGGGCAGGCCGGCCACCTCCCACGCCGTCATGCCCGCGCTCGCCGCGGGCATCCACGCCCTGCCGTCGCGCAAGGGGCTCGAAGGCCGCGGGCGGCGGAGAGCGTCGGGTACGCGGCCCGGAGGCACTCGGAAGCACCCTCAATCCCGGAGCGCCCCACGCAGGAAGGCGACCAGCTTCTCCCCGGCCGCTTCGACGCTGCCATCATTGACGATGGTGAGATCCGGCGCCCGGTCGGGCATCACGGCCTTGCCGCGGGCGAGGCGCGCGGTGATCGTCTCGGCGCTTTCCCGGCCGCGGGCCGCGAGCCGTCCGGCGATGACGGCGTCCGGCGCCGTCACCGATACGACGGCGATGCGGGCAAAGGCCGCGCGCGCCGCCGCGACTTGCGCCCGCGAGATGTTGCAGACCACGACCGCCGCGTCCGCAAGCGCCGCCTCGACGCTGCGCGGCAGCGCATAGCCGAGGCCGTGCGCGCGCCAGTGCAGAGAAAAGGCGCCGCCCGCAATGCCTGCGCCGAAGGCCTCCTCGCTCAGGACATCGTGGTCCTCGGCGGTGCTCGCAGCGCGCGTGACGAGCCGGCGCGGAAAGACGAAGCGATCCCCCTCGCCCGCGAGGCGCCGGCGGGCATGGTCGATGAGCGTGTCCTTGCCGGCGCCGCTCGGCCCGACGACGCAGACGAAGAGCCCGCGCCCGAGCGTGATGCGCACGCGATCGCCGGCTTCGGCTTCCATGGTCATGCCACGCGGCGCCCCTCGCGCCACACCTGCCGCACCACCGGCACGGCACCCGTCATGTGCACGCACACGAGATCGGCCCGAAGCCCGGCGGCGAGCGCGCCGCGGTCGGCGAGCCCCGTCGCGAGGGCCGGATTGCGCGTGACCGTCGCCACCGCCTCGGGCAGCGAGATGGCCGGCACCCGGCGCGGCAGATCGAAGGCGGCCATGAGGAGGCTCGCCGGCACGTAATCGGAGGAGATGATGTCGAGCACGCCCTCCCGCGCCACGGCCTCGGCGGCGACGCTGCCGGAATGGGAGCCGCCGCGCACGATGTTGGGGCCGCCCATCATCACCCGGATGCCGGCGGCATGGGAACCGCGGGCGGCCTCAATCGTCGTCGGGAATTCCGCGATGGCGACGCCATCGGTCTTCGCCTCCTCCACATGCTCGGGCGTCGCGTCGTCGTGGCTCGCCAGCACGACGCCTTGCGCGCGGGCGATCTCGACGAGGCGGCGCCGGTGGGTTTCGGCATTCGCCTCATGCATGGCGAGCCGGCGGGCGATGAGCTCGTTCATGGCGTCGTCGCCGACGCCGTTCTTGCCGCTGTAATAAGTCTTCCATACGGCGATGTCGCGAAACTGGCGCTGGCCCGGCGTGTGGTCCATCAGCGACATCATGTGCACCGGGTACTCGGCCACATAGCGCTCGGCCTGGTCGATGACGTCGGGGGACGAGATTTCGCAGCGCAGGTGCGTGCGGTGCTCGGCGCGCACATGCCCCTCGGCGACGGCCGTCTTGATGGCATCGGCAAGCGCCCAGACCTCCTCGCCGAGCGAGCCCTTGTCGAAGTCGGAGCCGATGCGCAGGGAATCGAACACCGTTGTGATGCCGGCGGCCGCGATCTGCGCGTCATAGGCCATGACGGCGGCGAGCGGGTGCCAGCGCACCTTGGGCCGGGGCGCGTAGTGGCTCTCGAGATGATCGGTATGCAGCTCGACGAGGCCCGGCAGCAGATAGTCGCCGGCAAGGTCGATGCCGCGCTCCGGCGCCCGGCCCTCGCCGAACTCGGCGATGCGGCCGTCCGAGACCGCGAGCCAGCCGCCCGGGACGATCCTGTCGGGCAGGATGAGCGTGGCGTTCTCGATGACGAAACTGTCGGGCGTTGCGGTCATGGCGGCGGCTCTCAATCAGGCGGCTCGGGAAGAAGCGAAGCGGGTGACGTCCTCGATGCGGTCGGCCACCGCCTCGCGCACGTCCTCGTCGTGGAAGATGCCGAGAATGGCGGTGCCGGCCCGCTTCTTCTCGTGGATGAGGTCGACGACGACGGCGCGGTTCTTCGCGTCGAGCGAAGCCGTCGGTTCGTCGAGGAGCAGCACCGGCCGGTCGGCGGCAAGGCCGCGGGCGATGTTGACGCGCTGCTGCTCGCCGCCCGAGAAGGTCGAGGGCGGCAATTGCCACAGGCGCTCCGGGACGTTGAGGAGGCTGAGCAGGCGCCTCGCCCGCTCCATCGCCTCCTGCTGCCCGATACCTCTCTCACGCGCCGCATTGGCCACGATGTCGAGGGTCGCGACGCGCGGGATGACGCGCAGGAACTGGCTGACATAGCCCATGACGTCGCGCCGCAGCGCCAGGATGCGGCGCGGCTCGGCGCTGGCGACGTTGACCACCTCCGCCCCGTCGCGGACGAGGATGCGGCCACGGTCGGCGCGGTAGTTGCCGTAGATCATCTTGAGGATCGACGACTTGCCGGCGCCCGAGGGCCCGCCGAGGACGACGCATTCGCCGGCCGCGACCGCGAGGCTGACATCGGAGACGACGGCAAGCTCCAGCCCGCCGCGCAGGTGGAGCGTGAAGCTCTTCGACACGTCGTCGAGGGCGATGAGAGGCTGTTCGGTCGTCATGCTGCCAGCACCGAGGAAACGAGTAGCTGCGTATAGGCCTCGCGCGGGTCGTCGAGCACCTGGTCGGTCAGTCCGGTCTCGATCACCCTGCCCCGGCGCATCACCATGATGCGGTGCGAGAGCAGACGAGCCACAGCAAGATCGTGTGTCACGATGATGACGGCGAGGCCGAGTTCCGCCACGAGGCCGCGGATGAGATCGAGCAGGCGCGCCTGCACCGACACGTCGAGGCCCGAGGTCGGCTCGTCCATGAAGACGAGGCGCGGATGGGTGACGAGGTTGCGGGCGATCTGCAGGCGCTGGCGCATGCCGCCGGAAAAGCTCTTCGGCGTGTCGTCGATGCGGCCGGCCTCGATCTCGACGCGCGCGAGCCAGTCGCTCGCGGCGGCGCGGATGTTGCCGTAGTGCCGGGCGCCGACGGCCATCAGCCGTTCGCCGACATTGCCGCCGGCCGAGACGCCCATGCGCAGGCCCTCGCGCGCATCCTGGCGCACGAAGCCCCAGTCCGTGCGCAGCAGCAGGCGCCGCTCGGCCTCGGTGAGCTCGGACAGGTCGCGCACCGCCCCGTCACGCATGCGGTAGTGGACCGCGCCGGCGCTCGGGGCGAGCTCGGTCGCGAGCAGGCCGAGCAGCGTCGACTTGCCCGAGCCCGATTCGCCGACGACGGCGAGCACCTCGCCCTCGTGAAGGTCGAAGGTCACGTCCCGGCAACCAAGACGCTCGCCGTAAAATTTCGTCAGGCCGCGGGCGGACAAAAGCGGAAGATCGGTCATCGGGTCTCTCCTGCCGCGTCGCCATCCGCTGCCATCGCCCCTCGATGTCCGGCCGCCCTGCGCTCCTCGCAGAAATCGGTGTCGGAGCAGACGAACATGCGCCCGCCGCGGTCGTCGAGCACCACCTCGTCGAGATAGCCCCCCTCGGCGCCGCAGAGCGCACAGGGCTGCTTGAAGGTCTGGATGCGGAAGGGATGGTCCTCGAAATCGAGGCTCCTCACCCGCGTGTGGGGCGGCACGGCATAGATCCGCTTCTCGCGCCCGGCGCCGAAGAGCTGCAGCGCCGCGCACATGTCCATCTTCGGGTTGTCGAACTTCGGCGTCGGCGAGGGATCCATCACATAGCGGCCGGCGACCTCGACCGGATAGGCGTAGGTGGTGGCGATATGGCCGTGGCGGGCGATGTCCTCGTAGAGCTTCACGTGCATCAGCCCGTAGTCGGCGAGCGCGTGCAGCTTGCGCGTCTCGGTCTCGCGCGGCTCGAGGAAGCGCAGGGGCTCCGGGATCGGCACCTGGTAGACGAGGATCTGGCCGTCCCGCAGCGGTTCCTCCGGGATGCGGTGGCGCGTCTGGATAAGCGTTGCTTCCCGCGTCTTCGTCGTGGTCGCGACACCCGCCGTCTTCGCGAAGAAGCGGCGGATGGAGACGGCATTCGTCGTATCGTCCGAGCCCTGGTCGATGACCTTGAGCACGTCATCGGGGCCGAGCACCGCGGCCGTCACCTGCACGCCGCCAGTACCCCAGCCGTAGGGCATCGGCATCTCGCGGCTGGCAAACGGCACCTGATAGCCGGGAATGGCGATCGCCTTCAGGATCGCCCGCCGGATCATGCGCTTCGTCTGCTCGTCGAGATAGGCGAAGTTGTAGGCCTCCGTTTCCTTCCCCACCTCTGTGCGGGGAAAAGGAAGATCATCCCGCATCGCCGCCCTCATTCCGCTGCCTCCTTCATCTCGCTCGCCTCGCCACGACGGGCGGCATATTCGGCGCGCATGCGGCGCACGAGGTCGAGCTCGGCCTGGAAGTCGACGTAGTGCGGTAGCTTCAGATGCTCGACGAAGCCGGTGGCCTGCACGTTGTCGCAATGGGCGAGCACGAATTCCTCGTCCTGTGCCGGGGCCGTCACCTCCTCGCCGAAGTCGCGGGCGCGCAGCGCCCGGTCGACCAGCGACATCGCCATGGCCTTGCGCTCGCTCTGGCCGAAGACGAGACCGTAGCCGCGCGTGAACTGCGGCGGTACCTCGGCCGAGCCCTTGAACTGGTTGATCATCTGGCACTCGGTGACGTCGATCGTGCCGAGCGGCACGGCAAAACCGAGTTCCTCCGGCACGAACTCCACCGCGACCTCGCCGTAGCGCACCTCGCCGACGAAGGGATGCGTACGGCCGTAACCGCGCTGGGTGGAATAGCCGAGTGCGAGCAGGAAACCCTCGTCGCCACGGGCGAGCGCCTGCAGGCGCAGGTCCCGCTCGGCCGGGAAATCGAGCGGCTCGCGCGTCAGGTCGCCGACCGGCATGTCGCCGTCGGGCGCGACCTCGCGCTCGATCAGGTCCTCGCCGTCGAGGAGGTCCGTGACACGCGCCATCGGCTCGCCCTCGCCCGCCGCGGCCTCCGCCGGCTCGGGCGGCGTGGCGCCGGCGGCGAGCAGGAAGTCGATGAGCCGGTGGGTGTAGTCGAAGGTCGGCCCCAGCACCTGCCCGCCCGGCAGGTCCTTGTAAGTGGCGGAGATGCGGCGCTCGACGGCCATGGCCGCGGTGTCGACCGGCTCGCTGTAGCCGAAGCGCGGCAGCGTCGTGCGGTAGGCACGCACGAGGAAGATGGCCTCGACGAGATCGCCCCGCGCCTGCTTGATGGCGAGCGCGGCGAGATCCCGGTCGTAGAGCGAGCCTTCCGCCATCACCCGATCCGCGGCGAGCTTCAGCTGCCCGCCGATCTGCTCCGGGGAGATCTCCGGAATGGCGGGGTCGCCGCGCCGCGCATGGGCGAGCAGCCGGTGGGCGTTGTCGATGGCGGCTTCGCCGCCCTTGACCGCAACATACATGTCAGCCCTCCGGCAGGATCTGCGTGGTGCGGGGCAGCGCCGCGACAGAGCCCGGCGCGACGAAGACGCAGTCGACACCGCGCGGGAAGAGCGCCCGGTTCGCCGCGCGCTGGACGAGGAAGTCGCCCGGCAGCGGCGCGATGGCGATGTCGGCCCGGCCCAGAATGCCCGGCCCCTCGCAGGCGAGCCCCTGCCCCGCCGCGAGTCTCCGCACCGCCATGACGACGGTGGTGGAGCGGTCGGGATATTCGTCGGTGCCCACGGCGAAGGCGCCGAGCGGCGGCATCGCATCGGGCTCGGCGACGAGGGCGAAGGCCGCCTCGTCGGGCGCCTCGACGATACGGGCACCGGTGTGGAAGCGCAGATAGGCGGCAACCGCCGGCACGGCGGCGAGCGCCGCATCGAGCCACAGCGGCGCCTCGTGGTCGGCGAGCGCCAGAGCCACCGCGGCGAGCTCCGGCGTCAGCGGCGCCGGCGGCGCAAGGTCCGTGGCGAGCGGCTGGACGGTCGCCGGCCGCGCGGTGGCATCCATGACGGCGCGGAAGACGCGCTGCGCATCGAAGACGGGCTCGGTGAAGCCGGGTGCGAGGGCGATGCTCATCAATCCTCTCCGCGGATCATGGTGAAGAAGTTGACGCGCGTCGCCGCCGTGCGGCGCGCGGCCGTCTCGCGCTCGGCCGTGAGCCGTTCGTGCACCGGTGCGAGCGCCGCCTCCACAGCCTGCCGCCGGCCCGGCAATTGCCAGAGCGCGTCGATGACGGCGGCGGCGCGCGCCCGCGCCGCGTCGCGGCCGAGGTGATAGGCGAAGCCATTGACGGTGCGTCCGCCCTCCGCGATGCGCACCGCCGCGCGCGTCACCGTCGCCTCGCCGAGGTTGAACGGCGCCCCGTCACCGCCGGCACGCCCGCGCGTCATGACGAGGCCCGTCTCCGGCCGGCGCAGGTCGCTCGCCTCCGGCAGCGGCGCGAGCGCGGCGAGCACGCTGTCCAGCTCCTCGCGCCGTGCCGCGGCCGAAACGGCCATCACGGCTTGCCGCGCCGCGATTTCCCGATCATCGTCAGCTGGATGGATTTCACCTGGACCGACTGCGGTCATGATCACCCGCCCTCGCTGCCCTGTTGCAGCGCTTCAATAATCATTTGTCTAGTGGTATAGACAACTACATGAAAAAGTCCAGTGACACTTCCATGACGGGCGAGGCCATAGCGGATTTCGGCGACGAACCGATGACCGGGACGAGCGACGGCGCGCTCGCCCGCGCCGCCGGCGTCACCGCCTGGCGGCAGATCGCCGATGCCATCGAGGCGGATGTGATGAACGGGCGCCTGACGCCCGGCAGCCAGCTGCCGACGGAGGCGCGTCTCGCCGAGCGATTCGCCGTCAACCGCCATACCGTGCGCCGGGCGATCGCCGCGCTCGCCGCCAAGGGCCTGCTGCGCGCCACGCAGGGACGCGGTACCTTCGTGGAGGCGAAGCCCCTCGCCTATCCCATCGGCCGGCGCACGCGCTTCACCGAGATCGTCTCGCGCGAAGGCCATGAGGCGGGCGGCGAGCTGATGTCGGCGACCGAGACGGTGGCCGACGAGGAGACGGCCCGGCGCCTGCGCCTCATGCCGGGCGCGCCGGTGCTGCGGACGGAGGTGCGCCGCTTCATCGACGGCACGCCTGTCTCTTACGGCACGTCTTTTTTCCCCTTGCCGCGCTTTGCCGGCGTCACCGCCGTGCTGCGCGAGACGGGATCGATCACCCGGGCGCTCGCCGCCTGTGGCGTGACGGACTACATGCGCGCCGAGACGCGCATCACCGCCCGCCTCGCCACCGGCGACGATGCGGCGCGGCTCGACCTCTCGCCGGGGCGCATCCTCTTCGTCGTCGATGCGCTCAACGTCGACGGCACGGGCACGCCCGTGCAGGCGGCCCACGTCGTCTTCGCCGCCGACCGCGTCGAGCTAGTGGTCGAAAACGGCTAGAGCAGGACGAATGCAAGCCGGCCGCAAGGTTCTTGGCTTGATCCCTCCCCTCAAGGGGAGGGTGGATCGCGCCGAAGGCGCGAGACGGGTGGAGTCAAGACCGGGATCGACGCCCTTGTTGTCAACCCCTACCCCCTCCGTCGCCGCTTCGCGGCGCCACCTCCCCCATACGGGGGAGGATCAGCGCGCACCAAAGTGCATCCGCCCGCGAAGTGGATGCCGGCTGGGGGAATAGGCGGATGCGAACATAAACGGTTCAGGCCGCGATCTTCGCATTGCCGATGATGGCGAAGCGCAGCCGGCCTGAGACGAAGTCGATCACTGCCACCGTGAGAAGGATCATCAGAACGAGGAAGGAGACGTGCTGCCATTCGAGCATGCGGATCTGCTCGTAGAGATGCAGGCCGACGCCGCCGGCGCCGACCACGCCGATGATGGTGGCGGAGCGGGTGTTCGATTCGAAATAATAGAGCACCTGGCTGACGATGACCGGGAAGACCTGCGGCAGGAGGCCGAAGCGTACCTGATGCAGCTTGCCGCCGCCGGTTGAGGCGACGCCTTCCACGGCCTTCTTGTTCATCGCCTCGATGGCCTCGGAGAAGAGCTTGCCGAACTCGCCGAAATTGCTCGTCGCCACGGCGAGGATGCCGGCGAAGGGCCCGAGCCCGACAACATTGATCCAGATGAGCGCCCAGATCAGCACGTCGACGCCGCGCACCACATCGAGCCCGCGACGCAGCGAAAAATGCAGGAATACGTTCGGGATGACGTTCTTGGCCGCGAGGAAGCCAAAGGGAAAGGCAAGGATCGCCGCCGTCAGCGTGCCGAGGAAGGCGATCGCCAGCGTCTGCGCCAGCGCCATGAGATAGGTGAGGAAAGTCGCGTAGCTGCCCGGCGACGGCGGCAGCATGAAGCCGGCGAACTCGACGAGCTTGTCAAGGCCGCCGGCGATGCGGGCGAAGGAGAAGCCGAGCGCCCAGAAGCCCGAGACGAACAGGCCCGCGAGCACGGCGACGATCGCGACGCTCAGCAGCCGGCGCGGCCAGTTCACGCGGAAGATGGAAGGATGGCGCGCCGCGAGCCCCCTCAGGCCGGCGAGCGCCTCGGCCTCGAAACGCTGTGTCCGTGTCGCGCTCATGAGCGGCGCTCCATGCCGATCAGCGCATGGCGCAGCCGCTCGGTCGCAAGGTCGATGACCATGACGGTGGCGATGATGATGAGGAGGATGGCGCTGACGTCGGAATAGTAGAACTTGCGGATGGATTCGATGAGGTCCTGGCCGATGCCGCCGGCGCCGACGAAGCCCATCACGGCCGCGCCGCGCACGTTGATCTCGAAGCGCAGGAGGCCATAGCTGGCGAAGTTGGACAGCACCTGCGGCAGCACGGCGAAGCGCACCGTCTCCAGCCAGGTCGCGCCGGTGGCCGAGACGCCCTCGACCGGCTTCATGTCGATGTTCTCGACGACTTCGGAAAAGAGCTTGCCGAGCGCCCCGGTCGTGTGGATCGCGATGGCGAGCACGCCCGGCACCGGGCCTAGGCCGAAGGCCGCGACGAAGATGAGCGCGAAGACGATCTCCGGCACCGTGCGGCAGAATTCGAGCACACGCCGCACCAGCCAGCGCACCCGCGCCGAGCGCGAGAGATTGGCCGCGGCAAGGAAGCAGAGGCTGATGGCGCAGAGCCCCCCGAGCATGGTGCCGAGATAGGCTATGAGCAGCGTCTCGCCCATGAGCCGCAGCCAGTAGCCGAGCCCCCAATACCACTCGGCGAGATCCTCGCCGAGATGGGCGAGCCGGAGCGTCGGCACGATGTCGCCGATGTAGCTCGGGAAGCGCCAGAGATTGGCGAAGAACTTCGCAAGGTCCACCTCGCCCGCCCAGGCGGACAGGCCGACGAGCGCGGCAAGGACGAGGCCGCCGAGAAGAACCTGCCGGCGCTTGGCGGCGACGGCCGCGCCGTAGGCATCTTCGAGCGCGCGCAGGCGCGGCTCAGGCAGACGGGCGATGACGTGCGACATGAGATGGTTGCTTTGTCAGCCGGTGGGCCGGAGGCAGCACGCCGTCATGCCCGTCCCTGTTGCGGGCCTCCACGCCTGACCGCAAGCGCCGTCGAAGGCCATGGATGGCCGGGACAAGCCCGGCCATGACGATGGAATGCGCGATGGGCGGCAGGGATGGCCTGCCGAACGGATGCGCTCAGGACGCCTTCTTGCGCTTCAGGCGGTCGACGAACTCGATGAGTTCGATGGTCGCCTTGTAGTCCTCCGTGGTGATCGGCGCGAAGCCCTTGTCCTTGCCGTCGGAGAGCTTGTCGAAGGCGGCCTTGTTCTTCTGCGGCGCCTCCTGGAAAGCCTTGGCGATGGCCTGCTTGAGGTCCGCCGGCAGGTCGGTGAGATAGGCGTAGGGCGAGCCCTGGATGAGGTCCGACTTGTAGATGATCCGGAAGTTCTCCTTCTTGGCCATGCCCTTGTTGGCCATGCGCGTCAGGTTGGAATCGTTCTCGGAGTTCCACCAGTTGAAGGCGACGTCGACCGTGCCCTGCTCAAGCGCGGTAACGGCATTCTCGTGGCTGCCGGCATAGACCACCTTGCCGAAGAACTGCTCGGGATCGATGCCCTGCTTGTCGAGGGCAAAGCGCGGCACGTTGTTGCCCGAGGTCGAGTTGGGATCGACGAGGCCGAGGTTCTTGCCCTTGAGGTCGTCGATCGACTGGTAGGGGCCGTCCGCCTTCACATAGGCGACGGAATAATAGCCGACCGTGCCGTCGGAGTTGATCGTCGTCACGAAGGGCTCGACGCCGCCGTTCGTCACCTTGACGGCGCGGGAGAGCGAGGCCGGGCCATAATAGGCGATGTGGATGTTGCCAGCCTTCTGGCCCTCGATGACCGCGGCATAGTCGTTGGCGATGCGCAGCTTCACCGGCACGCCGAGTTCCTTCGACAGATAGGCGACGAAGTCGTCGTAGCGCTCGTTCACGCCCGAGGCGTTCTCGGCCGGCACGACGGCGAAGATGAGCTCGGGATACTTCGCCTTCCAGTCCCCAGCGAAGGCCGGAATCTGGGCCATGCCGGCGAAGGCGAAGGACGCGGCGGCGGCACCGATGAGGGCGCGGCGGTTCAACATCGTGGTCTCTCCTCAAGAGTAAGGTCCGGCGCGGATCGCTGCGCCGGCGTCCATCGCGGCGCTCAGGCCGGGATCGCGACAGGGGAACGGGCGCCCCATCCGGCGGCGGCCGGGGACGTTGCGCCCTCGCCGATGACGTCAGCGGCCTCGAGCCCGTAGAGCTCGCGCGCCACGTCGTCGGTCAGGCTTTCCGGCAGGCCGTCGAAGACGACGCGGCCCGCGGCCATGCCGACCAGACGGTCGCAGTAGCCGCGCGCCAGTTCGAGCGAATGCAGATTGCAGATGACGGTGATGCCGTAGGTGCGGTTGATGCGCTGCAGCGCGTCCATGACGATGCGCGTGTTGCGCGGATCGAGCGAGGCGATCGGCTCGTCGGCCAGGATGATCTCGGGCGACTGCGCGAGCGCGCGGGCAATGGCCACCCGCTGCTGCTGGCCGCCGGACAGAGAATCCGCGCGCTGCGCCGCGAGCCCGGCGATGTCGAACTGCTCGAGCGCCGCGAGCGCGATCGCCTTGTCCTCCACCCCCCACAGGCGCACGAGGGATTTCGCCGAGGGCGCGGCATTGAGCCGGCCCATGAGCACGTTGGTGAGCACGTCGAGCCGGCCGACGAGGTTGAACTGCTGGAAGATCATGGCGCAGCGCGCCCGCCAGTCGCGCAGCTCACGGCCCCTGAGGCCCGTCACGTCCACATCGCCGCAGCGGATGCGCCCGTCACTCGGGTCGACCAGCCGGTTGATCATGCGCAGCAGCGTCGACTTGCCGGCGCCGGAGCGGCCGATGACGCCCACGAAGGAGCCGGGAACCACGGTCAGCTCGACTTTGTCGACAGCCACTTTCGCACCGAAACGTCGGCTGACGCCTTCGAGAACCAGCATGCAGCAACCTCCATGATTGCTGCGTTAGCTAGATCGAGCAGACGACACTATCATGACAATCAATAAATTGATCAATTTGCCATATAACAACTTTTCAATACTGTTGATACCGTCACAACAGCGTCACATCGGCACACGAAACCTGCGCGCCACCTCCCGGGAGACGAATGATGGGCAAGCGCCTCGGCGAAACGCCGACGATCCACCCGACCGCCAGCGTGCTGCGCTCGACGCTCGGCCGCTACACGGAAGTCGGCGCGCGCACGAGCCTCGTCGAGACGACGATGGGCGACTACAGCTACATTGCGAACGACGGCGACGTCATCTACACCACGATCGGCAAGTTCTGCTCCATCGCCGCCCAGGTGCGGCTCAACCCGGGCAACCACCCCATGTGGCGGGCGAGTCAGTCCCACTTCACCTACCGCGCCTCGGCCTATTTCGAGGGAGAGGAGGACGAGAGCGGGTTCTTCGACTGGCGCCGGGCCCAGCCCGTCACCCTCGGCCATGACGTGTGGATCGGCCACGGCGTCACGGTGATGCCGGGGGTGACGATCGGCACCGGCGCCGTCGTCGGCTCCGGCGCCGTCGTCACGAAGGACGTCGCGCCCTACGCCATCGTCGCGGGCGTGCCGGCAAGGCCCATCAGGCCCCGTTTCCCCGCCGCCGTCGCCGAGCGGCTCATGGCGCTCGCCTGGTGGGACTGGAGCCATGAGCGCCTGCACGCCGCCCTGCCCGACTTCCGCGCGCTGCCGGTCGAGGCCTTCCTCGAGAAGTACGGCGGCTGATCCGGCCTCAGCGGGCGACGTCGGAGGCTTCCGCGGCACGGACGATGGTGTCCGCGTCCGCCGGCAGCATCAGCCGCTCGTCAACGAGCTTGCGCGCCGCGGCGGAGACCGCCGCCACATAGGCGGCATGATCGGGATAGCGCTCCTCCAGCGACAGGCGCCCGTCGCCGGCCTCCTGCCGCGCCGCCCTGGTGCGGGCAAGCGGGATTTCGGAGCCGGTCAGGCCGCAGATGGCGCCCTCGGCGAAGCCCGCCTTGCGCAGGTTCCAGCCGAGATAGGTCGCCGTGGGCGCCTCGATCACCGGCAGGCGGATGCCCGCGACCGCATGCCCGTCGGCATCGACGCGCGGCAGGAAGACGGGATAGGCCGGTCCTGCGACGGGCGGCATGCGCGTATGGTCGACGAGCGACTTTTCGTTGTGCTCGCCCGCGAATTTCAGGCCGGGAATGTTGTCGTAGCCGGCCTCCTGCGCCGCGACGAGCGTGCCTTCTTCCAGGCCCGGATAGCGGCTCGGCGGCGGCTCCCGGCCCTCGGTTACCCAGGCGTCGAGCGCGACGAGCAGCGCGCGCATGGGCGCGCCCGCATGCAGCGGGTTCGAGGGCAGCTGGCAGGCCGCCACCGGCGCGGACTTGGCGCCGAAGGGCGTGAAGTGCGGCAGCCCGGCGAAGTAATAGGCGCGCACGTTCTCCGGCAGCGCCAGGGGCTTGCCGGCCGTGTCGGTGACGACGAGCGACAGGCGCGCCTGCACCGCCTCCGTGTCGGTGTCGGTCTGGATCACCTTGGGGCAGGAGCCGGCGGCCTCGCAGCGCTTCAGGATGCCGTCCGTGGTGCCGCCGATCGGATCGAGGCTCGTCGCATAGGAAAACGGGAAGGCGTCGCCCGGATAAAGATGGTCCTCGTGATCGCGCGAATAGCGGCCCGGCTGGGCGAAGCGCGCATTGGTGAAGGTTCTGCGCGCGCCGGCGATATGCGGCATCAGGCCGTCGAACACGGGCCGCCCGCTCTCGTCGTCGTTGAACCCCTGGTAGAGGAGATCGCGCAGGAAGCGGCCGCTCTGGGAGATGCCGATGGCATAGGCGGCCTTCAAGGCCGGCGCGCCGTCCGTGGCGAGAGGATTGGCGCTCCCGTCCGGCGCCGCGCCCTCGTAGCGCAGGAAGGAGACGAGGTCGCGCACGGCGGCAAAGCCGAGGCCCATGACCTTCGGGTTCTTCGCCGTGTAGATGAACTCGTAGATGGCGCCCGCATCGAAGCCTGGCGCCTTCGTAATCTCGATGCGGGTCGGGCTCAGATAGGTGAAGGAGAGGCCGGCCGGCGTCTCGCGCGCATCGCCCTCCCGGGCTCGCACGGTCAGCCGCGCCTTTGCGGGATCAGGATCGGCCGCCGGGTAGGAGAGATCGACGGCAACCGCCGGTCCCTCTGTGCCCTTGGTGTCGTCGAAGACGAATTCCTCGCGGCTCTCCCCCGTCACGCCGGGCACGGTCGGCACGTCGAGGCCCAGAAGCCCGCCGGCGGTCGCGAGGTCGCCCTGCCATCCGCTCCAGACGAGCGTGTAGCCCTGGTCCATGAGGAAGCCGTTGCCGGCATCGGCGGCCGAGGCCGGGTCATTCACCATCGGGGCATCGTTCAGCAGGCTGAGCCCGAGCTTGCGGCCGCGGTTGGTGACTTCGTAGAGGAGCTTGCCGTTGCCGCGCGCGGGATCGGCCGGCTTCAGGATGTGCACGTCTGTCGAGAAGACCACTTCGCCGGCGGCGTTCCGGGGCGCGAGCGCCAGGTCCACGATGCCGGCGTTGCGCGCATCCTCCGGCTTCACCGCCATGGTGACGCGCGCCACGATCTTTTCGTAGAGGCCCGCCGCGAAGCTGCGGCCGGCGAAGGCCGGCGCCTCGGTGCGCGTGACCTCGAAGCCGACGACGCGCGCCTCGGCGCCGGCGGCGAGTGCGACGAAGGATAACCCGGCGAGCAGCAGTCCTTTCACGGCCATTCCTCCCTGCTTCGCCCGAACGGCCGCGGCGGCGCGGGACGCGCCGTCATCTCACCGTCGGGGATTGCCCTCGTGCCGCCGCGGGCCGCCGGTCAGGCGCGGGATGCCTCACCGCGCGTAGAGGTCCTTGTAGGTGTCCCGCAGCACGTTCTTCTGCACCTTGCCCATGGTGTTGCGCGGCAGCTCCGGCACGACGACGACGTGCTTGGGCTGCTTGAACTTGGCGAGGCGCCCTTCGAGCGCCTTCACGATGGCGGCGGCGTCGACGCTCGCCCCCTTTTCGGCAACGACGGCCGCCGTCACGCCCTCGCCGAAATCCGGGTGCGGCACGCCGAAGACGGCGCTCTCGACGACGCCGGGCATGGCGTCGATCTCGCTCTCCACTTCCTTCGGGTAGACGTTGTAGCCGCCGGTGATGATGAGGTCCTTGCCGCGGCCGACGATGTGGACATAGCCGCGCTCGTCGACCTTGCCGAGGTCGCCGGTGATGAAGAAGCCGTCGTCGCGGAACTCGGCCTTCGTCTTCTCCGGGTTGCGCCAGTAGCCCTTGAAGACGTTGGGCCCCTTGACCTCGATCATGCCGATCTCGCCCTGCGGCAGCGCCTGCCCGCCTTCTGGATCGACGACGCGCAGCGTGACCCCCGGCAACGGGAAGCCGACCGTGCCGGCGACCCGGTCCCCGTCATAGGGATTGGACGTGTTCATGTTGGTCTCGGTCATGCCGTAGCGCTCGAGGATGGCGTGGCCCGTGCGCTCGCGCCATTCGCGATGGGTGTCGGCGAGGAGCGGCGCCGAGCCGGACACGAAGAGCCGCATGTGGCGGGTGGCCTCGCGCGTCAGGCCCTCGTGCTGCAGGAGGCGCACGTAGAAGGTCGGCACGCCCATCATGGCGGTCGCCTTCGGCAGGAGGCGCATCACCTCGTCGGCGTCGAATTTCGGCAGGAAGAGCATCGACGCGCCTGCGGCGAGAACGACGTTCGTCGCCACGAAGAGCCCGTGCGTGTGGAAGATGGGCAAGGCATGCAGCAGCACGTCGGCGCTGGTGAAGCGCCAGTAGTCCACGAGCGTCAGCGCGTTCGACAGGAGATTGTCGTGGCTGAGCATGGCGCCCTTCGAGCGCCCGGTGGTGCCGGAGGTGTAGAGGATGGCGGCGAGATCGTCCGCGCCCCGCTCCACGTCGGCGAAATCGGGCGTCTCGCCGGCGGCGCGCTCCGTCAGGCTGCCTTTGCCCGCCGCGTCGAGCGTGTCGACCCGCGCCCCGTAGCGCTCGGCGACGGGCACGAGCCCGTCGCGGCTCTTCGGATCGCAGACGACGAGGGCCGGTTCGGCATCGCCCAGGAAATAGTCGAGCTCAGCGAGCGTATAGGCCGTGTTGAGCGGCAGGAAGACGGCGCCCGCGCGCAGGCAGGCGAGATAGAGCATGACCGCCTCGGGGCTCTTCTCCACCTGCACCGCCACCCGGTCCCCCGGCCCGACGCCGCGCGCCACGAGCGCATGGGCGATCCGGCCGGTGCCCGCGACAAGGTCGCCGTAGGTGATGATCCGCCCGGTCGGCGTCTCGATGAAGGGCCTCTCGGCAGCCGGCATGCGGGCGGCGAGTCGGGCGAAGAGATAGGATGGCATGGGCTTTGTCTTCGTTCTGTCTTCTTGTTCAGTCGGTGACGGGCACGAGCGTGCGTGACGCCCGCTCGCCCTTCAGCTGCTTCCTCACCGCCGCGGCGGCGATGACCTCGCCCGAACCCGCGAAGGCCTCGTGGTTCTTCTCGATGTCCTCGAGCGCGTAGAGATAGTTGACCATCAGGCCATGGGCCTGGCCGAGGCCTTTGGCGCTGGTGTCGCCGAGGAAGTTGAGCCGCTCCAGCCGCGCCCCGTTGCCGAGGTGGAAGCGCGCCACCGGATCGACCGGCCGGCCGTTCGGCGTCTTGGCCTTGAGGAAATACCAGGCGGCGGCGGGCAGCAGCACCTTGCGCACCTTCTCCGCCGTCGCCGGATCCTCGTGCCAGCCCTCCTCGTCGAGCGCCGCGAGCACCGTCTTCGCCTCGGCATCGAGCGCCTGCGAGGCCTCGAAGCCGCGCTCGCGCTCGAGCCATTTCGCAAAGCCCGGCACCGGCGACAGTGTGACGAAGGTCTTGAGGTTGGGCAGGTCGCGCTTGAGATCGTCCACCACCTGCTTGATCAGGAAGTTGCCGAAGGAGACGCCGCCGAGCCCGCGCTGGGTGTTGGAGATGGAATAGAAGACCGCCGTGGTCGCCGCCTCGGCCGCGATCGGCTTGCGGTCCTTGGCGAGGAGCGGCGCAATGGCGCCGGGGATCTCCGCCGTCAGCGCCACCTCGACGAAGATCAGCGGTTCGTCGACGAGTTGCGGATGGAAGAAGGCGAAGCAGCGCCTGTCCGGCGGCTCGAGGCGCCGGCGCAGGTCGTCCCAGTCGTGGATCTCGTGCACCGCCTCATAGCGGATGATCTTCTCGAGGATGTTGGCCGGCGTCGTCCAGTCGATGGGGCGCAGCACGAGGAATCCCCTGTTGAACCAGGACGAGAAGAGATGAACGAAATCGGCATCGACCGCCCTGAGGTCCGGCCGGTTCGGCAGATGCTCGATCAGTTCCTCGCGCATCCTGACGAGCGCGGCGGTGCCACCCGGCGCCAGGTTGAGGCGGCGCATCAGCTCCTGCCGGCGCGCCTCGGCAGCTGTGTGCAGGCGGTGCAAAGTCGCCGCATCCGGCTTCTCGCGATAGGCCGTGATCGCCTCCTCGACCTTCTGCGGATCGGCACCGAAGCGCTCGGCGAGCGCCGTGAGGAAGGCGAGGCGCGTGGCGAGCGGGGCATTGGCGTAGGTGTCGAGCACGGCCTTGGCGAGCGCCACGCCAGAGGCCTCGCCGCGACCGGAGAGCAGGTGCTCCGACAGTTCCACGACGTCGCCGCGCGCCGCCGCATCGCGCGCGAGCCCGAGCATGGCACGACCTCGCTCGCTGAGCTGCTGCAGGAGTTCGTTGAAGAACGAGTTCGGCATCCGCCTCTCCTTGATCCTGTCAGATTGCGGGCCCCATCACGACATCCGGCAGCCACGTGGCGATCTGCGGAAAGATGCACAGAAGGAGGATACCGAGGAACATCACGAAGACATATGGCAGCGAGCCCCACAGCACCTCCCGCGTCGGCACCTGCGGCGCGATGGCGTTGATGACGAACAGGTTGAGGCCGATGGGCGGCGTGATGAGCCCGACTTCCATGTTGATCGTCAGCACCACCGCGAACCAGTAGGGGTCGAAGCCCGCCTGCGTCACGATGGGGAAGAGCAGCGGCGCCGCCATGACGATGACCGCGACGGGCGGCAGGAACATGCCGGCGACCAGCAGGAAGACGTTGATGACGCCCATCAGCAGCCAACGGTTGATCTCAAGCGAGGCAATGGCGCCGGCGATGGTCTGGGTGATGAAGAGCGAGGACAGCGCGAAGGCGAAGAGCTCCGCCGCCGCCATGATCATCATGATCATGATGCTCTCGCGCATCGCCGTGCCGAAGATCTCGACGACGGGCCCGGCCCGGAACAGCCGGTAGACGATGATGACGACGCCGAGCGTCAGGAAGGCGCCCGCCCCCGCCGCCTCCGAGGGCGTCGCGACCCCGCCGTAGAGCACGAAGAGCACGCCGAGGATGATGACGAGAAACGGCAGGACGCGTGGCAGCGTGGCGAACTTCTGCACCAATGTGAAGCGCCCGCGTCCGGCAGCGCCGAAGCGGAAGCCCTTGCGCTTGGCATCGATCAGCGCCCAGGCCATGAACATCGCCGTCAGCATCAGCCCGGGCATGACGCCGGCGAGGAACAGCCGGCCGATCGATGTCTCGGTGGCGATGCCGTAGACGATCATCGTGACCGACGGCGGGATGAGGATGCCGAGCGTGCCGCCGGCGCAGATGGAGCCGGTGGCGACGGAGGCGGGATAACCCCGCTTCATCATCTCGGGAATGCCCATCTTGCCGATGGCAGCGCAGGTGGCCGGGCTCGAGCCGGTCATGCCCGAGAAGATGGCGCAGGCGCCGAGGTTCGACAGCACGAGCCCGCCCGGCACGCGGTTGAGCCAGCGGTCGAGCGCCTCGTAGAGGTCCTTGCCCGCGGGCGAAGCCGCGACGGCGGCGCCCATGAGCACGAACATCGGGATCGACACATAGGCGAGATTGGCGATGCCAGCATACATGGTCTCGCCGAGGACGTCGAAGATGCCGAAGCCTTCCTCCACCAGGAGCCCCGCGATGGCGGCGAGGCCGAGCGCGAAGGCGATCGGCATGCCCGTCGCCAGGAAGGCGAAGAGCGAGCCGACGATGACATAGGCAGCGATGGAGAGTGTCATGCATCGGCTCCTGCGGCGTGCGGCAGGCGTTGCGCCGCCGGCGTCGAGGTGAAGAGTTTCAGGATCTCCGCAACGTATTGCAGGCTGAGCAGCCCGAAGCCGACAGGCAGCGGGATGAGCGGGATCCACAGCGGCGGCGCCCAGACGGTCGACGTGGTCCAGCCGCCTTCCCACGCCTCGTGGAAATAGAGGACGGAAGCGACGAACATCGCGATGCAGAAGGCAAGGCCGAGAAAGGCGCCGAGGATGGCGAGCGCCCGCCGCACCGGCGCGCTGGCCAGGGTCTCGATGACGTCGACCCCGACGTGCCCCTTGCGCAGGAGAACGTAGGGCGCGCCGAGGAAGATGGCCGCCGTGGCGCTGAAGACGACGAAATCGGTCTGCCAGATGGTCGGCGCGCGAAAGACGTAGCGCATGAAGATCATCTGGCAGATGACGACCATGGCGGCGGCGATGAGGACGCCGGCGACGATGCCGAACAGGCGCGATACGTTGTCGACACCGGCAACGAAGGCTCGAACCATTTGCGTGTTCCGTTCCCCGCGGGCATGGCAGAGGAGCGCCGGGTACACCCTCTGCCCGCCCGCGGGGAGAAGGTCCATCCGGCACCCCTGCGGCCGTCCGGCCTCGCCTCACTCGACGGCCAGCGCCTTTTCGATCAGCTCCTGGCCGCCCTTCACCTTCTCGGCGAAGTTCTTGTAGGAAGATTCCTGCGCCACCTTCAGCCACGCCTCGTAGTCCGCCTGGGACATCTCGACGACTTCCACCCCTGCCTTCTTGAAGGTGTCGATCAGCAGTTGGTCGCCCTTCTTCGCTTCCTCGTTGAAATAGGCTTCCGACGTCTTGCCGGCATCGAGGATCGCCTTCTGCTGCTCGGGCGTGAGCTTGTCGAAGACGCGCTTCGACATCAGCACCGGCTCATACATGAACCACAGCGCGTTCTCGCCCGGCGCCGTGAGGCACTTCACCTGCTCGTAGAGACGATAGGAGATGAAGCTCGACGAGGAGGTGTTGGTGGCATCGAGCACGCCGGTTTGCATGCCGGTGTAGATTTCCGACGAGGGCATCGACGAGATCGAGGCGCCGGCCAAGGCCAGCATCTGCTCGAAAGCGGGGCCGGCGGCGCGCGTCACCTGTCCCTTGATGGAATCGGGGCCGGTGATGCAGTTCTTCTTGGAGGCGAAGCCGCCCGACAGCCAGGCATCGGCGATGACGACGGCGCCAGCATCCTCGATGATCTTCTTGATATCCGCCATGAAGGGCGAATTGTTGAGCCGCTCGGCGCGCTCGTAATTGCGCACGAGGCCGGGCATCAGGGTGGCCGAGAACTGCGGATGGCGGCCCGAGGCATAGTCCAGCGGGAAGGCCGACATGTCGAGCTGCCCCTTGGTCAGGGCGCCCCACTGCTCGTTCGGCTTGAAGAGCGAGGCGCCGGGGAAGACCTGGATCTTGAGGCCGACATTGGCCTTCTCCACCTCGCGGGCGATGATCTGCACCATCTCGTCGCGCGGGTCTCCCTTGCCGCCCGGGAACTGGTGCGAGGCTTTAAGCACAATCTCCGCGGCGGCGGGCATCAGGCCGCCGATCAGAACGGCCACGGCACTGGCCGTCGCCAACAACGTCTTGCGCATGTCGTTTCCTCCAAATGGTCTGGCTCCCCGGGAGCCGGGGCCTCTTGCGGGCCTCGACGGCCATCGAAATCAAACTTGCATCCGCTGTCAACGATTTTGTATACAATATAGATCGTATCGTATGCGATGGTGCTGTCACATGAGCGGCAAACGCGGCTTCGTCCTCAGGGACGCCCTTGAGAACGACATCGCGATGGGCCTTCTCAAGGCAGGCGAGCGGCTGGACGAGGCGACGCTCGCGCAGCGCTTCGGCGTCTCGCGCACGCCGATCCGTGAGGCCCTGCTGCAGCTAGCCACCACCGGCCTCGTCGAAATCCGCCCACATCGCGGAGCTGTCGTCGCACAGGTGGGCCCCTCGCGCCTCATGGAGATGTTCGAGGTCATGGCCGAGCTCGAGGGTATGTGCGGCCGCCTCGCCGCCCGCCGGGCCGACGGCAGCGACATCACGGCGTTGGTGGCGGCGCAGCGGGATTGCCGCGCTGCCGCGGAGGCCGACGACGCGGATGGCTACTACTACGCCAACGAGCGCTTTCACCACGCCATCTACCAGGCCTCCCGCAACGGCTTCCTCGCCGAGCAGGCGACGCTGATGCACCGGCGGCTGAAGCCCTATCGGCGCCTCCAGCTCCGCGTCCGCGGTCGCATCCGCACCTCTCTCGCCGAGCACGACGGCATCCTGGCCGCCATCGAGCAGGGCGATGCGGAAGTCGCCTCGACCCTCCTGAAGGCGCACATCATCATCCAGGGCGAGCGCTTCGGCGACCTTGTCGCCAATCTCGCCGAGCACACGGCCTGAGCGCGTGGCGCCGATTTAACGCTCATACATTGTAAATACTGATCTGACTTGTGAAAGTAGCCGACAGTTAACCAACAAATTGCCCGAGCGTGGATGCATTGCACTGAACGCTACAACTTTCGGTAAGTTCACCTTTCATTACCCTCTGTCTCCTATCATGCAAGCCTTCGGGCAATAACGAGACACGAGGAAACATGCGCAAGCTCGTCGGCCTGATCTGCGCCGCAATCGTTGGCCTCGGCGCCCCGGCAGCCGCCACCGCGGCAGAACTGCGTATCGTGGGCACCGGCGACGGGATCGATATCCTGAGCGCCGTCGGCAAGCTCTATACGCAGCGCAACCCCCAGACGACGATCGTCGTGCCGCCAAGCATCGGCTCGGGTGGCGGCATCGCGGCCGTCGGATCGGGCAAGGAGATCCTCGGGCGCATCGCGCGGCCGCTCACGGATGCCGAGCGCTCTCAGGGCCTGGTGGCGACGCCGTTTCTCAGGCTGCCGTCCGCTTTCTATGTCAATCGCAGCGCCGGTGTGTCAGCCCTCACCGGCGCGCAGATCCGGGCGATCTTTTCCGGCGCGGTCGAGAACTGGCGCGAGGTGGGCGGCAGGGACCTGCGCGTGCGCGTCGTACGCCGCGAGGACGCCGACAGCACTCTTCAGGTACTGCGCGCCTCCATGCCCGGTTGGGACAAGCTCGTCTTCACGGACAAGTCGAAGACCGCCTTCACCACCCAGGAGGGCATCGACACGGTCCGAGAGGTCGAAGGCGCCATCGGCTTCGGCCCGTTCAGCAACAATCTGCCCGATGAGCTGGCGGTGTTGCGCGTCGACGGGCTGTTCCCGACCGACGACGGCTATCCGAGCGCCGTGACCGTGGCGATCATTCACGATCCCAAAACCGTGACGCCGGAGGCCCTGAACTTCATTTCCTTCCTGTCCTCGCCGGAGGCGCAGGATGCCATGCGTCAGGCCGGCGGCGTTCCCGTGAAGTGAGGCCCTGCCTTGAAAAGCCTTTCCTCGCTCGGCACGCGCTTTACGATCGCGATCGTCGCCACTGCGCTCGCGGCCTTCGCCGCGCTCGTCGCGCTGACGGTCATGCGCCTCGACCGCGGGCTGAACCGACAGGCAATGCAGCTCGAAGCGCTGGCCGAGACGAAACTGTCCGAACGACTGGAGGCCGACGCGAGGCTCGCGGCAGCGCGCCTCAGGAACATCTTCGACGAGGTCACCTACCGCATCAACGCCATCGCGCTGAGGGCGGACGTCTCGCGCGCGATCGCCTCGGGCAATGTGGTGGCGATGAGCGAACTCCTCTCGCGCGCCGCCGAAGTCGCCAAGATCGACGGCATTCTGGTTGTCGATAACAAGATGCGGGTGATCGGCGCGCACGACCAGTGGCTCGACATTCTCGGCGCGAACGACGCACTGCAGAAAAGCCCGCTCGCAGAGCAGATCCGGCCCCTCATGACCGAGAACGACCGCCGCCGGCCGCGCATCCTCGAGACGGTCAGGCCACTCGACGAGGCGCTGGCGACGGCCGTTGGTGCCGTTGCCCCGGCCCCTGCCGCCGCCATCGTCGTCACGCCCATCTTCGACGATTTCGGCGATGTGGTGGCCGCGCTCATCGCGCACCGGGCGTTGCGCGCCAGCGAGCCGATTCTCAACGAGTTTTCGCGCCTGACCAACACTGGCGTTGCCGTGCTTTCCGGAGATCGCGTCGTCTCCCGTTCGGGCCTGCCCCCGCTGACGGGCAACTTCTCGGCGCATGAGGATACAAACCTGCTCGCGACGCCCGATCAGCAGTTCTTCTCGCGCTGCATCGACTTTCCCGCGAATCTCAGCGTGTGCGCCCTCGCGCCCCGTACCGAAGCCTACCAGCTCAGGGACGAGACAGTGCGCATCGGAGCCGCCGAGACGCGCGCGCTCGTCGCCTGGCTCGTCGGCGGCGCCAGCTTGGCGCTCATCGTCTTCGCCGCCATCGCGCTCGCCACGGCTCGCCACGTTACCCGGCCGTTGGAGCGCATCACCGAGGCCGTCGGTGCCGTCGCGCAGGGCGACTGGCGCACCCACGTCTCGGGCGCCAATCGCAAGGACGAGGTGGGCGATATCGCGCGCGCCGTCGTGCTGCTCCAGCGCTCGCTGCAGGAGCGCGACCAGCTGCGCACGCATGTCGCCTTCGCCGAGACCGTCAAGCAGCGGCGGGAAGCTCTGGAACAGGCCATCCACCGCTTCGACGAGACGATGCGTTCGGTCCTCGCCCGCGTCGGTAGCGGTATCGATACGATGGATGCCATGGCACACCAGCTTGCCGACGTTTCGGCCGCGGCCGAGAGGGAGGCTGTCGAAGCCGTCGCCGCCTCGGAAAGCACGGTCTCGAGCGTTACGCTCGTGAAACATGCGACCGAGCAGCTCAGCAGCTCCATCGCCGAGATCGCCGGCAAGGTGCAGGAGACGGCCACCGTGGTCGACGACGGCAATGCCGTCGCCCGCACGGCCACGGCCAAGGTCGACGGCCTGGCGGAGGCGGCGAGCAAGATCGGCGCCGTCGTGCGTCTCATCGACGAGATCGCGGCCCAGACCAATCTCCTCGCTCTCAATGCCACCATCGAGGCCGCCCGTGCCGGCGACGCCGGCAAGGGCTTCGCCATCGTCGCCAACGAGGTGAAGGCGCTCGCTGGACAGACGGCGAAGGCCACCGACGAGATCGCGAGCAAGGTCGCGGCCATCCAGGAGGCCACCGGCGAGGCGGTGAGCTCGATCGAGATGATCGCACGCACCCTCGAGAACGTCATGACCCATACGAAGGCGATCGAGATCTCCATCGAGCGCCAGACCGTGGCGACGCAGGAGATCGCGGGCAGCGTCCATGCCGCCTCCAACGGCACCGTCGACCTGTCGCACAGCGTCGACCGCCTCAAGGCGACGATCGGCGACGCCCGCAGCACGTCGGTTCATGTCGTTAACACGGCGACTGTCATGGTCGAAGAGGCCCGCCGCCTCGACCAGACCGTCCGCACTTTCCTGACGGAAGTGTCAGCCTAGTGCGTCGTCCGCTCAACGCGCTACCGGCCGGACGGGAAAAGGGCTGCCATTATAATAAAATAGGCGCTCGTTCTGATTCATTTCCGTCGGAACGAGCCATGATGTGCGATTGGCCTACTCCCGACGCATCAGCCGCCGAGCGGCGAACAGCGTCTCCTGCAGCGGCCGCCGTGCCGCGGGCCGGCTGGCCGGCCGTGCGGCCGGCACGCGGCCGGCGTCGTCCGCTCCCGCCATCTGCGGAGCGAACAGGCCGGCATCCTGCGGCACAGGTGTGCGGCCGGGCGTGCGCAGGAGCCGCGCCATCCTGTCCATGAAGGACATGCGCTGTTGGCTGGGCAGGAAGGGGTCGGCGAAGCAGAAGGCACCGGCCGACAGCGCCTTCAGCTTGACGGCATCGACCAGCCCCGGCGCTCCCGCCACATAGACCATGTCTGACGGCCCCAGCAGCGGCAGATAATTCGTCGGCCGTCCCGAGCGGACGAGCCCACCCCCGCCCTGCCGCGATGTCGCGATGACCTCGCGCGCGCCATGGTCGCGCAGCCAGTCGAGCGACTGGCGCATGTAGAGCCCGTCATGGTCGCGCGCGCCGACGATGACGATGATGTCGCGGCGCGGCCGGGCCCGCACCGCCTCGTGCGCCACGGCCCAGATGGGCGCCCAGCCGGTTCCGCCGGCGACCAGCACCATGAGCCCGTCGCCGCGGCGGAAGAAGGCATGGCCGAATGGCCCTCGCACATCCACCCGGTGCCCGGGCGTGATGCTGCGGCCGAGCTCGGACGAGACGATGCCGTCCGGCAGCATGCGGATGTGGAAGACGAGTTCGTGCGCCGCGCGTGTGCCGTCCCAGCGCAGGGTCGGGCTGTAGTCGCGCGGCGGAAAGCCGGCGAAGGTCACGCTCACATATTGCCCCGGCAGATAGTCGAGCGGGCTGCGCAGCTCGACGATCACTTCCACCACGTCGCGCGAGAGGGCGCGCATCGCCGCCACCTGGCCCGCGCGCTTGGTCGCCTCCGGCACCTCGTCATAGGTAATGACCGCATCGCCTTCGAGCGTCGCCTGGCAGGCGAGCACCGTGTCGCCCTCCCCGGTGCCCTGGTCGTCGACCGACCCGGAGACGACGCGCACGCGGCAGGTCTCGCATTGCCCCGAGCAGCAGTCGTGCGGCACGGCGATCCAGCCCCCCATGGCCGCATCGACCAGCGTCTCGCCGACGCTGGCCCGAACCGTGCGTCCATTGACCGTCAGATTGCACTTGCTTGCCATGTCTCACCTCTGGCGCGGCATCCGCCTCGCAGGCGCGGCACAACACGGGTCCGCGCCGCGCAGCAGGCGCATCACTCGATGACCAGCTTGACGGGGCGCACGTGGCGCGTGTGCCGGGTCTGGGTGTGGTCGAAAACGGCGACCCACATGTAGAACGGCTCGCCCGGCACGAAATCGACGTCGTATTTGCTGCCTGTCGTCAGCGCGCGCCTGGTTTCCAGCGTCCACCAGCCGTCCGACCAGCGGGCAGCGCCGACAATGTCGGCGCGGTCGCCGCTGTACTCGCCCATGATGAGCACGCCGGGGATCACCGTGCCGACAGGGATGGCGGCGTCGAGCTCCGGCGAATAGGGGACGGTCTCCGCCTCCATCATCCACCACTGAGCACCCTCGCTGTCGCTGCTGTCCGGGTCGAGGTCAAAGGTCTTGAGCTTGGCGGCGGTCTGCCGGTAATCGGCCGGCAGGCGCTTCAGCTGGACGGGGCCGCGATAGCCGCCCGGCGGTTCGGAGACATAGTTGTAGACATAGAAGGCCTTGCCCGGATCGCCGGTGTAGCCGCCCTGATAGCGGGCCGTCTTGTTCCAGTCCGCCTCCTTCGGCTCGATCGGCGGGCCGATGAACTGGTCGTCGACCCGGCCGAGCAGCCCGCCGCGCGAAGCCTTCCACTGCCACATGTCGATATAGCTGCCGTCGGTCGTGTAATGCAGGCCGCGGTTGTTGAGCGCGCCCGGCTTGTCTGAAAGCGGCTGCGGGCCGAGATGGGTGGAGGCGCCGCCGCCGAAGGCCTGCGAGCGCGAGAAGATGACGGACAGCTTGTCCTCATAGAAATTCATCACATCGGCGATGTCGGCGTGATCGTGGATGAGGTGCCAGCCGTCCTCCCGCTTGATGAGCGGCAGGCGGCGCAGCGAGCGCGTCGGATCCTGCCAGCGGAAGGCGAAGTAGATGTTGTTGGCATCCCGGACCGCCCGTACCTCGACGAGCGATTCGCCGCTGCCGCCGAGATTGGCGCCCTGCTGGGTGCGGATGCGCACCGGGCCGGCCCTCCGCCAGGCGGCATCGTCGAGTACGCCGTCGAGCGTCGGCGGATCATCCACTGCGCCGACCGTCAGCGTATCGCGCGTGCCCCAGTCGAAGGCGGCAATGGCCCCCGCGACCGGCACGCCGACGAGGACCGCCGTCAGCAGGGGCCGGGCCCTCATGCCGCTGTTGGCCATGAGCCGCGTCGGCCGGAACAGCCGCAGGATCTGCGGCCATCCGCCATAGAGGAAATGCGCGACGACATGAATGAAGATGTAGGCCAGCACGGCAATGGCACTCGCGGCATGGACCGCGACGATCCAGCCACCGTAGCCGATGTACAGCGCGATGCCCGTCGCCGTCAGGATGGCGACGAGCCCGTAGACCACCCAGTGCAGGATGACGTTGACGGCACCCCAGCGCAGGCGGCTGGCTGCCGGCATGACGAGCGCTCGCGTCTTCTTCAGTGCCACCCGATGGCGCAGGCCGCTGCGCAGCATGTAGAGCGCATAGGCCGTCGCGGAGAAGAAGAGGACGAGGCTGGCCACGAAGTGGACCGTCCAGATTTCCCCCTGAGGCAGGATGGGTTCCAGCGCCTTGGAGAGCACTGCCTCGGGCGCATCGGCCGAGATGCGCAGGCCCGTCAGCAGGCTCACGACCATCGCGATAGCGACGAGCCAGTGCAGAAAGATGGTGCCGATATCGGTGCGCGGTGGCCCCTCCCTGTCGCGCGTTGCGGTCTGCCTTGCCGCTTCGGCCGCGGCCCTTCGGGTCGGTCGGGATCGGTCGATCCCCTCTCGCAGATGTCCGATATCGGCCATGCCTGTCACCCGTATCGAGGAAGTCGGATCCGTGAATGCTGTTTTGATTTAAATTTTAATCTATCTTTTATCAAATCAGAACGATCGCCAATAGCCAAGACTGATCGTGCGGCGAAATTCTGTGGTGCTGCGACGCCATAGCCCTTGCAGATTCCGGAAAAAGGCTCAAAAGGGCGGCCATGTCACAGCCGCACTATGTCCTCACCCTGTCCTGCGCCAACCGCCCCGGCATCGTTGCGGCGGTCTCGACCCATCTCTTCGAATCGGGATGCAACATCCTCGACGCGCAGCAGTTCGACGACACGCAGAGCAACTGCTTCTTCATGCGGGTTGTCTTCAACCCGCTGAACGGTGCCCCGACGCTGGAGGACCTCAGGAAGAGCTTTTCGGAGGTCGCCGAGCGCTTCGCCATGACCTGGACGATGCGCGACCGGGCGGAGAAGCGGCGCGTGATGATTCTCGTCTCCAGGTTCGACCATTGCCTCGTCGACCTGCTTTATCGCAGGCGCCTCGGCGAATTGCCGATGGATCTCGTGGCCGTCGTCGCCAACCACCCGCGCGAAACCTATGGCTCGCTCGATTTCGACGGCGCGGCCTTCCACCACCTGCCCGTGACGAAGGAGACGAAGCTCGAGCAGGAAACCCGTCTGTGGGAGCTCATCCGCGAGACTGGGGCCGAGGTCGTCGTGCTTGCCCGCTACATGCAGGTGCTGTCCGACGGTCTCGCGGCCAAGCTCGCGGGGCGCTGCATCAACATCCACCATTCGTTTCTGCCCGGCTTCAAGGGCGCCAAGCCCTATCACCAGGCGCATGCGCGCGGCGTGAAGGTCATCGGGGCGACGGCCCACTACGTCACCTCGGACCTCGACGAGGGTCCGATCATCGAGCAGGACGTGGAGCGCATCAGTCACCGCGATACGCCGGACGACCTCGTGCGCAAGGGCCGCGACATTGAGCGGCGCGTGCTCGCCCGGGCCCTGCGCTACCACCTCGAGGACCGCGTCATCCTCAACGGCCAGCGCACGGTGGTGTTTACGGATTGATCACGGCCCGAGCGCCACCGGGCGCTTGAGGGAAGTTGAAACAAAGGTCGCGCCATGAAATGCACATGGCACGTATAATATAAATATATATTCCGAATTTAACTGATCGCCGCACCTGCAATTTCCATATCGAGAACAGACAGAACTTGCAGAAACCTCTATTTCACAGATTGGCAACACCCGACATTTGCATGAATAGAGATTCGACCATGCCAAATCCCCCCAAGATCGCCCCGGAGCGCGGATACATGCCCGGAACGCACCTGCCGGGACAGAGCATTGCCGCCCAGGCCGATGCCTGGACGCGAGGTCTCACCCAGACCATCCAGCAGCTCCCGCCCGGCCAGCAGCACCTTGCCGTGAACCCGGCCAATCCCGGGATCGGCGCGGGCAACGCGGCCAATCCCGCAAACGCCGCCAACCCGGGAGCCGGCGCCAACAATCCCGGAAATGCCCCCGGATGAAATGAACGAATCCGGGCTGCGGCAACGCCGCACCCATCGACCGGCAGGTGACGCGCGCCCGCGGGGCAGCGAGGACGGCATCGCGCAACACGGATTTTCACGATGCGTGATGCCGTCCTTCAACCAGCCCTATTGACCGCCTAGCCGTGCAGGATGGCCACCGTCTTCAGCACCGAAAAGCCATAGAGGGCCTCGAATCCCTTCTCCCGGCCGTGGCCGGAGCGCTTGACGCCGCCGAAGGGCAGTTCGACGCCGCCGCCTGCGCCATAGTTATTGATGAAGACCTGGCCGGACTTGAGCGCCCGCGCCATGCGCAGCTGGCGGCCGCCGTCGCGCGTCCACACGCCGGCGACGAGGCCGAAGTCGGTGCCGTTGGCGATGCGCACGGCCTCCTCCTCGCCCTCGAAGGGGATGACGACCTGCACCGGTCCGAAGATCTCCTCCTGCGCCAACCTGTGGTCGCCCGACACATTGGCGACGAGCGTAGGCCGCACGTAGCAGCCGCCGGCCGGCGCATCCGCCACGATGCCACCCTCGCCGGCGATGGCGAGGCCGTCGGCCCTGGCGATGCCGATATAGCGCTCGACGATCTCCTTCTGCCGGGCCGAGACCATGGGGCCCACATCGAGGTCCGCCAGCGCAGGTCCCACCTTCAGCGCCCGATAGCGCTCCGCCATGCGCGCGACCACCTCGTCGAAGACGACGCGCTCGACGAGGATGCGCGAGGAGGCCGAGCAGGTCTGGCCGGCGTTCTGGATGCCGGCATTGACGAGGAAGGGCAGCGCCGCGTCGAGGTCGGCGTCCGCAAAGACGACCTGAGGCGACTTGCCGCCGAGCTCGAGCGTCACCGGCACCGCGTTCTTCGCCGCGGCGGCCTGCACGAGCGCTCCCGTCGCAACGGAGCCGGTGAAGGAGAGGTGATGAACGCCGCGATGCGCCGAGAGCGCCGCCCCCGCGGCCTCGCCCGTGCCCGGCACCACGTTGAGCGCCCCGGCCGGCAGCCCTGCCTCCTCAGCAATATAGGCGAAGGCGAGCGCCGTCAGGCAGGCTTCCTCGGCCGGCTTCAGCACGGTCGCATTGCCCATGGCGAGCGCTGCGCCGACCGAGCGGCCTATGATCTGCATCGGGTAGTTCCATGGCACGATATGGCCGGTGACGCCGTGCGGCTCGCGCAGGGTCAGGACCGTGTAGCCGTCGAGGTAGGGAATGGTCTCGCCGTGCACCTTGTCGGCCGCGCCGCCGTAGAACTCGAGGTAGCGCGCCAGCGCCAGCGCATCGGCCTTCGCCTGCTTCAGCGGCTTGCCGACATCGAGCGCCTCGAGCCGGGCAAGTTCGTCCGCCTTCTCGGCCACGAGCCGCCCCATGGCCGAAAGGACGCGCCCGCGCTCGGTCGCCGTCATTCGCCCCCAGGCGCCGGACAGGGCCTCCTCCGCCGCGCCGACGGCAGCATCGACATCGCGGGCGCCGCCGGCGGCGATGCGCGCCAGTTCGCTGCCGTCGGAAGGATTGACGAGGGGAAGCGTCTCGCGGCTCGCCGGCGCCCGCCATTCGCCGGCGATGAGGACGCGGTCGGTCGCAAAGGCAGTGGTCATCTCGTTCATCCGTTCGCTGATCTGTCGCTGACGCTGTTCTAGAGCATTTTCCGCCGAAGTGGATACCGGTTCGGCGAAGAAAAAACTCTATTCTCAAAAAGATAGACGCTCTTTCCAATTTAATTGAATCGCAAAGAGCTATCGCCGCTTCAGCCGCCAGAGGGGACCTCGCCCGCCGCCGGGCTCTCCCACGCCGGGCGCATGGCTCGCGCCGCGAGCGCCCGGGAGAGGTCGGGCGCGGCGGCGAGAAGCTCGCGCGTATAGGCGTGCCGCGGCGCCGCGAACACCTCCGCCGTCGGCCCCTCTTCCACGATCCGGCCGGCGCGCATCACGAGCACCCGGTCGGTGATGGCCCGCACCACCGTGAGGTCGTGCGAGATGAAGAGGTAGGCGAGCCCGTGCTCGGCCTGCAGGTCGGCGAGAAGGTCGAGCACCTGGGCGCGGATGGAGACATCGAGCGCCGACACCGGCTCGTCGAGGATGATGAGCGACGGCCGCGTGATGAGCGCCCTTGCGATGGCGAGGCGCTGGCGCTGCCCGCCGGAGAATTCGTGCGGATATTTGTCCGCATCTTCCGGCTTGAGGCCGACATCGCGCAGCACCGCGGCGATGCGCCGGTTGCGTTCCGCCGCGTCGATCTCCCCACGCAGGAGATGGAGCGGCTCGGCGACGAGCCGGCCGGCCTTGTGCCGCGGATCGAAGGAGCCATAGGGATCCTGGAACACCACCTGCACGGCCCGCCGCATGGCGGTGAGATCGGCGGCCGAGAAACCGGCCAAGGAGCGGCCGCGAAACAGCACGGCTCCGCCCTGCGGCGGCTCCAGCGCCATGAGCGTGCGCGCGAGGGTCGACTTGCCGCAGCCGGATTCGCCGACGAGCCCGACGCTTTCGCCCGGCCGGACGGCGAGGCTCACGGCATCGACGGCGCGCCGCTTCTCGGGCGCGCTGAAGAGCGACCGGCGCCGGCCGCGATATTCACGGACGACGGACTGCGCAACAAGGATAGGAGTGCCTGGTCCCTCCTCTCCGCGAGAGGGTGACGGATACGGCTGATCCCTCCCCTTCAGGGGAGGATGGCTCGCGCCTCTCGGCGCGAGACGGGTGGGGTCCGGGCTGGGAGCAGTGCCCTCGACGGCAGCCGCGTCGCCCCCTCCGTCGCCGCTATGCGGCGCCACCTCCCCCTCACGGGGGAGGATCGGTGGCGCCGTCAACTTGCGCCTTGCCGGCACGTGAGTCGACGCTTCCAGCAGCGCCTTCGAATAGGGATGCCGCATGCCGGAGAAGAAGGCCGCCGTCGTGCCCTCCTCTACCACCTCGCCGTAACGCATCACGGTGACGCGGTCGGCCATCTCGGCGACGACGGCAAGGTCGTGGGTGATTATGAGGAGGCTCGTGCCCTCCTCGGCCACCAGCTCGCGCATCAGTTCGAGGATCTGGGCCTGCGTCGTCACGTCGAGCGCCGTCGTCGGCTCGTCGGCGATGATGAGCTTGGGCTTCAGCGCCACCGCCATGGCGATGACAACCCTTTGGCGCTGGCCGCCGGAGAGCTCGTGCGGATAGCGGTCGAGCGGAAAGCGCGACGGCGGCAGGCCGACCCGCTCCAGCGCCTGCCCGGCCCAGGCCATACATTCGGCGCGCCGGGCACCGAGGTGCTGGGCAAAGCATTCCGCCACCTGCGCGCCGATGGTCTTCAGCGGATTGAGCGCCGTCATCGGCTCCTGGAAGATCATGCCGATGTCGCGCCCGCGCAAGGCGCACATCTGCACCTCGCTCTTGGAAAGAAGATCCTCGCCGTCGAGCAGGATGCGGCCCGTCGCGCTGGCACCGCGCGGCATCAGCTGCATCGCCGCGAGCGCCGTCATGGACTTGCCGGAACCGGATTCGCCGACGAGCCCGAGGATCTCGCCCTCGCCCACCGAGAGCGAGACCCCCTTGAGGATCGGCAGGCCGTAGATGGAAAGGTCGAGCCCCTCGACGCTGAACATGGCCATCGCTCAGCGCTCCCGGGCAAGGCGCGGGTCGAGCAGGTCGCGCAACCCGTCGCCGAGGAGGTTGAGGCCCATCACCGTGACGACGATGGCAAGGCCGGGCACCAGCGCAAGGCGCGGCGCGAGCGCCATCAGCGTCTGCGCCTCGTTGAGCATGCGCCCCCAGCTCGGCGCCGGCGGCTGCACGCCGAGCCCGACATAGGAGAGGGCCGCCTCGGCCAGCACGCCGAGCGAGAGCTGGATGGTGGCCTGCACGATGACGAGGCTCAGCATGTTGGGCAGGATATGCTCGAGCGTGATGAGCCCGCCGCCCTTGCCGGCGACACGCGCCGCCATGACGAACTCGCGGGTCCACAGGGGCAGCGCCGCGCCATAGGCGAGCCGCGCGAAGACCGGCACGTTGAAGATGCCGATGGCGACCATGGCGTTGACGGCGCCGGGGCCGAAGATGTCGCGCAGCATGATGGCGATGATGAGCGCCGGAAAGGCGAAGACGAAGTCGTTCGCCCGCATCACCGCCTCGCCGACGAGGCCGCGCTGCGCGGCCGCCAGAAGCCCGAGCGGCACGCCGAGCCCGAGCCCGATGCCCACCGCCACGAAGGACACGGCCATCGACGTGACCGCCCCGTGCATGATCATGGACAGGACGTCGCGGCCGTACTGGTCGGTGCCGAGCCAGTGCGTCGCCGAGGGCGGCTGCAGCTTGCGGGCGATGTCGAGCACCGTCGGGTCGTGCGGCGTCCACACGAAGGACAGGAGCGCCATGGCGGCGACGACGAGCGAGATCGCGGCCCCCAGGAGGAAGCTCGGGTGGCCGAGCGCGCGGATGGCGAGGCGGCGCCGGCCAGGGGCCATGGTCGCGCTCATGCCCGCCTCCTCAGGCGCGGGTCGACGGCGGCATAGGCCACCTCGACGAGGAAGTTGACGATGACGACGCTCGCGACGAGCAGCATCACGATGCTCTTGACCACGATGAGGTCGCGCTGGGTGATGGCCTGGAAGACGAGGCGGCCGAGGCCCGGCAGGAAGAAGACATTCTCGATGATGATGGTGCCGGCGAGCAGGAAGGAGAACTGCAGGCCCATGATGGTGAGCACGGGAATGAGCGCGTTGCGCAGGGCGTGCCGCCGCACCACCTCGCTCCGGCTCAGGCCCTTGGCACGGGCGGTGCGCACGTAGTCCTCGCCGAGCGCGTCGATGAGGGAGGAGCGCATCACGCGGGCGAGGATCGACGCCTGCGGCAGAGCGAGCGCCACCGCCGGCAGGATGAGCGAACGCCCCGCCGGCCACAGGCCCGCCCCCCAGCCGGGAAAGCCGCCGGCGGGCAGGAGCCGAAGGCTCACCGCAAAGACGAAGACGAGCAGCATGGCGAACCAGAAGTTCGGCACCGCTATGCCGACCTGCGTCGCCGCCATGATGCCGACATCGGCCGGTCCGTTGCGCCGCGTCGCCGCGAGCGCGCCGACGGGCACGGCGATGAGGACGGTGAGAAGCAGCGAGATGGCGGCGAGCGGAAGGCTGACCCACAGGCGCTGCGCGACAAGCTCGCCGACAGGCACCGAATAGGTATAACTGCGGCCGAGGTCCCCCTGGACGAAACCTGCCACCCAGGCCGCATAGCGCTCCGGCGCGGGCCGGTCGAGGCCGAAATCGGCCCTGAGCGCCGCAAGCGTATCCGGCCGCGCATTGGTCCCCAGCATGATCTCGGCGGGATCTCCGGGCAGCACCTCCATCACCGCGAAGATGACGAGCGAAGCGATGACCAGCGTCGCGGCGAGCGAGGCGAGGCGCTTGGCGAGATAGACGAGCATTCAGGTCAGCCCCACCTGAACGTCGCCATCGACAGACGTCCGACTACTTCGCTTCGCGAGCGGACGTCAGCGACACGAACAACGCTGTCCCCCTCCTCCCGCTTGCGGTGGGGAGATGGAGAAGGAGCCGCCGCGAGCGGGGAGCCGGACACGACCGAGATCACTGCTACTCGCGCCACTTGACTTCCGTCAGGTCATTGGCCGGCACCGGGGTGTTCTCCCACAGCCCCTCGAGCCGCGCGTCCCAGATGCCGATCTTGGGCAGGAGGAACAGCCAGGCGTTGACGGCGTCGTCCGCCAGCTTTTCCTGCAACTGGCCGAGGAGCGCGAGCCGCTCGCTCTCGTCGGTCGAGGCGACGAAACGCTCGTAGAGCGCGCGGTAGTCCGGGTCCTTGTAGCCGAAGTAATAGTCGTCGCGGGCATAGATATCGAGGTCGAGCGGCTCCACGTGGCTCACGACGGTCATGTCGAAGTTCTTGTTGCGGAACACTTCGCTCAGCCACTGCGCCCATTCCATCGGCACGATCTCGACCGAAATGCCGACGTTGCGCAGCTGCGCCGCCAGCACCTCGCCGCCGCGGCGGGCATAGTCCGGCGGCGGCAGCACGAGCCGGACGGAGAGGTTCTCCGCCCCCGCCTCCTTCAGAAGCGCCTTGGCCTTCTCTGGATCGAACGGATACTTGCCCGTGAGGTCGACATAGCCCTTGTCCTGCGGCGCGAAATGCGAGCCGATGGGCTTGCCGTAGCCGTACATGGCGCCCTCGATCAGCGCCTTGCGGTCGACGGCGTGGGAGACGGCGCGGCGCACGCGGATGTCGTCGAAGGGCTTCTTGCCGTTGTTCATGGCAAGCACGGTCTTGCCCTCGGTGTCGCCGACGACGACCGTGAAGCGCGGGTCGGCCTCGAACTGCGGCACGTTCTCCGGCGCGGGGAAGATCGGGAAGGCGTCGACATCGCCGGCCATCAGCGCCGCGAAGGAGGCGGTCGGGTCGCCGATGATCTTGAAGGTCGCCTTCTCGAGGGCGACGGGCTCGCCCCAATAACCGTCGCTGCGCGTCAGCGTGACGTGGTCGCCCTTCACCCATTCGGCGAGCTTGAAGGGACCGGTGCCGACCGGCGCCGTCTTGTTGTCGGCGGCGCTCTCGGGCGCGACGATGACGGCGGCGGCCCAGCCGAGGTTGAACGGCAGGCTGCCGCTCGGGCGCTTCAGCGTGATCCGCACTGTCTGCGGGTCCACCACCTCGACGGTGTCGATGGGCTCGAAAAGGCCTTTCTGCGGGTTGACGCTGTCGGCCGCGCGCGCCCTGTCGAGCGAGAACTTCACGTCCTCGGCGTCGAAGGTCGTGCCGTCGTGGAACTTCACGCCCTGCCGCAGGTGGAAGGTGTAGACCTTGCCGTCCTCCGACACCTCCCAGCGCTCGGCGAGCGAGGGCTTCACCGTCCCGTCGCGGTCGATGCGCGTCAGGCCCTGGAAGACGTTGTTGTAGACGATTTCCGCGATCGCCGCCGCGGCGCCCGCCGTCGGGTCGAGATGCGGCGGCTCGAGCCGGATGCCGAGAATGACGTCCGTCCGCGCCGCCAAGGCCGGCGTGCCAAGGAGGATGCCGGCCGATACGGCGACAGCGGCCGTCCCCCTCACCAGATGCTGCATCAGACGGCGATACATTCCGGCCCCTCCTTCGTCGCAAGGTCACTTGTTGTCGATATCATGCCAGGCACGCCTTTCGTCATCGCCGGGCTCGTCCTCGCAAGGCGGGCTTGCCCGACTTGCGACACTTCCCGTAAGCGCAGCGCGTGTCCGCGCTGCATTACCATCCACGCCTTCTGCGCAGGCTGCAGGGCGTGGATGCCCGCGACAAGTGCGGGCATGACGGCGCGTGCACAACACGCTCACGCCTTGCCGCCACCCTCCAGAAGCTCATGCAAGGCGCGCGCCATCACCCTCGCCGAATCGACCATGTCGTCGATGCCGACATATTCGTCCGGCTGGTGCGCCAGGTCGAGAATGCCCGGACCATAGGCGATGCAGTCCTTCAACCGACCGATGCGATCGACGTGCTTCTGGTCGTAGGTGCCAGGCGAGACGACATAGCTCGGCTCCTGGCCCATGACCTCGCGGATCCCGCCCGCAACGGCCTGCACCACGGGCGCCTCGCGGTCGGTCATCGTCGGCTGCACCTCGAACAGGTCCTCGATGGCGTAGGCAAAGTCCTTCCGCTCCCTGGCCAGCCGGTCGAGGATGCCGATCACCTCGGCCTTCACGTCCTCGATCTTCTCTTCCATGAGGAAGCGGCGGTCGATGACCATGCGCGCGGAATCCGGCACGCAGGGCGACGGCAGGCCGTCATGGTCCTCGCCTTGCCCGCCGTGGATGGAATTGATGTTGAGGGTCGAACTGCGCGCGCCCGGCGGGATCACGGGCATCGCCGTGCGGCGCGCGGCGAGCGCCGGGATGAGCTCACACTCGAAGGCATTGAGGACCGCGCCCATGTGGCGCACGGCGCAATCACCGAGGAAGGGCATGGAGCCGTGCGCGATGCGGCCCTTCGTTTCGATCTTCGCCCACCACACGCCGCGATGGCCGAGGCAGATGCAGTCCTTGTTGAGCGGCTCGGGAATGATGACGTGATCGGCGCGCGGCTTCGAGAAGAAGCCCTTGCCCGCGAGATAGGCAACGCCGCCGTAGCCGCCCGATTCCTCGTCGGCCGTGCCGGAGATCTCGATGGCGCCGGGAAAACCGGGCATGAGATCGATGAAGGCCTCGGCCGCGATGATGGAGGCTGCGAGCCCGCCCTTCATGTCGCAGGCACCGCGGCCGTAGACCTTGCCGTCTTCGATCTGCCCGCCGAAGGGGTCGCGCGTCCAGCCCGCCCCGGCCTCGACGACGTCGATATGGGAATTGAAATGGACGCAGGGACCCGGCCGGGCGCCCTCCTTGCGCGCGATGACGTTCCAGCGCGGATAGCGGTCGCTGTCGCCGGGCGTTCCCTCCGCGCGGACATAGGCGATGTCGAAGCCGCGCCGGCGGAGCCGCTCGCCGACGAATTCGGCGCAGTCGCGATAGTTCTCCCCCGGCGGGTTGACGGTCGGGATGCGGATCAGGTCGGCCGTAAGGGCGGCCAGCTCATCGCGGCGGTCTCGAACGGCTTCAAGGACGTCTCGGATAGACATGACCGTCTCGGATCGGTTGGGCCCGGCATGGTTTCACCACGCCGGGCCACCTGCAAGACAGTTTTCGTTTGCACACACACGTTTTCGGACGGTTTTCGCATCGTTACCGGAAGAGGGCCGGGAGCCACAGCGACAGCGACGGCACGTAGGTGACGAGCATCAGCACGGCGAAACACGCCCCGTAGAAGGGCCAGATGGTCCTGACCGCCTGCATGATGCCGATACGAGCGACGGCGCAACCGACGAAAAGCACGGATCCGACCGGCGGCGTGCACAGGCCGATGCCGAGGTTGAGCACCAGGATGACGCCGAAATGCACCGGGTCCATGCCGAAGGCGGTGACGACCGGCAGGAAGATCGGTGTCGTGATGATGATCAGCGGCGACATGTCCATGAAGCAGCCGAGCACCAGCAGGATGAGGTTGATGAGGAGGAAGATGACGATGGGATTGTCGGACAGCGCACGCATGCCCTCCACCATCGCCGTCGGCACCTGCAGAAGCGCCAGCAGCCAGCCAAAGGAGGCGGCGCTGCCGATGACGAGCAGAACCATCGCCGTGGTGCGCACGGCGCCCAGCGTCGCCTCGACGAAGTCGCGCCAGCCCATCTCGCGATAGACGAGTACCGTGACCGCCACCGCATAGACGACGGCGATGCATGAGCTCTCGGTCGCCGTGAAGACGCCCGAACGCACCCCGCCGAAGATGATGCCGATGAGCAGGATGCCCGGCACCGCCCCGACGAGGATCGGCAGCATGGCGCCCCAGCCCGGGAAGACCCCGGCCGGATAGCCGCGCCACCGGGCAACCACATAGGCGGCCACCATGAGGGCGGCAGCAAGCAGCAGCCCGGGGATGATGCCGGCGGTGAAGAGGTCGGCGATCGAGATGCGCCCGCCCGCCGACATCGAATAGATGATCATGTTGTGCGAGGGCGGGATCATCAGCGCGATGATGGCCGAGGTCACCGTGACGTTGACGCCGTAGTCGGCGGCATAGCCGCGCTCGCGCATCTGCGGGATCATCAGCCCGCCGACCGCCGAGGCGTCAGCAACTGCCGAGCCGGAGACGCCGCCGAAGAGCGTGGAGGCGACGATGTTGACCTGCCCGAGGCCACCGCGCAGGTGGCCGACGAGGGCGGCCGCGAGGCGCACCAGCTTGCCGGCGATGCCGCCGCGCACCATGAGGTCGCCGGCATAGACGAAGAAGGGAATGGCCATCAGCGCAAAGGCGTTGATGCCGGAGTTGAGCCGCTGGAAGACGACGAACGGCGGCATTCCCATGTAAAACACCGTCGCCAGCGACGCGATGCCGAGGCAGAAGGCCACCGGCGTGCCGAGGACGAGCAGGCCGAAGAACGTGCCGAAGAGGACCCAGAGTTCCATCAGTGCGCCTCCAGATCCGCGGCGGTCTTGGCGGCCACGATGTCTTCGCGCGGGTGGGCGATCATGCCGACGAGCCGCTCGACGGCGAAAAGGGCGATGAGCCCGCCGCCGACGACGAGCGGCAGGTAGTCAATGCCGCCGGGGATTCCCAGCACCGGGATGGTAGCTGACCAGGTGCCGACGACGAGCGTCCAGCCGAACCACGCCATGGCGAGGCCGAAGCCCGTGATGGCGACGAGGCTGATGCCGTCCATGAATCGTGCCATCCGGTCAGGCGCGAAGAAGCGCACGATGTCGAGCCCGAGGTGGAAGTTCTCGCGCACCCCCACAGCCGCCCCGAGCAGGATGAACCAGCTCATCAGGAGGAGCGAGATCGGCTCCGTCCAGCTCGGCGTGTCGTTGAGCACGTAGCGGCCGAAGACCTGCCAGGCAACGGCGGCGGTCATGGCCACGAGCCCGGCGGCGGAAAGCCAGAGCGCCACCGTCGACAGGACGCGCAGCAGGCGATGCAGGGATGTCAGGATGGATGTCATGGGCGGTCCGATGGCGGTCCGGTATCTAAAAAGGGGCTTGGGAACGACATTTATGGCTCGTCATGGCCGGGCTTGTCCCGGCCATCCACGATCTTGCCGTTCGTCACAAGCTACGACGTGGGTGCTTGAGACCCCTCTTCGCCCATCATGGCCGGCAATGCGTATACGCATTGCCGTCGCCATCCGCGCCTTCAATCTGCGCGAGCGTCACGGCGTGGATGCCCGCGACGAGCGCGGGCATGACGGTGTGCGGTCGGGGGCCGGCGCTTCCACTCCGTCCGGATCCATGGCCCGGACGGAGTGATCCACCGACGTTGTCACTGCACCGCGCGGATCTTCTCCACCAGCGCCTGCAGCTTGGGATCCTTCACGAAGGAGGCGTAGAAGGGCTTCATCGCTTCCTCGAACGGCTTCTTGTCGATGGTGATCACCTCGACGCCGGCCTGCCGTACGATCTCCTCGGACTTCTTCTCGCGCGCCTGCCAGAGCTCGCGCATCTTGACGACGGACTTCTTCGCCGCGTCGCGGAAGGCGGCCTGATCCTCAGGCGAGAGCTTGTCCCACACCTTCTTCGACATCACCAGCACCTCCGGCGACAGGGAGTGCTCGGTGAGCGTGTAGAACTTCGCCACCTCGAAGTGCTTGGAGCTCTCGAGGCTCGGCCAGTTGTTCTCGGCCCCGTCGATGACGCCCGTCTGCAGCGCCGAATAGACCTCGCCGTAGGGCATCGGCGTCGGATTGCCACCCATGGCCTTGACCATGCCGATGAAGAGGTCGGACTGCTGCACGCGGATCTTGAGCCCCTTCACGTCATCGAGGCTGCGCACCGGCTTCTTCGTCGTGTAGAGGCTGCGTGCGCCGGAATCGTAGAAGGCGAGCCCGACGAGGTCATGCGCCTCGAAAGCCTTCAGGATCTCGTCGCCAATCGGCCCGTCGACAACCTTGTGCATGTGGTCGACCGAACGGAAGAGGAATGGCAGCGACAGCACGCCCGTTTCCGGGATGAGGTTGTTGAACGGCGCCATGTTGACGCGGTTGAGGTCGAGCACGCCGAAGCGCGTCTGCTCGATCGTGTCCTTCTCGCTGCCGAGCTGCTCGGAGACGAAGACCTTGATGTCATACCGCCCGTTAGTGGCCTCCTTGAGCAGGGAGCCCATGTATTTCACGGCCTCGACGGTGGGATAGCCGTCGGGGTGGACGTCCGCCGAACGAAGGACGGTCTGCGCCGACGCGGGCGCGATGGCAAGCGCCGCAGCTGCGAGCGCCGTGCCGATGAGAGTGCCGAATTTAAGCATTCAAGATGCCTCCCTGGAAATGGAACCGGGGCTTTTCGCCCTCGTTTTCTT
The DNA here is from genome assembly GCF_001418005.1 of Chelatococcus sambhunathii. Classification (GTDB taxonomy): domain Bacteria; phylum Pseudomonadota; class Alphaproteobacteria; order Rhizobiales; family Beijerinckiaceae; genus Chelatococcus_A; species Chelatococcus_A sambhunathii. The sequence goes on along the minus strand of NZ_LIOL01000002.1, from coordinate 76,129 downwards.
GGCGGACCCGACAGGCCGCAGCGGCGGCGGTGGCGCGGGGGAGCCCCTGGCGCCGGCCGACCGCGGATCACCCCTCGCCGACGGCGCGGGTAACAGAAAGACGGATGTCGCCGGCCGCGCCGCACGACACGATCGCCTCCATGCCCGGTCGCACCGGATGGATGCCCGTGCTCGCCCCGGTCGAGACGATATCGCCGGTCTTGAGGCCAACGCCTCGCGCGGACAGGCAATTGGCGGCGAAGAGGAGGGCGCCGAGGGGTCCGCCCGGCACCTTCGCTGCACTGCCCTCGCCGACGGTCGCACCGTCAACCACGACACGGGTCGCGAGCGCCTCGAGCGGCGCATCGCGCCAGCCCCTCACCGCCGGCCCGAGGATGACGCCGGCATTGTTGCCGAAGCCGCTGATAATGGCAGCCGGCCCGAGATCGTTGATGACGGCGAGCGGATTGCTGGCAACCTCCACGGCGAGGAAGAGGTCGTCCACCGCTTGCGTCACGTCGTCGAGGCCGTAGGGCGCATCGCGCGCCGGCAGGTCGGCGCCGAGACGGACCGCGAACTCGGCCTCGATGGCCGCAAAGCCGCCCTCGATCACCGGCGCGGCCACCGCTTCCCCTCTCGCCTCGACCAGCGTGCCGGCGAAGACCGGGCCGACGAGTCGCTCCGCGCCGCCGTAGGCCGGGCGAAGGTCCGGATGGATGAGCGCGACCTTCCAGCCCACGACGGGTGCGCCCCATTGGCGGATCGCTTCGTCTTGAACGGCATAGGCCCCATCAACGGAAGCGGGCAGCGGACCGGGAAAGGAATCGAGCGCCACTGCCGCGCGACGGGCCGCCACGAAGCGCTTTGCGATTTCGGCGGAAGCTGCAGGCGAGCGCCCGAGATCCTGCATGTCTCCTCCCCTTCCCCCTACCGGTATTGCCCGGCCATCTTGTCATTCCAGATTGCGCCCCTGGCAGTGAATGTCGACCGCCGCGGCGTCCTCCGCAATCGTATATTTGTGTATGGTAGTATGCTCTGCTATATGGAGCAACAGCCATTTGAACCGTTTCAAACATAATTTGAACCGTTTGAATAGGGTCGAAAACCGTGCGAGCAGAATCGCAGACCACTTTCGAATCGGCGGCGCGACGCGTCGAGCGCGAGTTGCGGCGAGCCATCATCACGCTTGCCATAGCCCCCGGAACACGCCTGTCGGAGGTGGAGATCGCCCAGCGCTGGGGCGTCTCGCGCCAGCCGGTACGCGAGGCGCTCATCGCGCTTGCGAGGTCACGCCTGGTCGAGACGCTGCCCCAGCGCGGCACTGTCGTTGCCCTTCTCTCCGTACGCCAGATGATGGAGGCGCGCTTTGTGCGCGAAGCGGTGGAGGCGGCCGTCGTCCGCCGCGCCTGCGAGGGCTTTTCCTCCCAGAGCCGCCAGCGCATCGACGACCTGCTCGACCTGCAGGAGAAGGCGGCCGAGCGCGGCGACCATACAGCCTTCCAGCGCACGGACGAACTGTTCCATCTGGCCCTCGTCGAGGGCACGGGCAGCATCCTTGCCTGGCAGGCAATCGAGGACCTCAAGGCTCACATGGACAGGGTCTGCTATCTCACCCTGCCCGGCACCGAGGCGATGCGCCCGCTCGTCACCCAACATCGCGCCATCATGACCGCCATCGACGCGCGCGACGCCGACGCTGCCGAGAAGGCCATGCGCTACCACCTCAACGAGATCCTGCGCGCTCTCCCGCGCGTAGAGGCCGACCACCCTCACCTCTTCGAGTGAGCCGGCGGCGGCGCCATCCATCCGCAACCACGAGGCCCAACCTATGCCCGCCCAAGGAACCACCATGTCCATCGAGACCCGCCACGCCATCCACTGGCGCGAGGCGGAGACCTTCGACACGGAAGCGCTGCGCGAGAATTTCCTCGTGCCCGGCCTGCTCGTGCCCGGCGCGCTCAACGTCACCTACACCCACTACGACCGGCTGATGCTCGCCGGCGCCGTGCCGCTCGGCGAGCCCCTCGCCTTCACCGAGGCCCATGCGCAGCTCGTCGGCAGCGAGCATCATCTCGCCCGCCGCGAGCTCGGCCTCGTCAACATCGGCGGCCCCGGCCGCATCACGGCCGACGGCACAACCTTCGACCTCGGCTTCCAGGACGCGCTCTATCTCGGCTCCGGCACGGCCGACGTGACCTTCGCCAGCGTCGATCCCGCCAATCCGGCCAAGTTCTACATCAACACGGCCCCGGCCCACGCGCGCCATCCCGCCCGGCACATCACCAAGGAGGCGGCGAAGGCCGTCCCGCTCGGCAGCCAGGAGACCGCCAACAAGCGCACCATCTTCCAGTACCTGCATCCGGACGTGCTGCCGACCTGCCAGCTCGTCATGGGCCTCACCCGCCTTGAGAGCGGCAGCGTCTGGAACACGATGCCGGCCCACACCCACGACCGGCGCATGGAGGCCTATCTCTATTTCGAGCTGCCGGAGAACGCCTTCACGGTGCACCTGATGGGCCGGCCCGAGGCGACGCGCCATCTCGTCGTGCGCAACGAAGAGGCCATCGTCTCCCCGCCCTGGTCGATCCACTGCGGCGCCGGCACCACGAGCTATGCCTTCATCTGGAGCATGGCCGGCGACAACCAGGCCTTCACCGACATGGACATGATCGCCATGCAGGACCTGCGCTGAGGAGCCGGCCCATGACGACCACGACCAGCACTGCGCCGGCTTTCGCCAGCCTCTTCGACCTCTCCGGCAAGGTCGCCCTCGTCACCGGCGCGCGCACCGGCCTCGGCAAGGCGCTGGCCGAGGCGCTCGCCAGTGCCGGGGCGGACGTCGTCGGCCTCGGCTCGCGCCCCATGCCGGAAACGGCCCGTGCCGTCGCCGCGCAGGGCTGCAGCTTCCACGAGGTCGTGTGCGACCTCGAGAAGCCGCAGGACTTCCCTGCCCTCGTCGCCGACATCGTCGCAAGGGCCGGTGGCGTCGACATCCTCGTCAACAACGCCGGCATCATTCGCCGCGAGAACGTGCTCGACTATACGGAGGCGGACTGGGACGCGGTGATGACCGTGAACCTCAAGAGCCTCTTCCAGCTCTCGCAGGCGGTCGGGCGGCACATGGTGGCGAGCGGCCGGCCGGGCCGCATCGTCAACATCGCCTCGCTCCTCTCCTTCCAGGGCGGCATCCGCGTGCCGGCCTACACGGCGGCGAAGCACGGCGTCGCCGGCCTCACCAAGCTCATGGCGAACGAGCTGGCGCCGAAGGGCATCACCGTCAACGCCATCGCCCCCGGCTATATGGAGACGGACAACACGGCGGCCCTCAGGGCGGATCCCGAGCGCACACGTCAACTCATGGATCGCATCCCTGCCGGCCGGTGGGGCGCGCCGCAGGACCTCGCCACCGCCGTCCTCTTCTTCGCCGCCCCGGCAAGCGGCTACGTCACCGGCACGGTGCTGCCGGTCGACGGCGGCTGGATGGCGCGGTGACGGCATACGGATAGCCATCGCGGCCGAAGTCTCCCCGCACCGCCGAGGCCTGCCCCGCGTGCCGCAACGTGTGCACAGGCCGCTGAGTCTCGTGCGGACGAGCAACGCTTCCCCGGGGTTATGGCCGGGCCTGTCCCGGCCATCCACGCCTTTTGCGCTCCTGCCAGCATCGCCGCGCGGATGCCCGCGACAGGCGCGGGCATGATGGCGGGGGACTTGCGCTGCGCGGCTTGTCGCGCAGGCGGCCGATCAGGCGCGGGGCATGACGACTGGGGCGTTGCACTCCGTGGCTTCGTCTTGCCAAACGACGGCCATGGACGAGCGCGGCCATGCCCCCGGCGATGGCCGACGCCCCCTTACGCCCTGCCCTGCACCCGCTGCAGCGCCATCATCGCGCCGCGCAGTTCGGCGAGGCCGCGCAGGCGGCCGATGCAGGAATAGCCGGGGTTCGTCTTCTTGCCGACATCGTCGAGCATGAGGTGGCCGTGGTCCGGCCGCATGGGGATGACGGCATCCGCCCGCCCCTCGGCACGGCGGCGCGCCTCCTCGTCGAGGAGCGCCCCGATGACACCGATCATGTCGGACGAGCCGGCGAGATGGTCGTCCTCGAAGAAGGAGCCGTCGTCCTCGCGCTTCACGTTGCGCAGGTGGGCGAAGTGGATGCGCGGGCCGAATTCGCGCACCATGGCGACGAGGTCGTTGTCCGCCCGCGCGCCGTAAGATCCGACGCAGAAGGTCAGCCCGTTCGCCGGCGTGTCCGCCGCGGCCAGGACGGCACGGGCGTCCTCTGCCGTGGAGACGACGCGCGGAAGGCCGAAGAGCGAGAACGGCGGATCGTCCGGATGGATGCACAGGCGCGCGCCGACCTCCTCCGCCACCGGCGCCACCTCCTGCAGGAAGGCAACGAGATTGGCGCGCAACTCGGCCGGGCCGATGCCGTCATAGGCGGAGAGCAGCTTGCGCATGCCCGCGCGGTCGTGAGTAAAATCCGAGCCCGGCAGGCCGGCGATGATGTTGCGCTCGAGCGCGTCCTTGTCGGCCTCGCTCATGGCGGCGACGCGGACGCGGGCCGCCGAGAGGATGGCCTCGGGATAGCTCGCCTCGGCGCCCTGACGCTCCAGGATGAAGACGTCGTAAGCGGCGAAATCCACCATGTCGAAGCGCAGGGCAAAGCTGCCGTCGGCGACCTGCCACATCAGGTTGGTGCGCGTCCAGTCCACCACTGGCATGAAGTTGTAGCAGATGGTGGTGACGCCGCCGGCGGCGCAGGCGCGCAGCGAGGCGATCCAGTTGTCGATGTAGCGCCGGAAGTTGCCCGAGCGGGTCTTGATGTCGTCGTGGACCGGGATGCTCTCGACGACGGACCAGGTGAGTCCCGCCTGCTCGATCAAGGCGCGCCGCTCCGCGACGGCCTCGACGGTCCAGGACTCGCCGCTGGTGATCTGGTGCAACGCGCTGACGATCCCGGTGGCACCGGTCTGGCGCACATCGGCCAGGGTTACCGGATCCTGTGGGCCGAACCACCGCCAAGTCTGTTCCATCACAGCCCCTCGCTCATCGGGCGCAGCGCGCCCATCGCATTCTCACTGCGGCGTCTTATATCGATTTAGCTGGCTGCGCGAAGCCCCCTACCGCCACTGTCCACTTTGCGGCCTGCGATGCCGCGCGCTATAGCGAAGCCGAAACGGCAGGAGAAGGGTTGCACGGACGGTGACGGAGCGCTCCCACGCACCGCTGACATTGCTGGCGCTGCTCGCAGGCATCCTCTTCCTTGCCTTGCAGGGCGGGCGGCCGCTTGTGCCGCCGTCCCCCGACATCGTCGTCACGGCACAGGCCGTCGCCACCGGCAATCTCTCGCCGGCCGCCCTCCACGATGTTCTTACCCCGCGCGGCGGAAGCAGCCAGCCGTTCGCCGGTCCCTCCGACCCGCCGGCACCGCTGACGCCCCATGCGACTGCCGCGGCCGCGCCCGAAGCCGCTCCGCGATGCACATTCGGCCAGCCGGCAGCCTGGCCGGCGCGCTCCCATGCTCCCTGCGCCCGTCCGCAGACGGGCCCGCCCGCGGCGTGAACCGGCGGCGCGGTTCGCCGCGCCGGTTTCACGCAGTCGGCCATGCCGGCTGGAGCTTGCCTCGCCGCCTGTCGGGCGGCTGACGAGGTCACATCCATGTATTCTTCGACCCATTCTGCGGCCGCTGCCGGCTGCTTGCGCGCGGCTGCGTGCGTGCCCCACCCCGCCACCGTTCTGCCATTGCCGCGGAGGTGAGCGATGTCCGTCCAGTTTTCCAGGAAGGGCGTCGCCCGCGCGACCGCCGTGAGCGCGGTCATTCTCGTCGGCACCGAGATCCTCGGTGTCGCGGTCGCCACCGGCTGGGCCATCGGTGGCCTCATGGAACTTGGCGACGTCGCAACCCTGATGCTGACGTTCCTGCTCGCCGCCGGCGGGGTTGCCGTCCTCGCGAAGTTCACCCGCCGAGTGATCGACGTCGAGCTGAAAGGCCATTCCGTCGAGATCCTCGACCGGCAACCGGCCGAGGACCGGAGCCCCTGAGGCTCGGGACGCTCACCGCGCCGGCGCGTCCTCGACGAGCCGGCGGCCGGCGCTGAACAGCACCGCGAGCGTCATCACCGCCTCGAGCATGAACCACGGTCCCGCCAGCCTGTCGAAGCCGACGGAGGCGACCTCGCTGGTGCGCAGCCACCACAGCTGTGCGCTGCAGGGGCAGACACCCTGGAAGGTGGCGAGCACTGTCATGCGCGCCGCCCAGATGACCTGCACCAGCATCAGCGCGCCGAGACCGAGGAGCAGCCGCCTGTGCCGGCGCTCGACCTCCGCCTGCGCCAGCGCGAACCAGCCGACCACGAAGAAAGGCATGGACACGAAGGCGCCGACGCTCAGCGCCTCTGTCCAGCATTGGCTGCAGGCCGTGATGATGGTCGAGAGGATGCCGCTCGCCGCACCGACAACGAAGGCTGCCGCGGCGACGAAAACGCCCCTGCGCCCGAGAATGAAGGAAATCGCGAAGGCAACCGCAAGGGCGGCAGCGATCAGCAACACGAGGCGCAACATGCTCTTCCCCCCAAAGGCCGTCGGGCGGACCGCCCGGCCCGCCCGATGGTTTTCATACGCTGTTGCACTGCCAATGAGGATGCAAGGCGACACGAGTGATGCCTGCGCCCGTCACGCCGGCTCGTTGCAGGGCATGCACGCCTCGAAACGCCTGCAAGGTCAAAGGCGTGGGCGGCCGGGACGGACCCGGCCATGACGCGGCAAACGTAGCGAGTCGCTCCGCAGGTCCCCGCACTCCGTCAGCCGGCAGCCCGGGAAGCGGCCCGGCCGGCAGGCTCTCAAGGGCCCGTCCTCAGTGCAGAATCTGGCTGAGGAAGAGCTTGGTACGCTCGTGCTGCGGATTCTTGAAGAACTCGTCGGGCGTGTTCATCTCGACGATCTGTCCCGCATCCATGAAGATGACGCGGTTCGCCACCTGCCGCGCAAAGCCCATCTCGTGGGTGACGACGAGCATGGTCATGCCCTCTTCCGCGAGCGTGACCATGGTATCGAGCACCTCCTTGACCATCTCCGGGTCGAGCGCCGAGGTCGGCTCGTCGAACAGCATGATCTTCGGGCTCATGCACAGCGAGCGCGCGATGGCGACGCGCTGCTGCTGCCCGCCCGAGAGCTGGCCCGGATATTTGTTGGCCTGCTCGGGGATCTTGACGCGGGTGAGATAGTGCATCGCGATCTCTTCCGCGTCCTTCTTCGGCATCTTGCGCACCCAGATCGGCGCCAGCGTGCAATTCTCGAGGATAGTGAGGTGCGGGAACAGGTTGAAGTGCTGGAACACCATGCCGACGTCGCGCCGGATCTCGTCGATCCGCTTCAGGTCGTTGGTCAGTTCCACGCCATCGACGATGATCTTGCCCTGCTGGTGCTCCTCAAGCCGATTGATGCAGCGGATCATGGTCGACTTGCCCGAACCCGATGGACCGCACACGACGATGCGCTCGCCGCGCGTCACCTTGAGATTGATGTCGCGCAGCACATGGAACTCGCCGTACCACTTGTGCACGCCAATCATCTCGACCGCGGTCTCGGTCTTCAGCGAAACGGGCTTGAGCTGGGCCGGACGGTCCGTTGCGGTTGCCATTGCCATCGTTTCTTACCTCTTTTGTCCAGCCGCGAGCCGGCGTTCCACCGCCAGCGAATAGCGCGACATGCCGTAGCAGCAGATGAAATAGAAAAGCCCCGCGAAGGCGTAACCGGTGAGCCGTGTCACGGGCGTCGCCCAGGTCGGGTCGACGAGCGTCACCTCGACGGTCTTGATGAGGTCGAAGATGCCGACGATGGACACCAGCGTCGTGTCCTTGAACAGGCCGATGAAGGTGTTGACGATGCCGGGGATGACGATGCGCAGCGCCTGCGGCAGGATGATGAGGCGCATCATCCGCCAGTAGCCGAGCCCGAGCGACATCGCCCCCTCGTACTGGCCCTTGGGGATCGCCTGCAGCCCGCCGCGCACCACCTCGGCCATGTAGGCGGAGGCGAAGAGCGCGACGCCCACCAGCGGCCGCAGCAGCCTGTCGGGCGACATGTTGCCCGGCAGGAAGAGCGGCAGCATCGTGTTGGCCATGAACAGCACGGTGATCAGCGGTACGCCGCGCACGACCTCGATGAAGATGACGCTGGCGAGCCTGACGAGCGGCAGGCGCGAGCGCCGGCCGAGAGCGAGCAGCACGCCGAGCGGCAGCGACACGACGATGCCGACGATGGAGACGACGAGCGTCACGAGGATGCCGCCCCACAGCGAGGTGTCGACCCGCTCGAGGCCGACGGCCGTCGAGCCGCGCAGCAGGATGAAGGCGACCACAGGGAAGATGACGAAGAAGTAGAGAGCCCCGAGGTTGCGCTTCGGCGCGTCGAGCCACAGCAACCAAGCGATGCCGATGGCGCCGAGCACGAAGACGATGTCGACGCGCCAGCGCTCGTCCCACGGATAGGATCCGTAGACGAAATAGCTGAACTTGGCGTCCACATAGGCCCAGCAGGCCCCCACCTCTCGGCCGACGCTGGCCGCGAGGCACGCCTCGCGGTCGCTGCCCGTCCATACCGCATCGAGGAAGAAGAAGCGGATCGCCGGGGGCACGACGAGATAGATGATGTAAAGCGCGATCAGCGTCAGGATGGTGTTGCCGACGGACGAGAACAGGTTCTCGCGCACCCAGGCGACCCAGCCACGCGCCATCAGCGGCGGCGGCTGTTCAGCGATGGGAGTGCCACGGACGTAGGCGACGGGTTCGGTCGTGATGGCCATCGTCACCTCCTCATCGTTCGACGATCGCCGCACGGCGGTTGTAGATGTTCATCACCAGCGAGGTGATGAGGCTGATGGCGAGATAGACCGCCATGGTGATCGCGATCACCTCGACCGCCTGCCCCGTCTGGTTGAGCACGGTGCCCATGAAGACCTGCGCGAGGTCCGGATAGCCGATGGCCACTGCCAGGGACGAGTTCTTGGTGAGGTTGAGATACTGGCTGGTCAGCGGCGGCACGATGACGCGCATCGCCTGCGGGATGACGACGAGCCTGAGCGTCGGCCCCTCGCGCAGGCCGAGCGCGTGCGCCGCCTCGGTCTGCCCGCGCGATACGGCAAGGATGCCAGCACGCACGATCTCGGCGATGAACGCAGCCGTATAGGTCGACAAGCCGACGAGCAGCGCCACGAACTCGGGAAAGATCTGCACCCCGCCCGCAAAATTGAAGCCGCGCAGTTCGGGATAGCTGAGGGCGATAGGCCGCCCGGCGAGCAGGAACACGAGGAGCGGCAGGCCCACGATGAGCGCCAGCGCCACGGTGCCGACGGGCGCCTGCTGTCCCGTCATCTCTTGGCGTCGCCTTGCCCAGCGCCGAAAGATGAAGGCGCCGACGATGCCCGCGACGGCTGCGCCGATGACGAGGCCGGCCCCGGGCTCGAGCAGCGGCTGCGGCGCGAAGAGGCCGCGGTTGTTGAGGAAAATGCCGCTCCCCACCTCGTAAGACTGGCGCGGATTGGGCAGCGCCTTCAGCACCGCGTTGTACCAGATGAACAGCTGCAGCAGCAGCGGCACGTTGCGGATCGCCTCGACATAGACCTTGGCGAGTTTCGCTACGATCCAGTTGGACGACAGGCGCGCGACGCCCACGATGAAGCCAAGGATCGTGGCCAGCACGATGCCGATGGCGGCGACCAGCAGCGTGTTGAGCAGGCCGACGATGAAGGCGTCGCCATAGGTCGAACCGCCCGAGCTGCTGAAGGGAATGAGCGTCTGATTGACGTCGAAACCCGCCGTCGTCGACAGGAAGTCGAACCCCGAGGCGATCCTCGCCCTGCGCAGGTTCTCGATGGCATTGGTCGTCGCCTCGTAGATAAGCAGGGCGAGAATGGCGACGAGGATCACTTGATAGGCAATGCCGCGCACCCTGGGGTCGTTGATCAGACTCGTGCGCGGACTTGTGCTTTGGGTAACGTCGGTCACTGACATGCCTCCCGACACGGGAACGTGCGGAACGCTCCCGTCTTGGCAACTACATTGCGGCCGACATGAAAGATGTCGGCCGGCGTTCGCTTGTCGGTCAGGCTAACAGCCGAAGCACCCCACTCCCGTCATCTTGCGTTCTTTTTTCATTTTCATTCCCCTTGTAACGGCAGGCGTCTGGCGGCCCACCTTGGACGTTTGTTATTATAGCACCCGCCCGCCGGTCTGCTTAACCTGTTTACAGGCAGTTGCTTGCTTGTGACCGTCACCGGTGCCCCGGACCGTCCTCCCCGGCCCGGGGCACCGCTCTTCTCAGCGGATCGGCGGCGCGTACTGCAGACCGCCCTTGGTCCACAGCGCGTTGAGGCCACGCTTGATCTTCAGGAGCGATCCCTCGCCCACGTTCTTCTCGAAGATTTCGCCGTAGTTCCCCACGTGCTTGATGACCCGGTAGGCCCAATCATTGGTGAGGCCGATGGCCTCTCCGAACTTGCCTTCGGCGCCGAGCAGGCGCTTGATCTCGGGATTGTCAGACTTCAGCTGCTCGTCGACATTGGCCTTGGTGACGCCGAGCTCCTCGGCATTGAGCATGGCGTAATGCACCCACTTCACCACGTCGAACCACTGGTCGTCGCCATGGCGGACGGACGGGCCGAGCGGCTCCTTGGAGATGATCTCCGGCAGGACGATGTGATCATCGGGGTTCGTCAGCTTCAGGCGCTCGGCGTAAAGGCCCGAAGCGTCGGTGGTGAAGGCGTCGCAGCGGCCCGAATCATAGGCCTTGACGGTTTCGTCCGACGTCGCGAAGGCCACCACCTCGTACTTCATGTTGTTGGCGCGGAAATAGTCCGCGAGGTTGAGCTCCGTCGTCGTGCCCTGCTGAGTGCACACCGAGGCGCCGTCGAGCTCGAGCGCCGAGGAGATGCCGAGGCTCTTGCGGACCATGAAGCCCTGGCCGTCATAGTAGTTGACGCCCGTGAAGTTGAGGCCGAGCGAGGTATCGCGCGACATCGTCCAGGTGGTGTTGCGGATGAGGACGTCCGCCTCGCCCGACTGAAGGGCCGTAAAGCGGTCCTTCGCCGACAGCGGGATGAACTTGACCTTGTTCGGATCGTCGAAGACGGCCGCGGCCAGCGCACGGCACAGGTCGACGTCAAGGCCGGTCCAGTTGCCCTTGTCGTCCGGCACGCCGAAACCGGCAAGGCCGGTGTTGGCGCCGCACTGGATGAAGCCTTTCTGCTTGATCTGGTCGAGCGTCGCAGCCGAAACGGCCGTTGCCGCGAAGCCGGCCGCCAGCCCGACTACGACCGAAGCGATCATACGTTTCATTGATTGAATCTCCCACTCTGAAGGTCCGTCGGAACCGGAAAAGGCCTGTTCATCGGACCTCCCCTCGCTCCGGGCAGGCCCATCGCGACCGGCCACCATACCCGACCAGGCGGGGGACGGCATCTCCGGCGCAGGCTCCATGCATCACGGACTGTTATGCATCACATTCGACTTTGTTGAGCCGGTCAAGCACAACCGTGACAAACTCATGGCACAAAAGGGGCAGAACGACGGTCGGTCGCCGCTCTCCCCGCAAAACACGTGGCTCCGTCGCAGCGGCACGGCTTGACGGCAGCGGGAACGCCAGTCCAAACATCCGGACATCCACGCTCACGACCCCCAGGGTTTTCCACAGGCATGTCTTCCAGCACCGACAGACCGCGCGGCATCCGCACCCGCCTCGTCACCGCCGGGCGCAACCCCGACGAGCAATTCGGCTTCATCAACACCCCGGTCTACCGCGGTTCGACCGTGCTCTATCCGACGATGGACGCGCTGGTCCATCGCAAGGCGCGCTATACCTATGGCACCAAGGGCACGCCGACGATCTCGGCCCTCGAGAGCGCCTGGACGGACCTGACCGGCGCCGCCGGCACCATCGTCGTCCCCTCCGGCCTCGCGGCCGTCACGATCGCGCTACTCGCCTCGGTCAAGGCGGGCGACCACGTGCTCGTGACCGACAGCGTCTACCAGCCGACGCGCCATTTCTGCGACACGGTGCTGAAGCGCATGGGCGTCGCGGTCGACTATTTCGACCCGCTCGTCGGCGCCGGCATCGCCGCTTTGATGAAGGACAACACGTCGGTCGTCTTCACCGAGACGCCGGGCTCACAGACCTTCGAGGTGCAGGACGTGCCGGCCATCGCCGAGGTAGCCCATCAGCGCGGCGCCCTCGTGCTGCTCGACAACACTTGGGCGACCCCCCTGTTCTATCCGCCGCACGAGCGCGGCGCCGACATCGCCATCGAGGCCGGCACCAAGTATCTCGGCGGCCACTCCGACCTGCTCATCGGCCTCGTCTCCGCCACAGACCGCTGCTGGCCTGCCCTGCGCGCCACCTTCGATGCCTTCGGCGCCTGCGCCGGCCCGGAAGACACGTTCCTCGCCCTGCGCGGCATGCGCACGATGCAGCTGCGCCTCAAGGAGGCCGAGAAGCAGGCGCTCGACCTCGCGGCCTGGCTCGAGGCGCGCCCGGAGGTGAAGCAGGTGCGGCACCCGGCGCTCACCTCCTGCCCCGGCCACGAGACATGGAAGCGCGACTTCCTCGGCTCGACCGGCGTCTTCTCCATCGTTCTTCATCCGGCATCGCAGAAGGCCGTCGCCGCCCTCCTCGACGGGCTCGAACTCTTCGGCATGGGCTTTTCGTGGGGCGGCTTCGAGAGCCTGATCATCCCCTTCGACTGCCGCAGCTATCGCACGGCAAGCGCCTGGAACCCGGGCGGCCCGTGCCTGCGCCTGCAGGTCGGTCTCGAGGATCTCGACGACCTGAAGGCCGATCTCGATGCCGGTTTCGCGCGGCTGAAGGCTGCCGGCTAAGCGGATTCACTTTCCGAGCAACGGGGCATAACGCATTGCTCCCGCTTGCGTTTCCCGCCCGACAACCAGCGCGGCGCCTTCAGCCCTTGGCGGCCGAGCGCGCGGCGCGCCGCTCGCGGGTGATGAAGACGAGGTTGCGCAGGTAGATGAAGATGCTGAATGCTTGGCCCAGGATGATCACCGGCTCGCGCTTGTAGAGCCCGTAGACGAGCGTGATGAGCCCGCCGCCGATGGAGAAGAACCAGAAGGCGACCGGGATGACGCTGCGCTGCTCGCGCTCGCTCGCCACCCACTGCACGACGAAGCGCATGGCGAAGAGCAGCTGGCCGATGAGGCCAAGCGCCAGCCAGAAGTCGAAGTTGGCGATGAAGACCTCGTAGAGGTAGCCGCCGATTTCGCGCGACAACGAGATGACGAGCATTACTTCAACTCCTCGGCGGGCGCCGCCCGCCGGCAGCGGCGGATGAGCCACCAAACGCCGCAGAGATCGAGGATCCCGACCCACAGACGGTCGAACAGCCCGTAGTTGGACTGCCCGGTCAGGCGCGGCCGGTCGACCACGTCGACGAGCACCACGTCGTAGCCCTCGCGCTTGACGAGGGCCGGCATGAAGCGATGAATGGCGTCGAAGTAGGGCAGGCTCAGGAAGATGTCCCGCCGCACCGCCTTGAGGCCGCATCCCGTATCGCGGGTGCCGTCGCCGAGGACGGCGCGGCGGACCTTGTTGGCGATGCGTGACTGCATGCGCTTGAAGCCCGTGTCCTTGCGTCCGAGACGCTGGCCGGCCGCAAGCCCGACGCCCGGCCCGCCCGCTTCGAGCGCGGCGACGAGCTTGGGGATGAAGGCGGGGTCGTTCTGGCCGTCGCCGTCGATGGTCACGATGATCGGCGCCCGCGCCACGCGCGCGCCCGCCCGGACGGCGGCGCTCTGCCCGGCCGAGCGCTCGCGCCGCAACCGCCTCAGCCACGGCCGCTCGGCCGCCAGCCGCGCCAGCTCCATGCCGGTGCCGTCGCTCGACCCGTCATCGACGTAGATCACCTCGAAGGGGGCAAGGCCGGCGCAGGCGCGCTCGATCTCGGCCACCAGCGGCGCGATGTTGCCAGCCTCGTTCTTCACCGGCACGACGATGCTCACGCGCGGTGCCGGGGCATCGATCTGCGATTGATCGTTCATCTCAAACCTTGCAGGCAACCGGACAGCCGGCGGGGCTCACAAGCAATGGTCCTCATTCGCCCGTGACGTAAACGCCGACATCGAGCTTGCGCCCTCCGTTGATATTGAATCCCGGCACCCGTGTGACGAGACGTGGTGTTTTTCCCATCTCGCCGAGCGACGCAAGGAATTCCTGTTCCGCCCGCGCCTCAACGAGCGCGATGCGGCACCCGGGGCCGTCGAGGAAGGCGGCCGCCGCCTGCCCGTCCGAGGCCATCGCCAGATCGGTGCCGACGAGGAAGACCAGGCTCGGCTCGCGATAGCCGACCGTCACGACCTGCGGCGACGGACAGTCGATCGATGTGACCGCCTCCGCGAGCCGCGGCGACAGCTTCAGCGCGCGCAGCAGCGGCTGCGTGAGCCCCCACACGGAGGCCGACAGCACGAGCGAGGCGGCGATGGCGAGCACCGCCGTCTTGATGACCGCCCCGCGCCGGAAGGCGAGCCAGGCCCAGACGGCGACGAGGGTGGCGACGAGCATCCCCGGCATGCCCGCATAGGGCGGCACCCCGTCGAGCTGATGGCCGGCGATGCCGAGGCCAATCAGCAAGCCGAGTGGAATGAAGGGAATGAGCAGCGCCGCCGGTACGGCCGCGGGGCGATGCGGCCCGACCTCGCCGAGCTCCATGACCTTGACCGTGAAGATGGCAAGGGCCGGATAGAGGGGCAGCACGTAATGCGGCAGCTTGGTCGGCACGGCCTCGAAGATGATCCAGGACGGCAGCACCCAGGCGAGGCACACCGCGACCCAGGGCTCCGCCCGCCATCGCCAGGCGAGCGGCAGGGCGATGGCCGTGAGCACGGCCGCCGGCCAGAACGTGCCGAAGAAGGCGAGGAGATAGAAGCCGGGCGGAGCCCAGTGCTTCTCCTGGCCCGAGCCGACCTTGGCCAGCATGTCCTTGCCGACCGATTCATCGAAGAAGGCGCCGCCCGTCTTCATGGCGATAGCGATGAACCACGGCGCGACGATGAGCGCCGTCAGCAGCAGTCCCCAGCCGGGCCTGAGGCCCTTCAGCCAGCCGACCGCGCGGGCGCGGACCGACAGGGCCGCCCCGGCGAGGCCGACCACCATGGGGCCGATGGGTCCCTTGACAAGGATGGAGAGGGCGAAGGCAGCCCAGAAGGCGGCTATGGTGCCAGCCGGAATGATCCTGTCGCGCCAGAGATAGAGCCGCGCCAGGGAGCCGAACATCACCACGGTCGTGGCTGTCAGCACCGCATCCGTCTTGGCGAGCCGCGCCTCGACGCCGAGGAGGATGGAAGCGGCCATGAAGGCGCCGGCAAGCAGCGCCCCACCCGGCGACACGAAGGCGAGCGCCGCCCAGTAGGTGACGAGCACCGTCGCCACCGCGCCGAGGAAGGAGGGGATGCGATAATAGGCGATGGTGGCGCGCGCGTTGTCGACGCCGAGCGCCTCCGCCCCGGCGACGACCGCGCTCTGCAGCCAGTAGATGCCGACGGGCTTCTTGTGACGCGCCTCGTCCTGGAAGCGGATGTCGACGAAATCGCCGGTCTCGAGCATCTGCTTGCTCGCCTGGGCGAAGCGGGGCTCGTCCCGGTCCATCGGCTGGAGGGAAGCGAAACCCGGCGCGAAGACCGCGCAGGACAGGAGGAAGAGGACGACGAGCGCCCTCGCATGGCTCGCACTCAGGGCCGCGACGAGCCGCTGCGCCCAGTCGCCGCCCTGCACCGCGCCCTTTTTGCGCACACCGGCTGGCGCCGTGCTTTCATCGATCAAGGCCATTCTCTCGCCCGTTCCGGAAATCCCGCCCGGCGCCGCCATCGGCGCCCGTGCTTCCGCGCTCGCCCCGGCGCTCTCGCATGTCGAACGAGCGCCGTTTTAGCGGCGGCTTGCGCAGCCGGCAATGGCTCGCCCCGACGCCCTCCGCCCCTTGGGGCATCCCTGCCGACGCGTCCGGCCAACCGCCTTGCATCGACCACAATTGGGCCCTATCGTCACCTTATCGGGATTTGGCCGGAATATTGGTCTGTCACGCCTCGCAGTCAGGCGCACCTACCTACTTCTTCCCCAAAATCTGCGACGACAATGGCGCTCGCCCGCTTGGCGTGCGCGCGCCCGCGTGCAACCTGAAGACGAAGGATACGACAAATGAGCACCGGCACCGTGAAGTGGTTCAACGAGCAGAAGGGTTATGGCTTCATTCAGCCGGATGACGGCGGCAAGGACGTGTTCGTCCACATCAGCGCCGTCGAGCGCGCCGGTCTGCGCAGCCTGAACGAAGGCCAGAAGATCTCCTACGAGCTCGAGACGGACCGCCGCACCGGCAAGACCTCGGCCGGCAACCTCCAGGCCGCCTGAGACCTTCTCCGGCGGGAGGGCGCATGCGCCCTCCCGCAAGTGTCGTGCGGTTTCCGGGTCTTTTCTTCGATCCTTTGCCGCTTGCGCCGATCCCGGCCCTTGCGCCGGCAGCGTCATCGCGACCGCGCCCTTCCCGTCGGCCGCATCGCCGCATGATTAAGACATGGCCGCAGGTCTGGCCGCCGCAGATGTCCTGCCCGCCGGCCATGCGAAGCTGCCCCGCGCAGCCGCGGACGCGATGCCGCCCTGCAGCCGTCTCGGCGCCAAGCTGTGCGCCGCTGTGCATCTCGGCTCCCTTTCGCTCCGATTGTGCACGCGATGCCCTTGCCTTCGCCCGCCGAAAACACTAGGAAAACCTTGGACATGAACGGTACGGGGCATAGCGCAGTCTGGTAGCGCATCTGCTTTGGGAGCAGAGGGTCGCAGGTTCAAATCCTGCTGCCCCGACCATCATGTCTGAGGCTGCTCCGGCAGGTGCCTTCCGGCGTCTGTCAGGTGTGGCTGCAGCCCGTTTCCACAGGAAGCCGCGACCGAGCAATGATCGCACGCATCTACAAGCCGACGAAGACGGCCATGCAATCCGGCACCGCCAAGACGAAGCGCTGGCTGCTCGAATACGAGGCGGAGAAGCCGCGCGAGGTCGAGCCGTTGATGGGCTGGACGAGTTCGTCGGACATGCGCCAGCAACTCAGGCTCTCCTTCGACAGCCAGGAAGAGGCCGAAGCCTACGCGCGCCGCAACGGCATCGCCTATCGCGTCGAGCAGCCGCTTGCCCCGAAGCGCCGCATCATCTCCTATTCGGACAATTTCAAGTTCAACCGCGTGACACCCTGGACGCACTGACGCGGCCGGCGAACCACGCGACGGCCCCTTAGCTCAGCTGGATAGAGCAAGTGCCTTCTAAGCACTAGGTCGCAGGTTCGAGCCCTGCAGGGGTCGCCACGTCAAACATCCGGATCGGCTTTCGCGGCGGCCGCGGCATCGCTCAGGTGCGCAAAGGCCATTTGCTTTCCGGCTCCGGCCACGTATGAGGAAGGATGCCGGGCGTGGTGCGCCCGGATTCGCTTGTTCCTTTCGAGGGGCCCGTTCATGAAAAAGATCGTTCTTCTGGGCGCACTGGCCTTCGGTCTCGCCGCCTGCAACACCAGCAACCCGGGCGACCGCGCGGTCGGCGGCGCCCTCATCGGCGGCGGCGCCGGCGCCCTCGTGGGCGGCCTCGCCACCGGTACGGCGGGCGGCGCGCTGGTCGGTGGCGCCATCGGCGCGGCCGGTGGTGCCATGATCGGTGCGGCGACGGCGCCCCAGTGCCAGACCTACTACTACCGTGGCCGTCGCTATCGCGACTGCTGAGGCCGCTGCGCGCGATGCCGAAGGCCGGCGGATCTCCGCCGGCCTTTTTTGGCTGGATGTTCCGGCGTGACCCTTCCGCCTCAGGCGAAGGTGTCCAGCTTTCCGAAATGTTCGGCCAACAGGTAATAGAAGGTCAGACGCGACTTCGTGCGGTCGTCCTTCATCGTCTGACAGACCGCCTTGATGGCGCCGTCGAGATCGCCGCTCGTCAGTCCCAGCTTTTTCTTCAGGAAGTTCTCGCGGATGCGGGCGCATTCGTCCGGATCGGAGCAGGCGACATAACGGCTGTCGGCCCTGCCGAGCACCAGCTGGTACGTCTTGGCGAGACCTGCCAACGCGGCTTCGTTGACAGGTTTCTTCGCATATTTCTGAACATCGGCGAGTTGTTCCGACATCGTCCCTCTCCGGGCTTGGGTTGCTGGATGGAATTACGCAACACGAGCTGTAAAGATCAGGATGAGAAGCGCCGGCCTGTTGCCTCCTCGAATCGCCGGGCATCAGAGGCGGCGGAAGCGCCCCGGCGCCATTCAAAGCTTTGCTGCCCGGTTTGGCAATCACCGGACCGCTGGTCCCCGCGCTGCCCCGCCACGCATCCGACACAGAAACCCGCTGAGATGGCGCTGGTGCCGCCGGCCCGGACGCGCTACAGCCCCAACCGGAACGGCGCAGAGGCTTTCGCGCCGCTTCCCGAGATGAAGGACCTCACATGTATACACTGGAAATCGGCCGCAAGGCTGTCGCCGTGATCGACGCCGACGAGGAACAGGCCCGCGCCGTCTTCGATCAGGAGGCCTTCAGGAACGACCTCAGACAGATGACGAGCGATGGCGAGCCTCTGTGGGACGGCATCATGCCGCTCAGCCTGCGCCCGGCAAGCGAGGAGGAAGCCGAGACCTTCGACCTCATGATGGAGGAGGACGCGGAGGCATTCGACGAGGACGAACCCCTCGACGGCGAGGAGGAGGGCCTTGATGTGCTCTTCCTCGTGCCGATTGACGACGGGGAAGACGGCGTCTGACGCCACAACAGAGCGAATTGACCACGGGAGCAACATCATCGGGGGCGAGAGCGCCCCGAACGCTTCGCACGGCACAGGCGGCCCGCATCCGCCGAGAGCCCGCCGCAACACCGCTGCGCCGAGCCCGATGATCGTGTTCGACCTCGACTGCAGCCGGTTTCAATCCGCGCCCCCGCGTAGGGAGCGACAGCAGGCCGATGGCCGCATACTCGGTATCGAGCACGTTTCAATCCGCGCCCCCGCGTAGGGAGCGACTCCTCGAAAACAACCGCCACGGGGGGCCGAACATGTTTCAATCCGCGCCCCCGCGTAGGGAGCGACATGGTGCCATGATCCAATCTACAGCCTCCCCGTTCGTTTCAATCCGCGCCCCCGCGTAGGGAGCGACCTCA
>NZ_LIOL01000002.1:0-56185 GCF_001418005.1 Chelatococcus sambhunathii | reverse complement strand
CAATCCGCGCCCCCGCGTAGGGAGCGACCGCTGCCGCCGGGCGTGCCGCCGCCAGAGGGCGAGGTTTCAATCCGCGCCCCCGCGTAGGGAGCGACTCCCTCATTGTTATCCAATTGCGATA
Source organism: Chelatococcus sambhunathii (assembly GCF_001418005.1). Lineage (GTDB taxonomy): Bacteria > Pseudomonadota > Alphaproteobacteria > Rhizobiales > Beijerinckiaceae > Chelatococcus_A > Chelatococcus_A sambhunathii. Next base: position 56,064 of record NZ_LIOL01000002.1, on the reverse strand, counting down.
GCACGCGAAAGCGAACGTTGATCGCGTATCCCATTCCGGTCCGGGCAGATCGACCCGCAATCTTTCTTCCGCCGGAACAGAAGATCAACGATGTCAGAGAATTGACGCCTGCGCGAACGGGACGGGTTTTGCCGGCACGCTTGCGGTTCGCACCGCACAGGCGGCGCCGCTGCACGCGGCTGCGAATAAGCCCGCTCGGCTAGACGATCAGGGGCCCATCGAGGTCGGGGGTCGGCTTCGCCCCCACATGCTCGACACGTCGGCGCCAATGGGCTCCGAGATAGTAAAAGCGCAGGCTGTCGCGTTCGGGCTCGATGAGTTTCTCAAGGCGCGCCTTCAGCAACGTCCACTGCGCCGGGTCGACCTGGATCTCGAAGACGGAATATTGGACCCGCTGGCCGAAATCCCGACAAGCGCGTGCCACGCGCCGGAGCCGCCCTGCCCCGCCCGCTTCGGAGGTGTTTACGTCATAGGTCACCAGCACCATCATCGACCTGCCTCATTTCCATAGCCACGGCGGATAGGCGTCAAGGTCACCGCGCAGGTGCCGGGCCAGAAGCTGGGCCTGCAGATAGGGCACCAGGCCGAGCGGTGCCATCTCCTCCAGAAAAGGATGGCGCCGCTCCTCCTTCTTGCGCTCCTGCCAGGCAGTGAGGACGGTTCTGCGCCCCTCTTCCGTCAGCCAAACTCCTCCGCCGTCGCGTATCTCGAAATCCCGCGCGCGCAGCTGGCGACGGTTGACGAGCGACAACGCCAGACGATCGGCCAAGACCGGACGCAATTCCTCCATGAGGTCCAGGGCGAGGCTCGGTCGTCCGGGGCGGTCGCGGTGCAGAAAACCCACGGCCGGATCGAGGCCCACCGATTCCGCAGCGCTGCGGCAGTCGTGGGTCAGCAAGGTGTAGAGAAAGGACAGCAGGGCATTGACGGGGTCGAGCGGCGGCCGGCGCGAACGGCCATGAAAGCGCATCTGCGCGTCCGGCGAGCGGATGAGGACATCGAAGACACCGAAGTAAAGGCTCGCGGCTTCCCCCTCCGCCCCGCGCAGCGTCTCGACATCGCATTCCGACTGGCTCATCCTGCGCAGGATGGACGCAAGGCGATCCGTCGCCGCGGCCATGCGCTGCTTTTGCTCGGGCGCAAGTTCCTCGCCATAGTCACGCACGGCCCGCATCAGGACGGATCTCTGGTTCGCAGTCTTGCCGAGCACCAGGCTGCGAACGATGTCGAGCGGCGTATCGCAGACGCGATACTGCGCCCGCCGCAGCAGCACATTGCCGGCGACAGGCCCTTCGACGCAGGCCTGGAAACGCCCGCTACGATTCCGCTGCCGCGCAAGCTCCGATCAGCGCCGGCGAGATGTAGACGGCGCCGAAGGTCACAACCGAAGCCAGCATATGCAGTGGCACGCGTGCACGCTCGGTGCCCTCGATCTCCGCCACGAGATTCTCGCCGTCCTTCCTAAGGCTCGCGCCCTCCGTCGTGACGTAGAACGTGTTCAGGAGCTTCTTCAACCGGCACCCCCTTGTCCGTCGAGAAGCGACGCCACCATGCCTTCTCGCCAAGCGCGAGCCGAGCGGCTGCCGGCCTTGGGCCGGCACAGTTCGATGAGCGAGCAGGCGCGACAACGTTCCGCCCGCCAGACCGCTTTCGGTGTCGCAAGGCTGCGGAAGATCCGGCGCAGGTCGGCGATCGTCTCCTCGGTCAGGCGGCGCAGGTCAGCGTCGAAGGGCACCGCGATGCGCCGCTTCGTCTCTCCGTAGAAGAGGGCCCCTTCGGGCACCGGCCGTCCGGTCATCTCCTCGAGGCACAGGCCCTGCGCGCAGAGCTGCACCTCGTCGGCGCGATGCAACTTCGGCCTGCCGCGCTTGAACTCGACCGGATAAGGAATCTCCCCGTCGGGGCCGCGATGGAACTCGACGAGATCAGCAACTCCCGCGATGCCGAGCCGGCGCGAGGCGATGGCGAGCGCCGTCTCGCGACGCACACCCCGCGCCCTGCGGCTGTCCGGTCGGCCAGAAGCGACGTGCATTACATGCCCCTCCGCCGTAAAGCGGTTCTCTGCCCACAGACGTTCGAGATGGATGAGCGCTGCCTGCCGCAGGCAATAGACGGCATGCTGGAGCGCCGAGAGCGGAATGGGCTCGGCGTCCCGTTCGTCGGGCTGCAGCAGGCCGTCATCAGCCATGAGGCATCACAGCCATTCGATGACCTCGACGCCCTCCGGCAGGTTGGCGCGGTTGATTGTCACGACATAGTCCGAAAAGGCCCGAGCCGGCGGATAGTTGTCGATCTGCCGGTCGATTTTGCGGAGCTCGCCGGCGATGTTGCGGCCAATCTCGACGCGATCGAACAAGGCATGGGCCGGCGCATTGCCAAGGGCACTGGCGTGCTTGAAGGCGATGACCTTGCGCGACGCCATCTCCCCGCGAGCGGCCGAGCGGTCATGCTCGAACATCGAGACGAGGGCCTCGCGCAGGAGGTCGAGATCGGCTTCGCCGAAGCCGGTGCGCTCGGCGAGCTTGGCGGAAATGAAGCCATGGGCGCGATAGAGGCCGTAGGGCACGATATGCTTGCGGCCCATCGTGCGGTTGTCGGTGCGCCCGTTGTCCTCTTCGCTGCCTTCCGCCCGCTGCTTCTTCTCTGCCTCGTTGGTCGCGGCCATGCGCGTGATGGAGATTTCCTGCGGCACGATGGGTTCGATGGATTGGGCGAAGGTCATCTGCACGGGGCCACGCACCTGGCCGCAGTTGATGCCCGTGGACATGACGGCGCCGAAGGTGCGCACGTCGAAGAAGTTCCGGCACATGAAATCGCGCAGCCGCTGCGCTTCCTCGTCATTCTTCGGGTTGAGCTTGCCCTCCTTCTTCGCCTTCTCGTCGTCCGGGCGCAGCGCCACATAGGCCTTGCGATGCTGCTCATTGAGGATGGCGCCTTCCTGCACATAGATATGGCAACCGGGCGCGCCATCACGTGCGAGCTCGACATAGTTGCGGATCTTGCGCTTCAGGCTCACGTCCGAGACGAGCCCATGGTTCGTCTCGGGATCGAGGCGCGGCAGGTTGCCGGCGTCGGGATCACCGTTGGGATTGCCCTTGGAGACATCGAACAGGAGAACGAAATCGTAGCGATTGGCGAGCGCGGTCATTGGGCGGCCTCCTCGGTGACGGTATCGGTCTTGCGGAAGAATTCGTTGCGCTGGTGGTAGTAGCCGAGGCCGAACAGGGCCTGCTCGGCGGCCGAAAGCGACGGCGGGAACGGGTCATTGGATGGATCCATCACCTCGAGGATGTCGCCAATGATGCGCTCCAGATAGATGCGCTGGCCCGGCCGCTGCTTGCCGAGCTTGGACAGATGATTGGCCGATCCCTTTTCCAAGAGCGCAAAGACCTTCCGCGGCTGTGCGGAGGCCGCGCCGTAAAACTTGTCCTTGATCGTGGCGTTGACGTTGCGGCCGAGTGCGGCCATCTGCGCATGCTCGTAGGCGGCGAAGAGCCGCCCGAGCAGATAGCCCTTGTTCCTGTTGTGCGGGTCGAGCGCCACGGGTGCCTCCTTCGTCTTGTCCGATGCCCCGGTCCGTGCGGGATCCATGTCGAAATTGCGCACGAGGAGCGCGCGCAGCATGCCGGCCCTCAGCGCATTGATCTCCCCGTCCGCGCGGATGCGCATCAGCACGGTCGCGAGCAGCGTCAGCGGATAGGGCGTGCCGGTGAGGATGGCGCGCATCCACTCGCCGGCAAGATTGGGCGGCACGTTCTCGCGCTTGCCGAGCACCGCCGTCTCGGCGAGATAGCGCCAGAGCGGGGGATAGCCGTCGCGCGGCGGCGGCTCGATCGCCATGTCCGAGACGAAGCGCGCGTAATTGCCGGCGAGCCGGCCGAAATCGTCCTCCAGCCAGAAGCGGATGGACAGGCGCGCCGCATTGGGGGCAAGACCGAGCACATAGAAGCGAACGCCTTCGGCGAGCTTGGGCTCGATATCCTTCAACGGGATGCCACGGCGCATGCGCCCGAGAGCATCGCCGACCTTTCCGGCCTCGATCCCCTCGTCCGGCTGCGATGCGAACCAGGCGCTGAAGAAGCTTTCGGCCGCCTCCGCCACCTGCGCATCCGAAGCATCCGCCCAGAAGACCGTGGAGGCATCGCCGATCTGGATGCGATGCCTGTCGTCGGCGAGGAAGGCGTTGAGCGCCGTCGCATATTTGAAGGCAGCTGCCTCGGACACGGCGCGTTCTCCCCCTGCTCGTGGCCGTAGGAGGTGAAGGCATCGAGGTTGAAGGAAACGATGGAGGCGCCGGACGATTGCGCGCCCCACACCCCCTTGATCGCCGGGTGCAGCCGCGCAATCGGGCCCATCGTGCCCGTGACGAGGCACACCGCCTCGGTGTCGCCGTTTCGCGCACCGACGTCCACCCACAGCGCCCGGGCGGCGGGCCGGTCGTGCAGGTAGATATTCTGCAGCCGCTCACTCTCGAGCGCGAAGATGACATTCTGATCCTTCATCTCCTCCGGCCACAGCGGCTGAGTGAACCGCTCAGGCGACCACTGGTCGAGAAAGCGGAGAAGAGCCAGGAGACCGGGATCGGCGGTGCCGGCCAGGGCGCCGCGATGCATCTCGCAAAAAGCCCTGTGCTCGTCCGCCGTCCGCTTGCCTTCGCCAGCCGTGACGCCGAGCAGGTAGGAGGTCTTGTCCCACAGGAAATTCGGCGCGATGGCGACGGTGCGCTTCACCGGTTGCGGCACCTGCATCAGCCGCGGCACCTTCTTCTTCCCCGTCCCGTCGCGCAGATCGCTGACGGAAGCGACGCTGCCGTCCTCGTTCAGCGAGATGACGAAGCCGATCTTCTCGGTCGAGAAACCGAAGGGCGGCACGTTCGGAAGCCGGTCGTAGGCTTTGGCGAGGGATGCCAGAATGCTCATGGGGACCTTCGCAATCCTTGCGCCCACGCCCTGTCACGGGCGGCGGGCCACGAAAGGTTCAGCGCAGAATGTCCGGCGAGCCGGGACGGGGCACGCGCATCACGCCGTTGTCGAGCCGGGCGCGGAAGAACAGCGACGGCCGCCCCGCCGCCTGATGGTCGATGTCCCACAGCATCAGGCCGAGATCGCGCGGCCGGCCGAAACCCAGGTCGTCTGTCCGGTGTTCCGGCTCGGGCGCCGGCATCGGCGCATCCGGCGCGATGAGGGAGAAGGCGGCGGCGAACTCGCGCGTGCCGAGGCAAGGCTGGTGGAAGCACTGGCCACGCTCGGCCCGGCGGTTGAAGATGTCGAGATGCTTGCCCTCGCTCTCGTCGCCGTCGGCCTTGTCCGTCAGCACGAAATGAGCCTCGATGACATAGGCGACGTCGACGAGGACGGTGGCGGCACGCTGCTGGCGGCTGTCCTCCACCTTGAGGGCAAGGCCCGCCAGGCTGCCCCGGTTCATGGCCGCCCTCACCGTGCCGGCAGGGATCTTGCTGCCCACCTCGTTGCGACGGATGGACCGGAACCGGACCGGCTTCAGCACATGGATCGCGTCGATGACCCAGCGGATCGCCGGCTTCCAGTGGATCGATTCCAGAATGCCGCGCGCCGCCGACGGGGTCATCACGTCATAGGAAACGCGCTCAACCTTGGTCTCCGGCCTAGTGAAACAGGCGTAATTGCCCGAGACGTGCAGACGAATTCCATAAGCCACGATTGCCCCCCAACCCACTATAGACTTACGTGAACTGAACACCCCCGCAGATTACGCATGGACGGACGAATTTTGACTCAGTACTGACTTCCTTTAAAACTTTTTTATTTTATCATATATCTCTATTCAGGCATTTCATTCCAATAAATACCTTGAATCGCCCCATATCAATAGAACCGCGAAACGATGAAGAAAGAAAGCGCTTGCTGCACAAAGTAAACCGCGCCGTGGCGGCCCATGCAAGCATTTCCGATATCCTAGCGGCGTCGGCTCGGGTTCCCTGATGGGCGTTTGTCCGATGCTGAAGGGATTGGCAGCTCTCTCTAACCGGAATGCGGACTGTCGCACATGGAGCGCACCTGTCCTCATACCATCCACTGCTCCGGCCGGAGATAGTCCGCATCGTCCCACAAAAGGCCGACATCGGGCCGATACAGGCTGTCCGCTACCAGCACGGCGAATTGGTCGGCGCGAAGCTTCTCGGCGTGGAAGGCAACGTGACCGGCTGCCATCAGCGCGATCCGCGCCTGAGGCGGCACCTGCACGACATAGGGCTGCACCTGTCGCGCCAATGTCCCGGACGGAATGGTCTCGACGCCGAGCCTGTCCACGATCTCCCGCGCCTCCGGCGTATTCGCCACAATCACCGGCTCCATGCCGCTTTCGATCATGCGGAATTTCTCGGCCACCGTGCGATAGGCAAAGTCCGTCTCGATGCCGCCACGGCCCGGGCCCATGCGGAAGCGCGACAGGATCTTCTCCTTGTCGAGCCCCTCCGGGCCGACGCGCCAGTAGACCTCGCCGAAGAAATCCTCCATGGCCTGTGGCGACAGGAGATCCTCGTGCTTGTCCGCCATGCGCCCGAGATCGCCGCTCAGACTCTTGATCTCGGACGGCGGAGGATGGTCGGGCGCGGTGAAGATCGTGACGATGCTCTCCTCCAGAGGCCGCCGCCCTTCCCGGTTGCAGCGGCCGGCCGCCTGCGCCACCTGATCCAGCCCTGCCTCGGCCCGCCAGACCTTCGGGAAATCGAGGTCGACACCCGCTTCCACCAACGAGGTGGCGATGACACGGCAAGGACGCCCCTCCATCAGCATCCGCCGGATTTCAGCGAGAATGGCGCGCCTGTCGACGGCGTGCTGCCGGGTCGAAAGATGCACAGCTCCGTCGAGCCCCGCGGCCTGCGCAGACCGATAGAGTGCAAGGGCATGCTTGCGACTATTGACGACGACGAGGCCCTGGCTCTGGTCCATGAGGGCGGCGACGAGCGCCGCATCGTCCATCTCGCCGGCGAAGCGAAGCGTCACGCGCCGAAGCTTGCGGGCCAGGTCCTGCGGCTCGGGCGCCAGTTCCCGGCCGGCGAGCGGCAGGCCGACGGGATGGCCGGCCGGGAACCTGTCGGCATCGAGCGCCGGCTGCGTCGCCGTGCACAGCACGATGCTGCAGCGGTAATTGGCGGCGAGCTCCCGAAGCGCGGCCACGGCCGGCGCCAGCAACGGGCGCGGCAAGGTCTGCGCCTCGTCGAGGATGATGATGCTGCCGGCGACGTTGTGCAGCTTGCGGCAGCGCGACGGCCGGGCGGCAAACAGGCTCTCGAACAGCTGCACATTCGTGGTGACGACGACGGGTGCGGCCCAGTCCTCCATCGCCAGCTTCAGCTTGTCCCGGCTCGCGGCATCACTGTCCGCCATGCGCGCCTCTTCGCGCCGCAGCCGACCGGAGTCGATGGCCGAATGATGCTCGAGCACCACCGCCGCGCCCAGGATATCCCGGAAAATTTCCGCCGTCTGGTCGATGATGGAGGTGAAGGGAATGGCGTAGATGATGCGGCGATGCCCGTGGATCCGGGCGTGATCGAGCGCGAAGCCGAGCGAAGCGAGTGTCTTGCCGCCCCCGGTCGGCACGGTGAGCGTGAACAGGCCGGGCGCCTCGCCGGCACGGCTGCGCACGTGGTCGAGCACCGCGCTGCGGACGCTGTTCACTTCCGAATTGCTGTTGCGCAGGTCCCCCATCCGTCGCTCGTAGGCGGCCAGCAGGCCCGGAAGGACCGTCTGCAACGCTGGCCATTCACGCTCGAGTTGTCGCCCCTCGACGCGACCGTAGAAGGCCTCGGTGTCCTTGAAGTCGGCATCGACGAGACAGGAGAAGAGCATGCGGCCGAGAAAGGCGAACTGGAAGGCGAGCCGCGCTCGGGAAGCCTCCACTTCGCGATGTGTCGCCTCGCGCGCCGGTGGCGGCTCCCAAGAGAAGGCCGGCAGGAGGCCGCTCGCGTCGGGCGCCAGTTCCTCGCGCCAGACAGGGTCGAGCCTGGCGTGCGAAAAACCCGTCAGCCGGTCACTCAAGGCAGCGAGACTTTCCCCCCGCTTGTCGGGCAGGCCGGCATGATGACCGGCGATGGCGTATGAGATGATCTCCGCCATGAGACGGTCGTTGCCCGTGGCGAGTTCCAGGACGAGGGCAGCCCCCGCCGTCGAGTGGTCCACCCTCGTCTTGCCGCCCTCGAGCCGGGCCGCAAAGTCCGGCGAATACTTGCCGACATCATGCAGGAGCGCGGCGAGCCCTGCCGCCTTGCCTGCTCCGAAGGCTGCACCATGGGCCGCTGCACGGGCCGCCGTTTCCTCCAGATGCTGGCGCAGCGGCTGCCAATTGCGGCGAAACTCGTCCTCCGTCGAATGCGCATAGTACATCTGTCACCTCCCCGTGCCCGGCTCCAGTTTGCACAGATTTGGATGACGGTGATATCGATGCCCTCGACGCGCTCGCGCCTCGCCGGGAGGGGCCCAAGAGTGCAAACAGATGATGCGGCGCGGAGTGGCAAGCGTTCTTGCGCACTGCAGCAAGCCCGTCCTGAAGCGGATGGGGTCGAAAACGGCCACACGGCTGCGGCAAGCGCTGAAGTGGCGCGCCCAAGGGGACTCGAACCCCTGTTTTCGCCGTGAAAGGGCGACGTCCTAGACCGCTAGACGATGGGCGCGCGGCCTCGCGAGGCGAGGTAGCGGCGCGACATATAGAGCGGTTCGCCGGCCGCGGCAAGCACAACCGCCGGGGAAGAACGGTGGATCAGTTCCCATCCACAGCCTTGCCGGGCGTGGCGGGCGCCACGTCCGTGACCCGCAGGTCGACGCGCTCCGCCCCGCCCCAGCGGTCGATGGCGAGGCTGCCGGCAGCGTGGATACGCTCGCCGCGCGCCGCAAGGAGCGCGCGGCCGAGCGGCTGGTCCGCGGCGCGGAAGGCGATGCCGCCGACCTGGCTGCCGTCGCCGGCACGCAGCTTGAGGCGCACATGGCCGTTACCGACGACGGCCGCCTCGGTAAGGATGTGATGCGGAAAGGCGAAGACGGGCTCCGGGTGGCCGGAGCCGAAGGGACCTGCCCCATTGAGCCGTGCCATCAGCTCCACCGTGGCGGAGGCGGCGGTCATCGCCCCGTCGACCAGGAGAGCCGTGTCCGCTCCCGCCGCCACGACGCTGTCGCGCAGCAGGGCGTCGATGGCCTCGGTGAAGGCCGGCAGGCTGTCATTATTAAGCGTCACGCCGGCCGCCATGGCATGGCCGCCGCCCTTCGCCACCTGCCCCGCCTCGACCAGCCGGCGCACCGCAGCGCCGAGATCGACCCCGGGAATCGAGCGGCCGGAGCCGGTGAGGCCCCCGTCGCCGTTGGCGGCAAAGGCGAAGGCGGGCTTCTGAAAACGCTCCTTCACCCGCGCGGCGACGAGGCCGGCGACGCCGGGGTGCCAGTCCGGTGCGTGCACCACAAGCACCGCCCGGTCGGGATCGGCCGTGAGCGCCATGTCAGCCTGCGCCATCGCCTCTTCGACGGCGATGAGCTCGATGGCCTGGCGTTCCTTGTTGAGCCGGTCGAGTTCCGCCGCGGTCTCCCGCGCCACGGCATCGTCGAGCGTCAGGAGAAGCCGGGCGCCGAGCGCGGCATCGCCGATCCGTCCGCCGGCATTGATGCGCGGCCCGAGCAGGAAACCGAGATGCCAGGACTCGGGCGGCCCGGACAAAGCGGCCGTATCCATCAGCGCCGTCAGCCCCGCACGGCCGCGCCGGCGCATGACGGCGAGCCCCTGGCGCACGAAGGCACGGTTGAGCCCCTTGAGCGGCACGACGTCGGCCACGGTCGCCAGCGCTACGAGGTCGAGTTCGGCGAGAAGATCGGGCTGGGGCCGGTCGGCCCGCCAGAATCCGGCCTCCCTCAGCGCGCGATTGAGCGCGACGAGCACGAGGAAGACCACCCCCGCCGCAGCGAGATGGCCAAGGCCGGAGAGATCGTCCTGCCGGTTCGGGTTGACGAGGGCCTCGACGCGCGGCAGATCCGTCGGCGCCTGGTGGTGGTCGATGACGACGACATCCATGCCGAGTTCGCGCGCATGGGCGAAGACCGCATGGCTCGCGGTGCCGCAGTCGACGGTGACGAGAAGGCGCGCTCCTGCCTGCCGCAGCGCCGTGACGGCCGCCGTGTTGGGCCCGTAGCCTTCCGTCAGCCGGTCAGGGATGTGAATGACGTAGGGAACGCCGCAGCGGCCGAGAAAGCCGCCGATGAGGGCGGCCGAACAGGCGCCGTCGACGTCGTAGTCGCCGAAGATCGCCACCTGCTCGCCCCTCTGCGCCGCGGCGGCGAGCCGCGTAACGGCGGCCTCCATGTCGCGCAGCACGGCAGGGTCCGGCAGCAGGTCGCGCAGGCGCGGCTCGAGGAAGGGAACGGCATCGCCAGCGGCGACGCCACGCGCGGCGAGCACGCGCGCCACCATGTCCGGCAGGCCATGCTGCTGCACCATGGCGAGGGCCTGCAGCGCCTGCACCTCGTCGCAGCGGTCGCGCCACATGCGGCCGAGCGCCGAGCGGGAGACGCCGAGAAAGGGGCGCGGCGCGTGGGACGCCGCCGCGGGACTGTCTACGGAATCGACGGGAGCCCGCGCGAGGGATGATTCGCTCATGGCCCGATTATTCACGGTGCAAACGGGCGGGCCAACCGCTTCAGGACAGCGCCTTGCGGTACTGGATGAAGCCCGCATCCTCCGCCACGCGGTCGTACAGCGCCCGGCCGGCTGCATTATCCTTGTGCGTCAGCCAGTAGACGCGCTCCGCCCCGGCGGCGCGCGCCGCGTCATAGACCGCCTCGATGAGCCGCCGCGCCAGGCCTCGCCCCCGATGAGTCTCGGCCGTGAAGAGGTCGTTGAGGTAGCAGCGCGGGGCGAGGCTCCACGTCGTGGCGTGGAAGACGTAGTGCGCGATGGCCGCCAGTTCTCCGTCGACGAAGGCGCCGAGGCCATGGATCGGCGCGGCGGGATCGAGCATGCGCGCAAAGGTGCCGTCCGTCACCGCCGGCGGCAGGCAGATGCGGTAGAAGGCCTGATACCCCTGCCACAGCGGTTCCCACGCCGCCCGGTCCACGGCCGCGAACGGCCGCACGACAATGCCAACGTCGGACATCAGGCCTCCTCCACCGGATGACGGCCATCCGGACCGCTCCGCCGAAACTCAATCCAGATGGAACTTGGCGAGCTCCCGGTGCTCGGCCTTGATGCGGCGCACGGTGCCGGTGGCGGAGCGGTAGACCACCGTCTCCGTCTCGATCACGTCCTTGCGGAAGCGCACGCCCGAGAGAAGGGCCCCGTTGGTGACGCCTGTGGCGGCGACGATGACGTCGCCCGAAGCGAGATCGAGCAACTGGTATTTCTTGTTCGGGTCGGTGACGCCCATCTTGGCCGCTCGGTCGAGCTTCTCCGCCGTGTCGAGGATGAGGCGGGCCTGCATCTGGCCGCCGACGCAGCGCAGCGCCCCGGCCGCGAGCACGCCCTCCGGGGCGGCGCCGATGCCGAGATACATGTCGATGCCGGTCTCTTCCGGGTTCGCCGTGAAGATGACGCCGGCGACGTCGCCATCGGTGATAAGGCGGATGCCGGCGCCCGTCTTGCGCACCGCGGCGATCATGTCGGCGTGGCGCGGCCGGTCGAGCATCAGCACGTTGATCTCGTTGGGCTTGACGCCCTTGGCCCTGGCGAGCGCATTGATGTTGTCCGCCGGCGAGGCGTCGAGGTCGATCACCCCGTCCGGATAACCTGGACCAACGGCAATCTTCTGCATGTAGACGTCGGGCGCGCCGAGCAGCGTACCCGCCTCGGCCATGGCCATGACAGTGATGGCGCCGGGCATGTCCTTGGCGCAGAGCGTCGTGCCCTCGAGTGGATCGACCGCGATGTCGACCTTCGGCCCCTTGGTGTTGCCGACCTTCTCGCCGATGAACAGCATCGGCGCCTCGTCGCGCTCGCCCTCGCCGATGACGACAGTGCCGTCGATCGGCAGGCGGTTGAGCTCCCGGCGCATGGCATCGACCGCAGCCTGGTCGGCCGCCTTTTCGTTGCCGCGCCCACGCAGCCGCGCCGCCGCTACGGCGGCGCGCTCGGTCACGCGCACGAGCTCCAGCGTGAGGATGCGTTCGATCAGCTGGTTCGGCTTGACGGTAATCTCGCTCATCGCGGTCGGATCTCCCTAAAGGCCGCTCAGATCAGCGGGCCGGAACGGCCGTCTGGATAGGTCAGCGTACGTGCATGGTCTCGGATGCGGCACGATCGGCCGCGACCTACTCCCGTTCAATACGGATCACTTGTGGCGCCTCGGCGACATGCCCGTCTCCGATCACCTTGTCCACCGCCCTGCGGATGGCGGCTTCCGTCGTCGCATAGGTGATGAGCACCACCGGCACCGGCGCGCCGGAGCGCCCGGAGGGATCCCGCTGGGCGGCATCCTCCGACCGGTGCTGGACGATGCTCTCCAGCGAAATGTCCGCCTCCGCCATGCGGGTGACGATGGAGGCCGCGGCGCCCGGCCTGTCATAGGCGGTGAGGCGCACGTAATAGCCGCCGGTATGCATGCGCATCGCCGCGCGCTCGGGCTTGCGCAGCGCGCCGACGGGCACGCCGAAGGCCGGCACTGCACCGCCCGCGGCAAGGTCGCAGATGTCGGCGACGACGGCCGAGGCGGTCGCGTCGCCCCCCGCCCCTGGGCCGACGAGCGTGACCTCGCGCACCGCATCGGCGTCGATGGTCACGGCGTTGGTGACACCCATCACCTGTGCGATGGCGGAGGATTTCGGCACCATCGTCGGATGGACCCGCTGCTCGATGCCGGTCTTCGTCCGCTCGGCGACGCCGAGCAGCTTGATGCGATAGCCGAGCTCGTCGGCCATGCGGATGTCGATGGGGCTGATCGAGGAGATGCCCTCGACATAGATCGCCTCGGCGTCGATCTCGGTGCCGAAGGCGAGGCTCGTGAGGATCGCAAGCTTGTGTGCCGTGTCGAAGCCGCCGACGTCGAAGGTCGGATCGGCCTCGGCATAGCCCAGCCTCTGCGCGTCCTTGAGGCAGTCGTCGAAGGACAGGCCCTCCGCCTCCATGCGCGACAGGATGTAGTTGCAGGTGCCGTTGAGGATGCCGTAGACGCGGCTGACACTGTTGCCGCCGAGTGCCTCGCGCAGCGTCTTGATGACGGGAATGCCCCCGGCGACGGAGGCTTCGAAGGCGAGCGACACGCCCTTCTTCTCGGCGAGGGCGGCGAGCGTCACGCCGTGCCGCGCTAGCAGCGCCTTGTTGGCGGTGACGACGTGCTTGCCGGTTTCCAGCGCCGCGGTGACGGCCTCGAGGGCCGGGCCGTCCTCCCCGCCAATGAGTTCGACGAAACAGTCGATGTCGCCGCTGCGGGCGAGCGCGACCGGATCGTCGAACCAGGTCAGGGCCGCGAGATCGAAGCCGCGTTCACGCGCGCGGTCGCGCGCAGTCACGGCGGTCACCCTCACCCGGCGTCCGAGACGGGCGGTGAGCTGCTCGTCCTGACGGACAAGCATGCGCACGGCGGAAGCGCCGACCGTGCCGAGGCCGGCGATGCCGACCCTGAAATCATGCGACATGGTGAACCAGACTCGCGGGAACGAAAGGCAACGAGAGCCGGCGCGGCCGGCGCCTCAGCGCCGGGCCGCGAGCGGGACCACGTTGTGCAACGTTTTGTCCGCCGTTTCAAGGAAGCGGCGGATATTGCGGGCGGCCTGGCGGATGCGCTGCTCGTTCTCCACAATGGCGATCCGCACATAATCGTCGCCATGCTCGCCGAAGCCGATGCCCGGCGCGACGGCGACATCCGCCTTCTCGACGAGCAGCTTCGAGAATTCGAGGCTGCCGAGGCCGCGGAAAGGCTCCGGAATCGGCACCCAGGCAAACATCGAGGCGCTCGGCGTCGGGATCGGCCAGCCCGCCCGGCCGAAGGAATCGACCAGCGCGTCGCGGCGCCGGCGATAGATGTCGCGCATCTCGACGATGCAGTCGTCCGGCCCGTTGAGGGCGGCCGTGGCTGCCACCTGCACGGGCGTATAGGCGCCGTAGTCGAGATAGGACTTCACGCGGGCGAGCGCCGCCAGCAGCCGCTCGTTGCCCACGGCAAAGCCCATGCGCCAGCCGGCCATGGAATAGGTCTTCGACATCGAGGTGAACTCGACCGTGACGTCCACGGCGCCCGGCACCTGCAGCACCGACGGCGGCGGCTCCCCGTCGAAATAGACCTCGGCATAGGCAAGGTCGGACAGGACGATGAGCTCGTGCTTCTTCGCGAAGGCCACGAGGTCCTTGTAGAAGTCGAGCGAAGCCACATAGGCCGTGGGGTTCGACGGATAGCAGACGACGACGGCGATGGGCTTGGGAATCGAATGCACCACCGCCCGCTCGAGCGCGGGGAAGAAGGCCGGCGTCGGCTCGGCCGGCACGGAGCGGATGGCGCCGCCGGCCATCAGGAAGCCGAAGGCGTGGATCGGATAGCTCGGATTGGGGACGAGCACGACATCGCCAGGCCCGGTGATGGCCTGCGCCATGTTGGCGAAACCCTCCTTGGAGCCGAGCGTGGCAACGACCTGGGTGTCGGGATCGAGCTTCACGCCGAAGCGGCGCTCGTAATAGCCCGCCTGGGCCCGGCGCAGGCCGCCGATCCCCTTGGAGGCGGAATAGCGGTCGGTACGCGGTTTGCCCGCGGTCTCCACCAGCTTCTCGATGACATGGCGCGGCGCCGGCAGGTCGGGATTGCCCATGCCGAGGTCGATGATGTCGGCCCCGTTGGCTCGGGCTGCGGCCTTGATCCGGTTCACCTGCTCGAAGACATAGGGCGGCAGACGCTTGATGCGGTGAAAATCGGTCATGGCTACTCAAGTCCCTGGATCGGGCCGCGCATCGCAGTCCTTCCGGCGCGGCAGCTTTGATTTAGCACCCGGCCGGCCAAAGGCAGAATGTTTTTTCGCGCCTGCGGGATGACTGCCGGGCTATTGCGCTGCCGGCGCCGCCGACAGCGCCCTGGCCTCCGAGGCGGCAGCCTCGTTTGCCCGCCGCCGCGCCTCCAGCTCCTGCTTCAGCCGCTCGGCCTCATCGGCGCTCCGCGGGCGGATCGCGCGGGCCGGCGGCTGCACGCCGATGGGCATGTAGTTGAGGTCGCTGGGCCGCGATTGGGCGACGAACTCGGCCGACCGCGGCGCCTCGGCGCGCAGCCCCGTGGCGACGGCGACATCCCGCACTGCCTCACCACCGCTCGTGCAGGCGGCGAGGACGAGCGGCAGCAGCACGAGCAGCGCCTTGCGGGCACGGCTGCCCCGCACGGACTGGAAAAGGCCTCGCAGGTAACGTCTCATCGGTATGAACTCTTGTGAAAGGACCATCTGCGACAAGTCTTGCGTCGATATGCGCGATGCCCATGCCGGCGATCATGCCCGTCAATGATGCCCATGTCACAGATTGTCGGTTAATATGAGGAAAAAGGGAACGGATCGAGACATGCCGTCGAGGAAAGAGGCGGAGGGCGCATGACTGATAAGGGCGACCAGCGACCCGGCACGCCGATGCCGGATTTCGAGGCCCTGTCGCGCAACATGGCCCAGTTCGTGGAGGAAGCCGGCCGGGTGGCGGCCGCCTACCTCAAGCCATACGAGGAGGGCCGCGCCAAGGGCGGAGCCGCCGACGAGGTAGGCGACATCGTCAAGACGCTTGGCAATGTGGCCGAGAAGTGGATGTCCGATCCGCAGAAGGCGATCGAGGCCCAGTCCGCCCTCACCTCTCGCTTCCTTGATCTTTGGGCCTCGACCCTCAAGCGCATGCAGGGCGAACAGGCCGAGCCGGTAATCACGCCAGACCCGAAGGACAAGCGCTTCGCTGACCCCGAGTGGGAGGAAAATCCGCTCTTCGATTTCATCAAGCAGGCCTATCTGCTGACGACCGACTGGGCCGACCGGCTCGCCGCCGAGGCCGAGGGGCTCGACGACCACACCCGTCACAAGGCGCAGTTCTACGTGCGCCAGATCGCAAGCGCGCTCGCCCCGTCGAACTTCATCGCCACCAATCCGGAGCTCATCCGAACCACCCTGCGCGAGAGCGGCGCCAACCTGGTGCGTGGCATGCAGATGCTGGCCGAGGACGTGGAGGCCGGCGGCGGCCAGCTCAAGGTGCGCCAGTCGGACCCGCACCGGTTCGAGGTCGGCATCAATCTCGCCAACACGCCCGGCAAGGTCATCTTCCGCAACGAGCTTGTGGAACTCATCCAGTACAGCCCGACGACCGAGAAGGTGCTGCGCCGGCCGCTCCTCATCGTGCCGCCGTGGATCAACAAGTACTACATCCTCGATCTCAACCCGGACAAATCCTTCATCCGCTGGGCGGTGGCGCAGGGACTCACCGTCTTCTGCATCTCCTGGGTCAACCCCGACGAGCGGCTGGCCGAGAAGAGCTTCGAGGATTACATGCGCGAGGGCATCTTCGCCGCCCTCGACGCCATTGCCCGCAACACGGGCGAGGAGGAGGTCTCGGCCGTCGGCTATTGCGTCGGCGGTACCCTGCTCGCGGCGACGCTCGCCTTCATGGCGGCGAACGGCGACACACGCATCGCCGGCGCCACCTTCCTGACCACCCAGGTGGACTTCACCCATGCCGGCGATCTCAAGGTCTTCGTCGACGAGGACCAGATCAGGGCCATCGAGCAGGAGATGGCCAAGCGCGGCTATCTCGAGGGCTCGCGCATGGCGACCGCCTTCAACATGCTGCGGCCGAACGACCTGATATGGCCCTACATCGTCAACAACTACGTGCGCGGCGTCTCCCCGCTGCCGTTCGACCTGCTCTACTGGAACTCCGATTCCACCCGCATGCCGGCAGCCAACCATTCGTTCTACATGCGCGAATGCTACCTGAAGAACAATCTCGCCAAGGGCCGCATGAACTTCGGCAATACGCGGCTCGAACTGTCGGACGTCACCATACCCACCTATCACCTCGCCACGCGCGAGGACCACATCGCCCCGGCCCGCTCGGTCTTCCTTGGCGCGCAGCTCTTCGGCGGGCGCATCCGCTTCGTGCTTGCCGGCTCGGGACACATCGCCGGCGTCGTCAATCCGCCGGCCAAGCCGAAGTACCAGCACTGGGTCAACGGCAAACCGCGCGGCGAGCTCGACGACTGGCTGAAGGAGGCGCAGGAGGTGCCCGGCTCCTGGTGGCCGGACTGGATCGACTGGATCGCCGCCCAGAGCCCCGAACGGGTCAAGGCGCGCGACCCCGCCGAGGGGCCGCTCGCGCCCCTATGCGACGCCCCCGGCACCTATGTGAAGATGCGGGACTGAGGCGGGACGCCGACGCGCAAAGGCCGGCGGTTGCCCGCCGGCCTTTCTTCTTGCCCCGAGCTTCTTGCCCAAGCTTCTTGCCCGAGCCGGCAACCCGGCCTGGGCCTTCGCATGGGCAATCCGGGAAAAGCGATCAGTACTTGCGCACGATCGGCGCGGGGATCGGCTTGGCTGGCTCGTCCCAGCGGTACTTGAGCGCCACGGAGACGATGTCGACTGACGGCTTCGTCTCGGCGACGAAGGGCAGCGCCGCGAACTGCGGATTGCCCGGCACGAGGCGAATGTCCGTGTCCTTGACGAAGATGTGTGTGTAGCCGACGTCGAAGGACAGCTGGTCGTTCCACTGGTAGGTGGCGCCGATCGAGGCCCAGAGACGATCGTTGTCGGGAATGCGCACGTCACGCGTGCGGTCGGTGATGGGCGACCACTCGTAGCCGAGGCCGGCACGCAGCGCGAGTTGATCGTTGACCTGATATTCCGCACCGACGGAAGCGAACCAGCCGTCGCGATAGCTGAACGGCAGCGCCGTCACGGCCGTCCCGCTGATCGCGCTCGTGACCGGCACGATGTTGAGCCTGCTCCAGTTCGTCCACTCGACCCCGGCCATCACCTTCCACTGTGGCGACAGGCGCTGGGCGACGCCGAAGGTCAGCACCTCCGGCAGGTTCACATTGGCCTTGACGGGGACGATCGTCGCCGGCCCCACGTGCAGGTTGCCCTCGAGCTGGTGACGGATCGACGACCGGAAGCCGAGGCCGATCTCGGTGCCCTCGAACGGCGTCAGCGTCAGGCCGAGCGTGTAGCCGACGCCGTACGCATCGCCCTCGAGGATGGCGGCCGGGGCGAGGGGCGACAGGCCGAGCGCGCGCTTCAGCGTCACGTCGAGATATTGCACCTGCAGCCCGACACCGATGGAGAGCCAGTCGGTGACCCTGTAGCCGATCGTTGGCGTGACGTTGATGGAGAAGGCCTTCGACGAACGCCCGTAGGTCTGGCCGGCCCAGTTCTGGTCCGGCTTGGTGATGAAGCCGTAGGGCGAATTGATCGACACGCCGAGCCAGAGCCGGTCGTTGACCTGATAGCTCGCATAGCTGGCCGGCACGACGGCCGTCTGGCCGATATTGCCGGACCCGACGGGGGTGCCCCCGAGCGCGCCGACGAGGCCGAGGGTCGGCAGGTCCGGATTGATCTTCGCCTCGGGAAAGATCACCGACGCATGACCCTCGAAGCGGAAGCCGGGACTCATGGTGATCGTCGCCGGGTTCCAGAACATCGACGAGAGACCGGCAGAACCGGCCGCAACGCCGGAGAATGACATGCCCTGTCCGGTGGCACTCTGCTCACGGATCGCGAAGGAGCCAGCCTGTGCATCGGCCATAGCAACGATCAATGAAACTGAACAAATGGCCGTCCACGTAAGAAATTTCCGAGAATCCCTCATGGATGTTCCCCTGACCCATACGTTCCATGGAGGCGTCTGTTACTTGCGAGCGCCCTTGATTCGCATGCTGCCAAGGCCGTCTTCGACAATCAATGTATTGGTACACATACAAATATCTGAAATGGCGACTAACATTTCAGTCTTAACACCGCAAAAAACACATCAAAACATGCCTTTTGATGCACCGCACAACACCAATCCGGTTCACATGGGTATAGTTCATATCGAAACCATATCGATTTTCGCGCCTGCCCACAGGTCCTTCTCATCCGCGGAAAAAGCGTGCGGCTGGCGACTTTTCGCCTGATGTGACATTACCGCAACAAGCGCCGGTTACGCGCTGCGCGCATCGGATCTGCGCCGATCCGGCTTGCGATCGGCGCCCCGCCGCAGCACACTCCGCCCGCTTGAAACGTTTCAATTGGAGGATACCCCATGAAGTTGGTGCGCTACGGCAATCCGGGCGCGGAGAAGCCGGGCATCGTCGACGCCGAGGGCACGATCCGCGACATCTCCGGCATCGTCCCCGATCTCGCCGGCAAGGCCCTCACAAGGGCCTCGCTGGCGCGCATCGCCGCCGTCGACCCCAAGACCCTTCCAGCCGTGCCGGCCGGCACGCGGCTCGGCCCCTGCGTCGGCAACGTGCGCAACTTCATCGCAGTGGGCCTCAACTATGCCGATCACGCGGCGGAGACGAACTCGCCGATCCCGAAGGAGCCGATCCTCTTCAACAAGGCCCCGTCCTGCATCGTCGGCCCCAATGACGACGTGATCGTGCCGCGCGGCTCGCAGAAGACCGACTGGGAGGTCGAGCTCGCCATCGTCATCGGCGAGGAGGCGTCCTACGTCGAGGAGAAGGACGCGCTCGACTACGTGGCCGGCTACTGCGTCTGCAACGACGTGTCGGAGCGCGAGTACCAGATCGAGCGCGGCGGTCAGTGGGCCAAGGGCAAGGGTTGCCCCACCTTCGGTCCCCTCGGCCCCTGGCTCGTCACGACTGACGAGATCAAGGACGTGCAGAACTTGTCCATGTGGCTCGAAGTGAACGGCGAGCGGGTGCAGGACGGCTCGACGAAGACCATGATCTTCTCCGTTCCCTTCCTCGTGTCATACATCTCGCAGTTCATGAAGCTCGAGCCCGGCGACGTCATCACCACCGGCACGCCTCCCGGCGTCGGCATGGGCATGAAGCCGCCGCGCTTCCTCAAGGGCGGCGAGGTCGTGGAACTCGGCATCGAGGGCCTCGGCACGCAGAAGCAGCAGGTGCGGGCCTATCAGAGCTGAGCATCGGCACGAGTTCCGGTTTAAGGGCGGGCACTTGCCCGCCCTTTTTCACATGGCGCGCAAGCTTCAGACGCCGAGCATCAACCGGATGTTCTGCACTGCCGCACCGGAGGCGCCCTTGCCCAGATTGTCGAGCCGGGCGACGAGCACGGCCTGCCGCCGCGCCTCGTTGGCATAGACCCTGAGTTCCAGCCGGTCGGTGTCGTTGAGCGCCTCGGGCTCGATCTTGCCGCCCGTGACGCTCGCATCGTCCTGCCGGGCGACCGAGACGAGCTCGCTCACCGCATAGCGCGTGGCGAGCACCGCCTGCAGGTCGGCCCCCGTCGGCCGCTCGGGCAGCGTGTCGAGATGCAGCGGGATCGACACCAGCATGCCCTGGCGGAAATTGCCGACCGAGGGCACGAAGATCGGCCGCCGCGAGAGGCCGCAATAGGTCTGCAGCTCCGGCAGGTGCTTGTGCTCGAGGCCGAGGCCGTAGAGCTCGAAGGACGGCGCCGTGCCCGCCTCGTAGGCCTCGATCATCGTGCGTCCGCCGCCGGAATAGCCGCTGACCGCATTGATGGTGACGGGATAATCCGCCGGCACGAGTCCGGCGTCGACGAGCGGCCTCAGAAGCGCGATCGCCCCCGTCGGATAGCAGCCCGGATTGGACACCAGGCGCGCCCCGGCGATCGCCGCGCGCTGGCCCGGCGTCATCTCGGCGAAGCCGTAGACCCAGCCCGGCGCGACCCGGTGGGCGGTGCTCGCATCGAGCACGCGCGGACCGGCCTCTCCCAGGGCCTCGACGAGCGCCACCGTCTCCTTGGCGGCCGCGTCCGGCAGGCAGAGCACGACGAGATCGACATCGGCGAGCAGCGCCTTCTTCGCCTCCACGTCCTTGCGCAGCTCCGGCGCGATGGACCTGAGCTCGATCTGCGGCAGCGCCGAGAGCCGCTCGCGGATGCCGAGGCCCGTGGTGCCGGCCTCACCGTCGATGAAGACGCGCGGCGCCCGCGCACCCGCAGCCTTGCCCCGGGCGGGATTGAGAAGCGAGGTGTCGTTCATGGACGGCTCCTGACGATTGTCCGGGCGACGGTTTTCGAGCGTTTGCCGGTGGTAACAGAAGATGGGGACGAAATTGCAACAAAAAAGCCGCGCTGCGGGCGCGGCTCCGATCACGACACGCGAGGTCGCGTCATCGCACGCGCGCAAGGACGGCGCGGCGGCGTCGGTTCGGCGTGGTGTGCGCGACGGTGATCATGGGCACGCTTATCCGGGAAAGGGGCGCCGGTGTCAATGACGACCCGGCCAGTCTCTCCCGTTCGCGGGGAGGGTTATCGCACACGAAGGTCGAGGTCATGATCCTCCCCCGCATGGGGGAGGGAAAACACTCACCCCCGCGCCCGCTCGGCGAGGATCTGCAGGTAGTGCTGCACCACCGTCGCACCGGCGATCGCGGTGATGTCGGCATGGTCGTAGGGCGGCGCCACCTCGACGAGGTCCATGCCGCGCCAGTCGATGTCGCGCAGGCTCCACAGCGCCATCAGCGCCTCGGCGCTCGAAAGGCCGCCGGCGACCGGGGTGCCCGTGCCCGGCGCGAAGGCGGGATCGAGCGCGTCGATGTCGAACGACAGATAGGCCGGCCCCTCGCCCACCCGCTCGCGGATGCGCTGGGCGATGCCGGCGACGCCGAGCCCGCGCGCCTCGTAGGCATCGACGATGGCGATGCCGAAATCGTCCGGCGCCACGGTGCGGATGCCGATCTGGATGGAGCGCGAGCAGTCGATCAGCCCCTCCATCTCGGCGCGGGTGACGAAGGTGCCGTGCGAGGTGCCCTCGCCGTCGTCCTCCCAGGTGTCCTGGTGGGCGTCGAACTGCACCAGCGCCAGCGGCCCGTGCTCGGCCACATGGGCGCGCAGCAGCGGCAGGGTGATGGAATGATCGCCGCCGAGCGTCACGAGATGGCATCCGGCCGCGACGATCTCCGCCGCCTGCGCCTCGACGAGGCCGTGCACCTGGTCGAGCCGGCGATAGTCGAACGAGCAGTCGCCCCAGTCGATCACCGTGAGCGCCTCGAAGGGATCGAGCCCGGAGGGGAACTGCGGATCGCCGTCGAAGATCGCGGAGGCGCGGCGCAGCGCCTGCGGCCCGAAGCGCGCCCCTGGCCGGTTGGACGTGGCGCAATCGAACGGCACGCCCCACACGACGACGTCCGCCGCCGACAGATCGCGGCTGTAGCGCCGGCGCATGAAGGACAGCGCCCCCGAATAGGTCGGCTCGAGCGAGCCGCCGTCGAGCGGGCCGAGAAAGGCGTTGTCCGTCGGACGCGGGCGGATCGAATCGTTGCGGCTCACGGCGTCTCCTCGCAGCACTTTGCCGAAGGATAGCCGGCACCCGCGCCGCATCAAGCGCAAGAGGCGGCACGCCATGCCTCACGTCGGCGCGAGGTGCCATTGGCAGGCCCGCCCCGTCGAGCTATGGGCGGGGCGATGACGTGCGCACGCCCCCTCTCCCGCCGCTCCCTCATCGGCAGCCTCGCAGCCCTCGCCGCCTCTGCTCTGCCCGCCCGCGCCGCCCCCTCGCTCCGGCAGGGCGGCAGCCAGTTCGTCTGGCTGGAGCCGCGCCGGCAGATGCCGGCGCTCGCCCTGACCGATGTCCGGAGCCGCCGGCACACGCTGGCGCCGGACGGGCGCGTCCATCTCCTCAATTTCTGGGCGAGCTGGTGCCCGCCGTGCCGGGAGGAGATGCCGCGCCTCGAGGCCTTCGTGCGGACGATCGATGCGCAGCGCCTCAACGTCGCCGCCATCTCCTTCGACCGGGACGGCACAAGGGCCGTCGCGCCCTTCCTGAAGCGCCACGGCATCGAGAAGCTCCCCGTCTTCGTCGATCCCGAGGGGGACGTCGCCTATTCGGACGCCGGCAACCGCAAGGGCGCGCCCTTCGCCCTCTACGGCATGCCCATCACCTATCTCGTCGACCGCGGCGGCGGCATCGTCGGCTACATCTCCGGCGCGGTGGACTGGCTGCAGCCGGACGCCGAGGCCTTCCTCGCCGCCTTCATGGCCTGACCTGCGCCGCGCCTACACCGTCGGCAGCACCGTGAACCCATCCGCCGCGCTCCCCGGCGCGAGCGCGCTCCCCGTTTCGTCGTAGCGCTCGATGGCCTCGACCCGCGCACCGAGCGGCCCCGCGCGGCAGGCCGCGAGCATCGCCTCCACGGCATCGGCCGGCCCGGCGAAGACCGCCTCGACGAAGCCCTCGCGCCGGTTGCGCACCCAGCCCGCAAGCCCCCGCGCCCCCGCCTCGCGCGCCGTCCAAGCCCGATAGCCCACGCCCTGCACGCGGCCCTTGATGACGGCATGGACGATGACGCGGGAGGTCATGACTCACTCCACAACGACGGCCTCCGACAGCCTACCACGCCATCGCGCGCGGAGGATAAGGAATATTTTCCTTGATCTTAGGATTTGTTCTCTATATGTTCCGACCTGCGCGCGTACCCCTATCATCAGGAGATACCCTCGTGGCCTCGTATGCGATAACCGATGACAAGATCGTCTTCACGAACGGCACGCCGGCCGGCTATACGGTCGGAACCCTCCAGGATGCGATGAATGTTGCGCGAAGCAATGGGAAGCCCCTGTTCATCGTTGCCGGCACCTACGATGTGGGCAACCTCTCGGTCAGAACCTCCAACGGCGGAGGCGCACCACTTGTCATGGAAGCCAATCCCGGCACCGTGACGTTGCGCTTCACGACTGGTACTTTTTTCCTAGAGATCGACAATGTTCCGGATTGCGTGATCCGCGGCATCACATTCAACGCAAACGGCCGTCCCTATGCCGAGTCCGGCAATGGCGGCGCCATCACCGCCTATCGTGCGCACAGGACCCGCATCGACCGCTGTACGGTGCATGGCGCGCCGGGCATGGGGATCGTCTTCGAACAGTGCGGAACGCGCCAGACGATCGGGACAACCGGAACCGACGAACCCGTCTCCCCGGCAGGCGCTATTGCCGGTTGCGAGGTTTACAACTGCGACACCGCCATCTTCGGCGTGGCCAATGTCAGCTTGTCGGTGACCGGCAACGTCGTTCGAAACTGCGGCAATAACGGCATCCTCATCTGGCAATACTCGCCGCGGTTCGACGGCAGCACCGTGAGCGGCAATGTCATCACTTACATTGAGGCGCAAGGCGGCGGCACCGGCCAGCGCGGCAATGGCGTCAATCTCTACCGCGCCCACGGCTGCACCGTGACGGATAACCGGATTCGCTACTGCAAGTTCAGCGCGGTGCGAGCCAACGTCTGCAACGACACGATTATCTCCGGCAATAACATCTACGCGATGGGCGAGATGGCCATCTACGTCGAAGAGACGGACGGCGCATCCGGAGAGAACGACGTCGGCACCGTCGTCGGCTCGAACCTGATCGACACCTGCGGCAGCGGCATCTCCGTCACCAACTTCAACAATGGCGGCAGGCTCGCGAGCATCACCGGCAACGTGGTCCGCAATGCCAGGCAGTCGAACAATCCGACGGTGAGCTATGACACGGGCACGGGCATCAGTGCGGAAGGCGACTGCGTCGTCAACGGCAATGTCGTCGAGTGCGCCCTCCGCTACGGCATCGTTGTCGGAACGAACAATTATGCCCGCAACCTGATCGCTTCCGACAACGTCATCCGCCGGTGCGGCATCGGTATTGCAGCCTCGGCCAACGCGAATGCGGGCCACATGCTTGTGACCGACAACATGATCCAGATGCCGGCGGGCGTTTCTACCGAAAATGGTATCGTGGCCTATACCTATCTCGGCGAGACCAGCGGCGTGAGGATCGACGCAACGATGAGCGGCATCACGCCGAGCACCTATCCCAAGATCCACCTTGGCCTCAACATCGTGCACGACCAGCAGACGCCCGATCCGGTACCGGTGCCCTGCCTGGCCAGCCTGCCGGTCTTCTGAGGCAGCGCACCGCGAGGGAGGGAAGACCTCCCTCGCATTAACCCGGTCTTGGCATTTTGCGCACAGACTGGCGGCGATTC
This sequence comes from Chelatococcus sambhunathii, assembly GCF_001418005.1. Lineage (GTDB taxonomy): Bacteria > Pseudomonadota > Alphaproteobacteria > Rhizobiales > Beijerinckiaceae > Chelatococcus_A > Chelatococcus_A sambhunathii. Next base: position 30,999 of record NZ_LIOL01000002.1, on the reverse strand, counting down.
TTTGGGAGAATGATTGCCATGAATGCCAACGCGACCGGAATGGCCGCTGCGCGTGAGGCGCCCCCCCGCCTTGCCGAATTGCTTGCGAAACAACGGCCGGATTGGCATTCCGAATGGGCATGGGCCAACTACAAGTCCACGCTCGTCGACCTCGTCAGGGCCTACCACCTTCGCCACCTGTGCGAGATCGGCGGCGGACGTGACCCTTCGTTCACGGCCGAGGAGGCTGCGGAACTCGGCATCACGCTCACCATCAACGACATCAGCGCCGCGGAGCTCGAAAAAGCACCGCCGGGCTTTCCGACAGCCTGCTTCGACGTATCGGGAGACATCGCCGCAGCGGGGATCGCGCCCGGCCAGTTCGACCTGATGTTCTCGCGCATGGTCTTCGAGCATGTGAAGGACGTGCGGCAGGCCTGGCGTAATATTCACACGTTGCTCGCGCCGGGCGGCGTGGCGGTGGCGTTCTTCCCCACCCTCTATTCGTTGCCCTTCCTCGCCAATCATCTGATGCCGGAATGGCTGTCGAGCGCCATCGTGCGCGCCTTCTATCCCAACCGGGGCGAAGAGACCGACGACCCCAAGTTCCCCGCCGTTTACGACTGGTGCTTCTCCAGTGAGGCCCGGATGCTGCCCATGCTGCGGGACTGCGGCTTCTCGGACGTGGCCATCCAGCCCTTCTGGGGGCATGGCTATTTCAAGCGGCTGCCGGTGGTGCGGCAGATCGACGATGCCTTCAACGCCCTTGCCGCACGGCGCGACTGGCGGAGCATGTCCGCCTACGCCTACGTGCTGGTGCGCAAGTAGTCAGGCAAACTCCAGAATAACCGCATCCACCGCGAGGCTGTCGCCCTCCTTGGCGTGGATCTTCGCGACCGTGCCGTCGCGCTCGGCCTTGAGCACGTTCTCCATCTTCATCGCCTCGACGATGGCGAGCGTCTCGCCGGCCTTCACCTCCTGGCCCTCGGCGACGGCGATGGCCTTGACGAGGCCGGGCATGGGGCAGAGCAGCTGCTTCGAGGTGTCGGCCGCCACCTTCTCCGGCATCAGGGCGGCAAGCTCGGCCTCGCGCCGGGTATAGACGCGCGCCTCCGTCGCCGTGCCCGCGTGGGCGAGCGCCACGCCGTTGAGGATCGGCCGCACCTGCACCGCGATCGCCTTGCCGTCGACGCGGCCGTGCCATACCGGCTCACCGGGGCGCCAGGACGACGCGACGGCGACCGTGCGCCCGTCGGAAAAGGCGAGAACGAGAGCCCCGTCCTTGTCGTCGATGGTGAGCGGGATGGCCTCGCGGCCCAGCATCACCACCCGCTCGCGCTCGAACCTGACGGGCTTGGCCGAGCGCAACTGGCCCGAGATGCGGCGCTTGCGCTCGTTGAACAGATGGTCGATGGCCGCCGCCACCGCCGCGAGGTGGATGGCGACCTCCCCTTCGGGCTTCGGCATGGCGAAGCCGTCGGGAAACTCCTCGGCGATGAAGCCCGTCGACAGGCGGCCCTCCTGCCAGCGCGGATGGGCCATCAGCGCCGAGAGGAAGGGAATGTTGTGGCGGATGCCGTCGATGGCGAAGGCATCGAGCGCCCGCTGCTGGGCCGCGATGGCGGCCGCGCGCGTCGGCGCGTGGGTGATCAGCTTGGCGATCATCGGGTCGTAGTAGATGGAGATCTCCCCCCCCTCCACGACGCCCGTGTCGTTGCGCACCCGCGCCCCGTCCGCCTCGCCCTCGGCCGGCGGGCGATAGGTGACGAGCCGGCCCGTCGAGGGCAGGAAGCCGCGCGTCGGGTCCTCGGCATAGACGCGGCTCTCGACGGCCCAGCCGTCGAGCCGGATGTCTTCCTGCGAAAAACGCAGCTTCTCGCCGGCGGCGATGCGGATCATCTCCTCGACGAGGTCGATGCCGGTGACCATCTCGGTCACCGGATGCTCCACCTGCAGGCGGGTGTTCATCTCGAGGAAGTAGAAGGAGCGGTCCTGGCCCGCCACGAACTCGACCGTGCCGGCCGAGTCGTAGTTCACCGCCTTCGCGAGCGCCACCGCCTGCTCGCCCATCCTGCGGCGCGTCGCCTCGTCGAGCAGCGGCGAGGGCGCCTCCTCGATGACCTTCTGGTTGCGGCGCTGGATGGAGCACTCGCGCTCGCCGAGATAGACGACGTTGCCGTGCTTGTCGCCGATGACCTGGATCTCGACGTGGCGCGGATCGGTGATGAATTTTTCCACGAACACCCGGTCGTCGCCGAAGGAGGATGCCGCCTCCGAGCGGGCGCGGGCGAAGCCCTCCGCCACCTCGGCCGCCGAATAGGCGATGCGCATGCCCTTGCCGCCGCCGCCCGCCGAGGCCTTGATCATGACCGGATAGCCGATGTCGTCGGCGATCCTCACCGCCTCTTCCGGGCTCTCGATGACGCCGAGAAAGCCCGGCACGGTCGAGACCTCGGCGGCATTGGCGAATTTCTTCGATTCGATCTTGTCGCCCATGGCCTCGATGGCCTTGGGGTTGGGCCCGATGAAGGTGATGCCGGCGCTTGCCAGCGCCTCGGCGAAGGCCGCCCGCTCGGACAGGAAGCCGTAGCCCGGATGCACCGCCTCCGCCCCGGTCTGCCGGCAGGCCTCGACGATCTTCTCGATGACGAGATAGGACTGGGCGGCGGGCGCCGGCCCGACGAAGACGGCCTCGTCCGCCATCTCCACGTGCAGCGCGTCCCTGTCCGCCTCGGAGAACACCGCCACCGTCCCGATGCCCATGCGACGCGCCGTCTTGATGACCCGGCAGGCGATCTCGCCGCGATTGGCAATCAGGATCTTCGAGAACATGGACGCTCCCCTGGTGACCGTTTCCCCTCACCGCTTCTAGACGAGAGCGCCGGGGGCGACAATTGCGGCGAAAGACGGATGCTCATCCGGGCATTTGTGCAGAGGCGACAAGAAAGCCGGCGGCGAGCGCGACAAGCGCGAGCAAGGACACGAGGCTGAAGCGCCCGGCATAGGCCCTCCCGCCGAGCGTCGCGGCATAGATGCATTTGGCGATCGTGTTGCTGCCGACGGCGATGGCGATGGCGATGGCGCCCGCACCGAGAGCGAGACGGTCGGGCACGAGGCCGGACACGCCGAGCGACACCGCATCGACATCGGCAAGACCCGAGACGGCAGCGACGGCATAGACGCCCACGGCGCCGAGATGCTCGGCCGCCAGATCGCCCGCCACGCGCACGAAGGCGAGCAGCGCGGCGAGCTTGAGCACCTCGCCGAGCTCGAACGGGTTGCCGCCCTCGGGGGCGGCCGATTGCGCCGGCGCCCCTTCGCGGCGGGCGAGCAGCCAGGCGCCGGCGACGAGCACGGCGGCTCCGAGCCCGAGGCCCGGCGCCAGCAGCCGGCCGAGTTCAGGCGCGACCGCCGTGACGATGACGGCCGTGCGGATGAAGGACACCGCCCCCGCCGCGAGCGCGCCGGCGGCGAGCGGCAGCGCCGCCTCCCCCATCCGGGCAAGCCGGGCATTGGCGAGCGTCACTGCCGTGGAGGACACGAGCCCGCCGGTGGCGCCGGCGACGAGCCGACCGCGTTCCGCGCCGAAGAGCTGCACCGCGACATAGCCGAGAAAGGACACACCGGCGAGGATGATGGCAAGCAGCCAGACCCGCGCCGGGTTGAGCCCCATGAACTGCGGCAGCGGCTCGTCGGGAATGAGCGGCAGCGCCACGAAGGTCATGACGGCGAGCACGATGGCGGAGCGCAGTTCGCTCCAGCGCATGCGCCGCAGCAGCGCGTGAAGCACCTCGCGGCTGGCGAGAAGCGCCGTCATGACGACGGCCGCGGCCCCTGCGAAGGCCGGATCTCCGAGGACCGCAAGCGCCCCGAGCACGAAGGTCGCCTGCCCGGCGACGACGCCAGTGACGCTGAAATTGGCGTCGGCCTCCGCCTCTCGGCGCTTGAACGTGATGAGCGCGGCCGACAACACGGCGAGCGCTGCGACGAGGACGATCGCCGCAACCGGTGCGTTCTGCGGCGCCAGCGCCTGCGCGGTGATCGCGGCGATACCGCCGAAGAAGCCGAACAGCGCGAAGGTGCGCACACCCGCGGTGCGGCTGCCGGCCGGCGCGTCACGCTCGCGCCAATGGCGCTCGACACCGACGAGAAGGCCCACGGCGAGGGACACCGCGAGCCTGTGGAAGAGATCGTTGAGGTCCATGCGCAGAATGCGTCACTGCTCGCATGGCTTGTAAAGGGAAATGATGCGCACTCTGCCGTTTATGCCGCGGCGAAGCGGCGCGGCATGGCCTTCACCGGCACGCCCAAGGCCCGTCGCAGGCGATTGCCCTGGCCGCGCAACAGGAAGGCGAGCAGAACCTCGTCCACCTGCTGGGCCTCGCGCACCACCTCCATGCCGATGCGCAGGGCGTTGACCGTCGGCCCGCCGCCAGCGCCGAGAGAGGTGACCAGCCAGTGCGCATCCTCGCCGCGCACGATGCCGGTGGGACGCTCGCCCCACACGACGAAATCCACCACCATCGCCACGAGGCAATCGGCGAAGGATGCATCCTGATCCTTCACCGCGCGGTCGAGCGCGATCAGCACATCCGCTTCTTCCCGGAACGCGATGCCATCCGGCAAGATCTCGCGCTGCAGGTACGCCACGTCCTTCGCAGTAATGCGCTGACGGTCGAGGATCTCATCGACGAAACGGAAGAAGTTCTTGTTGATCATTGTTTGATGCCTCCCCGGCATTCTTTTCGCCGGTGTGATTGCTTCCTGTCGCGAACGATCCTGCGCCCAACCACTCGCCAAGTTCTTAACGGCCAATCGTGAATCTTTGTTCAGGTTAAGCGTTGTTGACGGCCCGTGGTTGACGGAAAATCACCGTCATCGGTGCAACTGTCGCCATCCTGCCGAGGTTCCCGGCTTGCAGGGGTGCAAGAGGCATTTGCGCGGCTAGGGATTTGCGCTGCCGTCGCCATCTGGCAGCAAGAGCACAACAGCAGCCAGGGAGCAGAGCCATGGCACGTTCGGCAGGCATCCACCACGTCACCGCCATCGCGAGCGATCCGCGGCGCAACCTCGACTTCTACACTCGCGTTCTCGGGCTGCGCTTCGTCAAGAAGACGGTGAACTTCGACGATCCCAGCACCTACCACTTCTATTTTGGCGACGAGGAGGGCAACCCTGGCACCATCCTCACCTTCTTCCCATGGTCGCATGTGGCGCCGGGACGGCCGGGCGTCGGCCAGACGCTGGAAACCGCCTTCCTCATCCCCGAGGAAGCGCTCGGCTTCTGGACGGAGCGGCTCGTGACCCTCGGCGTCACGCATGAGGCACCCATCAGACGCTTCGACCGCACGGTCCTGCCGTTTCGGGATCCTGACGGCATGCGCCTTGCGCTCGTCGCAACGCCAGGCCTCGTCGCATCGAGGGCCTGGACGACGGCCGACATCCCGGCGGAAGCCGCCGTCCGCGGCTTCGCGGGCGTGACGCTGCTCGTCGACCGGCCGGAGCCCACGGCCGCGGTGCTGACGGAGGTCTTCGGCTTTGTGGAAGCCGGCCGAACGGAGAACCTCTTCCGCTACCGGGGCGAGGCCGAGGTCGGCGGCTATGTGGACCTGCGCATTGCCGGCGGCTTCCTGCCCGGCACGATGGGCGCCGGCTCGGTGCACCATGTCGCCTTCCGGGCCGCAGGCGACGCGGACCAGGCGGCGATGGCGAAGGCGCTGCGCGAGAAGCTCGGCATCGTCACGACGGAGCAGAAGGAGCGCAACTATTTCCGCTCCGTCTATTTCCGGGAGCCCGGCGGCGTCATCTTCGAGATCGCCACCGACGATCCGGGCTTTGGCATCGACGAGAGCTTCGAGGCGCTCGGCACCTCCCTCAAGCTGCCGCCCTTCTACGAGAAGGACCGGGAGCGGATCGAGGCCGTCCTGCCCGTGCTCGACTGAGCCGGACCATCACCCCCGTGAGCCGTGCCCGCCCTCGCGCGGGCACGGCAGGGATAATTGCGATGAGCGACTTCATCCATCACTACGAAGCTGGCGGCACTGAGCGCCCGCCGCTCCTCCTGCTGCACGGCACCGGCGGCGACGAGCACGACCTCGTGCCGCTCGGCCGCACGCTCGCCCCCGGGGCGGCTCTCCTGTCGCCACGCGGCAAGGTGCTGGAGAACGGCATGCCCCGCTTTTTCCGCCGCTTCGGCGAGGGGCGGTTCGACGTCGAGGACATCAAGCTCCGCGCGGCCGAGCTTGCCGGCTTCGTCGAGGAGGCGCGCGAGCGCTACGGCATCGCGCAGCCAATCGCGCTCGGCTTCTCCAACGGCGCCAACATCGCCGCGGCGATGCTGCTGCTCGCGCCCGAAGCGCTCGCCGGGGCCGTCCTCTTGAGGGTCATGACGCCGCTGGTGCCGGACGTGCTGCCGGACCTTGCCGGCAAGCCCGTGCTGATGCTGTCGGGGTCGGCCGATCCGATCGTCCCGGCCGACGATGCGGGGCGGCTCGCCAGCCTGCTGCGCGAGGCGAGCGCGACGGTGCAGCACCAGGTGCTGCCGGCCGGGCACGGCCTGACGCAGGCGGACGTCAATCTCTCCGCACGCTGGCTGGCCGAGGCCGGTTGAAGCCTCTCAAAGGACAAGGAGGGCCCGGAGCGCGGATCGCCCCGCTCCGGGCCTTGCCTTTTTGCGCCCTCGCCTCCTCCGTCACCTGCAGCCTCGCGTCCCCTGCAAGGCTCGCCCGGCAGCCCTGACCCGCAACCGCTTGTCAATCACCGAAGAGCAACGGAGTGTGTGGCGTCGGCCCCGACGACCGGCTCTACCGAGGGGAAAGAAGAATTGGTACAGGTTGCGGCTCACAGGTCGCCGGCGCGCGACGATGCGCTCGACAAGGCTCTCCGGCTTCTCGAAACACTGCCGCTGGTCGACGGCCACAACGACCTGCCATGGGTGATTCGTGAGGACGTCCGGGCTCGCGGCGACGTCTTCGCCTATGAACTGACGCGCGAGCATCAGGACGGCGACACCGACATCCCACGCCTCCTCGCCGGCCGCGTCAGCGCCCAGTTCTGGGCCGCCTTCATCCCGACTCATGTGCCCCACCCCGGCCGCACCACGCTGGAGCAGATCGATGTCATCCTGCGCCTGCAGGAGGCGCATCCCGACGTCTTCATGCCGGCGACGAAGGCGAGCGACATCGCGAAGGCCAAGAAGCTCGGCAGGATCGCCTCCTTCATCGCGGTGGAGGGCGGCGTCGGCCTCGAGAACAGCCTGGCGCCGCTGCGCGTCTGGCACGCCGCCGGCGCGCGGCTGATGACGCTCTGCCACAACGAGACGCTGGACTGGGTCGATTCCGCCACCGATGCGCCGCGCCACGGCGGCCTCACCGCCTTTGGCCGTGCCGTGGTGCGGGAACTCAACCGCCTCGGCATGATCGTCGACTGCGCCCATGTCTCGCACGACGTCATGCGCCAGGTGCTCGACGTCTCGCGCGCGCCTGTCGTCTTCTCCCACTCGAATGCCTTTGCCCTGTGCGACCACCCGCGCAACGTGCCCGACGACGTGCTCGCCCGCGTCAGGGGCAACGGCGGCATCGTCATGGCAACCTTCGTGCCGGACTTCATCGGCCAGCAGTCGCGCGACTGGATGCGTCCGCTCAAGGACGAGTTCGGCAAGAGCCGACACGACATCGACATGGGAGCCGCGGTCGCGGCGCGGGCGCGCGACGCAGGCCCCTGGCCGCGCAGCACGCTCGAGCAGCTCTGCGATCACATCGAATATATCGCCGACAAGGCCGGCCTGCGGCACGTGGGCATCGGCTCCGACTTCTTCGGCGGTCCGACGCCGCCGGGCCTGGAGGACGCGAGCCGTTTCCCTCACCTCCTCGCCGAGCTCATCCGCCGTGGCTGGTCGGACGACGCCATCGCCGGCATCGCCTCACGCAATTTCCTGCGCGCCTTCCGCACGGTGGAGCGCATCGGGCGCGAATTGCGCAAGAGCGAGAAACCGGCGCTGGGGACGGTGGAGGAGATCGACGGACGGTAGGCGCCGGCCCCAGATACCGGTTCACGCGAACCCTTTCCGCCCGTCGTGGCCGGGCTTGTCCCGGCCATCCACGCCTTTCAGCCAAGCGCAGCGTCGCCGCGTGGATGCCCGCGACAAGCGCGGGCATGACGGTGGGAACTCTACTATCCCGCGCCGCGAGGAAGCGGCGATCCCCCTCACAACGGAATATTGTCGTGCTTGCGCCAGGGCTGCTCCGCCTTCTTGGCGCGCAGCATGGCGAAGGCGCGGGCGACGCGCCGGCGCGTCGAATGCGGCATGATCACCTCGTCGATATAGCCGCGCTCGGCGGCGACGAAGGGCGACATGAAGCGGTCCTCGTATTGCTTCGTGCGCGCCGCGATCTTCTCGGCATCGCCGATGTCCTGCCGGAAGATGATCTCGACAGCGCCCTTGGCTCCCATCACAGCGATCTGCGCTGTCGGCCAGGCGTAGTTCACGTCTCCGCCCACGTGCTTCGAGGCCATGACGTCGTAGGCGCCGCCGAAGGCCTTGCGGGTGATGACGGTGACGAGCGGCACGGTCGCCTCCGAATAGGCGTAGAGCAGCTTCGCCCCGTGTTTGATGAGCCCGCCATATTCCTGCGCCGTGCCGGGCAGGAAGCCGGGCACGTCGACAAGGGTCAGGATCGGGATCTCGAAGGCGTCGCAGAAGCGCACGAAGCGCGCCGCCTTGCGCGAGGCATCCGCATCTAGCACGCCGGCGAGCACCATCGGCTGGTTGGCCACGACGCCCACCGTGCGCCCCTCGAGCCGGATGAATCCGGTGATGATGTTCCTGGCATAAGCCTCTTGGATCTCGAAGAAATCGCCCTCATCCGCGATCTTCAGGACGAGTTCCTTCATGTCGTAGGGTTTGTTCGGGTTGTCCGGCACGAGCGTGTCGAGCGACATTTCCACCCGGTCCGCCTCGTCCTCGGTCGGCCATTCCGGCACGCCCTCGGTGTTGTTGGCGGGCAGGAAGTCCATCAGCCGGCGGATCTGCAGCAGCGCCTCGACGTCGTTGTCCCACGCGCCGTCGGCGACGGAGGACTTCGTCGTGTGCACCTTGGCACCGCCGAGTTCCTCCGAAGTGACCGTCTCGTTGGTCACGGTCTTCACCACGTCCGGCCCGGTCACGAACATGTAGCTCGTGTCGCGCACCATGAAGATGAAGTCGGTCATCGCCGGGGAATAGACGTCGCCGCCGGCGCAGGGGCCCATGATGACCGAGATCTGCGGAATGACACCCGAGGCGATGACATTGCGCTTGAACACCTCGCCATAGCCGCCGAGCGCCGCGACCCCCTCCTGGATGCGGGCGCCGCCGGCATCGAACAGGCCGATGATCGGCGCGCGCATCTTCACCGCCATGTCCTGGATCTTGGTGATCTTCTGCGCGTGCGTTTCCGAGAGCGAGCCGCCGAAGACGGTGAAGTCCTTGGCGAAGACGAAGACGGTGCGGCCGTTGATGGTGCCCCAGCCGGTGACGACGCCGTCACCCGGGAACTTCGTCCCCTCCATGCCGAAATCGACGCAGCGGTGCTCGACGAACATGTCGAACTCCTCGAACGAGCCCGTATCGAGCAGCAGTGCGATGCGCTCGCGCGCCGTGAGCTTGCCGCGCGCATGCTGGGCGGCGATGCGCTTCTCGCCGCCGCCGAGGCGCGCCCCGGCGCGCCGCTCTTCGAGCCTTTCGAGGATGTCCTTCATGCGCCTCCCCCACGGTCGGTTCCTTGTCGCCTGCGTGATTAGCACGCCGGCAAAGCCGCAGGAACCGATACGGTAGGCGGATAAGTGCAAGGCCGGTTGCGGCAGGTCCCCGTCAGCCGAGCGCCCGCAGCATCCCGGCGGCCGCGGCGAAGTCGCGCCATCTGACGGCGCGGCGCGCCAGCGCCTCCTCATCCTCGCCCCAGATCTCCATCTGCACCTCTTCGTCGAGATGCGACGCCCGCCAGCCAGCCTCCGCCGTCAGGTGCCCATGGGCAACGGCCAGCGCAATGACGGCCGAGCCGCTGAGCGTCGTCAGCACATGGAGCGCCGCGAGCGCCACGGGAGCCTCGAACCTGGCGACCGCGGCCGCCATGGCAGCGAGCGATTCTTCCGGCTGGGCCACGAACATCACGCCCTCGGCCAGCACGAAACGCGCGCCGAGCGCTTCCCGCGCCCAGGCGAGGATCGGGTCCCAGATGTCCCGCTGTCGTGCAACGAGCCGCTCCGGCCCCTCGGCGCGGTAGCACAGGAGGTCCGAGCCGGCATATTTCACGACATCGGCCGCCACCGCCGCCATCTCGCGCGCGACCCCGTCGATGGCCGAATTGGCGAGCCGTGTCAGCGGCATCGTCGCGGGGTCGATGCGCTCGCCCTGTGCCGCCCATTCCGCCGCCACGGCCTCTCCGACCGTCCGCGTCGGCAGCGCCAGGAGCGCCCTGCCGGGCGTGCGGGCCGGACGCCCGTCGAGCACGAGGACGAAGCCCTCCGCGCGCTCCTCCACCGCCGCCTCCTTGTAGAAGCGGCGCGGCAGGTTCGCCTTCATCGACTGCTGGGCCACCCGCATCGGGTCACGCACGGTCTCGCCGTCCGCGGGAAACCAGTCGCTGGTCAGTTCGTCACGCATGGTGGGTCCTTAACACGTAGAAGCCGACGCGGCGACGCGGAAGCGATTCCACGCCAATGACTTGCAGGCAAAAGCGGAATCTGCGACCGAGCCGCCGGTCACACCGCCGCGCCGAAGGCCCGGGCTGAATCAGAATGGGCAAGAACGGCGGCAAGTTCTTCAATCGACTCCACAATCACCTGCGCCCCCGCCTCCCGCAGGGCATCGACCCGGCAATAGCCCCAGCCGACACCGACGGCACGGCAACCGGCGGCCCGCGCCATCTGCATGTCATAGGTGCTGTCGCCGATCATCACGGTTTCGGCCGGCGCGGCACCCACCTCCCCCATCGCCTGTTCGAGCATGGCCGGATGGGGTTTCGATGGCGCATCGTCGGCCGTCTGCACGCTGGCGAAGAGCGTGTGCCAGCCGTGGGCATCGAACAGCCGGCGCACGCCGCGCCGCGACTTGCCGGTGGCGATGCCGAGGAGATGATCCTCCCGCCCCGCGAGATCGCGCACCAGCGCATCGGACCCGGCAAAGAGCGGTGACGCGAGCGCCGGCTCGGCGAGAAGCCGCGGGAAAGTCATCCGATAGGTCGCCTCCAGCGCAGCATGCGGCCCGTCCGGCCCGGCGAGCGCGCGAAAGGTCTCGGCGAGCGACAGGCCGACGACCGAGAGCACCTCTTCCCGGCTCGGTGCCGGCAGCCCATGCGCGGCAAAGGTCGCCTCCTGCGCGGCCACGAGCAGGTTCTGGCTGTCGAGCAGCGTGCCGTCGATGTCGAAGACGAGGAAGCGCACGGCTACTCCTCCGGCGCCTCGACGATCGGATCGTAGCCGCCCGTATCGAAGCCTAGCAGGTTCCAGGACTGCTGCATGTGCGGCGGCAGCGGCGCCGTCACGTCGATGGGCTTGCCCGTGCGCGGATGCGGGATGACGATGCGCCGCGCCAGCAGATGCAGCCGGTTCTGGATGCCGCCCGGCAGTTCCCAGTTCTCGACGTTGAAATATTTCGGGTCGCCGACGATCGGGTGGCCGATATGGGCCGTATGTGCGCGCAATTGGTGCGTGCGCCCGGTCACCGGCTTCAGCGACAGCCACGAGAGCTTCTGCGCCGCCGTGTCCACGACGGCGTAATAGGTGACGGCATGGCTCGCCCCCTCGTCTCCGTGCAGGGCGACGCGCATGCGGGCATCGCCGTCGCTCGCCTCCTCCCTGGCGAGATAGGTGGAGACGCGGCCCTGCCGCACGCGCGGCACGCCGGCGACCAGCGCCCAGTAGATCTTGCGCGCCGAGCGCGAGCGGAAGGACTTGGCGAGCGTCGTTGCCGCAAAGCGCGTCTTGGCGATGACGAGGCAGCCAGCCGTGTCCTTGTCGAGCCGGTGCACGAGGCGCGGCTTCTGGCCCTCGGCGTCGCGCAGCGCTTCCAGCATGCCGTCGACATGGCGTGTCGTGCCCGAGCCGCCCTGCACCGCAAGGCCCATGGGCTTGTTGAGCACGAGGACGTCCTTGTCCTCGTAGAGCGTGATGGATTTGAGGAAGGTCGCGTCGCTCTCGTCCTTCGCCGGGGTGCGGGCGGCCGGCTTTTTCTCCTCGAGCTTGAGCGGCGGCACGCGCACGCTCTGGCCCGCCTCAAGCCGCTCATTCGGCTTGGCGCGCTTCATGTCGATGCGCAACTCGCCCTTGCGCACGATGCGCTGGATATGGGTGAAGGCGAGCTGCGGGAAACGGGCGACGAGAAAACGGTCGAGGCGCATGCCCGCTTCATCCGGCGCGACCGTCAGGGTCTGCACGCCGGTAACGAGCGTCTCGGTCGCTGCCGCCTTGGCCGCCGCCTTGGTGCCCGCCTTGGCCGAAGATGCCGGCGCCTGCCCTGCGCGGGGCGTCTTGGCGGGGGTCACCGCCTTCGCGCGCTCGGGACCGGACGTGGCGCGCGCAGACCCCTTGCCCGAGCCCTTCGCGATGCCCGGCCCCTTGGCGCCCCGAGCAGCTGGCCGGCCCGTGCGCCCTTGCCCCCGGCCGTTTCGCACAGTTGGGCCGGAGCGCGGGCCTGAGCCACCGGAGCCGGTTCTCGTGTTCTTCATGCGATGCTCCGAATGCAGCCGGGCCTGGCGTCGTCGCGCCCTGCCCGTCGATAGCCTCTTCAGCGGGCAAAGTCACCGCCGCCGCTCGGCCCTCAGCTTTTCCCACCACTCCAGCCGCTTGCGGATCTCGCGTTCGAAGCCGCGCTCCACCGGTTCGTAGAAATGCTGGCGCCCGAGCTTCTCCGGCCAGTAGTCCTGCCCCGAGAAGGCGTCCGGCTCGTCGTGGTCGTAGGCGTAGCCGGCGCCGTAGCCCTCGTTCTTCATGAAGCGCGTCGGCGCGTTGAGGATGGTCATCGGCGGCATGAGGGAGCCTGCTTCCTTGGCGACGCGGCTCGCCGCCTTGAAGGCGACATAGGTCGCGTTCGACTTCGGCGCTGTAGCGAGATAGATCACCGCCTGCGCCAGCGCCAGTTCTCCCTCCGGCGTGCCGAGGAAGTCGTAGGCCTCCTTCGCCGCATTGGCGACGACGAGGGCCTGCGGGTCGGCGAGGCCGATGTCCTCCACCGCCATACGCACGAGGCGGCGGGCGAGGAACAGCGGATCCTCGCCCGCGTCCAGCATGCGGGCGAGATAATAGAGCGCGGCGTCGGGATCGGAGCCGCGGATCGTCTTGTGCAGGGCCGAGATGAGGTTGTAGTGCCCGTCCTGCGCCTTGTCGTAGATCGGCGCCCGGCGCTGCACGATATCCTGCAGCTTGGCCGTGTCGAACATTTCGCCCTCGCCCGCCGCGCGCCAGATCTCTTCCGCCAGCGTCAGCGAGGCGCGCCCGTCCCCATCGGCCATGCGCACGAGCGACAGCCGCGCCTCCGCATCGAGCGGCAGCGGTTTTCCCTCGATTTCCTCGGCCCTTGCGAGGAGCTTCTGAATCGCTTCCTCATCGAGGGCCTTGAAGGTCATCACCCGGGCGCGGGAGAGGAGCGCGGCGTTGAGAGAGAAGGACGGGTTCTCCGTCGTCGCGCCGACGAGCGTGATGGTGCCGTCCTCCATCACCGGCAGGAAGGCATCGAGCTGCGCCCGGTTAAAGCGGTGAATCTCATCGACGAAGAGCAGGGTGCCCTGCCCCGCGGCGCGGCGGCCGCGGGCCGTCTCGAAGGCCTTCTTGAGGTCGGCGACGCCGGAGAAGATGGCCGACATCGGCTCGAAGACGAGCTTAGTCTCGCCGGCGAGCAGCCGCGCGACGGTCGTCTTGCCGGTCCCCGGCGGCCCCCAGAAGATGAGAGAGCCCACCGACCCGGAGCGCAGGAGGCGCGTCAGCGCCCCGTTCGGCCCGACGAGATGGTCCTGCCCCACGACCTCGGCGAGGCGCTGCGGCCGCAGCCGGTCGGCGAGCGGTCGCGGCGCTTCCTTGTCCAGCCCCGCTGCCCCGAAGAGATCGGTCATCGCACCGGCTCAGCCCCCGAGCACCGTGGTGAAGACCTGGCCCTTGCGGTTGATCATCAGCTCCCAATAGCGGGCGCGCTGGCTCGTCGCACGGGCGAGATCCCGCGAGGAGGCGATCTTCACGCCGTTGATCGCCATGATGATATCGCCCTTCTGGAAGCCGAACTGCGCCGCCGGACTGCCCTCGGCGAGCTCCGCGACGACAGCGCCGCTCTCCGCCTCCTCGAGATACAGCTCCTCCACCACAGCGGGTGACAGGTTGACCGCGGTAATGCCCGTCAACGGCGTGCGCCCGCCGACCGTAACCGGATCGCGCGGCGGATCCTCGGGCGCGGCGATGAGCGGAACCGAAAGCGTTACCTCCTTGCCGCCGCGCAGCACCGTCAGCGGTAATGTTCCGCCGATCGGCCGCGTCGCGAAGCGGTAGCCGAAACCATCCGGATCGTCGATGGGCTGCCCCCCGACGGCCGTGATGAGGTCGCCGCGCCGGAGCCCCGCCTTGGCTGCTGGCCCGCGCTCGTCGACCGAGGCGACCAGTGCCCCCGCCGGCCGCGGCAGGCCAAGGCTTTCCGCGATATCGCTGGTGACCTGCTGGAGCCGCGCGCCGAACCACGGCCGACGCACAGCGGCGCCCCCGTTGCGCGCCGATTCGACGACGACGCGCACCATGGCCGAGGGAATGGCGAAGCCGATGCCATGACTGCCGCCGGAACGCGAGAAGATCGCCGTGTTGATACCGACGAGTTCGCCGCGCATGTTGACGAGCGCCCCGCCCGAATTGCCCGGGTTGATCGCGGCATCCGTCTGGATGAAGGACTGGAAGTCGCTGATACCCACCTGGGTCCGGGCGAGCGCCGACACGATGCCCTGAGTCACCGTCTGCCCCACCCCGAACGGATTGCCGATGGCAATGACAAAATCCCCGACCTCGAGCCCTTCGGAATCGCCGAAGCTGAGCGCCGGGAACGGACCCTTCTCTGCAAGCCGAAGCACGGCAAGATCCGTCCGCGGGTCGCGCAGCACGATCTCGGCGGCGAACTCGCGTCGGTCGGCGAGCGCCACCTTCACCTCCGTCATGCCCTCGATGACGTGATTGTTGGTGACGACGAGACCGGACGGATCGACGATGACGCCCGAGCCAAGCGAGCGCTGCACCCGCTCGCGCGGCACGCCGAAGCCGCCGTCCCCGAAGAAGCGGCGAAAGAAGGGATCATCGAAGAAGGGATTGGACGGCCGCTTCTCGACGCGTGCGCCGTAGACGTTGACGACACTCGGCGCCGTCTCCTTGACGACCGGCGCGAGCGAGAGCTGCACCTGCGCCCTGCTGGCGGGCACCTGGCGCTCCTGCGCCGGCACCGGCCCCGCTGCGACGAGGGCCGCGACGAGAGCAGGAAGGACAAGCGAACGATGCATCGATGGTGTCTCGCTGTGCTGCCGTAGACGGATCCGGAAAGGTCTCTCCGGCAGATATAGTTTCCCGCGCGATTACGCGCAAAGCGGGGCGCGCCTCTCGGGCCACCTTTCTCCCACGGAGCTGGACCAAAACGGCGCAAAACAAAAGGGCGGCCGAAGCCGCCCTCGTTCAACGCCGGCAAGGCGAAGGCTCAGCTCTCGCCGGCCTCGACGACCTCTTCCTTCTGCGTCGGGCCCGAATCCTGGCCCTTGGCATCGACGTCGCGATCGACGAACTCGATCACGGCCATCGGCGCGTTGTCGCCGTAGCGGAAGCCGGCCTTCAGCACGCGCGTGTAGCCGCCGTTGCGCTCCTTGTAGCGCGGACCGAGCACGTCGAAGAGCTTCTTGACGAGGGCGACGTCGCGGATCTGGGCGATCGCCTGGCGGCGGGCGTGCAGGTCGCCGCGCTTGCCGAGGGTGACAAGCTTCTCGACCACCGGACGCAGGTCCTTCGCCTTGGGCAGCGTGGTGACGATCTGCTCGTGCTTGATCAGCGCACCGGCCATGTTGGCGAACATCGCCTTGCGGTGCTCGGACGAGCGGTTGAAACGACGATGCGCGAAACCGTGACGCATGGCTCTCTCCTTGTCTCACGGCCGCCGTGCCAAGGTACGGCCGTCCATTGTTCTTGAGGCAGTGGGCAACCGGCAATCGGAACCGAACTCCGACTGCCTCATGCCAACTGCCGATTGCTATTCAGTAGTGTTCCTCGAAGCGCTTGGCGAGCTCGTCGATGTTGTCCGGTGGCCAGCCGCTCACTTCCATGCCGAGGTGCAGGCCCATGGAGGCGAGCACTTCCTTGATCTCGTTGAGCGACTTGCGGCCGAAGTTCGGCGTGCGCAGCATCTCGGCTTCCGTCTTCTGGATGAGGTCGCCGATGTAGACGATGTTGTCGTTCTTGAGGCAGTTGGCCGAACGCACCGAAAGCTCGAGCTCGTCCACCTTCTTGAGCAGCGCCGGGTTGAAGGGCAGCTGCGGCGTCGAGACGGCGGCCTCCTCGCGGCGGGGCTCCTCAAAGTTGACGAACACGGCGAGCTGGTCCTGCAGGATGCGCGCGGCATAGGCCACCGCGTCCTCCGGGCTGACGGCCCCGTTCGTCTCGACCGTCATCGTCAGCTTGTCGTAGTCGAGGATCTGGCCCTCGCGCGTGTTCTCCACGCGGTAGGAGACCTTCTTGACCGGGCTGTAGAGGCTGTCCACGGCGATGAGGCCGATCGGCGCATCCTCGGGACGGTTGTGCTCGGCCGCCACGTAGCCCTTGCCCGTGTTGACCGTGAACTCCATGCGGATCTCCGCGCCCTCATCGAGCGTGCACAGGGCCAGCTCCGGGTTGAGGATCTCCACATCGCCGACCGTTGCGATATCACCCGCCGTGACGACGCCCGGGCCCTGCTTGCGCAGCGTCATGCGCTTGGGACCGTCGCCCTGCATCTTGACCGCGATGGTCTTGATGTTGAGCACGATGTCCGTCACGTCTTCCCGCACGCCGGGAATGGACGAGAACTCGTGCAGGACGCCGTCGATGTGCACGGCCGTCACCGCCGCGCCCTGCAGCGACGACAGCAGCACGCGCCTCAGCGCGTTGCCGAGCGTCAGGCCGAACCCGCGCTCCAGCGGCTCGGCGACGACCGTCGCCACGCGCCTGGCATCGTCACCCGGCGACACCTCGAGCTTGTTCGGCTTGATGAGCTCTTGCCAGTTCTTCTGGATCACGACCGCACCTCATGCGTGTCTCAAACGTCGGGCGGGGCACGACAGCCTCGCTCGCTACAGGCGCGGCACGGCGGCTGAGCCGTGCCGACAAGGCATCAGACGCGCCGGCGCTTGCGCGGGCGGCAGCCGTTGTGCGGAATCGGCGTCACGTCGCGGATCGACGTCACTGTGAAGCCCGCCGCCTGAAGCGCACGCAGAGCCGATTCGCGACCCGAGCCCGGGCCCGACACCTCGACCTCGAGCGTGCGCATGCCGTGCTCGGCCGCCTTGCGCGCCGCATCCTCGGCCGCAACCTGGGCTGCATAGGGGGTCGACTTGCGCGAGCCCTTGAAGCCCATGGCGCCGGCGGACGACCAGGAGATCGTGTTGCCCTGCGCGTCGGTGATGGTGATCATCGTGTTGTTGAAGGAGGCGTTCACGTGGGCGACGCCCGACACGATGTTCTTGCGTTCACGGCGGCGAACGCGGGTGGCTTCTCTTGCCATTCTTCAGGATCCTTCAAGCGCGCCCGTCACACCAGGCGCTCGGGATTGCTGGGAGGCAGTAGTCAGTAGGCAGTAGGCAGTCGGATAATTGTCCCGATTGCCGACTGCCGATTGCCGACTGCCGGGGTTACTTCTTCTTGCCGGCGATCGGCTTGGCCTTGCCCTTGCGGGTGCGCGCATTCGTGTGAGTGCGCTGGCCGCGAACCGGCAGGTTGCGGCGGTGGCGCAGGCCGCG
This sequence comes from Chelatococcus sambhunathii, assembly GCF_001418005.1. Classification (GTDB taxonomy): domain Bacteria; phylum Pseudomonadota; class Alphaproteobacteria; order Rhizobiales; family Beijerinckiaceae; genus Chelatococcus_A; species Chelatococcus_A sambhunathii. Next base: position 13,048 of record NZ_LIOL01000002.1, on the reverse strand, counting down.
GTAGCACCCGAGGTCCATGAGCCGTTTGATGTTCATCGACACTTCGCGGCGCAGGTCGCCTTCGACGAGATAGTCGCGGTCGATCGTCTCGCGGATCTGCAGCACTTCCTGGTCGGTCAGTTCGTTGACGCGCCGCTCGGCCGGAATGCCGACCTTCTCGCAGATCTCGCCCGCGTTCTTCGGGCCGATGCCGTGGATGTACTGCAGCGCGATGACCACGCGCTTGCTCGTCGGAATGTTTACACCAGCGATACGGGCCATTGCCGTCTCCATGTGCCGGCCGGACAACCCGACCGGGCGTTGTGGCCTGCGTCCGGTGGAGCCCGGCCCTTGCAGGCGTCAATAAGACGAGCGACGCCGCCGCCTCTCGCGGAGGAAGCAGCATCGCTCATGAACGTAGGGCGCGTCCACTACCGCCTTGTCGAGGCAAAGTCAACCCGCCCGAACAAATCCGTCAGGCGGCGACGAGTACGCGCTCGATGTCCGCCGAGACCTTGTCGATGTCCTGCATGCCGTCGATCACGGCGAGCTGGCCCCGCTCCGCGTAATAGGGCGCGACAACCGCAGTATCACGGTTGTAGGCCGCGAGCCGGGTCTTGAAGACCTCCGGATCGTCGTCCTTGCGCACAGCTTCGCCCCGGGCCCTCGTCTCCTCGGCCCGCTTCACGATACGACCGACGAGTTCATCCTGATCCACCTTGAGCTCGACCACGGCGTCGAGCTTGAGCCCCTTGCTCTCCAGCAGGTCGTCGAGTGCCTTCGCCTGGGCGACGGTCCGCGGAAAGCCGTCGAGAATGAAACCCTTGCGGGCATCCGGCTCGTCCAGTCGCTCGGCAACGATGCCGATGACGATGTCGTCGGAGACGAGCTGTCCGGCATCCATGACCGCCCGGGCCTTCAGGCCGATGGGCGTCCCCGCGGCCACAGCGGCGCGCAGCATGTCGCCGGTCGAAAGCTGCGGTATGCCGTAGCGGGCCACCAGCCGCTTGGCCTGTGTGCCCTTGCCCGCTCCCGGCGGCCCCAACAGAATGAGCCTCATTTGCGCCTTGCCCCCCGCAGCTTGGCCTTCTTCACCAACCCTTCGTACTGATGGGCGAGAAGATGCCCATGCACCTGCGCGACCGTATCCATGGTCACGCTCACGACAATGAGGAGCGATGTGCCACCGAAATAGAACGGCAATGCGGCATAGGAGATGAGAATCTCCGGAATGAGGCAGATCAGCGCCAGATAGGCCGCGCCGATGACCGTGATGCGCGTCAGTACCGTATCGATATAGTCGGCGGTGCGCTCGCCGGGCCGGATGCCCGGAATGAAGCCGCCATGCTTCTTGAGATTGTCCGCGGTCTCCGTCGGATTGAACACGATGGCCGTATAGAAGAACGCGAAAAAGACGATCAGCGCCACGTAGAGGATCATGTACACGGGCCGGCCGTGGCCGATATAGGCCGAGATCGTCGACAGGATGCCGGTACCCTGGTCCTGCGAGAAGGTGGCAATTGTCGTCGGCAGCAGCAGCAGCGACGAGGCGAAGATCGGCGGGATCACGCCGGCCGTGTTGAGCTTGAGCGGCAGGAAGGACGTCTGCCCCTCGTACATGCGGTTGCCGACTTGGCGCTTGGGATAGTTGATCAGCAGCCGGCGCTGGGCGCGCTCCATGAAGACGATAAAGGCGATGACGGCGACCGCCATCACGATCACGCCCAGGATGAGGCCGGTCGAGACCGCGCCCTGGCGGCCGAGCTCGAGCGTGCCGGCCACCGCCGATGGCAGCTCCGCCACGATGCCGGCGAAGATGATGAGCGAAATGCCGTTGCCGATGCCACGCGAGGTGATCTGCTCGCCGAGCCACATCAGGAACATGGTGCCGCCCGTCAGCGTGATCACCGTCGAGATGCGGAAGAACATGCCGGGATCCTGCACCACGTTGCCGGAGCTCTCGAGCCCGATCGCGATGCCATAGGCCTGGAACACGGCCAGGAGCACGGTCAGATAGCGCGTGTACTGGTTGATCACCTTGCGGCCCTGCTCACCCTCCTTCTTGAGGGCCTCGAGCGTCGGCACGACGCTGGTCAGGAGCTGCACGATGATTGATGCCGAGATGTACGGCATGATGTTGAGGGCGAAGATGGCCATGCGGCCGACCGCTCCACCCGCGAACATGTTGAAGAGGCCAAGCACGCCGGCCTGCGCCTGGCGGAAGATGTCCGCGACGGCATTGGGATCGATGCCCGGCAGTGGAATGTAGGTGCCGACGCGATAGACGACGAGGGCGGCGAGCGTGAACCAGATGCGCTTCTTGAGTTCCTCGGCCTTGGCCAAGGCCCCGAAATTCAGATTCGCTGCGAGCTGTTCAGCTGCCGATGCCATATCGCTTCATCCCTTACGATCCCCCGCATGGACGCGGCGGCCGGAGAAGGCCCCAGCCGCCGCACCGTTGCTCAAGTGGGATCTAGCTCACGCTTCCGCCACGGACTGCGCGAGAATCTTCACCGAACCGCCGGCCTTCTCGATGGCCGAAACCGCGTTCTTGGACGCGCCGGCGACCTCGAACACGAGCTTGGCGGTGAGCTCGCCCTGGCCGAGGATCTTCACGCCGTCGCGCGCACGGGCGCAGATGCCGGCGGCGACGAGCGCCTCGACCGTGACCGGAGCCGCGGCGTCGAGCTTGCCGGCATCGACGGCCTCCTGGACGCGGCCCACGTTGACCTCGTTGAGATCACGCGAGAAGGGGTTCCAGAAGCCGCGCTTCGGCAGGCGCCGGTAGAGCGGCATCTGGCCACCCTCGAAGCCCTTGATGCGCACGCCCGAGCGGGAGGTCTGGCCCTTGACGCCACGCCCGCCGGTCTTGCCCTTGCCCGAGCCGATGCCCCGGCCGATGCGCATGCGCTTCTTGGTCGCGCCTTCGTTATCGCGAATGTCAGTGAGTTTCATGGGTCTTCCCTCCTCACTGCTCGTCGACGACGCGCACGAGGTGCTTGACGCTCGCGATCATGCCGCGCACGGCGGGCGTGTCCTCGAGGGTCGAGCGACGATGGAGCTTGTTGAGGCCGAGGCCGATCAGCGTCTGGCGCTGCACGCCGGGACGGCGCAGCGGGCTGCCGATCTGCACGACCGTGACGGTCTTGGCGGACTTCTTGTCAGTCATCACCAGCACTCCCCTCACGCATCGGCGCCGGCGGCCTCGGCGTCACCATCGCGACGACGGGCCTGGAGAGTGGAAACCTTGAGGCCGCGGCGGGCAGCGACCGAACGCGGGCTGTCCTCGCGCTTCAGCGCGTCAAACGTTGCCCGCACGAGGTTGTACGGGTTCGACGAGCCGAGCGACTTCGCCACGACATCGTGCATGCCAAGCGTCTCGAAGACGGCGCGCATCGGGCCGCCGGCGATGATGCCGGTACCGGCCGGAGCGGCGCGCAGGACGACGCGGCCGGCGCCCCAGCGCCCGGCAACGTCGTGATGCAGCGTGCGGCCTTCCTTCAGCGGCACGCGGACCATGCCGCGCTTGGCGGCATCGGTGGCCTTGCGGATGGCCTCCGGCACCTCGCGGGCCTTGCCGTGGCCAAAGCCGACGCGGCCCTTCTGGTCGCCGACGACGACGAGGGCGGCGAAGCCGAAGCGGCGGCCACCCTTCACGACCTTGGCGACGCGGTTGATGTGGACCAGGCGGTCCACGAACTCGCTGTCGCGCTCCTCGCGCTCACGCGGTTGACGTTCTCTAGCCATATCTTCTTCTCGACTGACGCGGGGCGGCTCCGCTCGCAAAACATGCCGCCAGTGGCAGACTCGCGCCTGCAATGTGGGACACACATGCAACGCACGAGAGCCAATGACAAGAGCCCAACCGGACTCTGAAACGCAAAAGCGGCTGCGCGCCTTTGCGTTTCACAGGCCGTTCCGGCGACGGAAACGGGCGAAGCGCCGTCTCCGGCACTCCGCCCGCCACCGGTCATCCTGCCTCAGAAGCTGAGGCCGCCCTCGCGGGCCGCTTCAGCCAGCGCCTTCACGCGGCCGTGGTAGATGAACGGTCCGCGGTCGAACACGACTTCCTTCACGCCTGCCTTGACGGCACGCTCGGCGATCAGCTTGCCGACGGCAGCAGCGGCCTCGACCGTCGCACCGGTTCTGAGCTGCTCGCGCATGTCCTTCTCCAGCGTCGAGGCCGCAACCAGCGTGCGGCCTGCAGCGTCATCGATGATCTGCGCGTAGATCTGCTTCGACGACCGGAAAACGCTCAGCCGCGGGCGGCCATTGGCGGCGGCGCGGATCGCGCGACGCACGCGCGCCGTGCGGCGTTCCGTCGCGTTGAGGTGCTTGCCCATCTCATCCGCTCCTTACTTCTTCTTGCCTTCCTTGCGGAAGATGAACTCGTCCGCATATTTCACGCCCTTGCCCTTGTAGGGCTCGGGGCCGCGGAACCTGCGGATCTCCGACGCAATCTGGCCGACCTGCTGCTTGTCGATACCCCCGACGACGATCTCCGTCGGCTTCGGCGTCGCAATCGTGATCCCCTGCGGGATCTCGAAATCGATGTCGTGGCTGTAGCCGAGGGACAGCTTCAGCACCTTGCCGGCAACAGCGGCCTTGTAGCCGACGCCGTTGATCTCGAGCTTCTTCTCGAAGCCCTTCGACACGCCTTCGATGATATTCGACAGCTGGGAGCGCGACATGCCCCAAAGGGCACGCGCACGTTTGGAATCGTCGCGCGGGTCGACCTTGATCGCCCCATTTTCGAGGACGACGATGACGTCGTCGGGAACGATGAAGAACAGCTCGCCCTTGGCGCCTTTCACCTTCACCGTCTGGCCGTCGACGCTGGCCGTCACGCCGGACGGCACCGCAACAGGCTTCTTACCGATACGAGACATTTGGCCTCTCCGTGGTTCTAGTCCGTGCCCTGAAGATCAGAAGACCTTGCAGAGCACTTCGCCGCCCACGTTCGTCTCGCGCGCCAGGTGGTCGGCCATGACCCCACGCGGCGTCGAGAGAATGGTGATGCCGAGGCCGTCGGCCACGCGCGGCATGGTATCGACCGAGGCATAGACGCGACGGCCGGGCTTCGACACACGCTCGATCGAGCGGATGACCGGCTCGCCGTCGTAGTATTTCAGCTCGATCTCGAACTCGGTCCGGCCGTTGCCGTACTCGGTCGTCGAATAGCCGCGGATGTAGCCTTCGGACTGCAGCACGTCGAGGACGCGTGCCCGCAGCTTCGAGCCGGGGGTGGAAACCTTGCCGCGACGACGCATCTGCGCGTTGCGGATGCGGGTCAGCATATCGCCGAGCGGATCATTGATCGCCATGGGGGATCCTCCTTACCAGCTCGACTTCACAAGGCCGGGGATGAGCCCCTTCGACCCGAGCTCGCGCAGCGCGACACGCGACATCTTCAGCTTGCGGTAGTAGGCGCGCGGACGGCCCGTCACCTCGCACCGGTTGCGGATGCGCGTGGGATTCGCGTTGCGCGGAACTTCCGCCAGCTTCAGGCGCGCCTCGAAGCGCTCCTCCATCGACTTCGACTCGTCGTTGGCGATGGCGAGCAGACGCTCGCGCCGGCCCGCATACTTCTTCACAAGCCGCTCGCGCCGCTTGTTCTTCTCGACTGAACTCTTCTTCGCCATGTCTATCTCCGGTGTCCGCGTTTGAGAGAAAGGGCTCTCACTGCCGGAACGGGAAGTTGAAGTGCTTGAGGAGGGCACGCGCCTCCTCATCGGTCTTGGCGGTGGTGCAGACGATGATGTCCATGCCCCAGATCGCCTCGGCCTTGTCGTAGTTGATCTCGGGGAACACCAGGTGCTCCTTGATCCCGAGAGCAAAGTTGCCGCGCCCGTCGAACGACTTCGGGTTGAGGCCCCGGAAGTCGCGCACGCGCGGCAGCGCCACCGTGATGAGACGGTCGACGAACTCGTACATGCGGCTCTTGCGCAGGGTGACCTTGGCGCCGATCGGCATGTTCTCGCGCACCTTGAAGCCGGCGATGGCCTTCCGGGCTCGCGTGATCACCGGTTTCTGACCGGCGATGAGGCCGAGATCCTCGGCCGCCACAGACGCCTTCTTGGAGTCGTTGACGGACTCGCCGACACCCATGTTGATCACGATCTTCTCGATGGTCGGAACCTGCATGGGGTTCTTGTAGCCGAACTCCTCGATGAGCTTCGGCCGAACGACCTCGTCGTAATGCTTCTTCATGCGCGGCGTGTAGGCCGCGTCCATCTTCGCCGTCTCAGCCATCGATCAGATCTCCCGAGCGCTTGGCGAACCGAACCTTGCGCCCGTCCTCGAGCACCTTGAAACCGACGCGGGTCGGCTTGCCGTCCTTGGGATCGGCAACGGCGAGATTCGACAGGTGCACCGGCAGCTCCTTGGAGATGATGCCGCCCTCCTGGTTCGCCGTCTGGCGCTGGTGGCGCTTGACGATGTTGATGCCGCGAACGAGCGCACGCTCGTCCTTCGGCATGACCTGGACGACTTCGCCGGTGCGGCCCTTGTCGCGGCCGGTCAGCACGACAACCTTGTCGCCCTTCTTGATCTTCGCAGCCATCACAGCACCTCGGGCGCCAGCGAAATGATCTTCATGTGGTTCTTCGCGCGCAGCTCACGCGGCACGGGCCCGAAGATGCGGGTGCCGACGGGCTCCTTCTGATTGTTGATCAGAACGGCCGCATTGCGGTCGAAGCGGATGACCGATCCGTCGGCCCGGCGAATGTCCTTGGCGGTGCGCACGACGACCGCCTTCATGACGTCGCCCTTCTTGACGCGCCCGCGCGGAATGGCTTCCTTCACCGAGACGACGATGATGTCGCCGACGCCGGCATACTTACGCTTCGAACCACCCAATACCTTGATGCACATCACGCGACGGGCGCCGGAATTGTCGGCGACGTCGAGATTGGTTTGCATCTGGATCATGGCAACGATCCTTTCTGTGTCTCAAGCGGTTTCCGGCTCGGCCCTGCCTGCCGGACTACGCCTGACGGGGATCTCCCGTCCCCTCGCCTACGCATTAGCGCACGCTCCATAACCGAATGTCCGCCCCGGGGAAAGGGGGCGGACGTTCGGAAAAGCCCGTGCAACCAGATAATCGCGGGACGGCCGGCGGATTGTCGCCCGCACGACCTGTCCCGAGCCTCAGCCCTTGGTCGCCTCTTCGCGCACAACCCAGGACTTCAGCTTGGACAAGGGCCGCGACTCCTCGATCCAGACGATGTCGCCGACCTTGAACTGGTTGTTCTCGTCGTGGGCGTGGTAGTTCTTCGTCCGGCGCACCGTCTTCTTGAAGAGCGGATGCGTGAACCGGCGCTCGACCTTGACCACGACGGTCTTGTCCTGCTTGTCGCTGACGACGACGCCCTGCAATACACGTTTCGGCATAGTCGCCTCCTCAAGCCTTCGCTTCAGCGAGCTTGGCCCGCTGCAACGTGCGCACGCGCGCGATGTCCTTGCGGACCTCATGGACGCGGGCGGTGTTCTCAAGCTGCCCCGTAGCACGCTGGAAGCGAAGATTGAACTGCTCTTTCTTCAACTTCACGAGCTCGTCCTGGAGCTGATCGACCGTCATGGTCTTGAGGTCGGAGAGCCGCTGCTTGGTCTTCATCTCCCGCTCCCTCACTCGGCAATGCGCTGGATGAAGCGCGTCTTGATCGGCAGCTTGGCCGCACCGAGACGCAGCGCCTCGCGAGCGATGTCCTCGGCGACGCCGTCGAGCTCGAACATGATGCGGCCGGGCTTCACGCGGCACGCCCAGTACTCCGGCGCGCCCTTGCCCTTACCCATACGCACTTCGGTCGGCTTGTCGGTCACGGGCACGTCCGGGAAGATCCGGATCCACACGCGGCCGGCGCGCTTCATGTGGCGCGTGATGGCACGACGCGCGGCCTCGATCTGGCGCGCGGTGATGCGCTCCGGCTCGAGGGCCTTGAGGCCGAACTGGCCGAAATTCAGGTCCGTGCCGCCCTTGGCGACGCCATGGATGCGCCCCTTGAACTGCTTACGGAACTTTGTCTTCTTGGGCTGCAGCATTATCCTGCCTCCTGACCGCCGGCGGCCTTACGCCGCGGCCTCGCGACGGCCGCCGGAGCGCTGCCCGCCTTCATCGGCAAGCCGCTTGTCCTGCGCCATCGGATCGTGTTCGAGGATCTCGCCCTTGAAGATCCACACCTTGATGCCGCACGTGCCGTAGGTCGTGAACGCCGTGGCCGTGCCGTAATCGACATCGGCGCGCAGCGTGTGCAGCGGCACGCGGCCCTCGCGGTACCATTCCATCCGGGCGATCTCGGCGCCGCCGAGGCGGCCCGAGCAGTTGATACGGATGCCCTCGGCCCCGAGACGCATCGCAGACTGGACGGCGCGCTTCATCGCGCGGCGAAAGGCGACGCGACGCTCGAGCTGCTGGGCGATCGACTCGGCGACGAGCGTCGCGTCGATCTCAGGCTTGCGCACCTCGACGATGTTGATCGCCACGTCCGCGTCGGTCATCTTGGCCACGGTCTTGCGCAGCTTGTCGATGTCCGCGCCCTTCTTGCCGATCACCACGCCCGGACGGGCGGAATAGATCGTGACACGGCACTTCTTGTGCGGACGCTCGATGACGATCTTCGACACCGCCGCCTGCTTGAGCTGCTTCATCAGCGCTTCGCGGATTGCGATGTCTTCGTGCAGAAGCTTGCCGTATTCGCCCTTGTCGGCGAACCAGCGCGAGTCCCAGGTCCGGTTGATGCCGAGCCGCAGACCGATCGGGTTGACTTTCTGTCCCATCAGTTGCTCCTCACGCTTCCGCAGCGACTTCCCGAACCACGATGGTCAGGTTCGAGAACGGCTTCTCGATGCGCGCCCCGCGACCGCGGGCGCGGGCGTGGAAGCGCTTCATGACAAGCGACTTGCCGACATGCGCCTCGGCAACGACGAGATCGTCGACGTCGAGGTCATGGTTGTTCTCGGCGTTGGCGATCGCGCTCTCGAGCGCCTTCTTGACGTCGACGGCAATGCGCTTGCGGCTGAACTCGAGATCGGCGAGCGCGGTCGAGACCTTCTTGCCGCGGATCAAAGCGGCAACGAGGTTGAGCTTCTGCGGGGAGACGCGCAGGTTGCGCGCCACCGCCTTGGCCTCGTTGTCGTTGAGCGCGCGGGTAGCGGACTGCTTACCCATGCCTCACCTCCTCTTCGCCTTCTTGTCCGCCGCGTGCCCATAAAAGGTCCGCGTCGGAGAGAATTCGCCAAACTTGTGGCCGACCATCTCCTCGGTCACCAGGACCGGGACATGCTTCTGACCGTTGTAGACCCCAAACGTCAGGCCGACGAACTGCGGCAGGATCGTGGAGCGACGGCTCCAGATCTTGATCACCTCAGAGCGACCGGAACCGCGAGCGGCCTCGGCCTTCTTGAGGAGGTAGCCGTCGACGAACGGGCCCTTCCAAACCGAACGTGCCATCGCGCGCCCCTTACTTCTTCTTCCGCTGGTGGCGGCTCGTGACGATGAAATCGTCCGTCCGCTTGTTCGAGCGGGTCCTCTTGCCCTTCGTCGGCTTGCCCCAGGGGGTCACCGGATGGCGACCACCGGAGGTGCGACCTTCACCGCCACCGTGCGGGTGATCGATCGGGTTCATCGTCACGCCGCGGTTGTGCGGCCGACGGCCGAGCCAGCGCGAGCGGCCAGCCTTGCCAATCGAGATGTTCATGTGGTCCGGGTTCGACACCGCGCCCACGGTCGCGAAGCACTGGCCATGGACCAGGCGCTGCTCGCCCGAATTGAGACGCAGGATGACGTAGCCCTGGTCACGGCCGACGATCTGCGCATAGGTGCCGGCCGAGCGGGCCAGCGCGCCCCCCTTGCCGATCTTCAGCTCGACGTTGTGCACGATCGTGCCGACCGGGATGTTGCCCAGCGGCATCGCATTGCCCGGCTTGATGTCGGCCTGCTCGCCCGCCATCACCACGTCGCCCGCCGACAGGCGCTGCGGCGCGAGGATGTAGGAGAGCGTACCGTCCTCGTACTTCACCAGCGCGATGAAGGCCGAACGGTTCGGATCGTACTCGATCCGCTCGACGGTGGCGGGCACGCCCAGCTTCTCGCGGCGCTTGAAGTCGACGAGCCGGTAGCTCTGCTTGTGGCCGCCGCCGCGGAACCGCACGGTCACGCGGCCGTTGTTGTTGCGGCCACCCGAACCGGACTTGCCCTCGGTCAGCGTCTTGACCGGCTTGCCCTTGTAGAGCTCCGAACGGTCGACGATGACGAGCTGGCGCAGGCCCGGCGTGACCGGTTTGAATGTCTTCAGAGCCATCGGCTCACTCCCTCACCTGCTCAAAGACCCGTCGTCACGTCGATCGTCTGCCCCTCGGCGAGGGTGACGACCGCCTTCTTGACGTCGGAGCGCTGACCGACCATGCCGCGGAAGCGCTTGACCTTGCCCTTCGTGACGAGCGTGTTGACGCCCGTCACCTTCACGTCGAACAATTTCTCGACAGCCGCCTTGATCTGCGGCTTCGTCGCCGTCCTGGCGACCTTGAACACGACCTTGTTCTGCTCGGAGGCAGAGGTCGCCTTCTCGGTGATCACCGGAGCGACGATGACGTCGTAATGGCGCGGATCGATGCTCATTTGAAGCGTGCCTCCAGCGCGTCCACGGCGGCCTTGGTCAGGACCAGCTTGTCCCGCCGCAGGATGTCGTAGACGTTGATGCCCTGGACCGGCAGCACGTCCACATTCGGAATGTTGCGGGCCGCCAGGCCGAAATTGCCGTCCACCGTCGCGCCGTCGATGATCAGCGCATTGGTCAGGCCGAGCTTGCCGAAACGCTCCTTGAGCGCCTTGGTCTTCGGCTCGCTCACCGTCGCGGCTTCGAGAACGACGATCGATCCGTCCTTGGCCTTAGCCGAGAGGGCGTGGCGCAGCGCGAGCTGGCGCACCCGCTTCGGCAGGTCATGGTCGTGATCGCGCACGACCGGGCCGAAAGCCTTGCCGCCACCGCGGAACTGCGGCGCGGAGGCCGCGCCGTGGCGGGCGTTACCCGTGCCCTTCTGGCGGTACAGCTTCTTGGTCGTCCGGCTGATCTCCGAGCGGCCGAGCGTCTTGTGCGTGCCGGCTTGGCGCTTCGCCAGCTGCCAGCGCACGTAGCGGTGGATGAGGTCGGCCCGCGGCTCAAGGCCGAAGATCGCCTCGTTGAGCTCGATCGAGCCGGCCTTGCCGCCGTCGAGCGTCGTCACGTCGAGCTTCATCACGCGCGCTCCTCACCTTCGATCGCCGGTGCGGCCGCGCCGTTGCCACGCTCGCGGAACGCACCCGGAACCGGAGCGTCCTTCGGCAGCGCGCGCTTGACCGCGTCGCGAACCATGATCCAACCGCCGGCAACGCCGGGGACCGCGCCCTGCACCAGGATCAGACCGCGCTCCGCGTCCGTCTGGACGACGCGCAGGTTCTGGGTCGTGACCCGCTCGCTGCCGAGATGGCCGGGCATCTTCTTGTTCTTGAAGGTCTTGCCCGGATCCTGGCGGCCGCCGGTCGAACCGATGGAGCGGTGCGAGATGGACACGCCGTGCGAGGCACGAAGACCACCAAAGTTCCAGCGCTTCATGCCGCCGGCGAAGCCCTTGCCGGTCGTCACGCCCGTCACGTCGACGAACTGGCCGACGACGAAGTGGTCGGCCGTGATCTCCGCGCCCACGGGGATGACGTGCTCGGGGTCGACCCGGAACTCGGCGAGGCGCTTCTTCGGCTCCACCTCGGCAGCCGCGAAGCGGCCGCGCTCGGCCTTCGACACGTTCTTGACCTTGGCCGTGCCGACGCCGACCTGCAGCGCGGTGTAGCCGTTCTTTTCCATCGTCCGGTGCGCGACAACCTGGCAGTTGTCCACCTTCAGGACCGTGACCGGAACATGTTCCCCGGCGTCGGTGAAGACGCGGGTCATGCCGACCTTCTTTGCAATGACGCCAGAGCGCATGAGCGTATCCTCTAAGGCGTTCCCGAGGCTGATGGGCAAAAGCCCATCAGAGCCTGATTTCCACATCGACGCCCGCGGCGAGGTCGAGCTTCATGAGCGCATCGACCGTCTGCGGAGTCGGCTCAACGATGTCGAGGACACGCATATGCGTGCGCATCTCGAACTGCTCGCGCGACTTCTTGTCGATGTGCGGCGAGCGGTTGACCGTGAACTTCTTCATGCGCGTCGGCAGCGGGATCGGGCCCCGGACCTCCGCGCCCGTCCGCTTCGCGGTCGACACGATCTCGCGCGTCGACGCGTCGAGGATGCCATGGTCGAACGCTTTCAGGCGGATTCGAATATTCTGACCGTTCATAACAGACCCCTTGGGCCGACCCCGGAGAAGACCGGCGCCGCGTGGTGCGGCGCGCGGCCTTGTGCCTTGCTTACTCGATGATGGAGGCGACGACGCCGGCGCCAACCGTGCGGCCACCCTCGCGGATGGCGAAGCGCAGCTTCTCCTCCATGGCGATCGGGACGATCAGCTCGACCTCCATCGCCACGTTGTCGCCCGGCATCACCATCTCAGTGCCCTCGGGCAGCTTCACCATCCCCGTCACGTCCGTCGTGCGGAAGTAAAACTGCGGGCGGTAGTTGTTGAAGAACGGCGTGTGACGGCCACCCTCTTCCTTCGTCAGGATGTACGCCTCGGCCTTGAACTTCGTGTGCGGCTTCACCGAGCCCGGCTTGCACAGAACCTGGCCGCGCTCCACGTCCTCGCGCTTCGTCCCGCGCAGCAGCGCCCCGATGTTGTCCCCCGCCTCGCCCTGATCGAGCAGCTTGCGGAACATCTCAACGCCCGTCACCGTCGTCTTCTGCGTCGGACGCAGCCCAACAATCTCGACTTCCTCGCCGACCTTGATCACGCCGCGCTCCACACGCCCCGTCACCACCGTCCCGCGGCCCGAAATCGAGAACACGTCCTCAACCGGCATCAGGAACGGCTGGTCCTTCGGACGCTCCGGCTGCGGGATGTACGCGTCAACCGCATCCATCAGCTTCAGAACAGCGTCCCGCCCGATCTCCGGATTGCGGTCCTCCAGCGCGCACAGCGCCGAGCCCTTGATGATCGGGAT
>NZ_LIOL01000001.1:666138-742075 GCF_001418005.1 Chelatococcus sambhunathii | reverse complement strand
GTACACGGCGCTCGACACGACGAAGGAAATCGTCACCGAGATCAAGAAGAAGCTCGTCGCTGCCCGTGACGCCGGCGTCGACCGCGCCAAGGTGCAGACCGAGATCACCGACCTGCAGAACCAGCTCAAGGGCTCTGCCTCGTCGGCGGTGTTCAACGGCGAGAACTGGCTCGACGTCGACTCGAGCGCGACCGCCTACAACGCGACCCGCGCCGTCGTCGCCTCGTTCTCGCGGGCCGGCGGTGCCGTTTCGATCGACAAGATCGACATCGACATTTCCAAGATGCACCTGTTCGATGCGAACGGTCAGGTCGGCCTCTACGACGAGGCGCTTGAGGATGATACCGGCACTGCCTACACGTTCACTGCCGTGACCCAGCGTACGGGCACTGCCGGCGCGAAGATTTCGGTCTTCACCTTCGACATCAGTGGCGTGACGAACGCTGCTGCGGACCTCACGGAGCTTGAGAACGTCACGAAGGGCGTCGATGCAGTCCTCAACCAGCTGACGGACTCGGCCTCCTACCTCGGCTCCATCAAGAAGCGCGTGGATATCCAGAACGACTTCGTCACTGCGCTGTCGGACGCCATCACGCGCGGTGTCGGCCAGCTGGTCGACGCCAACATGGAAGAGGAATCCACCAAGCTGCAGGCGCTGCAGGTGCAGCAGCAACTCGGCATCCAGGCCCTCTCCATCGCGAACTCCTCCATGCAGAACGTCCTGTCGCTCTTCCGCGGCTAATACTGACGCTTTGCCGAATGCGAAAGGCCGCGCCCGCCGGGCGCGGCCTTTTTCTTTGCAACCTCCGGACAAGGTTCGCGCGGGAGACTGCGGCACCACAACGCGACGTTGTGCGCCGAGGTATTGCGGCGGGATGCGCGGCATTGGTCTCTCGCCCAAAACCGCAGCGGTCCGCATCGCAAGGGCGACAAGAGCATTTTTGGCAGGAGCAAGAAGCAGTTCATGACCTCTCGTGCACAGGCCGAACAGCTCTGGGCCAACATCCGGGACCTGGGGACGCGGCGTCTGATCGCGCTCGGCTTCATCGGCCTTGCCGTCTTCCTCGTCGTCGGGCTCGGCGCCTATTACCTCAGCCGCCCGCAACAGGAGCCGCTCTACACCGGCCTGACACGCGAGGACGTGTCGCGCATGGGCGCCGTTCTCAAGGATGCCGGCATCCCGTTCGACGTGAGTGCCGACGGCACGTCGGTGCTGGTCAACTATGGCAACACGGCCCGCGCGCGCATGCTGCTCGCCGAGAAGGGCCTGCCGCAAAGCGCCAATTCCGGCTATGAGCTTTTCAATGATCTCGGTTCGCTCGGCCTCACCTCCTTCATGCAGGAGGTGACGCGCGTGCGCGCGCTTGAGGGGGAACTCGCACGCACCATCCAGACGATGAGCGGCATCAAGGCCGCGCGCGTGCACATCGTGCTGCCGGACCGCGGCTCCTTCCGGCGCGAGGAGCAGCCGGCCTCCGCCTCCGTCGTCATCCGTACGGAGACGGCCGACAGCGTCACGCCCGCGCGCGCCATCCGCCACCTCGTCGCAGCCGCCATTCCGGGCATGAGCATCGACAAGGTGACGGTGCTCAACACCGACGGCACGCTGGTGCTCGCCGGCGACGACGCAGCGAGCGCCGCAACCGGGCGGATGGCCAATCTCGAGCGCACCGTGAGCCTCGAGATCCAGGATAACATCCGCAAGACGCTCGTTCCCTATCTCGGCCTCAGCAATTTCGAGGTCAGCGTCGCCGCGCGTCTCAACACCGACCGCACGCGCACGAATGAGACGATCTACGACCCCGAGTCGCGGGTGGAGCGCTCGATCCGCACCATCCGCGAGACCGAAGTCTCGCAGAACAGCAACAACCAGAACCCGACGACCGTGCAGCAGAACCTGCCCAACGAGCAGGTGCAGGCCAACGGCGGCGAGGTGTCGAGCGAGGACAACCAGCGGCGCGAGGAAGTCACGAACTACGAGATCTCCAGCAAGACGGTGGAGACCGTGCGGGACGGCTACCGCGTCGAACGGCTGTCGATCGCAGTGCTCGTCAATCGCGAGCGCCTCGCGTCGCTGGCCGGCGAGGGCGCAACCGATGCGGCGATCGCGCAGCAGATCCGGGAGATCGAACAATTGGTCGCATCGGCGGCGGGAGCGATCACGGACCGCGGCGATCAGGTCAAGGTGTCCTCCGTCAGCTTCGTCGCCGATTCGCGCAATCTGGAGCCTGTCCCGCCGATCGGCATCGGCGAACTCCTGGTGCGCCAGTCCGGCAACTTCATCAATGCCGCGACCATCCTCGTCGTCGCCCTGCTCGTCATCTGGTTCGGTCTGAAGCCGGCCGTCGCCGCCATCCTCGCCCGTCCGCCAGCCGAGGAGACGCAAGTCGCTGCGGCGACCGGCGAGCCCGCCCTGCCACCCGGGACGGAGGTGCCGCAGCTCGCCGGTCCGGCTGAAGGAGCCAATCTCATCGAGGAGCTCACCATACGCATGAACCAGTCGCCGCAGCGCCGGCTGGAGCAGATGGTCGAATTCAGTGAGGAACAGGCGGCGGCCATCCTCAAGCAATGGCTGTATCAGGAGGATGCCGCCTGATGCCGCGACCGCCGCTGGTCAGCTTTCTCATCGATTTCGACGCGGAGGAGCGCCGGCTGCCACAGCCGGCGCCCCGGCGCGCCGGGCCACCGCCCTTCGTGCAACCGCCGACACGTGATACCGAGATCATGATCGCCCAGGCGCTCGACAAGGGGCGCAACGAAGGCTGGGCCGCCGCCGAAGCTGCCTGGGAGGACAAGCTGCGCGTGGAGCGCGAGCAGTTTCAGGAGCAGTTGGCGGCGGCGCGGGCCGAATGGGCGCGTACGGAAGGCGAGGCCCTTGCCGGGGCGATGCACACTGCCTTCGATTCCATGCAGTCGCGCTTGTCGGCCGCGCTGGCGCGGACGCTGACGCCATTCCTGGAGCAGGCCCAGCGCCAGCGCTCGCTGGCGGCGCTTGCCGATGCCGTGCGCACCCTGGCAGAGACGACACGGCACGAGCTGATCGAGATCAGTGCGTCGGACGACCTCGCCGCCGCACTCGCCAGCCATCTGGGCGATCTGGCGGCCTCCGTGCGCTTTGTGCCCGGCGCCGGGCCGGACGTGCGTGTCGTCGCCGACGACACGGTCATCGAAACGCGGCTCGCCGACTGGGCGGCCGAGCTCGCGGCAGCCGTTGGGCAGGACGCGTCATGAACGACAAGACCCCTTCCGAAATCATCCTCGTCCGGCGCCAACTGGATGAAGAGGAAGCCCACCACGGCGGCGTGTGGAAGATTGCCCATGCCGATTTCATGACGGCGATGATGGCGTTCTTCCTGGTCATGTGGCTGATCAACGTGACCGATCAGACGACCCGCAGCGAGGTCGCGAAATATTTCAACCCGCTCAAGCTCGCCGACAGTGTCACGGACCGCAAGGGTCTGCGCGACCCGACCGTGGGTCACCCGTCCGGAGAGCCGGACAACCAGGGTCAGCCGCTCAACGTACAGCCCGGTCAGGGGCCGGGGGCAAGCACCGACGACGGCCGCCAGCCCCGGGAGCAGGGACCGGGCGCCGGGGAAGGCGTTGCCAGCCGCAGTGCGCAGGCGCCCCAGGCCCGGTACAAGGACAGCGCCCTCTTCCAGGATCCTTACGCCATCCTGGCGCAACTCGCCTCCGAAACAGCCGCAACAAACGATCCGAAGCCGGTCCCGACGAGTGTTGACCTCGTCATGGGCGAGACGGCGGACATTGGCATCACCGGTGGCGAGGCCCACCGCGATCCGTTCGATCCGACCTACTGGCGCACGGTACCGCTTCGGCCTGCGCGCGAGGAAACCCCCGGCGAGCCGCGCACCGTGAACGAGGCGCCGAAGGGGGTCAAACCGGACGCATTGGCGCGCGATGCGGCGGGCGTCCCGGCCGCGACGAGCGAGAGCGCGGCCGGTGAAAAGGCTGCTGCGGTTGCCGAGACCGGCGACGAACTGGCGGCCCTTCGGCAGGAGTTGCAGGCGGCCTTCTCCGGCGAGGGGGCGGCCGTGCCCCATCTGCAGATCGAGAAGTCGGGCGAGGGCACGCTGATCAGCCTCACCGACGAGGCCAATTTCAGCATGTTCGCCATCGGCTCGGCCGAGCCGCAGCCGCAGGTGGTCCGCATCATGCAGCGCATCGCCGAGACGCTGTCGAAGCGTCCGGGCAAGGTCGTCGTGCGCGGGCATACCGATGGCCGCCCCTTCCGCTCGGCGGATTACGACAACTGGCGCCTGTCGACGGCGCGCGCGCACATGGCCGTCTACATGCTGGTGCGTGGCGGGTTGTCGGACAGCCGGGTCGAGCGGGTGGAGGGCCATGCGGACCGGCTGCTGAAGGTTCCCGATGATCCGAATGCGGCGGAGAACCGGCGCATCGAGATTCTCCTCAAGGAGGAGAGCCCGTGAGGGCGCTGGCCGCCGCCGTTCTTGCCGGCTTCATTGCGCTCGCAGGGGCCGCGCCGGCCGCTGGGGAGGAGATGGAGGCCCAGCCATACGAGCTGGTGCGGACGCTGCAGCGCATGCAGGATCAGATCGCGGCGGGCTCGACGGCGGCCCATACCGGCCAGCGTGCCCTGCTCAAGCTGATCGAGGAGCGTTTCATGGCGGCGCCGGCGACGGTATGGCAGGAGCCGCGGAACGCGCGGGCTGCCGTCGTCTACCTGCTCAGCGGTGGACAACCAAGTGTCATCCGCCACCTCCTCGGCTTCGAGCAGAGGCCCAATGTGGACGAACGGCTGCTTCTCGGTGCGCTTGCCTATGTCGAGGGACGGGAGGACGAGGCACGCAACCTGCTCCAGCCGGTGGCGCCACGCGGCCTGGCACCGGGTCTCGGCGGGCAGATCGCCCTTGTCAAGGCGGCCCTCATGGTGCGTGACAAGCCGTCCGAGGCCATGGAAATGCTGGCCGTTGCCCGCCTGCTGATGCCGGGAACCCTGGTGGAGGAGGCGGCCCTGCGCCGCGAAATCTTTGTTGCCAGCCAGCTCGGTGACCTCGATCGTTTCGAGATGCTGGCGGAGCGCTACATGCGCCGCTATCGGCATTCCGTCTATGCCGGCAATTTCCAGCAGCGTTTCGCCGCCGCTCTGACGCGTCTCGATTTCACGAAGGATCGGGACCGGTTCGGCCGCCTCGATGGCATGCTCTCGGGTCTCGACCCGGCCACCCGGCGCGATCTCTATCTGCTCGTCTCGCGCGCCTCAGTTTACGAAGGGCGCATCGAGGCGGCCATCCATACGGCCCGGCAGGCACTGGCCCTTTCTCGTCCGGGTGAGGAAACGGCTGAACGTGCACGCCTCTATCAGGCTGCAGCCAAGATCGTGACCGAAAACGGCTATGACGAAGCGCGCGCGGAGTTGCGCCGCATCGATCGCACGCGCCTGTCGGCGGCGGATCTCGAACTGCTCGACATTGCGCAAGGGCTCGCAAGGCATATTCGCCAATGGCCGGCTGCCCTGCCGGAAACGGGCGAGATCGACGAGCCGATCGCGCCGGAGCCGAAGCAGAAGGAGGAACCGAAGCCGAAGGCCGGACAGGTGCGCCCTGGCGCGAAGCCTGCGGCGACGGCTGGCGCTGAGGCACCCCGTCCGACGCCGGCCAACCGGCCCCCCTCCGCTCGGGCACCGCAACGCGCGGCATCGCCGCCCGCCGATCCCCAGCAGCCGCTGCAGGCGGGGACGCCGGCCGCCAGTCCGGCTCGGCCGACGCCCGTTGCAACATCCGTCGTACAGCAGCCGACGCCAACGATCACGCGGGCGCAGGAACTCATCGGAGCGGTGGATGCCCTGCTCGAAGGGGCGAAGGGAGACAAAGAATGACGATGCTCGATCCGTCCTTCCTGCGCATGCCGACCCAGCGCGATGTGGCGGCCGACAGTGGCGCGAGGGGCGAGGCTTACGACAAGCAGGGGGGGGATGCCTTCAGGACCCTCCTCGAGAAGGTACAGGGCGCGGGAGCGCGCGGCGCCGCAGCCCAGGCGGAGGACCGGGCCGACGCCATGCCCGCACGATCGCTGCGGGCGCTGGTCGAGCGGCTCGGCGAAGCGGCAGGCGCGGGGGAAGAAGCCGGGCCCCTCGATCCTCGTTCCGCCGAGGGTGAGGGTGCTGAAGCGCTGCCGGACAACGCGGAAGGAAAGGCGGGCGGTGGTGTGGAGGGCGGCGTTCGCCACACGCGGACAAGCGGGGCCGAAGGGCTGAGCCTGCCGGTGTCGGACCGACCAGGGCCGAAACAGGCCGCCGCCGAGCCGGACGGCGCGGCATTGCAGGAGGCGGAGGTCGACAAGCGTCCTGCAGCCGCCCAGCGGCTGACCGATACGAAGCAGGGCTTCGGCGTCGACATTGCGCCGCAGCCGAAGGAGCGCCCCTTGCCGAAGATGACGGTGGCCGGGCGCGAGACGCATTTCGAGCCGGTCGGCATGGTGAAGCCGCAGACCGGAGAGGGCGAGCCGGTCGAGGAGGCGCTGCCGCGGGTGAAGGGACGCATCGAGAGCGCGCCGCCTGTCGCGCTGCGCGAAGGCCGGCGCCAGGCCATTCCGGCGGCCGAAACAGCTGCACTGCGTGCCCCGAAGGTCGCGGTACAGAACGCAGGAAACGGGCAGGGGGAGGGGCTGCCGGCCCCGACGCTGCAGCGGCTCGGCGAGCGACTCGCCGGGGAAATGCGCAGCCTGGCGTCCGGCAATGCGCAATCCGGCGCGGCGACGATGGCGGCGCATCAGGCGCAGACGGGACAGCACGCAGGTGGGCCGGTCCGGATCCTGCATATCCAGCTGCATCCGGCCGATCTCGGCAGCGTGAGCGTGCGTCTGCGGCTCGTCGGCGATGGCATCGAGGTGCACATGCGCGCCAGCGATGCGCGCACCGTGCAGATGCTGCAGAACGACAGCGAGGCGCTCACCGGCGTTCTGCGCGCGGCCGGATACCGGCCCGAAGTGGTAACGCTCCAGATAAGCTCGGCCGATGCCGGTTCCGGCCAGTTGCAGCAGGGCGGCGGTCAGCAGACTGCTGGCCAGCAGGCGTTCCAGGGCGAGACTTGGGGGGGCGGCCGTGGCGCCTCGTCGTCGCGGGGCGAGGAACAGGCCCAGGGATCCCGGCGTGAGGGAGGGGGCGATGGCCATGCGGGCCGGGTTTCTGATCGCGATAGCAGCAGCGGCATCTATCTCTAATGCGGGCGCTTCCGCCAGTGGCGGCTCCGTCTGCGAGGGCGAGATCACCCGGGCCGCCGCCAAGTACGGCGTACCAGTCGGTGTACTCTATGCCGTCGGCCTGACGGAGACGGGCCGGCGCGGCTCCATGCAGCCCTATGCCATGAACATCCACGGCACGGCCTATTTTGCGCCAGATGCACAGGCGGCCGTGCGCCGCTTCCACGAGGCGCGTCGCGACGGCATCAAGCTGATCGACCTTGGCTGCATGCAGATCAACCACCACTACCACAGCGACCGCTTTCCCTCGCTCGAGAGCATGCTCGATCCGCGCCGCAACGTCGAATATGCCGCCCGCTTTCTCAAGGAGTTGAAGGAGCGCGAGGGAACCTGGACGATGGCCGTGGCGCGCTATCACGCGGGGCCGAACAATGATGCAGCGCAGAAGCGCTACGTCTGCCGTGTCATTGCCAACCTCGTCGCTGTCGGTTTCGGCGCCTGGACGCCCAACGCGCGCAGTTTCTGCGGCTGAGCCACGGGGAAAGGTCCCGGACAGCTTCGTGCAAGGTTAACAACCTATAAACGCCTCGGCATTCGACAGCAGGAGGCGTTCTGTTGGACCCCGTCTATCTCTTCAAGGTCGCGGCCCGCCAGGCCGACTGGCTTTCGGTCCGGCAGTCGACGGTCTCGGGCAACATCTCCAACGTCAATACGCCGGGCTACAAGGCGCGGGACGTCCTGCCCTTCGAGGAGGTCATGGACAAGACGCGCCTGACGCTCGCCGCCACCAACGCGCGGCATATCAGCATCGACGAGGCGGGCGCCAGGACGACGAAGGTCGGCAAGGGCGACAGCTGGGAGATCGTCCATTCGGGCAACAGCGTCAGCGTCGAGCAGGAAATGCTCAAGGCCTCCGAGATCAACCGCGACTACTCGTTGAATACGAATATCGTGCGGTCTTTCCACCGCATGTACCTGATGAGCGTGAAGGGATCCTGATGATCGACCCGCTACAGGCTTCCGCCCGTCTTTCCGCTGCGGGGCTCGAGGCCCAGTCGGTGCGTCTGCGCATCGTCTCCGAGAACATCGCCAACGCCCAGTCGACCGGCTCGACCGCCGGGGCCGAGCCGTATACGCGAAAGACCGTCACCTTCAAGGGTGAACTCGACCGCGCTCTCGGTGCCGCGACCGTCAAGGTCGACCGCATCGGCAAGGACAAGGCGCCCTTCCGTGTCGAATACGAGCCGGGCAACCCTGCTGCCGATGCGGATGGCTACGTCAAATATCCCAACGTCAACATGCTGATCGAAATGGCCGACATGCGCGAGGCCAATCGCTCGTACGAGGCGAACCTGCAGATGATCAAGCAGGCGCGCTCGATGATCTCCATGACGATCGACCTGCTGAGAAGCTCCTCATGATTGACCAGATCTCGTCCCTGACGTCGAACCTCGGCGGCTTGCAGTCGATCTCCCAGGCACGGCTCTCGGCGATGCAGGCGGTGAACGCCGCCGCCACCGTGCGCCAGACCACGAATTTCAGCGAGATTCTGGCGCAAGTCGCGGGCCAGGCGGTGGAGACCATGCGCACCGGGGAGGCAACGGCTCTCTCCGGCATCCAGGGGCAGGCCTCAGTCCAGCAGGTCGTGCAGGCCGTGATGTCGGCCGAACAGACGCTGCAGACGGCCATCGCGATCCGCGACAAGGTCGTTTCGGCGTACCAGGAAATCAGCCGGATGGCGATCTGAGGAGGATCCGATGAGAGCACTCGCCATCGCGGCGACGGGCATGAACGCCCAGCAGACCAATGTTGAGGTCATCGCCAACAACATCGCCAACATCAACACCACGGCCTACAAGCGGGCGCGCGCCGAGTTCGCTGACCTGCTCTATCAAGTTGAGCGGATGCAGGGCATTCCGAACGTCGCCGATACGGCGCCGATCCCGGAAGGGGCAACGCTCGGCCTCGGCGTGCGGGCGGCGGCCATCCGCTACGTGCACCGGCAGGGGCCGCTGACCCAGACGACGAACGAGCTCGATCTTGCCATCAACGGCCGCGGCTGGTTCCAGGTCACGGGGCCGGATGGCGAGCTCCTCTATACGCGCGCGGGCTCCTTCAACAAGAATGCCGACAGACAGCTCGTGACCATCGAGGGCTATCTCGTCCAGCCGAACATCGTGGTGCCGGAAAACACCATCGAGATCTCGGTCAATGCCACCGGCCAGGTCTTCGCAAAGGTGGCGGGCGAGGCAGCGCCGCAGGAACTCGGCCAACTCGTCATGGCGAATTTCGCCAATGATGCCGGACTCGAACCTCTCGGCGACAACCTCTACCGCGAGACGACCGCTTCTGGCGAGGCCGTCCTCGGCGTGGCCGGCGACCCGGGCTACGGCAAGATCCTGCAAGGCTATCTAGAATCCTCGAACGTGGATCCGGTCAAGGAGATCACAGAACTCATCAGCGCCCAGCGCGCCTACGAGATGAACTCGAAGGTCATCCAGGCTGCGGACGAGATGGCAGCCACCGTCTCCAAGGGCATCCGTTGATCGGGCTGGTGATCGCCATGGCAACCGGCACAGCATCGCGCATGTCCGGCACGATCCGGCCCCTGGCCGGCCTCATTGCCATGTTGGCGGCGCTCACGCCGACGCTTGTGCGCGCCGACATGCTGCCGGTCCCGGCGATGACCATCCGGCCCGGCGATGTCATCACGGAGAGCATGCTGACCGAACGGGCCTTCCCGCCCGGCTACACGGCCCGCTTCGCCAGCGTCGTGGACGCTGGGCAGGTGATCGGCAAGAGCGCGCGGCGCATGCTGCTTCCGGGCAACCCGATCCCCTACAACGCGGTGAGCGAGCCCGAAATCGTGAAGCGCGGCGTTGCCGCACGGCTCGTCTTCGAGGCGGACGGGCTCATCATCACGGCGCTCGCGACGCCCCTGCAGTCGGCGGGCGCGGGAGAGCATATCCGCGTGCGCAATGTTGACAGTGGGCTCATCGTCTCGGGCGTCGTGCAGCCGGATGGATCGATCCGGGTGGGCGTCCCATGATGCGGCCCATGTTTGCCATCGCCACCTGCGTCATCGGCGCATTATTGCTCGGCGGGCCCGCGGCGGCTGCAACGCGCATCAAGGATATTGCCAGCATCCAGGGCGTGCGCGACAACCAGCTCATCGGCTACGGCCTCGTCACCGGCCTGTCCGGGACAGGCGACACGCTGCGCAACTCGCCCTTCACCGAGCAGTCGCTACAGTCGATGCTCGACTACATGGGCGTGAACGTGCGTGGCAGCAACCTGCGCACGCGCAATGTCGCCGCGGTGATGGTGACGGCCAACATCCCGGCCTTCGCCGGTGTCGGCTCGCGTATCGACGTCACCGTGTCCTCCATGGGCGACGCGACATCGCTGCGGGGTGGGACGCTGCTCGTGACGCCGCTGACGGGCGGCGACGCCCAGGTCTATGCCGTGGCGCAGGGGCCGATCGCCGTGTCCGGCTTCTCGGCTCAGGGCGAGGCGGAGACGTTGACCCAAGGCGTACCGACGGCCGGCCGCATCCCGAACGGCGCGCTCGTCGAGCGCACGGTGCCCGGCGGGCTGCGCGACATCGGGCGGCTCGTCCTGCAACTGCACAACCCGGACTTCAGGACGGCGGCAAGCATCGCTGATGCCATCAACGCCTATTCCATGCGCCGCTTTGGCCGGCGCGTCGCAGGGGAGCGCGATTTCCGCAGTGTGGTCCTGGAGCGGCCAGCGAACGTCAATCCGGCCCGTTTCATCGCTGAGATAGGCGAACTGAGGGTGGCGCCGGACACACCGGCGCGCGTGGTTATCGACCAGCGCACCGGTACTGTCGTCATCGGCGCCGACGTGCAGATATCGACCGTTGCCGTGACCCACGGCAACCTGACGGTCCGGGTCACGGAAACGCCGATGGTCTCGCAGCCAGAGCCGTTCTCGGAGGGTCAGACCGTCGTCGTGCCGCGCACGGAGGTGCAGGCGCGCGAGCAGACGGGCCGCGTCGGCATCATCGAGGGCTCCAACCTGCAGACGCTCGTGCGCGGTCTCAACCAGGTCGGCCTGAAGCCGAGCGACATCATCTCCATCCTGCAGGCCATCAAGACGTCCGGCGCCCTGCAGGCCGACCTCGTCGTGCAGTGAGACCCTCGTGAAGTGCGGCGGAAGGACAGGCGGACAGTGGATGCGGGAAGACACGCTCGACCCGCGCGACGGGAGGAAAGGTCGCTGATCATGCGCATGTTTGCCACGATCACCGTTGCGGGTGCGATTGCCGGGCTCGGCTACGGGGCCGCGGCCCAGGATGCGGTGCAGACGGCGCGCGCCCAGGCGGAGGCGGCCCGCACCAATCCCTATTGCGCCAATGTGGCCGACGCAGCGGCAGACGCGCGCTTCGCCTGGCAGATGCAGACACTCTCCTCGCTCGAGAAGGACATCGAGCAGCGCATCGTTCAGCTGGAGAAGAAGCGGGCCGAATACGAGGAGTGGCTGCGCCGGCGCAACGAGTTCCTGAAACAGGCGGACGAGGGGCTCGTCGCCATCTTCAGTCGCATGCGGCCCGATGCCGCGGCCCAGCAACTCGCCAGTCTCAAGGACGAGAAGGCCGCCGCCATCATCGCCAGGCTCAACCCGCGCATCTCCAGCGCCATCCTGAACGAGATGGAGCCGGGGCGCGCCGCCCAGCTCACGGGCACGCTCATCGACAGTGCCCCGCGTGAGCGAGCGGCGGAGAAATCGTGATGAAGACGACCCTTTGCGGCACTTTCGCCGTTCTCCTCGCGCTGTTCTCCGGCGGCTGCGCCGTCAAGGTGGACGAGATCGGGCGCGAGCCCAACATGACGCCGGTAGGCTACGGCCTCAATGTGCAGCGTGAGCCGCTGCCCACGACCGCCTATGCCGCCTACAAGCGGCCGGGCAGCTATCATTCGCTGTGGTCTGATCGCACGCGCGACCTTTTTGCCGATCCGCGCGCGCGTCAGGTCGGCGATGTCATCACCGTCACCATCCTGATGGACGACAAGGCGCAGTTCGACAACGAGAGCGATCGCTCGCGCAATTCGAACGTCAACTTTGGCCTCGACCTCGGTTACGGCAACAGCACCACGAGCGACTCGATCTTCGGCAACCTCGCCATCAATTCGCGCTCGAACACCAAGGGCAAGGGGCAGATCGACCGTTCCGAGAAGCTGCGGCTCACGGTGGCTGCCGTCGTGACGGAGGTACTGCCGAACGGCAACCTCCTCATCAGCGGCTCACAGGAGGTTCGTGTCAACTACGAACTGCGCGTCCTCAACATCGCCGGCATCGTGCGGCCGTCCGACATCTCGCGCCACAACACCATCGCCTACGACAAGATCGCCGAGGCGCGGGTTTCCTACGGCGGGCGTGGGCGCAGCATGGAGGTGCAGCAGCCGGCGCTGGGACAGCAGATCTACGATCTCATCGTGCCGTTCTGACGCGGCGGGCAGGCGAGAGGCAGGCACATGGCGCGGGCGCCGTTATTGAAGAAGCGGAAGAAGGAGGCAGGCGGCGGCGAGCGCTGGCTACCTGCGCTTGTCATGCTGACGCTGATCGCGCTCGGTGTCGGCAGCTTGTCGGGCATTCACCTCGCCAATACCGTCAAGCGCCTCGCCAACGCGGAGAAGGAGGCGGCGCAGGGTACACCGCGTCCGCTCAAATATTCCGGCAACACCGTCATCAAAACGCTCGAGCCGGTGGTGGCGAACCTCTCCGAGCCGGCCGACGTGTGGGTGCGCCTCGAGACCTCGATCATCTTCGACAACGGCACCATCGAGAATCCGGACGTCATGGGCGGCGAGATCCGCCAGGACATGATGGCTTATGTGAAGACGTTGACGCTGGCCCAGATCGAGGGGCCGAGCGGTCTGCAGCACCTGCGCGAGGATCTCAACGAGCGGGCCCGCGTGCGCGCCGACGGTCGCGTGCGCGAGCTGCTGATCGAGACGCTGATCGTGCAGTGAAGGGTGACCGGTCATGAAGTTGCGTAGCCGACCGTTCCTCGCTGCAGGGCTCGCCCTGCCTGTCGTCGCCCTGATGGCGGGCGCCGCCTTCGCCCAGGCCAACAACCAGCTGCCGGACCTCGGCCAGCTCCTGCCGGGCGGCGAGGGCGCGATGACGGGCCGCATCGTGCAGATGATCGTGCTGCTTACGGTGCTGTCGCTGGCGCCGGGGCTGCTCATCATGGTGACGAGCTTCACCCGCTTCGTCATCGCGCTGTCGTTCCTGCGCTCGGGCCTCGGGCTCCAGAGCACGCCGGCGAACATCGTGATGATCTCGCTCGCGCTGTTCATGACCTTCTACGTCATGGCGCCGACCTTCGACAAAGCCTGGGAAGAAGGCCTCAAGCCGCTGACGGAGAACCGGATCTCGCACGAGGAGGCGTACCAGAAGGTCACGACGCCGTTCCGCGAGTTCATGCTGCGCCATGTGCGCGAGAAGGACCTGCAGCTCTTCGACGACCTCGCCGCCGGTTCCTTCGCGCCGCGCGCCGAAGGCGAGGCGATCGACCTGCGCATCATCATTCCGGCCTTCATGATCTCGGAGCTGCGCCGCGGCTTCGAGATGGGCTTTCTCATCCTCCTGCCCTTTCTCGTCATCGACATGATCGTGGCGACACTCGTCATGTCCATGGGCATGATGATGATGCCGCCAACGGTGATCGCCTTGCCGTTCAAGGTGCTGTTCTTCATCCTCATCGACGGCTGGAACATGCTTGTCGGCGGACTGGTGCGATCGTTCTTCTGAGGACTCGTCGCTCGCCGATAGTTGATCGGCCGGTCGTTGACCGGACGTAGCGCCCTCCCTACCGTTTGCGTCCGCTTGCATCCGCCGCAAGGGAGCGCACCATGGGCTCGCAGCGCACTGCAGGACAATTCGCGCGCGCAATCGTGGCGCGCCTCTTCGTCGCATCGATGTTCGTGCTGCCGGTGCTGGCCGGCGCCGCGGCCCATCACGGCTGGTCATGGGCGGATGCAGACCAGATCGAGCTCAAGGGCACGATTCGCGACATCTATATCGGTCCCCCGCATCCGACCCTCGACATCGAGACCGCCTCCGATGGCGTATGGCGCGTCGAACTCGGCAATCCGCGCCAGACGGAGCGGGCGGGCTTCGTCGAAAGCTCGGCCAAGGTCGGCGATGAGATCGTCGCCATCGGCAACCGCTCGCAGGATGCGGGCGAGAAACGGATGAAGGCCGTGCGCATCACTGTTGGCGGCAAGACCTACGACATTTATCCTGAACGCATCAGGACCAATTGAGCGGGTTCTTCAGCGAGGCGCTCCAGGCACTCGCCGCCTGGCCGGGCGCGGCGCTGCTGCGGCGCTCGAGCCTTGCCTATCTCCTTCTCAACGCGGCGCATATTGCCTCGATTGGACTCATCGTCGGCGCCATCGTGCCGCTCGATCTGCGGCTCGTCGGCCTCTTCCGGCGCCATCCGCTCCCGGTGCTGGCGTCCTTCCTGACGCGCATCGCGGCGGTGGGCATCGTGCTCACCGTTCTGACAGGCGTGCTCCTGTTCTCGGTGCGCCCGGCCGAATATGTCGCGAACCCGGCCTTCCTCACGAAGCTCGGCCTCGTCGCCATCGGTGTCGCCAACGCGCTCCTGCTGCGCCGCAGTCGTCCATGGCGGTCGGTTGCAGCGGGCGGGCCGGTTCACCGTCGCGTGCGGTTCGCGGCTGTGCTGTCGATCGTCGCCTGGATGGGGGCCGTCGTCGCCGGACGGTGGATCGGGTTCCTGTGAAGGGAGCCTGCCTGCCGACTCACTTCAGCAGGGGGCGGTCCATGCTGTGTGGACGCGGTTGGGCGCCGTTGCCGCCTTCGCGGGTGTAGACGTAGTAGAGCACCTGCGCGACAGCCTTGAAGAACTCGGGCGGGATCATGCGGTCGACTTCCGCGGCGTCGTAGAGGGCGCGGGCGAGCGGCTTGTCCTCGATGATGGGAATGTCATGCTGGGTCGCGATTTCGCGGATCCTGAGGGCGATGAGGTCCTGGCCCTTGGCGACGACAAGGGGGGCGCCGCCTTCCTCGCGCACGTAGCGCAGGGCGACGGCGAAATGGGTCGGATTGGTGATGACCACGGTCGCCATCGGCACCGAGGCCATCATGCGCTTGCGCGACTGGTCGAGCGCCATGGAGCGCATGCGCGACTTGATGAGCGGATCGCCCTCGGCCTGCTTGAACTCGTCCTTCACCTCCTGGCGCGTCATGCGCAATTCGCGGTGCCAGCGCAGGCGTGCCCACACGAGGTCAGCCGCAACGAGCAGGATGGTGGCGACACAGACGGCCGAGACGAGCCGCAGTGCGATCGTCAGCAGCGTTTCCGGCAGGAGGCTCGGATCGGTGAACATGGCATTTATCGCCCGTGATTGCTCCGAGCCCAGCAGGATGAGGCACGCCAGGCCGACGACTGTGAACTTGAACAGGGATTTGAAAAATTCAACAAATCCCTGCTTGCCGAAAATCCGTTTGAAGCCGGCTGTCGGCGATATGCGCTGCCACTTCGGGCGGATGCGCTCGCCCACCACGCGCGGAGCGTTCTGGAAGAGGGATGCACAGGTGCCCGCTATGGCAATGACGATGACGATGGGCAAGACGAATTGCCCCGCATCCCAGGCGACGGCCTGCATCAGCACGGATGCGTCATGGCCATTCGCCAGCGAGAATCCGCCGGGCGTGTCGATTAGGCGTGTCAGCCGCTCGCCGAGCTGCGCCCCGTTGTCCCGCGTCAGGAACGAAAAGGCGATGAGGATTGCGCCGAGCGAGGCGAAGATCGACGTCTCGCGCGAATAGGGCACATTGCCCTTGTCGAGCGCGTCGCGGACCTTCTTCTCGGTCGGCTCTTCGGTCTTGCTGTCCTGATCGGGCTGCTCGGCCATAGCGTGCGCCTGGCGGCACCCTCACTCGTCCCGCCGGCCGGAGCCGTCCGGCCGTGCTTCCTGTCCGCGGCGCCCGTGCGCTCGGCTCAGCGAATGAAGGCGTCGTCGTCTCCTTCGGGGTTGAGGTCGATCTCGCCGCGCCCGGCGAGCTCGAGCGCCAGGTCCGTGATGGTGCGCCGCGCCTCCAGAACGTCGCGCTGGGCCGCCGGCTCGCGGCCGTTGAGCTCGTGCTCGACCATGCGGCGCACACGGGAGGCGAGTGAGGACAGGATGATCTCGCGGAAGGACTGGTCCGTGCCCTTGAGGGCCAGCACGATCCTGTCGTTGGGGATCTGGTCGAACAGCAGCGTGCGCGCCGCCGGCGTGAGATTGACGATGTCGTCGAAGGTGAAGAGCAGCCCTTTGAGGATTTCCGCCGACTTCGGTCGGGTAGCGCTGAGCGAGTTGAGCACGTCCTCCATATGGTCGCGTTCCATCTTGTTGATGATATCGGCCATCTTGGCGTGCGTATCCGCGCCCGCATTGCGGGAGAAGTTCAGCATGAAGTCTTCGTGAATAGTGCGCTCGATGATGCGCATCGTTTCGTCGACGATGGGCTTGAAGGTCAGCATGCGACGCATGATGTCGTTGCGCATGTCTTGCGGCAGCTGGCCCATGGCCTTGGCCGCGCAGGCCGGCTTGACCTTGGAGAGGATGAGCGCGGCCGTCTGCGGATGCTCCTTGAGGAGATAGCTCGCGAGCACGTTCTCGGAAACATTGGAGATACGGTCCCAGATCGAGCGGTTGGAGTTGCCCATCAGGCCGGACATGATCTCGGCGATTTGCTCGGGCGGCAGCACGCCTTGCAGCAGCTTCTCCACTTCGCTCGCCGTGCCGAAGAGATTCTTGCCGGTGGCGAACTGGGCCGCGAACTCTTCGACCAGGGCTTCGATCTGCGGCGCGGGGATGGGGCCGAGTTCGGCCGCCGTGCGTGTGATCTCCTTGATCTCCTCGGACGTGAAGTGCGTGAGCAGCCGGCCCGCGGTCGGCTTCTCCATGGCAAGCAGCAGCGCAGCTACCTTCTCGATGCCGCGCGTCAGCGTCCCGCGCGGCACGATCGGTTGCGGCGCCTTCGAGGGGATTGCCGTCGCCGCCATCAGCTGCCGAGCTCGGATCCGGGCGGGCCGACGATCTCGGTCAGCGACACGCCGAAGCGAGAATTGTCGTCCTCGACCACGACCACTTCGCCGCGGGCGATGACGCGGCCGTTGACGACAACGTCGACGGGCTCGCCGACGCGGTGATCGAGCGGCACGATGGCGCCGCGCCCGAGCTTCATGAGGTTTGCGACCGGCATCGTCGCCGAGCCGAGGACCACCTGCATGACGACCGGGATGCGCAGGATCGTGTCGAGGTTGCGCGGGCTGCCGAGCGGCTCGTCCTTGCCCGTCGCCCTACGCGGCTCGGTGCCCTGGGCGAACAGGGCCTCGTCGTGGGAGGCGGGCTCGCCGAGCCCGTCAAAGTCGTCGTCCGACTTCTGGTTCATTCGATCACTTCCTCGTCTTGCGCCGGTGCAGGAGCGTCACGCCGTCGTGTCCTCGCCGACGAGCCGCAGGGTGGCGCGTCCGCCCCCGGCCGGATGTTGGGCGGCCTTCTCCAGATTCGCCAGCGTGTCGTGCGCGGCAGCGATGCCTGCGTCGAGGCTGGCGAGCGTCTTGCGGGCCTCGTCGATGCGCATGGCGAGCTCAAGGAGGGTCTTCTGGCCATCGGTGGTGAAGCTGCCCATGGAGTGGCCGGCCGCCTTCAGCGCGTCCGCCGTGGCGTCGAGGGTGCGCTTGTAGTCGTAGTGGTTGCGGTCGAAGTGGCGCAGCTTGAGATAGGTCGCCAGCACGCAGGCGCTCGTCAGGGCGAGGGCGGCGAGAAGGACGTAGTCAACGAGAGAGGACGTCATCGATAAACTCCTGCTCCTGATCGATGTAGTCCTCCACGCGCAGCATGTAGGACCCGTCGGATTGGCCGAGGCGGCACCAGAAGAGCGGCTGGTCGTTGCCTTCGAGCTTGACGCGGCTGCGCGGCGTTGCCTGCAATTCGATCACCTGCCCGATCTTTAGATCGGCGATGTCGCCGAGCGCCATTTCCCGCTCCTCGAGCACGGCTCGGAGCTTCACTTCGGTGCGGCTCACCTCGTTGCGGATCTGCTCCGTCCAGCGCGGGTCGCGCGTAGAATTGTCGCCGGAGAGCACGCGCGCCAGCGTCTGGCGCATCGGGTTCAGGGCCGACTGCGGGATGATGACGAACATCTCGCCGCCGCGATTAAGGGCCTGCAGCAGAAACTTGGAGACGACGGCGAGGTTGTTGCGCCGGCCGATCACCGCGAAGTCCATGCGCGTCTCCAGGCGCTCGAACTTGAAGCGCGCGTCCGACACCATCGAGAACGAAGCCTGCAGGGCCTTACCCACCTGCTCGAAGATGGCCATGGAGATGCGCATCTCGATATTGGTGAAGCCGCGCTCGTCGTCGACGGGCGGCTCGGTGCCGTCGGCGCCGAGCAGCACCTCGACCATGGTGAAGACGAAGTCGCGGTCGAAGCCGACGAGGATCTCGCTGTCCCATTCCGGCACGTTGAAGACGCCGGCGACCGCGTTGGCTTCGTAGATCTCGAGGATATCGCTGACGCGACCGCTCTCGATGGTCGAGAGCGAGAAATAGGACGGCGAGGCCGAGAGGTGGCGCAGGTTGTCAGCGCAATACGTGGCCATGCGATCGAAGATCACATGCAGCATCGGCAACCGGTCGAGCGACAGGCCGGCCGCGTCGAGAAGCCTGTCGCGAATGTCGTTGCTGACGGCCTGGCTCATGCTGTTGTCCATGGATCAGGCAGCCTCCGCTGCGGCCGCATCGTTGCGGCCGATGACGGTCTCGTTCTCCACCTCGTCGATGGTCGGCCGCTCGGGCGCAGAGATGGCCTTGCGGCCGTGCTCCAGGGCGATCTGCGGCAGGGCGCCGTTCATGTAGGCGAGCAGCGTCTGCTTGACGATGATGTAGATGCGGGCCTGCTTCTCGCGTGTCAGCTTGATCTTCTGTGCGAGCGGAGTGAGCACGGCATAGGATGTGAAGATGCCGATGAAGGTGCCGATGAGCGCCGCCCCGATGAGGCTGCCGAGGATGGCTGGTGACTGGTCGATGGCGCCCATGGCTTTGACGATGCCGAGCACGGCCGCCACGATGCCGAGGGCGGGCAGGGCTTCCGACACCACGGTGAGCGAATTGTAGGGCTTGAGCTTGTGCCGGCGCATGGTGACGAGTTCCTCGTCCATCAGGGACTCGATCTCGTGCGGGCGGGCGTTGCCGATGATGAGCAGGCGCACGTAGTCGCAGACGAAGTTCGTCAGTTCCTGGTTCTTCAGCACGCGCGGAAAATTGTTGAAGATCGGCGAGTTGTGCGGATCGTCGATATGCGCCTCGACCTCGTTGCGGGCCTTGCTGCGCAGTTCGCGCAGCAGGTTGAAGAGGAGGCCCAGGATGGCGAGATAGTCGTCGCGCTTGGGCACGTCGCCGGCGATCGCTTCCTTGATCGCCTTGCCGGTGTCCTTCACGGTCGACATGGGATTGGCGATGATGAAGATGCCGAGGGCGATGCCGCCGATGATGACGAATTCGAACGGCTGCCAGATGACGGACACCTTGCCGCCGAGCGCCATGAACCCGCCGAGCATCGAGCCGATGGCGATGATCAGGCCGATGAAGAAACTCAAGTCCGATCTCCTCCGCTTGTCGGCGTGATGATTGCCAGTCCCTCCCGCTGGGCGGCGATGGCCGTTTCCTAGCCTGCGAGGCTTGCGCGGGGCTGAAAGCGGGTGGGGCGGCGCAAGGTCAGGCTCGGGCAAGCTAGAGGGTTCAACCTCCTCGCAGGAGGCTGCCGCAATGCTTTCGACCCTCGTCAGCTATCAGATGCTCACAAAGGACTTGGCGCGCTCGCTGGAGCGCACGGCGTCGGCGCCGCTCGTCTCGCGCGACAGCGAATATTATCTGGAGAACATCAAGAACGTGAAGTCGATCGACGACTTCCTGGGGGATCATCGCCTCTATTCGTTCGCCATGAAGGCTTTCGGCCTGGAAGACATGATCTATGCCAAGGCATACATGCGCAAGGTGCTGACGGAAGGTGTCGACGACAGCAAGAGCTTTGCCAACAGGCTCGCCGACAAGCGTTTCGCCGAATTTACCAAGACCTTCAACTTCGCACGCTACGGCGAGACGACGACAGTCTTCTCCTCGACCCGCGAGGGCACTGTCGAGCGCTATGTCCGCCAGCAGCTCGAGGAGGAGGCGGGGGCACAGAACGAGGGCGTGCGCCTTGCGCTCTACTTCGCGCGCAAGGCGCCAGAGCTGAAATCCGTCTACGGCATCCTGGCCGACAGGGCTTTGCTAGCAGTGGTCCAGACCGCGCTCGGCATCCCCCAAGAGGCGGCGTCGGCCGACATCGAGGTTCAGGCCAAGATGATCGAGGCCAAGATCAACTTCGAGGACTTCAAGGATCCCGAGAAGCTTGACAAGTTCCTGCAGCGGTATGCGGCCGTCTACGACGCCGTCAACAGTCCGGTGACCGTTTCGGCGCCGGTGCTCACGCTGTTCGGTAACAGCGGGCAGACGGCGGGCATGGGCGTCGACCTTCTCATGAGCCTGCAGAAGATCAAGACGGGACTGTAACAATGCAAGCTGCGCTCTATGTCGGGCTTTCGGCGCAGGTCGCGCTGGAGCGTCGGCTCAATACCATCGCCCAGAACGTCGCCAACATGTCGACGGCGGGCTACCGTGCCGACGAGGTGAAGTTCGAGACCGTCCTGTCGCGCACGGCGCGGGACTCGGTCGCCTTTGCGACGAGCGGCGAGAACTTCATCTCGCGCCGCGCCGGCGGTATCACGAAGACTGACAATCCGCTCGACCTCGCCATTGACGGGGAGGCATGGTTCGCCATCACGACGCCGGTCGGCATCGTTCACAGCCGCGACGGCCGCCTGCAGATAGGCAACGACGGCCTGCTTCGGACCGTGACGGGCTATCCGGTCCTCGACGTCGCCGGAGCGCCGATCATGATCGACGCCGAAGCCGGTCCTCCGACCGTCGGCCGCGACGGCACGCTGAGCCAGAACGGTCAGCAGATCGGCGCCATCGGCCTCTTCACAATCGCGCCGGGGGCCGATCTCGAGCGCTTCGAGGCATCGGGCGTCATCGCGCGGACGGGTGTCGCACCTGTCCAGGATTTTGTCGCCAATGGCGTCGTGCAGGGCTATGTCGAGGAATCGAACGTCAATCCCATCATGGAGATGACGAAGCTCATCGCTGTCTCGCGCGCCTTCGACAACGCTTCGACAGCCGTGAACGATGGCGAATCCTCGCTGCGCGAGGCTATTCGCAGCCTCGGCCCGTCGAGCTGAGCCGCTTATGAACCCGCTCGAGCGGCTGGCCGCCGTCGTTTCGGCCGGTGCCCAGGAACTGCCGAGCGTGCGCGTCGGCGGTGTGGTGCGGGAGGTGACACCGACCTATTATCGTGTGGCTGGTCTCTCCCGTTTCCTCAAATTGGGCGATCGCGTCGCGCTGTGCGCCGGCGGGCGTGAGCACGCCGGCGAGGTCGTGCGCATCGACGACAGCGGTGCGACGGTCAAGCCTTTCGACGGCTATGTCGATATCGGCATCGGCGCGCGCGCCTATCGCCTCGGCACCATGGCCCTGCGCCCGCACGAGAGCTGGAAGGGACGCGTGATCAACGCCCTCGGCAAGGCGGTGGACGGGCTCGGGCCGCTGGGTGCCGGTGAGCGCGCCATGCCGGCCGACGCGCCGCCGCCCTCGGCCATGACCCGCGGGCGGGTGACGAAGCCGCTGCGCACGGGGGTGCGCGTCATTGATCTCTTCCTGCCCCTCTGCGAGGGTCAGCGCATCGGCATCTTCGCCGGTTCGGGTGTCGGCAAATCGACGCTCCTGTCCATGCTGGCCCGTGCCAGCGGCTTCGACACGGTGGTCGTCGCCCTTGTCGGCGAGCGCGGTCGCGAGGTGCGCGAGTTCCTGGAGGGGCCGCTCGCCGCGAGCCGCGAGCGCGCCATCACCGTCGTCTCTACCGGCGACGAGAGCCCGATGATGCGGCGCCTCGCGCCGCGCACGGCCCTCAGCATCGCCGAATATTTCCGGGACCGGGGCGAGTCCGTCCTGCTCATCGTCGATTCCGTCACGCGCTTCGCCCATGCGGCACGCGACGTTGCCCTTTCGGCCGGCGAGCCTGCCGTGGCGCGCGGCTATGCACCGAGCGTCTTCAGCGACCTGCCGAAGCTCCTGGAGCGGGCAGGACCGGGCGAAGAGGGCAGCGGTACCATCACGGGCGTCTTCTCCGTGCTCGTCGACGGCGACGACCACAATGACCCCGTCGCGGACAACATCCGCGGCACGCTCGACGGCCATATCGTGCTCGACCGGGCGATCGCCGATCAGGGCCGCTATCCGGCGGTCAACGTGCTCGCTTCCATCTCGCGCCTCGCCGACCAGATCTGGTCGGGCGACCAGAAAGAGCTGGCGCTGCGCCTCAAGGGCATGATCGCCCGCTTCGAGGACACCCGCGACCTGCGCCTGATGGGCGGTTACCAGACCGGCTCGGATGCGGCGCTCGACCAGGCGGTGACCCTGGTGCCGCGCATCTACGACGCCCTGCGGCAGGACCCCGGCATGCCGCCGAGCGTCGACGCATTCGGCGAGCTTGCGCAGGTTTTGCGCCAGTAGCGCCGGGCGGCTGCCGGCAAGCGGCAGCTTCACGCAAGCTTTTGCCCGTTTACTGGGGGCAACCACGGATAGCGAGGATAGGGTCCCATGAGCCTTTATGGTGTGCTGCGCACCGGCGTGTCCGGCATGAACGCCCAGTCGAACAAGCTTGGTACCGTTGCCGACAATATCGCCAACGCCAACACGGTCGGCTACAAGCGCGCCTCGGCGGAGTTCTCCTCGCTCGTGCTCTCCTCGGGCAAGGGCAGCTACAACTCGGGCAGCGTCGTCACCAACATCCGCTATTCCATCAGCCAACAGGGGCCGCTGGTCTTCACGACGTCCTCCGCCGACCTTGCGGTGCAGGGAAACGGCTTCTTCGTGGTGTCGGACGAAGGTGGCACACCCTATCTGACGCGTGCCGGCAGCTTCGTGCCCGACAGCGAGGGCAATCTCGTCAACACGGCCGGCTACTACCTGATGGGCTACCCGCTGACGAACGGCAACCCGAACGTCACGCTCAACAGCCTCGACGGTCTCGAGCGCGTCAACCTCGCCAACCTGGCGATGTCGGCGAACCCGACAACGCAGGGTTCGCTCGGCGGCAACCTGCCGATCGCCGCGGCAGCGGGGGACACGTTCCAGTCCTCGCTCATCGTCTATGACAACGTCGGCAACAAGGTGCAATTCAACGTCACTTTCGAGAAGACGACCAATTTCGACCCGCTCGCTCCCGCCAACCAGCAGTGGCAGGTCACCATCGACGGCGTCCAGCCTGCAGGCTGGACGGCCGGCCCGTTCACCCTCACGTTCGACACGTCCGGCCAGATCGTCGCCGGCGCCGCGCTAACGCCGATCAACATCCCCAACGGTCAGGCGATGACGCTCGACCTCTCGGGTATGCAGCAGCTCGCCTCCGACTATGCTCCGCTCGACCCGATCGTCAACGGCAATGCTCCGAGCCAGGTCGACAAGGTGGAGTTCGGCAAGGACGGCACGGTCTATGCCGTCTACGAGGACGGCACGCGCATCGCCACCTATCGCATCCCGCTCGCCAACGTACCGAGCCCCGACAAACTCACACCGGAGGCCGGCAACGTCTATTCGGCCAGTATCGAGTCCGGAAATGTGCAGGTTGGCTTTCCTGGTCAGGCAGGGCTCGGCTCCATCCTTTCAGGCGCGCTCGAGCAGTCCAACGTCGACATGGGCGAGGAGTTGACGGCCATGATCGAGGCGCAGCGCAACTACACGGCCAATTCCAAGGTGTTCCAGACGGGTTCCGAGCTGCTTGACGTTCTCATGAACCTCAAGCGCTGACGGGACCCAGCCAGTCTTGCCGGAGCCCTCGTCATGAGCCTTTCCGTCGCCCTCAACACGGCCCGCTCGTCATTGCTGACGACCTCGACGCAGATCGCCGTGTCGGGAGCCAATACCAGCGGGGCGCTCGATCCGAGCTACTCGCGCAAGATCGCGATGTCCGTCACGGCCGGCGACGGCAGCGTGCGCATCGTCTCCATCGGCCGAGCGGCCGACACTTCGCTCTACTACCGCATGCTCGATGCCACGTCGCGCACGGCCGCGAGCCAGGCGCGGCTCGAGGGGCTCGATAAGCTGCATCAGACGGTGGGCGACACGGAAGATGCGCGCTCGCCGGCGGCGCGCCTCGGCAAGCTGCTCGACGCGCTCAACCAATATGCCAACGCGCCGCAGGACAAGGTGCTGGCTGGCCAGATGCTGAGCCAGGCGAGTGCGCTCGTCACGACGCTCAACGAGGCCGCCAAGACCGTTACGACGACTCGCCAGGAGGCGGACGCCGAGATCGCCAAGTCGGTCACGCGCGTCAACGATCTGCTGGCGCAGTTCGAGGAGCTTAACCGCGCCGTCGTGAAAGGCACGGCGACGGGTGCCGACACAACTGACCTGCTCGACAAGCGCGATGCCGTGCTCGCCCAGATCTCGGAGGAGATCGGGGTTAACGTGGTCACCCGCGAGAACAACGACATGGTGCTCTATACGGACGGCGGCGTGACGCTGTTCGAGACGAGCGCCCGCAAAGTCGAGTTCACGCCGACGCTGGTCTATGGCGCGACGACTGTGGGCAACCAGGTCGTCATCGATGGCGTGCCCGTCACCGGCAACACCACGATGCCGCTACGCTCGGGCCGCATCGTCGGCCTGATGGAAGTGCGCGACGTGACGACGGTCGCCTACCAGAACCAGCTCGACGAGATTGCTCGCGCCGTCATCGAGATCTTCGACACCGGCACGGCAGCGGGCGGCCTCTTCACGCAGGTCGGCCTGCCCGCGGGCGGCGGACTGCGCCCGGGCCTTGCCGCCGACATTCGCATCAACGCGGCCTACGATCCCGACCAGGGCGGCTCGCTTGACGAATTGCGCGACGGCGACACCAACCCGACCGGCGATGCCAGCTATTCGGCCAGGCTTTTCGATCTTGTCGACCGGTTCAACGCGATCCGCGGTTTCGATCCTGCCGCGGGCATCCAGACAAGCGGCTCACTGGCCGATTTCTCAGCCTCCTCCGTCGGCTGGCTTGAGGCCCGGCGCTCGGGCGCAAAGACCGATGCCGCTTATCAGGAGACGGTGCTGGCCCGTGCCTCCGATGCACTGTCGACCGCAACCGGGGTCAATCTCGACGACGAACTCGCGCTGCAGCTCCAGCTCGAGCGCTCCTATTCGGCAGCCTCGCGCCTCATCGCGGTGATCGACGAGATGCTGCGCTCGCTCCTCGAGGCGGTGAGGTAAGCGCCATGAAGACGACGTTCATCTCCACGTATTCGCTGCTCAACTCGCCGCGCTCTTCGCTGGTGCGCATGCAGGCGGATGCGGCGCGCTACAACCAGGAGATCGCCACTGGCCGGCATGCGGACGTAGGTCTCACGCTCGGCGGCCGGACGAGCCAGGCCGTGTCGCTGCGGGCCGAATACGACAACCTGACGGCGATGATCGACGCCAACAGCCGCACCAAGACACGGCTCGACGTTACGGTCGAGGCGCTCGGCAACATCCGCGAGATGGCGGACGAGTTCCAGGCCGAGCTCCTATCGGTGCCGCATGCGCAGCGCGGCAGCGAGGTGATCCGCAATGCGGCCCGCGACAAGCTTGCGGCGCTGATCGGGAGTCTGAATTCCGCCGTCGACGGCCAGTTTCTTTTCGGCGGCACCAACAGCGGTGTCACTCCGATCAACGACTATGCCGCGGGCTCCGCCAGCAAGGTCGCAGTCGATGCGGCTTTCTTCGCCGAATTCGGCTTCGCGCAGGATGACCCGGCTGTCGCCAACATCTCGGCGGCCGCCATGGCGACTTTCCTCGACAACGCCTTCTCTGATCGCTTCTTCGTCGATGCGAACTGGCAGGCGGACTGGTCCAACGCCGCCGACAGCGTCCAGCGCAGTCGCATCTCGCAAAGCGAGACGCTCACCTCCTCCGTGTCGGCCAACGAGGCGGCCTTGCGCCAGCTGGCCGCCGCCTACACGATGGTCTTCGATCTCGGCAGTGACAAGCTCAACACGGATGCGCTGCAGGTGGTGATCGACAAGGCAACGGAACTGATGGGCGGTGCCATCGCCCAGATCATCGACATCGAGGCGCAGA
Source organism: Chelatococcus sambhunathii (assembly GCF_001418005.1). Taxonomy (GTDB): domain Bacteria; phylum Pseudomonadota; class Alphaproteobacteria; order Rhizobiales; family Beijerinckiaceae; genus Chelatococcus_A; species Chelatococcus_A sambhunathii. The sequence goes on along the minus strand of NZ_LIOL01000001.1, from coordinate 715,640 downwards.
TGGGCGTGGCCCAGAACCGGATCGAGACGGCCAATACCAACATGGAGGCGCAGAAAAAGATCCTCGCCACCCGTGTCGGGAAGCTGGAGGATGTCGATCCTGCCGAGGCGAAGGTGCGGCTCGACGCTCTCCTGACGCAGATCGAGATGTCCTATTCCCTGACGGTTCGCCTGCAGAGCCTCAGCCTGCTCAGATATCTGTAAACCTGCTAGTGAGGCGGACGGATGTATCGGCATTCCTATGCGGAAATCCTCGATGACGCGGCTTCGGAGGGGCGGGCGCGCGAGCGCATGGCCTTCGATCACGCCATCGAGCTCATGCAGGCGGCCGAGGCGAAAGGCGTCGATTCGCGCGAGGCCGTGGAGGCGATCTTCTTCCTCAACCGCTTGTGGAGCCTGCTGATCGAGGACCTGGCGAGCGACGAGAACGGCTTGCCTAAAGAACTGCGCGCGAGCCTCATCTCGATCGGCCTTTGGGTTTTGCGCGAAGCGCAGCGCCTCAGGCAGGAGATGGCCGGCAGCTTCGCCGCTCTCATCGAAGTCAACTCCGCCATTCGGAACGGTCTTGCATGAAGCGTTCGATGCAACTGTCGCTGCGCGCCGGCGAGCGCCTCTACATCAACGGCGCGGTGCTGCGGGTTGATCGCAAGGTTTCGATCGAGCTGCTCAACGACGCGACCTTCCTCATGGAAAACCATGTCCTGCAGATCGAGGACGCGACGACGCCGCTGAAGCGCCTCTACTTCGTCCTGCAGACGATGTTGATGGACCCGGCGACGGCGCAGGAGACGTTGAAGCTGTTCCGTCAGCTCTTCGATCTCGTCCCCTGCAGCTACAGTCAGACGCCCGAAGCCTCCTTCCTCGCGACGCTCGAGAAGGTGCGAAGCCTTGCCGAGGAGGGCCGGCCCTTCGAGGCCATGCGCGTCCTGCGCGGTCTCTATGCCGACGAACTGCCGCTTCTCGACGAGCACGAGCGGGAGGCCGAGGAGCCGCGCTTGCGCAAGCGGGCTGGCTAGGCCCTCGGCCAGATACCGGGAGAAAACCCATGACCGTATCCTCCGTATACAACGTGACGAACACGACGCAGACCAGTCAGTCGGCGGGTACGTCGAAGACGTCGGTAGACTACGACACCTTCCTGAAGCTCCTCGTCGCCCAGCTGAAGAACCAGGATCCGACGGAGCCGATGGATTCGACCCAGTACATGGCGCAGCTCGCCACCTTCTCGCAGGTGGAGCAGAGCGTGATGATGAACAAGAAGCTCGATTCCCTGCTCGTCGCCAGCTCTCTGCAGCAGATCGACGGGATCATCGGACGTACGCTGACGACGGCCGACGAGAGCATCTCCGGCAAGGTCAAGTCGGTCTGGATCTACGACGAGGGCGCCGTCGCGGAGCTCGAGGACGGCACGCGCGTTCTGCTGGGCCCTGGCGTCAATATCAGTTGAAGCCATGAACGAGGCTGATGCACTCGATATCGTCCAGGCGGCCATCTGGACGATCATCATCGGGGCGGGGCCGGCCGTCGCCGCGGCGATGCTGGTCGGCATCGGCATTGCGCTCCTGCAGGCACTCACACAGGTGCAGGAGATGACGCTGACCTTCATTCCGAAGATCCTCGCCATCTTCGTGGTCATTGCGCTCACCGGCTCGTTCACCGGGGCGCAGATCTTCGCCTTCACCGAACAGGTCTACGGCCGCATCACCACCGGCTTCTGAGGCGGCGGGCCGGCGCGGCGAACGAGGGAACAGGCGATGTCGGACGTGACGGCGGGGCAGGCGACGGCTGGCGGGCGCAGGGGGCTCGATGTCGGTTTCGCCATCGGCATCATCGCCATCCTCACCATTCTCTTCCTGCCGGTTCCCACGATCCTCATCGACATGGGCCTTGCCCTGTCGATCGCCTTTTCCGTGCTCATCCTCATGGTGGCCTTGTGGATCCACAAGCCGCTCGAATTCTCCGCCTTTCCACAGGTGCTGCTCATCGCCACGATGCTGCGCCTGGCGCTGTCCATCGCCACCACCCGCCTCATCCTTGCCCATGGCGACCAGGGCGTGACGGCTGCCGGCCACATCATCAACGGCTTCTCGCAGTTCGTGATGAGCGGCGACTTCGTCATCGGCATCGTCGTCTTCCTCATCCTCATCACCGTCAATTTCCTCGTCATCACCAAGGGTGCGACGCGCATCGCGGAGGTGGGCGCCCGCTTCACCCTCGATGCCATCCCCGGCAAGCAGATGGCGATCGACGCCGACCTGTCGGCGGGCACCATCGACGAGAAGGAGGCGCAGCGCCGCCGGCGCGAGCTCGAGGAGGAGAGCGCCTTCTTCGGCTCCATGGACGGTGCCTCGAAGTTCGTGCGCGGCGAGGCGGTGGCCGGCCTGATCATCACCGCCGTCAACATCTTTGGCGGGATCATCATCGGCGTCACGCGGCACAACATGTCGCTGGCTCAGGCCGCCGACGTCTTCACCAAGCTCTCGGTCGGGGACGGCCTTGTCTCGCAGATTCCGGCCCTCATCGTCTCGCTGGCGGCCGGGCTCCTCGTCTCCAAGGGCGGCACGCGCGGCTCGGCAGAGCAGGCGGTGCTCGGCCAGCTCGGCACCTATCCCAAGGCGCTGTTCGTGGCAGCCGGCCTCATGTTCACGATGGCCCTCGTGCCGGGCCTGCCGTTCCTGCCGTTCGTCGCGCTCGGCGGCCTCATGGCCTTCGTGGGCTACGCCATCCCCCGCCGCATTGCCGAGCGGGAGGCCCAGGCCGCCGCCAAGGTGAAGGAGAAGGAGGAGCAGGCGAAGCGCGAAGCCCAGGATTCGGTCAAGGAATCGCTCAAGACGGCCGAGATCGAGCTGTGCCTCGGCAAGCAGCTGTCGATGAAGCTGCTCAACGCCCACGGCGAGCTTGCACACCGGGTCGGCAAGATGCGGCGCAAGTTCGCGCAGCAGTACGGCTTCGTCGTGCCCGACATCAAGTTGACCGACACGCTGTCGCTGCCCGGCAAGACCTATCAGGTCAAGATCCACGGCACGGTCGTCGCGACCCAGGAAATGCGCATCGGCGAGATGCTCGTCGTCACTGGCGACGGCCCGCAGCCGGACGTGCCGGGGGAAATGACGCGCGAGCCGGCCTTCGGCATCAAGGCCATGTGGGTGGCGGAGACCTATTCGAACGAAGTGCGCCGACAGGGCTTCACCACCGTCGACAATGTCTCGGTGCTCCTGACACACCTTAGCGAGATCATCCGCAACAACCTCTCGCAGCTCCTGTCCTATAAGGACATGCGCGGGCTGCTCGATCGCCTCGATCCGGAGTACAAGCGCCTGATCGACGATATCTGCCCGGCGCAGATTTCCTATTCCGGCCTGCAGGCGGTGCTGAAGCTGCTGCTGGCCGAAGGCGTCTCCATCCGCAACCTGCACCTCATCCTGGAGGCCGTCGCCGAGATCGTGCCGCATGCGCGCCGATCCGAGCAGGTGGCCGAGCACGTGCGCATGCGCATCGCGCCGCAGATCTGCGGTGATCTCGCGGAGAACGGCGTGCTCAGCGTGCTGCGCCTCGGCAACCGCTGGGACCTTGCCTTTCACCAGAGTCTCAAGCGCGACGCCCGCGGCGACGTCGTCGAGTTCGACATCGACCCGCGCCTCGTCGAGCAGTTCGGCAACGAGGCCTCGCAGGTCATCCGGCGGCACCTCAACGAGGGCGCCACCTTTGTCCTCGTCACGGCGCCCGATGCCCGGCCTTACGTGCGCATGATCGTCGAGCGGCTGTTCCCGACCCTGCCGGTGCTGTCGCACGTCGAGATCGCGCGGGGCATCGAGATCAAGTCGCTCGGAACCATCTCGTGAGCGCTCAGCTTTCGCAGTCGCTCCTTGCCGTCTTCCTGATCTTCTGCCGCATTGGCGGCTGCCTCATGGTGGCGCCCGGCTTTTCGAGCGCACGCGTGCCGACGCGCGTGCGCCTGTTCATCGCGCTCACCGTCTCGCTCGCGCTGACGCCGCTGCTGCTGGGGCCGGTCGGCGCGCGGGTGGGGGATGCGGCACCGGCCGACATGCTGCGCCTGATCGCTTTCGAGACCTTCACCGGCTTCGTCATCGGCTTCATGGCGCGCCTGTTCTTCATGGCGCTCGAGACGCTGGCCGTCGCCATCGCCATGGCCATCGGCATCGGCGGCATGCTCGGCACGCCGGTCGATGACGGCGAGAGCCTGCCGTCGCTCGCGACGCTGATCACCCTGACGGCGGTCGCGCTCGTCTTCTTCGCCGATCTGCACTGGGAGCTGCTGCGCGGCCTCGTCGCGTCCTACCAGCGGCTGCCGCCGGGCGAGACCTTCGGCACGCGCCTGGCGCTGACGGAGGTCGTCGACAAGCTGACGGACGCCTTTCTCATCGCCCTGCGCATCAGCAGCCCCTTCATCATCTATTCGCTTGTCATCAACTTCGCCATCGGCGTCGCCAACAAGCTGACGCCGCAGTTGCCGATCTACTTCATCATGATGCCGCTCGTGATCGGGCTCGGCCTGTTGATCTTCTACCTTCTCTTCCGCGAATACATGACCCTCTTCATGCTCGGCTTCGCCGAGTGGCTCCGGAACGGATAACCCATGGACGCCCGCCGCAGACTGGACAAGATGCGCCGCCTCATGGACGTGCAGGAGCGGCTTTGCCGCATGGCCGAGGCTAAGCTCGTCGAAATCGAGCGCCAGCAGGCCGAGCTCTCCCGCGCGCAGACGGACATCCTGGCGAGCCTCAACGAAGGCGAGCCGCTGCACGGCCTGTTCGTGGAAACGATGGCCCGTCATCTCCACCGGCTCGCGGGCCACGCCGGGGAGCTGGAGGCGGCGCGGCAGACGCAGGCGCAGCAGGTACTGCAGGAGGCGATGAAGCTCAAGCGCGTTGAGCGGCACGCGGCCAAGGTGGCGCGCTCCTCCCGTGAGGAGGAGGACAAGCGCAGCCTCGCCGAGATCCTCGACGCCCTGCAGGCACGCGCGACGCAAGCCTGACATAAGCCAGCGCGGGCAAATTACCCCACGGCGCACAGACTCTATCCGCTCTGCGCCGTGAAAAGGGTAAGCCATGGCCATTCAGCCGCCGTCGGATATCGTGCTCGAGGTGACGCGCGCCGTCGAGCCGTCACGCTATCAGGCCGCGCTCCAGCGCCTCAAGAGCATGCCGGCGAGCGCCGCCGGCGTCGATTTCGCCGATACCTTCGACGCCGTCCGCCCGCCGGTGCTTGGCTCGACGCACGACGTGGAAGGAGCACTCACGGCGATGCGCAGTCGCGCCGCCTCGGTGCGCAGGAGCGACGGCGACCCTTATCGGAAATTCGAGGCGTTCGTTCTCCAGAATTTCATCGAGGCCATGCTGCCGGAGAACGGCGAGGTCGTCTTCGGCACCGGGACGGCCGGCAAGATCTGGAAGTCGATGCTTGCGGAGAAGATGGGCGAGCAGGTGGCGGTATCGGGCGGCATCGGCATAGCCGAAATGCTGCGTACGGCCACCGAGCGGTCGCAGCAGGCCAAGCAGCAGTTTGCACACAACGACGGAAAGGGTGTCGCCAGTCCCCTTCCAACTGCCGGAAAAGGTGAGGAGAACAGAGCATGACGTTCGATGATGGCAAGGGGTCCGATGCCGGAAGCACGGTCGGCGACGTCGGCGAACGCCGCGACGAGGCCGGTATCCTTCCGCCTGGCGGTCCGCGGATTTCCGCTACGGGCACGGCGCTGTTGCGGGCTATGGACCGGCTTGAGTTCGTCGTTGACGTCGAGACTCGCGCACTCGAGACGCACCACGATATCGACCTCGACGAGACCAACCGTCGCAAGAGCCAGATCCTGCTCGAACTGAGCCGACTCATGAAGGTGGTCGACCAGGAGCCGATGGAGCGGCAGGTCATCGACCGCATGAGCGGAGTGCGCCAGAAGCTCGCTCGCAACCACGCGGTGCTCGAGCTCAACCTGCGCGCCATGAACGAGGTCGCCGAGATCGTTGCCGCCTCGATCCGCGCCGAGGATTCCGACGGCACCTACAATCCGGCCGGCCACCTCAAGGGTTCCGCTCGATGATGCGTCTGCTGCTGACCGGGTTCTGGGTGGCCGCCATCGCCTTGATGTCCAGCTACGCCACCGCCTATTGGGTCGCGGGCGGCAACCCGCTCGGCGCGCAGCAGACCTATCTCGAGGGCCTCGAATACAAGAAACTGGCGCCGATGACAGTGCCCGTCATCCTCGATGGCGAACTCCAGGGCTACATCGTCACACAGCTCATATTCACGGCGGACGCGGGCACATTGCGCGAGATGTCCGTCCCGCCAGACCCCTTCCTGATCGACGAAGCCTTCCGCCGCATCTATGCGGAAGACCGCATCGATTTCCGGAATCTCTCGCGTCAGAACCTGGCCGAACTGCTGCAAGTGATCAAGGATCGGACCAACGAAAGGATCGGTAGTCCGATCGTTCGTGACCTTCTCATAGAAGAAATCAACTACATCAAGAAAGACGAAATGAGGTCCTAAAACGGGATTTCTCATCAGTGATGCAATGAGTACGTTCCTTCCGGCGGGAAAGCGGGGCACATGAAGATCTCCGGCAAGATATACGCAATTGTCGCAATCATGGGTGGTGTGACGATCATGGTCGCGGCGATGGCGGTCCATGCGCTCCGGCAATACGACGAGCAAAGCACCCTGCTCAACCAGACGGCGCAGCGCGCCTATTACGCCGAGCACCTGAACCGCCTCATCACGGCCGTCGTCATGGATTCGCGCGGCGTCTACATGTCGGAGACGAGCGATTCGGCGGTCCAGTTTGCCGAAGGCATCCGCAGACATCTCGAGGAGATGGACAAGACGCTGGCGAACTGGCGCCCGCTCGTTCCCCCGGACCGGCTCGGCAGTTTCGATGAGATGGCGGCGCGCGCCGCGGAGTTCCGCACGTTCCGCCTCGAGACGGCGCGGCTCGGTGTCGACGTCTCGCCGTCGGCGGCGAGCGAGCAGGGCAACAACGAGACAAACCGCCGCAATCGCAAGGAATTCCAGGCATTGCTCGACCAGCAGGTCGTTGCCATCCTCGGTCAGCTCGATCAGATCCGCGGCGGCATGCGCGACTTCCAGTCGCGCATGATGGGCCTCGTCATTGGCACCGCAGCGATTGGCCTCCTGCTCGGTGCGGGCCTCGCCGCCTGGCTCGGTACATTTCTCCTCAGCCGACCGCTGCGCCGGGTCACGGGCGCGCTGCAGCAGATGGCCGGTGGCGACTACGATGTCGCCATCGAGACGCGCCGTTCGCGCGACGAGGTGGGGGCGATCTGGAGTGCCACGGAACATTTCCGCGCGGCGCTTCTCGAGGGCGAGCGGCTGAAGGCCGAGCAGGCGGAGGCCGATGCGCGTGCTGAGGAGCGCAAGCGCGCGATGCTGAACGGTCTTGCTGATGCCTTCGAGGCGCAGGTCATGGGCGTCGTACGGTCGGTCTCGGCGGCGGCGGCTCAGCTCGAGCAGAATGCGGCGGCGATGAACGCTGCGGCCGAGGAGACGAACCACAAGTCGCTCGCGGTCTCCTCGGCGTCGGACCAGGCGACCAACAACGTGCACACGGTTGCTTCGGCCGCCGAGCAGCTCTCCGCATCCATTCGCGAGATCGGCCACCAGGTCACGAATGCCGCTGCCATCGCCAGCGAGGGTGCGCAGCAGGCGGGCTCGACCGTATCGGTGGTGCGCGGCCTCGACGATAGTGCCCAGCGCATCGGCGAGGTCATCCGCCTCATCAACGACGTCGCGGCGCAGACGAACCTCCTTGCGCTCAACGCCACCATTGAGGCGGCTCGCGCGGGGGAGGCGGGGCGGGGTTTCGCGGTCGTCGCCATGGAGGTGAAGAACCTCGCGGCCCAGACGGCCAAGGCGACCGAGGAGATCTCGGCCCAGATCGGCGCGGTCCAGGGCGCGACCGGCGACGTCGTGCGGGCCATCGAGGGCATCTCCGAGACGATCGCGCGCATCGACGAGATTTCGGCAACGATCGCGTCCTCCGTCGAGGAACAGGGCGCGGCGACGGGTGAGATTGCCCGCAACGTCCAGCAGGCGGCGCATGGCACGCAGGAGGTCTCGGCGCATATCTCGGGTGTGACGCGTGCTGCGGCCGACACCGGGCGTGTTTCGTCGGAGATTGTCAGTGCAGCAAGCGAACTGACGGATCAGGCGGGGCGGTTGCGCGAGGAAGTGGAACGCTTCATCGCACGGGTACGGGCGGCCTGATCGGTATGGGTTGAGAGGCCGGAGCGATCGGGGCTCCGGTCGGGACGGAATGGAAAGGAGCGGATGCGCGGGCCGACCATGGCCGGCATTGCTCCGGCGCCGGGGCGGGCGGGCCGCACGGCGGGCTTTGGGGAGTTGGGCGCATGGACGATCTGCTTCGGGAGTTTCTGACCGAGACGAACGAGAACATCGATGTCGTTGATGTCGAGCTCGTGAAGTTCGAGCGGGACCCCAACAACGCTCAGGTTCTCGACAACATCTTTCGCCTCGTCCATACCATCAAAGGGACGTGCGGCTTCCTTGGCCTGCCACGTCTCGGCGCGCTGGCCCATGCCGCGGAAACGCTCATGGGCAAGTTCCGCGAGGGCGCGCCGGTGACGACGGAAGCGGTCGGGCTCATCCTGCGCACCATCGACCGCGTGAAGGAGCTGCTCGTCGAGCTTGAAAACAACGTCGGTCAGGAGCCGGCCGGCACCGACGACGACCTCATCGCCCCGCTCGAGGCACTGGCCTTCGGGCCGCCGGCTCCGCCGGAGCCTGCGCCAGCTCCCCAGCGCAAGGTCTCCGTCGGCACGCTGAGCGACCAGGTGCTGGAGCGCGAGCTGCTGCCTGGAGAGGATACGCTCGACGAGATCGAGCGCGCCTTCCGCGAGGCGGAGGCTGAAGTGCCGCGGCCAAAGCCCGTCACGAAGCCCGCAGCCCAGCCTGCCGCCAAGGCTCCGCCCGAGGCCGAGACGAAGGTCGAGGCGAAGCCCGCTCCCAAGGCCGAGGCCAAGGCGCCCGTCGCCGAGGGCGACGAGCAGGGCGGCTCCGGCAAGGGCTCGGTCTCCTCGCAGTCGCTGCGGGTCAATGTCGACACGCTCGAAAAGCTGATGACAATGGTCTCGGAGTTGGTGCTGACGCGCAACCAGCTCATGGAGATCGCCCGCCGCCAGGGCGACACCGAGTTCAAGGTGCCGCTGCAGCGCCTGTCCAACGTCACGGCCGAGCTGCAGGAAGGCGTCATGAAGACGCGCATGCAGCCCATCGGCAACGCCTGGCAGAAGCTGCCGCGCATCGTGCGCGACCTCGCCCAGGAACTCGGCAAGCAGATCGACCTCGAGATGGTCGGCGCCGAGACCGAGCTCGACCGGCAGATCCTCGACCTGATCAAGGATCCGCTGACGCACATGGTGCGCAATTCGGCGGACCACGGCCTCGAGACGTCGGAAGGCCGCCGCGCCGCCGGCAAGCCGGAGCGGGGCAAGATCCGCCTCTCCGCCTATCACGAGGGCGGACACATCATCATCGAGATCGCGGACGACGGGCGCGGGCTCGACGTGGCGCGCATCCGCGCCAAGGCGCTGGAGAACGGCCTCGCCACCGAGGCCGAGCTCGAGAAGATGAACGAGGCCCAGATCCACAAGTTCATCTTCCACGCCGGCTTCTCGACTGCCGCCAAGATCACGAGCGTGTCGGGCCGCGGCGTAGGCATGGACGTGGTGCGCAACAACATCGAGATCATCGGCGGCACCATCGACGTGCGCTCCGTGCTCGGCCGCGGCACCACCTTCGTGATCAAGATCCCGCTGACCCTCGCCATCGTCTCGGCGCTCATCGTCGAGGCCGCTGGGGACCGCTTCGCCATTCCGCAGTTGGCGGTGATGGAGCTGGTGCGGGTGCACCACAAGTCGGGCCACCGCATCGAGCGCATCAAGAACACACCGGTGCTCCGGCTGCGCAACAAGCTGCTGCCGGTCGTCCCGCTCGCCGAACTGCTCGGCACCGCCGAACCGGAGGGCGGTGCCCCCGGCGTGGAACAGGGCGAGCAGGGCTTCATTGTCGTCATGCAGGTCGGCAACCAGACCTTCGGCATCGTGGTGGACGCGGTCTTCCACACCGAGGAGATCGTGGTGAAGCCCATGTCGACGCTGCTCAGGCACCTGTCGATGTTCTCGGGCAACACGATCCTCGGTGACGGCAGCGTCATCATGATCATCGATCCGAACGGCATCGCGCAGGCGGTGGCGCATTCGGCGACGCTCGGCTCGGGCGAGGCGGCCGGCATCGACGCCGAGCGCGCCTCTGGCAAGGGCAATGCGGTGGCGCTGCTGCTCTTCCGTGCCGGTGGGGCCGAGCCGAAGGCGGTGCCGCTGTCGCTCGTGACGCGCCTCGAGGAGTTGCCGGTCGAGAAGATCGAGCGCGCGACGGGGCGGCAGGTCGTGCAGTACCGCGGCTCGCTCATGCCGCTCGTGCCCGTCAACGAGCGCATCGAGCAGCGCGAGGGCGGCACGCAACCGGTGCTCGTGTTCTCGGATTCCGGCCGCTCCGTCGGCCTCATGGTCGACGAGATCATCGATATCGTCGAAGAACAGTTCGAGGTCACGCTCGCCTCGGATGTGCCCGGCATCCTCGGCTCGGGCGTGGTGCGCGGCCAGACGACCGAGATCATCGACATCGCCCATTACCTGCCGATGGGGTTCAAGGACTGGTTCCATCGCCGCGGCGCGATGCAGGGCGCGCCGGAGCGGCGCAGCCTGCTGCTCGTCGACGACAGCGCCTTCTTCCGCAACATGCTCGGGCCGGCCCTCAAGGCCGCCGGCTATGACGTGACGCTGAGCGACTCGGCGATCGCCGCCCTGCAGCTCTTCGAGCGTGGCGCCATGTTCGACGTTGTCGTCACCGACATCGAGATGCCGCACATGGACGGCTTCGAGTTCGCGGGCCGTCTGCGCCGCGATCCGCGAATGGAGGGTCTGCCGATCATCGCGCTGTCCGGTCTGTGCACGCCGGAGGCAATCGAGCGCGGCCGCTCCGTGGGCTTCTCCGATTACATCGCCAAGTTCGACAAGCCTGGCCTCCTCGAGGCGCTCAAGGAGTTCGCCGGGATCCAGCAGGAGGTGGCCGCATGACCAAGCCGACCGAGGCGGCGGGCAAGCCCGCCGACACCATCCAGTATGTGACCGTGCGTATCGCCGGGCAGCTCTTCGGCCTGCCCATCCTGTCCGTGCACGACGTGTTCATGCCCGAGCGCACGACGCGCGTGCCGCGAGCGCCGCGGGCCGTGGAGGGTGTGCTGAACCTGCGCGGGCGCATCGTGACGACGATCAACATGCGCCGGCTGCTCGACTTTCCCGATGCGACCGACACCCTGCAGCCGATGGCCGTCGGTATCGACTACAAGGGCGAGTCCTACGGGCTCATCATCGACACGGTCGGCGAGGTGCTGGCGCTCGACAGCTCCACGCGCGAGCCCAACCCCATGAATCTCGATCCGCGCTGGGCGCAGGTGGCCGACGGCATCCACCGGCTGGAGAGCGAACTGATGGTCATTCTCGACGTCGAGCGCGTCCTGTCCCTGCGGCAGGGGGCGATGGCGGCCTGAGCCGCATTGGTCGAAGCCGATGAGTATAGAGGCGGCTGATGAAAACGTGTCTGGTGGTCGACGATTCCCCCTTCATCCGGAAGGTGGCGCGCAAGATCCTCGAGGAATTGTCCTTCGAGGTGAGCGAGGCGGGCAACGGGCAGGAGGCGCTCGACCATTGCGTCGTCACGATGCCGGACGCCATCCTGCTCGACTGGAACATGCCGGTGGTCGATGGGCCGCAGTTCCTGGAGGCGGTGCGCGCCCTTGAGGGTGGTACCAGGCCCAAGATCGTGTTCTGCACGACGGAGAACCATCCTGGCCATATCGCGCGGGCGCTCATCGCTGGGGCGGACGAGTACATCATGAAGCCCTTCGACCGGGAGATCCTGGCTTACAAGTTCCAAGAGGTCGGGCTCATCGATGCCGATGCCCTCGCTGACGCCGGAAAGCCGCTCGCATGACCAATGTCACGGGAGTTGCCGCGGCGGGTGATCAGATCCGGGTCATGATCGTCGACGATTCGGCCATCGTGCGCGGGCTCGTATCGCGTTGGCTGGAGGAAGAGCCGGATTTTGCGGTCGTCGCAACGCACCGGCACGGGCGCCTCGCGGCGCAGGACATGACGCAGTCGCAACCCGATGTGGTCATCCTCGACATCGAGATGCCTGAGATGGACGGGCTCACGGCCCTGCCGCTCCTCCTCAGGGCCAAGCCTGACACCGTCGTGCTCGTCGCCTCCACATTGTCGCAGCGGGGCGCGGAGACGAGCCTCAGGGCGCTCGCGCTCGGGGCCGCCGACTACGTGCCGAAGCCTGATCCGACGGGGCGGCTTGCTACCTCAGCAGACTTCCGCCGCGAACTCGTGGAGAAGGTGCGCCATCTCGGACAGCGGGTGCGCTCCGGCTCGGCGGCTGGCCTGCGCCTGCCGCTCGGGCCACCCGTCGCCAAGCCGGCTGCCCCGGCGCCGGCTCCTGCGACGTCGGCCTTCCAGCCTCGTCCGCAGCCGCTGCGGGCGACAGAGAAGCTCAGGCCTTATACCGGCATCCCCGCACGCGTCCTGTGCGTCGGCAGTTCCACCGGCGGGCCGCAAGCGCTCATGCAGTTCCTGCAGGGGGCAGGGCAGGCACTCGCGCGGTTGCCCGTCCTCATCGTCCAGCACATGCCGCCGACGTTCACGACCATCCTCGCCCAGCATCTCGGCCGCACCGCCAACCGTGAGGCGGCGGAAGGAGTCGACGGCGAGCCGCTGGCGGCGGGGCGCATCTATGTGGCGCCCGGCGGCCGGCACATGCTGGTCGAGAAAGTGGGCGAGAGGCCCGTCATCCGCCTGTCGGACGCGCCGCCCGTGCATTTCTGCCGGCCGGCTGTCGACCCGATGTTCGAGTCCGTCGCGCGGGTTTTTGGCTCGGCAGCGCTCGGGGTCATCCTGACCGGCATGGGCAGCGACGGTGCCCGGGGCGCGCTTGCCATCGCGGATGCGGGCGGCAATGTCATCGCGCAGAACGAGGCGACAAGCGTCGTGTGGGGCATGCCGGGCGCGGCGATTGCCGCCGGGGCTTGCGCAGGCGTGTTGCCAATTGAGGACATCGGCCCCAGGGTCAGCCAGCTGATCGTCGGAGGTAGAGCATGATTGCGGCCGGCGATTACGAATTCCTGCAGCAATTCCTCAAGCAGCGCTCGGGGCTCAACCTGTCGCAGGAGAAGCAGTATCTCATCGAGAGCCGGCTGGCGCCCGTGGCGCGCAAGGTGGGGCTCGCCGGCGTCGAGCAACTCGTGGCGCGTCTGCGCACCGCCCCATCGGGCGCGGTCGCCGATGCCGTCGTCGAGGCAATGACGACGAACGAATCATCCTTCTTCCGCGACAAGACACCGTTTGAGACCTTCGTGTCCTTTGTGGTGCCGAGCCTCATCGACCGGCGCGGCTCGCGGCGCATCCGCGTCTGGTGCGCGGCAGCATCGACGGGGCAGGAGCCCTATTCCCTAGCGATGACGCTGAAGGAAAATGCGCACCTCCTGCCGGGGGTCACGGTGGAGATCCTGGCGACGGACCTGGCCGGCCACGTGCTGGAGCGAGCCCGGGCGGGGCTCTATTCGGCCTTCGAAGTGCAACGCGGGCTGCCCATCCAGTACCTGCTCAAGTATTTCGAGCAGAAGGGCGACCAGTGGCAGATCCGGCCGGAGATCCGGGCGATGGTGCAGTTCCGGCAGTTCAATCTGCTGCAGTCCTTTGCTGGGCTCGGCACGTTCGACATCATCTTCTGCCGCAACGTGCTCATCTACTTCGACATTCCGACGAAAGCGGACGTGCTTTCGCGCATGGCGAAGGTGCTCGCACCCGACGGTTACCTGGTCCTCGGCGCCGCCGAGACGGTAATGGGCATCTCCGATGCCTTCCGGTCCGCTTCGGGGCGGCCCGGGCTTTATGTGGCCAACCGGCTGGCGGAGGCCACGGCATGATGGGTGCCGTCCGGCCGTCCCTCTCCCTTTTCCCGTTCCCGCCCACCGCCGCGAGGGGCAGCGCTGCGCGGGATGAGTTCGCATGGTAGGAATAATGTCCGAAACGGTTCTTTCCCTGAACGAGCGCTTGGCCTTCTACAAGATCGACGCTGCGGCGCGTGGCGAGCTTGAGACCGCGTGGAGCCTCATCGCGCCCCACATGCCGCGCATCATCAGCGACTTCTACCGGCATCTCGCCAAATTCCCGATGACGGCGCGGCTCGTCGACAAGCGGCAGGACCGGCTCGCCAAGCTGCAAGCCGAGCACTGGCGCCGGCTCTTCACCTCGGGCTTCGATGAAAGCTATCTCACGAGCGTGCGGGCCGTGGCCGTGGCCCATGTGCGCGTCGGCGTCGAGCCCGACTGGTACATCGGCGGCTACAGCGTCATCCTCGCCGAGCTGACGACCGTACTTGCGCAGGAGACGCGGCTGCGTTCGGGCCGGCTGGCGCGGCTCGCTAGCGCCGTCGGCAGCGCGGTGATGTTCGACATGGGCATCGCGGTCTCCGTCTATCACGAGACCTTGCTGACTGCGGGCGAGGAGCGCCGCACGCGGCTGACCGGCGAGATCGACATCTTCGATCGGACCTTTTCGCACAGCCTGTCGGCGCTCAATCAGGCCGCGCACGTCATGCGTGGCGCATCCGAGCAGCTTGGCGAGGCGACCGGCCGTACGAGCGAGCAGGCCGACAACATGACGATGACCGCCGAGGAGATGGCTGAGCGGGCGGCCCGCAGCGCGGCTGCGGCGGGCACGATGGCGAAGTCCATCGAGGCTGTCGAAAGCTACGCGCAGCGGGCTTACGAGATTGCCGGCAAGGCCGCGGAGCAGGCCAAGGCGGCCGATGCCGGCGTGCGGGGCCTTGCCGAGGTCACAGAGCGCATCGGCTCCATCGTCGAGCTCATCGGCGGCATCGCGCGGCAGACGAACCTGCTCGCCCTCAACGCCACCATCGAGGCGGCGCGCGCGGGCGAGGCAGGGCTCGGCTTTGCCGTCGTGGCGCGCGAGGTCAAGACGCTGTCGACGCAGACGGCGAAGGCCACCCAGGAGATTTCCGACCAGATCGCGGCGATCCAGCAGGCCACAAGGGCGACGGTCGGCGACCTCGACGGCATCGGCGCCGTCATTCGCGAGGTCGTGCAGTCGGCCGAGGCGATCGCCGCCGCGGTCGAAAACCAGGCTGCGGCGACCCATTCGATCCTGACCGCAGTCGAGGAAATGTCGCAGGATGCACAAGGCGTGGCGAGCGCCGTGGCGACCGTGCGGGCCGCCGCGCAGGACATCGGCGGTATCGTCAACACCGTGCAGACGCTCGCGTCCTCGCTCGACGAGCAGGCAGCGAACATGAACGGCGACGTGCGCCAGTTCTTCGACCGTGTGGCGGCGGCGTGAGCGGCGAAGACGAACAATCGGGAAAGAAGAAGGGAACGCAGCGCGTGCGGCCCGGTCTCGAGGCCCTGTTGCAGCCCGGTCTGGCGAAGGCGCCGGACCGGGTAAAGCCGTTTCAGCCGCCGCGCTTGCCCGGCCCCGTCAAGAAGCGGGCGCAGCCGCCGAAGGCCGCGCCCGTTCCGCCCTCCGCAAGCCCCGCCCGCGCCCCCGGGGCAGCGGAGGCCATGGGCGGGCGCGAACTGTTGCCGGCGGCGGTCCGATACGGCGCAGATTCGGTCGCCCGCGGCGACGGCCAAGGACATGTTGTGGAGGCGCGCAACCGCCGGGCGCGCGTGCAGTTCTCCTTCGGTGGGGTGCCGGCGGACCGGTGGTGCGAATTGTCTTTCGCGCTCACCTGGGCTGATAACGAGAAGACCGGCGGCATACCGGATGCCATCCGCCTTGGCTTCGACTTCCAGACGGGCGACGGCGTCAGCCTCGACCTGCCCGCCGTCGCCGGGTTGATGCGGGGGCGGATCGACCCCTTCTCGATCGACGTCGCCGGACCTGCCGCGCCTGGCGACAAGTTCGCGCAGGTGCGGGTGGCCTTCCGCCTGCCGGCCGATGCCGAGCGCGTGGAACTGACGGTGCGCAGCTGGCGCAACACGGCGCCGTTTGAAATCGCGACGCCCCGCCTGCGACCGCTGCCGCAGCCCCCCGCAGAGGCTGCGGTGCTGCCGGCAAGCCAGCTTCTCGACAGCGAGCCGCAATGGGAGACCTGGGGTGTCGTGCCGGGCGGCGGCCTCACGGTGCGCGGCCAGTTGTTCTGCGCGGCGCCAGCACCCGACATGGCCTTTGCGCGCATCGTCTATCGCGACGCACAGGGCCGGGCGTTGCCGCGTCCCTATGCGGGCACGCTCGAGGCGGAGGGCGTCGGCGCCTTCATCATGTTGCCGACAGACCGGCGCGTGCGCCGCTTCACACTGCGTCTCGATCCGCCCGCGGGAGCCAGCACGGTCGACATCGGCTTCCAGGCGCGGGGCCGCTCGGATATCCGCCGCATCCTGCCTTACGAAGTTTCGCTCGACGACGGGCTCCCGGCCGCAACCGAGGACGACGGGCTCGTGCTGCTCGGCCGGCTTGCCGAGCTGTCCGCGGCGTCCGCGAGCGACTCCCGCGGGCTTCTTGCGGCCTTTGTCGACGAAACGGCGCTGTCCGCGGCGCCGTTCGTCCAGACCGACCTCGCCGGTTGGCTCGCCGGCGGGCTGGGCACGGTCGCAGACGGGCGCCTTCGCCTGGCCGGGCATGAAGACTGGCCGCTGCCGGAGATGCTCGATTGGCAGGAGGATCCGTTCGGTTGCGGCCTGTGGCGCGCCCGCTATCACGCGCTCGGCTGGCTCCTCTCTCTGCCGGAGGATGGCGAGCGCAAGAGCCTTGCCCGGGCGGTTGCGCTCGCGCTGTCGTGGCAGGCGGCCACTCCACGGGCCGACGTCGACGACGAGGATCGCTACGGCGCGCGAACGACGGCCATCCGGCTCGAGGTGCTGCTGCAACTCCTCGCACGGGCGCTTAAGGCCGGTCTGCCGGCGGGCAAGAGCGCCGGGCTGCTTGCCGAAATCGTGCGGCACGCCCGGTTTGTCGCCGAGGCGCTCGGCGACAATCTCATCGGTGAGGCGCGAGAGCGGCTGCATGCGGCCGCCGCGCTCGCCGTCGTCGCCGCGGCGCTGCCGCGCCTGCCGCTCGCCGGACCGTGGCGCTGCATGGCGCTCAATCACATTGACTGGTCGATGATTCAGCTCTTTGCCGAGCCGGCGATGCCGAGCGAAGGCTCCTCGCACCTGCATTTCGAGGCGCTTGCGGTTGGCCTCGCGCTGCAGGGAGTGCTTGCTGCCCTGCCGGACACGGAGGGTTTGCGCCGGCGCATGGCCCTGCCGCTTGGTCGGGCTATCGCGACGGCCGTGGCGCTAACGGATCCTGACGGCTGCCTCGCGCCCTTCGGGGAAACTGCGGGCGGGGCGGAACATCTGCCTATCCTCAGGGACCTCATCGCCCGCTGCGGGCGGGACGTGATGGCCGAACCGGAGGTGGCAGAGATGCTGGCCGCCCGTGCCTCGGCGCCACGTGTGCTCGACCGGCAGGCGGGGCTCGTTACGGCGCGTCACAGGAACGGGCACGATTGGGCCTATTTCGCCGCCCGCTTCGGTGCGAGCGACGCCAAGGGTCACGAGGACTGCGGGTCCTTCGTTTATGCAGCCAAAGGCATCCGCTGGATCAGCGATCCGGGCGGCATTGACGTCAGGGGTGACGGCGCGCCGGGCAGCTACTTCCGCTCGGCGGCAGCCCACAACATCCTGCGGCCGCTCGGTGCGGCGGGCGTCTCCGGCTGTGGCTGGCTAGCGGCCGAGGTCGCCCTCGAGGGGGCGAGTGCCTTCCTCGTCGACAGCAACGTCCACGGGACGTTCCATTATCACCGGCGACTCTTCCTGCTGCTCGACGATCTGTCGGGAATTGCCGTGTTCGACCGACTGACGGGTATCGAGCCCGGAGTCGATATCGCCGCCGAGGGCTTCCTCCATCTCGGGCCGGGTGTTGCCGGGGTGCTCGTGGCGGCCAATGTCGGCCTTGCCCTTGCCGGCAATAGCCGGCTGCAGATCGTTCTGCAGGCCCGTAAGGGCGCGCTGAACGGGGTGTCCTTCATCTGCGGACAGGAGGCCGGGCCGGGCGGCGAGCAGGGCTTCCTGTCGGGCGCCTGCGGGGAAAAAGAGCCGGCAAATGTTCTTCGCTATTCGGTGTCGGGGAAGAGTGAAGTCACCGCCGGCGTGCTGATCGCCACGGGCGATGCCTTCCGCCGCCGGCTTGCCGAATGCCTCGGCGACCCCCGCCTGACGATGCAACTCGAGATGCCTTTTGGGGCCATGGCATGAAAGTGACGCGCGAACTCACGTCCTCGATCGGGGAAGACGGCCGGGATCATGCCCGGCCGCTCTTGCAGCTGCCGTGCCGCAGGACGTGGCCGCTCCTCAGCCTCATCGTCCTTGCGGGATGCAATGCGGGCGACTTCAACAGCTGCGAGCGGTATTACACCAGTCCTTGGAACCCTCCGATGCGGTGCTATCGGCCCCTGCCGCCCTCGCTCGAGGTGGAAGCGGTCGTCGTGGCGCCTGCCGCCGCTGCGCGTCCGCGTGGCGGGATCGCGCGCGAGGAGCCGATGCCGTCCGTTCCGGTACAGCCCCCGCCGGCGAAGCCGACGGTGTCCCCTGCGCCGACGGGCCAGACGGCTGCCGGCCCGCTGCCGGCGCCGAAGGTGGTCAAGGGCTACACCCCACCACAGGCAAGCCATGCAAAGCCCGTACCGCAGCGGTCCCAGGTCTCTGGCCGATGGCGCATGACGGAGGCGGGCGGGAAGGCTTGTGAACTGGTGCTCACCAATGCAGGCCTTCTCGACCAGTACCGCGCCTCGACGAACGGCTGCGCAAGCGAGGCACTGCGCAGCATCAACGGCTGGGATCTGAAGGGGGGCGAGGTGGTGCTCTATGCGCGCGGCGCGATGATCGCCCGCCTTGCCGAGGATCACGGCGGTTATCGCGGCGTCGTGCTCAGCTCAGGGGCGGGCCTTGCACTGGCGCGCTGAGGTTGTCCTCCAGCTTCGCGCAAGGCTGGCAGCCTAAGCTGACCATGGTGTTGGTGGGAGAATTGCGTTCTTCGGTCCTGCGCGGGTCTCCGCGGCCGGTCTGACCGGAGAAGCGCCGGCGGCTCATTCGCTCAGCGAACACCGCCGAGTTGCGTCTATTCCGAAATGCGATCGAGAAGGCTCTCCGGCCGACGGAGTGCCCCATCGGCGAGGCAACGCCGGCCACCGGCAAGGGTGGGCGGCACCAAACGAAGGGCGACCGGCTGGCAAGAGCCGGTCTGCGAATGCGGGGTGGCTGGCATGGAAACTGCCAAGGTTCGAAACGGATTGGGTCGCTTTCTGGGAAAGATCGGCCTCAGGACGATCGGCGCGCGGCTGGCGGCGGTCGTCGCACTCTTTGCGGTGAGCACGGCTGCGATCGTGGCCATCCTTGCATCCATGCAGGCCACCTCGATCCGCGATGCCCGCGTGGACATGCTGCAGTCAGTGACGGGTGTCGTCATCAAAGCCATCGACCAGCAGTTCCAGGAAACGGCGAAGGGCCTCATCGGCGAGGGCTGGGCGCAGCAGCGCGCTCGCGCTGTGGTCCGTGCCATGCGCTACAACGGCGAAGAATATTTCTTCATCATCGACGACGAGGGCAATTCCATCGTCAACGGCGGCCAGCCAGCGATGGAGGGCAAGAATATCCTGGACGCAAAGGACGCCAACGGCGTGGCTTACGTCAAGGAAATGATTGCCATCAGCAAGGACAAGGGATCCGGCTACGTCGCCTACGACTATCCGCGGGCAGGTGGGGACATGTCGCAGGCAGTGCCCAAGCTCGCCTATGTCGAGCGCTTCGGTCCCTGGGGCTGGACCGTCGGCACCGGCGTCTATACCGACGACGTGACGGCGCGCATCCAGCACGCCGCGCTCGTGGCGGCTGCGGTCGGCTTCGCCTTCTTTCTCGTCATCGGCGGCTTCGCCTTCATCTTCGCCCGTAACCTCACACGGCGCATGCGCAACCTGCGCGACGTTATGCTGCGCCTGGCCGATGGCGACAGCAACGTCGTGGTGCCACCGGTTGTCGGCCGCGACGAGATCGACGAGATGACGGGCGCGGTCGAGGTCTTCCGCGAGAATGCCATCGAGCGCGAGCGGCTCGCCGCCGAACAGGAGGCCGAACAACTCGCCAAGGAAGAGCGGGCGCGCAATATCGAGGCGCTGGTCAGCCAGTTCGAAGCCGAAGCGATGGGCGTTGCGCGCGCTGTCGCCGCCGCAGCTTCGCAACTGCAGCAGAATGCGGGCGCCATGAACTCCGCAGCCGAAGAGACCAGTCGCCAGTCGACGACGGTTGCCGCGGCCGCGGAACAGGCGACGAGCAATGTCAACACAGTCGCCTCGGCCGCCGAGCAGCTCACGGCCTCCATCCGCGAGATCGGCCAGCAGGTCACAACGGCCGCCCGTGTCGCAAGTGCCGCCAACGGCCAGACGAAGTCGGCAGCGGACGTGGTGCGCGGCCTCGCCTCCAGTGCCCAGCGCATCGGCGAGGTGGTGAGCCTGATCACCGATATCGCCTCGCAGACCAGCCTGCTCGCCCTCAACGCCACCATCGAGGCGGCGCGGGCGGGCGAAGCGGGCCGCGGCTTCGCCGTCGTTGCCACCGAGGTCAAGAATCTCGCCGAGCAGACGGCCAAGGCCACCGACGACATCTCGGCCCAGATCGCAGCGGTGCAGAACGCGACCAACGACGTGGTGGCGGCTATCGACAGCATTACCGAGACCATCCGTCAGATCGACGAGGTGTCGACGACGATCGCCTCGGCGGTGGACCAGCAGGGCGCGACGACCAACGAGATCGCCCGCAACGTCTCGCAGGCTGCCCAGGGGACGCAGGAAGTGTCGTCGAACATCACTGGCGTCAGCCGTGCGGCGGCCGAAACGGGTGTCGTCTCCAGTCAGATCGTCGAGGCGGCCAACGACCTCGTGCGTCAGTCCGACGCCCTGCGCCAGCAGGTCGACGGCTTCATCCGACAGGTGAAGGCAGCCTGACCAAGGCGACCTAAGCCATCCCTGCGAGGGTTCAACGAACATCCGCCGCGCGACGGGCGCGGCGGATTTTCTTGTTTGCAAGGGAGCGAGCGGGGCACGGAGCAGTGGCTGCCGGTCCAGCCTTAAGCCTCGCGCCGGAAGCCCTGGCTCGCCACCATCAGCTCGCGCGTATAGGCCGTTTCGATGCGCCGGGCGGCGAGGTCGGCGGAGGTGAGGAGCTCCACCGGCCGGCCGTGCTGCATGACCAGCAGGCGCTCGCACATGTGCGTGACGACGGCGAGATCGTGGCTGACGAGAACATAGGTGAGCCCGCGCTCGCGGCGGATGTCCTCAAGGAGGTTGAGCACCTCGGCCTGCACCGAGGCGTCGAGAGCCGAGGTCGGCTCATCGAGCAGCAGGATCGACGGCTCGAGGATCAGGGCGCGGGCGATGGCGACCCGCTGGCGCTGGCCGCCCGACAGCTGGTGCGGATAGCGGAAGCGGAAGCCCTTGCCAAGCCCCACCTCGTCGAGGGCCTTCAGGATGCGCCGCTCGGCATCGCCGATGCCGTGCACGGCAAGCGGCTCAGCGAGCGCCCGGTCGATGGTGTGGCGCGGATGCAGCGAGCCGTAGGGGTCCTGGAAGACCATCTGCACCCGGCGGTAGAAGCTCTTGCTGCGCGCGTGACTGATCGTCTCGCCGCCGATGGAGATGGTGCCATCGGCGATCGGTGCGAGGCCGGCAACGGCCCGGAGAACCGTGGATTTGCCCGAGCCCGATTCCCCGACGAGGCCGAAGGATTCGCCCTCCCGCACCGAGAAGCTGACGCCATCGACGGCGCGAAAATCGTCGAATACGACTGCAAGGCCCTTGATCGCGAGTGCGTCCGTCATGCCGCCCACTCCGGCTTGCGGTCGAGCACTGGCAGGGGATGGTGGCTCTGCCCGAGCTTCGGCAGGCAGTTCAGCAGCCCCTGGGTATAGGGATGCTGCGATTGGTGCAGCCTGTCAGCCGCGATTTCCTCCACCACGCGGCCGGCATACATGACGAGCACCCGGTCGCAGAAGGAGGAGACGAGCCTGAGATCGTGCGAGACGAAGATCAGGCCCATGCCGCGCTCGGCCACGAGCCTGTCGAGGATCGAGAGCACCTGCAGTTGCACGGTCACGTCGAGGGCCGAGGTCGGCTCGTCGGCGATGAGCATGTCCGGCTCAGCAACGAGCATCATGGCGATCATGGCGCGCTGGCCCATGCCGCCCGAGACCTCGTGCGGATAGAGGTTGAAGACGCGCTCAGGGTCCCGGATCTGCACCGCCTCCAGCATGGCGAGCGTGCGCCGGCGCGCCTCGGCGCCCGAGCCGCGGCCGTGGGCGGCGAGGGTTTCCATGATTTGCTCGCCGATGCGCATCACCGGGTTGAGCGAGAACTTGGGATCCTGCAGCACCATGGCGATGCGCTTGCCGCGCAGCGCCCGGCGTTCCTTCTCGCTTGCCGCGAGCAAGTCGATGCCGTCGAAGACGAGGCGGCCGGCGGTGACGTGTGCATGCGGCGGGGTGAGGCCAAGGATGGCGCGGCCGGTCTGCGATTTGCCCGAGCCCGATTCGCCGACGATGCCGAGGCGCTCGCGTCCGAGGGTGAAGGAGACACCGCGCACGGCCTCCACCATGCCCGAGCGCGTGGGAAAGCTGACTCGCAGGTTTTCGACATGGAGGAGCGCGCTCATTGGCCGGCCGCCTTGGGGTCGAGCGCGTCGCGCAGGCCATCGCCCAGCAGGTTGAAGCCGAGACTGACGACAAAGATCGCGACGCCGGGGGCTGCGGCGACCCACCATTGGTCGAGCACGAAGCGGCGTCCCGAGGCGATCATGGCGCCCCATTCGGGCGAGGGCGGCTGGGCGCCGAGGCCGAGGAAACCGAGGCCGGCCGCCGTCAGGATGATGCCGGCCATGTCGAGCGTCACGCGCACAATCACGGACGATACGCACAGCGGCATAATGTGACGGGCAATGATGCGCGCGGGCGAGGCCCCTATCAGCCGCACCGCATTGATGTAGTCCGCATGGCGCAGCGTCAGCGTCTCGGCGCGGGCGATGCGGGCATAGGGCGGCCACGAGGTGATGGCGATGGCGATCACGGCATTGACGATTCCGGGCCCCAGCGCCGCGACGAAGGCGAGCGCCAGCACGAGGCGTGGGAAGGCGAGAAAGATGTCGGTGATGCGCATCAGCACGGCATCGACCCAGCCGCCCGCATAGCCCGCGATGGTGCCGATGAGGAGGCCGACCGGCGCGGCTATGACCGCAACCAGGATGACGACGAAGAGGGTGATGCGCGAGCCGTGCACCACGCGGGCGAAGATGTCGCGCCCCTGGTCGTCGGTGCCGAACCAGTGCATAGCGCTCGGCGGCAGCAGGCGGGCGGTGCGCAGGTCACCGTCGGTCACGGCCGAATAGGGCGCGATCATGTCGGCGAAGACGGCGACGAGGAGGAGGGCCAGGATGATGAAGAGGCCCGCCATGGCGAGCCGGTTGTCGGCAAAGCGAGACCAGGCGGCATAGGCACGGCCGAGGCGGGCCTGTCGGCGCGAGGCCGGTCGCTCGCTCGTCAGCCATGCGCGCCAGGTTTGAGCATCGTTGGTCATCTTGCGCGGGTCCGCTATCGGGCTCGGGTTCTGGGGTCGAGGACGCGGTAGAGCAGGTCGGACAACAGGTTGAGGCCGATGAAGACGGAGCCGACGACGATGGTGCCGCCGAGGACGGCGTTCATGTCCGCGTTCTGCAGCGAATCGGTGATGTAGAGGCCGAGGCCCGGCCAGGAGAACACCGTCTCCGTCAGCACCGAGCCTTCGAGCAGGTTGGCGTAGGACAAAGCGATGACCGTGACGAGCGGCACCAGCGCATTGCGCAGCGCGTGGCGCCAGATGACCGTTCGCTCCGACAGACCCTTCGCCCTTGCCGCCACGACATATTCCTGCCCGAGCTCCGTCAGCATGAAGGAGCGCGTCATGCGGCTGATATAGGCCATCGAGAAATAGCCGAGCAGCGACGCCGGCAGGATGAGATGGCCGAAGACGTTGCGGAATGCCTCCCACTCGCCCTGCATGGCCGTGTCGAGCAGCAAGATGCCGGTGACGGGCGTCACGGTGTATTCGTAGACCACGTCGATGCGGCCCGGCCCCTCCACCCAGCCGAGGCGGGCGTAGAAGACGAGCAGCGCCATCAGACCCAGCCAGAAGATCGGCACCGAATAGCCGACGAGACCGATGACGCGCACAATCTGGTCGAGGAAGCTGCCGCGCCGCACCGCCGCAAGGACGCCGAGCGGCACGCCGAGAAGGGCGCCGATGAGCGTGCCGAGCGTAGCGAGTTCCAGCGTCGCGGGGAAGACGCGGCGGATGTCGGTCATCACCGGGTTCGACGTCAGCACCGAGATGCCGAAATCGCCCGTCAGCGCCTTGCCGACATAGATGACGAACTGCTGGTAGAGCGGCAGGTTGAGGCCGAGTTCCTCGCGCACGCGCTCGACGACGTGCGAGGGCGCCCGGTCGCCGACGATGGCGAGCACCGGATCGACGGGAATGACGCGGCCGATGAAGAAGGTGACGGCGAGGAGGCCGAGATAGGTCAGCGCGACGACGACGAGAAAGCGCGCGACGGCCATGGCCGTGGAACGCAGGCGGGCGCGTCTGCGCCCGCCCGCTCCGGCGGAACCCGCGAGTGCCATGCGGGCCTCAGTTCTTGGAAACCCTGAAGACGTAGGTCGAATCGGAGGTGGAGCCGAGGACGAAACCTTCGACATTCTTCCGCACGCCCGCGGTCTCGACCATCTGGTAGATGATGACGAAGGGGCTCGTCTTCAGCAGGTCGCGCTGCAACTCGGTGTACATCGCCACGCGCTTGGCCGGGTCACGCTCGAGCACGGCGGCATCAGCCTTCTTGGTCAGTTCCGGAATATCCCAGGCGTTGCGCCAGGCAAGCGGCTTGGAGGCCGCATTGTCGGAATTGTCCGGGTTGCGCGCGAAGGTGTCTGCGTTGGTGTGGGGGTCCCAGTAGTCGGCGCCCCACTGGCCGATGTAGATGTCGTGATTGCGGGCGCGGTACTTGGTCAGCGTCTGCTTGCCGTCGCCGGGGATGATCTCGAGTTTGATGCCGGCCTGGGCAAAGGTACGTTGGACGGCCTCGGCAATGCCGGCGACCGGCTGCGTCTGACGTACGTCCATGGTGACGGAGAAGCCGTCCTTCAGTCCCGCCTTCTCCAGCAATTCCTTGGCCTTGGCGATGTCGAGCTTGTAGGGCTTCTCGTCGATGGCGCCGAGCAGACCCATGGGCAGGAAGGTCTGATGGATGGTGCCGATGCCCTTGATCAGCGTCGCGCCTATGGCGTCGTAATCGACCAGCCACTTCATCGCCTCGCGTACCTCGGGCTTGGCGAGGGTCGGGTTCTTCTGGTTGAGGCTGAAGTAGTAGATCGTGCCCTTGGGCCGGTTGGTGATGGCGATGTCGGCGTTCTTCTCCACCGCCGCCAGATCTTCCGGGCTCAGGTTGCGGGCGATGTCCACGTCGCCCTTCTCCAGCAGGAGACGCTGGGTCGCGCTTTCCTTCACGTGGCGATAGATGACGCGCGGCAGCTTGGCCTTCTCGCCGTAGTAGTTGTCGTTGCGCTCGAGCGCCAGGATCTCGTTGGCGCGCCAGTCGCGGATCTTCATCGGGCCGGAGCCGGCATAGTTCGTCTTGAGCCAGGCGTAGCCGAGGTCGCCGTCCTTCTCGTGCTCGAGCACGAGCTTCTTGTCGACGATGGCGGCGACGTTGGCGGTGAGACAATTGAGGACGAAGGTTGGCGCATAGGCCTTGTCGGTCTCGATCACGACGGTGAGGTCGTCGATCTTCTTCACTTTTTCCGCGACATTGTCCTTCGTCAGGCCAAACTGGGTGAGGATGAAGGCCGGCGACA
Source organism: Chelatococcus sambhunathii (assembly GCF_001418005.1). Taxonomy (GTDB): domain Bacteria; phylum Pseudomonadota; class Alphaproteobacteria; order Rhizobiales; family Beijerinckiaceae; genus Chelatococcus_A; species Chelatococcus_A sambhunathii. Next base: position 689,596 of record NZ_LIOL01000001.1, on the reverse strand, counting down.
GGTCAAGCTTGACTGCGCGCTGCAGCGAGAAGGCGACGTCGTCTGCCGTCAGCGGGTTGCCGGAGGCGAACCTGAGGCCGGGCTTCAGCTTGAAGGTATAGGTCTTGCCGTCTTCCGAGACCGTCCAGCTTTCGGCGACGTCGCCGTAGAGCTTGGAGGGATCGGCCACATCGAAGCGCACCAGCCGGTCATAAGTGTTGCCCATGATCTCGCCGGCGCTGATCTCGAAGGATTCGGCGGGGTCGAGCGTGATGATGTCGTCGATCGCCCAGGCGAGGACGAGCGTATCCTTCGGGGTCGCTGCGAGGACGACAGGGCTCGTGGAGGCAATGAGGACAGCCGCGGTGGCGCCCAGAAGGCCACGGCGGGTGAAGCCGCGAGCGAAGAGATTTTTCACGGCGATCATGGGCGTGTGGATGGGCGTTCGGGTCATGGACATGGATTGTTCCCCCATTTTGCGCCATACGAGGGCATGACGAGGGACGGGCGTCAAGAGCGTGCGATGGGCAATCCCGGGTGGAGAAAGGGCACAGGTGCCCATGCGGGAGGCAGTCCTTGAGGGGCATGTCCGCGAGGCTGTGCAAAGGCCGCGCCAGCGGTTATGAAGCGCTGTCCGCCGCTGCGGCGGCGGACGAGCTGGACGGGCCAGGCACATGACCATTCTCGTCACCGGCGCTGCCGGCTTCATCGGATACCACACGGCCGAGGCGCTTCTGGCGCGCGGCGAATCCGTGGTCGGCCTCGACATTGTGAACGACTACTACGACCCGGCCCTGAAAGAGGCGCGCCTCGCGCGGCTCGCCAGCCGCGCCGGTTTCGCCGAGGTGCGGGTTGATGTCGCCGATCGGTCGGGGCTCGAGGCGGTCTTTGCCCGCCATCGGCCACGCGGGGTCATTCACCTCGCGGCGCAGGCGGGGGTGCGCTATTCGGTCGAGAACCCGCATGCCTATGCCGGCAGCAATCTCCTCGGCTTTCTCAACATCCTCGAATGCTCGCGGCAGGGGCGCATCGAGCACCTGGTCTATGCCTCGACGAGTTCCGTCTATGGCGCCAACGCCGCCCTGCCATTCTCGGAGCAGCACGGCGTCGGCCATCCGATGAGCCTCTATGCCGCCACCAAACGCGCCAACGAGGTGATGGCGCATTCCTATGCGCATCTCTACGGGCTGGCATGCACCGGGCTGCGCTTCTTCACGGTCTACGGCCCTTGGGGGCGGCCGGACATGGCGCTGTTCAAGTTCACGCGCGCCATCCTCTCGGGTGAGGCCATCGACGTCTATAACAACGGCGACATGCGCCGCGACTTCACTTTTGTCGACGACATTGTTGAGGGCGTGGTGCGCGTGTTCGACCGGCCGGCGCGGCCCGATTCCGCCTGGAACCCGGCGTCGGAACACCCCGATCCCGGCACGAGCGGCGTTGCCCCCTTCCGCATCTACAATATCGGCCGCGGCAGCCCCGTGCCGCTGATGGACTTCGTCCGCGTCCTCGAGGCCAAGCTCGGACGCAGGGCCGTCTGCAATATGCTGCCGATGCAGCCCGGCGACGTGGCTGCCACCTTCGCCGACACGAGCGCCCTCGCGCGCGACACCGGCTATGCGCCCTCGACCTCGGTCGAGACCGGTGTCGGCCGCTTCGTCGACTGGTACCGGGAGTATTATGGTGTCTGACAGGCCGGACCGGGTCATTTCGGTCGTCGGTCTCGGCTATGTCGGCCTGCCGGTGGCCTGCGCCTTCGCCGCGGGCGGCTATCGCGTCATCGCCTTCGACATCGACGCGGGCCGGATCGCGGAACTGAAGGATGGCATCGACCGGACGGGCGAGGTCGAGCCGCAGGAACTGGCGGCGCCGTTGCTCCACCTGACGGGCGATGCCCAGGCGCTGCGCGAGGCAGACTTCCACATCGTCACTGTGCCGACGCCGATCACCCGCCAGCGCCTGCCCGACCTCGGACCGCTCCTCGCCGCCTCGCGCACTGTGGGGCGCGTGCTGAAGCGGGGCGACATCGTCGTTTACGAATCGACCGTCTATCCCGGCGCGACGGAGGAGGACTGCGTGCCGGTGCTGGAGGCCGAGAGCGGCCTTATCTTCGGTCGCGACTTCACGGTCGGCTATTCGCCGGAGCGCATCAACCCCGGCGACCACGCCCATCGGTTCGCCACGATTACCAAGGTCGTCTCCGGCTCGGATCCGGCGACGCGGGCGACGGTCGCGGCCGTGTATGGCGCGGTGGTGCGGGCCGGCATCCACGAGGCGCCGTCCATCAAGGTGGCGGAGGCGGCAAAGGTCATCGAGAACACCCAGCGCGATCTCAATATCGCGCTGATGAACGAGCTTGCCCTTATCTTCGACCGGGTGGGCATCGCCACGAGCGACGTGCTCGACGCGGCCGCGACGAAATGGAACTTCCAGCGCTTCTCGCCGGGCCTCGTCGGCGGCCATTGCATCGGGGTCGATCCCTACTACCTCACCGCCAAGGCCGAGGCGCTCGGCTACCACCCGCAGATGATCCTCGCCGGGCGGCGCATCAACGATGCGATGGGGCATTTCATCGGCGAGAAGCTGGTGAAGCTGCTTCTGGCGCGCGGGCGCGACCTGCACACGGCGCGCGTCGCCATCCTCGGCCTCACCTTCAAGGAGAACGTGCCGGACCTGCGCAACAGCCGCGTGCCGGACATCATCGCCGAACTCGGCGAATACGGCATCCGCCCGCTGGTGCACGATGCCCTGGCGGAAGCGCGCGAGGCCGAGCGCGCCTATGGCGTCGCCCTCGCCGACTGGGGGGCCCTCGACGCGCTCGACGCGGTGGTGCTCGCCGTCCCGCACGGCGCCTATGTCGCGGATGAGGGCGCCCGCATCGCCTCGATGCTGGCGCCGGGCGCCGTCGTGATCGACGTGCGCTCAGCGATCAAGCCGGGGCGCCTGCCGAAGGACGTCCTGCACTGGCGTCTGTGAGGAGGGGCGCAGCCTCCATTCACGCGCGCTTGTCATATTCCAGCCCTATTGCCCTTTCCGTGGCGGGGCGGCAAGAACGACGCCGGCTGATGCCAGAACTCGGGGGGCGGGGATGAAGTGGGCAGCAATCGCGCTGACGCTCGCGGCAAGCGTCGTGGTCGCCGGATGCAAGACGACGGAAGAGACCAGCAAGGCACTGCGAGGCAAGTGGATCGGCCAGACCGCTGACGCCTTCTTCGTGGAAAACGGCCCGCCGCTGTCGCGCTACGAGCTTGACGGCGGCGGGGCCATCTACACCTGGCGCGGCGGCGAGACGAGCTACGTGCAGCCGGCGCGAGTGCAGACGCAAGGGCCTTCGCAGCCGCTCAACCGTTCCGAGCGCACGGTTACAACCGTGTCCAATCCGGCGCCGGGCACCACCGTCACGCGCACAAAGACCACGTCGACATCCTTCGGTGCCATGATGCCGACTGCCGTCATCGTCGAGTCGGCGCGGCGCGTCGACCTATTCTGCGAAGCGCAGATCGCGACCGATGCACAGGGCGTCATCACCTCGGTGCGCATCAACCGGGATACGGATGGGGCTGGCTTCTCCTTCTCGCGCTGCGCCGAGTTGTTCGGCGACGAATAGCGCCCGGGTCAGGCGGCGACGCCGTGGCGCATGCCGGCCTCGCCGGCGTGCCGCTAGAACGTCGACCAACGAGGAGACACCGGGCCCATGGTTACGATTGAAGCTGTCTTTGCCGGCAAGGCGGTACCCTATGCGCGCGAGGGCATTCTGAGCGCCATCGACAAGCGGCGCCTCGAGGCGCCGGTCGAGATCCTCGCGGAAGGGCTCACCGGCGACGAGCAAGGCGACCGCAAGAACCACGGCGGGCCGGACAAGGCGGTGCACCATTATCCGGCCGAACACTATGAAGCCTGGGCGAAAGAGGGCATCGATATGTCGTCGTTCCTGCCCGACCGGGCGGCCTTCGGCGAGAACTTCCGCACGCGGGGACTCGCCGAAGCGCATGTATGCATCGATGACATCTTCCGGGCCGGCACGGCGCTCGTCCAGGTCTCGCAGGCGCGGCAACCCTGCTGGAAGCTGAACCACCGCTTCGGCCGCAAGGACATGGCGCGGCGCGTGCAGGAGAGCGGCCGCACCGGGTGGTACTACCGGGTGCTGGAGCCGGGGATGGTCGCGTCGGGCGACCGGATGGTCCTCCTCGAGCGGCCGCAGCCGCAATGGCCGGTGTCGCGCGTGCTCCACGTCCTCTATGTCGACATGCTCGACCGCGAGGCTCTGGCGGAACTCGCCCGTCTGCCGCATCTGCCGGCCTCGTGGAAGGCACTGGCGGTGCGGCGGCTGGAGCGCGGGATCGTGGAGGACTGGTCGCGGCGGCTTGGCGAGGGCTGATCAAGCGGGGGCCGGCCCCGGCGCTGGCATGGCGAGTTCGATGCTGCGCTCGCTGGCGCAGGTGGTGTCGAGGGGCCGCGCGGCGAGTTGGCGCACATAAGCGCGTGTCAGGCGCTCGCGCAGCGGATTGAGCGAGCCGACCGCCTCGTCGTCGGCGAAGCGGCAGCTCAGCACGAGCCCGCTCTCCCGACGCACCGCCGTGAGTTCGACGGCCCTGTGGGCGCGCTGCGCCTCGTCCAGATAGGCCGGCAGCAGTGCTGCGAGATAGAGGCCGATGCCGATGGCACGGTCGAGATCAACCGTGACGTCGCGGGCGGCAACCTCGATTCTCACCTGCTCGGCAGGCAGCGCCGCGGAGCGGCGCAGGCCGTCCACCACGTCCTCCAGCAGCTCGGTGAGCGGGGCGTCGGTGATGTCACCGAGCGCGTAGCAGACGCGATAGGCGACGGCCATGGCCTGCACGTGATCCTCGATGAACCGGATGTCGTCGCGCCGCTCCGCGGGCAGCGCCTGCTTGTGCAGGCTGAGCAGGCTGACGATGACCTGGAAGTTGTTCTTGACCCGGTGATGAAGCTCGCGCAACAGCTGCGACTTCTCCTCGGCTACCGTCTCCAGCGCCTCGGCATGCTGGGCGATGTTCTCGGCCATGTTGTCGAAGGCCTCGCCGAGCTCGGCGAGCTCGCTCGGCGCGTGCACGAGCCGCACGGCCCGGACGGAGAAGCGGCCGCTGCCGTAGACCCGCGTCAGGCGCTTGAGGTAGTGCAGCCAGCGCAACACCAGCCGGTCGACGGCGAAGACGATGCCTATCGTCGCGCCCAACAGCATGATGACGGGCGGCATGATGGCGCCCCACAGCTGGCGCTGCTCGTTGCTGAAGAAGGCTGCCGACGGATACCCGGTGAGGACCGTCACTCCCGTCCGCGACGAGCGGGTTGCGAAATAGCGATAGCCATCGCCGCCGCGACTCTCGTCCATGAAGGCATGCGATCCGCTGCCGAACTGCTGGGCGGAGATCCCCCCACGCGGTAGCCAATCGGCCGGGATATTCTCGGTCCGGTACTCGGCGACGAGGCGGTCCGACGGTGAAAGGACGATCGAGCCGTGCTCCTGTGACACCCGCGCCGACCGCAGAGCAATCTCGAAGATGACGTGCGACACGGAGAAGATCGCGACCGTATCGCGGTTGCTTCTGGCGGTGATTGCACTTGCCAGCAGCACCGGGCCGCCGCTGACCGGGCTGTCGAGAACGGCGGTGAGCCCTTGCGCGAGTTGGGTGGACAGTCGCTCCCGGGTCGTCGTGCCGGCGCGGGCAACGAGGGCATCACGATCGAAGCCGTAGGCGCAGCGCAATGTGTCACCAGTAAAGACGGCAACCGCCGTCAGCTCCGGGTAGGAGCCGAGGACCGGGGCGGCGGCGGCGCTGCAACTGTCGGCTGCAGCGCCGGTCTTTGCGAGCTGCGATTCGAGCTCTGCCGCTGCAAGCTGTGCCTCCCGCAGCACCTCGTCGATCTGTGCTGCGACATAGGCGTTGGCCTGGGTGGCGGCATCGATCCGCTCCTGCCGCAGCTGGCGGTTCTGTGCCACCGTCCAGCCGAGAGCGATCAGCGCGGCCGGAAGAAGCACGAGCGCGAGTGCCGCCACGAGGCGGCCGCGCAGGCTGCGGCTGAGACTGTTGACGCCTTCTATCGCCTGGACCTTGCGGTCCTCGTTGGGACTGCCGGTGCCGGCATTGCGAAGGATCGTCATGGCTCGCCGGTCCACTGACCCATGGAGCGCGACCGGTGCACTGGGCGCATGCGCGATCCTAAGGGCACGGACGGCGACCGTTCATGCCAACACGCTTCCATCATCAGGGAAACCGCCAGCAAATCGATCGATCCTCATTGCTTTTCCTCGCCCTCGTCCGGTTCGTCCGCACGTGGGAGGGGGGCGCCCGTTCTGGCGTCGAGTTCCGCCAGCAGCTTCATGAAGCGATCAGGCACCTCCTGCCTCAAGACATCGTCGTAGACGGCACGCAACTGCTGGCCGATCTGAACCTGGACATCCTTGTCGAGGGCCGGACGACTGCGGGGGGCCCTGCCCCCAATTGGAGGCGCGCTCGACGCCGGTTCCTGCTGCCGTTGGGAGCGCCCACCGCTTGCGGCCTTGTCTTCGCCCATATGCCTGCTCGTGTTCCGTCTGCGACTTCCGCCTCTCCATCGATAATGGGCGGAGTTTTAAATTGTTCCTGACCCAACGGAACTTTTTTGAATGGACTCCGTTTGGTCATGATGGTGCTGTCGCCGCGCCAGTGGCGGGGCGGCCCCCACCGCGATGGCGGTGTGCAGACGACGACAACGAAACAGAGGTTGTTCATGTCCCTCGCTCAAGCGATTGCTCCCCATCTACCCTACCTGCGCCGTTTCGCGCGTGTGCTCGCGGGCAGCCAGAGCGGAGGCGATGCCTATGCCGTCGCGACATTGGAGGCGATTCTGGCCGATCCGGCGGCGCTCGACCGGCAGATCGACCTGCGTGTCGCGCTCTATCGCGTTTTCCTCACCGTTTGGCAGTCTGCCCAGCCTGACAAGGCGCCTGCCGCCACCGGTACGGAGGCGCAGGATGAAGGCTTCACGCGCCTTGAGCAGTTGACTCCGCGCCCGCGGGTCGCCTTTCTCCTCGCGGCGGTGGAGGGGTTCCCGACTGCGCATGTAGCCCAGGCCCTCAATTGCAGTGAGGACGAGGCGGCTGCGCTTCTCGCCGAGGCTGGCAAGGAACTCTCGGAACAGCTTGCGACCGACATTCTCATCATTGAGGATGAGCCCATCATCGCCATGGATCTCGAGACGCTGGTCGAAAGCCTCGGCCATCGGGTCATCGACGTGGCGCGGACGCATAGCGAGGCCCTCGAAGCCGTGAAGCGGCATCGGCCGGGCCTGGTGCTCGCCGATATCCAGCTTGCCGACGGTTCGTCCGGCCTCGATGCGGTCAACGACATCCTGGCCGAGGCCGAAATGCCGGTGATCTTCATCACGGCCTATCCGGAGCGACTGCTGACCGGCGCGCGGCCCGAGCCGACCTTCCTCGTCACAAAGCCTTTCAGCCCCGATGCCGTGAAGGCGGTCATCAGTCAGGCGCTGTTCTTCGAGCGGCGCTCGCATCAGGCAGGGCCGGTCGCAGCGGCGAGCTGATCGTGCCGCTGCCGCGCCTCCGCTGAGGGGCGCGGCAGGGGGCCTTCCTAACGGCTATTTCTTCTGAGCCGATCGTCCGGGAGGTTCCAGCAGGCGCCCAGAGACGAAGCCAGCGATCAGCGCGATGAGTATCAGCTGCTTGCCGTCGAGTGATCGGGCGAGTTCGCGCCCCGCCGCCAGGGCGGAGGCTTCGAGCGCCTCGTGCCGCGGCAAGCCCGTCGTCGCGGCCGTTCCGGCTGCGATAGCGCGCGGCCGAGCGCGGCCGGCACGCATCACCAGGAGAAGGATCGTGGCCGCGAGAACGAAGGCCCCGGCGATGATCAGCGGAGCGGCGATGGGCCCATAGAGCTGTTCAAGCCACCGATGTGCGGCGATCGCGGCGAAGACGAGTCCGATGCCGAGTGAGATGGCGGCCAGCAGGCCCAGAACGATGCCGCGCACGATGCGTGCCGCACCCTTCTGCACCTGCTGGCGGACCGCGCCGGTGACGAGCGAGAGCACCCCACCCATCACCGCCGGCTCATCATGCCGAGGATGAGACCGATGCCGCCGGCGATCAGCACCGCCGTGAGCGGATTGCGCTCGATGCTGCGCTCGATCTCAGAGCCGACGGACCGCACCCGTCGCTCGGCGTCGGCGGCCGCATCGCGCGTGGCCCGGGCGAGGTCCTCGGCCGTCGCCGTGAAGCGGTCCATCGTCTCGCCGGCTGCCGTGCGCACGCGCTCGCCGGTTTCCTCAAGTTCGCGCTGAAGGAGATTGGAGATCGCCTCGGTCAGACGGCCGATGTCGCCTTTGAGGGCATCGATCTCCCGTCGCAACTCACTCGCCTCGGCGGACCCGTCATCGGTCTTGGTGGCCATCCTCTCCTCCTCGCTTTTGACATGCGCGACGGCGTCTCAGTGCCGGTTCAGCCAGGTCTCGACCTCGCGCTCGGCCTGTTCCTTGGCATAACCGTAGCGCTCCTGGAGGCGGCCGACGAGTTCCGTCCGCTTGCCCTCGATGACGTCGAGGTCGTCATCGGTGAGCTTGCCCCACTGCTGCTGAGCCATGCCTTTGAACTTTTTCCAGTTACCTTCGATCTGATCCCAGTTCATCTCCATCTCCATTGCAAGGAATTCTGAAAGGTCGCATTGCCGTACCGGCTTTGCCTGGAAAGAACGTCCATGCAGCAGCGATGGTTCCGTCCGCACATCGTCGCCGATCGGTCGGAACTTCTCGTCCGGAGCCACGTTGGTGGATGGAGAAGCACAGGACTGTATGATGATCGTGACAGCGTTTATGGAGACCTTGTTATGTCCATGACGAGCGACGGAAGAGCCGGAGACGGCCGCAACCGACGCCGTGATGCTGCCGTCGGCGGCGGGCCAGCCGTTCGGATGCGCGAGACGGATGACGGATCCCTCATGGTCGGCGAAAAGAACGGTGCAGCTATTGCGCCGTTCCCGGCCGTGCAACTGGCTGCGCCGCTGCCGGAGCACCTGACGCGGTGCCTCAGAGCCATGTACGACGATGTTCTCGACGAGCCGGTGCCGGATCGCTTCCGTCAACTCCTCGAAGAGCTCGATCGTCAGCAGGGGGCAGCCGATGCAGCCGACTGAGAAGACCAAGCAGGATCTGCTGAAGGCCATCCCGAGCCTGCGAGCTTTCGCTATGTCGCTCGCCGGCAATCCGGATCGTGCAGATGATCTCGTTCAGGAAGCGCTCATCCGTGCCTGGGCCAATTTGGGTTCCTTCACTGAGGGTACCAACATGGTCGCCTGGCTCTATACGATCCTGCGCAACGCCTTCTATTCAGAATATCGCAAGCGCAGCCGCGAGGTCGAGGATGTCGACGGCCGTGCCGCCGCAGCACAGGCCATGCCGCCCTCGCAGCTCGACCACATGAACATGTGTGACTTCCGTACTGCCCTGATGACCCTGCCTGCCGACCAACGCGAGGCGCTCGTGCTCGTAGGGGCCGCGGGCATGTCCTACGAGGAAGCGGCGGAGATCTGCGGCTGCGCGCTCGGTACCATCAAGAGCCGCATCAACCGGGCGCGCACGCGCCTTGCCCAGATGCTCTCCGTCGAGAACGGCGCCGATTTCAGCGCCGATCCCGAATGGCAGGCGGTCCTGGAGCAGCCGGCTCCCGCGGCACGCGCCGGCTGAGCGCGCTCAGCCGGCCTTTTTGCCGAAGGTGGCCTTCAAGGCCCTGGCGAGGCGTCGGCTGTCGCCGTCGAACAGCCTGTCCGCGGCACGGGCGATCTTCTTCTCCAGCCGCCGCTGCTCGCTGCAGACGAGGGAGTCGATGGCGGCGAATTCCGCCCCATCGACGAGGCGGGCGCGCGCGATGGTCTGGCGGGCGTCATGGAGGTCGTGGTGGCGACCGAGGAGATCGCGCAGGTCCTGCATGCGCTTGCGCCGCGTCTCGGTGAGCCGGCCCGCGGCCGCGAGAAAACCGAGATGGTAGCGATGGCGCACGACCCAGCGCCGCGCGGCATGCAGTTCCTCCGCGTCGCCGCTGGCGAGGCCCTTCGCGAGGCGCTGCCGCGCGCGGCGCACGGTGCGCTTCGCGCCCTTGATGAGGTGCGGCCACGCGTCCGGCAGCGGCCAATTGTCGACGCCCGCGGCCAGTCGGAGCAAGATCTCGGCCACCTGTGCCGCGCGCCGGTGGCCGAGGGCCTCGGCTTCGGCGATGGTGGCATATTCGTCGGCCCACCGGCACAGTCGGGCCAGCAGGGCAGCGGCCGTGCCTCTGGCGCGGGGTACCAGGTCGCCGAGGGTTCCGGCAAGGACGCGCGCCTCACGTGCGCCCGCGAGCAGTGCTGCGCTGTCGCGCAGCTGCGTGTCGATATCGCCGAGTTGCCCGCATGCCGGGTCGGCGAGGCGCAAAAGCGCTCTCAGTGCCTTGATGCCTTTCCGCGTCTCATGGGCGGCCGGCGCCGGCATCGTGTCGAATGTGTCGAGCGCGCGGGACATGTCGGCGAGGAGGGCACGCGCGAGCTGTCGCAAGGCCTCGTCGGCGGGCAAAGAGGGGTCGAGCGCGTGTTCCGCGATGGTCGGCGGACGTGCATCCATGGCGTTATTCGCGGCATCATCAAGCCTGCTGTCAACGGCAAGGTGCGCCCGGGCGGCGAATAGGATCGTGGAGCACGTCGCGGGGCAGCTTTCAAATCCGCAGCTTCCTGATCTAAGCTCGTGAAAGCGCCGTCATCGGCGGCCGCGGGCGTGTGCCCGCATCTCGGAAGGCAATCGATCATGCAGAAACTGTTCTCGCGCCGCGATGTCGCGCGGCTCGGTCTGGGGCTCGGCGCGGCTGCGCTCATGGGGCGCGCAGCCTTCGCGCAGGGGCCGGCCTTCTTCCGCATCGGCACGGGCGGCACGGCGGGCACCTACTATCCCGTTGGCGGCCTCATCGCCAACGCGGTCTCCAATCCGCCCAATCTCATCGTGACGGCGCAGGCGGCCAACGGCTCCGTCGCCAATGTCAACGGCATCGCCTCCGGCGCCATCGAATCCGGCTTCAGCCAGGCGGACGTCGCCTACTGGGCCTATACGGGCACGGGCCTGTTCGAGGGCAAGGGCAAGGTCGACGTGCTGCGGCTCATCGCCAACCTCTATCCGGAGAGCATCCACCTCGTCGTCTCCAAGGCCGCCAACATCAAGTCGGTCGCCGACCTCAAAGGCAAGCGCGTGTCGCTTGACGAGCCTGGCTCGGGCACCCTCGTCGATGCCAAGATCATCCTCGGCGGCTGGGGCCTGACCGAGAAGGACGTGGCGGCGGACTATCTGAAGCCGAACCAGGCGGCCGAGAAGATGCGCGACGGCGGCATGGACGCTTTTTTCTTCGTCGGCGGCTATCCGACGAGCGCCATCGCGGAACTCGCGGCGACCAGTTCCACCGGCATCGACATCGTGCCGATCGACGGCGAAGGCGCGGCCAAGATCATGAACGAATACAAGTTCTTCGCGGCCGACGAGATTCCGGCCGACACCTACAAGGGCGTCGGTGCCGTCAAGACGCTCGCCGTCGGCGCCCAGTGGGTGACCTCCTCGAAGGTGCCGGATGATGTCGTCTACGAGATCGTCAAGGCGCTGTGGAGTGACAAGACCCGCCAGGCGCTCGACGCCGGCCACGCGAAGGGCAAGCTCATCCGCAAGGAGACGGCGCTCGCCGGCGCGGGCATCCCGGTCCATCCGGGCGCCGAGAAGTTCTACAAGGAAGCCGGCCTCTTGAAGTAAGAGCCTGGAGAGGCAGTAGGCAATCGGCCGTCGGCAGTCGGGATCCCGGCCGCCGAGGCGCGATTGCCTGCTGCCAAGCCTTTTGGGGCAGACAGCCCCGACGACTGCCGACTGCCCATTGCCGTGTCCCTGACAATGACCAATGCAAATCTTCACACGGTGACCGAGAGCCGGTCGCTCGAGGAGAAGTTCGATCCGGAGATGCGCTTCCGCCCGCTCCAGCCGGGCGTGGCGTGGCTGGTCGCGGGGCTGCTCTTCGCGCTGTCGTCATTCCATTACTACACGGCCGGCTTCGGCCTCCTGCGCGAGACGACGCATCGCGGCATCCACATGGCCTTCGTCGTCGGCCTCATCTTTCTCGTCTTTGCCGCCCGCAAGGTCGACCAGGACAGGCTCGCGCCCTCGCGCTGGTGGCGTCCCGGCGGCATCCCGCTTCTCGACTGGATCCTGGCCGTCGCCGCCGTCGCTGCCAGCCTCTACGTGCCGTGGATCTTCAGCGAACTCGCCTTCCGAGTCGGCAACCCGACGCCGACCGACGTCCTCATGGGCACGCTGATGATCGTCACGCTGATCGAGGCGACCCGGCGTGGCGTTGGCTGGCCCCTGCCGATCATCGCGACGGGCCTCATGGTCTATGCCTATTTCGGCCCCTCCATGCCGGGCATCTTCCAGCATCCGGGTGCCTCCTGGTCCAACATCGTCAACCACCTCTACCTGACGAGCCAAGGCATCTACGGCATCCCGCTCGGCGTCGTGGCGACCTATGTCTTCCACTACGTCCTGTTCGGGGTGCTGGCGACGCGCATCGGCCTCGGCAAGCTGTTCATCGATCTCGCCTCCTGCGTCGCCGGGCGCTTTGCCGGCGGGCCGGCGAAGATCTCGATCTTCGGATCGGCGCTCTTCGGCATGATCTCCGGCTCGTCTATCGCCAACACGGTGACGGTGGGCTCGCTCACCATTCCGGCCATGATCCGGCTCGGCTATCCGCGCCACTTCGCGGCGGCGGTGGAATCGACTGCGTCGACCGGCGGGCAGATCACGCCGCCGATCATGGGGGCTGCGGCCTTCCTCATGGTCGAGTTCCTCGGCATCGCCTATACCAGCGTCATCCTCGCCGCCGCCGTGCCTGCCTTCATGCATTTCTACGGCGTCTTCGCGCAGGTGCATTTCGAGGCGAAGAAGGCCGGCCTGCGCGGCCTGACCGCGGCCGAACTGCCGAATCCGCTCAAGGTGCTGCGCGAGGGTTGGCAGACGCTGATGCCGCTCGCCGCGCTGCTCACGATCCTCTTCTCGGGCTATACACCCTATCTCGCCGCGTTCTGGGGCATCACCGCCTGCATGATCGTCGGCCTCGCGCGCGTGCCGGCGATCACCGTCGGCTATTTCGTGGCGCTCGCGATGGCGGTGGCCTTCGGCGTCGTCACGCAGCTCTGGTTCTCGGTGCCGATGGTGCTCTTCGCCATCGGACTCGGCGTCGCTGGCTGGCTGCGCGACGATCGGCACAAGGCGCTCGTCATCGACGTCGCCGACGGCTTCGTGGTGGGCGCCAAATATGCCATATCGGTGGGAGCCGCTGCCGCGACCGTCGGCATCATCATCGGCATCGTCACGCTGACGGGTGTCGGCTTCAAGATCTCTTACATCGTCACGAGCCTTGCGGCGCAGATAGGCCAAGGGGTACTCTCGGTCGTACCAGGCGAACTCCTGAGCGACAAGGGGCTCACGCTCTTCTTCACCCTCGTGCTGACCGCCATCGTCTGCATCCTGCTCGGCTGCGGCGTGCCGACGACGGCCAACTACATCATCATGGTGACGGTGGCGGCACCGACGCTCGCGCTCTTCGGCATCGAACCCGTGGTGGCCCACTTCTTCGTCTTCTACTACGGGGTACTGGCGGATGTGACGCCGCCCGTTGCCCTTGCGGCCTATGCTGGCGCCAGCATGGCGGGCGCCGACCCGTTCCGCACGGGCAACACGGCCTTTCGGCTCGCACTCGGCAAGGTGCTGGTGCCCTTCGTCTTTGTCTATGGCCCGGCTATGCTCATCGTTACACAGGGCTTCAACTGGCCGGACTTCCTGACGACGACGGCGGGCTGCCTCATCGGCATCACGCTGCTCTCAGCGGCCTTCGCCGGCTATGGCCTTGCCCCGCTCGCCGGCTGGGAGCGGTGGCTCATCGGCATCGCGGCGCTGCCCACCGTGGCGCCGGGGCTGACGAGCTCGCTCGCCGGCGTCGCCCTCGCGAGCCCGGTCGTCCTGCGCCAGATCCTTGCCATGCGGCGCGCGGCGGCGCCCGGCCTCGGCTGAGGCCGGCAGGTCAGGCCTTGACGTAGACCCAGGCCTCGCGGCCGGAGGCGAGGCGCACGAGGATGCGCCGGTAGTCCGCCACCTCGTAGGCGTCGGCGGCCGCCAGCTCGGCCTCGGTGATGGCGAAGACCTTGCCGGGGACTCGGTCGGCCGGGTCACCGGTGGGCACGACGATGGGGTGGAAGCGGCTGCCGCTGGTGCGGACGACCTCCGGATCGGTGATCTCGACGAAGGATTGCCGGTATCCCGGCATGGCATCGTCGCTGCCGTCGAGCAGCCGACCGAAGGAGGCGAGCTGCACGTTCTCCTGCTGCAGGGTGCCGTAGGAGAACAGGAGAACGGTGCGGCTGTCGCTCATCGGGTCGCCCTTCAGTCGAAAAATCGCGGGGCCGATACGTTAGCGCCTCGCGCCCCGCCGGCCAGTGGGTGTCGCCGCGGCAGGCTGCGACATCGTCGCGCGGGTCCCTGCGGCGCATCTCGCCCTTCGCCGCGGAACGAAGGTGGCCGCGCTTCGTTCGAAGACTGTCCCCGACAACGAAAGGGAGAAGACAGATGCAGGATATTTCCGGCAAGCGCGTCGCAATTCTCGCAACGAACGGCTTCGAGCAGTCGGAGCTCGAGGTGCCGCGCGACAAGCTGCGCCAGGCGGGTGCCGAGGTTCACGTGGTTTCGCTTAAGGCCGGCGAGATCAAGGGGTGGGACAAGAGCGACTGGGGCCGCCCGGTGCCGGTCGACAAGACCCTCGAGGAGGTCCGGCCGCAGGACTACGACGCGCTGGTGCTGCCCGGCGGGCAGATCAACCCCGACCTGCTGCGCGTCGAAACGAAGGCGCTCGCCTTCATCAGGAGCTTCTGGACCGACAAGAAGGTGATCGGTGCCATCTGCCATGCGCCGTGGCTGCTGATCGAGGCCGGCGTCATCCGCGATCGTCGCGTCACATCCTACAAGTCCATCAAGACCGACGTGATCAATGCCGGCGGCAAGTGGGAGGACAGCGAAGTGGTCACGGACCAGGGCCTCGTCACCAGCCGCAATCCCGGCGACCTCGACGCCTTCTGCGGCAAGCTCGCGGAGGAGATCCGCGAGGGCCGGCACGAGCGCCGCGCTGCGTGACCGCCGTGACCCGGACCGCACACGGGAAAGCGCCCCTCAGAGGGCGCTTTTTCCATTTCGGAGCGGACAACGTGCCGCCGCTACCATCCCGGAAGCGTCCATCAGCTTGACAGGGGCCCGGTCCCGATTCATAGGAGAATGAATGTTCATTCTCATCGGGTGAGTGTTGGGTAGCGACCTATGGGAGCGTTCGGCCGAGGGCGAGGGCAGCGCTGACAGGCGCTCGCGTATCCTCGATGCGGCCGAGCGGTGTTTCGTCCGCAGCGGCTTTCATCGCACGACGATGCAGGACGTTGCCGCCGAGGCAGGCATGAGTGCGGGCAATCTCTACCGGTACTTCCGCTCAAAGGGCGCGATCGTCGCGGGCCTGACGGAGCGGGACCGGGCGGAGATGGCCTCCGACCTGTCCGTCATCGGTGCGGGGGACGATTTCATCGCCGCCTTCCGTGAACTGGGGCGCAAGCACTTCGAGGACGAGCCGCGCGAAAGGGCGGTTCTGTGCCTCGAGATCTGGGCGGAGGCCACCCGCAACCACGAGGTGGCCGCAACGGCGCGGGAGTTCGAGCACGACCTCATCACGCGCCTGACCGACCTGATCGCCGCGGCGCAGGCAAATGGCTCGGTCTCGACGCAAAGCGAGGCGCGTGACATTGCGGTGCTGATCGCAACGCTTGCCGATGGGCTGTTCGTACGCCGGGCTCTCCTGCCGGATTTCGACGCCGAGCGGGAGGTCCGTCATGTTCTCACAATCCTTGGTGCCTTGTTGAAGGGATACATTTGTCTGTCACAAGGCGGTTGCGGCGCGGAGGCGTCCCCATGAAGGCCAGTCGAGTTCTTGCCGGCGTCATCCTGATCAGCGCCGTCGCGTGGATCGGATCGGGCGTGTTCGGCCGCGACGGCGAGCAGACCGCGGCGCTTGCACCGCAGGTCGAGAAGCAGGCGTCGGCGCTCTTTCGCGTCGCGGTGCTGCCGGCGACGGTGGAGGACCATGCGCGGCGCGTCGTCCTGTCCGGCCGGACCGAGGCGGACCGGCGCGTCAATGTGACGGCCCGCGCCGATGGCACCATCGATCAGCTCAACGTGCGACGCGGCGCGCGCGTCAAGACCGGCGACGTCCTCGCCGTCATTTCCGACGAGGCACGCGAGGCTCTAGTGGCGCAAGCCAAGGCCAAGCTCGAGCAGCGTCGCGTCGAGCTTAGGGCGCGGCTTACTTTGATCGAGCAGGGCAATCTCGCCCCGTTGCAGAAGCCGCAACTCGAGGCAGAGCTGCGTGCGGCCGAGGCCTCGCTTGCCCAGGCCGAGACGGAGCTGAGCAAGAACCAGGTGCGTGCCCCCATCGACGGCATCGTCATCGAGGTGCCGGTGGAGGCCGGCCAGCCGCTGCAGGTCGGCGCCAAGGTGGCCGAGATCATCAGCCTCGATCCCATGCTTGCCGTGGTCGAGATTGCCGAGCGCCAGCTCGGCGGCATCACAGTTGGCGATACGGCGAAGGTCAAGACGGTGAACGGCGTCGAGGCCACCGGGCGCGTGCGCTTCATCTCGGCGGCAGCAAGTCAGCAGACCCGGACCTACCGCGTCGACATCGAGCTTGCCAATGCCGATGGGCGGCTGCCCGACGGCGTGACCTGCGAGGTGGTGCTGGAGCTCGCGCCCCAGCCGGCCGCGCATGTGCCGCGCTCGGCGCTGACCTTCTCGGCCGAGGGACGGCTTGGGGTGCGCGTCGTCGGCGCTGGCGATGAGGTGGCCTTCGTGCCCGTCACGATCATCGAGGACGGGCTTGAGAAGGTGTGGCTCGGCGGCCTTCAGACCGGCCAGCGCGTCATTGTCCAGGGGCAGGATTTCGTCAAGGAAGGCCAGCGCGTGGCGCCCGTCGAGGCGCCAGCGGCAATGGTCAGCAAGGGCTGAGGCCCGCGCGACTGCCTGTATCCGGCCCGCCGGCTGGCGTTTCGGGGCCATCATGCATCTTCAATGGCCGGACGGCGCGAGCGGCCGTTCCGCCTGTAACGTTCGGGGACCGGGTCCATGGCCAATCCTGTCGATTATGCCATCTCCCACGCCAGGCTGACGCTTGCGACGCTGGCGTTCCTGCTCATCGCCGGCTTTTCAGCCTATCTGTCCATCCCGAAGGAGGCGGAGCCGGACGTCAAGGTCCCGATCATCTATGTCAGCGTCACCCAGCGCGGCATCAGCCCGCAGGATGCGGAGCGGCTCATCCTGCGGCCGCTCGAGACGCAGCTCAAGTCGGTGTCGCACGTCAAGGAGATGCGGGCGGCGTCCTACGAGGGCGGCGGCTACGTGCTGGTCGAGTTCGAGGCGGGTTTCGATTCCAATGCGGCGCTCGCCGACGTGCGTGCCAAGGTAGACGACGCCAAGAGCGACCTGCCGCGTGAGGCGGACGAGCCGAAGGTGCAGGAGGTCAATCTCTCGCTCTTTCCGGTGCTCGTGGTGGCGCTCGGAGGCAATGTGCCGGAGCGGACACTGCTGCAGCTCGCACGTCAGGCCGAGACAGCGATCGAGCAACTGCCGGGCGTGCTCTCGGCCGACCTGCGCGGCGCGCGGGACGAAGTGGTTGAAATCATCGCCGAGCCGATGCTGATGAAGAGCTACGGCATCTCGCTCGACGCGCTGGTACAATCGTTTTCCGCCGGCAATAGCCTCGTTGCTGCGGGCGCCATCGAGAGCGCGTCGGGGCGCTTCGCGGTGAAGGTGCCTTCGCTCATTGAACGGCCGGAGGATGTGCTGAAGTTCCCGGTGGCGGCGACGCCATCTGCCGTCGTCACGCTCGGCGACGTCGCCGAGGTGCGGCCGACTTTCAAGGATGCGACATCGATCACGCGCATCAACGGCAAGCCGGCCATGACGCTCGAGATCGTCAAGCGCACCGGCGCCAACCTCATCGAGACGGTGGATGCCGTCAAGCAGACGATGGCGAATCTGCAGAAGACCTGGCCGTCGACCGTGGAAGTGGCGTTCACGCAGGACAAGTCGAAAGACATCCGTACGATGCTGCACGAGCTGCAGAACAGTGTCATCACGGCCGTGCTGCTCGTCGTCATCATCATGCTCTTTGTGCTCGGCGGCCGTGCGTCGATCTTCATCGGCATCGCCATTCCGGCTTCGTTCCTCGCCGGCATCCTCGGCCTGCAGCTCGCGGGGCTGACGGTCAATATCGTCGTCCTGTTCTCGCTCATCCTCGCCGTCGGCATGCTGGTCGACGATGCGATCATCGTCTCGGAATTCGCAGAGCGGCGCATGGCCGAAGGGATGCCGGCGAAGGCGGCCTATTCGCTCGCCGCCAAGCGCATGGCCGGGCCGGTGATCGCCGCCACGGCGACGCGCGTCGCCGCCTTCTCGCCGCTGATGTTCTGGCCCGGCATCGTCGGGGAGTTCATGAAATTCCTGCCACTGACGCTGATCGCCACGCTCTCGGCGTCGCTTGCGGTCGCCCTGTTCTTCACCCCGACTCTCGGCGCCATCATGGGCCGGGCCACCGAGATCAAGGACGAGCGTGCGGCGGAAAGGGGCTTCTACATGCGCACCGTGCGCGTTGCCCTGAAACATCCCCTCGCGACGCTCGGGCTCGCGGTGCTGCTGCTGGTCGGCGTCATCCAGGCCTATGGGCGCTTCGGCAACGGCGTGGAGTTCTTCCCGGAGGTGGAGCCGGACTATGCTCTGGTGCAGGTGCGCGCGCGGGGCAATCTCTCCATCGCCGAGAAGGACAGGCTCGTGCGGCAGGTGGAGGAGACGCTGCTCGGCATGAAGGAGCTGGAGACCGTCTATGCGCGCGCCGGCGAAGGCCAGCGCGGCTCCGACGAGGTGACCGAGGACACGGTCGGTACCATCCAGTTCGAATTCGTAGATTGGCGCGAGCGGCGGCCGGCTTCCGTCATCATGGAGGAGATCCGCCAGAAGACCGCGGACATTCCGGGCGTTATCATCGAGGTGACGAAGCCCGCAGCCGGTCCGCCGACGGGCAAGCCCATCACGCTGCAGATCACCTCTCTCGATCCCGAGAAGCTGTTCCCCACGGCCGTGCGGGTGGCCGACATGCTGCGTGCCATGCCGGACACGCGCGACGTGGACGACGGGCTGCCGCTGCCGGGCATCGACTGGCGGCTCGACGTGGACAAGGCCGAAGCCGCCAAGTACGGCGCCAATCCCTCCTCCGTCGGTACGGCCGTGCAGCTTGTCACGAACGGCGTGAAGATCGCGGAATACCGGCCCGACAACACCGACAAGTCGGTCGACATCCTCGTGCGCTTTCCGGAAGACCGACGCAGCATCGACCAGCTCGACGACCTCCGGATGAACACGCCTTCGGGCTATGTCCCGATCGGCAATTTCGTCACGCGCACGCCGGACCAGAAGGTCGGCCTCATCAATCGCGTCAATGCCCAGCGCGTCGTGACGGTGACGGCCAACGTCGCCGAGGGAGTGCAGACCGCCCAGGTTCAGCAGGCGGTGATGGAGGCGCTCGCCAGGGAGAATTTCGGCGACGGCATCTCCTTCAAGATGAAGGGTGAGGACGAGGAGCGCGAGAAGGCCGGCGCCTTCCTGATGAAGGCCTTCGGCGCGGCGTTGTTCCTGATCTTCGCCATCCTGCTCGCGCAGTTCAACAAGTTCACCAGCGTCCTCCTGGTGCTGACGGCCGTCATCCTGTCGACCATCGGGGTGCTCGTCGGCCTCATGATTATGGGCCAGGCCTTCGGCGTGGTGATGACCGGCATCGGCGTCATTGCCAATGCAGGCGTCATCGTGAACAACAACATCGTGCTGATCGACACCTACGACCGGTTGAGGCGCGAAGGCTGGACGGCCTATGACGCCATCATCGAGACCTGCCGCGAGCGTGCCCGGCCGGTGGTGCTGACAGCGGTGACGGCGGTGCTCGGTGTTGCGGCGATCGCCTTCGGGGTCAACATCGACTTCGTGACGCGCGACGTCTTTGTCGGGGCGCCGTCGACGCAGTGGTGGGTGCACCTGTCGACGGCCATTGTCTTCGGCCTCGGCTTTGCAACGATCCTGACGCTCATCGTCACGCCGGCCGCCCTCATGGCCATCGCCAATCTCGCCGCCTGGCGCGACGCGCGCCGCGCCCGCCGGCGCGAGCGTAAGGCCGGACCGGCCGGTGGCGGCTCTGCGGCGGGTGCGACGCCGGCGGAATAGCCGAGACGGAGCGCGGGGCCGATCGGGCAAGGCGATGGCCGACAGGACCCCTCTCGTGTCGACGGTCTTGAGTCACAGCGTCATGCCCGCGCTCGTCGCGGGCATCCACGCCTGCGAGGTCGTGCAGCTTCAAGAGCGTGGATGGCCGGGACAAGCCCGGCCATGACGCTGGAAGCGTGGTTTTCGATATTATTCCGCCGCGTCCGGCACCTTCAGTACGCCGCGGCGGATCTGGTCTTCCTCGATCGATTCGAAGAGGGCGCGGAAGTTGCCCTCGCCGAAGCCTTCGTCGCCCTTGCGCTCGATGAACTCGAAGAAGATCGGCCCGAGCACTGTGCCGGAGAAGATCTGCAGGAGCACGCGCGTCATGCTGCCACCGCGCGCGCCAACCTTCACCGCGCCCTCGCCGTCGATGAGGATGCCGTCCTTCTTCAGCCGCTCCACGTCCTCGCCGTGGCCAGGCACACGCGCGTCCACCTTCTCATAATAGGTGGCGGGCGGTGAGGGCATGAAGGGCAGGCCGTTTGCCCTCAGGCGCTCGACGCTCTCGTAGATGTCGCGGCAGCCGCACGCGATGTGCTGGATGCCCTCGCCCTTGTAATCCTTCAAATATTCCTCGATCTGACTCTTGTCATCGACGGATTCGTTGATCGGGATGCGGATCTTGCCGCATGGGCTGGTGATGGCACGGCTGATGAGGCCGGTCAGCTTGCCCTCGATGTTGAAGAAGCGAATCTCCTTGAAGTTGAAAAGCTTCTCGTAGAAGCTCGCCCACACGTCCATGCGCCCGCGGTGCACGTTGTGGGTGAGATGGTCGATGTAATAGAGCCCGACGCCCGCGGGCTTCTTTTCGGAACTTGGCAACCGCTCGAAATCGGCCATCCAGTCGTCGCCCTTGTTGGAGACGAAATAGATGACCGAGCCGCCGATGCCTTCGATCGCCGGTGCATCGAGCGCGAGCGGTCCGCGGTCCTCGCGTACGGGCTTGGCATTGAGCGAGAGCGCGCGGTCGCGTGCAAAGGCGGGATCGACCATGCGCCAGCCCATGCCGACAGCGCAGGGGCCGTGCTCGGCTTTGAAGGCCGCAGCATAGCTTGCCGGTTCGTCATTGGCGAGATAGCAGACGTCGCCCTGGCGCCATAGCGTCACCGCCCGGCTCTTGTGCCGGGCGACAGGGGCAAAGCCCATCTTCTTGAAGAGATCGGCGAGCCTCTCAGGCTCGGGATGGGCAAACTCGACGAAGGCGAAGCCGTCGGTGCCCATGGGATTGGAAGCATCGATGACGGCCGGTCCGGCGTCATGCGGGAAGGGTCCCATGCTGTTGTCTCCTCTCTGGTTATGGAAGACAGAATGAAGCATGATCGGCGCAAGGTGCTTGCAAACGGCGGCATCTAGGCCGGCAATGATGCTAGTTTGGTGCATGAAATGGAGGATAGATGCAGGAAGCGATCGCGCTCGACGGGTTTGACTGGCGTCTCCTCCACGCCTTGCAGGGCGATGCCTCGCTGACCAATGCGGGGCTTGCCGAGCGCGTCGGCCTGTCGGCCTCGCAGGTATCGCGGCGGCGCCAGAAGCTGGAGGAGGCCGGGATCATCCGCGGCTACCGGGTCGATCTCGACGGGCGCCGGCTCGGCCTCGGCGTCACCGTTTTCGTCCACGTGACGCTCAATACCCATTCGCGCGACAATGCGCGGCGCTTCCGGGACCTGGTGCGCCGGACACCAAGCGTGCTCGAGGGCCATGCCCTGACCGGCGAGGCTGATTATCTCATCAAGCTCGCAGTCGCGGACCTTGGCGAGCTGTCGCTCGTCATCAACGACGTCCTGTTGCCGGATCCGAGCGTCGCCCGTGTGCGCTCGGAAATCGTGCTCGAGACACTGAAGGAGGCGGCCGGACTGCCGCTCCCGGGCCCGCCGACGTGAGGCGGCGGAAGCCGGCTGTCCCGCCGGCGGGATTTGTCGCCCTTCGAAGCGGTACCCATCTGGCATTCGTCGCCGGGCGATCCTACCTGCCGGAAGGAGAGGGCGGCGAGCAGCGCCCGCAACAGGGAGAGAGGAATGTTCGACGCCAAGAAGCTTCTCGATGCGCTGGTTGGTTCGGCGGCTGCCGGCGGCAATACCGCCAGGCAGGGGGATGCCGGCCTCGGTAACATGCTGGGCGACGTACTCGGGCAGTTCACGGGCGGTGCAGGCGCAGCCGGACGCCCCGGAGCACCGGGGGCGGACGGCAACATCGCCGAGAAGGCGATGGGCTATCTCAACACGCCGCAGGGCAACATGGCGGCGAGCGCCGTCATCGGCGGCCTCGCGGGCCTGCTGATGGGCTCGAAATCCGGCCGCAAGCTCGCCGGCTCGGCCGCGAAGATCGGCGGCCTCGCCCTGATCGGGGGCCTCGCCTATACCGCCTACCGCAACTGGAAGGCCGGGCAGCAGCCGGCCGCCTCGGCCGGTGCGCAAAACGGCGGAGTGCAGATGCTGCCGCCGCCGTCGCAGTCGCCCTTCAGCGTCGAGGGCGCCTCGCAGGACACGGCGCTCGTGCTGCTGAGGGCGATGATCGCCGCGGCGGCTGCGGACGGGCACGTCGATACGGTCGAGCGCGGCCGCATCATCGGCGGGCTGAAGCAGGCGGGCTTCGACATCGAGGCGACGCAGTTCCTCGACAACGAATTCGCCAATCCCGCCCCGATCACGACGCTCGCTGCCGCCGCGCGGACGCCGGAACTGGCGAGCGAGATCTACACGGCGGCGCGCCTCACGATCGAGCCGGACACCTTCGAGGAAAAGACGTTCCTGACCCAGCTCGGCGACGCGCTCGGCCTCGACAAGGCGCTTATCGCCCATATCGACGCGGCGGCGACGGCGGCGAAGGCGTAATCCGCGGGCAGAACACGGGGTGCTGACGCACTCGTCGAGGGGATGACGGCGTGACGCTCGCCCGGGATTGAAGGGCGTGGATGGCCGGGACAAGCCCGGCCATGACGGGCGGAGAGGTTCTGCCTCATTCCTCCTGTTCCATCTGCGTAACTGTCTCGGCCGTCATGCCCGCGCTTGTCGCGGGCATCCACGCCGTCCGTGCTCGCGCAAGGCTGAAAGGCGTGGATGGCCGGGACGAGCCCGGCCATGACGAA
>NZ_LIOL01000001.1:0-665938 GCF_001418005.1 Chelatococcus sambhunathii | reverse complement strand
TGAAAGGCGTGGATGGCCGGGACGAGCCCGGCCATGACGGGCGGGGAGGCTACGCTCTGCCGTTGAGCGAGGCAGGCTCGTCACGCCTTGCGCGAGGCGAGGAAGGCGCCCATGCGCTCGAGCGCCTTCAAGATGTTCCCGGTCGAGTTGGCATAGGACAGGCGGATGAAACCCTCGCCATGGACGCCGAAGTCCGGCCCGCCGATGACGGCGACGCCCGCCTCCTCGAGAAGGGCTGAGGCGAGCGCCTTCGCCTTCCAGCCCGTGCGCGAGACGTTCGGGAAGGCATAGAACGCGCCCTTCGGCGTGGCGCAGGAGACGTTCGGCAGCTTGTTGAGGCCCTCGACGACGACCTTCCGCCGCCGGTCGAACTCGGCCACCATCTCTCCCACGCAATCCTGCGGCCCGGTGAGGGCGGCGAGCCCCGCCCATTGCGCGGCGGCATTGACGCAGGAATAGGAATTGACCGCGAGCTTGCGCGCCGCCTCGTAGAGCGGCTTCGGCCAGACCGAGAAGCCCATGCGCCAGCCGGTCATGGCATAGGTCTTCGACCAGCCGTCGAGCAGGATCAGGCGGTCGCGGATCTCGGGATAGGCAAGCAGCGACACATGGCTCTCGCCGTCATAGGTCATCTGGCCGTAGATCTCGTCCGACATCACGGCGACGTCCGGGTGGTCGGCAAGGCCGGCGACGAGCCGGTCGATCTCGGCCTTGGGCGTGACGCCGCCGGTGGGGTTGGCGGGGGAATTGAGGATGAGGAGGCGCGTCCGCGGCGTGATCAGCGACAGGGTCTCCTCGGCGGAGAAGGCAAAGCCGTTCTCCTCGCGGATCGGCACCGGAACGGGCGTCGCCCCGGTGAACTCGATCATCGAGCGGTAGATGGGAAAGCCGGGATCGGGATAGAGGATCTCGGCCCCCGGCTCGCCGAACATGAGGATCGCCATGAACATGGTGACCTTGCCGCCGGGTACGATCAGCACCTCGTCGGGCGAGACGGAGACGCCGAGGCGGCGGTGGATGTCGGCGGCGACGCCCTCGCGCAGCGGCAGGATGCCGGTGGCCGGCGTATAGCCGTGGTGGCCGTCGCGCAGGGCCTTGACGGCCGCCTCGACGATGTGGGGCGGGGTCGGGAAATCCGGCTGGCCGATGCCGAGGTTGATGATGTCGCGCCCCTCGGCGGCGAGCGCGGTGGCGCGGGCCAGCACGGCGAAGGCGTTTTCCTCTCCTATACGCCCGAAGGCGTCGACGATCCTGAGCATTCTCACTCCCTAGATCTTCCGTTGATGTCCCGGTTGTTCATCTGCTTGCCGAGGGCGCAGGCGCGGTTGGCGCCCGTGCCCGGGGCGTTCTCGAAAGTGCATCGGCGCTCCGGTTGCGATCCGCAGACCTTCGCGAGGTCGCGAAAGCCGACGCAGCGGCCGTCCGGGCCGCGGTAGCCGGGGCCGCCCTTGCAGCCGCAGCCGCGGCACGCCGGCCGCTCGGGACAGGCCGCGAGGACCGGACCGGCGCAGGCCAGCACGGCGACGGCGAACACCGCCGCGAACAGCCGCATGGTTCGGCCGCTGCGCCCCCTCCGATCGCTCCCCACCCCTCGCGTCCCCCGCCTGTTGCCAGCGTGAGGCAACCGAGCCCTGCCTCCAGCGCATCCGTTCAACGATTGATTTTCCGCTGCATTTAGGGCGATGCTGGCAGGGAAATCAAACGGCTAAATCGGTTTTATAGCGCCTTGCCAAAAAGGCGTGAGACGGGAAGGACAACGCCACATGACTGCGCAATCCCGGGACAAATCGCAGCTGCGCTCGCGCCTGTGGTTCGACAATCCCGACAATCCGGGCATGACGGCGCTCTATCTCGAGCGCTACCTCAACTACGGCCTGACGCGCGAGGAACTGCAGTCGGGCAAGCCCATCATCGGCATCGCCCAGACGGGCTCGGACCTCTCGCCCTGCAACCGCCACCATCTCGATCTGGCGCACCGGGTGCGCGAAGGTATCCGTGCGGCCGGCGGCGTGGTGATGGAATTCCCCGTCCATCCCATCCAGGAGACGGGCAAGCGTCCGACCGCCTCGCTCGACCGCAACCTCGCCTATCTCGGCCTCGTCGAAGTGCTCTACGGCTATCCGCTCGACGGCGTGGTGCTGACGACGGGCTGCGACAAGACGACGCCGGCCTGCATCATGGCGGCGGCGACGGTGAACATCCCCGCCATCGTGCTCTCCGGCGGGCCGATGCTCAACGGCTGGTTCCGCGGCGAGCGCACGGGCTCCGGCACCGTGGTGTGGAAGGCGCGCGAGCTGCTTGCCGAGGGCAAGATCGACTACGAGAAGTTCATCGAGCTCGTGGCCTCCTCGGCGCCGTCCGTCGGGCACTGCAACACCATGGGCACGGCCTCGACCATGAACTCGCTGGCCGAGGCGCTCGGCATGAGCCTGCCGGGCTGTGCCGCGATCCCGGCACCCTACCGCGAGCGCGGGCAGATTGCCTACGAGACCGGCAAGCGCATCGTCGAGATGGTATGGGAAGACCTGAAGCCCTCCGACATCCTGACGCGCGAGGCCTTCGAGAACGCCATCGTGGTCAATTCGGCCATCGGCGGCTCGACCAATGCGCCGATCCACATCAATGCCATCGCCAAGCACATTGGTGTGCCGCTGAGCGTGGAGGACTGGGAGACGGTGGGGTACAAGGTGCCGCTGATCGTCGACCTGCAGCCGGCCGGCAAATATCTCGGCGAGGAATATCACCGTGCCGGCGGCGTGCCGGCGGTGGTCAACGAACTGATGAAGCATGGTCTTATCCACGAGAGCGCGCTCACGGTGAACGGCAGGACCATCGGCGAGAACTGCCGTGGGCGCGAGGCGGAGGACCGCGACGTCATCCGCAGCTTCGACAACGCGCTGATGCAGGATGCCGGCTTCATCGTGCTGAAGGGCAACCTGTTCGATTCGGCGATCATGAAGACGAGCGTGATCTCGAAGGAGTTCCGCGACCGCTACCTGTCGAATCCGAGCGACCCCGACGCCTTCGAAGGGCGGGCCATCGTCTTCGACGGGCCGGAGGATTACCACAGGCGCATCGACGATCCGGCCCTTGGCATCGACGAGCATTGCATGCTCTTCATGCGCGGCGCCGGGCCCATCGGCTATCCGGGGGCGGCGGAGGTCGTCAACATGCAGGCGCCGGACTATCTCCTCAAGAAGGGCATCACCTCGCTGCCCTGCATAGGCGACGGGCGCCAGTCCGGCACGTCGGGCTCCCCGTCGATCCTCAACGCCTCGCCCGAGGCGGCGGATGGCGGCGGCCTGGCGCTGCTCAGGACCAACGACCGGGTGCGCGTCGACCTGCGCAAGGGCACAGCCGACATCCTCATCTCCGGCGAAGAGCTTGCCGCCCGCCGGGCGGAGCTCGAGAAGAACGGCGGCTATCCCTATCCCGCCAGCCAGACGCCCTGGCAGGAGATCCAGCGCGCCATGGTCGATCAGCTCTCGGAGGGCATGGTGCTGAAACCGGCGGTGAAATATCAAAAGGTCTCCCAGACCTTCGGGGTGCCGCGCGACAACCATTGACGTCGTTCACACGGCTCGCCTTTCCCGACGGAGAGACCAGTGAGCTCCATCCACGACCGCCGCCACGCATTCCGCCGGCTGCACGAGGCCGGCGGCACCTTCGTCATGCCGAACCCGTGGGACGTGGGCACCGCACGCTTCTTGCAGAGCCTCGGCTTCAAGGCGCTCGCGACGACGAGCGCGGGCGTCGCCTTCTCGCAGGGCTTCCCGGACACCGACTGGGCCGTGCCGCGCGATGCGATGCTGGCTCATATCCGCGAGATCGTCGAAGCCGTGGACGTGCCGGTGAACGCCGATTTCGAATCGGGCTATGCGCACGAGCCGGGCGACGTCGCCAAGAATGTGCGGCTGTGCGTCGACACCGGCGTCGCGGGCCTCTCCATCGAGGACGCGACGGGAGAGCCGTCGCGTCCACTCTATGACCTCAGCCTCGCGCAGGAACGGATCGCGGCGGCGCGTGCGACCATCGACGAGACCGGCAAGGGCGTCGTGTTGACGGCGCGGGCAGAGTGCTGGCTCGTCGGCCATGCGGCGCCGCTCGACGAATCCATCCGCCGGCTCGTGGCTTATGCCGAGGCCGGGGCCGATTGCCTCTATGCGCCGGGCTGCAGGACGCCCGAGCAGATCCGCGCCATCGTGGAAGCCGTGGCGCCCAAGCCCGTCAACGTGCTCATTCCCGCCGGCACGACCATGGGCGTCGACGATTTTTCGGCCCTCGGCGTCAAGCGCCTCAGCGGCGGCTCGGCCTTGTGCCGGGTTGCCTGGGGCGCCTTCATGCAGGCGGCGCGCAGTGTCGCGGCGACCGGGCGCTTCGACGCGCTCGCCGAGGCCGTGCCCTTCGACGAGATCAACGGCTTCTTTCGCGACGACCTGGCGCACGGGCGGAGGCCGACGCGATGAACGCTCCGGTCATCGGCCCGGCGCGCGGCCTGCCGCCGCGGCGAGAGCACGAGGGGCGCACGGTCGTTCTCGCGCCGCTTGACGCGCGGCGGCATGCGGCCGACCTGTGGGCGGCCGTCGCCGGCCACGACAGCCTCTGGGACTACATGGCCTACGGCCCCTTCGCCGATGCGGAGGCTTTCGGCCTCTGGCTCGAGGGGCGGGCGGAGCTGAGCGACCCGTTCTATTTCACCGTGATCGACCGCGGCACGGGACGGGCCGTGGGGCTCGCGACGCTGATGGAGATCCGCCCCGCCCACGGGGTCGTCGAGGTCGGTAACATCGTCTTCTCGCCGGCGCTGCAGCGCACCCCTGCGGCGACGGAGGCGATCTATCTTCTTGCGAAGCATGTTTTCGACGATCTCGGCTACCGCCGCTTCGAGTGGAAGTGCAACGCGGCCAATGCCGCCTCGCGTCGGGCAGCCGAGCGCTTCGGCTTCACCTTCGAGGGCATCTTCCGCCAGCACATGATCGTCAAGGGAAAGAACCGCGATACCGCCTGGTTCGCGATGCTCGACAGAGAGTGGCCGGCGCGCAAGGCGGCCTTCGAGGGCTGGCTGTCGCCCGACAATTTCGACGCCGCGGGGCGCCAGCGCGTCCCGCTCGCCGCTTTTCAGAAGAAATCTCAAGCGACAATCTAGGGAGTAACACAAGTGGCTGGACGCCTATCGGGCAAGACATGTGTCGTGACGGCGGCAGGGCAGGGCATCGGCCGGGCCTGCGCCGAGGCCTTCCTGCGCGAGGGAGCCCTAGTCGTCGCGACCGATCTCGACGAGACCAAGCTCGCCGGTCTTGCGGGCGCGCGCTGCAGCAAACTCGATGTGCGCTCGACCGCTGCCGTCGAGGCGCTGGCGCGCGCCGTCGGCCCGGTGGATGTGCTGCTCAACGCGGCCGGCTATGTCCACCACGGCTCGGTGTTGGAATGCTCGGAAGAGGACTGGGATTTCTCCTTCGACCTCAACGTGAAGTCGATGCATCGCACGGTGCGCGCATTCCTGCCCGGTATGCTGGAGAAGGGCGCCGGTTCCATCGTCAACATCGCCTCGGGTGCCTCCTCCGTGCGCGGCATCCCCAACCGCTATGTCTATGGTGCCAGCAAGGCGGCGGTCGTCGGCCTCACCAAGGCGCTGGCGGCCGACTTCATCCGCAAGGGCGTGCGCGCCAACGCCATCTGCCCCGGCACCATCGAATCACCCTCGCTCGACGAGCGCATCGCGACCCTGGCGCGCGAGACCGGCCAGAGCGTGGAAGCCGTCCGGCAGGCCTTCATCGACCGCCAGCCGATGGGCCGGCTCGGCAAGCCGGAAGAGATCGCCGCTCTCGCAGTCTATCTCGCCTCCGACGAGTCGGCCTTCACGACGGGCCAGATCCATCTCGCCGACGGCGGCTTCGCGCTCTGAACGACGATTGGTCTAACGGGGCGAGCGCATCCCGTTCCCTCTCCGAGGGTAGGGAGGGGGTGGTGCAGCATGCAGGGCTTCATGGCTCTTGCGTCGCGACCGCACCCCAACTCTCCCCGCAAGGGGGAGGGGCTCCGTCCCTACCGCAATGCAAAGGAACCCCAGGTCATGCATATCCTCATCATCGGCGCGGCGGGCATGGTCGGCCGCAAGCTCACGGAACGGCTGGTCCGAGACGGAGCGCTCGGCGGCAAGACGATCACGCGCGCCACGCTGCACGACATCGTGGAGCCGCCCGTCCCGGCGGGTGCGCCTTTCGCCGTGAAGACGCTCGCCTCCGATTTCTCTCAGCCGGGCGAAGCCGAGAAGCTGGTGGCCGAGCGACCGGATGTCATCTTCCATCTCGCGGCCATCGTCTCCGGCGAGGCGGAGGCGGATTTCGACAAGGGCTACCGCATCAATCTCGACGGCACGCGTTATCTCTTCGACGCGGTGCGCGCGATCGAGGGCTATGTGCCGCGCCTCGTCTTCACCTCCTCGATCGCGGTGTTCGGCGCGCCCTTCCCCGACGCGATCGGCGACGAGTTCTTCACCACGCCGCTGACGAGCTACGGCGCGCAGAAGGCGATCGGCGAACTGCTCCTTGCGGATTACACCCGCCGTGGCTTCTTCGACGGCATCGGCATCCGCCTACCGACGATCTGCGTCAGGCCGGGCAAGCCGAACAAGGCGGCGTCGGGCTTCTTCTCCAACATCATTCGCGAGCCGCTGTCCGGTATCGAGGCGGTGCTGCCCGTGGGCGAGGACGTGCGCCACTGGCACGCGAGCCCGCGTTCGGCCGTCGGCTTCCTCATCCACGCCGCGACCATCGAGGGCGAAAAGGTGGGGCCGCGTCGCAACCTCACCATGCCGGGCCTCTCCGTGACCGTGGGCGAGCAACTCGAGGCGCTGCGGCGCATCGCCGGCGACAAGGCGGTGGCGCTGGTCAGGCACGAGCCGGATCCGGGCATCATGAAGATTGTCGCTGGCTGGCCGCGCAACTTCGATGCCAGCCGCGCCCTCTCCCTCGGCTTCAAGGCGGAGGCGTCCTTCGACGACATCATCCGCGTGCATATCGAGGATGAGCTCGGTGGCAAACTGGGGGTGTGACGGGAAGGAGCACGCAAGCTGGCATTCTTCGATGTGGTCAGGCCCGCGCTGGCCGCCGGCACCCACGTCTTTGCCGGCTGAGCAACGTCAACGGCGAAGATGGCCGGGATAGGCCCGGCCAAGACGTGGGGAAACGGTGGCATTTTATCTCGACCGAACAGCCGTGGGGCATCAAGCGCCCGTGGCGGGCGAGGAAGGCCTGACTCGAACGCCCCCGGTCGCGCCTTCCCCCACGAAGCGGTGGGGAGGGGCGGGGCGATGCCGCAGGCCGGCGGTCGCCGATTGAAAGTTGGGAGAGAGCGTTGCTGGTCGGGGATTGCCGGCATGCTCGTGACGAGCGTCGGCGCCCCCCACTCCTAGCCCCTCCTCGCCGCAAGCGGGGGGGGGGGGAGGGGGACAGGGCCCTCTGGCGGCTGCGCTGCTCGATGAGTTCAGCTGCGCGTCACTTCCGCGGCCAGGGCGTCTCGGCGACCGGCGTCTTCGGGCCCTTGCCCTCGAACCAGGACACGAGGTTGTCGACGACGAGCTGGCCCATGGCGTTGCGGGTGTAGACCGAGGCGGAGCCGACGTGGGGCAGCAGCACCACGTGATCCATGGCGATGAGCTCGGCCGGCACGCGCGGCTCGTCCTCGAAGACATCGAGGCCGGCGGAGAGGATCTTGCGGTCGCGCAGGGCGGCGACCAGCGCCTTCTCGTCGACGACGGTGCCGCGGCCGACATTGATGAGGATGCCGTCCGGGCCGAGCGCCTCCAGCACCTCGGCATTGACGATGTGATGCGTCGCCGTCCCGCCCGGCGCGACCACCATCAGCACGTCGACGTCGCGTGCCATGGCGAGGAGGTTGTCGTAGTAGCGGTAGGGCACGTCCGCCTGGCGGCTGCGGCCGTGGTAGGCGATGTCAAGGCCGAAGGCGGCGCAACGCTCGGCGATGGCCTTGCCGATGCGACCGAGGCCGAGGATGCCGACCTTGCGCTCGCGCAGCGTGGCGGTGAGCGGATAGGGCTTCTCCAGCCACTTGCCGGCGCGCAGATAACGGTCCACCTGCGGAATCTGGCGCACGGTGGCGAGAAGCAGACCGAGTGCGAGGTCCGCCACCTCGTCCGTGAGCACGTCTGGCGTGTTGGTGACGATGACGCCACGCTCGGCTGCCGCCTTCACGTCGATGCCGTCATAGCCGACGCCGAAATTGGCGATGATCTCGAGCGCCGGTAGCTTCTCGATCAGTGCCCTGTCGGCCTTGCCGGCGCCACCGGCCGCGACACCGCGGATGCGCGGGCCTACCTCGCGGAAGAAGGCTGCCTCGTCCGCGACCTGGGCGAGCTTGTGCAAGGTGAAGTGCTGCGTCAGTCCATCCTCGATGAGAGGCATGATGGGGCGGACGAGGAGAATGTCGGGCTTGCTCACGGGCGCGTTTCCCTGGCTGTCGTTCGGTTTCGTCGGGCTTAAGCGTTTAAACGATTGAATTCAAGTTGAGACGCGGCTAGCGTTGGGTGAACAAGGATGCCGCCGACGCGGCACGCCAAGAATTGCCGGATACCGGCGATGGGGGGAACAGCCTTCGCGGGCCCAGGGGAGGGGACAGCGTGCGCAACCGGTGCGCGTCATCTCAGCTTTTCGCGATGAGCGGGTTTTCGTCTTGCGTAGCGATTGCGTTTGACGAACGATCTCGCGTGTCCTGATGCTTTCCGTGGAAGGCATCGGGGAAAGTGGTGATGCGGCCGGTGGCGCCGCTCGAACAGGGACGGTCGACTTAAATGGCATCGGTTGAAATTCGAGACGTGCGCAAGGCGTTTGGCGCGACCCAGGTCATCCACGGCGTGTCGATCGACATCGTGGACGGCGAGTTCGTGATTCTCGTCGGCCCTTCCGGATGCGGCAAGTCGACCCTGCTGCGGATGGTGGCCGGCCTCGAGAACGTGACGGGCGGCGAAATCCGCATTGGCGAACGCGTCGTGAACGATGTGCCGCCGAAGGAGCGGGACATCGCCATGGTTTTCCAGAACTACGCGCTCTATCCGCACATGACGGTGGCGGATAACATGGCCTTCTCGCTCAAGCTGCGGAACGCACCCAAGAGCGAGATCGAGGCCCGTGTCAAGAAGGCGGCCGACATCCTCGGCCTCGGCCATCTGCTTGACCGCTACCCGCGCCAGCTCTCGGGCGGCCAGCGCCAGCGCGTCGCCATGGGCCGCGCCATCGTACGCGACCCGCAGGTCTTCCTTTTTGACGAGCCGCTGTCGAACCTCGATGCCAAGCTGCGTGTGCAGATGCGCACCGAGATCAAGGAACTGCACCAGCGCCTGAAGACCACGACGGTCTACGTCACGCATGACCAGATCGAGGCCATGACCATGGCCGACAAGATCGTTGTCATGCACGACGGCATCGTCGAGCAGATGGGCGCGCCGCTTGAGCTCTACGACAGGCCCGCCAACATGTTCGTCGCCGGCTTCATCGGCTCGCCGGCCATGAACTTCATCAAGGGCAGCATCACGGCTAACGGCAAGGCGGTCTTCAGGACAGAGGGCGGCCTCGAGCTGCCGCTGGCTACGGCGCCGGCCGGTGCAGACGGGCGTCCGGCCGTCTATGGCATCCGGCCAGAGCATTTCGTTATTGACGAGGCGAACGGCATCCCGGCCGAGGTCGTCGTCGTCGAACCGACGGGCTCGGAGACCCAGGTCTTCGCCAAACTCGGCGGGCAGGACATTGTCGGCGTCTTCCGCGAGCGCGTCACCGTCGGCCCGGGCGACACCATCCCGCTCACGCCCAATCCCGCGCTCGTTCACCTGTTCGACGCGCAGACGGGTCAGCGCCTGTAAGGCTTCGGCCGCGGCCTTGCGGCCGCGGCTGCATGGCGGTGTCTTCATGCAGAATGGCCAAGGGACGGCCGCACCGCGCCCATGAGTTGCGTCCCATCATATCGGAGGATTGCCCATGACCATTTCGAGACGCGATCTGCTTCTCGGCAGCGCCGGCCTTGCCGCCGGCGCCGCCGGCATGTCCATGCTCGGCTCCGTGCCGGCCCGTGCCCAGTCCGCCATGAAGTTCACGCCCGAGCAGGGCGCCTCATTGCGGGTGTTGCGCTGGTCACCCTTCGTCAAGGGCGACGAGGACGCTTGGCTCGCCAATACCAAGAAATTCACGGAAGCCACCGGCGTCGAGGTGCGCATCGACAAGGAGAGCTGGGAAGACATCCGGCCGAAGGCGGCGGTCGCGGCCAATGTCGGCTCCGGGCCGGATGTCATGTGGGTGTGGTTCGACGACGCGCACCAGTATCCCGACAAGCTCCTCGACGTGACCGACCTTGCCAACGACCTCGGCTCGCGCTACGGCGGCTGGTACGCTGGCCCCGAGGGCTATGCCAAGCGCGACGGGCGGTTCATCGGCCTGCCGCTCGCCACCATCGGCAACGCCCTGTGCTATCGCGATAGCTGGGTTAAGGAAGCTGGCTTCAGCGAGTTTCCGAAGGACACCAAGGGCTTCCTCGAGCTCTGCAAGGCACTGAAGGCCAAGGGCCACCCGGCGGGCTTCCCGCACGGCAAGGCCGTTGGCGACGGCAACAACTACGCCCACTGGCTGCTGTGGAGCCATGGCGGCAAGATGGTCGACGAGAACGGCAAAGTCGTCATCAACAGCCCGGAGACGATCGAGGCGCTGAAATAT
Source organism: Chelatococcus sambhunathii (assembly GCF_001418005.1). Classification (GTDB taxonomy): domain Bacteria; phylum Pseudomonadota; class Alphaproteobacteria; order Rhizobiales; family Beijerinckiaceae; genus Chelatococcus_A; species Chelatococcus_A sambhunathii. The sequence goes on along the minus strand of NZ_LIOL01000001.1, from coordinate 655,220 downwards.
GCCCGCGAGCTCTACCAGACCTTCATCCCCGGCACGGAGAGCTGGCTCGACGTCAACAACAACCGCGCGTTCCTCGCGGGCGAGATCTCGGTGACGGCGAACGGCGTGTCGCTCTACTACGCCGCCAAGAACGATCCGAAACTCGCCGAGATGGCGGCGGACATCAAGACGACCAACCTGCCGATCGGACCGGTTGGCCAGTCTGTCGAGCTGCACCAGACGACGACGGCGGTGATCTTCAAGTACACGAAGTTCCCGCAGGCGGCGCAGGCCTATCTGCAGTTCATGTTCGAGGCCGACCAGATGAACAACTGGATCCAGGGCTCGAGCGCCTATTGCTGCCAGACCTTGAAGGCCTTCGCCAGCAATCCGGTGTGGACGTCGGATCCGGTGCACGCGCCCTATGCCAAGGCCTCCGAGACGCTGCGCCCGAACGGTTATGCCGGGCCGCTCGGCTATGCTTCGGCAGCGGTCATGGCGGATTACGTGCTCGTCGACATGTTCGCCGAGGCAGCGACCGGCCAGCGCACGCCGGAAGATGCGGCCAAGCGCGCCGAGCAGCGCGCCAACCGCTACTACCGCGTCTGATCGATCACGAGGCGGCGGCGCCGCCGCCGCCTCCTCAAGGCCGCCGCGGCCCGTCAAACCCGGCCGCGTGGCGGTCTCGTTCACTGTGAAACCGGAGAGCGGCGTATGTCCGTCAGTGCCGATTCGATCCCGGCCGCCCCCTCATCGCGCTGGAGCCTGTCGCGGCTTGCGCACGACCATAATGTCCTCGGCGTCCTGTTCCTGTTGCCAGCGGCCGCGTTCCTGCTGGTCTTCCTCACCTATCCCCTCGGCCTCGGTGTCTGGCTGGGGTTCACAGACACGCGCATCGGCCGCTCGGGCATCTTCGTCGGGCTGGAGAATTACCAGCTCTTGTGGGAAGACCACATCTTCTGGCTGTCGGTGTTCAACACCATCCTGTACACCACCGTCGCCTCGGTGCTGAAATTCGGGCTCGGCCTGTGGCTTGCCCTGCTTCTCAACGAGCGCCTGCCGTTCAAGGCCTTCTTCCGCGCCATCGTGCTGCTGCCTTGGGTCGTGCCGACCGTGCTGTCGGCGATCGCCTTCTGGTGGATCTACGACGCGCAGTTCTCCATCATCTCCTGGGCGCTAATCAAGATCGGCCTGATCGATTCCAACATCAACTTCCTTGGCGACGCGACGAATGCGCGGGCCTCGGTGATCGCAGCCAATGTCTGGCGCGGCATTCCCTTCGTCGCCATCTCGCTGCTCGCGGGCCTGCAGACCATTCCGCCTTCGCTGCACGAGGCGGCGACGCTGGACGGGGCAACATCATGGCAGCGCTTCCGCCACATCACGCTGCCCATGCTGACGCCGATCATCGCCGTTGTGATGACCTTCTCGGTGCTGTTCACGTTCACCGACTTCCAGCTCATCTACGTGCTGACGCGCGGCGGGCCGCTCAATGCGACACATCTCATGGCAACGCTGAGCTTCCAGCGGGCCATTCCCGGTGGGCAGCTGGGCGAGGGCGCGGCTATCGCGGTCGCCATGATTCCATTCCTGCTTGCCGCCATCCTGTTCAGCTATTTCGGCCTGCAACGCCGCCGCTGGCAGCAGGGCGGGGCCGATTGAGGGAGACATCGATGAGCGCTCCAACCCACACGGCGCCCCGCGAGGCCCTCGTTGGCGACGAGGGCGGGATGGGCTATCTCGAGCGCCTGCCGCGGCGACTCGTGACCGTCTACCTGCCCCTTCTCGTCTTCCTCTTCGTCTTGCTGTTCCCGTTCTACTGGATGGCGATCACCTCCATCAAACCGAATGCCCAGCTGACGGACTACAACAACTACAGCCCCTTCTGGGTGGTCGACCCGACGCTCGACCACATTCGCTACCTCCTGTTCGAGACCTCCTATCCGGGCTGGCTGGTTAACACGATGATCGTCGCGGTGGCGGCGACCTTCGTGTCGCTCGTCACCTCGGTGTTCGCGGCCTATGCCATCGAGCGGCTGCGCTTCACGGGCTCGCGCTTCGTCGGCCTCGCCATCTTCCTCGCCTATCTGGTGCCGCCGTCGATCCTGTTCATTCCGCTGGCCCTGATGGTGTTCAACTTCGGCATATACGACAGCAAGCTGGCGCTCATCTTCACCTATCCGACCTTCCTCGTACCGTTCTGCACGTGGCTGCTGATGGGCTATTTCCGCTCCATCCCCTACGAGCTCGAGGAATGCGCGCTGATCGACGGCGCCTCGCGCTGGCAGATCCTCGTCAAGGTGTTGCTGCCGTTGTCGGTGCCGGGCTTGATCTCGGCCGGCATCTTCGCCTTTACGCTGTCGTGGAACGAGTTCATCTACGCGCTCACCTTCATCGCCTCGTCGGAGAACAAGACGGTGCCGGTCGGCGTGCTGACGGAGCTGGTGCGCTCGGACGTCTATGAATGGGGGTCGCTGATGGCCGGGGCGCTCATCGGCTCCCTGCCGGTGGTCATCCTCTATTCCTTCTTCGTCGAGCACTACGTCTCGTCGATGACCGGCGCGGTGAAGGAATAGGGCCGGCTGGCCTGGTCATCATGCCCGCGCTCCTCGCGGGCATCCACGCCCTTGCCAACATCAGCGACGTCAAAGGCGTGGATGGCCGGGACGCGCCAGGCCATGACGAGAGGGGCGTGCACCGGGCCGTTGCAGACGATACGTCGCTCAACCTGGACGGTCGTGCGTTGTGCTGGCGCTGGGTCGAGAGATGGCCGGGCCCGCGGTTCGCTATCCGCCCCTTGTCACCGCAGCGGGCAGGTCGAGTTGCGCACGACGAGGCGCGGCTCGAGGAGGACGCGGCGCACCTCCGCCTGCGGTGAGGCAATGCGGCGGATGAGCAGCTCGGCGGCGCTCTGGCCCATTTCGAGCTGGCGGTTATGAACCGTCGTCAGGGCCGGATACCACTGGGCTGCCTCGGCGACGTCGTCGCAACCGACGACTGAAAAGTCGACGCCGGCCTCACGCCCCGCATGGCGCAGGCCGAGCATCGCGCCGAAGGCGACGAGGTCGTTGAAGCAGACGGCGGCCGTCGGCGGATCGTGAAGTCCGAGCAGACTCTGCACGCTGCGGAAGCCGAGCTCGCGCGTGCCGAAGCCCTCGACGACGAGGGCGGGATCGAAGCGGATGCCATGGCGGGCGAGGGTGTTGCGATAGCCGATCCTGCGGTTGTGCCCGGTCGAGATCAACTCGTTGCCGCCGATGAGCGCAATGCGCCGGTGGCCGAGCGCGAGCAGGTGCTCGACCGCCAGCTCCATGCCCCGCGCGTCGTCGGAGCCGGCGAAGTCGAGAGGGGCGTCAGGCACCTCGCGCGACACCTGCACGACGGGAATGCCCGCTGACGTCAGGATGCGCAGGTTGGCGACCGTGGTGCCACCGGCAGGGCAGATGATCATGCCGTCCGGCCGATATTCCCGGAGCGTCGCGAAGACCTTGTTCTGCTTCTCGAGACTCTCGGCATAGGTGCCTAGCAGGATGGTGAGGCCGTTGCGGCTCGCCGTGTCCTCGATCGTGCTGAGCAGTTCGGTGAAATAGGGGTTGGTGATGTCGTGGAAGGCGACCGCGATGATGTTGGTGCGGGCGGTGCGCAGGCTGGCGGCGCTGCGGTTGTAGACATAGCCGAGCTCGCGGGCGAGTTCCTGCACGCGCTGCTTGGTGCTTTCGGCCACCACGGCGCTGTCGCGTAGGGCGAGCGAGACGGTGGCCGTGGAGAGGGAGAGCTTGTCGGCGATGACCTGCAGGGTTACGCGGCCGCGCTCCTGGCCTTCGGTCATCAAGCCATCGACGGTCATGGTCTGCGCTTCCCCCTGGTCTGCCCCGCTTCGCCGGAGCCCTTTGCTTGTCCAGCAAGGACGCATTTTCAATCGAATTAAGTCAAGGGGCCATTTGGCGAAACGACATTCTGCGCCGCGGCGCGTGGCAAGATGTCCGTCTCAGCCTGCAGCCTGGCTCAGCGGGGCCTTCTGCACGCGCTCCCGGTACAGCAGATAGAGCCCGGATGCGACGACGATGCCGGCGCCCGCGAGCGTCCATCCGTCCGGCACATCGCCGAAGACGATGAGGCCGAGCGCGATCATCCACACGATCTGCGTGTAGATGAAAGGGGCGAGAATCGGGGCGGGGGCACGCCGGTGCGCCAGAATCAGCATCCAGTGCCCGAGCGCGCCGAAAGCGCCGACGGCGAACATCATGAGCCAGACCATGAGCGAGGCCGGAGCTGACCAGACGAAGGGAATGATCGGCGTCGTCAGCGCCACCCCGGCGAAGCCGGAATAGACCATCGTCGTCTCGGACGAATCATGGGCGGCGAGGACGCGCGTGGCGATGCTGTAAAGAGCATAGCAGACGGCGCCGGCGACGGAGAGCAGCGCGGCCGGATGCAGCCCGCCGATGCCGGGCCGGGTGACCACGAGGACGCCGATGAATCCGACGCCGATGGCGGCGAGGCGTCGCGGCCCCGCCCATTCGCCGAGGAGCGGGCCGGCGATCAGCGCGACGATGAGCGGCGTCGAAAAGAGGATCGACATCGTCTCGACGAGCTGCAGGTAGCGCAGCGCGAAGAAGTTGAGAATCGTTGACAGGAAGAGCAGCAGCGAGCGCCCGAGCTGCAGCGCGAGGCGGTTGGTCCTGAGAACGCCGGGATGCGTGGCGGGATTGATGAGCGCCGCCACAAAGATGATGCTGCCGATATAGCGCACCCACACCGTCTGGATAGGGTCCATGTAACGGTTGAGCCACTTGGCGCTGGTGTCGAGGCAGGCGAAGCACAGAAGGGCCCCGCACATCAGGGCGATCGCGACGAGCCGGTCCCTGCGCGCCCTTTCATCCGCCGCTTCGAGCGAGGCCTGCGTCATCCTGCCGATTTCAACCGTTTTGACCGAGCCATGCCCGACGCTAGACGAGGCGCGGGCGAAGAGCGAGTCGTCCCCCCGCAAAGCTCCCCTGCGCCTTGTGCGGTGCTGCGGCGATGCGGTGCTCAGCCAACGGAGGCGATCGCGGGCGCCTCCTCGATGTCGTCGGTGTCAGGATCCTCGTCGAGACTCTCGCCCTCGTCGGAGCTGCTGCCCGCGAGATTCCTGGCAGCCTTGCGCAGGAGCTTGCGCAGGCGCTTGGTGTCCTTGTTGTCGAAGCCCCGCAGCAGATCGTCCTCCACCTCGTTCCAGAGATTATCGATCGAGGCGGCGCGGCGGGAGCCCTCGTCGGTCAGCCTCACGACGACGATGCGGGCGTCACCCGGCTCTGTGGCGCGCTGGACAAGCCCCTGAGCCGCGAGCCGAGCGATGGTCTTGGAGGCGGTGGGCGGCTTGACGCGCAGGAGGCCGGCGAGCTCACCCATGGTCAGCGTCTTGCCGCCGACGAGGGCCTGGAGCACCTGCTCCTGGCCCGGGAACAGGCCGAGGCCGTTGAGCCGCTCGCCGACGCGCGTGCGGTGGAGGCGGGCCGCGTGGACAAGTGCCCACCCGACACTCTTGGCGACCGGGTGCTTCATTGCGGGCCTCGAACAGTTTCGCTCATCGAAGGGCTTGCCTTGCCGTCGAAATAATGACCGGCAGGCCGTGACACTTCAATGACGGCCTGAGCCTATCGTCGGTCAGACACGGCCGAGGACGCGCGAAACCCTGGCGAGAAAGCGCCGGCGCTCGTCCGCCGTCACGGTGTCCATGCCGTGCAGGCCGAGCCAGAGGCGCTTGCACCTGAGGCCGCACAGGGCGCCGATGCCGGTCAGCAGCATGCGCCGGCCGGGCATGCCCATGAACCACCACCACCAGCGCGGGCTGCCGAGGGTGGAGACGACGGCGAGAAAGCGGATGTGGCCCATGGTGCCGAGGGTCGTCTTGCCGCGCTCGGGCATGCGGAAGGTGGCATGCGGCACGAAGACGCGATCGAGCCAGCCCTTGAGCATCGCCGGCGGCCCGTACCACCAGGTGGGGTGGACGAAGACGAGCCCTTCCGCCCAGCGCAGCAGGGCGAGATGGCCGGCGACCGGCTCCTCGTTGGTGCCGGGCGTGTGATAGCCGCGGCGCTCGTCCGCGCTCATTACCGGGTCGAAGCCCTCGGCATAGAGATCGAGCAGGTGCACGTCGTGCCCTCGGCCCGACAGGGCAGAGAGGGCGGTGTCGCGCACCGCCGCGGTGAAGCTGTCCGCGCAAGGGTGGCAGTAGACGAGGAGGATGCGCATCGCTGCCGCCCGGCGTCAGGCGGCGCGGTCGGCAAGGCCAGGAAAGAGGTAGGTCTTGCCCGACGTGTAATCGTAGTCCGGGTTCTCCCAGGCGATCATCTTGCCGGGGTTAAGGAGGCCCCGTGGGTCGGCCTCGCGCTTGAAGGCGAGTTGCACGGCATCGGTCTGCTTCATGCCACCCTCTTCGAGCGTGTAGCGATGCGGATTGAACACAGGCACGCCCATGTCCTCGTGGATGCGGATGATCTCGTCGAGGCGCTCCTCGCTGGTAAAGCGCACGAGCGGCAGGCCAAAGCAGGTGATCTTGCCGTCGAAGCGGACGAATTCGAGATGGGCCATCACCTCGTCGCCGAAGCGCTCGCGGGTCTTCTCGACGAGGTCGAGCTGGTTCGGGAAGGGATAGAGCGTCTGCAGATAGGTGATGCTCGGGTCGATACGCAGGGCGCGCAGCGTCGTGTGGTTCCAGGCGAGCTCGAAGGCGGGCGGCAGGCCGCGCAGCTCCTCGGGACTCATCACGTCCTGGCGGAAGAGCACCTCCGCCCCCGCGAAGCGGCGGGTGAAGGCGAGGGTGGCGTCGAGCGCGTGCTCCGCCACCATGACGACGGCGATGTGCTTCTCGCGCGGCAGGAACTTCTGGTGGCGCAGGAAGACGTCGTGCGGCACCGGCGCGGCGATGACGGCGAGCTCCTTCAGGAGGAGCCCGTCCTGCTCGCCGAGGGCGTTGGCATAGGCCGCGGCCGCAGCCAGCGTGTCGAAGCCGACAATGACGTCGACCCAGGTATAGGCCGGCGCCAGCGGCACGGAGACTTCCGTGATGATGCCGTTGGTGCCGTAGGCATGGGCCACCTTGTGCAGGTCGTCGCCCGTGAGCGTCAGGACGCGCGGGCTCGCCTCCATGGTCGCGACCTTGAGCGAGAGGACGTTGCCGGCATCGCGCAAGCCGCCCCAGCGGATGGAGCCGACGCCGCCCGAGCCGCCGGCGATGAAGCCGCCGAGCGAGGCGGTGGCATAGGTGGACGGGAAGAGGCGCAGCTCCTGCCCGGAATGGGGCCGGGTCTGCCGGTCGATCTTGGCGAGCATGGCGCCGGGCTCGGCCACGAGGCGCCCGGGGCCGATCTCCTTGACCTTGTCCATGCCCGACATGTCGAGGACGACACCGCCAGAGAGTGGCATGGCCTGGCCGTAATTGCCGGTACCGGTGCCGCGCGGTGTGACCGGGATGCCGAGCTCGTAGGCGGCGGCGAGCACGCGCAGCACCTCGCTCTCGCTCGCGGGCGAGACGAGGATGTCGCCGGTGACGTTCTCGAGTTGGCGCTTGAGGGTCGGCGAATACCAGAAGAAGTCGCGGCTCTTCTGGCGCACGAGGGCCGGGTTGTCCTCTGTCTTGATACCGTCGATGCGGCTCTTCAGCCCCTCGATGTCGTAGCGGTGGGTCATCGGTCCTGTCCCTCTCGTTGCGCTGCGACCAGCCGGTCGAGTTCGTGATAGTCCGGCAGGGCCTCGTCGAGGGCCCGGCCGGCCACGACGACGACGCGGTCCGCCTGTGGCCGTGCCAGAAGTTCCGTCCAGCTGCGCGCCCGTGTTAGCACGAGGTCGGCCGGGCCACCCTCGGCGAGCCGGCCCGCGTCGGCAAGGCGCATCACGTCGCCCGGCGTCGTCGTCACCGTCGCGATCCAGTCGTCGCCGTTGTGGTCGAGATGGGCGACGCGCGTCGCTTCGCGGAAGACCTCGACCATGTCGAGGTCGCCGTAAGCGTAGAAGGGGTCGCGCGTGTTGTCGCTCGCCACCATCACCGGCACTCCGGCGGCCTTCAACTCGTGCAGGGGCGCGACGCCGCGCCAGCGTGGCGTGCGTCCCGGGCGGCGATCCTGCAGGTACATGTTGCACATCGGCAGCGAGACCACGGCAATGCCCGCTTCGCCCAGCTTGTCGATAACGCGCGCGGCATCGGTTTCATTCTGCAGGGCCAGCGAGCAGCAGTGGCCGGCGAGGATGCGGCCCTTGAAGCGGTGGCGCATGGCGGCGTCGGCGATGCGCTCGAGGCTGCGCGCCTCGGGGGCGTCGCTCTCGTCAACATGGAAGTCGAGGTCGAGGCCGTTGGCTGCGGCGGCCATGAAGATGCGATCGAGGGCAAGATCGAGCGCCGCATCTGGCGCGGCGCCGAGGAAGGTGACGCCGCCGAGGACGCCGCCATGACGGGCGACGGTGGCGACGATGTCGCGGAATTGCGGCTCGTCGCCGGTGACGATGTCGCAGGTGAAGAGCGCGGTTGCCTGTAGGGCGATGCGCCCCTTCCACGCCTCGCGCATCTCGGCGAAGACCGGCCAGGAGATGGCGGTCTGCGGCCCGAGCGAGTCGAGATGCGTGCGCACGGCGCCCGTGCCGTGGGCGAGGGCGCAGCGCAGGGCGAAGTCCATGCGGGCGGCGACGTCTTCGGCGCTCCAGAAGGCAATGCGATCCCGCCCGGCGCTGTCGAGCGCGCCCATGAAGCTGCCGTCGGGGTTCGGTGTGCGCGGCCAGATGTGGCCCTTGTCGAGATGAGTATGCACGTCGACGAGGCGTGGCAGGACGATGCCGCCGTCGAGGCCGACCCGCGTCGGCGCGGACGCTGTTTCCTCGCCGCCACCGACGGGAGCGATGCGCGCGATGCGGCCGTCGGCCACGTGAATGTCGCAGCGCACGAGCCCTTCGACGGCGCCGCGTATGGCCGCCGCGGGCAGCACCGCCGCCGGCACCGTGGCGTCGGCGAGGACGAAGGCCGACGTGTCGGGAAGCGAAAGGAAGCCGCGGCTCACCTCAGGCCTCCCGCTTGCGGGCGCTCTCGTGCCAGCGGTGCAGCAGGAGATGGCTGAGGGCCGTGAAGAGGAGGAAGATGAGGATGCCCGCCACAGAGATCAGGAAGAGCGCCGCGAACATGCGCGGGATGTTGAGCCGGTAGCCCGATTCGATGATGCGGAAAGCAAGGCCCGAGCCCTGGCCCGCCGTGCCGGCGGCGATCTCGGCGACGATGGCGCCGATCAGCGCCAGCCCGCCGCCGATGCGCAGCCCGCCGAGGAAATAGGGCAGGGCGGCCGGCAGGCGCAGGTAGATGAGCTGCTTGAAGCGCGAGGCGCCGTAGAGGTCGAAGAGGTCGCGCAGGTTGTGATCCGCGGAGGCAAGCCCGAGCGCGGTGTTCGACAGGATGGGGAAGAAGGCGACGAGGAAAGCGCAGACGAGCACGGCCGTGCCCGGTTCGAGATAGATGAGCAGCAGCGGCGCGATGGCGACGATCGGCGTCACCTGCAGGATCACCGCAAAGGGGAAGAAGGACAGTTCGATCCAGCGCGACTGGGCGAAGAGGATGGCGAGCAGGACGCCCCCGACGACGGCGGCGAACAGCGCGAGAAAGGTGATGCGCAGCGTCACGAGCAGCGAGCCGAACAGCACCGGCCAGTCCTTGACGAGCGTCGCCGCGATCTGCGACGGCGCCGGCAGGATGTAGGGAGGGATCTCGTTGAGCTGAACCGCCGCCTCCCAGCCGGCGACGGCGAGGAGGAGAATCGCGACCGGCAGGAGGATGGCGGCGAGGCGCGTCGCATCCATGCGCGAGGGGCCGGAGGTTGCGGGCGTATCGTCTGTCGAGGCGCTCATCGTGGGCTGCTAGAGATGGTCGTCGGGCGCCATGGCGCCGTGCAGGGCGGCCGAGGCCTCGCGGCACAATTCGGCATAGCGCGCCGTGGCGCGGAAGCTCTCGCCACGCGGCATCGGCACGTCGACCTCGATCGTCGAAACGACGCGGCCGGGGCGCGCCGCCATCACCACGATGCGGCTCGACATGTAGACGCTCTCGTAGACCGAATGGGTGACGAAGACGACCGTACAGCCGAGCTCGGCCTTGAGGCGCAGGAGATCGTCGTTGAGCTTGAAGCGGGTGATCTCGTCGAGCGCGGCGAAGGGCTCGTCCATCAGGAGGATGGAGGGCTTCGTCGCCAGCGCGCGGGCGATGGAGACGCGCATCTTCATGCCGCCGGACAATTCGCGCGGATAGGCGCCGGCGAAGGCGGCGAGGCCGACGAGCGCGAGGCTGTCGCGGATCACCGGATCGGCCTTCGCCCGCGATACGCCCTTGAGGCGCAGGGGCAGCCAGACATTGTCCGCCACCGTCGCCCAGGGCATCAGCGTCGGCTCCTGGAAGACGAAGCCGATGTCGCCGCGGTGCTCGCCGGGATCGTGGCGGACGATGGAGACCTCGCCGCACGTCGCCCGGCCGAGGCCCGCCATCAGCCGCAGCGCCGTCGATTTGCCGCAGCCCGATGGCCCGAGCAGCGACAGGAACTCGCCCGGAAAGACGTCGAGGTTGAGGTTCTCGAGCGCCATCGTGCCGTTGGAGAACGTCTTGCCGACCCCGATGAGGGAGACGACCGGTTCCCGGTCCGCGACGGTCGGCGACAGCGAAGCGAGCATCATTAGGTCTCGAGTGTCGTTGAATCTCGTGCCGCCGGGCGACACGCCGCGCATTCGTCTTGGCGTCGATTGCGTCAGTGCTTGCACTCCCCGCCCCGGCGCGTCAACCGCCGGGGGCGAGCCGCTGCCGGTTTCCGACCGCTTCCTCTTCCCGTCAGTTCAGGTCCCGATCAATTCTTGGGTTTGAGGTCGAGGCCGACACCCTTGTTCACGAACTGGAGGGTGTAGCTCTTCTTGTAGTCGAGGTCCGCCGGCACGACGCCGGCCTTCACCATCTTGTCGAAGAAGTCCTTCATGCGCTCGTCGGTCATCGCGCCAATGCCCTTATCGCTCGCGTCGCCCGAATCGACGATGCCGTATTCCTTCATCTTGGCGACAGAATAGGCGATCTGCTCGTCAGTCATCTCCGGGTTGTCGCGCTTGATGGCTTCGTTGGCCTTGGCGTTGTCGCCGTAGAGGTAATTGTACCAGCCGATGGCCGAGGCATCGACGAAGCGCTGCACGAGGTCGGGGTTCTTCTCGACGAGATCGCGGCGCGTCTCGACGGTCGTCGCATAGGTCGAGAAACCGTAGTCGGCGAGCAGGAAGACGTTGGGCTTGAAGCCGGCCTCGCGCTCGACGGCCAGTGGCTCGGAGGTGAGGTAGCCCTGCTGGCCCGCTTTCTTGTCCGCGATGAAGGGGGCGGCATTGTAGTTGTAGGGGCGGACCTGGCTCTCGCTGAAGCCGTACTGGCTCACCATCCACTGGTAGAAGGAGGCAAGGCCCTCCTTGGAGATCAGCAGCGTGGCGCCCTTGAGATCCTCCCACTTGTCCATGCCAGGGTGCGAGATGATGACCTGCGGGTCCTTCTGGAAATGGGCGGCGACGACGAGGGTCGGGATGTTCTCCTGGACGGCCGAGAAGGCCTGGATCATGTTGCCGCCCATGTAAAAGTCGAGCTTGCCGACCGGGAGCAGCATGCGGTTGTTGGACTGCGGCCCGCCGGGGACGATCTCGACGTCGAGGCCGTATTTCGCGTAGGTGCCGTCGACGACGGCCTGGTAATAGCCGCCATGCTCGGCCTGGGCGACCCAGTTGGTGCCGAAGCGTACCTTGTCGAGCGCCTCGGCACCGCTCGTTGCAGCGAGGATGGCAAGAGCAGTCACACCTGCTGCCAGTGCCTTTGAACCGTTCATGCGCTGCCTCCCTCTTGCGCAGCCTTCCAGCTAAGACGCCTGTTGTGCGATGCCAGCGCGCCGGTTGGCAAGGTTCAACGGCGATCCCGGCACGGCGCTGGCAAGACCCGTGCCGGACAGGAACGGTCCCGCCCGGTGCATGGCGCCCTTCCCATTCGGGCGTTGCCGTGATGCGGCGTGTCCGCGATGGTGTGGCAAGTCTCCGAGCAACGGACGGACAAGAATGAACAAGGCCCATAGCCCGGCGGGTGTCCGCCCGCCCTTCGCCCGCTACAGCCATGCCGTCGAGGTGCAGGCCGGCAGCCGCATGCTGTTCGCTTCCGGCCAACTCGGCATCAGCGTCAACGACGAGGTGCCGGAGGACGCCGGCGCCCAGGCCGAACTGTGCTTTCGCGCGATCGGCGCGATCCTGGCGGAGGCGGACATGGATTTCGGCGATATCGTGCGCATCAACGCTTATGTCACCGACAGGGCCTTCATGAAGGCCTATATGGAGGTGCGCGACCGATTCGTGCGCGAGCCGCCGCCGGCCTCCACGCTGATGATCGTCTCCGGCTTCACGCGCGAGGAGTTCAAGGTGGAGGTGGAGATCATCGCCGCCGCCAAGGGCTGACGCCGGGCTGACATTCCGCAAGCCGAGGATCTGCCGCCATGTTTCCCTCTCGCTACTGGCTCGATCTGACGAGCGACGACTTCCGCCGTCTGCCCATGGACGAGGCGATCGCCGTGCTGCCGGTCGCTGCTGTCGAGCAGCACGGCCCGCACCTGCCGGTCGGCGTCGATACCCATATCATGCAGGGCTATCTCGACGCCGTGGCGCGGCGCCTGCCTGACGATCTATTCGTGCTGTTCCTGCCGGTGCAGTCGGTTGGCAAGTCGAACGAGCATCTCGCCTATCCGGGTACACTCACCTTGTCGGCCGAGACGGCCATGCGGGCCTGGACCGAGATCGGCGAGAGCGTCGCCCGCGCCGGTTGTCGCAAGCTCGTCATCGTCAACTCGCATGGCGGCAACGTCGCTATCATCGACATCGTGGCCCGTGAGTTGCGCGTCGCCTGCGACATGCTGGTGGTCTCGGCTTCCTGGCATCGCTTCGGCTATCCCGACCTCTTCGCCGCGCGCGAATTGAGGCACGGCATCCATGCGGGCGAGGTGGAGACCTCGCTGATGCTCGCCTTCCGGCCCGACACAGTGCGCATGGACAAGGCCGAGAACTTCGAGCCGCGCTCGCTCGCCATGGAGCAACGCTATCGCCACATCGGCATCGGCACGGCAACGTCCTTCGGCTGGATGAGCCAGGACCTGCATGAGGCTGGCGCCATGGGCGATGCCGCGCGCGCCAGCCGCGAGAAAGGCGAGGCCTGCGCCATTCACGGCGCCGAGGCCTTCATCGCCATGCTGCGCGAGGTGGCGGATTGTCCGCCGCCGCAGCCGTGGCAAAAAGAGGGTTACTGAGCCCCTTCACTGGCTCGACCAGGGATAGATCCAGGTTTCGGTCAGCGCCTTGTCGCCGGCGCGCAGGAAAGCGCGCACATCGCCTGTCTGGCCCTCCGGCACCTCGATATCGATGGAGGCGCGGAAGCCGCCGATGGCCGGATTCGGCAGCACGAAGGCGCGCGTGACCTGGCCGGCCGAGATGCTGGCATCGACCTGCACCAGTTGCGGGTCGCCGAGATAATAGGGCAGGTCGTCGCCGTTGAAATCGACGAGATAGCGTCGCGCCCCCGCCGGCACCGGCTCGTCCGAACCGTGCGCCTTCGGCACGGTGACGAAGGTGTTGAGCACCTTGCCGCCGGGATGCATCTCCGTCTCCCGGTCGAGGGCGGTGATGCGGTAGCCGAAGGTCAGTTCCTGCCCGCGATCCGGCGTCTGGCGCGGGATCCATGCGGCGACGATGTTGTCGTTCGTCTCGTCGCCGGTGGGCAGTTCGACGAGTTCCACATGCCCCTCGCCCCAGTCGCCGCGCGGCTCGATCCAGTAGCTCGGGCGTGTCTGATAGTGCAGGTCGAGGTCCTGATAGTGTGAGAAATGCCGGTCCCGCTGCATCAGACCGAAGCCGCGCGGGTTCCTCTCGACGAAGGCGGCGATGGCGGGACGCGCGGGATTGCGCAGGGGACGCCAGATCCATTCGCCCGAGCCGGAATGGATGAGCAGGCCGTCCGAATCGTGCAGCTCCGGCCGGTAGCCCGTGTCGAGGTGGCGGTCGTTCTCGCCAGAGAAGAACATCGAGGTCAGCGGCGCTATGCCGAGCTTCGGGATGCTGGTGCGCGGGAACAGCGTCGCCGTCACGTCGAGGACGCTCTGCGCCGCGGGGTAGAGGTGGAACTGGAAGGCTCCCGCGATGGAGGGGCTGTCGAGCAGGGCGTAGATCGTGGCGCGCTCGGCATTGGCTTCCGGGTTCTCGATCCAGAACTCTCGGAAGACGGGAAATTCCTCGGGTTCCCCGCCGGCGTTGACGGCGAGCCCGCGCGCCGAAAGCCCGTAGTGCTGGTTGCGGCCGAGGAAGCGGAAATAGCTCGCGCCGAGAAAGGAGATGACCTCGTCGAGCACCTTCGGGTTGTTGAGTGGATAGTGCAGACGAAAGCCCGCGAAGCCCGTATTCACCGGCAGCGGCTTGTCGAGCTTGGTGCGGCCGTAGTCGAACATCTGGGCGGAGAAGGGCACCGGCGTTGGCACGCCTTCGCGGATGACGTTGATCGTCACCGGCTGGCGGAAGAGGAAGCCGGGGTGGAAGAGCTGCATGCGGAAGGGCCCGCCACTCTGGGCGAGCAGGGCCTTGTCCGGACGGAAGCGGATGTCGCGGTAGGCATCGAAGTCGAGCTTGGCCAATACGTCGGCCACGGCGCTCGCCGGCCGCTCATAGGGTAGAGAACCGAGATCACGGGCCCGGCGAACGACCTCCTCGAAGCTGAAGGGCGGGCGGGCCTGCGGGCCACGGGCGGCGGGATCGACCTGCTGGGCGATGCCGGTCCGCGGCATCAGGGAAGCGGCGGCGGCCGTTGCGACGAGCTTGAGAAGGGTGCGGCGGTCCATCGTCATCTGCTGCGCTTTTCTGGTCCTCGTCCCATGGGAACAACGAGGCCGGAACGGTGCCATTCCGACCTTTAAGATCCCATCAATCCGCCCATGCGGCAGCATCAAGGCGGGGCTGCGCTGGGGGCACGAAATTTTTCGACATTTTTGCACGCTTCGGGTCTTGAGAGCGGCAGGCAACGATACTATTAAACGCATGCCCAATTTCGCACGTGCCTGTGGTCGCGTGCCGGTCGGTGGGCATCCGGACAAGAGGCCGGACAGCCGCCCGAAGCGCAAGCGCTTCGAACACTTGACTGGCAGCCGGAGGCGAAACCGGCGCACTCCGCTCTCCGCGGGGGACGCGGCTTAAAGCAACGACGGAACGGGCTTTTTTGGTCTCTACCGACCCTCCAAAGGTCGGCTCGGGCTACCGAAGAGGCTTGTCCATCATTGCCAGGCGTGCGGAAGGCATTCCTTCCAAAGCGTAGGCAGCACGTTCGGGTGTGAAACCCCTCGTCGTCGTCACGTCTCCACAGCGTGGCGACGCAGGCTATCGCATCCGTGTCATGCCGGGCGGTTTCGCCCCTGTTGAGCTTTGGGAGCAGGTCGATGACCGAGCGCATCCGCGAATTTCTGCGCAACCGACGAGAGGATGGTCCCTGCCTCGTGGTGGACCTCGACGTCGTGCGCGACAACTACCTCGATTTTGCGCGCGCGCTGCCGGACACGCGCGTGTTCTATGCCGTCAAGGCCAACCCCTCGCCGGAGGTGCTGAAGCTGCTCGCCGGCCTCGGCTCGTGCTTCGATACGGCGTCCGTCGCCGAGATCGAGATGGCCATGGCCGCCGGCGCGACACCGGACCGCATCTCCTTCGGCAACACCATCAAGAAGGAGCGTGACATCGCGCGCGCCTTCGCGCTCGGTGTGCGCCTCTATGCCGTCGACTGCGCGGACGAGGTGGAGAAGGTCGCCCGCGCCGCGCCCGGCGCCAAGGTCTTCTGCCGCATCCTCTGCGACGGCGCGGGTGCGGAGTGGCCGCTGTCGCGCAAGTTCGGCTGCGAGCCGTCGCTCGCCGTCGACGTGCTGGAGCACGCCCACCGCCTCGGCCTCGAGGCCTATGGCGTGTCCTTCCACGTCGGGTCGCAGCAGGGCAACACCGAGGCCTGGGATCAGGCTCTCGGCTCCGCAGCCGGCATCTTCCGCGAGTGCGCGGAGCGCGGCATCAACCTGTCGATGGTCAACCTTGGCGGCGGCTTCCCGACGCGCTACCTCAGGGACGTGCCGGCGGTCGAGGCCTATGGCTCGTCAATCTTCCAGGCGCTGTGCCGCCACTTCGGCAACGCGATTCCGGAGACGATCATCGAGCCGGGCCGCGGCATGGTCGGCAACGCCGGCATCATCGAGGCCGAGGTCGTGCTCATCTCGAAGAAGAGCGCGAGCGACGAGGTGCGCTGGGTCTATCTCGACATCGGCAAGTTCGGCGGCCTCGCCGAGACGATGGACGAGGCGATCCGCTACCCTATCCGCACGCCGCGCGATGGCGATGCGGTGGAGCCTTGCGTGCTCGCCGGGCCGACGTGCGATTCCGCCGACGTGCTCTACGAGAAGGTGCCCTATCCGTTGCCGGTCAGCCTGTCGATCGGCGACAAGGTGCTGATCGAGGGCACGGGCGCCTATACGACGACCTATTCGGCGGTCGCGTTCAACGGCTTCCCGCCGCTGAAGGCCTATCACATCTGAGCCGCGGCCCGTCTGGGTCCCGGCTCCGCCATCGTCGGGAGCCGGGCGGCCGGCTCCCCTTCCTCACGAAGCAACGCAGGTTGCACGGAACGTCCCGCCCGCGGGACGGGGAAGGCATTGCCATGATCATCGGGAAAGAAGAGCCGCGCGACATCGCGGCACGCGAGGCGCTGCTCGACGAGGCCTTCGGAGCGGCGCGCTTCACGAAGACGTCGGAGCGCCTGCGCGAAGGGCGCCTGCCGGCCGAGGGGCTCGCCTTTGCCGCGCGCGAGGGCGGGCGGCTCGTCGGCACCTTGCGCCTGTGGCACGTCACGGCCGGTCCCTCACGGCCGGCGCTCATGCTCGGCCCGCTCGCGGTGGCGGCGGACATGCGCTCGGCCGGCGTCGGCGGCGCGCTGATGCGCCGCGCCATCGCCGATGCGGCCGATCTCGGCCACGGGGCCATCCTGCTCGTGGGCGATGCGCCCTATTACGCGTGCTTCGGCTTCTCGGCGGCGCACACCGGCGGCCTGTGGCTGCCCGGACCCTTCACGCGCGAGCGCTTCCTCGGGCTCGAACTCGCCCCCGGCGCGCTCGGCGGGGCGCGCGGCCTCGTCTCGCCGACCGGGCTGCCGGCGGCACTGCCCGATCTTGGCCAGCTCGTCGCCGCGGCGCACGAAGGCGGCCGGGAATACGCCCGGGCGGCCTGATTCCTGCTTTTCCGATTGACTGCGCCGCACGGACACGGATTCGTGCGGTCGCAGCCGTTTTGTCCGTCCCGCCTGCGGGACATCACCCGCCAGCCCAGGAGAGTGAAGAGATGACCGACTGGCCCGTGCATGCCCGCTTCGACGGCCCCATCGTCATGATCGGCTTCGGTTCCATCGGCAAGGGCACCCTGCCGTTGATCGAGCGCCACATCGCCCACGACCGCTCGAAATTCGTGGTCATCGATCCCGATGCCAAGAACCGCGGCGTGCTCGACGAGCGCGGCATCCGCTTCATCAACGAGGCGATCACGCGCGAGAACTTCGACCATCTCCTCAAGCCGCTGCTGACGGCCGGACCGGGGCCGGGCTTTCTCGTCAACCTGTCGGTCGAGGTGTCGTCCACCGAGATGATGCGCCTCGCGCGCGAGTGCGACGCCTTCTACATCGATACCGTGGCCGAACCCTGGGCCGGCTTCTACACGGACCCGCGCCTCACGGTCTCGCAGCGCTCGAACTACGCCCTGCGCGAGGGGGTGCTCAACATGAAGGGCGCGCTTGGCCCGGGCCGCACGGCCGTCAACTGTTGCGGCGCCAACCCCGGCATGGTGTCCTGGCTCGTCAAGCAGGCGCTCCTCAACCTCGCCGCCGACCTCGGCCTCGACGAGCCCGAGCCGGCGAGCCGGGAGGAATGGGCGCAGCTGATGATGAAGGCCGGCGTCAAGGGCATCCATGTCGCCGAGCGCGACACCCAGCGCGCGAAGAAGCCCAAGGAACGCGGCACCTTCGTCAACACCTGGTCGGTCGACGGCTTCATCGCCGAGGGCCTGCAGCCTGCCGAGCTCGGCTGGGGCACGCACGAGAAGACGCTGCCGCCAGAGGGCCGCAGCCACGACTTCGGTTGCGGCGCCGGTATCTATCTCATGCGCCCCGGCGCGGGCACGCGCGTGCGCTCCTGGACGCCGACGGCCGAGGCCCAGCACGGCTGGCTCATCACCCACAACGAGGCGATCTCCATCGCCGACTATTTCACGGCGCGCGAGGGCGGGAAGGTGGTCTACCGTCCGACCTGCCACTACGCCTACCACCCTTGCGACGACGCGGTGCTGTCGCTGCACGAGATGGCCGGTGGCCAATGGAGGATCCAGGACATATGGCACATCCTCGACGAGGAGGAGATCGTCGATGGCATCGATGAACTCGGCGTGCTGCTCTACGGCCATGCGCGCAATGCCTACTGGTACGGTTCGCAGCTTTCCATCGAGGAGACGCGGCGCCTCGCGCCTTATCAGAATGCGACCGGTCTGCAGGTGACCTCCGCGGTGCTCGCCGGCATGGTCTGGGCGCTCGAAAACCCGGACCGCGGCGTGGTCGAAGCCGACGAGATGGATTTCCGTCGGTGCCTTGAGGTGCAACTGCCCTATCTCGGCCCCGTCGTCGGCCGCTATACCGACTGGACGCCGCTCAAGGACCGCGGCGTCCTCTTCCCCGAGGACGTCGACCACGACGATCCCTGGCAGTTCAAGAACGTCATCGTGCGCTGAGGCGGGGCCGACAGGCCCTCGTTTCCGCTTCGACAGCAGCAAGCGCCGTCGCGGTTGACGCGGCGGCGCGGGCATGGACAGACTGTTGGCAACAGTGCGGTCCGAGCGGCCCGCAGGGTGCCGGTCCGGCTACCCCGACGTCGTCCGGCGTCTGTCGCCAGCGTTGCCCTTATCCGCGTAGCCTTGCCCGAGTTGTCGCGCCCATGCCCTTCTTCGACGACATCTACGCAGCCAAGCTGCGCGGCAATCTCGGCCTCGCCGATGCCGAATCAGTGATCGACCTGCGCGGCCTGGCCCGCCAGCGGGCGCTCGCGTCCATCAAGGAGATGCTGGAGCGCAGCCGCTTCGCCGCGGGCAAATCCGTCGCCGTGCTCATCGATCCGGCCTCGCCGACGAGCGGAGAGACCTTATTCCAGCCCGTCGGCCGCCTTCTGCTCGAGGCGCGGCGCAAGGGCTGGGTCGAGCGGCTCACGCCGCTTCCGGCTCGCGACGGCGCCGGTTTCTACGTCGCGCTTTCGGGCCGGCCGGACAACGGCGATTGAACGCCGTCAGCCGGCGTCCTCCGGCAGGCCCGCGCCGGCAATGGGCAGGGTCTCGTGGCGGTTGCGGAAACCCGCGATCAGCGGCCGCGCCTCGGCGATGGCGGCCTTGACCGCCGGCAGGTCGAGCGAAGCGGCGTGGCTCTCCCTGTCCTTCCACACCTCCGTCACCCACAGGGCGTCGGCATCCTCCATGTCATAGGCGACGACATAGCTGATGCAGCCCGGCATGTCGGCCGTGCCCTCGACGAGGATGGCCGCCAGCCTGTCACGCGCGCCAGGCGTGGCGATGATCTGGCCGAGCAGTCCGTACATGGCGTCGTCTTCCCCTGAGGATGCCGGTGTGACGACAGGTTAGGGCGGGCGAAGGGGACTGGCAATCGGAGGGGCGGCGCCTGTGCATGCGCCACCCCCGACCGGTCTCAGAACCGATATTCCATGACGATCTCGCCCCCGATGACAGCGCCGGTGTACCGGAAGCCGAAGCTCTCGTAGATCCGGCGCGCCCGCTCGTTCTCGGGATGCACGCCCAGGACGACGCAGGGGCAACCGGGCAGCCGCGAGAGCTGCTCGAGGATGTGCCCCAGGGCAGCCCGCCCATATCCCTTGCCCTGGAACCGAGCATCGATCATCAGGCGATAGATCCAGTAGTTCCCGTCGTCCTCATCGCGTGCATACATGGCGAACCCGACGGGCTCACCTGCCGCGGTTATGATGAGCGGCACGCAGGCACCATTGTCTTCTGCTTCCTCAAGCGATTCCGCGTTGCTCGCGATATACGCCGCCTGGTGCGGATGGGGCCGCAACGACAAGATCGAGCGATAGTCCTCACGCTTCGGTGGTCTCACTGTAACGGCGGCGCGCACTTCGGCAGCCCGCTGCTCGATGTCTTTCATGAACAATTCCGGAGTTGTTCGCGATCACCGCCCTTTGCCCGGAGTGGGATCGGCCGTGGCAATGCACACCGTTCTTCTCAAGCCCGCGGGGGCCGAGCAGAACCGGTGACTGGTGAGCTGGCTCAGAAGGGATCGGGCGCGACCGGGCCTAACGCCTGTCGCCCTGTTCGATGCCAGCGAGCGCGCTTGAGACAGAAGTCTTGGACATGAGCGCGCTCCCCGGTTCGCATTGCACATCGCAGGGAGCTAGCCGATTGGACGACGGCTTGCAAGCTCACGCAATTTAAGATCATTGGGGAAAATCATAAATAATGGCGTGGGATGGGTCTGATATCGGACCGTTTCCACACCAAGTGCGTCGACACGAAGTCCGAGCAGGGACTACTGCTGACCGGCACAGAATGCATCACTCATTGAGAATTTCGGCCGGGCCCGTCACTGCTGCGAATGTATTTCTCGATACCGCCGTGTGTCGAGTTCGTAGAACATGTCGCCCTTCTCGCTTCCCGGCAAGGGGGCGGGCCAGTCCAGGTGACGGGTCTCGACGTGAACGAAGCCGAGCTTGTCAAGGACGCGCCGCGAGCCGGTGTTGACTGTCATCGTTGTCGCCCTGACCCGTGTCAGGCCCATTGTCGCGATCCCGTGCTGCAGGACGGCAGTTGCCCCTTCGGTGGCGAGGCCCCGACCCCAGTCAGCCGAACGCAGCCGATAGCCGAGTTCGGCCGTGCCGGAGCGATCCTCCGCAGCGATCAGGGCAAACCATCCGACGAAACTGCAGTCCGAACGCAACCGCGCAGTCCAGATGCCCGGTTCGCCGCCGCGCGGTCGCAGAAAGGGTGCGGAGTCATCTTCAGGCAGTCCCGGCGGTCCGAGGAAACGCATGACCTCGGCATCGAATTCAAGGGAAGCAAGCTCTGGGCCATCGTCCGGCGAGGCGGGCGCCAGAGTCATGCGGGCCGTCGTGAGGATCGTTGCCGGCGCCAGGGCGCCCGGCGACCTGAAGGTTTCGGCCGCAAGCCGCAGACGGGTGCCGTCGATCAAGGCCATGGAGAAGCCCTTCGTAATAGGCATGATGTGCCGGCCAATCCGTGCGGCGCCTGGCGTCAAATCCCGCGATCCGGGAGCCTGCGCGCGACGCCGCGGAATTCAGCAACGACGGTGCCGTCGGACGCGGTGACCGTACCGTCGTAGACGCCCGAGCGTCCGGCCCCGGACCGACGCGACACTTCGGCGGTCAGCCGCTCGCCCTGCCGGGCAGGGCGCAGATATGTGACGGTGCAATGCTGCGCCACCGCCGTATCGCTTCCGCCATTGCAGGCGACGCCGAACGCGGCATCGGCGAGGGCAAAGATCACACCGCCATGACACGTCCCATGACCTTGAACCATCCCCTCGCCAACGACCAGCGAAATCCGCGCCCTGTCGCCGTCGGCGCTTTCCAGAACGGCGCCGAAACTGCGCATCAGCGCGTCACCCTCGAACATCTGCCGGGCCCTTTTCCCTTCACTTACACCCATTGCAAGTTGCCTCGTCCGTCTTTATGTTGCCAAAAGCAACTTAAATGGAACATTGGCAACATGCAAGATGCCGCCATCGCCGCCATCCGGCAGTTCAACCGCTTCCACACGAAGCTTGTCGGTGCGCTGAACGAACATCTGCTGGCCTCCGACTATTCGCTGCCGCAGGTCCGGGTGCTCTACGAGATCGCCAACGCCCCCCCGGCCGCGCCGCTTTCGGCCAACGAACTGGCCGAAGCCCTCCGGCTCGATCCCGGCTATCTCAGCCGCCTGATCGGCGGGCTCGAGGCGAAGGGGCTGATCCTGCGCGAGCCGGCGCCCGGCAACGCGCGCCGGCAGGAACTGCGGCTCACCGAGACGGGCCGTGCGGAGTTCGCCCGGCTCGACAGCGCCTCTGCCGCCGAGGTCGAGGCGCTGATCGCGCCCCTGTCCGAGCGCGACCGGCGCGAGCTTGTCGGGGCCATGGCGCGCATCCGGCAGCTTCTCGGCGACCGGACCGAGGACCGTTTCGTGGTCTTGCGGGATCCCGAGCCGGGCGATCTGGGCTGGATCGTGCACCGCCAGGCGCGCCTTTATGCAGAGGAATACGGTTGGGACTGGACCTACGAGGGCCTCGTGGCCGAAATCGTCGGGCAGTTCGTGAAGCATTTCGACCCGGCCGGCGAACGCGCGTGGGTGGCCGAGCGCGACGGCGGCATCGTGGGCTCGATCTTCGTCGTCCGCGAGGACGATGCAACAGCGCGTTTGCGCCTTCTCTATGTCGAGCCCTCGGCGCGCGGCCTCGGTCTGGGGCGGCGGCTGGTGGAAGAGGCGCTGCGCTTCGCCGGCGCCCGCGGTTACCGGCGAATGATTCTCTGGACCAACGATGTTCTTGTCTCGGCGCGGCGCATCTACGAGGCGGCGGGTTTCCGGCTGATCGACGAGAAACCCCACCACAGCTTCGGGCAGGACCTCGTCGGCCAGACCTGGGAGCGCGCGCTGTGACCGGGTACGCTCACCTCGCGGCGGCGGCGACCGGCGTGCAGGTCGGCGCGGCGATGGCGATGAGCGCGGCGGCCGTGGCCGAAACCGGCGCGTCCACGCTCGCCTTTCTGCGCTATGGTGTAGGGCTCGCGATCCTCGTGCCGGCTTTGCGCGGAGCATGGCGCATCCTGCCCGGCACTCGCGATCTTCTGGTCATCTGCGCGACAGGTGCAGCCCAGTTCGGCCTTCTGGTCGTGCTGCTGAACATGGCTGTGGCCACGGCACCCGCGTCGCAGGTGGCGCTCGTCTTCGCGACCATGCCCCTGATGGCGCTGGCGCTGTCGGCCTTGGCGGAGGGACGCGCCGTCACGCGTTGTCAGGCGGTGGCGGTCTGCGGGGCGGTTGCTGCGACGGGCCTCGTCCTGGGGCGGCAGGCGCTGGCCGCGAGCCCTTCCGTCTCGGCCCTGCCGGGGCTGGGTCTGGCTGCGCTGGCCACACTGGTCGGGGCGGCTTGCGCGCTGGTCCATCAGCCGCAGATCGTGCGCCATGGAGTCGCCCGCGTGAGTGGCCTGTCGATGGCGGCGGCGCTGCCGTTCCTCGCCCTCGCAACCCTTCTCGAGGGTTGGCCCGTCCTGCCGCGCAACTGGTCGGAAGAGACAGTCGCGCTCGTGCTGGGCCTCGGCGCTTCGAGCGGCCTCGGCATCCTCCTGTGGCTCACGGCTCTGGAGCGGCTGCCAGCCGGAGTTGCCAGCGCTTTCCTCGGCCTCGGCCCGGTGACTGCGCTGGTCATCGGCTGGGCGGCATTGGGCACGCCGACACATCCGGTCGAGGTGGCCGCCGCGGCGCTGGTTCTCGGCAGTCTGATCCTGCTGGCGCGCTGCACTTCGATCGAACCTGCTGAAAGGAAATCGCCGCTTGCGTGACACCCTGATTCCCGGCCTTCGTCACGAGTCGAGGACGATCGTGACCCCTGCCATGCTGGTGCCGGCCCTGGCCGGCCAACTGCCACCCTTTGCGGACATGCCCGCCGTTCTGGCCACGGCGATGATGGTTGGCTTCGTCGAGGCGACCTGCATAGACCTGATGCGCCCGCATCTCGACGAGGGCGAACATTCGGTCGGCATCCATATCGACATGAGCCATGCGGCTCCGACCTCTGCAGGGTCGGATCTGCGCGCCGAGGTCGAAGTTGAGACCGTCGCGGGTCGGATCCTGAGTTTCCGCGTCCGGGCCTTCGATTCGGCTGGTCCAATCGGCGAGGGGACGCATCGCCGAGCGGTCATTTGCATGTCGCGCTTCTCCGAGAAGATCGTTGAACGTGCGGGGACAGCCACTGTAGGCACGGGGCGCCCGACATGACCGTGGCTGCAAGCATCGACAGGGACGCGATCCGGCAGACCGAAGCCCTGATCCGCCCGCACATCCGGCGCACACCCGTGCTGCGCTGCGACCTCGCGGACTTCGGTGGGGCGCCTTGCGCTGTCGCCCTGAAGCTCGAATGCCACCAGCATTCCGGATCTTTCAAGGCACGCGGCGCCCTTGCGGCGTTGATCGGCCATCCCGTGCCGCAGGCTGGCGTGGTCGCTGCCTCGGGGGGCAATCACGGCGCCGCGGTGGCATGGGCCGCCGGTCGCCTCGGACATCCGGCCACGATCTTCGTGCCCGAAGTCGTGTCGCCGGCCAAGGCCCGGCGCATCGAGAGCTACGGCGCTCACCTTGTCGTCGGCGGTGCCCGTTACGCCGATGCTCTTGCCGCCAGCGAGGCCTTCGCAGCAGAAACAGGAGCGCGTCCGATCCACGCTTTCGATCAGGCCGAGACCCTGCTGGGTCAAGGAACGCTGGGCCTTGAGATTGCACAGGACGCCCCCGAAGCCGAGACCCTGCTGGTTGCCGTCGGCGGCGGCGGCCTGATCGGCGGGATCGCAGCCTGGTTTGCCGGCGAAAGGCGGGTCGTCGCCGTCGAGCCCGAGACAGCGCCGACGCTTCATGCCGCGCTGGCCGCAGGACAGCCGGTCGATGCCCCTGCGGGCGGGATCGCTGCGGATTCCCTTGCGCCACGGCAGGTGGGACGGATAATGTTCCCGATCGCCCGGGCCCTTGTCGCCGAAAGCCTGCTTGTTACCGATGACGAGATTCGGCGGGCGCAAGCCGCACTGTGGGAAACGGCGCGGGTCGTGGCCGAACCGGGCGGAGCCGCGGCCTTTGCCGCGATCCTGAGCGGGCGCTACCGGCCTCGGGCCGGCGAGACGGTCTGCGTGCTGATCTGCGGCGCGAACACCGATGCCGTGCGGATCGACTTGGACTGAGCCGCCGACGAGAGGCGAGGCAAGGTTGGCAACCGGCCGGCCTGTCACTACCCGATGTCGTTTGTGTCCGCGTCATGGCCGCCCCGTGGAGACGGGCCGCTCTATGTCGTTTGACGGAAGCCGCATGATCTATTCGGGTTCTGGATGGTTCAGGATGCCTGAGGTGACTCCATGGTCCCGAAGAATACCGTCTGTCTCGGATTCAACCGCGAGGTCGAGCGCGCCTTCGCCGCGATAATGACCATGCGCAAGATCGACCAAGCCGCCATCAATGCCGCCGGTCGGGGCTGAGGCCATGCAGGGCAAGACCCGCTATGCCAACGGCCAGCCCGTTTTCCGGCAGGAGGATGAACTGCTGACCTACTATTTCAAGACCGGGCTGAAGAAGGCCCAGGGACGCTCTGTCGCTGGTGTCATGCAGGGCGAATGGCTGTTCTGGCGCGAGACGGGCGAGCTGTGGCAGATCGGCCATTTCCGCGACGGCGTGAAGCACGGGGACTGGCTGCGCCTTGCCCGCGACGGGTCGGTGGAGAAGCGCGAGACCTTCGCCGAAGGCAAGGCCGTCCGGAGGGCGGCGCCGTGACTGCTCCTGCTCCTACATCGGCCGCCGACGTGCGGCGCCTCGCCCTGTCGCTCCCCGGCACGACCGAAGCGCCGCATTTCGACCGCGCGGCATTTCGGGCCCGGCGCATCTTTGCCACGCTGCCACGGGATGGGACCGCCGCGAACCTGCGCCTGTCGCCCGAGGATCAGGCGCATTGGTGCGCCCTGCTTCCTGCGGCGCTGCGCCCGGTGCCGAACGGCTGGGGGGCGCGGGGCTGGACGGAGGTGCTACTGGATCGGATCGACCTTGTCGATCTGGAAACGATCCTGCAGCGGGCTTGGCTCGATGCAGGCGGGCGGATGGACGAACGGCCGCTCAGGGGGGCGACATAGCGCAGACGCTCATCCGCAAGGCGCGGTCCGACGCGGACGATACGCTGCACGCGCTCGCCATTCGATCCGCGACCGTCCGGGGCTATATGCCGTCTTCGGACGCTATTCCAGGGCGAATGCTGCCGCTGATGCCGCGCGAACCTCCGCGACGAAGGGTAAACTTCGCCGGTCGGCAAATTGTCCTTGACGACGGCGTGCCGTGCGATTACTTCGCCGTATGGAAAACAATTCGGACCGACTCGATCACGTCTTCGCCGCCCTGTCCGACCCGACCCGCCGCGCCATTGTCGCGCGGCTGGCGCAGGGCGAGGCGTCGGTGGGCGATCTGGCAGAGCCTTTCGCCATCGGTCTGCCGACGATGCTCAAGCACATCCGGGCGCTGGAGCGCGGCGGGCTGATCGTCTCGACCAAGACAGGCCGCGTCCGGCGCTGCGCTCTGGTCCCCGACGCCCTGCGCCAGACCGAGGCCTGGCTGCGCACCCATATCGCCGCTTGGGAAGGCCGGCTCGACCGGCTGGAGGCGCATCTCACCCGCATGAAGAAGGATCAAGGCAATGACCGCTGACTCCGCCTGGGCCGACTGGCCGCTCGATCGTGAGATCGTCCTTGCCCGGGTTCTCGATGCCCCGCCCGAGGCAGTGTTTGACGCCTGGACCGATCCCAACCAGATCACCGCCTGGTTCGGGCCTGAAGGCATGGCGATCGAGACGCGCGCGATCGACCTCACCGAAGGGGGCGTCTGGCGCTTCGACATGGTGGGGGCAGACGGCACCCGCTACGACAATCGCATGACCTTTCTCATCATCGACCGGCCGCACCGGATAGAGGTTGAACACGGCGCCGACCGCGACGACGACCCCGGCCGCTTCCGCATGCTGGTCACGTTCGACGCGCAGTCGGACGGCAAGACGGTGCTGACCTTGCGCCAGATGCATCCGAGCCGCGCGCAGCGGCAGGCGACTGTCGGCTTCGGTGCGGTCGAATACGGCGCGCAGACGCTTGACAAGCTCGCGCGCCACCTCGCCGCGCGTGGTGCGCGGGCAGGTGTGTGATGACGAGACGCTCCATGCCTATCCGTTCTCGTTTCACAGCCAGAAGGTGCTGGTCGCGCTGTGGGAGAATAACGTCCACATTGATGACCGACATCTCGAGGAACCCGGCGCAATGAACGCCATGCAGACCGCCGTGGACGGGGCGATCCGGCCCGGATAGGACGGGCTGGCTGAGGCGCGCCAAAAAGCCATCGAACGGCTCGATGCCGCCCATGGCTGGATCCGGCGGCGTATTACCGGCCGGGCCAGGGCGGCAGGGCTGGCGCTGTTCGATGCCGCTGGGCGCAACCCATCGGGCTCGAGCATCCGGGGTTGCCTATCGCGCCTGGCTGTTGGCGCGCCCGTCCTTTGCAGGCGCGGTCGACGAGGCGCCGCGCTGTTGCGGTGATTTTCCGCTGGTCGCGTCGGATCGGGACCGACGCGACCGGAGAATATGCAACCTTTTCGTTGCATTTTGCGGTGCCCGTGGCATCATGCAACTATTGTGTTGCATATTCAGAAGTGACCATGCCCGATACGATCGAGAAGACCATCCACCTCAAAGCTCCGCCCGACCGCGTCTGGCGTGCGCTGAGCGACAGTACCGAGTTCGGCCGCTGGTTCCGCGCAGAAGTGACCGGCGAGATCCGCGAGGGCGCGGTGCTCTCCTGCCGCAGCCTCTATCCCGGCACTGAGCACATGCGCTGGGACATGCGCATCGTGACGCTGGAACCCGGCCGGCGGCTGGTCTGGGACTGGCCCGCCTTCGACCCCGCAGCCTTTCCTGGTGATCCGGACAGCGACGCGCGGCTGACGGTCTCGATCACGCTCACGCCCGAGGGCGCGGGCACGCGGCTGACGCTGGTGGAATCGGGCTTTGCCGATCTGCCCGAGGGGCCGGCGCTCGCCGTCTGGCAGCGCAACGAGGGTGGGTGGACGATGCAGATGCAGAACATCGTCGATCATGTCGCGACCTGAGATGCGCGCGCCCGATCCGGTGCCGATCTTTGCCGCGCTCGGCGATCCCACCCGAGCGGGCATCCTGCGGCGGCTGGCGCGCGAGGGGCGGCTGAGCCTGACGCAGCTTGCCCGCGGCGCGCCGATCACCCGGCAGGCGGTCAGCCGTCATGTCGCCGTGCTCGAGGCGGCGGGCCTCGTCGCTGCGCGCCGCCATGGACGCGAACTGCAGCTGACTCTGCGCCCCGCGCCGCTGGCCGAGGCGGCGAACTGGCTGGCCGAGGTTGGCGCCGCCTGGGACGGTGCGCTCGACCGGTTGGCGCGGCAGGTCGAGGAGGACGGGGGGTGACAAGAAACACATTCCTCACTCTGCGCGACAGGGGCGCCCGGCATGGCTGATCGACCCGGCTGCCAAACGGAGCCCCAGGCCCGCCGACTCTTCGTCGGCCTTCCAGGCGATACCGGGCCGGGGCCCGAGACCGTTGCACCGCAGGCCGAGACGGACACGCTGTCCGTGCCGCCGGACCTGCGCCCCGCGATCCGTCAGGCGCTGGTGTGGCGCGAGGCCGTGGCGCCCCACCGGCGGATTGTCGAGCATGTCCTGCCGGACGGGGCCGTGCGGCTCTGGTTCGACCTGTCGGGGGCGGCGGCAGAGCCGTTGGTTCTGGGCCCGCGGTTGGAGGCCCAGACTGTCATCGTGCAGGGGTGCGTGGCGGGGTTGTCGCTCGCGCTGACGCCTGCCGCGGCGCGGGCAATTGTGGGCGCCCCGCTCCGGGACCTGCGCGCGCAGGCCGTGGGCTTTACCGACCTCTGGGGACTGGAGGCGAGGGATCTCGGCGACCGGCTCACGGGTGCCGCAGACCTGGGGCAGCTTGCCGCGGCCCTGTGGCAAGGGCTGCGGCAGCGCCTTCAGCGCGCCGGCGGCCTGTCCGACGAGGGCAGGCGGACCGCGCGGGTGGCGGCGGCGCTGGCGCGCGGCGAGGGCCCCGACAAGATTGGACTCGGCGAGCGGCGAATTCAGCAGCTTTTCGTCGAACATCTGGGGCTTTCGCCGCGGGAGCATCGGCGGCTTTGGCGCTGGCACAGCTTGCTGCGCCGCCTGCGCATGGTGGACCGGCCGGACTGGGCCGCGCTCGCCGTTGCGCAGGGCTGGTACGACCAGGCGCACATGCTGCGCGACTTCCGCGCCTTCGCGGGCATGACGCCGACGGCCTATCGGGCGCTGGCCGTTTCGGGTCCGTCCAAGACGGCCGGCCGGGAGTCGGGCTAGGCAACGCGCCAGCCGAGACAGGAGACTGCCCATGTCAGCACCCGAGCGTCCCCTGAAGGATTGCATCGCGCTCGTGACCGGTGCCAGCCGCGGCGCGGGGCGCGGCATCGCCATCGAACTCGGGGCCGCCGGCGCGGTCGTCGTGGTGACGGGGCGCAGTACGCGCGGCCGGCCGGCGGACAGCTACGGCGGGATTCTGGGGCTCTCGGGCCTTTCGTCTGCACCGGGCAGCATCGAGGATACGGCCGAGGCCGTCACCGCCGCGGGCGGCTTCGGGATGGCGATGCGCTGCGATCATGGGGATCCGGCGGCGGTGAACGATCTGGTCGAACGGATCGAGCAGGAGACCGGCGCCATCGATCTTCTGGTCAACAATGCCTGGGGCGGACACGAGAGCTTCGACGGGCGTTTCGACGTGCCGTTCTGGGAACAGCCGCTGTCGCACTGGCCGGCGATGATGGACGGCGGCGCGCGGCTGCACTGGTTGGCGGCCCGCGCCGTCGCGCCGCGGATGGGGAGACGCGGCCGCGGGGTGATCGTCGCCACCACCTTCTGGGACGAGGGCCGGGTGCTGCGCGGCAACCTCTGCTACGATCTCGCCAAGGCCGCGATCTGTCGCCTCGCCGGTGCCATGGCAGAGGAACTGCGCCCCCACGGTGTGGCCTCGCTGGCGCTCTCGCCCGGCTGGATGCGGACGGAATGGGTGCTGGCGGCCCATGGCACCGACGAGGCGCACTGGCAGGACGTCCCGGCGCTGGCGCGGACGGAGTCACCCCGCTACCTCGGCCGCGCCGTCGCCGCGCTGGCCGCCGACCCGCGGGTCATGCGGCACAGCGGCAAGGTGCTGCGGGTGGCCGATCTCGCCGCGCACTACGGTTTCACTGACATCGACGGTCGCCGCGTGCCCGCCTTCGTGCCGGAGCCTTCGCCATGACTGCTTTCGCCCCGCCTCGCCGCGGGCTGTGTCAACTGAATAGAATCCTAGCTGGATACGGCCCCATATTGCAGGACCTGCACCTTTTCCAGCGTAACCAACCCGCTGGTCATGATGGTTTCGAGCACCGGCAGGAAGGAATTGATCTTGTCTTCGCTGTCGACGATTTCGATTACCAGGGGCAGATCCTCCGAAAGCCGAAGTATCTTTGTGGTGTGAAGGCGGCTCGATTTTCCGAAACCCATCGGACCGCGCAGCACGGTTGCTCCCGCGAGATGCATCTCGCGCGCCTTCAGCACAATGGACTCGTAGAGCGGGTGACCGTCATCCCGGTCGCTCTCTCCTATGAAGATGCGCAGGAGCAGCGCGTTCTTCGGTACCTGCACGTCAGTTTCCTCCAATGCGGTTAATGCGGGAAGCGATGGCATGTCCCAGCCAGACAGCGGCGAGCCAGGCCAATACTGAGATTCCGACATTCGCGCCTGCAGCCAGGAGCCTGTCCGCTTGGACCAGTCGAAACGTTTCCAAGCTGAAGACGGAGAAGGTGGTGAAGCCGCCGCAGATGCCGGTCATCACGAACTGTCGCTGGCGGACGCTCACGAAAGACCGGCCATCGGGCCCGGTCAGCGTGGCATAGAATCCGATGATGAAGGAGCCGACGACATTGACGAACAGCGTGCCGAGCGGAAAACCGGCGTCGCCGATCTGCTGGACGACGGCGGAAGTACTTGCCCTCAACACGCCGCCGCATACTGACCCCGCGGCAACCGCCAGGTAGAGCGACAACGGTCCGCGGATCTTTCGCCAGCGGGCGCGCAGCGCCGCCTTGCGCCGGGGTAACCTGGTTTGATCGGCTCGCGGCCGTTCTTCTCGGCCGGTTCGGCTTCTCGCTGCGACGGTGGTCTCCTGCTCGGTCATGACACAACGCTCCCAAGCACCGCCGAGCCTATCGCGTAGCCGAGCGCGACGGCAGTCAGGCACAGGGCAAGTGAGGCGGCGACATTACCGATCGCGCGGGGGAACTCGCCGTCGCGCGCAAGCGCCAGGGTCTGCAGGCTGAAGGAAGAGACGGTGGTGTAGCTGCCGAGAAAGCCGACGACCATGAACTGCAAGGGCGCTCCGGACGAGAAGAGGCTATGCGCGCTTGCCAAGCCGGCGAACAGTCCGATCGTGAAAGCCCCGGTAACATTGACCGTTAGCGTGCCCCAGGGAAAGGTCTCACCGATATGCCGCCCCACGACGCCTGAAACGAAATACCTGGCCGTTCCACCCAAGGCGCTGCCGAGCGCAACCCAGATCATCCCAAGAAGAAAATCCTGCATCGAACTTACTGCGAGCGGCCAGAGGGACGGTTTGCGGAAGTCGCGGCTGATACAAGATCGATGCCGCGCATGATCATGGGCGCCCGCACAATGCCGAGCCCCACCGCTTGCCAGAAAACGGTTGCGAGAATGATCGCTGTGAACAGGATGAATGCCCCTGTCCGCTCCGGCGCGCCAAGGCCGGTGTGCTGGGACAGGATGTAGGCGCCCCCAGAGAGCAGCAGGATGAGGACCTGCGAAATAGGTGTATATCCGTCCGCCCACCTTTTATGGAGCCGAATTATGCCGATCGGGCGCGGTTCCGCGTTCATGGCTGCCTCCGTTGAGTGAAGTCTGCAACGTTCCCTGAATGTATGGATCTTTGAAAATCCTGTCGTAAAGGTCCTTGCCAAAGCTTGTCTGCAAGGGTTCTCCCTCCTTCAGCCTGAAGGTCCGCGTGCCGTCGGCCCCGCGCTCGGCCCGCAGAAACAAGGCCTGTGGCATCTTGCGGTCGAAAAGGCCGTGGGCGAACTCGTAGAGATGCGTTACGAAGAAAACCGTGTAGCCTTGCTCGACCAGAGCGTCGACGATCTGAATGGCGATCTCTGAGCCTTCCCTTTCGTTGGTCGCGGCGAACGACTCGTTGAACAGAACTATCGCGCCGGGCTCCAGGCGATCGGCAATCTCACTCATGCGGAGCAGTTCCTCGTCGAGCTTGCCGCTCCGCATTGTGACGTCTTCCTCACGTTTGAAATGCGTGACTACCTGGCTGAAGATGCTGGCCTGGAAGGCCACGGCCGGCACGAACATCCCGGCCTGCAGCATCAGTTGTGCAAGCCCGATGCTGCGCAGGAAGGTGGATTTGCCGCCCTGGTTCGCGCCAGTGATGACGACGAGGCACTTGCCGTCGGCGTCGGCATCGTTCCCGACCGCCTTGCGATCCATATTGAGAGCGAGGCCGATGTCATAAAGCTCCGAGAAGGAATGCCGCCGAGAGCCCAGCGGCTCGGGGACGGGAAAGCAGATCGGCTCGTGCATCTCCGTCAGGCGTTCGCGCAGATTCAGGCAGGCGACATAGAAGGCGAGTTCCGCGCGGAGCTGGCGGAAGAAGCTCAGGATGTGGTCGTTCGACTGCGCGAGCGCGTTGGCGACAAGGTTGATGCCCCTGTCCTGCAACTCCGACAGCGCCCTTGCCCCGGCCTCGTCACGCGGGTGCAGGGTATAGCTGAAGGTCGGTGGCCGTTCGGCGAACAATCGTCTCCACCAGCTGCGCTCAGTTTCCTTCGGCTTGCGGAGGACCAGGTTGGTGCTCTTGTTGCCGTGTCCCAGTTCCGCGCTGAGGAGGACGCCGTCCCGCAGCTTCAACTCGTTGAGATGACCCTGGATCTCCGCGAAGTAGTCATCGCTCAACTCCTCGCGCAGTACGCGGAAGAACGTCCTGAAGCCTTCCGACGCGAAGTTTTCGGATCGCGTGTCGGCAACCACCCGCAGCCGCCGCAGCGCGCCAACGAAGAACTCAAGAACTTGCACGGACCGGCTCAGAATCGATCCAGGATATCGAAGGAAAAAGCCCCCGATCTTTTTCTCGCCTCCGAGGACCTTCACGGCGAGGTCGTAGAGATCACGGACGACCGCGGGATTTTCGAGACAATCCTTGAGGACGGCCTGACGGTAGAGGATCGCTTCCGGCTCGCTGAGGGGGCACAATGTCGCCCGCTTGGCGACGTCGCGCAGCAAGTCGTCCTTGCCCGCCATTGCCTCGAACACGGCTATGAGACCGAGATCCTGGACCAGCATCTCGGCGTTCCACGGCAGCGCAGCCTCCGCATCGAAATCGCGGTCGCGATACATCAGCAGCGGCTTCATGGCTTCAGCCGCTCCTTGAGATCGGCATAGGCCAGGCCGTGCAGCCGGGCGATCGCCATCGCGTGCGAGCGGCCGTCAGCGGGGCGTCTGATGACCTTGAAAGTACGCCGTGCAGGATTGTCCGGGTCGACCATGCTCGTAAGGCTCACGGTCTTGTCGCTGAGCGAGGCAAGCTCGTCGACGAAGGTGACGCAGACCGCGATGAGGTCGAGCGCCATGATCCTTTCCATCACCTTCCGACCGAGGAACAGCGCGTCGTGCAGCGTGGTCGAGGTGAATATCTCGTTCATGATAACGACGCTTCCCGGTGTGGCCTGCTCAAGCACCTGATGGATGCGGATGAGGTCATCCTCCAGCTTGCCGCGCAGGTTGGCGACGTCCTCCTCCTTCTCGAAATGCGTGAAAAGCCGATCGAACAGAAACAGCCGCGCTTCCTTGCCCGGAACCGGACAGCCAAGGCTCGCCAGGAAATGAAGCTGTCCGAACATGCGGGCAAAGGTGGTCTTGCCGCCCTGGTTTGGGCCCGTCACCACGAAGATGCGCTCGGGACCCTTCAGGAGAAAATCGTTGCAGACGATCGGCGCCTTCTCCGTCAGGAGCTTGGCAGCCAGGGCGAGGTCAAAGCTCTCAATGCTGTGGATGGCCTTATCGCTCGGCGAAACGTCAGGATAGCAGAAGGGGAGTTCGGCGGTAGCGAACCGCCGCATATACTCTATCCAGGAGAGGTAGAACTGCACCTCGCGGTCAAAGCCTATGATCCTCGAATCGGCGAAGTCCGGATGCTTCTGGAAGAAGGCGTCTAGCGCGTCGAACGTCTCCGGATAAAGCTTGGCCACCATGTCCACGACGGCGGCCTCGATGTGGTTCATCTCCAGATAGTCTGGAATGTCGCAGAGATGGCTTTCGACGGCGCCGCGCCGGAATTTTTCGAATGACCTTTCCACCTCCGCGCTGTAGTCGATCTCGGCTGCCGCCTTACGCACGCTGATCCGACCGCCCTTGATGTGCATGCAGTAGTGGACGGCAGAGAGGCTATCGTAAAGCTTCGCGATCTTGTCCTTCAGTGCGATGAAGTCGTTTGAGCCGATATGACCTTCGAGGAAGTTGCGAAAGGCCCTGAAACCACGCGAATGGAGTTTTGCGTCGGAAAGATTGTCGAGCAGGATGGAGACTGCCTCGCAATACGTGGAGGCTGCATCCAGGAACAGCCTCTCCTTCTGATATCGGTAGCGGAGCTTTTCCGCGGTTTCGAGCTGCTTGCGCATCTGCCGCATCCGGTTCGCGAAATCGACGATGTGCTCGAAAACACGTGTGTCCTCCAGATCCTGGAACACCTCGTGTCGGAAGCGGACGGCGTCCGCATCGTGCAGCGAGACATGGAAGAAGGGCTTCAGGTCGTATTCGGCGCGGCCCGTAGTCACGGCATCGACGATCTGGTCAAGGTTGAGGTCCACGAAAAACTCAGGCGCATCGGCCTGCGTCTTGGGCATGCCGCCGAGGATGCTCGTGAAATCCTCCGGTGCGGGCTCATGTGCCTCAACGGCTTGCAGGACCGATGCGGTCGACGCCTCTGCCGCCCGATATGAAACGGGAGGTCGCCGTTGTCGCTCGGCTTTGACAGCTCGTCCCGGCATGTCTCCGCCTCCTGTCACTTGATCACCAAGACGTGGCACGGCGCGAGTTCCACCAGGCGGTCGGTGGTGCTGCCGATCAGCCGGTTATAAAGAGCGGAATGGCCCATGTAGCCGACAACGAGCAGGTCGAATCGACCACGCTCGACAAAGTCGATGATGGTCGGCACGGCATGGCCGGCGACGACATGCGTCTCGATTTTCACATGCCCGCTCCTGGCCTGGAACTGCGCCTGCGCGATCACCGGCTCGAACCGATGGTTCTCATCGAGCTTGTCTTCCACCACCTCGTCGATCGTGGTGGGAAGACGCGGCAGTTCCTCCACACAGATCATGTGCAGGTGGGCCTTGAGGCGATGGGCCAGCTTGATGGCATAGGCGAGCGCCCGGGTGCCGCCTTCCGAGCCGTCGTTGGCGATCAGGATCTTCTCGTACATCTCAGGCCTCCTTCCGTGACGGCTTTCCCGGCGCGAAATCGCCCTCGATGGGCTTGAACGCCGGCTGGAACCAGCGCTGCGCGATCAGCGTCGGCACGACCGCGCTGCCGATGACGGCGGTCACCAGGATCGTGTACTGGCGCTGGTCGATGATGCCGTTAGTGAGGCCGAAGAGTGCCGAGATCGTGCCGAAAGTCAGTCCGGTCGACATCAGCAGCGTCGTGTACATCCCCTCGCGCCGCTCGAACCGGAAGGCGTGAGTGAGCGGCAGTATGCCGACGAACTTGGTGACCATCTTGATCGCGAGGAAGACGACGATGAGCCCGGCCGCCGCCAGGACCGCCTGGAAGTCGACCAGCGATCCGGCCTTCAGGAAGTAGAACGGCGTCAGGATGGTGAAGGCGATGATGCGCATGCGGTGCGGCAGTTCCGGATCGGCGAGGAAGGCTGGAGCCAGGGCCATGCCGACCAGATAAGCCGGGAGCACGGCTTCGCTGCCGGCGATCGAGGCCAGCCCGCCGAGGCCGAGCAGCACCAGCGAGATGAACTTGGTCTCGGGTTCGCTGACCCGGTGGCCGACCCTGGTGAAGAACCACGGCGCGAAGCGCGGCAGCATCCACAAGGCGGCTGCGGTGACGGCCCCGAACAGTGCCAGCCACCAGTCGAAATGGGCAAAGACGACGCCAAGCGCCAGCACCGTGCCGAGATCGTTGATGAAACAGGCGGCGAGGATGACCTTACCGATTTCGGTCTTGTTGAAGCCGGTCTCGACCATCACGGCGTAGACGACGGCAACCGAGGTGGTGGAAAGCGAAATCCCCGCGATCTGCGCCTGAGGCCAGGTCCAGTCTATGCCGTAGCGGGCATAGACCAGCACACCGAGATAGGGCGCCAGGAAGCCGACAACGCCAATCGACATGCTCGACCAGAAATGCATTCGGATGACGCGGCCGTCGATCTCGGTTCCGGCCAGGAAGGTGAGCAGGATTGCGCCGAACCCGGCGAGGAAGTTCACCCATTCGGTGAGTTGCAGCCCGATCGTGTTGCCGGCGAGCGCCCCGACCATGATCTCGACGAGCGCCACCGACATGGCGACGCGGATCGAGATGACCGAGGCAAGCAGCGCGAGCCCCAGCCAGACCGCCGAAACCAGCCAAACGTTTTCCATCGCATACCTCCGATCCGGCCGGCAGCCGGGTTGTTTCGGTCATGCGCATGGAAACGGGGCAGCAAAAAACCCGCCATTTTGGCGGGTCGCTTCCTCGAGCGACTCCCACCACATGTCTCCACGCGGCAGGAGTCATCAGCCCTCTCAGGCGGTTTCAGGGGGACTCCATCCCCATCACCTCGGTAAAATAATGTTTTGACCCACACGGGACAAGTCCCTCGCGGTCCAAAAGAAGCGCAGTCCAACGCCTGACCTTGCTCCTGCGATCTAATCCGGATCGAAGTTCGTTCTGGGCCTTTGAAAGGACCAGGCATGAAGCGCAGCCGCTTCTCAGTTCACAAGCGGGAGGGTCGAAACAGCTCATCGTTTCAAGGGATTACGAATCCGTGCCCTTGCTGGTTCAGTCCAGAGGTCGAGAGAAAAGCGGCCGAGAGAGAACGCTCGGAGCCGACTCTGCCGGGTTTGCAGTCCACACAGGTCAGCGCCCGGACCACGCGGTTCCTTGGCGTTTCAGCGCCGCGTCCGCGTGCGGAGAACGTTCGACGGGGTAGAAATGGCGGAGAGAGAGGGATTCGAACCCTCGATACGGTTGCCCGTATACACGCGTTCCAGGCGTGCGCCTTCAACCACTCGGCCACCTCTCCGGATCCGGATGCATGCCGGTTGGTCGGTTAGCCGACATGGGGCACGCTCGGATGGGGCGCGTTATATAGCCCGTCGGGCGGCGAGCGCAAGGCGTTCCGGCGGCAATTCACCGGTGCCGTCGATTTGATTGCATGGAACGCCGTGCGCGGTGATAGATGGAGGGAGGCGGGCGGTCCGCGCATGTACGGCAGCATCGGTTGCATACCATCTCGAGCCGTCCCGACCGGTCCGGTGGGCGGTGTCTTGCCGCCGCGGTCTCGTTGCAGCGTTCACGGGTGGAAGATGCGGTTCGTCCTGCGAGTTGTCGGTTTTCTGGTGATCGTTGCCGGCTTCGTGTCCTTCGTCATCGACAGCACGCGCGGGATAGCCAACGGGCATTTCGATTTCACCCCGCTCGGGGCGACTCTCTTCGCCCTGTTGCCGCACAGCTTTCCACTGATCGAGCCGGCAGTGGCGCGGCATATCCATCCCTTCCTGTGGGATCCGGTGCTGCTCACCGTCTTCACGACGCCGACCTGGGTGGTTGCGCTCGTCATTGGCATCCTCGCCATGTGGATCGGCCGGCGCAAGCCGGAGTCCGTCGGTTTCGCGAGCGACCGCTGAGGCGTGTCACGAAAGCTTGAGTGCTTCCCAGTCTCGCGACGACGCCTGCGCCTTCCTAAATCATGCGGGCCTGTTTAGCGAGGGAGATGCCGCATGTACGGTTTCAGGAAGCGCCAGACCATGCCGGTGCCGGGCGAGGCCTTGCCGGGCCGCGCGATGCCGCTGCCGACAGCGGAGCGGCATTTCGTGAATGGACAGCCACTGAAGGGGCCGTTTCCGCAGGATAGTGCGCAGGTGCTGTTCGGCCTCGGCTGCTTCTGGGGAGCGGAACGGGTCTTCTGGTCTCTACCGGGCGTCCATGTCACGGCGGTGGGCTATGCCGGCGGCGAGACGCCGAACCCTACCTATGAGGAAGTATGCACCGGACTGACAGGCCACAACGAGGTGGTGCTCGTGGTCTATGATCCCGCCGTCATCCCATTCGAGCATCTGCTCAAGGTCTTCTGGGAGAGCCACGATCCGACCCAGGGCATGCGCCAAGGCAACGACGTCGGCACGCAGTACCGCTCCGGCATCTATGTAACGGGCGCGACCCAGAAGGCGGCGGCCCTCGCCTCGCGCGAGGCCTATGGCAAGGCGCTCGCGGCGCGGGGCTATGGTCCGGTCACCACCGAAATCGTCGATGCGCCTGCGTTCTACTATGCCGAGGACTACCACCAGCAATATCTGGCCAAGAACCCTGGCGGCTATTGCGGCCTCGGCGGAACCGGCGTGTCCTGCCCGACGGTGCAGGCGGCAAGTGCATAACACATTATTTGATGTGAAAATTACGAATTAACAAGATTATTGAGTTTATAGGCGCCCGCTGTATGCTGCGGCTGGCGCGGCGGATCAACGCCGCGCCTGGGCATCAGCGGGGCTTTCATGGTCTCCGAATTCCTTCTTCTCGCGCTCGTCGGCTTTTGCGCGCAGCTGGTCGACGGGGCGCTTGGCATGGCCTTCGGCCTCATTTCCACCTCGTCGCTGCTCGCGCTGGGCATACCGCCCGCCCATGCGAGCGCGGCTGTGCATACGGCCGAACTGGCGACCACTGCGGTGTCCGGGGTGTCTCACCTAGCGCACGGCAATGTCGACCGGCGCCTGCTCGTGCGCCTCGCGCTCGCCGGGGCGGCGGGCGGCAGTCTCGGGGCCTTCGTGCTCTCCAACGTCGAGGGCAGCGCCATCCGGCCCTTCGTGGCCGCCTATCTCCTCGTCATGGGCGGACTCATCCTCCTGCGCGTGGCGCGTTCGGCGCGCCGGAGCGATGCGTCGCCGGCCGGAGCCGCGCCGCTCGGTCTCGTCGGCGGCTTCCTCGACGCCATCGGCGGAGGCGGCTGGGGGCCGATGGTCACCTCGACGCTGATCGGCTCCGGCCATGCGCCGCGCAAGGTCATCGGCTCGGTCAACGCGTCGGAGTTCTTCGTCACGGCGGCCATCTCGGCGACGTTCTTCGGCCAGCTCGGCGCCACGCACCTGTGGAACGTCGCCGGCCTCATCGTCGGCGGCGTGCTGGCGGCGCCGCTCGCCGGCTATCTCGTCAGGCGCATCCGGCCGGAGCCGCTGATGATCGCGGTCGGGCTCGTCATCTCGCTGCTGGCGCTGCGCGAGCTCGCCATCGCCTTCAAGGTGTTCTGAGCGCCCTCCTATTGCGCCGCGAGGACCGAGCGGCAGGCTGCCGGCAGGTCTTCCAGGGTCAGGGGCGGGGCGGGGCGCGTGGGCTTGGGATTGCGTGCCTCATCGGAGAACCACCAGGCGAGTTCCTTGCCGCAGCCGTCGTCCTTCGGCGGCGGCGCCTGCGGGCGGCACTCATCCTCGCCGCGCGGGCAGGCGAGGCGGATGTGGAAGTGATAGTTGTGGCCGTATGTCGGCCGCACCGTCGCGAGCCATGCCCTGTCCCGCCCGGCCTCGCGGCACAGGGCCTTCTTGATGGCGGGGTTGACGAAGACGCGCTCCACCGCCGGCTCCTTCGCGACGGCGCGGATGAGCGCGGTGTGTGCCTTCGTCCAGGCCGTGGGGTCGACGTCGTTCCAGTCGCCGGCGACGAC
This sequence comes from Chelatococcus sambhunathii, assembly GCF_001418005.1. Classification (GTDB taxonomy): domain Bacteria; phylum Pseudomonadota; class Alphaproteobacteria; order Rhizobiales; family Beijerinckiaceae; genus Chelatococcus_A; species Chelatococcus_A sambhunathii. The sequence continues at coordinate 615,380 of NZ_LIOL01000001.1, read as the reverse complement.
ATTGGTGGCGGCGATCTCGTCGCGTTCGGCGAGCGACAGGCGCCGCGACGGCATCGGCGTCAGCCAGATGTCGGCATCGAGGCCGACCTGGTGGGAGGCGTGGCCGGTCAGCATCGGGCCGCCGCGCGGTTGCGAGATGTCGCCGACGAGCAGGCCCGGCCAGCCGTTGATCTCCGGCACGCGCGCCGAGAGGCGCTCGAGGAAGGCGATGAGAGCGGGATGCCCCCAGTTGCGGTTGCGCGAGGTGCGCATCACCTGCCATGTCTCACCGTCGACTGGCAGTGCGCGGGCACCGGCGAGGCAGCCGCGCGAATAGAAGCCGATAGCGCGGGCGGCAAGGGGAGCGGCGCTCGTCTGCGTGCCGAAGAAGCGCTTGGCGGCGTCCTCGGGCAGGGATTTCAAAGCAGCCGCACGCCGCGCCGCCTCCTCGCGGGCGTTCTCCTGCCCATGAGCGGGCATCATCGACGCCGGCGCCAGCGCAAGAATGGCGAGCAGGGCGGCGAACGGCAGGCGGGCAGGGTGCATGGTGACGATCCCGGTTGCGAATCACCTCGATTGAGTATGACCAGAATGGCCCGGAATGCGGCCGCGATGCGCCTCGAGGGCGCCGCGGGCGCGAGGGTGAACGCAAGGAAGGATGCCGCCATGGCTTGGTCGCCGCAACAGGACGAGGCGCTCGCCGCCGTCGCCGCCTGGCTGCGCCGCAAGGACACGCAGGTGTTCCGCCTGTTCGGCTACGCCGGCACGGGCAAGACGACGCTGGCGCGCCACCTCGCCGAGGGGGTGGACGGCGGGGTCATCTTCGGCGCCTTCACGGGCAAGGCGGCCTCCGTGCTGAGGGCCAAGGGCTGCCCCGGCGCGGCGACCCTGCACAGCCTCATCTACCGCACGCGCGAGACCGAGGGTGAAAGCCCGACCTTCGTCCTCAACCGCGACAGCCCGGCCGCCAAGGCGGCGCTCATCGTCATCGACGAGTGCTCGATGGTGGATGAGGACCTCGGCAAGGACCTCCTGTCCTTCGGCACGCCGGTGCTGGTGCTGGGCGACCCGGCGCAGCTGCCGCCGGTCAAGGGCGGGGGCTTCTTCACCGAGGCGGAGCCCGACGTGATGCTGACGGAGGTGCACCGGCAGGCGCGTGACAATCCCATCATCCGCATGTCGATGGCGGTGCGCGAGGGTGAGGGCCTGTCGCACGGCACCTATGGCGAAAGCCGCATCATCGGCAAGCGCGACATCGATGCCCAGGCCGTCATGCGCGCCGACCAGGTGCTCGTCGGCCTCAACCGCACGCGGCGGGCCTACAACAACCGCATCCGTAACCTCAAGGGTTTTCGCGACGCCATGCCGGCGGCCGGCGAGAAGCTTGTCTGCCTGCGCAACAACAAGCAGAAGGGCCTTCTCAACGGCGGCACCTGGCTGATCAAGGAATTCGCGACCTCGCGCTCGAAGAAGGCGGTGGTGACGATGCGCGTGCAGTCCGAGGAAGACGCCCGCAACGTCGTCAAGGTGTCCGTGCCGCAGGAGTTCTTCGACGGGCGGGAGGAGGAGCTGACGCCGCAGATGCGGCGCGAGTTCGACGAATTCACCTACGGCTATGCGCTGACCGTGCACAAGGCACAGGGCTCGCAGTGGGATGATATCGTCCTCTTCGACGAATCCTTCGCCTTCCGCGAGCACCGCAGCCGCTGGCTCTACACCGGCATCACCCGCGCCGCCCACTGCCTGACGCTGGTGATGTGAGCCCCGGTTACAGCGGCCAGACGACCAGCAGCATCGGCACCGAGACGGCGAGCACCACGACCTCGAGCGGCAGGCCCATGCGCCAGTAGTCCGAGAAGCGGAAGCCGCCTGGGCCCATGATGAGCGTGTTGTTCTTGTGCCCGATGGGCGTGAGGAAGGCGCAGGAGGCGGCGATCGCCACACCCATCAGGAAGGTATCGGGATTGACGTCGAGCTCACGCGCAAGCCCGATGGCGACGGGCCCGGTGATGACCATGGTGGCGACGTTGTTGAGGACGTCCGACAGTGTCATGGTCGCCACCATGATGGCGAGGAGTGCAATGACGGGTGAATAATCGCGCGTCAGGGTGACGATGCCTTCGGCAATGAGCGCGGTGCCGCCCACCTCCTCGAAGGCCGCGCCGATCGGCAGGAGGAAAGCCAGCATGACGACGATCGGCCATTCGATCTGCAGGTAGAACTCGCGCGCCGGCACGATGCCGAGCGCCGCATAGGCCGCGACCGCCATGGCGATGGCGATGGTGAAAGAGACGAGGCCGAGCGAGGCGGCCGCGATGGCGGCGGCGAAGAGGCCGATGGTGATCGCCACCCTGCCCGGGGAGCTGCCGGCGACGCTCGCGCGGCTGAGCGGGATGACGCCGAGCAGGTCGAGCGTCGCGCTGTCGGTGCCGCGGCCGGTCAGGAGAAGCACGTCTCCGGCTGCGATGTAATTGTCGTGCACGCCCCTGCGGGTGAGGGTGCCCGCGCGAGCGATGCCGAGCAGCGTGACGCCGAAGCGGGGCCTCAGGCGCATCGCGCCGGCCGAGCGGCCGACGAGCAGCGAATCCGCCCGCACCACCGCCTCCACCACCTCCGGTCCCTTGTCGCGCTGTTCCTCCTCCTCGCCCTCAGGCTTGTTGTCTTCCTTCCTGCCGCTGCGGCGCCTGGTTCTTCCGGCGGGCTGGTCGGCCTCCACGTCGGCTCCCTCTTGCCGATCGCCCGGCTGCTGCAGGTCGAGCGCCTTGATGAAGGCGGCGATCGCATCGCTCGAGCCCTTCAGGCGCAGCTTGTCGCCGGCCGCAATGGCCGGCATGCGCATGCGCGGCAGCTTGCGTCCCTCGCGCACGAGGCCGAGCACGATGACGTCGGCGGTGCGGGCTTCCTCGTCGATGTCCGTCGGATGGCGGCCGATGGCGGTGGAACCTTCGGGCACGCTCACCTCCGCCTCGAAGGAGGACGGTTTCGTCGCGGCGGACTGGTCGGCGCGGTGTGGCACGAGGCGCCAGCCCACGAGCGCGACGAAGGCGAGGCCGGCGGCGGCGACCGCGCCGCCGACGGGAGCGAAGTCGAACATGCCGTAGGGACTGCCGAGCAGGCGCTCGCGGATGCCGGAAGCGATGATGTTCGGGGGCGTGCCGATCAGCGTCACCATGCCGCCGAGGATGGTGGCGAAGGCGAGCGGCATCAGCGTGACGCCGGGCGGGCGGCCCGCCTTGCGCGCCGCCTCGACGTCGATGGGCATCAGAAGGGCCAGCGCGGCGACATTGTTGATGATCGCCGAGAGCGCCGCCCCGATGCCGCCGGTCATGGCGATGTGCCGGCTCGTGGGGCGGTGGTCGCTGACGAGCCGCCGCGTGACGAGCGTCAACGCGCCGGAGTTCTCGAAGGCCCGCGAGACGACGAGCACGAGCGCGACGATGACGACGGCCGGGTCGGCAAAGCCGGAAAAGGCCTTTTCCTGCGGCACGAGTCCAAAGGCCACCGCCACCAGCAGCCCGCCCGCCGCCACCAGATCGTAGCGCAGACGTCCCCACAGCAACATGGACAGGATGACGCCGAACAGGGCAAAGAGCAGGATCTGGTCGAAGGTCATCAAGGCTCCCCCGGGGCTTGCTGATGTCGGACCATTGCAGAACGGGTGTCACGCGACAAAGGTTCAGGCGGGCGAGGCGCATGGAGGGGCACAATGGATGGGAAGCCGGTCTGGGCCATCGGTCTGATGACGGGGACAGCCCTCGACGGGCAGATCGACATTGCGACGCTCCGCACGGACGGCGAGCGGATCGATCGGCTCGGGCCCTATGCGCTGTCGCCCTATCCCGCCGCGGTGCAGGCCCTGCTGACGCAAGCGGTCGCCGCGGCGCGAGGATGGAACTTCACCGGTCCCGAGCCGGCGATCTTCGCCGAGGCGGAGATGGCGCTGACGCGCGCGCAGGCCGAGGCGGTGAAGGCCTTCATGGGCCTGCACGGCCTGTCGGCGGCGGATGTGGCGGCGGTCGGCTTCCATGGCCAGACCATGTTGCACCGGGCGCCGCAGCCGGGACGGCCGGGGGACACGCGCCAGCTCGGGGACGGCGCCCTGATGGCGGAGATCGTCGGCGTGCCTGTCGTCTTCGATTTCCGCACCGCGGACGTGCGCGCCGGCGGACAGGGGGCGCCGCTCGCGGCGAGCTACCACGCCGCCCTCCTGCGGCGCGGGGGGCTCGGGCCGGAAGCGGCGGTGCTCAACCTCGGCGGCGTGGCGAACGTCACCTGGTGGGGCGGCGGGGACGATCTCGTCGCCTTCGATACCGGTCCGGCCAACGGCCCGCTCAACGACTGGATGAAACAGCATGCCGCCGGGGAGATGGATGTCGACGGCGCAGCCGCCCGGCGCGGCCGCGTGGACGAGGCGCGGCTCGCGCGGCTTCTCGACCATCCCTATCTCGCTGCGCCCTACCCGAAGTCGCTCGACCGCTACGACTTCACGGCCGCGATGGCGGACGGCCTAACGCTGGACGACGGGGCGGCAACGCTGACCGCCTTCACCGCCGCAGCGGTTGGGCGCGGACTCGACCTCCTGCCGCGCCGGCCGGACAGGCTCGTGCTGTGCGGCGGCGGGCGCCGCAACCCGGCGCTGGTCTCGGCCCTCGCCGAACGGGCGGGCGTCACGGCGGTGATGGCGGAGGATGCGGGCTGGCGCGGCGATGCGGTGGAGGCAGAGTGCTTCGCCTTCCTCGCCGTGCGGCGCCTGCGGGGGCTGCCGATCAGCTTCCCGACGACGACCGGCGTGCCGGAGCCGATGGCGGGCGGGCGGGTAGCGATGCCATAGCGGCTTGGTGGGGCGGCCGCCGCTTTTCCTCTCCCCGCGGGGGGAGGGGCAGCGAGCGTCGCTTCTGGATCGTTGGAAAACCGCCTATTCCGCCGCGATGGACAGCGGCAAGGTGCCCTGGACCTCCTCGGCCGCCTCTTCCTCCGCGGCTCCGCCGCGCTCGTCGAGATGCTTGCGGAACCATAGCGCGTAGAGCGCGGGCAGGAAGAGCAGGGTGAGGAAGGTGGCGACGAACAGCCCGCCCATGATGGTGATGGCCATCGGCCCCCAGAAGGCGGAGCGGGACAGCGGGATCATGGCGAGGATGGCGGCGAGCGCCGTCAGGATCACCGGCCGGGCCCGGCGCACCGTCGCTTCGACAATGGCCTCGCGGCGCGCGAGGCCGCCGGCGACGTCGGTCTCGATCTGGTCCACCAGGATCACCGTGTTGCGCATGATCATGCCGGCGAGCGCGATGAGGCCGAGCAGCGCCACGAAGCCGAAAGGCCTGTCGAAGACGTTGAGGGCGAGCGAGGCGCCGACGATGCCGAGCGGGGCGGTGAGGAAGACGAGGATCAGGCGCGAGAAGCTCTGCAGCTGGATCATGAGGATCGTCAGCATGACGATCACCATGATCGGGAAGAGCGCGAAGATCGAGGCGTTGCCCTTCTGCGATTCCTCGATGGCGCCGCCGATCTCGAGGCGATAGCCGGGCTCGAGCTTGTCGCGGATGTCCTTGAGGGCGGGCCAGATCTGGTTGGTCACGTCCGGCGCCTGCATGCCGTCGACGATGTCGGCCCGGGCGGTGATCGCCATGTCGCGGTTGCGCCGCCACAGGATCGGCTCCTCGTGGCCGTAGTCGATGCGCGCCACTTGGGCGAGCGGCACCGCGATGCCGCCGCGCGTGGTGATGGTGAGGTCGGGCAGGCGCGCGAGGTCGAGGCGCTCCTCGGCGACGGCGCGGGCCAGCACCTGCACGCGTTCGGTGCCGTCCCGCACCACCGTCACCGGCGCACCCGAGATGAGCGTTTGCAACGACTGTGCGATGTCGGCAACGTTGAGGCCGAGCGCCCGGGCCCGCTCCTGGTCGACGGAGAGCGAGATCGACGGCGTCTTCTCGTTCCAGTCGAGGTGCGGATCGACGACGTTGGGATTGGCGCGCATGACGTCGCGCACCTCGTAGGCGATGCGGCGCACGGCGTCGGGATCCGGGCCGACGATGCGGAACTGGACAGGGAAGCCGACCGGCGGGCCGAAGTTGAACCGGTCGACGCGCACCCGCGCCTCCGACAGGGCGCCGTCCGAAAGGGCCTTCTCAATGCGCGCCTTGATGCGCTCGCGCTCTTCGACGCCCTTCGCCACGATGACGATCTCGGCGAAGGCCTCGTTCGGCAGCTGCGGGTTGAGGCCGAGCCAGAAGCGCGGCGAGCCCTGGCCGATATAGGTCGTGTAGGTCGCGATGTCGTCGTCACCCGCGAGCAGGCGCTCCGCCTCCTTCGCCGTTGCCTCTGTGACGCCGATGGCGGTGCCCTCGGGCAGGCGCATCTGGAAGAAGAGCTCGGGCCGCTCGGAGAGCGGGAAGAACTGCTGCTGCACCCGGCCGAAGCCGACGATGGAGCCTGCGAAGATGAGGACCGTCGCGATGATGGTGAGCCCGCGCCAGCGCACGCAGAAGCGCACGAGGGCGCGGAAGCGCTCGTAAAGCGGTGTGTGGTAGATGGCGTTCGGGTCGTCGTGGATGCCGTGGCCGTGCTTCTTCGCCATCTTGGCCGCGAAGTCGGGCAGAAGCTTCATGCCGAGATAGGGCGTGAAGATCACGGCCACGAACCATGACGCGACGAGCGCGATGGCGACGACCCAGAAGATGCCGCCCGCATATTCGCCGACCGAGGAATTGGCGAAGCCGATGGGCAGGAAGCCGGCGGCCGTCACCAGCGTGCCGGTGAGCATGGGAAAGGCGGTGGAGGTCCAGGCGAAGGACGCGGCCTTCACCCGATCCCAGCCCTGCTCCATCTTCACCACCATCATCTCGATGGCAATGATGGCATCGTCGACGAGCAGGCCGAGCGCGATGATGAGGGCGCCGAGCGTGATGCGGTGCAGATCGAGCCCGATCGCGTACATCGCGATGAAGACGAAGGCGAGCACCAGCGGCACCGACAAAGCGACGACGATGCCCGTGCGCCAGCCGAGCGACAGGAAGCTGACGAGCAGCACGATGCCGAGCGCCTCGGCGAAGACCTTGACGAACTCGCCGACGGCACCGTCGACGACATGCGGCTGGTCGGCGATGCGCTCGATGTCGATGCCCTGCGGCAGGGCAGCGGTGAAGCGCGCCATCGCCTCGTCAAGATCCTCTCCGAGCTTCAGGATATTGCCGCCCTTGGCCATGACGACGCCAACGCCGACGGCCGGCTCGCCGCGCTGGCGCACAAGATAGTCGGACGGGTCCTCGAAGCCGCGCGTGACGGTGGCGATGTCGCCGAGGCGGAAGGTGCGCCCGTTCGCCTCGACCGGCGTCTCGGCAACGGCCTGCGCCCCGTCGAGCGCGCCGGTGACGCGCAGGGGGATGCGCTGGGCGCCCGTCTCGACCGTGCCGGCCGGCGTCACCGCGTTCTGTCGCTGTAGAGAATCGAACAGCACCTGCGGCGAGAGGCCGAGCGTGGCGAGACGCGCGTGGCTGAACTCGACGAAGATCTTCTCGTCCTGCACGCCGTAGAGATTGACCTTGGTGACGTTCGGCACCTTGAGCAAGTGCTGGCGCATCGCCTCGGCCACGCGCTTCATCTGGGCGTAATCGAGGCCCGCACCGGTGATCATGTAGAGCACCGAATCGACGTCGCCGTATTCGTCGTTGACGTTCGGTCCGATGAGGCTGTCTGGCAGCTCACTCCTGAGATCGGTCAGCTTCTTGCGCAGCTGATAGAACAGCTCCGGCACCTCGCGCGCCGGCGTGTTGTCCCGGAACGTCACCTGCATCGCCGTGAAGGAGGGCTTAGTATAGGTCTGCACCTTGTCGAAATAGGGCAGCTCCTGCAGCTTCTTCTCGATGCGGTCGGCGACCTGCGCCTGCATCTCGGTGGCGGTGGCACCCGGCCAGATGGCGGTGACGACGGCGACCTTGATGGTGAAGGACGGATCCTCGGCCCGGCCGAGGCGCAGGTAGGAGATCGTGCCGCCGACGGCGAGCGCGAGGATGAAGAAGAGCACGAGCGCCTGATGCGTCACCGCCCAGTGCGAAAGGTTGAAGCGCTGCATGGTGGTGCGACTCTCGGCGGTCATCTCAAATCGTGATCGTTGACGGCCCGGCGGGATCAATAGACGAGGGCGTCGACGACGCGGACCTTCTGTGCCGGATCGAGCTTCTGCACGCCGAGCGCGACGATCTCGTCGCCTTCGGCGACGCCTTCCGTCACCAGCACGTCGCGGGCGTCGTAGCGGGCGACCCTCACCGGCTTCAGGCCGACGGCGCCTGTCGTCCGGTCCACGACCCAGAGGGCCGGGCCGCTTCCCTGGTTGAATAGCGCCGAGAGCGGCAGCCGGGCTGCCTTCTCGCCGGTGCCGCCCTTGATGGTCAGCGTCGCGCTCATGCCGAACGCCACCTCGTCGCCGGCATCAGGCATGGCGAAGCGGGCGAGATAGGTGCGTGTCGTCGGATCTGCCGCCGGCGAGAGTTCGCGCAGGCGCGCGGCATAGCGCCGGTCGCGGTCCGACCAGAGCGTGACGGAGGCCTCGCCCTGGCGCACGCGCGACAGCAAGGCCTCCGGCACGGCGACGACGGCTTCCTTGTCGCCAAGCTCAGCGATGCGGACGGCGGTCTGGCCGGCGGCCACCACCTGGCCGGGCTCGACGAGGGTCGCGGTCACGACGCCGTCGGTGTCGGCGGTCAGCGTGGCATAGGAGAGATTGTTGCGAGTGAGCTCCACGGAACGCTCGGCGCGGGCGAGGCGCGAGCGGGCCTCGGCGGCGGCGGCCTTCTGGCGGTCGAAGGCGGCTTCGGAGGCCCAGCCGCGGCGACGCAGCTCGGTGCTGCGGTTCTCCTCGGCTTCGGCTTGGGCCAAAGCCGTCCGGGCAGCATTGAGCTCGGCATCGGCCTGTTCCGCCTGCAGGCGCAGGTCTGTCTCGTCGAGCTCCGCGAGCGGCGTGCCCTTGGCCACCGTGTCGCCGACCTGGACGAGCCGGCGGGCAACCTTGCCGGTCACGCGAAAGCCGATATCACTTTCGACCCGCGGCCGGATGCTGGCGACGAAGGTCCGCTCGGGAACGATCTCCTCGAAGTGCACCTTGGCGACGAGCACCGGCCGGTCCGGCTTTGCCTCCTGCTCCGCGGCGCTGTCCGTGCAGGCCGCAAGGCCGAGGCAGAGCAGGGCGGCGAGGAACGCCGACGTGCGGGAGAGGCGGCCGTCGGCCGGCTGCGACGAGAACTGGTGCATCGGTCCTGGGCTCCTTGGGGTGACCGGTCCGGGGACGGAACCCGTGGATCGGGGGGCACCGAGAGCGGACCACGCGCCACGCCACCGGACCGGCTGCCGCGAAGGTAGATGATGGATGATGAATGTCAATTTTCGTCATAAGGCACCCCACAAATCGGCGGATCGTGATGTGCGCTGGCGCACATCGCTTCACCTCGCCCGCCGCCGGTGCTAAGCGACGCCGGCGGCTGGGCTGCCGTGTTCGCGAGGGTTGTACACATGAATTCAGTGCTGGCCGGATTGCCGACGACGGTCTTCGAGGTGATGTCGCGCCTGGCGCGCGAGACCGGGGCCATCAATCTCGGCCAGGGCTTTCCGGACGATCCGGGCCCGGCCGACGTGCGCGCCATGGCTGCGGATGCCGTGGTCAACGGCTGGAACCAGTATCCGCCCATGCTCGGCCTGCCGGAGCTGCGCCAGGCCGTCGCCAATCACTACCAGCATCATCAGGGCCTTGCCCTCGATGCCGAGAGCGAGGTGATGATCACCTCCGGCGCCACGGAAGCCATTGCCGGCGCACTCCTCGCCCTCATCGAACCGGGCGACGAGGTCGTCCTCTTCCAGCCGATGTACGACGCCTATCTGCCGCTGGTGCGCCGGGCCGGCGGCGTGCCGCGCTTCGTCACCTTGAAGCCGCCCCACTGGCGGCTGAGCGAGGAGGCGCTTGCCGCAGCCTTTTCGGAGCGCACGAAGGTCGTCCTTTTCAACAATCCGCTCAATCCCTCCGCCGTCGTCTACGCCCGCGAGGACCTCGAGCTGCTCGCCCGCTTCTGCGAGCGCTTCGATGCCATCGCCATCTGCGACGAGGTGTGGGAGCACCTCGTCTTCGACGGGCGCCGGCACCTGCCGCTGATGACCCTGCCCGGCATGCGCGAGCGCTGCGTCAAGATCGGCTCCGCCGGCAAGATCTTCTCGCTGACCGGCTGGAAGGTCGGCTTCGTCTCGGCGGCGCCCGAGATCCTCAAGGTGCTCGCCAAGGCGCACCAGTTCCTCACCTTCACGACGCCGCCCAACCTGCAAAGCGCGGTCGCCTACGGCCTTGCCAAGGACGACGCCTATTTCGAGGGGATGCGGCGCGATTTCGCGCGCAGCCGCGACCGCTTCACCGAGGGGCTGAGGAGCTTGGGGCTCGCCGTGCTGCCGAGCGAGGGCACGTATTTCATCAACATCGACATCACCCCCCTCGGGGAGGAGGATGACGTTGCCTTCTGCAAGCGGCTCGTCGCCGAAAGGGGCGTCGCCGCGATCCCGGTCAGCGCCTTCTATCACGAGAATTCGGTGCGCAACGTGGTGCGCTTCTGCTTCGCCAAGAAGGACGCGACGCTCGACGGCGCGCTCGAGCGTCTCGCCGGTCTCGGCCGTTGAGAAAATGCCCGTAACCGCTTAGCCTTCACGGGGACGCTCGCCTTGGGCGTTCGCTTTCCATCTCGCCTTGGGAGACTGCCCGGAAATGGTCCGCGCTCTCGTTGCCTCACTCGTTGCCGCGCCGCTCCTTGCGCTCGCCGTCCCGGCGGCCGCACAGGAGAAGACCGTCCACGTCTACAACTGGTCCGATTATGTCGACCCGAAGATGCTCGAGGAGTTCACCAAGGAGACCGGCATCAAGGTCGTTTACGACACTTACGACAACAACGAGATCGTCGAGACGAAGCTGCTCGCCGGCAAGTCCGGCTACGACATCGTGGTGCCATCGGGACCCTTCCTGCAGCGGCTGATCAATGCAGGCATCTTCGCCAAGCTCGACAAGACGAAAATCCCCAACCTGAAGAACGCGTGGCCCGAGGTGACGGAGCGGCTTCGGGTCTTCGACCCGGGCAACGCGCACGCGGTCAACTACATGTGGGGCACGACCGGCATCGGCATCAATGTCGACAAGGTCAAGGAGCGGCTCGGCGACATCCCGCTCAACACGTGGGACATCGTGCTGAAGCCCGAGCTCTCGGCCAAGCTCAAGGACTGCGGCATCCACATGCTCGACGCGCCGGAGGACATCTTCCCGGGCGTGCTGGGCTATCTCGGCCTCAATCCAGATTCGAAGGACGCCAAGGACTTCCAGAAGGCCGCCGACCTTCTCGTGAAGGTGCGCGGCAATATCCAGAAATTCCATTCGTCCGAATATATCAACGCCCTCGCCAATGGCGACATCTGTGTGGCCGTCGGCTATTCCGGCGACATCCTGCAGGCCAAGGCCCGCGCCGAAGAAGCCAAGAACAACGTCAATGTCGCCTATGTCATCCCCAAGGAGGGGGCGCTGATGTGGTTCGACTCGATGGCCATCCCTGCCGATGCACCGCATCCGGACGAGGCGCATGCCTTCATCAACTTCATGATGAAGCCGGAGGTCGCTGCGGCGAACAGCAACTTTGTCGCCTACGCCAACGGCAATATCGCCTCGAAGGAGCATCTCGACGAGGCAATCCGCAACGATCCCGGCATCTATCCGGATGACGAGACGATGAAACGCCTTTTCACCAACACAGCCTATGACGAGCGCGCCCAGCGCACGCTGACCCGGCTGTGGACCCGGGTGAAGACCGGCCGGTAAGCCGAGCCGGATTGTCCCGGAGCAAGAAAAGGGCGGCATGTCTGGCATGCCGCCCTTTTTCGTTGCCTGCGCGACATGGGCATTGTCGAAGGAACCCTTGTCGGTGTCTCATATCCTGCTGCCGCCACCGGAGCGACAAGGCGCCGAGGGACGTCAAGAGGCCCCGCGCGAGGGAGGCGAACCATGCGTGATATTTATTGGGAGTGGCTTCACGCGCCAGGACAGGAGCACCTGCGACTCGTGGAAAAGCCTGAGGCGATCGTGGCCGAGGGTGTCGTGGCCGGCACGCTGGAGAGCGGCACCTTCCGTATGCACTATCTCGTGACCTGCGATCGCGCGTGGCGTTTTCGCCACGCCGAGGTGCAGCTGGAACAGGGGCCGACGCGGCGGGAAGTCCATCTTGGTCGCGAGCCGGACGGGCACTGGCGCGTCGACGGTGTCGAGCGGCTCGATCTCAGATCCTGCGCGGATATCGACCTGATGGGCTCGCCCTTCACCAATACGCTGCCTATCCGTAATCTCGGGCTCGCACCCGACGAGGCGCGGGAGATTCGCGTCGCCTATGTCCGCTTGCCGGACCTCGCGGTGACGCCGGAGGCCCAGGTCTACACAAGGCTCGACCGGGGCGAGCCCCCGCGGCGCTTCCGCTACCACGGTGTCGCGACCGGCTTCACGGCGGACCTCACCGTCGACGAAGCGGGCCTCGTCGTCGACTATCCGGGTATCTGGCGCCGGCGCGGGTGAGTGGCGCCGCCGGCCGGCTCAGCCAAGGTTCAGCTCTTTGAAGAAGTCATTGCCCTTGTCGTCGACGACGATGAAGGCGGGGAAATCCTCGACCTCGATGCGCCAGATGGCCTCCATGCCGAGCTCGGGATATTCCACCACCTCGACCTTCTTGATGCAGTCCTGCGCGAGGCGTGCGGCGGGGCCACCGATGGAGCCGAGATAGAAGCCGCCGTGCTTCTGGCAGGCTTCACGAACCTGTGCCGAGCGGTTGCCCTTGGCGAGCATCACCATGGAGCCGCCGGCGGCCTGGAACTGGTCGACATAGGCGTCCATGCGCCCGGCGGTGGTCGGGCCGAAGGAGCCGGACGCGTAGCCCTCCGGCGTCTTGGCCGGGCCGGCGTAGTAGATGGGGTGGTTCCTGAAATAGTCCGGCATCGGTTCGCCGCGCTCCAGCCGCTCACGCAGTTTGGCGTGAGCGAGGTCGCGCGCCACGATCATCGGGCCGGTCAGCGACAGGCGCGTGCGGATGGGATGACGTGAGAGTGTGGCGAGGATCTCGGACATCGGCCGGGTCAGGTCGATCCTGACCACTTCGCCGCCGAGTGCCGCCTCATCGACCTCCGGCAGATATTGGGCGGGATTCGTCTCGAGCTGCTCGAGGAAGACGCCGTCGCGCGTGATCTTGCCCTTGGCCTGCCGGTCGGCCGAGCAGGAGACGCCGAGGCCGATGGGCAGCGAGGCGCCGTGGCGCGGCAGGCGGATGACGCGCACGTCGTGGCAGAAGTACTTGCCGCCGAACTGGGCACCGACGCCGAGCTTCTGCGTCATCCGATGGATCTCAGCCTCCATCTCGAGGTCGCGGAAGGCGTGTCCCGCCTCCGAGCCTTCGGTCGGCAGGCCGTCGAGATAGCGGGTGGAGGCGAGCTTCACCGTCTTCAGGTTGAGCTCGGCGCTGGTGCCGCCGATGACGATGGCGAGATGATAGGGCGGGCAGGCGGCGGTGCCGAGGGTGAGGATCTTCTCCTTGAGGAAGGCGAGGAGCCTGTCCCGCGTCAGCAGCGAGGGCGTGCCCTGGTAGAGGAAGGTCTTGTTGGCCGAGCCGCCGCCCTTGGCGACGAAGAGGAACTTGTAGGCATCCTCGCCCTCGGCATAGAGATCGATCTGCGCCGGCAGGTTGTTGCGCGTGTTCTTCTCCTCGAACATGGAGAGCGGCGCGAGCTGGGAATAGCGCAGGTTGCGCTTGAGATAGGCGTCGCGGATGCCCGCCGCGAGGGCGGCTTCGTCATCGCCGTCCGTCCAGATGCGCCGGCCCTTCTTGCCCATGACGATGGCCGTGCCCGTGTCCTGGCACATGGGCAGGATGCCGCCCGCCGCGATGTTCGCATTCTTGAGGAGGTCATAGGCGACGAACTTGTCGTTCGCTGTCGCCTCCGGATCTTCGAGGATCGTCTTGAGCTGCGCGAGATGGCCGGGGCGCAGCAGGTGATTGATGTCGCCAAAGGCGGCCTCGGCCAGCTGGCGCAGGGCCTCGGGTTCCACGACGATCATCTCGCGGCCGGCGAAGGTTTCGACCCGCACGCCGTCGCTCGCGATCTTGCGGTAGGGGGTGCCGTCGGCGGCGAGGGGGAAGAGCGGCGTGTAGGCGGCGTCGGCGGACATCGGGGTTCCTCATCTGGCGAGGGGAGGGGCACGGCCGTGGACCCTGCGGCCCGAGCGTGCTTCTAATGGCTCTCTCGCATCATTCCAAGGCGTGGAAGATGCGAATGCGTCCCCCCGTCGCACCGGGGGCCATCGGCAGGACAAGGAACGCTCAGGAAATCGATGTTCGCCTATCCCCTTCTCGTCGCCGACATCGGCGGCACCAATGCGCGCTTTGCGGTGGTGATGGAACCCGGCGGGCCGCTCAGGCCCCTCGCGCAACTGCACACCGGGTCCTATGCCAGCCTGGTGGCCGCCGCGGAGGCGGCGCTCGGACGGGCGGGCGACCTCTTTCCCCGCTCCGCCATCCTGTGCGCCGCGGGCCCTTGCGACGGCCGGCGCATCAAGCTGACCAACGCGACCTGGACCATCGACGGGCCTGAGATCGCCGATGCCCTGTCGCTCGACCAGGGGCTGCTGCTGAACGATTTCGAGGCGCAGGCGCTCGCCTTGCCGGCCCTGCCGGAGCACGGCCTGCGCGACCTGACCGCCGGCCTCGCGGCGCACGGGCCGACGCGGGTCGTGCTCGGCCCCGGCACCGGGCTCGGCGTCGCCGGCCTGACGGAGGCGGCCGGGCGCTTCGTCCCGCTGCCGAGCGAAGGCGGGCATGTGGACTTCGCGCCGATGGATGCGGCCGAGGCCGCGATCTGGATGGCCCTGGAGCGGGTCGAAGGGCGCCACACGGCCGAATCGATCCTCTCCGGCCCGGGCCTCGCCCGGCTGCACCGTGCGCGGCTCGCCGTTGCGGGCGGCGAGAGTTCGACCGAGGAGGCGCCGCAGATCGTGGAGCGGGCGCTCGCCGGCCAGGACGGGGAGTGTCGGGAGACGGTGGTGCTTTTCCTGCGGCTCGTCGCGCGCTTTGCCGGCGACATGGCGCTGACCTTCGGCGCGGCGGGCGGCGTCTATCTCGCCGGCGGCATTCTGCCCCGGCTCGCGCCGCTGATCGACGCGCCGGCCTTCGTGGCCGCCTTCGCCGACAAGCCGCCGGTCGCGGCCTTCGCGAAGGCCGTTCCCGTGCGGCTCGTCACGACGCCGGACGCTGTGCTCTATGGGCTCGCCGCCATCGGCCGCGCGCCCGAGCGCTATGCGATGGAATGGGAACGACGGCTGTGGCGGCCGTGAGAGCTATTCGCTCGTCTGGTGGGCGACGCTCGGCGCCTGGGTGAGGATGGCGAAGAGTGCCGCCGGGTCGCGGGTTGCGCGGATGCGCTCCAGCACGTCCGGCTCGCGCAGGATGCGGGCGACGCGCGCGAGCGCCTTGAGATGATCCGCACCCGCCGATTCGGGCGCGAGCAGCAGGAAAACGAGGTCGACCGGCTGGCCGTCGAGGGCCTCGAAGTCGATCGGCCGTTCGAGCCGCGCGAAGAGGCCAAACAGCCGGTCGATCCTGGCCGGCTTGCCATGCGGAATGGCAATGCCGTCGCCGATGCCGGTGGAGCCAAGGCGCTCGCGCTGGAGCAGCGTTTCGAAGATGTCGCGCTCGTCGAGGCCAGTCAGCTCGGCCGCATGCGCGGACAGCTCCTGAAGAGCCTGTTTCTTGCCGTTGACTTTGAGCGCCGGCAGGACGGCCTCAGGCGAAAGCAAATCGGTCAGAGCCATATCTCAACACGCGGGTGCGCGGCCATTGGGCTGGAAAGGTCCAGCCCGTCGGCACACGTCAGGCCTTGTCAGCGGTGCCGTCGGCCGGCGGATCGACCCAGCCGATGGTCCCATCGTGGCGCCGGTATACGACGTTCAGGCGTCCACTGCCAGCGTGTCGAAACACGACGACCGGCGCTCCGGTCAGATCGAGCTCGATCACCGCGTCGCTGACGGACAGCACATGCAGCTGTTTGGTCGATTCCGCCACGATGACCGGGTGGAAGTCCGGGCCGCTCTCGTCCTCCTCGTCACCCGGCGCTTCGAGTACATAGGCCGACATGTCCTGCGGAGCACCGTTGACCACGCCATTGGCCGCCTGACGGTCCTTGAGGCGGCGCTTGTAGCGCCGCAGCCGCTTCTCGATGCGCTCGGCGGTCTGGTCGAAGCTCAGATAGGCGTCATGCGCCATGCCGGAGGCCTCGAGCGTGATGCCCGAGGCGAGGTGAAGCACGCATTCGGTCCTGAAACCCGTCCCCTCCTTGGCGACCGTCACGTGGCCTGCGTGCCCGCCCTCGAAATATTTCGAGATGACACTGGCCACACGCTCCTCCACCTGGCCGCGCAATGCCTCGCCGATGTCGATATTCTTGCCCGAAACCCGCAGCGTCATTGTTCTCTCCCTTTCTGGCGACCTTTTACGGTGCCACCTCGAGGGGCCCCTTTCGGCAGGTTGTCACAGTATGTCGTAGAAAGAGCGCCGGCCCAAGTCAACGCGGTCCGCCGCCGCGCCGGCTTTCATTGAGTGTCGCGACCTTGCGCGCGCTTCTGCCGGCGACGCTCGACGGAGGAGGGAATGCGTAAGGATTCCCGATATTTGGCCACCGTGCGGCGGGCGATGTCGATTCCCGCACACTGAAGCTTCTGGACGATGGCGTCGTCGGACAGCACGTCGTCCGGCGGCTCGGCGTCGATCATTTGCTTGATCCGGTGGCGCACCGCCTCGGCCGCGTGCGCCTCGCCCCCCGGCGTGCCGGAGATGGCGGCGGAGAAGAAGTATTTCATCTCGAAGACACCGCGCCGCGTGCCGATGGACTTGTTCGACGTCACGCGCGAGACCGTCGATTCGTGCATGCCGATGGCATCCGCCACGGCCTTGAGGTTCAGCGGCCGCAGATGCTCGATGCCGTGGGCGAAAAAACCGTCCTGCTGGCGCACGATCTCGCTGGTGACCTTAAGGATGGTGCGCGCCCGCTGCTCGAGGCTGCGGGTCAGCCAGTTGGCGGTCTGCAGGCAATCGGCGATGAAGGTCTTGTCGGCCTCGCTGCGGGCGTCGCGCGAGACGCGGGCATGATAGGTCTGGTTGACGAGCACGCGCGGCAGCGCGGCCTCGTTGAGCTCGATCAGCCAGCTGCCGTCGGCCGCCTCGCGCACGAAGACGTCCGGCACCAGCGTCTGCGCCACGCCGCTGCCAAAGGCCCGGCCGGGCTTCGGGTCGAGCCGGCGCAACTCGGCGAGCATGTCTGTGAGGTCCTCGTCGTCGACGCCGCAAAGGCGCTTGAGGGCGGCGAGATCGCGCCGGGCGACCAGCGGCAGGTGGGCGACGAGCGCCTGCATCGCCGGATCGAACCGGTCCTGCTCCTTCAACTGGATGGCGAGGCATTCGGCGAGGCTGCGCGCGGCGATGCCGGAGGGTTCGAAAGTCTGGACGAGGGCGAGCACCTCTTCGACGCGCTCGTTCGTGGTGCCGAGCCGCGCAGCGATGGCCGCCGTGTCCTCCGCGAGATAGCCCGTTTCGTCGACGGCATCGATCAGATGGCGGCCGATGAGCCGCTCCGCGGGGTCGCTGGTCGCGACGAGCAACTGTGCCTCAAGGTGATCGTGCAGCGACAGGTCGGCGGCGAGCGTCGCCTCAAGGCTCGGCCCCTCGTCGTCGTCGAAGGAGCCGTGCCCGCTGCCGCTCCACAAGGAGGACGAGACCGGCAGCTGGTCCTCAGCCGCACGGACCTCGCGGGCCTTCGCCCCTCCTTCGTCCTGGAAGACGTTATCGAGGCGCGTGCCGAGGCCTGCCTCGATCGTGTCGCGCGAGACGGCAAGTTCGTCCTTGAACCACTGGCGCTCGTCGTCGGCGCTGGCCGGCTCGGGGGCGGGCTCCGCCATCTCGGCCGGCCGCTCGCCATCGGCACCGTCGGCCCGTTCGAGCAGCGGGTTGCGTTCGAGCTCCGCCTCGACGTAGGCCACCAGTTCGTTGTGCGAGAACTGAAGCAGCTTGATCGCCTGCAGCAGCTGCGGCGTCATCACCAGGCTCTGGCCCTGGCGCAGCTCCAGTCGGTGCATCAAAGCCATGTTGCCGCCGCCGTCCCCAAACACCGCGCGCCTTCGGCACGCTTCTTGCTTGGATCACGGTTTTAGCGAGTGTCGCACCCTGCGTCAAAGGGACGGTGCGCCCGGCACCGCCTTCAGAGGTGAAAATCCTCGCCAAGGTAAAGACGACGCACGTCCGCATTGGCGACGATCTCGTCCGGACGGCCCTCCGTGAGGACTCGGCCGGAGTGGATGATATAGGCTCGGTCGATGAGGCCGAGCGTCTCGCGCACGTTGTGGTCGGTGATGAGCACGCCGATGCCCCGGCTGGTCAGGTGCCGCACGAGGTTCTGGATGTCGCCCACCGCGATGGGGTCGATGCCGGCGAAGGGCTCATCGAGCAGCATGAAGGATGGCTGGCCGGCAAGGGCACGCGCGATTTCGCAGCGCCGCCGTTCGCCGCCCGACAAAGCGATCGACGGCGACTTGCGCAGCCGGGTGATGTTGAATTCCTCCAGCAGCGCATCGAGCTCGCGCTCGCGCTCGCGCTTGTCGCGGATGACAACCTCCAATACGGCGCGGATGTTGTCCTCGACCGACAGGCCGCGGAAGATCGACGCCTCCTGCGGCAGGTAGCCGATGCCGAGGCGCGCCCGCCGGTACATGGGCAGATGGGTGATGTCGTGCCCGTCGAGCGTGATGGTGCCGCGATCGGAGGCGACGAGGCCCGTGATCATGTAGAAGATCGTGGTCTTGCCGGCGCCGTTGGGGCCGAGCAGGCCCACGGCTTCGCCATTGCGCACGTTAAGCGCCGCATCCTGCACCACGGTACGCCCGCGATAGCTCTTTTGCAGGCCACGCACGGAGAGAATGCCAGGACCGCCATAGGCAGCGTCCCCGTCGTGGGCGCCAGCCGCATAGAGAGGGGCGAAATCGTCAGGGGCCTGGGGCGCGCCGAAGGGGGGCACGCCACCGGCAAAGGTGTCGGCGGTCTCCAGCCCGTCCGGGCGGTGCGCGGCACCGGCATGGCGCTTCAGGGAGAATTTCACGTCTGTGGTCCGTTCTCGATCGGTGAGCGGTGCGGCTCAGCGGGGACGTGCCGGTTTCTGCGGCTCGTTGCCCCCGGGGACGAACACACCCTGCACGCGCCCGCCCGGCTTCGACTCGCACCGGGCGATGCTGGTGTTGAGGTCGTAGACGATGTGGTCGCACTGCTGCACGTTCTGACCCTGGCTGAGCGCGACCTTGCCGGTCAGGAACACGCGGTTGGCCTGACGGTCGAAGGTGGCGTTGTCGCCGGTCGCGGTCTGGTCCTTGGAGACCACTGTCACCGGCCCGGCGCAGTCGAGCTTCTTGATGTTGTTTTCCGCCGGCGTGCCCCCGGTCTGTCCAGCCGCCTGCTGCGCGGCACTGGCTTGGTTGCCGCCGGCCTGGCTGCCGCCCCGTGTAGCGCTCTGGTCATAATGGACGACGAGCTGCGAGCAGCGCATGGTCGTGTCGCCCTGAACGGCGACGACGTTGCCCAAGAACACGGCGCGCTGCTCCTTGTCGAAGATCTCGAGCCGGTCGGCGTCGATCTTGATCGGGTCCTTGCTGTTGCCGAGCCCGCCGAAGGGCGATGCGCTCTCCTGCTGCTGGGCGAGGGCCGGGGCTGCCATCAGCGCAACGGCAAGGAGGGCGTGGGGCAGGAGCCTGATGGTCATGGACGATCTTCTCGGTTGGATCCGGTCTCGGCGCCGCCGGTCGGCGGCGGATCGGCTGCGGTGGGCTGGCGAGCCGCCTTGGTCTCGATCGTTGCCTGCACCCGTCCGGCGAAGGTGATGTGCTGCCCGTTGTCGGTCACGTCAAGCGTGTCGGCGGTAATGGTCGCGCCGGTAATGGTGACCTCGACCGGCTGTTTGGAGGTCACCGTGCCGGCCTTGAAATCGACGAAAGCCGACTTGAGTCGCGCATCGTAGCCGCGCTCGGTCGTGACCCGCACGTTTCCGTCGAGCGCGAGCTGTTCCTTCTGGGAATCATAGAGGCCACTGTCGGCGCTCAGATGCGCGCGGCCCTGGTCCTTCAGCGTGACGTGGCCGTCGATGGTGGCGAGTTCGATGAGGTTGGGCTTGCGCGTGTCCTGGGTGGCGGCCGAGGCGGTCAGCTCGTAGGGCTGGGTACCCTCGCGGAAGCCGCGCAGCTTGGGCGCGCTCATGGTGATCTTGGTGCCGGACAGGCTGACGGGGCCGAGCGACAGGCCGCCGATGGCGCCCAACGGGGCAAGCAGGCTGATGCCAACGATGGCGAGAACGGCGAGAAATGCGCCGACGGGAATCGCGCGCCGCAGAAAGCGCACACGGCCTGAATGACGCAGGGCGGCTCCATAGGCATCGCCACCGCGCGTGACGCGGCGGCCGGCCCTGTTAGACGACGACACCCCGACGGACATGTGACAGGTTCTCAACCTCGCATGGCGAACGCACGGATGGGCGGATCCTTCCTGCCCCGACAAGGCGCGCGATCGACGGCAATATCAAAACGCAAGATAACTCGGCATGCACGGCAATGCACGCCAAGGCAAGCCTCATGTAGTGATGCCGGCGCGCAAGGTCAAAGCCTCGAGCCAACCGGCTCACGAATGCGCGAAAATGTCGACCTCGGGCCAGCCCGCAAGATCGAGCCGCGCCCGCGTTGGCAGGAAGTTGAAACACTGGCGGGCGAGCTCCGAGCGGCCCTCGCGGGCAAGGAGCGCCTCGAGCTTGTCCCTCAATGCGTGGAGATGCAGGACGTCCGAGGCCGCATAGGCGAGCTGGGCCTCGCTCAAAGTCGGGGCGCCCCAGTCGGACGACTGCTGCTGTTTGGAAATCTCGATGCCGAGGAGTTCCCGCAGCACGTCCTTGAGGCCATGGCGGTCGGTGTAGGTGCGGGTGAGGCGCGAGGCGATCTTGGTGCAGAACACCGGACCCGGCATGACGCCGAGATAATGCTCGATGACGGCGAGGTCGAAACGAGCGTAGTGGAAGATCTTCAAGACCTTCTCGTCCGCGAGGAGGCGCGCGAGATTGTCGGGCCGCGGCCCTTCGGGGCGGATCTGGACGAGGTCCGCCGTGCCGTCGCCGCGTGACAGCTGCACCAGGCACAGCCGATCGCGCTGGGGCACGAGGCCGAGGGTTTCGGTGTCGACGGCCACGGCATCGCCGAAGTCGGCGTCGGCCGGCAGGTCGCCGATGTGCAGGCGGATCGTCATGTCGCAGCGTCCTTCTTTCACTTCGGGCTACCACCGCGCCTACGGCAGGGCAAGGGCCCGCGAGAACGATGGCGACGGTCAGGGCGACGGCCGTTCGGCCGCGGTGCCCTGCCGGCGGGCGGACATCTGCGGCACGAGGAGGGTGCCGGTCGCCTCGGCCGTGTCGGCGAGCGAGCCGCCGAGACGCTCGACATGCGCGCCGTAGTTACCGCGCGAGGTCTCGTCGAGGACCGAGACCGGCGCGCTGATGACGAGGCCGGCGGCGGTGCCGACCGAACTCGCTGCACCCGCGGTCAGCTGGATGATGCGGTCGCCGAGGCCGACGCGCTGGTCCGTCATCGTCTGGCCGGCGACGAGGCGCTGGCCGATGATCTGCACGACCTCCGGGCTCTGGGCGAACTTGCCGTGGTTGAGCCGGTCGCCTGTCTGCAGCTTGGTGAGATCGATGACGGTAATGCCGTCGCGCGGCAGGTCGGTGTGGTAGGGCTCCGCCTCGGGATTGATGGCGCCGAGCCGGGCCGAACTGCCCCAGACCCGGCGCGAGACAGCGAGGGCCCTGTCGTCCTGCGAGACGAAAAGGGTGACATTGGGGCGCGGTCTCGTGATGGCGGCGAGCTGGGTACGGAAGACGTCGACGTCGACGTCCGGTGCCGCCAGCATGACGTTGCGGATCTTCGAAGCCACGCGGCCGTTGCGGATGGCCATCTGACGCAGCGCCTCCAGCGTCACCCAGTTGCCCATGGAATGGGCGAGCACCGAGATCTCACCGACCGCCGGATCCCGGGCAAGCGCGGTCAGCAGGGTTTCCAGCGCGTCGCGGGAATAGGTGCTGCTCTCGCGGTCGTAGCCGTAGGCGAGGATGCTGGCGCGCGACGGCCAGGTGAACAGCACCGGCACAACGGGCGAGCCCGAATCGTGGACGATCTGGGCGAAGCGGAAGACCGCATCCTCGAAGCGGTTGTTGAAGCCGTGGATGAACACGAGCACGCGGCGTTTGGGCGTGCGCGCCACCGCCTTGTGGAACCAGTCGAGCGCGCCCTGGCGGTCAAGTCTGTCGGCCCGGAGCGTGACGAAGTCGGTTGCCGGGTTGCCGGGCACGCGGCTTGGCCACTGCACCTCGCCGACGGTGCGGGCGCTATCGGGCGGGATCGAGACGGTAATCCGGGCGAAGGCTGGGTCACGGCCCCGCTCGCCCGTGAACATCTCGGCAGGGGTCGCCCCGGCACTGCGGGTCGTTGCCACGATCATGTCGACCGTGGCGGCACCGGGCGCCCCGGTGGCAACCGGCACCAGTACACCCTTGGGTGGGCCGGCGCAGGCGGCGAGGCTCGTGCAGAGGAGAATGCCGGCCAACGGCTTCAGCCACCACACTCGCAAACCGCCGACGACCATCGCCAGACCGCTCCCCAACCCCGCCGGTCAAGACGGCCGGCGCGGCAGCTTTGCCCGGCAGGGCGGGAATGGCAAGGCACAACAAGGCAGATGACCGATCGTCTCAGAGCCGCGCGCCGGCGGCCGCCGTGTGCAGGTCGTCGTCCGTCACCGCGCCGGCGGCCTTGGCGATCTTGAGCGCCCGGGTCCTGCGGCCGGGCTCCATGATGAGGACGACAGTCTCGAGGCCCGGGCAGGCGGGATCGGCGCAGACGATCTCGTTCACGGCGACGGTCGCCTCGTCGGAGAGGCAGAGCACGATGCGGGCCCGCTCCTTCAGGGCGGCGAGTGCGACCCTGGCCCCGTCGTCGCCGTCCTTCCTGCCGAAGAGGCCGAAGCGCAGCGCCATGGCCCCTCCTCAGGGCAAAGTGAGGATGCCGGCCGCCCCCGCGGCCGTGCCGAAGGCGAGGCGCTTGCCCTTGGCGTCCCAGGCGAGGGCTGTCACCGCCGCATCCTCCTGCGCTTCCACGCTCGCGCGGCGCACCAGCAGCTCCGTCGCGTCGGTGAGGCGGATGAGGAGGATGCAGCCATCCTCGTATCCGGCGGCGACGACGAGCGCACCGGGATGGAAGGCGACGCGCGAAACCTTGGCGTGGCGCACGCCGCATTCCCGCGGCGCGCGGCCCATCGGGCCGTCCTTATCGAAGGGCCAGACGATGACGGCATCGGCGCCGGAGGTGGCGAGCCAGTTGCCGTCGTGCGACCAGGAGAAGGAGCGTGTCTTGGCCGGATAGCCGGTCATGCGCATGTCGCGCCGGTCGGAGAGGCGCCAGCCGTGCAGGGCGTTCTCCTGCATGGAGGTGACGACGAAGCGCGCGTCCGGCGACCAGGTGACGCCGAGGTGCGAGCCCTTCCATTCGAGCTTTTCGGGCTCCGCGTCAGTGTTCGGAAACCAGAGGCTGACGCCGTTGTAGTGAGCGATGGCGAGGCGGTAGCCCTTCGGCGAGAACGCAAGGCCCTGGGCTGTCGAGGGTGCCTCGAAATGGCGCAGGCGGCCCCGGCCGTCACGCGCCGTGACGCGCTTGCCGGCGCTCCAGGCGAGGGTGCCGTCGCGACCGGCGACGATGGCGTCGATCCAGCGGCCCTTCTCGTCGCCGATCTCCTCCACCGTACCGTCGCCGGCGACGGCGACGATGCGGCCGTCGTCCCCGCCGGTCACGAGCCGCCGGCCGTCGCTCGTCGCGACGAGCGCGGCCCCGTCCGGATGGGCCGCGACGCGTTTCTGGTCGTCGCCGGCAACGAGCAGCGCCGCGCCGTCGGCCAGTGCGAATGCGGTGGTGCCGCCGAGCCAGGCGAGGGCGGTGACATGCGCGCCGGCAGCGAGATCGGCGACATGGTCGGTGAGGGAGGAGATCGTCGGAGCGGCCATGGGATCTTTATAATCGAGCGTCGGTCGGAGACTCCCCTCCCCCTTGCGGGGAGGGGGTAGGGGTGGGGGGCGCGACGCAAGAGCACGACCGCCTGCGTGCTGCTCCACCCCCCTCCCTACCCTCCTCCACAAGGGGGGAGGGGACAAGAGGAGTCGTTCGGCAAGCCGGGGGAGCGAGCAATGGCCCGCCGCGTCACGCCGTACAGGCCAGGAAGCCCTCGCGGATCGCCTCCTTGTCGAGGTTGCGGCCGATGAAGACGATCTTCGACCGGCGCTCCTCGCCGGGCTTCCACTCGCGCTGCAGGTCCCCGTCGAGGATCATGTGCACGCCCTGGAAGACGAAGCGGCGCGGCTCGTCGCGGAAGGCGAGGATGCCCTTGGAACGCAGGATGTTCGGGCCTTCGCGCTGCACGAGGTCGTTGACCCACGGCAGGAACTTGTCGGGATCGACCTCGCCGTCGATGGTCAGCGCCACCGACTGCATGTCCTCGTCGTGATAGTGCTTCAGCCCGCCGTGATGGTGGTGATGATCATGGTCGCAGTCCGGACCGCAGGCATGGTCGTGGTCATGATCGTGGTGGTGGCCGTCGTCCTCGAGGAAGGCGGGCTCGAGCTCGAGCACGCGCTCGAGGTCGAAGGCGTTGCGGCCGAGCACCTGCGAGATGTCGACGGCGGCGCGCTCTGCCTTGTGCAGCATCGCGTAGGGGTTGACGGCGCGGATGCGGCCTTCCACCTCGGCGAGTTCCTCAGGCGAGACGAGATCGATCTTGTTGAGGATGATGACGTCGGCGAAGGCGATCTGGTTCTTCGCTTCCGGCGCATCCTTCAGCCGGTCGGTCAGCCACTTGGCGTCGGCGACGGTGACGACGGCGTCGAGCTTCGTCTTGTCGGAGACGTCCTGGTCCATGAAGAAGGTCTGGGCCACGGGCGCCGGATCGGCGAGGCCGGTCGTCTCGACGATGATGGCGTCGAACTTGCCCTTGCGCTTCATCAGCCCGTCGAGGATGCGGATGAGGTCGCCGCGCACGGTGCAGCAGATGCAGCCGTTGTTCATCTCGAACACTTCCTCGTCCGCGCCGACGACGAGGTCGTTGTCGATGCCGACTTCGCCGAATTCATTGACGATGACGGCGAAGCGCTGGCCGTGCGGCTCCGTGAGGATGCGGTTGAGAAGCGTCGTCTTGCCGGCGCCGAGATAGCCGGTGAGGACGGTGACGGGAATCTTGTCGGCCATAGATGGGCTCCAAGGGACGCCGGGCGCAGCCCGATCCTGACGGACCCTGCCGCGCGGGCGTGATCAGACCTCGCGAAAGGCGGTGCCCCGGATGCGGGGCTTTCCACCCCCTCCTAGCACCGCCGCCGGGCCGCCGTCGACCGTCACCGGGCGAGGGCGGCGTTCAGCGCCTTTATATTGTGCTGCATCATGGCGATGTAAGTCCCCGCCGCGCCGTTTTCATCCGACAGGGCATCCGAATAGAGGCGGCCGCCGATCTTGGCGCCGGTCTCCTTGGCGATGCGCTCGACGAGGCGCGGATCGGTGACGTTCTCGAGGAAGACGGCGGGGATCTTGTCGCGCTTGATCTGGCGGATGATGCGGCCGACGTCACGGGCCGAGGCTTCCGCATCGGTCGAGACGCCCTGGGGGGCGATGAAGGTGAGGCCGTAGGCCCGCGCGAAATAGCCGAACGCGTCGTGCGAGGTGATGACCTTACGACGGTCGCGCGGGATGGCCTCGACCGCCGCCTTGACCTCGGCCTCGAGCGCATCGAGTCTGGTGAGATAGGCCTCGGCGTTGGCGGCATAAGCATCCTTGCCCGCCGGATCGGCGGCGACGAGTGCGTCGCGGATCGCCGCGACATATAGCTTCGCATTGGCCACATCCTGCCAGGCGTGCGGGTCCAGCCCGCCGTGCTCGTGGGCGTGCTTCTCGTCATGATCGTCGGCACGGCTGTGGGCGTGTCCATGCCCGTGGCCGTCGTTCTCCATTTCCAGCGGCGTCACTCGGGCCGCGGCCTCGACGATCGTGGCCCTGGTGCCGGAGGCCTGTACCAGGCGGTCGATCCAGCCTTCGAACTTGAGGCCATTGACGAAGATCACTCTGGCCTCGGCGAGGTTGCGGGCATCAGCGGGCGAGGGCGAATAGACATGCGCGTCGCCGTTAGGCCCGACAAGTACGGTCAGGTCGATGCGCTCGCCGCCGACCTCGCGGACGAGATCGCCCAGGATGGAGAAGGTGGCGACGACCCTCGTCTTCGAGGGCGCCTCGGCCGGTTGCGCCAAGGCAGCAGGAGCGAGTGGCAGCGCCATGACGGCGAAAAGTGCTGATATAACGTTGCGTCTGGTACGCATGGTCTATCCTCCAGCGTCCGCCGCGGGGCGGCGGTGATTTCAGGCTTCGAGATGTCGTCCTGGCACGAGGCGCCACAGGAGGCCGTCGACTGGGCCGACGAGGAGCGAGGCAATATAGGCGCCGCCGGCGACAAGGATGATGGACGGGCCCGCCGGCAGGCCGGTGTGGTAGGACAGGATGAGCCCGGCCGCGCCGGACAGCATGCCGACGAGGGTGGAGACGCCGATCATCACCGTGATGTCACCGCTCCAGAAGCGGGCGCTCGCGGCCGGCAGCATCATCATGCCGACGGCAAGCAGGGTGCCGAGGGCGTGAAAGCCGCCGACGAGATTGATGACGACGAGGGCGAGGAATGCGAGATGCGCGGCGGCTCCCGCGCGGCTCACCGAGCGCAGGAAGCCCGGATCGACGCATTCCAGCACCAGCGGCCGGTAGAGGAGCGCGAGGGCGCCGAGGGTGACGGTGGCGATGCCGGCGACGAGCAGGAGCGTCGCGTCGTCGAGGGCGAGCACCGTGCCGAAGAGGACGTGCAGCAGGTCGACGTTGGAGCCGCGCAGCGAGACGAGCGTCACGCCGAGCGCGAGCGAGATGAGATAGAAGGCGGCGAGGGCCGCGTCCTCCTTCAGCGCCGTCGTGCGTGCGACGAGGCCGGCGGCGAGTGCCACCGCGAAGCCGGCGGCGAGCCCGCCGATGGTCATCGCCGGCAGCGACAGGCCGTAGAGGAGGAAGCCGACGGCGGCACCGGGCAGGATGGCATGGGCCATCGCGTCGCCCGTCAGGCTCATGCGGCGCAGCATCAGGAAGACGCCGACCGGGCCGCCCGACAAGGCAAGGGCGGCGGCCCCGACGAGGGCCCGGCGCATGAAATCGAATTCCACGAAGGGGTCGATGAGAAGGTCGTAGAGCATCGCCGCTCAGGCCGCGTCGCGTGCGCAGATCGGCGCATGCGTGTCGAAGGCCTCGACGAGGTGGCGGGCCCGCAGCAGGTTCTCGGCCGTCAGCACCTCGTCCGTCTCGCCCCAGGCCACCGGCTCGCGCGCCAGCAGGAGGGTGCGCGGGAAAGCCTGACGGACCATCTCCATGTCATGCAGCACGGCGACGACCGTGCGCCCCTCGTCGTGCCAGCGGCGCACGAGGGCGAGAAGGTCCGCCGTGGTGCGGGCGTCGATGGCGGTGAAGGGCTCGTCGAGCAGTATGATGTCGGCATCCTGCAGCAGGAGGCGAGCAAAGAGCGCCCTCTGCATCTGCCCGCCCGAGAGCGTGCCGATGGTGCGCTTCTCGAAGCCGGTGAGGCCGACGGCGGCGAGCGCCTCCTCGATCTGCACCCGGTCCTTGCGGCCGATGCCGCCGAACAGGCCGGCGCGGTTCCACAGCCCGACGCAGACGAGGTCGTAGACGGTGATGGGGAAGCTGCGGTCGATGTCGGCCGCCTGCGGCAGATAGGCGATGCGCGCCTTCGCCCCGCGCGGCCTGCCGAGCGACAGGCGGATATGGCCGGACAACGGCGGCAGCGCCCCCACGATGCCCTTGAGCAGGGTGGACTTGCCGGCGCCGTTCGGCCCGACGACAGCCGTCAGGCTGCCGCTCGCCAAGGCGCCGTCGAGATGGTGCACGGCCGGGTGCCGGTCGTAGCCGAGCGTCAGGTTCTCGAAGCGGATGGCGTCGCTCGCGCGCGTGGCATCGGTCATGGGCTCAATCCAGCACGGACAAAACGGCGATCCATAGCAGCACGAGCACCGCACCCGCGCCGGCAAGGCGCGTCAGCGCCGACATGCGCAGCAGTGACAGGGTCGGCTGCACCGCTTCGGTATGGTGATGATGGTGGCGATGCGCGTGCGAATGCGTCATGACCATTGAATTAGATGTTCTACTATAACATTGCAAGCACGCAGGGCCGCGTCAGGGCGCCGCCGGGGAATGTTCCGGGATCTGCCGGTCCCGACACATCCTCGTGGCTCGCTTCGCATTCCGCTTCGCTGCTTGCGCGGGGACCGAGGTTGTGTGGCGGCGGGCCCCGCTGCTGCTCAAAACGGGTGGTACTGGTAGAGCCACGTCTCGGTCAGCACTTGGTCGCCGAGTTTCAGGAAGCAGCGCATCTCGACCGGCTCGGTGCCCTCGACGGTGAGGTCGAATTGCACGCGCCAGTGGCCGGGCACGTCGTTGGGCAGGGCCTCGGTGAGGATGTAGGAGAAGCTGCCGCGCGAGGCCCAGAGCACGGGTTCCGGCTGCTCGCCGAAGGGGATGGTCGCGAGCGGCGGGCCGCGGAACTCGAGCATGAACTTGCGCACGCCTGCCGGGCGCGGCTGGCCCGGCTGGCCGCCGTTGCCGAGGCGCGTGGCGACGCAGCGGCCGAGGGCCGTCGGGAAGGGCTCGTCGGCGAGCCAGTGCAGGCGGTAGGAGATGTCGTGGCGCGTGCCCGCCTTCGCGGGCTCGCGCGGCACCCACATGGCCACGATGTTGTCGTGGATCTCGTCGTCCGTCGGGATCTCGATGAGCTCGACGGCGCCCTTGCCCCAGTCGCCCTTCGGCTCCACCCAAAGGCTCGGCCGCCGGTCGTAGAAGACGCCGTCGAGATAGTGGTCGAAGGCGCGGTCGCGCTGCAGGAGGCCGAAGCCGCGCGGGTTCTCGTCCTGGAAGGCGGAGGCGATGGTGCGCGGCGGGTTGTTGAGGGGCCGCCAGATGTGCTCGCCTGCGCCGGTCCACAAGGCAAGACCGTCGGAATCGTGGATCTCCGGCCGCCAGTCGACGGCCGTCGGCTTCACCGTCTCCGAGTACCAGTACATCGACGTGAGGGGCGCCAAGCCGAAGCGAGTGACATCGCTGCGCAGGAAGAGCGTGCTGTCGATATCCATCAGCACGCCCTCACCGCGCTGCATGACGAAGCGGTAGGCGCCGCAGATGCTCGGCCCGTCCAGCAGGCAGCAGACCGTGACCGTGTCGCTGCCGTCCGCCGGCGTGTCGAAATAGACATGCGTGAAGGCGGGAAATTCCTCGGGCTTGCCGGCGACCGCCACGTCGAGCGCGATGCCGCGCGCCGACAGGCCGTACTGGTAGAGGGCGCCGATGGCGCGGAAATAGGAGGCACCGAGGAAGGCCACCCAGTCGTTACCGCGCCAGTTGCGCTTCGGGTCGGTGCCGAATCGGCTTTCCTGGAAGCGGAAGCCCGCGAATCCCGAGCCGGCCGGCAGTTCATGCGCCGGGCTGTCCGCCGGCATGTCGAAATAGCGCTCGTCGTAGACGATCTCTCGCGCCTTGCCGTTGGCGACGACATGCATGCGCACCGGGCTCTGGAAGTAGCGGCCGAGGTGGAAGAAGGTGACGGGGAACTGGCCGGGCCCATCGGCGAAGAGCGCATAGTCCGGCTTGAAGCGGATCTTGCCGTGGGCGTCGTAGTCGATGCGCTCGAGAATTTCGGAGGGAGGTGCCGGCGGGGCCTTGTAGGGGCGCTTGGCCATCGCTTCGGCCCGCGCTACGAGCCCCTCGAAGGAGAACGGCGCCTCGTTGCCGAACTTCAGGCCCTGGGCTGCGAGGGCGGCAGGGGCGAAGCCCGTTGCCGCAAGGCCGGCAGTGGCGGCAGCGGAAGCAAGAAGCATACGTCTGTCGATCATGCGTGGGGCGCTCGTTGTGTGGCGTCGTGGGTCGGGCTCTCAGGCCATGTGGTGCCGCCGCTCCACCTTGTCATCCCCGCAAGGCGGCAACGGCATCATCGGGTTATCGCGGGGAAGATGGCGGGGGAATGGCGAAAACCGTGCGCTTGCGGCGCGGAAGACTTGAGCTTGCAGCCGTCGCCATGGATAACTCTCAGCCCCGATAGGGCGCGGCACTGCGATGTCGAGCCCGCTCAACGCATTCCGGGAGGAGGGAAGATGCGTCGCTTCATGAAGACGATGACTGCAGGAGCTGCGGCACTCACGGCCGTGCTGATGGCTTCGAGCCTGCCGGCCCGCTCGGCCGAGTTCATCAACGTGCTCACCGGTGGCACCTCGGGCGTGTACTATCCGCTCGGCGTCGCCCTGTCGAAGATCTATGCGGAGAAGATCCCGGACACCCGGCCGTCGGTGCAGGCGACCAAGGCCTCGGTCGAGAACCTCAACCTGCTGCAGCAGGGCAAGGGCGAAATCGCCTTCGCGCTCGGTGACAGCGTCAAGCTGGCCTGGGAAGGCGACACGGAAGCCGGCTTCAAGGGCAAGCTCGACAAGCTGCGCGGCGTCACCGCGATCTATCCCAATTTCATCCAGATCGTCGCGTCCAAGGAATCGGGCATCAAGACCCTGGCTGACCTCAAGGGCAAGCGCCTGTCGGTCGGCGCGCCGAAGTCGGGCACCGAGCTCAACGCCCGTGCCATCCTGGAGGCGGCCGGGCTCGGTTACAACGATCTCGGCAAGGTGGAGTACCTGCCCTTCGCCGAATCGGTCGAGCTGATGAAGAACCGCCAGCTCGACGCCACGCTGCAGTCGGCCGGCCTCGGCGTCGCCTCCATCCGCGACCTTGCCGCTTCGGTCGACATCACGGTCGTGGAGATTCCGGCCGACGTGGTCGAGAAGGTCGGTGCGCCCTATATCGCCGGCACGATCCCGGCGGGCACCTACAACGGCCAGACGGGTGACGTGCCGACCGCGGCGGTCGTCAACTTTCTCGTCACCCGCGCCGATGTCTCCGACGATCTCGTCTATGCGATGACGAAGACAATCTACGAGAACCTCGACCAGCTCGCGGCGGCCCACAGCGCAGCCAAGTCGATCAAGCTCGAGAATGCCCTCGGCGGTATGCCGGTGCCGCTGCACCCGGGCGCGGAGCGCTTCTTCAAGGAGAAGGGCGTGTCTCAATAAGCCGTCCGACGGACGGCTCGGCAGAAAAGCGGGCCTTGCGCCCGCTTTTTTCATGGCTTGTTTCGTGCTCCCCCACGCGGCGGCGATATTCGTTCGCAGCATCGGGCCCTTGCAAATTCGGCATGGGTGGTGTTGAGACGGCGCACGAAAACCGGCAGGCGCGGGCCGTGTCGGGAAGAAGGGTACTGGCGCTCTCCCACGGCCGCGGCACGCGCCGCGAACAGGGGCGGGTGCTTCGCTTCGGGAGTAGACAATGGCAGAAACGGCCGGCCGTGAGGCTGCAGCGACGGTGAACGCCGAACACGGGATGCCCGAGGGGTTCGGCGCCGGTGCGACGGCCCGGATCCTCTTCTGGATCGCCGTCGCATTCTCCTTCTTCCAGATCGTCACAGCCTTCGGCATCCCGCTCGACCGCGATTTCCTGCCGGGCGTCGACCTCATCGTCGTCACCGGCGCCGTCTTCGCCCTGTGGGCCGTGAAGATCGCGGTCGATGCCGCGCGCGGCCGCCCGGTCGCCGAGGCGCTCTATGCCTTCGTGCCGCTCGCTCTGACGATGGTGCTGCTGTCGCGATTCGGCGGCGGCGTGCCGAGCCAGATCGTGCGCACGATCCACGTCGGCTTTCTCTGCCTCGTCGCCGGTGGCCTGCTTGCCATGCACCGCTCGCAGACCCCCTGGGGCCGCGCGATCGCCTGGGCGCTCGGCATCGGCGGCTTCCTCGTCGGGCTCTACCACTGGGTCTTCTACTTCGACCTCGTGGTGCGCGCGGGCGAACTCATCCCGTCGGACTTCGTTGTCGGCATTGCCGCCATCGTCATCCTGTTCGTTCTCGTGTGGCGCGTGATGGGGCCAGCCCTGCCGATCGTGGCGGGGATTTTTCTCGGCTATTGCCTTTTCGGCAACTACCTGCCGGCGCCGTTCGACCATCGCGGTTACACGCTGGAGCAGGTGATCGAGCACATGTCCTTCGGCACCGAGGGGCTCTATGCGGTGCCGACGGCCGTGTCGGCAACCTACATCTTCCTGTTCATCCTGTTCGGCTCCTTCCTGGAGCGGGCGGGGATGATCCAGCTCTTCACGGACGTGGCGATGGGGCTCTTCGGCGGTGCCCGGGGCGGCCCGGCCAAGGTGTCCGTCTTCTCCTCCGCACTGATGGGGACCATCTCCGGCTCTGGCGTCGCCAATGTCGTCTCGACGGGACAGTTCACCATCCCGCTCATGAAGCGCTTCGGCTACCGGGCGGCCTTCGCTGGCGGTGTCGAGGCGACGGCTTCCATGGGCGGGCAGATCATGCCGCCAGTCATGGGCGCGGTCGCCTTCATCATGGCAGAGACTATCGGCGTGCCCTATGCCGAGGTGGTGCAGGCTGCCATCGTGCCTGCGGTCCTCTACTTCGCCTCGGCCTTCTGGGCCGTGCACCTGGAAGCCGGGCGCTGCGGCCTCACCGGCATGCCGAGGTCGGAGTTGCCGAATGCTCTCACGGCCTTCACGACGAAGTGGTACCTGGTGCTGCCGCTGGCGGTGCTCGTCTACCTCCTCTTTGCCGGCTACACGCCCCTGTTCTCCGGTTCGGTCGGACTCGCCCTCACGGTGGTGCTCATTCTCGGCGCGGCGGTCGCGGCTGGGCTGGCGCACGAGGCGATGCGCGTCGTGTTCTGGGTCGGCCTCGGTCTTCTCGCCGCGACTTTCCTGATCTGGGGCGTCCTCGTCATCCTCGGCCTCGTCGCCGTGCTCGTCATCGCCAGCCTCTTCGTGCGCGGCGGCGTCGAGACGTTGGCGGCGTGCCGCGACGCGCTCGCCGAGGGGGCGCGCCAAGCGCTGCCCGTGGGCCTCGCCTGCGCCGTCGTTGGCATCGTCATCGGCACGATGACGCTGACGGGAATCGGCACAATCTTCGGCAACTGGGTCGTCTCCATCGGCAAGGGCTCGCTCGCGCTGTCGCTGGTGCTGACGATGTTCGTCAGCCTGCTGCTCGGCATGGGCATCCCGACGATCCCGAACTACATCATCACATCGTCGCTGGCGGCCCCGGCGCTGCTCGACCTCGGCGTGCCGCTGATCGTCAGCCACATGTTCGTGTTCTACTTCGGCATCATGGCGGATCTGACGCCGCCGGTGGCGCTCGCTGCCTTCGCGGCCGCTCCGATAGCGAAGGAGAATGGCTTCCGCATCGGCTTTCAGGCGCTGCGCATCGCGCTGCCGGGCTTTGTCATCCCCTACATGGCGGTCTACGATCCAGCGCTGATGCTACAGCCGGTCGCTGGCCTCTCGGGCGCCGCCTACTGGCTGGATGTCAGCTACATGATCTTCAAGACCGGCCTCGCCATCGGCCTGTGGGGCATCGCTTCCATCGGCTACCTCTGGTCGCCGCTGCAGACATGGGAGCGCGTCGTCGCGACCATCGCCGCGCTGTCGCTCTTCGCGGCTTTGTCGATGACCGACGAGATCGGCTTCGCGCTCGCAGCCGTGGTGCTCGGCTGGCACTGGTGGCGCACGCGCCGCGGCGCACGGCCGGCCTCGGCCGCGTGAGCGGCCTGTGCCTCGCGGCGGCGGGGCTCGTCGTGCATCTCGGCACGGCCGCCCTGACGCTCGGCTGGACCCATTCGGTGGAAAAGACCGTCTGGGAGGAGGACTGGCGGCTGACGGAGCAGGGCCTCGCCATTGCCGAGGCGCGCGTCAAGGGCTCCGGCGCGGGCATGGACCCGGGGCCGGATGCCCGGCTGATCGACGGCTTCTGGCGCTGGACACCATCGCTGCCGCCGCAGGACACGGTCGTCATGCGGCGCTCGCAGGCGGTGGCGGACTGGTATCTCTGCGTGGAAGGGCTATGCAGGCCGCTCGAGCGGCTCGTGCCGCAGGCAGCGGATCCGGTGACGCTGCGGGCGTGCGACCGACCCTGATCGGGCCTTGATCAAGCCTTGTGGCCGCCCGCCCCGTGGGCGCCTTCGGCCCGGGAGGCCTGTCGCATGAAGCCGACCATCGCCCAAAGGCCGACGAGGGCGAAGAGCCCCATCAGCACATAGCCTACGGTCTGGCCGAGCTCGAAGATGCCGGCAATGGCCCAGCCGGCCGCGATGGCGACGGCGAACACCTCGGTGCCGACGAGCACGGCCACGCTGATGAGCGTGACGAGGGTGCGGGAGGTGCGGGCCTTCTGCGCTTCAGCCACTTCTGTCTTCCCCGTGCCGCGCGGCGGCTTCATGGTGACGTCACGGTCTTGGCACTACAGCATGGTGGCGGCGAAAGGCAAGAGGCCTTGGCCTTCGGCCTCGTCGGGGGCGGCTGGCGAAAAAGCCCCGGCCGCTCTATGGCTTGTCGGCTGCGTTCGATCGCAGGCGCGGCCGAGTCGCTCCCTCACCGCGACCATTCTCCAAACGAGTGGTGAAATGTCATCCAACGGTTCGCGTTACGCCATCTATTTCGCGCCCCATTCCGACGATCCGCTGTGGCGCTTCGGCTCCGGCATCCTCGGCTATGACGGGGCGACGGGCGAGGAGGTGCCGCAGATCGTCCCGCGCGGCCTCGATGCGGAGGCCTTCCACAGGCTGACGGAGGAGCCGCGGCGCTATGCCTTCCACGCCACGCTGAAGGCGCCGTTCCGCCTGGCCGAGGGCCAGGCCGAGAGCGACCTCATCGCGGCTCTCGTCGACTTCGCCGAGGCGCGGTCGGCTTTCACCCTGCCGCGCCTCATCCTGACGGCCATCGGCCGGCGGCCGGCGGAAGGCGCCTTCCTCGCGCTCGTCGAGGCCCGGCCATCCGCGGAGCTCGCGCAGCTGGAGCGGGCGCTCGTCCCCGCCTTCGAGCCTTTCCGCGCACCAGCGAACGGCGACGAGATCGCCAAGCGCCGGCCGGAGACGCTCTCCGAACGCCAGCGGCAGCATCTCGAGACCTACGGCTACCCTTATGTGCTCGAGGAATTCCGCTTCCACATGACGCTGACCGGGCGCGTGCCGCGCGAGGACGTGGCGCGCACCGAGGCGGCGCTCGCCCTCGCCTATGCGGAGCACGTGCCGCCGGCGGACGTCCTCGTCGATGCGCTCGCCCTCTGCCGGCAGGACGGGCCGGGCGAGCGCTTCCGCATCGTCGGCCGCGCTGCCCTCGGCGCTTAGAGCCGGATCCGATCGGGTTGAATCAAGCCGATCAGTCCGGACTCTAGCCGTAGAGCGCCCGCGGGAGGGCCGTGGCAAGGGCGGGGAACAGCCACAGGATGGCGAGCACGGCGAGCTGGATGGCAACGAAGGGCGCGACGCCCCTGTAGATATCCGCTGTACGCACCTCTGGCGGGGCGACGCCGCGCAGGTAGAACAGCGTCGGCCCGAAGGGCGGGGTGAGGAACGAGGTCTGCAGGTTCACCGCCATCATCACGCCGAGCCAGACGGGATCGATGCCCTCCATCTGCAGGAGCGCGGGGGCGACGATCGGCACGACGACGAAGACGATCTCGAGAAAGTCGAGGAAGAAGCCGAGGAAGAACATCACGGCCATGACGAGGAGCACCGCTCCCGCCGGGCCGCCCGGCATGGCCGAGAGGGCATCCTTGACGAGGTCCTCGCCGCCGAGGCCGCGGAAGACGAGGCTGAACAGCGTCGCGCCGATGAGGATGGCGAAGATCATCGCCGTCACGTCGGTCGTGGCGCGGGCGATGGTCTTGAAGAGCCCGTCTGCGGCCAGTCGCCAGAGGGCGTGGAGGAGGCCTGCCGCGACGAGCGCACACAGCGCCGCTGCCAAGAGGATGCCGGCGGACTGGCCCGCCGTCACGACCTCGCGCCCGAGGCGCAGATCGACGAAGGCGGTGAGGACGAGGAGAGCGAGCAGCGCGGCGGCGGTGGAGCGCGCGATGAAGGCGCTTCTGCGCCCGCGTCGGTCGGCCGCGATCAGGATGGCGCCGACCGCGCCGACGGCCGCCGCCTCCGTCGGTGTCGCCACGCCGCCGAGGATCGAGCCGAGCACGGCGACGATGAGCGCCACCGTCGGCACGACAGCGCGCACGACGGTTGCGACCGGCGAAGGGCCGAGGTCGCGGGCCTCCGCCGGCAGGGCCGGCGCGAATGCGGGCCGCAGCCACGCGACGAGCACCTGATAGAGCACGTAGAGCAGGACGAGCAGCAGGCCGGGAACGACCGCGCCGGCGAAGAGGTCGCCGACCGACACGGTCTCCGGCGCGAAATTGCCGAGCGCGAGCTGGGCGCTCTGATAGGCCGTGCCGAGTTGGTCGCCGAGCACGACGAGCACGATGGACGGCGGGATGATCTGGCCGAGCGTGCCGGCGGCCGCGACGGAGCCCGCTGCCAGCGAGCGCGAATAGCCGTGGCGCAGCATCGGCGGCAGGGCCATCAGCCCCATGGTGACGACGGTGGCGCCGACGACGCCGGTCGTCGCGGCAAGAAGCGCGCCGACGAGGAAGATCGAGAGGCCGAGCCCGCCGCGCACGGCGCCGAACAGGCGGGCGCAGGTGTCGATCAGCTCCTCCGCGACGCGCGAGCGCTCCAGCACCACGCCCATCAGCACGAAGAGCGGGATGGCGACCAGCACGTCGTTGGTCATGATGCCGTAGATGCGCTGGGGAAATGCCTGCAGGAAGGCATAGGGCATCGCCCCGGTCATCAGGCCGATGGCGAAGAAGACGAGCGCGCAGCCTGCGAGCGCGAAAGCGACGGGAAAGCCGGTGAGGAGCAGCGCGAAGGCGCTGCCGAACATGGCAAGGCCGAGGATGTCGTGGAGCACGCTCAACGCTCCCTGCCGGCTGCGAGCGCGGCGAGCGCCTTGAGCGCCATGGCGATGCCCTCGACGGCAAGAAGCACGGCAAAGGCGGGGATCAGGGTCTTGAGCAGGTAGACGAAGGGCAGGCCGCTCGTCTCGCGCGAGCCTTCGAGGATCGCCCAGGAGCGCGCGACATAGGGCAGGGCGACGTCGAAGGTCAGCAGCGCCAGCGGCACGACGAAAAGAAGCGCCCCGAAGAGGTCGACGAGCGCGCGCGAACGGGGGCCGAGCCGGCTGTAGACCACATCCACGCGCACGTGCCCGTCCCGCGCCAGCACGGCGCCCGAGGCCAGCATGAAGGTGGCGGCATGCAGGTAGATGACGCTCTCCTGCAGGGCGATGAAGCCGATGCCGAAGACGTAGCGCATGAGCACGACGGCGAATTCGACGACCACCATCAGGATGGCGCACCAGGACACGATGTTGCCGATGGCGAGGACCGGCATCTCGAGCGCGACGGCGAGGCGTGCGGGCAGTGGGCGTTCGGGCTGGGCGTTCGGCACGGGAACTCTCGTGCGGCAGGGGGCGGGACTTGAAGGCGAGGGACGTGCAGGCGAGGGACTAGGGGGGAAGCGGTCGCGGGTCAATCACCAACACGGGGGAAAGGCGGCGCGTGGGAAGGGGAGGCAGGACCGGAACGGGCTCGCTCCCCCGGCGAGCGGGCGCTATGATCGCCGCCGATCCTGCCCTTCGGTGCGAGGCGCCATGCACGAGCATTCCCACGGCCATCACCACGATGATCGCGACCACGATCACGAGGGCAGCGAGCTCTCGCCCATGGCGCTGCGCGTCAGGGCGCTGGAATCGATTTTGGTCGAGAAGGGCTATGTCGATCCCGCCGCGCTCGACGTGCTGATTGATACCTATGAGACGAAGATCGGCCCGCGCAACGGCGCGCGGGTGGTCGCCAAGGCCTGGGTGGACGAGGAGTACCGTGCCTTGCTGCGCACGGATGCGACGGCGGCGATCCATTCGCTCGGCTTCACCGGCCGCCAGGGCGAGCACATGGTCGCCGTCGAGAACACGGCGGAGGAGCACAACCTCGTCGTCTGCACGCTGTGCTCCTGCTATCCGTGGCCGGTGCTGGGCCTGCCGCCGGTCTGGTACAAGTCGGCGCCCTACCGCTCGCGCGCGGTCATCGACCCGCGCGGCGTGCTGGCCGATTTCGGCATCACCCTGCCCGCGGCGACGCGTATCCGCGTGTGGGATTCGACGGCCGAGACGCGCTATCTCGTCATCCCCATGCGCCCGGCCGGCACCGAGGGCTGGGACGAGGAGGCGCTGGCGCGGCTCGTGACACGCGATTCGATGATCGGAACGGGCCTGGCCCGCACACCCGAAGAGGGGCGGGCATGAACGGCGCGCAGGACCTCGGCGGTATGATGGGCTTCGGCCCGGTGGAGCCGGAGCCGGAGGACGTGCGCTTCCACGCTCCCTGGGAGAAGCGGGCGCTCGCCGTCACCCTCGCCGCCGGCGCGATGGGCGAATGGAACATCGATGCGAGCCGCCATGCGCGCGAGACGCTCCCCCCGGCCGATTATCTGTCGTCGAGCTATTACGAGATCTGGATCAAGGGGCTGGAGAAGCTGCTGCTCGCCCGCGGGCTGGTGACGGCGGAAGAGCTGGCGGCCGGCCGGGCGCTGGCGCCGGGCGATCCCGGCCAGCGCGTGCTGAAGGCCGCGGACGTGCCCACCGTGCTCGCGCGGGGCACGCAGTACGACCGGCCGGCTGAGGCGCCCGCCCGCTTCGCGGTGGGCGAGCGGGTGCGCACGAAGGTGATGCACCCTACCGGCCACACGCGCCTGCCGCGCTATGCCCGCGGCAAGGTCGGAATCATCGCGCGCGTCAACGGCGTCTTCGTCTTTCCCGACACCCACGCGCACGGGAAGGGTGAGTGCCCGCAATGGCTCTACACCGTTGCCTTCTCGGGGGCCGAACTGTGGGGCGCGGACGGCGATGCGACGCTCACCGTCTCGATCGACGCCTGGGAGAGCTATCTCGAAGGAGCGGCGGCATGAGCGCGGCGGATACACTGCTCGATGCCGTCTGCAGCATCACGCCAGTGGCGCGGGACGCGGACGGGCCCGTATTCCGCGAGCCTTGGGAGGCTGAGGCCTTCGCCATGGCGGTGGCGCTCAACGAGGCCGGGCTCTTCACCTGGAGCGAATGGGCCGAGGCGTTGTCGCAGGAGATCCGCCGCGCGCAGGCGGCGGGTGATCCCGACCTCGGCGACAGCTATTACCACCATTGGCTCGCGGCGCTGGAGAGGCTCGTCGCCGAGAAGGGCGTCGCCGCGCCCGAGGCGCTTGCCGAGCGCTGCGCCGCCTGGGACAGGGCCGCACGGGCGACGCCGCACGGACGGCCCATCCTGCTCGAAAACGATCCGCTGGCCCCGGCGTGAGGCCGTTCAGCTTGGCGCGGCGCCGGCCCACAGGCCTGCGAGGAGGGCAAGGCCGAGCACGAGGACGAAGGCTCCGGCAAGGACCTCGAGCCCCCCGACGATGCGCGCGCCCGTGAGGCCGCGCCCGCCTGCGAGCCGCAGCGCGAGTGCCTTGGCGAAGACGGCGAGGGCCGCGAGTGCCCCCGTCGTCAGGGCCGTGCCGAGCGCCATGGCGAGCGTCGCGGCGACGCCGGCGGCGAAGAGGCCTTGCGACAGGGCGAAGACGAGGACGATGAGCGCCCCCGAACAGGGGCGGATGCCGGCGGCGAGGGCGATGCCCGCCATCTCGCGCCAGTCGCGCATCCGGTCGAGCGCCTCCGGCGGGGGGATGTGCACGTGGCCGCAGTCGTCGTCGCAGGATGCGGCACCGGCCTGCGGCAGGCCGATGGCGACGAAGCGGCCGGCCTTGCACCACAGTACGGCGGCCCCCATCAGCGCGACCGCGGCGAAGCTGGCGAGTTCCACGAGGCGCGCGGTCTCGTTGATGGAGCGCGCGGTCGCGTTGAGCGCAAGGGCGAGCACGGCGATGAGCGCGATGGCGACCAGCGCCTGCACGAGGGCGGCGGCGAAGCTGAGGCCGACGCCGCGCTTCAGCGAGCGGCCGCTGGCCACGATATAGCCGGAGATGACGCCCTTGCCGTGGCCCGGACCGGCGGCATGGAAGACGCCATAGGCGAAGCCGATGGCGACGAGGCTCCAGAAGGCGGCGCCATCCTGTTTCATCGCCTGAACGGCGGCGGTGAGCTGGCGGTAGTACTGGCTCTGGACGGCGAGGATAAAGGCGCCGAAACCCGTCGGCTCCGGCGCGGCCTCGCGCAGCCCGGTGCCGAAGGGGTTGCGCGCCGGCGGCGCCGGTGTCGCGCTCCCCTGCAGGAGGTGGGCGATGAGCGCGAGCACGCCGGTGACCACCGCCACTGCGATGATTGCAACGACGAGCCGGCGCGCCACGAGACGCGGCCCTGCCGTCGCTCCTGCCAGACCGACGCTCGTCACGGGCAGGCCACGAGCACGCGGTTGGCGAAATCGGCCCCGAAGGTCGAGTTCGCGCTGAGGTTCTCGAAGAAACTCTCCGACAATTCCTGCATCTTGGCGGGGTCAGGCGTCTTCGGGCGGGTGACATTGGTCTTGCAGCCGCTCGGGCCGTCGGCGAGCCGCACGGCGTCATCGCCTTCCGCCATGGCGAAGGAGACGAAATAGGTCGGGTCGTAGACTTCGAGCGACAGCAGCTTGTCCGCACGCGCGGGCTTCGCTGTGGGCAGCGTGAAGGTGAGCGTCAGGGCGCCGTTGTCATAGGTGAGACCGTAGTCCCTGGGGTCGGCGAAGGCGACCTTGGCGCCGTTCGCCTTGGCGACTGTGAAGTAGCCGTACTCATTGAGGGATTCGACATTGACCTGGGCGAGCTCCTTGAGCTCGTCGGGCGAAATCTTGCCGTCGCCGTCTTTGTCGAGGCCCTGCACGGCGAAGGCCGAATAGGCCGCGTCGAACGTCCAGACGTGGCGCACGCCCATCATCTCCCCCTTGCCGTCGTAGAGCACCTCGCTGCGCGCCGTTACCCAGACATGCGGATGGGCGGCGGCGGGTGCGGCGGCGAGCGCCGTCATTAAGGCCGCTGTGATCGCGGCGGCAGGGCGTTTGATCATCGGGGTCATGTCGCCGTCATTTCATCCGAGCGAGCGCAACGCGTTCCGTCCAGCCTCGGCCGACAGGGTTAACCATTGCTTGCGATCTTGCACGCGGGTGCGGGAGCATCGCCTTCCGTTTCTAGCACATGTCGGTGCGAGTGGGGCGAAATGGAGGCGCCGGGGTCGGGAAGCACCTCCGCCTGGAACCATTCTCATCTCGTTGACGCAGATTCGAAATTATGTCAGCATTGCTGACATATCGAGATGGCAAGACCGGAAGCAATCCGGCGGCAAGCGCGTCCGAGAGGCGCCAGGAGGAGGATCGGCATGGGCCAGCCCGCCATTCCGCTTAGGGACGTGTCGCTCGACGACAAGTACGACCTCACGAAGAGCAACGTCTTCATCACCGGCACGCAGGCGATCGTACGCCTCATGCTGATGCAGCGGGAGCGTGACCGGCGGATGGGCCTCCATACCGCCGGTTTTGTTTCCGGCTACCGTGGCTCGCCACTCGGTGGCCTCGACCAGCAGTTCGAGCGCGCCAAGCGCTATCTCGATCCGGCGGGAATCGTCTTCCAGCCCGGCCTCAACGAGGATCTCGCCGCGACCGCCGTCTGGGGCACGCAGCAGGCCGAGATGCGCGGCGAGGGCAAATACGACGGCGTCTTCTCGCTGTGGTACGGCAAGGGCCCGGGCGTCGACCGCTCGGGCGACGTCTTCCGCCATGCCAACATGGCCGGCACGTCGAAGCATGGCGGCGTCGTCGCCATCATGGGCGACGACCACACGGCCGAATCCTCTACCGTGGCGCACCAGACGGAGTTCAACTTCGTCGACATGATGGTGCCGATCCTCAACCCGGCCGGCGTGCAGGAACTGATCGACTACGGCCTTTACGGTTACGCGCTCAGCCGCTTCGCCGGCACCTGGGTGGCCCTCAAGGGCATGAAGGACACGGTGGAATCGACCGCCGTTGTCGACGGCTCGCTGGATCGCCTAGACATCGTGCTGCCGGAAGACTTCGTCATGCCGCCGGGCGGGCTCAACATCCGGCCCTTCGACAACATCCTCCAGCAGGAGGAGCGGCTGCACGAGTTCAAGCGTGAGGCCGTGCTCGCCTTCGTGCGCGCCAACAGGCTCAACCGCATCATCACCTCGGGCGGTCGCACCCCGAAGATCGGCATCGTCACGGTGGGGAAGAGCTATCTCGACGTGCGCCAGGCGCTCGAGGACCTCGGCATCGACGAGGTCCGCGCCAACGACCTCGGCATCCGTCTCTACAAGATCGCCTGCCCGTGGCCGCTCGGCCGCGCCGACCTCATGGACTTCGCTCGCGGCCTCGACATGGTGATCGTGGTCGAGGAGAAGCGCTCGCTCATCGAGGTGCAGCTGCGCGAGGAGCTCTACGGCACGGCCGACCAGCCGATCTGCGTCGGCAAGAAGGATGAGGAGGGCAACTGGCTCTTCCCGGTCAAGGGTGCTCTCGACCCCAACGACATCGCCATCGCGGTCGGGGAGCGCGTGCTGCGCTACTACCCGAGCGAGGAGCTTGCGGCGCGTGTCAACCGCATCAAGGCGTTCCAGCGCGCCCTCAAGGAGGCACCGGAAATCGCCAACCGCCTGCCGCACTATTGCTCCGGCTGCCCGCACAACAGCTCGACGGTGGTGCCGGAGGGCATGCGCGCCTATGCCGGCATCGGTTGTCACTACATGGTGCAATGGATGGACCGACGCACCGACGGCTTCACCCAGATGGGCGGCGAGGGCGCCAACTGGATAGGCGAGGCGCCCTTCTCCACGCGCGGCCACGTCTTCCAGAACCTCGGCGACGGCACCTACAACCACTCAGGCATCCTCGCCCTGCGCTGGGCCATCGCGACGAAGACCAACATCACCTACAAGATCCTGTTCAACGACGCCGTCGCCATGACCGGCGGCCAGCACCACGAGGGCAGCCTCACGGTGGACATGATCGCCCGGCAGGTGCGCGCCGAAGGCGTCGAGCGCATCGCCCTCGTCTCGGACGAACCCCACAAATATCCGGCAACCATCGCGTGGCCGGCAGGCATCACCCTTCATCACCGCGACGACCTCGAGACGGTGCAGCGCGAGCTTGCCGCCATTCCCGGCGTCACGGTGCTGATCTACGACCAGACCTGCGCGGCCGAGAAGCGCCGTCGGCGCAAGAAGGGCGAGTTCCCGGATCCGGACAAGCGCGTCATCATCAACGAGCTCGTCTGCGAGGGCTGCGGCGACTGCGGGGTCAAGTCCAACTGCGTGTCCGTGCAGCCGCTGGAGACCGAGTTCGGCCGCAAGCGCCTCATCGATCAGTCGAACTGCAACAAGGACTTTTCCTGCGTCAACGGCTTCTGCCCCTCCTTCGTCACCGTGCATGGTGCGCAATTGAAGAAGCCGACACCGGCCAAGGTGAAGGAGAGCGCCGATGACTGGGGCATCCTGCCCGAGCCGGAGTTGCCGGGCTTCAACGGCCGGCCGTGGAACATCATCGTCACCGGCGTCGGTGGCACGGGCGTGGTCACGATCGGCGCCATCCTTGGCATGGCTGCGCATCTCGAAGGCAAGGCCTGCGGCATGATCGACATGGCGGGCCTTGCCCAGAAGGGCGGCGCCGTCTTCAGCC
The DNA here is from genome assembly GCF_001418005.1 of Chelatococcus sambhunathii. Classification (GTDB taxonomy): domain Bacteria; phylum Pseudomonadota; class Alphaproteobacteria; order Rhizobiales; family Beijerinckiaceae; genus Chelatococcus_A; species Chelatococcus_A sambhunathii. Next base: position 571,602 of record NZ_LIOL01000001.1, on the reverse strand, counting down.
ACGTCCGGCTGGCCGAGAAGCCCGAGGACATCCACGCCATCCGCGTATTCGCCGGCGAGGCGGACCTCATCCTCGGCTGCGACCTCGTCGTCACCGGTATGAAGAAGGTGCTCGCCGCCATCCGGCCCGACGGCACCTCCGTCGTTGTCAATACGGCCGAGGTGCATCCGGGCGAGTTCACGCGCAACGCCGATTACCGCCTGCCGAGCGAGCGCATCAAGCGGGCCATCGCGGCCGCTGCCGGAGAGGGCGTCGCCTTCGTCGACGCGACCGGCATCGCCAACGCCATCCTCGGCAATGCCATCGCCGCCAACATGTTCATGCTCGGCTTCGCCTACCAGCGTGGCAAGGTGCCAGTCTCGGCCGCGGCGCTGGAGAAGGCCATCGCGCTCAATGGCCAGGCGGTTGGACTCAACCAGGCGGCCTTCCTGTGGGGCCGGCGTGCGGCGCTTGAGCCGGCGCGCATCGAGCAACTCGTGGCGCCGACGCGCGAGGCGACGCCGGCTCGGCACATCTCGCAGACCCTCGACGAGATGGTGGAGCGGCGCGTCGACTTCCTCACCGCCTACCAGAACAGCGCCTATGCGGCGCGCTATGCGGCGCTCGTCGAGCGCGTGCGTGAGCGCGAGGCGGCGGTGAAGCCCGGCGCGACGGCGCTGGCGACGGCGGTGGCGCGCTATCTCTTCAAGCTCATGGCCTACAAGGACGAGTACGAGGTGGCGCGGCTCTACACCGACGGCAGCTTCGAGAAGCAGGTGAGGGCGACCTTCTCGGGCGAGAACCTGCGCTACGAGTTCCACCTCGCGCCGCCGATCCTCGGCCGCAAGGATGCCAGCGGCAATCCGAAGAAGACGAGCTTCGGCCCGCGGATGCTGCCCGTCTTCCGGATGCTGGCGAAGCTCAAGGTGCTGCGCGGCACGCCGCTCGACATCTTCGGCTATACCGCCGAGCGGCGCATGGAGCGGCAGCTGATCGAGGACTACGGGACGCTCGTCGCGGAGCTCACGCAAGGTCTGACGCAGGACAACCATGCGCTCGCGGTCGCGCTCGCCTCGATCCCCGAGAAGATCCGGGGCTTCGGCCACGTCAAGCTGCGCCATCTGGAGGCAGCGAAGAAGGAGGAGGCGCAACTCCTGGAGCGCTGGCGCGCCGGCGAGCCGCCGCTCGCCATGGCGGCGGAATAGGCCGGGCTCAACGGTGCAGGCCGAGCCCCTTGAGGGCGCGGTCGACGTCGTTGCGTGGCCCGTGCACGGCAAAGCCCGCAAGATCGAGCTCCGGGCTCGGCACGGCGGCGACGGCGGCGCGGTTCGTCGCGTCGTGGCCGGTTGCGAACAGTTGCTCGGTGAAGACGGCGAGGCCGAGGCCGCGTGACCAGGCCCGCTCGTAGGCAGCCTTGAGTTCCGCGCTGTCCGCGGCCGTCAGCACGACCACGGGCTGGCCGAACATCGACCAGTACTGCCGGCCCGAGCCGTCGCGATAGGGCTCCCCGATGGTGCCGGGCCGGCCGGTGGCGACGCCGCTCGCGAGGAAGGCGACCATGTTGAGCTTCTGCCAGACGGCGAGATCCTCGCGCACGGCAATGGCGATCTTGGTGTCGAACTTCATCTGATCCGGGCTCTCCTGCCTCTTTATCGATATGTCGCGTCCAGGATCGTTTCCGGTCGCGCCCCGCGTCTTGTACGCTGGTGCGGCGAGGAGGGATGGTCTTGCAACAGGCAACTGCCGACGACTGGTTCCGGACACGGCGCGATGACACGCGCGGGGCCGAGGCGCTGCAGGCCGGCCTCAGCCGGCACGCCTATGGCCGGCACGCGCATGCGACCTATGCCGTCGGCTTCACGGAGCGGGGATCGCAGAGCTTCTGGTGCCGCGGCGCCCGGCACCGGACGCAGCCGGGCTCCGTCATCCTGTTCAGCCCCTTCGACCTGCATGACGGCCATGCGACAACCGACGCGGGCGTCGTCTACCGCATGCTCTATCTCGCGCCGGAGCAATTGTCGGCCGCGCTCGCCGAACTCGGCCCCCGGCACGAGATCGGCTTCCGGGATGTGGTGGCGGAGGATCCGCCGCTCGCCGCCGCGCTTTTCGCCTATGCGCGCGAGCTCGACGCCGGGGATGATCCCTTCGCGGCGGGGGAGCGCTACCTCGGGCTCGCCGCCGCGCTCATGCGGCACGCCGGGCGGCGCGGCCGCGCGGAGGATGCAGGCCATGGAGCCATCGCCCGGCTCGCCGCGCGCATGCGGGAAGAGATGGCGGAGCGGCTGACGATCGAGGCGCTGGCCGAGGGAGAAGGGCTCGGGCGCTTCCAGCTCATCCGCGCCTTCCGGCGCCGCTTCGGCCTGCCGCCGAGCGAATATCTGCGCGCCATCCGCCTGGAGGCGGCGAAGGGTGCGCTCGCCCGTGGCGTCCCGCCCGCCGAAGCGGCGGCTGGCGCCGGCTTCACCGACCAGGCGCATCTGACCCGACTGTTCAAACGCGCCTACGGGTTGACCCCGGCGGCCTATGCGCGGCAGGCGGGTGTGCCGCGCCCGCCACGACGCACCTGACCCTAAGTCACTTGATCAGGGCGAGCGCTTCCTTGAAGCGCGGGTGCTCGCAATCCTGCAGCCATTCGAAAACGACCATCTCGCTCGTGACGATCTCGACGCCATGGCGGGCGAGCCGGTCGAGCGCGGCAGCCTTGCTCGCCGGCTGGCGCGAGCCGATGGCGTCAGCCACGACGACGGGGGCGAAGCCGTTCATTTTGAGGCCGAAGGCCGTCTGCATGACGCAGACATGCGCCTCCCAGCCGGCGATGAGCACCGTGTCGCGATCCTCGTCGAGGGCATCCTGCAGTTCGCTCTGGCGCGAGGCGTCGAAGGCCGTCTTGGCGATGACGAGCTCCGGCAGCTCACGGAGGGAGTCGATGGTTGGGCCGAGCCCTTGCGGATTCTGCTCGCTGGCGATGACGGGCACGCCGAAGAGCCGGGCGGCGAGCGCAAGGCGGCGCGCCGCGGCGACCGTCTCCATCGCGCCTGAAATGGCGGGTGCGAGGCGGCCCTGAAAGTCGACGAGGAGAAGGCAGGAGCGTTCGGCTTCGATGATCATCGCAGGATGGTCCCCCCAGATTCACCCGGTTCCAGCGCCAAGGTTCCATTCCCGACGGAGCGGGACAAGAGGTCGAAAGAAGAAGGACGAAAGGCTGATGCGCCGGGCGGCGCGCGATGCTTCGCTTGGCCGGCAAGCCTCTCTATAGTGTGCCGGCGACGCGGCCACGGACAGTGTCTTGATCACGACAGAGCATCTTCTCTCCATTGCGCGCTGGGCGCACGATCTTTCCCCCTCCGAGCGTGAGCGGGCGGCGAAGGGCATTGTCGAGCGCAGCTTCGCGCAGGGCGAGTACATCTGCCATCAGGGGGACCGCTTCGACTGCTGGTCCGGAGTCGTCAGCGGCCTCGTCAAGGTCAGCGCGGTATCGGACACCGGCAAGGCCGTCACCTTCACCGGCGTGCCGGCGGGCGGATGGTTCGGCGAAGGCACCCTGCTCAAGGACGAACAGCGCAAGTACGACCTCGTCGCCATCCGCGCGACGCGGCTTGCGATGATGAACCGGGCGACCTTCCTGTGGCTGTTCGACAACAGCGTCGCGTTCAACCGTTTCCTCGTCCATCAGCTCAACGAACGCCTGGGCCAGTTCATCGCCGTGCTCGGCTATGACCGCATGCTCGACGCGCAGGCGCGGCTCGCGCGGGGCCTCGCCTGGATGTTCAATCCGGTGCTCTACCCGAGCGTCGGCAGCTATCTCGACATCAGCCAGGAGGAGCTCGGGCTGCTCTCCGGCCTGTCGCGCCAGATGACCAACAAGTGCCTCCGGGCGCTCGAGGACGAGGGCCTCCTGAAGATCGAGCACAGCGGCGTGCGCATCGTCGACCTGCGCCGGCTCGCCCGCTACGGCGAATGAGCGCGGCCGCAGCGGTCGGAATGCGAATCACTGCACGACTGCTGCGGATCGTATCCAGGTGATATTCGCTTTTCCGCACGGATTGTGGCAGCGCCAATCGTTTCCCGCATGACGGCGGGCCAACAGGAAACGGGCAAAAAAGGTGGGAAAAACGGTCGGCACAAGCCGGCATCCCAGCCAACACGGGCCTGACTTGTCTGTCAAGCGGATGCTTGCGGAGACACGCCCCTCCGCGCACTATTCGAGCATCAACGAGAGCCGGCAAAATCCGGCCTGAAGGGAAACGCCATGGCCGATGCGGCCGAAGGGAGGAACGCGCCGTGACAGCGGTCGATTCCGTGCGGGCGGATACGTTCGCCAAGCTTCTGGCGCATAACGCGGCGGTGCGCGGCGACCGGCCAGCCTTCCGCCACAAGGACCTTGGCATCTGGCAAACGTGGACGTGGGCCGAGGTCTACGAGAACGTGCGCTGCCTCGCTGTGGGCCTCGAGAGGCTCGGCCTCAAGCACGGCGAGGCCATCGCCATCGTCGGCGCCAACCGGCCGAAGCTCTACTGGACCGTCATGGCGGCCCAGATGCTGGGCGCCGTGCCGGTGCCCGTCTATGCCGATGCTGTGGCGGACGAACTCGCCTATGTCCTCGCCCATGCCGAAGTGAAGTTCGCGGCGGTGCAGGACCAGGAGCAGGTCGACAAGATCCTCTCCGTCTCCGAGCGCCTGCCCCTGCTGCGGCACATGATCTACGACGAGCCGCGCGGCCTGCGCGACTACGACCACACGCGCCTCCACCCGATGGCTGAGGTCATCGCGGAGGGCGAGGAGGCGCTGAAGGATCCTGGCGTCGCGTCCTGGCTCGACGGTATCATGGCCGCCGGCAAGGGCTCGGACGTATCCATCATCCTGTACACCTCGGGCACGACCGGCCGTTCCAAGGGGGTGGTGCTGACGGCGGAGCGCTGCATCGCTGCGGCGCGCGACACGGTGACCTTCGACAAGCTGGACGAGAAGGACGAGGTGCTCGCCTACCTGCCGCTCGCCTGGGTCGGCGACCATTACCTCAACTATGCCCAGGGGCTCGTCGCCGGCTTCTGCATGGCCTGCCCGGAATCGGCCGAGACGGCGATGCAGGACCTCAAGGAGATCGGCCCGACCTTCTATTTCGCGCCGCCACGCGTCTTCGAGCAGATCCTGACGCGCGTCATGATCCGCATGGAGGACGCTGGCCGCCTGAAACGGCGCATGTTCCACTATTTCATCGGCGTCGCGAAGCGCTATGGCGAGAAGATCCTCAACGGCGAAAGGGTGCCGCTCGGCGGGCGGCTGCTCTACGGGCTCGGGCGGCTACTTGTCTACGAGCCGCTGAAGAATGTGCTCGGCTTCTCGCGCATCCGCGTCGCCTATACGGCAGGCGAGGCGATCGGGCCGGACCTCTTCTCCTTCTATCGCTCGCTCGGCCTCAACCTGAAGCAGCTCTACGGCCAGACGGAAGCCTTCCTCTACGTTACGGCCCAGCCCGATGGCGCCATCAAGCCGGACACGGTCGGTCCGCCGATGCCCAATGTCGAGATCCGTCTTTCCGAGAGCGGGGAGGTGCTGTTCCGCTCGCCGGGCATGTTCGTCGGCTATTTCAAGGATGACGAGAAGACCAAAGAGGTGCTGACCGAGGACGGCTTCATCAAGACGGGTGATGCCGGTTTCTTCGATCCTGCCGGCCATCTTAAGATCATCGACCGCGCCAAGGACGTCGGCAAGCTCAATGACGGCTCGCTTTTCCCTCCCAAATACATCGAGAACAAGCTGAAGTTCTTCCCCAACATCAAGGAGGCCGTCGCCTTCGGTCACGAGCGCGACTACGTTTCCTGCTTCATCAACATCGACCTTACCGCCGTCGGCAACTGGGCCGAGCGTAACAACGTGGTCTATGGCTCCTACCAGGAGCTCGCCGGTCATCCGCTCGTCTATGACATGATCGAAAAGAATGTCGACGAAGTGAATCGCTCCCTCGCCGCCGAGCCGATGATGGCGGGCGCGCAGATCCGCCGCTTCCTCATCCTGCACAAGGAGCTCGATGCGGACGATGGCGAGCTCACGCGCACCCAGAAGGTCAGGCGCGGCTTCATCGCCGAGCGCTATGCGCCGCTCATCACGGCGCTCTACGACGGTTCGGGCGAGGCCGACATCACGACCGAAGTGACCTTCGAGGACGGCCGCAAGGGCACGATTTCGGCGCGCGTCAAGATCCGGGACATGCGGATCTATCCCGCCGCGGTGAAGGAGAAGGCCGCATGAGGGCGCCTGACATGGATGCCGGTGTCACGGCCGGCGACGTCCTGCTCGCCGTCGAGAACGTTTCCCTTCGCTTCGGCGGGGTCAAGGCCATCACGGATGTCTCCTTCGATATCCGCAAGGGTGAGATCCGCGCCATCATCGGGCCGAACGGTGCGGGCAAGACGTCGATGCTCAACGTCATCAACGGCTTCTATCACCCGCAGGACGGGCGCATCACCTTCAAGGGCAGGACGCGCTCGAAGATGCGCCCCTATGTCGCGGCAAGCCAGGGCATCGCGCGGACCTTCCAGAACGTCGCGCTGTTCAAGGGCATGACGACGCTCGACAACATCATGGCCGGGCGCACGTTGAAGATGAGGCGCGGCTTCTTCTGGCAGATGCTGCGGCATGGGCCGGCGATGGCCGAAGAGATCGAGCACCGCAAGGTGGTGGAGGAGATCATCGACTTCCTCGAGATCGAAGCCATCCGCAAGGTGCCGGTGGGGCGCCTGCCCTACGGCCTGCAGAAGCGTGTCGAGCTCGGCCGGGCGCTCGCCATGGAGCCGGAGCTGCTGCTGCTCGACGAGCCGATGGCGGGCATGAACCTCGAGGAAAAGGAGGACATGTGCCGCTTCATCCTCGACGTCAACAGCCAGTTCGGAACCACCATCGCGCTCATCGAGCACGACATGGGCGTCGTCATGGACCTGTCGGACCGCGTCGTCGTGCTCGAATACGGCCGCAAGATCGCGGACGGCGTGCCCGACGAGGTCAAGAGCAACCAGGCCGTCATCGACGCCTATCTCGGCGTGCCGCACTGAGGGCGCATTGATGGACATCCTGTACAACATCTTCATCGACCCCTTCGTGCAGATGGGCTCGGCGCCCGACCTGTTCGTGCAGACCTTGTGGGAGGGGCTCGTCTCGGGCGTGCTCTATGCGCTGATCGCGCTCGGTTTCGTGCTCATCTTCAAGGCCTCGGGCGTTTTCAACTTCGCCCAGGGCATCATGGTGGTGTTCGCGGCGCTGACCCTCGTCGGGCTGTACGAGGCCGGCGTCCCGGCGATCCTGGCGCTCGTCCTGACCATCGGCGTGATGTTCGTGCTCGCCGTCGGCGTCGAGCGCATCGTGCTGCGCCCCCTCGTCAACCAGCCCGACATCATCCTCTTCATGGCGACCTTCGGGCTCACCTATTTCCTCATCGGCTTCGGCGAGCTCGTCTTTGGTGGCAATCCGAAGGTGATGATCACGGACGAACTCTACCTGCCGCGCGGCTCCGTCGAGTTCGAGATGCTCGGCGGCTTCGTCAGCCTGCAGAAGATCGACATCACGGCCGCGGTCATCGCCTCGATCATGGTGGCCTCGCTCGCTGTCTTCTTCCAGAAGACGCGCATCGGCCGCGCGCTCAGGGCGGTCGCCGACAGCCATAAGGCGGCCCTGTCGGTCGGCATCTCGCTCAACCAGATCTGGATCATCGTCTGGTTCACCGCCGGCATCGTGGCGCTCGCCACCGGCATCATGTGGGGCGCGCGCTCGGAAGTGTCCTTCGCGCTGCAGATCATCGCGCTGAAAGCCCTGCCGGTCCTGATCCTCGGCGGCTTCACCTCGGTGCCTGGCGCCATCGTTGGCGGGCTCATTATCGGTGTCGGCGAAAAGCTCGGCGAATTCTACTGGGGGCCTCTCGTCGGCAGCGGCATCGAGAGTTGGCTCGCCTATGTCATCGCTCTCGGCTTCCTGCTGTTCCGGCCGCAGGGCCTGTTCGGCGAGAAGATCATCGAGCGGATCTGAGGAGGCGGCATCCGATGTTCTACCGCGAAGCAGGCCAGTTCAAGACGAACTATGCCGCAGACATGGCGGTCTTCCCGATCCTGCAGGACAAGATCGGCATCGCTCTCATTCTCACGCTCGCTCTCGTGGTCATCCCGCTCGCGGGCAACGCCTTCTTTCTGTCGGTGGTGATGATCCCGTTCCTCATCTTTGCGCTGGCGTCGATCGGGCTCAACCTCCTGACCGGCTACACCGGGCTCCTGTCGCTGGGCACGGCTGGATTCATGGGCGTGGGGGCGTTCGCCTGCTACAAGCTGACGACGATCTTCCCCGGCGTGAACATCATCGTCTGGATCCTCACCTCGGGCCTGTTCGCCGCGGCCGTCGGCGTGTTCTTCGGCCTGCCGTCGCTGCGCATCAAGGGCTTCTACCTCGCGGTGGCGACGCTTGCCGCGCAGTTCTTCCTGCAATGGTGCTTCATCCGTATCCCGTGGCTCTACAACTACAACGTCTCGGGCGCGATCGAGGTGCCGACGCGGACCCTGTTCGGCATCGCCGTGACGGGCCCCAACGCCTCGCCCGAGATGCGTTACTACGTCGTCCTCGGCGTCGTCATTCTGCTGACGTGGGTCGCCTCCAATCTCGTCCACGGTCGCATCGGCCGCTCGTGGATGGCGGTGCGCGACATGGACATCGCTGCCGAGTTGATGGGCATCAAGCTCTTGCCGACGAAGCTGCTCGCCTTCGCCGTCTCGTCCTTCTACTGCGGCGTCGCCGGCGCGCTGATGGTGTTCCTCTGGTACGGCGGCGCCGAGCCCGAGGTCTTTTCCATCAACCAGTCCTTCCTCATCCTCTTCATGGTGATCATCGGCGGGCTCGGCAGCCTCACCGGTTCCTTCTTCGGCGCAGCGCTCATCTACATCCTGCCCATCGTTCTGCGCGGGGCGCCTTCGCTCGTCGGCCTCGACATCGGGGCCGCCACGGTCGAGCACCTGACGTTCATGATCGTCGGCGCGCTCATCATCTTCTTCCTGATTGTCGAGCCGCACGGACTGGCGCGGCTGTGGCAGACGGGCAAACAGAAGCTCAGGGTCTGGCCCTTCCCCTACTAGCGCGAAGGGCTGGGAACGAGCCGTACAACGGACGGGCGCCGCGACGCAGGGCGCTTCAACGGGAGGAAACGAAACATGGTGCGCAAGCTTTCCACCATCCTGGCGACTGCGGTCGTGGCATCGGCGGCCTTCGCCGTGCCGGCCAAGGCGCAGGATTCGGTCTATGTGCCGCTGTTCACCTACCGCACCGGCCCCTTCTCGGGGTCGGGCATCCCGATCGCCAACGGCATGCGCGACTATCTCACCATGCTCAACGAGCGTGATGGGGGCATTGGCGGCGCCAAGCTCATCCTCGAGGAGTGCGAGACGGGCTACGACACCAAGAAGGGCGTCGAGTGCTACGAGGCGGTGAAAGGCAAGAAGCCGGTGATGGTCAACCCGTGGTCGACCGGTATCACCCTGCCGCTCATCCCGCGCGCGGCGGTCGACAAGATCCCGATCCTGTCCATGGCCTACGGACTCTCGGCCTCGGCGGACGGCGACACCTTCCCCTGGATCTTCAACCCGCCGAACACCTACTGGGATGGTCTGTCGATGATCATCAAGTACATCGGCGAGCAGGAGGGCGGCCTCGACAAGCTCAAGGGCAAGAAGATCGGCTACATCTATCTCGACGCGGGCTTCGGCCGCGAGCCACTGCCGCTCTTCGACCAGCTGTCGCGCGACCTCGGCTTCGAGCTCAAGCTCTATCCGGTGCCGGCCGACAGCATGCAGAACCAGTCCTCGCAGTGGCTGAGCGTGCGACGCGATCGGCCCGACTACATGGTGATGTATGGCTGGGGTGCCCTCAACCCGACTGCCGTCAAGGAAGCGGCCAAGATCAACTTCCCCATGGAGAAGTTCATCTCCATCTGGTGGCCGGGCGACGACGACCTGCGCTCGGCCGGCGCCGGCGGAAAGGGCTTCAAGACCCTTAACTGGCACGCTGTGGGCACCGACTTTCCGGCCCTGCAGGACATCCAGAAGCTGGTCGTCGACAAGGGCCTCAGCCAGGCACAGAAGAACAGCGTGGGCGAGGTGCTCTACAACCGCGGCGTCTACAACTCGATGCTGATCGCCGAGGGCATCCGCAACGCACAGAAGATCACCGGTAAGACGGCGGTGACGGGTGAGGATGTGCGCCGCGGCCTCGAGACGCTCGACCTTAACGAGGCCCGTCTGAAGGAACTCGGACTCGAGGGCTTCGCCGGCCCGATCAAGCTCACCTGCGCGGACCACAACGGCCATCGCCCGGCCTTTATGCAGCAGTGGGACGGCCAGAAGTGGGTAAAGATCTCCGAGCCCATCGAGCCGATGGCCGACCGCGTCAAGCCGCTGCTCGAGGCCGCCGCAAAGGACTATGCCGAGAAGAGCACGGGCTGGCCGAAGCGCACGGAGCCCTGCGACAAGCAGTCCTGAGCGAACGTCCGCAGTCTCATCCCTTCCCCCATGGGGGAGGGCAGGGGGCAGGACGGAACGTGATCTTCACCGTCCGCCCCCAACCGCTCCCGGAAGTCCAGGGGCAACGAGGGAACCAGTATGAGCACCGCAGCCGCGCCCGCCGCCGAGGCGGCGACAGAGACGATCCTCTCGGTGAACAACATCGAAGTGATCTACGATCACGTCATCCTGGTGCTGAAGGGCGTGTCGCTCACCGTGCCGCGCGGCGGCATCGTCGCGCTGCTCGGCGCGAACGGCGCCGGCAAGACGACGACGCTGAAGGCCGTGTCCAACCTGTTGCGGGCGGAGCGCGGCGAGGTGACGAAGGGCTCGATCGAGTTCGACGGTGAGCGCGTCGACCGGATGACGCCGAACGAACTGGTGCGGCGCGGCTGCATCCAGGTGATGGAGGGGCGCCACTGCTTCGGCCACCTCACCATCGAGGAGAACCTCCTGACCGGCGCCTTCACGCGGCGCGACGGGACGGCCGCCATCCGGCGCGACATGGAGATGGTCTACGACTATTTCCCGCGCCTCAGGCAGCGCAGGAGCTCGATGTCGGGCTACACCTCCGGCGGCGAGCAGCAGATGTGCGCCATCGGCCGCGCCCTCATGTCCCGGCCGAAGATGATCCTCCTCGACGAGCCGTCGATGGGCCTCGCGCCGCAGGTGGTGGAGGAGATCTTCGAGATCGTGAAGGACCTCAACGCCAAGGAGGGCGTGTCCTTCCTGCTCGCCGAGCAGAACACCAACATCGCCCTGCGCTATGCCACCTACGGCTATATTATGGAGACGGGGCGCATCGTGATGGATGGCGACGCCGCCTCGCTGCGCGAGAACGAGGACGTCAAGGAGTTCTACCTCGGCATCGGCGAGGGCGAGCGCAAGTCCTTCCGCGAGGTGAAGAGCTACAAGCGCCGCAAGCGCTGGCTGATGTAGGAGCGAAGGATGGACGTGGTCGACACGGGGCGGATGGCGGCTTTCGCGCTGATCGCGCTCGGCATGGTGCTGACGCCGGGGCCGAACATGATCTATCTCGTGTCGCGCTCGATCACGCAGGGCTGGCGCGCCGGCGCCGTCTCGCTCGTCGGGGTGGCGGCGGGCTTCGTCTTCTACATGGTTGCGGCGGCCGTGGGGCTGACGGCGCTCGCGCTCGCGGTGCCCTTCCTCTACGAGGCCATCAAGTGGGCGGGGGCCGCCTATCTCCTCTATCTCGCCTGGCAGGCGGTGAAGCCCGGCGGCGCGACGCCCTTCGAGGCGCGGAACCTCGCGCCCGACAGGCCGGTCCGCCTCTTCGCCATGGGCTTCCTGACGAACCTGCTCAACCCGAAGATCGCGGTGCTCTACCTGTCGCTGCTGCCGCAGTTCGTCGATCCCGGAAAAGGCGACGTGCTGCTGCAGAACATTCTCCTCGGCTCGATCCAGATCGGCGTGAGCGTCAGCGTCAACATGCTCATCGTCGTATTCGCCGGCGCCATCGCCGCCTTCCTTGCCCGCCGGCCGCTGTGGCTCAGGGTGCAGCGCTACCTGATGGGACTGGTGCTCGCCGGGCTCGCCGTGCGGCTTGCGACCGACCGTCGCTGAGAGGACCGATGAAGGAATTCTACGACCATCGCGAAACGCGCGACCCCGCCGCGCGGGAGGCGGAGCTTCTCGCCCATCTGCCGACGCTCGTCGCCAAGGCGATGCAGGCGCCCGGCTGGGCCCAGCATCTGTCCGGCATCCAGCCGCTCGACATCACGAGCCGCGAGGCGCTGGCGAGCCTGCCGGTGCTGCGCAAGTCCGACCTGCCGGCCCTGCAGAGCGCGGCGCCGCCCTTCGGCGGCTATATCGGCGACGCTCCCGGCAGCTTCAGCCGGCTCTTCGCCTCGCCCGGGCCGATCTTCGAGCCGGAAGGGGCGCAGGCCGACCCGTGGCGCTCGGCGCGCGCGCTCCATGCCGCGGGCTTCCGCGGCGGCGACGTGGTGCTCAACACCTTCTCCTATCATCTGACGCCGGGCGGCTTCATCCTCGATTCCGGCGCGCGCGCGCTCGGCTGCGCCGTCATCCCGGCCGGGCCTGGCAATACCGAGCAGCAATTGCAGGTCATCGCCGCGTACCGCCCCACCGGCTACACCGGCACGCCGGATTTCCTGAAGATCCTGCTCGAGGCGGCCGATGCGGCGGGGCTCGACACCTCCTCCTTCCGTCGGGCGGTGGTGTCGGGGGCGGCCTTCCCGCCGTCGCTGCAGAGGGCTTTCGCCGAGCGCGGCATCGACGGCTACCAGCTCTATGCGGTCGCGGAGTGCGGCGCCATCGCCTACGAGACGCCGGCCCGCGAGGGCCTCGTCGTCAACGAGGACCTCATCGTCGAGATCGTGCGGCCGGGCACCGGCGACACGGTGGCGGAAGGGGAGGTGGGCGAGGTGGTCGTCACTTCGCTCGACCCGCACCATCCGATCCTGCGCCTCGCCCTCGGCGACCTGTCCGCGATCATGCCCGGGACGAGCCCCTGCGGGCGCACCAACCTGCGCATCAGGGGGTGGCTGGGGCGCGCCGACCAGACGACGAAGGTCAAGGGCATGTTCGTGCGGCCCGAGCAGGTGGCCGAGATCGGCCGCCGCCATCCGGAGCTCGGCAAGCTGCGCCTCGTCGTCACGCGCGAGGACGAGATGGACGTCATGACGCTGCAGGCCGAGACGGCCAATGCCGATCTCGTCGACGCGGCGGCCGTGGGCGAGACCCTGCAGGCGGTCGCCAAGCTGAAGGGTGGCGTCTCGCTCGTCTCGCCCGGCGCCCTGCCCAACGACGGCAAGGTGATCGCCGACGAACGCAAGTACGATTGAGGGGTGACGGGCGGTCGGCAGCAGGCGATGCCGTCGCCCGACGGCTTCTACTGCATCAAGATGCGGCCTTCGGGTTTGATGTCGATCGTGCCGAGCTTGCGAGCGTAGACCATCACGTCGTTCGCCATCAGCTTGCCGGCGACGTCGAGATCACCGCCCTTGACGCCACTCGCCAGCATCGAATAGCCGTCGCCACCCTTCAACAGGAAGTCGTTGGTGGCGACGGTGTAGATCTTGTCGTCCTCGATGGGCGCATCGCCGATCGTCACCGCGACGACGCGGCTGCCCGCAGGGCGCCTGGGGTCAACCGTCACGGTCAGCCCCGACACCTGGGGAAAGCGGCCGGCGCGCTGCTCTATCTGGGAGAAGCCGTTCTCGAGCGCCTCCTTCACCTGCCTGCCGGTGAGACTGGTGACGACGGTGCGGTTGCCGAAGGGCATTTCGGTCAGGATATCGCGGCGCGTCAGTTTGTGGCCGGCCGGATATTGCTTGTTGCCGCGGATGCCGCCGCCGTTCGTGATGGCAATGGCAGCGCCTGTTGCCTCGCGCATGGCATCCGCGATGAGATCGCCGATGGCGGTCTCCTGCGAGCGCACGCTTGCCGTGCGGCTGTCGAGCGGGGCGGCGAGCGTGGCGACGGCAATGTCGAGCTCTTTCGACAATTCCGCCTCGTAGCGCGTAACGACCGCGAGCACCTCCGGATCAGGGTCGACAGCGCGGGAATCGTTGACGCGGAAGGTCTGCGTCCACGTCACCTTGCGGGCGCTGCCGTCGCCGCTCACGGAGGCGGTGAAGTCGATGGCCGTGACGTAATTGCCTTCCTCGTTCGATTCCACCATCACCGTCTTGCCGTCGAAGCCGATGGCAAGATCGTGGTCGTGGCCGGTGAGCAGCACGTCGACGAGGCGCGAGCGCACGATCTCATAGTCCGTCGCCCGGTCCGTATGCGTCACGGCGACGACGAGGTCGGCGCCGTCGTCGCGCAGCTTCTTCGCCTGCCTGCTCAGTGTGTCCATCACCGGCAGGAAGGCGAGGTCGCCTGGATCCGACATCTGCGGCACGTTCTCGAGGATGAGGCCGACGACGCCCACCTTGATGCCGCCGAGTTCGAAGACGGCGCTGTCCTGGTGGCCGGGCAGGGGATTGCCGGCGGCATCGCGCATGTTGGCCGCGAAGAAGGGGAACTCGGCCTCGCGCTGGCGGGCGAAATAATCCTCCTTGCCGAAGTCGAACTCGTGGTTGCCCGGCACGAAGACGTCCGGCTTGATCATGTTGGTCAGGGCCACGATGTGGGCGCCGTGGTCGAAGCCCGACATCAGCGAGGGCGAGAAGCAGTCGCCGGCGTGGCAGAAGAGCATGGGCACGCCGCGCGCCCGCTCGGCCTTGACGATGGCGGCCAGACGCGGGAAGCCGCCGCGTCCCTTGTCCTCGTTCATCTTGTAGATGTCGTTGACGAGCAGCAGCGTGAAGCTCGCCGGCGGCGGTGCGGCTTCGGCGCCGGTGGTCAGCGTGGCGGCGGCGAGGCCGGCGGTCACGCCGAGGCGCAGGGTCTGGCGACGGGAGATGGGGCTCATTGGGGGGCTCCGACCGATGGCACCTTGCGACGAAGATGGCGCGGGACGCGCGGAGTCATGATGTCGAGGCATCGGGCAGCCGGCAAGCACTGCAAGCGGCAGCGCTGGACCTTGTCTGCGGCGATCGGTCCGCCATCGGCGGCTGCACGTATATTGGACAGGCGGCCAAAGGTGTCTACATGAGGCCTGTCGTGCCTGTGCGAGCAACGAATGGAGAGCGATCCGGTGTCTTCGAGCGAAGCGGCATTCCGTGCTGTGCGCCTTCCTGCCGATCATCCGCCCGTTGCGGCGGGGCGCATCGGCGTGCTGCTGCTTAACCTCGGCACGCCCGACGCCACCGATTACTGGTCGATGCGCCGCTATCTCAAGGAGTTCCTCTCCGACCGGCGTGTCATCGAGACCCCGCGCATCCTCTGGTGGCCTCTGCTCAACGGCATCATCCTGACGACGCGTCCCGGTCGCAAAGGCAAGGACTACGAGACGATCTGGAACAAGGAGCGCAACGAGTCGCCCCTGAAGACGATCACGCGCTCGCAGGCGGAGAAGCTCGCGCAGAAGCTCGCCGCCATGCCGGGCGGAAGTGACGGGCGCTTCGTCGTCGACTGGGCCATGCGCTACGGCCATCCAAGTATCAAGGAGCGCCTCGAGGCGCTGCAGCGCGAGGGCTGCGACCGCATCCTCCTGGTGCCGCTCTATCCGCAATATGCCGCCGCGACCACCGCCACGGCCTGCGACAAGGCCTTCGAGGCGCTGATGCAGATGCGCTGGCAGCCGACCATCCGTGTCTCGCCGCCCTATCACGACGATCCCGTCTATATCGGCGCAGTGGTCGAGAGCCTGACGGCGGAGCTTGCCAAGCTGACCTTCGAGCCCGAGGTCATCATCGCCTCCTTTCACGGCGTGCCCAAGGACTACCTCCTCAAGGGCGATCCCTACCACTGCCAGTGCCAGAAGACGGCGCGGCTGGTGCGTGAAGCGCTCGGCCTGCCGCCGGAGCGCTTCCTGCTCACCTTCCAGTCGCGCTTCGGCCGGGCCGAATGGCTGCAGCCATACACGGACATGACCGTCAAGGGCCTCGCCGAAAAGGGTGTTAAGCGCCTCGCCGTCGTCATGCCGGGTTTCTCGGCGGACTGCCTCGAGACGCTGGAGGAGATCGCCGGCGAGAACGCCGAAATCTTTCACGAACATGGCGGCGAGCACTTCGCCGCCATTCCCTGCCTCAACGATTCGCCGGAGGGCATGCGCGTCATCGAGCATATCGTGACGCGCGAGCTCCAGGGCTGGGTCTGATCGTCCGATCCGGTCCGCCCCCGCGACCGGAGGCCGGCTGCGGATGACGCCACCCTCTCGGCGATCGTTGCCGCTGCTTTCGTGCTCTCCGGCATGTGATATGTAGCTTCGTCGCCACCTGGGACGGGCCTGCGGCCGCGAGGCGCCATGCGGGGGCGGTTCAAGGGGGGATCATGTTCGGGTTCGATATCTTCGTCATCGTCCTCGTCGGCCTCGTCATCCTGACGATTGCGCTCGGGGTGCGCACGGTGCCACAGGGCTATGCCTATACGGTGGAGCGCTTCGGCCGCTACTCGCGCGCGCTCGGCCCCGGACTGGGGCTCATCGTGCCCTATGTCGAATCCATCGGGCACAAGGTGAACATGATGGAGCAGGTGCTCGACGTGCCGAGCCAGGAAGCCATCACCAAGGACAATGCCGGCGTCAAGATCGATGCCGTCGCCTTTTTTCAGGTGCTCGATGCCGCGCGCGCCTCCTACGAGGTGTCCGACCTGTCGCAGGCGCTCCTGACGCTGACGATGACCAATATCCGCACCGTCGTCGGCTCCATGGACCTCGATCAGCTCCTGTCGCACCGCGACGAGATCAACGAGAGGCTCCTGCGCGTCATGGATGCGGCCGCCTCGCCCTGGGGCGTCAAGGTGACCCGTATCGAGATCAAGGACATCCTGCCACCGGCCGACCTCGCCGATGCCATGGCGCGGCAGATGAAGGCCGAGCGCGAGAAGCGCGCCAGCATCCTGGAGGCCGAAGGCGAGCGCCAGGCGCAGATCCTGCGCGCCGAGGGTGAGAAGCAGGCGCAAATTCTCGCTGCCGAGGGCCGCAAGGAAGCTGCCTTCCGCGATGCCGAGGCGCGCGAACGGCTCGCCGAGGCCGAGGCCAAGGCAACATCGCTCGTTAGCGACGCCATCGCCCAGGGCGACCTCGCCGCAGCGAACTTCCTCGTCGCCGAAAAGTATGTCGACGCCCTCAAGGACCTTGCAGCGGCGCCCAATCAGAAGGTCGTGGTCGTGCCGATCGAGGCGGCGGGCGTCGTCGGCACGCTGGCCGGCCTCGGCGAGATCACCAAGACCGTATTCGGCGAGGGGGGGACCGGGACCGCGGCGGCGCGTCAGTTGCAGGCGGCGCGCCGCGGAAGCGTGCCGCCGAGCGGTGGGCCCGGCACCGCCGCCCCGGTCTGACGGGAGGCTCACGTGATCCGCGAGGCGATCATCGCCCTCGGCCCCTGGGCCTGGATCGTGCTGGGGCTGGTGCTCGTGGCGCTCGAACTGGCGGCGCCCGGAGTCTTTCTCATCTGGCTCGGCCTCGCCGCCATCGCGACTGGTCTGGTCGATGCCCTGTTCGACCTCTCGTGGCAGGCGAGCGCCATTGTCTTCGCGCTGCTCTCCGTCGCGAGCGTCGTTGTGGGGCGGTTCGTCACCCGGCGCCGCGACGAGGGATCGGCCGACCAGCCCTTCCTCAACCGGCGCGGCGCGGCGCTCGTCGGCCGCAGGTTCACGCTCGATGCCCCGATCACGGGCGGCGAGGGCCGCGTGCGGATCGACGATACCGTCTGGCGCGCCGTCGGGCCCGACTGCTCGGCGGGCACGCGGGTGATGGTCATGGGCCTCGACGGCGCCAATCTCGTCGTCGCGCCCGTTGAGGACGGCGACGCCTGAGGCGCCGCCGTCGCCCGCTCATTGCTGCAGGCAGATGCGGCCGTGGCGCGCCCGGCCGGCGAGTTGGCGGAAATCCCGGCCGGACATATGGACGATCGTCTCGTGATCACCCGCTTCGAAATAGATGTCCGGCAGGTCGGCCAGCATCTCGTCGACGATCATCGGCATGCCGTAGGCGGCGCCGAGCGGGGGAACCGCGCCGCGGGCACAATCCGGGAAGAGCCGCTCTATTTCAGCCTCGCGCGCGAGCTCGACATCCTCGTCGAGCATTTCGCTTACGGCGCGAAGGCTGAGGTGTCGCGACGCGGGCAGGACGGCCAGCATGTAGCCGGCCTTGTCCTTCAGCACGACCGCCTTGGCGATCATGTCGGCCGGCACGTCGCAGACTTTCGCCGTGCGCATCGAGGTGGCGGTTGGTTCGTGGCGCATGAGGTCATAGGCGACGCCGCTGCGCGACAGGTAATGTTCAAGGCGTGGTGCGGTGGACATGATGCGTTCTCCCTTCGCGGGCGGGCCTTTCGCCCCGCTCGGGATCGACGCGTCATCCGTCATGGCCTTTCCGGGCCCATAACGGTCCTGCTTCTCGCCGCGCCGCCCGACGGGCGGCCCCCCGGCTCCTGGCGGAGATCATATCGTCTGGTGCCGTGCGCGCAAAGCACGATCGGCGGGCGGGCGGAACGGGCCGGCCGCCTGTCAGGCGGCGCCGGCGCGCAGAAGATCGAGCACGTGGACGATGCCGACGGCGCGCCCGTTCTCGGCCACGACAAGGGCACCGACCTTCGTCCGCTCCACCACCTCCAGCGCCTCACCGAGCAGCGTGTCGGGCGTGACGGCCTTGGGCGTGGGGTTCATCACCTCCTCCACGCGCTGGGCAAGAAGCGAGGGGTTCATGTGCCTGCGCAGGTCGCCGTCGGTGACGATGCCGGCGAGCCGGCCGTCGTCCTCGCTCACCAGCACGCAGCCGAAGCCCTTGGCGCTCGTCTCGACGATCGCTTCGGCCATCGAGGTGCCGCGGCCGACAAGCGGCAGGCGCTCGCCGGTGTGCATGATGTCGCGCACGAACTTGAGCTGCGCACCGAGCTTGCCGCCCGGATGGTAGACGCGGAAGTCCTGCGCCGAGAAGCCACGGCTTTCGAGCAGTGCGATGGCGAGCGCATCGCCGAGGGCGAGTTGCATCGTCGTCGAGGTGGTGGGCGCCAGCCCGTTCGGGCAGGCTTCACTGGCCTTGGGCAGGGCGAGGCATATGTCGGCCTCGCGCCCGAGCGTCGACTGCGCGCTCGAGGTGAAGGCGATGAGCGGCACGCGGAAGCGCTTGGCATAGCCGATGATGTCCGACAGTTCCGTCGTCTCGCCGGACCAGGAGAGGGCGAGGATGGCATCGTCCGCCTGGATCATGCCGAGGTCGCCATGGCTGGCCTCGCCGGGGTGGACGTAATAGGCGGGCGTGCCCGTCGAGGCCATCGTGGCGGCGATCTTGCGCCCGATGTGGCCGGACTTGCCCATGCCGGTGACGATGACGCGGCCGCGCGCACCGGCGATGGTCGCGACCGCAGCCTCGAACGGGGCCGCAAGCTCGCCCTCGATGGCCTCGATCAGCGCCGCGAGCCCTGCCCGCTCGCTCGACAGCGTGCGCAGGGCCGAGGCCACGGCCGTCTCGCTTCTGCGCGGTGTCGTGCCGGTGTCGCGGGCTGCAAGGCTCATCATGGTCCTCATTCTGGCTTTCGTCCTGCCCTTTGCGCCGGGCGCCGGGCTTCTCGCGGCGGCTTCTTAGCACGGCGAGGGTCAGCAGGCGACGTCCGTGCGGAAGCTTACCGGGTGTTAACCATGCCGCTTTAGCCTCCGTTAACCACGCAGATCAACCGCCGGACAGAACCGTCGCGGCGGCTGAGCCGCATCGCCTTTGCAGGAAGCGACCACTTGCACCAGGGGCCCTCCATTCCTTCTCGCCGGTGCGGCGGTGCGCCGCTGGCAATGTGCCTCGTCGTGACTGCGAGCATGCTCGCGGGTCCGGCCGCGCACGGCCAGGAGGGTTTGTCGTTCCTGACGCTGCGCGGCACCGTGCAGCCCGACCGCGCCGGCAGCGGGCAGGTGTCGTTGCCGGGTATCCTCGAAACCACGGCCGCCGACGGTCCACCGGTTCCGCCCGCCTCGCCCGTCTATCGCCCCGTGCGGGGTCCCACGGCGCTTGAACAGAACCCGCTGCGTCGGTGGCAGCCGCCGGTCACGCGCCTGCCCGCGCCCCCCGCGCCCCAGCGACCGGGCGAGGCTGAGGAGGACGATCCTTGGGCGCCGCTAGGCCTGCGCCTCGGCACGCTGACGGTCTTTCCGTCCATCGAGATCGATAGTGGCTACGACAGCAACCCCCGGCGCGAGAGCGGGAACGTGAAGGGAGCGACCGCCGTCGTCACGCGCGGCGGGGTGGCCCTGCGGTCCGACTGGTCGCGCCATGAGTTCACGGGCCATCTGCGCGGCTCCTACTGGGCCTTCCCAACCCTCGAGAAGGCGGACCGGCCGGAGGCGGACGGGCGCCTCAACCTGCGCCTCGATGCCACGCGGGATACGACCATCAATGTCGAAGGACGGGCATCGCTGACGACGCAGCGGTCGGACAACCCCAACCTGCCGGGCGGTGTCGTCAACCAGCCGACGATCATCTCCTACGGTGCTTCGCTGGGCGGCGCGCACCGTTTCAACCGGCTGACGCTCGGCGCAACCGGCGTCGTCGAGCGCAACGTCTATGGCGACGCGGAGTTTGCGGACGGCGGCCGTCTCGACCAGAGCTACCGCAACTACAACGAATACGGATTGCGGCTCAGGGCGGGCTATGAGGTACACCCCGGCTTCGAGCCGTTCGTCGAGGGCCTGATCGACCGTCGGCAGTACGACGAGCGGATCAATGCCGGCGGGTTCGAGCGTTCGTCCAATGGCCTCGGGGCGCGCGTTGGCTCCACCTTCGAACTCACGCGGCTCGTTACCGGCGAGGCGGCAATCGGGCACCAGGTGCGCAAGTACGACGATCCGCGCCTCGCGGACCTGCGCGGGCCCATCGGTGAAGTATCGCTGATCTGGCGGCCGACGGCGCTGACCACCGTCCGGCTCACGGGAGCGGGCAGCCTCGGCGAGACGACGATCGCCGGATCGAACGGCGTCGTGAACCGCAGCGCGACGCTCGCCCTCGAACACGCCCTGCGCCGCAACCTCGTCTTCACGGCCTCGGTGACCCTCAGCGACAGCGACTACAAGGGCGTCGACCTCAACGAGAAGGGCTTTACCGGCCGTATCGGCATCGACTGGAAGCTGACGCGCTCGCTCGCCGTGCGCGCGGGCTTCACCCACGAGCGGCTCGACAGTTCCACACCGGGCGACGACTACACCGCCAACATCTTCCTCGTCGGATTGCGCCTACAGCGCTGAGCTTCGCTAGGCAGAGCCGGGGGCGCTGCCGACGGCGACCGTCGACTGCCTGCCATATCACGGGCTTCACGATCTGCCGCCGTCATGGTCAAGCCCGTTGACCGCCTGTTCGTTCGCACAGCGCGAAAGCGCGACCGAGAAGCGCCTGCCTCTCCACCATCATGGCCGGGCTTGTCCCGCCCATCCAGGCCATTCAACCCTGCGAGGGCGCCACGGCGTCATGCCCGCGACAAGCGCGGGCATGACGCCGGCACTGGGGAGGCTTCGCCTACTTCTTGGTCAGCAAGGCTTCCAGATCGCGGCGGTAGTCGGCGCCGAGCTCGGGGTTCGAAAGCGCATAGGCGGCGTTGGCGGCGAGGAAGCCGAGCTTGGAGCCGCAGTCGTAGATATCGCCGTCAAAGCGCGTGGCGAAGAACGGCTGCGACTTCGACAAGGTGATCATCGCGTCGGTCAGCTGGATCTCGCCGCCGGCGCCGCGCTCCTGCCTGGCCAGCAGGTCGAAGATCTCCGGCTGCAGGATGTAGCGCCCCGAGATGGCGAGGTTGGAGGGGGCGGTGCCCTTGGCCGGCTTCTCGATCATCTGCGTGATCGGATAGACCTTGCCGTTGCCGATCGGCTCGCCCACGCCCGTGATGCCGTACTGATGCGTCTGGTCGGCCGGCACCTCGTAGACGGCAATCATGTTGCCGCCGGTGGCGTGGGCCTCGTAGGCTTCGATCATCTCCGCGAGGCAGGGGCGCACGCCGAGGTGCAGCATGTCCGGCAGCAGCAGGGCGAAAGGCTCGTCGCCGACGATGTCGCGCGCGCACCATACGGCATGGCCGAGGCCGAGCGGCCCCTGCTGGCGGGTGAAGCTGGTCTGTCCGGGCCCTGGCAGGTCACGGCGCAACTGCTCGAGCTCCTTCGTCTTGCCACGTGCCTCGAGCGTACGCTCCAGTTCGAACTGGCTGTCGAAGTGGTCCTCGATGACGCCCTTGTTGCGGCCCGTCACGAAGACGCAATGTTCGATGCCGGCGGCACGTGCCTCGTCCACCACGTGCTGGATGACCGGCCTGTCGACGACCGTCAGCATCTCCTTCGGCATCGCCTTCGTGGCGGGCAGGAAGCGGGTGCCGAGGCCCGCGACGGGAAATACGGCCTTTCGGATAGGCTTCTTCATGGAACCCCAGGGGCTGGAGGGCACAACAAGAAACACGGCCCGGCGCCCTCTCTTGCCATGGCCGTGCCCGCACGAGATGCTCACCGATCTTGACCGGCGAACGTGTCAATCGCGTAAAGCGATTGACGAATGAACGCAGCCGGTCTGTCAATAGTTCCACGGAGCCGGAGTGCTGCGCCAGCGGGGCGGCCTGGCGCAGGAAAGGGATGAGGCATGAGCGTCCTGGTGACCGGCGGGGCCGGCTACATCGGCAGCCACATGGTTCTCGAATTGGTGAAGGCGGGAGAGCGTGTCGTCGTGCTGGACGATCTCTCGACCGGGTTTGCCCAGGCTGTGCCGCGCGAAGCCGTGCTGGTGCGCGGCGATGCGGGTGATCAGGCTCTTGTCTCATCGCTGATCGACGAATACGACGTCGACGCGATCGCGCATTTCGCGGCGAAGATCGTGGTGCCAGAATCGGTGGTCGATCCGCTCGGTTATTACCTCGCCAACACGGGCAAGACGCGCAGCCTCATCGAGGCGGGGGTGCGGGCCGGCGTGCGGCACGTCATCTTCTCCTCGACGGCGGCGGTTTATGGCGACGTCACCGCCAACCCTGTCTCCGAGGACATGGCTCCGGCGCCGGTCTCGCCCTATGGCCGATCCAAGCTCGTCAGCGAATGGATGCTGGCCGACGCCGCCGTGGCGCACGATCTTCGCCATGTCATCCTGCGCTATTTCAATGTTGCGGGCGCAGATCCCGAAGGCCGGATCGGGCAGTCCACCCCTCGGGCGACCCACCTCATCAAGGTGGCGTGCCAGACGGCTCTCGGCCAGCGCCCAGTGCTCGAGGTCTTCGGCACCGACTATCCGACGCCGGACGGGTCGTGCGTGCGCGACTTCATCCAGGTTTCGGACCTTGCCCGCGCTCACGTGGCGGCCTTGGCGCACCTCAGGGCGGGTGGCGGCTGCCTGACGCTCAACTGCGGCTACGGCAAGGGTTTTTCGGTGCTCGAAGTCGTGGCGGCGGTCAGGCGGGTGTCGGGAATCGACTTTCCGGTGAAGCTGTCTCCCCGCCGCGCCGGTGACCCGGCAGCCATTGTGGCGGATGCCTCGCGCATCCGCGCCCTTCTCGACTGGCAGCCCTGCTACGACGATCTCGACGTGATCGTCTCCCAAGCGCTTGCCTGGGAGAGGCGGCTTGCCCAGCAATCGGCGGCTTGAAGCTCGTCGTCAACGATTTTGCAACCATATCGCGCGAGCTAGTGGAGAGAGTGCAAGGCGTGGCGGCTTCGCCGCGGTTCGAAACGGGGATCCGACATGCGGCATGGCGGCACGGACGGTGGAACGAGCCTCGTGACAAGGAATGGGGACAGGTGGGCCCTGTTGGCCACGCTTGCCGTAAGCCTCGCGCTCGGCTCCTGCGCCTCGGCGGATGTGATGTCCGTCGGCAGCATCACGCCCTATGCGCCGACCGAGCAGCGGGTCGCTCCCGAGGCACCGCGAACCCCGGCCAAGTTCTCGCGCGGCGAGGGAACGCCATCCCCGTCCTTCCGCGCCTTCGTCTCCGCCCTTTGGCCGGATGCACAGGCCCGCGGCGTCTCGCGCTCCGTCTACGACGCGGCCTTCTCCGGCGTGACGCAGGACGAGAAGATCATCGCGCTCACGAAGAAGCAGGCCGAGTTCGTCAAGCCGGTGTGGGAATATCTTGCCTCGGCCGTGTCGCCGAACCGGCTCGAGCGCGGCACGCCGATGACGCGCCAGTGGGCCTCCGCCCTCGACACCATCGAGCGCACCTACGGCGTCGACCGGAAGGTCGTCATGGGTGTCTGGGGCATGGAAACGAATTTCGGCGGCTTCACTGGCTCGCATTATGTCGTGCGTGCGCTCGCCACCCTCGCCGAGGCGAAGTATCGCGGCGATTACTTTCGCAACGAACTGCTGACGGCGCTCGTCATCCTGCAGCAGGGGCACGTCAGCCCCGAGCGCATGGAGGGGTCATGGGCCGGCGCCATGGGGCAGACCCAGTTCATGCCGTCGAGCTTCATGCGCTACGCGGTCGATTTCACGGGCGACGGGCGCCGCGATATCTGGACCTCGGTGCCGGACGCGCTGGCCTCCACCGCCAACTATCTCAAGCAGCACGGCTGGCAGCCGGGCCTGCCGTGGGGTTTCGAGGTCAAGGTGCCTGCGGGCTTCCGCTACGGGCGGCAGACGATGTCCTTCGCAGCCTGGGCATCGCACGGCGTGCGCCGTGTCGACGGGCGGCCGCTATCCGGGGCCGGCGAGGCGCGCCTCTTCCTGCCCGCCGGGGCCAGCGGGCCGGTCTTCCTCGTGACGGCGAATTTCGACGTCATCAAGCGCTACAACAATTCCGACGCCTACGCTCTCGGCGTCGCCCATCTCGGCGACAGGCTCTATGGCGGCGCGCCGGTACAAGCGCCTTGGCCGACCGATCAGGTGCCGCTCGCCAAGCACGAGCGGGAGGAGGTGCAGCGGCACCTCGCGAGCCGCGGCTACGACATCGGCGAGATCGACGGGCGCATCGGTTCCCAGACACGCGACGCGATCTTCGCCTTCCAGGAGAGCCGAGGCCTCGTCGCCGACGGCCATGCCGACAACCGGCTGTTGGCGCAACTGCGCCAGACGCGATAGCATGAACCCGGCCCCGGCCGCGGCCGGGGCGGGAAACGGACGATGCCGGGACGCAGCCTCATCGTTGCCCTGCTCGTCGTGGCGGGATGCATCTTCGCCGCGGCGGTCGCGCACGCCCAGCAGGATCCGCTGACCCGCTTCCTCAACAGCATCTTTCAGCCGAAGCCCCCGCCGCAAGTGGAGCAGGCGCCGAGACGGTCCTCCCGGCCCGCCGACCCGCGCCCGCGCCAGACGGCGCCAAGAGCAGCGCCCGAGCAACGTGGGGTCGCCGAGCGCACACCCCGTGTCGAGGTGGACACCTATGTGGTCGTCATGGGCGATTCCCTCGCCGAACTGTTGACGGAAGGGCTCGCCGAAACGCTCGCCGAAGCCGCCGATGTCGCGATCTATTCGCGCGCCCGGGGCGATACGGGGCTCGTGCGCAGCGACTTCTACGACTGGTCCAAGGCGGTGCAGGAACTCGTCGCCAATCCCGCGCGCGTCTCGATCGGCGTAATGATGATCGGCGCCAACGACCGCCAGGGCTTTCGCACGCCGGCGGGGGAGGTGGAGCATGGCACGCCGGAATGGCGAACGCTCTACACGATGCGTGTCGACGAGATCATCCGCACCTTTGGCGAGAAGCGGATCCCGCTCGTCTGGGTGGGGCTGCCGCCGATGAAGGGTGAGCGGCTCTCGGCCGACATGCTGGCCCTTAACGCCATCTTCCGCGAGCGCGTGACGGCGGCCGGCGGCCAGTATGTCGATATCTGGGAGGCCTTCCTCGATGCGGACGGACGCTTCTCGGCCTTCGGGCCCGATGTGAGCGGCCAGAACGCGCGCTTGCGCACCAGTGACGGCGTGCACTTCACCAAGGCGGGCGCGCGCAAGGCGGCGCATTTCGCGGCGCTCGTGCTGCGCCGGCTGATCGATGCGCACGGCAGCGCGCAGCAGACCGTACTGCCTTTGCACGACGGCATGCCCGGCCTCGATAGCCGCGACCCCGTCGAGCGCATGATCGATGCGTCGATCCCGAGCCTGCCGGAGCCGAACGGTCTCATCTCTGTGTCGAGCAAGCCCGTGGCTGGGCCCATCCTGCCGCTCACCGCGCCGGATGCGGCCCCGGGCGGCGTCCTCGTCGCGGCGCCGGCGGGTGCGGCCCAGATGGACCAGCTTGCCGAGCGAGTGTTCATCCTCGGCGACGTGCCGCAGCCGAAACAGGGCAGGGTTGACGACTTTTCCTGGCCGCGGCAACCGTAAACGGTCCGGTCGACGGGAGAATCTCGCTCGCGATGCCGGCTATCCGGCCCCATGCGCCGCTTTCGCTCAGGCCGCATCCTGCGGGCCGAAGCCCGCAGCACCCGCGTGGGGTCTCAGCGCGGCAGGACGGACGAGCCCGTCAGGTATTCGTCGATGGCCCGGGCGGCCTGGCGACCTTCGCGGATCGCCCAGACGACAAGGGACTGGCCCCGGCGCATGTCGCCGGCGGCGAAGACCTTCTCGTTCGACGTGCGATAGTCGCGCTCGCTAGCCGCCACATTGCCGCGCTTGTCGAGCGCCACGCCCGCCTCGGCTACCATGCCCTCGAAGACCGGGCCGGCGAAGCCGATGGCGATGAAGACGAGATCGGCCTTCAAGACGAATTCGGTGCCGGCGATCGGCACCCGCTTCTCGTCCACGCGGGCGCAGCGCACGCCGGTGACACGGCCCTTCTTGCCTTCGAGGCCGAGCGTCGCGACCTGGAACTCGCGCTCCGCGCCCTCCGCCTGGCTCGAGGACGTGCGCATCTTCGTGGGCCAGTAAGGCCAGACGGTGAGCTTGTCCTCCATCTCAGGCGGCTTGGGGCGGATGTCGAGCTGAGTGACCGAGAGGGCGCCCTGGCGGAAGGAGGTGCCGACGCAGTCGGACGCCGTGTCGCCGCCGCCGATGACGACGACGTGCTTGCCCCCGGCGAGGATCGGCGCGTCGTCGAGGAAATTTTCACGGCCGTTGCGGCGGTTCTGCTGCACGAGGAACGGCATGGCGTAGTGCACACCCTCGAGCTCCATACCGGGCAGCTGGGGATCGCGCGGGCGCTCGGCGCCGCCGCACATCAGCACGGCGTCGTAGGCCTTCACCAATTCCTCGAACGGCTTGTCGACGCCGATGTTGACGCCGTAGTGGAAGACGACGCCTTCCGCCTCCATCTGCGCCACGCGCCGGTCGATGTGGTGCTTCTCCATCTTGAAGTCCGGGATGCCGTAGCGCAGCAGGCCGCCGGCACGTGGTTCGCGCTCGTAGACATGCACCTCGTGGCCGACACGGGCAAGCTGCTGCGCGGCGGCGAGGCCGGCAGGGCCAGAGCCGACGACGGCGACGGACTTGCCGGTGAGACGCGCCGGCGGTTCGGGGCGGATCCAGCCCATCTCCCAGGCCTTGTCGGCGATCGCCTGTTCGATGGTCTTGATGGTGACGGGCACGTTCTCGAGGTTGAGGGTGCACGCCTCCTCGCAGGGCGCAGGGCAGATGCGGCCGGTGAATTCGGGGAAATTGTTGGTTGAGTGGAGGTTGCGCGAGGCCTCCTCCCAGTCGTCGTTGTAAACGAGGTCATTCCAGTCCGGGATCTGGTTGTGGACGGGGCAGCCCGTCGGCCCGTGGCAGAAGGGTATGCCGCAGTCCATGCAGCGGGCGGCCTGCTTCTGCAGGTCCTTGTCGTCCAGCGGCAGCGTGAATTCGCGGAAATGCCGTACGCGGTCGCCGGCGAGCTGGTACTTCTGCTCCTGCCGGTCGTATTCGAGAAAGCCGGTTACCTTGCCCATCGTCTCGTCATCCAGTCGTTGCGCCGCCGACCCACCTCCCCCTGGCGGAGGGAGGTCGGCCGCGTAGCGGCCGGGAGGGGGTTCCTGCCCGGACCGCGGCCTCCCCACCCCGGCGCCACCGGCGCCGACCCGTCCCCCGAAGGAGAGGGTGGACCGCGGTCCCATATCCTTATTCCGCCGCCTGCAGCGTGCGCAGACGCTCCATCTCACGCAGCGCGCGCCGGTACTCGACCGGCATCACCTTGACGAATTTGGTGCGGTAACCCGCCCAGTCGTCGAGGATGGCCCTGGCGCGGGTCGAGCCCGTGTAGCGCAGGTGGTTGGCGATGAGCTGCATCAGCCGCTCCTCGTCGTGGCCCGACATGTCGGCGAGCACGTCGATGCGGCCCTTGTGCTCGAGGTCGCCGCCGTGGTGGTGCAGGCGCTCCATGAGCTCCTCCTCCTCCTCGACGGGTTCGAGATCGACCATGGACAGGTTGCAACGCTTGGTGAAGGTTCCGTCCTCGTCGAGCACATAGGCGATGCCGCCGGACATGCCGGCTGCAAAGTTGCGGCCTGTCGGGCCGATGACGACGACGACACCGCCGGTCATGTATTCGCAACCGTGGTCGCCCGTGCCCTCGACGACAGCGATGGCGCCAGAGTTGCGCACCGCGAAGCGCTCGCCGGCGACGCCGCGGAAATAGCATTCGCCGGAGATGGCCCCGTAGAGCACCGTGTTGCCGACGATGATCGAGCGCTCCGGCACCGCCTTCATTTCCGCCGGCGGCTGGACGATGATCTTGCCGCCGGAGAGGCCCTTGCCGACATAGTCGTTGGCCTCACCCGTCAGGTGCAACGTGACGCCGGCGGCGAGGAAGGCGCCGAAGCTCTGGCCGGCCGTGCCCTTGAGGTTCACCGTGATGGTGTCCTCGGGCAGGCCCTCGTGGCCGTGCAGTTTGGCGATCTCGCCCGACAGCATGGCGCCCGTCGCGCGGTCGACGTTGCGGATCGTCTCCTCGATGACGATCGGCGTGCCCTCGTCGATGGCGCCGCGCGCCTGCGCGATGAGCCTGAGGTCGAGCACGTCGTCGATCGGATGCTTCTGGCGCTCGCTGTGGAAGACGGCGACGTCGGGGCCGACCTCGGGCCGGTGGAACAGGCGCGTGAAGTCAAGACCCTTGGCCTTCCAGTGGTCGATGGCCTCCTTCTTGTCGAGGAGGTCGGTGCGGCCGATCATCTCCTCGAGCCTGCGGAAGCCCATCTCGGCCATCAGTTCGCGCACTTCCTCGGCGACGAAGAAGACGTAGTTGACGACATGTTCCGGCAGACCCTTGAAGCGCTTGCGCAGCACCGGGTCCTGCGTCGCCACCCCGACGGGGCAGGTGTTGAGGTGGCACTTCCTCATCATGATGCAGCCGGCGGCGATGAGCGGCGCCGTCGAGAAGCCGAACTCGTCGGCCCCGAGCAGCGCGCCGATGACGACGTCGCGACCCGTGCGCAGGCCGCCGTCGACCTGCAGGCGTACCCGGCCGCGCAGGCGGTTGAGCACCAGCGTCTGCTGCGTTTCGGCGAGGCCCATCTCCCACGGGCTGCCGGCGTGCTTGATGGACGTCAGTGGCGAGGCCCCCGTGCCACCCTCGAAGCCCGAAATGGTGATGTGATCGGCCCGCGCCTTGGCGACGCCGGCGGCGACCGTGCCGACGCCGACCTCGGAGACGAGCTTGACCGAGACGTCGGCCGCGGGGTTGACGTTCTTCAGGTCGAAGATGAGCTGGGCGAGATCCTCGATCGAGTAGATGTCGTGGTGCGGCGGCGGCGAGATGAGGCCGACGCCCGGCGTCGAATGGCGCAGCCGGGAAATGACGGCATCGACCTTGTGGCCGGGCAACTGGCCACCCTCGCCGGGCTTGGCGCCCTGGGCCACCTTGATCTGCATCATGTCCGAATTGACGAGATATTCGGTGGTGACGCCGAAGCGCCCCGATGCGATCTGCTTGATGGCTGAGCGCTTGGAGCGCCCGTCCGGCAACGGCCGGAAACGTGCGGCATCCTCGCCGCCCTCGCCGGTGTTGGACTTGGCGCCGATGGCGTTCATCGCCAAGGCCAGGGTCTCGTGCGCCTCCTTGGAGATGGCGCCGAGCGACATGGCGCCCGTCGAGAAGCGCCTGACGATCTCAGCCGCGGGCTCCACCTCCTCGAGCGGCACCGGCTGAGCGCCGCGCTCGGCGGCCGTCCGGATGCGGAAGAGGCCGCGCACGGTGCTGAAGCGGTTCTCCTGCTCGTTCACGAGACGGGCGAACTCGCGATAGCGGTCCTGCGCGTTGAGGCGCACCGCGTGCTGCAGCGTCGCCACCGTGTCCGGGTTCCAGACGTGGTCCTCGCCGCGCAGGCGGTAGGCGTAATCACCGCCGACCTCGAGGGAATTGCGCAGCACAGGAACGTCGCCGAAGGCATCGCGGTGGCGGCGCACCGTCTCCTCGGCGATCTCGGCAAGGCCAATGCCCTCGATGGTGGTGGCCGTGCCGAAGAAGAACTTCGCGACGAAGTCGCTTCTGAGGCCGACTGCATCGAAGATCTGCGCGCCGCAATAGGACTGATAGGTGGAGATGCCCATCTTCGACATGACCTTGAGGAGGCCCTTATCGATGGACTTGATGTAGCGCTTGATGATTTCGTGGTCATCGACCTCCTCTGGGAAGTCGAGCGCCTCGTGCATCGCGGCCAGCGTATCGAAAGCCAGATAGGGGTTGATCGCTTCGGCGCCATAGCCGGCGAGCAGGGCGAAATGGTGCACCTCGCGCGGTTCGCCAGATTCGAGGACGAGGCCGACCGAGGTCCTCAGCCCCTTGCGGATGAGGTGGTGGTGCACCGCTGCCGTCGCGAGCAGCGCGGGGATGGCGATACGGTCCGGTCCCAGCATCCGGTCGGAGAGAATGATGATGTTGTAGCGGCCGTGCACGGCCGCCTCCGCGCGCTCGCACAGGCGTTCGAGGGCGCCGGGCATGCCTTCCGCCCCCTGGCCGGCTGGATAGGTGATGTCCAGCGTCTTGGTGTCGAACTGGTCTTCGCTGTGGCCGATGCAGCGGATCTTCTCCAGATCCTCGTTCGTCAGGATCGGCTGGCGCACCTCGAGGCGCTTACGGCGCGAGGTGCCCTCGAGGTCGAGAATGTTCGGGCGCGGCCCGATGAAGGAGACGAGGCTCATGACGAGTTCCTCGCGGATCGGGTCGATCGGCGGGTTCGTCACCTGGGCGAAGTTCTGCTTGAAATAGGTGTAGAGCAGCTTCGGCTTGTCCGACAGGGCCGAGATCGGCGTGTCGGTGCCCATCGAGCCGACGGCCTCCTGGCCGGTGACGGCCATGGGCTGCATGAGGAGCTTGAGGTCCTCCTGGGTGTAGCCGTAGGCCTGCTGGCGGTCGAGCAGACTCACGTCCGTGCGCGATTCACGCGCCTGGACCGGTGGCAACTCCTCCAGCACGATTTGCGTGCGCTTCAACCACTCCTTGTAGGGATGGCGGCGGCTCAACTCGCTCTTGATCTCCTCGTCGGAGACGATGCGGCCCTCTTCGAGGTCGATGAGCAGCATCTTGCCCGGCTGCAGGCGCCACTTCTCGACGATCTTCTCCTCGGGGATGGGCAGCACGCCCATCTCGGAGGCGCCGACGACGAGGCCGTCCTCGGTGACGAGGTAGCGCGCGGGGCGCAGGCCGTTGCGGTCGAGCGTCGCGCCGATCTGACGCCCGTCGGTGAAGACGATGGCAGCCGGGCCGTCCCACGGCTCCATAAGCGCGGCATGGTACTCGTAGAAGGCCCGCCGCTCCTCGTCCATGAGCGGGTTGCCGGCCCAGGCCTCGGGCACCAGCATCATCATGGCGTGGGCGAGCGAATAGCCGCCCTGAGTAAGGAACTCGAGCGCGTTGTCGAAACAGGCCGTGTCCGACTGGCCCTCGTAGGAGATGGGCCAGAGCTTGGAGATGTCGTTGCCGAAGATCTCGGAATCGACCGAGGCCTGCCGTGCGGCCATCCAGTTGACGTTGCCGCGCAGGGTGTTGATCTCGCCGTTGTGCGCCACCATGCGGTAGGGGTGGGCCAGCGACCAGGTGGGGAAGGTGTTGGTCGCGAAGCGCTGGTGCACGAGGGCGAGCGCGCTCTCGAAGCGCGGGTCGCGCAGATCGGCGTAATAGTCGCCGAGCTGGTCGGCGAGCAGCATGCCCTTGTAGACGAGCGTGCGTGTCGACAGGCTCACCGGGTAGTAGCCGGCCGTGCGCGGGTCGTTGAGGTCGTAGATCGCGTTGGAGACGACCTTGCGCAGGATGAAGAGGTGCCGCTCGAAGTCGTCCTGTGTCGTCGCGCCCTCACCGCGGCCGATGAAGACCTGCACGTGCCGCGGCTCGGTGGGCTTCACGCTCTCGCCGAGCACGGAGGGGTCGACCGGCACGTCGCGCCAGCCAAGGAGCACCTGGCCCTCCTCGGCAGTGACGCGCTCCAGGGTCGCCTTGACGATGGCGAAGCCTTCCGCGTCGCGCGGCATGAAGAGATGGCCCACGGCGTATTCGCCGGCCGGTGGCAAGGCGATGCCGAGCTTCTCGCATTCCTCGCGCAGGAAACGGTCCGGCACCTGCACCAGCATGCCGCAGCCGTCGCCCGCCCGGGGGTCGGCACCGACAGCCCCGCGGTGATCGAGATTCCTCAGAATGGCAAGGCCGTTGGCGACGATGTCGTGGCTCTTCTCATTCTTCATGTGGGCGATGAAGCCGACGCCGCAGGCATCGCGTTCGCGCGCCGGGTCGTAGAGGCCCTGTGCGGGCGGCAGACCGGGGTCCGCAGCGCGCGTTTTCTGAAGCAGCGCCGGGTTGGAGACCAGCTTTTGCTCGTTCGTCGCGCTCATGTTCTGCCCCATCGTTGCCGCCGCGGCGGCCTTGTCCACGTCGTTCGTCTCTCGCGGGGGTCGCCGGTCCGTGCCGGCAGCCTGTCGCTGCCCGCCCGTACGCACCCTCTTGTTGGTCTTGGAGGTCCGGTCGCGCTGTTTCCGTTGCGCCCGCACCTCGCGGGCGTCTCGCGGCGTAAAGCCGGGGCGCGCCCGCTAAGCCCGCGTCGTGCGGGCGGCAGGTTTCGTATCGCGTTTGGCGGCCGTCGGACGTGCCATAACCAAGACCTGCCTTGTCTTGCTCGCGGAAGGCCCGACCGGATGCCGGGCTCGGATAATCATCGGAATGGGACAGCAAGGCTGTCCTAAACCGGGCGGACCTTGCCAGATTTTTTCTAAGGTGACAAGCGGGTATTTGCGAGTCGTTTGATCGAAACTTATACGGGACGCCCAACCTGGATTGCGATCGTGACGAACGAGATGAAGTCAGCGTAATTTAATTGCGCATCCATGGCCGGCCGGCCGTTTCGATCCTGCGATCGGGAGGCGGGCGCGGCGCGGCCATGACCGCTCGGCGCTTCACGCTGGGCGAGCCATGTTCTAGCTTCCGCTTCCAAGCGGGAGCACAGGCGGGATGAACTTTGCAAGCGACAATGTGGCGGGCGCGAGCCCGCGGGTGATGGAGGCGCTCGTCGCCGCCAATGCCGGCAGCCAGCGCGCCTATGGGGCGGACGATCATACGGCGCGCGTCGAGGCGCGGCTCAAGGAGATCTTCGAGCGCGACCTTTCGGTCTTCCTCGTCGCCACGGGCACGGCGGCCAACGCGCTGGCGCTCGCCACCCTCTGCCCGCCCTGGGGTGCGGTGCTGTGCCACGCCGAGGCGCATGTGGCCGAGGACGAATGCGGCGCGCCGGAGTTCTTCACGGGCGGGGCCAAGCTCGTCGGCTTTCCCGGTCGGCTCGGCAAGCTCACGGCGGAGGAGATCGCGGCGCATCTCGCCGCGCCGACCGGCCGGCCGCCGCATCAGGTCATTCCCTCGGCCCTCTCGCTGACCCAGGCCAGTGAGGCCGGCACGGTCTATACTCCGGACGAGATAGCGACGCTCGCGGACATCGCCCGCCGGCACGGACTCGGCGTGCACATGGACGGCGCACGCTTCGCCAATGCGCTCGTGCGCCTTGGGGTCAGTCCTGCCGACATGACATGGCGCGCGGGCGTCGACGTCCTCTCCTTCGGCGCCACCAAGAACGGCTGTCTTGCGGCGGAGGCCGTGATCGTCTTCGACCGCGACAAGGCGGCGCACTTGGCGCAGCGCCGCAAGCGCGGCGGCCACCTCCTCTCGAAGGGCCGTCTGCTCGGTGCCCAGTTCGACGCCTATCTCGCCGATGGCCACTGGCTCGACCTCGCGGCCCGGGCCAATGCGGCGGCCGACAGGCTCGCTGCGGGCCTCGCGCGTCTCGGCTGCCGCGTCGCCCTGCCGGTCGAGGCCAACGAGATCTTCGTCTTCCTGCCGCAGGCGATGGACGAGGCGCTGCGCGCTGCCGGGGCACTCTACCATCCCTGGGTGACGTCCAGCCTGCCGGAGGGCGTTGCGGCCGGGGAGGGGGAGGTGCTGGTGCGTCTCGTCACGGCCTTCGACACGGCGGAGGCGGCCATCGACCGTTTTCTCGCCGTCGCGGGCGGACAGGCAGCCGCCTGACCTGCCGTTGTCGCGGCGCCGCCAAACGCCCGCCCCAATGCCGTTGCACAGACGAGGGTGACGAGTGGCAATGAACGAGGCAGATGACGTGTTTGCACCTGTTGCCGGATCGCGCCCAATGCGGCGCCCCGCCAGGCTTCTCGCGGCGGTCGCGACGCTTACCCTGGTGTCGAGCGTGGCTCTTGCCCAGGGCTACTACGCGCCGGAGGTCTACGACGAGCCGCTGAGCCCGCGCGAGGTGGTGCGCTCGGTGCGCTCGGAGGGCTTCGCCCAGATCTCCCGCCCGCGCCTGACGCGTGGCTTCTACGTCGTCGACGGCACGGACGTGAATGGCTGGCGCATGCGCCTGTTTATCGACGCCTATTCGGGCGCCATCGTCGATGCGCGTCCGCTGCGCTCGACCATCATGGCCGAGGAACCCTTCCGGCCGTATTCGCCCGACAGGTTCGGCGGCGAGATCGGTGTCGAGATCGATACCGGCCGTGGCACCAAGATCTATGCGCCGGTGCCGCTTCGGCAACGCCAGCCGAGCATGGCGGCGCTGCCGCCGCCGCGTCCTAGCGACCAGGAGCTCGGGCTGCGCGCACCGCTACCGCCGTCGCGCGGGGACGTGAGGCTGCCCGAGACCTCCGGGCAGGCGGATGCGGCTGGCGAGGCTGAGGAGAGACCGAGCGTCGTCCTCGCGCCGCCCGAGGTGCCGCCCGTGCCGCCGGCAGGCGACGTCATCGGCAATGACGGCGATGAGATCGGCGGCCCGGCCTCTGGCGAGAAGATCCTGCCCAGCGCGCCTTTCTGACGCCGGCCGCCGGCCGCATGCACCGCTGCCAATGCACGCGACAAAAGGCGCCGGAAGGCCCGGCGCCTCGTCTGTTTTCTGGGATCGTCCATGGTCCCTCTGGCGGACCATGGCTGCCGTGTTATGCGGCTTCCGCGACCTTCGCGTCGATGGCCACGCTCGCCGGCTTCGTCGCGATGGGGATGGTGCGGGGCTTCATCGCCTCCGGCACCTCGCGGACGAGGTCGACGTGCAGGAGACCGTTCTCCAGCGCGGCACCGGTCACCTGGACGTGGTCGGCAAGCTGGAAGCGGCGCTCGAACGCCCGGGCCGCGATGCCCTGGTAGAGCATTTCGGGCCTCTCGGCACCTTCGGCGACCTTCTTCTCGCCGCGGATCGTCAGTGTGTTGTTCTTCGTCTCGATGGCGAGATCATCGCTGGCGAAACCGGCGACGGCTACCGTGATGCGATACGCATCTTCGCCGGTGCGCTCGATGTTGTAGGGCGGATAGCTCGGGGAGCTGTCGACGCCGGCAACCTGATCAAGCATCGAGAACAGACGGTCGAAGCCGACCGTCGAGCGGTAGAGGGGGGACAGATCGAATTGACGCATGGCACATCCTCCATTTGAAGCGATATGCGGACAATGCCCGCCTGAACCGGCCGGGCATCCCACCGTGCAGCCGTCAGCGGCCTGCACGGCAGAGAGTTGGTGGCGCCCGGGCGGTCTTTCAAGACCTGTGGCGATGAGGCGGGTGCAGCGGCTATAACCGGGTGGAATGGCCGCAAACCGCGGCGGGAGGGGCGATGGAACTCGTCGCTACAGAGCTGAACCCGGTGCCGAGCCAGCCGGTGATAACGCCGGTGACCACCGCCGACGGCGTCGTGCTGCGGGCCGTGCGCTGGCGGCCGACAGCGCGCCGGACCCGCGGCACCGTCTGCCTCGTTCAGGGGCGGGCGGAGTTCATCGAGAAATATTTCGAGACGGTGGCGGACCTGCGCCGCCGCGGCTTTACGGTCGTCGCCTTCGACTGGCGCGGCCAGGGCGGCTCGCAGCGCGACCTTGCCGACCCGCGCAAAGGCCACGTCGACGACTTCTCCCTCTATGAGCGCGACCTTGCGGCCGTCGTCGATCAGGTCGTCCTGCCGCGCTGTCCACCGCCTTACTTCGTGCTCGCCCATTCCATGGGCGGGACGATCCTCCTCCACGCCATGAGGGGGAAGAAGACCCCCTTCGCCCGCCTCGTGACGGTCGCGCCGATGATCGACATCGCCATGGTGCCCTGGCCGCGTGCCGCACGCCTCCTGTCCGAGATGCTCGATGCCTGCGGTTTCGGGGCGAGTTATGTTCCCGGCGGCGGTGCCACGTCGATCTCGACGAAGCCCTTCGCAGGCAATCGGCTGACGTCGGACCCGGTGCGCTATGCGCGCAATGCCGAGGTGGCCGCCCGGGCGCCCGCGCTCGCCATAGGCGATCCGACGGTGGCATGGCTCGACGCAGCCTATCGCGCCATGGGTGCCTTCGCGGATCCGAACTTCGTGCTCGAGATCAGGACGCCGGTGCTCGTCGTCGCGGCCGGGGCCGATCCGGTCGTCTCGACGCCGGCGATCGAACGTTTCGCCGCCCGCCTCAAGACGGGCCGCGCCATCGTGATCCCCGGGGCCCGGCACGAGATCCTCATGGAACGCGACGACATTCGTGACCAGTTCTGGGCCGCCTTCGACGCCTTTGTGCCGGGGTCGGACGGGGCGCTGCCGGATCAGGCCGAGAGCAGCTTGAGCGCCGCCTCATGAATGCGCGGGTCGCCTGCGGCGACAACCGCGCCCCCGGCCGCCGGCGAATCACCTTGCCAGTTGGTGACGACGCCGCCGGCTCCTTCGATGATCGGCACCAGGGCGACGATGTCATAGGGCTTCAGTCCGGCCTCGATGACAAGGTCGATGTGGCCGGCCGCGACCATGCAATAGGCGTAGCAGTCATAGCCGTAACGGACGAGGCGCGTCTCGCGTTCGACGCGCTCGTAGCGCGGGCGCTCGTTCGCCGCGAAGAGGGCGGGGGACGTGGTGGAGAGGGTTGCCTCGGCCAGGCTCGCGCAGCGTCGCGTCTTGAGCGTGCGCGCACCCATCGGGCCCTTGTAGCCGGCGCTTCTGCCGCCGCCGTAGAAGCGCTCGCCCGTGAAAGGCTGATGCATGAGGCCGTAGACGGGTGCGCTGCGGTGGGTGAGGCCGATCAGCGTGCCCCATAGCGGCAGACCCGAAATGAAGGCGCGCGTGCCGTCGATCGGGTCGAGCACCCAAACGTAGTCGGCATCCAGGCGCTCGTCACCGAATTCCTCGCCGCAGATGCCGTGCTGGGGAAACTGCCGGCGGATGAGCTGGCGCATGGCGGCTTCGGCCGCCCGGTCGGCCTCCGTCACCGGGTCGAACCTGTCGCCGAGCGCCTTGTTCTCCGCCATCAGTGCGGTGCGGAAAAACGGCAGGATGGCGCGCCCGGACACGGTTGCAAGCTCGTCCATGAAGGCGCTGAAGTCGACCGCTGCCATTCCCATCCCCTCCGCCAGCCGTGCACGAGCCTCGCACCTCATGCGGGCAGGGCTGCGTTGCAGAGGGGTCTTATCGCGGGCGGAGCCGTTTAGAAAGAGAGGAACGAACGAGAGGCCATGCGTCCGGTGGAGCGCAGGGCGGGAGGAACGGGCATGAAGGACAGCCAGATTCCGACGGGCGTAGGCGCGGCGCCGGTGGGAAGCCAGGCGGCGCTGCTCATCGCGGTGCTTGCGGGCATCTACAGTGTCAGTCAATTCCTGCGCAATTCCATCGGAGTCATTGCGCCGAACCTCGCCGCGGACCTGTCGCTTACCGCCACCGACCTCGGGCTTCTCTCCAGCGGCTTCTTTCTGACTTTCGCGGCCGCTCAGATCCCGGTTGGCATCTCCATCGATCGCTACGGGCCGCGTCGCGTCATGCTGGTGTGTTCCCTCATCGCGGTGGCCGGTGTCCTGCTCTTCGCGCTGGCGCGGGACGCGACGATGCTCGTCGGCGCGCGGCTTCTCCTAGGTATCGGCTGCTCTAGCTTCTTCATGGCGCCGCTCGCCATCTATGCCCGCCTCTTCCCGCCCGAGCGCTTCGCCTTCCTTACCGGCATCCAGCTCAGCATCGGCAATTTCGGCACGCTCGCCGCCACCGCCCCGCTCGCCTTCGCCGCCGAATCGATCGGCTGGCGGGCGAGCTTCCTCGTCGTCGCGGCCTTTGCGGCGGCGGCGGGCCTCGCGGTCTTCCTCGGCGTGCGCGGTCCCGCCGTCACCGCATGGGCTGGCCGCGAATCTTGGCGCATGGCGCTCGCCGGCGTGCGCGAGGCGGTGCGCGTGCGTTCGTTCTGGCCGCTCTTCCTGATGCACGCGACCGGCTATGCGGCCTTCGGCACGGTCATCGGCCTGTGGGCGGGCCCGTTTCTGAGCGACGTCTACGGCTTCGACCTCGAGCGGCGCGGTGTCGCGCTCTTCGCGGCGTCGGCGACGCAGATCGCCGCCCTCTTCCTGTGGGGCGCGGCGGATCGGCTCCTCCGCGGATACAAACCCCCGGTCGTGCTCGGCGCCTCTGCAACCATCGCATGCCTCGCCTACGCTGCCCTCATGCCTCTCGGCCCGGTCTCGGTGCTCGTCTGGCTTATCGCCTTCGGGGCGGCCGTGGCCTATACGCCGCCCGTCATGGCGCACGGGAAATCTCTTTTCCCTCAAAATCTTATCGGCCGCGGCATCACGCTGATGAACATCGGCACCATGGGCGGCGTCTTCGTGATGCAGACGGTGACGGGTCGGCTTATGGATCTCTTCGGTCGTGGCCCCCTCGGGCACTATCCACAAGAGGCCTACAAGGCTGTCTTTTCCTTGCTGGCCCTTGCAATTGCGGCCGCACTCATTACCTACGTCCTCGCACACGACCCCCACCCCGGCCGGGATCGCGATCCCGGGGGCACAAAAAAATAGGTCAATCACCCTTGCTTTTTGTGCGGTGCGGTGGCATGTTGTTGCAGTGCGGTACGGCGATGTTCCGTCGCGGTGCCGCTGCCCTCCTTGGGCGTTTCCTCCCTAGACTTGGGCCGCGCACGCAAGTGTGCGGCCTTTTTTCTTGCCTGGTGCCTGGCTGACGGGCCTGTCGGCAAGCGTGCGCTACTCAGCCGCCAGGCGCCGTTCGGTGAGGTCCGTGCAGGCCGTCGCTGCGATGAGGGAGAAGACTTCGGTGATGTCGCATGCGAGGCGGGCGAAGCCCTCTGTGCGCTGCATGGTCCGCTCGTCCATGTAGAGGCTGCGGTTGATCTCTACCTGCAGGGCATGCCGGCCGGCTGCGGGCTCGCCATAGTGCTCCGTGATGAAGCCCCCGGCATAGGGGCGGTTGCGGGCCACGCGATAGCCGAGACGCTCGAAGGACTGCGCCACCCTGTCGCTGGTCGCCGCCGCGCAACTCGTGCCGAACCGATCGCCGATGACGATGTCGGCGCGCGAATTCTCGTCCCGGGTCACGCTGGAAGAGGGCATCGAGTGGCAGTCGACGAGCAGCACCGAGCCAAACCGGCGTTGGGTGCGCATCACGATCTGGCGGAGGGCGCGATGGTAGGGCTTGTAGAGCCATTCGATGCGGCGCATGGCCTCGGCCACAGGCAGCTTGCCGGGATAGATCTCCTGCCCGTCGCCGACGATGCGCGGGATGGTGCCGAGCCCGCCTGCGACGCGCAGCGAGCGTGTGTTGGCATAGGGCGGCAGCCGGCCGTCGAACATGCGCGGGTCGAGCTCATAGGGCTCGCGGTTCACGTCGAGATAGGCGCGGGGAAAGCGGGCGACGAGCATCGGGGCGCCAAGCGCGCCCATGCCGGCAAAGAGCGCGTCCACATAGGCATCTTCCGAACGGCGCAGGGCGAGTGGATCAAGCCGGGCGCCGTCGACGAAGCTCTGAGGATAGACGGCGCCGGCGTGAGGGGCGTTGAAGACAAGCGGCACAGTCTGATCGGATGGTTCGACGACCGTGAAGGGGATTGCGAGTTCCGGCTCGATCGGAGACGACATCGGGGACCACGACGCTGCTACGGGGACGACGGCCCTCGCGGGCGGGCCGTCTCGAACGATGATTGTGGCCGATTTGCCGGCGTGTCGTCCATCGCCGCATGGCCATGAGCGCGTGCGATTCGTGACCGGCGGTGTGCCGCGCTCCCTTTTTCACCGCTTTTTTACGAGGAGCGTGTCTAGACGATAAGGCACGGCGTCGGCGGTTCGGGCAGAGCATTGTCCGACGACGGACGTGCCACTAACCTTTCGTCCGGGCAGCGCGGCACGGCAGATCCGAGCCCGCGGCCCGCCCGATCACTTTCGACGCGTGCGCCATGAGCAAGATCCTTCTCGCCGAAGACGACAACGACATGCGGCGCTTCCTCGTCAAGGCCCTGCAGAATGCTGGCTACGAGGTGGTGTCCTTCGACAACGGGCTGTCGGCCTACAATCGCCTGCGGGAGGAGCCGTTCGAACTGCTGCTCACCGACATCGTCATGCCGGAGATGGACGGCATCGAGCTCGCGCGCCGGGCCACCGAACTCGACCCGGACATCAAGGTGATGTTCATCACGGGTTTCGCGGCGGTGGCGCTCAACCCCGATTCGCAGGCGCCGAAGGACGCCAAGGTGCTGTCCAAGCCCTTCCACCTGCGCGAACTCGTGTCGGAAGTGGAAAAGTTGCTCGCCGCCTGACTATTTTTCGTGGGCGGCTTGCGCAGTTCGCCGCAAGCCGCTATATCCGCGGCCCACATGAGGACGTCGCGAAAGCGTCGTTCGAAGGGCGCGTAGCTCAGCGGGAGAGCACTACGTTGACATCGTAGGGGTCACAGGTTCGATCCCTGTCGCGCCCACCATTTTTTGAAGGACGGCCAAGGTTCGATGGAGCCGCGCCGGACGGAGATCGGACGATGAAGATCCGCAATTCGCTCAAGTCTCTGCGCGAGCGCCACCGCGACAACCAGCTGGTCCGTCGCAAGGGTCGCGTGTACATCATCAACAAGACCCAGAAGCGCTTCAAGGCGCGCCAGGGCTGACGCCCGGCCGCTTCGGCGGTCTTGCATGAACAACGAAGAGCCCGGCGGTGACGCCGGGCTTTTGGTGTTGGGGTGACGGGTTGCAATTCACGGCGACGTGTCTGCGCGGGACTTTGCCCCGGAGCCTGGGCGCGTTAGGCTCTGTCGCATGACACGCGCAGTCCGCCCGCTGGTGCTTCTTTCGATGGGGATGGCCCTTGCCGTTTCGCCGTGGAGTGGCATTGCAGCCCAGTCGCAAGGCTCCGAGCCGCGGGAGCCACCCCAGAGCGCAGAACGGCCTGTATCGCCCGCGGCGCGACGGGCGGCCCAGCTCGACCAGCTGTTCGCGCGTCTTGGCAACAGCCGTGACGCAGCCGAGGCGGCTGGCATCGCCCGCCTCATCGAGCGCCAGTGGCTGCGCTCCGGCTCCGATACGGCCGACCTCCTGATGAGCCGAGCGCTCGTCGCCGCGCGCTCCGGCAACCCGCCGCTGGCGATCGAATTGCTCGACCGGGTCGTCGTCATCGAGGCGGGCTGGGCCGAGGCCTGGGCGAAGCGCGCGACGCTCTTCGGCATGCTGGGGGATCGCCGGCAGGCCATTCTCGACCTGCAGCAGGCCATCGCTCGCGAACCGCGCCACTACGAGGCGTGGACGGCCCTCGGCCGGCTCTTCGAGGTGGACGAGGAGAAGGCGCTCGCCCTGCGCGCCTATCGGCAGGCGCTGGCCGTCCACCCGCATCTCGAGGCGGTGAAGGCCGCCGTCGCGCGGCTGGCGCCGGACGTCGACGGCCGGGATATCTGATCGGGCAGCAGGTCCAGCAAGCCCCCGCGGGTGAGCGTGCCGCCCGCGTCGGCCTGTCAGCGGCCTAGCGTGCCCGCCGCTTCGGCATCAGGGCCGTCGCGATGTATTACCGTGGCCGAGCGCACCGCCATCCTGCGCGACGAAGGCGACGCGCACCATGTTCGTCGCACCGGGCGTGCCGAACGGCACGCCCGCGACGATGATGACGCGCTGGCCGGCCTCGGCATAGCCGGCATCGCGGCTGATGTCGCAGGCGCGGTCGGCCATGTCGTCGATGTCGCGGGCATCCTCGGTCACGATGGGATGCACGCCCCACACGAGGGCGAGGCGCCGACCCGCATCGGCATTCGGCGTCAGGGCGAGCAAGGGTGTCTGCGGGCGCTCGCGCGCGATGCGCAGACCCGTGGCGCCGGAGGAGGTCCAGGCAACGATAGCCTTGAGGTCGAGCGTCTCGGCAATCGAGCGCGCGGCGGAGGCGATGGCATCGGCGCCCGTCGCCTCGGGTTCGGCGCGTTGGGCGTTGATGATGGCGCGGTAGTTGCTGTCGCGCTCGATTTCCACGGCGATGCGGTTCATCGTCGCCACCGCCTCGACCGGGTACTGGCCTGCCGCGCTCTCGGCCGACAGCATGATGGCGTCCGCGCCCTCGAAGACGGCGGTGCCGACGTCCGACACCTCGGCACGTGTCGGAACCGGCGAGGTAATCATCGATTCCAGCATCTGCGTGGCCACGACGACCGGCTTGCCCCAGCGGCGGGCGCTGCGCGTGATGAGCTTCTGGATGCCGGGCACCTTCTCGAGCGGCATCTCGACGCCGAGATCGCCGCGGGCGACCATCAGCGCATCGGAGACCTCGATGATCTCGTCGAGCCGGGCAACCGCCTGCGGCTTCTCGATCTTGGCCATGACGAGCGCCCGCCCGCGCGCGACCTTGCGCACCTCCGCGATGTCTTCCGGCCGCTGCACGAAGG
The DNA here is from genome assembly GCF_001418005.1 of Chelatococcus sambhunathii. Classification (GTDB taxonomy): domain Bacteria; phylum Pseudomonadota; class Alphaproteobacteria; order Rhizobiales; family Beijerinckiaceae; genus Chelatococcus_A; species Chelatococcus_A sambhunathii. Next base: position 528,619 of record NZ_LIOL01000001.1, on the reverse strand, counting down.
AGAGCGCGATCCAGTCGACCCCGATGTTGACGGCAGCCTCGAGATCGGTGCGATCCTTCTCCGTCATGGCCGAGACTGGGATAGTGGTGTCGGGCAGGCTGACGCCCTTGCGGTTGGAGATCTTGCCGCCCACCACGACCCGCGTGGTGGCCTTGCCTTTGCCGACGCTCTCCACCTCGAGCCGGATCTTGCCATCGTCGATGATGACGGCATGGCCGGGCTCGAGCGCCGCGAGGATTTCGGGGTGCGGCAGGTGCACGCGCTTGGACGTGCCGGGCTTGGGGTCGGCATCGAGGACGAAGCGCTCGCCCGCCGACAGCATCTCGGCATCCTTGGCGAAGGTGCCGATGCGCAGCTTCGGTCCCTGCAGGTCGACGAGGATGCCGATGGGCCGGCCCGCGCGTTGCTCGACGGCACGGATGGCGGCAACGCGCTCGGCGAGATCGTCCTTCGAGGTGTGGCTCATGTTGATGCGGAAGACGTCCGCGCCGGCCTCATGCAGCCGGGCGATCATGGCCGGGTCGTTGGACGCGGGTCCGAGGGTGGCCAAGATCTTTACGCGCCGCATCCGTCTCATCTACGCACCTCGGCTGCTCTGTTGCTGTCCGTGAGCTGGATGGTCCAGCTCTTCTGCTGTCCCGTGTCGACCTCGAAGAACCCGGTCCGCTCGTAGCCCCGGGCGAGGCAGTTGTCGATGCCGCGAATGGAAAACTCGCGGTCGCGCGTGCACAGGAAGGAGCGGCCGCCCCATTCCCCGCCACCGGAATAGTCGAGAGCGTAAATGTAGTAGAAACGCCCGGCGAGCGGCCCCTTGAGCAGCGTCTCGCATTTGCGTTCGTCGATGTTCCACCAGCCTTCGGTCATCCAGCCCTGGGCGTCGCGATAGCCGAGCGCGACGCCGACGCGCGCCCCGGTCATGTTGCAGATGCGCAGGTCCGCCCGGGCAGGCGAAACGGCCCCGATGACAAGCGCGAGCCACGCGAGGGCGAGGGCGCCGAGGGCGAACTTTCGCAGCCGGGACATGGGGGCAAGCTGGGTGAGTTTCATCGGCCAATCAAGCATCTAATCGATACAGGTCTTGAGCGTCGCGGCGCGGAATGTCAACGCGCCTCTTCGTTGTCCGTACCGGCGCGTCCTAGCGGTCGTCGACGAGTATCACGCGACAATCGTTGACGTTGGTGCGTGTGGGACCGGGCAGGAGAAGGTCGCCGAGGGCTTCGAAGAAGCGCGTCGAATCGTTGTCGGCCAGAGATGCGGCGGGATCGAGGCCAAGGCTGCATGCGCGCGCGAGCGTGGTCTCGTCGATGATGGCGCCCGCCGGGTCGCTCGCGGCACCGCCGCCGCCGTCCGTGCCGTCGGTATCGCCGGCAAGGGCGCAGATGCCCGCCGCGCCGTCGAGGGCGAGGGCGAGCGCGAGGGCGTATTCCTGGTTCGGGCCGCCGCGTCCCTTACCCTTCAGCGTGACCGTCAGTTCCCCGCCCGAGATGATGGCGGCCCGGCGGCCGGCTTCGCGCAGGGCAAGCGCCTGCCGTGCATGGTTGGCTGCGATCTCGCGGGCCTCCCCCTCGAGGTCGGCCCCCAGGACGATGGGCTCGTAGCCGTTCTCCCGCGCGGTGCGCGCCGCGATAGCGATGGAGTCGGCCGGGCGGGCGATGATCTCAAAGCGGCTGCGCGCAAAGGCTGGGTCGCCGGCCTTTGGAGATTCGTTCGCCGGATCGTCGAGCAGCGCTGCGGCCGAGGCGGTCAGCGGAACGCCGCGTCGGGCGACGATGGCACGCGCCTCGGCGAGTGTTGTCGGGTCAGGCACCGTCGGGCCGGAGGCGATGGTCGAGGGGGCGTCGCGGGGCACGTCGGATATGGCGAGGGTCAGGATCGTCGCCGGAGCGGCGCAGCGGGCGAGGCGCCCGCCCTTGATGCGCGACAGGTGCTTGCGCACGGCGTTGATCTCATCGATCGATGCGCCGGAGCGCAGCAGTGCGCGCGTGATGGCCTGCTTTTCCGCCAGCGTCAGGTTGCCGGCCGGCGCGATCCAATTGGCAGAGCCGCCGCCGGACAGAAGCACGAGCACGAGGTCTTCCTTGTGCGCCCCGGCGGCAAGGGCGAGCGCCCGCTCCGTCGCGGCGAGGCCGGCGGCGTCCGGCACGGGATGCCCGGCCTCGACGATCTCGATTCGTTGCGTTGGCTGGCCATAGCCATGCCGTGTCACGGCGATGCCAGTCATGCGTTCGCGCGGGAGGCGGTATTCGCTCTCGTAGAATTCCTCGGCGACGACCGTCATCGATGCGGCGGCCTTGCCGGCGGCGAGCAGGATGATGCGCCCGTTCGCGGGCGGGGGAGGCAGGTGCTGCGGCAGGCAGAGGCGCGGGTGGGCCGCGGCGACGGCCGCCTCGAAGACCGCCTCCAGCACCGCGCGGCGCGCGCCGACGGGACCCGACAGGTACGCCGGGTGCGCCATGCCTTTGTCGCCCAAGCCTTCGGCCATCTCGTTCTCCCTCGTTCCTCCCGGCACCCGACCCTAGTGCGGCACCGGCGATTGTCGTTCCACTGCGGTGCGCGGAGCTTTCGGTCGCGCGAGCCAGATTCCGAACAGGATGAGCAGTCCGCCGGCCGTTTGCACCAGCGTCAAGGCCTCGCCCGCGATCAGCCAGCCGAAGGCCGCGGCGAAGACCGCTTCCAGGAAGATGACGAGGGAGGAGAAGGTCGCCGGCAGGTGCCCGAGGGCAAAGGCGAGCAGCCCCTGGCCGCCGGCATGGCTGAACCAGGCGAGCGCGACGAGGACGGCAAGGCCCCAGCTGCTCCGCGGCAGGATGTGCGGCTCCATGACGAAGGCCACGACGAGCAGGATGGCGGCGGTGATGAGACTCGATTCGAAGGTGACGCGGGCAGCTCCGGTCGTCTTGCGCGCATGTTCGATGGCGAGGAAGTAGAAGCCGAAGAAGACGGCCGTGGCGATGCCGAAGCCGTCGCCCACGAGCCGCTGCGGCGCGATATCGAGGCTCTGGCCGATGAGGGCCGCCCCGCCCGCGAGGCAGAAGGCGAGGCCGATGAGAACCGGGCCGGCGACACGGCGACGCAACACGAGCCAACTCGCCAGCACGACGAAGAGCGGCGCCATCGTCGCGAAAAAGGTGGCATTGGCGATCGTCGTGTTCATGATGGCGAGATGCCAGAAAAACAGGTCGCCGGCGAAGAACAGGCCGGCGAGCACGGTGCCGCGCCCGAAGGGTCGTGACCGTGCGGTCCCGCGGCCGCGTTCTTCCGCCTGCATCCAGACCCAGAGGATGGGCAAGGCGAGCGCCACGCGCCAGAAGGCGCTGGCAAACGGCCCGACATCGGCAAGGCGCACGAGGACGGGCGACAGGCCCATGGCGAGCGCCGCAGCGAGGAGGGCGCCGAGCGCGAGCGGCGAGGGTGCATGCGTGGCTTTCGAGGATGAGGTGATGCTCAAGGGGGCACCGGCGTCTGCGAGGGAGGTCGCGATCCCGCTCCTCCTATGGCAAGTTGCGACTTTCGTCACCATTGTTCCTCGCAACGGCCGGACGGCGAGGAAGGAGCACGGCAATGCAGCAGATCGACGCCCATACGATGACCGAGCTGGAGGCCGCGGTCTTTCGCAGGCTCGTGAAGCACCTGCGCGAGCGCACCGACGTGCAGAACATCGATCTCATGAACCTTGCCGGCTTCTGCCGCAACTGCCTGTCCAACTGGCTCGAGGAAGCGGCCGCCGAGCGTTCGCTGACGCTCGACCGGGCCAATGCGCGCGAGCATGTCTACGGCATGCCCTACGAGGACTGGAAGGAGCGCCACCAGAAGGAGGCGACGCCGGAGCAGAAGGCAGCCTTCACCAAGGCGGGCCATCGCCACGGCTGATCCGGCCTTGACATCGGGATAGCGGGGACACGAGACATTTCGGCCGCCACGGCCCCTTCCAATCCGCGCCGGAGCCACTAGTCTGCGCGGCTCGCGCGCGGGCGGCCGCCGGTCGCCCATGATCCATCAGTGAGACGGAAGAGACATATGGTCAGCGACGTTGCCGACAGTGGTGTTGCCGCGGAGGAGTTGAAGCAGTTCATCGAGCGCATCGAACGGCTCGAGGAGGAGAAGGCGGCCATCGCTGGCGACATCAAGGAAGTCTACGGCGAGGCGAAGGGACGCGGCTTCGATACCAAGGCGATCCGCCGGCTCGTCAGCATGCGCAAGAAGCCGCCGGAGGAGCGCCAGGAGGAAGAGGCGATCCTCGAACTTTACATGCAGGCGCTCGGCATGTGAGGTGCCGCGAGGCTGCCGTACCGGCCCAACAAGAAGCCCCGGTCCTGCCGGGGCTTCTTGTTGTCTGGGGTCGCTGCGCTTCAGGGTTGCGGTGCCTCCGGACCGTCGGCGTGAAGCGGCAGCGCGAGCGTGAAGGCCGCTGCCGCTAGCCGGCTCGCCGGCAGGGGGCGCGGGGGCGACGAGGCTGCCGCATGGGCCATCGCAATGCGCGACGAGGGGGTCGGCGGCTCGACCGGGTCGCCGCCGAACAGGGGGCGCAGGACGCGCGGGACGGCCGCTGCGGCGACCGGGCGGGGCGTGGCAGGCGTGGGCCTCGCCTCTTCGGCGACAGCCGGCGATGCGGCGGTGGCGAGGGGGCGGATAGGCGGCACCGGCACGTCGGCCGCCGCATAGGCCATCGGCACGAGGCCGGCAACGCGGGTCATCGGTGGACGGGCGGATGCCGCCGCGGCGAGGGCGGCGAGCGCGCCACTCTCGTCGGATGAGGCGCGCGTGCCGATCTCCTGCGAGCCGAGGCCGGCGGCGGCGAAGCTCACCGGTCGGCTCGGCGGCGCCGGAACGTTCGCAACGACCGCCGTTGCGGCAATGGCATTGACGGAAGCGATGGCGTCCTCAGGCCGCCGCGGGGGCACCGGCGCCATGGCGAGCGCGACAGGTGCCTCGGCGGACGGGACCGCCGCAGGGGCGATGCCGTCCGGCCGCGCCTGGGGCAGCGGCACCACTGCCGGTACCGCGGTGGGCGCCTGGACCAGTGGCTCCGCTTGAGGCGCCGCCGCGACTGCGGTGGGTCGGGGGGGCTGTGGCTGCGCTGTCGGTGCACCGCCGCCGCGCCGGTCGCGCAGGAAGAAGGACACGTTGCTGTTGTCGGCGGCGACGGCGGCATCGCCCCCCGCCGGCGCGGTTTCGGCAGTGGCGACCCTTGTGCGCGCATTGCCGCTCGGTTTGGCGAAATCCTCATCCTCCTCCTCGTCGAGGCCGAAGAGGGAGGCCCAGAAGCTCTTGCGCGATCCGCTTGGCCGGGCTGTCTCGGCCTCGGCATAGGCCGAATAGGAGCCGGCGACCGCATCGCCGCGCGACAGGATCTCGGCGCGGGCGAGTTCGTAGCCCTCCATCGGCCGGCCATCCGCGGGGATGTGGACGGTCTTGCCGTCGGGGAAGAGGCGCGAGAGCTGGTCGCGCGTCATGCGCGGCCACGAGCGCACGCTGCCGACGTCGAGATGCACGAAGGGGTTGAAGGCCGTCGGATAATAGCCGACGCCGCCGCGCTGCAGGCGCATGGCGATGGCCCGCACCTGGGCCATGTTGACGTCCGGCAGGTAGAAGTCCATCGCCTTGCCGCGCATGTGCTGGCTCTGCTTGGCGACCGCGCTGGAGCGGCGGCGCAGCATGGCGTTGGTTTCAGGGGCCCGGTAACCCGAGACGACATGGAGCGGCTGGCGCGAGCCCACCTCGCGGTGCACGGCCCAAGCCACGTCGAACAGCTTGGGATCCATGGCGATTGGCTCGTCCCGGCGCCAGTCGCGCAGGATCCAGTTGAGCTTCTCCAGCGCCTCGCGGTCATAGACCCCGTTGCGCTTGAAGGTAACGGTCACGCTTTCCTTGGTATGGGTCTGGTACAGGCTGATCGCCCGCGTGTCGCCATTGGCGACCGCATCCTGGAGACTGCGGGTCCCGGCCACGACCGCGGCGCACGCGATCAGGATCTTGCACGCCGCGCGCGAACAAGGCCCCACCCGGGACAACGCTTGCCTGAAGCGTGTCGAATACAAAGCCAACTCATCCGTTGCTGAGACGGCCTTGAACGCGGCCGTCAGTCAAACGATGAACGAACTCTTACCGCAAAGCCTTAACGCAAGGTTAGCGTCGGGACCGGCTGCGGACAAGAACCGGTTAAGGCGAGACGATGGCAAAATAATGCCGATCGATCGCTCCTGTCGCCACGTTCAGTGTAAATCGCGGAGGGCGGCCGCGACACGCTGGTCGTGGCTATAGATATCCGGGTAGCGAACGAGCTTGCCTTCGTCGGTGACCATGAGGGTGAAATAGGTGAGATGGATGGGGATAAGTTCGGGGAGACGCACGAGGCGTTCCCCCTTGCCGATCAGCTTCTTCATCCGCGACTGTGGCCAGGCGTCGCCAAGTACGATCTCGGCGAAGGTGAAGGGATCGTCCACTCGCACGCAGCCGTGGCTGAAGGCACGTTCGCTGCGCTTGAAGAGCGAGCGGCTCGGCGTGTCGTGCAGGTAGACGGCGTGCTGGTTGGGGAACATGAACTTGATGTGGCCGAGAGCGTTGCGCTCGCCCGGCGGCTGGCGGATGGAGATGCTGTTGCCGCGCCGAATCACCTCGTAGCCGCGACGCGCCGCATAATCCGGGTCCTGGGCCATGTGCGGCAGGAACTCCTTGCGCAGGATTGACGGCGGCACGTTCCAGTAGGGATTGACGACGACGTGGCGCATCACGTCCGAGAAGACGGGCGTCGGCGTCTCCGGCTTGCCGACGATGACGCGCGCCTCGTGAATCACCTCGCCCCGGTCGAGCACGCGGACCATGTAGGCGGGGATGTTGACGGAGATGTGCCTGTCGCCGAGGTTGGCCGGCAGCCAGCGCCAGCGCTCCATGTTGGCGATGATGTCGGCCTCGAGGCGTCCGTTCGTCGTCTCGCCGCCACCGAGCGCCGCCAGGGTCTGTGCGCCCAGGACGCCGTCGGCGGCGAGCCCGTGCGCACGCTGGAAATCGGCGATGGCCGCAGCCACCTTCTCGTCATAGGTGTGGTCGCCGTCCGGCGTCACGTCGAGGCCGAAGCGGGCGCGGATGAGCGGCACGCGCTCGTCCTGCATGCCGAGCCGCAGCGTCGGCCCCTTGGGCACGCGCACCACGGGCGTCTGCGCCGGCCGTTCGGAGCGTACCTCCGCGAGCTTGCGTTTCAGCGCAGCATATTGCGCATGCTGCGGATTGTAGGCCGCGAGCGCCGCGCCAGGATCCGTGGCTGCGCCGAGCCGCTCCAGCACGTCGCCTGCTTCCGGCAGTTCGCGCGTCGGAGTGAGCAGCTTCGAGAGTTTGGTCGGCTCGAGGCGCCCGCCGCGCGCATCGCGGGCGTAGAGGACGGCGGCCGCGCTGAGCTTCAGGTCGGCATCCGCGAGAGCCCTGCCGCGGCTGGAACCCTCGAGACCGTCAATCTGCGGCAGTGGATAATCCGCCGGGTCGAGCCCCTCGGCCGCCGCGTCCGTCAGGGCCGCCATGATCTTGCGGGCCGCCGGCGTGAAGGCGCCGTCGGCGATCCACAGGGGATTGAAGCCGCGCGCTTCATAGAAGGCGCGGATTGCCCCGCGCTGCTCCTCGCCGAGGCGCGGCAGCGTCCAGTCGCGCGCGTCGAGGATGCGGCCGGCCAGGGCGACGGACGGCTCATCCGCGGTGATCGACACCGCGATATCGGGGAGATCGGGCGGGGCGAGCGTGCCCGTGCCTGCGGACGCGGGCGGTTCGGGCTCCGTTGGGGCGATGTCCCTCACATCGACCGCCGCAGCGGGCGGGGTGGGCAGGACGAGGCTCGCGGATTGCGCCGGCACGATCGGCTCGGCCGCTGCGCGGCCCGTAATGGCAGCGGTCAGAAGACCGATGCCAACGGCGACGATGCACGCGGCAGTGCTTGCCCGCATGAGTGCCCCCTTTCCCGCTGTTCCGGCCGGACCGAGTGTCTTGTAAACGATTCGCATGCTGACGGGTTCGGCACCGTGTGCTGCCATACCTGCTGTCGTCATTCGATGGATCCGTCCGCGTCCCCCTCGGGGGCCTCAGCGAGGCCCAGTTCCTTGAGCTTGCGGTAGAGCGTCGAGCGGCCGATGCCGAGCTTGCGCGACACCTCGGACATGTGGCTGCGATAATGGTTGAGGGCGAAGCGAATGGCGTCGGCCTCGATGTCGGCGAGCGGGCGCACCTCGCCGATATCGTCGAGAAGGCGCAGGCTGCCCGGATCGCGCACCTCGACATGGACGATCTCGCGCGCCGGGGCAGGGGCGGGCGCAGGGCCCGCGGGGGCGGGCGGGATGTCGATCGCGTAGCCCTCGACCTGGCTCGCGATCTGCGGGAATTCCGCTACCGTCAGCTCGGGCCCGTCGGCGAGCACGACGGCGCGGAAGATCGCATTCTCGAGCTGGCGCACGTTGCCCGGCCAGTCGTAGCGAGTGATGAGTGCCATGGCCTCGGGCGCGATGGCGCGCACGCGCTTGCCTTCCTCGGCGGCGAACCGGGCGAGGAAGCCGAGAGCGAGTTCCGGAATGTCCTCACGGCGCGCGCGCAGCGGCGGCAGGGTCATCGGGAAGACATTGAGGCGGTAGTAGAGATCCTCGCGGAAACGGCCCTGTTTGACGAGGTCGAGCAGGCTGCGGTTCGTCGCCGAGATCAGGCGGATGTCCACCTTGACCGGCCGGCGCCCGCCGACCGGATCGACCTCGCCCTCCTGGATGGCGCGCAGGAGCTTGACCTGTGCATCGAGTGGCAATTCGCCGATCTCGTCGAGGAAGAGCGTGCCCCCGTTCGCCTCGACGAACTTGCCGGCATGTTTCTCGGTGGCGCCGGTGAAGGCACCTTTCTCGTGGCCGAACAGGGTCGATTCCACGAGGTTCTCGGGAATGGCGCCGCAGTTGACGGTGACGAAGGGCTTGCCCTTGCGCTCGCCCGAGCCCTGGATGGCGCGGGCCAGCACCTCCTTGCCGACGCCCGATTCGCCCTCGATGAGCACCGGGATGCCGGAGCGGGCCGCGCGCTCGGCGAGGTGCAGCGCCCGGCGCATGGCCTCGCTGCGCGTGGCGATGTCGCGGATCGACAGGGCGCCCTCGACGCGCCGCTTCATGCGGCGGATCTCGTCCTCCAGCGCATCGGTGCGCAGGGCATTGGCGATGGAAACCTGCAGGCGCTCCGCCCCCACCGGCTTGACGACGAAGTCCGCCGCTCCCGCCCGCATGGCCGAGACGACGGTTTCGATGGAGCCGTGCGCGGTCTGCACGATGACGGGTAGCGCGATACCCTTCTCGCGCATCGCCGAGAGCACGCCCATGCCATCGAGATCGGGCATGACGAGATCGAGCAGCACGAGATCGACGGGCGGCTGGCCGCCGGCCATCAGCGTGAGCGCCTCCTCGCCCGAACTCGCGATGAGCGGCTCATAGCCGAAGCGCCGCACCATGCCCTCGACGAGGCGGCGTTGCACCGGGTCGTCGTCCACGATCAGGATCGTCGTCATCTCGCTCAATCGCCCGGCTGTGTTCCGTTTCGGGGCGATGCTGGGCGAGAACGGTAAAGCTCTTGTTAACGCAGCCGTGTGCCGAAGACGGATCCTGTCTGCCGTCGCGGCGTTGATCATCGCGATTCAAAGCCCGATGATCGGCCAGAAACGGAATCGGTCCGTGGGTCGGTAGGAACCTGCGGGACCTATGGACAACGACAGGAAGACGATGACGATCAGCAGCACGGGCGCGCAGGCGCGGGACGGCAACACGCTCGGCGGCCTGCCGGAATGGGACCTGTCGCATCTCTATCCGGGCATGGAGTCCCAGGCCTTCGCCGACGATCTCGCGCGGGCCGAGGAGGAATGCAAGGCTTTCGCCGCCGCCTACCGGGGCAAGCTTGCGGCGATGGCGGCGGCACCGGATGCGAGCGAGCAACTGGCGGCTGTGGTCGCCCGCTACGAAAAGCTGGAGGATCTTCTCGGCCGCCTCATGTCCTACGCCGGGCTCGTCTACTCGGGCGACACGACAGACCCCAAGCGCGGCAAGTTTTATGGCGACACGCAGGAGCGCCTGACGGCAGCAAGCTCCGATCTCCTGTTCTTCACGCTCGAACTCAACCGCATCGACGACAAGGTCCTTGCGGAGGCGGCCTCCAAGGCGCCGCTCGCCCACTGGCGCCCGTGGCTCGAGGACATCGCCAAGGACAAGCCCTTCCAACTCGACGACAGGATCGAGCAGCTCTTCCATGAGAAGTCGGTCACCGGCCGGGCGGCCTGGAACCGCTTGTTCGACGAGACCATCGCCTCGCTGCGCTTCACCGTCGACGGTGAGGAACTGACGCTCGAGCCGACCCTCAACAAGCTGCAGGAGCCGCAGGAGGAGGTGCGCCGGGCCGGCGCTGAGGCGCTGGCCCAAGTTTTCCGCGCCAACCTGCGCATCTTCACGCTTGTCACGAACACGCTTGCCAAGGACAAGGAGATCTCGGACCGCTGGCGCGGCTTCGAGGACGTGGCCGATTCACGCCATCTCGCCAACCGCGTCGAGCGCGAGGTTGTGGAAGCGCTGGTCGAGGCCGTGCAACAGGCCTATCCGCGCCTGTCGCACCGCTACTACGCGCTCAAGGCGCGCTGGTTCGGCAAGGACAAGCTGGCGCACTGGGACCGCAATGCGCCGCTGCCCAAGGTGGAGATGCGCACCATCGGCTGGGAGGAGGCGCGCGACACCGTGCTCGGCGCCTATGGTGAGTTCTCACCGCAGATGGCCGACATCGCGCGCCGCTTCTTTGACGAGCGTTGGATCGATGCACCGGTGCGGCCCGGCAAGGCCCCGGGCGCCTTCGCGCATCCGACCGTGCCCTCGGCGCACCCCTATGTGCTGCTCAACTACCTCGGCAAGCCGCGCGACGTGATGACGCTCGCCCACGAACTCGGCCATGGGGTGCATCAGGTGCTCGCGGCCCCCAACGGCGCACTCATGGCGCCGACGCCGCTGACGCTGGCCGAGACGGCTTCCGTCTTCGGCGAGATGCTCACTTTCCGCCGCCTCCTCGATGCCACGAGCGACAAGCGCCAGCGCAAGGCCATGCTCGCCGCCAAGGTGGAGGACATGATCAACACCGTGATGCGGCAGATCGCTTTTTACACCTTCGAGCGGCACGTCCATACCGAGCGGCGGGCCGGCGAGCTGACCTCGGAGCGATTGTGCGACTTGTGGCTGAAGGTGCAGACCGAGAGCCTGGGTCCAAGCGTCGACCTGCGCCCGGGCTACGAGGTGTTCTGGGCCTACATCCCCCACTTCATTCACTCGCCGTTCTACGTCTATGCCTATGCCTTCGGCGACTGCCTGGTGAATTCGCTATACGGCGTCTACGAGGGCGCGCGCGAGGGCTTCGCCGAGCGCTATCTCGCCATGCTCGCGGCTGGCGGCACCAAGCATCATTCCGAACTGCTCGCCCCCTTCGGCCTCGACGCGCGCGACCCGGCCTTCTGGCAGATCGGCCTCGGTATGGTCGACCGGCTGATCACCGAACTGGAAGGACTGGAGGATTGAGAAGCATTCCGTGGCCGTCGCAATTCGCTCTGGTCGACACCAGATAGGGGCAGTTGGAGAAAACGCCCCATGAGCGATCCCGAAGGCAATCGGTTCTCGGCGCGTGCGGCCCGCTATGCGCGGGTCGGCGCCAATGTGGGCGGCATCGCCGCGCGGATGATGGGCACGCGGATGTTCGGGCGGGAGGCTGACCGCTCGCGCTATGCGGCGGAGCTCACGGGGGTGCTTGGCGGCCTCAAGGGGCCGCTCATGAAGGTGGCGCAGCTGCTCGCCACCATCCCCGACGCCCTGCCGCCGGAATATGCGGCGGAACTGCAGAAGCTGCAGTCGCAGGCCCCGCCCATGGGGGCTGCCTTCGTGCGCCGGCGCATGATGGCTGAACTCGGGCCCGACTGGGCCGGGCGCTTCGGCGCGTTCGACCTGCAGCCGGCGGCGGCCGCGTCCCTCGGTCAGGTGCATCGGGCGCGCTCGCACGACGGGGTGCCGCTCGCCTGCAAGCTGCAATATCCGGACATGCAGTCGGCCGTCGAGGCAGACCTCAGCCAGCTCGGCATGCTGCTCGCCGTGCAGCGGCGGCTGAGCCCGGAGATCGACACGGCCGAGATCCAGGAGGAGATCGGCGCGCGGCTGCGCGAGGAGCTCGACTACCGGCGCGAGGCGCGCCATGCCAGGCTCTACGCCCACATGCTCGCCGACGTGCCGGAGGTGCGGGTGCCGGGCGTGTGGGCGGAACTGTCGACGCTGAGGCTGCTCACGCTCGACTGGCTGGAGGGGCGGCCGATCCTCGACTACAAGCAGGCGCCGCTGGAGACCCGCAATCGCCTCGCCACGGCCATGTTCAAGGCCTGGTGGCATCCTTTCTCGCATTTCGGCGTCATCCACGGCGATCCGCATCTCGGCAACTACACGGTCTTCGACGATGCGGCGGGCCACGCCGCCGGCATCAACCTGCTCGATTACGGCTGCATCCGCATCTTCCCCGCCCGCTTCGTGGGCGGGGTGGTGGACCTCTACCAAGGCCTGCGCGACGACGAGCCGGACCGGGTCGTCGCGGCCTACGAGACCTGGGGCTTCCGCGGCCTGCGCAAGGACCTCATCGAGGTGCTCAACCTGTGGGCGCGCTTCATCTACGGCCCCCTTCTGGACGACCGGGTGCGCACGATCGCCGACGGCGTGGCGCCCGGCGAGTACGGCCGGCGTGAGGCCTGGCGCGTCAAGCAGGCGTTGCGGGAGAAGGGGCCGGTACGGGTGCCGCGCGAGTTCGTCTTCATGGATCGCGCAGCCATCGGTCTCGGGGCGGTCTTCCTGCATCTCGGGGCCGAGCTGAACTTTCATCGCCTGTTCGAGGCGGAGATCGACCGTTTCGGACTCGATACGGTCGCGGCGGCGCAGGGCCGGGCCCTGTCCGCGGCCGGCCTTTCCGCGCCGGCGTGAAGAAACGCTCTTGCGCGTCGATTAAAACGGTTTAATAGCAGAGCCTGCCGAATGAACGGGGCCATGCTTCGCGGCCCGCGTTGCATGCGGCGGCACCTTGCGGTAAAGCCGGACGACGCCGGATCATACCGAGGATTACCATGGCAGAACACAAGCACGCCGTTCCCGCCGGGGGGCACCCGGACATGGATTATCCCGCCCACGAGCGCACCTACGCAGCGTTCATCACCTTCTCGAAATGGGCCACCATCGCGGTCGTGCTCGTCTTCGTCTTCCTGGCGATCTTCCTGCTCTGACGGCGGGCCCGGCCGGGCCCCGCGGTTTTCATCACGATCGGCCCCTGCCCTGGCGGGATGGCCTTGTTCCCGGGGGGAAACAATGCGCATCGCGATTGCGAAGGAGACGGCTCATCTCGAAAGCCGCGTGGCCGCGTCGCCGGAGACGGTCAAGAAGTTCACGGCGCTCGGGGCGGTCGTCGCCGTCGAGACCGGAGCGGGACTGGCCTCCGGCGTCACGGACGCAGATTACGAAGCCGCCGGGGCGACCATCGCCAAGACGGCGGCGGAAGCCGTGAAGGGTGCCGACATCGTACTCGCCGTCAGGCGGCCGGAGCCGCAGGCGCTGAAGGGCGTCAACAAGGGTGCGCTCGTCATTGCCATCATGGATCCCTATGGCAACGAGGCTGCAGTGAAGGGCCTCGCCGAGGCCGGCGTAGCCGCCTTCGCCATGGAGCTGATGCCCCGCATCACCCGAGCTCAGGTGATGGACGTCCTTTCATCACAGGCCAATCTCGCCGGCTATCGCGCCGTGGTCGACGCCGCGGCGGAATACGGCCGTGCCTTCCCGATGATGATGACGGCGGCGGGCACGGTCCCGGCCGCGCGCGTCTTCGTCATGGGCGCGGGCGTCGCTGGCCTGCAGGCCATCGCCACCGCCCGGCGCCTCGGCGCCGTCGTGACCGCGACCGACGTGCGCCCGGCGGCGAAGGAACAAGTGGAATCGCTCGGCGCCAAGTTCATTGCCGTCGAGGACGAGGAGTTCAAGCAGGCGGAGACAGCCGGCGGCTACGCCAAGGAGATGTCGGACGCCTACAAGCAGAAGCAGGCGGAACTCGTTGCCGCGCATATCGCCAAGCAGGACGTCGTCATCACCACCGCCCTCATTCCGGGTCGGCCGGCGCCGAAGCTGGTGAGTAGGGCGATGGTCGAATCGATGAAGCCGGGATCGGTCGTCGTCGATCTCGCGGTGGAGCGCGGCGGCAACTGCGAACTGGCCAAGCCCGGCGAGGTCGCGGTGCACAACGGCGTCAAGATCGTGGGCCATCTCAACGTGCCTGGACGGCTGGCAGCCACCGCCTCCAGCCTCTATGCCAAGAACCTCTACGCCTTCGTCGAGACGCTGGTCAGCAAGGAGACGAAGGCCGTTGCCGTGAACTGGGACGACGAACTCGTCAAGGCCACCTGCCTGACGCGCGATGGCGCCGTCGTCCATCCGGCCTTCCAGCCGCAGGGTTAAGTCAGTCCGACAGGCCCCGTCTGGGGCGAGGATCAGCAGGGGGAAGCGAGCCATGGCCAACCTGACGCCGGAACAGGCGCTCGAACAGGCCCGTGCGGCGGCCGACGTCGCCAGACAAGCGGCCGAAGCCGCACAGAGCTATGCCGATCAGGCGGCCGCGGCGCTGGGGGCTGCCGCGCATGCCGCGACGGGCGGCGCCGTCGACCCGACGGTGTTCCGCCTCGCCATCTTCGTGCTCGCGGTCTTCGTCGGCTACTACGTGGTCTGGTCGGTGACGCCGGCGCTGCACACGCCGCTGATGTCGGTGACCAACGCCATCTCCTCCGTCATCGTCGTCGGCGCGCTGCTTGCCGTCGGCGTCGAGACGGCGCCGGCCCTCGGCGACGGCCCGGTGTGGGCGCGGATCTTCGGCTTCATCGCCCTCGTCTTCGCTTCCGTCAACATCTTCGGCGGCTTCCTCGTCACGCAGCGCATGCTGTCCATGTACAAGAAGAAGGGCTGAGCGAATGTCGGCCAATCTCTCGACCCTTCTCTATCTCGCAGCGGGCGTCCTCTTCATTCTCGCGCTGCGCGGCCTCTCGCATCCGGTGACGTCGCGGCAGGGCAACCTCTACGGCATGATCGGCATGGGCCTTGCCATCGTGACGACGCTGGTGGGCCATCCGCCGGCGGGCGGGTTCGCGTGGCTGCTCGTGGTCGTTGGCATCGCCATCGGCGGTGGCGCCGGCGCCGTCATCGCCAAGCGCGTGCCGATGACGGCGATGCCGCAGCTCGTCGCGGCCTTCCACTCACTGGTCGGCATGGCGGCGGTGCTGGTGGCGGCTGCCGCGCTCTATGCGCCGCAGGCCTTCGACATCGGCCAGGTTGGCGCCATCCACGGCGGCAGTCTTGTCGAGATGGCGCTCGGTGTCGCTATCGGCGCCATCACCTTCACCGGCTCCGTTATCGCCTTCCTCAAGCTCGACGGGCGCATGAGCGGCAAGCCGATCATGCTGCCGAGCCGGCACGCCATCAACATTGCGCTCGCGGCGGCGCTCGTGGTTCTGATCATCCTCTTCGTGCTGACGGAGAGCCGGCTGGTCTTCTGGCTGATCACGCTCGTCAGCTTCGCCCTCGGCGTCCTGCTCATCATCCCGATCGGCGGCGCCGACATGCCCGTCGTCGTGTCGATGCTCAACTCCTACTCGGGCTGGGCGGCGGCCGGCATCGGCTTCACCCTGGGCAATCTCGCGCTCATCATCACGGGTGCACTGGTCGGGTCCTCGGGTGCGATCCTCTCCTACATCATGTGCAAGGGGATGAACCGCTCGTTCATCTCGGTCATCCTCGGCGGCTTCGGCGGCGAAAGCGCGATGGCGGCCGGCGGTGAGGCCGAGGCGCGGCCCATCAAGCAGGGCTCGGCCGACGATGCCGCCTTCCTCATGAAGAATGCGAGCAAGGTCATCATCGTGCCGGGCTACGGCATGGCGGTGGCACAGGCGCAGCACGCGCTGCGCGAGATGGCCGACAAGCTCAAGCACGAGGGCGTCGAGGTCAAATACGCCATTCACCCTGTGGCGGGCCGCATGCCGGGCCACATGAACGTGCTGCTCGCAGAGGCCAATGTGCCTTATGACGAGGTGTTCGAGCTCGAGGACATCAACTCCGAGTTCGCGCAGGCGGACGTGGCCTTCGTCATCGGCGCCAATGACGTGACGAACCCGGCGGCCAAGACCGACCCGGCCTCGCCGATCTTCGGCATGCCGATCCTCGACGTGGAGAAGGCCAAGACCGTGCTCTTCGTCAAGCGCGGCATGGGTTCGGGCTATGCCGGCGTCGAGAACGAGCTGTTCTTCAAGGATAACACCATGATGCTCTTCGCCGACGCCAAGAAGATGGTGGAAGAGATCGTCAAGGCGCTGGACTGAGCGGCGCTTGGCCAACAGGCATCGGAAGGGCCGCCGCGAGGCGGCCTTTTTCCTGGCTGCCTCTCACGAGGCCGTGGCTGGCGGCAGCCGCCCCGCTCATGATATGGCGCCGACATGATCAAGATCGCGCTCAATGCCGCAGCGCTGTTCGCTATCGTCTACGGGCTGATCGTGGCGGGGCTTGTCGTATTCCAGCGCGACCTGCTGTTTCCAGCCGACGCCGCACCGATCGACGGCAGCGTCGCAGCCATCCCCGGGCTCGAGCAGGTGCAGATCGAGACGAGCGATGGCGAAAGGCTGAACGCCTGGGTGGTGCCGCCGGCGCCGGGCAGGGCGGTGCTCGTCTTCTTTCACGGCAATGCGGGCAATCTCGCGCTCGCCTTCCGTGTCAGCCGCTTCAGGCAGCTGGTCGCGGACGGTACCGGCCTCGTTGCTGTCAGCTACAGGGGCTATGGCGGATCGACCGGCAGCCCGAGCGAGGCGGGCCTGCACCGCGATGGCGCAGCGGCCTATGCCTATGCCGCCCATCGATTTGGCACCGAGCGGCTCTTCGCCTATGGCGAATCGCTCGGCACGGGCGTTGCCGTACGCCTTGCGGCCGAGCAGCGGCTGGTTGGCGTCATCCTCGAGGCGCCTTACCTGTCGACGGCCAAGGTGGCCGCCGGCATCTATCCCTTCGTGCCGGTGTCGCTGCTCATGAGCGACCAGTTCCGCAGCGAGGAAATCGTGGACCGTATCGGCGTGCCGATGCTCGTCCTGCACGGCATGCGCGACGGCGTCATCCCCTTCGCCCATGGCGAAGCGCTATTCGGCCTTGCCATAACGGCACGCCGTTTCGTGCGCTTCGTGGACGGCGGCCACGTCGATCTCTTCGACCATGGCGCGGTACCCGCACATCCGGCGCTTTATCGCCGATGCCCTCACAGGGAGGGTTATCGGCGCGGATGTTCTGACCGTTTCGGCGCCGCAGGCGGCCGGCCGGCAGTAAAGGGCGGATCAGCGGAAGAGGGCGAGGCCGCCGCCGACGCGGGACATGCCTTCGCGCGCCACCTGGTTGCCGCTGTCGATGGCGAGAGCCCGCTGATAGGACTCAGTCGCCTGCGTACGGTCGCCCTGGCGCTCGAAGGCGACGCCGCGCCAAGCCCAGGCCACCGCATTGCGGTTGTCTGCGTTGAGGGCGGCGTTGAAGTCCTCGATCGCCTCCTGATACTTGCCGACGGCGACGAGACTCTGGCCGCGCGCGGCATAGGGCGCGCCGGCGAAGGGATTGCGGTCGATGGCCGAGCGGAAGTCGGCGATGGCAAGCTCGTTCTGCCCCTGGCGCTGGTGCACGAGGCCACGAGCATGATAGGCCTCCGCCGATTCGGGGTTGAGCTGGATGACCCGGGAGAGATCGGCCAGCGCCTGGTTGAAGTCGCCCTTGACGCGCAGCAGATTGGCCCGGCCGAGATAGGCGGGCCCGTAGTTGGGATCGGCCTGGATGGCACGGTTGAAATCGGCCAGCGCCTGGTCGTCCCGGCCGGTCTGGCGCAGCGACAGCGCCCGGTTGGTGTAGGCGGCGGCAAAGTTTGGATCGAGCTTGATGGCCTGGTTGAAGTCGCTCATTGCGTCGCTGTAGCGGCCGGAGCGCGCATAGGCCGCCCCGCGAGCGTTGTAGGCCTGGGGATCGTTCGGGTTGGCGCGGATCACATCCGACAGAGAGGCGATATTGGTCTTGCTCGCGTCCGGATTCTCCTGGACGAGCTCGGCCACACCGCGCGAGCCACCGACGCCGCTCACCGTCTCGCAACCGGCCAATGCAAGCGCCACGGCAAGCGGCAGCAGGCTGCGGCCGAGCGTTGTCGCCGACAGGATGGCACCAGAGGCCGACTTCCTCCGTTCGATCACGTCAATCCTCCACCCCGAACAACTTGAATCGTTTGTTGCGTGCCGGTTCTCGGACACAAGTGAGGCAGGAGCGTGAAGACCCTGGCGCGGCCGTGGCCTCGCAGGCACTCCCCCGAGAGGCGGGGCCGGCACATGCAAACAAAGCGCCCATCCGCGAGGAGGGCGCTTGCGCTGCCGGGGCCCGGACCCCGTGATGATAAGCCAATGCCGCGATGCCGGAGCGGGAGGCAATTCCTGCTGCGGCGGCCCCTCAGCGGGTCGGCTTCGGCTTGCTCGGCAGCAGGCCTTCGCGCTGCAGGCGCTTGCGCATCAGCTTGCGGGCGCGGCGGACGGCCTCGGCCTTCTCGCGGGCACGCTTCTCCGACGGCTTCTCGTAATGGCCGCGGAGCTTCATTTCCCGGAAGATGCCTTCGCGCTGCATCTTCTTTTTCAGCGCACGGAGCGCCTGATCAACGTTGTTGTCGCGAACGAGAACCTGCACGCGTCGTCTTCCCGCTTTTGAATTCGTGATGGGTGGCGAAACGCCATAATGGCGCGAACGGCGCGCCACAACCGTGGCAGGGTGGATAACAGATCGGATGGCGCCTGTCCACAGGTCCGGCGCCTGAAACCGGCCCCAGCCTCAGGTTTTGACGCGGGTGACATGGCCCATCTTGCGACCGGGCCGGGCTGTCGCCTTGCCGTAGAGGTGCAGATGCGCGCCTTCCTCCGCGAGGAGTTCCGGCCAGGCCGCCATGTCCTCACCGATGAGGTTGGTCATCTCCACCGATCCGACGAGCGCGACCGAGCCGAGCGGCCAGCCGCAGATGGCACGGATGTGCTGTTCGAATTGCGAGGTCTTCGCGCCCTCGATCGTCCAGTGGCCGGAATTGTGCACGCGGGGTGCGATCTCGTTTACGAGAAGGCGCGGCGGCTCGCCGTCCGTCTCGACGACGAACATCTCGACGCACAGCGTGCCGACGTAATCGAGTGCCGTCGCGATGCGCCCGGCGATGGCGCGTGCCTCGTCGCACAGGTTCGCGGGCAGGGTGCCCGGCACCCGCGTGATGTGCAGGATGTGGTCGCGGTGCTCGTTCTCGCACAGATCATAGGCGGCGACGGAGCCATCGTGGCCGCGGGTCGCAACCACGGACACCTCGCGGGAGAAAGGCACGAAGCCTTCGAGAATCGCCGGCACGTGGCCAATGGCGCCGAGCGCCGTCGCCGGGTCGTCGCCCGTCCGGATGATGACCTGGCCCTTGCCGTCATAGCCGAAGCGGCGCGTCTTGAGCACCGCCGGCCGGCCGACAGCGGCGAGGGCGGCGCGCAGGTCCGTCTCGTTGGAGACGGCGCGGAAGGGCGCAGTGGCGATGCCGAGGTTGCTGACGAAGGTCTTTTCCTCGAGCCGGTCCTGGGCCACGGCGAGCGCCCGTGCGCCGGGGCGCAGCGGCACGTGCGATTCGAGGATATGGGCCGTGTCGGCGGGCACATTCTCAAATTCGTAGGTGACGACGTCGACGCTCGCTGCAAAGCCGACGAGCGCTCCCTCGTCGGTGTAGGAAGCAACCGTATGGCGGGCCGCCACCTCGAACGCCGGGCTGTCAGGCTCCGGCGCATAGACATGGGCCTTAAGGCCATAGCGTGCGGCGGCGAGCGCCAGCATGCGGCCGAGCTGGCCGCCGCCGAGGATGCCGATGGTGGAGCCTGGGGCGAGCATCGCGTCAGTCATCTTGCGGCCGCTCGGCCACGGCCGCGCTCTGGGCGGCGCGCCAGTCGTCGAGGCGCGCCGCGAGCCCCGTGTCGGAGAGGGCGAGCACCGCGGCGGCGAGAAGAGCGGCGTTGACGGCTCCGGCCCGCCCGATGGCGAGCGTGCCGACGGGAATGCCGGCCGGCATCTGCACGATCGACAGGAGGCTGTCTTGGCCCGACAGGGCCTTCGACTGCACGGGCACGCCGAAGACCGGCAGCGGGGTGAGCGAGGCGACCATGCCCGGCAGGTGGGCCGCGCCGCCAGCTCCGGCGATGATCACCTTGAAGCCCTCGTCCCGCGCCCCCCTCGCAAAGGCGAACAGCCGCTCCGGCGTGCGATGGGCAGAAACGATGCGCGCGTCGTGGGCGATGTCGAGCGCGGCCAGTGTCTCCGCCGCGTGGCGCATGGTCTGCCAGTCCGACTGGCTGCCCATGACGATGGCGACCGGCGTTTGCGTCGTCATTGATGATCCTGCGAAAAGTCTTCCGCGCGGGGCATACAGTAACAGGCGGCCAGTCGGCAATCAGCAATCGGTTCCGCTCGCGCGACGCGCCGACGCTGCGGGCGTTCGGGACACGAAATTGCGTCCGGTTGCTGCGAGGGGGGTGTCCGCCCGACTGCCGCTAGGCAATGATGTCCGGCGTCAGCCTGTCCTCGAGAAAGGTGATGCGATCCTTGAGGATGAGTTTGCGCTTCTTCAGCCGCTGGATCTGTAATTGGTCGGCGGGGCCGACGGATTCGATCGCCGCGATCGCCGCATCGAGGTCGCGGTGTTCCTCGCGCAGGCGATTGAGTTCGCCCATCAGTTGCTGGCGCTCGTCTTCGTCGTCGATATCGATGGTCATCATGGCGCTGCCCGGGGGCATCGATCCGGAGAATGACGGAAATCGGAAGTATGCGGCGTGGCCGCACGCTCGGCAAGCCGAGCCCCTGCAAAAAGGGTGGCTTGCCCACGGCTCGCCGCCGGTGCACCGCCGATGGCGGAATCTGCTTCGACTCCGCCACAATGCTGTGTCACAGTTCTGTCGTCGGAGTGATCCGAAGGAGGAAAGCGATGTCTTTGAACGCCCATCTGGCCGAACTCGCAAAGCGGCACGAAGCGCTTGAGCGCGAGATCCAAACGGTGCAGGCCAGCCCCTCGGCTGACGAGCTCAAGATCGCGGAACTCAAGCGCAAGAAGCTGCAGTTGAAGGACGAGATGGAGCGCTTGCGTCATACGACGATATCGCAATCGATACATTGACGGATCTGCCGGCCGCACGACCGGCACGACGGCCACCCCTCAGGGTGGCCGTTTTCATATGGGCGAGCCGACGCGTCACGCCTCGCGGGCCATCTCGCGCAGGCGGAATTTCTGGATCTTGCCCGTCGAGGTCTTGGGCAGTTCGGTGAAGACCACGTGGCGCGGGCATTTGAAGGCCGCGAGTCGGCTGCGGCAGAAGGCGATCAGTTCCTCCGCCGTCGCCTCCGCCCCGGGCCTGAGCTCGACGAAGGCGCACGGCGTCTCGCCCCATTTCTCGTCCGGCTTGGCGACGACCGCGGCGGCCTGCACCGCCGGATGCTTGTAGAGCGCATCCTCGACCTCGATGGAGGAGATGTTCTCGCCGCCGGAGATGATGATGTCCTTCGAGCGATCCTTGAGCTGGATGTAGCCGTCGGGGTGCTTGACGCCGAGGTCGCCGGAGTGGAACCAGCCGCCGGCGAAGGCCTTGTCGGTGGCAGCCTTGTTCTTCAGATAGCCCTTCATCACAACGTTGCCGCGGAACATGACCTCACCTAGCGTCTCGCCGTCGGCCGGCACGGATGCGAGCGTCTCGGGGTCGCGCACGTCGAGGCCTTCGAGCACGAGGTAGCGCACGCCCTGGCGCGCCTTCTTCGCCGCATAGTCACCCGTCGGCAGGTCGTCCCAGGCGCTGTTCCAGTCGTTGACGACAGCGGGACCGTAGGTCTCGGTGAGGCCGTAGAGATGGGTCACGTCGAAGCCGGCGTCCTTCATGGCGGCCAGCACCGCCTCGGGCGGCGGCGCGGCCGCGGTGAAGAAGGCGACCTTCTGCGTGAAATCGCGCTTGTCCGTGGCAGGCGCATTGAGCAGCGTCGCCATGACGATGGGCGCGCCGCAAAGATGCGTGACGCCATGTTCGGCGAGCGCTGCATACATGGCGCCGGCGCGCACCTGGCGCAGGCACACATGCGTGCCGGCGACCACCGAGATGGACCAGGGAAAGCACCAGCCGTTGCAGTGGAACATCGGCAGCGTCCACAGATAGACGGGATGCTTCCCCATGCCGCAGGTGACGACATTGCCCATGGCAAGCAGGTAGGCACCGCGGTGGTGATAGACGACGCCCTTGGGGTCGCCGGTCGTGCCCGAGGTGTAGTTGAGCGAGATCGCGTCCCACTCGTCGTCCGGCATCTGCCATGCATGGTCGGGGTCGCCGCCGGCGAGGAAGGTCTCATAATCCGTCTTGCCGAGGACCTCGCCGGGGCCGTCGTATTCGGGGTCGTCGTAGTCGATGACGAGCGGCTTCGCCTTGGCGAGGGCGAGTGCCTCGCGGATGGTTTTCGAGAACTCGCGGTCGGTGATGAGCACCCTGGTCTCGGCATGGTCGAGCGTGAAGGCGATGATGGCCGCGTCGAGCCGGGTGTTGAGCGTGTTGAGCACCGCTCCGGTCATGGGCACGCCGTAGTGGCATTCGAGCATCGCCGGCGTGTTCGACAGCATCACCGAGACGGTGTCACCGCGGCCGATGCCATGAGCTGCGAGCGCCGAGGCAAGGCGCCGGGCGCGAGCATAGAAGTCGCGATAGTTGCGGCGCAAACTGCCGTGGATGATGGCCGTACGCTCGGGAAAGACGCTTGCGGCCCGTTCGAGGAAGGTCAGCGGCGTCAGCGGCTGGAAATTGGCCGGGTTGCGGTCGAGGTGGAGGTCGTAGGCTGAGGCCGTCATCTTTCCAGTCCGCTTCGGAACTTGCGATGTGGCAGCCTAGCCGGCGAGGTTGCGGGCGATCAATCAGCCAAAGGGAGAGGCGCCTCGTCGGCCTAGGGTGCGACCGGCGCGGGCAGGGGCAGGCCCTTGGCGGCCATGACGGTGCGGGCCCGGTCGGGATAGTCGGTGATGAGCCCGTCGACGCCCCAGTCGATCAGGCGCGCCATGTCGTCGGTCTCGTTCACCGTCCAGGGCACCACCGCCAGCTCCATCTCCTGGGCTTCCTCGACGAGCGGCTGCGTGAGGTTGCGGAAATTGGGCGACCAGGTGGTGCAGCCGGCTTCCGCGACGAGCGCCGGCACCGAATCGAAATCGTCAACATCGAGGCCACCGAGCCAGGGCGAGCCCCCGTCCTTGCCGCGCTGGAGCGTATCGAAATTGCCCTCGCTCGTCAGGCACACGCGCGGAATGTCGGGCGAGACCTCCTTGAGGGCCATGAGGGTGCGCCAGTCAAAGGACTGGACCGTGACGCGCTCCCCGAGCCCGGCCTTGTCGATGGCCTTCGCCAGCGCCGTGGCGAAGGTGCGCGGCTCGGGCGTGCCGGCATCCGGCGCCGGGCTCGACTTGGTCTCGATGTTGAAGCGCACGTCCTTCGCGCCGAGGCGTTCGGCGAGGGCGAAGACATCCTCGAGCGTCGGTATGCGCGTGCCGTCGACCGGCGTCTGCTCCGGGAAGGACTTGGCGGTGCGGCTGTCCGGCCTGGTGCGGCCGACGTCGAAGCTCCGCAGTTCCTCGAGCGTCATGGCGGTCAGCGCCTTGCCCGGCCCGGTCAGGAAGGTGCCGTCGGGCCCGCGCGTGATGTCGGGATTGAGCCTCGGGTCGTGCGAGACGACGAGCACGCCGTCGCTCGTCATGCCGATGTCGAGCTCGAGGGTCGCGACCCCGGTGCGCAGGGCTTTCTCGAAGGCGGGAAGAGTATTTTCGGGCGAGAGCCCGCGCGCGCCGCGGTGGCCCTGCAGGTCGAAGGCGGCCGCGCTAGCGCCTGCCAGGAGGATGGCAAGGCAGGCCACGCCGGTGCGAAGGATAATGGAAGGTGCGAACGGCGGCATGGCTTTTCCTGTCGT
Organism: Chelatococcus sambhunathii; assembly: GCF_001418005.1. Taxonomy (GTDB): domain Bacteria; phylum Pseudomonadota; class Alphaproteobacteria; order Rhizobiales; family Beijerinckiaceae; genus Chelatococcus_A; species Chelatococcus_A sambhunathii. Next base: position 504,551 of record NZ_LIOL01000001.1, on the reverse strand, counting down.
GCTCTCATCCCGGGCGGGACGGGAAGAATCAGATGAGTGCAATAAGCCCATCATATGTCAGTTTGAGGCCGACGAGCACGAGCAGGGCGTAGATGAGGCGATAGAAGGCGGTCGGGTCGACGCGCCGCACCAGCCAAACGCCCGCCATGGTCGAACCGACGGCGACGGGCATGAGCACGAGCGAGGTTGTGAGGTTCTCGTGCGTGAACTGGCCGAGCCAGACATAAGGCGCCACCTTCATCAGATTGACGGTGGCGAAGAACCACGTGGTGGTGCCCACGAGAACGTCGCGTGAGAGCCTCAGAGGCAGCACGTAGACCTGGAACGGCGGCCCGCCGGCATGGCTGATGAAGCTGGTGAAGCCGGATACGCTGCCCCACAACAGTCCCCAGGCGATGCCGCCCGGCCGCTCGCCCGCCGCCTGCTTGGCGAGATTGAGCCACCAGTTGAGGGCGAAGACGAGGGCAATGAGGCCGACGGCGAGCCGCACCGCCGCCTCCGAGACGGCAGCGGCCGTGAAGGTCGCAAGGACGATGCCGGCCAGCGCGCCCGTGAGGGTGATGGCGAGCAGGCGTTTGTTCACATGCCGACGGAAGGCATAGATACCGACCGCGTCCTGCACGATAAGGATGGGCAACATGATCGCCGCGGCCTGCACCGGCGGCACGAACAGCGCCATCAGCGGAATGCCCAGGATCGCGAGCCCGACGAAGCCACCCTTGGCAAGGCCGATGATGACAACCGCCGGGATGGCGGCGAAATAGAAAAGGGGATCGTTGATCATTCGGGCTGGGCTCGGCAGGCATCTCTTGGTAGTCAGACCCGCCGAAAGTCTCAAGGCGGCCGGCCGCCGGGCTGCTATGCTCACAGGGCCGGACATGCTGTCGGGCATGTTGCAAGGCGCCGCCACCGGTCGCACCATCTGTCCGCCGGGGCACGCTCCGGCCAAGGGGGAGGACAGCCAGCATGATCGCCGTGCCCAAGGCATCCGCAGCACGCAGCCGATACGGGGAGGTCTACGAGGCCTGGCGCAGGGATCCGCTCGCTTTCTGGGGGCAGGCGGCCAAGGCCATCGACTGGATGCGCCCGCCGGTGCAGGTCTTCGACGCCTCCCTCGGCGTCTACGGGCGCTGGTTCCCGGGGGCGACCTGCAACACCTGCTTCAACGCGGTCGACCGGCATGTCGACGCCGGGCGCGGCTCCCAGCCGGCCATCATCTACGACAGCCCGGTCACGGGGGCGAAGCGCATCATCTCCTACAACGGCCTTCTGTCGGAGGTGCGCGTGCTCGCGGCCGTGCTGCGCGACCTAGGGGTCGGCAAGGGCGACCGCGTCGTCATCTACATGCCCATGGTGCCGGAGGCGGTGGTCGGCATGCTCGCCTGCGCCCGCATCGGCGCCATCCATTCCGTCGTCTTCGGCGGCTTCGCCGCACGGGAACTGGCACAGCGCATCGCCGATGCCGAGCCGAAGGTCATCCTGTCCGCCTCCTGCGGGGTCGAGCCGACCCGGGTCGTGCCCTACAAGCCGCTGCTCGACGAGGCGATCGAGCTCTCCCCGGCGAAGCCCGAGGCCTGCCTCATCCTGCAGCGCGCCCAGGAAGAGGCGAGCCTCGTCAAGGGCCGCGACCTCGACTGGACGGAGACGGTGAGCAAGGCCCGCGCGGCCGGCAAGGACGTGGACTGCACGCCGGTGGAGGCCACCGACCCGCTCTACATCCTCTATACCTCGGGCACGACCGGAAAGCCCAAGGGCGTGGTGCGCGACAACGGCGGGCACATGGTGGCGCTCGTATGGTCCATGCAGAACCTCTACGGCGTGGCGCCGGGCGAAGTGTTCTGGGCGGCCTCCGACATCGGCTGGGTGGTCGGCCACAGCTACATCGTCTACGGACCGCTGCTCACGGGCTGCACCACCATCCTTTACGAGGGCAAGCCCGTCGGCACGCCCGACGCCGGCGCCTACTGGCGCGTCATCGCCGAGCACGGCGTCACCACGCTGTTCACCGCACCGACCGCCTTCCGCGCCATCCGCAAGGAGGATCCGCAGGGTGCGCTGATCGACAATGTCGACATGACGGCCTTCCGCGCCCTCTTCCTCGCCGGCGAGCGCGCCGACCCCGACACCGTGCAATGGGCGGAACGGGTGCTGAACGTGCCGGTCATCGACCACTGGTGGCAGACGGAGACCGGCTGGGCTATCGCGGGCAATCCGCTCGGCCTCGGCGCGCTGCCGGTCAAGCACGGCTCGCCGACGGTGCCGATGCCCGGCTACGACGTGCACATCCTCGACGAGGCGGGCAAGGACCAGCCGAGAGGCGCCATGGGCGAGATCGCGGTGAAGCTGCCGCTGCCGCCCGGCTGCCTGCCTACCCTGTGGCAGGCCGACGAGCGCTTCCGCGAGAGCTATCTCGAGGCGTTCCCCGGCTTCTACAAGACCTCGGATGCAGGCTACATCGACGAGGACGGCTATCTCTTCGTCATGGGGCGGACGGACGACATCATCAATGTCGCCGGCCATCGCCTGTCCACCGGTGGCATGGAAGAGGTGATCGCCGCCCATCCCGACGTTGCCGAATGCGCCGTCGTCGGCGCGAGCGACCCTGTGAAGGGGGAGGTGCCCGTCGGCTTCGTCGTGCTGAAGAGCGGTGTCGATCGCACGCCCGCAGAGATCGAGGCCGAGATCGTCGCCCGCGTGCGCGCGGAGATCGGCCCCGTCGCCGCCTTCAAGCTCGCCCTCGTCGTCGCCCGCCTGCCCAAGACGCGCTCGGGCAAGATCCTGCGCGGCACCATGAAGAAGATCGCCGACGGCGACGCATGGTCCGTGCCCGCGACGATCGACGATCCGACGGCGCTCGACGAGATCGCCGCCGTGCTCGCCCGCCGTCCGGGCGGATCGGCTGCCCCATAAGAAAAACCCCGCGGATGGTGCCGCGGGGTCCAATCGGTCGGAAGCGCCGTTCCCGGCGGCTTCTCAGAGTTCTTCGTCCTCCTCGTCGTCCGGGCGCTTGAGCTGCTTGAGCTTGGCGAAGACGGAATCGACGTCGAGCTTTTCCTCTTCCTCCCGGCGCGGGCGCGAGGTGTCGCCGAAGGGCTGCACCTCCTCCTCGGGGGCGGTGGTGACTTCGGCCGGCAGCAGCGTCTGGTCGCTCTCGGGCGCCACCTGCGGACGGTCCTTGGCGGCGCGGGCCACCTCGAAGTCGAGATCGATCTGCGAGCAAAGACCGAGCGTGACCGGGTCCATCGGCGTCAGATGCGCCGCATTCCAGTGCGTGCGGTCGCGGATCTGCTGGATGGTCGTCTTGGTCGTGCCGACGAGGCGCATGATCTGCGCGTCCTTCAGCTCGGGGTGGTTACGCAGCAGCCAGAGGATGGCGTTCGGCCGGTCCTGGCGGCGCGAGACGGGCGTGTAACGCGGGCCCTTCTTGCGTTTGACCTCCGGTAGCTTGACCTTGGGCGGGGCGAGCCTGAGCCGGTAGGCGGCATTGGCCTCCGCCCGGGCGATCTCCTCGCGGGTGAGCTGGCCGTTTACCGTCGGATCGAGCCCCTTGATGCCGGCCGCGACCTCCCCGTCGGCGATGCCCTTCACCTCGAGCGGATGCAGCTTGCAGAAGTCGGCGATCTGGTCGAACGTCAGCGCCGTATTTTCGACGAGCCAGACGGCGGTCGCCTTGGGCATCAGCGGTCCGGTGGACATGGTCGGCTCCTTAAGACATTTCGGCGGGCGCCTGGCGCCCCGGCCTGGCAGACACGGTTTCCCTGCGCTCCGACCCGGCGGGGCCGAAGCAATCATCGATCGTCGATGACGGGGACTGGCCGCTATATAAGCGCGTCGCGTCGATCTGGCAAATGATCGCAGAGGATCGCGGCGACGTCTTGTCGGCGCCCGCCTCTTCCCGCATTCAGCCGCCGCAGGCGGCCGCCCGCTTGAGGAGAAAAGCCCGCTCGCGCTCGTTGCGGGTGAGGGCGGCCGCCTCCTCGAACGCCCGCTTCGCCTCGGCGAGGCGGCCGGAGCGGAAGAGGAAATCGCCCCGGGCGGCGGGCAGGGGTGCATAGTTGCGCAGGGCGTCGGCGTCGATCGCTGCGAGGAGGGCAAGGCCGGCCTCAGGGCCGAAGGCCATGGAATGCGCGATGGCGCGGTTGAGGTCGACCACCGGCGAGGGCATGACCTCGCGCAGCACGCCGTAGAGCGCGGCGATCCGCGCCCAGTCCGTCTCCTCGGCCCGTCGCGCCCGCGCGTGGCAGGCGGCGAGGGCCGCTTGCAGGGCATAGGGCCCGCGAGCCCCGCTCAGGGCCTCGGCGCGCGCGAGGGCGGCAAGGCCGCGGCGGATGAGGAGCTGGTCCCAGCGGGCGCGGTTCTGCTCGGTCAGGGGCAGGAGCATGCCGTCCGGCCCCAGGCGCGCGGCGAGGCGGGAGGCCTGCAGCTCCATCAGCGCCAGGAGGCCGAAGACCTCCGGCTCCTCGGGCATGAGGCCGGCCAGGATGCGGCCGAGGCGCTGGGCTTCCATGCACAGCGCAGGGCGGGTCAGGTCTGCGCCGGCCGTGACGGCATAGCCCTCGTTGAAAATGAGATAGATCACCTCCAGCACCGAGGCGAGGCGCTCCGCCCGCTCCCTGCCGCGCGGCACCTCGTAGCTCAGCCCGGCCTCGCGCAGGGTCTTCTTGGCCCGGACGATGCGTTGGGCAATGGTCGTCTCGCTCGAGAGGAAGGCGCGGGCTATCTCTTCTGTCGTCAGGCCACCGATGAGGCGAAGCGTCAGGGCCGCGCGCGCATCCGGCGATAGCACGGGATGGCAGGCCGTGAAGATGAGGCTCAGCACCTCGTCGCCGACATCGTCGTCGAGCGCCGCCTCGAGCGCCGCCACAGGATCCGCGCCGTCCTCGGCGAGATCGCGGCCGATCTCGGCGTGCTTGCGCGTGAGCATCGCGGTACGCCGCAGCCGGTCGATGGCCCGGCGCTTGGCGGTGGCCATCAGCCACGCGCCGGGATTATGTGGCACGCCCGCCCGCGGCCATTCGCAGAGGGCGGCGAGGAGCGCGTCCTGCGCCAGCTCTTCGGCGAGATCGACGTCCCGCATCATGCGGGCGAGGCCGCCGACAAGCCGCACCCGTTCGATCCGGAAGACCGTCTCGATCGCGCGGTGGGTGTCGCTTGCCGCCATGCCTCCCGCTTAGGCGAGAAACAGGCGGCAAGGCAAGCATGGCGACGAGGGGATGCCTCAGCGTTCCGGCAGCCTCTCGCGCAGACGGTCGAGCCGCTCGCCGAATTCGGGGGCGAGTTCCTCACCGAAATCGGTGGCATCGACCACGGGGCGGATCTCGATCTCGCTCGGCCCGGGCATCGGATTGGGGCAGCGCTTCACCCAGGCGACCGCCTCGTCCATGTCCTTGACCTCCCAGAGCCAGAAGCCGGCGACCAGTTCGCGCGTCTCGGCGAAAGGGCCGTCGATGATGGAGCGGTTGGGGCCGTCGAAGGCCACGCGCTTGCCGGCGGACGAAGGCTTCAGCCCGTCGCCGGTCAGCAGCACACCGGCGCTGATCAGCTCCTCGTTGTACTTGCCCATGGCCTCGAGCAGCTCGGCCGAGGGGATGGCGCCGGCTTCGCTGTCCTTGGTCGCCTTGACCATGACCATCACACGCATCGTCTCGTCTCCTTGTCTTCCGGAGAGGCCCCGATGGCCTTCCTGCCCCTACGACGAGCGAGCATCGCCGGGATCGACATGGCACGCGAAATTTTTTTTTCGACCGAGGCACGGTGGAGGGCCGACAGCGGGTCACCGTCGCCCGGGCGGGTGACAATCCCGGCCGCCTCGCCGTAAACTGAGGGGTCCGCAACTGGCGACGGGAGGGAGGACATGCAGGACATCTTCGGCGACGAGCCGCGCAAGGGTCCCCTCGGCAAGAGTCCCCTCGCTCACGAGATCGGGCAGGATCTGTCGGCGCTGTCGCTCGACGAGCTCGAGGACAGGATCACGCTGCTCAAGGCGGAGATTGCCCGGCTCGAGGGGATGAGAGAGGCGAAGCAGGCTTCACGGCAGGCGGCGAACGCCTTCTTCCGCTGATCCATTCTGGATGATGGATCAGCCTGTGCCGTAGCGGGACGCGAGCGCCCTCGCTGGCACGCCGCAGCTTAACGGAGCGTTAAGGTTTCCGATTTATAACGGCAGCTATCCAGTCTTCTGGATGCCGAGTGGCTCCTGTCCACTCTGTTTGACGCCTCCCTGTTATCACTTCGGGCCGCCCCTCGGGCGGCTCTTTTTTAATACCCGCGCGGCGGGGCCGGGCGCCGGAAGCGCCAGGGAAATCTGATCAACACAAGAGGCTTGATCACCATTTCCGCTGCCGTGGATCGGTGAGGCCGATGTCGGGGCCGCTCCGCATGCATGCTCTTAAATTCTGCCGCTTTCTCTCCATCGGCAGTTTCGTTAACCTATTGCTGAGGTGATTGGCGGCAAACTTGCAACGTGTCTCCCGCAACGAGTGCAACGTTCCATTTCGGAGCAGCATGGTGGCGGAACCGAGGGAGGCGCGAGGAACCATGAGCGAACAGAGCAAGCTCCGCAGCGAGCACAACGACGATACGGCCCCCATTCCCTTCGGGCGCAGCTTCGTGGCTTCCGAGGCTTTTCGGTTGCTGTTCCGCGAGGGTATGGACCTGATCGAGGAATCGGCTGCCTATCTCGACGGGCCGGGCCGCGAGGAGAGCCGCCAACTGCAGAGGCAGGCAGCGCTCGCCTATGCCGCCGAGAGCATGCGGCTGACGACACGCCTCATGCAGGTCGCGTCCTGGCTGCTGCTGCAGCGCGCGGTGGCGGAAGGGGAACTGACGCCCGAGCAGGCGATGCAGGAAAAGCACAAGGTCAAGCTGACCTGGCAGAATTCACCGACGTCGGACGATCTGGTCTCGCTCCTGCCCGAGCGCATGCGCGAGCTCATCGACCATTCGCTGCGCCTGCAGGAGCGCGTGCTGCATCTCGACGCGCTCCTGAGCGGGGAAAGTCTGCTTGCCTCGTCGACGAGCCCGGTCGCCCTCCAACTCGGGCGTCTGCAGTCGGCCTTTTCCCGGCACTGATCACGACAGCCTCCCCGCGACAAGCAAAAGCCCCGGCGGCAGCGCCGGGGCTTTGCATTTGGGGAGAGAGGCGGAAGGCTCCGCCCCGCCCTTACTTCTTGCCGAAGCTGAGGCCGGCGAAACGGTTGTTGAAGCGCGAGACGCGGCCGCCGCGGTCGAGCAGCTGCTGCGAGCCGCCGGTCCAGGCCGGATGGGTGCGCGGATCGATGTCGAGGTTCAGCACGTCGCCTTCCTTGCCGTAGGTCGAGCGCGTGACATATTCCGTGCCGTCGGTCATCACGACCTTGATGAAGTGGTAATCGGGATGCGTATCGCTTTTCATGGCGGTGTCCTTGTCCAACACTGCGCCGCACGCCTCGCGCCGGCAGCAGCGCATCGTGACGACGACGGATATTCCTGAAAGGTCGCGACCCTATAGCGCAGCGCCAAGGCGGACACAAGCAGGGCAGAAAGGCCAAAATCGCCGCGGGCGATCCGGCGAGGAGGAAAGGACGGGACGATGGCAGCGGGCAGGGGCCGCATGCGGATGGAGGGCGAAGCCGCGGACGGCGGGGCGGCGGGCGAGGGAAGGGGCGAGCGCGCGCCGATGGCGGCGCTGAAGCCGCTGGTGCCCTTCGCGCTCGCCTACCGTGGCCGCATCGCGGCGGCCCTCGTGGCGCTCGTCGTTGCCGCGGGCGCGACGCTTGCGTTGCCGCTGGCGGTGCGGCGAGTGATCGACGGCGGCTTCTCCGACCCCGACAGCGGCATGATCAATGCCTATTTCGGCATGCTCGTCATCGTCGTCGCCGTGCTCGCCGTCGCGAGCGCGGCCCGCTACTACCTCGTCACGACGCTCGGCGAGCGCGTGGTGGCGGACCTGCGCACGGCTGTCTTCCGCCATCTCCTGTGGCTCGATCCCGGCTTCTACGACAGTGCGCGCAGCGGCGATCTCGCCTCGCGCCTCGCCGCCGACACGACGCAGATCAAGGCCGCATTCGGGGCGAGTGCCTCGATCGCGCTGCGCAACCTCTTTCTCTTCATCGGCGCGGCGACCATGATGGTGGTGACGAGCCCGCGTCTGTCGGCCCTCGTCCTCGCCGCCATCCCGGTCATCGTCCTGCCGCTGGTCGCCTCGGGGCGCAGCGTGCGCCGGCGCTCGCGCGCCGCGCAGGACAGGTTGGCCGACGCCTCCGCCTTCGCCACAGAGGCGGTCGGCGCCATCCGCACCATGCAGGCCTTCGGCGTCGAGGCAGCGACCGCCCGGCGCTACAAGGCGGCCGCCGAGGACGCCTTCGAGGCCGCGCGCGCCTCCATCCGCGCCCGTGCCTATCTCACCGCCGTCGCGCTCTTCCTCATCGCGGCGAGCGTCGTCGCCGTGCTGTGGTACGGCGCGCAGGACGTGCTCGGCGGCCGCATGAGCGCTGGGCGGCTGTCCCAGTTCGTGCTTTACGCGGTTTTCGCCGCCGGCGCGCTCGGCGAGCTCAGCCAGGTCTGGGGCGAGGTATCCCAGGCGGCAGGTGCGGCGGGCCGCCTGTCGGAGTTGCTCGCCACGCGTGCGAGCGTCGCCTCGCCCGCCTCGCCGGTTGCCCTGCCGCAGCCGCCGCGTGGCACGGTGGCCTTCGAGAACGTGTCCTTCGCCTATCCGAGCCGGCCCGAACGCTCGTCGCTGCATGCACTCGACTTCTCGGTTGCGGCGGGCGAGCGCGTTGCCATCGTCGGGCCGTCGGGTGCCGGCAAGACCACGGTGTTCCAGCTCATCCTGCGGTTCTACGATTGCCAGGGCGGCAGGGTGCTGGTCGATGGCGTCGACGTGCGCCGCGCGGACCTTGCGGCGCTGCGCAGCCGTATCGCCTATGTGCAGCAAGAGGCGGTCATCTTCGGCGCGAGTGTCGCCGACAATATCCGCTACGGCCGCCCTGATGCCTCCATGGAAGAGGTGCGCCGTGCAGCGGAGTTCGCGGCCGCCGACGCCTTCATCACGGCCCTGCCGCAGGGCTACGACACCATGCTCGGCGAGCGCGGCGTCACGCTCTCGGGCGGCCAGCGCCAGCGCCTCGCCATCGCCCGCGCCGTCCTGAAAGACGCGCCGATCCTCCTGCTCGACGAGGCCACGTCGGCGCTCGATGCCGAGAGCGAGCGCCTCGTGCAGGCAGCGCTCGACCGGCTGATGCAGGGCCGCACCACGATCGTCGTCGCCCACCGCCTCGCGACTGTCCAGTCCGCCGACCGCATCCTCGTCATGGACGAGGGGCGCATCGTGGAGGAGGGCACGCACGCGACGCTTGCGGTGCGGGGCGGTCTTTATGCCAAGCTCGCCCGCCTGCAGTTCGGCGACGTGCCGGCCGAGGTGCTCGCTGCGAAGTAGATTTTTGGAGCGGAGAAGGGCGGCCTCTTCTCCCTCCCCCCACGAAGTGGCGGGGAGGGTCGGGGTGGGGGGGGGGTTCAGCAGGCAGGCGGCAGCGAATTCGGGGACGAGGGTAACGGATGCGCCGCTCAGGCGGCGCCGCCCGCCCCTGGCCCCTCCCCGCCGCAAGCGGGGGGAGGGGGACGGGTTGCTCCAGGCCCTCCAGTTCCTCCTATGCCGACCGTCACCGCTCGGTGAGCTTCAGCTCGATGCGGCGGTTGCGACGGAAGGCGTCTTCGGTGTCGCCGAGCTCGATGGGCTGGAATTCGCCGAAGCCGGCGGCGAGCAGGTGCTGGGGCGGCACGCCCTTCTCGACGAGATATTGCACCACGGAGATGGCGCGCGCCGCCGACAGGGCCCAGTTGGACTTGTACTGGCCGGTGCCTGACAGGGGGCGCTTGTCGGTGTGCCCGTCCACGCGCAGCACCCACGGGATGTCGGGCGGGATCTCGCGGGCGAGCTCGAGCACCGCGCTTGCAATCTTGTCGAGCTCGGCCGTTCCCGCGGGCAGAAGCGTCGCCTGACCGGTATCGAACAGCACCTCGGATTCGAACACGAAGCGATCACCGACGACTCGAATGTCCGAGCGGTTGCCGAGAATCTGCCGCAGGCGCCCGAAGAAGTCGGAGCGGAAGCGGGCAAGTTCCTGTACCCGCTGGGCAAGCGCGGTGTTGAGGCGCGAGCCGAGGTCGGCGATGCGAGCCTGGGACTGCTTGTCGCGGGCCTCCGACGCCTCCAGCGCCTCCTCCAGTGCTGCCAGTTGCCGGCGCATGGCGGCAAGCTGCTGGTTGAGCAGTTCGACCTGGGCAAGGGCGCGCGCGGAAATGTCCCGTTCTGCTGACAGCGCGCCTTCCAGTTCGCCGATGCGCCGGTTCGCCGCGTCGCCCTCGGCCGTACCGCTCGTGAGCAGGCCGGAGAGGCGGTTGCGCTCGGCTTCGCTCGCCGACAGCGTCGACTGGAGGACGGAGAGATTGTCCTGCAGCTCCTTCTTCGAGCCGCGCTCCAGGGCGAGAAGTTCGGTCAGCTCGGCGATCTGCTGGTTCAGCCGTTGCAGTGCGGTGTCCTTGCCCGAGATCTCCTGAGACAGGAAGAACTGCAGCAGCATGAAGACCGACAAGAGGAAGATGATGGCGAGAACCAGCGTCGACAGCGCGTCGACAAAGCCGGGCCAGTAATCGATCCGGCGGTCTGACCGGCGGGCGCGGGACAGGGCCATGCTAGTCGATCCGCGCGCGCTCGGCATTCAGGCGCTCGAGCAGCAGCTTGATCTCGCGCTGGTGGCTCGCCTGAGCCTCCACCCAGTCGCGGATCATCTGCTGCTCGGTGCGCATGTGCTGGACGAGGCCCTGGATGCCCTCCGCGAGATTGGCCATGGCATGGGTGGCGGCCCGCCCGCTCTGGCCCTCGCTGACGGCGGTGGTGAGCCGCTCCAGCGCCGCTGCGACATCCTGCCCGGCGGCAAGGGCCGGCGTGCCGGGCATGGCATCAAGCGTGACGTCGGCGACGGAGGCCGCGAGCCAGTCCTCCAACTCGGTGTAGAAGCGGTTCTGCGCCTGGCCCGCCTGAAGGTCGAGGAAGCCGAGAACGAGTGAGCCGGCGAGGCCGAAGAGCGAGGACGAGAAAGAAATGCCCATGCCGCCGAGTGGCGCGGCGAGGCCTGCCTTGAGCTCGTCGAAGAGGGCGCTCGCCTCCCCGCCGGTGCGCATGGACTGGATGACCTTGCCCACCGAGCTCACGGTCTCGAGCAGGCCCCAGAAGGTGCCGAGCAGGCCGAGGAAGACGAGCAGCCCGGCGAGATAGCGCGTGATGTCGCGGCTCTCGTCGAGGCGCGCGGCGATGGAATCGAGTATGGCCCGCAGGGTCGCCGTGGGCACGCCGCCGCGGCCGAAGCGGTCGCCGATCAGCGTCGCCATGGGTGCGAGCAGCACCGGCATGTCGGTGAGGGCGACGCCCTCGCCGCTGCGGCGCAGGTTGTTGACCCAGCGCACCTCCCGGAAGAGCCGGGCTACCTGCCGCAGGGCGAGCACGATGCCGATGAGCAGCACCCCAAGGATGATGCCATTCAGCGCCGGGTTGGTGAGGAAGGCCGACCAGATCTGGCGGTAGAGCACGAAGGCGAGGAAGCCCACCAGAATGAGGAAGACGCCCATGCGGACCAGGTAGATCCGGGGGGAGGAAAGCTTGAGGGAATCGCCGGCCGCCATATCAAACCATCGGGTTGTGTCCGAAGGGACTATACACCCATGTTCGCCGGGGAATACCCGGCGATCAAGCCGGCACGCGTTGCGCGGCGTGCCGACAATGGCCCTTCGTCGCACGTCTTGTCGGCATCTTCGTGACTGTGCCGCAAGCTCACCGCGACCTGTCAGCGATCGCTCAGGCGCGTGCGCTCTTCAGCACGTCGAGCAGCTCGCGGTGGAGTGTCTCGTTGCCGCAGGCAATGGAGCCACTGGCGATGGGGTTGACGCCGCCGTCGGCGTCGCTGGCGAAGCCGCCCGCCTCGCGCAGGATGGCGAGACCGGCCGCCATGTCCCACGAGTTGAGGCCGCGCTCCCAGAAGATGTCGAGCCGCCCGCAGGCGACATAGGCGATGTCGAGCGCGGCCGAGCCCGAGCGGCGCACGCCGGCGGCGCGCACGGAGACGGCGGCAAGCTCGCGGATGAGCTGGCCATGGCCGCCCTTGCCCAGGTGCGGGATGCCGCAGCCGACAAGGGCCTGGGGCATCTCGCGCCGGGCCGAGACGCGGACGCGCCTGTTGTTGAGGAAGGCACCCTTGCCCTTCTCGGCGACAAACATCTCGTCCTTGATCGGGTCGTAGATGACTCCGGCCACCAGTTGCTCGTCGCGCTCGAGGCCGACCGAGATGGCGAAGTGCGGGAAGCCGTGCAGGAAATTCGTCGTGCCGTCGAGCGGATCGATGTGCCAGCGGTGGCTCTTGTCGCTTCCCTCGACGATGCCGCTTTCCTCCATCACGAAGCCATAGCCGGGGCGGGCCTTCTCCAGCGCCTCGCGCAGCGTCTTCTCCGCCTTGCGGTCGGCGGCGGAAACAAAGTCGCCCGGCCCCTTCAGCGTGACCAGCAGCGCCTCGACCTCGCCGAAGTCGCGCTTGAGCGAGCGAGCCGCCTTCATGACGGCGTCGGTCATCACGGTGATGAGGGGAGAGCGGATCATGCCTTGGGGTCTTTCGTCACTGGAATGGCGGCCGGGCGGCGGGTTTGCCCTCGCTGCGCGGCGGGGTCAAGGGCCGATGCCGAATTCGAGGCGTTCGGCCCGTTCACGGGCGGTGTCGGCGGCAGCCTTGCGCTGCGCATCGGTGAGGGTCTTGAGGGTATCGTCGAGCCAGCTGTCCGCGAGGCCCGCCTGCGCGGCCAGCATGTGCCAAGCGGCGGCCTCGACCAGGTCCGTCGGGCGGCCGCGACCGGCAGCGAGGATGCGCGCCAGGCGGTTCTGGGCGATGGGATTGCCGCGCCAAGCCGCTCGCTCGAACCAGCGCGCCGCCTCTTCCTCGCTGCGCGCGGTGCCATCGCCGTTGAAAAGCGCGATGGCATATTCCACCTGGGCCGGCAGGTTGCCGTTGTCGGCCGCGCGCGCCAGCCAGTTGGCCATCCTGATGCGGTCGACGGGCACGCCTCTGCCTTCGCGATAGAGTACCGCGAGCGCATATTGGGCATCGGCGATCTCGGCCTGCGCCGCCCGCTCGAGCAGGGCGACGGCCCGTTCGTCGCCGCCTTCGGTGCGACGCGGCAGCAGCAGCAGGGCGAGGTTGTAGGATGCGACCGGGTGGCCCTTGGCGGCAGCCTGTTCGAGCAGCGTCTCGGCCTGCGCCCGGTTCTTCGGGAGCCCCAGTCCATCCATGGCCAGCATGGCGAGGGCGAAAGTGGCGTTGGCATCGCCTTTTTCGTGGGCAAGCCGGTACCAGGAGGCGGCCTCCGCGAAGTCCTGCGGCACGGCAAGGCCTTGCGCATAGAGCTCGCCGAGCAGTGTCATGGCGGCCGTGTCGTTGCGATTGGCTTCCACACGCGCCGTCGCATATTTCAGGGCCGAGACATAAAGCCCGCGCTGGTAGGCGCCATAGGCGAGATCCGTGCGGTCGCTCGGCAGCGTCGGAATGAGGGGGGTGCTCTGCGGTGTCGGCAGCTGGGGAGCGCGTCCGGCCTCGGCCGGCGCTGCGCCTTCCGCAGGAGCGGGCAACGTTGGCGATGCGGCCGGCTGCGCGATGGCAGCGGTGGGGAGGAGGAGCGCGGCAAGAGCGACCGCCAGGCGCAACCTCATCGCTGCGGCACCTCGGCGGAGGCGAGCGCCCCGAGCGCGCAAGCCACGGCCTTGGCCGGCCCCTCGGGCGCGGACCAGACCGCATCGCCCACCGCGACGAACTCGACCCCTGTCTCCGCGAGCGGCGTTACGTCCTCGAGCGCCGGCGCGAAGGCGACGCAAGGCACGGCAAAGATCTCCGCCCACCAGGCCGCACGCTCCATCACCTGCGCGAAGGGGGGCAGGGTGGCATTGGGCAGCGGCTCGCCGAACATGACGTAATCGATGTCCATCTCGCCGGCGACCATGGCATCATGCTTGCTGCGCAACCCACCGATACCGACGATACGATCCGGTTTCATGGCCTCGAGCGCCTCGCGGGCCGCCTCGACCTCGGCGGGCGAGCCGGTGCCCGCGATGTGAACGCCGTCCGCCCCGCCGCGCATGGCGATGACAGGGGCGCCCGAGACGACGACAGCGGCGCCCTCGTTCTGGGCGATGGGCGCGAGCGCCTTCACCTGCTTGATGGCCGTCCGCTCGTCGTTCGTGGCGAGCCGCAGCAGCACGGCCGCGATGTCGCCGACCCTGCAGGCCGCTTCGAGCTGTGGCGCGAAGGCCTCGACATCGGTCACGAGGGGCGAGACGAGATAGAGACGGGGCGTGAAGTCGGACATGGCCGTTGAGGTACCCGAGTAACGAGAGCCATGCCGGTCCGATTGCAGGACAATCGACCGGCATCGGCTCCAAGGCGGCGTCGTCCGCGCCGGCTGCCGGCAGCGCGAGGTCGCGGGGAAGGACTCTAGAGCGCCGTGCCTGAAAGTGGAAACCTGTTTTTGAAACACCGAGGGCCGCCGTGCGGCGACCCTCGCGTCCTGCTCCGGTCCGGGAACCGGCCGGGCATGGATCAGGCGATCTTCGGGGCGAGCTCGCCGGAGCGGTAGCGCTTGGCCATCTCGGACAGGGAGACGGGCTTGATCCTGCCGGCCTGGCCCGCCGTGCCGAACTGCTCGAGGCGCTCCTTGCAGAGCTTGGTCATCGCCTCCATCGCCGGCTTCAGATATTTGCGCGGGTCGAACTCGCCCGGGTTCTCGGTGAGGATGCGGCGGATCTGGCCGGTCATCGCCATGCGGTTGTCGGTGTCGATGTTGATCTTGCGCACGCCGTGCTTGATGCCGCGCTGGATCTCTTCCACCGGCACGCCCCAGGTCTGGGGCATCTTGCCGCCGTACTTGTTGATGATGTCCTGCAGTTCCTGCGGCACGGAGGAGGAGCCGTGCATGACGAGGTGCGTCTCGGGCAGGCGGCGGTGGATCTCCTCGATCACGTGCATGGCGAGGATAGCCCCATCCGGCTTGCGCGTGAACTTGTAGGCGCCGTGCGAGGTGCCCATGGCGATGGCGAGCGCATCGACCTGAGTCTCCTTGACGAACTTCACCGCCTCGTCCGGGTTCGTCAGCAGCTGGTCGTGGCTGAGCTTGCCCTCGGCGCCGTGGCCGTCCTCCTTGTCGCCCATGCCCGTTTCGAGCGAGCCGAGCACGCCGAGCTCGCCCTCCACCGAGACGCCGCCGTAATGGGCCATCTCGGTCACCCGGCGGGTGATGCCGACGTTGTAGTCCCAGTCGGCCGGCGTCTTGCCGTCCTCCTTCAGCGAGCCGTCCATCATCACGGAGGTGAAGCCGTGCTGCATGGCGGTGACGCAGGTTGCTTCGTTGTTGCCGTGGTCGAGATGCATGCACACGGGGATGTGCGGGTAGAGCTCGACGAGCGCGTCGATGAGGCGGGCGAGCACCACGTCGTTGGCATACTGGCGGGCGCCGCGACTCGCCTGGATGATGACGGGCGCATCGACGGCATCGGCCGCCGCCATGATGGCGAGGCCCTGCTCCATGTTGTTGATGTTGAAGGCCGGCACGCCGTAGCCGTATTCGGCAGCGTGGTCGAGCAACTGACGCAGGGTGATGCGAGCCACTGTACTTCTCCGCTAGACTGGCCGGGCGGGCGTTGGTTGCCCGCCTCGTTATGGTTGCCGGGCCTCAGCCGGCGCGCAAGGCCTCGACACCGGGCAGGGCCTTGCCTTCCATCCACTCGAGGAAGGCGCCCCCCGCCGTCGAGACATAGGAAAAGGCTTCCGCGACGCCCGCGTGATTCAGCGCTGCGACCGTATCGCCGCCGCCGGCCACCGACACGAGCTTGCCGCCCGCTGTGCGCTCCGCCGCATAGCGAGCGGCTGCGACCGTGCCGGCGTCGAAAGGTGTCAGTTCGAAGGCGCCGAGCGGGCCGTTCCACACAAGGGTCGCAGCATCGTCGATGGCGGCGCGTACGCGCTCAATCGACTGCGGGCCGATGTCGAGGATCATGCCATCCTCTGGGATGGCGTCGAGGCCATAGGCTTGCGAAGGGGCGTTGGCCTCGAAATGCCAGGCCACCACCGCATCGACCGGCAGGATGATGGCGCAGTTGTGCGCCGACGCCTTCTCCATGATCTTCAAGGCCGTCGTCGCCAGATCCTTCTCGGCCAGCGACTTGCCCACGGCGACACCCTGGGCGTGCAGGAAGGTATTGGCCATGCCGCCGCCGATGACGAGAGCATCGACCTTGGTGACGAGATTCTCCAGGAGGTCGATCTTCGACGATACCTTGGCGCCGCCGACGATGGCGACGACGGGTCGCTTCGGTGCTTCCAGCGCCTTGGCCAGGGCCTCGAGTTCGGCTTGCATCGTGCGTCCGGCATAGGCCGGCAGCACATGGGCGAGCCCTTCGGTGGAGGCGTGCGCCCGGTGGGCAGCGGAGAAGGCGTCGTTGACGTAAAGATCGCCGTTGGCGGCGAGCGCCTTCACGAAATCAGTGTCGTTCTTCTCCTCGCCCGCGTGGAAGCGGGTGTTCTCGAGAAGGACGATATCGCCATCCTTCAGGGCGTCGACGGCCTCGGTCGCCGCCTCGCCGATGCAGTCCTCGGCGAAGGCCACCGGCCGGCCGATGTGCTCGGCGACCGCGGCCGCGACCGGGCGAAGGCTGTCCTTGGGCTCGGGCTTGCCCTTCGGGCGGCCGAAATGGGCGAGCAGCACCACGCGGCCGCCGTTGTCGGCGATCTCGCGAATGGTTGGCACGACCCGCTCGATGCGGGTGGCGTCGCTCACGCGGCCATTCTCCATCGGCACGTTGAGGTCGACGCGCAACAGGACGCGCCTGCCCTTCACCTGCGCTTCATCGAGCGTGCGAAAGCTCCGGGTTCCAGGGCTCGATGTCCCATGGCTCATAATCCAATGCCTCCGGGCAGGAATTTGATGAGGGCGACGGTGAAGCTCGCGGCGAGTACCGCCGCGATGACCGCCGCGACGATGAGGGCGGAATAGCCCGGCAGCCGGGCGACGCGATCGTGCAGCGCGGCAAGGTCGCTCTGGCGGGCGAGTTCGCCAGAGAGGTTCGAGGTCGCCTGCACCTTGTCGTCGAGCCGCAGCATCAGCGCCTCACTGCGGGCGTGCTTCTCCTCGAGCCGTGCCGCCTTTTCCTCGATGCGGGCGAGCTGCTCCGCCAGGGAGCGGGCGCTCGGGGTGGCGGGGGGCGCCGGCGGGTCCTCGACGGGTGCGGGGGGAGCAGCCGGGGGCGGGGCTGGCGCAGGGGCTGGCTCGGCAGGGGGCGCGGCCGGCTCGGCATCAGGGGCTGATTGAGGCAGAAAGGGTTCGATGCGTTGGCCACCTGTGTCGCTCATTGCGGTCTCCAGCTCGCCCCCCGCCGAACCCCTCAAGTAACGCGGGACGCGGAGCTTGGGTCCGCGTCCCGATGCATTTCAGGCCAGCTTGCCCATTGCAACGGCCGTGTCGGCCATGCGGTTGGAGAAGCCCCACTCGTTGTCGTACCAGGACATGACGCGCACGAGCGTGCCTTCCATCACCTTCGTCTGGTCGAGGGCGAAGGTGGAGGAGTGGCTGTCGTGGTTGAAGTCGACCGAGACGTTGGGGCTCGCCGTGAAGTTGAGGATGCCTTTCAGCTCCTGCGCGGCGGCGCGCTTGATGGCCTCGTTGACCTCGTCCTTGGTCGTCGCCTTGCGGGCGATGAACTTGAAGTCGATGACCGAGACGTTCGGCGTCGGCACGCGGATGGAGACACCGTCGAGCTTGCCGTTGAGCTCGGGCAGCACGAGGCCGACGGCCTTGGCGGCACCGGTCGAGGTCGGGATCATGCTGAGGGCCGCAGCGCGGGCGCGGTAGAGGTCCTTGTGCATGGTGTCGAGCGTCGGCTGGTCGCCCGTGTAGGCGTGCACCGTGGTCATGAAGCCTTTCTCGATGCCGACGGCATCGTTGAGCACTTTCGCCACCGGCGCGAGGCAGTTCGTGGTGCAGGACGCGTTGGAGACGACGAGATGGTCCTTCGCCAGCTTGTCATGGTTAACGCCGTAGACGACCGTGAGGTCCGCGCCGTCGGCCGGGGCCGAGACGAGCACGCGCCGGGCGCCGGCGTCGAGATGGGCCCTTGCCTTGTCCTTCGAGGTGAAGATGCCCGTGCACTCGAGGGCGATGTCGACGCCGAGGTCCTTGTGCGGCAGCTCGGCCGGATTGCGGATGGCGGTGACCTTGATGGGGCCGCGGCCCACGTCGATCGTGTCGCCATCGACCTTAACCTCGGCCGGAAAGCGGCCGTGAACCGAATCGAAGCGCAGCAGGTGGGCGTTGGTCTCCACTGGCCCGAGGTCGTTGATGGCGACGACCTCGATATCCTTGCGCCCGCTCTCGATGATGGCACGCAGGATGTTGCGGCCGATGCGTCCGAAACCGTTGATGGCTACCCGAACCGTCATGGTATCACTCCCTCGATCTGTTGCCGTGAGACACGGCGCGTTCGGCGAAACTGAGGCGAAGCGTGCCTGCTCAGGCGGTGTGCCTGGCAAGGACGTGCTCGACGACGGCCTCGGCCGTGATGCCGAAATGCTTGTACAGCTCCTTGTACGGGGCGCTGGCGCCGAAGCCCGACATGCCGACGAAGATGCCGTCGGGGCCGATCACCGCATCCCACCCGAAGCGGACGGCGGCCTCGACGGCGACCTTGATCCGCGCATTGCCGATGACGTCGCGGCGCACATCCTCGGGCTGGGCGAGGAAGAGATCGAGCGACGGCACGGAGACGACGCGGGCGGCGATGCCGCGCTCGGCGAGCAGCGACTGGGCGGCGACGGCGATCTCGACTTCGGAGCCCGAGGCGAAGAGGCTGACGACGGCCTCGCCCTCGGCGGCGGCGAGTTCGTAAGCGCCGGTGGCGCACATGTTCCAGTCCGTGAAGGCCGTGCGCTGGGCCGGGAGGTTCTGGCGCGTCAGCGCGAGGACCGTCGGGCCGTCGCGCCGCTCGAGCGCCAGCTGCCAGCACTCCAGCGTCTCGACGGCATCGGCCGGGCGGAAGACGCGCATGTTGGGCATGGCGCGCAGGCTCGCGAGGTGCTCGACCGGCTGGTGCGTCGGCCCATCCTCGCCGAGGCCGATCGAATCGTGCGTCATGACGTAGATGGCCTGCGTGCCCATGAGGGCGGCGAGGCGCATCGCCGGGCGCGCATAATCGGCGAAAACGAGGAAGGTACCGCCGGCCGGGATGAAGCCGCCGTGCAGCGAAAGCCCGTTCATGGCCGCGGCCATGCCGTGTTCGCGGATGCCGTAGTGGATGTAGCGGCCGCCGTAATTGCCGGCACTGACCGCGGCGAGGTTCTTGGTGCGCGTGTTGTTGGAGGGGGTCAGGTCGGCGGAGCCAAGGACCAGTTCGGGCACCGCTTCCGTCAGAACCGCAAGAGCTGTCTCACTCGCCTTGCGGGTGGCGAGCGTCGGGGCCGTCTCCACGAGTTCCCGCTTCAGCCGTGCGACGGCCTCGTCGAGGCCGGCGAGCGGCGTGCCGGTGATGCGGCGGGAGAATTCCTCACGCAGTTCGGTGTCCATGGCGGCGAGGCGGGCCTGCCAGGCTTCGCGTGTCGCGCGGCCGCGCTCGCCGATGGCGAGCCAGGCGGAGCGGATGTCCTCGGGGATCTCGAAGGCGCCGTATTGCCAACCGAGGCGCTGCTTGGCCCCGCCGAGTTCCTCGGCGCCGAGCGGTTCGCCGTGTGCCTTGGAGGTGCCGGCCTTGTTCGGAGCGCCATAGCCGATGGTGGTGCGGCAGGCGATGAGCGTAGGGTATTCGCTGTTGCGGGCGGCAGAGATCGCATCGGCGATGGCCTGCGGGTCATGCCCGTCAACGCGGATCGTTGCCCAGCCGGCCGCCTCGAAGCGCTTCAGCTGGTCGACGGAATCGGCGAGCGACAGCGGCCCGTCGATCGAGATGCCGTTGTCGTCGAAGAGGACGATGAGGCGGTTGAGCCTGAGGTGGCCGGCGAGCGCGATGGCCTCCTGGCTGACGCCCTCCATGAGGTCGCCGTCGGAGGCGAGCACATAGGTATAGTGATCGACAAGGTCGTCGCCGAACTGGGCGTTGAGCATGCGCTCGCCGAGTGCCATGCCGACTGCTGTGGCAATCCCCTGGCCGAGGGGGCCGGTGGTCGTCTCGACACCGGAGGTGATGAAGTTCTCGGGATGGCCCGGCGTCTTGGAGCCGAGCTGGCGGAAGCGCTTGATCTCGTCGAGCGTCACATCCGTGTTGCCGGTGAGGTGCAGCAGCGAGTAGATGAGCATCGAACCGTGACCGGCCGACAGGACGAAGCGGTCGCGGTCGGGCCAGCGCGGATCGGCCGCGTCGAACTTCAGGAAGCGCGAGAAGAGGACGGTGGCGATGTCTGCCGCCCCCATGGGCAGGCCGGGATGGCCGGATTTGGCCTGTTCCACGGCGTCCATGCTGAGGGCGCGGATGGCATTGGCAAGGCGGGCGTGCTCGACAGGAGAAGTCACTGGATCGTTTCCGGTACGCTCGAAACCAGGGTCTGACTGCGCGTTCGACGCCGCTTCCGACGTGGGCCGGCACAGCCGCGGGGGGGCGCGGGCTTGATAGCAGGTCATCTTTGCGAGTCAATGGAACGACGGCCGGCATGCGATTCCCCGCGCCGCCGACAGTCATCGGGTGAGATCATGGCGCGATCGCAGGCAATGCTCAATGCAGCTCTCGAGCGGCTGGAGGCGGCCGTCTCGGGGCTCGAGCGCGCGGCAGCACGGCGGCTCGAGCTGGAACAGCGGCGCGGCGACCTCGAGACCGAGCTGTCGCTGATGCAGGACGACAGGGCGCGGCTCGCCGTTGAACTCGACGGGGCGCTCGCCCGGCTGGAGCGCCTGGAGGCGGCGGCGGATGACGTGTCGCGGCGGGTCGAGCGTGCCATGGGGGCGGTCAGAACGGTCATGGGGGCCGAAAGCCAGCCTTGAAGCCAAGAGGTAAGGGTAATGCCGCAGGTTTCCGTCACCATCGCCGGGCGTCTCTACCGCATGGCCTGCGGGGAGGGCGAGGAGGCGCATATCGAGGGGCTTGCCGCCACGCTCGACGGGCGCATCGAGGAAATGCGCACGGCCTTCGGCGAGATCGGCGACATGCGCCTGCATGTCATGGCCGCGCTCACCATCGCTGACGAGCTGAGCGAGGCGAAGCGGGCCCTGGCGCGGCTGGAGAATGAGGTCGCCACGCTGAAGGACGCCGTGGGCGCGGGCGACGAGCGGATAGGTGCGATCGAGGAGCGGCTTGCGGAGGCCGTCTCGACGCTCGCCGAGCGCGTCGAGCGCGTGACGAAGTCGCTGACGCCCCCGGCGCAGCCGAGCCAGCCGGGTTGAACGAGGCGGCTTTCGGCAGAGCACGCGGGCCTCTAGCAATCTTTCCGACGCCGGCCTATGTTTGCCGCGCGGTGCTGCGGGGTGCGTCAGGAGAACATATCCCCGGGGCCTTATCGATCCTAACGGGAGCTGTTCCTTGCCTTGTCCGTGGACTCGGCGACACGGCGCCCACCTACGTTGTAGGTTTCCCGGGATCGATCCTCCAACGGCCATCGTGGCTCCGCACTGTCTTCATCCGCCGGCGAGGCCAGTCGACGCGTGCACGCCCTTTCCGGTTCCCCCTCCAAGGAAGAGCTGCGCCGGGCCGCCCTTGCCCGGCGGGATGAGGCGGCGCTCGACGTCGACACGATGCTGGAGGCGGCCGAGGCCCTGCGCGACAACGCGCTGACCCTGCCGGAACTCACCTGCCCCTTGACGGGCCCTGTGGCAGGCTACTGGCCGCTGCGCAGCGAGATCGATCCTCGCCCCATCCTGGAGATCCTGGCCGACCGGGGGGGCACGCTTGCCCTGCCGGTATGCTCGCCGCAAGGGCTGCTCTTCCGGGCATGGCAACCATGGCAGCCGCTGGTACCCGCCGGTTTCGGCACCCTGGGCCCGCCGGAGACGGCTGCGGAGGTGACGCCGCGCGTCCTCCTCGTGCCGCTCGCGGCCTTCGACAGGGCTGGTCATCGCATCGGCTACGGCAAGGGCCACTACGACGGGGCGATAGCCCGGCTCTCGGCAGCCGGGGCGTTGACGACGATCGGTCTGGCGCTCGCCTGCCAGGAGGTCGCGAGCGTGCCGGCAGAAAATCACGACCAGCGGCTTGACGTCGTCGTCACGCAAAGCGAAGTCATTCGCCCGCAGGCGGCCTGAGTGCCGCATGGAATCCGCATCCCGCGCGCAATCGGGGAGTTCACATGCGCCTTCTCTTCCTCGGAGATATCGTCGGCCGTCCGGGGCGCACGGCCGTCGTGGAGCGGCTGCCGCGCCTGCGCGAGCGCTGGAGCCTCGACCTCGTCGTCATCAACGGTGAGAACGCGGCCGGCGGTTTCGGCATCACCGAGGCGATCTGCGATGAGGTGCTCGCGGCCGGTGCCGACGTCATCACCCTCGGCAACCATTCCTTCGATCAGCGCGAGGCGCTCGTCTTCATCGAGCGCCAGCCGCGTCTCCTGCGCCCCGCCAACTATCCGCGCGGCACGCCCGGCCGCGGCGCCACCGTCGTCGAGGCCCGCAATGGCGCGCGCGTCCTCGTGATGAACGTGATGGGTCGGCTTTTCATGGATCCGCTCGACGATCCCTTCACCGTCGTGGCGCAGGAACTGGAAGCCTGCCCCCTGGGTGCGGCGTGCGACGCGGTCGTCATCGACATGCATGCCGAAGCGACGAGCGAGAAGCAGGGGCTCGCGGCCTTCGTCGACGGGCGCGCCAGCCTTGTCGTCGGCACGCATACCCACGTGCCGACCGCCGACGGGCGCGTCCTGCCCGGGGGCACGGGCTATCTCTCGGACGCCGGCATGTGCGGCGACTACGATTCCATCCTTGGCATGCAGAAGGACGAGCCGATCCGCCGCTTCCTCGAGAAGACGCCGGGCAGCCGGCTGGAGGCCGCGAGTGGCGAGGGCACGCTTGCCGGTATCGCCGTCGAGACTGACGATGCGACCGGCCTTGCCCACCGCGTGGCACATGTGCGCATCGGGCCACATCTTGCGCCGAGCGGGCCGGATTTCTGGGAATAGCCACGGCTGCGCCGCTTCCTTTATTTTCGGCGACAGGCGGCTTATAAGGCGCCCACTCATTCCAGACGGGGACGACCTCAGGGCGGCCGGGAGCGGCCCGTGGTGCCCCGCATCCGCCGGAGGACCGATGGCCGGACATTCGCAGTTCAAGAATATCATGCACCGCAAGGGCAAGCAGGACGCCATGCGGTCGAAGCTCTTTTCCAAGCTGGCGCGCGAGATCACCGTCGCCGCCAAGCTCGGCCTGCCCGATCCAGCCATGAACCCGCGCCTGCGCGCGGCCATCTTGGCGGCGCGCGCGGAGAACATGCCGAAGGACAACATCGAGCGCGCCATCAAGAAGGCGAGCGGTGGCGACAGCGAGAACTACGAGGAAATCCGCTACGAGGGCTACGGGCCGGGCGGCGTCGCCGTCATCGTCGAGGCGATGACCGACAACCGCAACCGCACCGCCTCGGACGTGCGCTCCTACTTCACCAAGAGTGGCGGCAACCTCGCCGAGACGGGCGCCGTCTCCTTTATGTTCGATCGCGTCGGCTATGTCGCCTTCGCCGCCTCGGTGGCTTCCGCCGACGACATGCTGGAAGCGGCCATCGACGCCGGCGCCGACGACGTGGTCTCGGGCGAGGAGAGCCACGAGGTCTATTGCGAGCAGGGTGCGCTCAACGAGGTCTCCAAGGCGCTCGAGGAGAAGTTCGGCGAGCCGACGGCCTCCAAGCTCGTGTGGAAGCCGCAGAACACCATCGCCGTCGACGACGAGACGGGCGAGAAGCTGATGCGCCTCATCGGCACGCTCGAGGAACACGACGACGTGCAGAACGTCTTCGCCAATTTCGAGATCTCCGACAGCCTCCTGGCGAAGCTGAGCGCCTGATCGGGCGCGGCCGTGCGCCCGGCGCACGGCTGCTGCCCGCCGCGCGACGATGTGCGCCGCCCGACCAGCGGCTATGGATGCGCCACTTGTTACAGCGGCGTTCCGGAGGCGTGGATGGCGGTGCATACCGAGGGCGCGGTCGATGCTAACGCGGCGGCGCGCACCCCCGTGCGTGACGGGCGGCTCCTCGGCATCCTCGCCGCGCTCACCGCGATCTCCATCTGGGCCGGCTGGCAGATCGCCACGCGCCACAGCGCCTCGACCAGCCTGACGCCGTTCGATCTCGCCTTCCTGCGCTACGGCGTGGCGTCTCTACTGCTGGCGCCGGTTTTGCTGCGCAACGGCCTCCTGCCCCGCAAGGCCAATCCCTGGACGATCGCCGCCATGGTGGCTGGCGCCGGCCTGCCGTTCGGGCTCGTTGCGATGGCCGGCGCGCGCCTGGCCCCGGTCGCCCACATGGGCGCCATCATGCCGACCACCGTGCCGATGTTCGTCATGCTCCTCGGCGCGCTGTGGTTCGGCGAGCGGGCGACCCGCGTCCATCTCGTCGGCTTTGCCCTCATCCTCGCCGGTGTCGCAGCCATCATCGGACCGAGCCTCGGCGACGCCGCCGGCAGCTGGCGTGGCGACCTGCTTTTCGTCTGCGGTGGCGCGCTGTGGGCGGTCTACACCTTCGGCATCCGGCAGAGTGGGCTGACCGGCTGGCAGGCGGCCGCCGTGCTCAACGCCTGGTCCTTCCTGCTGCTCCTGCCGATCTGGTATCTGTCCGGCGACAGCGGCTTCCTCACCGCTCCCTGGCAGGAACTCGCAATGCAGGTGCTGTGGCAGGGCGTCCTGTCCGGCGTCGTCGGCATCGCGGCCTATTCGCTCGCCGTGCGCCGCCTCGGCGTCACGGTGGCCGCGGCCTTCTCGGCACTCGTGCCGGCCATGTCCTCCTTCGGCGGCATGCTGCTCCTCGGCGAGCGTCTCACCCCGCTCGCCATCGGCGCCCTCGTGCTCGTCACCGCTGGCTTCCTCTTCGCGAGCGGCGCCGTCGGGGCACTGGCGGGCGTCGGCAGGCGACGCGGGTAAAGAGGCTGGCCGTTCGCCCTTTGTTCGGCTAAAGCCGAAGGCATGGGCGTTGACGCGATTCGCATCCTCGGTATCGACCCCGGCCTGCGCAAGATGGGCTGGGGCGTCGTCGACATTGCCGGCACGCGCCTGTCCTTCGTCGCCTGCGGCTGCGTGACCTCCAACGGCGAATTGCCGCTCGCCGAGCGGCTGCGCGAATTGCACGACGGGCTCACGGCCATCGTGCGCGATCACGGGCCGGACGAGGTGGCGGTGGAAGAGACCTTCGTCAACAAGGATGCGCAGGCGACGCTGAAGCTCGGCCATGCGCGCGCCGTGGCGCTGCTGGTGCCGGCGCTCGCCGGCCTCGACGTCGCCGAATATGCGGCCAATCTCGTCAAGAAGACCGTCACGGGCGTCGGCCATGCCGAGAAGCGCCAGATCGCGGCAATGATCAAGGTGCTGCTGCCGAAGGCAGTGGCGACGACGGCGGATGCGGCCGATGCGCTCGCGGTCGCCATCACCCACGCCCAGCACCGGCAGGCACGGGCGCTGCGCAAGGCTCTTGCCCTATGATGACGGCACGATTCGACAGGCGGGTGCGGGCATGATCGGCAAGCTCAAGGGTGTCGTCGACAGTTACGGCGAGGACCACGTCATCCTCGACGTGCACGGCGTCGGCTATCTGGTGCACTGTTCCTCGCGCACGCTGCAGAACCTGCCGCCGGCCGGCGAGGCGGCGACCCTCGCCATCGAGACCATCGTGCGCGAGGACATGATCCGCCTCTACGGCTTCCGCAGCGACGCGGAGCGGGAATGGTTCCGCCTCTTGCAGACGGTTCAGGGTGTAGGGTCGCGCGTTGCGCTCGGCATCCTCTCGGTGCTCGACCCTGGCGCTCTCGCCTCGGCCGTCGGCATGGGCGACAAGGCCGCGATCGCACGCGCGCCTGGCGTCGGGCCGAAGCTCGCCGCCCGCCTCGTTGCCGAGTTGAAGGACAAGGCGCCGGTGTTCGGGGCGGTCGATCCGGCGGTCATCCGCCTTTCCGGGGCAGTGACGGACGGCGATGCGCCGGCGCCCGTGGCCGATGCCGTCTCGGCTCTGGTCAATCTGGGCTACGGGCAGCCGCAGGCGGCGGCGGCCGTTGCCGCGGCCCTCAAAGCGGCGGGAGAGGAGGCGCAGACCGCCACCCTCATCCGCCTCGGCCTGAAGGAGCTGGCGCGATGACGGGCGGCTTGGGCGCGACGGGTCTCAGCGGCTTTTCCTCTCCGGTGGCCGGCGCATGGCGGCCGGCAGGTCCTCACGAGAGGGAAGCGATCCCGCCTTCTTGCCGGGCGCGTAGAGCAGGTCGGGCGGCGGTGGGGGCGCGGGTTGCCATTCAGGTGAAAAGTCGGTGAAGGGCTGTGCGAGCGGCTTGCACGCGCCGCTGCGGAACGGAGCGCATTGTTCGGACGTCGTGGGGGGGCGGCCTTCGGCAGCCACCGGGATCGCAGCGGTGATCAGGAATGCCGCAAGCGGGACATATCGACTCGAGATGCGATGAGAGGGCATGACCATCCCCTTAGGGAACAGTTGCGTGACGAGGGGCGGCAGCGGACGATCCGACCCGTTTGGCCGGCGTCACGGCCGGGGTATAGGCTCGTCTGGGAGCGGGGCCGACGCAGGGAACGACGAATGACTTGCAGGAGCAGCATCGGGGCGGCTCGGAGGGCGAGGGACCGGCGCGGCATCGACCGTGCGGTCGCGGCCGCTCCGATGCGCTGGGGAGGCATACAATGACGTCTCAGCGCCTGGTCTCCGCCGAACGGCGGGGCGACGACCCCGATCAGTCGCTGAGACCACTCGCGCTCGGCGAGTTCATCGGCCAGGCGCAGGCGCGGGCCAATCTCTCGGTCTTCATCGAGGCGGCGAAGACGCGGGGCGATGCGCTCGACCACGTGCTCTTCGTCGGCCCGCCCGGCCTCGGCAAGACGACGCTCGCGCAGATCGTGGCCCGCGAGCTCGGCGTCAACTTCCGCTCCACGTCCGGGCCGGTCATCGCCAAGGCGGGGGACCTTGCCGCCCAGCTCACCAATCTCGACGAGCGCGACGTGCTCTTCATCGACGAGATCCACCGCCTCAACCCGGCGGTGGAGGAGATCCTCTATCCGGCGATGGAGGACTACCAGCTCGACCTCATCATCGGTGAGGGGCCGGCGGCGCGCTCGGTCAAGATCGACCTGCCGAAGTTCACGCTCGTCGGCGCGACCACGCGCCAGGGCCTGCTCACCACCCCGCTGCGCGACCGTTTTGGCATCCCCATCCGTCTGCAGTTCTATACGGTGGAGGAACTCGAGCTCATCGTGAAGCGGGGCGCGCGGGTCATCGGCATCGGCATGAGCGACGACGGTGCCAACGAGATCGCCCGCCGGGCCCGCGGCACGCCGCGCATCGCCGGGCGCCTCCTGCGCCGGGTGCGCGATTTCGCGGTGGTCGACGGGGCCGACACGGTCACCCGCGCCATCGCCGACAAGGCGCTGCAACTGCTCGAGGTCGACGGCGCCGGGCTCGACCTGATGGACCGGCGCTATCTCTCGACCATCGCGCTCTCCTTCGGCGGCGGGCCGGTGGGCATCGAGACGATCGCCGCAGCCTTGTCGGAGCCGCGCGACGCCATCGAGGAGATCATCGAGCCCTTCCTCATCCAGAAGGGCTTCGTGCAGCGCACGCCGCGCGGGCGCATCCTGACCCCGCACGCCTTCCGCCACCTCGGCCTCGAGGAGCCGCAGCGCGAGACAGTGCAGTTCGGCCTGTTCGGCGGCGACGACGAGGCCTGAGGCTCAGGGCTTGTAGGCGACGAGAACGACGCCGGCCGTGATGAGGACGATGCCAAGCCAGTTGATCGAGGCCAGCCGCTCGTTGAGGAAGAGGGCGGCGAAGACGGCGACGAGGACGACGCTGAGCTTGTCGATGGGTGCGACGCGCGAGGCGTCGCCCAGCTTCAGGGCACGGAAGTAGCACAGCCAGGAGGCTGCCGTCGCAAGGCCGGAGAGGACGAGGAAGAGATAGCTCCTGCCAGGCACCGACACGGGCGACTGCCACTGCCCGGTCGCTGCGACGATGGCCGCCGCGGCGGCGAGGATGACGAGCGTGCGCACCAGCGTCGCGTAATCGGAATTGATCTCTTCCACGCCCACCTTGGCGAGGACCGCCGTCAGGGCCGCGAAGGTGGCGGACAGAAAAGCCCAGAGTTGCCAGCTGTTGATGAGGGACTTCATCGAGGGACCGGTCATGTGGCGGCCGACGGCCGGATCGCTGCGACGATAGCACAGGCTTCCGCCGGTGGCAGGGGATGGAAATCGACGACCGGTATGTGTAGGTCAGTGCGGCGGGAGAAGCGGCCGATGGAAAGGACGAGATGGACGGGCAAAGGGACGATGTGATGACGATTGACACAGCGGGCCGGCACTGGCCGCATCTTGCCGGCGTGCTCGAGGGGCGCACCCATATCCTGCCGGTGCGTGTCTATTACGAGGACACCGATTTCTCCGGCATCGTCTATCACGCGAACTACCTGCGCTTCCTGGAGCGCGGGCGCACGGACTTCCTGCGCCTCGCCGGCGTTGCCCAGTCGGATCTGCATGCCGATGGCGAAGGCCTCATCTTCGCGGTGCGACGCATGACGATTGACTATATCCTGCCGGCGCGCATGGACGACGTCCTGACGGTCGAGACGCGCACCGACGAGGTGCGTGGCGCCTCGCTCGTCATCGCCCAGCGCATCCTCCGTGGTGACGAAGTCATCGTTACGGCCGACGTGCGCGTGGCGGCCATCGCCGGCGGCCGGCCGGCGCGCATTCCGGGCCATCTGCGCAGGATTCTCGGCGGCGAGGCATAGGCGCCGAGCCATTGCATCGACAGCGCCCTTAAAGGCATGTAAGACCTTTTCACATGAGCTGGAAACGCGGCGGATCGGATGGCTCCCGGGGCTATCATCACGGGAATTTGAAGGAAACGCTCGTCCGTGCCGCTCTCGAGCTCATCGCCGAGAAGGGACCGGCCGGCTTCACCTTTGCCGAGGCGGCGCGCTGGGCCGGCGTGAGTCCCGCTGCGCCCTATCGCCATTTCCGGGATCGGGAAGAACTGCTCGCCGATGTGGCGCTGCGCGGCTTCAGCCAGTTCGAGGGCGAACTCGCGGCCGCTTGGGCGAGCGGGGCGCCCGATCCGGGCACGGCCTTCGAGCGTCTCGGCAAGGCCTATCTCGCCTTTGCCCGCAACGAGCCGGCCTATTATTCCGCCATGTTCGAGGCCGGCGTCTCGCTCGATACCAGCCCGGAGCTGAGGCTCGCCGCCGAGCGGGCCTTCCTGGTGCTGCGCAATGCGGCGGACGCGCTCGTCGCCACCGTGCCTGCCGGCAAGCGGCCGCCGGCCCTGATGATGGCCCTGCATATCTGGGCAATGTCGCACGGTATCGCGTCCCTGTTCGCTCGCGGTGACGCCGGACGGCGCGCGCTGCCCATGACGCCCGAGGAACTACTGGAGGCGGGGATGCTCGTTTACCTTCAGGGGCTCGGCATCGGCGCCCCGGTGGAGACCGATCGATAGCAGGCGAGGGGAAAGTGGCTGCCGGTCCCGGATGCTCATGAGGTTCTTGCGTCGGCACCCGGGCTGCTCCGCCTGCGCCCGGCCAATGGTTGCGCGTGGCACTGGCGGTTCGCCATTCGTCCGACCAAAACCTCAGGTCGCGAAGCGGAAGTGCAGAACATCGCCGTCGGCGACCTGATAGTCCTTGCCTTCAAGGCGCAGCTTGCCGGCATCGCGCGCCCCGGCCTCGCCCTTCAGCGCCACATAGTCGGCATAGGCGATGGTTTCGGCGCGGATGAAGCCCTTCTCGAAGTCGGTATGGATGACGCCGGCGGCCTGCGGTGCCCGCGTGCCGCGGGTGATGGTCCAGGCGCGCGCCTCCTTGGGCCCTACCGTGAAATAGGTGATGAGGCCGAGCAATTCGTAGCCGGCGCGGATCACGCGGTTGAGGCCGGGCTCCTCGAGGTCGATGGCGGCGAGATAGTCCGCCTGCTCCTCGGCCGGTAGCACGGCGATCTCGCTCTCGATCTTGGCCGAGACGACGACGGCCTTGGCCCCTTCCTCCGCGGCGCGCGCGAAGACGCGGGCGGAGAATGCGTTGCCATTGCGGGCCGAGCCCTCATCGACATTGCATACATAGAGGACGGGCTTCGACGTCAGCAGGCCGAGCATGCCGAAGGCGCGCTCCTCCTCCGGTTTGCGCTCGACGAGCCGGGCCGGCTTGCCGGCGCGCAGCAGGGTGAGGGCGCGCGAGATGAGGTCGAGGGATTCCTTCGCCTCCTTGTCGCCGCCGCGGGCCTTCTTCTCGAGGGCGGTGACGCGCTTTTCGAGGCTGTCGAGATCGGCGAGCATAAGCTCGGTCTCGATGGTTTCGATGTCGGCGATGGGGTCGATCTTGCCCTCGACGTGTGTGACGTCGCCGTCCTCGAAGCAGCGTACCACATGGGCGATGGCGTCAACCTCCCGGATGTTGGCGAGGAACTGGTTGCCGAGGCCCTCGCCCTTCGAGGCGCCGCGCACCAGGCCGGCGATGTCGACGAAGGTGAGCCGCGTCGGGATGATCTGCGCCGAGCCTGCGATCCCGGCGAGTGTCGTGAGGCGCGGGTCCGGGACCGCGACCTCGCCAACATTCGGCTCGATGGTGCAGAAGGGATAGTTGGCCGCCTGGGCCGCCGCCGTCTGCGTGAGCGCGTTGAAGAGCGTCGACTTGCCTACGTTCGGCAGGCCGACGATGCCGCACTTGAAACCCATCACCTATCCTCCGGCGCGTTCGCCCGGGCGCTTCACGTCGCCCCAACCCCGCGCATCCATGGCCAGATGCACCTTGTTCTGGAAACTGGCGTCCTCGCCCCTGGCAAGGAGCGCCGCAAACTCTGCCACCGCGCCCGTGAGATCCTCGACCCAGGGCTCCTCCGCCTTGGCGAAATCGCTGAGCACATAGGTGTGCACGAGCGCCTTGTCGCCGGGGTGACCGATGCCCAGGCGCACCCGGCGATAGTCGTTGCCGACGTGGGCGGAAATCGACCGCAGGCCGTTGTGCCCGGCGATGCCGCCGCCCGTCTTGATGCGCAGCCTGGCCGGTGCAAGGTCGAGCTCGTCGTGGAAGACGACGATATCCGCGAGGGCGACCTTGAAGAAGCGCTGCGCCTCGCCAACCGCACGGCCCGATTCGTTCATGTAGGTCTGGGGCTTCATGAGCAGGAGGCGTTCGCCGCCGACGACGGCCTCCGCCACCTCGCTCTGGAAGCGACGGCGCCACGGGCCGGCATTGTGCCGGCGGGCGATCTCGTCGACGGCCATGAAGCCGATGTTGTGCCGATTGTGCGCATAGCGCGCGCCCGGATTGCCGAGCCCGACGAACAGCAGCATGGCGAAGCCCCGTGAACGGAAGGAAGCACATGGTGCTCCCGAAACCCGGCGCGGCCGGCCAGTGCGGCCAGCATGCACCGGGCTCGATCCTCGGGCGGTGCCCAGGGAGAGGCAGACAGGGCGGACGAAGAGGCCCGCCCCGCTCTTGGGGAAAATTACTTCTCTTCGGTCTCGCCGGCAGCAGCTTCCTCGGCCGTCTCGGCGACGAGCTTGGACGGCGCGACCACGGTCGCGATGGTGAAGTCGCGGTCCTGGATCACGGGGGTGACGCCGGCCGGCAGCTTGACGGCCGAGATATGAATGGAATCGCCGATCTCCCGGCCCGTGAGGTCGATGTCGATCGCATCGGGGATGGCATCGACCGGCACGATGAGCTCGACCGTGTGGCGTACGACGTTGAGCGTGCCGCCACGCTTGAGGCCGGGCGAAGCTTCCTGGTTCAGGAAGTGCACAGGCACCTCGACGTTGACGGTGGCATCGCGCGTCACGCGCAGGAAGTCGACGTGGAGGGGCGTGTCCTTCACCGGATCGAGCTGAAAGTCGCGCGGAATGGCGCGGGTCTTGCTGCCGTCGACGTCGATCTCGAAAACAGTGGTGAGGAAACCGCCGGAGAAGATCAGGCGCTTCGTCTCGTTGAAGTCGAGCGCGATCGGCTGCGGCGCTTCGCCGAGACCGTAGATGACTGCGGGAACACGGCCCTGACGGCGAACGGCACGGGCGGCCCCCTTGCCGACCCGCTCGCGAGCCGAGGCCTTGAGCTGCTTGACAGCGGACATGGCTTCGATCCTTTGTGGTCACGGAACAGAAACGGCCGTGCTCGCGCACGGCCATTCACGTTCAACAGAACATGTGTGGCGCACCCGTGCCTCCAGGGGTGTCTGGCGGGCGCGCGTTGCCTTTAGCAGCAAGTCCTCGATTTTGCAACGCTGCGTGGCCGGGCGTCAGCCCTGCGCCTGCGCCCGCTCCTCGGCCAGATGGCGCGACAGGTCGGCTGCCGCGGCGGCGGAGGCGTCGCTCCGGCCGTCGCCGCCCTGCACGACGACCGCATTGGAGGCGAAGCGGATGCCGGCGTCGGTGAAGCCCTTGAACAGGCGCTTGACGGCCTCGCGCTGGATGAGGGCCTGCCGGCCCGGCTTGACGGTGAACTTGAAGCGGCAGACGAGGGCGTTCTCCTGCACGTCGGCGACGCCCTGCATCTTCACGGGGCCGATGAAATCCTTGCCATATTCCTCGTGGGTCAGGAGGTCCTGGCCGATCTTCTTGGCGATCTTTCGCGCCTGTTCCACGTCGGCATCGCGGGCGAGGCGCAGGTTGAACTTCACCGTCGCCCAGTCGCGGCTGAAGTTGGTCACGGCGCCGAGCTGGCCGTAGGGAATGGTGTGGAACTGCCCGTTCTGGTGGCGGATGCGCAGCGAGCGCACCGAGATGCGCTCGACCATGCCCTTGTGGCTGCCGGCCTGGATGTATTCGCCGACGCGGAAGGCGTCGTCTGCAAGATAGAAGATGCCGGAGACGATATCGCGCACCAGCGCCTGCGAGCCGAAGCTGAAGGCGAGGCCGAAGATGCCGGCGCCGGCGAGGATCGGGCCGATGTTGACGCCGAGATGCGACAGGGCGACGAGGATGGCGGTGGCGACGATGAGCGCGCCGACGAAGCCTTCGAGCAGCGGCAGGACCGAGGCGAGCCGCCCCGCCGGCCGCGGCAGGCCGGCGGCGTCGTGATCGTCCGCCGATCCGTGCGTCCGCGGGGCGAACTTGAGGCGTGCCCAGCCGCGCAGCAGCTCGAACAAGATGTAGCCGACGACGAGAATGCCGACCGCCGTCAGGAGCGCCTCGCGCCAGGCGTACCAGAGTTCCTGGCTGACGAGCGCGAGGATCTCGACCACCCAGAGCCGGACGAAGAAGGTCGCGAGGGCAGTTATGGCAACAGCGATCACGATGCGGCGCGCCGTGATCAGGATCTGCAGGAGATATGGCGACCCGGGGTCAGGCACGGCTGCATCCGCGGCCTCCGCATCCGCCACGAGGGCGAGCTCGGCCGAGGGCTCCTCGGCTTCGGTCGTCTCCGGAGCCTCCTGCGGGCGGCAGCAGGCGATGGCATAGGCGAGGAAGCGGTCGAGCGTCGCCACGACAAGGGCGAGCAGCGCCGAGAAGGCAGCGGCGTGATAGAGGTCGAAGTCGAGCGCGACGATGCCGTAGATCCACGCCACCCAGACGAGGACGACGATTGCACCGGCGGCAATGACGACGGCACGCGGCGCCTCGGCGGCGTGCGCGAAGAAACGAGCGAGCGTCATGCCTGCGGCTGTGGCGGCGAGCGTGCCGACGATCACGCCAAGGGCCTGTGCCGGCGGGCGCGCGATGCCGGCGCGGACGAAGACCGGCATGAGCGTGTAGAAGACAAGAAGGATGGCGAGCGTCGCGCCGGCGCCGACGAGTACGGCGCGCACCCGGTCCTCTCCGACCGCCACGAGGCGCAACTGCGGCTCCTGAGGGCGCAGGAGGGTGAGCGGCAGCAGCATGGCCAGCCGCCAGCGCACGGCCGCCCCGACGATCGCAACGGCAAGCCCATGCACCGGCGTGTCGCCGCGCAGGAACAGCCGCGCCAGCAATGCCGTGATAGCAACCATGACGATGAGGCCGGCCGCATCGACGACGAGCCGACGCACGGCCTTCTTGAGCCGTGCTCGCCCGTCGTCATCCGCATGAATCTCTGCACCCCCGGCAAGGCGGCGCACCAGCGTGGGAACGAAGAGCACCGCGACGCCGATGACGACGGCGTGGGCGAGGAGCGTGCCGGCCTCGGGGACGTCGGCCGTCATGACATCCCACACGTCGGCAAAGGCGGAGGGGATCTGTGGCGTCGCAACGAGCACGTCCCATAGGGCGCGCCCCGCCTGGCCGATGTGCATGGCCAGCGCGTCGATGAAGCCTTCATGGCCGCCGGTCAGGGGGCCTGCGTGCGCATCGGCGGCGTTGCCGGCGATCAACCCCGATCCGAGCCCTGCCGCTGCACGCATTCCCGTCCCCGACGCATCAGTTGCTTCAGGATGATGTCTGTAGCGCGCAGAAGACAAGGAATTCTTACTGCGGAAAGCGCCGTGCGGCCTCGACGGGGCGGGTCCGAAGCTGGCATTGATGAGTGGATTGCATCCGCCGGTCCACCCATGAGGAACCCGCATGGCCCTGCATTTCTCGCCAGCCGAATTCGCCCGCCGCAAGGAAAGCCTGCTTGCCGCGATGGAACGGGAGAAGCTCGACGGGCTCCTCCTGTTCCAGCAGGAATCGATGTACTGGCTGACCGGCTACGACACCTTCGGCTTCTGCTTCTTCCAGAGCCTTCTCGTTACGGCCGGCGGCGACATCGTGCTTCTCACCCGCTCCGCCGATCTGCGGCAGGCGGAGCTGACGTCGAATATCGAGGACATCCGCATCTGGAGGGACGGCCGGGACGCCGACCCGGCGGGCGAGCTCGGCGCCATCGCGGCCGAGAAGGGCCTCGCCGGCAAACGCATCGGCGTCGAATACGAATCCTACGGCCTCGTCGCCGCCAACGGCCGCAGGCTCGACGCCGCCTTCGATGGCCTTGCGCAGCTCACGGATGCCTCGCTCGTCGTCACGCGCCTGAGGGCGGTGAAGTCGCAGGAGGAACTCGCCTATGTGCGTCGGGCGGCGGTGCTCGCGGATGAGGCCGACCGGGCGGCCATCGCCCTGACGCGGGCCGGGGCCGACGAGGGCGAGATCCTCGCCGCCCAGCACGCGGCGATCTTCCGCGGCGGTGGCGACTATCCCGCCAACGAGTTCATCATCGGCTCCGGACGCGAGGCCCTGCTGTGCCGCTACAAGAGCGGCCGGCGCGTGCTCGATCCGCGCGACCAGCTGACGCTCGAATTCGCCGGCGTCTACCGGCACTACCACGTCGCGGCCATGCGCACGCTCGTCATCGGCGACCCGCGGCCCGAGCATCTCACCTATCACCGAGCGGCGCAGGAGGCGTTGCTCGCCTGCGAGGCGGCTATGCGGCCGGGCAAGACGGCGGGGGACGTCTTCACAGCCCATGCCAAGGCACTGGACGCGGCGGGGCTCGCCGGCCACCGCCTCAACGCCTGCGGCTATTCGCTGGGCGCCAAGTTCACCCCGTCGTGGATGGACTGGCCGATGTTCTACGAGGATAACGACTGGCCGCTGGTGCCGGGCATGGTGATGTTCGCGCACATGATCCTGATGGATTCGCAAAGCGGGACCGCCATGTGCCTCGGCCGCACCTATCTCGTGACGGAGGGTGCGCCCGACGCGCTGAACCTGTCCTCACTCGATCTCGTGCTGTGTTGAGCAAGGCCTGGAACCCTCTTGCCACTAGCGGGGAGGGGCATGCCGGCCATCCAGATGCCGCGCTGCAGCACAAGTGCTATTGTTCACCCGCGCCATCGCTGATAAGAGCCGCGCAGACCAATATGTCCGGGTTGTGACAGCGCGACCCGTGGCAGACGGCCAGGCTCTAGTTCCACAGCTCCGCTCAACATACGGGAACGCGCTGGATGAAACCCTCGATCAAGCTCGTCGCGGGCAATTCGAACCGTCCGCTCGCCGAGGCCATCTCGAACTATCTCGAGGTGCCGCTCGCGACCTGCCAGGTCAAGCGCTTCGCCGACATGGAGGTGTTCGTCGAGATTCAGGAGAACGTACGCGGCGAGGATGTTTTCGTCATCCAGTCGACCTCGTTCCCGGCCAACGACCACCTGATGGAGCTGCTCATCATCATCGATGCGCTGCGCCGCTCCTCCGCCCGCCGCATCACGGCCGTGCTGCCCTATTTCGGCTATGCCCGGCAGGACCGCAAGCCCGGCCCGCGCACGCCGATCTCGGCCAAGCTCGTCGCCAACCTCATCACTCGCGCCGGCGCCGACCGTGTGCTGACGCTCGACCTGCACGCCGGGCAGATCCAGGGCTTCTTCGACATCCCGACCGACAACCTCTATGGCGCGCCGGTGATGGTGCGCGACATCCGCGAACACATGGACCTCGCCAATGTCATGGTGGTCTCGCCGGACGTCGGCGGCGTGGTGCGCGCCCGCGCGCTCGCCAAGCGGATCGACGCACCGCTTGCCATCGTCGACAAGCGCCGCGAGCGGCCGGGCGAGTCGGAGGTGATGAACATCATCGGCAATGTCGAGGGTCGTTCCTGCATTCTCGTCGACGATATCATCGATTCCGGCGGCACGCTGTGCAACGCCGCCGACGCGCTGCTCGCCAAGGGCGCGCGCGAGGTCTACGCCTATTGCACGCATGGCGTGCTCTCCGGCGGGGCCGTGGCGCGCATCTCGTCCTCGCGCCTCAAGCAACTCGTCATCACCGATTCCATCCAGCCGACCGAGGCCGTGAAGGTGGCGCCGAACATCCGCGTCATCACCATCGCCCCGCTTATCGGCGAGGCCATCGGCCGCACGGCGACGGAATCGAGCGTCTCCAGCCTGTTCGACTGATCGGTGCGATGCCCGAGATCGCCGACGACAAGGCCCTCGTCCTCTTTTCCGGCGGGCAGGATTCCACCGTCTGCCTCGGCTGGGCGCTTGAACGCTTCGCCCATGTGGAAACGATCGGCTTCGACTACGGCCAGCGCCATGCGGTGGAACTGACCTGCCGCGGGGTGATCCGCGAGCGCCTTGCCCGGCCGGGCGCGATGGGGGAGAAGCGGCTCGGCCGCGACCATGTCGTGCCGCTTGCCGCGCTCGGCGCCATCTCCGACACGGCGATGACGCGCGAGGTCGCGATCGCGACGGGCGAGAACGGCCTGCCGACGACCTTCGTCCCCGGCCGCAACCTCATCTTCCTCACTTTCGCCGCGGCGCTCGCCTATCGGCGCGGGACGCGCCACATCGTGCTCGGCGTGTGCGAGACGGATTACTCCGGCTATCCTGACTGCCGCGACGACACAATCAAGGCGATGCAGGTCTCCATCAATCTCGGCACCGACAGCCGCTTCGTGCTGCACACGCCGCTGATGTGGCGCGACAAGGCGGAGACCTTCGCGCTCGCCGAGCGGCTGGGCGGCGCGGATTTCCTCGCCCTCGTCGTCGAGGAGACGCACACGTGCTACCTTGGCGAGCGCTCGCGCCGCCACGACTGGGGCTATGGCTGCGGCACCTGCCCGGCCTGCGAGTTGCGCGCCGCCGGCTGGGCGAAATGGCGCACCGGGCGCAACGCGGAAGACAGCGACGGACCATGAACCCGACGACCGACAAGATCCGGCAGAAACAGTTCGAGGGCATCCTCGCCCTCCTCGTCTTCGGCCTCACCATCCCCGCCGCCAACTGGCTCATCGGCAATGCCGGCACGGTCTGCGTGCCGGAGGGGCCGTGCCTCATCCCGGTTGCACCCGGCATCATGGCGCCGAGTGGCGTGCTGATGATCGGCCTTGCGCTCGTCGCGCGCGACATCGTGCAGCGGCGCCTGGGCGCCAAGGCCGCGCTCGGAGCGATCGTCGTCGGCACGGCGCTCTCGGCCCTGCTTGCGCCGCAGGCCATAGTCATAGCGTCTGCCGCGGCCTTCCTCCTGTCGGAACTGGCCGATTTCGCCGTCTATACGCCGCTGCAGCGCAAGCGCTTCGTGACGGCGGTCGTGCTGTCGAGCGTCGTCGGCCTCGTGGTCGACAGCGCCGTCTTCCTGCAGCTCGCCTTCGGCAGCCTTGACTTCTTCGCCGGCCAGGTCATCGGCAAGGCATGGATGGTGCTTCTCGCCGTGCCCTTCATCCACTGGCTGCGCCAGCGCGACGCCCGCATCGGCCTCGCGCCGGCGTGATGCTGCATCCCGCGCCGGCCTCTTGACCTTCCGTCCGCACGGCGTCACCTCATCGCCATGATGGCGGACGACTCGAAGAGCGGAAGAGCCCCCGCGCGGCAGGGCGAGGACGTCCCGGCGGAGACGGGCGAGAATGGCGGCGAACTGCGCGAGATCGAGCATCTCGTCGCCGATGCGCCGGCTTCCGTGCGCGCTGGCGCGGAGGTCATCCGCGACTTTTGGAAGACATTGCCCAACAGCCCCGGCGTCTATCGCATGATCGACGCCTCGGGCGACGTGCTCTATGTCGGCAAGGCGCGCAGCCTCAAGAAGCGCGTCGCCAACTACATGCGCGGCATCGGCCACGGCGGGCATCGCACCATGCGGATGATCGCCGAGACGGCGGCCATGGAATTCGTCACCACGCAGACGGAGACCGAGGCGTTACTGCTCGAGGCCAATCTCATCAAGCAGTTGCGGCCGCGCTACAATGTGCTGTTACGCGACGACAAGTCCTTCCCCTACATTCTCATCACCGGCGACCATGAGGCGCCGCAACTCGTCAAGCACCGTGGCGCCCGCACGCGCAAGGGCAATTACTACGGCCCCTTCGCCAATGCGGGCGCCGTGACGCGCACCGTCAACGCCCTGCAGCGCGCCTTCCTTCTGCGCACCTGCACCGACAGCTATTACGAGAACCGCACGCGCCCGTGCCTGCTGTTCCAGATCAAGCGCTGCGCCGCGCCCTGCACCGGGGAAATCTCGCTCGCGGATTACGGCCATCTCGTCGAGGAGGCGCGCGGATTCCTCTCCGGCCGCTCCAGCGCGGTGAAGCAGATGCTGGCAGGCGAGATGCAGGCGGCTTCCGAGGCGCTCGAATTCGAGAGAGCGGCGCGCTACCGCGACCGTCTCGCGGCGCTGTCGGCCGTGCAGACGAGCCAGGACATCAACCCGCAGGGCGTGGAAGAGGCGGACGTCTTCGCGCTCGATGAACAGGCCGGGCAGTTCTGCGTGCAGGTCTTCTTCTTCCGCAATCACCAGAACTGGGGCAACCGCGCCTATTTTCCGAAGGCCGACAAGAGCTTGCCGCCGGAAGAGGTGCTGACCTCCTTCATTGCCCAGTTCTACGACGACAAGCCGTGCCCGCGGCTCGTACTCGTCTCGCACGAGCCGGCCGAGCGCGATCTGCTCGTGGAAGCCCTGTCGGCCCGCGCCGGCCAGCGCGTCGAGATCGCGGCGCCGAAACGCGGCGAGAAGCGCGACCTTGTGGCGCACGCGGCGCAGAACGCGCGCGAGGCCCTGGGCCGGCGTCTGGCCGACACGAGTTCGCAGCGCAAGTTGCTTGCCGCGGTGGGCGAGGCGCTCGGCCTCGCCGAGGCGCCGCGGCGCATCGAGGTCTACGACAATTCGCACATCTCCGGCACCAATGCCGTCGGCGCCATGATCGTCGCGGGTGCGGACGGGTTCATGAAGAGCCACTACCGCACCTTCAACATCCGCTCGCAGGACCTCACGCCCGGCGACGACTACGGCATGATGCGCGAGGTGATGCAGCGACGCTTCACGCGGTTGCTGAAGGAAGCGCCGCGGGCGAGGCTGGAGGAGGCGCGCGACATGTCGCAGGCGGATATGGCGTCCGATCCCTCCCGCTCGGCGGAGAAACGAGGTGCCGATGGCCTTCCGGACCTCCCGCCGGAAACGGACGGGGACGGGGACGGAGCCTTTCCCGCCTGGCCGGACCTCGTGCTCATCGACGGCGGCAAGGGCCAGATCGAGGCCGCGCGCCAGGTGCTCGCCGAACTCGGCATCACGGACGTGCCGCTCGTCGGTGTCGCCAAGGGAGCGGATCGCGATGCCGGTCGCGAGACCTTCGTCATCCCCGGACGCGAGCCCTTCCGTCTGCCGCCGCGCGATCCGGCCCTCTATTTCATCCAGCGTCTGCGCGATGAGGCGCACCGCTTCGCCATTGGCACGCACCGGGCCAGGCGCAGGCGCGACATCGGCCGCAATCCGCTCGACGAGATCGCCGGCGTCGGCCCGGCGCGCAAGCGGGCGCTGCTGCACCACTTCGGCACGGCGAAGGCGGTCTCGCGCGCCTCGCTCGACGACCTGCAGCGCGTGCCCGGGATCAATGCCGCCACAGCGCGACTCGTCTATGATTTCTTCCACGAGACGGATGGGCGATAGACTGCCCGAGGTTGACGCACCGCAACAGAAAAGGTTTGCTCGCGCCCGATGAGTGAGACTGCCACCACGCGCCGGAATGGCGCGCTGAGCCTGCCGAATCTCCTGACCTATGGTCGCATCGCGGCCGTGCCGGCGGTGGTCGTCTGCCTCTTCTGGCCGGAGGACCTGTGGACGCGCTGGATCGCGCTTGGCCTCTATATCGCAGCGGCGGTGACGGATTATCTCGACGGCTGGCTGGCGCGCGCCTGGTCGCAGCAATCGGCGCTTGGGCGCATGCTCGACCCCATCGCCGACAAGCTCCTCGTGGCGGCGTGCCTCCTCATGCTCGCCTCGGACGGGACCATCCGCGGTTGGAGCATGTGGGCGGCCATCATCATCCTGTGCCGCGAGATCCTCGTTTCGGGTCTGCGCGAATTCCTGGCGGAACTGCGCGTCAGCGTTCCGGTGACGCGTGTCGCCAAGTGGAAGACGACGTTCCAGCTCCTTTCCATCGGCTTTCTCGTGGCCGGTCCGGCCGGGGAGCGTGTATTGCCCGGCACGATCGTGATCGGCATCGTGCTCCTGTGGCTCGCCGCGGTGCTGACGCTCTACACCGGGTGGGACTATATGAAGGCCGGGATCAAGCATCTCCTCGAGGAGGACGCGCGGCGGTCATGAAAATCGTCTATTTCGCGTGGGTGCGCGAGCGGATCGGCAAGACCGAGGAAACCGTGACGCCACCGGACGAGGTGCGCACGGTCGCCGAACTCGCCGGCTGGCTCAGGGGCAGGGGCGAGGAATATGCCCATGCCTTCGCCGAGCCGGATATCGTGCGCGCGGCCATCGACCGGCGCCACGTCAGGCCCGATGCGCCCATCGCGGGAGCGGGCGAGATCGCCTTCTTCCCGCCCATGACAGGCGGCTGACACCATGGCCGATATCCGCGTCCAGTCGGCCGATTTCGATGTCGCGGCGGAAGTGGCGGCGCTGCAGGCCGGCGGGGATGCGGGTGCCCGGGAGCCCGGCCCTCATGACATTGGTGCCATCGTCACCTTCATCGGCGTGTGCCGGAACGACGGCGGGCGGCTCGCCGCGCTCGAGCTTGAGCATTATCCCGGCATGGCGGAGGAGGAGATCGCGCGCGTGGCCGCGGAGGCGGAGCGGCGCTGGCCGCTGAAGGGCCTTTGCGTCATCCACCGCTACGGCCTCATCCGCCCCGGCGAGAACATCGTGCTCGTCGTCACCGCCTCGGATCATCGGCAGGCGGCCTTCGAGGCGGCGTCGTTCCTGATGGATTACCTGAAGACCCGCGCGCCGTTCTGGAAGAAGGAGCATCTCGCCGACGGCACCAGCGGCGGCTGGGTGGCGCCGCGGCAGGAGGACCACGAGGCGACAACACGCTGGGAGTGAGGGAACAGCGTATCCCGGCGCGTCACGCCCGCGCCTGCTGCGGGCATCCACGCCTTCAACAGGCAAGCGCCGCGTTCAGAAGTAGATGGCGGGACACGCCCGGCCATGGCGCTGGATATCGTTCATCGCAAAAGGCGGGCGGGCGCCGGGAGGCACCCGCCGCCATACCTCACGCCGCCCGGGCCTTCGGCTGCACCTCGGCCATGTAGTCATCGAGCAGGGCCTTGGTGATGGCGCCGGGCACGAAGGTGTAGGGGCCAATCTCGGCGACCGGCGTCACCTCGGCGGCGGTGCCGGTGATGAAACACTCCGAGAAGCCCTCGAGCTCGCCCGGCAGGATGGCGCGCTCGACGACCTCGAAGCCGCGGCGCTTGGCGAGGTCGATGACCGTGCGGCGGGTGATGCCGTCGAGGAAGCAGTCCGGTGTCGGCGTGTGCAGCGCACCGTCCTTCACGAAGAAGACGTTGGCGCCCGTGCACTCGGCGACCTGGCCGCGCCAGTCGAGCATCAGGGCGTCGGCATAGCCCTTGCGCTCGGCCTTGTGCTTGGAGATCGTGCAGATCATGTAGAGGCCGGCAGCCTTGGACTTGCACGGGATCGTCGCCGGATCCGGGCGGCGGAACTCGGCCATGTCGAGCCGGATGCCCTTGAGGCGCTGGGCCGGGTCGAAATAGCTCGGCCATTCCCAGGTGGCGATGGCGAGGTGGATCTTATTGTGCTGGGCCGAGACGCCCATCATCTCCGAGCCGCGCCAGGCGACCGGGCGCACATAAGCGTCGACCTGACCGTTCTTCTCCAGCACCAGGCGCTTGGCGGCGTCGATCTCCTCGACCGAGAACGGGATCTCGAAATCGAGGTATTCCGCCGACTTCTTCAGGCGCTGCGAGTGCTCGGTAGACTTGAAAATAGCGCCGCCATAGGCGCGCTCGCCCTCGAACACGCAGGAGGCATAGTGCAGGCCGTGGGAGAGTACGTGCAGCGTCGCGTCCTGCCAGGGGACGAGCTTGCCATCGAACCAGATGACACCTTCACGCTGATCGAACGGAATGACTGACATTGGGAGATTCTCCTCACGACCTCGTCCGCCTTCGGTGCCGGAGGGTCAGAATGCTACCCAAAACAGCCCGGCAAAGTTCATTCGTTTCGCGGATCGCGCTTGACGAGTAACAATCGGCTTGAGATATGTCAATAAGGCTGACGTAACGGAGTGACGCATTGTCTGGAGCCCTTGCCGAGGCGCCGCCCGCGGCTGCGATCGACTCCGTCGAGACGCAATCTTGTTTCGACGTGATCGAGCTTCTCTTCTTCGCCTATCGCGACTTCGTCAGCGATCCCGACCGCATCCTGACGGACTACGGCTTCGGCCGGGCCCATCACCGGGTACTGCATTTCGTCAACCGCCAGCCGGGTCTCACCATCGCCGAGCTGCTCGACATCCTGCGCATCACCAAGCAGAGCCTCAACCGCGTGCTCAAGGAGCTGGTCGAAAAGGGCTTCGTCGAGCAGCGCACCGG
The DNA here is from genome assembly GCF_001418005.1 of Chelatococcus sambhunathii. Taxonomy (GTDB): domain Bacteria; phylum Pseudomonadota; class Alphaproteobacteria; order Rhizobiales; family Beijerinckiaceae; genus Chelatococcus_A; species Chelatococcus_A sambhunathii. The sequence goes on along the minus strand of NZ_LIOL01000001.1, from coordinate 461,186 downwards.
CGTGCAGGACCGGCGCCAGCGCCTCCTGTTCCCCACCGTCAAGGGCCGCGACCTGGCGCTCGCGCTCTCCCGGTTGCAGGGCGAGCGCATTCGCCGGGCGATCGAGCGCTGTGGCGAGGACGACAGGCAGGCGGCGCTACGCTTTCTTTTCGCCATGATCGACGAAAACGATCGCGACCACGTGGCGCGCCTCGTGTACGGTGCGGGCCAACGGAAGGGGCAGTGACGGGCGGGAGCCGCCTGTCGGGGATTGACGGATGCGAAGGGCGATCTCGCTGGCGGACGATGCACCGCACATTCTCGTGGTTGATGACGACAGGCGCCTGCGCGATCTCCTCACACGGTTCCTCAGCGAGAACGGCTACCGCGTGACGCCGGCCGCCAATGCGGCCGAGGCCGAGTCACGGCTCGGCCACATGGTCTTCGACCTGATGGTGCTCGACATCATGATGCCCGGCGAGAACGGCTTCGACTTCGCCAGACGCCTGCGGCTGCTGTCGGGCATGCCGATCCTGATGCTGACGGCGCGGGCGGATGCCGGCGACCGGGTGAGGGGGCTCGAGATCGGTGCGGACGACTATCTGTCGAAGCCCTTCGAACCGCGTGAACTCCTGCTGCGCGTCGGCAACATCCTCAAGCGGGCGGGCAACGGCGAGGGCGCCCAGGCGCCGGCCGATGCCATCCGCTTCGGCGAGTTCACCTTCCGCCTCGACCGGGGCGAACTGCGCCGCGGCGACGAGATCATCCGCATCACGGACCGGGAGCGGGAGATCCTGAGCATCCTTGGCTCGCGCCCGGGCCAGCAGGTGCCGCGCGAGGCGCTCGCCGGGCTCGGGGCCGGTGCCAGCGAGCGCACGGTGGATGTGCAGATCAACCGGCTGCGCCGCAAGATCGAGCGTGACCCGGCCAACCCGGTGCATCTGCAGACCGTCCGCGGCATAGGCTACCGGTTGCTCGTGGACGAATGACGTGACCTCATGAGCCTGATCAGTGCGATGGGTCGACCGTCGGCCTTCTTCCACCGGGCCTTGCGCTGGGTTGGTTCGATGATGCCCAAGGGCCTCTATGCCCGCTCGCTTATCATCATCATCGCACCGGTCGTTATCCTGCAGTCCGTCGTTGCCTATGTCTTCATGGAGCGGCACTGGCAACTCGTCACCCGGCGGCTGTCGTCCGCCGTATCAGGCGACGTCGCGGCGCTCATCCACGTCTACGAGAGCTATCCGCAGGATGCCGAGGCGACGATCCTTACGCGCATCGCGGCGCAGGATCTCGGGCTCGACGTAGACATCCTGCCGGGCGAGGAATTGCCGCCGCCGGGGCCGAAGCCCTTCTTCTCCATCCTCGACAGCGTGCTCTCCGACGAGATCCGCAAGCAGGTGGCGCGCCCGTTCTGGATCGACACCGTGGGGCGCTCCAACCTCATCGAGATCCGCATCAAGCTCGACAAGGCGGTGATGCGCATCATCGCGCGGCGCAGCCTCGCCTATGCGTCGAACTCCCACATCTTCCTCGTGTGGATGGTGACGGCATCGCTGGTGCTGCTCGCCGTCGCCATCCTCTTTCTGCGCAACCAGATCAAGCCGATCCTGCGCCTTGCCGACGCTTCCGAAGCCTTCGGCAAGGGGCGCGAGGTCGAGTTCCACCCGCGCGGCGCGCGCGAGGTGCGCCGGGCCGGCCAGGCCTTCCTCGAGATGAAGCAGCGCGTCGAGCGGGCCATCGACCAGCGCACGACCATGCTGAACGGTGTCAGCCACGACCTGCGCACAATCCTGACGCGGTTCAAGCTGTCGCTCGCCATGCTGGAGGACACACCGGACGTCGAGGCCCTGCGCAAGGACGTCGACGAGATGACACGCATGCTCGAGGCCTATCTCGCCTTCGCGCGCGGCGATGCCGGCGAGCAGCCGGCACCGACCGACATGCGGGACCTGCTCGAGGACCTGCAGGCTGATCTCGAGCGGCAGGGCCATGCGACGAGCGTGACCGTGGCCGATGACCTCGTCGTCACCGTGCGGCCGGACGCTTTCCGGCGCCTCCTCGTCAACCTGGTGGCCAATGCGGCGCGACATGGCAAGACGATCGCCATCAATGCCCTGCGCGACCTGCGCTGGCTCATCATCACGGTGGACGACGACGGCCCCGGCGTGCCGAAGGAGCTGCGCGAGGAGGTGTTCAAGCCCTTCGTGCGTCTCGACGAGGCGCGCAACGTCGACGACGGCGGCACCGGCCTCGGCCTTGCCATCGCCCGCGACATCGCCCGCTCCCATGGCGGCGACGTGACGCTGATGGACAGCCCGCTCGGCGGCCTCCGGGCGATGGTGCGCATACCCGTCTAGCAGGCCTCAGTACAGCCGCCCGCCATTCGGCACGGGGCGGTCGGGGCCGATGAGCATGACGTTGCCGGCCGCGTCGGGCACGCCGAGCGTCAGTACCTCGGACATGAAGGGGCCGATCTGGCGCGGGGCGAAGTTGACGACCGCCAGCACCTGCCGGCCGACGAGATCCTCGGGCGCGTGGTTCTGGGTGATCTGGGCCGACGACTTCCTGCGGCCGATGTCACCGCCGAAATCGATCACGAGCTTGAATGCCGGCTTGCGGGCCTCCGGGAAGGGGGCGACCTCGACGATGGTGCCGACGCGGATGTCGATCTTGAGGAAATCGTCGAAGGTGATGCGTTCGCTTGCGAGGTCCGTCGTCGACATGGGCAGGAATTCTCCATCGGTTGCGGGCGTCGCCGCATGTGCCGCCGGCGACGCTCCAATGCAAGATCATCGCGCAACGCATCCCAACGTCGGCGTGGAGAAACGACCGATGATGACAGAAGATGCCGCATCCGGGCCCGCCGCAGCAGATTCTGCGGCGGGCCCGAATGATGGGGGTCAGATGGCCGGGGCGAAGGATTCGTTGTCGTCGCCGTCGATGTCGCGGCGGCTGCGCGCCCGCTCGCGCCAATAGCGGCGATTGCGGGCGCGGCCCTCGCAGAAGACGCGTGCGGCGGCCCGGAACGGGGCGGCAAGACGGTAGGCATCCTCGGCGCAGCGCAGCATGCGCTCCCCGCGCGTCAACTCCCGGTCGAGCCGGGCCATGGTCGCGGCGAGCGCCGGATCGTCGTCGTCGTACCAGGTGTCGAGCACGCGGGCGTAGACGAGGACGGCGCCCTGCAGGCGCAACCGCCCCATGGCGCCTTCCGTGTCGATGCCAGCGGCCTCCAGCATGAAGCGCTGGGAATTGAGTGCCAGCCGCGCCAGCTCCGGCAGGGCCGTCAGTTCGCGCCGGAGACTGCGGGACAGGCGCTTGAGGGCGGCCCGGTAGGGCGTCAGCGCATCGAGCCGGCGCATCATGACGTCGAAGACGCGCTCGCGGGCCGGCTGGTCTGCCATGCTGTCGGGCGCCTCGGGCGCCGGCATGGCTTCGAGCACCGCCTTGTCGATGCGGCGGCTGAACTCGGCGAGGACAGCGCCCTTGGAGCCGAAGGCGCCGCGGAACTCGGCCAGCGTCACGCCCGCCTCGGCAGCAATGTCGGAGAGGCGTATCGCGTCCCAGTCCCTCTCGGCGGCGAGGCGCATGAGGGCCTCGACGATGTCACCGCGGATGTCGCGCGCCTTTTCGGTGCCCTTGGCTGCCATGTCGTCCTCCTCGATGCACGGTCTGTCTTCAAGATAGGCATTGCCGCCGGCATCGGAAGGGGAATCGTGCCGGCAGGGCGCGATTGCGCGCCCCGACAGCCCGTCGACGCTGCCGGCGAATGGCGGCCGGCAGCTCTGTCAGCCCGACAGTTCGCCGGCGCGTTTCCTGGCTGCCGCGACGGCCTTCGTCAGCAGCGGCTGCAGCCCGTCCTTCGCCATCAGCACGTCGAGGGCGGCGGCCGTGGTGCCGCCGGGGGAGGTGACGTTCTGGCGCAGCTTGGCGGGGGTGAGCTCCGTCTGGCGCAGCATCTCGCCGGCGCCGACCACCGTGGCGCGGGCGAGCCGGGCGGCGAGGTCCGGCGGCAAGCCGGCGGCGGCGCCCGCTTCGGCAAGGCATTCGGTAAGGTGGAAGACATAAGCTGGGCCCGAGCCGGATACCGCCGTGACCGCATCGATCAGGCTCTCGTCGTCGAGCCATTCGACGGTGCCGACGCCCTTCAGCAGGCTGTCGGCAATGAGGCGCCGCTCGCGGCTGGTCTCGCGGCCGGTGACGGCTGCGGTGACGCCGCGGCGTACGGCCGCCGGCAGGTTCGGCATGGCGCGCACGATGGCGCCGGCGGCGGGCAGGCGTGCGCGCAGGTTGGCGATGGTCTTGCCGGCGAGAATCGAGACGACGAGCGTCCCGGCGCCGGCGAGTCGTGCAATCGTGTCGGCGCTCGCATCGAGCGACTGTGGCTTGATGGCGAGTACGAGGGCGGCCGGCGGCGCGATTTCGGCGAGTGGCGGGTTGAGCCGGAGGCCCTTCTCGCGCGCCAGCGCCGTCAGTTCCTGCGCGGGGTGTGGGTCGAGAATGGTCACGGCCTCCGGCGCCAGGCCATTGGCGAGCCAGCCGTCGAGCATGGCGCCGCCCATCTTGCCGGCGCCGACGAGAACGAGGGTTTCGGGAAATACGAGAGACATCGGGCCCTATCCGAAGAAGATCGACCTGCGCCAAAGGCACAGCCCATGCCCGCCGTTGTAGGCCGCGCGGGCACAACTTGCCACCGCGACCTGTCGGGCTGCGGCGTCAGGCCTCGCCTTCGGTCTCGAACAGGACGCTCTCCAGCGCCTCGCGGGCGCTCTTGCCGGCCCAGAGCACGAACTGGAAGGCCTGGTAGTGCCGCTCGCATGCTTCGAGGGCGGTCCGCAGCATGCTCTCGCACTGGCTGCGCGTCGGTTCAGCGCCGCCACTCAGGAGCAGGGCATGACGGAACATGACGACGTCCTGCGCGCTCCACAGGTCGAAATGCCCGACCCAGAGCTGCTCGTTGATGAGCGCGACGAGTTGCAGCAACTCCGCCTTCCGCCGCTCGGGCACCTTGAGGTCGAAAGCGCAGGCGACATGCACCGCCTCGACGTCCTCGATCCAGGTGAAGGCGATGTGGTATTCCGCCCACACGCCCGCTACCGAAATCGACATCTCGTCGTCTTCGGCCCGGTCGAAAGTCCAGTCGTTGATATTGGCAAGCCGCTCGACGACATCGAGCGGGTGTTCACTGCGTTCGTAATCAAACTCGACGTGGGTCATTGCCGATACCTCGGCTCGCTCGGACGGTTCGGGCAACCGGCCATGACCCCGGCTGCCGTGAAGCAACGCAGTACACGGGCGACGCGACCACGCCGTTGCCGCTATATTTCGAAGAGATATCGCGCCAACGACGTATTCGTTACAGGCATTGATCCAAATAGACCGGAGGCCTGCGACGAATCACCTTTCTCTTCGACTATAGCGCGCCGGAGTCCCGACGCACAGAACACCTTTGAACGCTCGGAGATTCGGGCACGGGCTACAACCGGGGCAACCGGCCTGTCCACAAGCGATGAAGCCTCCCGATGGCGGCCGCAAGCGGGCTTCGTCGGATCGCGCGCCATGGCCGCCGGGTGCACACTGGCACCCCGGTATGCTGGTCCCGGATATTCGCTCCGATCCCTCGTGCGGGAGTCCTGCTGCCGTCGGCGTGCGCGATACGCCAAGAACACAAGGCAGCGCCCGGCGGCAGCGGGCGCCCGATCCGACCAACGACCGCTTTCGCTTGACAAGGCCACGCCCCTTGCCTACCTATGTAAATGTGATTTACATTCACAGCCGATCGACACTCACCGATGGAGCCCAGTCATGCCGATCGCGGCGAAGCTCGACGAGATGGGACGGGGGGCATGGATTGCGCTCACGATCCTCGGCTTTCTCGTCTGGTGGCCTCTCGGCCTGTTTGTCCTGATTTATGCAATGTGGAGCGGACGCATGATGTGCGGAAGAGGCAGTGACCGCTGGGAGCATAAGATGTCGCGCCTGCAGGAGAAGATGGATCGTCTGCGCGCCCGTATGGAAGGCCATGGCGGCTGGACGGGCGGCACCAGCGGTAACCGCGCCTTCGACGAATACCGCGAGGAAACGCTGCGCCGGCTCGAGGAGGAGCAGCGCGAGTTCAAGACCTTCCTCGACAAGCTGCGCTTTGCCAAGGACAAGGCCGAGTTCGACCAGTTCATGGCCGAGCGTCGCCAGCGCCCGCAGCCCGAGGCGCCCGCGGCGTAACGCCGCCTACCTTGCCGAAAGGCCAGCTGCCTTGCGGACGCCCGCCTCATCAGGCGGGCGTTTTCATTTGCCGTTGCCGACCAGCCTTGCCCTCAATGCCGCGCGCCTCGGAAACCCGGCGTTAACCGTGTCGGGGGACTAACTGTGACAACGGCAAGTTGCCCGTTGCGCGGGAAGCGGGGGCCAGGGGCGCCCTCATTTCGACAGATTCGGAAGCGAGTGAGCATCTGCGTGACGCTTCCGGAATTTCGACAGCCTGCCGTTTGCCGTTGACGACGGCGAATGCCGCGGCGCATGCGGCGCGCGAGAGTGCAAAGGACAAGCGAATGGACCCCGCCGAAGTGACGCAAGGTGCCCTGCAGGCTGTGAACGAGGTATCCCTCTGGGGGCTGTTCTGGCAGGCGCATTTCGTCGTCAAGCTCGTGATGCTGGGCCTTCTCGGTGCCTCCATCTGGTCCTGGGCGATCATCGTCGACAAGACGCTGCTGTTCATGCGCACCAAGCGGCAGATGGACCGTTTCGAAGAGGTCTTCTGGTCCGGCCAGTCGCTCGAGGATCTCTATCGCTCGCTCGCGAACCGTCCGGTCTCGGGGATGGGTGCCCTGTTCGTCGCCGCCATGCGCGAGTGGAAGCGCTCATTCGAGGGCAGCGGCCGGGCGGTCGCGAGCCTTGCCCAGCGCATCGACAAGGTGCTCGATGTGTCGATCCAGCGCGAAGTGGAACGGCTTGAATCGAAGCTGCTCGTGCTCGCCACTATCGGCTCGGCCTCGCCCTTCATCGGCCTGTTCGGTACGGTCTGGGGCATCATGACCTCCTTCCGCTCCATTGCCGCCTCGAAGAATACGAGCCTCGCGGTCGTCGCGCCGGGCATCGCCGAGGCGCTCTTCGCCACGGCCATCGGCCTCTTCGCTGCCATTCCCGCCGTCATCGCCTACAACCGGCTTCAGGCCGAGGCGGCGAAGGCGCAGGGGCGCCTGGAGGGCTTCGCCGACGAGTTCTCCGCCATCCTGTCGCGCCAGATCGACGAGCGCGCGGCTGCCTGACGGGCGAGGAACGAGAGGGAACTGCCATGGCCATGTCCATCGGAGCAGGAGCGGGCGGAGGCGGCCGCGGCCGGCGTCGGCGCCGACGCCACGGCGCCATGTCCGAGATCAACATGACGCCGTTCATCGACGTCATGCTCGTGCTGCTCATCATCTTCATGGTCGCGGCGCCGCTCCTCACGGTTGGCGTGCCGCTCGACCTGCCCGAGACGGCCGCCAAGCCGATCAACGTCGAGCAGAAGCCGCTGATGCTGTCGATCGACGACAAGGGACGCGTCTTTCTGATGGAGACGCCGCTCGAGGACGGCGAGATCGTCCCCAAGCTGATGGCGGTGGCCAAGGCCGGGGCCGAGGAACGCATCTATATCCGCGGCGCCCGCCAGGTCGACTACGGCCGCGTCGCCCAGGTCATGGCGCTCGTCACCGCTGCCGGCTTCAAGCGCGTTGCGCTGGTGACGGAGCCGGAGCAGCACAGCTGAGGGCGGGACCGTGGCGCTGCGCTTCTTTCGCCAGCAACCGGGTTTGATCGTTTCGGGCGTCGGCCATGCCGCCGTGCTCGTGGCGGGGCTCGTCGCCTTTTCGACGGCGACGCCCTTCGCCGACCAGCAGGAGGCGATTGCCGTAGACGTGATCAGCGAGAGCGATCTGCGCGAACTGACACGTGGCACGCCGACCGAAAAGCAGGTCGCCGAGAACCCGCGGCCGGTGGTCGACAAGCAGTCGGAGAAGGTCGAGGAGCAGCCGAAGCCAGGCGAGGCGCCGCGTGACGTGCCGGCGCCGCCGTCGCGACCGCAGACAGCCGAGACCGAGCAGCCCGAGACGCCGAAGCCGCCGCCTCCGCCGCCGCCCCCTCCACCCCAGCAGGTCACGCCGCCGAAGCCACAGCCGGCGCCCACTGCCGAGACCGCCGAGAAGCAGGCCGAAGAAAAGCCCGAACCCGCCCGGACGGAGCCCGCGCCGCAGCCGCCGAAGCGGCCCGAGATCGCGGACAAGCCGCCCGAGCGCCAGCCGGAACCCAGGAAGCCCGAGCCCAAGCCCGAGCCGAAGCGCGAGGACCTCGCCAAGCTCATCGAGAACACGAAGCCGCAGGAGAGGCCGGCGCCCGCGCGGTCACAGGAGCCGGACCGCAAGTTCAGCCCGAACGACATCCGCAAGCTGCTCGAGAGCAAGGACAAGCCGCAGAACGCCGCAGCGACCGGGCAGGAGGTGAACCGCACCGCCTCGCTCGGCACACGCACCGGGAATGCCGCCAGGCTGTCGCCCGCCGACGCCGATATTCTCGGCGGGATCGTGCGCGAGCAGTTGGCCCAGTGCTGGTCGCCGCCACCGGGTGCCAATCCCGCGGTCAAGCCGATCGTGCGCATGAGCCTCAATCCGGACGGCTCGCTGAGGGCAACGCCGACGCTGGCGAACGCATCCGGCGAGGCCGCATTCCGCTCGGTAGCGGACAGCGCGCTCAGGGCCGTGCGGCGCTGTGCGCCCTTCCGCATTCCCGAGCGCTTCCAGCCCTTCTATGCCGACTGGCAGGAGTGGAATGTCATCCTCGACCCGAGTGAATTCCTGGGCTGACATGGTTTCGCCGTCAGCCTCATCCATAACCAACGCCCCACGAACGTCATGTCTCTCCCGGCAAGAGCCAAGAAAAGCCCGATGATGAAGACCCTGATGGCGCGCCTCGCGCTGCCGCTGATCGCGGCGATGACCCTGGTGCCGGCGGTGCTGACGCCAGCGCGCGCGGAAATCACCATCACGCTCGACCGTGCGAACTTTCAGCCGCTGCCGATCGCCGTCACCAATTTCGGCGGTGACGTCGAATTCGGCGCGCGCATCGCCGAGGTCATCACCGCCAACCTGCGCCGCTGCGGCTATTTCGTGCCGATCGATGCGCAGGCCTTCGTCGAGCCGTCGCCGGCCTTCGACGCCGCGCCCCAGTTCAGTGCCTGGCAGGCGATCAACGCCCAGGCACTGGTGACGGGGAGGGTGACGCGCGAGGGGGGCGGGCGGCTCAAGGCCGAGTTCCGCCTGTGGGATGTCTTCGCCGGCCAGCAACTCACCGGCCAGCAGTATTTCACCGATCCAAACAACTGGCGGCGCATCGCGCATATCATCTCGGACGCCATCTTCACGCGGATCACCGGCCTCAAGGGCTTCTTCGACACGCGCGTCGTCTTCGTCGACGAATCCGGGCCGAAGGAGGCGCGGCGCAAGCGCCTCGCCATCATGGACCAGGACGGCGCCAACCTGCGCTATCTCACGCGTGGCGAGGACCTCGTCGTCACGCCGCGCTTCTCGCCGGTGGCGCAGGAGATCACCTTCATGTCGCAGCGCACGGGCGAGCAGCCGCACGTGCAGTTGCTCAATCTCGACACCGGCCAGCGCGAGATCGTCGGTAACTTTCCCGACATGACGTCGAGCCCGCGCTTCTCGCCGGACGGCCAGCGCATCGTCATGAGTCTGCAGCAGGGCGGCAATGCCAACATCTACATCATGGACCTGCGCTCGCGCACGACGACCCGCATAACCTCGACCAACGCCATCGACACCTCGCCGTCCTTCTCGCCCGACGGCGCGCGCATCGCCTTCGAATCCGACCGTGGCGGGCGGCAGCAGATCTACGTGATGAACGTCGACGGCTCCGACGTGCAGCGCGTTTCCTTCGGCGAGGGCTCCTACGCCCAACCAGTCTGGTCGCCGCGTGGCGACTACATCGCCTTCACGCGACAGAAGGGCGGCACCTTTTCCATCGGCATCATGCGGCCGGATGGTACGGGCGAGCGCATCCTGACCGAAGGCTTCCACAACGAGGGGCCGAGCTGGGCGCCGAACGGCCAGTATCTCATGTTCTGGCGCGATCCTGGCGGGCAGGGCGGCGGCAAGCTCTACATGGTGGACGTGACCGGCCGCGTGGAGGTGCCGGTGCCGACACCGTCCTTCGGCTCCGATCCCGCTTGGTCGCCGCTTCTGACGGACGTGCGCTGACGGCGACGTTTACCGGCGGTTAACCCCAAAGCGAGCTTTACGGCACCTGTCGCTTTCGGGTCCCTGTCGTCAACCTCTCGTCAAGGTTGACGGCTCATTGATCAGGCTTCGTTCCGCGTCTGTCCGGTGGTCGCCGACAGCCGGAGGTGCGTCAAGGAGTTGTCAGATGATGTCCTCGCTCTTCTCGTCGGGCGGCCTCAAGGTGGCGGCCGCCCTGGCTGCGGCCCTGACGCTGGTCGCCTGCTCGTCCGATCCCAACAAGGACAGCCTCGCCGGTGGTGCGGGTGCCGGCGGCTATGCGGCCCCCGGCACTGCCCAGGACTTTGTGGTGAATGTCGGCGATCGCGTCTTCTTCGAAACCGATTCCTCCGATCTGACGCCGACCGCGATCGCGACCTTGAACAAGCAGGCGCAGTGGCTGGCGCAGTATCCGCGCTATACCTTCCTCATCGAGGGCCATGCCGACGAGCGCGGCACGCGCGAGTACAACTTCTCGCTCGGCGCCCGTCGCGCGCAGACGGTGCGCGACTATCTCGCCTCGCGCGGCGTGCCCGCCTCACGCATGCGCACCATCTCCTATGGCAAGGAGCGCCCGGTGGCGGTGTGCAACGACATTTCCTGCTGGTCGCAGAACCGCCGCGCCGTCACGGTGCTCGATGCCGGGGCCGGCGCCTGACAGGTGCTGCCCTCGCCCGACGTGGCGTCTGCGTGGGGAAGGGCCGGTCTGCAGCCATATTGTGGCCGCAACCGGCCTGTTCTGCTAGGCCGACGCGACAAACGCGGCTAACCGAATGCATCGCATGATCCAGACCTTCCGAAGCATCGCCGTCGCGCTCCTCGCGACGGCCGCTGTCATGATCGTCCTGCCCGAAGGCGCACGCGCGCAGGATGCCGCTGACATGTTCGTGCGCCTCAACCGCCTCGAAGGGCAGGTGCGGGAACTCTCGGGCCAGGTCGAGCAACTGCAGCACCAGAACCGGCAGCTCATGCAAACGCTGCAGCGGTTCCAGGAGGACGTGGAATTCCGCTTCCAGGAAGGGGGCGGGGCTGGTCGCTCCGGCGCCACGACACCGCGCACCCAGCCGGCGCCTGCCCCTGCACCGCAGCGGCGCGGCGATGCCTTCGACCCCACGGCCGCGCCTGCGGCGCCGGGGGCTCCGCGCAATCTCGGCGAGGCGCCGGTGAACACGGCCAACAGCGCCACGGGCGGGGTCGCCATCATCGGCGACGATCCTGCACCCGGTGCCGGCACGCCACTGGACATCAATTCGCTGGCGCGGGAGGCGATGGCGGCTTCTGCGCCGACGGCGCGCAGCGGACCGAGCATCGCTGCGACGGGATCGGCGAACCCGGCGCAGGATTATGAAACGGCCGTCGCACTGCTGCGGCAGCGCCAGTATGATGCGGCGGAGATGGGCCTGCGCCAATTTCTCCAGTCACATCCACGCGACCGGCTCGTGCCCGACGCAACCTTTTTTCTCGGCGAAACCTATTACCAGCGCAAGCGCTACAACGAGGCGGCCGAGCAGTATCTGAAGCTCGCCACAGACTATCCCAGTGCCGGCCGTGCCCCCGAGGGGCTGCTCAAGCTCGGACAGGCGCTCAACGCGATCGGCGCCCGCGAGCAGGCCTGCGCCACCTTCGCCGAAGTCACCCGCAAATATCCGCAGGCTCCCGGAGCCGTGCGTCAGGCGGCCGAGCGCGAGCGGGCGCGCTGCTGACCCGTGAACGGGTCCTCGCACGCCAAAGATGAGCCTCTCGCTCCGGACGAGGTCGATGCGGCCTTCTTGAAACTCGTCGACAGCCGCCATCTTCTTCTCGCCGTTTCCGGCGGCCCCGATTCCCTTGCCCTTCTGATCACCATTGCCGGCTGGCTGGACCGTGCCGGACGCAAGCCGCGCGTCAGCGTCGCCACCGTCGACCATGGCCTCAGGGCTGAAAGCGCGGCGGAGGCCGAGGCCGTGGCGCGGATTTCGGCTGGCTTCGGCTTGGCGCACGCGACCCTACGCTGGCATGGCGAGAAACCGGCGCACGGCATCCAGGAAGCGGCCCGTGCGGCGCGCTACCGCCTGCTCGCTGACCATGCCGCCGCGATCGGCGCCGATTGCATCGCCACAGCCCATCACGGCGACGATCAGGCCGAGACCGTGCTGATGCGTCTTGCCGCAGGCAGCGGCATCGCCGGCCTGGCTGCCATGCGACCGCGGGTCGCGGTCGCGCCAAGCCTGTGCCTCGCGCGGCCGTTCATCGCCATTCCCAAGGCGCGTCTCGCGGCGACGGTGACGGCAGCCGGTCTGGTGCCAACGGACGATCCCTCGAACCGCGATCCGACCTACGCGCGGGCGCGGCTGCGCGGCTCCGCGGCGCGAGCTGCTGCCGCTACGCTCGGTTTGACGCGGGAGAGGCTCGTGCGCCTCGCGGCGCGGGCTGCAAGGGCGGATGAGGCCCTCGCGTCGGTCGCCCAGGCCGAGGCGGCCCGGCTCATCCACCCCTTTGCGGAAGGAAATGGGGGTGTCGAAATATTGGCTGAGATCTTTCGCCTGCCGGAGGAGTTGATGCTGCGCGTGCTCGAGCGTGCCATTGCGGAAGCCGCGGGTGGAGCGACCTCGCCGACAGTGCCCTTGCGTCTCGAGCGGCTGGAGGCCCTGGCCTCGTCGCTGCGGCGGGCGCAAGCAGCCGGCGGCACCATGCGCGCGACGCTGGCGGGGATGCTCGTTGCGCTCGATGCCGGCGGTCGCGTGCGCATCACGCCCGAGCCCCCACGCCGGCGCGGCCGGCGCGCCCCAGAAAAGCCGCCGACATCTGGCTGATACGGCGCTGATACGAACATTCCCTTAAGGGGCCTCTCGGGTTGGGTTTCCCTTGGCAAGGGTTTAGCGCGATCTTAAATTAGCTTGGACATGAGTGCGGCCCGGGTTCCGGTGCCGAAGAACAAAGCGACAGGGAAACGATGAATCCCAATTTTCGTAATTTCGCCCTCTGGGTAGTCATCTTTCTCCTGGTGCTGGCACTGGTCACGCTCTTCCAGAACCCCGGGCAGCGGCAGGCCGCGAACGAAATTCCCTATTCGCAGCTCATCGCCGACGCCGAGAACGGCCGCATCGGCTCCGTGGTGATCTCGGGCCAGAACATCACGGGCACCTATATCGGCGGGGGCGGCACCTTCACCACCTATGCGCCCTACGACCCCAACCTGATCAGCAAGCTGTCGCAGAAGGGCGTGCAGATCACGGCCAAGCCGCCGCAGGATTCCACGCCCTGGTTCATCGCCCTGCTCGTCAACTGGCTGCCGCTGCTTGTCTTCATCGGCGCCTGGATCTTCCTGTCGCGGCAGATGCAGAACGGCGCCGGTCGCGCCATGGGCTTCGGCAAGTCCAAGGCCAAGCTCCTGACCGAGGCGCACGGGCGCGTGACTTTCGAGGACGTCGCCGGCATCGAGGAGGCCAAGGAGGACCTGCAGGAGATCGTGGAGTTCCTCCGCGATCCGCAGAAGTTCCAGCGGCTCGGCGGGCGCATCCCGCGCGGCTGCCTGCTCGTCGGCCCGCCGGGCACCGGCAAGACGCTAACCGCCCGCGCCGTCGCGGGTGAAGCGAACGTGCCTTTCTTCACGATTTCGGGATCGGACTTCGTCGAGATGTTCGTGGGCGTCGGCGCGAGCCGCGTGCGCGACATGTTCGAACAGGCGAAGAAGAACGCGCCCTGCATCATCTTCATCGACGAGATCGACGCGGTTGGCCGCCACCGCGGCGCCGGCCTCGGCGGCGGCAATGACGAGCGCGAGCAGACCCTGAACCAGTTGCTCGTCGAGATGGACGGCTTCGAGGCCAACGAGGGCGTCATCATCATCGCCGCCACCAACCGCCCGGACGTGCTTGATCCGGCTCTCCTGCGCCCCGGTCGCTTCGACCGTCAGATCGTGGTGCCGAACCCGGATGTCGCCGGCCGCGAGAAGATCCTGCGCGTGCACGTGCGTAAGGTGCCGCTCGCTCCGGATGTCGACCTCAAGGTCATCGCCCGCGGCACGCCGGGCTTCTCCGGCGCTGACCTGATGAATCTCGTCAATGAGGCGGCCCTGCTTGCTGCCCGCCGCTCCAAGCGCATCGTCACCATGCGCGAGTTCGAGGACGCCAAGGACAAGGTGATGATGGGCGCCGAGCGCCGCACCCTCGTCATGAGCGAGGAGGAGAAGCGTCTCACCGCCTATCACGAGGCCGGCCACGCCGTGGTTGCCCTCAACGTTCCGGCGACAGACCCGGTGCACAAGGCGACCATCATCCCGCGCGGCCGCGCGCTGGGCATGGTCATGCAGCTGCCGGAGCGCGACAAGCTCTCCATGAGCTACGAGCAGATGACCTCGCGCCTCGCCATCATGATGGGCGGCCGCGTGGCAGAGGAACTCGTCTTCGGCAAGGACAAGGTGACCTCCGGCGCTGCCTCCGATATCCAGCAGGCGACCAAGCTCGCCCGCATGATGGTGACGCAGTGGGGCTTCTCCGACGAGCTCGGCACCGTCATGTACGGGGAGAATCAGGACGAGGTCTTCCTCGGCATGTCGGTGGCACGCCAGCAGAACGTCTCGGAGGCGACCGCCCAGAAGATCGATGCCGAGATCCGCCGCTTCGTTGAGGCGGGCTACGCCGAGGCGACCCGCATCCTCAAGGAGAAGGCCGATCAGCTGGAGCTTCTGGCGAAGGGGCTGCTCGAATACGAGACGCTGACAGGCGAGGAAATCCGCGATCTGCTCGACGGCAAGCCACCCGTGCGCGATGCCGGCGAGCCGGCGGCGCCCACGCGCCACTCGCCCGTGCCGTCGGCTGGCTTCAACCGCCCGCGCGGCGAGCCGGACGCCGGCCTCGAGCCGCAGCCGCAGGCCTGATACGCTTACGCCCAACGCAGGCCGAACGGCGCCGTCGGGCGCCGTTCGTCTTTCTGATCGAGCGGCTGTAATCTGCGCTCATACTTTGTGAACAAAGCGCGCGCATCATTGGCCGATGCCGGATGATATATTCGCGCGGGTTCAGATAAGAGTGGCCTCTTCTTGCACGCACCGAGCTCTACGCACATGACACGCAGCTTCTTCGGAACCGACGGCATCCGTGGCCGGGCCAACGGCACCATCACGCCCGAGCTCGCCCTGCGCGTCGGCCAGGCGGCCGGCCTCGTCTTCCATCGCGGCGACTATCGCCACCGTGTCGTCATCGGCAAGGACACGCGCCTGTCCGGCTATATGATCGAATCCGCCCTGCAGGCCGGATTCACCTCGGTCGGCATGGACGTGCTGCTGCTCGGGCCAGTGCCGACACCGGCGGTCGCCATGCTGACGCGCTCCATGCGCTGCGACCTCGGCGTGATGATCTCCGCCTCGCACAATCCGTACGAAGACAACGGCATCAAACTCTTCGGCCCGGACGGCTACAAGCTGTCCGACGAGGTCGAGCGCGAGATCGAGGCTCTGATGACGAGCGATCTGACGAGCCGGCTGGCGCCGCCCGCGGGGCTCGGCCGGGCCAAGCGCATCGAGAGCGTGCACGCGCGCTACATCGAATTTGCCAAGCGCACCCTGCCGCGCCAGCTCGACCTCGAGGGCCTGCGCATCGTCGTCGACTGCGCCAATGGCGCCGCCTACAAGGTTGCGCCCGAGGCGCTGTGGGAACTGGGGGCCGAGGTCATCACCATCGGCGACGAGCCGGACGGCTTCAACATCAATCACGAGGTCGGTTCGACGGCACCGGAGGCGCTGGTGCGCAAGGTACGCGAGACCCGTGCCGACATCGGCATCGCGCTCGACGGCGATGCCGACCGCGTGCTCATCGTCGACGAGAAGGGCCATCTTGTGGACGGCGACCAGCTGATGGCCGTCATCGCCTCGAGCTGGCAGGCCGACGGGCGCCTGTCGAAGCCCGGTATCGTCGCCACCATCATGTCGAACCTCGGCCTCGAGCGCTATCTCGCGGGCCGCGGACTGGAACTCGCCCGCACGGCGGTGGGCGACCGCTACGTGTTGGAGCACATGCGGGCGCACGGCTACAATCTCGGCGGCGAGCAGTCCGGTCACATCATCCTGTCCGACCATACGACGACCGGCGACGGCCTCATCGCGGCCTTGCAACTGCTGGCCGTCCTCAAGGCGCAGGACCGGCCGGTGAGCGAGGTGTGCCACTGCTTTGAGCCGTTGCCTCAGGTGTTGAAGAACGTGCGCTACCGGGACGGCCAGCCGCTGAAGAACGATTCCGTCGCCAATGCCGTCGATGCGGCGCGCGAGCGGCTCGGCAGCAACGGACGCCTGGTGATCCGGCCCTCCGGTACCGAGCCGGTGATCCGCGTGATGGCCGAGGGCGACGACCGCGACCTCGTGGAGCAGGTGGTGGGCGAGGTCTGCGACGCGCTGACGAGGGCCGCCGCCTGACGCCGGCATCGTGCAGGGTCTGTGCACCCGGCAACAGGAGCGAGCGGTCGGCGATGCGGCGGCACGTCCCACCCGTCGAGGGCAAGGAAGGTCGCCGGCCGTCCTCCAGCGCCGTTCCGGCGGCCGCCGCTGTCGATTCATCTTAACGGATCGGTAGGGTTAAGCGTTAGGCTTAAGCGATATTTAACGAGTAGTGCCTAGATTGCCTTCGTCTGCGGTTTTGCGGGCAAGCACGATTTGCCCGGTACGAAGGAAATACTCATGGGCAGCCTGAAATTCATTGCGTGCGCCGGCCTCATGGCCGCCGGGCTCGTCTCCGGCGCCCGGGCGGCCGATCTTCTGCCTGCGCCGGCGCCCCTGCCGGTGCCCGAACCCGTCGCTTTCGGCGGCTGGTATCTCAGAGGCGACATCGGCTTCAGCAACCAGGAAGTCGACAAGCTCGACAACGTGCTCTACGACGCCACCGTCGTGAACATCGACAAGGCCTTCGATGCGGCACCGTTCTTCGGCGTCGGCCTCGGTTACCAGTTCAACAGCTGGTTACGTTTCGACGTCACGGGCGAATATCGCGCCCGGGCGAATTTCCACGGCTACGACGTCTATCCGGCCGGCCCCGGCTATGCCGCGGGCTCCAACAACTATTCGGGCTCGAAGTCCGAATGGCTGTTCCTTGCCAATGCCTATCTCGACCTCGGCACTTGGCACGGCGTGACGCCCTTCGTCGGCGCCGGCGTTGGCGGCTCCTACAACACCATCCACAGCTTCCGCGACGAGAACGTGCCGAACCTCGGTTCGGCCTATGCGCGCGATGCCTCGAAGTGGAACTTCGCCTGGGCGCTCTATGCGGGCCTTGCCTATGCCGTGACGCCGAACTTTACAGTCGAGCTCGGCTATCGCTACGTCAATCTGGGCGATGCGCAGAGCGGCGACATCATCACGTACACGGGCACGAACAACGTGTACAACCCGATGAAGTTCAAGGACCTGTCCTCGCACGACGTGAAGCTCGGCATGCGCTGGATGTTCGGCGGCCCCGTGGTTGCCGAGAGCTACGAGCCGATCGTCGCCAAATACTGATCGGCTGCAGAGCGGGCCATCATCGCAGTTCTAGGAGCGCGGCGTCCTACGCCGCGCTTTCTTTTTGCCGGCCGTCGGCGAAAGGAGCCGAGATCTTCGGTCAACATTCGTTAAGGTTAATGGTCACTTAACTTCTTGGCGGCAAGCTCCCGGCAAATGGTGGTGCCTCCCTTGCCCACGCCCATTGCGTCTGTCCCGGGAGTATTTCTCGATGCGTCATGCCTTTCTCGTCGCAGCCCTGTCCCTCGTCGTGGCGGCCCCCGTCGCTGCGGCCGAGCTTCCGCCGGCGCCGGTGCTCGATCCCGAGCCGGGGGTGCTGGCGAGCGGGGAGGGTTTCTACCTGCGCGGCGACGTCGGCTACGCCATGCCGATCGACCCCGCGCTGTCCATCAACGGCCTCGGCTACATCGGGGAGCGGCTGGACAAGAACGCCACCTTCGGGCTCGGGCTCGGCTACGACTTCGGTTGGCTGCGGGCGGACGTGACGGGGGATGTCTTCGCCGAGCGCAGCCTCTCGGCCTCCGCCCCGGGGCTTGCCGCCACGGCCAAGCTCAATTCCGTCGCGGTGCTCGCCAATCTCTATGCCGACCTCGGCACGTGGTCCGGCATCACACCCTATGTCGGCGCGGGTGCCGGTCTTGCGGTCAACCGGCTCGGCTCCGTCCGGGAGACCGCGACGGCGACCGGTACGGACATCGCCTATGACGGCGGCACGCGCACCGGATTCGCCTGGGCGCTGATGGCGGGCGCGGCCATCGATATCACCACCTCGCTCAAGTTCGATCTCGGCTATCGCTTCGCCGATCTCGGCAAGGCGCGGGCGGCGGGCGGAGCGGTGCGCGTCGGCGACCTGCGCAGCCACGAGGTGCGCTTCGGCCTGCGCTACACCTTCGACTGAGCGGCATTCGCAACGGAATATTAAGGTTAACGGGCAATGATCGAGGCTGTACTGGAGGTTGGGGAGTTCTGATCGATGCGCGCGCTTCTTCCGGGCCTGGTCATTGGTCTCGGCTGGGCTTTCGCGGCTCCGGCCGCTCATGCTGCCGATCTCGGCGGCAGCTGGCTGCGCGGCTCGATGCCCGCCTATGGCGACAGCGAGCCGACCGGCGCCTGGGGCGGCTTCTACATCGGCGTGCAGGGCGGCTATTCCAACGCCAATATCGATTTCGGCACGGCGAACGGCAGCCAGATCGCCTATATCCTGCGCAATCTCGCCGTCGAGCAGGAGCGCCGCATCTCGGGCGCAACGGTGCTGCCGGAGCGTGACGTGCGCGGCGGCAACTACGGCTTTCTCGTCGGCTACAACAGCCAGTGGGAGGATGTGGTCCTCGGCGTCGAGCTCGGCTACACGCGACTCAATCTCGATGCGACGGCTTCGGACAGCAACAGGTTCTGGACGGCCACCAGCAACGGCTACACGTATAATGTCGGGCTGGAATCCAGCGCCCAGGTGAAGCTGACCGACTATCTGACGTTCCGCGGACGCGCCGGCTACGATCTTGGCAATTTCCTGCCCTATGCGACGCTCGGTCTTGCGGTCGGTCGCGCCGATGTGACCCGCAGCGCGAACGTCTATCTGTGCGAGGACACGACGGGCAGCACACCGCCGGCCTGCGCGGCGGGGCTCTACGGCTCGGCCAGCGAGCGCAAGAAGGATACCTATGCGGTCGGCATTGCCGCAGGCCTGGGTCTCGACATTCTCCTGACCGAGAACCTCTTCCTTCGCGGCGAATACGAATATGTCCGGTTCGGTTCGTTCGAGAACGTGAACGCGGATCTCCACACCGTGCGGGGCGCGGTGGCGGCGAAGTTCTGAATGGGGCTTGCGAGGCGCTCACAGGCGAACCTCTGGTCCCCACCGCACCTTCGAGCCCCGGACACACCGCTCACGAGAAGGATGCGGAGCTGATCCGGGGCCTCTGTCATGGCGCCGTCGGCGGTTCCCTGTGCTGGGTCCCCGGGCGGCATACCGCCTCGTCGCATGCGTCCGGGAAACGAGGCCGCTCGTGAGGGAGTGGCGGGAGATCGCCCGACCGCCGACGGTCTCTTTGCCCCCTGCGGCATCGTTGTCCAAATTCCGCCGTTGACGCGGGAGCGGGGCTCGCGTATCCCCATCCGCGGGACACTTCCCCCCAACGGGAAGCGCCCATCTGAAAGGATGGATACATGACGACGAATGTTCCCGCCGCGCGGCCCGCGCGCGCGCAGTTTTCTTCCGGCCCCTGCGCCAAGCGCCCCGGCTGGACCCTTGAAGCCCTCAACGACGCGCCGCTCGGCCGCTCCCACCGCGCCAAGGTGGGCAAGGCGAAGCTGAAGCTCGCCATCGACCTCACCCGCGAAGTGCTGAACGTGCCGGCGGACTACCGCATCGGCATCGTGCCGGCCTCCGACACCGGCGCCGTCGAGATGGCGCTGTGGTCGATGCTCGGCGCCCGCGGCGTCGACATGCTCGCCTGGGAGTCGTTCGGTGAGGGTTGGGTCACCGACGTCGTCAAGCAGCTCAAGCTCACCGACGCGCGCGTCATCAAGGCGCCCTACGGCACGCTGCCGAACCTCGCCGAGGTCGACACCCGGACGCGCGACGTGGTCTTCACCTGGAATGGCACGACCTCGGGCGTGCGCGTGCCGAATGCCGACTGGATCGCGGCCGACCGCGAAGGCCTCGCCATCTGCGACGCGACCTCCGCCGCCTTCGCGCAGGATCTCGACTGGCAGAAGCTCGATGTCGTCACCTTCTCCTGGCAGAAGGTGCTCGGCGGCGAGGCGGCGCACGGCATGCTCATCCTCTCCCCGCGCGCCGTCGCGCGGCTCGAGAGTTACACGCCGGCCTGGCCTCTGCCCAAGATCTTCCGCATGACCAAGGGCGGCAAGCTCATCGAGGGCATCTTCCAGGGCGAGACGATCAACACGCCGTCGATGCTCTGTGTCGAGGACTATATCGACGCGCTCCAATGGGCGAAGTCGCTCGGCGGCCTCAAGGCGCTCGTCGCGAAGGCCGACGCCAATGCGAAGGCGCTCCTCGACTGGGTCGAGGCGAGCCCGTGGATCGCCAATCTCGCCGAGGATCCGGCGACGGCTTCCAACACCTCCGTCTGCCTCAAGATCGTCGATCCCGAGGTGGTGATGAAAGGGCCCGAAACGGTCGCCGCGGTCGCCAAGGGCATCGCCGCCGCCCTCGAGAAGGAGGGCGTCGCCTATGATATCGGCGCCTACCGCGACGCACCTCCCGGTCTGCGCATCTGGTGCGGCGCCACTGTCGAGACAGACGACGTCAAGGCCCTGACGGCCTGGCTCGACTGGGCCTTCGCCGCCGAGAAGGCGAAGCTCGCCGCTGCCGCCTGACGGCGGGGGCAGTCGGGACAGTCGGCAATCGTCGATCTGCCTTCTCCGACTGCCTATCTGCCGATTGCCGACTGCCCAATTCCATCGAGGCGAAAACCCATGACCGCCCCCAAGGTTCTCATTTCTGATGCCCTGTCGCCCGCTGCCGTGCAGATCTTCAAGGATCGCGGCATTGAGGTCGATTTCCAGCCGAACCTCGGCAAGGACAAGGACAAGCTCGCCGAGATCATCGGCAACTACGACGGCCTCGCCATCCGCTCGGCCACCAAGGTCACGCCGAAGATTCTGGAGCAGGCCTCGCGCCTCAAGGTCATCGGCCGGGCCGGCATCGGCGTCGACAATGTCGACATCCCGGCCGCAACGGCCAAGGGCATCATCGTGATGAACACGCCCTTTGGCAATTCCATCACCACCGCCGAACATGCCATTGCCATGATGTTCGCGCTCGCGCGTGAAATTCCCGCTGCCGACGCCTCGACCCAGGCCGGTAAATGGGAGAAGAACCGCTTCATGGGTGTCGAGATCACGGGCAAGACGCTCGGCATCATCGGCTGCGGCAACATCGGTTCAATCGTCGCCGAGCGGGCGCTCGGCCTGAGGATGAAGGTGATCGCCTACGACCCGTTCCTGTCACCCGAGCGCGCGCTCGACATTGGCGTCGAGAAGGTGGAACTGGACGACCTTCTGGCGCGGGCCGATATCATCACCCTGCACACGCCGCTCACCGAGAAGACGAAGAACGTCCTCTCGGCCGAAAACATCGCCAAGACGAAGAAGGGCGTGCGCATCGTCAACTGCGCCCGTGGCGGCCTCGTCGACGAGGTGGCGCTGCGCAAGGCGCTTGACGAAGGGCATGTGGCGGGTGCCGCCTTCGACGTCTTCACCGTTGAGCCTGCGACGGAGAACCCACTGTTCGGCCACCCTAACGTCGTGTGCACGCCGCATCTCGGCGCCGCGACGACGGAGGCGCAGGAGAACGTCGCCTTGCAGGTGGCCGAGCAGATGTCGGACTACCTGCTGCGCGGCGCCATCTCGAACGCCGTGAACTTCCCATCGATCACGGCCGAAGAGGCGCCCAAGCTCAAGCCCTTCATCGCGCTTGCGGAAAAGCTCGGCTCCTTCGCCGGGCAGCTTACCGAGACCGGCATGAAGAGCGTGCACATCACCTACGAGGGGACCGTGGCGCATCTCAACACGCGCGCACTCTCGTCGGCCGCCATCGCCGGCCTGCTGCGGCCGATCCTGCAGGATGTCAACGTCGTGTCGGCGCCGGTCGTCGCCAAGGAGCGCGGCATCGTCGTCGAGGAGACCGTGCGCGAGGCCGAGCACGACTACGACGCGCTCATCACCCTGACGGTCGTCACCGAACGGCAGACCCGCTCGGTCGCCGGCACGGTCTTCGCCAACGGCAAGCCGCGCATCGTCAACATCAAGGGCATCACGGTCGACGCCGAGTTCGCCCCGTCGATGATCTATGTGACGAACGAGGACAAGCCCGGCTTCATCGGTCGCTTCGCCGGCATCCTGGGCAATGCGGGTGTCAACATTGCCACTTTCGCCCTCGGCCGCGACACCCCCGGCGGCTCCGCCATCGCGCTCGTCGAGGTGGACGGCGAGGTGCCCGCCAAGGTGCTGGAGGACATCCAGACCATCCCGGGCGTGAAGCAGGCCAAGGCGCTGACGTTCTGAGGGGGACAAACCGCGCCGCGCTTCGCCGTCATGCCCGCGCTCGTCGCATGGCATCCACGCCGGGAAGCGAGCAACGCGTGGATGGCCGGGACAAGCCCGGCCATGCCGTGACGGGGGCAGCGTGAGACAATTGCTGCAGCAACAAGACCCGACGCGACTGCTGCAGCAACAAGACCCGACGCGACCGACGCGCCGGGTTTTTGTTTCGGGGAAAGCCGTCTTCGATGTTGATCCGATCTGACGGACCAGTGTCAAAGCCGATTATGGATCGCCGTCGCGACACGTGACATGCGCCACCGGGTAGGCTGGCACGTGCCGGTCGTCCGACAGGAGGGTGAGGCGTTCGGCGATGGCCTGGGCGATGAGCAGGTGATCGAAGGGATCCCTGTGGTGCATCGGCAGACGGGCAAGCTCGTCGAGGTGATCCGGGCGGATGTCGAGCATTTCGAAGCCTTGGGCGTCAATCGCGGCAAGGATGTCCCCGATGCCGGCTTCGAGCTTGCCAATACGCACCTTCACGACGATCTCCCACAGCGAAGCCGTGCTGACGAAGATGTCGTTCGCTGGGTCGCTGATGAGATCCTCAGCCCTACTCTCAATCCGCGCGTCGCCCGACAGCCACCACAAGAGGGCATGCGTGTCGAGCAGCAGCCTCAATCAGCGTCCCCTTCCATGGCGGACAGGATCTCCTCGGGGAGCGTGTTGAAATCCGGCGCCATGCGGATGCTTCCCTTGAGCATCCCCGGCATCCGGCGCGGACGTTCTCCCCCGGGAGGTGGGCCGATCTCAGCAATGATTTCGTTGCGCGACATGACGAGGACCGATGTTCCCTGGCGGGCCTGCCGGAGCAGCCCGCTGAGATTGGCCCGCAACTCACGGACGCCGACCCTGACCTGATTGTCCTTCCGTGCCTGAGCCATGGCGATCCTCGCGTGCACTCATATGTGTACACAATAGGCCCTGCTCGGGCAAGCCACGGAGGCGAGCTTGCCGCACCTGCTCAGCCGATCTTCCGCCCCAGGCGCTCGGCGATGAAGATGCCGCCGAGCACCATGGCCATGGCGACCGCGTGATGCCAGCCGAAGGGCTCGCCGACGATGAGGACGGCGAGCAGGGCGCCGAAGACGGGCACGAGATTGACGAAGACGCCGGCGCGACTCGGCCCGATGAGTTCGACCCCGCGCATGAAGGTGATCTGCGAGAGCAGGGACGGAAACAGCGCGACGAAGATGAGGACGAGATAGCCCTGCCAGGTCGGCCAGTAGGCGTCGCCGGCGCTGATCTCCCAGGCCAGCAGCGGCAAGGAGGTGAGGCAGGCGACGATGGCGAGCGCCAGGAAGAAGACGAGCCCCGGCACGTCCGGGCGGCCGCGCAGGGCAAGCGTGTAGCCGGTGTAGAACACGCAGGCGATCAACATCCACACGTCGCCGATGTTGAAGGCGAACTGCGTGATGGTGGCGATATCGCCGTGGGTTGCCGTCATGGCGACGCCGCCGAGCGTCACGATGACGCCGACGATCTGCAGCCAGGTGGCCCGAACGCCGAAGAAGATGAGCGCGCCGACGAGTACGAGGATCGGCATCGATCCCTGCATGATCGCGATGTTGACCGCGCTCGTATGGTGGCCGGCGAGATAGAAGAGCGCGTTGAAGCCGGTGAAGCCGAAGGCACCCATCAGGATTACGCGGTGCCGGTGGGAGGCGATCATGCGCCAGTTGTCGCGCAGGGCCCGGCCGTAGAGCGGCAGCAGAATGAGGCAGACGACGATCCAGCGCGCCGACGTCAGCACCATCGGCGTGATGTGGCCGACCGCGAGCTTGCTCGCGACGGCATTGCCACCCCACATGAGCGTGGTGAGCGTCAGGAGCAGGTAGGCGTGATCGAGGCGATGGCGGGCGGCGGTCAACGGCTGCAGGGTCAAGGGCGGCTTCCGTGAAGATGGCGTTGCAGACTAGGGTGCTTGCCGCCGGCCCGTAAGGGGCCTAGACGCAGGGGAGCATTGCGGCAGAGGGTGTCACAGGATGCGGTTGCTGATCGTCGATGGTTATCCCGAAGATGCACGCGAGCGCCACCGCGCGGGCTTCGGCCTGACGCCGGGCGAGGCCTATGCTGCCGTCGTGAAGGGCATCGCGCCGGCCGCCGCCTGCGATATCGCGCTGCCTGCCGATGCCGATGCGCAGCTGCCGTCCGGCGCCGGGCTCTCCTCCTACGATGCGGTGATCCTCACGGGCTCGCCGCTGCACGTCTACCATGACGAGGCGCCGGCGCGGCGGCAGATCGAGCTGATGCGGGCGGTCTACGACAGCGGCGTGCCGTCCTTCGGCTCCTGCTGGGGGCTGCAGGTGGCGGCAGTCGCCGCCGGCGGGACGGTGACGCCCAACCCGCTCGGACGCGAGGTGGGTTTTGCGCGACGAATCACGCCGAGCGAGGCGGGCAGGGGGCATCCGCTGCTCGCAGGACGCCCCGGTGCCTTCGATGCGCCCTGCGTGCATCTCGATGTGGTCGCCAGCCTGCCGGCGAACGCCATCGTGCTTGCGTCCAACGGCATGGCCGGCGTGCAGGCGGCGGAGATCCGCCACGGGCGAGGCGTCTTCTGGGGCGTGCAGTATCACCCGGAATTCTCGCTGACCGAGCTCGCCGCGATCATGGACCGCATGGCCGGGCCGCTGACCGACGAAGGCTTCTTCCGCGACCCGGCCGAAGTTGCCGGCTATGTCGGTGACCTCAGGGCGCTCGATGCCGACCGCAGCCGACGCGACCTCGCCTGGCGACACGGCCTCGACGAGCAGGTGCTCGTGGAGGCGTTGCGCACGCTCGAAATCCGCAATTTCGTCGCCCGTTGCCGCAACGGCGGCACGATGCGGCATTGACCCGGGAGCCGTCGCAAATCGCAGTGGGCGCATGCGCCGGGCTTGATTTTCGCCTCCCGATCGCCCAAGAGAGGGTGCAAGGAAACCCCGGCCAAGGTGAGCTTGCGCCGGGGTTTATCATGTTGATGGCCGGAACAGCCGGAGGCTGGACGTAAATGGCGAATGTCGTGGTGGTCGGCGCCCAGTGGGGCGACGAGGGCAAGGGCAAGATCGTCGACTGGCTCTGCGAGCAGGCCGACATCGTCGCGCGCTTCCAGGGCGGGCATAATGCAGGCCACACGCTCGTCATCGGTGATGCCGTCTACAAGCTCTCGCTTTTGCCGTCCGGCGTCGTCCGCCCCGGCAAGCTCGCCGTCATCGGCAATGGTGTCGTGCTCGATCCGCAGGCGCTCGTCGACGAGATCGATCGCCTCGCCACCCAAGGGGTGAGCATCACGCGCGACAACCTGCGCATCGCCGACAATGCCACGCTCATCTTGCCGCTGCACCGCGAGCTTGATGCGCTGCGCGAGAATTCCAACGCCGGCACGCGCATCGGCACCACGCGCCGCGGCATCGGCCCGGCCTATGAGGACAAGGTCGGCCGTCGCGCCATACGCCTGATGGACCTTGCAGACCTCGAGACGCTGCCCGCCAAGATCGAGCGCCTCCTGTCGCATCACAACGCCCTGCGCCGCGGCTTCGGTCTCGCCGAGTTCGGCGCCGAGGAGATCTTCGACGAGCTTTCCGCCGTGGCGCCGAAGGTGCTGCCCTACATGGACACGGTGTGGCGCCTGCTCGACGAGGAACGCCGCCACGGCAGCCGCATCCTCTTCGAGGGCGCGCAGGGGGCCCTGCTCGATATCGACCACGGCACCTATCCCTTCGTCACCTCCTCGCACACGGTGGCGGGCCAGGCGGCGACGG
Organism: Chelatococcus sambhunathii; assembly: GCF_001418005.1. Classification (GTDB taxonomy): domain Bacteria; phylum Pseudomonadota; class Alphaproteobacteria; order Rhizobiales; family Beijerinckiaceae; genus Chelatococcus_A; species Chelatococcus_A sambhunathii. Next base: position 434,673 of record NZ_LIOL01000001.1, on the reverse strand, counting down.
GCACCGGCCTCGGGCCGAAGGCGGTGGGCTATGTGCTCGGTATCGCCAAGGCCTATACGACTCGGGTGGGCGAGGGGCCTTTCCCGACGGAGCTCGACGACGAGATCGGGCAGCGCATCGGCGAGCGTGGCCGCGAGTTCGGCACGGTAACGGGGCGCAAGCGTCGCTGCGGCTGGTTCGACGCCGTTCTGGTGCGCCAGACGGTACGCACCTCGGGTATTGACGGCATCGCGCTGACGAAGCTCGACATTCTCGACGGCTTCGACGAGATCAAGGTCTGTGTCGGTTATCGCCTCGACGGCGAGGTGCTCGATCATCTGCCGGCAAGCCAGGGCGCTCAGGCGCGCGTCGAGCCGGTCTACGAGACCATCGAGGGCTGGCCCGGCACGACAGCGGGCGCGCGTTCCTGGGCGGACCTGCCGGCCCAGGCCATCAAATATGTCCGGCGCATCGAGGAGTTGATCGGCGCCCCCGTCGCGCTTCTGTCGACGAGCCCGGAGCGCGACGATACGATCCTCGTGCATAATCCCTTCGAAGGTTGACGGGCCCCACGTTTTCGGGACATTCGGGAGCCGATGGCGGACTATTATCCTTTGCTCTCGCGGGCCGTGGCCGGCCTGCCGGACAACACCCCCGAGACGCGGCGCGCGATCTACGACCGGGCGCGCGTCGTGCTGCTGCAGCAGTTGCGGGCGGTGGACCCGCCGTTGTCGGAGGCCGATATCGAGCGCGAACAGATCGCGCTCGATGATGTCATCGCGCGGATCGAGAACGAATATGCGCCGCCTCTCTATGACGATCCGCTGGAGCCGCGTTTCGATGAGGCGGTAGGGGCGACGGCAGGCTACGACGATGACCGGGATCCCTACCGGAGCGGCGGGGGCTATGGCGAGATTGACCGCTACGGGCCGGGCGACGACCAGTCGGCCGAGCCGCCCGGTATGCCGGGCGGATACGGAGCGTTGCCCCGGGGCGAGGACGAGCGCCCGGCGCGGCCGCGCCTGTCTCCGTCGCGCGGCGCTCGCGACGGTGGCGAGCGCCGTCGCACGCTGATCGTTGCCGGCGTCCTCGCCCTTGCCATTGCGGCAATAGCCGGCACGGCCCTGTGGCTGCGGCAGGAGGCGCCCGCACCGGTGCCGGACCAGGCACAGACGGAGCCCGGCGAGACGCCGACGGAGGGTGAGGCAAAGTTCAACGATCGCATCGGCGGTCCGCCGTCCGACCAGGCCCCGCCGGCGCAGCCGCAGCCGCAGCCGCCGCAGCAGGCGACGCCGCCCGGCGGCGCGGTGGCGGTCTCGCAGCGGGCCATCCTCTATGAGGAGACCGGCGATGCCAACCAGGCGCCGCGGGCCACTGGCGGGCGTGCGGTCTGGCGGCTCGACACCGTCAACCCCGGCGAAGGGCAGCCGCTCGAAACGGTGGTACGTGCCGAAGTTGCCGTGCCCGAGGCAGGCTTCACGCTGAATCTGACCTTCCGCCGCAACACCGACGCGACGCTGCCGGCATCCCATACCGTCGAGATGACGTTCGAGGAAACGGATCCCCAACGGGCGGTCCGGGAAGTCGGCGTGCCGCAGCTCAAGACGGACGAAGGGGCGCGCGGCACGCCGCTCGCCGGGCTGCCGGTGCCGGTGACGTCGAACTTCTTCCTGGTCGGGCTCTCCAACCTCGCCAGCGATGTGGAGCGCAACACCGAGCTGCTGCGGTCGCGGTCGTGGATGGACATTCCGCTGCGCTATGCATCCGGCCGGCGCGCCGTGCTCGCCTTCGAGAAGGGATTGTCGGGCGAGCAGGCGCTCGAGGCCGCCCTGCGCGTCTGGGCAGGCCAGCAATAGCAAGCCTTGTGGGGCGCCGGTGAGGCAGCCCCCGCGTCACCCATCGGACGGGCAGACCCGCACAACAAAACGGCGGCCCCTCGGCCGCCGTTGCTCTTCGGAGGCCATTCGGCCGCAACGTCAGGCCGGGCTCAGCGCCTGACCGTCGCCCTTCGGCGCCTCAATGCGGGCGAGACCCTGCTTGACGGCCTCCTGTACCTTCTCGAAGGCGCGGACCTCGATCTGGCGCACGCGCTCGCGGGAGACGCCGAATTCACTGGAGAGATCCTCGAGCGTGATCGGATCGTCGCGCAGGCGACGCGCCTCGAAGATGCGCCGCTCGCGCTCGTTGAGCACGCCGAGCGCCTGGCGCAGGGCAGCGAGCCGGTTGCGCCCCTCCTCTTCGGCCACGAGGTTGGCTTCCTGGTCGTCGCTCTCGTCGACCAGCCAGTCCTGCCACTCCCCGTCACCGTCCTGGCGCAGGGGAGCGTTGAGCGAGGTGTCGCCGCCGAGGCGGCGATTCATCTCGACCACGTCCTGCTCGGGCACGCCCAGGCGCTTGGCAATGGCCCTGACCTGTTCCGGTCGCAGGTCGCCCTCCTCATAGGCGGATATGCGGCCCTTGGCCTTGCGCAGGTTGAAGAACAGCTTCTTCTGGCTCGCGGTCGTGCCCATCTTCACGAGCGACCAAGAGCGCAGGATGTATTCCTGGATCGCAGCCTTGATCCACCACATCGCGTAGGTCGCGAGGCGGAAGCCCTTGTCGGGCTCGAAGCGCTTGACCGCCTGCATCAGGCCGACGTTGCCTTCCGAGACCACCTCGGCGATGGGCAGACCATAGCCGCGGTAGCCCATCGCAATCTTCGCGACGAGCCGCAGATGCGACGTCACGAGCTTGTGCGCCGCGTCGCGGTCTCCGTGTTCCCGCCACTGCTTCGCGAGCATGAATTCCTCATCGGGCTTCAGCATCGGGAAACGGCGGATCTCTTCGAGATAGCGCGAAAGCCCGCCCTCGCTGGCGAGCGTGGGAAGTGCGCCGGTAGCCATTTTCACCTCCTTTCGGCCCCCTGTCGGCAGGCCGTGTGACGGCCGCCCCCTGGCCAGCCGTCCTGAACACCCTACATCCGGGAACACATTGTCCGAAAGAGGGCATCCGACTGTCTCAGAACCGCAGTTTCGGCCGTTGGTTTCGTCCGGCATGTGCGCTAGCGCACACATCGGACTCCGCACCCGCGCTTTCAGGTGTTCGCGCGCAGCGCGTTCACGAGCCTCAGTAGCTCTGGCGGCAGCGGGCTTGCAAAGCGCATTTCTTCGCCCGTCACTGGATGGGCGAAGCCCAACTCGGCCGCATGAAGCGCCTGGCGAGACAGCACGCTCAACGCCTGGCGCGCCGCCTCTCCGAGAAGGGCCGACTTCGTCCGGAAGCCGCTGCCGTAGATTGCGTCGCCGAGGAGCGGATGGCCGCGGTGGGCGAGATGCACCCTGATCTGGTGCGTGCGCCCCGTTTCAAGGCGGCAGCGCACAAAGCTCGCCACATCCGCCGCGTGCCCGGCGGCGAAACGCTCCTCCACCATATAGTGCGTGACCGCTTCGCGTCCATGGCCGGCGCGGGCGACCGCCATCTTCTCCCGGTTGTGCGGGGCGCGGTCGATCGGCGCACTGATCGTGCCGGCCAGCGGCTGCGGCACGCCCCAGACCACCGCCACATAGGCCCGGTGAAGCGGCCCGGTGCGGCCGTGGTCGGCGAACTGGGCGCTCAGCCCCTTGTGCGCCTCGTCGGTCTTCGCCACCACCATGACGCCGGACGTGTCCTTGTCGAGGCGATGCACGATGCCCGGCCGCCGGACGCCGCCGATGCCCGAGAGGCTCGCGCCGCAATGGGCGATGAGGGCGTTGACGAGCGTGCCCGTCTCGTTGCCGGGGGCCGGGTGCACGACAAGACCCGCCGGCTTGTCGATCACGATGAGCGCGTTGTCCTCGTAGAGCACACTGAGGGGGATATCCTCGCCGGACGGTTCCGCCGCCGCCGCCGGAGGCACGGTGACGGCGAGAGGGAGGCCGGCGGCGAGCTTGCGCGATGCATTCGTTTCGGGCTTTCCGCCGACGCTGACGTGACCATCCTTAATGAGTTCTTGGATGCGGCTGCGCGACAGGTCCGGAAGCCTGAGCGCGAGCGCGCGGTCGAGCCGCACGCCGGCATCATCTGCCCCGGCGGTCAGATGGATGGTTCGGCCGGCATCCGCCATCTTGTCGCTCATGAGCGCTCGTCGCCCGTCGCGGCAGTCCAGTCAAGCCTCTCCCGGCAACAGAACCGTCTTGAGACTGTGGAGACGGACGGTTTTTGACACAAAGTGCCGCGACAGGACTTGAACAGGGGGCGAAGCGCTTATATAGAAGCGGCCTCACGCAAGACGCTCCCATCGTCTAGCGGTCTAGGACGTCGCCCTCTCACGGCGAAAACAGGGGTTCGAGTCCCCTTGGGAGCGCCACCCGCCTCATAAGCGCCTGAAAAACATCAAAAAAATCTAAGGTGGGACACTCGGTGGGACAGCATATGTTCACCTTTAGAGCTGTAGCGCGCAAAATCGCGTGCGACTCTGCGCAACATCACATGCGAGCGCGCGCCGTGCCCTCACGTCGGCTGTCGGGGGAGTTTTTTGCCAATTTTTACGGAATTTTATCTAAAATTCTTCCGTTGCGCCTGTTTTCGAGGCACATTGTGCCTATATTAATTGATTGATTACCCACAGTGAGTAAGGTGTCGCTACTCTTACACTGGGGGTACTGATGCGTGCACTTCGCACTTCGATTTCAATCCTGGCGCTCGCCGTCGCCGGCCCGGTTCTCGCTGCCGATCTGCCATCCCGGCAGATGGCTCCGGTCGTGCCCGTCGGGCCGATCTTCACCTGGACCGGCTTCTACGCCGGTGTGAATGTCGGCGGCGCCTGGGAGCATGGCTCTCTGCACGTCCGCGACGAGGATACGTTCCAGTCCATCAACGTCGGCGCGGCCCTCGGCCTGCGCGAGTCGGACAGTGGCGGCTTCACCGGCGGTGCGCAGATCGGCTACAATTACCAGATTGGCCAATTCGTCCTCGGCGCCGAAGCCGACTTCAACTATCTCAATGTCAACCGTCGCATCAGCGGCGTGGTGGCCGACTTCGAAGGTGACGGCGGCTCCGTCTTCGCTAAGGCGACGGTGGACTGGTACGGCACCGTGCGCGCGCGCGTCGGCTTCACCCCGACCGAGCGTCTCCTCGTCTATGCCACCGGCGGTCTCGCCTATGGCCAGGTCAAGCATCGTATGACGGTGGCGGACGATATCGGCGAGGATTCCTGGTCCGGCCGCGGCAACCACACGCAGTGGGGCTGGACGCTCGGTGCGGGCCTCGAATATGCCATCACGAACAACCTGACCCTGCGCGGCGAATATCTCTACGTCGATCTCGGCGACAAGAACACGCGGCTCGGCTACACGGGAACGGACCCGGCGCTCGCCGGCGACACCCTCACGGTCAAGAGCGACACGCAGTTCAGCGTCGTCCGCGCCGGTCTCAATTACAAGTTCTGATCGATCGGGTCCTCTCCGAGGCGGCATCACGGCCGTCTGCGCACTGCGCAGGCGGCCGTTTTCATTTGCCGCCGGCCGGAAAATGCCCGTTCTTATGCGGGAATTATGGATATTATCCTGTCTGCTGTGGAATTGGGGGGGCTTGCGACTGTCGCGAAATAATCAATAAGTTACGTTTTTGAGACGCTTCGGGCTGTCGCCCGTGGTGGGATCGGAGGGGGCAGTGGAGCATATGAAGTCGGCCTGGCCGCCGTCGCTGTGGGCGGACGTAACGCCTCCGGGAGGCGATTACCCGTCGCTTGCGGGTGTGGCCACCGGCGATGTCGTCGTCATCGGTGGCGGCTTCACCGGCTTGTCGACGGCGCTCCATCTCGCCAAGGATGGCAAGCGCGTCGTGCTCCTCGAGGCTGCCGCTCCGGGCTGGGGCGCCTCGGGCCGCAACAACGGCCAGGTCATTCCCACCCTGACGCGCCCGAACCCCGACGACATCGTCGCAAGGCACGGCGCTGACGGCGAGCGCTTCGTCGCCTTATTGCGCGACAGCGCGTCCGTGCTGTTCGACCTGGTGCGTCGCCTCGATATCCCGGCGGAGGCGGAACAGACCGGCTGGATCCAGCCGGTGCATACGCCGGGGCGCATGAAGATTGCCGAGGCGCGCGTCGCGCAGTGGAGTCGCTACGGGGCGCCGGTCGAGTTGCTCGACCGGGAGCGCGTGCGTCAGATGACCGGCTCCGAGGCCTGGCACGGCGGCTTCTGGAACCGCAGCGGCGGGCACATCAATCCCCTGGCGCTCGCGCGCGGCCTCGCACGCGCCGTGGCGGCGAAGGGCGTGAGCATCTTCGCCGGCACGCCGGCCCTTTCCTTCGCCCGCGAGGGCGGCGGCTGGCGCGTCGCGACGCCGCACGGTGAGGTGCGGGCCAAGGCGCTGGTGCTCGCCACCAATGCCTATACCGGGGAATTCGCCACAGAACTCGCGCCTGCCATCGCGCAGGAGGTGGTGCCGGTGCTGTCGTGGCAGATGGCCACCGAGCCCCTCGGCGACAATCTGCGGGCCTCGATCATTCCCGGCCGGCAGGCCGTGTCGGACACCCACGGCGACCTCTGGTTCATGCGCTACGACGCACGCCACCGGCTCGTGACCGGAGGGGCGCTCATCGCTCCGGTCAACGGCGCGGAGCGGCTCAGGCGGCGCATCGGCGAGCGGCTCAAGCGCATCTTCCCACAGATCGGCGAGGTGCGTTTCAGCCATGTGTGGAACGGCTATATCGGCATGACGACCGACTATTTCCCGCGCTTCCATCGCCTCGGGCCGGACGCCTATGCCTGGGCTGGCTGCAACGGCCGGGCGGTGGCGCTGTCGCTCAGCATCGGCCGCGAACTGGCGCGCGCCGTCGATGGCGCGGAAGTTGCTTTGCCGTTCAGCGAGCCGCGGCCCCTGCCGGCGCACGGGTTGCTGCGGCGCCTCGCGCCGCTCAACCTCGTTCTTTATCGCTGGCGCGATGCCCGCGAGATCGCTTGAATCGGTTTGAGGCTGCAGTGGAAGAGGACGATATGGCGGACAAAGCCGATGACAACACCATCAACCTCCTGCGCCGGGCCTTCGCCATGCGCGCGGCGGCCTATGCCTACATGTTCGACACGCTGCGCGAGGAGCTGGGCGAGGAGAAGGCGCTCGAGCTCGGCATGAAGGCGACCCGCCGCATGGGCGAGGACATGGGGCGCAATTTCAAGGACTACGGCCCGGGCGACCTCAACGGGCTGAAGGACGCTTTCCTCGGCGGGATCATCGAGGGCGAGCGCATGTTCTCGCCCGAGGTACGCCGCTGCGACGGCGAGGAGCTGGAGATCTACTTCCACCGCTGCCCACTGAAGGAAGCCTGGCAGGAGATGGGCCGCTCCGATGAGGACGTGCGCAAGCTGTGCCGCATGGCGGGCGCCATCGACACGGGCCTGTTCACCGCGGCCGGCTTCACCTTCGCCGGCGAGACATGGAAGCCGGGCGAGAGCGGCTGCTGCCGTCTCAGGGTCCTGCCGGGCACGGCGGCCTGAGGCGCCGAAGACAATCGGGGAGAGTGACTGAGATGAACAGACGTAATCTTTTGATCGGCGCGGGGCTTGCCGCGCTCGCCGTCTCGGGCGGGGCGGCACTCGCGCAGCAGCCGGTCGTCAAGATCGGCTACCAGCTGCCGCTCACGGGCAATACGGCGCAATACGGCCAGGACTTCAAGAACGCGGCCGAGATTGCGCTCGCCAAGTTCAATGCCTCCGGCAGGCCCTTCAAGGTGGAGATCGTCTTCGAGGACTCGCGGTCGGACGCCAAGGAAGGCATCGCCATCGCGCGCAAGTTCGTCGACGACAAGGAGATCGTCGGCGTGCTGGGCGACTTCACCTCCGGCGTGTCCATGGCCTCGGCCCAGGTCTACAAGAGTGCCGGCATGCCGCAGCTGTCGCAGACGGCCTCGCATCCGGATTATGCCAAGATCTCGGAATGGCAGTTCCGCAACATCACCACCCAGGCGCAGGAAGGGCCCTATAATGCCGACTGGATGGTCGATCAGGGCTTCAAGAAGATTGCCGTCATCGCCGAGCAGACCGACTGGGGCCAGACCGTCGTCTCCAACTTCGCCGACGAGGTGAAGAAGAAGGGTGGCGAGGTGGTATTCAGCGAGTTCTTCAACCGCGGGCTGGCCGACTTCCGCCCGATCATCACCAAGATCGCGCGCGAGAAGCCGGACGCGATCTACACCGGCTTCTTCTACGAGGATGGGGCGCAGTTCCTCAAGCAGATGAAGCAGCTCGGCCTCACCATCCCGGTCTATTCCACCTCGGCCGCCTACAACCAGAAGCTCATCGAGCTCGCCGGTGCCGACGCGGAGGGTATGCATCTGACGGCGACCTTCCTGCCGTCGAACCCGGCGCCGCAGGTGCAGGAATTCGTCGCGGCCTGGAAGGAGAAGACAGGCCAGGCGGAGCCTGGCCAGTTCCCGGCCCAGGCCTATGATGCCGTCAACATCATGCTCGCCGCGCTCGAGAAGGCCTGGCCGGAGCCGACGCGCGAGAAGGTGCGCGATGCGCTCGCCGCAACCAAGGACTTCCCCGGCGTGACCGGCGACACCACCTTCGATGCCCACCGCGAGCCGGCCAAGAAGCTGACCAAGGCCGTCGTCAAGGGCGGCCAGTTCGTCGCGGTCGCCGACTGAACGCAGCTGCGGGCCGCCGGTGAGGCGGTCCGGTCCACAGCCGTCATGCCCGCGCCCGTCGCTGGCATCCACGCCTCAGACGATCGCAGCGTCAAAGGCGCGGATGGCCGGGACGAGCCCGGCCATGACGCTGGAGAGCGTCGATCTCGAAGACGATTGGCATGAGTTCAGCGGCTTTTTCGGCCCCAACCTCCCGGTCGCGATGGATTATTACCTGCAGCAACTCGCCATCGGCCTCTCCCTCGGCATGGTCTATGCCCTGATGGCCATCGGCTTCACGCTGATCTTCGGCGTGCTCAACGTCGTCAACTTCGCCCACGGCGAGGTTTACACGATCGGCGCCTTTACCGGGCTCGTGGTCATCTCCGCCTTCGCGCCGCCGCTCATCGTCGTGCTGCTCCTCGTGGTGGCGGTGGGGGCGCTCGCGGGCGTCGGGCTGGAGCGCATAGCGTTCAAGCCGTTCCGGCGCTTCAGCGACGAGGCCTCGCTCAAGTCGCGCGCCATGCGCGAGGCGACGCTGATGTCGTCGCTCGCGGTGTCCATCGTCGTGCGCGAGGCGGTCGAGATCGGCTTCGGCTCGCAATTCCAGACCGTGCCGCTCGACCGGCTGCTCAACAGCCCGATCAGCCTCGGGCCGATCACCATCGTCTCGGGCGACGTCATCATCTTCGTGGTGGCGGCGCTGATGCTGGGCGGGCTGCAATATGTCCTCAAGCGCACCAATGTCGGGCTCTCGATCCGCGCCGTGTCGAGCAATCCGCTCGGTGCCAAATATGTTGGCATCAACACCGACCGCACCATCATCTGGACCTTTGCCGTAGGCTCCATGATGGGGGCGGCGGCCGGCATCCTCGTCGGGCTCTACTACGGGGCCATCTTCCCGAGCATGGGCTTCATCCCCGGCATCAAGGCCTTCGTCGCCATGGTCATGGGCGGGCTCTCGTCCATCCCCGGCGCTGTCATCTGCGCGCTCATCCTCGGCTTCAGCGAGAGCATCGCGACCATCTTCGTGCCCTCCGTCTGGGCCGACATGGTGGCCTACGGCTTCCTCATCGTGACGCTCATCTTCTTCCCGCGCGGCATCTTTGGCGGAGCTCGCGACCGTGTCTGACCGTCTGCGCCCCCTTCTCGTCGTCGCGGCCGTGCTCGTCCTCGTCCTTGGGGTCGTGCCGGCGGTTCTCGGCGCCTTCGACCGCAGCTATCTCTACCAGGTGGCCAATCTCGCGCTGATCTTCGTGCTGCTCGCGGCCTCCATGCACCTCGTCACCGGCGTTGCGGGGCTCCTGCAGCTCGGCCATGCCGCCTTCTACGGCGTGGGCGCCTATACGGCGGCGCTGCTTACCACGGAGGCCGGGCTCTCCTTCGGCTGGACCCTGCCACTCGCCGGGCTCGGCGCCGCCTTCGTCGCCGTCCTCGTGGCGCTGCCGACCATGCGGCTGGTGTCGATCTATTTCGCCGTGGCGACGCTCGGCATCGGGCAGATGCTCTATCTCGTCATGCTCAACTGGGTGCCGGTGACGAAGGGGCCGAACGGCATCCTCGTCACCAGCGGCCTCACGCTCTTCGGCTACGACCTGTCGCGGCCGGCTTCGGCCTATTTCGTCGTGGCCGTCGTTACGCTCGCCTCGCTGTGGGTGATCCATCGCCTGTCGCACTCCTACTACGGCAACGCGCTGCGCTCGCTGCGCGAGGACGACCAGTGCGCGGATGCGATGGGCCTCGACACCGTGCGGCTGAAGATCGAGAGCTTTGCCGTTTCCGGCTTCTTCGCCGGCATTGCCGGGGCGCTGTGGGCGCACACGGCCGGCTATATCTCGCCGGCCGATTTCTCCTTCCCGCAATCGATCCTCATCCTGGCGATGGTGGTGGTGGGCGGGCTCGGCAGCCTGCCGGGGGCGGTCATCGGGGCGCTCGTCCTCATCCTCCTGCCGGAGGTGCTCAGGCCGGTCGGCGACTTCCGCAACATCATCGTCGGCGGCGTGCTGTTCTTCTCCATCCTGCTGATGCCCAAGGGCATTATCGGCGAGGTCTCGGCGCTCGACCTCGTGCGCCGTCAGCTCGGCGGCGCCTGGCGCGGCGAAGGCACGAAGGCGGGCTCGGAGGTGGGCTGGCGATGACGACGCTTCTCACCATCAACGGCGCGACGCGCCGCTTCGGCGGCCTCACCGCGGTCGACGGCGTCTCGACCACGGTCGCCAAGGGCGAACTCGTCGGCGTCATCGGCCCGAACGGTGCCGGCAAGACGACGCTGTTCAACCTCATCTCGGGTTTCACGCCGCTGTCGGCGGGCAAGGTGCATTTCAAGGGCCGGCGCATCGACGGCCAGAAGCCCTTCCGTATCGCCCGGCTCGGCATCGGCCGCACCTTCCAGAACCTCCGCATCTTCCCGAACATGAGCGTCTTCGACAACGTCTCTGTCGGGGCGGCGGGGATGCTCGGCGTCAATGCGGCGGGGGCGGTGTTCGGCGGCAAGGCGCGGAGCGAGGCCATCTCGCGGCGCGCCTGGGCAGCGCTCGAGCAGGTGGGCCTGCAAGGCCTCGCCGGAGAGCTCGCGGCCAACATCTCCTATGGCCGGCGCAAATATCTCGAGATCGCCCGCGCGCTCGCCATGGAGCCGGAGCTCATCATCCTCGACGAGCCGGCGGCCGGTCTCAACGACACCGAGACGCGCGAACTCGCGGCCTTCATCAAGCGCCTGCACGGCGACGGCATGACCGTGCTCCTCGTGGAGCACGACATGGGCCTCGTCATGGGCATCTGCGAGCGGGTGGTGGTGCTCGCCAGCGGCCGCAAGATCGCCGATGCCGCGCCGGAGGTGGTGCGCAAGGACGCGGCCGTGCTCGAGGCCTATCTCGGCGTAGAGGAATAGGGCCATGGCGCTTCTCGAAGTCCGCGACCTCCACGTCTCCATGGGCGTGCAGGAGATCCTGCACGGCATCGACATCGACCTCGGCGAAGGCGAGATCGTCGCCATGCTGGGCGCCAATGGCGTCGGCAAGACGACGCTGATGCGCGCGCTCTCGGGCATCTACCGCGTCAGGGGCGGCACGATCACGCTCGCCGGCGAGGACATTACAAACGCGCCCTCGCACACCATCGTGGCGCGCGGCCTCTGCCAGGCGCCCGAGGGGCGGCAGATCTTCGCCACCATGAGCGTGCGCGAGAACCTCGTCCTCGGCGGCGGCCCGCAGGGCCTTGCCCGCATCGACGAGGTGCTGCCGCTCTTCCCCATCCTCGGCGAGCGCATGGGGCAGGCGGCGGGGTCGCTCTCGGGCGGCGAGCAGCAGATGCTGTGCATCGCCCGCGCCCTCATGCGCAGCCCCAGGGTGCTGCTTCTGGACGAGCCGTCGCTCGGCCTTGCGCCCAAGCTCGTCAAGCTTATCTTCGATCTCGTCGCGCGGATCCGCGAGCAGGGCGTGTCGATCCTGATCGTCGAGCAAAATGCGCGCGGGGCGCTCAGGGTCGCCGACAGGGCCGCGGTGATGGAAGGGGGGCGCGTCGTCCTTGCCGGGCCTGCGGCCGAACTCGCTAACGATCCGCGCATCGTCGAGGCCTATCTCGGCGGCCACGTCGCCGGATAGAGGAGAGGATGATGGCTTCAGCCAAGGATACGACAGCCAAGGAGACGGCGGCCGCCCCGCCGATGCCGATGATCGAGCGCCGGCGCATCGAGGCGGAGATCCTCAAGCATGTCTACGAGACGCTGAAGGAGAGCCACGGCGTCGCGGTGGCGCAGAAGGCGGTGGCCGATGCGGTGCGCCGCTCCTCCATCGAGCAGGGCGCGCGATTCGCCGCCATGCAGAACGGCGAGACCTCCATCGAGGGTTTTGCCGCGCTGCAGCCGCTGTGGACCATGGAGAACGCGCTCGAGATCGACGTGATCGAGAAGACCGAGACGACCTTCGCCTTCAACGTCACCCGCTGCCGCTATGCGGAGATGTACCGGCAGATGGGCCTCGGTGAGATCGGCCACCTGCTGTCGTGCCAGCGGGACGGCACCTTCTGCGAGGGCTATGACGACAGGCTCAAGCTCGCCCGTTCGCAGACCATCATGCAGGGCGCGAGCCACTGCGATTTCCGCTATACATACGAAAAGGCCGAAGGCTGAGAGATGTCGACCTCCCGCCGCGTCGCCTGACAGAATAATGACAGTCGTTCGCTTTGCCGGCTGAGTTAAGCGCTGTGGAAATGAAATAAAACTGTCAGACACAGGGCGTAGCAACCTCTCGGCATGAGGGCCGGCCGCCTGGCCCGCCAGCATCAGGGAGTTGCGGAATGTCCTTCGTCAGCAAGCTGCAGATGGCTGCGGCCGCGGGTGCGCTCGTCGCCGCATTCGCCGTTTCGCCGGCCGCCGCCGAGCGCGCCCGTTTCGAGTTCTGGTATGGCCTCACGGGCGACCTCGGCGAGCGCGTGCAGGAAACCTGCAAGCGTTTCAACGATTCGCAGCAGGAATTCGAGGCCGTCTGCGTCGGCCAGGGCGGCTATCCCAACGCGGTGCAGAACGCCATCGCCGCCTACCGCGCCGGCAAGCAGCCAACCGTCGTGCAGGTCTATGACGGCGGCACGCTCGACCTTATGCTCTCCGGCGCCTATGTGCCGGCGCGCAAGCTGATGGCGGACAACGGCTACGAGGTGAAGTGGGGCGACTACTTCTCCGGCATCGCCAATTACTACGCGACGGCGAAGGGCGAGCTTCTGTCCTTCCCCTACAATTCTTCGACGGCGATGCTCTACTGGAACAGGGACGCCTTCGCCAGGATCGGCCGCGACAAGGCTCCCTCCACTTGGGAGGAGGTGGAAGAGGTGGCGCGCGAACTGAAGAAGGCCGGCTACGAGTGCCCGCTCGGCTTCAACTTCGACACTTGGCAGATCCTGGAGCAGTTCTCGGCCATCCACGGCGAGCCGATCGCCACCAAGAACAACGGCTATGACGGGCTCGACGCCGAAGTCGTGTTCAACAAGACGAAGTTCGTCGACCATGTGAAGTTCTTCAAGCGCATGGCGGACGAAGGGGTCTTCGTGGTGCGCACGAAGGAGGCGGGCATGGACATCGTGCCGTCCTTCGCCTCCGGCGCCTGCCAGATGATCCAGACCTCGATCGCGGACCACGGCACCATCGGCAAGACGGCCGCTCCCGACATGAGGTGGGACGTTGCCATGCTGCCGGTGTGGAAGGGCACCGAGCGCAGGAACTCGCTCGTCGGCGGCGCCTCGTTGTGGGTCCTCGCCGGCAAGTCGGAGCCGGAATACAAGGGGGCCGCTGCTTTCCTCAAGTTCATCGGCACGCCGGAATCGGCTGAGTGGTGGTCGACGGTCACCGGCTACATCCCGGTGACGAACTCCGGCTTCGAGGCCATGAAGGCCAAGGGTTTCTATGACAAGGCGCCCTATAAGGGCCGCGAGCTCGCCATCGAGAGCCTGACCTATACGCCGACGACGCCGATCACCCGCGGCATCCGCCTCGGTGGCTTCATGCAGATCCGCAAGGAGGTGACGGACGCGCTGCAGGGCATCTTCGCCGGCAAGGTCGGCGTCGAGGAAGCGCTGAACGAGGCCGCCGAGCGCTCCAACGCCGTGCTGCGCCGCTTCGAGAAGACCTACGCGGGCAAGAGCCTCCTCTGAGGCCATCTGAACGGCCGCGGCGCCTTTCCGGCGCCGCGGCGTCCCGCGTCGAGCCTCCGGAGCCGATCCGATGGAAAAGCGCGCCGTCTTCAGGGCCGGCAGCCTCGCCTACCTGCTCATTCTGCCGCAGCTGCTGCTCGTCTTCGTCTTCTTCTACTGGCCGACGGGTGCCGCGCTCTACTGGGCCTTCACGCTGGAGATGCCCTGGGGCGGCGGCAACCAGTGGGTTGGCCTCGAGAATTTCAGCGCCGTGCTGAACGACGCCAAATACTGGTCGTCGGTCGCGGCGAGCTGCGTCTTCGCCTTTGCGGCCACGGCGCTGGCGCTCGCCCAGGCTCTGGTGCTCGCCCTCTTCGTCGACCGGCAGCTGCGCGGCTCGAAGAGCTTTCGCTCCTTCTACGTGTGGCCCTATGCCGTTGCGGCGCCGGCCGTGAGCCTCGCCTTCCGCTTCATCTTCGCGCCCGAGACGGGGCTCGTCGCCTTCGTCAACCAGTGGTGGCCGGGGCTCTGGAATCCGTCGATCAACGGCGCCCAGGCGATGACGCTCGTCGTCCTGTGCTTCGCGTGGAAGTGGATCGGCTACAACTTCATCTTCCTGCTTGCGGCGCTGCAGTCGATCCCGCGGGCACTGACGGAGGCGAGCGCCATGGACGGCGCCGGGCCGCTCAGGCGCATGCTCGACATCCAGCTGCCGCTGCTGACGCCGACCTTCTTCTTCCTGCTCGTCATCAACCTCACCGAGAGCTTCGTCGGCGCAGACAGCTTCGGCATCGTCGACATCCTCACCGAGGGCGGGCCGGCCAACGCGACCAACCTCCTCGTCTACAAGATCTATTCCGACGGCTTCAAAGGCCTCGACTATTCCGGCGCCGCGGCCCAGAGCATCATCCTCATGCTGCTCGTCATGGTGCTCACCTTCATCCAGTTTCGCTGGGTGGAGCGGCGCGTGCACTACAAGTGAGGCGGGCGAGATGATCGAGCGCACCCCCATCTTCAATGCCGTCACTTACGCCATCATGCTCGGCGGGCTCCTCGTCGTGCTCTTGCCGGTGTGGATGGCCTTCACGGCGGCGACGCAGACTGTCGAGGCGGTCAACCGCATTCCCTTCAGCTTCGCCCTCGGCGACGAGCTTCTTACCAATCTCGGCGCGGCCTGGCAGCGGGGAGACTTCGGCACCAAGCTCGCCAACAGCTTCATTCTTGCGACGGGCGTCACCCTGGGCAAGGTGATGATCGCGGCGCTCAGCGCCTTCTCCATCGTCTATTTCAACTACCGCCTGAGGACGATCTTCTTCTGGGTCATCTTCGTCACGCTCATGCTGCCGCTCGAGGTGCGCATCGTGCCGACCTATGCGATCGCGGCCAACGCGCTCGCGCCGCTGCAGGCGATCCTCGATGTCACTGGCATCAGCGCGCTCATCGCCGTCCTGTCCGGCGTCCAGGTGTCGCTGCAGTGGAACCTGCTCAACTCCTATGTCGGGCTCATCCTGCCGCTGGTCGCTACTGCCACCGGCACCTTCCTCTATCGCCAGTTCTTCATGACGGTGCCGGACGAACTCGCGGAAGCCGCGAAGATGGATGGGGCAGGGGCCTTCCGCTTCTTCGTCGAGATCCTGATGCCGCTGTCGCGCACCAACATGCTGGCGCTCGCCACCATCATGTTCGTCTACGCCTGGAATCAGTACCTGTGGCCGCTGCTCGTCACCACGGACCGGGGCACCTACGGCACCGCCATCATCGCGCTCAAGCAGATGGTGCCCAACCCCTACGGCGGCCTGCCGGACTGGAACGTCGCCATGGCGGCGGCGCTCATCGTCATGCTGCCGCCGGTCGTGGTCGTGGCGCTGATGCAGCGCTGGTTCGTGCGCGGCCTCATCGCCACCGAGAAGTGACGGAGCTCAAGGACATGTCCAGCATTTCCATCCGCAACGTGCGCAAGGCCTACGGCAAGAGGGAGGTGGTGCACGGGGTCGATCTCGAATTCGCGGACGGCGCTTTCGTCGTTATTCTCGGCCCGTCCGGCTGCGGCAAGTCGACCCTGCTGCGCATGATCGCCGGGCTCGAGGAGATCACGGCGGGCGAGATCCGTATCGGCGACAAGGTCGTCAACCGGCTGGAGCCGCGCGAGCGCGGCTGCGCCATGGTGTTCCAGAACTACGCGCTCTATCCGCATATGAGCGTCGCCGGCAACATCGGCTATGCGCTCAGGGTCGCCGGCGTGCCGAAGGCGGAGCGCGAGCGGCGCGTCGCCGAGGTGGCGCGCGTGGTCGGCCTCGAGAACTACCTCAGCCGCCGGCCGGGCGAGCTCTCGGGCGGCCAGCGCCAGCGCGTCGCCATGGGCCGCGCCATCGTGCGCGAGCCCAAGGTGTTCCTGTTCGACGAGCCCTTGTCGAACCTCGACGCCAAGCTCAGGGTGCAGATGCGTGCCGAGATTCGCCGCCTGCACAAGCGCCTCGCGGCGACCTCGGTCTTCGTCACGCATGACCAGGTGGAGGCGATGACGCTGGCCGATACCCTCGTTGTCATGAACGGCGGTCGCGTCGAGCAGGTGGGCGCCCCGGCCGAGGTCTACCATCGGCCGCGCACCCGCTTCGTCGGCGCCTTCATCGGCGCTCCCGCCATGAATTTCATCGACGGCACAATGGCTGCCGACAGCTTCACCTTCGACGGCCGGCGCGTCGCCGTCGAATGGCCGTTCGCCCGCGCCCATGCCGGCCGGCCGGTGGCGCTCGGCGTGCGGCCGGAGCAGGTGGAGCTCGTTGCCGCCGACAGCCCCGGTGCCCTGCCGGCGACGGTCGATTTCGTGGAGGAACTCGGCGCCGGCCGGGTCGTCTACACCGACATCGACGGCCTGCCCTTCGCCGTGACCTTGTCGGAGGAGACGGATCTCGCCCCGGGCGAGCGCGTCGGCCTCAAGCTCCTGCCCCAGAGCCTGCATTTCTTCGACGGCGAGACGGGGCTGCGCCTCGGCCTTGCCGAGAGCGTCGAGACGAGCCGCGCGGCGGTCGCCGCTGCCTGACAATTCGCGAGGAGGATGGAACGCATCATGTCGCAAGCAAGCAACATCATCGCCGGCGTCGGCTTCTGCACGGGCAACGGCACCGGCGACCTTTCCGTGCTGGAGCGGGCGCTCGCCCGCCATGCGGACCTCGGCGCCGACATCGCCGAACTGTCGCTCTACAGCGAGGACCTCGTCTCCGGCGGGCGCGTGCTGCCCGAGCGGATCGGCAGGCTCGTCGAGATCACCAAGCGCTACAAGCTCGGCTATACGGTGCACGGCCTCGTCTGCTCGAACTTCATGGATATGGTCAACCTGCCGTACCAGAAGGCGGCGATGCGGGCGATGCTCGAGCTGTGCGACCGCGTCGGGGCGAGCGTCCTCGTGCACCACTCCGGCATGGCGCCCATGAAGACGCGCGGCGAGATGGGTCTCGTCGATGCCATGGAGCGCGAGGCGCTCGCCGAGATGGCCGAGGTTGCCCGCGGCTATGGCGTGCGCATCGCGCTCGAGAACATCTTCGCCATGGGCGACGACGAATACCGCCAGACGCCGTCCGAGGTTGCCGCGACGGTGGCCGCCATCGGCCATCCGAACCTCTGCGCGCTGATCGACTTCAGCCACGCCTATATCGAATCGAAGCGCCGCGGCCTCGACTGGCGGGCGGAGATCCGCGCCATGGCGCCCGTGGCCGGCCACCTGCACGTGCACGATTCCTTCGGCCGCCCCTATACGATGACGCGCTTCTTCCACCCGGGCGAGGCGATGGCGCTCGGCATCGGCGACCTGCACATGCCGCTTGGCTGGGGCGACATCCCGTGGGAGGAGATCTTCGCGGAACTTACTTTTCCGGCGGGCACGACCATGATCATGGAGATCACCGAGCGCTTCGAACCGGAACTGCCGGCCTGCCTCGCCCGCGCCCGCGGCCTTGCCGCCCTCGCCGACGAGAAGGCCGCCGTCGCCGCGTGAAGTGGTGAGGGGCGGTACCACCTGCCGTCATGCCCGCGCTCCTCGCGGGCATCCCCGCCTTGAAAGCCGCGCAAGTCGCCAGGCGTGGATGGCCAGGACGAGCCCGGCCATGACGGGCGGTTCGCTTGCCATGGCGTCTGCTTTTGGGAAATACCGTGCGACGCATGCGCTCGGACGATAAGGACGCGCCAGAGCCGATATCAGCCGGTGTGCCGCGCTTTGCGGTAACAGCTCGCCGAAAGTGATCCCATCATGACCATCACCACCCTTGAGCGTCTCGTCACCGCGACGACCGCCGAACTGCGCGGGCCGGGCTACGGCATCCTGGACGAGGCCCGGCGCGTGCCGGCCGTCCAGGCGGAGCATGACCGAATCGCCGCGAACCTGCAGGCGCTCAACGCCATCGAGATGCGGCCCGTGGCGGCGGTCACGGGGGGCGCCGCGACGCTGCGCATCGCGGCCTGGAATGCGGAGCGCTGCAAGTATCACGAGGCGTCCGTCGTGCTGCTCCGGCAGGTCGATGCCGATGTCGTCCTCCTGTCGGAGATGGACATCGGCATGGCGCGCTCGGGCAATGTCCACACCGTGCGGCTCCTAGCCGATGCGCTCGGCATGGGCTACGTCTTCGGTACGGAATTCGTCGAACTCGGGCTCGGCGACACGCGCGAGCGCGTCTGGCACGCGGGGCAGACCAATGCGGTCGGCCTGCACGGCAATGCCATCCTGTCGCGGCTGCCGTTCCGTGACGTGGCGGTTATCCGCCTCGACGAGGGCGGGCGGTGGTTCGCGGGGGCCGAGGTCGGGCAGCGGCGGCTCGGTGGGCGCATGGCGATCGCGGCCCGCGTCGCGGGGGCGGCGGGCGAGTTGCTCGCCGTGTCCGTCCACCTCGAAAGCAACAGCGACGCCGCGGACCGCGCAGCCCAGGTGCGGCGGCTGCTCGCCGCGTTGGAGGATATGGCGCTGGGGGTGCCCGTCGTCATCGGCGGGGACCTCAACACCAATGCGCTGCCCGTCGGCCCGGCCGGCGCGGAACTGCCGCTCGAAGCCGTCGAGGAGGCCGAGCCGCTCTTTGCCGAGATGCGGGCCGCAGGCTTTGCCTGGGAGACCTGCAACACGCGCCATGTCAGCCTGCGCACGCGGCCGGACGGCACGCCCGAGGCGCCGTTTACCCGGCTCGACTGGCTGTTCTGCCGCGGCGTCGCCGTGGCCGATCCAGCAACGGTGCCGGCGGTCGATGCGGCCGGCAACGCCATCTCCGACCACGACCTCGTCGTGGCCGACGTCCGCCCGCGGCAGGGGTGAATTTCCACCCTCTCCGCCGCAGGCGGGGCGAGGGAACTGGTGTGTGCATGCGAGACAGCCGTGCGTGATTGCCGCCGGTCTTACTGCCCCGCCGCACCAC
This sequence comes from Chelatococcus sambhunathii, assembly GCF_001418005.1. GTDB lineage: Bacteria > Pseudomonadota > Alphaproteobacteria > Rhizobiales > Beijerinckiaceae > Chelatococcus_A > Chelatococcus_A sambhunathii. Next base: position 415,095 of record NZ_LIOL01000001.1, on the reverse strand, counting down.
CCTCGAACCAGCGCGCCAGCACCGCACGTTCTTCGGGCGTCATCTGCGTGACGTTGCCGGGCGGCATGGCGCCGGTGAAGGCGGCCTGCATGGCGATGTCGTGGGCGCGCAGGCGGATCTCGTCACCCGTTTCCAGGAGCACGTTCTTCGGCGGCACGACGACGCCGTCCCACACCGGCTCCATCGCGTGGCACATGCTGCAGCGGCTGGTGACGATCTCCTCCACGCGGGCGAAGGTGACCGGGCCGGCCGGCGCGGCGGCATCCATGGTGCCGCGCACGGGCCCCTTCGGCCCGAGCGCGCTCAGGAACATGACGAGGAGGAGGAGCAGGGCGGAGGCGAACCACGGCCACGTCTTCATCTCGCCTGTCTTGTGCATGGTGTTGAAGAAATGGCGGATGAGCGCGCCCATGACGATGACTGAGGCGAGGATGGCCCAGGCATATTGCGTGGCGAAGGCGAGCGGATAGTGATTGCCGATCATGACGAAGACGACCGGCAGCGTCAGGTAGTTGTTGTGCAGCGAGCGCTGCTTGCCCTTGGCGCCGAGGGCGGGGTCCGGCGTCTCGCCGACGATCAGCGCCGCCACCACCTTGCGCTGGTTGGGGATGATGACGAGGAAGACGTTCGCCACCATCATCGTGCCGATGAGCGCGCCCATCTGCATGAAGGCGCCGCGCCCGGAGAAGACGAGGCCGAAGCCGTAGGCGAGCGCGACGAGGAAGACGAAGCCGGCGAGGGCGAGATGGGTGTCGTTGCGGCCGAGTGGCGAGCGGCACAGGCCGTCATAGATGAGCCAGCCGAGCGCGAGGCCGCCCACGGAGAGGGCGATTGCCGCCCAGGCGGGCAGGGGCAGGACGTCGGCATCGATGAGATAGAGCTCGGCGCCCATGTAATAGACGAGCACCATCAGCGCTGCGCCGGAGAGCCAGGTGGTATAGGCCTCCCATTTGAACCAGGTCAGCTCGTCCGGCATCGATTGCGGCGCGACGAGATATTTCACCATGTTGTAGAAGCCGCCGCCGTGCACCTGCCAGGCCTCGCCATAGGCTTCCTTCGGCAGGCCCTCACGTGGCTTGAGGCTGAGGTCGAGGTGCACGAAATAGAATGACGAGCCGATCCAGGCGATGCCGGCGATGACGTGCAGCCAGCGCACGCCGAAATTGAGCCATTCCCAGACGATTGCCCCCATGCCCAGCTCCCGGTGAATCGCCCGCCCGTCCGGCGGGGGGCATCAGCCTGCATGGGGCATGCCAGCTCGGCAAGCGCGGTTCCGTTGCCTCCGACGCCGGGCGTGCGTGGATCGCCCTGCATCCGGTGCGGAGCTGCGGTGGTTGCCTGGAGGCTCCTGCCCGGCCTATGACTCGCGCTCCCGCCCGCCGCACGCCGGGCCTCGCGAAGCTGCACAGGACCGCCATGAGCCTCGACCCCGCCGTTGCCGCCGCCCTCGCCGAAGTCTCCACCGCCACGCTGACCACCGTTCTCCTCAAGAAGGGGCTGCGCAATGTGTGGATGCGCGGCACGCGTCCGCTCGTGCCGGGCCAGAAGCGCGTCGTCGGCCCCGCCTTCACGCTGCGCTTCGTGCCGGCGCGGGAGGATCTCGCGACGCCGGAATCCTGGTCCTCCCCCACCTCCACCCGCGCCGCCATCGAGGCGATGCCGGAAGGAGCGGTGGCCGTGGTCGATGCCATGGGCGTCACCGATGCCGGCATCTTCGGCGATATCCTGTGCGCGCGCATGCAGAAGCGGGGCGTCGCCGCCCTCGTCACCGACGGTGTCGTCCGCGATCTGGCCGGAGTGCTCGGCACAGGCCTCAAGGTGTGGTGCCAGGGCGCGGCCGCGCCACCGTCCGTCGCAGGCCTCACCTTCGTCGGCTGGCAGGAGCCGGTCGCCTGCGGCGGCGTCGCCGTCTTCCCCGACGATGTGGTGGTGGCGGACGACGACGGGGCGGTGCTCATTCCCCGCGCGCTGCTCGACGACGTGGTCAAGGCCGCCGTGGCACAGGAGCGGCTGGAAGGCTGGATCATGCGGGAGGTCGAGAGCGGCGCCGCGCTGCCGGGCCTCTATCCGCCGAACGAGGCCAACAAGGCCCGCTATGAGGCCTTTCTGGCGGCGAACGGCGGCGAGGGGTGAACTGAGCGCCCAGCATCGTTAGCGAATTCTGCACGATATTGTGCAGAATACCCTGGAATATGCGCGTGCTGCCGTCCAGCCGGGCTTTATGCCTCGATAACGGCGCAATCCGGCGGGTATAGCGGACTGAGGGAGGCGAAGGAGGCTGCCGAAGCGGCTGCGACGTATTGCTTATCCGGTTGCCACAGGACGAGAGGGGCGGCATGGGCCGTTCGCCGTGGTGCGGCTGGTTCGCCGCCGGCACTGCGATCGTGCTCGTCCTCACGGTGGCCGAGGCGCAGGCCGGTGAACGGCCCGGCTTCTTCGCGCGCCTCTTCGGTACTGAGGAGAAGGAGGAGGGGCCGGCCTTTCCCGTTCCCGACCCGGTCACCTACGACGTCACCTTCGATTTCCGCGGCGACACCGAGGATCTCGGCGACCGGCTGAAGGAACTGTCCAACCTCGAGAAGCTGAAGAACGACCCGCCCTCGGGCGGCGTCGGCCTGCAAAGGCGCGCCGAGGGCGACAAGCAGCAGCTCCTCGGCGCGCTGTCGGCCTTCGGCTATTACCAGCCGCGCGTCGACATCACCGTGGCGGGCGTCGACGTATCCTCGCCGCAGGCCCCGCAGCGCATCGATGCCATCCGCACCCGCGGCTCGGTGCCGGTGCGGGTCACGATCACCTTCGGGCCGCGCTTCACCTTCTCGCGCCTTGCCGTCGTCGATGAAGCGACGGGGCGGCCCCTCGCGCCGCCCGCCGGCTGGGCCCCGGCCAAGCTCGTGCCGGGAGAGCCGGCCCAGAGCGCGGCCGTGCTCGCCGGCGAGCGGGCCATCGTCGCGGCCCTGCGCGAAGAAGGCTACGCCTTCGCCGCCGTGCCGCGGCGGGAGGCCGTGGTCGACCACGCGACGCGCACGATGGACGTGACCTTCTTCGTCGCGCCCGGGCGCAAGGCGCGTTTCGGCCGGGTGACGGTCCAGGGCACCGAGCGGCTCGACCCCTCCTTCGTCGAGGACCGGGTGCCGTTCAAGACCGGCGACCTCTTCTCGCCCGAGCCGCTGGCCGATCTGAGGCGCGACCTCGGCGAATACGACGTCTTCAGCTCGGTGCGCATCCGCGAGGGCGATGCGCTCGATTCCGACGGCACCCTGCCCATCATCATCGAGGTGCAGGAGCGGGCGCGGCGCTTCATCGGCTTCGGCGCGAAATATTCGACGACCGAGGGGCCGGGCATCAACGCCTATTGGGGGCACCGCAACCTCTTCGGCGGAGCCGAGCGGCTGCGCCTCGACGCCCAGGTGTCGGGTACCGACATCAACACGATCGGCGTGACCGGCAAGAAGGCCGAGTGGCAGGACAAGCTCGGCTACCGCTTCGGCGCCACCTTCACCAAGCCGGGCATCATCACGGCGAAGGACGACCTCGTCGTGCAGGCGGCCTACCTGCGCGAGGTGACGGAGAGCTATTCCCGCCAAGGCTTCCTCGGCGCCATCGCCCTCAAGCGGCGTTTCACTAGGGAATGGTCGGGTCAGATCGGCCTCGATATCGAGCGTGCCAAATACCTGCGCGGCTACGATACCGATTTCGATACCGGCCGCTGGTACACGCTCGTCGGCGTGCCTGTGCAGGTCGACTACGACAACACCAACGACAAGCTCGACCCGAAGCGTGGCATCCGCGCCTCGGTCACGGTGGAACCGTTCACCAGTTTCCTCGGCTCGACCGTCGATATGACCATGGTCAAGGCCAGCCTCTCCGGCTACTGGCCGATCGACGCCGAAGAGCGCTTCGTGCTCGCGGGACGTGTCGGGTTCGGCAGCCTCATCGGGGCCGATCTCGGCGACATCCCGCCGCCACGCCGGTTCTATGCCGGCGGCGGCGGGTCGGTGCGCGGCTACGACTACCAGAGCCTCGGGCCGAAGAACGTCTTCGGCCAACCCATCGGCGGGCGCAGCCTGCTGGAGGCCTCGGCCGAGCTGCGCATGAAGGTGACGGACACGATCGGCATCGTGCCCTTCGTCGATGCGGGCATGGCCTATCGCTCGAGCTATCCCGATTTCGACGAACCCATGCGCTATTCGGCGGGCATCGGCCTGCGCTACTATACCGCCATCGGGCCGCTGAGGCTCGACATCGCCCGTGGCCTCAACAGGGAGAGGGGCGACCCGCCCTTCGGCCTCTACATCAGCCTGGGGCAGGCTTTCTGATGCGCCGCTCGAACAAGGCGGGCCGCGTCGCCCGCGCCATTCTCCTCACCATCGTCGGGGCGGTCGCCCTCGTCGTCCTGGCTGCCGTGCTCCTGACGCGCACCGATGCCGGCCGCGCGCAACTCGTGCGGCTCGTCGAGACCCTGGCGAGCAGCCCCGACATGCGTCTCGCGATTGGCCGACTCGACGGCCCGGTGCCTTTCGACATGACCGTGAGCGACGTCTCTGTCGCCGATCGCGACGGTGTGTGGCTGACGCTGGACCGCGCGCGTCTCGCCTGGCGGCCGCTGTCGCTGCTCTCGGGGGTGGTCGAAGTGACGGCGATGGAGGCCGGGCGCCTCGCCGTGACCCGCACGCCCGTTCCCGGCACCGAGCCGGCGGCCGAAAGCGCCGGCCTGCCGCGGCTGCCGGTCGGCGTCATCGTCGAGCAGCTCGCCGTCGATGAGATCGCCCTCGGCGAGGCGCTCATCGGGGAGCCGGTGCAACTCGCCGTCAGCGGCAACGCGCGGCTCGTCGATCCGGCCGACGGGCTGTCCGGCGAGATCGCTGTCCGGCGAACGGACGGGATCGCCGCCACCGTCGACGGCACTCTGCGCTTCGTGCCTGACACCCAGCAGCTCGTCGTCGACCTCAGGGCGGCGGAGCCAGCCGGCGGCATCGTCTCGCGCCTTGCGAACCTGCCGGAGTTGCCGCCGCTCGACTTCACCCTGCGCGGCGACGGCCCGCTCGACGACTGGCGCGGAGACCTCGTGCTGACGCTCGGCGCGAGCGCCGAAGCACGGGCCACCGCGACGATCACGCGCGACGACGACGGCCGTGTGCTCGCCCTCGACGGCATGGCCGACATCGCCGCCTTGCTGCCGGACCGCTATGCACCCCTCGCCACCGGCGAGGCCACGCTGCGGGCACGGGGAAAACGATTCGACAACGGGCGCATCGAGATCGGCGAGATCTTCGCCGAAGGCGCCGGCGGCCGCGTGAGGGGCTCCGGTGCCCTCGACGAGGCCCGCGATGCCGTGAGCGGCCGCCTCGTCCTCTCCCTGCCGTCGGCCATGCCCTATGCGGCGCTCGCGCCGGTCGCGCTGTCCTGGCAGGGCCTCGAGGTGACGGCCACGGTGGAGGGGCCGCTGTCGCGACCCAGGCTCGACCTGTCCGCCACCGGCAACGCCCTGTCGATTGTGGGGAACGCCATCGGCCGCGCCGTCATCGGTCTCAAGGCCGAGGCGCTGGGACCGCCGTTGCAGCCGGACACGCGCTTTGCCTTCGACGCCACGGCCGATCTCTCGGGGCTCTCGCCGCAGGCGCCCGAGCTGGCCGGAGTCATCGGCGATGAGGCGCGCCTGACCGCGAACGGCACCGCCACACTGGGCGGCGCCGATATCGCCGCCCTTCGGCTCGATCTGGCGCCGCTGGCCGCGACCTTCTCCGGCACCGTCACGAGCGATGCGGTGGACGGCAAGGTCAATGTGGAGCGGGCGGACCTTGCGGCGCTGCGCGCCTTCACGGACCAGCCGCTCGCCGGCGTCGTGGCGCTCACCGGGGATGTCTCCGCAAGCTTCGACCTGACGCGGCTCGCGGTGACGCTCAACGGCATGGCGCGCGACCTCGCGACGGGTGTCGCGCAGGCCGACGGCCTTCTCGGCCGCAATGTCCGGCTGTCCGGCGGTTTCCGCCGCAATGCGGACGGCAGCTTCGGCTTCGAGCGCTTCTCCGTCTCGGGCGCCCATGTCGGCCTCATCGCCGACGGCTCGGCGACGGCGGACCGGGCCAATGTCACGGCCAAGCTCGACCTGCCGGACCTCTCGCAGCTCGATGCGCGCGTTACCGGACGCGGCAATGTGGATGCGACGCTGACCGGCTCGCTCGATGCGCTCGATGCGCGCCTGCGCCTGACCATCGACGAGGCGAGCGCCCTCGGCCGGCCGATCGAGCGGCTGACGGCTGACATCGAGGCCCAGGATGTCACGGGCGCTGCCACAGGCCAGCTCACGCTGTCGGGCAGCGTCGACGGCAAGCCGGCGGCGGGCAGCGGCCGCTTCGCACGCGATGCGGCGGGGGCGGTGGCGGTATCGGATCTCGACATCGGCCTCGGCTCCGTCCGCGCGCAGGGCGCGCTCGCCATCTCGCCGGCTTCGCTGGCGAGCGGGCGGCTGACGCTCCGGGCCGGCGACCTCGGCGATGTCGCGCCGCTGCTGCTGATGGAGATGGCCGGCGCGGTCGACCTCGACCTGACCCTGTCCGCCGAGGCCGGCCGTCAGAACCTCGCCGCCAAGGGGCGCGTGTCCGATTTCGCGGGCTTCGGCGCATCGCTTGCCGTGGCCGACGTCGACGTGCGCGTGCGCGACCTGCTCGGCCAGTTCGTGGCCGACGGCAAGGTCGCGCTCGAGAGGCTCGCGGTATCGGGCGTGGACGTGCCGCGGGCGGAGATCTCGGCGGAAGGGACGCGCGAGGCGACGCGCCTCGTCCTTAACGGCGTCGTGCGCGGGGTTGATGTCGCCGCCACCGCGCAGGTCGCCATGCGCCCGGACGAGACGGTCGTGACGCTGGACAGCGCCAGCGCCTCGCGCGGCGCTCAGCGCGTCACCGTCGCCCGCGGGGCGGCGTTCGCCCTGCGCGGGGGCGCGGTCACGATCCGTGATCTCGTGGTCAATGCCGACGGCGGCTCGTTCGCGGTCTCCGGCTCGGCCGGCGAGCGGCTCGATCTTGCCGTCACGGCCCGCAACCTGCCGCTCACCGTCGCCGAACTCGCCAAGCCGGGCCTCGGCCTCGCCGGCCAACTGTCGGGCGAGGCGCAGATCGCCGGCACCGCGGCGCGGCCGGACGGGCGCTACCGACTGTCGGTCGGCGGCTTCACCATGCCTCAGATCCGCGATGCGGGCCTGACGCCGCTCGCCATCGAGGCGAGCGGGACGCTGGCGGACGGCCGGGCGGGGATCGACGCCTCGGTGCGCGGCATTTCAGAGGCGCCGATCCGCATCACCGGCTCGCTGCCGACGACGCCTGACGGCAACCTCGACCTCACCATCGCGGGCCGCATCGACCTGGCCGTCGCCAACCGTCTCGCGGCGGCGGACGGGCAGCGCTATGCCGGCTCGGCCACGGCGGACCTGCGCCTCACCGGTACCATGGCCGCGCCGCGGGCGCAGGGCACGGTGCGCCTCGTCGGCGGCCGTTTCGAGGACGTCGTCAACGGCGTCCTCCTCGCCGACATCAATGCGACGATCACCGGCTCCGAGCGCGAGCTCGTCATCCAGAGCCTCACGGCGCGGGCGCGCAACGGCGGCGCGATCACCGGCAGCGGGCGCATCGCGCTCGATCCGGCCGCAGGCTTTCCGGGCAACATCACCCTGCGGGCGACGAATGCCCAGCTCATCTCCAACGATACGACCAATGCCGTCGTCGGCCTCGACCTCGCGGTCTCCGGCCCCATGGCCACGACCCCACGTGTTTCAGGCCGCGTGACGGTCGAGAACCTGCAGATCTTCGTGCCGGACCGCCTGCCGCCGTCCGTGACGCCGATCGAGGTGCGCCACAGGAATGCGCCGCCGCGCGTCGCCGAGCGTGCCAGGGCCGAGCGGGAGCGGCGGGCGCGCGCCGCGGGCGGGGCCTTCAACGCCGCACTCGACATCACGGTGGACGCCTCGTCGGGGCGCGTGTTGGTGCGCGGCCAGGGCATCAATGCCGAACTCGGCGGCACGCTCACGATCCGCGGCACGTCGTCGAACCCGATCGTCGACGGCGGCTTCACCATGCGCCGCGGCACCTTCCAGGTTCTCGGCCGGCGCCTCACCTTCACGCGCGGCAACGTCACCTTCCCCGGCACGCTCGATCCGCAGATCGACTTCGTGGCCGAGGCGCCGGCAGGTGACGTGACGGCGCGTGTCGCCGTCGACGGCATCGCCTCGCGTCCGGACCTGCGCTTCTCCTCCTCGCCCGAGCTGCCGCAGGACGAGGTACTGGCCCGGCTTCTCTTCGGCAAGCCGTCAGGCAACCTGACGGCCGGTCAGGCGCTGCAACTGGCGCAGGCGGTGGCGCAGTTCGCCGGCGGCAACCGGGTGCTCGACGACCTCAGCCGCTCGCTCGGCGTTGATGCGGTCGACATCGACACCGACGTTCGCGGCAATGTGGCCGTTGGCATCGGCAAGCGCATCGACGACAACATCTATCTCGGCGTCAAGCAGGGCGCGACGCCGGACTCGAGCCGTGTGACCGTCGACATCGACATCACCGACCGCATCAAGCTGCAGGGCGAGGCGGGAGCCGACGGCTCGAGCGCCGTCGGCATCGGCATGGAATGGGACTACTGAGCGAGCGGCGTGCTCGTGGCCTCCCTGGGAGCAGTATCCCGCTTGTCCGGCTTGGGCGGGACGTCCGAGAAGCGCCCGAAGATCAGGTCCGGCGCGCTGGTATTGTGGCGCGAAGGCACGACGCGTCCGGTCCACAGCTCCGTCGCCTCGCCGCCCGGGAAGGTCATGACGGGGGATTCGTCCCACCCCTTGGCGCCGGGCGCGCGCCAGGCGACGCGCGCCGTGTCGGCATTGGCCTCCATCACATACATGGAGCGCAAGGCTGCGAAAGGCCTTTCTTGCGGCAGGGCGCCGGAGAAGGAGACATCGAGCGCGAGATGCTCCTCGTCGAGGGCCGCGAGCCGGACCTTGCCCTCGCCGCCGTCGGCGAAGGCGAGCGTGAAGGTCCGCGTCGCGGGATCGAAGGCAATGTCCTTCAGCGCCACCACCGGGCGCCCCTCGTCCTTGACGGGGCCGACGAGGAAGGAACTGCCGTAGGCCGTCCAGCGCATGTCGCCGGGCGGTATCGGGCGAGCCCGCCAGTAGCCGTCCGGCGGGTAGAGCACGAGCACTTCCTCGGCCCGTTCCTTGTAGCGCACCCAGACCTGGATGAGATGCAGGCCGTGCTCGACACGATTGCCGACGCGCACCGGCACATCGTTGGGCCGCCAGAAGGACGGATAGGTATAGCCGACCAGCCAAAGGTCGGGCGCCTCATAGAAGGTGACCCGGCGCGGCTCGGCCACATGCACGGGGTCGCCCGTCATGTCGCAGCTCGTCCAGTCGGCTGCCCAGCGGTCGGTGTCGAGCATGCCGAGATAGACTGGGTGGACCGCCTGGATACGGAAGTGCTTCACGGCCGGATTGGCGAAGGTGAGGCTGACGTTGTCCTTTTCGGCGCACAGCACGGGCTCGCTGTCGTTGTCGACACGGGCGGCGAGTTCGGCGGCGCTGGCGTATGGTATGGCGGCGGCAAGAAGGCCTGCGGCGAGCAGGCCCCAAATGGTTCTCGACATGCGTTGTCCTGTGAAAAAGGCGGTCTCCTGCCGCTCAGGGCCTCGTTGCAGCGAGCGTCGCATAGACATCGCCCGAGTTGGCGCGTTGGGGCAATGCGGCGAGATGGTCCCGCATCGCCCCGGCGACAATGGGCTCAGCGAAGGCGAGGCGCTGCTCCTCGCCGAGCGACAGGTTGAAGCGGTAGCGGCCGAGATCGGCGAGCCGGTCGAGGCAGCGGCCGGCTACGTCGCGGGCGATGGTGGTGAACTCGAAGGACAGCGCGGGCAGCGGCTGCGACAGCCCGGCAAGGACCGCGTCCTCGAAGCCCTCGACGTCGATCTTGACGAAGGCCGGCAAGCCATGGCGGGCGATCAGCGCATCGAGGCTCGTCATCGGCACCGACAGGGTGCGGTCCCAGCGCTGCTCGCGCCAGCCATCGGCGTCGCGCGCGGCGGCGAGGAACGCGCCGGAGGCGGTGGTGACGGTGGGATTGGCGCTGTTGACGTGGAGTTCGACGGTCCCCTCCGCCGCGCCGACGGCGGCTTCGACGAGGGTCACGTCCCGGTCGCGGCCATGGACGAGACGCAGGAGGCGCATCGGCCCCGGCTGCGGCTCGACCGCGACGACACGCGCACCGATGCGGCGGAACGACGAGGTCCGGTCGCCGACATGGGCGCCGATGTCGAAGGCAAGGTCCCCGGGGGCGAGGAAGCGGCGATGGAGCGCATCCATGGCGCGATGGCGGGCGCGGTTGCCATGATAGAGGACGAGGGAGCGGACGAGCCCGCGCCATTCGGTCAAGGTGGCGCCGAGCCTGCTCATGCGGCGACGGCCACCGGCTGCGGCGCCGGGCGTGCGAGGGCCGCGATCTCGGCAGGCTCGTCGAATTCCTCGGGGATGGCGCAGAGCCGATGCCGCGCGAGGAATGCACCGAGGGCCGGCCGCGCGGTGACGACGGCGAAGGGGATGGCGAGAAGATAGCCCGCCGTGAGCGGCAGGCTCCACAGGAGGGCGGCCGGCGAGGCCCAGGCCAGCGCGCCGCAGACGAGGAGGCCGAACAGGGTCTGCGGCCACAGCCCGGCCGCTGCGGTTGCCCAGGAGAGAGCATGGGCATCCCGCTCCTGGCCGTTCCAGCCCACATGTGCCCGCCCGGCGAGGAGGCCGAGCATGAAGAGGCTGGTGCGGAAGGAGGACACCGCCCCCTGCAGGAAGGCGAAGACGATCTCGATGAAGGCCGAAAGGGCAAAGCGCGCCCCGCCGCCGTAGCGGGTGAGCCCGTCACGCGTCAGCGCGATGTCGGCGAGGCCGGCGAGCTTGGGGAAGAGGCAGATGAACAGGAAAAGGCTGTAGAGGCCAGCCGCCAGGGCCGTCGGGAAGGCGCCCGCCGCCTGTGCCTCGCGCACCGCGAAGGGCGACAGCGCGATCATCGCCGTCATGGCCGGCAGGCCAACGAACATCAGGATGGCCCACAGGAGCTGGAAGCGGCTCATGGGGTGCAGGCCCGGCAGGCCGAGAAGCCTGATGTATTGCAGGTTGCCGAGACACCAGCGCAGGTCACGGCGGACGAAATCCACGACCGTGGGCGGGTTTTCCTCCCAAGTGCCGCCCTCGACCGGCAGGACGCGTACCTCGTAGCCGGCGCGGCGCATGAGCGCAGCCTCCACCTGGTCATGTGACAGGATGGGGCCGCCGAGCGGGGGGCGAGCGCGAAGCACCGGCAGATGGCAGTCGTCGCGAAAGGGCGCGATGCGCACGAGTGCGTTGTGACCCCAGAAGGGCCCGCAATCGCCAGCCCACCAGGCGCTTCCCATGGTGTAGGGCCGCATGCCGTGGCGCATGCCGAACTGGAAGATGCGCGCGAAGCCGCTCGCGGCCGGCATGCCCGTGACGAGGCTCTGCAGGATGCCGAGGCGGGGGTAGGCCTGCATCATGCGCACCATGGAGACGATCGTCTCGCCCGCCATCAGGCTGTCGGCATCGAGCGGCAGCATCAGCTCGTACTCGCCGCCCCAGCGGGCGCAGAAATCGCGCAGGTTGCCGGCCTTGTAGCCCACATTGTCCTCTCGCCGGCGATAGACGGCCCTGGCACCATCCGCGAGCGTGGCGCGGAAGGCCGCGAAGGCCTCCTCCTCGGCGGCGGCGATCTCGGGACGGGAGGTATCGCTCAGGACGAAATAGGCGAAGTGGTGCCCGTGACCGGTGCGGGCGATGCTCTCGGCGACAGCCGAGAGGCGCGAGAAGGCGCGCGCCGGATCCTCGTTGCGCAACGTCATAAGCACGGCGGTACGCAGGAATACGGCCTCGCCCGAGTTGCCGGCGCTGGCGAAGGGCGCGACCTCGGCAAGTCCCTCGCGTCGGCCGTGCAGCAGCCACAGGCCGATGATGGCATTCCAGAAGCCGAGCACGGTCCAGGGCGTGACGAGCAGAAAGCAGGTGAGGAGGAGGCCGTCGAGAAGGCTCCATCCGCCGGCGGAGAGGATCCATGCCATGGCCGCGGCGAGAGCGCCGCATGTGGCGAGGTTCAGCGCACCGACCACGGTCCGTCGCCGCCGCAGCGTCGTGGTGGACTGCATTCCGCTCGGTGTCGTAGATGAGGAGGGTGCCCCCTCGATGAGGGTGAGGGTCACAGGATCGAGCCGTTCCGTCATCTGGCACCGTCCGCTGTCGCGCCGCGGCGATATAGAGCAAAACGAAGAGAAGTGCGATGGGCATTAACGCAAGGAACCGCGAGGGTTCCGGCATTTTCGCACTGTGGTACGTGGAGCCGCGCCGCACCGAACTGCGTCCCGTCGCGCCGATCGAGCCCGGGCCCGGAGACGTCATGGTCCGCACCCTGTTCAGCGGCATCAGCCGCGGCACGGAGCGCCTCGTCTTCAACGGCCTGTGCCGCCGGAGCCATCGCCGGCGCATGTGCGCGCCGATGCAGGAGGGGACCTTTCCGTTCCCGGTGAAATACGGCTATTGCGCCGTCGGCCTGGTGGAGGCCGGGCCGGCAAATCTCGTCGGCCGCACGGTCTTTGTGCTGCACCCGCACCAGCAGATGTTCGCGGCGCCGGCCGCCGCCGTCGCCGCGGTGCCGGAAGCCGTGCCCGCCCGCCGCGCCGTGCTCGCCGCCAATATGGAGACGGCGCTCAACGCCGTCTGGGACGCCGGGGCGGGACCGGGGGACAGGATTGCGGTGGTGGGGGCCGGCGTCGTCGGCCTCCTGGTCACGTTCCTGTGTGCCGGCCTGCCCGGCGCGGAGGTGACCGTCGTCGATACCGACCCGTCGCGCGCGGCGGTGGTGCGGCGTTTCGGCGCCGGTTTCGCCCTGCCGGGCGCGGCCCCGGGGGAGGCGGATGTCGTCATTCACGCCAGCGGCACGGCGGCCGGCCTCGCGACAGCGCTGTCGCTGTGCGGCGACGAGGCCATGCTCGTCGAACTGAGCTGGTACGGCGACGAGGCGGTGCCGGTTCATCTCGGCGGCGAGTTCCACGCCCGCCGCCTCAGGCTCGTGTCCTCGCAGGTCGGGCAGGTCGCGGCCTCGCGCCGCCCGCGCTGGGAGGCGGGGCGGCGCCTCGCCAAGGCGCTCTCGCTGCTCGCCGACGCGCGGCTCGACGACCTGATCACCGGCGAGGTCGCCTTCACCGATCTGCCGGAGGCGCTGCCCGCGATCCTCGACGAGCAGGCGGGCGGGCTGATGACTGCGGTGCGCTATCAATGACAGGCCCGATCGAGGGAGGGTGCCATGTATGCCGTTGAGGTTCGTGACCACGTCATGATCGCCCACAGTTTCCGCGGTGATCTGTTCGGGCCGGCGCAGGCCCTGCACGGGGCGACCTTCATCGTCGATGTGGCTTTTTTCCGGAAGGAACTGACGGCCGAGGGGGTGGTCGTCGACATCGGCCGCGCCCACGAGGCGCTGAAGACGGTGCTCTCGCCGCTCAACTACCGCAATCTCGACGACCTGCCGCAGTTTGCCGGCTGCAATACAACGACGGAATTTCTGAGCCGTCACATCTTCGATGCGATGGCAAAGGCGGCTCGCGGCGGCGCGCTCGGGCCGGGCGGGGAGGGCATCGATCACATCCGCGTGACGCTGCACGAGAGCCACGTGGCCCGGGCGTGGTTCGAGGGGCCGGTGGCCCGTGCCTGACGTCGTCTTCGCCATTCCGGGCGACCTCGCCAGCCCGACGGGCGGCTATGCCTATGCGCGACGGATGCTCAACGACCTGCCGGCGCAGGGCGTCGACATCGTCCACCTGCCGCTGGCGGCGGGCTTTCCCTTTCCGACCGAGGCCGAGCTTGCGGCAACCGCGGCGGCCTTCGCGGCGATGCCGCGCGATGCCGTGCTCCTCATCGACGGGCTCGCCTGCGGCGCCCTGCCGGCCTCCCTGCTGCGCGGCTGCGGCAGGCGGTGCGTGGCGCTGGTGCACCATCCGCTCGGCCATGAGACCGGCCTTTCCGACGCGGCGCGGCGGCAGCTCCTCGCCAGCGAGCGTGCGGCGCTTGCGGCGGTCGATGCCGTCGTCGCGACGAGCGTGCCGACGGGCCGGGTGCTCGCGTGCGAATTCTGTGTTGCCGCCGATCGGCTGACGATCGCGGAACCGGGCACCGATCCGGCCTCTCGCGCGCCCGCCGATGGCGAGCCGCCGCATCTCATCGCCGTCGGGGCCGTCTCGCCGCGCAAGGGCTATGACGTTCTTGTCGCGGCACTCGCACGCCTTTCCACGCTGTCGTGGCGCGCCACCATCGTCGGCAGCCTCGACCGTGCGCCGGAGGAGGCGGCGCGGCTGCGGGCGCTGATCGCCGGGGCGGGGCTTGCCGGTCGCGTCGCGCTGGCAGGCGCCTGTGACGATGCGGCGCTGGAGCGCACCTATGCATCGGCCGACCTCTTCGTGATGGCCTCGCACTATGAAGGTTACGGCATGGTCCTCACGGAGGCGCTGGCGCGTGGCCTGCCCATCGTGACGACCCGCGTCGGGGCGGCGGACGAGCGCGTACCCGATGCCGCCGCGCTCAAGGTGCCGCCGGGCGATACGGCTGCCCTTGCCGCAGCGCTCGAGACGGTCCTCGGCGACCGGGAGAGGCGTTCGGCGATGGCGGATGCCGCCTGGCATGCGGGACAGGCGCTGCCGCGCTGGGACGATGCCGCGGCCGCGATCGCCGGCGTCGTCCGCTCGCTGGCCGGACGGGGGAGGGCGGCGTGAGCGGCTTTTCCGCCGAATGGCTCGCCCTGCGCGAGCCGGCCGACCATGCGGCGCGCAACCGCGATCTCCTGGCTGCGACCGCCGCGGCGGTGGCGGACCGGCAGCCGGTGCATGTCCTCGATCTCGGCTGCGGCACCGGCTCCAACCTCCGGGCGATGGCGCCACAGCTCGGCCCGGAGCAGTACTGGCGGCTCGTCGATCACGATGCCCTCCTGCTCGCGAAGGCGCGCGAGGAGCTGCGCCGCTGGGCCGATGCGACCTTCGCCGAGGACACCGGCGGCCTTGTGCTGTCCGCCGCCGGGCGCCGCATCGGGGTTTCCTTCATCGCGCATGACCTCTCCGGCGGTATCGGGCCGCTCCTCGCGGCGCCGACCGATCTCGTGACGGCGGCCGCCTTGTTCGATCTCGTATCGGCGGCGTGGATCGAGACCTTCGTGCAAGCGGTCGCGGTGGCAAGGCTGCCCTTCTATACGGCGCTGACATACGACGGCCGGGAGGCTTGGGAGCCGCCGCACTCGGACGATGAGGCGGTGCACGGCGCTTTCCTCGCCCACCAGCAGCGCGACAAGGGCTTCGGTCCGGCGGCCGGGCCGCGTGCAACCGGGCTTCTCGCGGACGGCTTTCGTGGTGCGGGCTATACCGTCAGCGAGGCGGCGAGCCCCTGGCGACTGACCGAGCGCGAACGGGCGCTCGTCGCGATGCTCGCCGACGGCACGGCTGCCGCGGTGGGCGAGACCGGACAGGTGGCGGCGGACCGGCTCGCCGCCTGGCGCGCTGCACGTGCTCAGGCATCGCGCTGCCTTGTCGGTCACGCCGATCTCCTCGCCGTGCCGACGACAGGCGATCAGTAGCGGCGGGCGGGCAGCATCCGCTCCAGCACCCCGTCGCGGCGCACGAAGCCGTGCCAGAGGCCGGCGCCGATATGCAGGGTCGCGAGCGCCGCCAGCGTGAAGGCGGCGAGCTTGTGCAGGCCGAGCAGCGTCTCCGACAGGGCCTCGTCCTTGGGGAGGATCGGCGGCAGCACGAAGAGGCCGAAGACCGTGATCTGCGCCCCGAAGGCCGAAGTCCCGGCCCAGCCGAGCAGCGGTACCAGGAAGATGAGCACGTAGAGCGCCCGGTGCACCGTGACGGATAGCGCCTGCAGCAGGCGGCCGAGCGAGGGATGGGGCGCCGGCGCTCCGCGCACGAGGCGGACCGAAAGGCGCACGGCCGCCAGGGCGAGCACCGTGACGCCGAAGGAGCGGTGCAGGTCGTAGAGGGCGTTCTGGGTTGGCCCCGGCGTCGCATTGACCATGGCGATGCCGAGCGGGATCGTGGTCAGGATGGCGAGCGCCATGAGCCAGTGCAGCCACTTAGCCGTGGGGCCGTAGCCCTCGTGCATCGGTCTCGGCGACAAGGCTGGCCTCCCCGTTGCGGCGCCTCATGTCACAGTCGAACAGAATGTCGCCGTCAGCAAGCGGATAGATGTCGGTCGCCGGCCTGAGCGCCTCGCTTAGAGGGCCGATCGGCGCTAGCTCGAGCCCGGCCCGTCCCGAGCCGATGATGATGGGCGCGACGAGGAGATGCAGCCGGTCGATGCAGCCGGCATCGAGGAAGGCCGAGATGGTGCGCGCGCCCCCCTCGATCAGCAGGCGGCGCATCCCGCGGGCTGCCAGAGCCGCGATGATGGCATGCGGATCGAGCCGGCCGCCGGCGAGCGGCAGGACAACCTCCTCGACCCCCGCCGGGCGTGGGACGGAGGCGCCGCTCACTACGAGGCGCCGCGCATTAGGGCCCGTCATGCAGCGGGCGTCCGGCGGCAGGCGCCCGCGCGGGTCGAGCACGACCCGGGCCGGGTTCGACCCGGCAACGCGCCGCACGGTGAGTTGCGGATCGTCCGCGATGACCGTGCCGACACCCACGACGACCGCATCGACGGCCGCTCGCAGGTGATGGAGATGGTCGAGCGCCGCCGCCCGGTTGATGTAACGGGAATCACCGGTGGGCGTGGCGATACGCCCGTCAAGCGACTGTCCGAGCTGTGCGACCACGAGGGTGCTGCCCTGCGGCACATCGGCTATGCGCGCCAGCGCACGATGTGTTAAGCAATCCACCGGCGTGGAACGCCCGTCCATCTCGTCGGGTGTGGTCACAGGGCCCTCTTGCTGCTGCATGGTTTCCCGCCGGGTAGGGCATCGTCATTCGTCGAAGGCATGCCCTGTTCATACATCGGCAACGGGCGTGCCGCCATGGCATGGCCGGCGCCGCAGGAGACATATCAGCCGTCGCGCCACAGGAAGAGCCTTGCCGGACATCGTTTCGATACACATGTGTCGCATGTTTTGCGGTTCGTGGGGACCGGCAGGTTTCACGGCCACAGAACTATGGCCCACGAGAGTTCACCGCTGATGAGTTCAGATTTTATCAAGGATCGCGGCCAGATCAGCGTCGAACGGGCGCTGGCGGAGTTCCGTGCAGGCCGCCCCGTCCGCATTACCGGACGCGGGGTCTCCGTGCTGGCCGTGGGGATCGAGGGCCTCGACGAGGAACTCGCGGCGGCGCTGGAGCGCAAGGCGGCCGATCGGGCCCGGCTGGTGCTGCCGACGGCGCGCCTGCGGCGTCTCGGGGCGGAACGGGCGAGCGCCGGCATCATCGCCCTGCCGGAGATCGACCTGCGCCGGGTCATGCACCTGTCGCTCGCCAGCGATGCGCGGCTCGACGCGCCCGTCGGCTGCCTGCAGCCGCTCGACGAGGCGGCGCTCGAGCTGGCGCGCCTGTCGCTTGTCCTGCCGGCGGTCGTCACCGTGTCGGTCTCGCCGCAAGACCCGGCGCTAGCCGATGTGGTGGCCGTCTCTGAAGACGACATCGCCGCCTTTCGCCTGAGCCAGGTGCGCTCGCTGCGCATCGTCGGGCGCGCGCCGGTGCCGCTCGAGGGGGCCAGCGAGACGGAGTTCGTCGTCTTCCGCGGCGGCGAGGGGCTGCGCGACCAGGTGGCCATCGTCGTCGGCCGGCCGGACCTCGCGCAGACGGTGCCGGTGCGCCTGCACTCGGCCTGCCTCACTGGCGACCTCTTCGGCAGCCTCAAATGCGACTGCGGCGACCAGTTGCGCAATACCGTGCAGTGGATGGCGGAGAACGGCGGCGGCATCCTGCTCTATCTCGACCAGGAAGGGCGCGGCAACGGCATCGCCAACAAGATGCGCGCCTACAAGCTGCAGGCGCAGGGCTTCGACACCTATGACGCGGACGAGATCCTCGGCTTCGGGCTCGACCAGCGCCGGTTCGACTTTGCCGCCGAGATGCTGCGCCAGCTCGGTGTCGCCAGCGTCAGCATCATGACCAACAACCCGGAGAAGATCGCGGCGCTGAAGGCGGCGGGGCTTGCCGTCGTCGACGAGCAGCGCGTCATTGGCCGGCCGACCAGCGAGAACATCCGCTATCTCGCGGCCAAGCGCGAGCGTGCTGGCCACTTCATCGACATCGATGCGCTGTCGGCGCATCTGCCGCCGCGCGACTGATCGGGAAGGGCACTTCGCCGGGAGCAACGGGGCCGACGGCCCACGGCCTGCCAGTGTTCTTGGTTGCGGGCAGGACGGCCGCCGTCTGGCGTCGACGCGCTCTTGTCCATGGCCTATAGCAGGGGCGTTGCGACGATTTCGAGAGGCCGCCGATGAAGACGCTGTTCGCCCTGCCGCCGACGCCCGTCATTCCCGTGGTCGGCCGCGAGGCCGGCTTCCCGGTGCGCCGCGTGTTCTGTGTCGGGCGCAACTACGCCGAGCACGCGCGCGAGATGGGGCGGGATCCGGACCGCGAGCCGCCTTTCTTCTTCACCAAATGGGCCGAGACGGTGATGCCTGGGGGCGGCGAGATCACCTATCCGCGGCAGACGAAGAATTACCACTTCGAGCTCGAGATGGTCGTCGCCATCGACGGGGCGGGGCAGGACCTCGACGAGGAAGCGGCGGCAAGGATCGTCTTCGGCTATGCCGTCGGCCTCGACATGACGCGGCGCGACCTGCAGGCGGCGGCGAAGGATCTGGCACGGCCGTGGGACTTCGCCAAGAACGTTGAGCAGTCGGCGCCGGTCGGCGCCATCACGCCGGCCGCCGAGACCGGACCGTTCGATCGTGCCGCAATGGAGCTCAAGGTCAATGGCACGACCCGCCAGCGCGGCGATATCGCGGACATGATCTGGCCGGTGGCGCCCATGCTGTCCCTCCTCTCGCGTTTCTACCGGCTGGAGCCTGGTGACCTCGTCATGACGGGGACGCCGGCCGGCGTCGGGGCGGTGGTGCCGGGGGACGTCATCGAGGCGACCATTGCTGGCCTCACGCCGCTGGCAGTGAGGATCACCCAGCCATCTTCGCCTGATGGAGCCTGAGGACGATCGGCGAAGGCGGCGCCAGGCACCTGCGCCCATTGCCTCGTGACGGCGGGAGTGCTCCTTTAGGGAACCGGCCGGTGCCTTGCACATGCGGTGTTGGTCAGTTGCACTGACCTATCCCCTTGCAAAAGCGCGGGCCGCGAGTAGTCTCGTGGCAGCTCATAAGGCCGCATAATAAAAGGGGGGAATGCCGTGGGCTATTTTGTGGACCAGCTCATCAACGGGCTGACCCTCGGCTCTGTCTATGGCCTCATCGCCATCGGCTACACGATGGTCTACGGCATCATCGGCATGATCAACTTCGCCCATGGCGAGGTGTTCATGATCGGCGCTTTCATTTCCCTCATTGTGCTGCTCCTGCTGGCCCAACTCGGGGTCGCGGCGGTGCCCCTGGCCATCCTCGTGACGCTCGTGCTCACGGCGGTCTTCACGGCCTTGTGGGGCTTCGTCGTCGAGCGAATCGCCTACCGGCCGCTGCGGGGCTCCTTCCGCCTCGCTCCGCTGATCTCGGCCATCGGCATGTCGATCTTCCTGCAGAACCTCGTGCAATTGCTGCAGGGCGCACGGGTGAAGCCGCTGCCTCCGGTGCTGACGGGGCGCATTCCGCTCGGCTCGATCGGCGACCATCAGCTGTCAGTAGCCGTGGTGCAGGTGGTCATCGTGGTCGTCACCGTGGTGCTGATGGCCGGCTTCAGCCTCGTCGTCTCGCGCACGGCGCTCGGCCGCGCGCAGCGCGCCTGCGAGCAGGACCGGCGCATGGCCGAACTGGTCGGCGTCAATGTCGACCGCACCATCTCGCTGACCTTCGTCTTCGGAGCCGCGCTCGCCGCCGTCGCCGGGCTGCTCTATACGATCTACTACGGCTCCATCGACTTCTTCATCGGCTTTTTCGCCGGGCTCAAGGCCTTCACTGCCGCCGTCCTCGGCGGCATCGGCTCGCTGCCCGGCGCCATGCTCGGCGGGCTGCTCATCGGCCTCATCGAGGCGCTGTGGTCGGCCTATTCCGACATCCAGTACAAGGACGTGGCGGTGTTCGCCATCCTCGTCCTCATCCTCCTCTTCCGGCCGACGGGACTGCTCGGCCGGCAGGAGGTGGAGAAGGTGTGAGCGCGAGACCTATCGCACCGCCGGTACTGCCGGACGGGGCGGATAAGGGAGGAAAGACCATGAATGCGATGACGAAACTGATGCTGTCCGCCTGTGCCGCCGCGCTTCTGGCGGCGGCGCCCGCACGGGCGGATGTGACCTTCGCCCTCGGCATCCCCGCCACCGGCGGGCAGATCGCCGCCATCGGCGCCCAGGCGCGGCTCGGCGCCGAAGCCGCGGTAAAGGCCATCAACGACAAGGGCGGCATCAAGGGCGAGAAGCTCGTGCTCGAGATCGCTGACGACCAGTGTGACCCCAAGAGCGCGGTGAGCGCCGCCAACCAGGTGGTGTCGAAGGGCATCCGCTTCGTCGTCGGCCACCTGTGCTCCGGCGCTTCGATCGCGGCCTCCGGCGTCTATGACGAGGAAGGCATCTTGATGATGACCGCCTCGGCCACCTCGCCGGAGCTGACCGAGCGCGGCATGAAGCTCGTCTTCCGGGCCTGCGGGCGTGACGACCAGCAGGGCGTCGTCGCAGCCAAGTTCATCGCCGACAAGTTCAAGGGCAAGAAAGTCGCCATCGTCCACGACAAGCAGGTCTATGGCCAGGGCCTGGCCGAGGCGGCCAAGAAGACCCTCGCCGACGCGGGCGTGACGCCGGCCTATGAGGGCTCCGTCAATGCCGGCGAGCGTGATTTTTCGGCGCTCGTCGCTCGCCTCAAGCAGGAGGGCATCGATATCGTCTATTACGGCGGCTATCATACCGAACTCGGCCTCATCGTGCGCCAGGCGCGCCAAGCCGGCCTCGAGACGCGCTTCGTCGGCGCGGACGGCCTCGCCACCAACGAGTTCTGGTCCATTGCCGGCGAGGGCGGGGCGGGCACGCTCTTCACCTTCAGCGCCGACGTGAAGGCGAAGCCTTCGGCCCAGAGCGTCTACGAGGAACTGAAAAAGAAGGGCGAGCCGGACAACTTTGCCTTCTACTACTATGCGGCGGTGCAGACGCTGGCCGACGCCGTCGCACGGGCCGGCAAGGAGCCTGAGGCGGTGGCCGCAGACCTGCGCGCCAATGGCTTCGAGACGGTGGTCGGCACCTTCCGCTTCGACGCCAAGGGCGATCTCATCGACCCCGAATATGTCATCTTCGAGTGGCGCGACGGCGCCTATGCGCCGACGAAGCTCTGATCCTTTGCCGGAGCGGGCCGGCGGCCCGCTCCATTTTTCCGTCATCTGCCGCCTTCCCAAATCCGTCGGCATCGAGAGCCCGCGATGCAAGCCTCCTCCGCTTCCCCGGTCACCGACAGGCTGCGCGCAGCGCTGCGCGAGGCGGCGATCGCCGGCATCATCATGATCGGCATCGCGCTCCCGCTTGTCGGCTTTCGCCTGCAGGAGACGCCGGGGCAGGGACTCGGCATCGCCTACCGTTTCGATCAGGTGGTGATCGCCGGGGTCGTCGTGGCGATCGGCCGCTTCCTGGTCGCGCTCTTCCGGCCCGAGCTTCAGCAATTGCGCGGGCGCCTCGCCCAGGGGGGCGCGCGCACGGTGCGTGGCGGGCGCGTGTCGCAGACGGCCATCGGGATCGCGGCCTGCCTGCTGGCCTTCGCGCTCCCCTTCCTGCCAATCGCCGACCGCTACATCGTCGATACAGCGACGACGGTGCTCATCTATACGATGCTCGGCCTAGGGCTGAACATCGTCGTAGGCCTCGCCGGGCTGCTCGATCTCGGCTATGTCGCCTTTTACGCCATCGGTGCCTATTCCTTCGCTCTCCTTGCAACGCATTACGATTTCTCGTTCTGGATGTGCCTGCCGATTGCCGGCGTCATGGCGGCGTTTCTCGGCATCATCCTCGGCTTTCCGGTGCTGCGCCTACGCGGCGACTATCTCGCCATCGTGACGCTCGGCTTCGGCGAGATCATCCGCATCATCCTCATCAATTGGGGCGCCCTGACCGGCGGGCCGAACGGCATCACCAACATTCCGCGGCCGAGCTTCTTCGGCGCGCCCTTCACCCGTACGGCGGCGGAGGGCGAGGTGCCCTTCCACGAACTGTTCGGCCTCTCCTTCTCCTCCATGCACCGGGTCCTGTTCCTCTACTATCTCATCCTGGTGCTGGTGGTGCTGACGGCGGTGATCGCGGCGCGCCTGCGGCGCCTGCCCATCGGCCGCGCCTGGGAGGCGCTGCGCGAGGATGAGGTGGCCTGCCGGGCACTCGGCGTGAATGCGACGCGCGTCAAGCTCTCCGCCTTCGCCATCGGGGCGATGTTCGGCGGCTTCGCGGGCACGTTCTTCGCCACGCGCCAGGGATTCATCAGCCCGGAGAGCTTCACTTTCATCGAATCCGCCCTCGTGCTCGCCATCGTCGTCCTCGGCGGCATGGGCAGCCAACTCGGAGTCGCGTTGGCCGCCATCATCGTCGTCGCGCTGCCGGAGATGACGCGCGAATTCGCCGAACTGCGCATGCTGCTCTTCGGCGCGGCCATGGTGCTCGTCATGGTGTGGCGCCCGCGCGGCCTCATCGGCACGCGCCGGCCGAGCGTGACGCTCGCGCGCTTCACGAGTTGAGCGAGTGCCATTCATCAATTGTCGTGATGTTGTGAAGTGCCGAGCTGCCGGGCATGTCATAAAATTGCTGTAACAAGAGCGTGCCGGCAGCGATGAAGTCGGGCCGGGCGGCTTCCAAGTACGATCATTGCTCGATCGCGATTTTCCGTAAATTATTGAGATATAACGGCTTTATTTCTTCTTTTTGTGTTCTTCCGCGCCGTCGCGCGCTATTATTCCGACCAATCGGGAGGAAAATATCGTGCTGATGACATCGACTGCATTCCGCGATCACGAAGAAGTCGCGTTTTTCCGCGACCCGCACAGCGGGCTCAAGGCGATCATAGCAGTGCATTCGACGGCGCTCGGGCCGGCGTGCGGCGGTGTGCGCTTCCATGCCTATGGCAACGAGCAGGAGGCGATCGACGACGTCCTGCGCCTCAGCGCCGCCATGAGTCTCAAGAGCGCGCTCGCCGGCCTGCCGCTGGGCGGCGGCAAGTCCGTCATCATCGGTGATCCGGGAAAAGACAAGACGCCGGCGCTGCTCGCCGACTTCGGGCGTGCGGTGGAGTGCCTCGGCGGGCGCTACATCGCCGCCGAGGACGTGGGCATGAGCCCGTCGGACATTGCCATTGTCGGCGGCGAGACGCGCCATGTGGCCGGTCTCGACCAGGGCCCGGCGGCGAGCGGCGATCCTTCGCCCGTCACGGCGCGCGGGGTGTGGCGTGGCATCGAGGTGGCGGTGCGCCACCGTCTCGGCCGCAACACGCTCGAGGGGATCACGGTCGGCGTGCTCGGCCTCGGCCATGTCGGCGGTGCTCTGGCCGGCCTCCTGAGCGATGCCGGCGCTAGGCTCGTCGTGGCGGATATCGCCGAGGAGCGGTGCCGGACCGTTGCGGACCGGTGCGGGGCGCGCATCGTCGATGTCGATGTGCTCGTCGGCGAGCGGCTCGATGTCTTTGCCCCTTGCGCGCTCGGCGGCATCCTCAATGCCGAGACCGTCGGGCAGCTCGAGGCGCCGGTGGTCGCGGGTGCGGCGAACAATCAACTGGCCGATGAGACGATTGCTGATGCGCTCCACGCGCGTGGCATCCTCTATGCACCGGATTTTGCCATCAATGCCGGCGGCATCGTCAATGTAGCCGCCGAGATCGCCGGCAATTACGACCGGGCCGCGGTGATGCGTCGGGTGGACCGGATTGGTGACACGCTCGACGAGATCTTCTTGCGCGCGGCGCGGGAAGGACGCTCCCCGCATTTCGTCGCCGTCGATCTCGCGCAGGAGCGTCTTGACGCGGCACGCGCGGCACGGCAGCAAACGCGGTGAGGATCATTCCGGAACCGGGAGGGGAGAGAATGCACAAGAGAACCGTTGTCGGCACATTGGCCGGCTTGCTGCTGGGCGCCGGTCTGGCCCAGGCCCAGACGCCGAAGGTAGCCATCACGGCGATCGTCGACCATCCCGCGCTCGAGGCGGTGCGCGATGGCGTGAAGGAAGGCCTCGCCAAGGCCGGCTATGCCGAGGGCAAGGACGTCACCTTCGTCTATGAGAGCGCTCAGGGCCAAGCGCCGACCGCGGTGCAGATCGCGCGTCAGTTCGTGGGTGACAAGGCGTCCGTCATCGTTGCCATCTCGACTCCCTCGGCTCAGGCGGTGGCGTCGGCGACGAAGTCGATCCCGGTGATCTTCAGCGCCGTCACCGACCCGGTGGGCGCCCAACTCGTGAAATCCACCGAGAAGCCGGGCGGCAACGTCACCGGCGTATCGGACATGGCCCCCTTCGCCGACCAACTCGCCCTCGTCAAGGAGATCACGCCGAACGTGAAGACGATCGGTGTGCTGTTCAACCCGGGCGAAGCCAATTCCGTCACCTCGCTCGCCATGATCAAGGCTGCCGCCGAGAAGCTCGACCTTGCCGTCGTCGAGGGGCCGGCGACCAAGTCGGCCGAGGTGCAGGCAGCGGCGCGTGGGCTCATCGGCAAGGCCGACGCCCTCTTCGTGCCGACCGACAACACCATCGTCTCGGCCTTCGAGGCGGCGGTGGGCGCGGCCCAGCAGGGCAAGATCCCGGTCTATGCCGCCGATACCGACAGCGTGGCCCGCGGGGCGCTCGCCTCCGTCGGCTTCAACTACAAGCAGATCGGTCTCGAGACAGCAGAACTCGTCGCAAAGGTGTTGAAGGGCGCGAATCCGGGCGATCTGCCGGTGGTCTTCGCCCAGGGCACTGACCTCCACCTCAACAAGGGGATGGCTGCCAAGCTCGGCATCACGCTGCCGGAGGCGCTCGTCGCCAAGGCCGCCAAGGTCGTCGACTGACGAAGCGGAGCATCAGCCAAATTCAACGGGGGCGCATGCCGCGGCTGTGGCGTGCGCCCCGATTTGCGAGAAAGCGTTGCGGGGCGACGCCCGGCACGCCACAGTCAGGAGCCCTGCGGGGGCGAGAGGCCGGGGACGGTCCCGGCGCACCGGCGCAGGTTGAACAGGTCGTCGCATGAGTCAAATCGCCCTCGTGGGTGCCGTCGAGCTGGGGCTCGTCTATGCGCTCGTCGCCCTCGGCGTCTATCTTTCCTTCCGGGTCCTCGATTTTCCCGATCTGACGGTCGACGGCTCGTTCCCGCTTGGCGCTGCCGTGGCCGCGACGATGATCGTGTCTGGCTTCGATCCCTGGCTCGCGACCTTCGTCGCTATCGTCGCCGGCGCGCTCGCAGGTTTTGCCACGGCCTTCGTCAGCGTGCGCTTCGGCGTGCTGCACCTGCTCGCGTCGATCCTCACCATGATCGCGCTGTTCTCGGTGAATCTGCGTATCATGGGGCGGCCGAACGTGGCGCTCCTGACGCAGGAGACGGTGCTGACGCCCTTCGTCGGCCTTGGGCTCGACGACCTATGGGTGCGCCCGCTATTCCTCGCCGTGATCGTTCTCGTTGCGCTCATCGGCCTTGCTTGGTTCCTGCGCAGTGAAACAGGGCTTGCCATGCGCGCCACCGGCGCCAATCCGCGCATGGCGCGCGCCCAGGGGGTGCGCGTCGGTGCACAGGTCATCGCCGGCGTCATGCTGTCGAACGCGCTCGTCAGTCTCGCCGGGGCGCTCTTTGCACAGACAAACGGCTTCGCCGATGTCACGTCCGGCGTCGGCACCATTGTCGTCGGCCTTGCCGCGGTCATCGTGGGCGAAACGGTGATGCCGTCGCGGCGCCTTTGGGTGGCGCTCGTCTCCTGCATCGTCGGCGCGGTCATCTATCGCCTTGCGGTACAGCTTGCGCTCAGCGCCGATTTCCTCGGCCTGCAGGCCTCCGACCTCAATCTCGCGACCGCCCTCCTGGTGCTCGTCGCGCTGGTGCTGCCGAAGCTGCGCGGGCGCGCGCTTGGCCGGACCCTTGGTCGGAGGGCCGGGGCATGATCGCCGTCGAGAATCTCTCCGTCGTCTTCAATGCTGGCACGCCGCTGGAGCGGCGGGCCCTGCGGGGCGTGTCACTGGCCCTTGCCAATGGCGAATTCGTCTGTGTCATCGGCTCGAACGGCGCTGGCAAGTCGACGCTGCTTGGCGCCATTGCCGGCGACGTGTCGGCCGCGGCGGGCCGCATCCTCGTTGCCGGCCGGGACGTGACGCGCCAGCCCGCGGAGGCGCGGGCGCAGCATGTCGCCCGCGTGTTTCAGGATCCGCTCGCCGGCAGCTGCGGCAATCTCTCGATCGCCGAGAACCTTGCGCTCGCCGCGGGCCGCGGCAGCCGGCGCGGCTTCGGCAATGCCCTGCGCCGCGAGCGTGCCGAGATGCTCGTCACGCGCATCAGGGAACTGGCGCTCGGCCTCGAGGACAGGCTTGACCAGCCGATGGGCTCGCTCTCGGGCGGGCAGCGGCAGGCATTGTCGCTCGTCATGGCGACGCTCGCCCCCTCGAGTGTCCTGCTGCTCGACGAGCACACAGCCGCGCTCGACCCGCGCAACGCCGATTTTGTGCTCGACCTCACGCGCATGCTTGCGGAGCGGTTCGTGCTCACCGTGCTCATGGTGACCCATTCCATGCGCCAGGCGCTCGACCTTGGCACGCGCACCATCATGCTGCACGAAGGTCAGATCCTGCTCGACGTCTCCGGCGAGCATCGCAGCAAGCTGTCGGTGGAGGATCTCATCGACGCCTTCCGCAAGGCACGCGGCGAAGAACTGGCTGAGGACCGGCTGCTGACGAGCTGAGAACGATACGCGAGCGGTCCTGATCCCTCCCCTTCAGGGGAGGGTGGATCGGTCCGAAGGACCGAGACGGGTGGGGCCGAGGCCGGGATCGACGCCTTGATGTTGAACGCGTAGCCCCCTCCGTCGCTGCTTCGCAGCGCCACCTCCCCCATGTGGGGGAGGATCGACGCCGCTTGAGCGGCGCATCACCGCTGCGGCGAGACAAGCCGGTCGCAAAATGCTAGCCAGCAGCGATTCATTCGTGCTCAAACGGAGGCGTCATGAGACTGAACGGCAAGACGGCGCTGGTAACGGGCGCCGCATCGGGCTTCGGCAAGGGCATTGCGGCCACCTTCGCGCGTGAGGGCGCGCGCGTCGCCGTGCTCGACCTCGATCTGGCGTCGGCCGAAGCGACTGCGGCCGAGATCGGTGGCGGCGCCATCGGCGTCGCGGCCGACGTGTCGCGGTGGGATCAGGTCGAGGCCGCGGCAAGGACGGTTCTCGCCGCCTTCGGCCGGCTCGACATTCTCGTCAACAATGCCGGCGTCAGCCACCGCAACCAGCCGATGCTCGATGTGAGCGAGGCGGAGTTCGACAAGGTCTTCGCCGTTAACGTCAAGTCCATCTATCTGATGGCGAAGGCCTTCGTGCCGCAATTCCGGGCGCAGGGCGGCGGCGTCATCCTCAATATCGGCTCGACGGCGGGCATCCGGCCGCGGCCCGGCCTTGCGTGGTACAACGCCTCCAAGGGCGCCGTGAATCTCCTGTCGAAGTCGATGGCCGTCGAACTCGCGCCCGAGGGCATACGTGTCAATGCGCTCGCCCCCGTCGCCGGCGAGACGCCGCTGCTCGCCACCTTCATGGGCGAGGACACGCCTGAGAAGCGGGCCGCCTTTCGTGCCTCGATCCCGCTCGGCCGGCTGTCGACGCCGCAGGACATCGCCAATGCGGCGCTGTTCCTGTGCTCGGACGAGGCGTCGATGATCACCGGCTCGGTGCTCGAGGTCGACGGCGGGCGCTGCGTTTGAGGATCAGGCGACCGTGATGGCCGTGGCGCCGGTCGCTTCGGCGAGGCGCCGCGGATCGACGGGGAAGACGGTCGTCGGCGTGCCGGCGGCCGCCCAGACCAGGTCATGGGCGAGGAGATCCGCGTCAATGAAGGTCTGCAGCGTCTCGGCATGGCCAAACGGCGGGATGCCGCCGATGGCATAGCCCGTCAGGGCCCGTACCTTGCCGGCATCCGGCCGGCGCAGCGCCTCGCCGAGAGTTGCGGCCGCCTTTTTCTCGTCGACACGGTTGTTGCCGGCGACGAGGAGAAGGTAGGGCCGACCGGTGTCGGCGCCCTCGAAGACCAGCGACTTGATGATGCGCTCGACGCCCGTGCCGCAGGCCGCCGCAGCTTCTTCCGCCGTGCGCGTCGGCCGGTCATGCACGGCGATGCTGATGGTGAGCCCCAGCCTGCGGGCCGCCTCGGCCACGCGTGCCGAACTCGCCGGCAGTTCCCGCGTCGTCTCGCTCATTCCCGTCGCCTCCTTTGCCCCGTCTCGGCTTTCTGCCGCATTCGCAGCGGCGGGGGGATGGTCTACCATGGTCGCCGGGCAGCCCGACGCCGCGCATGGACGAGAGATGAACGACCACCCGCCGTCAAGGCAAGAGGAGAAAAGCGACCTCAGAGAGGCCGTGCGCCGGGCACGTCTAGAGGATGCCGAGCGCTCCGACGTCATTGCGGAGCTGAGAAGCAGGGCGTTGGTACGCCTCGAACTCGTCGCGGCGGCACTGGCGCCGGTTCTTGCAGAACTGCCCGAGGACGTCGATCTCTTCGATCACGGCCTCGTCGCGGGCGAGCAGCCGCGCTTCTATGTCGACGTGCTCGCCTTCGTCGAAGTCGATCGTGACCGGCGCACCTACCGCTTCCTTGTCGATACGCGCCATGGCCGCCAGGTGCTGGCCGCCAGCGAGGATGTCGACACCATCCGGCGGGCGGTGACCGATTATGTGGCGCGGCGCCTCGTCGAACGTGAGAAGGCGCTGGCCGCCGACGGCGAACTTGCGGCAAGGCCCCGGCCGCAGGCGGCCGACGGCCAGGGCGGCAGTCTCCTCTTCGCCTTCGTCATGGGCGCCATCGTGGGGGCGACGCTGTTCTACCTGGCGCTGTGGTGGAAGGTTCTGGGATAAGGGCGAAGCAGGATCAGGGCTCCTGGCGGATGACGCCGTGCCAGCCGAGGCCGGCATAGGTCTCGTAACCGGAGGTCTTGTGGAAGGCGACCATGGCCCCGTCCGGCTCCTTGTAGAAGCCCGATTCCCGATCACCTGTGGCGAGGTTGAAGCGCTCGCTCAACACGCCCTTGCCGTCGCTGGCGGCGATCACCCTGTTGTGTGCATCGAGCAGCAGGACGCGCGAGCGCTGGCGCTCCGCGGGGCGCAGGCGCACGCCCTCGACGACGGTGCGCGCCTGGGGTTCCCAGTCGAAATGGATGGCGAGGAGGCCGAGCGGCCGGCCCTTTGCAGCGCCGCCCTCGCGCACGCTCGCCGCATAGGTCGCGGTGCGGGCGCCGCCGAGCAGCGGCTCGACAGCGATGTCGCCGGCATAATAGTCGTTGCCGCTGGCGAGCGCCTTGCCGCGGACAAACCAGTCGCGGTCGCGCACCTCACGTCCGGCGACGGCGAAACGATCCGGCCGGCCGGAGGCGAGGATGCGTCCGTCGAGGTCGCAGAGCCACAGGTCGAGATAGACGGTGTAGGCCGAGAGGATCACGCCCATGCGCTTGCCGGCGTGGCGGCAGCCCGCATCGGTCGGCTGCCCGGCGGCATCGACGATGGCGGAATCGGTCGCCCACCAGCGCACGTCGCAGGTGCGCTCATAGAGATTGCGGTCGATGATCTCGATGGCGTTGAAGGCGAGATCGACGAGGCGCTGGCCCTGAGCCTCGCCAGCCATCAGCCGCGTGAGCTGCTCGAGGGCAGCGATCTCGCCAGCAAGTTCCCGTTCGAGCGAGCTTGCGATGCCTTCGACCTGCGAGGAGGTGCCGCGCACCTCCTGCGCCACCACGGAGAAACCGCGTCCGGCATCACCCGCCCGGGCGCTCTCGACGAGCGCGTTGAGGGCAAGGATGCGCAAGCGTTGCGTCACGGAGCGGATCTGCCCCACCTTCGCGTTGGTAAGGTCGCGCGCGGTTGCCGTGCGCGTCGCGATGTCGCTGAGACGGACGAAGCTCTCGCCGTTGACTTCCGCCATGACGTGTTCCCGTTGTCCGACGACAGGCCGGCCCGCCGGATGGCGCGCTGGACATTTCTAAAGCGTGACGCGACTGGAAAACGAACGAAATCTAGATCGCCGCGCTTGTGCAGGGCTGTCGGCGCGAGGCTGCTCGTCAGACCGGCGTGAAGTCGAGGCTGCCGATTTCCGCGATGGCACCTTCGCGCGTCAGGCCGCGGGTCACGCCGGTGATGCGCGAACGGGCGCCGTCCGGCTCGATGCTGAGAAGGTGGTATCCGGCACGGTGCGTCCACGTGCCCTTGATCG
Source organism: Chelatococcus sambhunathii (assembly GCF_001418005.1). GTDB lineage: Bacteria > Pseudomonadota > Alphaproteobacteria > Rhizobiales > Beijerinckiaceae > Chelatococcus_A > Chelatococcus_A sambhunathii. The sequence goes on along the minus strand of NZ_LIOL01000001.1, from coordinate 384,626 downwards.
CCGAGCAGGATGGCACGCCGAGGATGGGCACTGGCCCGTGCTTGCCGGGGATGTGAGTGAGGGACGTGCGGTGATTGTGGCCGTGCAGCACGAGTTCCGCGCCCACCCGGGCGATGACCTTCTCGAAGGCGCCGGCGTCGGTGAGGCTGCGACCGACGGCGGTGCCGCTGCGCAGGGGCGGGTGGTGCAGCATGACGACGCGGCACAGGCCCTCACGGTCGAGTTCGTTCATCATCGCCTCGAAGGCGGCCAATTGCGGCTTGCCCAGCGTGCCGCTGGCGACGAAAGGCATGGTCGGCACGGCCGACGACAGGCCCACGAAGGCGATGCCGTCGCGACGGCGCAGATAGGGGAAGGCGCTGGAGGAGGCGCCGTCGCTCGCCATCCACGGCCACAGGGCATTGGCCAGCGGCTTCAGCGAGCCGCGCACATAGGCATCGTGATTGCCGGGGACGAAGGAGACGAAATCCGGCGCGCCGAGACGTTCGAGGAAAGCGCGCGCGATGGGGAATTCCGAGGCGAGGCCGATGTTGGCGATGTCGCCGGTGAAGGCGATGTGGTCCGGCCGGTGCGCCCGCATGTCCTCGATCAGCCGCTCCAGCACCGTCATGTCATGCGCGACCTTGCGGCCACGGCGCCAGTTGACGTAGCCCGTCATGCGCTTGCCGACGAGCTCGCGCAGCCTGGGTTGTGGAATGGGGCCGATATGCGGATCGGACAGGTGGGCGATGAGATACATTGGCATTCCAGGTGGATTGCCAAGGCATCGCCGCTCAGAGCCCGCGCGTCAAGCCGCAGGGGCCGACAAAGCGTGGTTGTGACCCGCCGTCAGTGCTGCGCGTCGGGAATGAGGGTCGAGATGAGCTGGGGATCGTCGAGTTCGACCGCAGGCTGCCAAGCATAACCGTGGAGCCGGGAGAGCCGCGCGAGAATGAAGGTGAGAAGCATCTGTCCTGTCCTTGCCGTATGGCTTCCTGTCTCATATGGCGATTCTCTTTCGTGTCTGCACGTCATATCGTCGGGCAAAGCAGCAACAGAGATATGCGTCGGACGCATGAGGATAGCGGGCGGCGTTAACGACTTGTTCAGGAGATCCTTCCGATGGGCGGCATCGCGCTTCCGCGGCGGATGAACGGGCTGGAGCCCGTGACCCGACGCATGATGCACACCTGGTGGCGCTTCTCGCGGCCGATGACACTCGGCGTACGGGCCGCCGTCATCGACCACGACGAGCGCGTCTTTCTCGTGCGCCACAGCTACACGCCCGGCTGGCACCTGCCCGGCGGCGGGGTGGAGGCCGGCGAGAGCATGCTCGAAGCGCTTTGCCGCGAGCTTGCGGAGGAGGGCAACATCGTGCCGAGCGGCGAAATCGTGCTGCACGGCATCTTCTTCAACCGCAAGGTGTCGCGGCGCGACCACGTCGCCATCTACGTCGTGCGCGAGTTTGTGGCCGGCCCGCGCCCGCCCGACAAGGAAATCGTGGAGACGGGCTTCTTTCCGGTTGCAGCGCTGCCCGAGGGCGTCACGCCCGGCACGCGCGCCCGTATCGTCGAGATCGTCGAGGAACGGCCGCCGTCCGCCGACTGGTGAGGCTCAGCCGGCCCCGAACTGCTCGCGGCCATGCGGTGCATCGAGGTCGAGCGCCGGGCCGCGCGGCACAATGCCCGCCGGGTTGATGGTCTTGTGGCTCTCGTAATAGTGCCGCTTGATGTGCTCCATGTTCACCGTCCCGGCGACGCCTGGCACCTGGTAGAGGTCGCGCAGATAGGGGCCTAGGTTGGGATAGTCGGCGATGCGGCGCAGGTTGCACTTGAAGTGGCCGACATAGACGGCATCGAAGCGCACCAGGGTCGTGAACAGCCGCCAATCCGCCTCCGTCAGACGGTCGCCGAGGAGATAGCGGCTCCTCGCCAACCGGGTGTCGAGTTCGTCGAGCGCGCCGAAGAGGGTGTCGAAGGCCTCGTCATAGGCCTCCTGCGTTGTGGCGAAGCCGGCCTTGTACACCCCGTTGTTGACAGCGTGATAGACGCGCTCGTTGACGCGGTCGATCTCCTTCCGCAGCGGCTCGGGATAATAGTCGTCCGCAACGTCGGTGAAGGCCGCGAAGGCCGCGTTGAACATGCGGATGATCTCGCTCGATTCGTTGTTGACGATCGTCCCGCGCTGCTTGTCCCACAGCACCGGCACGGTGACGCGGCCGCTGTAGTGCGGGTCGGCCTTGAGATAGATCTCATAGAGGCGACTGGCGCCGTTAACGGTATCGGGCACGGTGCCCGGGCTGTCGCCGAAGACCCAGCCTTGCGAGCCCATGCAGGGATCGACGACCGAGACGGAGATGACGTCCTCGAGCTTCTTCAGCTTGCGGAAGATGAGCGTGCGGTGCGCCCAGGGGCAGGCGAGCGAGACATAGAGATGGTAGCGCCCGGCCTCGGCCCTGAAGCCGCCCTCGCCGCTCGGCCCCGGCGCGCCGTCCGGCGTCACCCAGTGGCGGAAGGCCGAATCCTTGCGCACGAAGCGCCCGCCGGTGCTCTTCGTGTCGTACCATTCGTCGTGCCACACCCCATCGACGAGCAGACCCATGACGTCTTCCTTTCGCGTGTCCTTCGCTTCCACCATGACATAGGCGGCACCGGGCGGGAGGGGCAGGCGTGCAAGACCGGTCTTGCACGGATGGGAAGAAGCAGGGCGGCCCTACCAAGGCCATGGACGGTGCGGCGAGGTCTGTGGTAGAGCGGCAATCCTCACGAGAGCGGATGGCGACGTGCGCATCTTTGCTGCCCAGCGACGACGATAACGGCACGGCCGCGCAAAGCGGCCGCAGCATCATGCGCGCCGCCGCTCCCCCCGGGAGCGGCTTCGATGGAAACATCCTTCCGCAAGACCCGTCATGACCGATCTCAAGCTCACCATCCGGCGTGAGTTGCCCGCCGATGCCGAGGCCGTGGAAAAGCTGCACGAGCGCGCCTTCGGGCCCGGGCGCTTCTCCCGCACCGCCTTCCGCCTGCGCGAGGGCGTGCCCCCGCTCGCGGACCTCTCCTTCACCGCCCTCGTCGGCACGCTCATCGTCGGCTCCGTGCGCGTCTCGCCGGTGATGGCGGGCGAGGAGCCGGCGCTCGTGCTCGGCCCGCTCACGGTCGATCCCGCCTTCGAGAACCGCGGCATCGGCGCGGCGCTGATGAACGCCTCGCTCGACGCGGCCCGCAAGGCCGGCCACAGCCTCGTCCTCCTCGTCGGGGATGCGCCCTATTATGCGCGCTTCGGCTTCGCGCCCGTGCCCCCGGGGCAGTTCACGCTGCCGGGGCCGGTCGATCCGCGCCGCTTCCTCGCCTGCCCGCTGCAGGACGGGGTGATGGAGCGTGCGCGGGGGCCTGTCACCGCGCTGCGTCCGGCTCGCTGAGGCCGCGCCGCCGGCCCTCGACGAGCCAGACGACGAGCACGGCGCCGAGCAGGAGTGCAAGGCCAAGGAAGCCGTAGCCGAGCGGCATCACCGAGACGCCGCGCACCAAGGCGCTGCCGCTGGCCCGAAGACCGATCCAGTCGCCGCCCGAGAAGCGCGAACCGCTCGAGACCAGTGTCAGGCGCGGCAGGTCGACGGCGTCCGTCATGCCGGAGGCGATGCGGCGCACGGAGCCGCGCGTCGCCTCCGCCAGCGGGCGCAAACGCTCCGTGTCGCTGAAGACGTCAGTCAACTCGCGCGGGTTCTCCGGCCCCACATTGACGAAGGCCGCGAGGTCGCCGCTCGTCAGGCGATAGAGGCCGTGCTGTTCCGCGGGTGTGACGGCGTTGAACAGGCCCGGCTCGCCGCCGGAGAGCGTGACCTCGCGCGTTGTGCCGTCCGGGCTCGTCACGACAACCGGGCCGGGCGCGTCCGACATGGTCTGGCGCTCGATGAGGATCTCGCCGCCGCGGGCGTTGGCCCTGAGCGCCTCCTCCTCGAGAGCAGGCTCCTTCATCAGCCAGTGGGCGAGGCGGCGCAGCAGGTCGAGATGCGGGCCGCCGTTGCGGTAGCCGCGCGCCCACAGCCAGGCGTGGTCCGACAGCAGCATGCCGACGCGGCCCTCGCCTTCGCGCAACAGCACGAGGAGTGGGCGCTCCTCCGAGCCGGACAGCAGCACCGAGCCGGTGTCCACATGGGCGCCGACGAGGCGCAGCCATTCGCCCCAGGAAGGCGGGTTGGTCTCGCTGCCGGGCAGGGCGCGCGTGACCGGATGGCGGTGGCCCGTTTCCGTCACCTCGGCCTTGTAGGGCGCCTCCAGAACCCGCCCGTCGGGCGCCGCGGGCAGGACCGGGCCGAGTGCGGTGCGGGCGATGCTGCCGGCGGTGGCAAACTCTGGCCCCGCGGCAACGAGTAGCGCGCCGCCCTCGCGCACATAGCGGGCGATGTTGTCGTAATAGATGTTGGGCAGGATGCTCTGGTTGGCGTAGCGGTCGAAGATGATCAGGTCGAACTCGCTGATCTTCTGCTGGAAGAGCTCGCGCGTCGGGAAGGCGATAAGCGACAGTTCGTTGATCGGCGTGCCGTCCTGCTTCTCCGGCGGACGCAGGATGGTGAAGTGGACGAGATCGACATTGGCGTCCGACTTCAGGAGGTTGCGCCAGGTGCGCTCGCCCGCGTGCGGCTCGCCCGAGATCAGCAGCACGCGCAGCTTCTCGCGGATGCCCTCGATGGTAAGGACGGCGCGGTTGTTGGCGTTGGTCAGTTCACCGTCGAGGCCGTCGACCTCGAGCTCGACGACGTTCGGTCCGCCGTGGTCGATGGTGATCGGCAAGGCGAAGGGGCGGCCGGTCGCGACGGTGAGCGTGCGCAAGAGCTGGCCGTCGCGGCGCACGGTGAGCGTCGCATCGCCCGTGCCGCCGCGCTCCTCGACCATGAGGCGGATGGTCTGGTCCTTGCCGACGAGGCCGAAGCGCGGCGCCTCAAGGAGGGCGATGCGCCGATCGCGTTCGCCTTCATGGCCGGTGACGAGGGCGTGCAGCGGCGCATTGAAGCCGAGGAGGGCGGTCGAGCCCGGGATGTCATGCACCACGCCGTCGGTAACGAGGAGGGCGCCGGCGACGCGCTCGCTCGGCACGTCGGCGAGCAGGTCGGAGAGGGCGGAGAAGAGACGGGTTCCGTCGCCGCCGCCGGCATTGTCGGTCACCGTGGCAAAACGCGCCTCGATCTGCCGGTCCATGGCGCCGAGGCGGTTCCGCAACTCCTCCACCGCGGCGTTTGTTTGCGTGGCGCGGGGGCCCAGCGTCTGCGAGGTGGAACGATCTATGACGACGGCGACGATGTCCTTCATCGGCTCGCGCTCCTCGCGCACGAGCGAGGGATTGGCAAGGGCGATGACGAGGCAGGCAAGCGCGAGGGTGCGCACGATGCCGGTGACGCCGCGGGTCAGGATGGAGACGAGGGCCGCCACCGCCGCGAGCACGGCGACGGCCGCGAGCACGAGGGTCGGAACCAGCGGGGTGAAGGAGAGGCTCAGCATGCCGTGACCCTATTGCCCCAGCCGCTCGAGCAGCGCCGGGACATGCACCTGGTCGGCCTTGTAGTTGCCGGTCAGCGCATACATCGTGATGTTGATGCCGACGCGATAGGCGATCTCGCGCTGGTGCGGATCGGGGCCGACGACGGGAAAGAGCGGCTCGCCCCGGCCGCCGACGGCCCAGGCCGCGGCCAGGTCGTTGCTGGTGATGATGAGCGGGCTCACGCCGTCGCCGGCGCGTGCCGGGCGGCGGCTCGCCTCGTCCTCCGGCGGCAGCGCCTCCACCCAGGTCTCGCCCGTGGCATAGCGGCCCGGGAAATAGTCGAGGATGTAGAAAGCCCGGCTCAACACATGGTCGCGCGGCACCGGCTCGAGCTCGGGAATGTCGAGCGTCGCGAGCATGCGGCGCAGCTGCTGCCCCTCCGGCGTCACCGCGCCGTCGAAGCGCAGCGCCATGGCGTCGCGGGTGTCGAAGATGACCGTGCCGCCACCCTTCATGTAGGCGTCGAGCCGGCGCAAGGCCGCCGGCGAGGGCAGCGCATTGCCAGCCACCACGGGCCAGTAGAGCAGGGGATAGAAGGCGAGTTCGTCGCGCTCCACGTCGACGCCCACGGGCTCGCCCGGCTCCAGCGCGGTGCGCATGACGAGGGCGCGCGTCAGGCCGTCGAGCCCGGCGCGGCTCGTGCCGTCGATGTCGGGATTGCCGGTGACGACGTAGGCGAGGCGGGTGATCGCCGCGCGCTCCACCTCTTCGGCCGAGATTGGCGGCAGCTCGCGTGCGGTCTCCTGCGGCGCTTCTCCCGTCGCCCCCTGGGCGCGCACCTGTCCGGCCGGCAGGGCAATGGCGGCGAGGGTGGCGAGGGCAAGGATCGCCGCGGTGGCGCCGCGCGGCCTCGGGCGCCGGCGCAAGCCGCCGAGTCCCCCGAGATGCCCCCCGAGGAGGAGCGAGGCGATGGTGTCGGCGATGAGGAGGAGGGCCGCGATGAGGAGAAGAAACGGCCTCAGGTCGACGGTCGCGGCCCGCGCGATGGGAACGAGGCTGCCGGCGAACGGGCCGTAGTCGAGCGCCATCGGCCGGTCGTCCGGCAACAGCGTGTTGAGCGCGATGCTCGCCTCGCTCGGCCCGTAGAAGCCGGGCGGGTGGTCGAGCGTGGCGCGGCTGGTGTGGTTGCGGGGGATGGGCTTGGCCGTCGCCGGCGGCGAGCGCCAGATGCCGAAGCCGTCGAGCGTGCGCTGGGGCGCGGCCATGTCGGCGCCGTTCTTCCCTTCGCCGGCGTTGGCCGCGACGCTCCGGCCGGCGAGCGCGATCGTGCGCCGCATCATGTCGACGAAGACTCCGGAGAGCGGCAGGCTCGACCAGCCCGGATCGGCAGTGACGTGGAAGAGAACGATCAGCCCCTCGCCCCGCTTGGCGGCGGTAACGACCGGCGTGCCGTCTGCCAGCGCCGCCCAGGTGCGGCGCGAGAGCTCGCCGTCCGGCTCGGCCAGGATCTGGCGCGAGACGGTGATCTCGTCAGGGACCGGCAGACCAGCGAAGGGGCTCGTCTCCGGGAAAGGGGCGAAGGTCTTCGGAGCATCCCAGGAGAGCGAGCCGCCGAGGCTGCGCCCGCCGCGCCTGAGGCGCACCGGCACCAGTTCGTCGTTGCCGGCGGCGAGGCGCGTACCGGCGAAGCGGATGAGCAGGCCGCCCTCCTCGACGAAGCGGGCGAGCTTCGTTTCCGTCTCGCTGTCGAGCGAGCCGACATCCGCGAGCACGAGGACGTTGACGCCCTGGTCGACGAGGTCGCCGACGGGATCGGGGATGCCGCGCCGCGCCTCACGCAGCTCGGCGTAGGGGGCGAGCGCCCGCGACACATAGTAGGTCGGCGACAGGAGCGGCTGAGCCGTGTCGACCGTGCCGCCGGAGACGAGGCCGACCCGCCGGCGCTTGCCGCTCTCGTCGATGAGGCCGACGGCGCCGGCGGAAGTCTCGCCCGCGATCTCGAGCCGCGCCACGGCATTGTCGAGCTCGACCGGCAGGTCGAAGCGCGCTGTCGTCTCGCTGGCGCCGGCGGAGAAGCTGAAGGGCATCTCGGCGAGGAGCAGGCCCTTGGTGTCGAGGGCGCGCAGCGTGCCGGTGTCGCGGCCGTTCGGGCCTGCGCGTACCAGCCGCACCTCGATGCCGCTCGGGCCGTTGTGGGCATCGGCGATCATGAGCGGCTCGGCCACAGGATTGCGATAGATGGTAACGGCGCCCGTGCGCCCCGCGAACGCCTCGCCGAGGCTGTCCGCGAAGCCGTCTGCGCCGAAGGCGATGCCGTCGCTGATCCAGGCGATCTCGGCCTCACCATGCTGCGAGAGGAAGGCGCCGAGCGTGGCAAGATGGCTCGCGCGGTCGGGCACGTGCGGCTGAGGCGCGAGGGCGCGCAGCCGGTCCATGGCGGCGCCGGGGGCCAGAGCCTCGACGGTGTCCGGCCGGTCGGCGAGGCCAACGATGGCTACGGGCCGGTTCTGGCGCTCGGCCGACATGATGCGCTCTTCGGCGAGCGCCGTGCGCTCGTCCCAGTCGCGCGCGGCGGCGAAGCCGTTGTCGATCGCAATGACGAGTGGGCCTGGGGCGGATACGCCGCCGGTGATCGGGTTCCAAACAGGCCCGGCGACGGCGAGAATGAGGGCCGCGGCGAGCGCCAGGCGCAGGGCGAGCAGCCACCAGGGCGTGCGTGCCGGCGTCTCGCGCCGGGGCATGAGGTCGGCGATGACGCGCAGCGGCGGGAAGGGGATGCGGCGTGGCTGCGGCGGCGTGATGCGCAAGATGAGCCAGATCGCCGGCAAGGCGGCGAGGGCGATGAGAACGAGGGGAGCTCCGAAGCCGAGGCCAGCGAACATGTCAGCCTCCCCGTGCCCCGATGAGGCCGCTGCGGCCGCCGCGCGCGGCCGAGAGCTGCGTCAGGACGCGCAGCGCCGCCTCGCTCGCCGGGCGATCGGTGTGATGGAGCGTCAGCGTCCAGCCGCGACGCTTGAGCGCCGCGCCGATGGCGTCGCGGTGGATGGCGATGCGTCGGCGATAGTCCTCGCCCCACAGGACGGCATCGCCGATGCGCAGGCGCAGGCCCGCCTCAGGATCTTCCAGCTCCGCCTGGCCCGTGAACGGGAAGGTCTCCTCGACGGGATCGATGATCATGATCGCATGGCCCCGGGCGCCGCGGGCGGCAAGCTGGCCCACAACGGCATCGAAGGCGGGCGGTTCCACGAGAAAGTCGCTGACGAGCACGGCCTCGCTCAGCGGCGGCAGCGCCTCGGCAGCCGGCAGGTCGGCGTTGTGCCCCGCGGCGTCCTTGGCGATGAGCTCCACGAAACGCTCGACGATGTTGCGGCTGGCGCGCGGCGGCACCAGGCCCATGAGGCCGACACGCTCGCCGGCATCGACGAGGGTTTCCGACAAGGCGAGGGTGAGGACGAGGGCGCGCTCCACCTTCGACTGCGCGGCGAGGGAGGAGACGAAGCCCATGGAGGCCGAACGGTCGGCCCAAAGATAAATACTGTGCGCCGCTTCCCATTCGCGCTCGCGCACGTAGAGGCGCCCGTCACGCGCCGAGCGCCGCCAGTCGACGCGCGTCGCCGATTCGCCCGACATGAAGGGACGGAACTGCCAGAAGCTCTCGCCCGGGCCGGCACGCCGGCGTCCATGGATGCCGTGGCTGACGGAGGCGGCAACGCGCCTTGCTTCCAGCACGATATGCGGCAACCGGGCCGTCAGTTCCTGAGCCGCCAGGGCGTGCGGAATACCAGGGGAGCGCTCGGCCTCGGAAAGGGTTTGAACGCGGGCCATGGACGCTCCTAGCCGAGCCGCTCCACGAGGCGAGCGATGACGTCGGGCATGGTGCGGCCGTCCGCGCGCGCCGCGAAGGTCAGCGCCATGCGGTGCTTCAGCACCGGTTCGGCGAGGGCCGCCACGTCGTCGAGCGAGGGCGCGAGGCGCCCCTCGATGAGGGCCCGGGCACGCACGGCAAGTGCCAGTGCCTGGCTGGCGCGGGGGCCGGGGCCCCAGGACAGGTCTCGCGTCAATTCCTCCGGCCCCTCGCCGGGACGGCCCGAGCGCACCAGCGAGACGATGGCCTCGAGCACGCTCTCACCCATCGGCAGGCGGCGCACGAGACGCTGGATGCCCATGAGCGTTTCCGCGTTCATGGCAGCTGACGGGCGATGCTCCTCAAGACCTGTCGTCTCAAGGACGATGCGGCGCTCCGCATCGCGGTCGGGATAGCCGATGTCGATTTCGAGAAGGAAGCGGTCGAGCTGCGCCTCGGGCAGCGGATAGGTACCCTCCTGCTCGATAGGGTTCTGGGTTGCGAGTACGTGGAATGGGCGCGGCAGGTCGTAGCGCACACCGGCCACCGTCACGTGATACTCCTGCATGGCCTGCAGGAGAGCGGACTGGGTGCGCGGGCTGGCGCGGTTGATCTCGTCCGCCATCAACAGCTGGGCGAAAATCGGCCCCTTGATGAAGCGGAAGCTGCGTTGCCGATCGGCGCTCTCGTCGAGGATCTCGGTGCCGAGAATGTCCGAGGGCATCAGGTCGGGCGTGAACTGGATGCGCTGGCCGTCGAGACCGAGCACCGTGCCCATCGCCTCGACGAGCTTGGTCTTGGCGAGGCCGGGCACGCCCACGAGCAGGCCGTGCCCGCCGGCGAGCACCGTGACGAGGGCGAGCTCGACGACGTGCGCCTGGCCGAAGATGACGGAGCCGATGGCACTGCGCGCTCTGGCCACATGGTCGAGCGCCGCCTCGGCCGCCTTGATGACGGCATCGTCGATGGTCGTCGGCGTCTGGGCCACAGCGGTACGGTCAGTGCCGCTCGTCATCGGCAACTCTCCTTCTGTGCCCCCGTCGGAGCAGTCTGCATCGGTGATCATGTCTTATTCAAGCCGCTTGAGGCCGGACACCTTCGGTTCCCCAGCGTGCCCATTCTTGCGATAGTGGTGCCGGGACCCAGATTACAAGCGGCGCGCGCCGAAATCGGCTGCCAAGGTTGCGAGGACACAAACACGTGAGCGGCGAGCAGGGCAAAAAGCGCGGAACGGCGGGCGTCGGGACCCATGCCACGCCCGAGAGCCTCCCATCTGGCCTCGCCGCGCTCTTCGCCTCCGCCGGCCCGGCGGCGAAGGCGCGGCCGGTGGAGAAGTGGAACCCGCCGCATTGCGGCATGATCGACATGCGAATCACGGCCGACGGCTCCTGGCACTACCGCGGCTCGCCCATCGGCCGGCCGGCGCTCGTGAAGCTGTTCGCCTCCATCCTGCGGCGCGACCCGGAGGGTTACGTGCTGGTGACGCCGGTGGAGCGTGTCGGCATCACGGTCGAGGACGTGCCCTTTATAGCCGTCGAGATGGCGGCGAGCGAGGCCGCGGGCGGGCGCGTGCTCACCTTCCGCACCAATGTCGACGACATCGTGCAGGCGGGGCCGAACCATCCCCTGCGGTTCGAGACGGATGCGAAAGGCGGGATGAAGCCTTATGTCCATATACGCGGCGGCCTGTGGGCGCGGCTGACGCGCGCCCTGGCGCTCGACCTCGCCGATCTCGTCGAGGTGCGCCCGGATGCCGCGGGCGGACAGATCATGGGCGTCGCCTCGGCCGGTGCCTTCTTCGCCATCGCGGCCGCAGGCGATGGAGAGGACGGCGGGACGTGACGGCGACGATCGACAAGGCTCGCGTGGACCGAGAGACATTGGTGGATCAAGAGACATTCGTGGACGAAGAGACGTTTCTCGACCGGGCGCGCCGGTGCCTCTATCCGCAGCCGCACGGGGCCGTCGGGGCGGTGCGTCTGCGTGGCGACCACGACCTTGCCGGCGTCCGTCCTGACGTTGCCGCCGATATCGCCCGGCCGGCGGCGGTACTGGTGCCCATCGTCACCCGTTCCACCGGCGTCAACCTGCTCCTGACCCAGCGGGCGGCGCACCTGCGCCAGCACTCAGCGCAGATCGCCTTTCCCGGCGGCAAGATGGACCCGGAGGACGCGACGCCGCTGACGACGGCTCTGCGCGAGGCGCAGGAGGAGATCGGTCTCGACCGGGACCATGTGCGCCCGCTCGGCTATCTCGACGAATATCTGTCCGCGACCGGCTATCGCATCGTGCCTGTGGTCGGCCACGTGACGCCCGGCTTCACCCTCACCGTCAACCGGGAGGAGGTGGATGAGGCCTTCGAGGTGCCGCTCGACTTCCTCATGGATGCGGCCAACCACCAGCGCCATTCGCGCGAGTGGCGCGGCACGTTGCGCCACTACTACGCCATGCCCTTCGGCGAGCGCTACATCTGGGGCGTGACGGCCGGCATCATCCGCAACCTCTACGAGAGGCTCTACGGTCCATGACGCGGGCGATCCTCCAGCAACTGGTCCTCTTCTTCGTTCCCTTCCTCCTGTTCGGGGTCTATCTGCTGCTGCGCAGGCGCAATCCCTTCACCCGGCACGAGTGGGACGGGCATGTGCCGTGGCTCGTCATCGCCGGGCTGCTGCTGGCGATCGGTGCCTTCGTCTATCTCGGCATCACGGCCGAGCGGCACTCGGGCGCCTATGTGCCGACGCATCTGGAAAACGGCCGCCTCGTGCCGGGACAGTTCCAATGACCATCGACCGGGCGGCCGTCGCCTCGCTCGTCGCGCGGCCCGCGCTGCAGCGGCTGCTCGCCGTGCTCGACGGTGGCGGCGAAACGACCTGGATCGTCGGCGGCGCCGTGCGCGACGTGCTCATCGGCCGCCCCGTCAGCGACGTCGATTGCGCGACGACCGCGACACCCGAGGAGACCATGCGCCGCGCGGCAGAGGCGGGATTCCGCGTGGTGCCGACGGGCATCGACCACGGCACCGTGACCGTCATCGTCGAGGGCACGCCCTTCGAGGTGACGAGCCTGCGCGAGGACGTCGAGACCGATGGGCGGCGGGCGAAGGTCGCCTTCGGCCGCGACTTCGCGGCCGATGCGCGCCGGCGCGACTTCACGATGAACGCGCTCTATGCGGATCGCACGGGGCAGGTGCACGACTTCGTCGGCGGGCTCGCGGACCTTGCGGCGCGGCACGTGCGCTTCATCGGCGATCCCGGCCAGCGCATCGCCGAGGACTATCTGCGCATTCTGCGCTTCTTCCGCTTCCATGCGGCCTACGGGTCGGGCGATATCGATGCGGCCGGCTTCACGGCGGCGGTCAGGGCGCGGGCCGGGCTCGACCTTCTGTCGCACGAGCGGCTGCGGACGGAGATCGCCAAGCTGCTCGGCGCCGCCCGGGCGCTCGAGACCTGCCGCATCATGATCGATGCCGGCCTCCTGCAGCGCATCTTCGCCGGCGTGACGCACGACATGCGCCTTGCGCGACTCATCGCCTGGGAGGCCGCCTGCGGCCGCAGGCCGGATCCGGTGCTGCGGCTCGCCGCGCTCGGCACCGACATCCCGGAGGATGCGGCCCGCCTGCGCGACCGGCTGCGGCTGTCCAATGCCGAGACGCGGCGCATCCACGCCTTCGCGGCGCTTGTCGAACGCCTCAACGGCACCGCCGGCCCCTGGAGCCTGCGCGATCTCAGGGCGCTCGCCCTGTTCTTCGCGCCCGAGATCGTCGCCGCCGCCTTCGCGGCGTCCGCGCCGCAGGCGGACATCGACGCCCGCGGGCGCAACTTCCTCGCCGCCGTGGCGCGCGGCGAGGCAATCGCGCCGGTCTTCCCCCTGTCGGGCGAAGAGGTCGTCGCCGCCGGCGTGCCGAAGGGGCCGCGGGTCGGCGCCGTGCTTGCGGCGGCGCGAGAGCGCTGGCTCGACGAGGACTGTCCGGCAGACGCGGCAGCGCTAAAGCGCATCCTGCAACAGGCGGTTGCCGCCGGGCGAGCCGGCTGACCGTTTCCTCGCCCGCATTCCTGCTCTAGCATGGACCCGCTGGCATCACTTGCCGGCATCGCTTGCCGGCGCTCTCTGAGAGGGATCGCGATGGCACGGGCAGGGCGGGGACCGGCGGATGTGGCCGAGCGCCTGGCGCAACGGCGCGACAAGGCGCAGTCCGGCCGCGCGGGCGACGACACCGGCGCCACCTGGCGGCGCGAGACCTTCGTGCTGGAGCGCGAGGCCGCCCGGGCCAAGGCGCGCGAATGGTTCCGCCGCTTCCCGAAGGCGGCCTACATGACCGAAGTCGAGAGCTGGCGCGACCTCGGCGACGGCCGCATCGAATTCACCATGCGTAGGCTGCCGAGCGCGGATTGAGGGGGTGTAGCATTGCCCGAGCTAAACCACGCGGGCACGCGACGATGACCGGTTGCGCCCAGTGCTGGCAGCTTGCAGCTGCATTGCCCATCGGGAGCTTGCTATCTAGCGGTTCACGCAAAACGCCAACCCGCGTGCGTGACAGGCGTGATGACGGCTGGCTCCGGATATCGGGCGGGCCGGCCGCTTACCGGTCAGGGCCAGCGCACCGTCGGCGGCATCGAGGACAGGATGGAGGCGACGTTGCCGCCGGTCTTCAGGCCGAAGATGGTGCCGCGGTCGTAGAGCAGGTTGAACTCGACATAGCGGCCGCGGCGCACCTGCTGCTCGTGCCGGTCCTCGTCGGTCCAGGGCGTCGCCCAGTTGGCGCGCACGATGCGGCCGTAGACCTCGCCAAACGCTTCGCCCACGGCGCGGGTGAAGGCGAGGTCCGCGTCCGGGTCTCCCGACCAGTGATAGTCGTAGAAGATGCCGCCGATGCCGCGCGGCTCGTTGCGGTGCCTGAGGAAGAAGTACTCGTCGCACCAGGCCTTGTATCTGTCGTAGGGCGCGACGGCGGCATGGGCCTCGCAGGCGCCGCGCATGGCGGCGTGGAAGGCGACGGCATCCTTGTCCTCCTGCCGGCGCCGGCGCTCCAGCACCGGCGTCAGGTCCGCCCCGCCGCCGAACCACGGCTTCGTGGTGACGACGAAGCGCGTGTTCATGTGCACCGTCGGCACGTTCGGGTTCCAGGGGTGGGCGATGAGCGAGATGCCGGTGGCGAAGAAGCGCGGGTCCTCGGCCGAGCCGGGGATCTGGCCGCGGAACTCGGGCGCCAATTCGCCGAAGACCGTCGAGACGTGCACGCCGACCTTCTCGAAGACGCGGCCGCGCATCATCGCCATGGTGCCGCCGCCGCCCGGCGCGCCGCTGTGGTCGGTGCGCTGCCAGGGCGTGCGCTCGAAGCGCCCCGGCCCGCCCGCCTCGGGGAAGAACGGGCCCGGCGCCTCGTCCTCGATCGTCTCGAAATCGGCGCAGATGGCGTCGCGCAGGGCCGCGAACCAGGTGCCGGCCTCGTCCTTGAGGCGCGCGATCAGGGCGGGATCGATGGGCGGGGCGTCGGTCATGGCTTGTCCTTCCTCGGCTCCTGGTGGCGTGCTGCGGCATGCGGCTGGGGACCGTTCAACTGCCCGCCGGTGTAGAAGCCTCCCCGCCGCCGGGAAAGGCGTCCAACTGGCGCAGGGCCTCGCCGAGGATCATCGCGGCCGTGACGGCGACATTGAGCGAGCGCAGGCCAGGCCGCATGGGCACGAGGATGCGCGCATCGGCGGCGTCGTGCACCTCCTCCGGCACGCCGGCCGATTCCCGCCCCATCAGGACGACGTCGCCGGGCGCGAAGGAGAAGGCGTGATAGGGCAAAGCCGCGCGTGTGGTGGCGAGCACGAGGCGGCGGCCCGAGCTCGCGCGATCGGCCGCGAAGGCGCGCCAGCTCGCGTGCCGGACGATCTCGACCGCATCGAGATAATCCATGCCCGCCCGGCGGAACGCCCTGTCGGACACAGGAAAGCCCGCCGGCTCGATGATGTCGACGGCGACGCCGAGGCAGGCGCAGAGCCGGACCATGGTGCCGGTGTTCTGCGGAATGTCGGGCTGATAGAGGGCAAGGCGCAGCGGGTGCATGGGGGCGTCAGGTTCGAGGGCATGAGGCCGGATGGCCGGGCAATGCACGTAGCGCACGGCTTTGTCTGCCGAAAGTATGGACATGGTTCTGGAACCATGCCAAACAGCCGCCGCGCGGCGACTCCCGGTCGCATTGCGGGGCTGTCGCGTCCGTGCTTTGAAGTCGGCGCGCCGCTATGACCGACGGTTTCGGCTGGACCCCGCAGGATGCGGGAGCGGAAGGGAACCGTCGCGGTGGCGAAACGTCGAGCCAGGATTGTGAGACTGGGGAGCCAACGTGGCTGAGACCGCTACCGCCGAACCGACCCGGCGAGACTTTCTCTTCATCGCGACTGGCGCCGTGGGCGCCGTGGGTGTTGCCGCGGTGGCATGGCCCTTCATCGCGCAGATGAACCCGGATGCGGCAACCGTTGCCGCCGGCGCGCCGGTCGAGGTCGACCTGACGCCGATCGCCGAAGGGCAGATCGTCAAGCTGTTCTGGCGCGGCAAGCTCATCTTCGTCCGCCATCGGACGGCGGAGGAGATCAAGGCAGCGGAGGACGTCAACGTCGCTTCGCTGCCGGATCCGGAAGCCGATTCGGCCCGCGTCAAGGAAGGTCACGCCCAGTGGCTCGTGGTCTACGGCAATTGCACCCACCTCGGCTGCGTCCCGCTCGGCAATGCGGGCGCCTATGACGGCTGGCTGTGCCCGTGCCACGGCTCGGTGTTCGACACATCCGGGCGTATCCGGCAGGGGCCGGCGCCGACCAACCTGCCGATCCCGCCCTATGCCTTCGTGAACGACACGAAGATTCAGATCGGCTGACGCGCCCACCAGCATCACGCCCGCGATACCGAGCAACATCAGGCGACCCAAGACCATGAGCGGACATTCCACCTACGTTCCGAAGAGCGCAGTGGCGAAATGGTTCGAGAGCCGGCTTCCCCTCGTCGGCCTCGTCCATTCGTCCTTCGTCGCCTACCCGACGCCGCGCAACCTGAACTACTTCTGGACGTTCGGGGCGATCCTGTCCTTCATGCTCGTGGCGCAGATCGTGACGGGCATCGTGCTTGTCATGCACTACACGCCGCATGCGACGCTGGCCTTCTCGTCCATCGAGCACATCATGCGCGATGTGAACTACGGCTGGCTGCTGCGCTACCTGCACGCCAACGGCGCCTCGATGTTCTTCATCGCGGTCTACATCCACATCTTCCGCGGCCTCTACTACGGCTCCTACAAGGCCCCGCGCGAGATCCTGTGGATCCTCGGCGTCATCATCTTCCTCCTGATGATGGCCACCGCCTTCATGGGCTACGTGCTGCCGTGGGGGCAGATGAGCTTCTGGGGCGCCACCGTCATCACGAACCTCTTCTCGGCGCTGCCCATCGTCGGCGAGCCGATCGTGACCTGGCTGTGGGGCGGCTACTCGGTCGACAATCCGACGCTCAACCGCTTCTTCTCCCTGCACTATCTGCTGCCCTTCATGATCGTCGGCGTGGTGGCCCTGCACATCTGGGCGCTGCACGTCGTGGGGCAGAACAACCCGGCCGGCCTCGACGTCAAGAACCTGAAGAAGGACACGGTGCCCTTCACGCCATACGCGACGATCAAGGATTTCTTCGCCGTCGTCTGCTTCTTTGTCTTCTTCGCCTGGTTCGTGTTCTACATCCCGAACTATCTCGGCCATGCGGACAACTACATCGAGGCGAACCCGGCGGTGACGCCCGCGCATATCGTGCCGGAGTGGTACTTCCTGCCGTTCTACGCCATCCTGCGCGCCATCCCGGACAAGCTCGCCGGTGTCATCGCCATGTTCGCGGCGATCGCGGTGCTCGCCTTCCTGCCGTGGCTCGACACCTCGCGGGTGCGCTCGGCCACCTACCGGCCGCTCTACAAGCAGCTGTTCTGGGTCTTCGTGCTGTGCTGCATTGGTCTCGGCTATCTGGGCGCCAAGCCGCCGGAGGGCGGCTATGTCATCGCCTCGCGCGTGCTGACCGCATACTACTTCCTGCACTTCATCGTGATCCTGCCCATCCTCGGCCTCATCGAGAAGCCGCGCGCCATGCCAGGCAGCATCGCCGAGGACGTGCTGCGCAAGCATGGCGGTGCGCCAGTGGGCCTCGCCTCGGGCGCCAGTGCCGAGCCGAATTCCAAGGGCTGAGATTGGGGCTGATCGCGCCTTGCGGCGCGGGGGAAATGACGACATGAAAAAGACGACCCTTCTCATCGCCGGCTTCCTCGCAGCCGCTGTCGTTGCGGCGGTGCCGGCCTCCGCGGCCGAGCAGGTGAAGCCGCCGCGCGAGAGCTGGAGCTTTGCCGGTCCCTTCGGTACCTTCGACCGTGCCCAGCTGCAGCGAGGCTTCAAGGTCTACCGCGAGGTCTGCGCCAGCTGCCACGGCCTCAGCCGTGTCGCCTTCCGCAACCTCTCCCAGCCGGGCGGGCCCGAGTTCACCGAGGGTCAGGTCAAGGCGCTCGCCGCTGAATACCAGATCCAGGACGGGCCGAACGAGGCGGGCGACATGTTCGAGCGACCGGGCCGCCCGGCCGATCATTTCCCGTCGCCGTTCCCGAACGAGAATGCGGCGCGCGCGGCCAACGGCGGCGCCTACCCGCCGGATTTCTCGCTGCTCGCGAAGGCGCGCACCTACGAGCGCGGCTTCCCGCTGTTCATCGTCGATGCCATCCCCTTCTTCGAATATGCCGAGCACGGCGTCGATTACATCCACGCGCTGCTGACAGGCTACCGCGAGGCGCCGGCGGGAACCACACTGCAGCCGGGGCAGTACTGGAACGAGTACATGCCCGGTCATGCCATCGCCATGCCTCCGCCGCTCAGCGACGGGCAGGTGGAATACCCGAAGGACGAGGCCGGCAACCCGGTGGTGCCGGAGACGGTCGACCAGTACTCGCGCGATGTCTCGGCCTTCATGATGTGGGCGGCCGAGCCGCATCTCGAGGCCCGCAAGGCGATGGGCTTCAAGGTCATCATCTTCCTCATCGTCTTCGCGGCGCTGCTCTACTTCACCAAGAAGAAGATCTGGGCCCGTGCACATGCCGAGGAAGCACACGGCTGAGCGTCCGCGTCCTGCCAGGAAAGGCGCCTTCGGGCGCCTTTTTCATTGGCGGATGGCTTCCGACGCTTCTTGACGCGCGGGGCGGCCGGGTTGATGACTTGACGAAACCGGACGGTGGAACAGCGACATGGACGAGCGCAGCGATCTCAGGGCAGCGGTGCGGACGATCCCTGACTATCCAAGGCCCGGCATCCTCTTTCGCGACATCACGACGCTGCTCGGAGACGCGCGCGCCTTCCGCCGCGCCGTGGACGAACTGGTGCAGCCGTGGCCCGGCTCCAAGATCGACAAGGTTGCAGGCATCGAAGCGCGTGGCTTCATCCTCGGCGGCGCGGTGGCGCACCAGCTCGCGTCCGGCTTCGTGCCCATCCGCAAGAAGGGCAAGCTGCCGCACGAGACGGTGACGATCGCCTATTCCCTCGAATACGGCATCGACGAGATGGAGATGCACCGCGACGCGATCGCGCCCGGCGAGCGCGTCATCCTCGTCGACGACCTCATCGCCACCGGCGGCACGGCGACGGCGGCCGTCGAGCTGCTGCGCAAGATGGGCGCGGAGGTGGTCGCAGCCGTCTTCGTCATCGACCTGCCGGATCTCGGGGGCGCCCGACGCCTGCGCGACATGGGCGTCACCGTGCGCACGCTCATGTCCTTCGAAGGGCACTGAGCCTCAGGGCTTGCCGGTATCGTCTGGTTCGCCGGACACCAGCCTCTCCGGTCCGGAGGAAGCCCGCTCGGGGCGGTGGCGCTGTGGCCTTGACCGGCGCGGTTTCTTCGCCGCAGCAGCAGCCGCGTCCTCGCTCGCGCCCGCTTCGACAGGCCGGTCGTTCACGACATGCAGGGGCGGCGCATGGCCCTTCTTGTCGCGTCCCATGTAGACGGTGATGTGCGGATAGGGGATCTCGATGTCCCGCTCGTCGAAGACGGCCTTCAGGATCTCGTTGTAGGCGCGGCCGACATTCCACTGCTGGCCGGCGAGAGTGCGGATGCGGGCCCGTACCTTCACTGCCGAATCGGCAAAGCCCGTGACACCTTGCATGTCGAGTGGCCCGATGATGGCGCTGCCATGCTCGGTCTTTGACAGCCTGTCGAAGGCCTCGCGCATGGCCTCCTTCACCTGCGGGATGTTCTCGCGGTAGGCGACGCCAATCTCCGCGACGTGAAAGGCGAAGCCGCGCATGAAGTTGGACACGGTTGTCACGGCGCTGAACGGCACGAGGTGATAGATGCCGTCGAGGTCGCGGATGCCGACGGAGCGGATGGTGAGCTTCTCCACCACGCCCGAGACCGAGCCCAGATTGACCACGTCGCCCTCGTTCATCGCGTTCTCAATCTGGATGAAGGCGCCGGTGATGATGTCCTGCACCAGCTTCTGCGAGCCGAAGCTGACGGCAAGGCCGATGACGCCGGCGCCAGCGAGCAGCGGACCGATATTGACGCCGAGTTCAGACAGGGCGAGGAGGCCGACAAGCACGAGAAGCACGACGGTGAAGGCGTTGCGGAAGAGGGAGAGCAGGGTGCGCTCGCGCGCGCTTGGTACGCGGCCGAAATCGTTCGACAGCCGGTACTCCACCCAGCTCGACACGGCGACGTAGACGAGCCAGCCGATGACGAGCACGAGCGAGGTGGAGATCAGGGCGCCCACGAGGTTGCGGCCTGTCTCGCTCGCCAGCCACCCGCCGAGGTCAAGGACAGCCCAGGCGTCTGCGATGGCCAGCAGCACTAGGACGAGCACCAGCGTCCGGGCAACGCGCAGCACCGAGGGAATAAAGGCGTTGAGCCTGGCCTCCAGCAGGGGCAGGCGCGCCTTCACATCGTCCGGCAAGGACATGCCGCCCCGCAGGGCCCGCGTGATGAAGGCCGTGACGAGGCTGCCGACGAGCACGGCGATGCCGGTCTCCACCGTCGCTCTGAGCATGAAGGGCAGGACGGTGAAGGGGTTCGACAGCCAGGCGGCGAAGAGGGCGACGAGATAGACGATGGCGAGGACATGCCAGATGCGGCTGAGGACGATGAGGACCTGCCGCGTTGCATGGCCCCATTCGCGCCCGGCCGTTGACAGGCGGGCGCGCACGGCGTCGCGGTTCTGCAGGATGATGGCGATACCGATGAAGAGCGCCGCCAAAAGCACGATGACGCGCACGGATCGGGCGGCGGCGAAGGTGGTGGCGACCGCGACGAGCGGCGCGACGAACAGGAAGGTGTAGCCGACGAGGCTGACGAGGCGGCTCAGCCAGAAGTACCAGTAGTTTGCGTCGGTGTCGTCGAGCGGCAGCAGCCGCAGAGCGGCATGGCGGGGCGCCAGAAGGAAGCGCAGGCTGACCTTGCCGAGCTCGAGCACGATAAGCGCGTTGAGGAACAGCGTCTCGCCGAAGCTGAGCGCCGCCTCGCTGCCGAGCTGCAGCGCGATGAGATAGCCGGCGCCCCAGGCAATGACCACGGCGAGCGCATCGATCAGCGCCGCGACGACCGCGAGGGCGAGGCGTGTCACGAGTGGGGCACCTGCGGCCCGCAGCGCCGTCCGATCGAGGAAGCGATTGGCGATCAACCGCGCGGCGAAGAGCAGCAGAAAGGCGACGAGCATCACGGAGCCGAGGCTCGCGATGACGTCCCACAGCCGGGGCAGGTCGAGCGATGCTGTGCCCGCCAGCACCTCGCCGAGCCGCTCGGTGAAGGCCCAGGCGGAGGCGAGCGCCTCCTTGAGGGCGGTCGTCGCCTGGGTCGTGTGCTCGGCCAGCCAGCGGGCGAAGGTCGGCGCCTCGGCCGGCGGCGCGGGTTCCGCGGCTGCGCTCCGCAGCCGGTCGATCAGCGCCTGGCGGGCGGCATCGTCCTCCAGGATCCTGATGAGCGCATCGACACTCGTGTTCGCCGGCGCCTCGCCCGTGCTTGCCGCCGGCGCGGGGGTCGTCTGGGCGGACGACGGGCCGGCTGCAGTGAGGAAGGACGCGAGGCAGAGACAGACGAGCGCGATGAAATGTTTCATGAATCCCGGAGAAGGTCCCCTGTTGAAAGGCTGATGCGCAGCCGGCTGCGCCGCCTTAAGGGGACCACATCGGGGGCCGGCTTTCAACGCCGGCCATGGTGATCAGCGTCAGGCGGCAGGCGCTCGCTGCCACATCACGGTGCCGGTGAAGGCGAAAACCGGCTCGCCATTCTGGTTCACGGCCGTGCTGTGCTGGGTCACGAGGCCCCAGCCGGGGCGGGATGCGGAGGGCCGCGCCTCCACGATGCGCACCGCATAGGTCAGCGCGTCGCCGGCGAAGACCGGCTTCAGCCATTTGAGGTCGCGAAAGCCCGGGGAGGGGCCGAGGCTGGGGACGGGCAAGCGCAGGGACAGGGCGGCCTGCCGCTGCCGCTCCCAGTGCGCCACCATCAGCTTCATCCACACGGCGGCCGTGTGCCAGCCGGAGGCGCAGAGCCCCCCGAACAGGGAGCGCCGGGACGCCTCCGCATCGACGTGGAACGGCTGCGGGTCGTAAGCGCGCGCGAAGGTGACGATCTCCTCGGGGGTGAACTGATAGGTGCCGAGCGAAGCCGTCTCGCCGGGCACGAGATCGTCCAGGAAACGCGCATGGTCCGGGGAGGGCCGGGCTTCGGGCAGATCCGGCGTCGCGCCCTGGTGGCCCCGCGCGGTGGTCGAAGCAGGGAGCTCGGCCTCCCGGCCGGGATCGCGGCGCCGGAACATGACCCAGTTGGTCTGCTGCAGCAGGTCCTCGCCCGTCCCGTTGGCAAGCACCATGCGGAAGCGGACCATGCCGATCTCCGGCCGGCTGCGCAGGGGCCGGCGTTCCAGCACCTCGACGGTGAGCGTGAGATCGTCGCCCGGCCGCACCGGCCGCAGCCAGCGCACTTCCTCGATGCCCGGCGCGCCCTGGCCCGTGGAGGCGAGGATGAAGCCGTCTGCGATCATGCGCATGACGATGCCGCAGCTGTGCCAGCCCGAGGCGATCAGCCCGCCGGCGAGGCTCTCCTTCGCCGCCTCGGGGTCCGTGTGCATCGGCTGCGGGTCGTATTGCCGCGCGAAGGCGACGATCTCGTCCATGGTGATGGGGCGGGGGCCGAGGGACAGGCGGATGCCGGGTTCGAAATCCTCGTAATGAGTGAGCGCCATGAACACCTCGCCGATCGTGAGCCCGGCAGACGAGGTCGCGCCGGGCAGCGGGCCCCAACTTGGGCTATAGCGGAAAGGCCGCGCCTCGACGACGGGCGCCGGAGCAATTCTGCCCTTGGCCAAATGCACGCGCCCGCGCTAGCTCACAGCGTGCCGGCGGCGGCATGGGCGAGGCGGATCGGCTCAGGCAGCCGGAAACGTGTCGTCGCGGCGAGCGTCACGGCGACGGCGCTCGCGAGGTCGATGCGGTGGCCCGGGGAGATGAAGACGGGACTGACGCGCTCGCGCGTGCGCAAGGCGACGCCGATCGTCTCCCCCTTGTCGACAAGCGGTGCGGCGGCGCCCTTCTTCAGCCCGAGCGCCTCGAAACGGCCGACGAGCAGCGTCTTGCCGCAGCCGATGGTCGGCTTCTCGAGCCACAGGCCCATGTGGCTGGCAATGCCGATGCGCCGTGGATGGGCGATGCCCATGCCGTCGAAGATGAAGACGTCCGGCTCGGTGCCGAGCTTACTGAAGGCTTCTTCCAGCACTGGTCCTTCGCGGAAGCTGAGCAGGCCGGGCACGTAGGGGAAGGGTGTCGGCCGCGTGGCGAGCACCGTCTCGATCACGGCGAAATCCGGCAGACTGGTGACGACGACGGCTGCACGCGAGAGGCCGTTCTTGATGCTAACGTCGACGCCGGCAATGAGCCGGACGTCGGGCAGGGACAGCGGCCGGCTCGTATCGATCTCGCCCCTTAAGTCCTGCTGCAGGACGACGGCGTCACGCGGTGTCACGGCCCAGCCATGGCGGGGATGGAGCTTCATGAACCCTTCATGGCAGGCGGCGATGCATGCCGCAATGGCGGAAACACCGACCGCGCCCTCCGCGAGCGACAGCCTCATCAGCTTCACCGGCTCGCTCGACGCCCCGTGGATCCGCTGGCAGAATCGGTCTCCGGTACGGGCACGCCAGCACAGCCGGTGGCTTCTTGTGCCGGGTTCGGGTGCGCGTTCGGCTTGCGCCCTGCTATTCCCGCTCCGCCGCGTCCTGCTCGTCGCGGGCGAGGCGCGCCTCAAGCTCGGCGATCCGGGCGGCGAGACGCTCGTTCTCGTCACGGGCGGCTGCGGCCATGTCGCGAACGGCGTCGAATTCCTCGCGGCTGACCACGTCCATGCTGCGCAGCATGCGTTCCATCTGGGCGCGGACGACAGCTTCCACCTCGCGGCGGGCGCCCTCGGCCATGCCGGCGGCGTCGGTGACGAGGCGGGCGATGTCGTCGAAAATCCGGCCGGTGGTCTGGGTCATGGCTGCCTCCTCGCGCAGTTCGGCTTGGCTATAGCACAAGTGCGGCAGGCGGGTGGCCCCTTCTCACGAAAAGATTGTCGCACTCGGGCCCGTTTCCCGTGCTATTGCCGGTCCTGTCGTCGCAGGCTGACGCGGTGTGGGGTTGACGCCGCATCCGTGGTCGGGAAAGTCGCGCGAAGACTGCCGAGACGATCCGCCGACGAGATCGAGATGCCAACCTTTGCAATCGCCTTCCCCACGATCGATCCGGTAGCCATCAGCATCGGGCCGCTCGCCATCCGCTGGTATGCGCTCGCCTACATCGCCGGGCTCTTGGGCGGCTGGTGGTATGCGCGCGCCCTGGTGCGCCGGCCGGGCCTTTGGAGCGGGGCGGGCCCGCAGCCGACACAGACCGATCTCGACGACCTGCTCGTCTATGTCGCGCTTGGTGTCGTTCTCGGCGGACGCCTCGGCTACGTCTTCTTCTACAATCTGCCGCACTATCTCGCGCAGCCGGCGGAGATCTTCGCGGTGTGGAAGGGCGGCATGTCCTTCCACGGCGGCCTTGTCGGGGCGGCGCTCGGCGTCGTCTGGCTGGCGCGCCGGCGCGGGCTTTCGGTTTTGACGATGTTCGACCTCGCCGCGACGGTGGCGCCCATCGGCCTCTTCTTCGGTCGCATTGCCAATTTCATCAATGCGGAGCTGTGGGGGCGGCCGGCGCCTAACTTTCCCTATGCCGTCGTCTTTCCCGGCGCCGGGCCAGTGCCGCGCCACCCGAGCCAGCTCTACGAGGCCTTTTCGGAGGGCCTCCTTCTGTTCGTGCTCCTTGCGCTCGTCGTGCGCGTCGCCGGCTTTCGCCGGCCTGGCCTCGTCGCCGGCGCCTTCGCCGCCGGCTATGCGGTGGCGCGCAGCGTCTGCGAGTTCTTCCGCGAGCCGGATCCGCAGCTCGGCTTCCTCTTCGGCCGCGAGGTCTCGGCGCTCGAGGGCGGCGTGACCATGGGCATGCTGCTCAGCCTGCCGCTGCTCGCTGCCGGACTCTTCCTCATCTGGCGGGCCCTGCGGCGCGAGCCGCTGCCGGCCGGCGGAAGGGGAGCAGCGGCATGAGCCGGCTCAAGAGCGAAATCGCCGCCATCATCGCCGCCGAGGGGCCGATATCGGTCGAGCGCTTCATGGCGCTCGCCCTCGGCCACCCGCGCCACGGCTATTACATGACGCGCGACCCGTTTGGCCGGGCGGGGGATTTCATCACCGCGCCGGAAGTGTCGCAGATGTTCGGCGAACTCGTCGGCCTGTGGGTGGCGTCCGTCTGGCAGACGATGGGCGCCCCCGGCAAGCTGCGCCTCGTCGAGCTCGGCCCCGGCCGGGGCACGCTGATGGCGGACCTGCTGCGCGCCGGCCGCGTGCTGCCCGGCTTCTCTGAGGCGGTCGACGTCCATCTCGTCGAGACGAGCCCGGTGCTGCGCGCGGCGCAGAAAGCTTCGCTCGCCGGGCGCGTCGCGGCGCTCCACTGGCACGACCGGGTCGAGGACCTGCCGCCGGGGCCGGCCATCATCGTCGCCAACGAGTTCTTCGACGCCCTGCCCGTGCGCCAGTTCGTACGCCAGGGCGGTGTCTGGCGCGAGCGGCTCGTCGGCCTCGGAGCGGACGGGCGTCTCGTCTTCGGCCTTGCGGCGGAGCCGGAGCCGCGGCTGACGCAGCAGGCAGGAGAGGGTGCCGTGCTCGAGGTACCGCTCGTCGGGCACGGCATCATGCGCGCCCTCGCCCAGCGGCTCGTGGCCGACGGCGGCGCGCTGCTCGCCATCGACTACGGCCATCTGGCGACGGCGCCGGGCGACACGCTTCAGGCGATGAAGGACCACAAGCCGGTCGATCCGCTGATCGAGCCGGGCGAGGCGGACCTGACGGCGCATGTCGATTTCGCCGCGCTCGGGCGGGCGGCGCTCGCCGCCGGCGCCGTGCTGCAGGGGCCTGTCACGCAGCGGGTTTTCCTCGAGGCGCTCGGGCTTGGCGCGCGGGCGGAGCGGCTGCAGCGCTCGGGCAGTCCCGATCAGGCCCGGGCCATCGCCGGTCAGCGTGAGCGGCTGGTAGAGGGCGGGCGCACCGGGATGGGGGAATTGTTCAAGGTGATGGCGGTGACGCATCCGGGCCTGCCGATGCTGCCGGGCTTCGACCGCCTGACGACACCGGCCGAGGCAAGCGGGGAAGAGCCATGAACGCACCGGACAGGGCCTTTGCGGACAGCGCGACGGCGGAGGCGATCGAGGCGGAGGCACTCGCCGCGCTCGGCGGCATCCGCCACGCCTTCTTCACGCGCCGCGGCGGCGTCTCGGGCGGCATCTACGGCTCGCTCAACGGCGGCATCGGCTCGCGCGACGATGCAGCTGCCGTGCGCGAGAACCGCCGCCGCATGGCGGCCCGGCTCGGCCTGCCGGCGGAGCGGTTGCTGGGTCTTCATCAGGTCCATTCGCCGGACGTGGTGACGGTCGAGACACCGTGGCCGGCGGATGCGCGGCCAAAGGCCGACGGTTGCGTGACGCGGATGCCGGGGATCGGCCTCGCCATCTCCACGGCCGATTGCGGGCCGCTGCTCTTCGCCGATCCCGAGGCGCGCGTCATCGGTGCCGCCCATTCCGGCTGGCGCGGTGCCTTTTCCGGCATCCTCGAGGCGATGATCGTGGCGATGGAGGCGCTCGGCGCGGAGCGCGGACGCATGATCGCCGTGCTCGGGCCAACGATCAGTGCATCGGCCTACGAGGTCGGGCCGGAATTCGTCGCCCAGTTCCGCGCGGCCGCCCCGGCCTGTGGGCGCTTCTTTACGCCCGCGCAGCGGGCGGACCATGCCATGTTCGACCTGCCGGGATTCATCGGTGCGCGCATGGCGGCGGCCGGCGTCGGTCGTTTCATTGACCTCGGCCTGTGCACCTATGGCGACGAGGAACGCTTCTACAGCTATCGGCGGGCGACCCACCGTGGCGAGGCGGACTACGGCCGGCTGATCGCGGCGATCACGCTCACTTCGTAAGCCGGCCCTTTTCGGTGGCCTCGGTGCGCAGGCGCCGCTCGACGTGCTTGGCGACGCGCAGATAGCGGTAGAAGGCGAAGTTCATCGCCGTCATGAAGCCGTAGACCCCGCGCACGAAGTGCCGGCGGCCGAAATAGGCCTTGATGAAAGCTGCCGGAAACTCGAGGTAGAGCCGCAGCATCGAGACCCGCTCGCCACGCTCATCGAGATTGTCCGCCTGGGCGTCGGTGTAGCTGTTGAGCTTGGCGAGCTGGTCACCGAGCGAGCGCACCGAGAAGTGGTGAATGGTGCCCTTGAGCCGACGCACGCGCGCACCGGGGGCGAGCACGACCCGATCGTGCACCGTCGAATCGGAATAGCGACCGATGTTGCGCCGGTAGAGCCGGACCGGCGCCAGGGCGTAGGCGAGACGATGCGGCGCCGCCTCGCCCGGGAAGATCTCGGCGATCCGCGTCTCATAGGCATCGGCCGCGGGATCGCCGGAGGCGAACAGGGCGGCGATCTCTGCCGCGAGATCCGGAGGCACGACCTCGTCCGCGTCGATGTTGAACAGCCAGGGGTGTCGGCACTGGTCCTCGGCGAAGCGCTTCTGCGGGCCGTAGCCGGGCCAGGGGTTGAAGACGACGCGGGCCCCGTGTGCCTCGGCAACCGCGACGGTCCCGTCCGTCGAGCCCGAATCGACGACGACGAGGTCATCCGTCAGGTGCCGCACCGCCTCGAGGGTCCGGCCGATGCGGTCAGCTTCGTTGTGCGCGATGACGAAGATGGAGAGAGGCAGGCTCACGTATCACACCCTGAGTTCTCGCCTGCCTTTGGCATGCGGGTGGGCCCGCGGCAAGACTCTCGCGCCATGGAAGGCCGCCGCGCGGGGCGCCTTTTCAGCGCAACGCGAGCCTGCAAAGCGGCCCTCCGGTATCGCAGGAGGGATGGGCGACTGATCGCGCTTCCACCCTCGCTTCGCGCGTTCGCAATCCGGCAGCAAGTGTCGCGCGGCGGCCTCTTAAGTGTTCGTTAGGCATAGCTGCAATGCAGCAACCGGGCAGGCACGCCGCGAAGGCTGCGCCATAACGCCCGGAACGAGGCTGAGAAGGGCATGATGAACGGTTGGTTAATGCCGCAGCGAAGAGGGAAAAAGAAATAAAAACAACAGTTTAATACGCTCGCGCGGAAGGTGCCAGCCGCTCTTGCGCCGCCTGCCTGAAGGTGGTCCCACATTTCTCCCGGCTTCCGTCACTTTTCAGCCATAGTCGCCAAAGGGGCCTGTGGCGGTGCGGCAACAGACAGCCGGCAGAGGTTCGGTTAGAAGGGTGCAACTTCCGGGCGGGCCCTGGTCCGCGGGAAGCATGAAGGAGTTAAATGATGAAAAAGATTCTTCTCGCGGGTGTTGCTGCTGCCGGCCTCATCGCTTCCGGCGCCGCGGCGTTCGCTGCCGACCTTCCGAGCCGCAACGTCGCTCCCGTCGCTCCGGCTCCGGTCGTTCCGATCTTTACCTGGACCGGCTTCTACGTCGGTGTGAACGCCGGTTACGGCTGGGGCGAGTTCTCGAAGGCTGCAGGCTTCGATGATCCGGACGGCTTCGTCGGCGGTGGTCAGATCGGCTACAACTACCAGATCGGCCAGTTCGTCGTCGGTCTCGAGACGGACATCCAGTACGCTGACCTCAAGGGCAAGACCGCTGCCACGACGTTCGCCAACGGCAACATCGGCACCGGCCGCGGCGAGGTGGAGTACTTCGGCACCGTCCGTGCCCGCGTCGGCGCCGCCTTCGACCGCGCCCTCATCTACGTGACGGGTGGTCTTGCCTACGGCGAGACGAAGTTCTCGGGCATCGACGCCACGGCTGGCCTCGCCTTCTCGAAGTCGGAGACCAACGTCGGCTGGACGCTCGGCGCCGGCCTTGAGTACGCCTTCACCAACAACATCACCGCCAAGGCCGAATACCTCTACGTCGACCTCGGCGACAACCGTTACTACGGTGCCAACAAGGCGGAGACCCAGTTCTCGGTCGTCCGCGCCGGTCTGAACTACAAGTTCTAATCGGCTTCCGGTTCAAACCGGTTCCTCAAGACCCGGCGACTTCGGTCGCCGGGTTTTTTATTGGCCGGGGCGGCAGCGCACCCACAGCGTGAAACGCCCGGCCCCGGAGCGTCCAGGCCGGACCGTGGCGTGCGTTACGCCGAAACCTTCGTCGCCTCGAAGGAGGGCACGCGCTGCGCGAAGTCGTCGAGCCAGGCGACGAGCGCCGGATGCTCGCGGCGCCATGCGCCGCCGAAGCGCAGGTCGAGATAGCCGAGGGCACAGGCGAGCGCGACATGGCCGATGTCGATGCCATCGGCAAGACGCGGCGGGGCGGCGGCAGCCGAGGCGAGGGCCCGTGCGACCTTGCCGGCCTGGTGCTCTACCCATTTCGGCTCGTGCTTGTCCGGACCGCGGAAGCGGCCCTCGTAGACCTGCAGGATGGCCGCATCCATGATGCCATCGGCGAGCGCTTGGCGCGTGAGCGCATCGAAACGCTTCTCTCCGGCCGGATGGAGGCCGCCGCCGGCGAGGTGGTCGAGATATTCGGCGATCACCCGAGAATCATAGAGAACGCGCCCGTCTTCTAGGACAAGAGCCGGGATCTTGCCGAGCGGGTTCTGCCGGCGCAGCGAATCGCTCGGGTCGGTCGTATCGGCCGGCACGATCTCGATGCGGTCGGAGAGGCCGAGAATGGCGGCGGCGATCTTAACCTTGCGGCCGAACGGAGAGGCGGGAGACGAACGCAGGACGAGCATGGGCGAGGCTTCTCCTCGTGTGGTCTGAAGGCGAATCGGCAGCGGCTGACCTGTCGTCAGCCGTGGCAAGCTTTGTGACGGGCCGGCCTTGTGCGGGCAAGCGCCCGTGACGCATGGCAGGGGGACGGGGCCGGTGCGGGCCGTCACTCGCCGGCGATCCACTCGGCCCGGAAGCCGGCGCCGGCGCCCTGCGCGAGGCGCCTGGCGAGGGCCGGCAGCAGGACCTCGGCCTCCTCCTTCAGCGTCCACGGCGGGTTGACGACGACGAGGCCGGAGCCGTTGAGGCGCGCCGCGTCGCGCCCGTCCGTCACCATCAGTTCAAGGCGCAACACCTTGCGTGTGCCGCTCGCGGCGAGGCGCGCGGCGAAGGCGTCGATGGCACGCACGTCCTTGATCGGGTACCAGCCGGCGAAGAGGCCGGTCGGCCACTTCTTCCAGGCGCGGGCGATCTCCTCTGCCAGCCGTCCGAGTTCACCCGGCTCCTCGAAGGGCGGGTCGATGAGCACCAGGCCGCGCCGCTCGGGCGGCGGGATCATGGCGTGGAGCGCGGTCCAGCCGTCGAGCGCGACGGCCTTGATGCGCTGGTCGTAGGTCAGGGTGCGGGTGAGCGTTTGGGCGTCCTTCGGGTGCTTCTCGACGGCGATGGCGCGGTCCTGCCGGCGCAGCATGGCCGAGACAAGCATCGGCGAGCCGGGATAAGTGCTCTCGCCGTGGCGGGCGCGCACGGCGGCGATGGCGGCCCGGTAGGGAGCGATCAACGCCTCGGCCTCCTGGGGCAGCGGCGCCTCTAGCCGGCCGATGCCGTTGCGCCATTCCGCGGTCTTCTCGGCTTCCTCGCCGGCAAGATCGTACAGCCCGATGCCGGCATGGGTGTCGATGACGCGGAACGGCGCGTCCTTCTTCAGGAGATGGACGAGGATGCGCGCAAGCAGCGCGTGCTTCATCACATCGGCGAAATTGCCGGCGTGATAGGCGTGACGGTAGTTCATGTCGGTAAGGCCCTCACCGCGGCGCCTCGACCTTGAGATCGCCGAAGCGGCAGCCGCTGCGGTCGACCTCTGGACAGGTGCGGAAGCCGCGCAGGTCCTTCGTCAGGCAGATGCGCACCTCCTGCAGCACGCCGCGCCGGCAGACGATCGACATCATGTCGGTCCTGAGGCCCTTGTTGACGGCGACGAAGGCGCGTTCGAGGTCGATGGGCGTGAAGGCCTGGTCCCCGGCCGGGCTCTGCAGCTGCGGCGGAATGGTCACCATGTCGCGCGCGCGCTTCACGTCGGCGAAATAGTCGCTCGGGCTCCTGCCGGAGCAGGTGCCATGCTTGCGCCACTGATAGCGCGCGAGGCCCTCGTCCGGATAGAGCCCCGCGGCTTCGGCGACGGCGGCGCGCGAGGGATTGCGTGGCACGTTGGCGCAGTCGGTCGGATAGCCCCGCTCATGCTGCGGCCACAGGCCGTGCACGACGAAGCCGAGGCCAGCCCCGTCACGGCACTGCTCGCGTTCGTCGGCCTTGTCGGACAGCGCGCAGAAGCCCGGCGACCAGGAGAGGGCAAGCACGTAGAAGTCGAACGCGCCTGGGCGGCCGCCCCGCTCGGGCCCGGCGGCATCGGCACCGCCCGCGAGCAGAAGGGCGCTCAGGCTCGCGCAGATGGCCAGCCCCGCTCTGCGGCCGGTGAGGCGGGGCCGCCCCTTCGATCTCGGCATCGGCGCGCTTTCAGGGGCGGGCGGCGCGGCAGTGGCCGCCATAGGCATAGGAGCGGTCGAGCCCGCTGACGCACCATTCGACGTTCCAGCCCCAGCCGGCAAGCCCGAGATCCTCGCGCACGGAGTAATAGACCGTGCGCTTGCGCCCGTCGGACGTCCAGGACCGGGCCGCGCAGAAGCGGCGTGGAATGTAGCTCGCGCTCCAGGGACGATAGCCCAGGGAGCGGATGTGCTCGAAGCTGGTGATGCTGAGCGAGGAGGCCCAGTAGCGCGCTTCGGTGGTGGCGAAGCGCTCCCGGATGTCGGAGAGCACGGCCGGGTCGTCGCAGGCGGGTACGCGGCCCGTCCACGGCACCTCCCGGCGCTCGGCCGGGACGGTGTCGTAAGGATGAGCCGGGCCGGCGCGATAGGCGATGGTCCGGTCGTAGTCGGCGGCAATGGCCATGGGACTTATGATAACGGCTGCGACGGACAAGGCGAATAAGGCGCGCATCGCTCTCTCCACACGTATCGAGTGAAGGTCGTGTGGCGGACGATGCGCGGCGCGGCCGCGAAGGTCAAGCGGCGCACCCCTGCCTCAGAGTGAAGCGGCAGAGCGGGCGGCCTGGTCGTAATGGCCGGACAGCGCCCGCATGTTGCTCGCGATCTGCGACAGGGCGCTCTCGTCGAGGCCGAGGCCGCGGACCGCGCGCACGAGCAACTGCTCGCGGATGGCACGATAGCGCAGGCAGGCGGCTTCGCCCTCGGCGGTGACGGCGACCGTCTTCTCCTTGCCGGTGCGGCCGCTCTTCACGAGTTTCAGCCGCTCCAGCTTCTTGACCGAATAGGTCACGAGGTGAGTATCCTCGACATTGAGGACGAGGCAGATGTCGGCGAGCTTCTTGCCCTTGCCGCGGTGGTTGACGGAGTGCAGCACGAGCACGTCGAGTGGCGACAGGTCCGGCACCCCCGCGGCGGCCATGCCGCGCACCATCCAGCGATGGAAGGCATGGCTGACGAGGATGAGACCGAACTCGAACTCCGACAAGGCCGGCAGGGCGCCTGAGGCGAGATGGGCCGAGGAGACGATGGGGCCGAGCGCGGGCCACTCCCGGGCCTCCGCTGGGGCATTGTCTGTGCTGTTCTTCGTCATGGCGACCTCCGCAAGCTCTCAGCCGGCCTCGAGCATGGTGCGCGGCAGCCATAGCGCGAGATCGGGAAAGATCGCGAGCAGGGCAACCACAATGGCGAGGATGAGGAAGAAGGGCAGGGCATAGAGGCCGATGCGGAAGATGCTCCGTCCGGTCATGCCCTGCAGCACGTAGAGGTTGAAGCCGACGGGCGGCGTGATCTGCGCCATCTCGACGACGATGACGATGTAGATGCCGAACCAAATGAGGTCGAAGCCCGCGGCCTGTACGAGCGGCATGATGACCGCCGTCGTCAGCACTACCATCGAGATGCCGTCGAGGAAGCAGCCGAGCACCATGTAGAACAGCGTCAGCGCCAGCAGCAGCTGCCACGGGCTGAGGTTCATGGCGCCGATCCATTCGGCGAGCGCCCGCGGGATGCCCGTGAAGCCCATCGCCGTGGTCAGGAAGGCCGCGCCGGCGAGGATGAAGGCGATCATGCAGGAGGTGCGTGTGGCGCCGAGCAGCCCGTCGCGGAAGCTTGCCCAGTCGAGCGTGCCCATGGCGCGCGACATGACGAGCGACAGCGCGACGCCGACGACCGCCGCCTCCGTCGCCGAGGCGAAGCCGCCGTAGATGGAGCCGATGACGCCGAGGATGAGGAGGATGACGGGGATGAGCCGCCAGCCGGCAGCAAGGCGCTCGCGCAGTGGCATGCTTGGCTCGCGCTCGGGCATGCGACCGGGGTTGAGGAGTGCCCAGCCGCCCACATAGGCCATGAAGAGGCCGGCAACGACGATGCCCGGCACGATGCCGGCGATGAACAGGCGCGCGATCGACTGCTCGGTTGCCGCGCCGTAGACGATCATGATCAGCGACGGCGGGATGAGCAGGCCGAGCGTGCCACCGCCGGCGAGCGTACCGATGGCGAGGCGCTCGTCATAGCCGCGCTTCTTCAACTCCGGCAGCGAGATGCGGCCGATGGTGGCGCAGGTTGCGGCCGAGGAGCCGGAGACGGCAGCGAAGATCGTGCAGCCGACGACGTTGACGTGCAGGAGCCGGCCCGGCAGGGCGCGCATCCACGGCGCAAGGCCGGAGAACATGTCCTGCGACAGGCGGGTGCGGTAGAGGATCTCGCCCATCCAGATGAACATCGGCAGGGCGGTGAGGTCCCACGACGTCGCCGCGCCCCAGACGGAGGTGGCGAGCACCTGGCCTGGCGGCGCCGAGACGGCGATGACCATGCCGGCATAGGCGACGATGCCGAGAGCCAGCGCGATCCAGGTGCCGGTGCCGAGGACGAGGAAGAGGACGACGATGAGCAGGCTCGCGAGCGTGACGGCGTCCATCGCTCAGGCCTCCTTGCCGACGGCGATGGCGTCTTCTGCCGAGCGGAAGGACGGACGTCCGCGCACCGCGGTCTCTTGCAGTTCGTCGAGGATGGCAATGGTCAGTATGGCGAGGCCGATGGCGAGGCTCGCCTGCGGGATGACGAGCGGCACAGGCACGATGCCATAGGATTTCTCGTTGAAAGTCCACGAATCCAGGGCGAGCTTGGCCGTGTACCAGGTGCCGTAGCCGCTCGCGAGGGCGGAAACGCCTAGTGCGAACAGCTCCATCGGTCTGCGGCGCGCTTCGCCGACGAGGGCGAGCAGCATGGTCACGCGGATATGGCTGCCGGCCTTGAGGCTGGCACCGAGCGCAAGGAAGCTCGCCGCCGCGAGCAGGAAGCCGCCGATCTCGGCGAGCGAGGGCACGATGAAGCCGGTCTGCTCGAGCCCAAGCGTGCGCAGAGCGCTGTCGAGCAGGCGGGCGCCGACCTGCAGGCCGACGAGGACAGCGATGGCGACGAGGCAGAGGCCAGCGAGCCAGAGCGACAATGAATAGAGACGGTCGAGGGCCGCGCGCATGAGGCCTCCTCCTGCCGGCAGGATGATGAAAGACAGGCGTCAACGCCGCCGGGGCGGTGCGGATCATTGCATCGAGGGCGCCGGGTCATGCGGCGGTGAGATGCAAACCGGCGGTGCTGTCCCCTCCCACCGCAAGCGGGGGGAGGGGTGGCTCCCGGAGCCCTTGGAGCGATCGATCCGCGATGGGCTCCGACGCGGGAAGGCCCTGTCCTCAGTTGCGATAGGCGTCGAGGATGGCCTTGCCGTCCTCGCCCGCAGCCTTCTCCCATTCGGCGGTCATGGTGGCGCCGATCTCGGCGAAGCCCTTCTTCATGTCGTCGGAGGGGGCGGTGACCTTGATGCCGTTCTTGGCGAGCAGGTCCGTCTTCTCCTTGGTCTCGATGGCGCTCATCTCCCAGCCGCGCTCCTCGGCCTTCTTGGCCGCCTCGCGTACCGCCTGCTTCTCGGCGTCGCTCAGCTTGTCGAAGGCTGCCTTGTTGACGATGACCATGTTGCGCGGCAGCCAGGCCTGGGTGTCGTAGTAGTGGCTGAGGAAATCCCACACCTTGGAATCGGTGCCGGTGGAAGGCGAGGTGATCATCGCGCCGACGCGGCCGGTGGCGAAGGCCGTGGCGATGTCGGAGGCCTCGATTTGCACCGGAACCATGCCGGCGAGCTGGGCGACGCGCTCTGTCGATTTCGAATAGGCGCGGAACTTGACGCCCTTGAGGTCAGCGAGGGTGTTGAGCTCCTGTTTGGCGAAGATGCCCTGCGGCGGCCAGGCGACGGAGAACAACAGCATCAGGCCCTGCTCGCCGAGTTTCTTCTCGAGGATGGGCTTCTGAGCGGCATAGAGCTTCTTCGCGGCATCATAGCTCGAGGCGAGGAAAGGAACCGAATCGACCTCGTAGATCGGGCTCTCGTTGGCGAGGCGCGAGACGAGCAGCTCACCGGCGGGCACCGTGCCGCTGCGCACGGCGTTCTTGATGTCGGGGTGCTTGATCAGCGACTGGTTGGCGTGGACCGTGATCTGCAGCGAGCCGCCGGTCGCCGCCTTCACGTCCTCGGCGAACTGGACGATGTTCTTGGTGTGGAAGTTGCCGTCCGGATAGGGCGTCGGCAGGTCCCACTTCGTCTGAGCCACGGCCGGTGAGGCAAGAAGCGCCGCAAGGCCGAGGCCCGCGGCAGCGCGCATCAAAACGTTCATGACAATCTCTCCCGTGCGGCGCGCGCCCCTTCGCGCGCCGATCTTCGCATGCTAGCGGCGTCGAATTTCATGTCAACAAATTGTTGACGTTTTGTCATCGTCCTGCTTCTCTCATCTCATGCGCTGCGGCCCGGGAGGGGCCCGACGGCGTCGGCGGGAGCGTCTCGGCAGCGGCCGACGCGCCGCGAGGCCGGCACGAAGCCCAGCGCAATTTCGGACATCGGGAGAGCATGATGGCAGGTCGGTGGGATTTCTGGATCGATCGCGGCGGCACGTTCACGGACGTCATCGCGCGTGACCCGCAGGGCAGGCTGCACGCGCGCAAGCTCCTCTCCGAGAATCCGGAAGCCTACCGCGATGCCGCCGTCCAGGGCATCCGCGACCATCTCGGCCTTGCCAGGGGCGAGGCGATCCCCGCCGGCCTCATCGGCGACGTGCGCATGGGCACGACCGTGGCCACCAACGCGCTGCTCGAGCGCAAGGGTGACCGCGTCGCGCTCATCACCACGAAGGGTTTTCGTGATGCCCTGCGCATCGGCTACCAAGCGCGGCCGAAGATCTTCGCCCGCAACATCATCAAGCCCGAAGAGCTCTACGAGAGCGTCGTCGAGATCGAGGAGCGGGTGCTCGCCGACGGTACGGTCGAGATGGCGCCGGACCTGACGCAGGTCGAGGTGCAGCTCGCCGGCATCCGGGCCGAGGGGATCGATGCGCTCGCCATCGCCTTCATGCACGCCTACCGCTATCCGGCCCACGAGCAGGCGGTGGCGGAACTCGCCCGCCGCATGGGTTTCACTCAGGTCTCGGTCAGCCACGAGGTCTCGCCCCTCGTCAAGCTCGTCGGGCGCGGCGACACCACGGTGGTCGACGCCTATCTCTCGCCGATCCTGCGACGCTACGTGGCGCAGGTATCGGAGGAACTCGACATTGCCCGCACTGGGGCGCGCCTCATGTTCATGATGTCCTCGGGCGGTCTCACGGCCGCCGATCTGTTCCAGGGCAAGGACGCCATCCTCTCGGGGCCGGCCGGCGGCGTCGTCGGCATGGCCGAGACAGGCAAGTCCGCCGGGTTTGACCGCGTCATCGGCTTCGACATGGGCGGCACCTCGACGGACGTCGCCCATTTCGACGGCGAATACGAACGCGCCTTCGAGACCGAAGTCGCCGGTGTGCGCATGCGTGCGCCGATGATGCTCATCCACACGGTCGCTGCGGGCGGCGGCTCGATCCTGCATTTCGACGGCTCGCGCTTCCGCGTCGGGCCCGATTCGGCCGGCGCCAATCCGGGCCCCAAGTGTTATCGTCGCGGCGGGCCGCTCGCCGTGACCGACGCCAATGTCATGCTCGGCAAGCTGATGCCGGAATTCTTCCCGAAGATCTTCGGCCCCGCGCAGGACGAGGCGCTTGATGCCGAGGCGGTGCGCGCCGCCTTCGCGGCCATGGCCGGCGAGGTCGGCGACGGGCGCAGCCCCGAGGAGGTGGCCGACGGCTTCATCCAGATCGCGGTCGCCAACATGGCGGAGGCCATCAAGAAGATCTCGGTGCAGCGCGGCTATGACATCACGACCTATGCGCTCAACTCCTTCGGCGGGGCTGGCGGCCAGCACGCCTGCCTCGTGGCCGATGCGCTCGGCATGACGAAGGTGCTGATGCATCCCTTCTCGGGCCTTCTCTCCGCCTATGGCATGGGTCTTGCCGACGTGCGCGCCACGCGACAGAAGGCGCTCGATGTGCCGCTCGATGCCGCCGCCCCGGCTGCGGTCGCCGCGCTGGGCGACGCGCTCGCCGCCGAATGCCTCGCCGAGCTCGAGGGGCAGGGCATCGCGCGCTCCGACATCGAGACCTTCGTGCGCGCCCATGTGCGCTATGCCGGCACCGACACCGCGCTCGCCGTAGCGGCGGGGGATGTGGCCGCCATGCAGGCCGCCTTCGAGGATGCGCATCGCCGCCGCTTCGGCTTCATCGACGATACCAAGGGGCTCGTCATCGAGGCCGTCGAGGTGGAGACCGTCGGCGGCGGCGCGCGTTTCGCGGAGGACGCGGCAGGTGATGTGCAGGCCGCACCGGCGAGGCCGCACCGCACGACGCGCTTCTTCAGCCAGGGCCGCTGGCACGATGCCGGTGTCTTCCTGCGGCAGGATCTAAGGGCGGGT
Source organism: Chelatococcus sambhunathii (assembly GCF_001418005.1). GTDB lineage: Bacteria > Pseudomonadota > Alphaproteobacteria > Rhizobiales > Beijerinckiaceae > Chelatococcus_A > Chelatococcus_A sambhunathii. The sequence continues at coordinate 346,988 of NZ_LIOL01000001.1, read as the reverse complement.
GCTCGTATGCCGGGGCCGGCGATCATCATCGAGCCCAACCAGACGGTGGTCGTCGAGGACGGCTGGGAAGCGCAGCTGACCGGCAAGGACCACCTCGTGCTCGAGCGGGTGAAGGCGCTGCCCAAGCGCGCCGCCATCGGCACCGAGGCCGACCCGGTGATGCTGGAGATCTTCAACAATCTCTTCATGTCCATCGCCGAGCAGATGGGCGTGACTCTGCAGAACACCGCCTATTCGGTGAACATCAAGGAGCGGCTCGACTTCTCCTGCGCTGTCTTCGACCGCGAGGGACGGCTTGTCGCCAATGCGCCGCACATGCCGGTGCACCTCGGCTCCATGGACCGCTCGGTGGAGACGGTCATCCGCCAGAACCCCGTTATTCGCCCCGGCGACGTCTATGTGCTCAACGCGCCCTACAACGGCGGCACGCATCTGCCGGACATCACGGTGTGCACGCCCGTCTTCGACGACAAGGGCGAGAACATCCTCTTCTGGGTGGCGAGCCGTGGGCATCATGCCGATGTCGGCGGCACGGCGCCGGGGTCCATGTCGCCGCGCGCCCGCACCATCGAGGAGGAGGGCGTGTATATCGACAATTTCAAGCTCGTCGATCAGGGCCGTTTCCGCGAGAAGGAACTGATCGACCTCTTCCTCGGCGCGAAATATCCCGCGCGCAACGTGGTCCAGAACGTCAACGACCTCAAGGCACAGATCGCCGCCAACGAGAAGGGCGTGGCCGAACTCAAGAAGATGATCGCTCATTTCGGGCTCGACGTGGTCGAGGCCTACATGGGCCATGTGCAGGACAACGCGGCCGAGAGCGTGCGCCGTGTGCTCGATCGGCTGCACGATTCTTCCTTCGAATATGAGATGGACCAAGGCTGCTTCATCCGCGTGAAGATCACGGTTGACAAGGAGAAGCGCGAGGCGACCGTTGACTTCACCGGCACGTCGCCGCAGCGGGACGACAATTTCAACGCGCCCGCGCCGGTGACGCGCGCGGCCGTGCTCTATGTCTTCCGCGTCATGGTTGATGACGAGATCCCCATGAACGCGGGCTGCCTCAGGCCCATCAATATCGTCGTGCCGGAAGGCTCGATGCTGTCGCCGCGCTATCCGGCGGCGGTAGTCGCGGGCAATGTCGAGGTGAGCCAGGCCGTGACGAACTGCCTGTTCGGTGCGCTCGGTGCGCTGGCGGCCGCCCAGGGCACCATGAACAATCTCACCTTCGGCAACGACCAGTACCAGTACTACGAGACCATCTGCTCCGGCGCCCCCGCGGGCGAGGGCTTCAACGGAGCCGACGGCGTGCATACGCACATGACCAACTCGCGCCTCACGGATCCGGAAATCCTTGAGACGCGCTTTCCCGTCGTGCTGGAAGACTTCCATATCCGGCCGAACTCGGGCGGCAAGGGACGTTGGCATGCCGGCAACGGCACCAGCCGCACCATCCGCTTCCGCGAGGCGATGGATTGCGCCATCCTCTCCGGCCACCGCCGTGTGCGGCCCTTCGGGCTCTTGGGGGGAGAGCCGGGCGAGGCGGGCCGCAACCTCGTGCGCCGCAGGGACGGGCGCATCGAGGAACTCGGCGGTTGCGACCAGACGCTGATCGAGGCAGGCGAGGCCATCACCATCGTCACGCCGACCGGCGGCGGCTATGGCAAGGCGTGATCCGTCCGGGCAACGATGCCGGGCCGGCGCGAATCGGCAAGGAGGAAGGCTGGGGCGGGCGCAGCGGGCGCCCATCCGAGAAGGAGGAGCCGGAGCATGATCAGGGTCATCATTGCAGGCGCGACCGGCTGGGTCGGCAGGGCGCTCGTCGCGGCTGTGCACGAGGCGCCCGACCTTGCGCTGGTCGCGGCGGTGGCGCGCTCGGCCGCCGGGCGCGATGCGGGCGAGGTGGCCGGCATCGGCCCGATCGGAGTCGAGATCGTACCCGATGTCGACGCGGCGCTCGCGGTGCAGGCGGACGTGCTCGTGGACTACACCAAGCCGGGCGCGGTAAAGGAGCATGCCCTGAAGGCGATCGCCGCCGGCTGCCACGTCGTCGTCGGAACGTCGGGGCTCGGGGCTGAGGATTTTGCCGAGATCGACGATGCGGCGGAGGAGCGGGGCATCGGCGTCATCGCCGCCGGCAACTTCTCCATCACCGCCACGCTGATGAAGCGCTTCGCGCTCGAAGCGGCCAAGTATGTGCCGGATGTCGAGATCATCGATTATGCGGCGGCGCAGAAGCCGGACGTGCCGTCGGGCACGGCACGGGAACTCGCAGAGACGCTGTCCTTCGAGCGCCAGCATCCGACTTCTCGGCCGATCGACGATCTGACCGGCATCCGCGAGACGCGCGGCGGCGCCATCGGCCTGTCGACGCCGGTGCAGGTGCATTCGGTGCGCATGCCCGGCTACCGCCTGTCCTGCGAGGTCCTGTTCGGACTCGATGACGAGCGCCTGGCGCTGCGGCACGACGCCGGGTCCTCGGCCGCCCCTTACGTCGGCGGCACGCTGCTCGCCGTGCGGAAGGTGGCGGAGAAGCCGGGGCTCAGGCGCGGCCTCGACAGCATCATGGACTGATCAGGAGCCGCCGACGAGGCCCGGCGGCCGCAGCACGCCGAGCGTGCCGTCGGTCCGCGGGCGCGGAGGCGGGGCGGCATAGCTCTGCGTCGGATAGGCGGGCGGAGCCTGATAGGTGGCCGGCCGGTCCTGCTGTCCGTAGACCGGCGCGGCGTGGCTCGTCGCCATCGGCGGCGCGCTGGCCGGCGCCGGCCCGACCTGCCATCCCGGCGGCGTCCTGGTGGACGACATGCCGAGATATTCCTCGTCGATAACGGCGCCGCCCTCGTCCTCTCCCTCGCCGAGCGGCTGCTCGTGGATGGTCATGGGGCTGCCGCCAGGGCGGTCGTAGCCCTTGTAGACCGGCCCGGCCGGCCGGGGCGTGTAGGCCGGCTCGCCGCCATAGGGAGCGGCCTGCCGGGGCCGCGCGTCATACTGCCCGGGCACGAGGCGCGGCGTGAACTTGATGACCGGCTTGCAGATCGTCCGGCCCTTGGCATGCCGGGCGAGATCGAGATGGAAATGGTCGTAGTGGAATGCGTCCGAGCCCGGGCCGAGCACCGTCGAGAAATAGCGGCAGGAGCCGACGAAGACCTCGCGCAGGAAGTCCTGCTCCACCGGATCACCCTTCCACCCCTTGGCGACCGTGATCTTGCGTCCGTCCGACAGGTGGAAGGCCATGACGTCGACGGCGTTGCCGTAGGAGTGCTCCGACTTGCGCGCGCCCGCCTGGTTGTTCATCGAGCGGCACGAATAGGACCCGGCCCGCAGCTCGGTCACCGGCGCGCCGAAATAGAGCGAGGCGGCGGGCTGGACGACCTCGATCAGCCAGGTGTCGAAGGTGGAGATCGCGGGGCAGGCGAGCACCGCCTTGGACGTCAGGCCGATCTCGCCGCCGGCGAAAGCCTTGACGCGGAACGGATAATCCATGCCGCAGGCGCCGGGGCCGGAGATCGGCTTCATCGGCTCGATATAGGCCGACGGCTGCACGAGCTTCTGCGCGAGGCAGGCCGATTCCGCCTCGCTGCGCCATGCCTCGCGCTTCTCGAATGTCATCAGCCCGCAACCGGCGACGCCGGCACAGGCCAGTATCGCCGCGGCGAATGTCGCAAACCTGCGCGCCATCAACGCAACTCTCCGCGCGCCCCCTTCTGCGCCGGAGGATGCAGGGATAGTCCTAACGTTTCTTCAACGTTGACAAAACCTTGGCCGGCACGTGCGACGTTTCGTATGACGGCCTTGCAGAGCAATATTGCTGCCTTTGCTCGAAGTTATTTTCAGAATTACTGGAATCGAGCTGATGGAGTGCCTTCCCCGGGGTATCGTAATCCCCAGCCTGTGGCTGGCGAAAAGCGAAAGGGAATGAACCATTTAACGAACGATAAAGGATGTTGTACCGAGGCCATGCCGCGTTGCACAACATTTGGCGCTTCGCAAGGCCGCCTGTTGCTGCTAGATTCCGTCCCCTAGGTCAAACCCATGGAGGTCACCTATGGGCCTGACGCTGCTGTCACGTTTGAACATTGTGGCGATGAGCGCCGCCTTCCTGTTTGTCGGCGCCATCATCATCGGGGCTTTCTGACCGGCGGCTTCGCCGCCTTTGTCGATAGTGTTCCCGTTGCCTAGCGTTCAAGACAAGCCATCGAGAACGGAGATCCAGGTGCGAGGGATCTTCCTTCTTCGAAAAGCCTCGTGACCGTTCCCTTTCGGGCGGTGCGTGCAATCAAGCCCCAGCCAAGCCCAAGGGTCGCCGTCTCCCGACGGCGACCCTTTCACTTGGGGGATCCGGTCGCCGCCTCCCGGACGGCGACCTCTTTCCGGTTCATAATCCGGTCGCCGCCAGGGAGACGCAGCGCGCCATTTCGGATGTTCGGCCGTTTCAGCTGTCGGGACAGGGCTCGCTCGTCACGTGCCAGGAGGTGTTGTTTAGTTCCATGCCGCAGGTGGCAAGGCGCGGGCCGGCGCTGGTGGGCAGGCAGACGACCTCGCCGAGTTCGTAGTCGCGCCCCTTGGCCCGGCAGGTGCAAGGAAGCGGCAGAGGAGCCGCCGCTCCAGGGGCGGCCGAATGGCCGGCGGCCCCGTGCGCGGGCGGTCTCGACATGTCCTGCGCCCCGGCGAGAGGCGCCGGAAGCACGATACAACCGAGGATCAGGCTGCAGACAAAGTGGCGGCCGAGGCGGCACAGGCCCGCCCTTGGCGGGCCCCCCGTGCCGGGTGCCTGTCCCAGATGGCCGACGGAGCACAGAGCCATGGCGCTCTCTCGCCTTGCAGCCCGGCATCGAGCGTCGCGCCGACCCGCCCCCGGGTCAAGATGTCCACCGCTCCCACGCGCCGAAATAATACCGCCGGACCTGTTGGCCCCGGCAGGCCGTGCCTATATTGCGGGCACCATGATGAACGGGAGGCCATCCTGACGATGCTTTCTTCTTTCGCGCGTTTTGCCCGCGTTGTCGCCATTGCAGTGGCGGCCGTCTTTGCGACGGTCGAACTGGTCGAGGCCAGGGCGGGGCGGGGAGGCAGCTTCGGCAGCCGTGGCGTACGCACCTTCAGCGCCCCGCCGCCGACCAACACGGCGCCGCGTCCGACCCAGCCCATCGAGCGGTCGATGACCCAGCCCGGCCAGACGACGCCCGGCGTCGCCGCGCAGCGCCCCGGCGCCGCCGCCCAGGCCGCGCAGCAACGGCGCTTCGGCACGGGGTTCTTCGCCGGCCTCCTGGGCGCGGGCCTTCTCGGTGCGCTCTTCGGTGCGGGCTTCTTCGGCGGCCTCGGCGGTCTCGGCTCGATCCTCGGCATGCTGCTGCAGATCGCGCTCATCGGCGGCCTCGCCTGGCTCGCGCTGTCGTTCTTCCGCCGCCGCCAGCAGCCGGCCTTCGCAGGCGCAGGCGCCGGTCCCGCGAACGGTGCCGCCCGCTCGTCGTTGCCAGGTCTTTCCGGCCTTGGCGGTGGGCAGGCCGGGGGCATGACCGGCGCCAGCATGGCCGCCGGTGGAGGGGACGGCTCTCTCGCCCTTGGCGCGGAGGACTTCGACGCCTTCGAGCAAGCCCTGCACGATGTCCAGAAGGCTTTTTCGGATGAGGACCTCGCGGCGCTCCGGCGCCTGACCACGCCGGAAATGGTCTCCTTCCTTGCCGAGGACCTTGCTGACAATGCCAGAGCCGGTATCGTCAACCGCCTTGCTGACACCAAGCTCCTGCAGGGTGATCTGGCGGAGGCCTGGCGCGAGGGGTCGGACGACTACGCAACCGTCGCCATGCGCTTCTCGCTGATCGACTACAAGGCGGATCGCACGACCGGTGCCGTCGTCGAGGGCAGCACGAGCGAGCCCGTGGAGGCGACGGAACTGTGGACCTTCCGGCGCAGCCGCGGCGGTCCGTGGCTGCTGTCCGCCATCCAGCAGGCCTGAGCGCACCGCCGCGAACCGACCGGCGCCTTGGCGCCGGTCGCCTGTGGCCGTAGCATCGCCTTCGCCGAGAAGGAGGGGAGCGATGCCACAGGCATTCCGGTGTGTCCCGCGACAGATGCAGGCGGCCGCCATCGCCGTCGTTTCGGTGCTTGGCCTTGCGCTGGGCGCCATACCCGCGCAGGCGCAGAGTTGCGGACGGGACGGCAGCGGCTTTGCCACCTGGCTCGCGGCATTCCGCCAGCAGGCGGTGGCCCAGGGCATTCCGGCGGAGGTGGTGGCGGCCAGCCTTGACGACGTCTCCTACGACCGGGCGATCATCTCGCGCGATCGGGGGCAGGGCGTCTTCCAGCAGAGCTTCCTGCAGTTCGCCGGGCGCATGGTGGCCGATTACCGCCTGAAGACGGGCGCCAGCCGCATCCGCCAGCAAGCCGGCCTGTTCTCCGCCATCGAGCGTCAGTATGGCGTACCGGCGGAGCCGATCGTCGCCTTCTGGGGGCTGGAGACCGATTTCGGCGCCAACATGGGCAAGTATCCGACGCTGAAGGCGCTGGCGACGCTTGCCTACGATTGCCGGCGGCCCGAACTCTTCCGTGGCGAATTGATGGATGCGCTGCGCATCGTGGCACGGGGCGACCTGCGGCCGTCGGAGATGCGCGGAGCCTGGGCCGGCGAGCTCGGCCAGATGCAGTTCATGCCGTCCTTCTACTACAAGTACGGCGTCGATGCGGATGGCGACGGGCGCGTGGACCTGCTGCGCTCGACGCCGGACGCGCTCGCCTCGGCCGCCAATTTCATGAGCAGCCTCGGCTGGCGGCGCGGCGAACCGTGGCTCGTCGAGGTGCGGGTGCCGGCGAGCCTGCCCTGGCATGAGGCAGATCTCGAGATCCGCCATTCGACCTCGCAATGGGCGAACTGGGGCGTGACGCCGCGGGCGGGCGCGCTGCCGCCGGGCAACGCCTCGCTGCTGCTGCCCATGGGCCGCAACGGCCCGGCCTTTCTCGCCTACGACAATTTCGGCGTATTCCTGCGATGGAATCAGTCCTTCGTCTATGCGACGACGGCTGCCTATTTCGCCGCGCGGCTCGCCGGCGCGCCGGCGGTAGCGCGTGGCAACGGCGAGGTGGCCATGCTCGGTGCCAAAGAGATCGCGCGGCTGCAGCGCCTGCTGGCGCAGCGCGGCTACGATCCGGGACCGATCGACGGCAAGCTCGGCGCGGCGACACGCGCGGCGGTGAAGAAGGCCCAGATGGAGCTCGGCCTGCCGGCCGATTCCTTCCCCACCGCCGAACTCATCGCCCGCCTCGGGGGCGGCTGACCATCAGCGGCAGCTGTAGCCCACGAAGCACTGGGCGTTGTCCCTGGTCGGGAGGTACTCCGGTACCGGGAAGTCGCGCGCAGAGCAGTTGTTGACGTAGGTGCTGAACAGGTGGGGGCCGCGCGAGATCATGACGCGTCCCTGCCGTTGCACCATCTCCTGCAACTCGGCGCAGCTGTGCGCCTGGGCGGGGACCGGGGTCTGCTGGGCAAGGGCGGGCGTCGCGGCGCCCGCGAGAAGGACCGAAGCAATCAATACGTTACGCAAGTTCATTGCGCCGTCTCCTTGGCGTTTCTCAGGTGCCTCGGTGCCCCGCCTCACATGGGGTGTCGCGGCTGCGACGTCACGACCGCAAGCCATGCCCGCCCCGCATGGCGGGCTGCGCCGGTCGAATGCTTCTGAAGCTGCAGGTGAATGTGGGGGAGCCCGCGACGCTACTTGCTGCGGCCGCTGTAGCCGATCAGGCATTGGGGATTGTCGCGCGCCGGCACGTAGGCGGGGCTCGGGATGTCGCGGGGCGCGCAATTGTTGGCGTAGGTGCCGAACACGGAGGGTGCGGTCGAAATCCCGACGCGGCCCTTGACGCTGCACCAGCGCCTGCAGCTCGGCGCAGGTGAGGCTGCGGGCAGGAACAGGGCTCTGCCGGGCGAAGGCGGGAACTGCCGCGACCAGAACGAGCACGGACGCGGCGAACAGGTTTCGCTGCGGCATCGGGATCTCCCAGGGGGCGCTGTTCCGTCCCCCGCGTGAAGATGGGCGCATTCTGAACGGCGTCATCCAGCAACGATGCCGTGCGTGCCCTCGCCGCGACAGTCCGGCCGTCTCATCACGCAGATGTGACGGCATGCGCCGGCGACATTGACAAGTCGCGGATCATGTCGCCTCATCTGGGCATGGGGGTTCTGCGATCCCCTCACGAGGCGACAGGCCGAAGCATCGCGTTCCGCTCCTCCTGATCGAGAAGGGACGCTGTCATGCCGTCGTTCAATGCTATTTCTCCGGACAAGCTCTTCCGTCTCGTGGGCACGCCGAAGTGCCCGGTCCTCGTCGACGTGCGCACCGACGAGGATTTCGCCGCCGAGCCACGCCTCGTGCCGGGGGCGACGCGCCGGCCCGGAACGGAGGTGGCCCGATGGGCGCAGGAGTTCATCGGCTGCCAGGTCGTCGTCATCTGCCAGAAGGGGCTGAAGCTCAGCCACGGCGCGGCAGCCTGGCTGCGCCAGGCCGGCATCGCCGCCGAGGTGCTGGAGGGGGGCACGCAGGCTTGGAGCGCCGCGGGCCTGCCGATGGTGCCGTTTGCAAAGCTGCCGACGGCGGACGCGCAGGGCCGCACGCTATGGGTGACGCGCTCGCGGCCGAAGATCGACCGCATAGCCTGTCCCTGGCTCATCCGTCGCTTTGTCGATCCCGCCGCCGTCTTCCTGTTCGTTCCACCATCCGAGGTGCTGGCCGTCGCCGACCGCTTCGGCGCTACACCCTTCGACGTGGAGGAGGTGTTCTGGAGCCACCGCGGGCCCCTGTGCAGCTTCGACGTCATGGTCGAGGAATTTGGTCTCACCGTCGGGCCGCTGTCACATCTGGCCGCCATCGTGCGTGGCGCCGACACGGCTCGCCTCGACCTTGCACCGGAGGCGGCTGGGCTCTTGGCTGTCTCTCTCGGTCTGTCGCGCATGTATGCGGACGACAACGAACAGCTTGAGGCGGGCCTCGTCCTCTACGATGCACTCTATCGCTGGTGCCGCGACGCGACGGACGAGACGCACAACTGGCCGACGAACAAGGTAAAAGGCGTGCCATGAGCGAGACATTGCGGACCGTGCAGGGCGAAGACGCGGCGCCTGCCGGCCGCTTTCCAAGTTTTTCCGAAGGCGTGCGCACCTGGGCGCGAATCGCGGCGCTCAGCTTCGGCGGGCCGGCGGGGCAGATCGCGGTCATGCACCGCATTCTCGTCGAGGAGAAGCGCTGGCTCGGCGAGAAGCGTTTCCTGCATGCACTCAACTTCTGCATGCTGCTGCCGGGGCCGGAGGCGCAGCAGCTCGCCGTCTACATCGGCTGGCTGATGCACCGCACCGCCGGCGGCATCGTCGCCGGCGTGCTCTTCGTGCTGCCGGGGCTCGTCGCCATCATGGCGCTGAGCGTGATCTACGCGCTCTACGGCAATGTGGGCTTCGTGCAGGGGTTGTTCTTCGGCCTCAAGGCGGCGGTGCTCGCCATCGTCTTCGAGGCGGTGCTGCGCATCGGCCGGCGGGCCCTGCGCAACGCCACGATGGTGTCGCTGGCCGCGGCGTCCTTCATCGCCATCTTCGTCTTCGCCGTGCCGTTCCCGCTCATCATCGCCGCGGCCGGCCTCATCGGCTACATCGGCGGCCTGAGGCGGGTGGCGGCCTTCTCCGGCGGCGGGCACGGCCCGGCCGCCAAGGCGGGCGTGGACGACGCGCGGACGGTGCTCGGCGAGACCATTCCCGCCCATGCCCGGCCCGGCGGCACGCGGGCGCTGACGGTCGCGGGCGTGCTGCTCGTGCTGTGGCTCGCCCCCACCGCAGCGCTCCTCGCCGCCTTCGGAACGGGCAACGTCTTTGCCGACATCGCGGTCTTCTTCAGCCAGATGGCCGTGGTGACCTTCGGCGGGGCCTATGCGGTGCTCGCCTATGTGGCGCAGGAGGCGGTCGGCACCTACGGCTGGCTGGCGCCCGGCGAGATGCTGGACGGGCTCGGCATGGCCGAGACGACGCCAGGGCCGCTGATCATGGTCACCCAGTTCGTCGGTTTCATGGGAGCCTTCCGCGATCCCGGCACCCTCTCGCCGCTCACGGCGGGCATCCTCGGCGGGCTGTTGACGACCTGGGTCACCTTCTCACCGTGCTTCCTGTGGATCTTCCTCGGCGCGCCCTATGTGGAACGGTTGCGTGACAACCGCGGGCTGGCTGCAGCGCTGTCCGCCATCACGGCCGCCGTGGTGGGTGTCATCCTCAATCTCGCCATGTGGTTCGCCTTGCATGTCGTCTTCGGCGAGGTCGGCACGTTCGAGCGCTTCGGCATGAAGCTCGCGGTGCCGGAGCTCGAGAGCGCCCGGCCTGTGGCGGCGGCCCTGTCGGTCCTTGCCGTCCTCGCCGTCTTCCGCCTGCGATGGGGCATGATGACGGTGCTCGGCCTCAGCGCCGTCGCCGGCGTCGTCCTGCAACTCGCCGGCCTCGGGGTTTAAGCTCAGCCGCGCAGCGGCTTCAGCGCCTCCGCCCAGCGCTTCAACTCGACGAGGAGCGCCTCGGCGCTCTTGATGTGCAGGTCGTTGGGCTGGAAAACGCCGTCCTTGACGTGCTGGGCGACCATCGGGACCGTGACGGCCTCGACAATTGGCACGAGGCGCATGGCGGACATGGTCAGCTTCGTCATCTGCACCGCGCGCAGGCCGCCGGAGACGCCGCCGTAGCTCACGAAGGCGCAGGGCTTGTAGCCCCATTCGTTGTAGACGTAGTCGAGTGCGTTGAGAAGCGCGGGCGTCGGGCCGTAGTTGTACTCTGGCGTGACGAAAACGAAGGCATCGGCGGCTGTGACGCTCTCGCTCCAGCGCTTCGTATGTTCGTGCTCGTACTGGCCCAGCCGCGGATGGTGTGGCTCGTCGTAGACGGGCAGGTGAAAATCGGCGAGATCGACGAGATGGGTGTCGAACGCGCCTTGCTTGACGGCGAACCCATGAAACCACTTCGCGACCGACGGGCCGATGCGGCCCGGCCGGGTGCTGGCAATGATGACGTTGAGACGCAGCATGAGGTCTCCCATGGTGAGGATGGGTGGAGGCTCGGCCGTGAGCACGGCTGCGGACAGGATTAAGTCCGACCCGCGACTCGGGCAAGGCAGGGCGGGGAAGGCCCGGCGGCTGGCTGGCCGGCGTCACCTGTTCCTATGCCGCTGCAGGTCGGTCAGTCCTTGCGGCGGCGTCCGCCCTTCCTGACCTTGGTCGAGCCGGCCCAGTGTTCGTCGAGATGCGGCGCGGGGCCCACCACGCGGGGCAGGGTTTCCCGGCCAGGACCCATCTCGTCGAGCGTTGGCTTGCGGGCGCGGGACCCGCCCCCCGGCGGCGGCAGGTTGGCCCTGGCGCCATACTTGCGCTGGCCGGCATAGCTGCCGGCCTTGTCGGCCACCTCCTCCTGCCGCGCCAGCGGATCGTTGGCGATGGCGAGCTCGGTCGCCTGCAGGCGCTTCAACTCGTCGCGCAGGCGGGCCGCCTCCTCGAACTCGAGGTTGGCGGCAGCCTCGCGCATGCGCTTCTCGAGGTCGGCCATCACGGCCTTGAGGTTGTGACCGACGGCTCCCTTCTCGGCGAGGCCGGTATCGACGCGCACGTGGTCGCGCTCGTAGACCGAGTCGAGGATGTCGGCGATGTTCTTCTTCACCGACTGTGGCGTGATGCCGTGCTCGGCGTTGTAGGCGAGCTGCTTTTCGCGGCGCCGGCTGGTCTCGGCTATGGCCCGTTCCAGACTGCCGGTCATGGCGTCGGCATAGCAGATGACGCGGCCGTCGACGTTGCGCGCGGCGCGGCCGATGGTCTGGATGAGCGAGGTCTCCGAGCGCAGGAAACCCTCCTTGTCGGCATCGAGGATGGCGACGAGGGCGCATTCGGGAATGTCGAGGCCCTCACGCAAGAGGTTGATGCCGACGAGCACGTCGAAGGTACCGAGGCGCAGGTCGCGGATGATCTCGATGCGCTCAAGCGTGTCGATGTCCGAGTGCATGTAGCGCACGCGCACGCCGTGCTCGTGCAGATATTCCGTAAGGTCCTCGGCCATGCGCTTGGTCAGCACCGTGACGAGGGCACGGTAGCCTTGGGCGGCGACCGCCTTCACCTCGCCGAGTAGATCGTCCACCTGGCTGCGCGCCGGGCGGATCTCGACCGGCGGATCGACGAGGCCGGTCGGGCGGATGACCTGTTCGACGAAGATACCGCCGGTGCGTTCCATCTCCCAGGTGCCTGGCGTTGCCGAGACATAGATCGACTGCGGCCGCATGGCGTCCCATTCCTCGAAGCGCAGCGGGCGGTTGTCCATGCACGAGGGCAGGCGGAAGCCGTATTCGGCGAGCGTCGCCTTGCGGCGGAAGTCGCCGCGGTACATGGCGCCGATCTGCGGCACGGTGACGTGGCTCTCGTCGACGAAGATGAGGGCGTTGTCGGGCAGGTATTCGAACAAGGTCGGCGGCGGCTCGCCCGGCTTGCGGCCGGTAAGATAGCGTGAATAGTTCTCGATGCCGGCGCAGGAGCCGGTCGCCTCCATCATCTCGAGATCGAAGGTGGTGCGCTGCTCGAGCCGCTGGGCCTCCAGGAGGCGGCCCATGCGATTGAGTTCCGCAAGGCGCCATTTCAGCTCTTCCTTGATGCCCTTGATGGACTGGATGAGCGTCGGGCGCGGCGTCACGTAATGCGAATTGGCGTAGACCTTGACGAACGAGAGTTCGGCCGTCTTCTCGCCGGTGAGCGGATCGAACTCGACGATCGATTCCACCTCGTCGCCGAAGAGGCTGATGCGCCAGGCCCGGTCCTCGTAGTGCGCCGGGAATAGCTCGATGACGTCGCCGCGTACGCGAAAGGTGCCGCGCGCGAAGTCGAGCTGCGTGCGCTTGTAGTGCAGCGCCACGAGATCGGCGATGAGCTGGCGCTGCTCGATCGTCTCGCCCACCTTCACGGAGAAGGTCATGGCGGTGTAGGTCTCGACCGAGCCGATACCGTAGATGCACGAGACCGAGGCGACGATGATGACGTCGTCGCGCTCCAGCAATGCGCGTGTTGCCGAGTGGCGCATGCGGTCGATCTGCTCGTTGATCGAGGATTCCTTCTCGATATAGGTGTCCGAGCGCGGGACGTAGGCCTCCGGCTGGTAATAGTCATAGTAGGAGACGAAGTACTCGACGGCATTGTCCGGGAAGAAGGACTTGAACTCGCCGTAGAGCTGCGCCGCCAGGGTCTTGTTATGGGCGAGAATGAGCGCCGGGCGCTGCGTCTCCTCGATGACCTTGGCCATGGTGAAGGTCTTGCCCGAGCCGGTGACGCCGAGCAGCACCTGGTCGCGTTCGGCGGCCTCGACGCCGGCCACCAGCTCCTTGATCGCCTGCGGCTGGTCGCCGGCCGGCGCGAAGTCCGACTTCATGCGGAAGCTGATGCCGCCTTCGGATTTCTCGGGTCGGGGCGGGCGGTGCGGCGTCCACAGCTTGCCGTCCTTGAACAGCGGATTGCCACTTTCGAGCAGGGCCGAGAGCGCCGCGACCGTTGCCGAGACGCCGCTCGGTGCGGCCTCGGCCTCGGCGGGCATATCCAGCCGCTTGCCGGCGCGCCGCGGCGGCGCCTCGTCAGCCTCGGGGAGGAAGCGCGCCTGCGGCGCCTCGCCGAAGCCGGCAGCGCCGCCCGGCCCGGCGGTGCCCTTGTTGAGGGCCGGGTTGAGCAGATCCGCGAGGAACGGGTCGAGCGGTTTCAGCTCCGGCTTTGCGGCCTTGGAGCGGGGAGAAGACGGTTTGCGGGCCATGAGAACGAATATGGTACGAGTCTGCGCCTGGCGGAAGAGGGATCGTGCGGCGAGCGGAGGCAGGCGCCTCGTATGGAGCCTTCGGCTTGTTGCCGCCGCTCGTTTCCGGGCTGCGTTCCGCTTCGCTGCATCCGCCCGGGAAACGAAGCTGCTCCTGGACAATGGCGCTGTGCGATCCGTCCGCTGCCGGCCTTCCCGTTGCCCCTGCGACAGGACCGGTGCACAAAGACGCGGCCGTGGGGCAGGAGATTGATGATCGATGCGTTGCAACATCTGCGGTGGCACCGCCTTCGAGGACATGCCGAAGCGCCCGCTGGCGCGCTGCACCACCTGCCGCTCGCTGGAGCGCACGCGGGTCGCAGCCCTGAAGATCAAGGAACAGGTGCGGCCGCAGCCGGGCGCGCACGTACTGCATTTCGCGCCGGAGCAAGGCCTGTCGCAACTCTTGCGCGACATTGCCGGCGACAACTACCGCGCCGTCGACATCGACCCCCCGCGCTACGCCCATCTCGGCATCGACGTCGAGTTGTTCGACCTGTGCCACGACGTGTTCGCCCTGCCGCGCGGCCGTTATGATCTCATCGTGCACAATCATGTGCTCGAGCATATCGAGTGCAATTATTCGGTCGTGCTCATCCGTCTCGCCCAGTCGTTGAGCGAGAACGGAGCCATGCTGTTCAGCGTGCCGATCGTCGGGAACGATTTCACCGATGCCATCGTCGATGCGAGCGACGAGGAGAAGGCCGCGCGCTTCGGAGCCTTCCGCCACTACCGCCATTTCGGCCGCAGGTTCATCGCCGAGACCCTCGGCATGATCTTCGACATGGCCCCGGACTATGACCTGACAAGGGATTTTCGGCCCGAGGTGCTGCGCGAGGCCAATATCCCCGAGCATCACTGGCACGACTTCACCGGCACCAGCATCTTCGTCGTGCGGCGGCGCGACCTGCGCGTGTGACGCTCAACCGTCCGACAGCTCGAAGTCGAGCACGAGGATGCCGTCGATGCCGCCCTCGCACAGGCCGACCAGGGCGGCACCCGCGACCTTGTGATCGGGATGGGCGAGATAGGCGTCGCGCGCCGCGGCGTCGGTAAAATCGACCACGAAGCCGTGCGTGTAGCCGCGCGCCAGCCCTTCCGGGCTGGTGTTGCGCCCGGCATCGAAGCCGAGCATGCCCGGGACGACCGCCCGGAGATTGGCGAGCGCGTCGAACACCGCCTCGATCTCAACCGGCTCCGTTCCGGCGGCGAACCTGACGAGGACGACGTGCCGCACCCGCGGCCCGCCGCCCGATGCCATAGCGGGCGCCGCATGGGTCACGGCAGCGCCGATTGCCGGCAACATCCATCCGCGCGTGAACGAACGTCGAGAGATAGGTGGTGTCGTCATCATCACGGCCTCGATCCGTTTGAGGGACTTTAGCCCTGGCGGCGGCGCCATGGCTTCGCGCCGGCGGCGTACGGCCATGCGATATCGGCGCACCGTCATGCGCGGCGCGCCGTTGACTGGACGAAGCTGCACGGGCATGCCCAAGACGAGGCTGGCAGCATCAGAATAGTCTCTTCGAAAGTGCCGCAGCGATGGCCGACGGTCTGCTTTCCCTTCTTTCGATCGAAGCCATCGGCGCCGTTGCCGCCGTGCTCACCACGCTGTGCTGGATTCCGCAGGCGGCCCGGGTCATCCGCACGCGCGAGACGCGGGCGATCTCGCTGACGACGCAGGTGGCGTTGACCTGCGGCGTCGTCCTGTGGCTCGTCTATGGCCTGTTCATCGGCAGTTGGCCGCTGATCGGCTCCAATGCCGTCACTCTCATCCTGCTCGGTGTCATCCTGATGATGAAGCTGCGTTACGGGTGACGGCGCGCCGTCCAGGCGTTAAGGTTTCGTTCATCACGACGCGTAACGGTTCGAGACCGTTCCGCTCTGCCCGAAAGGGAGACCGCCGGCTGCGAAGCGATGGCCGGTGTCGTGCTGCCAACGAGATGACGGATATGACACGGCGAATCCGAAGCTGCGGACAAGGCCGCATTGCGCATATGCGCCCGCCGGGCGCGTCGCACCGGCTGTGCCCGCTTGCGGCCGCTGCGCTCGCCCTAGCCGCCGCCTGCGGGCCCGTTTTCGCGTTCGAAGCCTTGGCTCCCGCGGCACCGCTGCCACCGGAGCGGCCCGCGCCCGACGAGGAGACCATGCCACTTGGGGAATGGCAGGCCTTCGATCAGTCGTTCTCCTTCAACGCCGACATGTGGACCGACAGTCCGCAGGAGCCGATCTGGGCCGAAATGTCCGCAGTCGCTGCGCAACTGCTCCGGCGTGGCGGCCGGCGTGCCATCGCGCCCATACTGACGCTCGCGCCGGTGGCAAGGGGATATGCGGATGCCGGGACGCGGCTGACAGGGCCGCTCGCCATGCCAGAGGAAAAAGCATTCGGCCTGCGACTCAGGACCGAGCAGGGCATGTCGATCTCCACTGAATTCGCCAGCGGGGAAGGCACCTGGCAACCCGTCGACACCCGCCTTGCCTGGCGTGTCGCGCGGCCGATGCCGGCAGACGAAGGCTGGGTGTGGGCAGCCGGGTTCGGCGGCGGACTTCCCGTCGGTCACGCGCCATATTCGCAGACGCTCGACGTCGTGCTCGGGCGGCGCTTCCGCGGTGGGGAGGGGAACTGGTCCGTGATGCCGGAACTCGCCGTCAACACTGTCTACACGAGCTATGGAGGCGAGCGTTGGAGAACCACTCTGACGCCGCAGGTCAAGACCAAGGTGGATGTGCTCACATCGGCCGACGACCGGTTCAAGCTCTATCTGGAATCGTCTGTCGGCTATGCGCTGCCCGTCGGTGCAAATGCGTCCGGCCTGTCGGCGAGGACGCGGCTCAACCTCATCTTCCGGCCGGGCGGATGAGGCCCGGCGAATATCCTTGCGCCGGGCGCCCGGATGGCGCATGAGGACGCGCTCCAATCACGTTCGGCCCCACTCATGCTGCCAGCCGTCTCAGCTCCGCACGTCGCGCCGGTCGCGCTCCTCGTCCTCTCCAATGTCTTCATGACCTTTGCCTGGTACGGGCATCTGAAATTCAAGACCTCGCCCCTGTGGATCGCGGTCTGTGCGAGCTGGGCCATCGCCTTCATCGAATACTGGTTCGCCGTGCCGGCCAACCGCATCGGCCACGAGGTCTATTCGGCGGCCGAGCTCAAGACGATGCAGGAGGTGATCACCCTCGTCGTCTTCGCGCTCTTCTCCGTGATCTACCTCAAGGAGGCGCTGACGCTTAACCACCTCGTCGGTTTCGCGCTCATCGCCGCCGGCGCCTTCTTCATCTTCCGCGGACCCCTCGGCTGATCAGCCCGCCGGGCGCACGCGCAGCACCCGGCCGTCGGGGGCATCCGTCAGGAGATAAAGGAAGCCGTCCGGCCCCTGCCGCACGTCGCGGATACGTTCGCCGAGATCGCGCAGCATCCGCTCCTCGCCAACGATGCGGTCGCCTTTGCGCTCGATGCGCACGAGCATCCGGCCGGCGAGCGCGCCGATGAACAGGCTGCCGCGCCATTGTGGAAATGCCTCCCCAGTGTAGAAGGCCATGCCGGAGGGGGCTATGGAGGGATCCCAATAGTAGAGCGGCTGCTCCATGCCCTCTTTCGCAGTGCCCTCTCCGATCTTGGCGCCGGAATAGTCGACGCCGTAAGTGATGACCGGCCAGCCGTAGTTGAGGCCCTTGCGGGTGATGTTGATCTCGTCGCCGCCGCGGGCGCCGTGCTCGATGGTCCACAATTCACCCGTGTCGGGATTGATGGCGGCGCTCTGCGGGTTGCGGTGGCCGTAGGACCAGATTTCCGGTCGCGCATCCTGCCGGCCGATGAAGGGATTGTCGTCGGGTACGGAGCCATCGGTCCTGATCCGCACCACCTTGCCGAGGTGGGTGGAAAGGTCCTGCGCGCTGTCGCGCAGGTCGTAGCGGTCACCGAGTGTCACGAAAAGCGTGGCGTCCGGGGCAAAGGCAAGGCGGGAACCGTAATGGTTGGCGCCCGTGTGGGCCGGCTCCTGGCGGAAGATGACAGTGACGTCGGCGAGCGCCGCAGCATCGTCGCTCAACCGGGCGCGCGCGACCGCGGTGCCTGCGCCGCCCGCCGCGCGCGGTTCGCCGTACGTTATGTAGAGCGTGCGGTTGGTGGTGAAGTCAGGATCGAGCGCGATATCGAGCAAACCGCCCTGGCCCCGGTCCGCGACGTCAGGCGTGCCGGCGAGAGGGGGCGACACCGCTCCTTCCGGCGATACCAGGCGTATGTCGCCCGGCCGCTCGGTGACGAGCATCGCGCCGTCCGGTAGGAAGGCGAGGCCCCAGGGATGCTCCAGGCCCGATGCGACGGTTTCGAGGACAATCTCGCCGTGCCGGGTCTTCTCGCGCAAGGGCTCGGCATTCTGGGACCTTGCATCGAGCGCAGGCAGGAAGATCAGCGCCGCTGCCGTTGAAAGCCGGCCGCAAAAGCCGATTGACATGGTCGCCTCCGTGATCGCGCAAGGCCAAAGGGCCGGGAAGGTTGCCTGTCAGGCTAAGAAGCGGTCACGGGCGGTCAATGGCTGCAAGGTCACGTTGCTGCGAGGCGAGGCCTTCAGCAACGGATCGACCAGGGTGGCTCCGTCAGGAGACCGAGTGCACGATGATGGCGGGCTCGCGGGCGATGGTCTGGCTGGTGCCGATCCCGGTGCCGATGGCAACCACCGCGGTGCCGAGCGTCAGGATGACAAGAAGCACCAGGGAGAACTTGAACTGGCGTTCCGCTTCGACGCGCGTGACGGAGGCCGCCACGGCGCGTGGCCGGCGGATGTCCGAGAGGCGGATCGGATCGTTGACGTTCATGGCGCGTTACTCCATGTCCACGACCTGTGGACGGGTAAGATTTTGCTGCCGTATACACGGGGCTGCAGTGCGTTGGCGCACAGGGCTTCAGCAATTCAATCTTCCCGCCGGGCTCGATTGTTCCGTGCTTGTCAAATGCCGCGCGGGGCGCATTTGTTCCCGCCGCCAGGTTTCTCCGGTGCCGACACATTCGGCCAATTCATCGATGCCATGAGCACGTTTGGCTTGCTCTCGACGGCTCGCGGCACTACACGAACGGCGCCCGCGCGCGCGGGCCCGACACATCCAATCCGGAGACGCTCCATGGCCTTCCTCGCCGACGCTTTGTCCCGCATCAAGCCGTCCGCGACCATCACGCTCACGCAGAAGGCGAGGGATCTCAAAGCCGAAGGGCGGGACGTGATCTCGCTGTCCGTGGGCGAGCCGGATTTCGACACGCCCGAGAACATCAAGCGGGCTGCCATCGCCGCCATCGAGCGGGGCGAGACGAAGTACACGCCCGTCTCGGGTATCCCGCAGCTGCGCGAGGCCATCGTCGCCAAGTTCAAGCGCGAGAACGGGCTCGACTACAAGCCCTCGCAGACCATCGTCGGCACCGGCGGCAAGCAGGTCATCTACAACGCCCTGCTCGCCACGCTGAATCCCGGCGACGAGGTGGTCATCCCGGCACCCTACTGGGTGAGCTATCCCGAGATGGTGGCGCTCAACGGCGGCACGCCCGTCTTTGCCGAAGCCAGGCTCGAGGACAATTTCAAGCTCCGCCCGGAGGCGCTGGACCGCGCCATCACGAAGAAGACGAAGTGGGTCATCCTCAACTCGCCGTCGAACCCCTCCGGCGCGGCTTACAGCTTCGCGGAAATGAAGGCGCTGACGGACGTGCTCGTGCGCCATCCGCATGTGTGGGTGCTGACCGACGACATGTACGAGCATCTTGTCTACGGCGACTTCACCTTCGTTACTCCGGCGCAGGTGGAGCCGGCGCTCTACGAGCGCACGCTGACCATGAACGGCGTCTCCAAGGCCTATGCCATGACCGGCTGGCGCATTGGCTATGCCGCCGGTCCGGAGCAGCTCATCAAGGCCATGGACCTCGTCCAGGGCCAGCAGACCTCGGGCGCTTGCTCGATCGCGCAATGGGCGGCGGTCGAGGCGCTTGCCGGCCCGCAGGACCACCTGCCACGCTTCCGCAAGGCCTTCGAGGAGCGCCGCGACCTCGTCGTGTCCATGCTCAACCAGGCCAGGGGCCTCTCCTGCCCGACGCCGGAGGGCGCGTTCTACGTCTATCCTTCCTGCGCCGAGCTCATCGGCAAGACGGCGCCCTCGGGCAAGAAGATCGAGACGGACGAGGACTTCGTGCTCGAGCTGCTGGCGACCGAGGGGGTCGCTGCCGTGCACGGCTCGTCCTTCGGCCTCGGTCCCAACCTCAGGATCAGCTACGCCACCTCGAACGAGAAGCTCGAGGAGGCCTGCCATCGCGTCCAGCGCTTCTGCGCCAGCCTGCGCTGAACGCGGCTCGTCGAGCAGGAATGCGACGGGGCCTTCGGGCCCCGTTGTCATTTCGGCCGATGATCGGCTCAGCACAGGCGGCAGGTGAGGGAACAGTCGCTCGGGCCGCGCGTTGTTGTCCCATCCTGTCCTCAGACAATGGGAGCCAAGCCGTGAGCAAGCGACCCACAGCGGCCACAACCCTGGCCGCCATCGCGATCGTCGGCATAGGGGTCTTCGGCGCGCATCATGCCTTCGCACAATCGAGCCCGGTGCGGGCGTCACCCAAGACGGAGGTGGGCCGCCTCGCCTGCAACGTCTCCGGCGGGGTCGGCTTCATCATCACCTCCCAGCGCGCTCTGAACTGCCGCTTCACGGACAACCGCGGCCGCACGGAGCAGTATGTCGGCACGATCCGCAAGTTCGGGCTCGACATCGGTGCGACGACGGGCGGCGTGCTTGTCTGGGCCGTCGCAGCCTCGACGAGCCGGCTCGGCCGTGGCGCCCTGCAGGGCGAATATGCCGGCGCGAGCGGCGAGGCGACGGTTGGCGCGGGTGTCGGCGCCAACGTCCTCGTCGGCGGCTCCAACCGTGCCGTCAGCCTCCAGCCCCTTTCGGTGCAGGGCCAGACCGGCCTCAACCTCGCGCTCGGCGTCGCCGACATGCGGCTCGAACTCGCTCGCTGAGGAGCCGCGTCTACAACCGGAGCAAACCCCGGCACAAG
The DNA here is from genome assembly GCF_001418005.1 of Chelatococcus sambhunathii. Classification (GTDB taxonomy): domain Bacteria; phylum Pseudomonadota; class Alphaproteobacteria; order Rhizobiales; family Beijerinckiaceae; genus Chelatococcus_A; species Chelatococcus_A sambhunathii. Next base: position 326,145 of record NZ_LIOL01000001.1, on the reverse strand, counting down.
CCGGGGTTTTCCTTGTTTACGGCAGCCGGCCGGCCCCGTATTGGTTTGCCCAACGCATCAGCGCCGAAGGCGCATCAAACGGGGTATGCTCAATGACAGGGGTTGCTTCTCGACCGTCGGCGCGTTGGCGCCTGGCATCGATCGGGCGCAAGGCCGCGGTGGCGGCTTTCGTCGTCGTGGGCCTCGCAGGATCCGTGTTGTCCGCCGCGGCGCAGGAGAAGGTGACGGTCGGCGTGCTGCGCTTCGTCTCTTCGGGCGGGCTCTTCCTCGCCGTGGAGAAGGGCTATTTCAAGGACGAGGGGCTCGATGTCGAGCTGAAGTTCTTCGAGGCCGCGCAGCCCATCGCGCTTGCCGTCGTCTCCGGCGACACCGAATTTGGCGTCACCGCTTTCACGGCCGGCTTCTACAACCTCGCCGGCAAGGGCGCGCTCAAGGTCATCGCCGCCCAGGCGCGTGAGAAGAAGGGCTACGAGGGCAACCTCGTGCTCGCCTCCAACGCCGCTTACGAGAAGGGGCTGACGAGCCTCGACAAGCTCTCCGGCAAGTCGGTCGGCATCACGCAGGTGGGCTCGTCCTTCCACTACCAGATGGGGCAGATCGCCGCCGCCAACGGCTTTGCGCTCAAGAGCGTCGAACTCAAGCCGCTGCAATCGCTGCCCAACATGGTGGCGAGCATCAAGAGCGGGCAGGTCGACGCCATCATCATCGCGCCGCATCTGGCCAAGCCGCTTGTCGCCTCGGGCGAGGCGAAGCTGATCGGGCGCGTCTCCGACGTCACCGAATACCAGTTCGGCGGCCTGTTCACGAGCACCAAGATGATTACGGAGAAGCGGGCGACGGTCGAGAAGTTCGTGCGCGCGTACCAGAAAGGCGCCGCAGACTACGCCAAGGCGTTCCTCGCCAAGGATGCCTCGGGCAACATCGCCTATGCGCCCGACAGCGACGCGACGGCCGCGCTCGTCGCCAAACACGTCTATCCGTCGGAGGAGTCGGCCCAGGCAGCCGCCAAGGTCAAGGGTGCGGCCTTCTTCGTGGACGAGAAGGCCCGGCTCGACGTCGCCGACATCCTGACCCAGGTGCAATGGCTGAAGGACGAAGGCCTCGTCGATGCGTCGGTGGACGCTAAGTCGATCCTCGACCTCAGCTTCATCGACGGGCACATCAACGCCAACTGAAAGCGGCCGCTCCGATTTCACAACCGTCATGCCCGCGCTTGTCGCGGGCATCCACGCCGCGACACGCGAGCAAGTCCAAAGGCGTGGATGATAATAGCAACGCGCTTGCGTGTTGCGTCTCTTAAGGGTGGCACAAGTCGGACAAGCCTTGGCCAGCGTGTGAGCATGTCGTTTTTCGCCGCCCTTCTGAGAGGCCTTTTTCGGGTGTGATTACCTGCGGCGGCGCTCCCGCCGCAGCAATTGTTTGAAAGACCGGACATGCAGCTCATCGCCGACCACATCGCCCATGCCTACGGCCCCCTGCCGGTGCTGGACGACATCTCCTTCACTGTCGGGCCGGGCGAGGTCGTCGCAATCGTCGGCCCGTCAGGCTGCGGAAAGTCGACGCTGCTGCGCATTCTCGGCGGACTGGAGAAGCCGCAGGCGGGGGCGGCGCTCGTCGCCGGCGCACCGCCTGCCGCCTCGCTCAACCCGCTGACCTTCGTCTTCCAGGACTTCGCCCTGCTGCCCTGGCGCACCGTGGAGGGCAATGTGCGCCTGGTGCTGGAGGGGCATGGCCTTTTGCAGGCCGTCGTGGCAGATACGGTCCGCGACGTTCTCGCCCGTACCGGCCTCACCGATTTCGCCAAGGCCTATCCGAAGCAGCTGTCCGGCGGCATGCGCCAGCGGGTCGGCATCGCCCGCGCTCTCGCGGCGCGGCCGGCGGTACTGCTGATGGACGAACCGTTGTCGGCTCTCGATGCGCAGACGCGCGAACTGCTGATGGATGACCTCGTGCAACTCGTCTCGGCTGAAGGCAGCGCCGAGGCGCTGGGCATGGTCTATGTCACGCACAATCTCGACGAGGCAGTGCGGCTCGCCGACCGCATCCTCGTCCTGTCGCGTCGCCCCGGGCGCGTGCGCGAGACGGTCACGATCGCCGGCGACCGGCGGGCGCGTCGCTCGGACGATCCGGAACTGGTGCGCCGCGCCCGCGAGCTGTGGGATCTGATCCGGGCTGATGCCGCCGAGGCGGATCGGGAACTCGCCGATGGGGAGGCGATCAATGGTTGATGTGGCTCATGACGTGTGCCCGGCGGCCACGGCTGACAAGCGTCCCGTCACGTTCCGCGGCGGGCTTTTCCTGCCGCGCACCCATCGGCTCGTCGGTTTCGCCGCCCTCGTCGCCCTCATCCTGCTGTGGCAGGCCGCCTCCAGCTTTGGCTGGATGAGCCCGGTCCTTGCCCCGAGCCCGGGCGAGGTGATCGACGCCCTCAGGCGCATGGCCCTCAGCGGCGAGCTCGCCACCCATCTCTCGGCCTCGCTCGTGCGGCTTGCGGGCGGCTTCGCCATCGGCGGCACCGCGGGCATCGCCTTCGGCATGGCCATCGGCCTGTCGAGCCTGGTGCGCTCGCCTGGCGCGACGCTGGTCGCTGCGCTCTTCCCCATCCCGAAGATCGCGCTCCTGCCGCTCTTCATCCTGTGGTTCGGCATCGGCGAAAGTTCCAAGGTGGCGACCATCGCCTTCGGCACCTTCTTCCCCATGGTGATCGCGACCTATGGGGCCGTGGACAATGTCGACCGCTCGCTCGTGCGCATGGGTCGCAGCTTCGGCCTGTCCTCCTTCGCCATCATCTCGAAGATCATCCTGCCGGGGGCTCTGCCCGGCATCCTGTCAGGCATGCGCATCGCCTCCTCCATCGGTATCGTCCTGCTCATCGCCGCCGAGATGATCGGCGCCAACGAGGGGGTCGGCGCCCTAGTGCTGGCCGCCGGCAATCTCATGCAGTCTGACCGCCTGCTCGCCGGGGTCGTCGTGCTCTCGCTGCTCGGCCTGACGGTTGCCGGCGTCATCGGGGCCGTCGAAAAGCGCCTGCTCGCCTGGCGTTGAGCCTCGCCGCCCGAGCGGCTGCGGGTGCCACCTCACCGCCACCCTTGATTCGCACGCCCGACGGCGTGACGATCACATGACGGCCTTCGTGGCCGTCATGCGAGGGAGAGGCGGCCATGGATGCCAGCGGTAGAGAACGAGCGGGGCCCCGGTGCATCGCCATCGTCGGCCCCTACCAGAGTGGCAAGACCAGCCTGATGGAGGCCTGTCTCGCCCGCATGGGGGCGATCGACCGGCAGGGGAAGGTGGCGGACCGGAACACGATCGGCGATGCCTCGCCCGAAGCGCGGGCGCAGGGCATGAGCATCGAGCCGAACGTCGCGAGCGGCGATTTCCTCGGCGAGCGCTTCACCTTCGTCGATTGCCCCGGTTCGATCGAGTTCCTGCACGACATGCGCACTGTCCTGCCGGCCTGTGATGCGGCCGTCGTCGTCTGCGAGGCGGACGACCGCAAGGTGCCGGCACTCGAACTCGTCATGCGCGAGCTCGAGGAGGCGGATGTGCCGCGCTTCCTCTTTCTCAACAAGATCGATGCGGCGAGCCGGCGCGTGCGCGAGACGCTCGCCAGCCTGCAGAGAGCCTCGCGCACGCCGCTCCTGCTGCGCCAGATTCCCATATGGAAGGATGGCATAGCCATCGGCTTCATCGACCTCGCCCTGGAGCGAGCCTTCGTCTATCGCGAATATGCCGCGAGCGAGGTGATCGACCTTCCCGTCACCGAGGTCGGTCGCGAGAAGGAGGCGCGCTTCTCGATGCTCGAGCGGCTCGCCGACTACGACGACGAACTCATGGAGGATCTCGTCGAGGAGATCGAGCCGCCGCGCGACAGGGTGTTCGACGATCTCTCGCGCGAACTGCGCGACATGCATGTCGTGCCGGTGCTCTTCGGTTCGGCCGAGCGCGGCAACGGGGTCACGCGCCTGCTCAAGGCGCTGCGCCACGAAGCGCCGCGCCTCGCCGCGACGCGGGCTCGCCTCGGCGTGCCCGAGGAAGGGCCGCCGCTCGCCTTCGCGATGAAGACGAGCCACAACGGCCAGGGCGGCAAGCTGACGCTGGCGCGCGTGCTGCGCGGCCCTATCTCCGAGGGCGACACGGTCGTATCATCGCGCGGGGGGGAGGCGCGCGTTGCCGGCATTGTCGACCTGAAGGGCCAGGGGCAGAGCCGCCGGACCACGGCGGAGGAAGGCGAGACGGTCGCCTTCGCCCGGCTTGACAATGTCGCGACCTCCGATGCCTTCGCAGTCGGCAAGGAACGCCCGACGGCAATCGTCTCCGTCGCTCCGCCCGATCCCGTCTTCTCGCTGGCGCTCCTCGTGCGCGACCGCAAGGACGACGTGCGGTTGACGACGGCGCTCGGAAAGATCGTCGAGGAGGATCCCTCGCTCGTGCTCGAGCAGCGGCCCGACCTCGGCGAGATGCGTCTGTGCGGCCAGGGCGAGATGCACCTGCGCGTCGCCATCGCGCGGCTCGCGTCGCGCTTCGGCGTTACGGTCGACGTGCGCAAGCCGCAGATCGCCTATCGCGAGACCATCCGCCACGCGGCCCAAGCCCGTGGGCGCCACAAGAAACAGTCGGGTGGTCACGGCCAGTTCGGGGACGTCGTGCTCCATGTCGAGCCGCTGCCGCGCGGCGAAGGCATCGTCTTCACCGACACGATCACCGGTGGCGTCGTGCCCAAGCAGTACATTCCCTCAGTGGAGATCGGCGTGCGCGAGGCGGCGGAGAAGGGACCGCTCGGCTTTCCCGTCGTCGACATGAAGGTGACGCTCACCGACGGTTCGTACCATACGGTCGATTCCTCCGACATGGCCTTCCGCGCTGCGGCAAGACTCGCCATGGCCGAGATGCTGCCGAATGCCAAGCCGGTGCTGCTCGAGCCGATGCTGGCCGTGGAGATCGCCGTGCCGACGGAGGCAATGTCCAAGGCGACGGCGATCATCTCGGCACGGCGGGGGCAGATCCTCGGCTATGACGGGCGACCGGGCTGGCTCGGCTGGGACCTGGTGAACGCCATGATCCCGGAGGCCGAGATGGATGACCTCATCGTCGAGTTGCGTTCGGCCACTGCTGGTGTCGGCAGCTTCTCGGCGCGGTTCGACCATCTGGCGGAACTCAGCGGCAAAGCGGCCGATCAGGTCGTCATGGCCCGCGCAGCGGCAACCGGCGGCTGAGGAGGCGCAGGTTCGATCATCCCTCGCCCTTTTCGCCCGCGCGAAAAGGGCGAGGGATGATTCTCCCCGCTTTTGCGCAGTTTCCTGCGCTGCGTGGTCGCGTCGATGCGGCCGGTGGGCGGCTGCAGGCGCTTTCATGGGGGCATTTCGACGCCGAATCCCGCCTCTATCGACAGTTTTTCCCGCCTGAAAGACAATGTGCGAAGAGCCGGTGCAACCGGCCGGGAACATGAGCGGGAGAACGTCATGGTGGAGGCGATCGAGACGCGACACGGGACCAACGAGCAACTGATGGCGAGGCGGCCATGGCTGCGGTCCTATCCGCCGACAGTCGCCGCGGAAATCGACATCAGCCATCTCGGCACGCTCGCCGACCTCTTCTACGACGCGACGCGCGACTTCGCCGGCCGGCCGGCGTTCGAGAGCTTCGGCAAGGAACTCACCTACGCCGGACTGCGCGCCGCCGCCGAGGCAACGGCATCGTGGCTGCAGGCCCGCGGCATCAACAAGAGCGATCGCGTGGCCCTGATGATGCCGAACGTCCTCGCCTATCCGGCGGCGATGTTCGGCGTGCTCATCGCCGGCTGCACGGTCGTCAACGTCAACCCGCTCTATACGCCGCGCGAACTGGCGCACCAGGTGAACGACGCGGGGGCCCGCGTGCTCGTGGTGCTCGAGAACTTCGCCCACACGGTGGCCGAGGCGCTGCCGCAGATGAAGCTCGATCAGGTCGTCATCGCCACGCCGGGAGACCTGATGGGCCTCAAGGGCGCCATCGTCAATCTCGTGTCCCGGCACGTGAAGAAGGCAGTGAAGCCCTTCAGCATTCCGGGCGCCGTCCGTTTCGCGGCGGTCCTTGCCGAGGGGCGGCGGCGGGCGCCCGATCCGGTTGCCCTGACGCCGCAGGACGTGGCCTTCCTGCAATACACGGGCGGGACGACCGGAGTCGCCAAGGGCGCCGTGCTCACCCACGGCAACATCACGGCCAATGTCGCGCAGATGAAGGCCTGGCTCGAGGGCTGGGTGAAGACCGACGGAAGCCGCCACATCATGGTGACGGCGCTGCCGCTCTATCACATCTTCTCCCTCACCGTGTGCTGCATGATGATGATGCGCATCGGGGCCTGCGGCTTGCTCATCGCCAATCCGCGCGACATCGCCGGCTTCGTGAAGACGCTGAAATCGCGGCCCTTCACCATGATCAGCGGCGTCAACACGCTCTACAACGCGCTTGCCCATCATTCCGGTATCGGGGAGGTCGACTTCTCGCCCGTGCAATTGTGCATCGCGGGCGGCATGGCGACCCAGGCAGCGGTGGCCAAGCGCTGGAAGGACATCAGCGGCAAGCCAATCATCGAGGGCTACGGCCTGTCCGAGACGTCGCCGGTCGTCTCAGCGAACCGGCTCGATATCGAGGAGTTCACCGGTACCATCGGCTTTCCGCTGCCGTCGACGGATGTCGCCATCCGCAGCCTCGACAATACTGATGTTCCCTTCGGCGAAGTCGGGGAATTGTGCGTGCGCGGCCCGCAGGTGATGGCAGGATACTGGCAGCGCCCCGACGAGACGGCGAAGGTGATGACCGCCGACGGCTATTTCCGCACCGGAGACCTCGCCGTCGAGGCGGAGGAGGGGTCCTTCCGCATTGTCGACCGCATGAAGGACATGGTGCTGGTCTCCGGCTTCAACGTCTATCCCAACGAGGTCGAGGATGTCCTCGTCCGCCATCCGAAGGTACTGGAGGCGGCAGTTGTCGGGCAGCCGGACGAGCACTCGGGCGAGGCGGTGCTCGCCTATATCGTCAAGCGGGACGAGAGCCTGACCGAGGAGGAATTGCGTGCCTTCGCGCGCGAGAACCTCACCTCCTACAAGGTGCCGCGCCGCATCGTTTTCCGCGACAGCCTGCCGAAGACAAATGTTGGCAAGGTGTTGCGCCGGGCCCTCAGGGACGAGGCGCAGGCCGGCGGACACCCCTGATCCGGCGCGCGCTCCCGAAGGCGTGAATTGTCGCCGGCCGCGCACGGCTCTACCCCTTTTCACGACGGGCGGATCCGCCTCGGGAGCGCATCCATGCTGATCAGGACACAACCCGGCTGGCGCCTGCCGGAATCGGTGGCCACATCGGAAGCCATCTTCTTCGACCGCCGATCCTTCCTGGCCGGCGCTGCGGGCCTTGTCATGCTGGGCGCCGGTCGCACGGCTCGGGCCCAAGAGGCGGCCGCCGGGCTCTATCCCGCGCCGCGCAACGAGCGTTTCGTGCTCGACCGAAGCGTGACTCCGGAGGAGATCAACACCGCTTACAACAATTTCTACGAGTTCGGCTCCCACAAGCGCGTCGCCGCCGGGGCCGAGGCGCTCGTGAGCGATCCATGGACCATCAAGGTCGACGGGCTCGTCGAGCGGCCTTTCGAGATCGGCCTGGACGAACTTCTCAAGACCATGCCGCTGGAGGAGCGGCTCTATCGGCACCGCTGCGTGGAGGCCTGGGCCATGGCTGTGCCGTGGACGGGTTTTGCCTTCAGCGCCTTCGTGAAGCGCGCGCGCCCGCTCGGTTCGGCGAAATACGTCGTCATGCAGACCTTCCACGACCCGAAGATCGCCCCCGGGCAGCGCCAAACGTGGTATCCGTGGCCCTATACCGAGGGCCTGACCATCGCCGAGGCGACGAACGAACTCGCCTTCCTCGTCACTGGCGCCTACGGCAAGCCACTGCCGAAAGTGATGGGCGCGCCGCTGCGCCTCGCCGTGCCGTGGAAATACGGCTTCAAGTCCATCAAATCGATCAACCGCATTTCCTTCTCCGAGACGCGGCCGACGAGCTTCTGGGAGGCGCTGCAGCCCTCCGAATACGGCTTCTGGGCGAATGTGAATCCCGCGGTGCCGCATCCGCGCTGGAGCCAGGCCGCAGAGGAGATGATCGGTACGGGCGAGATGTTCCCCACGCAGATCTACAACGGCTATGGCGCGTTCGTGGCCGGGCTCTATAGCGGCCTCGTGGGCGAAAAACTCTTCCTCTAGGTGGACCGGGATCCGCTCCTGCAGCATTGCGAGCGTCCCCGCGCAGGAGATGCAATGCGCTTGCGCCCTTTGCCGTCAAAGATTGTGCAAGATTTGAGGTGCACAAGAAAAAGGCCGGGTTCCTGAGGGAACCCGGCCTGAAGTCATGTCCGACCGAAGCCGGAACACTTCCAGAGGGGAACGGCCGAAATGGGCTCTACGCCGGGAGGAGGTGCGGAGCCCATCGCCTTCAGCCATGAGTGATATGGTCCTTCGGCAGCGCTTCCGCAACGCAGGCAGGGACATGTCAGCCATGCATCCAGCGTCGGCATCGTCCAGGGGCACGGCGCACGAGTCGCTTGCGGCAAATGCCAAGAAAAAAGGCCGGGTTCCTGAGGGAACCCGGCCTAAGTCATGTCCGACCAAGGTCGGAACACTTCCAGAGGGGAACGGCCGAAATGGGCTCTACGCCGGGAGGAGGTGCGGAGCCCATCGCCTTCAGCCACGATTGATATCGGCCTTTTCCTGCCTTTTTGCAATGCAACATGGGGCATGTCAGCTATGCAGATGCCGCATGTTTATGCAGGTCATATGTCATAATTCCGCTTCAAAAGCCTGAATATATCCCGCACCGATTCAGCGGTTCAGTAGGTCCAGCGCTGCGCCTTGCCGATCAGGAAATCGCGGAAGACCTGCACCCGCGCAACGTTCTTCATCTCTTCCGGATAGACGAGATAGCTCTCCAGCGAAGGCATTTCGACATCGGTCAGAATCTGCACGAGCCCGAGGCCAGGTTCGACGATGTAATCGGGTAGTACTGCGATGCCGGCGCCCCGCTCGACAGCCTTCTTCAGCGCCGTGATATTGTTGACAACGAGATGGTAGGGGCGCGGATCCTTCGGATCACGGCCCGCTGTCGCCAGCCAGTGCACGGCCAGAAGGTAATGCGGCATCGAGCCGCCGAAGGATAGGATGCGGTGGTTGTCGAGGTCCACCAGCTTCTCAGGCTGGCCGAAGCGCTTGAGATATTCGGTGGATGCATAGACGTGGAAGTGCACCGTGAACAGGCGGCGCTGGATGAGGTCGCCTTGCACGGGCTGGCGCAGGCGGATGGCGACGTCGGCCTGGCGCATCGAAAGATCGAGTTCCTCGTCCGACAGGATGAGCTCCACCCGCACGTCCGGGTAGTGATCCAAGAACTCGCCGATGCGAGGCGTCAGCCAGTTGGTGCCGAGGCCGAGCGTCGTCGTCACGCGCAGGGTGCCCGACGGGCGCTCGCGCGACTCGGCAAGGCGAGCCCGTGTCGCATCGAGCCGCATGGTCATGTCGCGCGCGGCGCGGAAGAGCAGTTCTCCCTGCTCGGTCAGGATGAGGCCTCTGGCATGGCGGTGGAAGAGCGGGGCCTTCAACTCGCGCTCGAGCGCGCTCACCTGCCGGCTGACGGCCGACTGGCTGAGCCCGAGATCATCGCCGGCACGCGTGAAGCTGCCTGCCTCCGCGACAGTGTAGAAAATCCTGATCTTGTCCCAATCCACGGCCGCCCCCGCTGGCCTTCCGCCTGTTGTGCCGGCAGCACCCGGGGGGCCGCCGTCGCGTTTCCTCGTTGGTTATTCGGCCGCCTCGAGGGTGGCCTCGCGGGCAGCGAGCCAGCGCTCGGCATCGAGTGCGGCCATGCAGCCAAGGCCGGCGGCCGTGACCGCCTGCCGATAGACATCGTCGGTGACATCGCCAGCGGCGAAGACACCCTCGACGTTCGTACGCGTCGTGCCCGGCTCGGTCCGGATGTAGCCGCTCGGGCTCATGTCGAGTTGCCCGATGAAGAGCTCGCTCGCCGGCTTGTGGCCGATGGCGATGAAGACGCCGTCCGTGCGGCGCTGGCTGACAGCGCCGGTCTTGAGATTCCTGAGGCGCACGTGCGTTACCGAGGGAGGCGTACCCTCGCCGCAGATCTCCTCGAGCGCTGTGTCCCAAACCACTTCGATCTTCGGATGCTGGAACAGGCGATCCTGCAGGATGCGCTCGGCGCGCAACTCGTCGCGGCGGTGTACCAGCGTGACCTTGGCGGCGATGTTGGCAAGGTAAAGCGCCTCCTCCACGGCCGTGTTGCCGCCGCCGACGACGACGACCTCCTTGCCACGGAAGAAGAAGCCGTCGCAGGTGGCACAGGCCGACACGCCGAAACCCTGGAAGGCCTCCTCCGACGGCAGGCCGAGCCACTTGGCCTGCGCACCGGTGGCGATGATCAGCGCATCGCAGCTGTAGGTGTCCCCGCCGTCGCCGGTGAGACGGAAAGGCCGCTGCGACAGGTCTACGGCGCAAATATAGTCGCTCACGATGCGCGTGCCGACATGTTCGGCCTGCAGGCGCATCTGCTCCATCAGCCAGGGCCCCTGAATGACATCGGCAAAGCCGGGATAGTTCTCGACGTCGGTCGTGATGGTGAGCTGGCCGCCCTGCTGCAGCCCGGTGACGAGCACCGGCTCCAGCATGGCGCGGGCGGCATAGATGGCAGCGGTATAGCCGGCCGGGCCGGAGCCCAGGATGAGGACCTTAGCATGCGTGTGCGTCATGGCGGACCGATCGACTGTTCGCCCTTTCAGGCGTCTGCGACAGGAGCGTCGCGGGGTGAAGAGAGGAAGCGCCTACGATGGGCCTCGTAGGCCCGGGCGACAGCCTCTGCAATGCTCGGCGTTGAATCTAAGGGCTGGTATGCGCTTCCTTCAAGTCTCCCCCGAAAGGCGTGCACAATTCCTGCGCCCCTGAGACCTTCCAGCAACGCTTTGAGGCGCGGATGGCCGCCGCTCGGCTCGAAGACGAGCACCGGCCGGCCCGTGACCGCCGCTTCGCCGGCCATGTTGGTCGAATCGGCCGTGACGACCACGGCGTCCGCGAGGGCGAGCATGGCGACATAGGGATTGTCGCCACGGCCGTCCCACAGATAGACATTCTCCTCCTCGGCGAGATCAGCGAGCGCGGTGCGCAGCGCCGGCGGCGTGCGCCGCGAGGCCGTGATCATCAGCGAGACGCCACTCGCCCGCAGTGACTTGAGATTTGTGACGAAGCCGGCGATGTCGGCAGGCGTGAAGGTGTGGTGCCGGCTGTCGCCCCCAACGAGGACGGCTGCGCGGGGCAGGGGAAGGGCAGCGAGGATGGCCGGCGGCGCAGCCCTGGCGGCGGCGATCCGCGTAGCCGAGATGCGATGCGGCGGCGTCAGCGTTGCCATGACGTTCTCGCCGCGCAGGCGGTCGTGCTCGCCGACCCAGATGAAATCGGCGGCGGAGGTTCCGGTGCGGGGATCCTTCAGGAAGACGGTGAAGGTGCGTCCGCCGGAAGCGTGCTTGACGTGGCGCAGATAAGGCACGGCGCGGCGGCCGGAGGCGATGACAAGGTCGGGAAAGGGCGGTGCGATGGGGCTCGCGGGCTGCCCGGACGCCTCGCGCGGATCGATGGGCCCCCAAGGCATCAGCCACGACCAGGGCGGCCGGGGGGCGATGCGACGCAACTGCGGCTCGATGCCGAGCGCGGCCGCGAGGCCGAGGCACTGGGTTTCGTCGCCCGCCTTGCCGTCGGTGAGAATCCAGGCGCTATCGGCGTGCAACATCGTGAGACTCTCTTGCGAATTTGGCGCCCGAATCATACTAAATCAGGCGATCACCGTGCCCGTGCCACGTCGCATGACGCAATCGTCCGGCACCTGCGAGAAGGATAATCGCGCTTGCGCGTGGAACTCGACGCGACGGACTGGAAGATCCTGAAGGAGCTCCAGGCAGACGGCCGTATCACCAATGTGGAACTGGCGCGCCGCGCCGGACTTTCCGCGCCTCCCTGCCTGCGCCGCGTGCGGGCGCTCGAGGAAGCAGGCATCATCCGGGGCTACCGGGCGATCCTTGACCAGCGGCGCCTGGGCTATGATGTCACCTGCTTCGCCATGGTCAATCTCGCGAGCCAGGCCGAGGCGGACCTCGAGGCCTTCGCCGCGCGCATCCGCCAGATGCCGCTGGTGCGCGAATGCTGGACCCTGTCGGGCGAGACGGACTTCCTCCTCAAATGCGTGGCGCCAGACCTGCGCTCCTTCCAGTCCTTCGTGCTGGAACTGACAGCAATGCCGAACGTGCGCAACGTGCGCACGGCGCTGACGCTCGACCTCGTCAAGGACGAGCCGATCGTGCCCATGGCGGACGGATCGAGGGTGGGGTAGGGGCGGATCGGCGGGCTGGAGGGTCGGGTTATCGACCGGTCGGCGTCGGGATCGCTGGCCCGGCATCCCCCGCCGTCTTGGCCGGGCTTGTCCCGGCCATCCACGCCTTCTGACTTTGCAGGAATTTTCTAAGGCGTGGATGCCCGCGACAAGCGCGGGCATGACGACGGTGAGGATCGAACGAGCGCTGCGGGCGCTATTTGGATCGGCTCGACCGGCGCGATGTCGCGGTGTGCCAGAGAGGCGCCCGGGCCTACCGTCCGACGATCTTGCGCTTGACCCAGTCGGCGTAGAGCTGGGCTATGGTGGCGGCGCGGCGCTGTTCGTTGTCGGCGAGATACCACGGGCCGGAATAGCTCGACGGCAGGGCGAAGAGGATCGGGTAGCGCGCCTCGATCTCGCCGCGGCGGCCGACGATGAGCGCCTCGCCGTCGAGATAGTCGCTGTCGGAGCCGCCCTCGGCGAAATCCCTGCCGTCGATGCGGATCGAGGAGCCTCCTGACCAGGCCGACAAGGTGAGGCTCTTCAGGCGCACGACGAGGCGCGGTGCCGTGCGGTCGCGCGGCGCGAGCCGGTCGGCGAAGGCGTTCGTGAGCGCATCCGACAGGCTGTCGCCGACGAGCGTCGCGAAGGGGCCCTGGCCCTGGGCGACCAGCGCCGAGATGTCGACCGAGATGGCCGAGAGGCGCAGCGCTCCGGCCTCGCCCGCCGGCAGCGGCGTCGTTGCCGGCGCAACGCAGGCGCCGAGCGCCAGCGTTCCGGCGAGCGCGGCCATGCCGAGCAGGTGACGACGCGACACCGTTGCCATGGAAGGCCTCCGAATGCGGATCAGCCGAAGCGGACGTTGATGATCTCGTACGACTTGCCGCCGCCTGGGGTCACCACCTCGACGCTGTCGCCGATGGATTTGCCGATGAGGGCGCGGGCCACGGGGGAGGTGATCGAGACGCGGCCGGAATGGACGTCTGCCTCGGGCTCGCCGACGATCTGGTAGACCTTCTCCTCCTCCGTGTCCTCGTCGACGAGGGTCACGGTGGCGCCGAACTTCACTGTCTTGCCGTTGAGCTTGCTGAGGTCGATGACGTCGGCGCGCGACAGGAGGCTCTCGAGCTCCTGGATGCGGCCCTCGTTGAGGCTCTGCGCTTCCTTGGCGGCGTGATATTCCGCGTTCTCCGAGAGGTCGCCGAGCGCACGCGCCTCGGCGATCGCCTGGATGATGCGCGGACGCTCCTCCTGCTGGCGGCGCTTGAGCTCCGCTTCGAGGGCCGCATAGCCTGAGGCGGTCATCGGGATCTTTTCCATCGCGTACGTTCTCTCACAACAAAGACGCCGTCCGGGGCCGCAATCGTACCCCGTGACGCGTGATGAAACTCGACGTGTTGCGGCCTGCGTCTCGCCTAGGCGCTCTTCGAGCCGGCCGGCCAGTACTCCTGCAACGCTCGCACCTCGAGGTCGCCGGCGAGATAGGCCCTGATACCTTCGGCGGCGGCGGCCGCACCGGCAAGAGTGGTGTAATAGGGCACCTTATGCAAGAGGGCCGCGCGGCGCAGCTCGCGCGAGTCGTGCAGGGCCTGAGCGCCTTCCGTCGTGTTGAAGACGAGGTGGATCGAGCCGTTCTTGATGGCATCGACGACATTCGGCCGGCCTTCCAGGACCTTGTTGATCCGCTCGGCTGCAACGCCCTTCTCGGCGAGGAAGCGCTGGGTGCCGCTCGTCGCCACCACGGCAAAGCCGAGCTCGGCGAGCGTCTTGACCACCGGCAGGATCCGGTCCTTGTCGGCGTCGCGGACGGAGACGAAGACTGTGCCGTCCTTCGGCACCTTGGTGCCGCCGCCGAGCTGGCTCTTGGCGAAGGCAACCCCGAAGGAGGTGTCGAGGCCCATGACCTCGCCGGTCGAGCGCATCTCCGGGCCGAGCAGCACATCGACGCCGGGGAAGCGGGCGAATGGGAATACGGCCTCCTTCACGCCGATATGTGCCAGCTCCTTGGGTTTCAGGCCGAAAGCGGCCAGCTTCTCGCCGGCCATGATGCGGGCAGCGATCTTGGCGATGGGCTCGCCGATGACCTTGGCGACGAAGGGCACCGTGCGCGAGGCGCGCGGATTGACTTCGAGCACGTAGATGTCGCCGTTCTTGATGGCGTACTGCACGTTCATGAGGCCGCCGACGTCCAAGGCGAGGGCGAGGGCCTTCGTCTGGCGCTCCAGTTCCTCCAGCGTCTCGGGCGAGAGCGAGCGGGGGGGCAGCGAGCAGGCCGAGTCGCCGGAGTGGATGCCGGCTTCCTCGATGTGCTCCATGATGCCGGCGATGAAGACGTCCTTGCCGTCGGCGAGGCAGTCGACGTCCACCTCGATGGCGTCCGACAGGTAGCGGTCGAAGAGCAGAGGGTTCTTGCCCAGCAGGGTGTTGATCTGGCCGGTCTTGTCGTTGGGATAGCGCGCCTTGATGTCGTGCGGCACCAAGGCCGGCAGCGTGCCGAGCAGGTAGTCGCCGAAGGTGTCCTCGTCGCGGATGATGGCCATCGCACGGCCGCCGAGGACGTAGGACGGGCGCACGACGAGCGGCAGGCCGACCTCGGCGGCGACGAGCCGGGCCTGCTCGACGGAATAGGCGATGCCATTCTTCGGCTGCTTGAGGCCGAGCCGGTCGAGCAGGCGCTTGAAGCGGTCACGGTCCTCGGCAAGGTCGATGGCATCGGGCGAGGTGCCGAGGATCGGCACCTTGTGCTCCTCCAGCGCGCGGGCCAGCTTCAGGGGCGTCTGCCCGCCGAACTGCACGATGACGCCGTGCAGTGTGCCATTCTGCCGCTCGGTGTCGATGATCTCGATGACGTCCTCCGCCGTCAGCGGCTCGAAATAGAGCCGGTCTGAGGTGTCGTAGTCGGTCGAGACCGTCTCCGGGTTGCAGTTGACCATGATGGTCTCGTAGCCCGCCTCGTCGAGAGCGAAGCAGGCATGGCAGCAGCAGTAGTCGAACTCGATGCCCTGGCCGATGCGGTTTGGCCCGCCGCCGAGGATGACGACCTTCTTCGCGTCCGAAGGCCGCGCCTCGTCTGCAAGGGTGCCGGCGAAGGGGGCCGCATAGGTCGAGTACATGTAGGCGGTTGGGGATGCGAATTCGGCTGCGCAGGTGTCGATGCGCTTGAAGACCGGGCGCACGCCGAGCGAGCGGCGCAGGGCCTTGACTTCCTCCTCGCTCTTGCCGGCGAGGACGGCGAGGCGCGCATCCGAGAAGCCCATGGCCTTCAGCTGCCTGAAGGCGCCGGGCGTCGCCGGCAGGCCGTATTTGCGGACCTTGGCCTCCGTCTCGACGATGCCTTGCATCTGCGCGATGAACCAGGGGTCGATCTTGCAGGTCTCGTGGATCTGGTCGGCATCGACGCCGAGCCGCAAGGCCTGGGCGACGTTGAGGAGGCGCTCCGGCGTCGGCGTGCCGAGGGCGGCCTTGATGGCATTCTTGTCGTCGCCCTGGCCGAGGCCGGGGATCTCGATCTCGTCGAGGCCGGTGAGGCCCGTCTCCAGCGAGCGCAGGGCCTTCTGCAGGCTTTCCTGGAAGGTGCGGCCGATGGCCATCGCCTCGCCGACCGACTTCATGGCCGTCGTCAGCACCGGCGCGGCGCCGGGAAACTTCTCGAAGGCGAAGCGCGGGATCTTGGTGACGACGTAGTCGATCGTCGGCTCGAAGGAGGCGGGCGTCGCCCCGCCGGTGATGTCGTTGGCGATCTCGTCGAGCGTGTAGCCGACCGCGAGCTTGGCCGCGACCTTGGCGATGGGGAAGCCGGTCGCCTTTGACGCCAGGGCCGACGAGCGCGAGACGCGCGGGTTCATCTCGATCACGATCATGCGCCCGTTCGCCGGATTGACGGCGAACTGGACGTTGGAGCCGCCGGTCTCGACGCCGATCTCGCGCAGCACGGCGAGCGAGGCGTCGCGCATGATCTGGTATTCCTTGTCTGTCAGCGTCAGCGCCGGTGCCACGGTGATGGAATCGCCCGTATGCACGCCCATCGGGTCGATGTTCTCGATGGAGCAGACGATGATGCAGTTGTCCGCCTTGTCGCGGACGACCTCCATCTCGTACTCCTTCCAGCCGAGCACGCTCTCCTCGATCAGCACCTCGTTGGTCGGGGAGGCGTCGATGCCGCGCTCGACGATGTCGATGAACTCTTCCTTGTTGTAGGCGATGCCGCCGCCAGTGCCGCCGAGCGTGAAGGAGGGGCGGATGATGGCCGGCAGGCCGATGTCGTCGAGGGCCTTCAAGGCGTCGGCGAGATTGTCGATGTGGTGCGACTTCGGCGTGTCGAGGCCGATCTTGGTCATCGCCTCGCGGAAGAGCTCGCGGTCCTCAGCCTTGTCGATCGCCTCGGCCGTGGCGCCGATCATCTCGACGCCGAACTTCTCGAGCACGCCCATCTTCTTGAGCGACAGGGCGCAGTTGAGCGCCGTCTGGCCGCCCATGGTCGGCAGCAGGGCGTCGGGGCGCTCCTTCTCGATGATCTTCGCCACGATTTCGGGCGTGATCGGCTCGACATAGGTCGCGTCGGCGAGATCGGGATCGGTCATGATCGTCGCCGGATTCGAATTGACGAGGATGATACGGTAGCCTTCCGCCTTCAGCGCCTTGCAGGCCTGGGTGCCCGAATAGTCGAACTCGCACGCCTGTCCGATGACGATCGGCCCGGCGCCGATGATGAGGATCGAGGCGATGTCGGTGCGTTTGGGCATGCGTGTCGCTCGCGTCTTCGTCGTGACCTGGGGCGCCCGGCACGGGATCGGCCGGGCACATAAAAAAAGGCCGCGCCATCGGCCTTCTGAGAGCCGGAGCGCGTCCCCGTGAGTGCGTGGCGGGGAGCTTGCTCCGTCCACGTTCCGGCCCTCTTAGACGAGAATCGTCGACGTGGAAAGGGTTGTGCGCCCTGCGCGCGAACGCGTCCGAGCCGCGTGCTCATATGGCCGGCGCAGCGGTGGCGCCGACAAGGCTCGCGGATCGCAGCCGGTCCGGCAAGAGCCCGTTCGGCACCGCCGGCGCCGGTTCCCTCAGGCCCGCTCGGTGGCGGGCTTGTGCCTGTCCATCATCTCCACGAAGCGGTCGAAGAGATAATGGCTGTCCTGCGGGCCGGGCGAGGCTTCCGGGTGGTGCTGGACGGAGAAGGCGGGGCGGTCCTTCAGCGCGATGCCGCAATTGGAGCCGTCGAAGAGCGAGACATGCGTCTCCTCGGCGTTCTCCGGCAGGCTGTCGCGGTCGATGGCGAAGCCGTGGTTCATGGACACGATCTCGACCTTGCCGGTCGTGTGGTCCTTGACCGGATGGTTTGCGCCGTGGTGGCCCTGGTGCATCTTGGCCGTCTTCGCCCCCACGGCGAGGCCGAGCATCTGGTGGCCGAGGCAGATGCCGAAGGTCGGCACCTTCCTGTCAAGCAGCGTGCGGATTAGCGGCACGGCGTACTCGCCGGTCGCGGCGGGGTCGCCCGGGCCGTTGGAGAGGAAGACGCCATCAGGTGAGAGGGCGAGAACGTCCTCGGCGGTCGCAGTCGCCGGCACGACGGTGACCTTGCAGCCGCGGGCCGCGAGCAGGCGCAGGATGTTGCGCTTGACACCGTAATCCACCGCGACGACATGGTGCCTGGCCTCGCCTTCGCGTCGGCCATAGCCTTGGCCGAGCACCCACGTCGTTTCGTCCCATTCGTAGCGCTGCGTGGTGCCGACGAGGGGCACGAGGTCAAGCCCGTCCATCGATGGTACCTCGGCTGCACGCTTCTTCAGGCGCTCGATGTCGAAATCTCCGGCAGGATCATGCGCGATGACGGCATTGGGCATGCCCTTCTCGCGGATGAGAGCGGTGAGCGCGCGGGTGTCGATGCCGGACAGGCCGACGATGCCGCGGGCCTTGAGCCAGGCGTCGAGGTGGCGCGTTGCGCGCCAGTTCGAGGGCTCCGTCACGTTGGCGTGGACGATGATGCCGCGCACCTCGGCCGAGGCGGCCATGTTGACCGTCTCGATGTCCTCGTCGTTGACGCCGACATTGCCGATGTGGGGAAAGGTGAAGGTGATGATCTGCCCGGCGTAGGAGGGGTCCGTGAGGATTTCCTCGTAGCCCGTCATCGCCGTGTTGAAGCAGACCTCGCCGGTCGATTCGCCTGTTGCGCCGAGGCCGAAGCCCTCGAGCACGGTGCCGTCCGCCAGGACGAGGACAGCGGTTGCGCGCGGCTCTTGCCAACCGCCCGCCATTGCGTCGTCTTGCAGCATCGCCATGATCAGTTTAAGCCCTCGGCCGACGCCATCACGTCCGGCCATGAAAACCGGGCCGGCCGCTTGCGGCCGTCCGCGCCACTGGCGGCGGAACCTAAGAAGCGCGGGCGCCGGCGTCAATGTACTTGTCGTGATGGAAGCCATAACAACGAGAGGATCGTCATGCGCGCACGCTTCACCGAAGCCATGAAGGAAGCCATGCGGGCGGGCGACAAGCCGCGGCTCGCGACCGTGCGGCTCATCCAGGCCGCCCTCAAGGACAAGGACATCGAGGCCCGCGGCGCCGGCCGCGGCGAGGCGAGCGAGGAGGAGATCCTCGCCATGCTGCAGAAGATGATCAAGCAGCGCCAGGAATCGGCCGAGATCTACGAGAAGGGCGGCCGGCCGGAACTCGCCGAGCAGGAGCGGGGCGAGATCGCCGTCATCACCTCCTTCCTGCCCCAGCAGATGGACGAGGCCGAGGTCGGCGCGGCGATCGACGCCGCCATCGCCGAGACCGGGGCCGCCGGCATCAAGGACATGGGCAAGGTCATCGGCGCCCTGAAGGCGAAATATGCCGGGCGCATGGATTTCGCCAAGGCGAGCGCGATGGTGAAGGCCAAGCTCGCGGGGTGAGCCGTCAGACCTCGACGAGATCGAGCCTCTTCTCGATACGGTCGAGGCGGGCCTCGATACGGTCGATGCGGGATGACAACGAGGCGTATTGCTGCTCGAGCAGCCCGTATCGTTGCTCGAGAAGGCCGAGGCGCTGCTTGATCTCGCGATTGTCCTCGCGTAGCGCATCGACCTTCTCGTCGATGCGCTTCAGGTAGCGCAGGATGATGTTGTCCGATCCCTCGGCCATGACCAATTGTCGAGTGGTTGACGGGGCATGTCAAACGATCCCCGCCCGGGCGGGCGCCGCTGCGTGATACTCTGGCGAGCCGGTTGAACCCGGGCCCGGATTCGGAGAAGCCTGTGGATTGCGTTGATAAGCTCGTCCGCCAACTGCTTTGCGCCGGGGCGACACGCACGCGGTGCGCTTTCGGCTAGGATGCGTTAGAGCAAAGGCAGGACGATGCGTTTTCCGCCTTCCATCCTCGAGGAGATCAGGGCGCGGCTGCCGGTGACGGCGGTGGTGGGCAAGCGCGTGCGCCTGATCAAGGCGGGGCGCGAGTGGAAGGGCCTGTCGCCCTTCAACGCCGAGAAGACGCCTTCCTTCTACGTCAACGACCAGAAGGGCTTCTATCACTGCTTCTCCTCCGGCAAGCACGGCGACATCTTCACCTTTCTCATGGAGGTCGACGGGCTCTCCTTCCCCGAGGCGGTGGAGCGGCTCGCGGCCGAGGCGGGCGTGACGCTGCCGAAGGTCTCGCGCGAGGCGGCCGCCGAGGAGGAGAAGCGCAAGAGCCTGCACGACGTGCTCGAGCTCGCCGCGTCTTTCTTCGAGGCGACGCTCGCCGCGCGCGAGGGGGCGAAGGCGCGGGACTATCTCGCCGGCCGCGGCCTCGGGCCCGACATCCAGCGGCGCTTCCGCATCGGCTATGCGCCGGCCGACCGCTTCGCGCTGCGCGACCACCTCGCGGCCAAGGGCGTGCCGTCGGAGATGATGGTCGAGGCTGGGCTGCTCGTGACGGGCGAGGACGTCGCCGTCCCCTACGACCGCTTCCGCGACCGGGTGATGTTTCCCATCGCGGACGTGCGCGGGCGGGTGATCGCCTTCGGCGGGCGGGCGATGAGCGCCGACGTGCCGGCGAAATACCTCAATTCGCCCGAAACCCCGCTCTTCCACAAGGGGCGGCTCCTCTACAACCACCATCAGGCCCGCAAGGCGGCGCACGACAGGGGCGTGGTCATCGCCGTCGAGGGCTATGTCGACGTCATCGCGTTGAGCGCCGCAGGCATTCACCACGCCGTCGCACCGCTCGGCACGGCGCTGACGGAGGAGCAGCTCGCCCTCCTGTGGCGCATGGCCGATGAGCCGATCCTGTGCTTCGACGGCGACAAGGCCGGCCAGCGCGCCGCCTTCCGCGCCATCGACGTGGCGCTGCCGGCCCTGCAACCGGGCAAGTCGCTGCGCTTCGCCCTCTTGCCGGAGGGACAGGATCCGGACGACCTCGTGCGCAGCCGCGGGCCGGCGGCGATGGAGGCGGTGCTGGCGCAGGCGCGGCCCTTGTCCGACATGCTGTGGGCGCGCGAACTGGAGGCCGGGCCGCTCGATACGCCCGAGCGGCGGGCGGCGCTGGAGCGGCGCATCGGCGAGGTGCTTGGCCAGGTTCGGGACGAAGTGTTGCGCCGGCATTATCGCGCAGATTTGATGGCGCGGCTCGGCGAGATGGCGCCCGCCGGCGCGATGCCGGCAGCAGCAGGCGGTCGCGGCGGTTCCTGGCGCGGCCGTGACGGCGGGGGGCAGCGCGGCTACGGCCGCGCGCCCGGCCACTGGCGCGGCGGTGCGGGCCAGCGCGGCGCCGTCGCGTCCGTGCCGAAGGCGAGCCCATTGCTCGCCCGGCATCCGCTGTTCGCCGCCAGCGCACCCGCGGTTTCGCCGCGTGAGGCCTTGATCCTCATGACGCTCCTCGTGCATCCGCGCCTGCTCGAGGAGCACTGCGAGGCCATTGCGACGCTCGACTTTTCGGATGCCCAGGCGGCGCGCTTCAGGGCGGCGCTCGTCGATGCGGCGGCCGAGGGAACGAGCGACGGCGCGGCCATCGTCGGACGGTTGGAGCGGGCAGGGCTCGGTCCCGTTGTCGAGCAGTTCCGCCGTGCGGTGCGGCCCGGTGACGCGTGGGTACTTGAATCTGGCGCCGATTTGTCGGATGTGGAGAATGCCCTGCGTCAGGCCATCATCTTGCAAAGGCGCCGCCGCTCGCTACATAGCGAGTTGAAGGCGGCCGAGCGCGCATTGGCGCAGGACGACAGCGAGGCCAACCTCGTGCTGTTGTGCGACCTGCAGGCGCAGATAACATCGCTCGACGGTGCCGAGGCGGAGGTGGAGGCGGTCCGGACGCAGGCGGGAAACCTCGTACCGGGACGTACCTCATGATGCGGGCCGCAGGCAAGATGCACCGGCCACGAAAGTTGTGGTCGACAGGTGAAGCCGGGAGATGGTTAACGGTTAGGCAAACGATCTTTGGCTTGATCGGCAGATGAGTGATCGGGTGGCCCGGCCCGTGCCGGCGCTGCCTTTTCGTCTGTTGCAGCTGGAGAGCCTGCCGGGCGCGATGGACCGGGGCGAGTGGAGCAGTCAGATATGGCGACGAAAACGACGGAACGGGACGAGACGCAGGAAACGGCGGAAACGCAAACCGACAGCCCGCTGCTCGACCTGACCGACGCCGCTGTCAAGCGGATGATCAAGCTCGCCAAGAAGCGCGGCTACGTCACCTATGACGAGTTGAACGAGGTCCTGCCCTCGGAGGAGTTCTCCTCCGAGCAGATCGAGGACGTGCTCGCCCAGCTCAACGAGATGGGTATCAACGTCATCGAGTCGGAAGAGGCGGACGACGCCAACGCCGAGGGCGGCGAGAACGAGGAAGAGGAGGTCGACGGTGGCGACCTCGTCGACGCGACGCGCTCGGCCCTGCCGGCCAAGGTCGAGACGAAGAGCGAGCCCGCCGAGCGAACCGACGATCCCGTGCGCATGTATCTGCGCGAGATGGGCTCCGTCGAGCTTCTCTCGCGCGAAGGCGAGATCGCCATCGCCAAGCGCATCGAGGCCGGCCGCGAGGCCATGATCGCCGGCCTGTGCGAGAGCCCGCTCACCTTCCAGGCCATCATCATCTGGCGCGACGAACTCGTCGAAGGCCGCGTCCTCCTGCGCGACATCATCGACCTCGAGGCGACCTATGCCGATCCCGAAGGCAAGGGCGCCCCGCGCGTCGCCGAGGACGGCGAGGACAGCGACGAAGCGGCCGGCGAGGACGAGAGCGCCATCGCCGAAGCGGAAGGCGAGATGGACGAGGACGACATGGAGAACAACGTCTCCCTGTCGGCCATGGAGGCGGAACTGAAGCCCCGCGTCCTCGAGATCTTCGACAACATCGCCGAGAACTACAAGAAGCTGCGCCGCCTGCAGGACCAGGACATCGAGAATCGTCTGCAGAACCTGAAGCTGTCGCCTTCCCAGGAGCGCAAGTACAAGAAGCTCAAGGACGACATCATCGTCGACGTGAAGTCGCTGTCGCTCAACCAGAACCGCATCGATGCGCTGGTCGAGCAGCTCTACGACATCAACAAGCGGCTGATCGGCCTCGAGGGCCGGCTGATGCGCCTTGCCGAAAGCTATGGCGTGGCGCGCGAGGACTTCCTGCGCCAGCACCAGGGCGCCGAGCTCGACCCCAAGTGGGTGCTGCGCGTCTCCAAGCTCGGCACGCGCGGCTGGCGCGACTTCGTCGCCAACGAGAAGGACCGTATCAAGGACCTGCGCCAGGAGATCCAGACGCTCGCCTCCGAGACGGGGCTCGAGATCCTCGAGTTCCGCAAGATTGTCGCCATGGTGCAGAAGGGCGAGCGCGAGGCGCGCCAGGCGAAGAAGGAGATGATCGAGGCGAACCTCAGGCTCGTCATCTCCATCGCCAAGAAGTACACGAACCGCGGCCTGCAGTTCCTGGACCTCATCCAGGAGGGCAACATCGGCCTCATGAAGGCGGTCGACAAGTTCGAGTACCGGCGCGGCTACAAGTTCTCGACCTACGCCACCTGGTGGATCCGCCAGGCCATCACGCGCTCCATCGCGGACCAGGCGCGCACCATCCGGATCCCGGTGCACATGATCGAGACCATCAACAAGATCGTCCGCACCAGCCGGCAGATGCTGCACGAGATCGGCCGCGAGCCGACGCCGGAGGAACTGGCCGAGAAGCTCGCCATGCCGCTCGAGAAGGTGCGCAAGGTGCTGAAGATCGCCAAGGAACCGGTGTCGCTCGAGACGCCCATCGGCGACGAGGAGGACAGCCACCTCGGCGACTTCATCGAGGACAAGAACGCCGTCCTGCCCATCGATGCGGCGATCCAGTCCAACCTGCGCGAGACCACGACGCGCGTGCTCGCTTCGCTCACGCCGCGCGAGGAGCGCGTGCTCCGGATGCGCTTCGGCATCGGCATGAACACCGATCACACCCTCGAGGAGGTCGGCCAGCAGTTCTCGGTGACGCGCGAGCGTATCCGCCAGATCGAGGCCAAGGCGCTGCGCAAGCTCAAGCACCCGAGCCGCTCGCGCAAGCTGCGCAGCTTCCTCGACAACTGATCGTCCCGGACGGGGAAGAAGGGCGGCCGAAAGGCCGCCCTTTTCTTTTGACCTGCGATGGCGGAATGTCCGGCGCTTCTTCCGCGGAGGAGGCGGGCCGGGCATTTCCGCGTCAGGGGGCTGACGGCGGATGGACGAGAAGCCCCACGATGCGGCGTGCGACCGGCGTCACGAGGAGCAGCGTCGGGAACGCGACGAGCCAGGACAGGCCCCAGGCGGCGGGCCAGAGTGAAAGGAATTCCGGTCGCAGCCCGACGTTCATCAGGGTCGAGATGCCCGAGACGATAAAGGTCATGATGATCGAGAGCACGAAAGGCATCACGATTCCGGCGTAACGGGCGGGCAGCCTGACGCGCCGCGGTTGCGTGGTTTCGGTCATGGTCTGAATCCGGTTGCCACCGGAGGCGATCAGGGGTCTGCGAACGCATCACCCCGCCTGCGGCGGCTCATGTGATGCGTTGCCTGACGTCGGACGCTTACGGCGCCGCGTTATTGTGCGGTGCGGCGTGTTGCTAGCCGCAGAGCCGTCGCTTGCCAAGCACAAACTGCGGCAAGGGAGGAATTCGATGCCGTGCCCCTTGGCGCGAGCGCCCGCCGATCCCAATATACGAAGCCATGACCACGGAAGAGATCACCTCCCGCCCACCTCTCGCGGCGTCCCATGTCGATGCGCCCGATTCCCCCATGGTCGATGCCGTGCCGGGAAAGGTGGCGGCACCGGTCGGCGCGGGCGTGCCGATCGCCATGGAGAAGGCGGAGATCGCCGTCGGACCGAAGGGGCAATCTCTCTTCGACTGCCCGCAGTGCGACAGTACCTACATGCTCGCCGGCCAATTGTCGCCCGACGGTCTGAGGGCGAGCATCGCGCTGCGTGACTGGCTCTTGAGCGAGGCACGGCAGATGCGCGATTCCGTCGCCATCGTCGCCGGCATGTGCGAGCGCATGCTGGCCGCGGGTCTGCCCATCGACCGCGTGTCGCTCACCATCAAGACCCTGCACTCGCTGCACGCCGCCATTTCGCGCACCTGGATCAAGGGGGCGGGCGTCACCCTTCAGGCGTTCCCATACCGGGTTGAATCGCACGACGGCTATCGGCGCAGCCCCTTCTATGCCGTGCACCAGACTCGCCGGCCGTTGCAGTTGTGGCTGCCGAAGACCGCGGACGACTGTTACGGCATCGTGCCGGAGCTGAAGGAGGCCGGCTACACGCACTATCTGTGCTTCCCGGTGTTCTTCGCCAACGGCGATGCGAACGGCATCGCCTTCGCCACCAAGTCCCCCGAAGGCTTCTCGCCTGAGCACCGGGCGCTGATCGAGGCCGTTATGCCGGCCATCGGCGCGGTGATGGAGATCACCGCCGGCTACATCACACTTGGCCACGTGCTGCGCACCTATATCGGCGATGAGCCGCATAAGCGTGTGCTGTCCGGCGATGTGCGGCGTGGCGAGGTGACGCGCATCCGCTCGGCGATCCTGTTCGCCGACATGCGCGGTTATACGCGCCTGACCTCGAACCTGGCGCCGGAGGAGACGGTCGACCTGCTCAACGGCTACTTCGACTGCCTCGTGCCGCCCATCGAGAGCGAGGGTGGGGAGGTGTTGAAATACATGGGCGACGGGCTTCTCGCCATCTTCCGCGACCGGGGGGACGATACGGGCGCGGCTGCCCAGTCGGCGCTCGATGCCGCCCAGTCGGGGCTCGCCCGTCTTGCCGCGGCCAATGAGGCGGGCGAACTGCGCATCCAGCTCGCCGCCGGCATCGCCCTTCACCATGGCGAGGCAGCCTATGGCAATGTCGGCTCAGGCGACCGGCTCGATTTCACGGTTGTGGGGCGGGACGTCAACGTGACGAGCCGGGTCGCCAAGCTCAACCGCCAGCTCGGCGAGGCCCTGCTGATGACACGCGCCTTCGTCGAACGCCTTTGGGCCGATCCACGCCGGCTTGGCCAATATGAACTCGACGGCCTGAGTGACGCGGTCGAGGTCTACCGGCCCTGAGAGGTCAGATCGGCAGCGCCCTCAGCAGGGCGGCGCAGGCGACCCCTGCCAGCATGGCGCCGACGGCGCTGCGCGTCAGCACCATCACGAGCCCCGCCGTCGCCACCGCCAGCATTGCCGTCGGTCCGCCCTTGACGGCGGCAGGCACCACCAGCGCCACGATGACCGACACGGCCAGATGCCGTAGGAAGGCCTCGATGCGCGGCGTGATCGGCACGAAGCTCATGATGACGACGCCGCCGATCCGGGTCAGGAACGTGACCGTGGCCATGAGCGCGATGGCGAGAAGGGCGGTCGTCTCGTCAACCATGCCTGAGCGCTCCCGTGATGCCACCGGCGAGCGCCCCTGCGACGACGTGCCAGCCGAAGGGAAGTATCCAAGCGCCGGCGAGGGCAACGGTTGCCGCAACCAGCCACGGCACCAGGTCCGGCAGGCCGCGCCACTGGCCGACGACGGCCGCGGCGAAGAACGCGATCATCAGGACATCGAAGCCGAAACGGGTGAGATCGCCTAGATTCGAGCCGAGCACGGCGCCGATCGCGGTGGCGATGATCCAGGCGATCCACATGAGCAGCCCGCTGCCGAGAACGAGCCCCGCGTCGGTTTCGCCCCGCTGCAGGGCACGGGTGGCCTGCGCCCAGTTGGGATCGCTCAGCACGCTGAGGACCGCATAGCGCTTGGCCATCGGCAGGTGCAGCAGCCAGGGGGCGAGTGCCGCGCCGAGCAGGATGTGGCGGGCATTCACCGCGAAGACCGTCAGCGCCAGCATCAGATAGGGCATCGGCGAGGCCCACAGGTCGAGCGCTGCGAACTGTGAGGCGCCGGCGAAGACGAAAGTGCTCATGAGGACGGACAGGGGCGCTGATAGCCCCTTCTCGATGGCTGCGGCGCCGAAGGCGATGCCGAAGGGAATGACGAAGATGGCGACTGGCGCGATCTCGCGCGCGCCATCGACGACCCCGCGCAGGGTCAGTGTCGCCGTTCGGGTTGTCCGTGCGGGCGCGCCGTGCGCGTTCATGGTGGGTCCTTCCTCATGCAGATCGCGAGAAGCCGGCATGGCTCGCGCCCTGTCAACCGGCCTGGACGCTCGGCTGCCGCGCATCCCCTGCAGAGCCGAAAGGCGCCAATATCGCTACCGTCCGGTTAAGCCGCTCGGTGAAACGCGCGGATCGGGCGAAACCAGCACTTTACGGCTCTGTGGCATTGTCATCCTGTTGCCATCGAGGTTCGCGGATGACGTCCAAGTCCAACCTGCTGTTCCGGTTCTCGGCCGATCAGGGCGGCAACATCGCCATCTGGTTCGCGCTCGCCCTGTTGCCGCTTGTCTTTTCCATAGGCGTCGCGGTCGACTACTCGCGCGCCGCCACCTTGCGCACCAAGCTGCAGCGCGCCACTGACGCGACGATCGTGGCCATTGCCCCGCTCGCCTCACAGAAATCGAAGGCGGAACTGCTCGCGATTGCGCAAACCTATTTCGCCGCGATGATGGGACCGGATCTCGCCAAGATGGGCGGCTCGGCCGCGCGTATCGACGACATATGGATCAGCAACGCCCAGACGGAGATGAAGCTCTACACCTCGGCAGCCTACCCGCCGATCATCATGAACATCGGGCGGCTCAGCAAGGACCCCATCCCGATCAGCGCCTATACCCGTACCGTCATTTCCAACGATACCTTCGAGATCGCTCTCGTCATGGACAACTCGGGCTCCATGGGGGCCTATGTCGGAGGGCGCACCAAGATGGCGGCGACGAAGGACGCGGCGAAGAAGCTGGTCGATACGATGTACGCCAGCCCGGCCATTGCCGAACGCACGAAGATGTCGGTGGTGCCCTTCACGCTATCGGTCAAGGTTGGGGCACAGTATTACAACAAGACCAATCCGTCGGCCTCGGCCTCCTGGCTGGATCTGGGGGCGAAGTCGTCGATCCATTGGGAGAACATCAAGCTCGACACGAGGTCGGGCGCCTGGAACCCCGCGACACGCTTTGCGCTCTTCAAGGAACTCGGCGTCGATTGGGCTGGATGTGTCGAAACACGACCCGGTGAACATGGGGTCAAGGACACGCCGGTCAGCCAGAGCGACGGCAACAGCTATTTCGTGCCGCAGTTCGCACCGGACGAACCTGGGACCAAGGACCAAACCAGCACCATCTACAGCGGGCGCTTTACCAACAGCTACATCGATGACAGCAACAGTGCCTGTCAGCCGTCGTCGCCCAGCTCCGAGGTCGATGCACAGCAGCGCGTGTGCAAATACAGGATCGGTGGAAATTCGTCGAAGCGCAGCAACTCGCGCGGCCCCAACGCGAGCTGTGACGCGCGCGAGCTGACGCGCCTCACCGGCACCGCGCAGACGATCCGCAGCGCCATCGATGGCATGAATGCCTCGGGCAATACCAATCTGTTCGAGGGCTTCATGTGGGGCTGGCGCACCATCTCGCCGAACACGCCCTTCGCCGACGGCCGCGCCTATGGCACGGAGAACAACCGCAAGATCATCATCCTGATGACGGACGGCGACAATGTTTGGAACTCGGCGAGCAATACGCTGAACAGGTCGATCTACTCGCCCTTCGGCTATTACACGAACAACCGGTTGGCGAGCGGGGTGACCACTGCTGCCAAGGCCACCACGGTGATGGACGGCAAGACGCTGGAGGCCTGCTCCAATGCCAAGGAGAAGGGCATCATCGTCTATACGGTGGCCTTCTCCACGCCCGATGCGCCCATCAGCAAGGCGGGCCTTTCGCTCTTGACCAGTTGCGCATCCGTCGACCCGACGGATTCGAGCCACCGGCTCGCCTATATCGCGGCCACGCCCGACGAGATCATCGCCGTCTTCGAAGAGATCGCACGCAACATCGGTGCGTTGCGCATCGCCGAATGAAGCTGGCGGGCCATGGCATGCATGCAGCGGCGGACGGTATTGTCAGCGTCCGCCGCCTGTGCCATGGAAGCTCGGCGCTGCGGAATGTCTTTGTGCCGCACACCGTGCCGGCGGCGCCACGTCCTTGACGGGCCAGTAGCTCAATGGTTAGAGCCGGCCGCTCATAACGGTCTGGTTGCAGGTTCGAGTCCTGCCTGGCCCACCAATTAACGTCTTGGAATAACGGAATTTTCTTTCCCAAAAACGGATTGCTCTAAGGTTCATCGAACCTATCGGCCTGCGCTGCGGACGCGCGTGAAGTCGAGGATGCCGGCTTCCTCGCGCAAGTGATCCGGGGCAAACCTCGTGTAGACGCGCTCAGTGACGGTTGTGTTCGAGTGCCCAAGATACTGGCTGATCCTGCTCATTGAGACGCCAGCGGCGGCAAGGTGGCCGGCTAGATGTGCAACGCATGGCCGAGCGCCTTGAGGGCCGCTTCCTGGAAGGCCTCGCCCTGCGTCGGGTGGGCGTGGATCGTGGCGGCCACGTCCTCGAGCCGCGCGCCCATCTCGATGGCGAGGCCGAAGGCCGTCGAGAGTTCGGATACCCCTTGGCCGACCGCCTGGATGCCGAGCACCAGGTGGTTGTCGGCGCGCGCGACGATGCGCACGAAGCCGTCCTCGCCGAGGCGCGTCATGGCGCGCCCGTTGGCGCTGAAGGGAAACTGGCCGATCTTGATCTCGCGGCCTCCGGCGCGCGCCTCTTCCGGTGACAGCCCGACCGCGACGATCTCGGGATCGGTGAAGCAGATGGCGGGGATGGCGCGGACATCCCAGCTGCGGCGCCTGCCGGCGACGATCTCGGCGACCATCTCGCCCTGCGCCATGGCGCGATGCGCGAGCATGGGCTCGCCGGTCACGTCGCCGATCGCATAGATGCCGCGCATCGAGGTGCGGCATTGATCGTCGATGCGCAGGAAGCGGCCGGCCATGTCGAGATCGATCTCCTCGAGGCCCCAGCCGTCGGTGACCGGGCGGCGGCCGACCGCTACCAGCACCTTTTCGGCCGGGACGCGCTTCTCGCCGCTTGCGGTCTCGACGATGAGCGCATCGCCCTTGCCCGACAGGCCGCGCGCTTTGGTGCCGGTCAGCACCGAGACGCCGATCTCCTTCAGCCGCTTGACGACCGGCCGCGTCAGCTCCGCGTCATAAAGCGGCAGGATCCGGGATTCGGCTTCCACCACGGTGACGGCGGTGCCGAGCTTGGCGAAGGCCATGCCCAGTTCGAGGCCGATATAGCCGCCGCCGACAACGACGAGTGTCTCTGGCAGCTTCGTCAGGGCCAGCGCTTCGCTGGACGAGACCACCGTTCCGCCGAAGGGCAGGTTCGGCAGCGCAACCGGTTCGGAGCCCGTGGCGATGACGATCGCCTGCGCGCGGATGACCTGCACCCCCGTCTCGGTCTCAACGGCGACCGTCTTGCCGTCGCGGAAGCGGGCCCGGCCGTGGACGGACTTTACGCCAGCCTTCTTGAGGAGATTCGCGACACCGTTGTTGAGGCGGCCGACGACGTGGTCCTTCCAGGCGATCGTCTTCTTCAGGTCGAGGGTTGGCGCAGAGACGGATATGCCGAGCGGGGCCGAGGCGCCCGACCAATGGACGGCCTTCTCGAATTCTTCCGCCGCGTGGATCAGCGCCTTGGAGGGAATGCAGCCGACATTGAGGCAGGTGCCGCCGAGCTTGCCGCTCTCGACGATCACCGTATCGATGCCGAGCTGGCCGGCGCGGATCGCACAGACATAGCCGCCGGGGCCGGCGCCGATCACGAGCAGCGAGCAAACGATCTCGTTCATCGTCTTCCTCAGCCTTCCACGAAGATCAGGGCAGGGGTCTCAAGGAGCGCCTTGATGCGCTGCACGAAGACGGCGGCATTCCAGCCGTCGATGATGCGATGGTCGAACGATGACGACAGGTTCATGACCTTGCGCGGAACAAATTCCTTGCCGTCCCAGAGCGGCCGGACCGCCATCCTGTTGACCCCGACGATGGCGACTTCCGGCCGGTTGATCACCGGCGTCGTGGCGATGCCGCCGAGGGCGCCGAGGGAGGTAATGGTGATCGTCGAGCCGGTGAGCTCCTCACGCGTCGCCGTGCCCGTGCGCGCGGCCTCCGCGAGGCGGTTCAGCGCGGCTGCGCAGTCCCAGATGTCGCGGGCTTCCACGTGCCTGACGACGGGGACGAGGAGGCCGGCATCGGTCTGCGTCGCGATGCCGATATGGATTCCGCCGAAGCGGCGGAGAAGCCCGGCCTCGTCCTCGTAGTGAGCGTTGATCATCGGCTGCTCGCGGATGGCCGTGACCATGGCGCGCATGAGGAAGGGCAGGAGCGTCAGACGCGGGCGGTCGCCGCGTTTCTCGGCGTTGAGCTTGGTCCGCAACTCCTCGAGCGCGGTGACGTCTACCTCTTCCACATAGGTGATCGGCACGATGCGGGCATGCGCGAGCTCCATCCGCTCCGCGATGCGCCGGCGCAGGCCGATGACCTTGATCTCCTCGACCGAATTGTCCGGCGCGAGCCTTGAACGCGGGGTTCCGACAGGCCCCTCCCTCAGGAAGGCGTCGAGGTCCTCGTGCGTGATGCGGCCGGCGGGGCCCGTTCCCGGCACCTGGCGCAGGTCGATACCCGCCTCCCGCGCACGGCCGCGGACGGCAGGCGAGGCGATCGGCTTCGCGCCCGATGGCCTCGGGGCCACTCCTAACGCGGGCGTGGCGCGCGCTGCGGGGGCCCGGGCAGGCTTCGGCTCCGCCTCTTCCGCCACCGTCCCGGGCACGGGCGACCGGGACGGTTCCGCCTCAGCCGGTTGCGCACCCTGGCCGGTTGCCGCCGTCGCCGGTGCGTCGGTGTCGTCCTCACCCGGGGTCCGGAGCCGCACGAGCGGTGCGCCTACGGCCACCTTCTCGCCGATCTCCGCGCCGATCCAGGCGACTTCACCCTCGACGGGGGAGGGAATCTCGACCGTCGCCTTGTCGGTCATCACAGCGGCGAGAACGGCGTCCTCGCGCACCAGGTCGCCGACCTTCACATGCCATTCGACGAGTTCCGCCTCAGCGATCCCCTCGCCGACGTCGGGCAGCTTGACGATGCGCTCGCCCATTCAGGCCTCCATCGCTCGCACCAGTGCCTCGCCAACGCGGGCCGGGCCGGGGAAATAGTCCCATTCCTGGGCGTGGGGGTAGGGCGTGTCCCAGCCGGTGACCCGACCGACGGGCGCTTCGAGTTGGTAGAAGCAATGCTCCTGGACGAGGGCAGCGAGCTCCGCACCGAAGCCGGAGGTCAGCGTTGCCTCATGCACGATCACGCAACGCCCGGTCTTGCGGACAGACTCGATGATTGCGTCGAGATCGAGCGGCAGCAGCGTCCGCAAGTCGATGATCTCGGCATCGATGCCGGTCTCCTGCGCGGCGGCCTCCGCCACATAGACCATCGTGCCATAGGCGAGGACCGTGACGCTGCTGCCCTGCCGGCGCACCTCGGCCTTGCCGAGCGGGACGGTGAAATGGCCAGCATCCACTTCGCCGAGCGGATGCCCGGACCACGGCGTCACCGGCCGTTCGTGATGGCCGTCGAACGGTCCATTGTAGAGCCGCTTCGGCTCCAGGAAGATGACCGGGTCGGGGTCCTCGATCGCGGAGATCAGTAGCCCCTTGGCGTCGCGCGGGTTCGAGGGCACCACCACCTTCAGGCCGCAGACGTGCGTGAAGAGCGCTTCAGGGCTCTGGCTGTGGGTCTGGCCGCCGAAGATGCCGCCGCCCGACGGCATGCGCACGACGATGGGACAGGTGAACTGGCCGTTCGAGCGGTAGCGGATACGGGCCGCTTCCGAGACGATCTGGTCGTAGGCCGGATAGACATAGTCTGCAAACTGCACCTCCACGCAGGGCCTGAGGCCGTAGGCCGCCATGCCGATGGCGGTGCCGACGATACCGAGCTCGCTGATCGGTGTATCGAAGCAGCGCGTCTTGCCATATTTCTGCTGAAGTCCGGCCGTGCAGCGGAAGACGCCGCCGAAATAGCCGACATCCTCGCCGAAGACGACGACCTTGCCGTCCCGCTCCATGGATATGTCGATGGCCGAGCGGATGGCCTCGATCATGGTCATGCGCGGCATGGCTCAGACTCCGGCCTGATGGCGCTGGCGCCTGAGATGGGGCGGCATCTCGGCATAGACGCCCTCGAACATGTCGCGTACGGACGGCTTGCCGCCCGAATGCAGCGTGCCGTGCTTCTCGGCCTCCTTCTGCGCCATGATGACACTGTCCATGACCTCGGCCTCCGCCTGCCTGTGCCGCTCCTCGCTCCAGACGCCGCGCCGGACGAGATGGTTCTTGAGCCGGATGACGGGGTCTCCGAGCGGCCATGCCTCCGATTCGTCCTTGGGCCGGTAGGCCGAAGGATCGTCCGAAGTCGAGTGCGCGCCGACGCGGTAGGTGACGTATTCGACGAGCGTAGGACCGAGATTGCGCCGGGCCCGTTCGGCCGCCCATCGGGCGACGGCGTAGACGGCGAGATAGTCGTTGCCGTCGACCCGTAGCGCCGGGATGCCGAAGCCGAGTCCGCGAGCGGCGAATGTGCCGGCCCCGCCGCGCGCGATGCCCTGGAAGGTCGAGATCGCCCACTGGTTGTTGACGATGTTGAGCACGACCGGCGCCCGGTAGGTCGAGGCGAAGACGAGGGCGGCGTGGAAATCGCTCTCGGCCGTCGACCCGTCGCCGATCCAGCCCGCCGCGATCCGGGTGTCGTTGCTGATCGCAGACGCCATTGCCCAGCCGACGGCCTGCACGAACTGCGTCCCCAGATTGCCGGAAATCGAGAAGAAGCCGTGCTCCTTCGATGAGTACATGATGGGAAGCTGCCGCCCCTTCAGCGGATCGGCCTCGTTGGAAAAGATCTGGTTCATCATGTCGACCATCGGATAGCCGCCCGCAATCAGGAGGCCGGCCTGCCGATAGGTGGGGAAATTCATGTCGCCAGGCTCGAGCGCCTTGCGAAAGGCGCAGCTCACGGCCTCCTCGCCCATGTGCTGCATGTAGAAGGAGGTCTTGCCCTGGCGCTGCGCCATCAGCATCCGGGCGTCGAAGGCACGCAGCGTCATCATGTGGCGCAGGCCTTCGAGCAGGGCCTCGTCGGAGAGCAGGCCGCTCCACGGGCCGACCGCCTCGCCCTCCCGGTTCAGGACGCGGATGATCGAGAAGGCAAGATCGCGAATGTCGCGCGGATCGACGTCCACCGGCGGCCGCGGCACCGAGCCGGCCTTGGGGATCGGCACGTTGGAAAAATCTGGCGTGCCGCCCGGCCGCACTGCCGGTTCGGGGACGTGCAGGCTGAGAGGGGGAAAGTCGTCCATCATGAAAGCCTATGTGCTCGCCGGGACTACCAGAACACGACCGTCGCGGGCGCGGGGCCCATGGCCGCCGGCCCGGTCCGATCGCGACACCGCCTATCGGGACGACGCAACTGCACAGGCGCCGCCCCCCGATCATCGGCCGGATCGGGCGCAATTTCCACTGTTGCGTGTATCGGCTGCGGGCGGCGTCTTCGCTCACGTTGTGGCGCGTGCGGGGCAGCGGGACTTAACGCGCCTGACGGTGCTGCACGTACCAGTCGGCGATCTCGCTGCCGGTGGCGAGCCACACCTCCTGTCGCGCGGTGATGTGGGCGAGGGCGCTGTCGAAGGCCCGCATGCGGTGCGGATGGCCGATCAGGAACGGGTGCAGCGCGATGGCCATCACCCGCCCGGTCACCGCGCCATCCTCATAGAGCCCGTCGAACTGGTCGCGAATGGTCCGCGCGAAATCCTCGCCCGTCTGACCGCGCTCGATGAAGGCTGCGTAGTCATTGATCTCGGCGGAATAAGGAAGCGACAGCATGCTGCCGTTCCTGACATGCATGGGATAGGGCTGCTCGTCATTGACCCAATTGGCGACGTAGCCGACCCCCGCCTCGGCGAGGAGGTCGAGCGTGCGGTGGGTTTCGCTCAGGCCCGGGCTCAGCCAGCCGCGTGGCCGCGTGCCCGTGGCCTCGGTGATGGTGTCGAGCACCGTCGTGACGAGGTGCCGCTCCTCCTCCTCGGACTGGGCGTTGATCATGGTGGAGTTGTTGGTGCCGTGCCCCATCCACTCCCAGCCGAGCGCCTTGCCGGCTTCCAGTATGCGCGGGTAGTGCCGAACGACGTCGGCGTTGAGGGCGGCCGTGCCGCGAATGCCGTGCCGCTCCATGACCTCCATCAGTCGCCAGATGCCGACGCGCACGCCATAGTCGCGCCAGGAATAGTTGAGCACGTCCGGCACGAAGGCGGTCGTGGCCGGCACGATCGCCGCGCCCGGCCGATCAAACAGGAAGTGCTCGATGTTCGGGATGACCCAGACAGCGACCCGCGCGCCGTGCGGCCAGCGCAGGGGCGGGCGGTCGACGATGGCCGAATAGGGGAAGCGGCCGTGTTCCTGCGGTACTGCTGCAGTCTGTGACATGAATGGACTCCTTGCTCGCCTCGACCGAGGTCGCACTCGGCCGGTCGCAAGCGCTATAGAGCCGCTCGCAGGATAGAATAATCAGGCTTCAGTGACGAAGATTTCGGACTAAAATGTCCGAAATAGGGGAATCGCCCGTGGACAGCCTGCACGCCTTCAACGCCTTCATGCGTGCCGCCGAGGCGCGCAGCTTCACGGTCGCCGGCCGGCAACTCGGCGTGTCTTCGTCCGCCATCGGCAAGGCGATCGCGCGGCTTGAGGAGAGGGTTGGCGTGCGTCTGATGCATCGCTCGACGCGCGCGATCACGCTGACGGCGGAAGGGGCGCGCTTTCTCGAGCGCTGCCGCCGCATCTTCAGCGAGATCGAGGCGGCGGAGCTGGAGCTGGCGCAGACGCAGGGCACGCCGCGCGGGAAGCTGCGCGTGAGCCTGCCCCTCGCCGGCATGCTAATGATGCCGACGCTCACGGCCTTCATGCAGGCCCATCCGGCCATCGCGCTCGACCTCGACTTCACCGACCGGCTGGTCGATGTGGTGGAGGAGGGCTTCGACGTGGTGGTGCGGGCCGGTGCGGTGAGCGATTCCCGCCTGATGATGCGCGTCCTGGGCAGCTTCCGGCTCGGGCTCGTTGCCTCGCCCCGCTATCTGGCGCAAAGGGGCACGCCGCGCACGCCCGCGGATCTCGCCGGCCATGCCTGTCTGCACCATCGCTATGCGACGAGCGGCAAGCTCGAACCCTGGCCGCTCCGGCGTGGACCGGGCGAGCCGGATATCCCGGTGGCGGCCGTCGCCAACACCATCGAGCCGCTGATCGCAATGGCAGAGGCGGGGCTTGGCATTGCCTGCCTGCCGGATTTCGCCATTCGCCGACAACTCGCCGATGGGCGACTCTGCGCGGTGCTCGCGGAGCACACGGAACATGAAGGAACCTTCCGGCTGCTGTGGCCGTCAAGCCGTTACATGTCGCCCAAATTGCGCGTCTTCGTCGACTTCATGGCGCGACACCTCTTCGCACAATGAGGTTGCCTACTGGGACAATTGCGCCGTCGAACGCTCGTAGCGGGTCTCGCCGGTCGACGCATCGATGCCGCAAAGGCTGACGTCGTAGCCCCAGAGGCGGCGCACATGGCGTAGCGTGGCGTCGCGATTCTCCTCCTCCAGGAGGATGCCGTTCTTGATGTAATGGGCGAGTCGCAGGTGCCGGTTGCCGAGCAGGTCGACGTCGACCACCTGGATGTCGGGCAGGTTGGCACCGGTCTCGTAGTTGCGGGCAAGTGCGGCGCGAATCGCTTCGTAGCCGCGCTCGTTGTGGATGGAAGCCACCTCGCAGAAATTGTCGCCCGCCCTGTCGGACAGGAGGAAGAGCCGGAACTTCCGGATCAGCGCCGGGCTCAGATATTGCAGGACAAAGGACTCATCGCGGTGGTTGGCCCAGGCGTCGATCAGCGTGGCGCGCCAGTCGCCGCTGCCGGCAAGGTCGGGAAACCAGTCGCGGTCCTCCGCCGTCGGCTCCGTCGCGATGCGCTCGATGTCCTGCATCAGGGCAAAGCCCAAGGCATAGGGATTGATGCCGGAAAAACGCGGATCGTCGAAGTCAGGCTGGAAGACGACATTCGAATGGCTCTGCAGTATCTCCAGCATGGTGCCTTCGTTGATCTTTCCCTGATCGTAAAGGCGATTCATGATGAAGTAATGAACGAAGGTGGCGCAGCCTTCATTCATCACCTTGGTCTGGCGTTGGGGGTAGAAATACTGGGCAATGACGCGCACGATGCGGAGGATTTCCCGCTGCCACGGTTCCAGTATGAGGCTGTTCTTCTCGAGAAAATAGAGAAGGTTCTCTTCCGGCAGATTGAGGGCTTTCTTGCGCTCGGCTGCCTCCCGCTCGGCCTTGGAGAGGTTCTCTCCGTCGATGCTGTCGGCAGACGACGGCAATGTCCGCCACAGGTCGTTGTAGGTCTGTTCCTCGTATTCCAGCCGCTCGCGGGCGCGCTCGCGCTCCTTCTCCGAGGAAAGACGCGGCGGGCGGCGATAGCGGAACACGCCCTGGTCCATGATGGCGTGGGCGGAATCGAGGATCTCCTCGACGGCGGCGGTACCGTAGCGCTCCTCGCATTTCGTCACATATTTCTTGGCGAATTCCATGTAGCCGAGAATGGCGTTGGCGTCGGTCCACTGTCGGAAAAGATAATTGTTCTTGAAGAAGTGGTTGTGCCCGAAGGCAGCGTGTGCAGTGACCAGGGCCTGGATGGCCATGGTGTTCTCCTCCATCAGATAGCTGATGCAGGGATTGGAGTTGATGACGAGTTCATAGGCGAGGCCGCGCAGGCCCTTGCGGTAGAGATGGTCCTCGAAGACGAAGCGCTTGCCGAAGGACCAGTGCTGGTACATCAGCGGCATGCCGACCGAGGAATAGGCGTCGAGCATCTGCTCGGATGAGATGATCTCGATCTGATTGGGATAGACGTCGAGCCCGAGTTCCTCGAGCGCGATCGCCTCGATGGCGTCATAGGTGCGCGAGAGGGTGGCGAAGTTCCAGTCGGAGCCGGAAAAGAGGAGCGGTGAGGTTGGCCGTTTCGTCATCCCGATCCCCGTTCACTTGCGCTGCGGCGTCGTGGGCTGGCGGGCAAAGAGCTTGCGGAAGACCGGGTAGATGTCGGCCGGCCGCGCGATCCGCGTCATCTGGAAGTTGGGCCATGCCTCGTTCACAGTGCGGTAGGCCCGCCAGAGCGAAGTGCCGTTGTCGGTCGCGCCAAAGATCTCGGTCTCGCGTTCGTCGATGATCTCCACATAGGCGTAATACTGGCAAAGGCGCATCAATGGCCCGTTGAGCAGGGACGCGCAGCGCTCGGAATCGCCGGCGATATTGTCCCCATCCGATGCCTGCGCGGCATAGATGTTCCAGTCCCGTGCCGGATAGCGCTCCTCGATGATGCGTAGCATCTCCTCGAGGGCGGTGGAGACCACCGTGCCGCCGCTCTGGGTGGAATAGAAGAAGGTGTCCTCGTCCACCTCCCGCGCCTCGTCGGTGTGGCGGATGAAGACGATGTCGATGCGGTCATAGCGGCGCTTGAGAAAGAGGTGCAAGAGCACGAAGAAGCGCTTGGCGAGGTCCTTCTCCCGCTCGCCCATGGAACTCGACACGTCCATGAGACAGAACATCACCGCATTGGCGTTGGGCAGCGGCTGCGGCTCGAAGCGGTTGTAGCGAATGTCGACGGGATCGACATAAGGAATGCGCCGGCGCCGACGCTCCAGCCGCTCCAGCTCTGCGCGCAGTTCCTCGAGCCGCTGGCCGCGGCCGGCGGCGGGAGCGGCGGTCTCGAGCATCGCGATCTCCCTGGCAAGTGCCTCGACATCCGCGCGCCGCGGCCGGTGCAGGGCAATGCGCCGTCCGTAGCTGTTGCGCATGGTGCGGCCGACGTTGATGTTCGTCGGCGCACCGCTCGTCGCGAAGCCCGCCCGGCGCGGCTTGTACGACACGGTCTCCTTGAGGGAGAGCTTGATCATGTCGGGTAGCTCGAGGTCCTCGAAGAACAGGTCGAGCACCTCCTCGCGCGAGAGCACGAACTGGAAGTCGTCTTCCGCCTGGCCGCGGCCGGCCCGGGAGCCGGCACCGCCTGTCCCTCCGCCGGGCTTCGGAATCCGGTCGCCTGGCGTGAACTCCTTGTTTCCCGGCAGGATATATTGTCGCTGCCCGCTGGTACGAGCGGGCTGGAAGGTCGGTTCATCCGTGCCGCGCGCGGGCATCGGCACGCC
The DNA here is from genome assembly GCF_001418005.1 of Chelatococcus sambhunathii. GTDB lineage: Bacteria > Pseudomonadota > Alphaproteobacteria > Rhizobiales > Beijerinckiaceae > Chelatococcus_A > Chelatococcus_A sambhunathii. Next base: position 287,108 of record NZ_LIOL01000001.1, on the reverse strand, counting down.
CTGCTCGGCATCGACATCGGCGATCTTGCCCGCCCTGATCCGTTCCTTGACGACCCGCTTCAGCTCTTCGTGGGCACGCCGCAGGAAGCGCCGCCGGTTCCCGAGGCTCTTGTCCTTCGGGTTGAGGCGGCGATCGATGAAATTCGGCATCCGCTGACCTCGCCCATTGGCGCCTCACCCTGCCTTGTTGACACGCATGTACCAGTCGACGAGGCGCCGGACCTGCCGCCTGGTATAGCCACGCTCGACCATGCGGTGCACGAACTCGTCGTGCTGCTTCTCGGTGGCGCTGTCCTTCTTGGAGCCGAAGCTGATCACAGGCAGCAGGTCCTCAACCTGGGCGAACATGCGCTTTTCGATGACCTCGCGCAGCTTCTCGTAGCTGGTCCAGGCGGGGTTGCGGCCGTGGTTCCTCGCCCGGGCGCGCAGCGTGAACTTGACCACTTCGTTGCGGAAGTCCTTCGGATTGGCGATGCCCGCCGGTTTCTCGATCTGCGACAGTTCGCTGTCGAGGATCTCGCGGTTGAGAATCTGGCCCGTGTCGGGATCCTTGAAGTCCTGGTTCTCCAGCCAGGCATCGGCATAGGCGATATAGCGGTCGAACAGGTTCTGGCCATATTCGCTGTAGGATTCGAGATAGGCCTTCTGGATCTCGTGGCCGATGAACTCGGCATAGCGCGTGGCGAGCTCGGACTTGATAAAGTCGAGATAGGCGGTCTCCGTCTCCTTCGGGAACTGCTCGCGCCTGATGGCCTGCTCCAGGATGTACATGAGATGGACGGGGTCGGCCGCGACCTCCTTGGTGTCGTAGTTGAATGTCTCCGACAGGACCTTGAAGGCGAAGCGCGTGCTCACCCCGGTCATGCCCTCGTCGACGCCGGCCGCATCGCGGTATTCCTGCACGGGCTTCGCCTTGGGGTCGATATCCTTCAGGTTCTCGCCGTCATAGACCCGCATCTTGGTATAGAGCGGCGAGTTCTCGTGCTCGGCGAGCCGGGTCGAGACGGTGAAGCGGCTCAGGATCTCCAGCACCTCCGGCGCGCACGGAGCCTTGGCGAGAGCGCTTTCGCGCAGCAGCTTCTCATAGATCTGCCGTTCCTCGGTCACGCGCAGGCAATAGGGCACCTTGACCACGAGGATGCGGTCGAGGAAGGCCTCGTTGTTCTTGTTGTTCTTGAACTGCAGCCATTCGGATTCGTTGGAATGGGCGAGCACGATGCCCTGATAGGGGAAGGCGCCGAAGTTCTCGGTGCCGTTGTAGTTGCCCTCCTGGGTCGCCGTCAGCAGCGGATGCAGCACCTTGATGGGGGCCTTGAACATCTCGACGAACTCGAGCAGCCCCTGCGTCGTGCGGTTGAGGCCGCCGCTGTACGAATAGGCGTCAGGATCCGACTGGCTGTAGTTCTCGAGCTGGCGGATATCGACCTTGCCGACGAGCGAGGATACGTCCTGGTTATTCTCGTCCCCCGGCTCGGTCTTGGCGATGGCGATCTGTCGCAGGCGCGAGGGCATCAGCCTGACGACGCTGAACTTGGAGATGTCGCCCCCGACCTCATCGAGGCGCTTCGCCGCCCAGGGCGAGATGAGGCCGGTCAGGCGCCGTCGGGCGATGCCATACTTGTCCTCGAGGAGGTCGGCCATGCGCTCGGGGTGAAACAGGCCGAGCGGCGACTCGAAGATCGGGCTCACGGTACCGTTGATAGCGAGGGTGTAGATGGGGCGCAGCTCCATCAGCTTCTTGAGCTGCTCGGCGAGCGACGACTTGCCGCCGCCGACGGGGCCGAGCAGGTAGAGGATCTGCTTGCGCTCCTCGAGACCCTGGGCCGCATAGCGAAAGTAGCCCACGATCCGCTCGATCGTGTCTTCCATGCCGTAGAAGTCGGCGAAGGTCGGATAAATCTTGATCGTTCTGTTGGAGAATATGCGACCGAGGCGTTCGTCTGCACTCGTATCGACGAGCGTCGGTTCTCCGATTGCATCGACCATCCGCTCCTGAGCGGTGGCATACATGCTCTTGTCGTCGCGGCATGCAAGAAGATAGTCCTGCAGACTCATCTCCTCCTGCGCCGTACTTCTATAAATCTCCGAAAAGAGATCGAAGACGTCGGATTCTCTCCTTTGCATCGTGCTCTCCCGCGGCAGGCCCGGTCTGTTGCGACGGGATGGCCATCGGCTCCTGCTCCCGGGGTGAACGATTTTGCACACCCACTGTTCCCTCTTCGGGAATGGGCACCGGCAGGCGCCCCAGCAGTCACCTTCGGGCTGTCACATCACACCTCCGGAGCGATCGATTGCCGACTCACCCGAGAATAATATAGGGCTCCGCCGCCCTTCTGAAATTGTTCTCTTCCATAATGTGATCGGAAGCGCTGTCGCCGGTCAGGGAACAAGTGCGGACAGGGCGAGTACAGCGGGGATGGTGCAGGCCGCGAGCACGGTCTGCGTGGCCGTGATCCCCGCCATCAGCGGCGCGTCGCCGCCGAGCTGCCGGGCGAGGATGTAGGAGGAGGAGGCGGTCGGCAGCGCCTGGAACATCAGCGCGATGGTCGCAGCCGGTGCGCCGAGGCCGGTGAGTCGCACGGCCAGCAGTGTCACCATTGGCATGACAAGGAATTTCGCCACGGAAGAGGCGATGACCGGGCCGATCCAAGAGCGGGCGGCGCCGAAGTCGAGTGCCGCGCCGACGCACAGCAGGCCGAGCGGCATGGAGGCGGCGCCGAGGGCTCGCAGCGCAGGCTCGATCCCGGCCGGCGGACGCATGCCGAGCCATTGCAGCAGAATGCCGCCGAGGCAGGCGACGACCAGCGGGTTCGTGACAATCAGCCGCAGGACACCGAGGGCTGCGACCCGCGCCGTGCCGAAGCGCGCGAAGACGAGGATGCACAGCAGATTGACCGTGGGCACGATGGCCGCGTTGCACACGGCGGCCAGTGCGATGCCCGGCGCACCGAAGACCCCGGCGGCGAGGCTCACCCCGATGTAGTTGTTGAAGCGGATGCTGCCTTGGAAGATCGAGGTGAAGGCGGCGCCGTCGGTGCGGAACAGCGGGCGGGCGAGGACGACGATGAGGGCCACCGTGACGGTGGCACCGACGAGCACGAGCGCCAACTCCTGCACGGGCAGGGCGTCAATGTCCGCCGTCGCGAGGCTGTTGAGGAACAGGGCCGGCAGCAGCACGAAATAACACAGCCGCTCGGCCTGTGGCCAGAACGCCTCGGCGATGAAGCCGGAACGGCGCAGCCCGTAGCCGAGCGCGATCATGAGGGCGACGGGCACGAGGGCGAGTGCGACTGGGCCGGTCACGCGCGCTGCCCCCCGGGCCGTCCTTCACCGTTCGACGGGCGCGGCTGCCTCAGCGGAAAGGCCGTCGGCGGCATCGTGATTCGTCCTCAACTCATGCAGTGGCGGGTCCTGAATCTGCGGATAGCGCCTGCGGTGTCGGCCGGCAATTCCTCGGCACGCATGCGGCGGAGGCCGTCGGTTCATGGCTGCAGCCGGGCTTGAGCGCCTTCCTCCATCGGCTACGGTTGCGGGGTGATGTCCGTTCCTGAGGGAGCCCACGATGCCGGATCTGCGCGCCTTCCCGATTACGAAGCGCTGGCCCGCCGCCCATCCCGAGCGCCTGCAGCTCTATTCGGCGCCGACGCCGAACGGGGTGAAGGTATCGATCATGCTGGAGGAGACCGGGTTGCCCTACGAGGCGCACGCCATCGATCTCGGCGCCAACGAGACGTGGACGCCGGAATTCCTGTCACTCAATCCCAACGGCAAGATCCCGGCGATCATCGATCCCGACGGCCCCGGAGGCGCCCCGCTCGGCCTGTTCGAATCCGGCGCTATCCTGCTCTACCTCGCCGAGAAGACCGGGCGGCTCCTGCCGCAGCACCCCGCACGACGCTGGGAAACAATCCAGTGGGTCTTCTTCCAGATGGCCGCCATCGGGCCGACGTTCGGTCAGGTCGGCTATTTCCACAAGTTCGCCGGCCGCGAGATCGCCGACAAGCGGCCGCTGGAGCGCTATGTCCATGAATCGCGGCGCTTGCTCGGCGTGCTCGAGACGAGGCTGGAGGGCCGCGCCTGGATCATGGGCGAGGACTACACCATCGCCGATATCTCGATGCTCGGCTGGGTGCGCAACCTCATCGGCTTCTATGGTGCGGGGGACCTCGTCGGCTTCGACGGGCTGAAACATGTGCCGGCCTGGCTCGAGCGGGGTCTGGCGCGTCCGGCCGTGCAAAGGGGCCTCGAGATTCCGCGACGATCCTGATCTGGCCGGAGGGAACTCGCGCCTGCCGTCTTCGTCCGGCGGTCTTCGAACGAAGGCGTTGAACGATGGCCGATGACGACGTTGCGCGCCTATGGGACTTGGTGGACAAGACCGGCTTCGGCCCTTTCACCACGCACGGTGGCGAGGATATTCGCTCGCGCCCCGTGGCGGCTGTCCCGAACCGGGACCGACAGGTGATTCCTTTGCTCTCCGGCGTGGCAAGCTGGACAGCCCGGATGATCCTTCCGTTCGCGCGTCCGGATGGTTGCGCCGGAAGGATGCCCAGCACTGGGATAGCCCGGGCACCGTGGTGAGCTACATCAAGATCGTCGCCGCGGCCGTCACCGATAGCAGGCCGGCGATGAGGGACAACACCAAGGTTGGGCCGCAGCCGCGCCTTCCGCCCGCTGGGCCGGCCGCAGCACACGGCGGGCGACGTCGATGAAGGCGCGCAGCTTCGGTTGCGTCCCGGCCCGGCGCGGGAAATAGAGGAAGAGGCCCGGGCTGCGGGGCAGGAACGGCTGCAGCACCGGTACCAGCCGGCCGGTCCGGATCTCCGCCTCGGCGGCGATATCGGCGACATAGGCGAGGCCGAGGCCGGCCGCGGCGAAGGCGACGAGCAGGGCACCATCGTTGACGAGGAGGCCGCCCGGCGGGTCGATCGTCACTGAGCGGCCCTCGCGCTCGAATTCCCAGCGGTAGACGGCGCCCGATGTCGGAAACCGGTAGCGGATGGCCTCGTGCCCGGCCAGGTCGTCGGGCAACTCTGGTGTGCCGCGGGCGGCGATATAGGTCGGGCTTGCGACCACCGACCAGGCGATGTCGCGCGTGAGGCGCACCGCCACCATGTCGCGTTCCACGAATTCGCCGATGCGGATGCCGGCGTCATAGCCGTGGGCCGGCAGGTCGACCGTCGCGTCCTCGACGGAGATCTCGACGGACACCTTGGGATGGGCCCGCCGCAAGGCCGGGATGACGGGCTCGACGACGAGCGGCACGGCCATGCGGGGGACGGTGAGACGCAGCAGGCCGGCCGGCTCCTCGCCCATCTCCCCAACAGCCTCGATCGCCCGGGCGATCTCGGCCGCCGCCGGCCCGGCGCGGGCAAGTAGGGCGGCGCCCGTCTCGGTCAGGCCCACCCGCCGGGTGGTCCGCAGGAAGAGTGGTGTGCCGAGCCGCGCCTCGAAGGCCTTCACCGCCTGGCTCACGGCTGCGGGCGACACGCCGAGCTTCGCGGCGGCAGCCGTGAAGCCGCCAGCCTCGGCGACGGCGAGGAAGGCGGCAAGGCCCGAGAAGGGATCCGACGAGGTCATGACCAATTATAAAGCGTTGCTTAACGGTTCACAAAGTTGAACCGGATTTTTCGCCCTAATCCGCATCGGTAGATTCCTCCGTGTTCAAGCGAGGAACATCCCATGGACATTCAATCACAGGAAGGCGGGCTGCCACGGCGGAGCCTGCTCGGCGGCATGCTGGCGGCCGGAGCCGTCGGCGGCAGCGGATTTGTCGCGGGACCGGCGGCGGCGCAGGTGGCCGGGCGGCTCGCGGGCAAGGTGGCGATCGTCACCGGCGGCACCTCCGGCATCGGGGCGGTGACCGTGGGTGCTCTGGCAGCAGCCGGCGCCAGGGTCGCCTTCAACGGCCGGCGGGAGGACCTCGGCCGCGCGGTCGAGCAGCGCGTGCGCGCGAGTGGCGGCGATGTCGTCTATCTGAGGTCGGATGTGCGCGACGCCGGCCAGATGGAGCGGTTCGTCGCCGACACGGTGGCGCGCTTCGGTGGTCTAGACATTGCCTTCAATAACGCGGGCATCGACCTGCCGCCCGCCCCGATCGCCGACACCGACATCGCCGGCTTCGACGACCAGATCGCCACCAACCTGCGCGGCGTCTTCCTGTCGATGAAATACGAACTGCCTCATCTCGTGCGCGCGAAAGGGGCCATGATCAACATGGCCTCCATCGGCGGGCGGCATGCCTTTCCCAACATCCTTGCCTACGGCGCATCCAAGGCCGCCGTCATCCACATGACGCGCGCCGCTGCCCAGGAATATGGACGCGACATGCGCATCAACGCCATTGCGCCGGGACCGATCGAGAGCCCGATGCTGGAGCGGGTGCGGCGCGACTGGAAGGTAACGACCGAGCAACTGGTCGCTCCCTACCCCATGCGGCGCGTCGGCACGGCGGAGGAGGTGGCCGCCCTGGTGCTGTTCCTGGCGAGCGATGAGAGCTCCTATGTGAGCGGCCATGTCATCGGTATCGACGGCGGCGACCTGCCCTAAGGCTCACGGGCCTGTCGCAAGGAGGGGGCTGCCGGCCAGCGCTCTGCGGCACGCGGCATCGAGCTCTGCGAGGTCGGCGGCCAGCCTCTCCACGCCGACCCAGCGCTTCCAATCCGCTGCGATGCTCCAGCCTGGCTCGCCGACCCACGCGAGCGGCAGGCGGTAGTGCAGCACCTCGCGCTTGCTCACCTTGTCCGTCAGGCGAGGGGCGATGCCCTCCGGATCGCGGTGCAGGAGGAGGGGCAGGAGGTCAAGCGAGCGCCGGCGCGTGGGATTGTCGGCGAGGTAGTCCTCGGCCAGCGTTTCCGCGTCCGGCCAGTAGTCCGGCGCCAGTACCTTCTCCACATAGGCCGGCGGATAGGCTGGCGGCGCGAAGAGGCGGGCGACGACGTCGGAATAGATCTCTTCGCGCAGCTGCGGCTCGAGAACGAGGAAGGCCTTGAGGAGCCGCACCAGACTGTGCGGGCCAAGCGCCGGCAGGGCGATATTGAAGTGCAGGCCGAGCGCGCCGAAGGGCGTGATGCCGCGTCCGCGAGCGCCGGCTCGCCGCAGGACGTCGACGGCACGATCGGCAAGGTGCAGCGCGTCGAGTCGCAGGGGAGCGGTGATGAGCTCGCGCGGCACGAAGGGCGAGAGGGCTGCGCCGAGCCGCGCCGAAACGGGCGGCGAAAGGCGTGGCAGCGAGTGCTGCTGCGCGCGATGCGGATGGACATGCTGGACATCGAGCTCGACCGTGAGGTCGCCGATGGCGCTCGCCTCGAGATGCCAGGCGTGGGCATCCTCCTCCCGCACCAAGCCGCCGAATGCGGCGGCGAGCGCATCGACGGCGGCGCGGACCGGCAGCCCGATGAATTCCACTTCCACCCCGACCCTGCGCGGGCGGCCATCGGCCGTCAGCGGAACGGGCGGGGCATGGAAGCGGGGCTCGCGATCGTCCGAAGGGGCGAGGCTCTCCATTCTCCCGATGTGGGCATCGATGCGGCCGCTCGCCAGAGGCCGGCGCGGACGGCGGTCTCTAGCGCCCGCCGAGAGCCCGGTAGATCCTATTTCCGGCGCGGCCCGTCGGCGGCATGCCGAGGCGCTGTTCGGCGGCGGCGATCGCCTCGCGCGTCGCCGGGCCGATCTTCCCGTCCGCCTCGCCGATATCGTAGCCTTGCGCGATGAGAAGCTTCTGCAGCTGCAGGCGCTGGGCCCGTGACAGGCCCGGATCGTCCGTCGGCCAGGGCGTGCGCAGCGGCGGGTAGCCGGCCATGCGATCGGCGAGGTGGGAGATGGCGAGGGCGTAGGATTCCGCCTGATTGTAGGAATAGATGGCGTCGAAGTTGCGGAAGACGAGGAAGCCGGGACCGTTCGGCCCCGCCGGCAGCAGCAGGCCGGCCTGCGCCCCGCCGGAGAGCGGCGAGCCGTCGGCGCGGGTGATGCCACGCTGCGCCCAGGTGGACAGCGGCGCCTTGTTGCGCCGGCCCGTGGGACCGTTGTAGCCGGCCGGCACGCGTACCTCGAACATCCACGACTCGCCCTGGCGCCAACCCGCCCGCTTGAGATAGTTGGCCGTGGAGCCGAGCGCGTCCGCGACCGAGCTGACGAGATCGCGGCGGCCGTCGCCGTCGAAATCGACCGCGAGGCGCTGGTAGGTGGAGGGGATGAACTGCGTCTGGCCAAAGGCGCCGGCCCACGATCCGTAGAGCTTGTCGAGCGAGAGGTCGCCGCGCTGGACGAGCTTGAGCGCCGCCATCAGCTCGCCCTTCCAGAAGCTCGTGCGCCGGTTGCTGGCACAGGTCAGCGTCGCGAGCGCATGCGGCAGGAAAGAGCTGCCCGCTTCCTGGCCGAAGTCTGTCTCGACCCCCCAGACGGCCGCGATGACGAAGCGGTCAACGCCGAACTGGCGCTCGGCGGCGCGCAGGATGCTATCGTAGCGGCGCATCATGGCGCGCCCCTGGGTCACACGCTCCTCGTCGACGAGAAAGGCGAGATAGTCCCAGATCGGCGTCTTGAACTCGGGCTGGACGGTTGACAGGCGCAGCACCTTCTCGTCCGGGGCGGAGATGTCGAGCGCGCGGTCGAGGATGGCGCGGCTGACGCCCTGCTGTGCCGCCTCCTGTTTGAGGCCGGCGACGCAGGACTGGAACGAGGCGGCCGCGGGGCTGGCCAGCGTCACGGCGAGTGCGGCCCCGAGCAGCGTCGATCGCATGCGTCTTCCTCCTGTGCGTGTCCTGCCTCTTCGGCGGAGTCTAACCGATTCTTCGCCGGAGCCGACCCGCACGGTCAGCGGACGCGGCTGCTCGCGCTCACCGGGCAGCAGCTCGGCCCAGGAGGACCATCTGGCGATGCTGGCGGCGGCGCGCGAGCGCGATGCCGAGCGGGCCGTGGCCGTCCTCCTCGGCCATCTCGACACGGCGGCGGTGACGATCGACGCCTTCTTCCGCCAGCGGGCCGGCTGAGGGCCGCATTTGGCAGCGGCGCCCGGCTGCGCTAGATGGCGGGCCGAACCATCCCGCGCCGAAAGCACTTGAGCACCATGGCCCCGCCGCTCCTACAACTGACCGACATCCACCTGACCTTCGGCGGCACGCCGCTCCTGACGGGCGCCGAGCTCAGCGTCGGCGAGGGCGAGCGGCTCTGCCTCGTCGGCCGCAACGGCTCGGGCAAATCGACCCTGCTCAAGATCGCCGCCGGTCTGGTCGAAGAGGACCGGGGCGAGCGCTTCGCGCAGCCGACGGCGACGATCCGCTACCTGCCGCAGGAGCCGGACCTGTCGGCCTTCGCGACGACGCTCGCCTATGTGGAGGCGGGGCTCGCGCCGGGCGACGAGCCCTACCGCGCGCGCTATCTCCTCGAGCAGCTAGGCCTCACCGGCGAGGAGGCACCCGCGAACCTCTCGGGCGGGGAGGCGCGCCGGGCAGCGCTGGCGCGCGTGCTCGCGCCGGAACCGGACATCCTCCTCCTCGACGAGCCGACCAACCACCTCGACCTGCCGGCCATCGAATGGCTGGAGAGCGAGCTCAAGAACATGCGCTCGGCGCTCGTCCTCATCAGCCACGACCGGCGCTTCCTCGAAAGCCTCTCGCGCGCCACCGTCTGGCTCGACCGCGGCATCACCCGTCGGCTCGACAAGGGCTTCGCCGCCTTCGAAGCCTGGCGTGACGAGGTGCTGGAGCAGGAGGAGCGCGAGCGCCACAAGCTCGACCGCAAGATCGCCATGGAGCTGGACTGGCTGCGCTACGGCGTCACCGCCCGGCGCAAGCGCAACCAGCGGCGCCTCGGCGAACTCGGTGCGATGCGCAGGGAGCGGCGCGAGCAGCGCCGCGTGCTCGGCAATGTCGACATGACGGTGAGCGAGGCGGAGCTGTCGGGCACCCTCGTCATCGAGGCGAAGCACATCGCCAAGGCCTATGGCGAGCGCCGCATCGTGGAGGATTTTTCCATCCGCATCTTCCGCGGCGAGCGCGTCGCCATCGTCGGCGCGAACGGCGCCGGCAAGACGACGCTCGTCGAGATGCTGACCGGCCGGCTCGCGCCCGATGCCGGCACGGTGCGGCTCGGGGCGAACGTCGCCATGGCGCGGCTCGACCAGACGCGCTCGGCCCTCGATCCGGAGGCGAGCCTGACGGAGGTGCTGACCGACGGAGCGGGCGACAGCGTCGTCGTCAACGGGCAGTCGCGGCACGTCGTCAGCTACATGAAGGACTTCCTCTTCTCGCCGGAGCAGGCGCGCACGCCGGTCAAGGTGCTCTCCGGCGGCGAGCGGGCGCGGCTGCTGCTTGCCAAGGCCCTTGCCAGCCCCTCGAACCTCCTCGTGCTCGACGAGCCGACCAACGACCTCGACCTCGAAACCCTCGACCTGCTGCAGGAGATGCTGGCCGACTATGCCGGCACCGTCCTCCTCGTCAGCCACGATCGCGATTTCCTCGACCGGGCGGCGACATCCGTCCTGATGGCGGAGGGGCAGGGGCGCTTCGTCGAATATGCCGGCGGCTACAGCGACATGGTCGCCCAGCGCGGCAGCGGCGTCGACGCGCGCGCGGTGGAGAAGGCGAAGGCCCAGAAGCCGCCGAAGCCGGCGGCCGAGAAGCCGGCCGGGCCGGCGCCCCGCAAAAAACTGAGCTTCAAGGACAAGCACGCGCTCGAGACGCTGCCCGCCCGCATCACCGAACTGGAAAAGACGGTCGCCGAACTGGCCGCCAGGCTCTCCGACGAGGCGCTCTATGCCCGCGATCCTGACGGCTTCGCGCGGGTGAGCGCGAAACTCGCCGAGGTGCAGGGCGAGCTGTCGGCGGCGGAGGAGCGCTGGCTCGAGCTGGAGATGCTGCGCGAGGAGCTGGAGGGGTAGACGGAGCGCAGGTCGGCGAACTGCAGGCGCGCTCAACTGAGTTCCTGGGCGAGTCCGATGAGAAGCCCTTCAGGCCCGCGGATGTAGCAGAGCCGATACGCGTCCTTGTACTGGACGACTTCGCCGACGAGCTGCGCGCCGCGGTTGCGAAGCTTTTCAAGCGTCTCGTCGATACCGTCCACGGCGAACATGACGCGGAGATAGCCTAGAGCGTTGACCGGAGCGGTCCGGTGATCCGCGGCCACAGGCGGCGAGAGGAAGCGGGATAGCTCGAGCCGGCTGTGGCCGTCCGGCGTGCGCATCATGGCAATCTCGACACGCTGGCCGGCGAGCCCAGTGACACGTCCGGCCCACTCTCCTTCGATCGTGGCCCGCCCTTCGAGCGCGAGACCGAGCTCGCGAAAGAAATCGATCGCTCCGCCGAGGTCTTCGACGACGATTCCTACGTTGTCCATCCGTTTGAGCGCCATATGTGCAATCTACAAGGTGTGATCTGGGCCGTAAACTCATCGATCTGCTTTCCAGGTGAGCAAGCGGTTGATAGAGGGGTTCGGAAGGGAGGCCTGTGATACGTGGCAGCTCTTCGCCGCTCGTCTCCCGATAGAAAGCTTGCGGTTCGGACGGTTTGCCGCGCTTGTCCTTGATGCATCGCGCTGCATAGTGGTGCTGCCGCGCCGTGCGGCAGTGCCGGGCCTTCGCCTTGTCCGAGAGCGTTGCCAGACTGCGTCCGTTCCTCGTGCTCCTCGCCATGCTCGGGCTCGCCGGCGGGTTCGCGCTGCGCATGGCCGGCCATGGTGCGGCTGCGCCCTATGTCTGGGCGGCGGCGACGGCGCCGGTGCTCGCGGTGCTCGTCGTCGAGATCATCACCAGCCTGCGCCGCGGCGACGTCGGGCTCGATATCGTCGCCGCCTTGTCCATGTCGGGGGCGCTCGTTCTCGGCGAGACGCTCGCCGGCGCCGTCGTGGCGCTGATGTATGCCGGCGGGCAGTATCTCGAATTCTACGCGGAGGGGCGGGCCCGGCGGGAGATGCGGGCGCTGCTCTCGCGCGTGCCGCGCAGCGCCCTGCGCTACGACGGGGAGGGACGCATCGCCGAAGTGCCGCTCGCCGACATCCACCCCGGCGAGCGCCTCCTGATCCGCCAGGGCGACGTGCTGCCGGTGGACGGGCGCGTCGTCGACGAGCCGGCGATGGTCGACCAGTCCGCCATCACGGGGGAATCCGTTCCGGTGCGGCTGTTGCCGGGGCGGGAGGCGCTGAGCGGCACGACGAACATCGGCGCTGCCTTCGATCTCCTCGTGCTGAGGCCGGCGGCCGAGAGCACCTATGCCGGCATCGTCCGCCTCGTCGAGGAGGCGCAGAAGGCCAAGGCGCCGATGGCGCGCCTCGCCGACCGCTATGCCATCGCCTTCCTCGCCGTGACCGTGCTGCTCGCCGGCGCCGCCTGGCTCGTCAGCGGCGACCCGGTGCGGGCGCTCGCCGTGCTCGTCGTGGCGACGCCGTGCCCGCTCATCCTCGCCGTGCCCGTCGCGCTGGTCGCCGGCCTGTCGCAGGCGGCGCGGCACGGCGTGCTGATCAAGGGCGGCGGGGCGCTGGAAGCCCTGTCGCAGGCGCGCACCGCCGTGCTCGACAAGACGGGGACCCTGACCTTCGGTCGCGCCCGCCTCGTCGATGTGCGGGTCTTCGCCGGGGCGAACGGGGATGATGACGTCGATGCCGACGAGGCACTGCGGCTCGCCGCCTCGCTTGACCAGGCCTCCGCGCATGTCGTCGCGGAGGCGCTGATCGAGGCGGCGGGAGAGCGCGGCCTCGCCTTGTCGGCGCCGCATGAGGTGAGCGAGACGGCCGGGCGGGGGCTCGCTGGCCGGGTGGAGGGGCGGCCGGTCGCCGTCGGCAGCCTGTCCTATGTCGGCGAATATCTCGACGGGGCCGTGCCGCCGATCGAGGGCATGGACGGCAGCACGGCGGCGGTCGCGGTCGCGGTGGACGGGCGCCTCGCGGCGGTGCTGCTGCTCGCCGATCTCCTGCGGCCGGATGCGGCGGGCCTGCTCGCGCGCCTGGAGCAGGAGGGCGTCTCCCGGCTCGTCCTCGCCTCCGGCGACCGCAGCGACATCGTCGCCGAGATCGCCGCCGGCCTGCCGTTGGCGGAGGCCCGCGGCGACCTGTCCCCGCAGGACAAGCTCGGCATCGTGCGGCAGGAGCGCCGCAGGGCCACGGGCGCGGTCATGATGATCGGAGACGGCATCAACGATGCGCCGGCGCTCGCGGAGGCGGACGTCGGCATCGCTGTCGGCGCACGCGGGGCGAGCGCCTCGGCGGAGGCGGCCAATGTCGTGCTGCTGGTGGAAGGGCTTGCGCCGGTGGCGGATGCGCTCGTCATCGCCCGGCGCTCGCGGCGCATCGCGCTTCAGAGCGTCTATGTCGGCATCGGCCTGTCGGGTCTCGGCATGCTCGCGGCCGCCGCCGGCTTCCTCGCGCCGGTGCAGGGCGCGCTGTTGCAGGAGGTGATCGACGTCGCCGCCATCATGAACGCGCTCAGGGCGCTCGCGCCGGCACCGGGCATGAGCGCGCCGGGGACAGCCAAGGGCTCATGAGCCGATGGGCGCGGGCACCGCGCTCCCTGTCTTCTCCATCATGTCGGCGAGGTTGCGCACGGCGCTGACGAGACCGGCGCGTTCACCGGCGGGCAGGGCCGCGAGCATGGCCGCCGCCTCGTCGGGCAGGAGGGACGGGGCTGCCGCGAGCACGTCCCGCCCCGCCGGGGTCAGCCGGGTGTGGACGATGCGCCGGTCGACGACGTTGCGGTAGCGCTCGACGAGGCCGCGCCCCTCGAGCTTCTCCAGGGTCACGACGACGGTTGCCGGGGTCAGGTCGGCATAGCGGGAGAGGGCGTTCGTCGTCACCTCGCCGAGGTCGGCGACACCTTGCAGGATGACGATCTGCGACGTGGTGAGGCCCACCGAGCGCGAGATCGCCTTCGAGCGCGTCTCCATCACATGCACGATGCGGCGGATGGCCTTCGACAGGGCCTGCAGGTCGTCCTGCGCCGGCAGGATGCGCATGGAACCACCGGCGCTCGATCCGGCTTCCCCCAGCCCGGAACCCACCGGGACTGTCTGACGTTCATCAACTTTCATGGCTTGCTCCGCCATTAATTTGACATCAAAACATTCGCCTTGTAAAGATTAGATATCAAATTATCTATCGTGAGGCGCCGGCCTGAAGCGCCGGTCATCGGGGAGATCGACGGATCGATGTGCGGAATTTGTGGTGAGCTGAGGTTCGACGGACGCTCTGCGGACATCGCCATGCTGGAGCGGATGACGGGGGTGATGACACCGCGCGGACCCGATTCCGGCGGCGTCGTGGCGCGCGGCCGTGTCGGCTTCGGCCATCGCCGCCTCAAGATCATCGATCTCACCAACAAGGCCGAACAGCCGATGGTCGACGCCGACCTCGGCCTGACGATCGCCTTCAACGGCTGCATCTACAACTACCCCGAACTGCGCGAGGAACTCGCCGGCCTCGGCTATCGCTTCTTCTCGCACGGCGACACCGAGGTGATCCTCAAAGCCTATCACGCCTGGGGCATCGATTGCGTCAAGCGCTTCAACGGCATGTTCGCCTTCGCCATCCACGAGCGCGACAGCGGCCGCGTCGTCCTGGCGCGCGACCGCTTCGGCATCAAGCCGCTCTATCTCGCCGAGGCGGACGGCGCGCTGATGTTCGCCTCCTCGCTGCCGGCGCTGGTGGCGACGGGCAAGGTGGACGTGACGATCGACCGGGTGGCGCTGCAGCATTACATGACGTTCCACGCCGTGGTGCCGGCGCCGCGCACGATGCTCAAGGGCGTGCGCAAGCTGCCGCCTGCGACCGTGCGGGTGATCGAGCCGGACGGCACGCAGAAGGATACGCAGTTCTGGCGCCTCGATTTCACGCGGACGCCCGCGGACGTCGCGCGCTCGGCCGAGGAGTGGCGCGACATGGTGCTCGCCTCCCTGCGGCAGGCCGTGAGGCGGCGCATGGTGGCAGACGTGCCGGTAGGCGTGCTGCTCTCGGGCGGCGTCGATTCCAGCGTCATCGTCGGCCTTCTGGCCGAGGAGGGGCAGAAGGGGCTGATGACCTTCTCCATCGGCTTCGAGGAGGCGAACGGGGAGAAGGGCGACGAGTTCGTCTATTCGGATCTCATCGCCCGGCACTACGACACCGACCACCACAAGATCTTCATCCCCTCAACGCGCATGCTGGAGGCGCTGCCGGCGACCATCGAGGCCATGTCCGAGCCGATGGTGTCCTACGACAATGTCGGCTTCTTCCTCCTGTCGCAGGAAGTGGCGAAGCACATCAAGGTGGTGCAGTCGGGGCAGGGGGCGGACGAGATCTTCGGCGGCTATCACTGGTATCCACCGCTCGCCAGCTCCAACGCGCCGGTCGACGACTATGCCCGGCATTTCTTCGACCGGGACAACGGGCGGCTCGGCACCCATCTCAATCCCGATTGGCACCTGTCGCGGGACGAGGCGCGCGCCTTCGTCGAGCAGCACTTCGCCATGCCCGGCGCGGACGATCCGGTCGACAAGGCGCTGAGGCTCGATTCCACCGTGATGCTGGTGGACGATCCGGTGAAGCGCGTCGACAACATGACGATGGCGTGGGGTCTCGAGGCGCGGGTGCCCTTCCTCGACTACGAGCTGGCGGAACTCGCCGCGCGCATCCCGTCCGAGCACAAGCTCAGCCAGGGCGGCAAGGGCGTCCTCAAGGAGGCGGCGCGGCAGGTCATCCCGCACGAGGTCATCGACCGCAAGAAGGGCTATTTTCCGGTGCCGGCCCTCAAATACATCGAAGGGTCGACGCTCGAGATGGTCAAGTCGGCGCTGACCTCGCAGAAGGCGCGCGAGCGCGGCCTGTTCGACCAGCGCTATCTCGAGCGGCTGTTCGCCGATCCCAAGAGCGCCATCACGCCCCTTCGGGGCTCCGAGCTGTGGCAGGTCGCCCTGCTCGAGATGTGGCTGCAGACGCACGGGCTTTGACCGGGGAGACAGGCATGACGGGTTCGACATCGCGGCGCGGGCGCGGCGCCTATGCCCACCGCCTCGAGCGCATGCGCAACCAGGCCATGGTGCCGCCCTTCGGCGAGGGGCGGGAGAGCGATACGCAACAGACGAAGACAGGTGCGGCGGTCGACTGCGGCTGGGGGCGCCTCCTCTTCGGCCAGACCTTCGAGAGCGCCGAGGCGCTCGTCGAGACCATGCGCGCCGAGGCGCCGGAGCGGCGCGACATCGCCGTCTACGTGCGCGACCCGCACGTGGTGCTGTCGCTCGCGCCGCAGGAGATGTTCCTCGATCCCTCGCACACCTACCGGCTCGACCTCGCGACCTACAAGACGGCCCGCCGGCGCCCGGCCGGCTTCTTCATCCGGCGCCTCGCCTCGGCCGGCGATGCCGATGCGGTCAACCGCATTTACGCGACGCGCGGCATGGTGCCCGTGCGGCCCGACTTCTTCTGGTCGCAGCGCGACAGCCGTGCTGTGACCTGCTTCGTCGTCGAGGACGAACTTACGGGCAACGTCATCGGCACGGTGATGGGCGTCGACCACGGCCGGGCCTTCGGCGATCCGGCCCGCGGCTCCTCGCTCTGGTGCCTCGCGGTCGATCCCCAGGCGACTCGGCCCGGCATCGGCGAGGCGCTGGTGCGCCACATCGTCGAATATTTCAAGGCGCGCGGCGCCGCCTTCACCGACTTGTCCGTGCTGCACGACAACGAGCAGGCCATCGCGCTCTACGAGAAGCTTGGCTTCTATCGCGTGCCGTTCTTCACCCTGAAGCGCAAGAACCAGATCAACGAGCGGCTGTTCGTCGGCCCCGGGCCCGAGGCGGAGCTCAACCCCTACGCCCGCATCATCGTCGACGAGGCGCGCCGCCGCGGCATCGACGTGCAGGTGACGGATGCGCCGGGCGGCTTCTTCCGCCTCTCCTACGGCGGGCGCACGGTGCATTGCCGCGAGAGCCTGTCCGAGCTGACGACCGGCGTCGCCATGTCCATCTGCGACGACAAGGCCGTTACCCGCCGGGTCGTCGAGCGGGCGGGGCTCACCGTTCCGGCGCAGATCGAGGCCGACGGCCGGGAGGCGCTGGAGGCCTTCCTCGCCGAGCATGGCTCGCTGGTCGTCAAGCCGGCGCGCGGCGAGCAGGGCCGGGGCATCGCCGTCGGCGTGGAGACGATGGAGCACCTCGATGAGGCCATCGCGACGGCCAAGCTCTATTGCGACCGCGTGCTCGTGGAGCAGCGCGTCGCGGGCGAGGACCTGCGTCTCGTCGTCATCGACTATCGTCTCGTCGCCGCCGCCGTGCGGCGGCCGGCGCGGGTCGTGGGAGACGGGCGCGCCACCATCCGCGAGTTGATCGAGCGCCAGAGCCGCCGGCGGGCGGCGGCGACGGGCGGGGAATCCACCATCCCGCTCGATGCCGAGACGGAGCGCTGCGTGGCGGCGGCCGGCTACGGTCTCGACGATGTCGCTGACCAGGGCGAGGAGATCGCCGTGCGGCGCACCGCGAACCTGCACACCGGTGGCACCATCCACGACGTGACCGGCGAGGTGCATCCGCGCCTCGTTGCGGCGGCGGTGGCGGCGGCGCGGGCCATCGAGATCCCCGTCGTCGGCATCGACCTCATGGTGCGCTCGCCGCGCGAGCCCGACTATGCCTTCATCGAGGCGAACGAGCGGCCCGGCCTCGCCAACCACGAGCCGCAGCCCACGGCCGAGCGCTTCGTCGACCTGCTGTTCCCGCTCTCGGTGCCGGCGGCGGTGCGGCAGGCGGCGCTTCTCGAGGGGCGAGACCGATGCAGCGCCTGACCATCGACACGGCCTATCTCGCCGCCGTGCTGGCACGGCTCCTGAACATCCCGAGCCCGACGGGCTACACCGATACGATCGTGCGCGAGGTCTGCCTCGAGATCGAACGGCTCGGCCTGTCCTACGAGCTGACGCGCCGCGGCGCCATCCGCGCCGTCCTGCCGGGGCGTGAGAGCAAGCCGGCGCGGGCGCTCATCGCCCATGTCGACACGCTCGGTGCGCAGGTGAAACGGCTGAAGGAGAACGGCCGGCTCGAGCTCGTGCCGATCGGCACCTGGTCGGCCCGTTTCGCCGAGGGCGCGCGCGCGACGATCTTCGCCGAGAAGGGCGCCTATCGCGGCACCATCCTGCCGCTCAAGGCCTCGGGCCATATCTTCAACGACGAGGTCGACAGCCAGCCCACCGGCTGGCCCTACGTGGAACTGCGCGTCGACGCGCTGGCCCGCAGCCCGCGCGACCTTGTCCATCTCGGCATCGACGTCGGCGACACGGTCGCCATCGACCCACAGCCGGAGTTCCTGCACAACGGCTTCATCGTCTCGCGCCACCTCGACGACAAGGGAGGCGTCGCCATCCTTCTGGCTGCGCTCAAGGCCCTCAAGGCCGAAGGCGCGCAGCCGGAAGTGGATACGCACTTCGTCTTCACCATCGCGGAGGAGACAGGGGTCGGTGCCTCGGCGGCGCTCGCCAACGACGTTGCATCGATCGTCGCCATCGACAACGGGACGACGGGGCCGGGGCAGAACTCGGACGAGTTCGGCGTTACCATCGCCATGGCGGACCAGACGGGGCCGTTCGACTTCCACCTGACGCAGAAGCTGGTGCGTCTGTGCCGTGACAACGACATCCGCTACCAGAAGGACATCTTCCGCTTCTACAGGTCGGATTCCGCCTCGGCGGTGGTCGCGGGGCACGATGTGCGCGCGGCCCTCATCACCTTCGGCATCGACGCCTCGCACGGCTACGAGCGCATCCACATGCATGCACTGCGCTCCATCGCCGAACTGGTGACGGCCTATGTGCTGAGCCCGGTCGAGATCCGCCGCGACGCGGAGGAAACGAGCCCGACGGTGCGCGGCTTCACACGCCAGCCCATGGATGAGGCCGAGCAGCAGCCCGGGCTCGTCGACGCGCCCGATCCGGCCGGAGATCCGTGAAAGCGCAAATGTCAGCGCATGGCGAGCCGGCATGATCAGCTTGATCGGCATGGCTCGCGGCGCCGGTCTGCGCTAAACGGAGCGGCATGAGGCGGCGGACCCCGCAGCCGGCCCCGGGAGGAAGCGATGCGTCTCGTCGAAGCTCTGGCAACCCGCCCGCTTATCGCCATCCTGCGCGGGGTGGCGCCGGACGAGGCCGTTGCCGTCGGCCAGGTGCTGGTCGATGCGGGCTTTTCCATCGTCGAGGTTCCTCTCAACTCGCCTCAGCCCCTCGACAGCATTGCGCGCCTCGCGCAGGCCTTCGGCGAGCGCGTACTGATCGGCGCCGGTACGGTGACGACGACTGCGGAGGTGAAGGCGGTGGCCGACGCGGGCGGGCGCATCGTCATCAGCCCCCATTTCGACGAGGCGGTGGTGACGATGGCGCTCGGGCGCGGGCTCGACGTGCTCCCGGGCTGCATGACCCCGTCGGAGATCTTTGCGGCACGCCGGGCCGGCGCCGAGGCGGTGAAGATATTCCCGGCGGAAGTCGTCGGCATGGCGGGGGTCAAGGCGCTGCGCTCGGTCCTGCCGCGGGATCTGAAGATCTTGCCCGTCGGGGGCATCTCGCCGGAGAACATGGCCGAATTCGCGCGGGCCGGCGCCGATGGCTTCGGCATCGGCTCGGCCCTTTACAAGCCGGGCATGACGCTTGAGCAGATCGCCCGCGCGGGCGAACGCTTCGTGGCCGCGGGCGCGGTGGCCTTCGGCGCCTGATAGCGGCGATCCATCAGCAACTTCCGCTCTGTCGCTCGGCCTGCCGTTCCCTGCGGGAGGGGCGGACGTCGTGCCGCCTCGGACGTTCGAGGAACGCATTCTCGCACCCGCGCCGGTGAACTCTCGATTGGGCTTCTTTCATCTGCGCTAATCGAAACGCATTAGTTGATAGGCTTCTCCTCCTCTCCCGGAATGACATACTCGCGGGGTCAAGAAGAAGCGACACAATGGCTTGGTTGAAACCTTCGGGCTTCGACAACCTCGGTGCCATTCGTCGACGCTGTGTAATCGAACCTGTCTCGTATTCATAGAGAAAAGTGCTGCGTTTCTATTCTGCGAGGGAGAGACGATATGCCCCTGAACGACAATGACACCTATGAAGTCGACCAGAATAATGGCTTGAACGATTCCGACTTCAACATGAATGTCGGCACGGCGAACCAAGTCGGCCTCTTCAATTTCGGCGGTGCCGTGCAGGGCATCAGCAGCGGCGGCAACGGCCAGAGCAACACGTCCTGGATCACGGATGCCGGCGGCGCTGGCGGCTGGTTCAACGGAAATGACTATTATTCCGTCGACCAGGACAACGAGATGCTCGACAGTGACGCCAACGCCAATGTCGGCACGCTCAACCAAGCCGGGCTGTTCAACTTCGGCGGCCTGGCGCAACAGACGACGAGTGGCGGCAACGGACAGTCCAACACGTCCGCCATTCAGGACAGCGGCTTCGCCGGCGGCTGGTTCAACAACAACGACGAATACCGGGTGGACCAGTACAATGGCATGGCCGATAACGACCAGAACATGCAGATCGGCAACATTACGCAGATCGGCGGTCTGAATTTCGCAGGCGTCGATCAGAGCATCACGAGCGGCGGCAACGGACAGAGCAACAGCACCTGGATCGGCGACACGGGCTTCTCGTTTGGCCTCGGCAACGGCAACGACAGCTACTGGACCGGCCAGACCAACAACATGTACGACAACGACGCCAACGCCAACGGCGCCGGTATCGCGCAGTTCGGCGGCCTCAACATCGCCGGAGTGGGGCAAAGCATCGACAGTGGCGGCAACGGCCAGTCCAACACCTCCAACATCTCCGACTTCAGCCTCGGTCTCGGGGCCTTCAGCGACAATGACCACTATGAGGTGAGCCAGTTCAACGGTCTCTACGACAACGACCAGAACATGAACCTGACCACCATCCAGCAGGCCGGGTTCGGGAATGTCGCAGGCGTGGGGCAGAGCATCGTCAGCGGCGGCAACGGACAGTCGAACACCTCCAACATCAGCGACTTTGGCCTCGGCTTCGGCGCCGGCAGCAACAATGACGAGTTCGATGTCGGCCAGCAGAACATCATGTTCGACAACGACATCAACACGAATGTCGGGGTGGTGGCACAACTCGGCTTCGGCAATGTCGCCGCGATCGACCAGAGCATCACGAGCGGCGGCAACGGCCAGAGCAATACGTCGTGGATCGGTGACAGCGGTTTTGGCGGCTTTGGCAACAGCAACGACAGTTACAGCGTCAGCCAGGCCAATTACCTCATGGACAACGACAGCAATACCAACGCTGCCAGCGTCTCCCAGGCGTTCGCCTTCAACTTCGCCGGCTTTGACCAGGATATCGTCAGCGGCGGCAACGGCCAGAGCAACACGAGCGCCATCGACGACGCATAGCCCGACGAACCGACGGATGCGGACGGGGTGCGGACCCGGCAGGCCAGCCGGGCCCGCACTGCCGGCGCCAGCGGAGGGGACGGGACCATGCCGGTCGATCGCATTACCGAGTTGCTGTGGAACTATCTTCGGGTGCCTGTCGTGCATGAGGGGGAACGGCCGAGCGTCTCCCTCGCCTATGTACGCACCGACGGCGAGGAGCCGGAGGTGGTGCAACTCGGCCCCGACCCCGTCTTCGCCGCCCGCATCGGCGAGATCGATGGCGCGAGGGTGAGCAGCCTTCCGGTCGAGCCTGCGTTCCTGGGTGGACTTCATCTGCTCGCCGGCGCGGTCGACCTGCCCCGCTCCTGGCTCGATGCGCATGTCGGGGCTGGCAGCCTCGCGACGCATCCCGGAGCGCAGGCCGGCAACCTCGATGATGCCGGTTTCGGCGGAACGGCCGCTCCGATGCACGGCGCCGGGTCGCTGGCGCTGTCGACGGCGTCGGGCGCGCCACACAAGGTGTCCGGGACCGTCGGCCCCGCCGACCCGATGGAGGCCGTGGACGACGCCGACCCCGCCCCCCTGGCCACCCGGCCCGACCTGCCCGACCTTGCCGATGCGGAGGCGGGGCAGGCGGTGGCAAGCGGCCAGAACGTCCAGATCAACGAAGTCGTCATCGACGTGCCCGGCACGGCCGACAATGCAGCGAACGGCAACGTGTCGACGCCTTACACCGCCGGTCCGATAGAGCATTTGTTCGATAGCCTGGGCAGTCAGCAGCTGCTGCACGGCTTCTCCGTAGACAGCCATCTGGGCGGTGCGCTGTCGCAGACGGCTGTCATGCAGATCAACGGCCTGACCGACCGCGACCTCAACGTGCAGGCGGCGCGTCTGTCCATGACCGAGGCAGGGCCCGACAGTGTGGGCTCGGTGACCCAGCAGACGACAAGCGGGGGCAACAGTCTGAGCAACGAGGCCGTGCTGGTCTCCGGCAGCGACGGCTATGACCTCATCGTCGTCAGCGGCCATTACTACGAATACAACATCATCCTGCAGTTCAACCTGATCATCGACCGCGACCTCAACCAGGCCTTCGTGCAGGGGGTCGTTGGCGAGGGCCAGTCCTCTCAGCAGGTGCTGGCAAGCGGTGGCAACCTGCAGGTCAACGATGCCGCCATCATCGACACCAACAGCGGCGGCGGCGTGCAACTGATCGGCGGGCTCTACAGCGAGCATTTCATCGCCGTCCAGTCGTCGATCCTGTTCGACGGCGATATCAACGCCCTCATCGCCCTGCTCGGCCCCGAAGGAATCGCGGCCGCCATCTCCGGCCAGTTCGCCGAGAGCGGCGGCAACGTCCAGATCAACATGGCGATGTTCGGCTTTCAGGAGGCAGAGGGTGCGTGCGGGGACGCGGCGGCTTGGCTCGACTTCCTGGCCAATCCGTTCGCCGGTGGCGCCTATGTCATGCAACTCGTCGATGCCGACGGCAAACCGATCAACGTGCTCTTCGTCGACGGCGACTACCACGACATCAATCTGATCGTGCAGGTGAACATTATAGACGACAGCGACAGCAATGTCGTCGATGCCACGGCAACCGGCGCGCACAACCTCTCGGGCGATGGCTTCGGCGCCTTCGATTTCGACCAGTTCGCGGGATCCGGCGGCAACACAACCGTCAACCACGCCGTCATCATCGACGACAACGGCGGTTTTGGCGCCCAGGTCGTGGCCGGTAACTACACAGAGTTCAACGTCATCGTGCAGCAGAACGTCCTCTTCGACGGGGACACCAACGTTGTGACCCAGGTCGCCGGCGCCGTCGAACAGATAGCCCACGACGAACTGGCGGAAGTCCTGGCTCAGGCGCCAGCGGCATCGAGCGGCGATGCCCTGCACACGCTGACGGGCTGACCAGCAATGGCCACGGCATCAGGACGAAGGCCGGGAGGCGGCAGATGCGAGATCCGACGCGTGACGAAATGACTGCCTCCGGAGCCGCGGCCGGCCGTGTGCGGGAGCCGGGCGATAGCCGTCAGACGAACGGCAGGGAGCCGCCGCGGCTGCCGCGCGCCACCTGGCCGCCGGCCTTCACCGCGGAGCGCCCACCATCCGCCGCAACGTCCGGCAAGGGCAGTGCTGAAGCCCGCTGCGGCGAGCGGCGGCCCGGCGGGACCGGCGCCACTTCCCAGGAGGCTCCATCGCCGGTCGATCTTGCCGGGCGGCAGCAGACACAGGACGAGGTCATCGCACCGCTGCGCCGTAGCGGCGCCAGCGGAGGCGGAGCAGGCACGGGCAAGGCAACGAGCCGGCGCGCCTATCAGCCGCGGGCCGACGTCATCCGCAATGGCCTGCACGCCTGCCGCCGCGGCATCCTGCAGGTCGGTGCCTTTTCCGTCGTCATCAACCTTCTGATGCTGACGGTGCCGCTCTATCTCTTCCAGCTCTCGGACCGTGTCCTGACGAGTCGCAGCATCGATACGCTTGTCATGCTGTCGATCATCGCCATCGGCGCGCTGACCCTGCTCGTCGTGCTCGATGCCCTGCGACGCTTCGTCCTGACACGCATCGCCGTGCAGCTCGAGAGTCTGCTCGGCGCCCCCGTGATGTCCGCCGCCCTTCGTTCCGCGGATGTCGGGGCGACACGAGACATCCAGGCCCTGCGTGACCTGCAGCAGGTTCGCTCCTTCATCAACGGGCCGGTGATGCTCGTGCTGTTCGACGCGCCCATGGCGCCGCTCTATTTCCTGGCGGTTTTCCTGATCCATCCGGCGCTCGGCGTCATCGCGACGGGAGCGGGCGTCGTGCTGTTCGGCATCGCCGTGCTGAACGAACGCATGACGGCGAAGGACTATGGCGTTGCCGGCAATTTCGCCATGCGCGCCAACATCCAGGCCTCGGCCCAGGCGCGCAACGCGCAGGTCATCGGCGCGATGGGCATGCTTGAGGAGGCCATCCTGCTGTGGGGGCGGGAGAACGCCGCTTCCATGAAGGCTCAGATCCACGCCAATGATCGCAACATCTATCTGGCCAGCGTGTCGCGCTACGTGCGCCTCGTGACGCAGATCGGCATTCTCGGCTGGGGCGCCTATCTCGCCGTGCGGGGCAGCGTGACCGGTGGCATGATGATCGCCGCCTCGCTCATTGCCAGCCGCGCGCTGGCGCCGATCGAGGGCGCCATCGACGGCTGGCGCGGCTTCGTGCAAGCCAAGTCCGCCTACCGCCGCGTCCGCTCGCTGCTCGACGCACCGGCGAACGACACCGAGCGCATGCTGCTGCCGAAGCCGGAAGGGCGGGTGCAGGCGGACAAGCTGCTCTACATCCCGCCCGGCACGAGGCGCACGGTGCTCAACGGCGTCTCCTTCACGCTCGAGGCGGGGGATTCGCTCGCCATCATCGGGCCCTCGGGCGGCGGCAAGTCGACCCTGGCGCGCATGCTCGTCGGTTGCATCGCGCCGACGGCCGGCAGCGTGCGCCTCGACTTCATGGACCTGCGCAACTGGGACCGTCGTCAGCTTGGCGAGAGTATCGGCTACCTGCCGCAGGACATCGAGCTCTTTCCGGGCACGATCAAGGCCAACATCGCCCGCATGCGGGAGGATGCGACTGACGAAGAGATCGCCAAGGCGGCCGCACTTGCCGGCGTGCACGAGATGATTTCCGGATTTCAGGACGGCTACGAGACGGAGATCGCCGTGGACGGCAGCCCGCTCTCCGGCGGACAGAAGCAGCAGATCGCGCTCGCGCGCGCCTTCTTTGGCGATCCGCGGCTCATTGTCCTCGACGAGCCCAACGCCAACCTTGACACGATGGGTGAACGCGCCCTCGCCGCAGCTCTGGCGCGCGCCCGGCACCAGGGCATCACGATCGTGCTCGTCACGCAGCGGCCGGCCGTTCTGCAGAGCGTCAACAAGATCCTGATCCTGCGCGAGGGCCAGGTGGCGGCCTTCGGCGAGCGTGACCAGATCCTGCCGCGCCTGATGGCGCAGACGCAGGACGAGGCGCTCGCTGCGGCACCGGCAACAGCGCCGGGCGTTGCTGCCCAGACGCAGGCATAGGCCGGGACATTCGGGAGGGAGCGATGCCGCATGCGGTCATCACCGGCGAGGAATGGTGCGAGGAGGTGCCGCGTGCCACCCGCTGGCCGCTCCTGCTCGGTTCAATGATCCTGGTGTTCGGAGTCTTCGGCTTCGGCGTCTGGGCGAGCGTTGCCCCCATCGACGGGGCAGTGGTCGCCTCCGGCACTTTTGTCGCCACCGGACAGAACAAGATCATCCAGCATCTCGAGGGCGGCATCATCTCGAAGATCATGGTGCGCGAGGGCGATATCGTCGAAGCCGGGCAACCGCTGGTGCTGCTCGATGATACCGATGCCAAGGCCAACCTGCGGCGTCTCACCCTGCGGCACGACCGCCTGCTCGCGATCCAGGCACGCCTCGAGGCGGAGGTGGCGGGGGCCGGGGACGTCCGGTTCGAGCCCCAACTGCTGGCCCGGGCCACGGACCCGGAAGTCGCTGCGATCATCGACGGGCAGAAGATCGAGTTCAAGGCACGGCGGGAGCGGGTGACGAGCGAGGTGGCCATCCTCGAGCAGGGCATCGCCGCCCTGCGCGAAAGCATCAACGGCGGGCGCGCACAGCTCCGCGCCGTCCAGGTGCAACTCGGCCTCGTGGCGCAGGAGCTCGAGGGCAAGCGCGAGCTCCTGAAGAAAGGCTATGTCCGCAAGCCGGACGTGCTGGCGCTCGAACGTGCCCAAGCGGGCCTCGAGGGGCAGATCGGTCAGCTGACCGCCGGCATCAGCGATGCGCGCGAGCGCATCAGCCGCGAGGAGCAGAAGATTGCGCATGTGCGCTCCCAGCTCATCCAGTCGGCGACCGAGCAACTGCGGAACACACAGAGCGAGCTCGACGATGTGCGCGAGCGGATGCGGATGGCCGAAGGGGTCAGCGAGCGTGTGACAATCGAGGCGCCGGTCAAGGGCATCGTCGTCAAGCTCATGTTCCACACCGCCGGTGGCGTCGTGGCCCCCGGCAAGGACATCCTCGAGCTTCTGCCCGTCAATGACGAACTGATCATCGAGGCGCGCGTGCGCCCGCAGGACATCGACAGCCTGCACAGCGGCCAGGAGGCGCTGGTACGCCTCACGGCACTCAACCAGCGTGTCACCCCGATGATCCCCGGCGAGGTCATTTATGTCTCCGCCGATGCGCTGCCAGACGAGCAGCGCAGCACGACCCACAGCAGCGCCTATATCGCCCGGATCTCCCTTGACAAGGCGGCCGCGTCCGAGCTGCCGAAGTTCCGGCCGACACCAGGCATGCCTGCAGAAGTCTTCATCAAGACCGGCGAACGGACTTTCTTCGCCTACCTGCTGCGGCCGCTGACCGACAGTTTCGCGAGAGCCTTCAGGGAGCGCTAGGTGAAGAGGCGTCCGCGGCCTGCACGCGCAGGTATCGGCGAGTGCATGAATGTTTCGCATTAGGCAAAATTTTCATCAAAAATATTGCGAAAATTTTCTGTTTAATGTATTTTTAATGATACTGGTCGTCCTTCTCCGGCCGGTGGGGGGATGCTTTTGTCCTGTTGAAGGTGATCGTCAGTAAACACCAAGAACGAGGGCGTCGATGCATTCAAGCCAAACTTCCAGAGGAGGGCGGGAAACAGTGCAGCGAAGATCGGCGCGGGCGCCAGAAGGTATCGCTGCACTGCCACAGCCATCCGCCGCGAGCGGCATGAAGCGCGGGCGCGAGATCATCACCAGCATGGTTGGCGTCTTTTGCCGCCTCGCCGGCGCGCGGAGCAGCATCGCCGCGCAGCTCAACGCGGTGAGCCGGACAGCAGCACCGCTGCATGTGGCAGGACGCGAGGCGAGCGCCATCGCAAGCCATTGCCAGACCCTCCTGCAGCCGGTGACGAGCGATGTCGGCGTTCGTGAATCCTCCCTCCTGGCCGCGCCTTCAGACGGGCCGCTGGTCGTCCTCGAGCGTTTCCTCGACGGACGCCTGCTGACGGGAACCATGCGCATCGCTCCCGATCCGACCGCGTTCGCGCTGGCCTCGGTCCTGTTGCCGGCGCAGCAAGATTTCATCGTCCTCGAGCAGGAGCGTCGCGCCTTCGGGACGCTTCTTCAGGGAATCGCGGATACCCTCCGGCAGGAGGTGACACCGCCACGCCCGCCAGGAGCGTTCATGAGCGCCTCGGTCGTGGACCGGTGCGTGCCCTGGGGTTATGTGGTGGTCGACGAGGAGGGATTCATCCTGTTCGCCAACCAGCGGGCGCGGGCGGCGATCGTCGCCGGTTGCGGCATCGAAGGTCGCGGCGGCCGCCTCAGGGCCCTGCGCTCAGTGGTGGATCGCACGCTCACCGCCGCTGTCGGCGAGATGGCGAAGGCCGCACTTGCGGGCGCCACGCCTCCTTCGCGCGTCATCGCCGTTCCCAATGCCGACGGAGAGTGCCGCTTCGCACTCAAGATCGCGCCATGCGGGCGTGGCGAGGGCACCGGCATGGGCACGGCCTATGTCTTCATCATCGACCTGAAGAGCCGGCTGCGCGCCAACCACGAGGAACTCGCCTGCCTGTTCTCCCTATCGGACAAGGAATCGCGCTTTGCCGAGCTCTTCTGCTCGGGCCTGCGGCTGAACGAGATCGCCGCGATGATGGGCATCACGGCCAATACGGCGCGGGTGCATCTGCACAACCTGTTCAAGAAGACCGGCACCTCCAGCCAGGTCGAACTGGCCTGGAAGCTCGCCCGCGTGCTGTAGGCGGTCGTCTCTTAAAGGCGGGCGGCGCGGACGACGCTGCGGATGGCGAAGGCCGACTGGATGCGCGCGACACCGGGAAGGCGGGACAGAACGTCCGTGTGAATGCGCTCGTAATCGGTGGCGTCCTTTGCCGAGACGCGCAGATGATAGTCGGCGAGGCCCGTCATCAGGTAGCATTCCTGCACCTCGGGGCAGCGGCGCACTGCGGCCTCGAAACGGCGCAGGAATTCCTCGGTCTGGCGCTCCAGCGATATCTGCACGATGACCACGGTCGCGTCGCTGCGTGGCCCCTCGTCGACGATCGCCGTGTAGCCGCGGATGATGCCGGATTCCTCGAGGTGATGCAGCCGCCGCAGGCAGGCTGACTGCGAGAGGCCCACCTCTGCGGCGAGCTTGGCGTTGCTCATCCGGCCGTCCTGGCGCAGGAGACGCACGATGCGCAGGTCTGTCGCATCAAGTTCGCGCATGCAATTTTCTCCGAAAACCTCAATATAATTTGCAATAATCAGGCCATTATTCGCATATAATTCGACATCATGCAAGGAAATGAGGTGATCATTGCGTGTATCCTGCGCCTGAGGCAACGCCCGGCGGATGACGCGGCGGCGCTGGGCTCGTGAGCGGAGGAATGTCGTGAAGGTGCTCGTTCTCGGCAGCGGCGTGATCGGCGTCGCCAGCGCGTATTACCTCGCCAAGGCTGGGCATGAGGTCACGGTCGTCGACCGGCAGCCGGCGCCTGCGCTCGAGACGAGCTATGCCAATGCCGGCGAGGTCTCGCCCGGCTATTCCGCGCCGTGGGCCGGGCCCGGCGTGCCGGTCAAGGCGGTGAAGTGGCTCTTGATGAAGCACGGACCACTCGTTGTGCGGCCGCGGCTCGATCCCGCGATGTGGATCTGGATGGCGCAGATGCTCGCCAACTGCACGAGCGCACGCTATGCCGTCAATAAAGCCCGCATGGTGCGACTCGCCGAATACAGCCGCGACCTATTGCGGGCTCTGCGCGCCGAGACGGGCATCTCCTATGACGAGCGCAGCCGCGGTACCTTGCAGCTCTTCCGCGAGGCGGCGCAGTTGGAGGCGACGGCCAAGGATGCGGCCATCCTTGCCGAGTCAGGCGTCCCGCATGAGGTGTTGGACGTCGAAGGCTGCATCCGGGCCGAGCCGGCCCTTGCGCGGGTGCGCGAGAAGTTCGTCGGCGGCTTCCGTCTGCCCGACGACGAGACGGGCGATTGCCACCTGTTCACGCAGAAGCTGGCGGCCCTGTGCGCGGATATGGGCGTGGTCTTCCGCCAGGGCGTCAACATCAAGGCCCTGTCGGTGGAGGGCGGGCGGCTCGCCGGCGCATCGACCGATGCGGGTTTTCTCACCGCCGATGCCTATGTCCTGGCGCTGGGCAGCTTTTCGCCGCTGCTGCTGCGGCCGCTCGGCCTGTCCATACCGGTCTATCCGGTGAAGGGCTATTCCATCACCGCGCCCATCATCGACGAGGCAGCCGCGCCGGTGTCGACGGTGATGGACGAGACCTACAAGGTGGCGATCACCCGGCTCGGCGATCGCATCCGTGTCGGCGGCACAGCGGAGGTCTGCGGCTACGACATGACGTTGCGGCCGGCCCGGCGCGCAACGCTCGATCACTCCGTCGGCGACCTTTTTCCGGACGGCGGCGATCTGACGAAGGCGAGCTTCTGGTGCGGACTGAGGCCGATGACGCCGGACGGCACGCCGGTGATCGGGCCAACGCGTCTGTCCAATCTCTACCTCAACACCGGCCACGGCACGCTCGGCTGGACGATGGCATGCGGCTCCGGCCGCGTCATCGCCGACATCATCAGTGGCCGCAAGGCCGATATCGAGACGGCGGACCTCGCCATGAGCCGCTACGGCTGAGCGAGGTCAGCGTCAGCCGGACCGGCCGGGAGCCAGGGTATCGGGCAATCTCTCGATGATGATGGCGAGATCTTCCTCGTCGACGAGCCGGGCCGCCTCGTCGGGGGAGAACCAGCGCCGCTCGCGCTCATCCATCTCGGGCCAGCGGCGGCGCTCCTTCTCGACCGTCAGCGGGAAGAGTTCGACCTCGCAATCGACAGTGGCGTTGCGCTTCAAGCGCTTGGCATAGACATAGGAGCCGATCGGTTGGGCTGCGATGGAGCCGGCCACACCCGCTTCCTCGAACGCCTCGCGCGCCGCCGTGTCGTGGCCGTCGAGCCCCTTCATCGGCCAGCCCTTGGGCACGATCCAGCGGCGCGTCTGGCGCGAAGTGATCAGCATGATCTCGAGCTGGCCCTCCGGCGTGAAACGCACCGGGATGGCTCCGAACTGCTTGCGGCGGGACTTGCCCATGGGCTCCTGATACATCGCTTCTTGTCGTGAACCTCGCTGGTCTTACCGGGCCTGCCCGGCTTGTGCCACTCCGCAAAACGAAAACTCCGCCCCTTCGCGAAGGGGCGCTGCTCGATCGAAGCGGCGGGAGCAAGCAGCGCTTATAGCGGCGCCATGACAGTCATACGCCCCTTTGTGCGGACTGTCATGTCGGCTACGGCTGCTATGCTCGCGCCTGCCGCAAGTTTGCTGCGGAAGCGAAACGGAAACCGAACGAATCGAATATATCATAACCGGCTAACAATTCGAGCGCCGACTTGTTTCCGAAGGTGCTCCGGGATGCTTCAGAGACCGCTCGCACCACCGGCGGTCAGGAGGATCTGGGGGGCAAGGGCCGGCCGGATGCGGACATCCGCCGCGACGTGCGGCCTGCGGGCCGCGTCCATGATCTCACGGGCGAGGCTGCTGGCAAGGCAGGCGTAGCCGCGGTCGCTCATATGGAAGCCGTCTGCCGCCAGCATCGGACGAAGGCCGCCGGGCGCTTGCAGAGCCCAGGTCTTCATGAGGCCGTAACGGGAGAAGACGCAGGCCTTCATGCGGGTGCCCACGTCGTCGACGATGGACACGAAGCGTTCGTAGCGCGCGGGTCGCGAGATGGTGGGATAGAACTGCTGGTCGATCAGGACGAGGTCGGCACCGGTGGCGAGAACGCTTGCGACGCCATGCTCGACCAGCTGACGGAAGGCATCTTCGGGCACGTCGGCCAGGGCGTCATTGGTTCCAACCTGCCAGAGCACGAGGTCGGGCTGCACGATCGCGAGCTGCTGCTCGAGGCGAACGAGCGTCTGCGCCGCTGTCTCGCCGCCCACGCCGGAGACGTGCATGCGCACCTCGATGCCTGGCAGGGCGGCTTCGACGAGCCGTTCGAGTTGCAGCGGGTAGCCGGCGCCCGGAGCCGAGGCGCCGACCCCGGCCGTCGTCGAGGAGCCGATGGCGAGGATGGTGAGTGGCGCTCCGGTCGCGATGCGCTCGGCCGTGCGCTCCAGCGTGTCGTTGATCTTCAGCATCGGCTGATGGGCAGCGCAGGCCGTGCCTGCATCCGCTGCCGTTGCATGGGCCGGGATCCGGACATCGTCCTGCGCCCGCGGCGCGGCCGGCGACAGGAGAAACCCGGCTGCGGCCAGAAGGATACACACCAGACGGGCAGGCGCACGACGCACTGCTGCCGACGTCAGTCGCAACACATTGTGCAAGATGATACGCCCCCCTCGGCGCGACGCGCCGCTACAGATATGCTCTCAAATAGCACGGCAGCGAGCTCGGCAAAAGATGCCCGGTTCGGGCAAATCCGGTCGCCCGGCTGGACGAGCGGGTGCGCAAGCGCCACCTTGATGAGGAGGCGCCACGGTACTGGTGCGGACCGGGGCCAAGGGAGACGGCGCGTGAACGTGATGAAGGCAGGCGGGTTCGAGCAGGTTGCGAGCGCTAGCGAAGCGGTCGATCGGCTCGCAGCACTGCACGGGGCGGCCTGCCAGTCCCTGCGCGGCGCGCTCGAACGCTATCTGAAGGAGCACAAGCCGCCGACACCGGCCGAGCGCGCTACCTTCCGCTACCCGGAAGTGCGCGTGACCTATCGCCCGGACGGCGTCATGCCGGTCTCGGCCCGCGCCTATGCCAAGTTCCAGGGCCCGGGGGTCTATTCGACGACGGTGACCCAGCCCGAGGCCTTCCGGCCCTATCTCGTCGAGCAACTCGGCCTTCTCATGCAGGATTTCGACGCTCGGGTGGAGGTGGGTGTCAGCGGGCTCGACATTCCCTATCCCTACATCGTCGACCGGGGGGACGAACTCGCAGGACACGGCGTGAGCGCGGCCGAACTCGCGCGCTTCTTCCCGACGCCCATGCTGGCAGCGGTCGGCGACGAGATCGCCGACGGGCTGTGGGATGTCGAGGAGGGCAGGGCGCGCCCGCTCGCCCTCTTCGATGCCGTGCGCGTCGATTTCTCGCTCAGGCGGCTCGTGCACTACACGGGGACCGACTGGCGCCTCATCCAGCCCTGGGTGCTGCTCACCAACTACCATCGCTACGTCGACCAGTTCGTCCGCTGGGCGCTGGCGCGGCTCAACGACGACGACCGCTACGAACGGCTGGTGCTGCCGGGCAATGTCGTCATCCCGCGCGGGCTCGCGGAGGACGAGGCCATCGCGCGCGTCACCGGCGTCGCCTGGCACCGCTTCCAGATGCCGGCCTATCATCTCGTGGCGCGCGACGGCCATGGCGTGACCCTCGTCAACATCGGCGTCGGACCGGCCAATGCCAAGAACATCACCGATCATCTGGCCGTGCTGCGCCCGCACTGCTGGCTGATGATTGGCCATTGCGGCGGCCTGCGCCAGTCGCAGATGATCGGCGACTACGTGCTCGCCCACGCCTATCTCAGGCAGGACCGCATCCTCGACGAAGCGGTGCCGACGCATGTGCCGATCCCGGCGCTCGCCGAGGTGCAGGTCGCCCTGCAGGAGGCGGCGGCCATCGTGACCGGCGACAAGGGCGAGGCGCTGAAGCGGCGCCTGCGCACCGGCACCGTCCTCACCAACGACGACCGCAACTGGGAGCTGCGCTGGTCGCAGGAGCGGCGCGTCATCAATCTCTCGCGCGCCATCGCGGTGGACATGGAGAGCGGCACCATCGCCGCCCAGGGCTATCGCCTGCGCGTCCCCTACGGCACCCTGCTCTGCGTCTCCGACAAGCCGCTGCACGGCGAGATCAAGCTGCCCGGCGCCGCCAACGCCTTCTACGAGCGGGCGGTAGGGGAGCATCTCGAGATCGGCCTTAAGGCGCTTGACCTCCTGCGCAGCCAGCGGGCGCAGCTGCATTCACGCAAGCTGCGCAGCTTCGACGAGCCCCCCTTCCGCTGATTCCACGCAGACCCGCGATGCGCCACCGGCATGGCTTCGGCTGTGGCCATTGGTGCAAGCTCGCGGCCCCCGACGAGCAGCGAGGCCTACCGTGCAACTGTCGATCGCCGACATCACAGCGGATTTTCCGAGATTCCGCGTGGCGGTGGTGGCGGTCGACGATCTTGCGATCACCGATGCGCGCCCGCAGGCGCTCGATACGCTCATCGCCGAGCGCGAGGCAGCGTGCCGGGAGCGCTGGGGTCATCTAGGACTGTCGCAGGTGCCGGGCATTGCCGCCTGGCGCGAGGCCTACAAGGGCTTCGGCATCAAGAAGACGAGCTACCGCTCGTCGGTCGAGCGGCTCGTCAAGCGCGTCGTCGCCGGCGAACGACTGCCCGCCGTCAACAGCTTCGTCGACCTCTACAACGCGGTATCGCTGACCCACGTCTTCTGTTGCGGGGCGGACGACCGCGACAAGCTCGCCCCGCCGCTCGCCTTCCGCTACGCTCGGGAGGGCGACAGCTTTCGCGACATGGCCGGCGGAGGATCGGCAGCTGCCCCCGATGAGAATCCGGAAGATCCGCCGAAGCCAGGCGAGGTGGTCTATGCCGATGCCCGCCACGTGCTGTGCCGGCGCTGGAACTGGCGGCAGGATGCGCGCACCGGCATCGGTCCAACCACCACGCGCGCCGTCGCCACCATCCAGGCGAACGGCGTCGGTGACCTCGAGGCGGCGGTCGCGGATTTCGGCGCCCTCGTCGCCGCCCATTGCGGCGGCCATTGCCGCGTCGCCATCGCCGACCATGCGACGCCGGTGGTGATGCTCTGATCCCGTCAACGGCGCGCGCGAAAGGCCGCGGCGAGGGTGCGCAGGGCCGTGCGCGTGCGGGAATCGCTAGACCGGCTGTGCAGGATGACAGGCGAGGAGGGAAAGGCCGGCAGGCCCCAGTTCGGCCCGATATCGACGGCGCCCGGCGGCGCGATGCGGCGGGCGAGCGGCGCGACGGCGAGGCCGGCCTCGACGGCCGCGGTGACGGCGGCGATGCCGCTGCCGACGAAGGCCTCGGTCCAGGCGATCCCGCCCGCGTCCAGCAGGCGCAGCGCATGCCCCCGCACGCCGCAGGGCGGCGCCAGCGAGGCGAGCGGCAGGGGCTCCACCGGCGCGTTGCTCGCAAGGCTTCCGGCGGCGAACCAGCCGAAATCGTCGGTGAAAAGCGCCTCGCCATCGCGCCGGTCCGCCTCGCGCCGCACGATCGCGGCATCGAGCTCTCCCTTATCGAAGGCCTCAAGCAGCGGCCGCGAGAAGCCTGAGCGGATCTCGATGCGCAGAGCCGGGTCGCTCGCGCCGAGGCGGGCGAGGAGGCGGGGTAGGTCCGGCCCGGCGACATGGTCGCTGATGCCGAGCACGAGGCGCCGCTCCTGCGGTGCCTCGCAGGCGAGGGCGCGTTCGTGGGCGGCGAGCAGGTCGCGCGCCGGCTGCAGGAAGGCCGCGCCGTCGGGTGAGAGGCGGACGAGTCGGGGCGTGCGTTCCAGCAGGCGGCGGCCGAGACGTTCCTCCAGCCGGCGCAGCTTCAGGCTCACGACCGATTGCGTGGTGCCCAGCACTTCGGCAGCGCGGGTGAAGCTGCGCAGATCGGCCGTGAGCACGAAGGCTTCGACGGCATCGATGTCGAGAGACGCCATGGTGATCTCGCAATTCATTTCAGATCGAAATCATTGATATCGCCAATGATGCGATTCTTCAATCAATGCCGCCGCGGTAGCCTGCTGCATCCGAAATTTCAGGAGACAAGGCCATGCCGATCATCGAGGTGAAGTTTGCCGCTGCGCCGGGGCGCCACGTCGCGCGGCGCGAGATTGCAGGGACGGCGAGCGCGCTTGCGGCCGACGTTCTGGGCAAGTCTCCCACCGTCACGGCGGTGGTAGTGGAGGAAATCGCGGCGGAGGACTGGTTCTGCGGCGGCCATGCGCTCGCCGAGAGCGGGCTTGCGAGCTTCTGGCTGTCCATCCGCATCACGGAGGGCACGAACACGCGCGCGGAGATGACCGAATTCATTGCCGCGACCTTCGCTGCCATGGGCCGCCTGCTCGGGCCGCTGCACGAGGAGAGCTACATTCACGTGATGGAGGCCTGCGGCTTCGCCTATGGCTACGGCGGCCGAACCCAGGACGAGCGGGCGATGGCGGCGAGGATGAAGGCGCCGGTGCCGGTGTGATGAGGTCGGGATGGCGTTGAAGCGCAACCGGGCTGATGACCGTATCCTGGGAGGGAAGGGCTATCGCACGTGAAAGAGCGCTATTGATCCCTCCCCTCCGCAAGTCGGGTGTTCCCGACTTGCGCATAAGTGCGGACCTCGGGCAAGCCCGAGGTCCGTGGGAGGGTGGATCGGTCCGCAGGACCGAGACGGGTGGGGGTGAGGGCCGGGAACGGTGTTCGCAATCTCAGCCGTACGGCCCCCGCCGTCACCGCTTCGCGGCGCCGCCACCCTCAGCGCGGGGGAGGATCGCGGCCGCCCTCATGCTTGCTGCCCGTATGCGTTTTGTCTGCACCGAAGACGTTCATTCTTGCATCTCTCTCAGGTTCATATAAACATATGTTTATATCTGCCGGACGAGAGCGATGCGCCAGCCGCTGTCACTGCCATTCACGACATTGCTCGCCGGGCTCAAGGCCGCGGCGGAGGAGACGCGGCTGCGCATCCTGGCGCTGCTGGCGGACGGCGAGCTCAACGTGTCCGATCTCACCGACATCCTCGGCCAGTCGCAGCCGCGCATCTCGCGGCATCTGAAGCTGCTCACCGAGGCGGGGCTCGTCGAGCGCCATCGCGAGGGCGCCTGGGCGTTCTTTCGCCTCGATCACCGGAACGGGGCCGCGGCGGCGATCCGGGCGGTTCTGGAGAGCCTCGACCACGACGACCAGCAACTCGCTGCCGATCGGGCGCGGCTCGCCGCCGTGCGCAAGGCGCGTGCTGAGAGCGCGCAGGCCTTCTTCGCGCGTCTTGCCGCGGACTGGGACCGCATCCGCTCGCTGCACGTCTCGGAAGAGGCAGTGGAGGAAGCGGTGCGCGAGGCCATCGGGGAGAAGCCGCTCAACGCCTTCCTTGATCTCGGCACCGGCACCGGGCGCATGCTGCAGCTCGTCGCGCCGCTCGCCCGCCGGGCGGTCGCTGTCGATGCCAACCATGCCATGCTGTCGGTGGCCCGGGCCAATATCGAGCGGGCCGGGCTCTCCGGCATCGAGCTGCGCCAGGGCGACATCTACGCCCTGCCGGTGGAGCGCAACGCCTTCGACCTCGTGCTCGTGCACCAGGTGTTGCACTACCTCGACGATCCGGCGCGGGCCATCCGCGAGGCGGCCGCGGTACTGGCGCCGGGCGGGCGCCTGCTCGTGGTCGATTTCGCGCCACACGAGCTCGAGTTTCTGCGCGCTGAGCACGCCCACCGCCGCCTCGGCTTTGCCCATGAGCAGATCGCCCAGTGGTTCGCGGAAGCGGGGCTCGATCTCGTGGCAACGCGCGAATTGAAGCCGCCGCGCAGCGACACCGACAAGCTCACCGTCTGCCTGTGGCTGGCGCGCGACAGGCGCGTCGTCACTGACTGGCCCTTGCAAGCACCCGAGAAAGAGGTGGCCTGATGTCGCACGCTCCCTTCCGCCCCAGCCGTCGCGGCGCGTGCCCGGTGCGCGTCTCCTTCGAGTTCTTCCCGCCGAAGACGGCGGAGATGGAGGCGACGCTGTGGGCCTCCATCGAACGACTGGCGCCGCTCGGGCCCCATTTCGTCTCCGTCACCTACGGAGCAGGCGGCTCGACACGCGAGCGCACGCATGCCACGGTGAAGCGTATCGTCGAGGAGACGCCGCTCGCGCCGGCCGCGCATCTCACCTGCGTCTCGGCGACGCGCGCGGAGGTTGACGACGTCGTACGCGCCTATTGGGCGGCGGGCGTGCGCCACATCGTGGCCCTGCGCGGCGACCCGGCCGAGGGCATCGGCGCCGTCTACACACCCCATCCCGGAGGTTATGACGGCTCGCCCGAGCTCGTTGCGGGCATCCGCGCCGTCGCCGATTTCGAGGTGTCGGTCTCGGCCTATCCGGAAAAGCACCCGGAGAGCGTCTCCATCGACGCCGATATCGAGCTTCTCAAGCGCAAGGTGGATGCGGGCGCGACGCGGGCCATCACCCAGTTCTTCTTCGATAACGACGTCTATTTCCGTTACCTCGAGAAGGTGCGGGCGCGCGGCATCGACATCCCCATCGTGCCCGGCATCCTGCCGGTCCAGAACTTCAAGCAGGCGGCCAATTTCGCCGCACGCGCGGGGGCGAGCATCCCGGCCTGGCTCGCGGGTCGCTTCGACGGCCTCGACCAGGACGTGGAGACGCGGCGCCTCATCGCGGCGGCGGTCGCGGCCGAGCAGGTCATCGACCTCGTCGACCGCGGCGTGACGGACCTGCACTTCTACACGATGAACCGCGCCGACCTCGTCTATGCCATCTGCCACCTGCTCGGCCTCAGGGCCGGAACGGCGGTGGCCGAGCCCGTGGCCGCCGCGGCGGTGGCGTAACCCATTCAAAGGTCGTTTTGACATGACAGACGTTCGCCCCGCCGACGGCGCCGAGGTGCGCAGGGCCCTCACCGAAGCCGCACGCCAGCGCATCCTCGTGCTCGACGGGGCCATGGGCACCGAGCTGCAGGCCTACAGGTTCTCGGAGGAGGACTTTCGTGGCGACCGCTTCCGCAGTCACAACCGGGAGCTGCGGGGCAACAACGACCTCCTCATCCTCACCCAGCCGGACGCGGTGCGCGACGTGCACCTCGCCTATTTCCGCGCCGGGGCCGATATCGTCGAGACGAACACCTTTTCGGGCACCTCGATCGCCCAAGCGGACTACGCGCTGGAGGCGATCGTCTATGAGCTCAACGTCGAGGGCGCGCGCCTCGCCCGCGCGGCGGCCCGCATCGCCGAGGCGGAGGACGGACGGCGCCGCTTCGTCGCCGGTGCCGTGGGGCCGACCAACCGCACGCTCTCCATCTCGCCCGACGTCAACAACCCGGGCTTCCGCGCCGTGACCTTCGACGAGGTGTGCGACGCCTATGCCGAGCAGGTGCGGGGCCTCGTCGACGGCGGCTCGGACATCATCCTCATCGAGACGATCTTCGACACGCTCAACGCCAAGGCGGCGATCGTCGCCGCCAAGCGTGTCTTCGCCGAGAAGGGCGTCGACCTGCCCGTCATGATCTCGGGCACGATCACGGACCTGTCCGGCCGCACGCTCTCCGGCCAGACGCCGGAGGCCTTCTGGCATTCGGTGCGCCATGCCGAGCCCTTCTCGGTCGGCCTCAACTGTGCCCTCGGTGCGCGCGAGATGCGCGCCCACATCCAGGAAATCGGCAAGGTCGCGGACACCTTCGTCTGCGCCTATCCGAACGCCGGCCTGCCCAACGAATTCGGCCTCTACGACGAGAGCCCGGAAGCGATGGCGGCGATGATCGCGGAATTCGCCGAGGCCGGCCTCGTCAACCTCGTCGGCGGCTGCTGCGGCTCGACGCCGGCGCATATCCGGGCGATCGCCGAGGCGGTCGACGGCAAGGCCCCGCGTGCCATCCCCGAGATCGCGCCACGCATGCGCCTCGCCGGGCTCGAGCCCTTCGTGCTCACGCCCGACATTCCCTTCGTCAATGTCGGCGAGCGCACCAACGTCACCGGCTCGGCCCGGTTCCGCAAGCTGATCACGGCCGGCGACTACGCCGCGGCGCTGGACGTCGCGCGCGACCAGGTGGCGAACGGCGCGCAGGTCATCGACGTCAATATGGACGAGGGCCTGCTCGACAGCCAGAAGGCCATGGTCGAGTTCCTCAATCTCATCGCAGCCGAGCCCGACATCGCCCGGGTGCCGGTGATGATCGATTCCTCGAAGTTCGAGGTGATCGAGGCCGGCCTCAAATCCGTGCAGGGCAAGGCTATCGTCAACTCCATCTCGCTCAAGGAGGGCGAGGAGAAGTTTCTCGCCGAGGCGCGCACCTGCCGGGCCTTCGGCGCAGCCGTGGTCGTCATGGCCTTCGACGAGACGGGCCAGGCCGACACGGAAGACCGCAAGGTCGAGATCTGCACACGGGCCTACCGGCTGCTGACCGAGACGGTTGGCTTCCCGCCTGAGGATATCATCTTCGATCCCAACATCTTCGCCGTAGCGACGGGCATTGAGGAGCACGACAATTACGGCGTCGATTTCATCAACGCCACGCGCCGCATCCGTGAGAGCCTGCCGCACGCGCATGTCTCGGGCGGCGTCTCGAACCTCTCCTTCTCCTTTCGCGGCAACGAGCCCGTACGCGAGGCGATGCACGCCGTCTTCCTCTACCACGCCATCGGGGCGGGGATGGACATGGGCATCGTCAACGCCGGCCAGCTCGCCGTCTATGACGAGATCGAGCCGGAGTTGCGCGAGGCCTGCGAGGACGTTGTCCTCAATCGCCGCAAGGATGCGACCGAACGGCTGCTGGCGCTCGCCGAGAATTTCAAGGGCAAGGGCAAGCAGGCCAAGGAGCAGGACCTCACCTGGCGTACCTGGCCGGTCGACAAGCGGCTGGAGCACGCGCTCGTCAACGGTATCACGGACTATATCGAGGAGGATGTCGAAGAGGCGCGCCTTGTCGCCGCGCGGCCGCTGCACGTCATCGAAGGCCCGTTGATGGCCGGCATGAACGTCGTCGGCGACCTCTTCGGCGCGGGCAAGATGTTCCTGCCGCAGGTGGTGAAGTCCGCCCGCGTCATGAAGCAGGCGGTCGCCTATCTCATGCCCTACATGGAACAGGAGAAGGAGGCCGAGGGCATCACCGACCGGCCGGCCGCCGGCAAGGTGCTGATGGCGACGGTGAAGGGCGACGTGCACGACATCGGCAAGAACATCGTCGGCGTCGTCCTGCAGTGCAACAACTACGAGGTCATCGACCTCGGCGTCATGGTGCCGGCCCAGAAGATCCTCGACACCGCGCGCAAGGAGAAGGTCGACATCATCGGCCTCTCCGGCCTCATCACGCCGTCGCTCGACGAGATGTGCTTCGTCGCCTCGGAGATGGAGCGCGAGGGCTTCGACATCCCGCTCCTCATCGGCGGCGCGACGACCAGCCGCGTGCACACGGCGGTGAAGATCCACCCCAACTATGCCCGTGGGCAGGCGGTGCACGTCAACGACGCGAGCCGCGCCGTCGGCGTCGTCTCGGCCCTTCTGTCCGCCGAGCAGCGCGGCCCCTATATCGAGACGGTGCGCGGCGAATATGCCAAGGTCGCCAATGCCCACGCGCGCAGCGAGGCCGACAAGCAGCGGGTGCCGCTGGAGAAGGCCCGCGCCAATGCGGTCAAGATCGACTGGGCGGGCTATGCGCCGCCGAAGCCGACCTTCCTCGGCACGCGCGTGTTCCGCTCCTACGACGTCGGGGAACTCGTCCGCTGCATCGACTGGACGCCCTTCTTCCAGACCTGGGAACTGAAGGGCCGCTTCCCTGCGATCCTCGAGGACGAGGAGCAGGGCGCGGCGGCGCGGCAGCTCTACGAAGATGCGCAGGCAATGCTGAAGCGCATCGTCGAGGAGCGCTGGTTCAACCCGAAGGCGGTCATCGGCTTCTGGCCGGCGAATGCCATCGGCGACGACATCGCGCTCTATACAGGCGAGAGCCGGCAGGAGAAGCTCGCCACCTTCTTCACGCTGCGCCAGCAGCTCGCGCGGCGTGACGGACGGCCCAATGTGGCGCTCGCCGATTTCGTCGCACCCGAAGGGGTGAAGCCCGACTATGTCGGCGGCTTCGTGGTGACGGCGGGAATCGAGGAAGAGCGCATCGCCCGGCGCTTCGAGCGGGCCAACGATGATTATGCCTCCATCATGGTCAAGGCGCTTGCCGACCGCATCGCGGAGGCGTTCGCCGAGCGCATGCACCAGCGTGTGCGCAAGGAGTTCTGGGCGTATGCCCCGGACGAGGCGCTCGACAACGAGGCCCTCATCCGGGAGGAATATGCAGGTATCCGCCCGGCGCCGGGCTATCCGGCCCAGCCGGATCACACAGAAAAGGGCACGCTTTTCCGCCTGCTCGAGGCGGAGCGACGCATCGGCGTGAAGCTGACCGAGAGCTTCGCCATGTGGCCGGGCTCATCCGTTTCCGGACTCTACATCGCCCATCCGGATGCCTTCTACTTCGGCGTCGCCAAGGTGGAGCGCGACCAGGTGGAGGATTATGCCCTGCGCAAGGGCATGGAGATCGCCGAGGTGGAACGCTGGCTCGCGCCTATCCTCAACTACGACCCGGCGACCTACGCGCGCCAGGCGGCAGAGTAATCAGCAGACCAGAAGCATCGCTCCTCGTCGTCATGCCCGCGCTTGTCGCGGGCATCCACGCCTTGACATGTCGCGCAACCTCAAAGGCGTGGATGGCCGGGACGAGCCCGGCCATGACGACGGAAAGGGGCAGCCTGGAAGCACCAACGCCGTGTGGGTCTTGTGCTACCGGCAGCTATTTCGCATGCCCACTCACACGATCACGGTTGCCGCCGGCCGGCTGGCGATGAGATCGCGCAGGGTCGTGATGGTCGACGCATCGGCGATGCCGTCGATGCGCTCGGGGCGGAAATGGCGCTGGAAGGCGGCGACGACGGCGGTGGTCGCCTCGTCGTAGCGGCCGGTGAGCGCAATGTCGTAGCCGTACATGGCGAGCATCGCCTGCAGCGCCTCGACCGGCTGGCCGCTCTCGCCGGGGCTGAGGAAGCGCCCGCCGCGCACCGGGGCCGGGCGCACGAAATGGCCGATGCCAGCGCGATTGAGCTCCTCCCAGGGGAAAAGTTCACCGGGGTCCAGCTTGCGCTCGGGCGCCACGTCGGAATGGCCGAGCACGCGATCCGCCGGGATCGCCCAGCGGGAGACGATGTCGCGGCTCAGTGCGATGACGGCGGCGATTTGCGCCGCAGGGTAGGGCGGCAGGCCGCCTTCGTGGCCAGGATTGGCGATCTCGATACCGATCGAGGCCGAGTTGATGTCGCGCTCGCCGGCCCATGAGGCCCTGCCCGCGTGCCAGGCCCGGCGTCCCTCCGGGACGAGCTGCAGCACGCGGCCGTTCTCGAAGACGAAATAATGCGCCGAGACCTCGGCCGCGGGGTTGCACAGGCGCTGCAGCGCGTCGCCCGCATCGGGCATGCCGGTGTAGTGTAGTACCAGCATGTCGGGACGGCGCGGCGTGCCGTCCGCGCCCAAGCGCTCGCCGTGGTTCGGGGAGGGGAAGACCTTGGCGGCGACGGGGCTGTCGGGTTTGGGCTGCTCGCTCATGACGTGACCTTCGCGGACTCTTTCTCGTTTATCCGGCGCTGGCGCACGATCTCGTCCCAGGCGGCGTTGAGGGCGGCGGTGCGGTCGGTGGCGATGCGCACGGCCTCGGGCGGCAGGCCGCGGGCGATCTCCCGGTCGGGATGGCTCTCGGCGATGCGCCGGCGGTAGAGACGGCGCAGCTCCGCGTCGCTCATGCCGCGGTCCGCGCCGAGGATGACATAGGGATCGTCCGTGCGGTGCACGTGGCGGGCCTCGATGCGCGCGAAGTCCGCTTCGCTCAGGCCGAAGATGCGGGCGACGGTCGCGAGATAGGCAAGTTCGTCATCGTGCAGGGCGCCGTCGGCGGCGGCGATGAGGAAGAGGCCGTCGAGCACGTCTTCGAGCAGCGCCGGCTCGTCGGCAAGCAGCGTGGCCAACTGGCGGGCATAGGCCTCGAAGCCGGCCGTGGTCGCCTTGGCGAGGTTGAAGAGGCGGGCGATCTGGGCAAATTCCTCGGCCGGCGCTTCGATGATGGCGTGAAAGGCGCGGATCTCGGCGCCCGTGACGACGCCGTCCGCCTTCGCCATCTTGGCGGCGAGCGCCACGAGTCCGGTCGTGAACACCACCTGCCGCGGCGGCGGCCGGAACAGCGCATTGGCGTCGTCGATGAGGAGATGGCCTGCAAGAGCGCCGAGCAGCGCGCCGAGGGGGCCGCCGATAGCCAGGCCGATGCTGGCGCCGCCGAGCTTGCCCCAGCCGAGTTTGCCCCACATGGGTCGAGACCGCTTCCCTGCTCTTGCCGCTCCGATGCCGCGCCCGCACGTCCGTTTCGCGCCCCAATGGCTCGACGCCGGTCTCATCAGCAAAGGCACGAGAGAGCTAGCGAGGCGTGAGGGCCTTGGCAAGGCGCTGAAGCGACGGGAAAGTGCGCGCGGCCGGGCAGGGCCGCGCGCAGACCTTCAGTAGCACTCGCGATAGCGGCGACCGCGATAGTAATAGTAGTCGCAGCGCGGAGCGGTGGCTGCGCCGACCACGGCACCTCCGGCGGCACCGATAGCGCCGCCGACGAGCGCTCCGCCGACGTCGCCGGTCGCCACGCCGCCAATGGCCGCACCAGCCGCGCCGCCGATCAGCGCGCCGCCGACCGCCCGTTCCTCCGGTGTGTTGCAGGCTGCGAGGCCGAGCGCCATCAGCCCAAGTACGGCACCCTGCCTGAGATGACGCTTCATGATGTTGCTCCTGTTCCACTGGGCTCGCCGTCTGGCGGCGCAGCCAAGAATGCCATTTTACGCGCGGTAGGCTGCCACGACAATTTCTGCTCGCCACGCGGCGGTTTCTTTGTTCGCCGTGTGTGCGCATGATTTCCTGTTGATAATTTCTTATTATAGCAAATAATAGTATATCATATCCATGTATTCAGCAATTCATGACTCGTGAATGGTGTATATGGTTTACTTTAACATTCAAATTCCCTGACCTTGCCCGATATGTGCCTCATTCTTGGGTGAAGTCGTCCATCTATTCAATGGCTGTTGCCTCAGGGATGGGGGCCATCATGGTGGGACGACTGGCGGTCTGTTGCGTCGCGCTGGCGATGTCGGCCTCGGCCTGTGCCCAAACGGGAGGTGACGCAGCGGGGACGGCGGGTGAGGCCGTTGCCGGGTCTGTCATGCCGGTTCCGCGTCCGACGGGCGTCGGCGGGCGCAAGGTCGCGCGGGCCCTGCCAGCGCCGGCTGGCCGCGACCGCATTCGCGCGCTGATCGCCCGCCACGCGGTCGAGCGAGGTGTCCCGGCCGATCTTGCCGATGCCGTCGTCCGGCTTGAGAGCAACTACAATCCCGAGGCGCGCAACGGCAGCAACCTGGGGCTCACGCAGATCAGTTTCGCTACGGCGCGGGCCTATGGCTACGGCGGTGCCCGCGAGGGACTGTTCGACCCCGAGACCAATCTGACCTTCGGAATTCGCTATCTCGCCGAGGCCTATCGCCTCGCGGGCGGGGACACCTGCGGCACGATCCTGCGTTATCAGGCCGGCCATCGCGCCCGGTCGATGACGACTGCCGCGCGGCGCTATTGCGCCAGGGTGCGACCCCTGTTGGCGGCTCGATCTTGAGGAGAAACAGCAGGACGAGCCGGTAACGGACGTATCCCGAAACAGTGCCGAGTGAAGCGTGGCCGGGGTGCCTGC
Source organism: Chelatococcus sambhunathii (assembly GCF_001418005.1). Classification (GTDB taxonomy): domain Bacteria; phylum Pseudomonadota; class Alphaproteobacteria; order Rhizobiales; family Beijerinckiaceae; genus Chelatococcus_A; species Chelatococcus_A sambhunathii. The sequence continues at coordinate 242,339 of NZ_LIOL01000001.1, read as the reverse complement.
CCCGGACGGGATGTCCTTTTGTGTGTGTAAGGGTCAAGGAGTACGCGTTTTGAAGAGTTTGCGTTCCGCCGTTTTCGGCGTTTCTTCCATCCTCATCGTTGCCGCCGCGCCGGCTCTGGCCGATCAGTCCGACCAGTACGAGGTTCTGTTCCAGCCGCGCACGGACATCACGAAGATCGAGCAGACTGCGTCGGAGCCTTCGCGCGAAGCTGCCCGGAAGACTGTCAAGGCGCGTGCGCGCTCGCACGAGGCCGCGGTCGCCCGGGCCGAAGCTGCGCGGGACAAGGCGCCGGTTGAGGCCGAGCGCGGCAAGGTAGTCAAGAACGGGCGCGCGCTGGGCTATGTCCATGCGAGCCGCGAGCGGTACCGTGACCTCATCGCCAAGCACGCCAAGGCGCATGGTCTGCCTTTCGCTCTCGTCGATGCGGTCGTGCGGGTCGAGAGCCGCTACAATCCGCGTGCCTACAACGGCGGCGCCTACGGCCTGATGCAGATCAAGCACCAGACTGCCCGCGGCCTCGGCTACGGCGGGTCGGCGGCCGGGCTCTATGATCCGGACACCAACCTGCGCTATGCGGTGAAGTATCTCGCCCAAGCCTACCAGATGTCGGGCGGCGACACCTGCGCCACGGTGATGCGTTATCAGAGCGGCCATTACGCCAAGCGCATGAATGGCGCGAACCGCGCCTATTGCTCCAAGGTGCGCACGATCGTCGCGAGCCTCGGCTCGCAGGAATCCTGATCGCTCGCCTGTCCTGCGCTCTCGCGATGTATTCCGCCGGGTGTCTTGCGCGTGACGCTTGACCCCGGCGGGCGCCATCCCATATGCCGGGTGCGCCAGTCGGCCGGACGGCCGCCGCAGGCGGGGTGACCCGTGTGCGGAGGAAAGTCCGGGCTCCGAGGAAACACGGTGCCGGATAACGTCCGGCGGGGGCGACCCCAGGGACAGTGCCACAGAAAGCAAACCGCCCTTCGAAGCCCCGGTGGAGAAGGGCAAGGGTGAAAGGGTGCGGTAAGAGCGCACCGCGTCGGCGGTAACGTCGGCGGCACGGCAAACCCCACCGGGAGCAAAACCGAATAGGGACGACGGGGCGCGCAAGCGTCCGGGCCGGTTTCCAGGCCGGTCGTCCGGGTTGGTTGCTCGAGGCGGTCGGCAACGACCGTCCCAGATGAATGGCCGTCACGTCCGGGGCGACCCGGGCCATACAGAACCCGGCTTACAGGCCGACTGGCACTTCTTTCCTCTCAATCGATCAACGGCATCGGATGGCGCCGGGCAGTACATCCCGGCTGTTGCCGCGTGGCTGTCCGACGGCGCGCCGCGCGCATGGGCGCCGGGCAACGGCTGCTGACCCTTTGCCGTATCTGCACTTGTCGCTGGCGTGGCTGCCGGCTTTGCCGTCGCGTGCCTCATCTTGCGGAAGCCGTTGCCCCGTTTGCGAAAATTCGCGGGCTGAGGCGGTGGCATGCGGGCGCCCGAAACCCTTCGTTAACCATGTCGCGCTGTCATCGTGGCTGCTTCGACGCTTACCGTCGAGGCGTCCGATTCCGTTGACGACCATAATTTCCCATGCTATCCCAAATCATCCCGTCGCTGGACGTCTGTTTCGAGCTTCGCGGGGCCGGCGCCAGGGCGGTGCGGGGCTCGCGGCCGATCGGATTCAGCGGTGGCGGCGGGTTGGAGTGCGGCGGGGCGGCTGCAGCTCCGGTGGAAGCGAACGGTGCCGCAAGGGCAGGGGGCCATGGACCGCTTCGTGTCCAATTTCACGAACCGGGTGGACGCGAAGGGGCGTGTGTCGATCCCCGCGTCGTTCCGGGCCGTGCTGGCACGGGACGGTTTCGAGGGTCTCTACGTTCATCCGGCGCTCGATGCGCCGGCGCTCGATGCGGGTGGCAACGCATTGCTGGCGGAGATCGACGGGCTTCTGTCGACGCTTTCGCCCTATTCGGAGGAGCGCGACCATCTCTCGACCGCACTCTTGGGCACCAGCGAGGTGCTCAAGGTCGATCCGGAGGGGCGCGTGATCCTCACCGACACGCTCCGGGAGCATGCGGGTCTGGCCGATATGGTCACCTTCGTGGGCCATGGGCACAAGTTTCAGCTTTGGGAGCCGGAGCGCTTCCGTGCGCATCTCGAAGAGGCGCGCGCCAAGGTCCGGGATCTCAAGAAGTCGCTCGGCGCGGCGAGGGGGTTGGCCACGCCTCTCGCATCGAGGCCGGGCGGCATGCCTCCCGGAGCACGGGAGTGATGACGGGCCGCGGCGACGGCTCGGCCGACGCCGCTGGCGGACCGGCCCGTCATGTTCCCGTGCTCCTGGGGGAGGTGCTGGCGCATCTTTCGCCGCGCGGCGGCGGCGCCTATGTCGACGGCACCTTCGGGGCGGGGGGCTATACACGCGCCCTTCTGGCGGCGGCACCCGACGTTCGCGTTCTCGGCATCGACCGTGATCCCGACGCCATTGCCGGCGGGGCCGATCTCGTGGCGGCCAGCGGCGGGCGGCTCGTGCTCGCCCATGGCCGTTTCGGCGAGCTCGACAAGCTGGCCGAGAACGCCGGCTTTGCGCCGGCCGACGGCGTTGTCCTCGACATCGGCGTCTCCTCCATGCAGCTCGACGAGGCCGGGCGGGGCTTCTCCTTCCGGTTCGACGGCCCTCTCGACATGCGCATGGAGCAGAGCGGGGAGAGCGCGGCGGACATCGTCAACACGGCCGACGAGCAGGTGCTCGCCGACATCATCTATCATTACGGCGAGGAGCGGCGCTCCCGCGCCGTGGCGCGGGCCATCGTCGCGGCGCGCACAGGCGCGCCCATCGAGACGACGCGCCGGCTCGCCGAACTCGTCGCCGGCGTCGTCAGAGCCGATCCCCATGGCCCGCACCCGGCGACGCGGACCTTCCAGGCGCTCAGGATCGCCGTCAACGACGAACTCGGTGAACTTGTGCGCGCGCTCGTCGCGGCCGAGCGCATCCTGAAACCGGGCGGCCGGCTCGTCGTCGTCACCTTTCATTCGCTGGAAGACCGCATCGTCAAGCAGTTCCTGGCGCGGCGCAGCGGCCGCGCCGGCGGCGGCTCGCGGCACATGCCGGGGCTCGTCGGGCCGGAGCCGTCCTTCACGCTCGTGGCGCGCGGTGCCGTCGCGCCCGGGGCGTCCGAGGTGGCCGCGAACCCGCGCGCCCGCTCGGCCAAGCTGCGCGCGGGGGAACGGACGGGAGCACCGGCGCAGGGCGAGGACGAGGCGCTTGCGCTGCTCGCGCGCCTGCCGGCACCGAAACGGAGGGGCGGGCGATGATTGTCCGGTTTCTGCACATCGCCGCCATCGGTGCGCTCGTCGCCTCGGCGGGCTACGCCTATTCGATCAAGTACGACACCATCTACCTGTCGGAGCAGGTGGCCAAGCTCAAGGCTCAGGTGCAGCGCGAAAAGGATGCGATTGCCGTGATGCGCGCGGAATGGCAATTGCTTAGCCGGCCGGACCGCGTGCAGGCGCTCGCCGCCAGTCATCTCGATCTGCAGCCGCTCCAGGTGCAGCAAATCGTGCGCCTGCAGGATGTGCCGGAGCGCAAGGCGCAGGTCGATGCCATCGGGCGCAAGCTCGAAGATCTCGGCCTCTCGGCGCCGACCGCGACCCCCGGCGCCGGCGATGCCGACGCGCGCACGCCTTCGACCTCCAGCCGGTGATGGATGCCATGCACGACACGGATCCGACCGCTCCGCATCAGAAGCCTCTCGTGAGCTCCTCCACCGAGACACGGGCGGCGCGCCTGCGCCGCTTTATCGCGGGTGTCTTCAGCCTCAGGGCGGAGAAGTCGCAGGCGAGGGTCGGCGTCGTGACGCTCGCCTTCGCCGGCTTGTTTGCCGTGATCGCCGGCCGGCTCGTCATGCTGGCGGTGGCGCCGGATGCACCGGGCGACCTGCGTCGCGCCTCGGCCGAAATTTCCATCGTTCGGCCTGACATCGTCGACCGCAACGGCATCCTGCTCGCCACCGACGTGAAAACCGTGTCGGTCTATGCCGAGCCGCGCAACATCATTGACAAGGACGAGGCGACAGAGCTGCTGACGGCGGTGCTGCCGGACCTCAACGCCCGGGAACTGCGCGAGAAGCTCGGCACACGGCGCGGCTTCGTCTGGGTCAAGCGCGAGATCACGCCGCGCCAGCAGGCCGAAGTGCACCGCCTCGGCATTCCCGGTGTCGGCTTCCTCACCGAGAACAAGCGCGTCTATCCGAACGGGCCGATCGCCGCGCACGTACTCGGCTTCGCCAATGTCGACAACGAGGGCATCGCCGGCATCGAGAAATACATCGATGGCCTCGGCCTGCGGGCGCTGGCCGGAGCGGGCTTTGCGACCCAGGCGACCGACCTCGAGCCCATCAAGCTCTCGATCGACCTGCGGGCGACGCACGCGCTGCGAGACGAACTCGTCAAGGGCATGGAGAAGTTCAAGGCCAAGGCCACTGCCGGGCTCATCCTCGATGTCAAGACGGGCGAGGTCGTCGCACTCGCCTCCCTGCCGGATTTCGACCCGAACAATCCCGTCGAGGCGCTCGATCCCGACCGGATCAACCGCATCAATGTCGGCGTCTACGAGATGGGCTCGACCTTTAAGGCCATCACCACGGCGATGGCGCTCGATTCCGGCAAGGTCAACATCAACTCCACCTTCGACGCCCGCGGCGTCATGCGCTACGGCCGCTTCACAATCCGCGACTATCACGGCCAGAACCGAATCCTCAGCGTGCCGGAGATCTTCATCCACTCGTCCAACATCGGCACGGCCAAGATGGCCCTGACTGTCGGCGTCGAGGGCCACAAGGCGACGCTCAGGAAGTTCGGCCAACTCGAACGCCTGCGTACGGAACTGCCGGAGAGCGCGGAGCCGATCCTTCCCCCGCGCTGGGGTGAGCTCAACACCATCACCATTTCCTACGGCCACGGCCTTGCTGTGGCGCCGATCCAGGCAGCGGCGGGCACGGCGGCGCTGGTCAACGGCGGCTATTTCATCACGCCGACCTTCCTCAAGCGTAACGAAGAGGAGGCGCTCGCGGGCGCCCGTCAGGTGGTGAGCCCCAAGACCAGCGAGGCCATGCGCTATATCATGCGGCTCAACGCCGAGCGCGGCTCCGCCCGCAAGGCGGCGGTGCGCGGCTACTACGTAGGCGGCAAGACCGGCACCGCCGAAAAGGTCATCAACGGCCGCTACGACCGCAACAAGAACTTCACCACCTTCATGGCCATCGCGCCGGCGGACGACCCGAAGTATCTTTTCGTGGTGCTGTACGACGAGCCGCAGGGCCTGCCGGAGACCTACGGCTATTCCACCGCCGCCTGGAATGCAGGCGTGACGACCGGCAAGGTGATCGAGCGCGTCGCGCCGCTGCTCGGCCTGCCGCCGCGGTTCGAGAAGCCGTACCGGCCATTCCCGGCCATGGCGCAGGCTGGTGCCTGGGGTATCCAATGACGGACGCTGCCCGCACGGACGGCTTTGCACTCGGCGAAATTCTGCCCGATGCCTTCGCCGGCACGCTCCATGCAACCGTGCGCGTGCGAGGCCTTGCCTTCGATTCCCGCAAGGTGCAGCCGGGCGACGTCTTCGTCGCGCTCGCGGGCGCGCGCGAGGACGGCCGGCGCTATATAACGGATGCGCTGGCGCGCGGCGCCGCCGCCGTGGTGGCGGAGGGAGGTCGGCCAGAGGACTTTCCGCGGGAGGTGATTTTCGGCTCGGTCATCGACGCCCGCCGGGCGCTGGCGCTGGCCGCAGCACGGGTCTTTCCCCGCCAACCAGCCACGATCGTCGCCGTCACGGGCACGAGCGGCAAAAGCTCCGTCGCCGAATTCACGCGCCAGCTCTTCGCGGCCTGCGGCCACGAGGCCGCGAGCCTCGGCACCATCGGCGTGGTCGCGCCGTCGGGTGCCCACTACGGCTCCCTGACCACGCCGGATCCGATCGCCCTGCACCGGACGCTCGATCGTCTCGCCGGCGAGGGGGTGACGCACCTTGCCATGGAGGCGTCCTCGCACGGGCTCGACCAGCGGCGGCTCGATGGTGTGCGCCTCGCGGCCGCCGCCTTCACCAATCTCGGCCGTGACCACCTCGACTATCACCCGACCGTCGAGGCCTATCTCACGGCCAAGCTCCGGCTGTTCGAGCGCCTCCTGCCCGAAGGGGCGATCGCCGTGGTCAATGCCGACGCGCCGGAGGCCGCGCGGATCGAGACGATTGCCGAGGCGCGGGGGCTCGACCTCATCAGCGTCGGCCGGGCCGGCCGCGACATCGCTATCGCCGATGTTGCGCGCGAGGGCTTCTCGCAGCGGCTCAAGCTGGCGCATGAAGGCCATTTCCACGAGGTGCTGCTGCCGCTCGCCGGCGACTTCCAGGCGGCAAATGCCGTCGTCGCGGCCGGGCTCGCCCTCGCGGCCGGCTGCGCGATGGAGGACATCATCCACGGGCTTGCCGGCATTGCCGGCGTCAAGGGGCGCCTTGAGCGGGTGGCAGAGGTCAACGGCGCGCTAGTCGTCGTCGACTATGCGCACAAGCCCGATGCGCTCGCCCATGTGCTCGATGCGCTGCGGCCCTATGCCACCGGGCGGCTCTTCGTCGTCGTCGGTGCGGGCGGCGACCGCGACCCGGGCAAGCGGCCGATGATGGGTGCCATCGCCAGCGAGAAGGCGGACGTCGTCATCGTCACCGACGACAATCCACGCTCCGAGAACCCCGCGGCGATCCGTGCCGCCATCCTCGCTGCGGCCCCCAATGCGCGCGAGATCGGCGACCGCGCCGAGGCGATCCGCACGGCGGTTGCCGAGCTCGGACCTGGGGATGTTCTCGTCGTCGCCGGAAAAGGCCATGAAACGGGCCAGATCGTCGGGTCAACGACCATACCGTTTTCCGATCACGAGGCCGTGCTCGCGGCCGTTGCGGACCTTGAACGATGAACAACGCCCTCTGGACAGGCCTCGAAATCCTCGGCGCGCTCGGAGCCCGGGCGCACGGCGGCCTGGCCGATACCATCTCCGGCGTGTCGATCGACACGCGCACGCTCGCGCCGGGCGATCTTTTCTGCGCGCTCGCCGGCAGCCGCGACGGGCACGAATTTGTCGCCGATGCGCTCGCCAAGGGCGCGGCAGCGGCGCTCGTCGACGAGGCGCATTTCGATGCCCTGTCGCATCTCGGGCCGCTGCTGGTGGTGCCCGACGTGCTTGCCGCCATGGGCGCGGCTGCGCGAGCGGCGCGCGCGCGCACGAAGGCGCAGGTCGTCGCTGTCACGGGATCCGTCGGCAAGACCGGCACCAAGGAGGCGTTGCGCCTCGCCCTCGGCAAGCAGGGCAGGACGCATGCGGCCGTCGCCTCCTACAACAACCACTGGGGCGTGCCGCTGACGCTGATGCGGATGCCGCGCGACAGCGCCTACGGCATCTTCGAGATCGGCATGAACGCGCCCGGCGAGATCGCCGCGCTCGTGGCGCTGGTGCGCCCGCACGTTGCCATCATCACCACCGTCGGGCCCGTGCATCTCGAATTCTTTCCCTCAGTCGAAGCCATCGCCGATGCCAAGGGCGAGATCTTCTCCGGCATCGAGCCCGGCGGCACGGCTATCATCAACCGCGACAATCCCCATTTCGAGCGGCTGAAGCTGCATGCGGCGGCGTCTCCCGCCGGCCGCATCGTCTCCTTCGGCGAGCACGAGGGGGCGGATGTCCGGGCCGAGCGCATCCTTCTCAAGTCCGACATGACGATCGTCGAGGCCCGGGTCTTCGGCGAGGCCATCACCTACCGGCTCGGCAGCCCGGGCCGGCACGTCGCGCTCAACAGCCTTGCCGTCATGGCGGCTGTCAAGGCGCTTGGGGCCGACATCGCCCTCGCCGGACTCGGCCTCGGCGAGCTTCAGCCGATCGCTGGCCGCGGCGAGCGTACGTTGATGAAGGGACCGGGCGGCACCATCACGCTCGTCGACGAGAGTTTCAATGCCAACCCCGCCTCCATGCGGGCGGCCGTCGAGACACTCGCCGAGGCGGACGCGGGGCTGCGCGGCCGGCGCATCGCGGTTCTCGCCGACATGCTGGAGCTCGGGCCGGACGGCCCGGCGCTGCACCGCGCTCTCGGCGAGTTCGTGGCGCAAAGCGGCGTCAGTCTCGTCTTCGCGTGCGGTCCGCTGATGAAAAACCTGTGGCAGGCCCTTCCGCAGGAGATGCGCGGGCGCTATGCGCAGACACCCGCGGAGCTTGAGCCGGAACTCGTCGGCGCGCTGCGCGGCGGCGACGTCGTCATGGTCAAGGGCTCCAAGAGCACCTACGTCTCGCGCATCGTCGCCACCCTCAAGGATCGCTACCCCCGTGAAGCGGCGCGAGCCGAAGCGGACATGTAAGCGGAGAAGACAAGAGCATGTTCGTCTGGCTCGCCGAATTCAGCGACATCATCCCCGGGCTCAACGTCTTCCGGTACATCACCTTCCGTACGGGCGCCGCGACGGCGACGGCGCTGTTCTTCGTATTCATGTTTGGCCCGGCCATCATCGCGGCCCTGCGCATCAAGCAGGGCAAGGGCCAGCCGATCCGCGAGGACGGGCCGCAGTCGCACCTCCTGACGAAGAAGGGCACGCCCACCATGGGCGGCCTGATGATCCTGTCCGGGCTCGTCGTCTCCACCCTGCTGTGGGCCAATCTCGCCAATCCCTACGTCTGGATCGTGCTGCTGGTGACGCTCGGCTTCGGCGCCATCGGCTTCTACGACGACTATCTCAAGGTCACGAAGCAGTCCCACAAGGGGTTTTCCGGCCGCTCGCGTCTCGCCATCGAGGCGCTGATCGCCGGCATCGCCTGCATCGCCATCGTCCTCGTGGCGCGGGGGGATCTGCCGCCGACGCGGGACGCTCTCGCCACCTCCGTCGCCATCCCCTTCTTCAAGGACCTGCTCCTCGACCTCGGCTGGTTCTTCATCGCCTTCGGTGTCTTCGTCATCGTTGCCGCCGGCAACGCGGTGAATCTCACCGACGGGCTCGATGGCCTCGCCATCGTGCCGGTCATGATCGCGGCCGCGACCTTCGGCTTCATCGCCTATCTCGTCGGCAACGCCATCTTCTCGAACTACCTGCAGATCAATTTCGTGCCGGGCACGGGCGAACTCGCCGTCATCTGCGGTGCGGTAATGGGGGCGGGCATCGGCTTTCTGTGGTTCAACGCCCCGCCGGCGCAGATCTTCATGGGCGACACGGGCTCGCTTGCCCTCGGCGGCCTTCTCGGCACAATCGCGGTCGCGACCAAGCACGAGATCGTGCTTGCCATCGTCGGCGGCCTCTTCGTCGTGGAGGCGCTGTCGGTGATCATCCAGGTCGCGTCCTTCAAGCTCACGGGCAAGCGCGTCTTCAAGATGGCGCCGATCCACCATCACTTCGAGCAGCTCGGCTGGACGGAGCCGCAAGTTGTGATCCGCTTCTGGATCATCTCGGTGGTGCTCGCGCTCGTCGGCCTCTCGACCTTGAAGCTGAGGTGAGGCGATGATCCCCGTCACCTCCTTCGCCGGCAGGCGGGTCGCGCTCTTCGGGCTCGGCGGCTCGGGGCTCGCCACGGCCGAGGCGCTGGTGGCGGGCGGCGCCGACGTCGTCGCCTACGACGACGGGGAGATGGCGCGCATCACCGCGGCCGCGAGGGGCATCGCCGTCGAGAACCTGCACGACATCGCCTGGGACGGCGTCGCCGCGCTCGTGCTCTCGCCGGGCGTACCCTTGACCCATCCCGAGCCGCACTGGACGGTGCCGCTCGCGCGTGCGGCCGGCATCGAGATCATCGGCGACGTCGAGCTCTTCTGCCGCGAACGGGCGAGGCACATGCCGGAGGCGCCGTTCATCGCCGTCACCGGCACCAACGGCAAGTCGACGACGACGGCGCTCGTCGCCCACCTCCTCAAGGTTGGCGGGCTCAACGTGCAAATGGGCGGAAACATCGGCACGCCTGTGCTGGCGCTGAAGCCTTTCGGGGCCGGCCGCGCCTATGTCGTCGAGTGCTCGTCCTTCCAGATCGACCTTGCGCCCTCGCTCGCACCGAGCGTCGGCATCCTTCTCAACATCACGCCCGATCATCTCGACCGTCACGGCACGATGGCGAACTACGCCGCCATCAAGGAGCGGCTCGTCGCCGGCTCCGGGCTTGCCGTGATCGGCGTGGACGACGACTTTTGTCGCGCCATTGCGGGCCGGCGCGTCGCGCTCGGCCGGCCGCTCGAGACCATCTCGGTTGAGCGCAGGCTAGAGGAGGGCTGGTCCTGGGAGCCGCATGGCCTGACGCTGCGGGTGGCAGGCCCCGATGATGCCATTGCGGTGGCTGCGCATATCGACCTTACCGGCATCGGCTCCCTGCGCGGGGCACACAATGCCCAGAATGCCGCGGCGGCCGTAGCCGCTGCGATGGCGACGGGGATCGATCTCGGCGTCATCCGCGCGGGACTCGCGCGCTTTCCCGGCCTCGCCCACCGCATGGAGCAAGTGGGACGGGCCGGCAAGGTCTTGTTCGTCAACGATTCCAAGGCGACCAATGCCGATGCTGCGGAAAAGGCGCTCTGCGCCTTCGACGGCGGCATCCACTGGATCGCGGGAGGCAAGGCCAAAGAGGGCGGCATCACGCCGCTCGCCCCGCTCTTCCCGCGCATCGCCAGGGCCTACCTGATCGGCGCGGCAAGCGATGATTTTGCGGCGACGCTCGATGGCCGAGTGCCCTATGAGCGCTGCGGCACGCTCGAAGTCGCCGTGGCACGGGCGGCGGAGGATGCGGCCATTTCCAAACATGCCGAGCCGGTGGTGCTCTTGTCACCGGCCTGTGCCTCCTATGACCAGTTCCGCAATTTCGAGGTTCGCGGCGACAGGTTCCGCGATCTCGTCCTGGCCCTGCCCGGCCTCGAGCCTTTCGCGAAGGAGTGAGCCATGGTGTCGCGCGCAGAACGGACAGTGCTCGCCGACTGGTGGTGGACGGTCGATCGCTTCACTCTCGGCGCGCTCGGCGTGCTCATGGTGGCGGGCATCGTCTTCCTCATGGGCGGCGCGCCGCCGGTGGCCGAGCGGCTCGGGCTGCCGACCTTCCACTTCGTCAACCGGCAGGTCTTCTATCTGGTGCCGGCCATCCTCATGCTCATCGCGACGTCGCTGCTGACGCCACGCCAGGTGAGGCGCGTCGCGCTCCTCGTCTTCATCGTCGGCATGGCGCTCATCGTCGCGGCGCTCTACGTCGGCCCAGAGGTCAAGGGCTCTCGCCGCTGGATTTCGCTTGCCGGCATCACCGTACAGCCGTCGGAATTCGTGAAGCCGGCCTTCGTCGTGCTCATCGCGTGGCTCTTTGCGGAAGGCGGGCGCCGCAGGGACATGCCGGGGACGATCTTCGCCATCCTCATCCTGCCCGCGACCATCGTGCCGCTCATCCTGCAGCCGGACATCGGCCAGACCATGCTCGTGACGCTGGTATGGGCGGCGGTGTTCTTCGCGGCGGGGCTGCACATCTTCTGGGTGGCGGGCATCGGCGGCATGGGCCTTGCCGGGCTCGTCGCCGCCTATGAGTTCATCCCGCACGTGCGCGGCCGCATCGAGCGCTTCCTCAACGATGACGTCGGCGACACCTTCCAGGTCGACATGGCGATGGAATCCTTCGCCCAGGGCGGCTGGCTGGGCAAGGGACCGGGCGAGGGCACGGTCAAGCGCATCCTGCCCGATGCGCACACCGACTTCATCTTCGCTGCCACGGCGGAGGAATTCGGCATCGTCGTGTGCATCGCCATCGTGCTGCTGTTCGCTTTCATCGTCATCCGCAGCCTCGTTCTCGCCCAGCGCGACGACGATCCCTTCTGCCGCCTCGCGGTGACGGGGCTTGCGACGCTCTTCGGCATCCAGGCTTCCATCAACATGATGGTGAACGTGCATCTTCTGCCGGCCAAGGGCATGACGTTGCCCTTCATCTCCTACGGCGGCTCCTCGCTGTTCTCCCTGGCGATTGGCATGGGCTTCCTCATCGCCCTGACGCGCCGCAGGCCGCGGGCCGAAATCTACGATGCCGGGCCGCGCCGGTGGGGCGAGACGCGATGAGCAGGGAAGGCTTCGTCCTCCTCGCCGCCGGCGGCACCGGCGGCCATCTCTTCCCGGCCGAGGCGCTGGCGGCGGCGCTCGGCCGGCGCGGCGTGGCGGTGGCGCTCGCGACCGACGAGCGCGCGGCCGCCTATGCCCATCATTTCCCGGCCAGCGAGCGTTTCGTCATCCCTTCGGCAACGCCGTCGCGGCGCTCGCCCTTCGCCGCCGTGCAGTCCTTCGTCACGCTGGCGCGGGGCGTCTGGCGGGCGCGCCGCCTGATGCGCGAGCGCCGGCCGGCCGTCGTCGTCGGCTTCGGCGGCTATCCGACGGTGCCGCCGGTGCTCGCCGCCACCATGGCGATGGTGCCGAGCGTCATCCACGAGCAGAACGCCGTCGTGGGCCGCGCCAACCGCTTCCTGATGGGCCGCGTCACGGCCATCGCCACCGGCTTCGCCACGGTGAAGGGCCTGAGCGAGGCCGCGCGCGCCAAGACGACGCATACCGGCAACCCGGTGCGCCCCAGCGTCATCGAGGCGGCGACCGCGCCCTTCCGGCCGCTCGCGCCAGGCGAGCGCCTGTCGCTCCTCGTCTTCGGCGGCAGCCAGGGCGCGCGGGTGATGAGCGACGTGGTGCCGGTTGCGGTCGAGCAGCTCGGCGAGGCGGCTCGCGCGCGCCTCCACATCGTGCAGCAGGCCCGGCCGGAGGATCTCGAGCGGGTGCGCGGCATCTATGCGCGCCTCGGCGTCTTCTGCGAGATCGAGCCTTTCTTCAACGACCTGCCGCGCCGCATGGCCGCGGCGCATCTCGTGGTCTCGCGCGCCGGCGCCTCCACGGTCGCCGAGCTTTCCGTCATCGGCCGCCCGTCCATCCTCGTACCGCTGCCGGGCGCGCTCGACCAGGACCAGGCGGCCAATGCCGCGAGCCTCGGGGCAATCGGCGCGGCCAGCGTCATTGCGCAGGGCGAATTCACGCCCGCCCGCCTCGCGGCGGAGATCGAGGCGCGCCTCGATGCGCCCGAGACATTGACGCGGGCGGCCGAAGCAGCCAAGAGCGCGGGCATCGTCGACGCGGCGGAGCGTCTCGCCGCGCTCGTCATACGCATCGGCAGACTCGCCCAAGAACAAGCCTCGCAAACGGAGACGACACCATGAAGCTGCCGCGCGAGCTCGGTCCCATCCACTTCATCGGCATCGGCGGCATCGGCATGTCGGGCATCGCCGAGGTGCTCCTCAACCTCGGCTACACGGTGCAGGGCTCGGATGCGAGCGACAACGCCAATGTGAAGCGCCTGCGCGAGAAGGGGGCATCCATTTCCATCGGGCATGCGACCGAGAACCTTGGCGATGCCGAAGTCGTCGTCGTGTCCACCGCCATCAAGCGCGATAATCCCGAGCTCGCTGCCGCGCGCGAAAAGCGCCTGCCGGTGGTGCGCAGGGCCGAGATGCTGGCCGAACTGATGCGGCTCAAGACCTGCGTCGCGATCGCCGGCACGCACGGCAAGACGACGACGACCTCGATCGTTGCGACGCTGCTCGATGCCGGCGGTTTCGACCCGACCGTCATCAACGGCGGCATCATCAACGCCTATGGCACCAACGCCCGCCTCGGGGCCGGTGACTGGATGGTGGTGGAGGCGGACGAGTCCGACGGTACCTTCCTCAAGCTGCCGGCTGATGTCGCCATCGTCACCAACATCGACCCCGAGCACCTCGACCATTTCAAGACCTTCGACGCCATCAAGGCGGCCTTCCGCTCCTTCGTCGAGAACCTGCCGTTCTACGGCTTCGCGGTGATGTGCATCGACCACCCAACGGTGCAGGACCTCGTCGGCCAGATCGAGGACCGGCGCGTGATCACCTATGGCGAGAACCCGCAGGCGGATGTGCGCCTCATCGACATCGACCTCAACGGCGGCAAGAGCCGCTTCAAGGTGCTGATCCGCGACCGCAAGACGGGCGCGGAGACGGTGATCCCCGATCTCGTCATGCCCATGCCCGGCCACCACAATGCGCTCAATGCCACGGCGGCGATCGCCGTCGCGCACGAGCTGGGCATGAGTCCGGAGGCGATCCGCCAAGCGCTCGCCGGCTTCGGCGGCGTCAAGCGGCGCTTCACCCGCACGGGCGAGTGGAACGGCGTCACCATCTTCGACGACTACGGCCACCACCCGGTGGAGATCGCCGCCGTCCTGCGCGCCGCCCGCGCGTCGACGAAGGGGCAGGTGATCGCGGTCATGCAGCCGCATCGCTACACGCGGCTCAAGGCCCTGTTCAACGACTTCTGCACCTGCTTCAACGATGCCGACGCGGTCATCGTCGCCCCTGTCTATGCCGCCGGCGAGCAGCCGATCGCGGGGGCCGAGCGTGACGATCTCGTGGCCGGCCTCAAGGCCCGCGGCCACCGCCAGGCGATCGCTCTTGAGGGGCCGCAGGCGCTCGCCGCTATCGTGCGCCGCCTCGTCAAACCGGGCGACTATGTCGTGTGTCTCGGCGCCGGCACGATCACCAACTGGGCCTATGCCCTGCCCGGCGAACTCGAAGCAGGGGAGGGCGCGTGACAGGGAAGCGCCCTGTCCACGACCTGCACGAGGCGACGCCATGAGCTTTCCCGACATCACTGCCGAGCTTGCCGCCGCTATGCCGGGCTTGCGTGGCGCGCTGCTGGCCAATGCGCCGCTTGCACCGCTCAGCTGGTTCCGCACGGGCGGGCCGGCCCAAGTGCTGTTCACGCCGGCGGACGAGGACGATCTGGCGCTCTTTCTGGCCAATCTCCCTGAGGGAGTGCCGCTCACCGTCATCGGCCTCGGCTCGAACCTCCTCGTGCGTGACGGCGGGGTGCCCGGTGTCGTCCTGCGCCTCGGCAAGGCCTTCGCCGAGGTGAGCGTGGAGGGAGGCAACCGGGTGCGGGCCGGAGCGGGAGCGCCAGATGTCAAGGTGGCGCGGGCCGCCGCCGAGGCCGGCATCGACGGGCTCGCCTTCCTGCGCGGCATTCCCGGTGCCGTCGGCGGGGCCTTGCGCATGAACGGCGGCGCCTATGGCGGGGAGGTCAAGGACGTGCTCGTCGAGGCGCGGGCGCTCGACCGGAAGGGCCGGCGACACGTGCTCTCCTGTGCGGACATGCAGTTCTCCTATCGCCATGCCGGCGTGCCGGAGGAGTTCGTCTTCGTCGAGGCGCTGTTCGAGGGCCGGCCCGGCGATCCGGCGGAAATCCTCGCCCGCATGAACGAGATCACCGAAGCCCGGGCCGCCACTCAGCCGGTCAACACGCGCACCGGCGGTTCCACCTTCAAGAACCCCGACGGGGCGAAGGCGTGGCAGCTGGTCGACGCCGCCGGCTGCCGCGGGCTCAGGATCGGCCAGGCGCAGGTGTCGGAGATGCATTGCAACTTCCTCGTCAATCTCGGTGGCGCCACGGCGACGGAGATCGAGAATCTCGGTGAGGAAGTTCGTCGGCGTGTGCAGGCACACTCCGGCGTGATGCTCGCGTGGGAGATCAAGCGGGTGGGCGTGGCCTGACGCCGCGCCGGCCCGCGGCCCGGCGCTCCTTTGGCGAGCCGGTGCCGCACCTCGTTGGATAAGGATGCGGGAACATGACCAAACACGTTGCGGTGCTGATGGGCGGCCTGTCCGCCGAGCGCGAAGTGTCCCTCAACTCGGGCAAGGCCTGCGCCGACGCCCTCGAGGCGGAGGGCTACCGCGTGACGCGCATCGACGTGGGCCGCGACATCGCGGCCGTGCTCGACCGCTTGAGGCCCGACGTGGTCTTCAACGCACTGCACGGCAGCCCGGGAGAGGACGGCACCATCCAGGGCATCCTCGAGATCATGCGCCTGCCCTATACCCATTCCGGCGTGCTCGCGTCGGCGCTTGCCATGGACAAGGCCAGGGCCAAGCTCGTGATGGCAGCGGCCGGCGTGCCGGTGGCGCATGGCATCGTGGTGCACCGGCGCGAGGCAGCCGAGCGCCACGTGCTGCCGCCGCCCTACGTGTTGAAGCCGGTCAACGAGGGCTCGTCGGTCGGCGTCATCATCGTGCGCGAGGAGCGCTCGCACCCGCCGCAAGAGTTAACGCGGCCCGACTGGCCGCACACCGACTGGCTGCTCGCCGAGGAGTACATTGCCGGGCGCGAGCTCACCTGTGCCGTGATGGGCGGCAAAGCCTTGGGTGTCATAGACATCCGGCCCGCGGCGGGCGCCTTTTACGACTATGATGCGAAATATGCGAAAGGTGGCTCGATCCACATCCTCCCGGCAAAAATTAAACCAAAAATTTACCAACAGATCGAAGAGTTGGCGTTAACGGCGCATCAAGCACTCGGCTGTCGTGGCGTCTCCCGCGCCGACTTCCGGTACGACGACCGGCCAGAGGGATCTGGCAAGCTCGTCTGTCTCGAGGTCAACACGCAGCCCGGCATGACCGAGACCAGCCTGGTGCCCGAACTGGCCGCGCATGCGGGGTATTCATTCGGCGAGCTCATGCGATGGATGGTGGAGGACGCCTCCTGCGACCGGTAGGAACGAGAAGCCCCCGCGGGGCTGTCTCGGCCGCTGCGGCCATGCCCGCCGGCGCGCTGTTTGCCGCGCCGGAATGGCCGCGCCTTCGGCTGTTCCGGGGATGGCGCCGGCGCGGCTACGTCCGCGTCGGCGGCCGCCGACGGCTGCCGCGCGGGCTCGGTAGCGCGCTCACCCTCGCCCTTTTTGCCGGCATCGGTCTCTACGGCGCCTTCGCCGGTGGGCACGTCGACCGGTTCAGGGCCGAGAACGGCACCCTGAGCGACGCCGTCGCCCGCGCCTTCGGCTTTGGCATCCGGCAGGTCGTCATATCCGGCCTCGCGGAGCTCAGGCCGGCGGAGATACTCGCCGCGGGCGGCATTTCGCCGAACAGTTCGGTGCTCTTCATCGATCCCGCCGCGGTGCGCCAGAACCTCGAGGCCGTGCCGATGATCCGCGAGGCCTCGGTGCGCAAGCTCTATCCGAACGAACTCGCCATCACGATCACCGAGCGGGAGCCCTTTGCTCTCTGGCAGCGCAACGGAGAGGTCTTCGTCGTGGCCGCCGACGGAACGGTGATCGATTTCCTCAACGATGCGCGCTACACGCGCCTGCCGCTCGTCGTCGGCGACCGCGCCAACGTGCACTCGGCCGACTATCTCGAACTCCTGGACGCCGCCGGTCCGCTGCGCGAGCGAATCAGGGCGGGCTCGCTCATCGCCGGCCGGCGCTGGAACCTCATTTTCGACAACGGCCTCGAGGTTCGCCTGCCGGAGGCGAACCCGACGGCGGCGGTCGCCCGGCTGGCGGAGCTCGAGGAGAGCGACCGCATCCTGGAGCGGGACATTCTCGTCATCGACATGCGCCAGTCCGACAGGGTCGTGATGCGGCTCGGCGTCGAGGCCGCAGCCGCCCGTGCCGAGGCGGCGAAGAAGAAGCCGACGAGCGCCAGGGAGGCGGATATATGAGCTCCTTGCGCAATGGCCTGACGCCGCGCCTGAAGCCCCTGTCCGCCCGCAAGAGCACGCTTCTGTCCGTGCTCGACGTCGGTACCAGCAAGGTCGTCTGCCTCATCGCCCAGCTGCTGCCGGCGAGCGAAAGCGACGTGCTGCGCCGCCGCACCCACCAGGTGCGCGTGCTCGGCATCGGCCACCAGCGCTCGCTCGGCCTCAAGGGCGGCATCGTCGTCGACCTCGAGGCCGCGGAGCAGGCGATCCGCCAAGCGGTCGACGCGGCCGAGCGGATGGCGAAGGTCGAAGTGCAGTCGGTCATCGTCAACCTGACCGGCGGGCGGCTCGCGGCGCAAAGCTTCGCCGCCAATGTCGCGACGCGCGGCACGGTGACGAGCGCGGACGTGCACCGTGTGCTCGATGCCGCGAGCGCCCACAGCCTGAAGCCGGGCCGCGTCGTGTTGCACGCCCTGCCGACGGGCTACGCGCTCGACGGGCAGAAGGGCGTGCTCGACCCGGTCGGCATGATTGGCGAGAATCTCGGCGTCGACCTCAGCGTCGTGACGAGCGAAGCTTCCGCCGCACGCAACCTCATGCTGGCCGTCGAGCGCTGCCATCTGGACGTCGAGGCCATCGTAGCGAGTCCCTATGCGGCGGGTATCGCCACGCTTGTCGACGACGAGGCGGAGATGGGCGGGCTCGTCGTCGACCTCGGCGGCGGCACGACGAGCTTCGGCGCGTTCTTCGCCGGCCATCTCGTCCATGCCGACGCGGTCGCGGTCGGCGGCCATCATGTCACCATGGACGTGGCGCGGGGCCTGTCGACGCACCTCGCTGCGGCCGAGCGCCTCAAGACGCTCTACGGCGGTGCGCTCCCCTCCGCGTCGGACGAGCGCGAGATCATCTCCGTGCCGCTCGTCGACGAGAGCGAGCGGGACGTGCCGAACCACATGCCGAAGTCGCATCTGGTGCGGATCATCCGCCCGCGTGTCGAGGAAATCCTGGAGCTGGTGCGCGACCGGCTGAAGGCGGCGGGCTTTGCCCCGGCCGACGGACGGCGCGTCATCCTGACCGGCGGGGCTTCCCAATTGACGGGCCTGCCGGAAGTCGCCAGGCGCATCCTCGCTGGCCCGAAGGGCTCGGCCCAGGTGCGCATCGGCCGGCCGCTCGGCATCAAGGGGCTGCCGGAAGCCGCGAAGGGACCCGCCTTTGCGGCGGCGGTCGGTCTGCTGGTCTACCCGCAGGTCGCCCATATCGAGCATTTCGAGCCCAAGGCGGCCCGGACCATGCTCGCGACAGGCACGGATGGTTACCTGTCCCGAATGGGACGCTGGTTCAGGGAGAGCTTCTGAGATTGGAGCGGCGCGGCGGCCGCGACAGTCTGGAACCGGAGTGAGAGGGGCGCGCAGCCGGGCGCCGTTTGAGAAGAAGAGGCCACGA
Source organism: Chelatococcus sambhunathii (assembly GCF_001418005.1). Taxonomy (GTDB): domain Bacteria; phylum Pseudomonadota; class Alphaproteobacteria; order Rhizobiales; family Beijerinckiaceae; genus Chelatococcus_A; species Chelatococcus_A sambhunathii. The sequence continues at coordinate 223,418 of NZ_LIOL01000001.1, read as the reverse complement.
CCATGGCGATCAATCTGCAAGCCCCGGACATCCGGGAACTGAAGCCCCACATCACGGTGTTCGGCGTCGGCGGCGCCGGCGGCAACGCCGTCAACAACATGATCGAGTCGGGGCTGATGGGCGTCGAGTTCGTCTGCGCGAACACCGATGCCCAGGCGCTCACCAGCGCCCGCGCCCAGCGCATCGTGCAGATGGGTCTGCAGGTGACGGAAGGCCTCGGCGCCGGCTCGCAGCCGGAGGTGGGCCGCGCGGCCGCCGAGGAGGTGATCGACGAGATCCGCGATCAGCTGTCGGGCGCGCATATGGTGTTCATCACCGCCGGCATGGGCGGCGGCACCGGCACCGGGGCGGCCCCCGTCATCGCCCGCGCCGCGCGCGACATGGGCATCTTGACCGTCGGCGTCGTGACCAAGCCCTTCCACTTCGAGGGGCAGCGCCGCATGCGGGTGGCGGAGGCCGGCATCGGCGAGCTGCAGCAGGCTGTCGACACGCTGATCGTCATCCCGAACCAGAATCTCTTCCGCGTCGCTAACGAGAAGACCACCTTCGCCGATGCCTTCGCGATGGCGGACCAGGTGCTCTACTCGGGCGTCGCCTGCATCACCGACCTCATGGTGAAGGAAGGCCTCATCAACCTCGATTTCGCCGACGTGCGCGCCATCATGCGGGGCATGGGCAAGGCGATGATGGGCACGGGCGAAGCCTCCGGCGACGGCCGCGCCATCACGGCGGCCGAGGCCGCCATCGCCAATCCGCTCCTCGACGACGTGTCGATGAAGGGGGCACGCGGCCTGCTCATCTCCATCACGGGCGGTCCGGATCTGACGCTCTACGAGGTGGACGAAGCCGCGACGCGCATCCGCGAGGAGGTCGATTCCGAGGCCAACATCATCCTCGGTGCCACCTTCGACGAAAGCCTCGAGGGCACGATCCGCGTCTCCGTGGTCGCCACCGGCATCGACCAGGAACTGATCCACAACGCGCAGGACCTGTCGCTGACGGAGCAGCGCATCGCCGAAGTCGCCGAGCGCCTGCGCTCGGAGGCCCGTCAACGGGCGGCGCATCCGCCCGTGGCGCCGCGCCCCGTGGCCATCGAGACGACGCCGCGTGTCGCCGCCGCGCCGGTCGCGCCCGAGCCGATGCCAGCTCCCGCGCCGGTCGCTGCCCCGGCTCCCGTCGCGGCGCCAGTGGAGCCGATGCCGGCTCCCCAGGCTCCCGCCGCCGAGTTCGTCCCTCCGGTCGCCGAGCCAGCGCCGGTCGCTGCCCCGGTTGCGGCTCCCGTCGCTGCGCCGGTTCGCCAGGAGATGCCGCGTGCGGAACACGTGCGTCACGACGTCATGATCGCGCCGGCCGCGGCGCCGCGCGCGGCCACGGCGGCGGCGATGGCCGCAGCTCCGGCTCCGGTCATGCACGAGCCGGCGCCGCATGAGATGCAGGAGCATTTCATCCCGCCCCAGCCCGAGCGGGCCGTGGTGCGCCCGACGCGCATGCCGCGCGTCGACGAGCTGCCGCTGCCGGTGCAGAACCAGATCCGCGCCGCGCGGCCGGAGCATCAGGACCACGGCGCCGACCACAAGCGCATGTCCCTGCTGCAGCGCATCGCCTCCGTCGGCCTTGGCCGCCGCGACGACCACCAGCCGGCCGCCCCGGCGCCCGCGCCACAGCCGGTGCGCCAGCAGGCGCCGCAGCCGGCGCCGTCGCCGGTGCACGCCGAATATGCCAAGCGCCCGCAGGCGCAGGGCTACCGGCCGGCACAGGGGGCGCTCGACCCGCACGGCCGCGCGCCGGCGCCGAGCCGCACGATCGACGACGACCAGCTCGAGATCCCGGCCTTCCTGCGCCGTCAGGCCAACTGAGCGCCGCCTTCTCGAGGCCATGACTCAACCCCGGGGGCACGAGCTTCCGGGGTTTTTCTTTCGTTAATATTTTTCAAAGGTTTACATGTATCGTGAGGGCCCGACGATCAGTGTAACAGACAGTAAGAAAGCGTGATTTGGCCGCGTTTGGCGGCGCGACTATGGTCCACGCAACTCGCGCGGGATTCGAAACGTCGATGTCGCGAATCACGTGCCTTGGCAAGGGCCGCAAGCCTTGCACTGTCTTGGGTGCATCCGCCCGCTCCGGGCGACGGGACCGAAAGAATGAAAGCCAACGGGCAGACGACGCTTCGTGATACCGTGACCCTGACGGGCAACGGCGTTCATTCCGGGAAACCTGTGCGGCTCACCATCCATCCTGCGGACGTCAACCACGGCATCGTCTTCCTGCGGACTGGGCTTGCCAACGGGCGGGAGCGGCTGATCGAGGCGCGCCACATCGCGGTGAGTGCGACGGAACTCTGCACCGTCATCGGCGAAAGCGACTCGGGCGCGGTCGCCACCATCGAGCATCTCATGTCGGCGCTCGCCGGCCTCGGCATCGACAATGCGCTGATCGAGGTCGACGGTCCGGAGATCCCGATTCTCGACGGCAGCGCCGCCCTCTTCGTCGAGGCCTTCGACCGCGTCGGCCTCGCCTCCCAGTCGGCGGCGCGCCGCTACGTGAAGGTACTGCGCCCGGTGCGCGTGCAGCAGGGCAAGGCCTTCGCCGAGCTCAGGCCGCGCGACAAGGGCTTCCGCCTCGATGTCGAGATCGATTTCGACACGCCGCTGATCGGCCGCCAGCGCAAGATCGTCGATCTGTCGGCGACGGTCTACCGGCGCGAGATCGCCAATGCCCGCACCTTCGGCTTCATGCGCGACGTGGAGCGGCTGTGGAAGGCGGGCTTTGCCCTCGGCGCCTCTCTCGACAACACGGTGGCGCTCGGCGAGGACCGCATCCTCAACGAGGAGGGCCTGCGCCATCCCGACGAGTTCGTGCGCCACAAGCTGCTCGACGCGATCGGCGACCTCGCCCTCTCCGGCCTGCCGCTGATCGGCAACTATCACTCCTATTGCGGCGGGCACCGGCTGAACTTCATGGTTCTCGACGCCCTGTTCTCGGACCGCGCGAACTACGCGATCGTCGAGGGCGAGCCCCGGCGCGAGCATGGCCACGCCGAGATCGCAGGCGGCATCGCGGTGCCGGCCTTCGCACCGGACATTCACTGACGTCTACCTGCGACGCCATCGAAACGCCGTTTTCAGCCTCGCAGGTTGCCGGCGTCGAAAACGGCTCGCAACGCTTTTCCAGACCTTGGCGGAACCGGTGGCTTTGGGTTAAACAGCCCAACCGTCGAGCGATGGTAAGCCGTGGCCGTCGGGCCGCAGTGGAGGAAGGTGAGGTAATGCGCTCTGCATTTTCGTCCAAGACCGCCCGGACCGGCGCGCTGATGCCGAACATCGGCAGGCTGCTCGCATGCGCGGCGCTGGGCCTTTCTCTGACGGCGTGCGACACGCTCTCCTCGCTCAATCCCTTCGAGAAGGACGAGAAGTACAAGCCCGAGCTCGTCCCCGACGTGCCGGCCGCGAACCTCTACAACGAGGGGCTCGCGCTGATGGCCAAGAACGAGTACCCGGACGCCTCGAAGAAGTTCGACCAGATCGACAAGACCTATCCGCGCAGCGAATGGGCGCGCAAGGCGCTGATCATGAAGACCTACGCCTCCTACGAGGGCGGAGAGTTCAGCGAATCGGTCAACGACGCGCGACGCTACCTGACGCTCTATCCCAACGGGGAGGATGCGGCCTACGCGCAGTACCTGCTGGCGATGTCGTACTATCGCGAAGTTCCGGACGTGACGCGCGACCAGGAGCGCACCGAGAAGGCGCTCGCCGCCTTCCAGGAACTCGTCGAGCGTCATCCGCGCTCCGAATATGCCGAAGATGCCAAGTTCAAGCTGCAGGTGGTGCGCGACCAGCTTGCCGGCAAGGAGATGGAGATCGGCCGCTATTACCTTCAGCGGCGGAACTACACGGGCGCCATCAACCGTTTCCGCGACGTCGTCAGCAAGTACCAGACGACCCGGCACGTGGAGGAAGCGCTACAGCGCCTGACGGAGGCCTATCTCGCTCTCGGCGTTGTCAGCGAGGCGCAGACCGCTGCGGCCGTGCTTGGCCACAACTTCCCCGACAGCCCCTGGTACAAGGACGCGTACAAGCTGCTGCAGAGCGGCGGGCATGAGCCGCGCGAGGACACGGGTTCGTGGATCAGCCGGACCTTCCGCGGCTTCACGCGGTCCGTGGGGCTCGGCGGCTGATCGCGGCGCGGGCGGCATGCTCGTCCAGCTCGCCATCCGCGACATCGTTCTGATCGACCGGCTCGATCTCGCCTTCGATCGCGGCCTTAGCGTCCTTACCGGCGAAACCGGTGCCGGCAAGTCCATCCTGCTCGATGCCTTCGCGCTGGCCCTCGGCGGACGTGGCGACGGCGGCCTTGTGCGCCACGGCGCGGCGCAGGGGCAAGTCACCGCCGTCTTCGAGGTGGCGGGCGAGCATCCCGCCTGGCAGGCGGCACGCAGCTTCGGCATCGCCGAGGATGGCGCGCTCATCCTGCGCCGCCTCCAGCATGCGGACGGGCGCACGCGCGCCTTCGTCAACGACCAGCCGGTCAGCGTCCAGGCGCTGAAGACGATCGGCGCCACGCTCGTCGAAATCCACGGCCAGCACGACGACCGGGCGCTCGTCGATGCGGCCACCCACCGCGCCATCCTAGACGTCTTCGGGGAGTTGCAGCAGGAGGCTGCGGCGGTGGAGACGGCCCATGCGCGCCTGCGCGAGACGCGGGCAGCGCTCGTGCGCCATCGTGCTCGGATTGAGGCGGCGCGCAAGGAGGCCGATTTCCTGCGCCATGCGGCGGAGGAACTTGAGGCGCTCAATCCCGACGCCGGCGAGGAGGAGGCGCTCGCTGAGCGGCGCCAGCTCATGATGCAGGCGGAGAAGGTGGCGAGCGACCTGAACGAGGCCTTCGACGCGGTTGCCGGCAATGCCTCGCCCGTGCCGGTCCTGTCGGCCGCCGTGCGCCGGCTGGAGCGGCGGGCGCAGCAGGCGCCGAGCCTCGTCGAGCCCAGTGTCGCGGCGCTCGACGCGGCCCTCGTCGCGCTCGACGATGCGCGCGCCGCCCTGGAGGAGGCGCTGCGCGCGGCGGCCTTCGATCCGCGTGAACTGGAGCGCGTGGAGGAGCGGCTGTTCGCGCTTCGGGCCGCCGCGCGCAAATACGATGTGCCGGCGGACGACCTCGCGCCCCTACGCCAGCGCTTCCTCGCCGATCTCGCCGCTATCGATGCCGGCGAGGCGGAACTCGATCGGCTCTCCGCCGCAGTGGACGAGGCGAGCGCGGTCTATCGCGCAGCGGCGGCGCACCTCAGCGCCGGGCGGGCCGAGGCCGCGGCGCAGCTCGAAGCAGCCGTCAATGCGGAACTGCCGCCGCTCAGGCTGGAGCGGGCGCGCTTCATCGCGCGCATCGACAGCGACGACAGCGCCGAGGCGGCGGAAGGCTTCGACCGGGTGGAATTCTGGGTGCAGACCAATCCGGGCACGCGGCCGGGCCCGCTGATGAAGGTCGCGTCCGGCGGCGAGCTGTCACGCTTCATGCTGGCGCTCAAGGTGGTGCTGGCGGACAAGGGCTCGGCGCCGACGCTGATCTTCGACGAGATCGACACCGGTGTCGGCGGCGCCGTGGCCGATGCCATCGGCCAGCGCCTGAAGCGCCTCGCGGCGCGGGTGCAGGTCGTCGCGGTCACCCACGCCCCGCAGGTCGCCGCGCGCGCCGCGAACCATCTCCTCATCGCCAAGGAGGCGGCAACCGCGGACAAGGTGGCGACGCGCGTGACGCCACTCGCCGAACGCATGCGCCAGGAGGAGATCGCCCGCATGCTCGCTGGGGCAACCATTACGGACGAGGCGCGCGCCGCCGCGGCGCGGCTGCTGGAGACGGAAGGCTGAGCGCCTGAAGGCCAGGCGCGGAGCTCCTTTAATCCCTCGTGCATCATGTCGAAGGACGCGATCGGCTCCGTGACGGTGCCGAAGCATCGCAGGCAGTCGAGCGACAGGGGGAAAGGCCGCCTCGCCGCCGCGGCCGCCGGTGGCCTCCCTGACGGGGGCCACGAAATCCTCGCGCCCGCGACGCTGCCCGCATCGCTCCGCGGAGGCAACGGGGCCTATCCCCATATGCGTGTCGAGCACTGCGAATGGTCCTGCGGGCGGACTGGATGGCGAAGGGCGGGTGGCGATGACGAGGTAGGTGAAGACGGCCGGCTTTGTCATATAGTCTGCGCTCCCCGAATCCCTGAGCGTGACGCCCATGTCCGAACGTTCCTCGTCCTCCACAGCGGGTGCTTCCCTGCGCGACGTCGCCGTCGAGGTATTGACGCCGCGGGAGGCGAAGCGCGAGCACGCGGCCCTCGCCGCCGAGATCGCCGAGCACGACCGCCGCTATTTCGGCGAGGATGCGCCCACCATCTCCGATGCCGATTATGATGCCCTGCGGCGCCGCTACGAGGCGCTGGAGGCTCGCTTTCCCGACCTTGCCACCGACGAGAGCCTGACGAAGAAGGTCGGCACCCGGCCGAGCGAGAAATTCGCCAAGGTGCGCCACCGCGTGCCCATGCTGTCGCTGTCGAATGCCTTCGCCGACGAGGACGTCGCGGAGTTCGTCGTGCGGATCCGCCGCTTTCTGGGCCTCGCCCCCGACGCGCCGCTTGTCATCACCGCCGAGCCGAAGATCGACGGCCTGTCCATCAGCCTGCGCTACGAGAAGGGTCGCCTCGTCACGGCCGCGACGCGCGGCGACGGGGAGGAGGGGGAGGACGTGACGGCCAATGCCCGCGTCGTCGACGCCATCCCCAAGGAGATCGACGCCGCCGACATGCCCGAGGTGTTCGAGGTGCGCGGCGAGGTCTACATGCGCCATGCGGATTTCGCGGCCATCAACCAGCGCCAGGCAGAGGCCGGGAAGCCGCTCTTCGCCAATCCGCGCAATGCCGCGGCGGGCTCGCTACGCCAGCTCGACCCGGCAGTCACCGCACGCCGGCCGCTCGCCTTCTTCGCCTACGCCTGGGGTGACGTGTCGGCCCTGCCGGCCGACACGCAGATGGGGGTGGTTGAGGCGCTGGGGCGCTGGGGCTTTCCCATCAACCCGCTGATGAAGCGCTGCCACAGCGTCGAGGATCTGCTCGCCCGCTATCACGCCATCGAGGCCGACCGGGCCAATCTTGGCTACGACATCGACGGCGTCGTCTACAAGGTGGACAGTTTGGCTCTACAGGAGCGCCTCGGCTTCGTCTCGCGGTCGCCGCGCTGGGCCATCGCTCACAAGTTCCCCGCCGAGCGGGCGATGACCGAGTTGCTCGACATCGAGATCCAGGTGGGGCGGACGGGGGCGCTGACGCCCGTGGCGAAGCTGAAACCCGTCACGGTGGGCGGCGTCGTTGTCGCCAACGCGACGCTGCACAACGAGGACTACATCCGCGGCATCGGCGGCGACGGCCAGCCGATCCGCGGTGGCATCGATATCCGCATTGGCGACACGGTCGAGATCCAACGCGCCGGCGACGTCATCCCGCAGGTGCTCGGCGTCGTTATGGAGAGGCGCCCGGCCGGCTCCGAACCCTACCGCTTCCCGGCCACATGCCCGGCCTGCGGCAGCCATGCGGTGCGCGAGATCAACCCCCGCACGGGGCGGGAGGACGCCGTTCGGCGCTGCACGGGCGGGCTTACCTGCCCGGCGCAGGCCATGGAGCGCCTGAAGCACTTCGTGTCGCGCAACGCGCTCGACATCGACGGCCTCGGCGACAAGCAGATCGAGCTCTTCTTCCGCGAGGGACTGGTGCACGGCCCGCAGGATATCTTCACACTGGCCGAGCGCGATGCGGCGAGCCTGAAGAAGCTGAAGGACCGCGAGGGCTTCGGCGAGACGAGCGTGCGCAACCTCTTCGCGGCCATCGAGGCGCGCCGGCGGGTGCCACTCAACCGCTTCATCTTCGCGCTCGGCATCCGCCATGTGGGCGAGACGACGGCGAAGCTCCTCGCCCGCCACTACGGCACCTTCGAGGCGCTGCGGGCGGCCCTGATCGCCGCCCGCGACCGCGCATCGGAAGCCTGGGCGGAGCTCAACGCCATCGACGGCATCGGCGAGGTGGTGGCGGAGGCGCTGGTGCAGTTCTTCGCCGAACCGCACAATGAGACGACTCTGGACGCGCTGCTTACACAAGTGACGCCGCAGGAGATGGAACGGACGGTGACCATCGAGAGTCCGGTCGCGGGCAAGACGGTGGTCTTCACCGGCACGCTCGTGCGCATGTCTCGCGACGAGGCCAAGGCCATGGCCGAGCGCTACGGCGCCAAGGTAGCGGGTTCGGTATCGAAGAAGACCGACCTCGTGGTGGCCGGGCCGGGCGCTGGCTCCAAGCTCGCCAAGGCGCAGGAGCTCGGTGTGGAGGTCATCGACGAGGACGGCTGGTTCACGCTCGTTGGGGCGTGAACCGCTCCCGCCCTTTCCCCGGGCGGCGACACGGTCTAAGACACGCGCCATTCGTTACTGAAAGCCAGCCCCATGCTCGAAGGCCTGCCGCCGCACAAGCCCACCCATTCCATGCGCCTTGCCGCGGACGAGAGCTCTGCCCAGGCCATGGTCGAGCTTCTCGGGGAGTTCTTCGATCCGGCCGAGACGGCGGTGGCAGCCTTCGAGGCTCCGGACGGGCGCTGGCATCTGGAAGTCTATTTCTCGAGCGCACCGGACGAGGCGGCGATCCTGAACCTGCTGCGCCCCATCGTCGGCGATGCGGTGGACGGCGCGGTCTTCGCGCCGATCGAGGTGAAGGACTGGGTGAAGGCGAGCCTTGAGGGCCTGAAGCCCGTGCGGGCGGGGCGCTTCCTCGTGCACGGCAGCCATGACCGGGCCGTCGTGCGGGCGAATGACATCGCCGTCGAGATCGACGCGGCGCTCGCCTTCGGCACGGGCCACCATGGCACGACGCTCGGCTGTCTCCTGGAACTCGTCGCGGAGCTGAAGCGCGGACGGCCCCGCCATGTGCTCGACGTCGGCACGGGCACTGGCATCCTTGCCATCGCTGCGGCGCGGGCTTTGCACAGGCCGGTGGTGGCGGGTGACATCGATCCGGTGGCCGTCGCGGTCGCGCGCGCCAACGCGAGACTGAACGGCGCGCGCGACCACGTGCGGCTTTACGCAGCGCCGGGCGTGCAGCACCATTTCGCTGCCCGCAAGGGTCACTACGATCTCGTCTTTGCGAATATCCTTGCCCGGCCGCTCAGGCTTCTCGCGCCGTCCCTGCGCAAAGTGCTTGCCCCGCAGGGCACCTTGGTGCTCTCGGGGCTGCTGATCCGCGATGTGCCGGGGGTCGTCAGCGCCTATGCCTCGCAGGGGCTGGCGCTCGTCAGGCGTGCCGAGCGTGAAGGCTGGGCGACGCTGGTTCTGAGGCGGGGAGGCGCTGCCCCCCGCCCGCGTCGATGAAAGGCCGCTGTCAGTAATCGATGGCCGGGTAGCGGCGACGCATCTCGCGGCGCATGGCCTGCGCCTCAGCGACGATCTCGGCCATCGTGACCGTAAAACGGCCGATTGCCCTCAGGATGGTCACGATGAACATGTCTGTTGCCTTTCGATCGATGTGAACCGGCTGCGCGGTCCCTCGCCTCAGCGGGCGAAGGGCAGGGCGCCGGACTTGCCGAGGCTGACCTTGTCGAGGTCCGCGTCCTTCAGGGTCAGCGGGCCGTAGATCGCCTCCAGGCGGCGGATTTCCCGGTCGGCAGCGCGCATGCGCGCCTCGACGAGGGCATTGAGGATGCGCTTGAAGACTCCGGTCTTCTTGGGCGCTACATAAGCGATGTCGGTCGTAACGTAAGCCATGGGTCCATCTCCGCACGTTGGAGGACAGCCCCGGGAACGCTTCCTCGCGTGTTTATGGTCGCAATATAGGGAATGCTGCATGTGCGAAGAAGATGGGTCAGCGCATATGACCTATGCATGCTGAGCGGGCCTGTTTGCGGGATGCTTGCCAGAGCAGCGTGAGGTGCATGACAATTGTGCGACGCTGCCGCCGCATTGGGCGCGCGATGCCAAAAACCGGTTACATATGAAACATTTGCATGAGGGAGCCCGAAGCTGATGAGGCAGAGCCGCTTTCAGGCCTTCGACAACGATCGCGACCCGGCCGCCTGCGGGCCGCATCTTGCTGCGCTGCGGCATGAATTGCGCCGCCGGGGCCTCGACGGCTTCGTCGTGCCGCGCGCCGACGAGCACCAGGGCGAATACGTGCCGCCCCATGCGGAGCGGCTCGCCTGGCTGACGGGCTTCGGCGGCTCGGCCGGCACGGCCGTGGTGCTTATGGACAAGGCGGCGATCTTCGTCGACGGGCGCTATACGCTGCAGGTGCGCGAGCAGGTCGACACCGAGCTTTTCGCACCGGTTGCGAGCAACGAAATGCCGCCAGCGGCCTGGATCGGCGAGAACCTGCCGCAGGGGGCGAAGCTCGGTTACGATCCATGGCTGCACACCCCCGCGGCGGTGGACAGGCTCGCCCGCGCGGCCGAGGACGCGGGCGGCACGCTGGTGCCGGTGGCCGACAATCCCGTCGATGCCATCTGGAGCGACCGTCCGGTACCGCCGCGAGCCCCGGCGCGGCCCTATCCGCTCATCTTCGCCGGCGTCTCCGCTGCCGACAAGCTGTCGCAGCTCAACGAGAAGCTAGCGAAGGCGCGCAGCGATGCCCTCGTCGTCAGCGATCCGCATAATCTCGCCTGGCTCTTCAACCTGCGGGGGGCTGACGTCGCCCATACGCCGCTGGCCCTCGGCTATGCGCTCGTGCCGCGCGGCGGCCGGGCAACAATCTTCATCGACGAGGACAAGATCGGGACGGAGCTGCGCGAGGCGCTGGCGCCGCTCGCCGACATTGCCTCGCCTGACACTTTGCTCGCCGCGCTCGCCACGGCGGCCGCCGGCGGGCGGCGCGTGCGGCTCGACGCGGCGACGGCGGCGGCGGCCTTGCGCGAGACGGTGAGCGCCGCTGGCGGCACGGCTGATGTGGGCGATGATCCGATCAGCCTCATGAAGGCGGTCAAGAACGAGGCGGAGAAGGCCGGCGCCCGTGCCGCACAGCGCCGCGACGCCGTGGCGGTCACCCGCTTCCTCGCCTGGTTTGCCCGCGAGGCGCCCGGCGGTAGCCTCACGGAGATCGACGCCGCGGTCGCGCTGGAGAATTTCCGCGCCGAGACGAACGCGCTCGTCGACATCTCCTTCGACACCATCGCCGGCGCCGGGCCGAATGCGGCCCTGCCGCATTACCATGTCACGATGGCGAGCAACCGCCGCATCGGTGAAGGCATTTTCCTCATCGATTCCGGCGCGCAATACGAGGACGGCACGACGGACATCACGCGCACCCTCGCCGTTGGCACGCCGAGCGCGGAGATGCGGGAGCGCTTCACCCGCGTGCTCAAGGGTCATATCGCCATCGCCACGGCGGTCTTCCCGAAGGGCACCAGCGGCGCGCAGCTCGACAGCTTCGCGCGCCGGCCGCTGTGGGAGGCGGGGCTCGACTTCGACCACGGCACGGGCCACGGCGTCGGCGCCTTCCTCTCGGTGCACGAGGGGCCGCACCGCATCTCCAAGCTCGGCACGACGCCGCTCGAGCCGGGCGTCATCCTCTCCAACGAGCCGGGTTACTACAAGGAAGGCGAATACGGCATCCGCATCGAGAATCTCGTCCTCGTCGAGGAGCGGGACATGCCCGGCGCCGACCGGCCGATGCTCGGCTTCGAGACGCTGACGCTGGCACCGATCGACCTCGCGCTGGTCGAGCCTTCGCTGCTGAGCGACGAAGAGCGTGCGTGGCTCGACGCCTACCATGCCCGCGTGCGCGAGGCGCTGATGCCGGCGCTCGAGGGCGCGGACCGGGCGTGGCTGGTAGAGGCGACACGGACGGTTGGGGGCTGAGCGCGGGCTTTCCGTTATGCCCGCGCTTGTCGCGGGCATCCACGCCATGCTTGCACTCGGCCGAAAGGCGTGGATGGCTGGGACAAGCCCGGCCAAGGCGGGCGAGGAGGTTGCGCGCCGCTGTTCCCCGTTTTCGTGTGCTAAGCGCGGGCATGATGGCTGAAAATCGCGGCTGCCGTGCCTATCCCGCGATCATCCGCAGCAGGACCACGCTCGCGACACCTACGGCGATGGTGGCGAGGAGGGGCAGGCGCGTCGCGGCCACGGCGGTGACGAGGGCGGCGAGCGTCTCCGGCCAGCCGGTGGCGAGCGCGGTCGGTGCGATGACGGCGACGAGCACCGCCGGCGGGATGGCGTCGAAGGCCGCCTTGGCGCGGCCGGAGAGGGCGAGCCGTCCGACGAGGAAGATGCCGGCGATGCGCGTGAGGTAGGTGATCACCGCCATCGCGAGGATGGCGGCGAGCGTGGTCGGGTCGATGGTCATGCGGCCTCCGGAGGCTCCTCGCCGGCGGGGGCGGCGACATAGGCGGCGGCGATGCCGGTGAGTGCGCCGGCCGCCACGTGCCACGGCGGGCCGAAGGCGAAATAGGTGGCGGCCGAGACGGCGGCGCTCGCGCCGATGGCGGCGGCGCTGACGCGGCCGTTCCAGAAGCCGGCGATGAGGCCGATGAAAAGCGCGGTGAAGGCGAAATCCGCGCCGATGCGCGCCGGATCGCCCAGGAACGAGCCGAGGACGGCCCCGGCGATGGTTGCGCCCACCCAGGAGAGGGGCAGCAGTCCCGCGACTGCGAACCAGTAGGCCGGGGTGAGCGGCCGGTCCTTCGCCCGCCGCTCGGCCAGCGCCCAGGATTCGTCGGTGAGGACGTAGAAGCCGGCGAGCTTCTGGCCGAGGGAGAAGCTGCGCATCTTCGGCGCCAGCGAGGCACCCATGAGGATGTGGCGGGCGTTGATGAGCAGGGTCGAGAAGGCGAGCGTGGCGATGGGCACCGGCCACGTCCACAGTTCGAGCGCCGCGAACTGGGCTCCGCCGGCGAAGACGAGGACGGACATGAGGCCGGCCTCGGCCGGGCTCAGCCCCTTGCCGGCGCACAGGGCGCCGAACAGGAGGCCGATGGGGGCGGCGGCGACCATCACGGGCATGATGTCGCGAATGCCGGCCGCGCGCTCGCGCGCCATGTCGACCGGCGCCGAGGGCGCAAAGGGCTTGTTCATCGGGCAAAGGCCATGCGGTAGGCGCCGGGCGTGACGCCGCGGCGCAGCTTGAAGGCGCGGGTGAGGTGGCTCTGATCGGCAAAGCCCGTCGCCTGCGCCACCTCGGCCGGCGAAAGCCCGGCGCGCAGCAGGGTTTCGGCGGCATTGATGCGGCGATTGACGAGAAAGGCGTGCGGGGTCATCCCCGTCTCGCGCGCGAAGGCGCGGATGAGATGATGGCGTGACAGGCGCGCCTCCGCTGCCAGGTCTTCCAGCGTGAGGGGCTCGGCGAAACGCTCGCCGAGCAGCGCCTTGACGCGCGCGACGGGGCCGTGCTCACGCCCGGGCTCGCGCGCGGGCAGGCGGGCATGGCGCACGATGACGAGGGACAGGAACCTGTAGAGGAGTTCGGCGCCCTTGAGGGCGTCCTCATCCTCCTGGAGGGCCACATGGGCCTCCACGAAGAGGGCGAAGCCGGCCGGATCGTGCACCACGGGCTGCGGGAAGAAGGGGATGCCCACGTCTGAGCGCCCGCTGACTTCCGCGGCGACGGCGCCCAGCGTCTCGATGGACGGATAGCTCATGCGGTAGGCATAGCCGCCGTCGTGCGGGGCGCCGTCGTGAACCTCGTGCGGGTTCATGAAGACGAGTTCACCCGGTCCCGCATAGCCGCGGCCCCGGCGGCTGGAGAAGGTCTCGCAGCCCGCGAGGATGGCGCCGACGGCATAGGTCTCGTGCGCATGCGGAGCGTAGCGATGCAAGCGGAAGGTGGCGGTCAGGCACTCCAGCCCGCCGAAGGGCGAAGCCGCGAAGAAACGCGCCCGCTCGTCATCCGCGAGCGGCGTCGCCGCAACAGCCTCTTCCTGAGTCACCGTATCCATGCCGCCATCATACGCGAAAGCGCTCGAGGCCGGTCTTGAACAAAAGTGATGCAAGCGATCTCAATCCTTGAAGATGCGCTCGCCCTGCTCGTCGATGATCTGCCGGCCCTTGGTGAGCGCGAAATTCTCCGCGTCGCCGCGGCTCGCGTGGGTCTCGGCGCGCACGAAGCGATATTCCTTCGTCTCGCCGCCGATCTCCTTCTCGATGATGCCGGCGGTCTGGAACTGGGCGCCGGCGGGGTAGGGCGCGGGGCGGATGCGGAAGCCCTTGTATTCCACGGCCTCGCCCGCAGGCGCATCCTCGGGCGAGGCCTCCCGCCCGCCGCCGAAGAGCCCGCCCAAAAGTCCCTTCCAAAAGCTCATTGGCTCGTCTCCCCTCAGCTGCCGCGTTCGACGAAACTGTCGAGCACCATCTTGCGGCCGGCCTTGTCGAAATCGACGGTGAGCTTGTTGCCGTCCACAGCCGCGACCGTGCCGGGACCGAACTTGAGATGGAACACACGGTCGCCCGTGCCGAAGGCCGAGGCTGTTCCCGTCGACTTGGCGACGAGTTCGCCCTCGATCATCAACGGTCCGCCACGCCTCGCGCCGGCGCCGCGCCCCGACGCGAAGCTGCCGGATTGGCCGCCGCGTCCACCGCCCCAGCCGGCGCTGTTGGCCTGCGCGCGCTGCCAGCCCGGCGTCGCATAGGAGGAGCGGAAGGGCTCGGCCATGTCGAAGCGGCTCTGGCCGTAGCTGCCGTAGGTATAGGCAGCCGGCGCTTCGGTCACCTCGACGCTCGCCTCCGGCAATTCGTCGATGAAGCGGCTCGGGATGGTCGAATTCCACAGGCCGTGGATGCGGCGGTTGGAGGCAAAATAGAGCTTGGCCCGGCGCCGCGCCCGCGTGAGGCCGACATGAGCGAGGCGCCGCTCCTCCTCGAGGCCGGCACGGCCGCTCTCGTCGAGGGCGCGCTGGTTCGGGAACAGCCCTTCCTCCCAGCCGGGCAGGAAGACGGTGTCGAACTCGAGCCCCTTGGCGGCGTGCAGGGTCATGATGCTGACGCGGTCGTCGCTGTCGCTCTCGACCGCGTCCATGACGAGCGAGACATGTTCGAGGAAGCTCGGCAGGTCGGGGAATTCCTCGAGCGAGCGGACGAGCTCCTTGAGGTTTTCGAGCCGGCCCGCGGCCTCGGCCGAGCGGTCCTTCTGCCACATCTCAGTATAGCCCGATTCCTCCAGCACCGTCTCGGCGAGCTCGGTGTGGGGCGTCGCCTCGAGGCTCTGCGACCAGCGCGAGAAATTGGCGAGGAGGTCGCGCAGCGTCCTGCGCGGCTTCGGCTTCAACTCCTCGGTCTCGACGATGAAGCGCGCCGCCTCCATGAGCGGGATGCGCGCAGCGCGGGCATGGGCGTGCAGCACCTGCAGCGTGGCATCACCCAGGCCGCGCTTCGGCGTATTGACGATGCGCTCGAAGGCGAGGTCGTCGGCCGGCTGCACGACGCAGCGCAGATAGGCGAGGGCGTCGCGGATCTCCATGCGCTCGTAGAAGCGCGGGCCGCCGATGACGCGGTAGGGCAGGCCGAGCTGGACGAAGCGGTCCTCGATCTCGCGCATTTGCGCCGAGATACGCACGAGCACGGCCATTTCGGAGAGCGGATGGCCCTTTCCCTGCAAGGCCTCGATCTCCTCGCCGATGAGGCGGGCCTCCTCCTCCGAATCCCAGGCACCGGTGACGGTGACCTTCTCGCCCGGCTCGTCCTCGGTGCGCAGGGTCTTGCCGAGGCGACCCTCGTTATGCGCGATGAGATGCGAAGCGGCGGCAAGGATATGGCCGGTGGAGCGATAGTTGCGCTCGAGCCGCACCACGGTGGCGCCGGGGAAGTCGTGCTCGAAGCGCAGGATGTTGTCCACCTCCGCGCCGCGCCAGCCGTAGATGGACTGGTCGTCGTCGCCGACGCAGCACAGGTTGCGGTGTGCCTGGGCAACGAGGCGCAGCCACAGGTACTGGGCGACGTTGGTGTCCTGGTACTCGTCGACGAGGATGTAGCGGAAGCGGCGCTGGTAGTCGGCGAGGACGTCGGGATGCTCCTGGAAGAGCCGGATCGATTCCAGCAGCAGGTCGCCGAAATCCGCCGCGTTGAGGATCTTCAGCCGCTCCTCATAGAGCGCATAGAGTTCCGCGCCGCGCCCGTGGGCGAAGGCGGCGGCCTCGCCGTGCGGTACCTTCGCGGGCTGCAGGGCGCGGTTCTTCCAGCCGTCGATGAGGCTGGCGAGCTGGCGGGCCGGCCAGCGCTTGTCGTCGATGTTCTCGGCCTGCAGCACCTGTTTCAGCAGCCGGATCTGGTCGTCGACGTCGAGGATGGTGAAGTCGGACTTGAGCCCGACGAGCTCGGCGTGACGGCGCAGGATCTTGGTGCCGATGGCGTGAAAGGTGCCGAGCCAGGGCATGCCCTCCGCCGCGGGGCCGACGAGGTGGGCGACGCGCTCCTTCATCTCGCGCGCGGCCTTGTTGGTGAAGGTCACGGCGAGGATGCCTGACGGCCAGGCGAGCCCGGTCGCGATGAGATGGGCGATGCGCGTCGTCAGGACGCGCGTCTTGCCCGTTCCGGCGCCCGCGAGCACGAGGACCGGGCCTTCGGTCGCCTCCACCGCCCGACGCTGCTCGGCATTGAGACCGGAGAGGTAGGGCGTCGGCGCGGCGGCCGCGCGCGCCCGGGCGGCGAGCGAGCCGGGGCGGGGCGTGTGGGCGAGATCGTCGGGGCCGGACGCAGGGCCCTGTGTGGGTACGCGAGTCATCGGTCGGACCATGGACCAAAAGGCGAACGGCGTCGAGTGTCGCGGTCACTCGCCGGCCTAGGAGGGGAGGCATGCGGCCCCTATATAGGGGGCATGATGAGAGGAGTGGACAGGATGCCCCGCAGAATGGTGTTGCTCGCGCCGGCCCTTGCCGCGGGCGCGGCGCTCATGATCGGCCTCGCCGCCGGTCCGCTGCCGGCGCACGGCCAGGAAGGGGCCCTCAACCGCGTAGAGCGGCAATATCGCCAGTCTGACCGCGATGTGACGCGCGAGCTGCAGCGTTCGCAGGACCGGCAGCAGCAGCAGTTCGAATTCAACCAGATGCGGCAGCAGCAGCAGATCGACCGCTTTCAGCAGCCCCTGCGCACGATGGAATGCCCGCGCTGCTGATGTCGCTCAGTGGCGGGTGCCGGAGGCGATCTGAGGCTCGTACTCGTCCTCGCCCCGCTCCGGCATGGTGATGGACCTGCCGGCGTCTTCCGGATGCGGAAGACGGGCATGCGCCGCACGCATGACGGCGAGGTTCGCCAGGATGTCCGGCGGGAAGGCCGCTACCTTGCGCGTGCGCATGTCGACGTGCAGCGACAGGTTCTCGCAGGAGGCCGCCAGCCAGCCTTCGGCGGCGTGATGCAGCTCCATGAAATAGTGGATGCGCTTCTCGTCGAAGGCGAGGAGTTGCAGCGTGACGCGGACCGGGTCGTTCTCGCGCAGCTCGCGCCGGTAGCGGATATGGCTCTCGACCACGAAGAAGGAGGCCTTGCGCTCCTCGACATAGCCGGGGCCGAGGCCGACGAGCCCGAACGCCTCGTCCACCGCCCGGTCGAAGAAGACGTTGTAGTAGGCGGCGTTAAGGTGGCCGTTATAGTCGATCCAGTGCGCCTCCGCCCGCATGGTCGAGGAGACGAAGGGGGCAAAGAACAGGGCCGGTGCGTCTGCCGGGTTGCGCAAGGAACCTCTCCGGATCGTGCTGGCTGCCGGGCGCCGGGCGAGGCACCCCAGGATCAAAGTTTAAGCATTCCAACCTGAATGCAAACCTAACGAATCGTGTCGCCTTGCGACGAATGCGCACTTGTGCGCGGCGCAAGGGCATAGAAGATGCGCTCGAGCCCATGAGCAATAGCCCGAGGATTCGCGCATGACCTCCGCCGCAGAACAGCCGGCAAGACCGGACGAGACGACCGTGGCGGCCGTCGTCGCCGCGCTCGCCGAGCGCTTCGGCAACCGCCTCGTCACGAGTCAGGCCGTGCGCGAGCAGCACGGCCATACCCTCACGTGGATCCCTAACCAGCCGCCTGACGCTGTGGTCTTCCCCGAGAACACCGAGGAAGTCGCGGAGATCGTGCGGCTATGCGCGGCGCATCGCATGCCCGTCATCCCCTTCGGTACGGGCACCTCGCTCGAAGGCCATGTCAATGCTCCCTACGGCGGCGTGTCCATCGACATGAGCCGCATGAAGCGCATCATCGCCGTCCATGCGGAGGACCTCGACTGCACGGTGGAGGCGGGCGTCACGCGCAAGGAGCTCAACGAGCACCTGCGCGACCAGGGGCTCTTCTTCCCCATCGATCCGGGGGCGGACGCCTCTCTCGGCGGCATGGCGGCGACGCGGGCCTCAGGCACCAATGCGGTCCGCTACGGCACGATGAAGGACAATGTGCTGGCGCTCACGGTGGTCACGCCGGCGGGCGAGATCGTCAAGACCTCGACGCGCGCCCGCAAGACTTCAGCCGGCTATGATCTGACGCGGCTCTACGTGGGCTCCGAGGGCACGCTCGGCGTCATCACCGAGGTCACGCTGAAGCTCGTCGGCATTCCCGAGGCGGTGTCGGCCGGCGTATGCCCGTTCCCCTCCGTGAAGGCCGCGTGCGACGCCGTCATCGCCACGATCCAGATGGGCCTGCCGGTTGCCCGCATCGAGCTGCTCGACGAGGTGATGATTCGCGGCGTCAATCTGCACGCCAAGCTTGGCCTCCAGGAGACGCCGATGCTCTTCGTCGAGTTCCACGGCACGGAAGCGGGCGTGAAGGAGCAGGCGGAGCGCTTCGGCGAGATCGCGGCGGAGTTCGAAGGCGGCGCCTTCGACTGGGCGACCCAGCCCGAGGATCGCTCCCGCCTCTGGCAGGCACGGCACGACGCCTATTGGGCGGCGCTGGCGCTGCGGCCCGGCGCACGCTCGGTTGCCACCGACGTGTGCGTGCCGATCTCCCGCCTCGCCGAATGTGTTGACGAGACGAAGCGCGACATCGAGGCGAGCGGCCTCATCTCGCCAATTGCCGGCCATGTGGGCGACGGCAATTTCCATTGCCAGCCTCTCCTCGACCTCGACAATGCGGACGAGGTGGAGCGGGTGAAGGGCTTCATCGACCGGCTCGTGCGTCGCGCCATCGCCATGGGCGGCACTTGCACCGGCGAGCATGGCGTCGGTCAGAAGAAGATGGTCTATCTCGTCGAGGAGCATGGCGCGCCGGCGCTCGCGGTGATGCACACGCTCAAGGCCGCGCTTGACCCCCTCAACATCATGAATCCCGGCAAGACGCTGCCGCCGCGCTCGTGAAGGCCCGGTGTGGGGAGGCGTATTGCTTCTCCGCCCCGCCCCGACGGCAATCACAAGGCCGGGACCCGACATTCTGCTTCTTCTTTATGCGATCGGGTTGGGCTATAGAGGCGCGCATTGTGATCGCCTCTCTATTTTCAAAGCAAGATCGTTTTCAGATGAAGGCAACCCGTTTCTGGGAGCAGCAGGCGCTCGGCGCCGCGATTTCCCTGCTGCCGCGCTCGCCACGGTATCGCGACATGCGCCTTCAAGATATCGAGCGGCGCCTCGTGCCGGCCATTTCACGCGGGCAGATCAAATTCTACCTTGCCGACGGGGAACCGCAGGCCTTCGCCACCTGGGCCTATCTGACGCGAGAGGCGGCCGATGGGCTCCTGACGGGCGGGCGCGAACTCGTCGAAGCGGATTTCGATGCAGGTGATGAGCTGTGGCTGGTCGATCTCGTGGCAGCGCCGGGCAAGGCTTTGCCCGTCGTCCGCGACCTGCGGGGCACCGTCTTTTCCGGCCGCAGCCTGCGCCGTCTGCGTCGGGGGCCGGGCGGGGGCTGGCGGTGCGTGCACATGTGGAAGGTGCAGGAAGCCGGGAAGACGCAACCGGGATCCGGCGAAGCGCTCGCCGCGCTTGCTGCGCGCCACGCCCGCTTCATGGCGGGAGACGCGGCGAGGCGGTGGCTGCTGCCCGGCGACGCTGGCGAAATCATCGGCCGGCGCCCGGTCCATTGAGCTTGCCCCGTTGTCGTGCCAGAGATGGAAGGGCCGAGCCGCGGTTGGCGATGCAAGGCTCGCCATAGCCGCGCCGTCAAATCCGCTAAAGTGAGGTGAAAACCTCGATCAGCCGAGCCCACGAGCGTGCGCGACTTTCTGACGGTCTTTGCCATCCTCCTCATCCTTGTGTTGAGCGCGGCTCTCGCGGTGCCCTATTTCATCGACTGGGAGGCGCATCGCGGCGAGGTGGAGGGCGTGCTGGGCGAGGCCCTCGGGCTGCCAGTGCGGACGGGCGGTGCCATCGAGCTGCGTCTGCTGCCGACGCCGGAGATCATGCTGAGCGACGTGAGCCTCGGCGAGAGCGGCGGGGCCCGGCTCTCCGCCCGGAGCGTATCGGTCGAGGTCGCGCCCATGCCGCTCGTCAAGGGTGAGGTGCGGGTGATCGAGGCCGCGCTCAATGCGCCGGTACTCACGGTGCGTGTCGGGGAGGACGGGGCACTCGCCGTGCCGCGCCCGCGCTCCGTCTCCGCTGCAAACGTGGAGATCGCCATCGAGCGTCTCGGCATTTCGCGCGGCGAGATCCGCGTGGAAGCTGCAACCGGCAGCGAGATCGCGCGCATCGGCGACATCGAGGCTGAGGTCGTGGCGGCGAGCCTCGCGGGGCCGTGGCGAATCGAGGGCGAGGTGCAGGGCGTGCCGCTGCGCATCGCGACCGGGGTGCGCGAAAACGGCGGCGACATGCGGCTCAAGGCCGTGCTGGGCCGTGCCGCGGCTGGAGGCCTTCTTGACGTCGATGGCGTGCTGAAGCTCGCCGAGGGGCTCAGCGGGCGATTGCTGCCCGGTCTTGCGGCCACCGTGCGATACGCCGAACCCTTGGCCGGCACCGGAGAGCCCCGCCAGATCATGCTCTCCGGCGCCGTGGAAGGCGACATCCGCAGCCTTTCGGCGCGCGATCTCACGCTTGACGTCACCCACGGCGAGGGCAGCAAGGACCTTGCGCTGACGGGCACGGCGACGCTCGACCTCGGCGGCCGGCCGGCCCTCCGGGCGAGCCTCGGCGGCCGGCGCGTCGACCTCGACGTGCTGCGCGAGCGGATCGACGACGGCGCGCTCGGGCTTCACGCGGCCACCGTGCTTGCGCAACTGCCGCTCTACCTCGACCTGTCGCTCGAGGCATTGGCGATCGCGGGCGAGGAGTTCGGCCCGCTCACGGCCGGATTGCATCGCGACGGGGACGTCCTCGCCCTGTCCCGGTTCGATCTCGGGCTGCCGGGGGAAACCCGCATCGCGGCACGCGGCGAGGGGCTCATCCCGCTCGGCGGGCCGAAGCACGACATCTCGGGAACGGGGTCCATTTCGCTCGACAGCGGCCAGCCGCTGGTGTTCGCGCGGGCGCTAGTGCGCATGGGGGCGCCGCAGTCGCTGGCCGAAGCGCTCGCGGGCCTGCCGCGATTGTCCGCCAGCGCCGAGCTCGCGCTCGATCACGGCAGCATCGGCGCGCGCAACATCGCCGTGAAGGCGGGTGAGGCGGAGGTCGGCGGCGCGATCCGTTTCATGCCCGCGGATGGCAGCGGCGGGCGCCCGCGCTACGAGGCCGAGGTGACGGCGAGCAGGGTCGATATCGCCGCCCTGCCACAATTCGACGGGCTGCTCGCCCTGGCTTCCGGCGCCGACATCGGCCTGTCGCTCGATGCGCGCGATCTTGGGCTCGGTGCGCCCGGCGGCGATGCGCTCGGTCGCCTCAGTGCCCTCGTGGAGGCCGGATCGCAGGGCATCGTGGTCGAATATCTCAATGCATCGGGTTTCGGCGGCGCACAGATCGAGGCGCAAGGGCGCATCGATGCCGCTGGCGGGAGGCTGGGCGCGACCATCGACGCCGACCGTCCGCAGGCGCTCGCCGCGCTCGCTGCCCGCTTCCTGCCGGCGCGCGCCGCGGCCGTACTGACGCGCGCGGTCGCGGACGGCAGGGCGCTCCGCCTCAGGCTCGAAGCGGGGCGCGTGGATGCGGGTGCGCCGCTCTTCGTCAAGGCCGACGGCAGGATCGGCGACACCGAGGTGGACATGGGGCTGTCGCTGCCGCCCGCTTCAGGGGTCGGCGCGGAGCTTGAGATCAGCCTCGGGGCCGGCGACGGGGCGCAGCTGCTCGGGCAACTCGGCTTCGATGTCCTGCCCCTGCCGGACGGCGAGGGCGGGCGCCTGTCGGTCTCGGCGCGCGGCCCTTCGCTCGACGACATGGCCGGGCGCTTCTCGCTCGCGGCTGCCGGGGCCAGCCTATCCGGCGAGGGAACCTTCAGCTTTTCCGAGACGGCGCCGCTGTTCGCGGGGCGGGTGACGATGAAGGCGGGCGACCTCGGTCGGCTCGCGGAGGTGCTGGCGCGGCCCTTGCCGGGCGCGGGGGCATTGCCGCTCGAACTGACCGCCGATGCGACGCTCGGCAGCAAGGGGTTGTCGCTCGTCAACCTTGCGGCGACGGCGGGCGGCGTTCCGCTGCACGGGCGCCTGACGGTGGACGAGGGCGGTCGTCTTGAGGGGGCGGTCCATTTCGAGCGTTTGGCGCTCGCCGATGTCGCGACGCTCGCGCTAGGCCCCCTGCCCATGGCGCCCGAGGGGCGCGCATGGTCTGGCGAGCGCCTTGGTGCCGCCGCCCCGCCTGTCGACGGGGCCCTGACGCTGACCGCCGGCAGCCTGGCCCTGACGCCGACGCTCACTTTGCGCGATGCGGCGCTGCGGTTGTCGCTGCATCCGGCCGGGCTCTCCATCGACGATCTCAATGGCGAGCTCTCGGGCGGCCGCATCGAGACCAGTCTGACGATGCGCCGGGAAGGCTCCCTCGCCGCCATATCGGCGCGCGGCAAGCTCACGGCCATTCCGCTTTCGGCCATCGTCGGGCAGAGGCTTCCCGGTACCCTCAGCGGCGATTTCGAGATCGGCACGGCCGGGGAAAGCCCGGCGCGGCTTGTGGCCAATCTTGCCGGCGGCGCCACCCTGTCGGTGGCGGATGCGTCCATCTCGGGGCTCGATCCGTCAGCCGTCTCCCGCATGGTTGCGCAGGCACTCGCCGCCGACACGCTGCGGCCGGACCTGCCGGCCGTGACGACGGCGCTCGCCGAGGCGCTCGACGCGGGCGCATGGCCTTTGCCGCAGCTGTCTGGCCCCGTCAGCCTGTCGGGCGGCGTCCTGCGCTTCGGCCCTCTGACGATGCCGGCGCAAGCCGGCGTGGCCGAAGGGACACTCTCTGGCACGCTTGACCTGCGCAGCCTCACTGTCGACTTGCGCGCGACCGTCATCGCGGCGACGTCGCCCAAGGGCTGGACCGGGCCGGCGCCCCAGGCCATGGCCGTCTGGTCGGGGCCGGTCGATGCGCCGGTGCGCAGCCTCGATGCGGGCAGCCTCGCCAATGGCCTTGCCGCCATCGGCATCGTGCGCGAGCTCGAACGTATCGAGGCGATGGAGGCCGATGCGCGCGAGCGCGCCTTCCACAACCGCCGCCTCAGGGCGGAGCGCGAGCAGCGGGCCCGCGAGGCCGAGCGCCGGGCGGCAGAGGAAGCGAGGCGGCGCGAGGAGGAGGCGCAGCGGCAGCAGGAGTTGCAGCGCCGGGAGGATCAGAGGCGGCTGGAGGAGTTGCTACGCGAGGAGAGCCAGCGGCAGCAGGCGCCTGTCCCATCCGAAACCCCGTTCCGCCTGCAGCCGCAGTCGCAGGAGGGGCGCGGGCCGACACAGCTTCAGCTTCCAGCTATCCATCGCCTGCCGGAGTTTGAGCCGGATGGGGCAGGGGTGACGGCGGTGTCGCCCATGGGCGGCAGTGACGCCTCGCCCCGAGCTCCGACGGCGCCAGCCGTCCGCGCGCCGTCTCCTCAGGGCGGGCCGCTCGATATCCGGCCGACGGCCCGCTGACACAGCTCAGCCACGCGCCGCGTCCCGAACATAGGCAAGCACCGCCACGCGAACGGCGGAGGACAGGTTCCGTCCGCCGCGCTCCTCGTCGATGGCGGCGACCGCCTGGGCGACGGACATGCCGCGCGCCGCAGCCATCTCCCTGAGCGCTGCCCAGAACGGCTCTTCCAGCGACACGCTCGTGCTGTGCCCGGCGATCACCAGCGAGCGCTTGACGATGCCGGCGCGGCCGGGGGGCGTCATGCGTCTTCGTCCGGTGTCGTCAGCCGGTGGCCCTCGTGCGCTCGCGCCAACCTCTCCTGCTCACGCTCGGTCTTGAGACGCTCGGCCTTCGGCCGGCCAAAGCGGACGCGATTGGCGTCGGCCTCAGCCTCCTTCCGGCTGCGGGACTTCGCCTTGCGGGCCATGCGCAGGTTCACGATGTCGGCCATGACGCCCTCCTTATCGCGGGCCGAGCATGCCCGACGGGTCGACCCAGCGGTCGAAGTCCTCGGCGCGGACGAGGCCGGAGGCCAGCGCCTCCTCGCGCAGCGTCGTTCCGTTCCTGTGGGCTGCCTTGGCGATCTTCGCCGCGTTGTCATAGCCGATATGCGGTGCGAGCGCCGTGACAAGCATCAGCGAGCGGCCCATGAGCTCGCCGATGCGCGCCTCGTTGGCGGTGATGCCGGCGACGCAATTGTCGGCAAAGCTCGTCGCCGCGTCGCCCAGGAGGCGGATCGACTGCAGCAGGGCATGGGCGATCACCGGCTTGAAGACATTGAGCTCGAAATGTCCCTGGCTCGCCGCAAAGGCGACGGTGGTGTTGTTGCCCAGCACCTGGGCGCAGACCATGGTCATGGCCTCGGCCTGGGTGGGGTTGACCTTGCCGGGCATGATCGAGGAACCAGGCTCGTTCTCGGGCAGCGACAGCTCGCCGAGGCCCGAGCGCGGCCCCGATCCGAGCAGGCGGATGTCGTTGGCGATCTTGAACAGGGCGGTCGCGGTGCTGGCCAGGGCGCCGTGGGCGAAAACGGCGGCCTCATGGCCGGCGAGGGCGGCGAACTTGTTCGGTGCCGAGGTGAAGGCGAGCCCCGTGTGCTCGGCGACGCGGGCCGCGAACCGCATGGCGAAGTCGCGATGGGCATTGAGCCCGGTGCCGACGGCGGTGCCGCCCTGGGCCAGGGAGAGGAGGCCCGGCTCCGCTGCGCGGATCTGATCCATGGCGAGCGCGATCTGCGCCGCATAGCCGGAGAATTCCTGACCGAGCGTCACCGGCGTCGCATCCTGCAGGTGGGTGCGGCCGATCTTGATGATGTCCGCGAAGGCGCGGGCCTTGGCGTCGATGACGCCGCCGAGATGGGCGAGGGACGGCAGCAGATGGCGTTCGATCTCGGTCGCCGCTGCGATGTGGAGCGCCGTCGGAAAGGTGTCGTTCGACGACTGGCCGAGGTTGACATGGTCGTTGGGGTGGACCGGGCTCTTGCCGCCGCGGCCGGCGCCGAGGATCTCATTGGCGCGACCGGCGATGACCTCGTTGACGTTCATGTTGGTCTGGGTGCCCGAGCCGGTCTGCCAGACGACGAGGGGAAACTCCTCGTCGTGCCGCCCCTCGAGGATCTCGTCGGCGGCGGCGGCGATGGCTTGCGCGAGGCGCGGCTCCAGAAGGCCCAATTCGCCGTTGGTTTCCGCAGCAACGCGCTTGATGAGGGCGAGGGCATGGATGAGCGGCAGCGGCATGCGCTCGTCGCCGATACGGAAATTCTGGATCGACCGCTGGGTCTGGGCGCCCCAGTACCGGGCGGCCGGAACGGTGATGGGACCGAAGCTGTCCTCCTCCTGCCGAACGGCGCTCTCCGCTTTGGAAAACGTGCCGGATGCGATCTTGCCGGATGAGTCGGACATGGCAGTCGCCTTTCACGTCAAAGGGCGAACAGGCGCAGTTCGCGTGGCAGCGGCCGGAGGTACCGTGCAGCGGGAGCGGCCCGGCCCATCAGGTCTTCTTGCGGAAGGCGTCGAGGCTAACCACCTGGGCGCCCTTGCCGTCCGCGTTGTCCTGGGGCTCGCGCTCCGCGACCGGTGTCTCGGCGGCGGTCGCCTTTTCCCCCGCCTTGGGCGCCTCTGCGGCCGGAGTCTCGATCCTCTCCGCGGAGGGCATCACCTCGGCCGGCTCGGGGGCGTCTCGCACCTCTGCGGCAGCCGGTGTCGGTCCCCCGCCTTCGGCCTCGCCGGTCTCGCCATCCTGGCCAAACTTGAGGCCGAACTGGACCGAGGGGTCGTAGAAGCCGACCACGGCCTCGAAGGGGATCATCAGCCGCTCGGGCACGCCCTGGAACGACAGGCCGACCTCGAAGGCCTGGTCCGTGACGGCAAGATCCCAGAACTGGTGCTGCAGCACGATTGTCATCTCGTGCGGATAGCGCTCGCGCTGGCGGCTCGACAGCCGTACGCCGGGATGATCGGTGCGGAAGGAGATGTAGAAATAGTGGTCGCCGGGCAGGCCGTCGCGCACGGCATCGGCCAGCAGCTTGCGCACAACGCCCCTGAGCGCCTCCTGGACGAGCAGGTCGTAGCGGATGAGATCCTTCGCCATGTGTTCCGGAGCGATGCCTTCTGAGCCGGCGATTGACAAGGAAGTGGAGGCTTCTGTTGCCAGGTGCCTCCGAACCCCGCCTGCCGGGGCTAACCGTCAGGACTTTGGATCGGTAACCTAAGCTGCGTTACGCAGCCGCGGCGACCGGAGCATAGTTGTCGTTGGCAACTATAAGTTCGGCCCGATAACGGCGGAACCATGCCGAGCGAAAGCGCACCCTTTACACCCTCGTCGATCCTATTTCGCCCCCGCCGAAACGCGAGGCCCGCTCGCGTTTGGGTGGAGGCGCCGGGTACCGCCCCCGGGTCCGATGGGTTTATTGCGATGGCCGTTTATCGCCATAGCCGCCTTGCGACGGCATCCAGAATATAGGGGCCTTCTCGGCCCGATGGAAGGCCTTGAGCGCCATTCTCGCGCAGTTGCCGACAGGCAAGGGAGGGCCGGCGACATGCCATCCGAACGGCAGCTTGCCACGCCCTCCCGACAGGGCTGTAGCCCTGCAGCCTGCGAGAGCGCGCGTGAGAAGATATGTTGTCGCTATTTATTTTATGAGTAAATTTCAGTTATTAAAGTTATATTTGTTGACATGAGAGATGTGTGAAGCATTATTTGGGTGCTTTTTTGGCATTATGTGTGTATAATTAAACAACAATAACCATACAATTTTGTTCTGACCAGGTCGTTGTCGTGGCGGCCATTCGTGTATTGCGGCGCCACGGCTTCATTGTGAAAGTCGGTTGCCTCCGGGCGCAGGCGGATGAACGTCTGCGCTCGTCCTTTCGTGGCCCGCAACCCGCCTTCGCCGGCGCCGGAGGCATTCACCGGCGCCGCTGCCGATGCTATGCCTCGACGGGACGGAATCACGTGAGGCGACGATGCGCGCTTATCTCGACCTGCTGCGCCGCGTGCTCGACGAGGGCGCGCGCAAGAGCGACCGGACCGGGACGGGCACCTTGTCCGTCTTCGGCCACCAGATGCGCTTCGACCTTGCCGAGGGCTTTCCGCTCGTCACGACCAAGAAGCTTCATCTGCGTTCCATCGTCCACGAGCTGCTGTGGTTCCTGAAGGGCGACACCAACGTGCGCTATCTCCAGGAGAACAAGGTCAGCATCTGGGATGAATGGGCGGACGAGAACGGCAATCTCGGCCCGGTCTACGGCAAGCAGTGGCGCGCGTGGGAAGGTGCCGACGGGCGCACGGTGGACCAGATCGCCTGGGTGGTGGACGAAATCCGCCGCAACCCCGATTCGCGGCGCCTTGTCGTGTCCGCGTGGAATCCGGCGGAGATCGACAGGATGGCGCTGGCGCCCTGCCACTGCCTGTTCCAGTTCCATGTCGCCGACGGGCGCCTGTCCTGCCAGCTCTACCAGCGCTCGGCGGACGTCTTCCTCGGCGTGCCCTTCAACATCGCGAGCTATGCCCTGCTGACGCAGATGATGGCGCAGGTCACGGGTCTCGTGCCCGGCGACTTCGTCCATTCCTTCGGCGATGCGCATCTCTACCTCAATCACCTCGACCAGGCGCGCGAGCAGCTTGCACGCGCGCCGCGGCCGCTGCCGCGCCTCGTGCTCAACCCGGCGGTGCGCTCGATCTTCGACTTCACCTTCGAGGACATTGTCATCGAGGACTATGATCCCCATCCCGCCATCAGGGCGCCCGTCGCCGTTTGAGGGCTCCCGCCCCGGAAGGCTCACCGAAGAAGACCCGCGATGTCCCTCGTCATCCGTCCTGCACAACCGGCCGATCTCGGCCTCATCGCGGCGCTCGTGCGCGAGCTTGCTGACTACGAGAAGCTGGCCCACGAGGTCGAAGCGACCGAGGGCGATCTCGGCGCGGCGCTCTTCGGTGCCAATCCGCGCGTCTTCTGCGACATCGCCGAGTGGCGGGGCGAGCCGGCGGGCTTTGCCCTGTGGTTCTACAATTTCTCCACCTTTCTCGGCCGGCACGGCCTCTATCTCGAGGACCTCTTCGTGCGTCCGGCCTTCCGTGGCGAGGGCATCGGCAGGGCTCTCCTTTCCCATCTCGCCCGGCGCTGCGTCGATGAGGGGCTCGGGCGGCTCGAGTGGTGGGTGCTCGACTGGAACGAGCCCGCGATCGGCTTCTACAAGCGCCAGGGCGCACGCATGATGGATGAATGGACCGTCTGCCGCGTCACGGGCGAAGCGCTGGCGAAACTGGCGGAGCAGGCGCCGTGAGCGGGGGTGGCGCACCCGTTGCGCTCGCCATCATCGTTGCGGCCGCGGATAACGACGTCATCGGCCGGGACAACCAGCTGCTCTGGCGGCTGCGCACGGACATGCGGCGCTTCCGCAGCCTGACGATGGGCCATCCCGTGCTGATGGGGCGCAAGACCTTCGAATCGATCGGCAAGCCGCTCGCCGGCCGCGAGACGATCGTGCTGACGCGCGGGGGCGGCGAACTGCCACCGGACATCGTGCGGGCATCGAGCCTTGACGAGGCACTGGCGCTCGGGCGGGAGGCGGCGCGCCGCCTCGGTGTCGGGCGGTTGATGGTCGCCGGGGGCGCGCAGGTCTACGCCGAGTGCCTGCCGCTTGCGGACGAGATCCTGCTCACCCGCGTCCATGCCGCTCCCGCCGGCGATGCCGTGTTCCCGGCGATCAACCCGGAAATCTTCGCGGAGGCGAGCCGCGAGGCGCACCCGGCCGGCGCCGAGGACGAGCACGCGTTCACCTTCATCAACTACAAGCGCAAACGTGAACGGTCGCCGGGGGCACCAACCGTCGAAAACCGTTGACGTTCAGCGCTTCATTCCCCACTTCCGACCTTGACAGGCCGGGGATGGACAACCCATCAACGCTGGCGGATCGTTGCAACGCTGCGGCTGCGGCCGCCCGGAAACAGGTGAGGAACGTCTCAGCATGCCTTGGAGCAACCAGAGCGGCGGACCGTGGGGCCAGAAGCCCGGCGGCCCGTGGGGTACAGGACCGCAGGGCGGGGGAGGCAACACGCCTCCGGACCTCGAGGAATTGCTCCGGCGCAGCCAGGACCGTCTGAAGACCATGCTGCCCGGCGGCGGCATGGGCGGGCGAGGGGTCGCCTTCATCGTGCTCGGCGCCGTGCTGCTCTGGCTCGCGACGGGCTTCTATACCGTGCGGCCCAACGAGGTCGGCCTCAACCTCATCTTCGGCAAATATGTCGGCAAGACGAACGAGGGCCTGCGCTACAACCTGCCGTATCCGATCGGCACCGTGGTGAAGCCCGAGGTCACGACGGTCAACACCATCGAGGTGGGCATGCGCACCGGCGACACGACGCGCCGTGTCGCGGCCGCTCGCGAGGTGCCGGAAGAAAGCCTGATGCTGACGGGCGACGAGAACATCGTCGACATCAACTTCGCCGTTCAGTGGCAGATCGATCCGGCCAGGCCCGAGGACTATGTCTTCAACCTGCAGAATCCCGATGCTGCCATCAAGGCCGTGGCCGAGAGCGCCATGCGCGAGGTCGTGGGACGGCGCAACATCCAGACCGTGCTGACGACCGACCGTGTCGCCATCGAAGGCGAGGTGCGTCAGCTCATGCAGGAGACGCTGGACAGCTATGGAGCGGGCGTGCAGGTCCGCCTCGTGCAGTTGCAGAAGGTCGACCCGCCGCAGCAGGTCATCGACGCCTTCCGCGACGTGCAAGCGGCTCGGCAGGACCAGGACCGCATGCGCAACGAAGCCGAGACCTACGCAAGCCGCATCGTACCGGAAGCCCGCGGCCAGGCAGCTCAGATCCTGCAATCGGCCGAGGCCTATCGCGAACGAGTCGTCGCCGAGGCCCAGGGTGCGGCATCCCGATTCACGCAGGTCTACGAGACCTATCGCACCGCGCCCGAGCTGACGCGCGAGCGCATCTTCCTCGAAACCATGGAGCGTGTGCTCGGCGGCATGGACAAGGTGATCATCGACCAGAAGGGGGGCGGGCAAGGCGTGCTGCCGTACCTGCCGTTGAACGAGCTCATGCGGCCACAGCCGCAACAGCCGCAGCAGTCGCGCGGCAACCTGCAGCAGGGAGCGGCCCGATGAACGGCAACGTCTGGAAAATGGGCGGCCTCATCCTTGTTGCGGCGGCGCTTATCCTTGTCTACGCCTCGACCTTCATCGTCTATCAGACGCAGTCCGCCCTGGTGCTGCGCTTCGGCGGCGTGCGCAAGGTCGTCATGGAGCCGGGGCTCTACTTCAAGGTGCCGTTGGTCGAGAACGTCGTCTATGTCGACAAGCGCGTGCTCGATCTCGACCTGTCCGAGCAGGAGGTCATCGCCGCCGATCAGAAGCGTCTCGTCGTCGATGCCTTCACGCGCTACCGCATCACCGATCCGGTGCGCTTCTACCAGACGGTGAACAATGTCGCCGGCGCCAACCTGAGGCTCGGCAACATCGTCAATTCCACGGCCCGCGCCGTGCTGGCAGATGCAACCTTTACCGACATCGTGCGCGAACAGCGCGCCAGGCTGATGCGCGAGATCCGCGACGACGTGAACAAGCAGGCTCAGGGCTTCGGCATCACTGTCGTCGATGTGCGGCTGCGCCGTGTCGACCTGCCGCAGGCCAACAGCCAGGCGGTCTTCCAGCGCATGCAGACGGAACGTCAGCGCGAGGCAGCCGACATCCGCGCCAACGGATCCCAGATCGCCCAGAGCATTCGGGCGCGTGCCGATCGCGACGTGACGGTGATCAAGGCCGATGCCGACCGGAGGGCGCAGGAACTGCGCGGTGAGGGCGACGCCGAGAGCAATCGTGTGTTCGCTGAGGCCTACGGGCGCGACCCGGATTTCTTCGCGTTCTACCGCTCCATGCAGGCCTACGAGACGAGCCTGCAGGCTTCGGACACGCGGCTCGTCCTGGCGCCGGAGACGGACTTCTTCCGCTATTTCGGCAACGCCTTCGGGCGCAACTCGGCTCCGGCCGGAGGTGACCGGCCGCCCGCGCCGCAGCAGCAACCTGCGCCGGGGCCGCAGTCGAGCCTGGCGACGCCCTGACGGCGCGAGCGAGGGGGGCGCTGGCGTATGACGGATTTTCTCGCGGCGCTCGGCCTCGTGCTGGCCATTGAAGGGCTCATCTTCGCGGCCTTTCCGACCGCGGCCAAACGGGCGCTGGCGGAGGCGTCCGAGGCGCCCGTGGAGCGCATGCGGCTCGTCGGCGTTGTCTCGGCGGTCGTGGGTGTCGTCATCATCTGGTACGTGCGCTGGGGCGGCGCCTGAGGCGGGGCCGCCCGATGCGGCCGTCCGTTTCGGCACCCTGCTCTGCGCGGGGCGCCTTGCGGCAGCAGGCACGATCACGCACAGTTGCGTGTGCGAGCCGCCGTTCCGCCGCATTTGAAGAATGAAACCTCGGTAGACCGGAAGGTTCCGCGGTGCGGGCCGCTGCCGGGGCAACCAGCGACACGGGGGCGCGGGTCTGCGCCCCAGGGAACGAGGATCACAATGACATTTCTTCCGCCCATTCCACGCGCTATCGGCGGCTCGGGGCTGAGGCGCGCGTTCTCGGCCCTTGCGGTGGCGGCCGTCATGGCCGTCCAGCTCCCTACCGCTGCCTTGGCGCGCGGGCCGGAATCATTGGCCGATGTCGCCCAGGAGGTCATCGATGCCGTGGTGAACATCTCGGCCTCGACCACAGTGGAGGCGCGCGGCCCCTCGTTCCCGCAATTGCCGCCCGGCACGCCGTTCGAGGACCTGTTCGAGGAATTCTTCAACCGCCGCGGACAGGGCGACAACGCGCCGCGCCAGCAGCGCCGCTCCAATTCGCTCGGCTCGGGTTTCGTCATTGATGCCGACGGCATCATCGTCACCAAC
This sequence comes from Chelatococcus sambhunathii, assembly GCF_001418005.1. Lineage (GTDB taxonomy): Bacteria > Pseudomonadota > Alphaproteobacteria > Rhizobiales > Beijerinckiaceae > Chelatococcus_A > Chelatococcus_A sambhunathii. The sequence goes on along the minus strand of NZ_LIOL01000001.1, from coordinate 191,189 downwards.
AACCACGTCATCGGCGAAGCCAACGATATCACGGTCGTCTTCACCGACGGCAGCAAGCTCAAGGCCGAGATCGTCGGCAAGGATTCGAAGCTCGACCTCGCCGTGCTCAGGGTGAAGCCGGATCGGCCGCTCAAGGCCGTCCGCTTCGGCGATTCCGAGGCGCTGCGAATCGGCGACTGGGTGCTCGCCATCGGCAACCCCTTCGGCCTCGGCGGCTCGGTGTCGGCGGGTATCGTCTCGGCCAACAAGCGCGACATCGATTCGTCAGCCTTCGGCAATTACATCCAGACCGATGCCGCCATCAATAAGGGCAATTCGGGCGGTCCGCTGTTCAACATGAACGGCGAGGTCATCGGCATCAACACCGCCATCCTGTCGCCCACGGGCGGCTCGGTCGGCATCGGCTTCGCCGTGCCGTCCTCGCTCGCCGAGCCGACGATCCGCCAGCTCATCGACTTCGGCGAGACGCGCCGCGGCTGGCTCGGCGTGCGCATCCAGAACGTCGACGATGCCACCGCCGAGGCGCTCGGCCTCGACAAGGCGCGCGGCGCGCTCGTTGCCGGTGTCGACGACAAGGGCCCCTCCAAGGCCGGCGGCATCGAAGTCGGCGATGTCATCGTCTCCTTCGACGGCAAGCCGGTGGCGCAATCGCGCGACCTGCCGCTGATGGTGGCGCAGACGCCCGTCGGCAAGGAGGTTGAGGTCGTCATCATCCGCAAGGGCAAGGAAGAGAGGAAGCGCATCGCCCTCGGCCGCCTCGAGGAGGCGACGGACGATGCGACGCCCGGCCAGAGCGGTCAGAGCGACAAGCCGGCGGTCAGCCAGGCGCTCGGCCTCGAAATGTCGGCGCTCAATGGCATGCTGCGCCAGCGCTACAACATCAAGGACGACATCAAGGGCGTCGTCGTCACCAGTGTCGATCCCAATTCGGCCGCAGCCGACAAGCGCATTCAGGCTGGCGATGTCATTGTCGAGGTTAATCAGGAGCCGGTAGCGAGCCCGCAGGACGTGACCAAGCGCATCGACGCCGTGAAGAAGGAGGGCAAGAAGTCCGTGCTTCTGCTCGTCTCTTCCGCCCAGGGCGAAGTGCGTTTCGTGGCCCTCAGCCTGCAGTGAACCGTCTCGCACGGCGTGAGGAAGGGCGGCCCCCGGGCCGCCCTTTCTGTTTGCCGGCGGGCTCAGGTCATGAATTCAGCGCGGCGATAGCCCTGGACGTAGAGCAGGGCGCTCAGGTCACCATAGTCGATGCGGGCATGGGCAGCCGCGGCCACTGCCGGCTTGGCATGGTAGGCGACGCCGAGGCCCGCTTCGGCGAGCATGGCGAGATCGTTGGCGCCGTCGCCGACCGCCAGCGTCTCGCTGCCGGCGAGGTTGAAGCGCGCGCGCAGCTCGTGCAGCGTCGACAGCTTGGCCTCGCGCCCGAGAATGGGCTCCTCCACCCGCCCGGTGAAGGTGCCGTTCTCCGTGACGAGGAGGTTCGAACGGTGCTCGTGAAAGCCGATGCGGGCGGCGATGGGGCCTGTGAACAGGGTGAAGCCGCCGGACACGAGGCAGGTATAGGCTCCCTTCGCGCGCATGGTGCGCACGAGTTCGGTGCCGCCCGGCGTCAGGGTGATGCGCTCGGCGATGATGCGGTCGACCACCGAGACCGGCAGGCCGCCGAGGAGGGCGACGCGCTCGCGCAGCGCGGGCTCGAAGGGCAACTCGCCGCGCATGGCGCGCTCGGTGATGGCCGCGACCTCCGCCTTCAGTCCGACGAGATCCGCGAGCTCGTCGATGCACTCCTGCCCGATCATGGTCGAGTCCATGTCGGCGAGGAACAGGCGCTTGCGCCGGCCAGCGAGGGGCTGCACGACGATGTCGACGGGTGCATCGCTCAGCGTCGCGCGCAGTCTTTCGCGGGCAGACACGCCTTCGCGGGGCGTGAAGTTGATGTCGGCCGCCACGCCTTCGTCCAGCCAGGCCGGCGCCGAGGCCGTCTCGAGACTTCTGGCCGCCGCCGCGACCAGATCTTGGCTGAGGACGGGCGTGGCCGGATTGGTTATGAGAGTAGCGACGTGGGTCAAGGTCTCAGTCATTGCCGGAGAAGATCGTGACGGAAAGGATGCGAGCCGTCCTCATCGCAGGGCCGACGGCTTCCGGCAAGTCCGCATTGGCGCTCGCGCTCGCGCAGGAGCATGGCGGCATCGTCGTCAATGCCGATTCCATGCAGGTCTACGGCGACCTGCGCACCATCACCGCGCGGCCGTCTGCGACCGAGGAGGCAATGGTGCCGCACCGGCTCTACGGACACGTGGACGGGGCGGTGAACTATTCCGTCGGGCGCTACCTCGCCGATGCCGCAACGGTGCTCGCCGAGGCGGAGGCGAAGGGCAGGCTGCCCATCTTCGTTGGCGGCACGGGCCTCTATTTCAAGGCGCTCTGCGAGGGGCTGTCGGAGATCCCGCCGGTGCCGGACGAGGTGCGGGCGGCCGTGCGCGCCGCCGCCGACGGCCGGGGGACACCGCTGCTTTATGCCGATCTTGCCGCGCGCGATCCCATCACGGCGGCCCGGCTCAACCCGACTGACCGGCTGCGCATCCTGCGCGCCATGGAGGTCTTCGCGGCGACCGGCCAGCCGATCGCGAGCTTTCACGGCCGGCGCAGCCGGCCGCTTCTCGCCGGCTGGCGCCTCCACAAATGCTTCCTCGCGCCGGAACGGGCGGCGCTCTTCGCCCGCATCGATGGCCGCTTCACGGCGATGATGGAGGCGGGCGCACTCGAGGAGGTGAGGGCGCTCGCGGCGCGGGGGCTCGATCCCGCGCTGCCGGTGATGCGGGCCCATGGCGTGCCCTGGCTCATCCGCCATATCCGCGGGGAGATCGACCTTGCGGAAGCGATCGAGAAGGCGCAGGCCGACACGCGCCATTATGCCAAGCGGCAGTTCACCTGGGTGCGCCATCAGCTGCCGGATTTCTCGTGGCTCGCCCCGGAGGCCGCGCATGGCGCGATCGGCGAGGCCCTGCAGGCGGAATCCCGAGACGGGCAGGCGCGATCTTCCGCTTGACCACCCGGCGGGGCTCGGCTAGCGTGCCCGCCACAGACGTGGAAGGAACGTGCGGCTTATGCGCGCAATTCTTATTGTAACGGGGGCGCCATCGACGGAGCGGAGATGATCCGCAGGTCCGGCTGGTGGCGCATGCAGGGTCCTTCGGGGCCCTTTTTTGTTGCCCCGGTCCGACCCGTCCGGCCACGCCGACGAGGAAACGGAGAAGACGATGAGCGAGACGATGACCGGCGCCGAGATGGTGGTTCGCGCGCTGCAGGACCAGGGAGTCGAACACATCTTCGGCTATCCCGGCGGCGCCGTGCTGCCGATCTATGACGCGTTGTTCCACCAGGACAAGGTCAAGCACGTGCTTGTGCGGCACGAGCAGGGCGCCGTGCATGCGGCCGAGGGCTATGCGCGCTCCTCCGGCAAGGTCGGCGTCGTGCTGGTGACGTCGGGCCCGGGCGCGACCAATGCGGTCACCGGCCTCACCGATGCGCTGATGGATTCGATCCCGATCGTCTGCCTCACCGGGCAGGTGCCGACGCATCTCATTGGTTCGGACGCCTTTCAGGAGGCGGACACCGTCGGCATCACGCGCCACTGCACGAAGCACAATTATCTCGTCAAGCGCATCGAGGACCTGCCGCGCATCATGCATGAGGCCTTCTACGTCGCGGCGAACGGCCGGCCCGGTCCGGTCGTCATCGACCTGCCGAAGGACATCCAGTTCGCGAGCGGCACCTATGCGCGCCCGGCCAGCAACCAGCACAAGACCTATCGCCCGCAGGTGCAGGGCGACATGGAGAAGATCAAGGCTGCGATCGCGCTGATGGCCTCAGCCAAGCGGCCCGTGTTCTATACCGGCGGCGGCGTCGTTAACGCCGGACCGCAAGCTGCGGCACTGCTGCGTGAACTCGTGCGCCTGACGGGCTTTCCCGTCACCTCGACGCTAATGGGCCTCGGCGCCTATCCGGCTTCCGACCCGCAGTTCCTGGGCATGCTCGGGATGCACGGCACCTACGAGGCCAATCTCGCGATGCACGGCTGCGACGTGATGATCAACATCGGCGCGCGTTTCGACGACCGCATCACGGGCCGGCTCGATGCCTTCTCGCCGCACTCGCGCAAGATCCACGTCGATATCGACCCATCGTCGATCAACAAGAACGTCAAGGTTGACATCGGCATCGTCGGCGACTGCGCCCACGTGCTCGAGGACATGGTGCGCCTGTGGCGCTCCACGGCGCCGCAGGTGGACAAGGTGGCGCTCAAAGGCTGGTGGGACAACATCGCCGGCTGGCGGGGTCGCAAATGCCTCGCCTATCGCAAGTCGAGCGACGTGATCAAGCCTCAGTACGCCATCGAGCGGCTGTACGAATTGACGAAGGACCGGGAGGTCTACGTCACCACGGAGGTCGGTCAGCACCAGATGTGGGCCGCCCAGTTCTTCAAGTTCGAGGAACCGAACCGGTGGATGACCTCCGGCGGTCTCGGGACCATGGGCTACGGCCTGCCGGCAGCCATCGGGGCGCAGCTCGCGCATCCGAATGCGCTCGTCGTCGACATCGCAGGCGAAGCCTCCATCCTCATGAACATGCAGGAAATGTCGACCGCCCTGCAGTACCGCCTGCCGGTCAAGGTCTTCATCCTTAACAATGAATACATGGGGATGGTGCGCCAGTGGCAGGAATTGCTGCACGGCGGGCGCTATTCGGAGAGCTACTCGCATTCGCTGCCGGATTTCGTGAAGCTGGCCGAGGCCTATGGTGGCGTCGGCATCCGTTGCGACAAGCCGGACGTACTCGACGATGCCATCCGCGAGATGATCGACACGCCCCGACCCGTGATCTTCGACTGCGTGGTCGACAAGGCGGAGAACTGTTTCCCGATGATCCCCTCGGGCAAGGCGCACAACGAGATGATCCTGGGCGACGCGGCCGAGGACATTGGTTCGGTCATCGACGCCAAGGGCAAGATGCTGGTGTGAGGCTGGGCACCGCACCCTTCCCCGCAGGGGGAGGGTGCGCCGCGTGCGCGTCAACCGTGATCGTTTGCGTCACATGCCTTGATTGGACCGGCGCCGGTTGCCGCGGCAGTCTCGGCGCCCCACAGTCGAAACCGGACGAAGGCCCATGAAGCTCGTCATCGCCAACAAGTGCTATTCCTCCTGGTCGCTGCGCCCGTGGCTCGTCATGCGCCACTTCGGCATTTTCTTCGAGGAGGTGAAGGTGCCCTTCGGCCCGACCTTTGACGATCCGGCGTGGAAGGCGGAGATCGCCCGCTATACGCCGGCCGGCAAGGTGCCGGCGCTTGTCGACGGCGACATCGTCGTCTGGGAATCGCTTGCCATCATCGACTATCTCGCTGACATGCATCCCGACCTGCCCATCTGGCCGCGCGAGCGGGCGGCACGGGCCATGGCGCGGTCGCTGGCCGCCGAAATGCATGCCGGTTTCTCAGCGCTGCGCTCGGCCTGCCCGATGAATCTCGGCAAGAAGTATGCTGCCATGGACCTCGGCCCGCAGGTCGCGCGCGACGTGGCACGCGCCGCCTTCGCCTGGCGGGAGGCCCGGGAACGCTTCGGCGCCGAGGGCCCCTTCCTGTTCGGCGCCTTCACGGCAGCCGATGCAATGTATGCGCCGGTCGTCACCCGCCTCGAGACCTATTCCTTCCCCGTCGATGCGGCGACACGCGCCTACATGGACGCGGTGCTCGACCTGCCGGCCTTCCGCGCATGGCGCGAAGATGCGCTGGCCGAGCCCTGGATCGTCGCCGAGGACGAGGTGGACGCCGAGCCCATCGCGAATTATCGCAAGAGTGCGTGAGGACAATCATGCAGCATGTTCAGCCCCCCTTTGCAGGTCCGCCGATGAAGTCTCACTATTCAGATGCTCCCGCTGCCGAGCCCATCGCGCGCCATACGCTCGCGGTGATCGTCGACAACGAGCCGGGCGTGCTGGCGCGCATCGCCGGCCTGTTCTCCGGCCGGGGCTACAACATCGAGAGCCTCACGGTTTCCGAGACCGAGCACGAGAAGCATCTGTCGCGCATCACCATCGTGACGACGGGCACGGCGCACGTTATCGAGCAGATCAAGGCTCAGCTCTCGCGCCTCGTGCCCGTGCACCGGGTGGACGACCTGACGGTCAACGGCGACGCCATCGAGCGCGAGCTGGTGCTCGTGAAGGTAGTGGGCAAGGGCGAAGCTCGCGTGGAGGCGATGCGTCTTGCTCAGGCCTTCGGCGCCCGCACGGTCGATGCGACGCTCTCGTCCTTCATCTTCGAGCTGACGGGGACCAGCGACGAGACCGAGCGTTTCATCAGTCTCATGACGGCCTGCGGGCTGACGGAAGTGGCCCGCACCGGCATCGCGGCCATCGGCCGCGGCGCGGAGTCGATGTGAGACAGGTGCGGCGCGCAGGCTGTGGGAGCTTCAGCCGTCGGGTATGGGCGCGGCCGACATTGGCGGCCGTGCTTGCTGCCGGCTTTTTCACCCTGCCGGCCGCCGCTGGCGAGGCAGGAGGCTTTTGGGGGGAGCAGCGGCGTGGCGCCAATTTCTTCAACAAGGTCGAGACGCGCGCCCGCCTCGATGCTGCAAAGAACTTCGGCGTCGATTTCGTGCGCCTGACCTTCGACAAGTGGCGGGGCGAACGGCGCGACTTCCTCGCCGGCAGTCTCGATGTCTATGCGGGGCTCGTGCCGGCCGATCTGGCGCGGCTCGGGCGGGTTCTCGATGCGGCTGCCGCTGCGGGCGTCAAGGTGGTGCTGACGCCGCTCGGGCTACCGGGCGCCCGCTGGGTGCAACTCAACGGCCGCCGCCACGACGGCCGACTCTGGCGCGACAAGGTCTATTGGGATCAGGCCGCAGCGTACTGGCACGACATAGCGACGGCCTTCAAGGGCCATCCCGCCCTTGTGGCCTATAACATCGTCAACGAGCCGGTGCCGGAGAATGGCTACCGGCTTCCCGAGGGTGACATTGCCGAACGTGACCGCTGGTGCGCGGCAGCGAAGGGCACGGCGCGCGACCTCGATGCCTTCTATCGTCACATGGTTGCGGCCATCCGCGTCGTCGATGCTACGATACCCATCGTCCTCGACACCGGGTCCTATGGCCAGCCGGCGGCAGTGCGCTGCCTGACGCCGATCGCAGACGACAATCTCATCTACGCGGTGCATCTCTACGCGCCTTACGATTTCACCAGCCACGAGAACCGGGGACGCTTCACCTATCCTGGCGTGGTGCGGGCCCATGGTCGGGCGGAATACTGGGACAGGGAGAGGCTCGCGAAGCACCTGTCGCCCTTCCTGGAGTGGGCCGAGGCGAAGGACGTGCCGCGCTCGCGCCTGATGGTCGGCGAATTCGGCTGCGTACGCTGGAACAAGGGCTGCGACGCCTATCTTGCCGATGTCGTCTCGCTCGTCGAGGAGGCGGGCCTGCACTGGGCCTTCTACTCCTTTCGTGAGGATGCCTGGGACGGCTACGATTATGAGCTCGGGACCGGGAGCCCGAAGGCCTCCGTCGGCGCCGCGCTGCAGCGACGCGAACAGCCGCGCGGAGCCGAGCGCCGTGAGGCGCTCATGGGGATCCTGCGCAGGGTGCTCGCCGGGCGTTCGTGAACGTCAGCCGGAAAAGCCGCCGTTTGCAAGAAAGGCGGCCTCCTCTTCCGTCGTGGCACGGCCGAGGATGGGGTTGCGATGCGGAAAGCGGCCGAAGCGGGCGATGATGTCACGGTGCTCGACGGCATGGGGCAGGCCCTTCTCGTCGCCCGCCGCCTCGTACAGGGCAACGCAGCGCTCCTGGTCGACGAGGTTCTCCGAATGCATGAACGGCAGGTAGAAGAAGCCCTTCAGTTCCGATGGCACTTTCTGGTCGAAACCCTTGGTCAGCGCCCGGTCGGCGATGGTGCGGGCCAGCGCGTCCGTGGCGAAGGCGCGCGGCGTGCCGCGGAAGAGGTTGCGGGGAAACTGGTCGAGCAGGATGAGCAGGGCGAGGACGCCTTCCGGCGTCTCCTCCCACCGGTTCAGCGCACCGGCGGCCGCTGCCTCGTGGATGGCGAGAAAGCGCGTGCGGATTTCCTCGTCGAAGGCCTCGTCGCGCGTGAACCAGCGCTCGTAGCCGGCCTCGCGCCAGAAGGCGATGACCTCATCGGCATTCGCTGCAACCATGGTGCAACCTCCCTGTCGGATTGTTCCATATTACGGATCGTTAGGACGAATGTCGGAACTCTCTTGGTCCCCCGTGCCGGATTTTACTTGACCCACAGCGCTTCTCGGGCTTTACCGCCGTCACAGAAACGTTCCACGACACGACCCGCGCCGCGCAGGATGGTCGGGGTCAGCGTGCCATCATAACCACCTTGCCAAGGAAAGGGCCCATCATGCGTGTGTATTACGATCGCGACGCCGATCTCAATCTGATCAAGGGCAAGAAGGTGGCCGTCGTCGGCTATGGCAGCCAGGGCCACGCCCATGCGCTCAACCTGCGCGACAGCGGCGTCAAGGACGTGGCGGTCGCCCTGCGCAAGGGCTCGGGTTCGGCGAAGAAGGCCGAGGCCGAGGGCTTCAAGGTGATGGAGGTGGCCGAGGCCGCCAGGTGGGCCGACGTCATCATGATGCTGACGCCGGACGAGCTGCAGGCCGACATCTACCGCGAGCACCTCGCCGACAACATGAAGAACGGCGCCGCGCTGCTCTTCGCGCACGGCCTCAACGTGCACTTCAACCTCATCGAGCCGCGCGCTGACCTCGACGTGCTCATGGTGGCGCCCAAGGGCCCCGGCCATACCGTGCGCTCGGAATACCAGCGCGGCGGCGGCGTGCCTTCGCTCATCGCCATCCATCAGGACGCCTCTGGCAATGCCCACGATCTCGGCCTCTCCTACGCCAGCGCCATTGGCGGTGGCCGCGCCGGCATCATCGAGACGACCTTCAAGGAAGAGTGCGAGACCGACCTCTTCGGCGAGCAGGTGGTGCTGTGCGGTGGCCTTGTCGAGCTCATCCGCGCCGGCTTCGAGACGCTGGTCGAAGCGGGCTACGCTCCCGAGATGGCCTATTTCGAGTGCCTGCACGAAGTGAAGTTGATCGTCGACCTCATCTACGAGGGCGGTATCGCCAACATGAACTACTCGATCTCCAACACGGCCGAGTACGGCGAGTACGTCACCGGCCCGCGCATCATCACGGCGGAGACGAAGGCCGAGATGAAGCGCGTGCTCACCGACATCCAGTCCGGCAAGTTCACGCGCGACTGGATGCTCGAGAACAAGGTCAACCAGACCTCGTTCAAGGCGACCCGCGCGCGCGTCAATGCTCACCAGATCGAAGAAGTCGGCGAGAAGCTGCGCGCCATGATGCCTTGGATCAAGGCCAAGGCGCTGGTCGACAAGTCCAAGAACTGAGCATCCCGGCCGCCACCGTCGTGGCCGGGCTCATCCCGGCCATCCAAACCTTTCAGCCTGGCGCTGCCAGGCATCCGTGGATACCCCGGGAACAAGCCCCGGCATGACGGTGAAGGGAATTCGTCCACAAAACTGCGCGAGCTGGTTCTGCTTGCGCTCCCCATCAGAGCCCCGGTGCACCGTGCCGGGGCCTTTCTACAGCAGCCTGTGAAAGGCGAAGGCACCGGGGGCAAGCAGGACGAAGGCCCAGACCATGGCGGAGGAGACGTTCGCCATCTGGAAGAGGAACCGGGGCATCGCAAAGATGCCGGCGATGAGGGGGACGACAGCCCGCAGCGGCCCGAAGAAGCGGCCGATGAAGATGCCCCAGGGTCCCCAGCGCATGAAGAAGCGATGGCCGCGCTCCACCATCTGCGGGTGGCGTGACAGGGGCCATACGCGCGTCGCCGCATCCTTGAAATGGAAGCCGATGAGGTAGGACACCCAGTCGCCGAGGCTTGCGCCTGCGGCGGCCGCGAGCCAGATCGGCCAGAATTCGAGGCCGCTGACGCCGATGAGGGCGCCGATGCCGACGAGAATGCCCCAGGCGGGCACCAGCAGCGAAATGAAGGCAAAGGATTCCGCGAAGGCGAGCCCGAACACGATGGCCGGGGCCCACTCGCCATGGTCACGGACGAAGGCCACGGTGCCGGAAACGAAATTGTCAAAGGTCATCAGGGGCCCGGGTGGAAGGAACGGCTCCATATGTCGGGAGGCAACGGGATAGTGCAAGTGGCAGAGGGCAGGCGCCGTCACGGAGCCGCGGCGGTTGCGTCGCAGGCCGTATCGGTTAACGTTTCCTGCTTCGAACGAAGACAAGGAATCGAGGACGCGCGATGACAGGACGGGCATGCACGCTCCGGCACAGGTGAAGGAGGCGGACAGCCCGGCGGTGCGGCTGTCGCAGGTGGCGATCACCTTCGCGCTCAAGGGCGGCGGCACCTACCAGGCTGTACGCGACATCGATCTTACCGTCGGTGCCAGCGAGTTCGTTGCCATCGTCGGGCCGACGGGCTGCGGCAAGTCGACCCTGCTCAACGCGGCGGCCGGGCTGCTCAAGCCCTCGGCGGGCGGGGCGGACATCTTCGGCGAGCGATTGTCGGGGCTCAATGCCCGTGCCGGCTATCTCTTCCAGCAGGACGCGCTGATGCCCTGGAAGACAGCCATCGACAACGTCGCCGTGGCGCTGGAGCCGAAGGGTGTGCCGCGGGCCGAGGCGCTGGCGAGGGGCCGGGAATGGCTCGGCCGTGTCGGCCTGGCCGCCTTTGCCGACCGCTATCCGCACATGCTGTCCGGCGGCCAGCGCAAGCGTGTCGCGCTGGCACAGATGCTGATCCGCAACCCGCAGATCCTGCTGATGGACGAGCCTTTCGGGCCGCTCGACGCACAGACCCGTCAGATCATGGGCAACCTGCTGCTCGACCTGTGGGCGCAGGATCGAAAGGCCGTGATGTTCGTCACGCACGATCTCGAGGAGGCTATCGCGCTGGCGGACCGGGTGGTGGTGATGTCGGCGGGACCCGCGGCCCGCATCGTCGGCGACTATCCCGTCTCCCTGCCGCGGCCGCGCGATATCGCGGAGATCCGCCTGGATCCTGCCTTCCACGCCATCCACAAGGCCATCTGGGCGACCCTGCGTGTCGAGGTTCAAAAGGCCTACGCGCAGGGTGAAGGGGCGAACGCATGAGACGCACGACGCTTCTTGCCATGCAGGTGGGCGTCGGGCTTGCCTTCCTCCTCGTCTGGCATCTCCTCACCGCCGTGCCGGTGAGCGGCGGCAAGCCGCTGTTCGATCCCTTCTTCTTCTCGACGCCGCTCGATGTCCTCGCCCGCACGTGGAAGGATCTCGTCTCGGGCGAATTGTGGTATCATCTCGGTATCACCCTGACCGAGACGGTGCTCGCCTTCACCTTCGGCGCCATCGGCGGCATCGCCTTCGGCTTCCTCTTCGCGCGGCGCGAGATTCTCGCCAGTGTGTTCGACCCCTACATCAAGGCGGCGAACGCCCTGCCACGCGTGGTCCTGGCGCCGATTTTCGCCCTGTGGTTCGGCCTCGGCATCTGGTCGAAGGTGGCGCTCGGCTTCACGCTCGTCTTCTTCATCGTCTTCTTCAACGTGTATCAGGGTGTGCGCGAGGTGAGCCCCGTGGTGCTGGCCAATGCCCGCATGCTGGGCATGAACGAACGGCAGCTCCTGCGCCACGTCTACTGGCCGGCGGCGCTCACCTGGATGTTCTCCTCGCTGCACACCTCTGTCGGTTTTGCGCTCGTCGGAGCCGTCGTCGGCGAATATCTCGGTTCTTCGGCCGGGCTCGGCTACAAGATCCACGAGGCCGAGAGTGTCTTCGACGTCACCGGCGTGTTCTCGGGCATGCTGGTGCTCGCCGTCTTCGTCATCGTCATCGACACCTTCGTCACGGCCATCGAGAAACGGCTCACCGTCTGGCAGCCGGGCACCGGGGCGGCGACGGCGCAGGGGTGATTACGGGACAGAACAACAGGTGGGAGGAAACCAATGACATTCTGGAAGACGATCGCGGCAGCGGCCCTGTTGGCGGTTGCCGGCGGCGCGGCCCATGCGGCCGACGTGGAAAAGCCGAAGCTGACGTTGGGCGTCGGCGGCAAGCCGCTGCTCTACTACCTGCCCCTCACCATCGCTGAGCGGAAGGGCTTCTTCAAGGAGGAGGGGCTCGAGGTCGAAATCAACGATTTCGGCGGCGGCGCCAAGTCGCTGCAGGCGCTCGTCGGCGGGTCGGTGGACGTCGTGACCGGCGCCTATGAGCACACCATCCGCATGCAGGCCAAGGGCCAGGACATCCGCGCCGTCATCGAGCTCGGGCGCTTTCCGGGCATCGTGCTGGCCGTGAAGAAGGAGAAGGCCGACGCCATCAAGTCGCCGGCGGACCTCAAGGGCGCCAAGGTCGGCGTCACGGCGCCCGGCTCGTCCACCAACTTCTTCGTCAACTATCTCATCGCCAAGGCGGGCGGTAATCCGAAGGATGCGGCCTATATCGGCGTCGGCGGCGGCGCGGGCGCGGTTGCGGCCATGAAGAAGGGCGAGATCGAGGCCATCTCGAACCTTGACCCGGTCATCTCCAAGCTCGAGGCGGACGGCGACATCGTCGTCATCGCGGATTCGCGCACGGAGAAGGGCACCAAGGAGATTTTCGGCGGCTCCAATCCGGCCGCCGTCGTCTACCTGAAACAGGACTTCATCGAGGCGAATCCGAAGACGGTGCAGGCGATCGTCAACGCCTTCCACAAGTCGCTGAAGTGGCTGGAGACGGCCAGTACGGACGATATCGTCGCGACCGTTCCGGAGGCGTATTATTTGGGCGACCGGGCGCTCTACGAGCGCGCCGTCGAGGCCTCGCGCGAGACCTATTCGCGCACCGGTATCATCCCGGAGGACGGCATGAAGAGCGCGCTCGGCATGTTGACGCAGTTCGACGAGGAACTCGCCAAGGCCAATGTCGACCTGTCGAAGACCTTCACCGACACCTTCGTGAAGAAGGCCGCCGGCGGCAGCTGAGCCGGGGCGTAGGAGAGGAGGCAGCCATGGACGAAGAGAAGTTCAACATGGCCCTGCGCAAGTTCCTGAAGCAGGTGGGCGTCACGTCGCAGCGCGAGATCGAGCGCGTGGTGCGCGAGGGGGCGGTGCCCGGCGGCCGGCTGAAGCTGCGCATGCAGCTCACGGCCGAGGGCGTGCCGCTCGACCATGTTGTCGAGGAGACGATCGAGCTGAAGTAACGGTGTGGTGTGGGTCAGGTGCTCTGGTGGACCCCAAGCGAGGCTCCTCGTCACGCTCGCCGCCGGTGCGGGCGTTACAAGACGCACTCGCCACCGCGTTCCCGGCCGCAACGCATTCGGCCGATCCATCTCGTGGGCGTGGGGCACTCCTCACGCCTTTTCATTTCTCCTTCGCGTCCTGCGCCGCTAAACCGAGGCTCTGCGCTCGGGAGGGCTCGGGATGAACGTTCTTTCCATTCAGTCGCACGTCGCCTTCGGCCATGTCGGCAATGCCTCGGCCGTCTTTCCCATGCAGCGCCTGGGCGTCGAGGTGTGGCCGATCCATACGGTGCAGTTCTCCAACCACACGGGCTACGGTGCCTGGAAAGGGCGCGTGTTCGACGCGCCGATGATCGAGGAACTCGTCGACGGCATCGCCGAGCGCGGCGTGCTGCCGGTCTGCGATGGCGTCCTGTCCGGCTACATGGGCTCGGCCGACATCGGCAACGGCATCCTCTCAGCCGTCGGGCGGGTGAAGAAAGCCAATGCGGCCGCGCTCTATTGCTGCGATCCGGTCATCGGCGATGTGGGGCGCGGCATCTTCGTGCGGCCGGGCATTCCCGAGTTCATGCGCGAGCACGCCGTGCCGGCGGCCGACATCGTCACGCCGAATCAATTCGAGCTCGACTTCCTCTCCGGCCGCAGCTCGGCGAGGCTCGCCGACGCGAAGGCGGCGGTTTCGGCCGTGCGCGCTGCCGGCCCGCGTGTGGTGTTGGTCACGTCCCTCCATACCGAGGAGACGCCGGCAGACGCCATCGACCTCTTGGCGGCCGACGGGGAAGGCACCTGGCGCGTGCGCACGCCGCGCCTGTCGCTGGGTATCAACGGGGCGGGCGATGCGATCGCGGCGCTGTTCTTCGTCCATTTCCTGCGGAGCCGCTCGGCGGCGAAGGCCCTCGGCGCGGCGGCGGCCTCCGTCTATGGTCTGCTCAAACGGACGCAGGAGGCGGGCTCGCGCGAGATCCTCACCGTCGCGGCGCAGGACGAGTTCGTGACGCCGAGCCACAGTTTTCCGGTGGAGGCCGTCTAGGGGCTTCACACCTCGCGCGGCCGGGCGCCTAATAGGACACTGCGGCAGCGTCGCCGGGCGAGGCCGACAGGACGAGGATTTGGGCGGATGCGGCTGCGGGTGGCGACGTTCAATGTCGAGAACCTCATTGCGCGCCACCGCTTCGGCACGGCGGCGCGCATCGAGACGGCGGCCGCCATGTCACTGTTCGAGTTCTCCTCCAAGGAACATCGCGAGGCGGTGGAGCGCTCTGTGGCGGTGGCGCTCGAGGACGACAAGCGGCAGATGACGGCGCTTGCCATCGCCGAGGCTCATGCCGATATCCTGTGCTTGCAGGAGGTGGACAGCCTCTCGGTGCTGGAAGCCTTTTTCGCCAATTACGTGCATCGTCTCGCCGACAAGCGCTACGGCCATTTCCGCCTCAGGCACGGCAATGACGTGCGCGGCATCGATGTGGCCTGCGCCATGCGGCGCGATCTCGTCGCCGGGCCGGGCGCCGTGCGCGCCACCTCGCACGCCGAGCTGACCTTCCGTGACCTCGATGTGTTCGATGACGACCTCGCCGCGATGGGGCGCCTCGAGACGGACCGGCTCTTCCAGCGCGACTGCCTGATGGTCGATGTCGATCTCGGGGAGGCGACGCTCACGCTTTTCGTGTGTCACTTCAAGTCCATGAGCAACGGCCGCGACGACGGGCGCATCGCCACGCGCCCTCTGCGGCGAGCCGAGGCGCGGGCCGTGCGCCGCCTCGTCGAGGCGCGTTTTGGACCCGCCGTCGCCGAGGCGAACTGGCTCATTATCGGCGATCTCAACGGCTGCGAGGAGACCATCGGTCCCGGCGCCCGCGTGATCGCGGAAGGGGAAAGCGGGCTCGAGCCGCTGACGCACGGCTTTGCCGTCAATCCGCTCGCCGACCTGCCGGCGCACGAGCGGTGGACGCATTTCCGCCGCGCATGGTCGGAGAGCGAGGGGCACATCGTCGAGCGGCACATGCAGCTCGACTACATCCTTCTGTCGCCTGCGCTCGCCGCGGCCAATCCGGCACCCGAGGTCGAGATCGTGCGCCGCGGGCTGCCCTATCGCGTGCCGCTCGACCCGCGGCAGGAAAATCGCTCGCTGGCGGCACTTGCGACCTCCTGCGATCGTTATCCTCGTGTCGGCTGGGACCGGCCGAAGGCGAGCGATCATTGTCCGCTCGTCGTCGGGATCGACCTGCCGGCCCGACGCAACCCGCCGCAAGCATAGGAATTGAGACGATGGGACGCCGCTTCTTCACGCTCGACGTCTTCACCGACACCGCGCTCGGTGGCAATCCGCTCGCCGTCGTGCTCGATGGGCAGGGCCTCGGCGATGCCGGCATGCAGGCCATTGCCAAGGAGTTCAATCTGTCCGAGACGGTCTTCGTGCTGCCGCCCGAGGATGCGCACCATCGTGCCAGCCTGCGCATCTTCACGCCGACGGCGGAACTGCCCTTCGCGGGCCATCCCACCGTCGGCACCGCGGTACTGCTCGGGCTCATCGACCACGGGCCGAGCCCCGGTGCCCTCGCCTTTACGCTCGAGGAGAAGGTGGGCCTCGTCCCCTGCGCCGTCGAGATCGCCGGCAAGGGCAATGGGCGGGCGACCTTCACCTTGCCGCGCCTGCCGGAGCGGCTGAGCGAGCTTGCCTCGCCCGCAGCCCTTGCCGCGGCGCTCGACCTCGCCGTCGAGGACATCGGTTTCGGCATGCACCAGCCGGCCAAATACTCGGCCGGCGTGCCCTATGCCATCGTGCCGGTGGCGGGGCGGGCGGCGGTCGACCGGGCGCGGCGGCGGGTCTCCGCCTGGGATGCCGCCTTCGGCGACGGGCCACGCGCCAATGCCTTCATCTATTGCCGCGAGCCGGTGGACGCCGGCCATGCCTATTATGCCCGCATGTTCGCGCCGGACCTCGGCATCGGAGAGGATCCGGCGACGGGCTCGGCGGTGGCGGCCTTCGCCGGCGCGGTCATGGACTACGACACGCCGGCGGACGGGGAACACATCCTCGTCATCGAGCAGGGCTATGCCATGGGGCGCCCCTCCCAGATCGAGCTGACGCTGACGGTCGAGGGCGGGACGCTCGTCAAGGCCGCCATCGGCGGCGCGGCCGTCGTCGTCAGCGAGGGAGCGCTGTTCCTGTGATCGAAGAGCCGATGATCCTGCCGCTCGCCGGCGTCGAGGCCTGGTGCGAAGAGGGGGCCTGGCCCTGGGCCGAGGAGCACAGGGCGGCGATCGACGCGCACTGGGCGCGCCGGACGGCCGAGAGCCCGGCGCTCTACAACGGGCGCGTGCTGATCTGCTGCGAACGGCGGGTAGAGGACGGCATCCTCAAGGTGCGCTACCGGGAAAGCGACTATGCGAGCTTCCTCGCCATGCGCGATCTCGACTTTCCTCCCGGCAGCGCGGGCAACTGCTTCGCCATGGCGGCGCTGCAGGCAGCCGACGGACCCTATCTGCTCGGCATCATGGGCGACCATACGGCGAACGCCGGACGCATCTACTTCCCCGCCGGGACGCCGGATCCGGGTGATGTCCTGCCCGACCGGCGCGTGGACCTCGCCGGCAGCGTCAGCCGGGAACTCCTCGAGGAGACCGGGCTCGGCGAGGACGATGTCGTCATCGCGGAGACGTGGACAGCCGTGTTTCACGGCGCGCGCACCGCACTGATGCGCCCGGTGCGCTCGCCCCTGCCAGCAGACGTGCTTCGCGCGCAGATTGATGCGTGGCTGGCGCGGCAGGAGCAGCCGGAACTGGCGGGAATGCACGTCGTGCGGGCACCGGCGGACATCGATTCGGAGCGAATGCCCTATTTCACGCAGGTCTTCCTGCAGCATCTGCTGGACGGCCCGCGGTGAGGAAGCGGGCAGCAGGCGGCAGGTTCGAAGCGCAGCCTGCCGCCGGTCGTCCGGCTCAGCGATAGCCGTAGCGCGACTTGGTGGCGGCCAGCATGGCGACCGCGTCGCGGTCGGCGCCGCTCGTGCAGGTGCTCGCGGCCTTGTCCACTTCCGGCGTCATCTTGGCGTAGACGGTGGGGCTGAGATAGCCGGTGTCCACGTCGCGGCGGGTGATCTCGCGGAAGGTGTTGATCTCGCGGGCGCAGGCGCTGTCGCCCGGCAACTGCGGCACGGCCGGGGTGGCGGCGGCCTGCTGCTGCGTCGGGCTTCCGCCCGTCGTGTTGCAGGCGGCGAGGGAAAGTGCCAGCACGGTTGCGCCGAAAAGCGTCGGCAGCGCGCGGATCGTCATGTCTCAACCTCTCCATTCTGGTGTGGAATCGCGACACGGCAGCCTTGGCGGGCAATTGGGACGCGTCAATGGCAAGAGCCGGATCGACCGGCCCTGCCGTGCATTCGCCGCTAAAGTGTTGCTTGTCAGCACGGGGTGTCGTCGTTTAGAAGCAATCTGGACATGTCGCCAGCGCATCGGGTGCGCTGGGCGAGCGCGAGGGGAACGGGCCGTGGTCATTTCCGGCTCCAGCATGACGATGGCAGACGCGGCATCCGCCGCCGCATCGTCGCGCGCGCTCGGCGTTCTTCGTCTTTCCGGTCTGCTTCTTCTCCTTAGCCGCCCCTGAGCGCCGGCTGGGCACGCATGCCTGGGCACTCAGGGGACGACGCGAAGATCTCGATCATCGACGAATTTCGACGACGCGCCGGCCGCTGTGCCGTGCTGCCCGAAGAGGACAGTTCACCATGACCCATCCCACGACCGACGCCGATAAGAAGGCGAGCGACCGCGTCATCATCTTCGACACGACGCTGCGCGACGGCGAACAATGCCCCGGCGCCTCCATGACCTTCGAGGAGAAGCTGGAGGTCGCTGAACTCCTTGACACGATGGGAGTGGACGTCATCGAGGCAGGCTTCCCCATCGCCTCGGTCGGCGACTTCGAATCCGTATCGGAGATCGCGCGGCGCACCAAACGCGCCGTGATCGCCGGCCTCGCCCGCGCCATCCCCGGCGACATCGCCCGGGCGGGGGAGGCGGTGCGCCATGCGCAGCGCGGCCGCATCCACACCTTCGTATCGACCTCGCCGATCCACCTCGCCCATCAGATGCGCAAGTCCGAGGAGGAGGTGCTGGAGATCATCGCCGCGACGGTGGCCCAGGCGCGCAACCTCGTCGAGGACGTCGAGTGGTCGGCCATGGACGCGACGCGCACGCCGGTCGAGTACCTGTGCCGCTGCGTGGAGGCCGCCATCAAAGCCGGCGCCACTACCATCAACCTGCCGGATACGGTCGGCTACGCGACGCCCGACGAATACCGCACCATGTTCCGGACCATCCGCGAACGGGTGCCGAATGCCGACAAGGCCATCTTCTCGGTGCATTGCCACGACGACCTCGGCCTCGCGGTCGCCAATTCGCTGGCCGGTGTCGAGGGCGGCGCGCGCCAGGTCGAGTGCACCATCAACGGTCTCGGCGAGCGCGCCGGCAATGCGGCGCTGGAAGAGATCGTCATGGCCATCCGGACGCGCCGTGACATTCTGCCCTACGAGACCGGCATCGACACGACGATGCTGACGCGGGCCTCCAAGCTCGTCTCGGCGGTCACGTCCTTCCCGGTGCAGTACAACAAGGCGATCGTCGGGCGGAACGCCTTCGCGCACGAGAGCGGCATCCACCAGGACGGCATGCTGAAGAACGCCTCCACCTACGAGATCATGACGCCCGAATCCGTCGGCGTGAACAAGACGTCGCTGGTGATGGGCAAGCATTCGGGCCGCCACGCCTTCCGCGAGAAGCTGAAGGCGCTGGGTTACGACCTCGGCGAGAACGCGCTGGAGGATGCCTTCCGCCGCTTCAAGGACCTCGCCGACCGCAAGAAGAACGTCTACGACGAGGACATCGAGGCGCTCGTCGACGAGGAGATCCTGACGGCGCACGACCGCGTCAAGCTGGTGTCGCTGTCAATCATCGCCGGCACGCGCGGCCCGCAGCGGGCGACCATGAAGCTCGACGTCGGCGGCGAGATCCGCACCGAGGAGGCGGAGGGCAACGGCCCGGTCGACGCCACCTTCAACGCCATCAAGGCGCTGGTGCCGCACGAGGCCGTGCTCGACCTCTATCAGGTGCACGCGGTGACCGAGGGCACCGATGCCCAGGCCGAGGTGTCGGTGCGGCTCTCGGCGCAGGGCTCGTCCGTGACCGGCCGGGGCGCCGATCCCGACACGCTGGTCGCCTCGGCGCGCGCCTATCTCGCGGCCCTCAACAAGCTGCTGATGCGCGGCGAGCGGCTGCACGCCCACGCCGCCGAATAAGGAAAGGCGGCCCGGCATTGCCGGGCCGCACCTGTCCCGGCCCGCGGCTATCCACAGCCGCGAGGCCCGTGACGGAAAAATGAACAGGACCTGCTGGACAAGCCCCGCGGTCTTTGCTACTTCCCCGCTCGTTCCGCCGGCAATGGCTGGTGCGGCATGTTGATGGGCGCATAGCTCAGTTGGTAGAGCAGCTGACTCTTAATCAGCGGGTCCTAGGTTCGAGCCCTAGTGCGCCCACCATCAACTCAGTGAAATTGAACCTTTCTGCGATTGTACCGTTCATCGACCGTTTGCCCGGCTGACGTTCCGGCGCGGAGAAGCGGGCGCTGCCGGCCCAATGGGCGACGGAAGGATGTCGTCCGTTCCGCGGCTGCGGCGGCAGGCGATATGACCGGTCCCGTCGCGAGACCAGGTCGCTTCTCCGGGTTACGGGGGAGAGGGCGCGAGACTCTTCCCATCCATGACTGACGGTCAGCAACCGTATCGCTAGCAAAGACAGAGGATCAATCGTCGAGCGCGATCTCACGCAGGGGATCGCCACCGTCGATGAACAGCCGCCCCTGCGGCGACAGGGCCGCGACGAGGCGGCGCCTGATCCTGCGGCCAGCCTCGGGGTAGCGGCCGTCCAGCGCACCGACGCGAATGGCAACCGCGATGTCGTAGGACGCTTCGCCTGGCGCGCGTTCGAATTCCTCGGCCGCGATCTGGCGCAGGCTCAGGCGCCCCGCAGCGATCTCCTCCTGTGAGAGCGCTCGTGCCTGCGCGATGACCTTGGCCGAGCGATCGATCGCCAGCACATGCCCGTCGCCGATGCGTTGCGCGATGGCGCGGGCCATCGCGCCGGGCCCGCAGCCGATTTCCAGTACGCGAAGGCCATTGGACAGTGGAAGGGCATCCACAATGGCGCGCAGGCGCGGCGAGAGTTCCGTCCCCATGCGATGTCCCGGTCGATAGCCCCGTCGGCGGAGGCCGGCAAGCATCATGGAATTCTGGCAAGCGCCCTAGACCGGCGCAAGCCAAGCGCCGGGAGCGCGGCAACGGGCGAGCTGCCGCGCCAGCACAACCCGCGCCTGCATCCCGCGAATGGCGTTCGGCGTCAACATGGTCGATGGTAGGGCAAGGGTTGCGAGCCCGCGCAACAATCGGCCCAAAGAGGCTTCCGCGCCGGCGGCGCGGCCTGGAGGAAACATGACGGCAACGACACCGGGCTCGGGCCCGGCGATCACTCAGGCTTTCGCGTCCGATCTCTTCGCCGGCCGGTCCGTGCTGGTCACGGGTGGCACGAGCGGCATCGGCCTCGGCTGCGCCAGGGCCTTTGCGACTCTTGGCGCGGGCGTCGTCGCGACGGGCGCGACGGCCGCCGAATGCGAGCGTGCCGCGGAGGCTGGCGGGGAGCGGCTCACCTTCGTGCCGCTCGACGTGCGCGACAATGAAGCCATCAGTGGCCTCCTTGCGGGCTTCGAGCGCCTCGACGTGCTGGTGAATGCGGCCGGCGTCATTCGCCGCGATGTCGAGTTCGAGCCCGAGGTCTTCGCCGACGTGGTCGATATCAATCTCAACGGCACGATGCGCATGTGCGCCGGTGCGAAGGCGAAGCTCGCGCAAAGCGGCGGCGCCATTGTCAATGTCGCCTCGATGCTGTCTTTCTTCGGCGGTCCGCGCGTGCCGGCCTACAGTGCCTCCAAGGGTGGCATCGCGCAGCTCACGAAGAGCCTCGCTGCCGCCTGGGCCGCCGACGGCATCCGCGTCAACGCGGTCGCGCCCGGCTGGATCGCGACGCCGCTGACGGAGGCGCTGCAGAAGGATAAGGAGCGCAGCGGCGCCATTCTTTCCCGCACGCCGATGGGGCGCTGGGGCACGCCGGAGGAGGTGGCGGGCGGCGCCGTCTTCCTCGCGTCGCCCGCGGCACGCTTCATCACCGGCGCCATCCTCGCCATCGATGGCGGCTATCTCACGGTCTGATTTCGGGAGGACAAGACATGAACGGGCAAGATCCCGCCGCCAGCGGCATCGATGAGAAGTGGCTGCCCTATCGCCATCCGCAGCCCAGGGAATCGCCGCCGGAGCTCGTCATCCCCAATGCCATTCCCAACGACGAACGCATCTGGGTGCCGGTGGAGGAGAACGTCTGGTTCCGGCCGCTGCTGATGGCCGCCTCGCGCGGCTACTGGATGAACTTGCTCAAGGTGCGCAAGTCGGGTGTGCTCTCGCGCCATCGCCATCCGCAGCCGGTGCACGCCTTCGTGCTGAAGGGCGAGTGGCGCTATCTGGAGCACGACTGGGTGGCGCGCGAGGGCTCCTATGCCTACGAGGCGCCGGGAGAGACGCACACGCTCGTCGTCGACCCGCATGTGGAGGAGATGATCACCCTGTTCCAGGTCAACGGGGCGATGATCTACGTCGATCCGGACGGCAGGACGGTGGGTTATGACGACGTCTTCACGCGCATCGACAAGTGCCGGGCGCATTATTCCAAGAACGGCCTCGGCGCCGACTACATCGACCAGTTCATTCGCTGAGCGGACCGACCACGAGGGAAAAAAGCAATGGATTTCGGCATCGCAGGGCGCAACGCCCTCGTCTGTGCGGCGAGCAAGGGTCTCGGCAAGGGCTGCGCCCTTGCTCTGGCCCGCGAAGGCGTCAATGTCACCATCACGGCGCGCACGCCTGCGGATTTGGAGAGGACGGCGGACGAGATCCGCCGCGCCGCGCCGGGCATCAGGGTGCAGACGGTCGCGGGCGATATCGCGACCGCTGAGGGGCGCGAGGCGGCGCTTGCCGCCTGTCCGGCGCCCGACATCCTCGTCAACAATGCCGGCGGTCCGCCGCCCGGCGACTTCCGCGACTGGTCGCGCGAGGACTGGATCAAGGCGCTCGACGCCAATATGTTGACGCCGATCGCGCTCATACAGGCCACGGTCGACGGCATGATGGAGCGCGGTTTCGGCCGCGTGGTCAATATCACCTCGAGCGCGGTGAAGGCACCGATCGACATCCTCGGCCTCTCCAACGGCGCGCGCTCCGGCCTCACAGGCTTCATCGCCGGCTTGTCGCGCAAGACAGTGCGGTACGGCGTTACCATCAATAACCTGCTGCCAGGACCGTTCGAAACAGACAGGCTGCGCGGTACGGCTGCGGCGCGCGCCGCCCAGAGCGGGCGGACGCTGGAAGAGGAGATCGCGGCCATGGCAGCGGCCAATCCGGCCGGGCGCCTCGGCACAGCGGACGAGTTCGGTGCAGCCTGCGCCTTCCTCTGCAGCGTGCACGCCGGCTACATCACCGGCCAGAACTGGCTGATGGACGGCGGTGCCTATCCGGGCACCTTCTGAGCGCCTGCGCCGGGCGGTCGTTACGGAAAGACCGCTGGCGCACGCTGCGACAGGAGGGCGTCGAAATACTCGATGGTGCGGCCGAGGCCGACCTTCATCGGCACTGTAGGGCGCCAGTCGAGCACCTCGTCGGCCAGCGAGATGTCGGGGCGGCGCTGGCGGGGATCATCCGCTGCCGGCGGGCGTCGCACGATATGCGAGCGCGAGCCGGTGAGCGAAATCACGAGTTCCGCCAGTTCCGCCATCGACACCTCCTCCGGATTGCCGAGATTGATGGGGCCAGTGACATTGCCGTCGGTTTCCATCAGTCCGACAAGGCCGCGGATGAGATCATCGACGTAGCAGAGCGAGCGCGTCTGGGTGCCGTCGCCGAAGATCGTCAGATCCTGCCCGGTCAGCGCCTGCACGATGAAGGTGGAGACCACGCGCCCGTCGTTGGGATGCATGCGCGGCCCGTAGGTGTTGAAGATGCGGGCCACCTTGATCGGTACGCCGTGGGCGCGGTGATAATCGAAGAACAGCGTCTCGGCGCACCGTTTGCCTTCATCATAGCAGGCGCGCGAGCCGATGGGGTTGACATTGCCCCAGTAGCTTTCCCGCTGCGGGTGCTCGGTCGGGTCGCCGTAAACCTCCGAGGTCGAGGCCTGGAGAATCCGGACGCCAAGGCGGCGGGCGAGATCCAGCATGTTGATGGCGCCGAGGACGCTCGTCTTCGTCGTTTCCACCGGCGAAGCCTGATAGTGCAGCGGCGAGGCCGGGCAGGCGAGATTGTAGATCTCGTTCGCCTCGATTTGGACCGGCACGGTCACGTCATGGCGCACGATCTCGAATTTGTCGCTGTGCAGCAGACCTTCGACGTTGCTGCGGTCACCGGTGAAGAAGTTGTCGAGGCAGATGACGTTGTATTTCTTGTGCAGTAGCGCCTCGCAAAGATGGGAGCCGAGGAAGCCTGCACCACCCGTGACGAGGGCCGTGCGCGATGCGCGGGAGGGCAAGCGGTCAGCGATATCGATATGACGCATGGGACGCCCCGTCCGGCCGTGACCGTCGTGCTCGAATTGGGCCCGAACGGAAAGAAGATATCAAGTCAAATTGAATCGGAAGGTGAACGCGGGTGCAACGGCGAGCCGCCGAATTCGGCCGAAAGGCGCGTTACTCTCTTCAACGTGAACGCAGTTCCCGGGACGAGCGGTAACGAATGGACCTGTGCTTGTCGATAAGGCGACCGCTGAAGTTGTTCTGCGTCATTATTCCATTCATGTTAACGATATTCGTCAAAGGTTCAGGATCGCGCGACGGCAAGAACTTTCCGTAGTATCCTGTTTGGAGATCATCTAAACTGTCGTTCTAAGAGCAGGGGCCCGTCCCGTGGGGGATTGGCGTCGGTTCGTATGGCATGATGAGTTGCTTCATGCGGTTGTCGACGTGGAGCGGCGCCCAGAGGGCGACGCTGGGGCAGAAACCGTCGGGAGGTGGCGTGAAGACGCCGTCCTGGCTGGATCGGTTTCTGGCCGCGAGGTGCGGCGGGTACGAAGCGGCCGACCTTGCGGCGCTTGCCGAGGACCTTTCGGAGCGGGGCGTTCGCTGGCCACGAACCGCGCGGGCATGCAAGCGCGGCATGGACATCACCGGCGCGCTCGGCGGCTTGCTGCTGCTGCTGCCCGTCCTCCTCCTCATCGCGCTTCTCATCAAGGCGACGAGCCGGGGGCCGGTCTTCTTCGGCTCGCCGCGCGTCGGCCTTGGCGGCCGACCGTTCTTCATGTTGAAATTCCGGACGATGTACGCTGATAGGGGCGATCCGACGGGCGTGAAACACACCGTTGTCAACGATCCGCGCGTGACGCCGCTCGGATCCGTGCTGCGCCAGCGCAGCCTCGACGAACTGCCCCAACTGATCAACGTGCTGCGGGGCGACATGTCGCTTGTGGGGCCGCGCGCCCATCCCGTCGGTATGCTGGTCAATGGCGAGCGCTACGAAACCGTGGTTCCTGCCTATCCGCTCCGCCATCTGGTGCGGCCCGGCATGACGGGCCTTGCCCAACTGGCTGGTTGGCGGGGTGCGGTCACCGACCCGACGCACGCCACGCGGCGCGTCATCTGCGATCTTGCCTACATCCGTCGTTATTCCCTCCTGCTCGATCTCGTCATTCTCGTTGTGACGGCCGCGCGGGAGTTCTGGACCGGGTCGGGGACGTGACATGCCGCCGATCCTTCTGGCCGCGGTCGATGTGGAACGAAACCTCTTCTTAGCAGTCGGGCGCGAGACTGGAGCTGCATTCGGGACAATGGTAAGGTCTTGTCGATTCAATCAGAGGCCTGAATGCGCTCCGGCAGGGATATCCTGCCCCAATGTTCCGTTCCCAGAACCGTGGAACGTATCGCCATGCTGATCACCATCGCTCTCGGGGCACTGGTCCTTGGTCTCGTCGCCGGTCGGCGCGGCAAGGCCGTCGCCTGGGCCGGCGGATCCTTTCTAGCCGCGGTCGCAGGCGGCATTGCGGGCGGCGCGTCCGGTGGATGGTCCGGCCTTGCGGCCGGCGCCGGAACGGCCGTCCTTGCCTTCAACGGAGGCCTCATGCTCGTCCTGCTGCTAGAGCTGGCGCATTCGCAGCGCAGCGGTGCTGTGCGCCACGCGGCCGCTGGTGGGCCGGACGACGTTGCCGAGCGTCTCGGCGAGGTTGACATCGCTGCTTCTGCCCTCGCGCGCACCGCCGCGATGATGAAGGAGCGGGAAGGCCGGCGGGCCGGCGAGACGGCTCGCAAATCGATCGGCAAGACAGAGGGCCAAGGTGCCGACAGCCCGATCCGCAAGTCCCGCTGAGGCGGCGCGCGAGCCGCTCGCCGCGCCAAGGATCAAGTTCCTCGGCGCCCCCTTCGATCTTCTGCCCAAGGATGCGGTGCTCCACCGGCTGAAGGCCTGCAGCCCGGCAGACCGCTTCGCCTATGTGGCGACGCCGAATGTCGATCATGTCGTGCGTCTGTCCCGCCAGCCGGACCTGTTGGGCGCCTACGAGGCGGCCTGGATGTGCTGGTGCGACAGCCACCAGATCGAGCGTCTCGGCAAGCTCGTGGGGCTCGACCTGCCTCATCTCAACGGCACCGACGTGATGGAGAGGCTGTTCGCCGAGGTGCTCGTGCCGGGCGACACGCTTGCCGTGGTTGGCGCGAATGCCGCGCTCGGCGAGGCGCTGCAGCAGCATTTTCCACAGTACCGCTGGCACTTCCATGCCCCGCCCATGGGATTGGCCCATAACCCGCTGGCGTGGCGGGCTGCGCTCGATTTCGTGGCGGAGCATCCCGCGCGCTTCGTCTTCCTCGCCGTCGGCTCTCCGCAGTCGGAGCGGCTCGCGCTTGCCATTCTGGAGGAGGGGCGCAGCTGCGGCACGGCCTTCTGCATCGGGGCGGCGCTCGAGTTTCTTGCCGGCCGCAAGCGGCGGGCGCCGGCGCTGATGCAGACGCTCGGGCTCGAATGGCTGCACCGCCTCCTGCAGGAGCCGCGTCGCCTCTGGCGCCGCTATGCCGGTTCGCTCCTGCCCTTGATGCTTCTCTTTCTGCGCGAGGTCAGGGAAAACGGCCTGCGCCGTGCGCAGAAAGTGATTCCGGAACGGCAGGCAAGAAGCTGATTTTTATCGGCTTTGGCGTGGTCGTGCTGGTTCGCTCGCCGGCTTGGCCGCACTGACGATGCCCATGGCGAGGGCGGCGGCGGCGGTCAAGGTGATCGCCTGGTACTGGAGCGCGAAATCGACGAGGCCCTGGACCGCGAGCAGGAGCCAGCTCGTCAGGGCGAAGAGCGCGACGTGCCAGTCGCTCTCGGAGCGGCGCAGCGCGCGGGCGCACATCAGCATGAGCAGCATGACGAGCAGGAGCATGGCCGCCGCGGCCGGCAGGCCGAGCTCGACGGCGAGTTCCAGGTAGATGTTATGGGCCTGAGCCCAGATGAGAAACATCTCCTGCCCCGGCTCGCGCCACGCCGGGAAGACGAGCTGGAAGGTGCCGGCGCCGATGCCGGTGAGCGGCCGGGCCGCGATCATCTCGGCGACCGTGCGGTAGAGCCACAGGCGTGACTGGCCCGATCCACCGTCGGCCTCGATGCGCGCCATCAGATGGGCGCCGCTGACATGCAGGGTCGCCAGCGCCAGGCCGACGAGCATGACGGCGAGGAGCGGGACGATCAGGACAGGCGCGCGCCGGACGCTGACGAGGAGCAGCAGGCCGACGCCCGCCGCAAGGGCCGTTGCGGCCGCGCCGGAGCGCGAGCCGGTGAGGACGATGGCGTTGGCCAGGATGGCGAGCGGCACGAGGAGCAGAAGCAGATAGGCGAGCGAAGTCGCCGACCGCCGCCGGACGGCGCAGATCGCTTCCGCGAGCGCGGCGAGAAGGCCGATGCCGAAATAGGCCGCGGCGGCATTCCGGTTGACGAAGGTGGCGGTCAGCGAATCGCGATAGGCCCATTTCTCGAACCAGAGGATGGTGCTGGACCCCATGAGGTTGAGCACCAGGCCGTAGAGCGCATAGGCGGCGCTCGCCCACATGAGCCAGCGCAGGAGGGCCGCGGCGCCGCCCGGGTGCGTGGCGAGCCGCAAGGTCACCCAGAAGACGGCGGCGGCCGTGGCGAAGCGCAGCGCCGCGAGCAGCGTCTGCCAGGGCGCCGCGGTGATGCGGGCCGTCAGCGGCTCGCCAAGGGCCTCCGCAGCCGCCGCCCAGATCGGATCAGCAAGGGGAGAGCCAAGTGCGAGCGGCATCAGCGCCTGCACCAGCATCCAGCCGAGAAGGGCGGTGGCAAGCAGCGCGCTCAGGACAAGGCCGGTGCGAATCAGGCCATCGAAGCGCGTGGGCGCTGGTCGTAGCAGGGCGACGGCCGCGACGAAGCAGCCCGCAACGACAGCGTTGATGCACCAGAACAGCGGACGGTTCGACGCGAGCGGCAGGGGCAGCAGGCCGAGAAAGATGCCCCAGGCAGCGATGAGAAGGCGCGCGGGGGTGGAGAGGACGGCCTGCGGCGCCGTGATCGTGCGGTCCCCTTCCGGATGGCTGGCAACGCTTGCTGTCATGGCTGTTTGGTCGCCTGCCCGTGATCTTCCCGCGCCGCGATCCTAGTTCAGGTCTGCCGCACCGGTCCATGGCGGGCGGCAGTGTGCCCCTTGCGGCCGAGCAAGGCCGGCCCGACAATGATGCCGGCGGGCGGGCGCGGAGGCGTCCCACGCCGGAGGAGATGCGTTGGGGCAGGCGGGGCCGAGAATCCTCATCGTCATGCGGCGGGTGCCGACCCATGCGCGCGTCGGCAACACGGCCGTTCTCGTCGCGCTGGCCGAAGCGCTGCGGGACCGAGGGGCGCGCGTCGACCTCCTCGTCGTCTCTGCGCGCGCCTTCGGGCGGCGGCCGGCCATGCGCATCGACCTACCCGCTGGCAGCTTCGACCGCCTCCATTGCGCGCAGGCTCTGCGGCTGGGCCGGTGGGTCGTCGCGACGCGGCCCGGCCCGTGGATCGGCGCCATCGGAGCGATCGCCGGGCGGATCCTGCGCAGCGGGCGGGGCTCGCCCGGCGTCTGGCCGGCCACCCTGCCCGTGACGGCCGGGGAGATCGCAACGGTCGAGGCCGAGCTGGCGCGTGCACCATGCCGCGCCGTCATCGCGGACTATGTCTTTCTTGCGCCGCTTGCCCGCCTTGCCATGGCACATGGCGCGCGCGGCATCGTCTATCTTCACGATCTCATGTCGCTGCGCCACCACCGTTTCGTGGAGCAGGGGCGTTTGCCTGACGTGCCGGCGATGACGCTCAACGAGGAGGTGGGGCTCGTCAGCGGCCTCGATGCCGCCGTGGCGATCCAGGAGGAGGAGGCGCGGCAGCTCTCGGCCCATCCCGCTGCCCCGCCCGTGCTGGTCGCCTCGATGCCGCGCAGGGCGGTGCGTGTTGCGCAGGCGGCCGCCGATCCCGATCGGCTCGTCTTCGTCGGTTCGCACAATCCGGCCAATGTCGATGCCCTCGAATGGTTTTTGGGCGACGTCTGGCCGCGCCTGCAGGGGCGGCGGCCGAAGATTCGCCTCGATGTCGTCGGCGCCATCGGCACGGCTTTCCCCGATCTGCCGCGGGGGGTGGAGCGGCATGGCGCCGTGGCCGATCTTGCACCGTACCTGTCGCGCGCGGCACTCGCCATCGCGCCGCAGCGCATCGGCAGCGGGCTCAACGTCAAGCTCCTCGACTATCTGGCGCACGGCCTGCCGGTGGTGGCGAGCCCGCTTGCGCGCGCCGGCCTGAAGGAGGAGGCCGCGGGCTGCGTGCTCGAGGCCGCGGACGGCGAGGCCTTCGCCATCCGCATCGAGGCGCTCCTGGCTGATGACGGGAAGAGGGCCGCCTGCCGGGCTGCCGCCTTCGCCTATGTCGAGCGTCATCATTCGCCCGAGGCGGTGTATCAAGGCCTCTTCCGCGTCATCGGTCTCGACTGTCGGCCGGTGCCGTCGGACGTCGCGGGGGACTGATCTGTGCATGCGCCCGTGAGCCTCGGCAGCAGCCTCCTCATCTTCGCCAGCGGGCGCCTCGCCGCCGTCGCGCTCGGCTTTGCCTTCCAGCTCCTCGTCGTACGCGTGCTGCCGCTCGCCGATTATGCCGGCTATGCGGTGGCAATGGCGGCAGCCCTCCTGGCGCAGTCGCTCCTGCTCTTTGGCGTGCCGACGGTGCTCGCCTATGAGGCGAGCGCGCGTCATCATGCGGGCGACGGTCCCGGCCTGCGGCGCTTGCTGGGCCGCGTCGCGGCGGTGCGGCTCGGCGTGCTCGCCCTGTTCGCCCTCGTCGCCTTCCTGGCGTCGGCGGGCGGTTTCCTGCCGGCATTGGCCCACGGCGTGCTGATCGCCGCCGCCGTTGTCTGGGCAGCGGGACTTCTCCTCGCGAGCGACGCCGAAAGCATCTGCCAAGTCCTTGGGCAACAACGGCTGAGCCGCGCCGTCGCCGTCGGCGAGCCACTTGTACGGCTCGCCGCCCTCGTGACGGCCGTTGGGCTCGGCTGGCCCGTGGAGGCAGCGACCGTCGTCATGCTTTGCGCCGCGACCACAGCCCTTGCCGGGCTCGCCCTCGTCGGCGCGGCAGCGGTGGGTGTTGCCCGGCTCGGCGCGATGTCCGGGAGCGGGCAGACGCCGCGGCAGAACCTCGTGGCGCTTGCCGGCGCGAGCTATCTCAGCACGGCCGGCGCCATGGTCATGAGCCCGCCCGCAGTGCGTCTGGCGGTGTCGGGGGCGATGCCGGTCGAACTCCTCGCGGCCTTCTCCTTCATGCAGGGGCTAATGTTGAGCTTCCTGCGCCTGACATCGGGCATTGTGCTGTCGCCCTTCATCGAGCCGGCGGTGATGAGCCATGCGGCGCGCGCCGGCTCGCAGGCCCCAATGGCGGCGGCGCTGTCGCTCGTGTTCAAGCTCGACCTCGTCGTCTTCTCCACGGCTGTCGTCGGCCTGCTTGCCGGCGGGCCGGCGGTGCTGGCGCTGCTCGCCGGCGGGCGTTTTGCGGGTCTCGACTGGCTGCTGCCGGTGCTCTTCGTCCTGCCGCCGCTCTATGGCTTCTATCGCAGCCTGGAGACGGCGGCTGCCGTGATGGCGCGCCGGCGGGCGCTCGCCACCGTCCTGCCCATCGGTCTCTTCTGGCTCGGGATGCTCATCCTGACCGGTCTGGTGATGCCGCTCGTTGCTGCCCTTGTCATCCCGATTCTCGACATCGGCGCGCGTCTGCTCCTGCTCGCGGCGAGCCTCAGGAGGAGCGGCGTGCGCGGCATCTGCGATCTGCCCTTCCTCCTCGTCGTCGTCGCGAGCGCGCTCATTGTCGGCATGGGCGCGCGTCTGATGGCGGCGGATGTGATGCCGGCCATGCAGATCCTCGTCGCGGCGCTGGCGGCGCTCGTGCACCTTGCCGTGGTGCTCGGCCGGGCGCGGCGGCTGCCGGCGGCGGAACACGCCATCGTCGCCGCAGCGATGCCGCGACTTCTGCGTTTCCTGCCCGCGTCCGCAGGGCGAGAGGCCGTGCCATGACAGCCGCAGCCGCCGGGCCGACCCTGACCGTTATCGTGACCCGCCTCGGCATCGACGGGGGCATGGACCGGGTCGTCGAGGCGATGGCCGCAGCGCTCGCCGACAGGGGCGGGGAGGATGTGCGGCTCATCTGCGTGACGACGCGGGGCCGCCTCGGCAAGCTCCTGTCGCCCCTTGTCTTCGCCGGTGCGCTCGCGCGCTGCCTTGCTCTCGGCCTCAGCGGCGGGGCGGATGTGGCGCATCTCAATCTCGCCACTCGTGGCAGCGTGCTGCGCAAGGCGTTGATGGAGCGCGTCCTGTCGCTCGTGGGCGTTCCTGTCGTGGTGCATCTGCACGGAGCCAATTTCGACGATTACTACGCCGCCTGCGGCTCCTTCATGCAGGCGGCGATCCGCACCCTGTTCCGCCGTGCGACCTGCGTTGTGGTGCTTGGCAATCACTGGCGGGATTTCGTCACGCGCATCGCCGGGCCGGAGGTGGCGACGGCGATCGTCTACAATGCCGTGCCACGCGTCCCGGCTGCGGCGGAACATGAGGATGGCGGCGTACATCTCGTCGTGCTTGGCGAGGTCGGCGAGCGCAAGGGCACCGACGTGCTGCTCGACGCGCTGTCCCTGTTGCGCGGGCGCAGCGTTGGTGGCTGGCGCTGCACGATCGCCGGCAACGGAGCTGTGGAGCGCTTTCGCGCGCGGGCGGAAAGCCTCGGCCTGTCGGGGCTCGTCACCTTTCCCGGCTGGCTCGATGCGGGCGCGGCAAAGATGCTGGCGGGGCGGGCCGATATCGTCGTCCTGCCGTCCCGGGCCGAGAACCTGCCGATGAGCATCGTGGAGGCGATGGCGGCGGGCAAGCCGGTTGTGGCGACCCCGGTCGGAGCTGTCCCGGAGATCCTCCATGACGGGGTCGAGGGCCGGCTCGTGCCCGTGGGCGACGCGGGTGCGCTTGCCGATGCGCTCACCGTGCTCATCGGCGACGGGGAGATGCGCCGGCGCATGGGAGAAGCGGCGGCGGTGCGCCATACGGCCGATCTCGACAGCGCGGTCTTCATCGAACGGCTTGTGCAGGTGTGGCGCAGGGCGGCGGGGAGGACGGGATGATCGCGGCGCGACGCGCACGATGGTCGGGGATGTTTTCGGCGCGCCGCCGGCTGCGCACCGTCAGCCTCGGCGCTGCGGCAGTGCCGGAGGGGCTGCGCGTCTATTGCGTCGGCGATGTCCACGGGCGGGCGGATCTGCTCGCCCGCGTGCTTGCCGCCATCGCGGAGGACACACGAGGCCATGGCGGAGAGGTGGCGCTGGTGACGCTCGGGGACTATGTCGACCGGGGGCCGGACTCGGCGCAGGTGCTTGAGATGCTGGCGGCCGGGCCGCTACCGGGCGCCGCCTTCCATCCGCTCATCGGCAACCATGAGGTCATGCTCCTTTCCGCGCTGATGGGCAGCGGCGATGCCATGGCCTGGCTGACGAACGGCGGCGACGCGACGCTCGCATCCTACGGTATCGATTGGCGCAACCTCGCGCCAGAGCGCGGCTTTCCGGAACTGCCAGATGTCCTGCGGCGGCACATGCCGCAGGGTCATGTCGATTTCCTGCGACGCTGCGCGCTGACGCATGTCGTCGGCGACTATCTCTTCGTGCATGCTGGCATCAGGCCGGGGGTGCCACTCGCGCAGCAGCGTCCGGAGGATCTCGTCGGCATCCGCCGGCCGTTCCTGAATGCGGCAGAGGTCTACGAGAAGGTTGTCGTTCACGGCCATACGATCGTCGCGGCGCCCGAGGTCTGTCGGAACCGCATCGGAATCGACACAGGAGCCTTCGCCTCGGACGTGCTGTCGTGCCTGTGCCTCGAGGGGCGGGGGTATCGTTTTCTCACGTCATAGGCAGTCGTCGTGCGCGTTGTCGCCCGCCCCTTCAGCGTGCTAGCCTTTTTGCTGTCAGTTGTCCCGTTCGGGGATAAGGAGAGCTCATGGCGTTCGTGCGTCTTCCGCATTCGCCGCGCAACGCCATCTCCGCTGCGCTCTTCCGAAAGCCGATACCCTGGTCGACGAGTCCCGTGCCGCCCCGCGACGGGGCGACCGGCCGGGAGGAGGGGCACCCTTGAACGAGTTCGATCTCCAGTCGCTTACGGGCCTGCTGCGTCGCCAGCGATTCACCATCGCCGTCACGGTCATCGCCGTTCTGGGGCTCGTCATCCTTGTACTGTCGCAGATCCCCTCGCGCTATTCCGCGACGACGCTCGTCATGATCGACCCGCGGGAGCAGAGGCTGGTCAGCCTCGACAACGTTACGCCCGCTCCGCCCAATATCGGCGCCGTCGACGGTGAGGTGGAGATCATGGCCTCGCCGGTGATCGCGCGGCGCGTCATCGCCCGGCTCAACCTGCAGGACGACGAGGAATTTAACCGGCCGGATCTTCTAACCCAGATCGCCGCGGGATTGTGGCCGGCCGCCGTCGATGGGTCCGAGGGGCAGGCGCAGCCGGGACAGCCCCTTCCGCCGCGCGTCGAGCGGCGCATCATCGACCGGCTGGCGCGGCGCGTCGACATCGCCCGCCGCGGCGTCACCTCGATCATCGCCATCGAAGCCTCCTCGCGCGATCCGGACAAGGCGGCCCGCATCGCCAATGCCTATGCCCAGGCCTATATTGAAGACCAGATCGCGAGCCGGCTGCGGCTCGTGGCGAATGCGGAGCGCGTTCTCGCCAGCCGCGTGACCGACCTCGGCGAGGAACTGCGGCGGGCCGAAGCCGAACTCGACCGATTCACGCTGGAGCAGGCGATGGAGCGGATGGGGGAGGACGGCCGCAACCGCCTGGTTTCGCTCCGGACGGCTCTCGAGGAGGACATTGCCGCACGGACTGATGCGCTCGCGCGGCTGCGAACGCTCGAGCCCCTGGTGCAAGACGCAGACACCACCGGCATCGCAAGGGCCTTGGCAGGGGGCGAGAGCGATGCCCTCACCGAGGAGCGCCGGGAGATCGAGCGGCAACTGTCGGCCGGAAGGTTGCCGCCGGCGCGGGTTACAGCCCTGCGCACACGCATCGCTGCCATCGATGCCCGGATCGTGGCGCTCGGCCGTGCCCGCACCGAGGAACTGCAGCGCGCGGCCGATGCGTCCGAGCAGCGCGCACAGCAGGTGCGCCGCGACCTCGACATGCTCGTCAACACGTCAGACTTGCCGGCTGATGCGTCGGTCCAGCTCTACAAGCTGCGCGAAGAGGTGGCGGCGAACCGCGCGCTCTATCAGAACTACCTCGGTCGCCTTAGACAGGTGAGCCAGCAGCGTGGCCTCGTGCTGGCGGACAGCCGCATCGTCGCCGAGGCGATGGCCGCGGTGCGGCCGAGCTTTCCGCCGACGTTGCCGATCCTCGTCGCCTCGCTGTTCCTCGCCTTCGGTGCGGGTTTCGGTATCGCCTGGGTTCGCGACACCTTTGGACGCGGCTTCCTCAAGGCGGACGAGGTCGAGGAGGCGACGGGGCTCGACGTCGTCGCAAGCCTGCCGCAGGTCGAGTCGGCCAGAGCCGCCGTGCCAGTGCAGGACAAGGTGGTGCGCGAGCCCGGCTCGGGCTACGCCGAGGCGATCCGCCGCCTGCGCCTGGGGCTCGACATCCTGATGAGCGCCGGCGAAGGCGAGGCGGGGGGAAAGGTCGTGCTCGTCACCTCGACGAAGCCGGGGGAGGGCAAGTCCGTCACGGCCGTCGCACTCGGCCGGGCGGCGGCTCTGGCAGGCCGCAGAACGCTCCTCATCGACTGCGACCTGCGCAAGCCGAGTGTGCATCGCCTGCTCAAGGTCGACGTCAAGACGGGCCTTGTCGACATCCTCGCCGACCGGGCCACGACAGCCCATGTCAACGATGTGCGGGTCATAGACCCGCTCAGCGACATGTCGGCCTTCATCAGCGGCGATGCCCAGTTCTTCCCGGCCGAGAGCATCCTCGATTCAGCCCGTTTCCGGGCGTTGCTCGAGGGTTGCCGCAAGGCCTTCGACGTCATCATTCTCGATGCGCCACCGCTGGCCGTCGTCTCCGATCCGTTGCTGCTCGCCGTCTATGCCGACGTGGTGCTCTATGTCGTGCACTGGAAGACGACGACGCAGCGCGAGGTGCTGCAGAGCCTCAAGGAACTTCGCCGGGTCAAGGGCGAGACGGTCTATGTCGCGCTCAACGGGGTCGCTGCGGCATCGGGGGAGGGAAGCTACTATCCCTATGCAGCCAAAGGTCGAAAGCCGGGCGGGAGCGCGTGAGGCCCGCCCGGCGCCAGATCAGACGTTGTGCCAGACCCACATCTGCGTCGGTGACTGTACCTTTTCCCAGGAATAGGACGTGCTGCGCCAGGGCTTGACCTCCTGAACGAGGTTATCGAGGGCATAGTCGCCCCTGTCGGTGCGCACCAGCAGCACGGCGTGCTGCTGGCCCCACGACGTGCGCACAAGCGCGATGAGAAGGGCGCTGGAGGGCCAGCCCTGCGCGAGCAGGCGCTGGCGCTTCGTCAGAGCGAAATCCTCGCAGTCGCCCGACGCACCGCCAATGCTCCACTTGTCCGCGACGCCGAGCCGGTTGATGTCCTCGACAGCGCGCATGCTGCGGTTGACCGCGGCGTTGACGGCCACCATCTGCTGCAGCCTCTTGCGCGACAGGACCACCTGACCGTCGCGTGTGACATCCGCCTGGCCCTTGCGCGGGCGACAGACGGACGGCTGGGCGATGCAAAGTTCGTAATAGCCCTGGGGGATCGGCACGGACATTCCGAGGTGGATGTGCGTCGAAGTGCCGAGCCCAACCTCCTCGAGCGGGTCGACAGAGGGGGCGGTCATGGCTGGGGCCGCAGACATGCACAGCATTGCGGCTGCGGCAATGGCAAGCTCTTTGGTCTTCATGGTGGGACGCCTCTTATTGTTTCGAATGCGGCAATTCTGCGTCCCTTCTTATAAATATCCCCTGCTGATAAAAGCGCAATTGTACGTATTCATTGTCGAAGATTATCATCCTAATCTTAATTCAACTTATGGTAAAATTTGAAGTAACTGTTAACCATAGGGTTTTATGGGTTTGGTGGTTGCCTTTGATCGAGGCGCGCGGCGTTCAATCGTTCAGTGGCGAGGTATTCTCTACCTTGCGGGGCCCCGGCTCCGGCCTCAGTGCGCCGATGGGCGTGCGGCATGACGGCCGCGCGTGTCCTCGCGCGGCGTCGCCGATCCAAGGGGATATCGAGGGCAGCATTCCTGCCCTGGCCCTCGAATCCTGGACGATTTTCTGCGGGAAGGGGCAGGCGGGCTGCCCGGCCTCATGCCGGGGCTGCGTTCCCCTTTGGGGGCTCCAGCCACAGCCGTGCAGACCGGCGGAGCAATGTCGCAAGGAGGGGAAAGGCTGCCGCTCGGGCCGCGCTCAGGAGCAATTTGTCCGGGCGGGGCGGACGGTTGGATGCAAAACAAAACCCGCAGAAGGTCTGCGGGTTTTCAGATGAAACTGCCGAACGCTGTCTCGTCTACGCTTCTTCTTCTGCCGGCTTAGCCGCTGCTGCTCGAGTTGTCAGCAAGCGGAGAGGGCGCGTCAATCGCGGCAGGCCGATCGGCAACCACGGCGACGAATCCGACGGGGCACTGGCCGCCGCGCTCGAGCACGAAAGCCGGAGCCGTGTTTGGCGGAACAGGCTGGCACACGATGGCCTGGAACGGGCCGAGGTTGATCGTCGGAGCCTGCTGGGCACCGGCCGGGACGAAAGACAAGGCATAAGCACCTGCTGCGGCCAAGGCCGCCAAGGTGTAACGAGACCGAATGAGCGGTAACATGGCCGCGCCCCTCCATTAGAGATCGGTAAAAATTTATCAGTTTTTTAGTAAAAGAGAAAGCGGCCTTATTGACCGTAGTCTGCAGGGTCAGTTGCCGCCAGCCGCCCGGCAGGCCATCAGGATAGCCCCTTCGGTCGCGTCGGCCGCCGCCGGGACGATCCTGTCAGTGACATAGGGCGGCAGCCAGGGCCTCAACGCGCCGGCGACGCCGCCCATGAGGCACAGTCGTGGAGCGCCAGCGGAAAGAAGGCGCTCGGCGATGCGGGTGACATCACGCGCGGCTGTCTCCACGAGGCTTATGGCCAAGGGATCACGCTGGTTCGCATAATCGAAGACGAGTGGCGCCAGGCGCGCGAAATCGGCCGGACGGGCAGAGCGCGCCCAGTCGATGATCATCTCGGGATTGCGGCCGAAGCCGTCGAGCAGCGTCTCTGCCAGCGCGGTCATCGTCGCCCGCCCGTCATGGGCCCAGAGCGCCCGCCTGATCGCCTCGCGGCCGATTGCTAGCCCGCTGCCTTCGTCGGAAATCTCGGCCCCCCAGCCACCCACGTAGGTTCGCTCCCCGTTGACGATCGACAGGCCGCAGGAGCCGGTGCCGACGATGAGGATGGCCCCGTTCTCGCCACCGAAAGCGCCGAGCCAAGCGGCATAGGCATCCGTATCGAGCGAGATCGAGCGGAAGGGCAGCCGGCTTGCCAGGAACTGCTCGCGGGCGGAGGTCTGCGCCGCCCCGGCGAGGCCGAAGCCGGCGTGGATGAGCGATGTCGTCTCGCGTGGAAGGCCGGCGCGGTCGAGGATCGCGTGGCAGCCGGCGAGGATGGCGCGGGCTACCGTCTCAGGATCGAAACGGATATTGGAAGGCCCTCCGCTCGCCTCGCCGACGAGGGCGCCGTCGCCGGAGCGCAGGCGCAGGCGGCACTGGGTGCCCCCGCCGTCGACGCCGAGAAGGAAGGTGTCTGCTGCGCCCGATACGAACATTGCGCAAGTATAGACGGATTCGGGCGCGGCGCAGGAAGCGGCGTTGCGGCGCAGGCTGCCGTCGGACGGTCAGGCGCCCTTCCTGCGGGCATTGGGGAAGAAGAGCTGCTCGCCCTCGATCCTGTAGGCGGCGATGGCCGCCTGGCCCTCGGGCGAGATGACCCAGTTGATGAAGGTGCGGGCTTCCTTTTCCTTCACATGCGCGTGGCGCGCCGGATTGACGAGGATGATGCCGTATTGGTTGAAGAGCCGGTCGTCGCCCTCGACGAGGAGAGTGAGATCGCCGCGGTTCTTGAAGCTCAGCCACGTGCCGCGATCGGCGAGGATGTAGGCGTCCATGGCGGCCGCGGTGTTAAGGGCGGGCCCCATGCCCGAGCCCGTCTCGCGATACCAGTTGCCGTCGGCCTTGGGATGGAGCGCCGCGCGTTGCCAAAGGTCGAGCTCGGCCTGGTGCGTGCCGCTGTCGTCGCCGCGCGAGACGAAGGGCGCCTTCTTGCGGGCGATGGCCTGCAGCGCCTTGACGGCATCGCGACTACCCTTGACGCCGGCCGGGTCACTCTTCGGCCCCACGAGGACGAAGTCGTTGTACATGACGTCGGAGCGGCCAACGCCGAAGCCCTTGGCAACAAAGTCCTCCTCCGCGCTTCTGGCGTGGACGAAGACCAGGTCGGCATCGCCGCGCTCGCCGATCTTCAGCGCCTGGCCGGTGCCGACCGCGACGACGCGCACCTCGATGCCGGTCTTCCCGGTGAACTGCGGCAGGAGATGCTTGAAGAGGCCGGATTGCTCGGTGGAGGTCGTGGAGGCGACGGTGATGAAGGGCCTTTCCGCCGTCTGCGCCCCGGCCGGGGCCGCAAATCCCCAGATTGCTGCGCCCACGGCCGCGGCGATGACGGCGCGGCGGGTCGTTTCGAACAGCCTCATTGTCATCGCCGGCCCAATCGTTCAGGCCACGAGGTCGCCGCGCAGGAAGGCGGCCGCCTGCGGCGTGCGCGGGTGCTCGAAGAATTCCCCAGCGGGGGTATGCTCCATGAGCCGGCCGCGGCAGAGAAACAGCACCTCTTCGGCGAGGCGTCGGGCCTGGCCGAGATCGTGCGTCGTCATGATGATCTTGGTGCCGGCGGCGTCGATGGCGCGGATGGCGTCCTCGATCGCGCGGGAGGCGCCGGGATCGAGGCTGGCCGTCGGCTCGTCGAGGAAAAGCACGTCCGGCTCAAGGGCGGCCGCGCGCGCAATCGCGAGGCGCTGCTGCTCTCCACCGGAGAGCACGCGCGCCGGCCGCTCGGCGACATGGGCGAGACCGACGCTCGCGAGCGCTTCGCGGGCACGCGCATCGCGCTCGCCGCGCTCGAGGCGGCCTTGCAGCGCCAGGGCATAGGTGATGTTGGCGAGGGCCGAGCGGCGCAGCAGCACCGGCCGCTGGAAGACCATCGCCTGCCGCCCGGCGGTGTCGCGGCGTCCGAAGGCGTCGGCGCCGGCCCAGCGCACCGCGCCGTCGGTCGGCGCGACCAGGCCGTGGCACAGGCGCAGCAGCAGGCTCTTGCCGGCGCCGTTGGGGCCAAGGACGACGGTGCGGCTCGACGAACCAATGGTGACCGAGATGCCGTCGATGAGTGTCTCGCCGCCGCGCGCATAGGTCACCCGGTCGAGGCTGAGGGGAAGGATGGTGGCCCGGGCATGCATCGGCGGCCTCATCCCGCGGCGCGGCGGGCCGTGGCGCCAAGCATGTGGGCCGCGGCGTTGATGGCGAGCACGATGACGAGCAACACGATGCCGAGGCCGAGGGCAAGGGGCAGGTCGCCCTTGCTCGTCTCGAGCGCGATGGCCGTCGTCATGGTGCGCGTGACGCCGTCGATGTTGCCGCCCACGACGAGGATGGCGCCGACCTCCGCCATGGCGCGGCCGAGCCCGGCAAGGATCGCCGTGACGAGGCTGGAGCGCGCGTCCCACAGAAGCGTCGGCACGGCCCGCAGTCGGCCGGCCCCGAGGGAGGTGAGTTGCTCGCAGTATTCCGCCCAGAGGTCGGTGACCACCTGCCGGGTCAGCGCCGCGATGATCGGGATCACCAGCAGGGTCTGGGCGATCACCATGGCCGTCGGGGTGAACAGCAGGCCGTACGGGCCGAGGGGACCGGCGCGGGAGAGGAGAAGATAGACGAAGAGACCTGCGACCACCGGCGGCAGGCCCATCAGGGCATCGATGACGACGATGACGGGACCGCGACCGGGAAATCGGACGAGCGCCAGGACCGCGCCGAGCGGCAGACCGACCACGGCGGCACAGAAGACGGCGGTAAGGCTGACCTTCAGCGAGAGGGCGACAATCTCGACGAGGGCTGTGTCACCCGTGACGATCAGCCGCCACGCCGCCGCCAATGCTTCATCTAAACCCTGCAATCTGGCCTCTCATCCGGCCACGGTCGCTCCCGCGCGACCGTGCCTCAAGTGCCATGATGCACAGCCGTGCCTTGAAACCGATATGATATCTGCGGCATATCGGGGATAGGCGGCACCTATCCCCCTCCGGTATCGGCACGAGCTGGGCCGGTCTCGGGAAGGGAGGAATCACTCCTCTGGTGCGTCGCGCATCATGGCACGCAGCCCGGCGACTTCGCCGGCGATGGACTGCCGCGCCTTGCGCTCCATCTCCTCATAGAGGACGAGGACGCGCAGGCCCGCGTCGGTGAGGCGCGCGCCGCCGCCGCCAGAGCCGCCCTTGGCGGCATCGACGAGCGGCTCGCGGAAGCAGGTGTTCATGGTACGCACCAGGAGCCAGCTGCGTCGGTAGCTCATGTTCATGCGCCGGCCGGCTGCGGCGATCGAGCCTGTCTCGCGGATGCCGCGTAGCAGCTCCGCCTTGCCGGGGCCGATGGCGATGGACGGGCCCAGCAGGAGGCGCAGGCGGACCTCGACTTGGCTCTCCATGGCGCTGCGACAGCCTCCCGTTCGGAAATCGAGGGGATCATGCGGCGACGAGCGGCGCTTTCACCTGCGGGCCGCGATCGAGCCAGGCTGGCACCGGCAGGCCCTTCTCGCGCAGAAAGTTGGGGTTGAACAGCTTCGACTGATAGCGCGTGCCATAATCGCATAGCACCGTCACGATGGTATGGCCCGGGCCGAGATGCCGGGCAAGGCGAATGGCGCCGGCGACATTGATGCCGGACGAGCCACCGAGGCACAGGCCCTCATGCTCCAGCAGCTCGAAGACGAGGGGAATGGCCTCCTCGTCCGGGATCTGGAAGGCGACGTCGACGGGCGCCCCTTCGACGTTCTTGGTGATACGGCCCTGGCCGATGCCCTCGGTGATGGACGAACCCTCGGCCTTGAGGCTGCCGTGGGCGTAGTAGTGGTAGAGGGCGGCGCCCATGGGATCGGCAAGGCCGACGGTGATCTTCGGGTTGCGCTCCTTCAGCGCCATGGCGACGCCGGCGAGCGTGCCGCCGGTGCCGACGGCGCAGATGAAGCCGTCGACCTTGCCGCCCGTCGCGTCCCAGATTTCGGGGCCCGTAGTCTCGATATGCGCCTGCCGGTTGGCGACATTGTCGAACTGGTTGGCCCAGATCGCGCCCCGGGGATCGCTCGCCGCGATCTCCTCGGCGAGGCGGCCGGAGACCTTCACGTAGTTGTTGGGGTTGGCATAGGGGACGGCCGGCACCTCGACGAGTTCGGCCCCAAGGAGGCGAAGCGTGTCCTTCTTCTCCTGCGACTGGGTGTCGGGAATGACGATGACGGTGCGGAAGCCCATCGCATTGCCGACAAGCGCGAGGCCGATGCCCGTGTTACCGGCCGTGCCCTCGACGATGGTGCCGCCGGGCTTCAGGGTGCCTTTCGCCACCGCGTCCTTGATGATGAACAGCGCCGCCCGGTCCTTGACGGACTGGCCGGGGTTCATGAACTCGGCCTTGCCGAGAATCTCGCAGCCCGTCATCTCGGAGGCCCGCGCGAGGCGGATGAGAGGGGTGTTGCCGATGGCTTCGACGACACTAGGCTTGATGCTCATGGGCAGGCTCCGTTGCAGCTCATCACCGGCTGCTGCAGGCATTAAGGCATGGCGGATGAATTGTCCAACGACGCCGCGGCGGCCGCTTCAAAGCACGTTTTTCGACGGGTTTTAGTCGCCGCCGATATGGTTGACGCGGTCAGCGCCTTGCCCGAAGAATCGTCCAGCAGGAGGAGCCGATGGGCCGGCTGACCACACATGTGCTCGATACCGCCGCCGGCCGCCCGGCCGCCGGCATTCGCATCGAGCTCTTCCGGATCGAGGCGGACGGGACACGGACGCCGGTCACCGAGGCCGTGACGAATGGCGACGGGCGGACCGATGCGCCGCTCCTCGCAGCGGCCGACTACCGGCCCGGGCGCTACGAACTCGTATTCCACGTGGGTGCCTATTTCCGGCGCGACGGGCGCGGCGGGACGGATCTGCCTTTCCTTGATGATGTGCCGGTGCGGTGCGGCCTTGCCGAGCCCGACGGCCATTACCACGTGCCTCTGCTCGTTTCTCCCTGGAGCTATGCCACCTACCGCGGCAGCTGATGCAGTCGATCCCCGCGGATCGGGCGGGCCCAAGTTTTTTTGAAGAGGGAGTTGATGTCATGGGATTGTTCAGCTTCATCAAGGAAGCCGGAGAGAAGCTCTTCGGCGCAAGCGAGGCGAAGGCCGCGACGCCCGAAGAACTGAAGAAGGAAGTCGCCAAGCACGGCCTCAAGGTCGACGGGCTCGACATCGCCGTATCCGGCGACACCGTGAAGGTGTCCGGCAAGACCCTGTCGACGGAGGAGGCCGAGAAGGTCATCCTCGCGCTCGGCAACACTGTCGGCGTCGCGGCAGTGGACGATGCGCTCATCGTGGAGCAGGAAGCGCCCAAGGCGACGATGTACACCGTGGTGAAGGGCGACACGCTGTGGAAGATCGCCGAAAGCCATTACGGCAAGGGCAACGGCGCCAAGCACACCGTGATCTTCGAGGCCAACCGGCCGATGCTGACCCATCCCGATAAGATCTATCCGGGCCAGGTATTGCGCATTCCGCCGATCTCGTAACGTCTTGGCACCTGTCTTGCGGCACGGTCGGGAGACAGGTCGCTCCCGTATCACCGCTCTTGTCTTGTCCGCCGGGAGGCGACAATCTCCGCGTCCGCCTCCGAATCTCCGGAGGTGGAAGGGCGCGACGGCGAGGGCAGGACATGACGACGGTGATTGACCTCGATCGCGAGACCGTGGCGGCGGGACTTGCCGACGGCTCGCTCGTGCTCGTCGATGTGCGCGAGCCGCATGAATTTGCCGCCGGGCACATTCCCGGCAGCGTTTCCCTGCCGCTTTCCAGCTTCGATCCCGGCGCTCTTGCCGCCTATGCGGGACGTCGAATCGTGTTTTCCTGCGCGGCGGGTGTGCGCTCCCAGCAGGCCCTGATGCT
Organism: Chelatococcus sambhunathii; assembly: GCF_001418005.1. Classification (GTDB taxonomy): domain Bacteria; phylum Pseudomonadota; class Alphaproteobacteria; order Rhizobiales; family Beijerinckiaceae; genus Chelatococcus_A; species Chelatococcus_A sambhunathii. The sequence goes on along the minus strand of NZ_LIOL01000001.1, from coordinate 148,129 downwards.
GAGCCGGGCAGCAGGCCTTGATCTGTCCGAGCACTATCGCGGCGGCTTCAAGGACTGGATCGCGAGCGGCGGTCCAGTCGAAGGCTAGGCTTTCGCACCTTGACGGAGGCCGCCCCGGTTCAGAGGAAAATATCCTCACCGGCGGGAACGCACTATCATCAGCACGATAGCGGTTTTTCGCCCTGAATGGAATCAAGAGCCTCCACGGCCGTTTGCTGCGCGAATGAGGCTGCCGCGCGGCGGAAAGACGGTCTTCGCGCCATCATTTCGGTGTTGCATTGAAGCAACCATGGCAATTCGGTGGCGAATGTTGCATCCGCTGCCCTTGTTATCCCGGGGCGTGCACTCGATATAGGCTCCTGCCAAACGTCCTTGAGCGGTAGCGTCTCTTTCTCCCCTTGCTGAACTGGTGGATTTCCATGCGCGCGATGCGTCCCCTTTTCCTTTCGCTCATCGTCGCTGGGCTGGCGGCATGTTCCGACACCGGCGGGCAGCAGGCCGGGCAGGGCGCTCCACCGCCTCCCCCGGTGACGGTCGCCAAGCCGGTCGTGAAGCAAGTTGTCGAGCGCGACGACTTCACGGGCCGTTTCGCAGCGGTCGACATGGTTGAGGTGCGCTCGCGCGTCTCGGGCTATCTCGAGCGCGTGGACTTCGAGGACGGCGCCAATGTCAAGGCCGGCGACGTGCTCTTCGTCATCGACCGGCGGCAGTACAAGGCCGCGCTCGACCAGGCTCAGGCAACCCTCGTGTCCGCCCAGGCGCGGCTCAACTTCGCCGAGAGCGATCTGGAGCGCGCCGAATCACTGCGCCGCACGGGCAACATCTCCGACCAGTTGCTCGACCAGCGGCGCCAGAACTTTCTCACTGCCAAGGCCGAGCTCGACCGGGCTCAGGCGGCGATGCAGGAGGCGAGCCTCAACTACGAGTTCAGCGAGGTCAAGGCACCGATCTCGGGCCGCATCAGCCGTCGCTTTGTCAGCGTCGGCAATCTCGTCAACGCCAATGACACGCTGCTGACCACCATCGTCAGCCTCGATCCGATCTACTTCTATTTCGACGTCGATGAGCGCTCGTTCCTGGCGTACAACCGTGTTTTCAACCTCGATGCGTCCAACGGCTCGGGCGAGCCGGTCGCGGTCCAGATCGCGCTGACGGACGAGACGAAGCCGGCTCGCGAGGGCAAGCTCGACTTCGTCGACAACCGGCTCGACGAGGCGAGCGGCACCATGCGCCTGCGCGCCATCGTGCCGAATGCGGAGCTGTTCATCACGCCGGGCCTCTTCGGCCGCGTCTCGGTGCCCGGCTCGCCGCCCTATCAGGGCGTGCTCGTGCCCGACGAGGCGATTGCCACCGACCAGGAGCGCCGGCTCGTCTGGGTTGTCGGCGAGGACAACACGGTCAAGGCGCAGCTCGTGCGCCCCGGTCCGCGCATCGACGGCTACCGCCTGATCCGGGAGGGCCTGAAGGGCGACGAGACCATCGTCGTCAACGGCCTTCAGCGCGTGCGTCCCGGCGCGGCGGTCGCGCCCGAGATGACGACGCTGCCGCCGACGCGCTGACGTTCCCTCTTGACGCCGCGGCCGCCGGCACGGCCGCCCGCATTCCCGCTGGAGTTCTCCGCGATGAAGTTCCCGCATTTCTTCGTCGACCGGCCGATTTTTGCCTCCGTGCTGTCGATCGTGACGCTGCTCGTCGGCTTCATCGCCTACGCCAACCTGCCGGTTGCGCAATATCCCGACATCGCCCCGCCGACCATCGTCGTCAGCGCGCAATATCCAGGCGCCGACGCCAAGACAGTCGCCGAGACGGTGGCGACGCCGATCGAGCAGGAGGTCAACGGCGTCGAGGGCATGCTCTACATGTCCTCGTATTCGACGGCCGACGGGACGATGCAGCTCACGATCACCTTCGACATCGGCACCGATCTCGACCAGGCGAACGTGCTCGTGCAGAACCGCGTGTCCGTCGCGCTGCCGCGGCTGCCGGAAGAGGTGCGCCAGCTCGGCGTGACGACGCGCAAGAGCTCGCCGAACTTCCTCATGGTTGTGCACCTCCTGTCGCCGGACAACACCTTCGACGAACTCTATCTCTCGAACTACGCCCTCATCCGGGTGCGTGACCAGCTTCTGCGCCTCGAAGGTGTCGGCGACATTACCGTCTTCGGCGTGCGCGAATATTCGCTGCGCGTCTGGCTCGATCCCAACCGCCTGTCGTCCTACGGCCTGTCGGCGGGCGACATCGTGCAGGCGCTGCGCGAGCAGAACGTGCAGGTCTCGGGCGGCGCGCTCGGCCAGCAGCCGGCGCCGGCGGACCAGGCTTTCCAGATAACGGTACAGACGCAGGGGCGCTTCAGCGACGTACGCCAGTTCCGCGATATCATCGTCAAGGCAGGCGAGGGCGGGCGGCTGGTGCGTCTGCAGGACGTGGCACGGGTGGAGTTCGGCGCCCGCGACTACGTGACGAACTCCTATCTCGACAACAAGCAGGCCGTTGCCATCGGCATCTTCCAGCGCCCGGGCACCAACGCTCTCCAGGCATCGGAAGACGTCATCGCGAAGATGGAGGAGATCAAGAAGGATTTCCCGCCCGGCATCGACTACACGATCGTCTACAACCCGACGGAATATATCGCGGCATCGGTCAAAGAGGTCTACAAGACCCTTTTTGAGGCAGTCCTGCTCGTCATCATCGTTGTCGTCGTCTTCCTGCAATCCTGGCGCACGGCGATCATTCCCATCGTCGCCATTCCGGTATCGCTGGTCGGCACCTTCGCGGTGATGGCGCTGATGGGCTTCTCGCTCAACACGCTGACGCTGTTCGGCCTCGTGCTCGCCATCGGCATCGTGGTCGACGACGCCATCGTCGTGGTCGAGAACGTCGAGCGCAACATCGCCCTCGGCATGTCGCCGCGCGATGCCGCGCACGAGACGATGGATGAGGTGGGCACGGCGCTCGTCTCGATCGCCCTGGTGCTGTCGGCGGTGTTCATCCCGACGGCGTTCATCCCGGGCATTTCCGGGCGGTTCTACCAGCAGTTCGCACTGACCATCGCCGTCTCGACGATCATCTCGGCCTTCAATTCGTTGACGCTGTCGCCGGCCCTGTGCGCGCTCCTCTTGAAGCCCCACGACCCGCACCATCAGCCGCGCTCGCTGCTCGCGCGCATCGGCAATCGGCTCGCGGGCGGTTTCAACCGGGGCTTCGACAAGGCCTCCAACGGCTATGCACGCTCCGTACGCGGGCTTGTCGGGCGCAAGTCGGTGCTCGTCCTGGCGCTTGCCGTCTATGGCGGCCTCGTCGCGGCGACGGCCCATATCACCCAGCGCGTGCCGACGGGCTTCATTCCCGCGCAGGATCAGGGCTATCTCATCGTCGTGCTGCAACTGCCGGACGGCGCGTCCCTGTCGCGCACGGATGCGGTTGCCAAGCGCGCCAGCGAGATCGCCATGCAGGTACCAGGCGTCGCCCATGCGGTCGGCATCGTGGGCCTCAACGGCGCGACCTTCACGACCAACTCGAACTCGGCCGTGATCTTCGCGACGCTGACGCCCTTCGAGGAGCGCCTGCCTCAGGGGCTCAACGCCAATGCCATCGCCGGCCAGCTCATGGGCCAGCTTCAACAGATCCAGGAGGCGTTCACGATCGCCATTCCGCCGCCGCCCGTGCAGGGCCTCGGCAATGCCGGCGGCTTCAAGCTGCAGCTGCAGGACCGCATCGGGCTCGGGATCGAGCAACTGCTCGCGGTGACGCAGGAGGTGATGATCGCGGCCAACCAGAACCCGAACGTGACCCGCGTGTTCACGACTTTCGGGGCCAACACGCCGCAGATCTACCTCGACATCGACCGCACCAAGGCGCGCATGCTCGACGTGCCGCTGGCGAACGTGTTCGAGGCGCTGCAGATCAACCTCGGCTCCGCCTATGCGAACGACTTCAATGCCTTCGGCCGCATCTACCAGGTGCGCGTGCAGGCGGACGAGCGTTTCCGCATCGAGCGGTCGGACATCGAGCGCCTGAAGGTGCGCAGCGCCAACGGCGCGCTCGTGCCGCTCGGTTCGCTGGTACAGATCCGCGACGTCGCGGGGCCCGTGCTGATCCAGCGTTACAATATGTTCACCAGCGTCCCGCTGCAGGGTGACGCGGCGCCGGGCGTGTCGACGGGTGCGGCGCTCGATGCCATGGAGCAGGTGACGAACACCACCGTGCCGCCAGGCGTCGGCTTCGAATGGACGGACCTCGCCTTCCAGGAGAAGGCAACGGGCAACACGGCGATCTTCATCTTCGCGCTCGCCGTCGTCTTCGTGTTCCTGGTGCTGGCCGCCCAGTACGAGAGCTGGGCCCTGCCGCTCGCTATCGTGCTCATCGTGCCGATGAGCGTGCTGGCCGCCATGATCGGCGTGACGCTGCGGGGGATGGACAACAACATCCTGACGCAGATCGGCCTCGTGGTGCTCATCGGCCTTGCGGCGAAGAACGCGATTCTCATCGTCGAGTTCGCCAAGCAGGCGGAGGAGCAGGGCAAGAAGCCCGTGGAGGCGGTGGTCGAGGCGGCGCGCCTGCGTCTGCGGCCCATCCTGATGACGGCCTTCGCCTTCATTCTCGGCGTCGTGCCGCTCGTCATCGCCAGCGGCCCCGGCGCCGAGATGCGCCAGGCACTGGGCACGGCCGTCTTCTCGGGTATGCTGGGGGTGACGTTCTTCGGCCTCTTCCTGACTCCGGTCTTCTACATCGTGCTGCGCTATCTCGTGATCGCGCTGCGCGGCGGCCGCCGGGGCCTCAGGGAAGCCTCGCAGTCGGCGGGGGGCGAGGCCAGCTGACCGAAACGACCGACGAAAGGACCATGCGATGCGTGCGATGAAGTTCGGTGTGGGGCAGGCGGTGCGGCGCGTCGAGGACGCGCGTTTCGTGACGGGGACCGGACGCTACACGTCCGACATCGCTGCCGAAGGCATGGCCCACGCCGTCGTCGTGCGCAGCCCGCACGCCCACGCGCGCTTCGCGATCGAGAACGTGGCCGAGGTGCGCGCCATGCCAGGCGTGCTCGCGGTCTACACGGCTGAGGACGTCGCCCATCTCGGCGACATCCCCTGCCTCGGCCCGGTCAAGAACAGCGACGGCAAGCGCATGGTGCTGCCGCCGAACCCGGTGCTGCCGAAGGACACCGTGCGCCACATCGGCGAGGCCGTGGCCTTCATCGTGGCCGAGACGGAAGCGGCCGGGCGGGATGCGGCGGAAGCGCTCGTCATCGACTGGGAGCCGCTGCCGGTCGCCGTCGGCATGGAGGCCGCGCTCGCCGAGGGCGCGCCGCTGGTCTGGCCCGAGGTGCCGGGCAACGTCGCCTTCGACACGCACCACGGCGACAAGGCGAAGACCGACAAGGCCTTCGCCAAGGCCGACCGCGTCGTCTCGCTGACGCTCGTCAACAACCGCCTCATCGCCAATTATCTCGAAACGCGCGCCTGTCTCGCCGAATATGACGCCGGCAAGAGCCGCTGGACCCTGACGCTCGGCAGCCAGGGCAGCCACGACATCCGCGACATTCTCGCGAGGCACATCTTCAAGGTCGAGCCCGGCAATATCCGCGTCGTCACGCCGGACGTCGGCGGCGGCTTCGGCACCAAGATCTTCATGTATCGCGAATATCCGCTGACGATGTTCGCGGCCGAGCAGCTCGGGCGGCCCGTGCGCTGGGTGGCCGAGCGCTCCGAGCATTTCCTCGGCGACACGCAGGGGCGCGACAACGTCACGACGCTCGAGATGGCGCTCGACCGCCGTGGCCGTTTCCTTGCCATGCGCGTCGACCTCAAGGCCGATCTCGGCGCCTATGCCTCGCAGTTCGGGCCCTATGTGCCGGCGGCCGGGGCGACCATGTCGCCGGGCTGCTACGACATACCGGCGATCGATGTGCGCGTGCGCGGCATCTACACCAATACCGTGCCGGTGGACGCCTATCGCGGGGCCGGCCGTCCCGAGGCCGCCTATGCCATCGAGCGCTTCGTCGACTACATCGCCCACACCATCGGCAAGGCGCCGGATGCGCTGAGAGCGCTCAACTTCATCAAGCCCGAGAAGATGCCCTACAGGACCTCGACCGGCCGGGTCTACGACACCGGCGAGTTCGAGGGGCATCTGCGCCGCGCGCTCGAGGTGGCCGACCATGCCGGCTTCAAGGAGCGGCTCCGCGCCTCGCGCAAGAAGGGGCTGCTGCGCGGCATCGGCATGGCCTCCTATATCGAGGCCTGCGCCGGCGGCGGGCCCGAGGCCGCAGAGGTGCGGATCGAGGAGGGCGGGTCGGCGACAGTGCTGATCGGCACCCAGTCGACGGGGCAGGGGCACCTGACGGCCTATGCCCAGCTCGCTTCGCAGCAGCTCGACCTGCCGATGGACCGGATCCGCGTCCTGCAGGGCGATACGGATGCCATTGCGACCGGGAGCGGCACGGGCGGCTCGCGCTCCATCCCGGTCGGCGGCGCCGCCGTGCAGAAGGCCTCGATCAGCCTTGTCGCGAAGCTCAAGCAACTCGCCTCCGAGGCGCTGGAGGCCGGGCCGGCGGATCTCGAGATCGCCGCCGGCGGCGTGCGCATCGCCGGCACCGACCGCGGCCTCTCCTTCGCCGAGATTGCCACGCTGCCAGGCGCGAGCGCGGACATGCTCAGGGCCCGCGAGGACTGGACACCGCCGGCCGACACCTATCCCAACGGCACCCATGTCGCCGAGGTGGAGGTCGACCCCGAGACAGGCGCGGTCACGATCGTGCGCTACACGGTTGTCGATGATTTCGGCGTCACCCTGAACCCGTTGCTGCTTGCCGGGCAGGTGCATGGCGGCGCCGTTCAGGGCATCGGCCAGGCACTGCACGAACGCGTCATCTATGACGAGGGCGGCCAGCTCGTCACTGCCTCGCTCATGGACTATCGCCTGCCGCGAGCCGACGACCTGCCTTCCTTTACCTTCGAGACGCGCAACGTGCCGTCGACGACGAATGTGATGGGCATGAAGGGGGCTGGCGAGGCAGGCGCCATCGGGGCGACGCCCGCCACGATGAATGCGGTGATCGATGCGCTGCACCGGGCCTACGGCATTGCGCATGTCGACATGCCGGCAACGCCCGACCGCATCTTCGCGGCCATCCGCGAGGCTGAGGCGCGGCGGGCGGCATAAGGCTCCGCGCGGGAGCCACGCGGGGCTTTTGGCCGAAACGGGCGGGGAGAACGCCACCGGTTCACGAGCTCGTCATTGGAACGACGCCAGAGCATGCGCTTTCTATCCGCCGGGTCTGGCGGCGCCGACTGCCGGCGAGTCGTTTGGACGAGGGAGAGAGGACGCATGAAGCTGATCGTTACGGCTGCTGCCGTTGTCGTCATTGGGGCCACGGCCGCGCTGGCGCAGGAAAACGTCATCGGGCAGCGCCAGCAGCTGATGAAGGATGCGGGGGCCGCAACGCGGACGGGCGCCGCCATCGCCAAGGGCGAGGCGCCGTTCGAGCTCGAGAAGGCGCGACAGGTGCTGACGACCTACGTCACGGTCGCGGAAAAGGCGGTGACGCTGTTCCCTGCCGGCAGCGACGTAGGCGAGACGACGGCCGCGCCGGCGGTGTGGCAGGACAATGCGGGCTTCAAGGCGGCCTTCGCCAAGTTCGAGGCGGATGCGCAGCAAGGCCTGTCGTCGACCAGCGACCTCGACAGCTTCAAGGTCGCGTTCGGTACCGTCACGAAGAACTGCGGCGGCTGCCACGAGACCTTCCGCATCAAGAAGAACTGAGGCTGGCATGCGGCGGGCGCTCTCGGCCGTTGTCGGGCTCGCGATCATCGGCGCCGGGGCCTTCTGGGTCGCGACGAGCCCGGCGCTGACCGCCTCCGGGGCCGACGAGGCGCCCGGCGGAGTGCCCGATCTCGCCAATGGCGAGGCTATGTTCTACGCCGGCGGCTGCACCTCCTGCCATGCGACGCCGGGGCAGGACGACAAGCTGCGCCTCGGCGGCGGCCATGCGCTCGAGACGACGTTCGGCACCTTCCATGTGCCGAATATCTCGCCGCATCCGCGCGACGGTATCGGCGCCTGGAGCGAGGCGGACTTCATCCGCGCCATGCGCCAGGGTGTCTCGCCCGACGGCGAGCACTATTACCCGGCCTTCCCCTACACCTCCTATCAGCGCATGGCGGCCGCGGACCTGCGCGACATGTTCGCCTTCATCCGCACGCTGGCGCCCGTGGAGGGTGAGGCGCCGGCGCACGACCTTGCCTTCCCCTACAACATCCGCCGCGGCATCGGGCTGTGGAAGCTCGCCTTCCTCGACGGGGAGGCGTTCCAGCCGGACGCCTCGAAGAGCGCGGCCTGGAACCGTGGAGCCTATCTCGTCGAGGGACCTGGGCATTGCGCCGAGTGCCACAGCCCGCGCAATGTCCTCGGCGGCATCATAGCAGAGGCGCGCTTCGCCGGCGGCCCGTCGCCGGATGGCAAGGGGTCCGCGCCCAATATCACACCGTCGCCCGACGGCATTGGCGGCTGGTCTAAGAGTGAGGTGGTCGAGCTCCTGACGAGCGGCTTCACGCCGGAGTTCGATTCGGTCGGCTCCACCATGGCGCCGGTTGTCGGCAACACGGCCAAGCTGCCGCAGGCCGACCGCGAGGCGATGGCGGAATATCTCCTGTCGCTGCCGCCGCGGCCGAAGGCGACGCAGCAGGCGGGCGCTCTCAGTCCATCACTGCGGCCTTGAGGATACAGACCATCACCGCACGGCCGGGGGCGTTGCCGATGCAGCGCACGGTATGCGGCCGGTCGCAGCGGTAGCGCAGGCTCTCTCCGGTCCTTGCCTGCTGCACGACGCCGCCAACCTCGACCTCAAACTCCCCCTCGAGAACGGACAGGCACTCGACGGAGCCGCGCTGGTGGCTGTCCGAGTCCAGAACGGCGCCAGGCTCCGCCTGGACGTCGTACCACTGCAGCCATTCCACCGTTTTGATCCAACCGATGATGGCGAGCCGCATCTTGCCGTCGTCGGAGACGAGGATGGGCGTGTCGGCGCGGGAGGATTTCTGGATGAAGGGCTCGTCGTCGGCGCTCGACAGGACGCGATCGATGGAGATATCGAGCGCCTGGCTGAGGCGCCAGATGGTGGCGAGCGTCGGGTTGGTCTCGTTGCGCTCGATCTGGCTGATGATCGACTTGGCGACGCCCGACTGCTCGGCGAGCTCCGACAGCGAAAGGTTGTAGGCCTTGCGCAGGCGCTGCACCGTCTTGCCGAGCTGGCCCGAGAGCATCTGGGCGCCAGCTTCCAGAGCCTTGCTGCGATCCTTGCCTTCGACGGCCATGCGACAGGTCCTTGCGTTCCGCTAAAGCGGACGGATGTTTGAAAGGTCGGACGCAATGTGGCCGACCGGAGACGGCGGATCAAGCGCCGACTGCATCCGGCCTTCAATGTGTAGGCGATCAGTGCGTCGCGAGTGCTGCTGCCATGCCGGCGGCAAGCCCGGCCCAGGCACGACCGCCTTCCTGTGCGGCGGCGTAGCTCCGGGCGATCCGTCCGGCGAGCGGGCTCGTCGCAGCGATGTTGGCGAGGATGTCGCCGGCCGCCTCGCGCGCCGCGTCGAGCACCGGCTTGGGGAACAGCGGCGTGCGCACGCCGTGCCGCTCGACGAGCACCTTGAGCGCCTCCCCATTGAGGCGCGCGGCGTCGGCGAGGGCCTCGGCATGTTCGGCGCGGCAGGCGTCACGGACGATAGCGCGCAGATCGTCGGTTAGGTCGTTCCACGCCTTGAGCGAAACGAGGCACTCGCCGGCACCGTTCGGCTTGTTGAAGCCCGGCGCGTAATAGAGCTGCGTGGCCCGGTGCAGCCCGAGCGCGAGGTCGCTCGACGGGGCGAGGAACTCGACCGCATCGATAGCCCCGGTCGACAGGCTGGTCGCGATCTCGCCGGGCGGCAGCGTCACGGGCGTCGCGCCGAGGCGGCGGAAGACCTCGCCGCCGAGGCCCTGGACGCGGATGCGCAGGCCGTTGAGGTCGTCGGGGCTGCCGATCGCCCTGCGGAACCAGCCGCCCATCGAGGGGCCGGTGTTGCCGGCGAGGAACGCGCGCACGCCGGATGGGGCATAGAGCTCGTCCCACAGCGCCTGACCGCCGCCGATCTCGATCCAGGCCAGATGCTCGATCGGCCCGAGACCGAAGGGCACGCTGGTGAAGAAGACGGCAGCCGGCATCTTGCCCTGCCAGTAGAAGGCGGCGGTATGGGCCATCTCCACCACGCCGCCCGCCACGGCGTCGAAGACCTCGAAGGCGGGCACGATCTCGCCGGCGGCGAAGACGTCAATCACGAGGCGTCCGCCGCTGGCGGCGCCGATGCGGTCGGCGAGGCGCTGGGCCGAGACACCGGGGCCGGGCAGGTTGCGCGGCCAGGAGGTGGCCATACGCCAGCGCCAGCGTGTCTCGGCCCGCACGACGGCCGGGACCGACAGGATGCCGGCGGCCGCAAGGCCGCTGCTGGCGAGGAACCGGCGGCGGTTGGTCCGCATGGCGTCGCTGTTGGCCTTGCTCATGTCAGTTTACCCACCACTGGTGGAAGTGGTGGACGGGGCCGTGGCCGGCGCCGATGGCAAGCCGCTCGCTCGCCGCGATGGCCGCGCTGACATAGGCCTTGCCGCCGGCCACCGCTTCTTCGAGCGTCGCGCCACGGGCGAGCTGGGCGGCGATGGCGGAGGAGAGGGTGCAGCCGGTGCCGTGCGTGTTCTTGGTCGCCACGCGCGGTGCCGAGAAGCGGTGCACACCATCGGGCGTGACGAGAAGGTCGGTGCTGTCGGCGCCGTAGCCGTGGCCGCCCTTGACCAGCACGGCCTTCGGGCCGAGCGCCAGGATGCGCTCGCCCACGGCCCGCATCGCCGCCTCGTCGTGCGGCACCGGCATGTCGACGAGCGCGGCCGCCTCGGGCAGGTTGGGCGTGACGAGGAGGGCACGGGGCAGCAGCAGGCTGCGCAGGTTGTCGACGGCGGCCGGCGCCAGCAGTCTGTCGCCGCTCGTCGCCACCATGACGGGATCGACGACGATGCGCGTCGCGCCGTGGCGGTCGAGCCCCTCGGCGACGGCGGCAATGACGTCGGGCTGCGAAAGCATGCCGATCTTCACCGCGCGCACGAAAAGATCGGAGAAGACCGAATCGATCTGCTGCGCCACGAAGGCGGCGGGCACGTCGTGGATCGCCTGCACGCCGAGCGTGTTCTGCGCCGTCAACGCCGTGATCACGCTGGCGCCATAGACGCCGAGCGCCGAGAAGGTCTTGAGATCGGCCTGAATGCCGGCGCCGCCGCTCGAATCGGAGCCGGCGATGGTCACAGCGATCGCTGCCATGGTTCCGTGTTTCCTTCCCTCAGCGTCCGGCGTCGGTCGCGCCGCGAGCCGCAAGCGCCCCGTCGACGATGCCGCGCAGCTTGCGTGCTGCCGCCTCCACGTCCTCTCTCATGAAGAGGGCAGAGATCACGGCTATGCCGTCGGCGCCGGCGCCGATGACGGCGGAGGCGTTGGTCGCATCGATGCCGGCGATCGCGCCGACGGGCAGGCCGGGCCGTGTTCCGCGAGCGCTGTCGACGAGTCGCGCGAGACCGGCGAGGCCGACCGGCGGATCGGGATTGTCCTTGCTCCCGGTGGCGAAGACCCCGCCGATGCAGCCGTAGTCGACCGGCAGGGTGGCGAGCTCCCCGAGGTGAGCCTGCGTCTTCAGCGTGACGCCGATGATGGCCTGCGGACCGAGCAGGCGGCGGGCATCGGCGGCGTCCATGTCGTCCTGGCCGACATGGACGCCGTCCGCACCGGCAGCGAGCGCGACGTCGACCCGGTCGTTGACGAGCAGCGGCACGCCGGTGCCTGCGAGGGCCGCCTTGATGGCGCGGGCGCGGGCGACGAGGTCGCGCGTGCCGGCGTGCTTATCGCGGTACTGGACGAGGGTAGCGCCGCCTGTGGCCGCCGCACGGGCGAGGTCGGCCAGGTTCCGGCCGCGCGTGCGCTCCGGATCGAGGATGGCATAGAGCCTGAGGTCGACCTTCATTGCTCGCACCTCAGCCGGGCGGCGATGGCCGCGTCGTCCAGCGCGTCGAGCGCATCGAGCAGCAGGGGCGGAAAGGTGCCGGGCCCGCCGGCCTTCTCGCCAGCGACCTCGGCGGCGATGCCCATGATGGCAAGCCCGGAGGCCGTGGCGAGAAGCGCGTCGTCGCTCACGGCGAGGCAGGCGGCGACCACAGCGGTGGCCGCGCAGCCCATGGCCGTGACCCGGGCCATCAGCCGGTGGCCGTTGGCGATGAAGATCGAGTGCCGCCCGTCGGTCACGATGTCCGTCGGCCCGGTCAGGGCGACGATGCAGCCGCGCTCGCGGGCAAGGTCGATGGCGCCCTTGCGGTCCGCGGGCCGGCGCGCCAGGGCCTCGAACTCGGCGGCGTTCGCGCGCAGCACCTTCGGCTTGCGGGCGAGAAGCTGCTGGGCGATGGCGAGGCGGCGGGGCGAGGCGTCGACGAACACCGGGTCGAGCAGCCAGGGCAGGGCCGCGTCCTCGGCCGCCGCGATGGCGAGCGGGATGGCGGCGCGGCGCTCCGTGTCGAGCGTGCCAAGGTTGACGAGCAGCGCATCGGCGCGGCGCGTGAAGTCGGCGACCTCGTCGGCGACGATGGTCATGGACGGCACGGCACCGGCCGCGAGCAGCATGTTGGCGGTGAAGTTCTTCGCCACCGCATTGGTGATGGCATGGACGCGGGGCTGCCGCTCGCGCAGCCGCACGAGGATCTCGTGGGCGACGTGGGCGGAGAAATCGCCGGATCGCATGGTCCTGTCCGTCCGCCCGGGCGGGGGCCCGTCGTTTCGCATCTCGCATTCCTCCGCCGGCACGACCCGGTTCAGGTTCGGTGGGTTGACGCATTGCGCCTCTCAGCCCGGCCTTATGGGCACCCCAAGGAGATCAGTGTGGCTTTAAGGCGGCTCGCCGTGCAATGCAAGCGCGGCTCAGGTGGCGCGCGGCGGGGCGGCGGCGTTGGCGCGGCGGCGCTCGAGGCCGAGGCGATGCTCGCGCCAGATGACGAAGAGGCCGGAGCCCATGACGATGGACGAGCCGATGATGACAGCCGGCACCGGCAGCTCGCCGAAGATGAACCAGCCGATGAGGATGGCCCAGATCATGGTGGTGTATTCGAACGGCGCGACCAGCGAGGCATCGGCATAGCGATAGCTCTGCGTCAGCAGGATCTGCCCGAGGCCGCCGAGAATGCCGATGCCGACGAGGATCGAGAACTCTGTGAAGGTCGGCGCATTCCAGCCGAGCACGATGGTGGACAGGCCTAGCAGCGTCGTCAGCATGGAGAAGTAGAAGACGACCGCGCCGGTCTTCTCTGTGCTGATGAGCCGGCGCACCTCCACCGTCGCGCCCGCGGCGCAGCAGGCCCCGACCAGCGCGAAGACGGCACCGATGGCCGCGCCGTCGCCAAAACCGTTGACGAGCACGCTCGACTGGAAATGCGGCGTGAGCATGATGAGCACGCCGACAAAGCCGACGGCGACCGCCGTCCAGCGATAGACCCGCACTGTTTCCTTCAGCACGAGCGCCGCGAGGATGACGACGATCAGCGGTGCCGTGTAGCCGATCGAGATGGCATCGGGCAGGGGCAGGAACGACAAGGCGAAGAAGCCGCAGAACATGCCCGTGGAGCCGATGACGCCGCGGCGGGCGTGGCCGAGGATGTTCTTCGTGCGTACCGCGTCGATCAACTCGCCGCGCCAGCCGAGCCACAGGAGGAGCGGCACCAGCGCGAAAGCGGAGCGGAAGAAGACCAGTTCCCCGGTCGGAAACGCCGTACTGACGAGCTTGATGCCCGCTGACATCAGGGTGAACGAAAGCGCCGAGAGGACTTTAAGGCCAATGCCTAGGAGGGGGTTCACGACACTCTGCCGCCTTGGATACAGGCGTAACCAAACCACGAAACATCGGCTTGCCCAAGGCCCGCCGCGGCAAGCCTGTCATGCGCCGGGGGCACGGGAACGGAGCACGTCATCAAAGTGAGATGTGAATCGGCTCTTTAGGGTCAACGCGATCAGACGGACGGATCTGCCCCCGTGTCCCAAGAAAGCGACGCTGTCCGCGTCCGGACCTTGTTCATCTCGGACGTCCACCTCGGCACCAAGGGGTGCCAGGCGGAGCTGCTGATCGACTTCCTGCGCCACTATGATGCCGACACGGTCTTCCTCGTCGGCGACATCATCGACGGTTGGCGGCTGAAGTCGGGCTGGTACTGGCCGCAGGCCCACAACGACGTGGTGCAGAAGCTGCTGCGCAAGGTGCGCAAGGGGGCGCGCCTCATCTATGTGCCCGGCAACCACGACGAGTTCCTGCGCGACTATGTGGGCAGCAATTTCGGTGGCATCGACATCGTCGAACACGCCATCCACGAGACGGCGGACGGCAAGCGCTATCTCGTCATCCACGGCGATCACTTCGACCTTGTGGTGCGCCACGCCAAGTGGCTCGCGCTTCTTGGGGACTGGGCCTACGGCGCGGCGCTGACGATCAATACCTATCTCAACGTCGTCAGGCGGCGGCTCGGTCTGACCTATTGGTCCTTGTCTGCCTGGGCCAAGCTCAGGGTCAAGAATGCCGTGAACTACATCGGCCGCTTCGAGGAACTGCTCGCCTCGGAAGCGCGGCGGTACGAGGTGGACGGCGTCATCTGCGGTCACATCCACCATGCCGCGATGCACGAGGATTTCGGCGTGAGCTACATCAATACCGGAGACTGGGTGGAATCCTGCACCGCGCTTGTCGAGCATTACGACGGGAGCCTCGAGATCCTCAACTGGGCCGGACGCATGCCGCAGCGCGCTGCCATGGCGGGCGAACCGGTTGCCGACCAGCCCCCACGCGCCGCGAAGGCGGCCAGGGTGGCGGCATGATGCGCGTCGTCATCGCCAGCGACGCCTGGCGTCCGCAGGTCAACGGCGTGGTGCGCTCGCTGGAGAACGTGGCGGCCCATGCCTGTTCGCTCGGCGCGGACGTGCATTTCGTCACGCCCGACGCCTTCAGGACCGTGCCCCTGCCGTCCTACGGCGAAATCCGACTGGCACTCGCCGGCACCCGCCGGATGCGTCGCATGCTCGCCGAACTGAAGCCGGATTTCGTCCATATCGCGACGGAGGGGCCGATCGGGCTCGCCATGCGGCGCGTGTGCCTCGCCGAGGGCCGTGGCTTCACGACAAGCTATCACACACGTTTTCCGGAATATCTGTCGGCGCGCCTGCCGGTGCCCGAGCGCTGGGGCTACGCCGCCCTGCGACGCTTCCACAACGCCGGCGCGGGCGTCATGGTGAGCACGCCGACGCTGGCGCGGGAGCTCGGCGCGCGCGGCTTCGCCAATATCATGCGCTGGTCGCGCGGCGTCGACGCCGACCTGTTTCGCCCCAGGGCGGATGCACGTGGCGCGCTCGGCGTGCCAGCGCCGGTCTTCCTCTATGTCGGCCGCGTCGCAGTGGAAAAGAACCTAGAGGCCTTCCTCAAGCTCGACCTGCCGGGCACGAAGGTGGTGGTGGGCGACGGGCCGGCGCGCGCCCGCCTGCAACAGAGCTTCCCGCAGGCGCGCTTCTTCGGCACGCTGACGGGTGAGACGCTGGCGGAGGTCTATGCCGCGAGCGACGTCTTCGTCTTCCCGAGCCTGACCGACACGTTCGGCATCGTGCTGCTGGAGGCACTGGCCAGCGGGTTGCCTGTCGCCGCTTTCCCCGTCACCGGCCCGCTCGACGTGGTGGGGGGCACCGGCTGCGGGGTCCTCGACATGGACCTGCGCACCGCAGCGCTCGCGGCGCTCGACATCGACCGCAGCCTCTGCCGCGATCTGGCGCTCACCTACAGCTGGCGGGCGAGCGCGGGCCAGTTCTTCGACAACATCGTGCAGGCGAACGCCTCGGCGGGCGGCGTGCCGCTGGCCGCCTGACCACACGCTCAGGTGAAGCGGCGCAGCTTCTCCTGCCAGCTCAGGGCGTCGAAGGCGGCGAGCACGGACGGCTCGAAGCGCGGCTCGTCGCTCTTCTGCGCCGTCTCCTGCCGCTGCGGAACGGGCTGTGGCGCCTCGTCCCGGGCAAGCGCCGCGCTGCCGCGGCGCGTGTTGCCGGGATCGACGAAGACGACATTGCCGGCATAGCGCCGCACCCGTGCGGGCTGCACCTCTCCCGGGCTCGGCGCGGTCCGCGCGACCGGCGGTTCGTCTGACGGCGACGCCTCCTGCGCTGGTTGAGCCGGATGGCTCGCGGCATCGTCCGGGCGTGATGTTTGCGAGGTCGTTTCCGGCGCAGCGGACATGCGGGCGGGTGCGTCGGTGCGTCGGCGGCGCAGGCCGTTGTCGCTGCCACCGGGCAGGCTCACGACGACGTCGGGCTTGTCGCGTCCGGCGCGGGGCGCTTCCTCGCGCGGGGCGAGGCCGCGCAGGCGCTGCTCGACACTGGCGAGGAGCGCGAGCGCCTGGCCGAGGCGGCGCACGGTGATGTCCTGCATCAGGCCGAGGGTGTGCAGGTCGCCGGCATGCTTCTCCAGCGCGGTGCACAGCGTCTCCTCGGCGCCACGCTCGCGCAGCGCCCAGGCAAGGTCCTGGATCTGCTCGGTGGCGTTCGCCATGCCGTCGGCGGCGGCGCGGGCGGTGCGAAGCACGGGATCGGTGCTCTCGTCCGCCTCAGGCACGGGATCGTCCCGCCGCGTGGCTGCGATCGCGGCCTGCCCGGTCGCGACGAGCGCCGCGATATCCGCGATCTCGGATTCGAGATAGACGAGCCGGGGCGAGCGCCCGGGAATGGCGCCTTGCATCTTCTCGATCGCCCGCAGCACGGAAAGCGTGTCGCTGTTGCGGTTGCGGCGCGCGAACTCGTTGAGGAACCAGCGCCCGCGCTCGCTCTCCATCACCGCGGCCTCGATGGCCTCGTAGCTTGCATCGTCGAGCGGCTTGTCGCTTTCGGTCATGCGGCCCGTCCGTACTCGTTTCACTCACACGCAGCGCCGCCGCTCAGCACAGCGACGACAGGCGACAGGCTAGTGCAAGCATCTGAACGATCCCTTACGGCTCGATTGCGGCCGATGCCGCGATTCGCCGTTCGACGCGCCGGATGCCGGCGCGGGGAGCCTTCCGATGGATGGCCTCGTTCGCCTGTGTCTGCTCAATGCCGTCATCTTCGTCGGCACCGGCCTCTATCTGCCGTTCTTCCCCGTCTGGCTCGAAAGCCGCGGGCTCGATGCGGCGGCCATCGGTCTCGTCCTCGCCATCCCGATGGTGGTGCGCATCCTCGCGACGCCCTTCATCACCGCGCTGGCCGACCGGCACCTGTCGGCCGGCGTGCTGCTCGCCATTGTAAACGCAGGCCTTCTCGCTGCCTATGTCCTGCTGGCACAGACCGGGGGGCTGGCCAGCATCATGACCGTGATGGTCTTCGTCGGCTTGTGCATGGCGCCGCTCATCCCGCTGACCGATGTCACGACCACGGCCTATCTGCACGGGCGGCCGCGGCTGAGCTACGGCGGCATCCGGCTCTGGGGCTCGGTCGCTTTCCTCGTCACCAATCTCGCCGGCGGAGTCCTGCTGACGGTCCTGAAGGCGGATGCCTTCGTCTGGCTGCTGGCGACGGTGGCGGGCCTCGGGGCCGTGGCGGCGCTCGCCGCGCCGAGTGGCGGGCAAGAGCTGCCGGTCGGCGCGCCCAGCGTCGCCCATGCACCGCGTCGGCAGCGCGGGGCGCTGTTGGCGCTCGTCATGGCCGCAGCCAGCGTGCAGGCGAGCCACGCCATGATCTACGCCTTCGGCACCCTGCACTGGCGCGGGCAGGGGCTTTCGGGCAATGCCATCGGCCTGTTGTGGTCGCTTGGCGTCCTCGCCGAGATTGCTCTCTTCGCGCGCCTGGGGCCGCTCATCGGCACAGTGGGGCGGGGGCTCGCCTGGGTCGCTCTCGGCGGCGGGGCAGCGCTCGCCCGCTTCGCGCTGATGGGGCTCGATCCCGGATTCGCCGGGACGCTGGTGCTGCAGCTTCTGCACGGCCTCAGCTTCGGCGCCACGCATCTCGGCACCATCGCCGCCATCACCGGGCTCGCGCCGCGCGGCGCGCGGGCGCGCTGGCAGGGCATCCTGACGGCCTGCAACGCCGGCGCCATGGCCGCGGCGACCATGGCGAGCGGTCCGCTCTATGGGGCCTCCGGCGCGGGCGGCTATTTTGCCATGGCGGGGCTCGGCGCGCTCGGCATGCTTCTCGCCTTCCTCGCCGCGCGGCGGGTTTCTCAGCCCCAGAGCAGGCAGGAGGGCGGCGAAACCGTGCTGCCGTCATAGACGAGGCCGTGCGGTCGGTCGCGCGCCAGCAGCAGCGGCCCGTCGAGATCGACGAAGCGGGCGCGCGGCGTCAGCAGCATCGCCGGCGCCATGGCGAGCGACGTGCCCACCATGCAGCCGACCATGATCGCGAAGCCCTGAGCCTCGGCCTCGGCGGCGAGCCTGAGGGCCTCGGTCAAACCGCCCGTCTTGTCGAGCTTGATGTTGACCGCGTCATAGAGCGGCCTGAGCCTCGGCAGGTCCGCCCGAGTGTGTAGGCTCTCGTCGGCGCAGACCGGTATGGAACGGCCGATATCGGCCAGCACGGCGTCCTCGCCCGCCGGTAGCGGCTGCTCGACGAGGGCGACGCCGTTGTCGGCCGATGCCTGCAGCAGGTCCGCCAGAACGTCAGGTCGCCAGCCCTCGTTGGCGTCGACGATGAGCGTCGCATCGGGCGCGGCGGCGCGCACGGCCTCGAGACGCCGGATGTCGCCCTCCGGCTTGCCGAGCTTGATCTTGAGGATGGTGCGCTCTCGCGCCGCACGCGCCGCCTCGGCCATCGCCACCGGCTCGGCGAGGCTGATGGTATAGGCCGTGGTCGCCTTGCCGAGGCGGTCGATGCCGGCGAGGACGTGGGCCGGCAGGCCGGCGCGCTTGGCCTCGAGATCCCACAGGGCGCAGTCGAGCGCGTTGCGGGCGGCGCCTGCCGGCATCGCCTCCTGCAGGGCTTCGCGATCGAGACCGGCGGCGATCGCCGGGGCAAGCGCCTCGATGGCGGCGGCGACGCCCTCGACGGTCTCGCCATAGCGGGCATAGGGGACGCATTCGCCGCGCCCGGTGCGACCTGCCTCGGTGATGGTGGCGGTGACGACGACCGCCTCCGTACGGCTGCCGCGGGCGATGGAGAAGACGCCGGCGATGGGAAAGCGCTCGATCGTGACGGAGAGCTTGCGGTCGGTCGTGGACATCTCTTGTTCCCGGCAAGGACACGGCGGGGTTGCGATAAAGCCACAACCGCCAGCGCAAGGCACGCACAATGGCCGGCGGGCAGGAATTCCGCGGTGCATTTGTCGACAGTCACGGTTCCGGCGCGTTATCACGGTGCCTGGATTCGACGGGGAGCGCACCCTGGGCGAGGCATGGCGGGCATCGAGGCGATGAATTCAGGACCGGCGATCGCCGTCGACGAGCGCGGCGGTGATATGCGCTTCGTCGTGTCCGGGCGCTGGACGGCGCCCCATGCCGCCGAGGTGGAGCGGCTCGCCGCCATGCTTCTGGAGGAAGCCCGCGGCGGCGGCAGCGTACGCATCGACATTTCGGAGATCGGGCGGCTCGACACGCTGGGCGCTTGGGTGCTCGATCGGACGCGGCACGAACTGGGCGACCGGGGCCAGCGCGCCGATTTCGTCGGTGCCCGCCCGGAGCATCAAACGCTGCTCGACGAGATCGCCTATCGCGGCTTCCAGGAGCCGAGCCGCGCGAAGAACTTGCACATCGTCGACTTTCTCGTCGACGTCGGCCGCACGGTCGTCGAGGTGGGCAAGGACTTCGTGCGCGGCGTCAGCTTCCTCGGCGAGGTTGTCGCGGCGCTGGTCGTCGTGCTCTTCAATCCCCGCCGCTTCCGCTTTCCCGCGCTCGTTCACCAGTTGGAACACATCGCCTTCCGCGGCGTGCCCATCATCGCGCTCATCTCCTTCCTCGTCGGGGCCATCGTGGCGCAGCAGGGCATCTTCCAGCTGCAGCGCTTCGGGGCGACGCCCTTCGTGGTTGATCTCGTCGGCATCCTTATCCTGCGCGAACTGGCGGTACTCCTTACATCGATCATGATCGCCGGCCGCTCGGGCAGCGCCTTCACGGCCGAGATCGGCTCGATGAAGATGCGTGAGGAGGTGGATGCGCTGCGCGTGATGGGGCTCGACCCGGTGCAGGTGCTGATCGTGCCGCGCGTGCTGGCGCTCATCATCGGGCTGCCACTGCTGACCTTCCTGTCGATGATGTCGGCGCTGCTCGGCGGCGGTCTCGTGGCCTGGGTCTACGGCGGCATCAGCCCCGAGATCTTCCTCGCCCGCCTGCAGGGGGCGATTGTGCTTTCCACCTTCCTCGTCGGCCTCATCAAGGCGCCTTTCATGGCGCTCGTCATCGGCCTCATTGCCTCGCTCGAGGGGCTCGCCGTGCAGGGCTCGGCGGAGTCGCTCGGCCGGCAGGTGACGTCATCGGTGGTAAAGTCCATCTTCATGGTGATCGTGGTCGACGGTCTCTTCGCCATGTTCTTCGCGGCCATCGATTACTGACATGGATGATACGCCCCAGAACTCCGCCAGAACCGCCGACGAACGCGAGCGCGAGGTCGTCATCCGCGTGCGCGGGCTCGAGGTCGGCTTCGGCGAGAAGACGATCATGAAGGGGCTCGATCTCGACGTTTACCGTGGCGAGATCCTCGGCTTCGTCGGAGCCTCGGGAACCGGCAAATCCGTGCTGACACGCGCGATCCTCGGCCTTGTGCCGAAGCGGGCCGGCACCATCGAGGTCTTCGGCGAGGATCTCGACGGCCTCAATCCGGCCTCGCGCAGGGCCATCGAGCGCCGTTGGGGCGTGCTGTTCCAGCACGGGGCACTGTTCTCCTCGCTGACGGTGAGGCAGAACGTGCAGGTGCCGATGCGCGAATACCTCGACATGTCCGACCGGCTGCTCGAGGAACTCGCCATGCTGAAGATCGAGATGGTGGGCCTCAGCCCCGACGCGGCGGACAAATATCCCTCCGACCTGTCGGGCGGCATGATCAAGCGCGCCGCGCTCGCCCGCGCGCTCGCCCTCGATCCCGAAATTGTGTTTCTCGACGAACCGACGTCAGGCCTCGACCCCATCGGGGCGGGCGACTTCGACGACCTCATCGCCACCCTGCAGAAGACTTTGGGGCTCACGGTTTTCATGGTAACCCACGACCTCGACAGCCTCCATTCGGTCTGCGACCGTATCGCGGCGCTCGGGGAGGGGCGAATCATCGCATCGGGAACGATCGAGGATATGCTGGCCTCGGATCACCCTTGGGTGAGGGCCTATTTCCACGGCAAGAGAGCCCGGGCCGTGATGGCCGAGTGAGAAAGAGACGACAGGCGGTATGGAGACACGGGCCAATTACGCTCTGATCGGATTGTTCACGCTGGTGGTCATCGCCGGCGCCTTCCTGTTCGTCTACTGGTTCGCCGGGGCAGACGTGCGCGCCAACCGCGTGAGCTATCGCATCGTCTTCTCCGGCTCCGTCTCCGGCCTGTCGCGTGGCTCCCTGGTACTGTTTAACGGTCTCAGGGTCGGCGAGGTATCGAACATCGAGCTTCTGCCCGAGGACCCGCGGCGCGTGGTCGCGCGCGTCGACGTCGACCGCACGACGCCGATCAATACCGACACCAAGGCGCGGCTCGAATATCAGGGGCTGACCGGCGTCGCCAACATCCAGCTCACCGGCGGCAATCCCGACGCACGGCCGCTGGAAGCCGGACCCGGCCAGCCACTGCCGACGATCTTCGCCGACCGCTCGGATTTCCAGGATCTTCTGGAGACGGCACAGCGGCTCGCGGGCAAGGCGGACGACGTATTGACGAAGTTCGACCGCATCGTCGGCCAGGCCGAGGATCCGATCACCCGCACGGTGCAGAACGTTGAGCGGTTCTCCGGCGCACTCGCCGATAACGCCCCGGGTCTCGAGCGGCTGCTGGGCAATGCAGCCGACCTGTCGAAGCGGCTGGAGACGCTCGCTGCGAATCTCGATGAGGTGGTGACGGCGGTACCGCCGGACCGCGTGACGCGCATCGTCGACAATGTCGATCGCTTCACCGCAGCGCTCGGCGATTCGAGCGGCGACATCGAATCGACGCTGAAGGACATCGCCTCGATCTCGAAGAAGCTCGACGTCGCGGCGGACCGTGTCGACGGCGTTCTCAAGGCAGCGGAAGGCTTCCTGTCCTCGCCCGAGGGCAAGGGCGCCTTCGAGGAGGTGGCGGAGGCCGCCCGTTCCATCCGCGTGCTGGCCGACAACCTCGATAAGCGCACGGCCGAGATCACGGCCGGCATCAACCGCTTCACCGGCCCCGGCCTGCGCGATTACGAGGCGCTGGCGAGCGAAGGGCGCCGCACCCTCAACGAGATCAACCGCGTGCTGCGCAGCGTCGAGCGCAACCCCCAGCAGTTCATCTTCGGCAGCAAGCCGGGATTGCCAGCCTACAGTGGTCGCTGACATGAACCGCAGATCGTCTGCCGCTTCTTCCGGCGGCTCCGTTCGCCCCGGCGCCTGCGCGCTGCTCGTGGCGGGGCTCGTCCTCGCCGGCTGCGCCGGCCCGGCGCCCGCGACGTTCGATCTCTCGGCGCCACGCGAGGTGACGGGGGCGGCCCGCATCGGCGGTGACCAACTCATCGTCACCGAGCCGCTGGCGCTGCAGACGCTCGATGGCAGCGCCATCATCGTCAAGGGTGCGGACGGCGCCGTCTCGCAGCTCGACGGCGTGCAATGGGCCGACCGGCTGCCCAAGCTGGTGCAGACGCGCCTGATCCAGACCTTCGAGAACGGCAGCCGCCTCGGCCGTGTGGCGCGCCCCGGCGACGGGGTCGTCGCCAATTACGCGCTCGGCAGCGAAATCCGCCGATTCGAGGTGTCGAGCGCGTCGTCCGAGGCTGTGGTCGAGATCTCGGCGCGCCTCATCGAGACGGTCAGCGGCCGCGTGGTCTCGGCCAAGATCTTCTCGGCGCGCGTGCCGGTTGCCGGCATCACCGGGCCAGGGGCAGCGCGCGCGCTCGACGAAGCGCTGTCGTCAGTGCTGCTGCAGATTGTGCGCTGGTCGCCGGCACGGGCGTGACGGGTGGCGCTCAGCCGGCCAGTGGCAGGCAGATATCGGTGCGCAGCTCTTCCGGCGGCACGATGGCCGGGTTGTTGAGATACTCGTCGAAAGGGGCTCGCGCCGGCCGTTCGCCGTGCTGTGGCAGCCATGTTTCGAGCAGCCAGCGGGAAGCCTGCGGAACGAGGGAGTAGGGACCCTTCAACCTCAGCACGGCATGGCGTCCGCCAGGGATTTCGCCGACCGTGACGACGCTATCGCTCTGCGCATCCGGGCCAATGTACATCGCGACATCGCAGCGCAGGCTGCCTGCCGGCACGAGCGTGGGATCGTCATGATAGACGCTGAACACGCGCAGGTCGACCGGAAGGGGCCCCCGCGCGCGGGCCCAGGCCCAGAGCCGGTCGAAGGTGGGGCCGGCGCTTTCGTAGGGGCCGATGTGGCGGATGGCCACGACCCTGACGGGAGCGAGTTCGCGAATCTGGACTGGATACATGACGGGTCCTTCCGGGGAGTTTCGGTCGACGCAGCCGCATCCCTTACGGCAGAAACATTGCGACAGCCGTACCGCCTATCGTCACGCCTCGCGCCGATACCAGAAGGCGTCTGCGATGCGCACCATGCCCGCATGCTCGTAGAATCCCATCGCTTCCGGGACGGAGGCCAGCACCAGGCTGACGCGCGGCCCGAGAAGCCGGCGGGTCTCGTCGAGCAACCCCTTGCCGATGCCGAGGCCCTGGGCAGAGCGCGCAACGGCGAGCTCGGACAGGTAGCAGCACCAGGAGAAGTCGGTGATGGAGCGGGCAACGCCGACGAGCGGGTGGCCGGGCACGTCGCGGCGTGCCGTCACGATCAGGTTTGCGCCGGCGAGCATCGCGGCGAGGCGGCCATCGTCCTCGACGGGACGGATGGTGCCGAGGCCGGATGCATCCAGCACCTGCCGGAATTCGGCCACCGGGAGCGTTTCCTCCCGCCCGTAGATGATCCGCGACGTCTCGTCCATGGTGATCTCCGCAGACGCGCCAGCGAGGACAGGCGACAGCCTCGCCATGGCCATCCGGCAAATTGCCGTCGAAGAGAGCGACCGCGGTTTCTGCCGGCAGCGTGAGAAAAGGAAAGGGCGCGGCCGTCCGTGGCCGCGCCCCATTTCGTCAAGCCTGCGCCGCGATCACTCGAAGCGGCCGGTGGCGTGCGCCAGCATAGTGTAGACCTTGCCGGTCTCCGACGTGAGGTAGGTCTTGGCCATCATCGAGTCCCGATCCTGGCGCGAGACCTCGGCGAGCAGGCGCTCGAACTCGTCAATGTAGCGGTCCACGGTTTCGCGGAATTCGGCGTCCTGACGGTACTTGCGGCGGATCTCCTCGAAGGTCTGCTGGCCCTGAAGGGTGTAGAGCCGGCGCGTGAACACGTTTCGCTCGCCGCGCTTGTAGCGGTCCCACAGCTCCACCGCCGCATCGTGATCGATCATCCGGGCAATATCGACCGAGATGGAATCGAGCAGCTCGATGGTGCGGCGCTGGCTGGCGGGGGCACCGGCCACGGTCTGCGCGGAGGGAGCCGCGGCTTTTGCCGTCTCGGCTTCGTCGCGCGAGGCCCGCACGAGAAGGTCCGAGAGCCAGCCACGGCCGCCGGCCTGCTGTGGCGCGGCCTCGCGCTGCGGGGCAGGGACGGGTGCACGCGCCGGCTGCGGCGCAGGGGCTGCCGCCGGCTGGGCAGCCTGCTGTGCCGGCTGGGGCCGCGGCGTCGGGGCGGCCGGGCGCTCGGCAACCGGGCGCTCGGGGGCCGAACGCTCGGCTTGGGCCGGACGGCGGGGCTGGGCCGCTTCAACGACGTCGACGGCACGGCCCGACCGGGTGACGATCTCGGTCAGCTCGTTGAGCGCCTTGATCTGGTCGGCGACGACGCGGCGCATGGCGGCGGTCGTCTCCTGCGTCTCGCGCGGCATCTCGATCACGCCGCGCTTCAGCTCGCTGCGCGTCGCCTCCAGCTCTTCATGGATACGGGCGGTCATGCCGCGCATGTCGTTGGCGACGGAGTGGAAGCGCTCGGTCGCCTGGCTGAGGCTCTGGCTCATCTCGGCGATGACCTGCTCGTAGGCCTGGCGCAGGGCAGCCGCTGTACGCTCGCGCTCCTTGCCGGTCGTCGTACGGATGAGATCGAACTGCTCGCCGATGGCCTGGGTGGCCGACTGGGCGTTTTCGGCCAGCACGGAGCCGATCTGGCGCGCCTTGCGCTCCGCCTCCTGCAGCGTCTCCGACAGGAGGGCGCTGAAGGACCGGGTGATCGATTCCATGTCGTCGGCCCGCTCGCCGACCACCGAGACGAGGTTCTCCAGCGTCTGGCGGCGCTCGTCGAGGGCGACGCCCATGCGCGATTCGACGCCTTCGAGCAGGCGCGTCGCCTCCGCGATGGCCTTGATGTGCTCGTTCGTGACTTCGGCAACGGCCCGACCCTGCTGGCCGAGCTTCTCGGCGAGGCCGGCAGCCTGCGTCAGCGTCTGGCCGGAGATGGCGCGCAGCGCCTCGACCTGGGCGGCGACGTCGCTCGCGGCGCGGCCGGTCTCCTCCTTCACCGCGCCGAGCACCTCCTGCAACTCGCCGACGCGGCTCGTCAGCCCGTCCTCGACCTGGGCGAGGTTGGCGCTGGCGCTCGCGGCCATCTGCTGCAGCAGGCGGTTGGCCTCGGACAGGCGGTCGAGCACGCCTGACAACTCGCCCTTCAGGCGGTCGTTGGTGGACATCAGCGTCTCAATGGAGCGGCTGGTGCCGTCCTCGATGACACGGCGCAGCGACTCGCTCGACGAGCCGAACAGCTCGGTGAGCTCCTGCGAGCGCTCCTGCACCGCCTCGACGATGGAGCGGCCGCGCGTCTCAAGCGTGCGCACAACCGCCTCGCCGACCGAGGCGACTTCGCGGGCGATGCTCTCGCCGCGGTCGGCGATGGCGCCGACGAGGCCGAGCCCCTTGTCGTCGAATAGCCGCTCCAGCTCTTGGGCGCGATTGCCGAGGGTTGCGTTGATCGCCTCGGCACGGGCGGCAAGGTTCTCGGAGATCGCCTGGCCGCGCTCGTCGAGTGTGGCGCTGACCGTGTCGAGCCGGTCGACGACCCGCTCCTCGAAGCGGGCGACGCGCTGGTCGAGCGTCGCCGCGATGTCGAGGGCCCGGCCGCCCAGCGTCTCGTTGATCTCCTGCGCCTTGCCCGAGAGCACCTCGGTGAGCTGCGCGCTCTTCGTCGAGATGACGCCGCCGATCTCGTCCACCTTGGAGGCCAGCGCCTGGGTGACGTCGCGCCCGCCCTCGGCCATGACGCGGGCGATCTCCTTCGTGCGCTCGACCAGGGCGTCGTTGAGGGCGCTGGCGCGCGCGCCGAGATTGTCGTCGATACGCACGATGAGCCCGTCGAGCGATTTCGCGATCTCCTGGCTCTTGGTGGCCGAACGCTCCTCGAAGCGCGCGATGTGCGCCTCCATGACGTCGCCGGCCTCTTTGGTGCGCTCGGCGAGCGCGTCTGCAAGCCGGGTGCCGTGGGTGGTCAGCAGGTTCTCGACATCGGCGAGGCGGGCGGTGACCGTCGTGGTGAAACCCGACGTGTCGTTGGCGATGCGCTCGGCGAGTGCCTGGCCCTTGGTGACGATGACGTCCTCGAAGCCGGCAAGACGCATGGACAGCGCCGCGTCGAGGCGGTGGCCGCGCTGCTCGATGGTCTCCTCGAGTGCGGCAAGGCGCGCACCCAGCGTGGCATCGAGCGTGCGGGCGCCGCTCTCGACGAGTTGCTGGAAGGAGCCGAGGCGGGCCGACAGCGTCTCATCAAGCGAGCCGGCGCGTGCGTCCACCGTGCGCTCGAAGCTGGAGAGCTTCTCGGAGAGGCTCGCGTCGAGGGTGGAGGTCCGGCTCTCGATGGCGTTCTCGAAGGCCGAGAGGCGTGCGTTGAGCGTGTTGTCCAGGCTGATGGCCCGGTTCTCAATGGTCTCCTCGAAGGCCGAGAGGCGGGCGTAGAGCGTCATCTCCAGCTTGTCGCCGCCGGTCTCCATCGTCTTCTCGAAGGCGGCAAGGCGCTCGCCCAGCTTCTCGTCGACGAGGCGGCCGCGGGTGTCGATGGTCTCCGCAAGTGCCTCGGCGTTGCGCGCCAGGGCCTCGTTGACGCGCGAGGCCTGCGTCGCGATGGCCAGCACGACGTCCTTGCCGGTGCCCGCCATCAGGGCGCGGGTCTCGTCTGTCTGGTGGGCGAGCATGTCACGCAGCTCGGAGGTGCGGCCGGCGAATTCCTCGGCAAGCGTCCGCGCGCTCTCCTCGAAGGTGACGCGGGCGCTCGCCGTGCGTTCCTCGAGGAGGGTGGCCATGTGCGTGCCGGTGGTCGACAGCGTGGTCTCGAGCGCGCGGGCGCTGTCCTCGAAGGCGGTGCGCACGAGATTGGTGCGGTCCTCAACGAGCGAGGCGAGGCGGTCGCCGACCGTCCCCAGGCTCTCCTCGATGCCGCGGGTGCCGTTCTCGAAGATCGCGCGGACGTTCTCGGCGCGGGTCTCGAGGAGATCGGCGAGGCGCTCGCCGGTGCTGGCGAGGCTGTCGTCGAGCGCGCGCGTGCCGTTCTCGAAGGCGAGGCGGATGCTTTCGGAGCGATTCTCCAGCAGGCCGGACAGCTGCTCGCTGGTATTGGCGAGGCTGCGGTCGAGGGCCTGCGTTCCGCCCTCGAAGGCGCGGCGCACGTCGTCCGAGCGGCTCTCGAGCAGGGTGGCAAGACGCTCGCCCGTGGTCGACAGGCTCTCGTCGAGCGCGCGGGTGCTGTTCTCGAACAATTCGCGGGCGACGCTGGTGCGCTCCTCAACCAGGCCGGCAATGCGCTCGCCCGCGGTGGTGAGGGTCATCTCGAGCGCCTGGGCGCCGTCCTCGAAGAAGCTGCAGGCAGCGTTGGCGCGCTCGGAGATGAGGGCGGCCATGCGCTCGCTGGTGCTGGTGAGGGTCGTCTCCAGTTCCGCGGCGCTCAACGAGAAGACGTTGCGGGCGGTGCTGGTGCGCTCCTCGATCAGGCCCGCGAGCCGATCGCCCGTCTCGGCCAAGGTCTGCTCCAGCGCGCGGCCATTGACGTTGATGACCTCGTGGATGCGCTCGCCCGTCTCGGCGAGACGCACGGCGAGGCCCTCGCCACGCGAGGCGATGGTGTCGGCGATCTCGCGGCCGGTGATCTCGATGCGCTGCGTCACCTCCTCGCCGCGGGCACCGATGGCGACGCTGAGCGTCTCGCCCGTGGAGCGCAGGGTGTCGTTCACCTCCATGGCGCGCTGGGCAATCTGCTCGGCAACGCTCGTGCCGGTCTCGGCGAGCGTGCGGGTGAGCTCGGCGGCACCGTCGTTGAGGCCGGTGGTCAGCACCTGGCCGGTGCGCTCGATGGCTTCGGTGATCTCGCGTGCCTTGCCGTCGAGCGTCGAGGTGACATCCGCGCTGGCGCTGGCGAGACGGGCCCCGACCGCGTCGCTGGTGGAGCCGAGGCGCTCGACGAGTTCGCCGCCCCGCGAGGTGATTTCGTCGATCATACGGTCGCCGGCGCGGCCGAGGGCGAGGGTAATCTGCTCGCCCTTGGAGCCGAGCTGCTCGGCAACGCGCGTGCCGGCGGAGGCAACGGCCTCGGCGATCACACGGCTCGCACCCTCGAGCTCCTGGGCGAAGTTCTCGTGTGCTCCCGAGATGGCGGCCTTCACACGCTCGCCGTTGCTGATGATGGCCTCGCGCTGGGCGACGAGTTCGTCGAGCAGCGAGCGAATACGAATTTCGTTGTCGCCGTAGGCGCGCTCCAGGGTCGAGATTTCGGTGCGCACGAGCGTCTCGAGCTCGCCGGCACGGGCAAGGGCCCGCTCCAGGCCGTCACCCATCGCGGCGACCTCGCGGCGCACGGCTTGGGAGAGGTTCACGACGGAATCAGCAGCGAGATTCTCGGGCTGGGCGAGGCGCACGGCAACGCCCGTCATGGCGCGGGCGACGAGGCGCATCTCCTGCGCGCGGGTGTGCAGTGTCGCGAGCACGAAGAATAGCACGACGGGGCCGAAGACCGTCAGGGCAAGCAGCGCGCCCTCGACGGCACCAATGGCGCCGATGGCGCCGTCCACGCCGACCGCACCGAGGTCGTAGCGCTGCCAGATGCCGGCCCCGGTGAGACCGAGCCATGCGAGCGAGGCGACGGCGGCGAGCCAATAGGCACGGGAGGATGGCCGGGCCTGCAGCGCCTGCAACAGCGCGCCCACCGTCTCCTTGTCGTCATTGGCGACGCGGGAGGGGTCCGGTGCGACGACGCCGGCGGGCTTCTGGCCGGACGGGCGAGCGGCGGAGGGATCGCGGGCGGCGGCTTTGTCGGCGGGGCGGGCGCTCATCGGCTTCTCGTCGTCCGTGGCGGGCGCGGTGTCCCGGGTGCCGGGCTTCGGTGCCGGCATCTTGAGGGAAGGCTTGGCGGGCGAGAGCTGACTCGCCTTGGGCATCTCCGGGGTGCCTTCGGCCGGCTTCTCGGTCGGGGCGCCAGTCACGGAGGCGAAGAAAGCCTGTTCGTCGATCTCGGGCAGGCGTGGCTCCTCCGCCGGATCGGGCAGCTTGCGCGCCGTCGCCGCCCGGCTGTCGAGCGCCGTCAGGTTCAGCGCCTGCTCGATCGCCGACAGGGCTGCTTCCGTCGGGTCTTTTGCCTGATTGTCCTTGGCCATGATCGCCGCCTCACTCACGCCACACCATAGGGTCTGCCGCCGCTGCCTGTTCCGGCAACGGTAGCCTGCGTCCGGACGGGGCCTCCTCGCTTGCGCAAGACCGCCCGGCCGCAGGGACCGCCATTTACCAAAACAGTCTATCGTTCGGTTCCGGCGAAAGAAACCCGACCGGACGGCCACTTGAATGTTTCGTTAACGCCTTGTTTACCATCTGGAACGTCAAAGACTTATGGCGGGAGAGTGGCATGGTTGACGGACACCGCACGAGGCGGCCCTCTTCCATGTGGACAAGCCTGATCGCCGGCCCTGCCGGCTTGCCGCCGGGACGAGGATCATGATGGATGCCCGCGAGACGGATGATGCCGCTTCGCCTTTGGACGAGGAATTCCTGCTGCGTCAGGCTGCCGGCGACACGGTCCTGATGCGCGAGGTGGCCCAGCTCTTCCGCGAACAGCTCAAGGGCCAGATGGCCATCATTGCCGGCAAGGGCGCGGCCGCACTGCGCTATGAGGCCGCCCACACACTGAAGGGTGCTTCGCTCGCGATCGGAGCCCGTCCGCTTGCAGAGGCGGCGAGGCGGATCGAGGCCGAGTTGCGGCTCGCCGCCGACGGCAGCGAGCCGGCCGGGCTCGACGATCTCCTGCCGAGGCTCGAGGCGGCCGCTGCCGATTGCGACGCCGCTCTCGCCGAGCTTCTGACACGCGCCTGATCGGCATAGACGGTCCCCCTGCGACTCACCGTCGGTGTTCACATCGCCTGCAGATGTTCTAAAGAGGGCGGGAATCGCCACGGAGCAGGGCATGCCCAAGATCACATTCATCGATGCCGATGACATCGCCCGCACGGTCGAGGCCGAGGTCGGTGCCACCGTCATGGAGACGGCCATCCGCAACGGCGTGCCGGGCATTGAGGCCGAGTGCGGCGGGGCCTGTGCCTGCGCCACATGCCACGTCTATGTGGACGAGGCCTGGCGCGAGGCGGTCGGCGAGCCCGAGCCGATGGAGGAGGACATGCTCGACTTCGCCTTCGACGTCAGGCCCAGCTCGCGCCTGTCCTGCCAGATTCGCGTGCGGCCGGAGCTCGATGGTCTCGTGGTGCGCACGCCCGAGCGACAGGGCTGAGCCGGCTTTCGCTTAAACATCGGCGAGCGGCAGGCAGATGTCCGTGACGAGGTCCTGCGCCGGCACCTCGCGCGGGTCGTTGCGATAGATCTCATAGGGCGGGCGATCCGCCGGCTCGTGCCCGCTCGCCGGCAGCCAGGCGCGGTAGAGCCAGTCGTAGGCGCGCTCGAGCTCCGCATAGGGGCCGCGGTGGCGCAGCACGGCGTGCGTGCCGGCAGCGATAAGGACAATGTGGACGGTGGCGTCGCCCTCGATCTCGCGACCGATGGAGATGCCGGCATCCGCGCTGAGGTCCTTCGCCGCGACAGTGCCGGGGTCGTCGTAATAGACGCCGACGGTGACGGCGCCGGGGCCGAGGAGGCCGCGCGCCGCAGCCCAGGGCATCAGCCGGTCGAAGGCGCGGCCGATCTCCATATAGGGACCGACATGGTGGATGGTGGCCAGGCGCAGCGCTGGCATGGGCTGCAGGGTGACGGTCCAGGGGCTGGTCATGGGGCCATCCTCTTCCTGGGGGCACCCGGCGCCGGGCAGCAGGCGGCCGCGGCGCCGGTAGGCGGCGGGGGCGTGGCCGTAGGAGACCGCGAAGGCGCGTGTGAAGGCGGCGACGCTGCCGTAGCCGGCCCGGGCGGCGATGCGCGCGATGGGCAATTGCGAGGCGACGAGGCTGTGGGCGGCGCGGTGCAGCCTGAGGCGCCGCGCCGTCTCCGCCGCCGTCTCGCCCGTCATCGCCCGGTAGATGCGGTGAAAGTGGTAGGGCGAGAGACAGGCGATGCCGGCGAGGCGCTCGAGCGACAGGTCGTCGTCGAGGTGGCCGGCGATATGTGTGGCGACCCGGGCGATCCGCTCGGCATAGTCGAGGCGTGTCTGGGACTTGCGGCCGATCATGTCTCCGTTCCGCTCCCTCGCGCGTCGCGCCGGCTCTTCCGGCGCCCGCGGAGACTACCGATAGCGGTTTGATCGGCGTTGCGCATTTTCCGTGCCGGACGGCGTGCGCTCCATGCCGCCGATGGCGCGCTCGTGCGCGCCGGGGACGGTTGACCTCGATCAACGCCGCGGCGAGGCTGGGCGACTAGGTTTCATCGTCTCGATGACAAGGGGGTTTCGATGTTCAAGTCCATCCTGGTGCCGGTCGATCTCGCCGAGGTCGAGGTCTCGCGCGCGGCCATCGACAAGGCGGTGGCCTTCGCCAATGCCTCCGGCGGTCAGGTGCGCCTCATCTATGTGCGCTCGATCCTTCCCGTGACCTTCATGGAGTTCGTGCCGCCGGATTTCGATGCGGAGCAGCAGAGCGACAGCGAGGCCAAGCTCAAGGAAATCGCCGATACCGTGCCGCTGCCGAAGGAGCGCGTGTCCACGGCGGTCCACATGGGCGCCGTCTACAACGAGGTGCTCGAAGAAGCTGCAAAGATGAAGGCCGACCTCATCATCGTCGGTTCCCACCGTCCGGCCATGGCGACCTACCTGCTCGGTTCCAACGCCTCCACCATCGTCCGGCATGCGCCGTGCTCGGTGCTCGTGGTGCGCGAGAATCACGCGGGCGAGAGCTGAACGGCAGAGCTTTCACTTCGGCGGCAGGAGGTCGGCCGGCAGATCGCCCGCGGTCGCCAGCCGCGGGCGATTGCGCAGGACGAGCGGGGCAAGCTGCCAGTAGGCGAGGGCGAGCACGGCAAGGCCGATGAGGGCCGCGGTGCCCGCGCCCTCGCTGATGGCCTGGTAGGCGAAGCCCGCCACGCCGATGACGGTCATGAGGCCGATGGCTGTCAGCAGCAGCCACGCAGCGTAGGAGCGGCCGCAGCGGATGACGACGCCGGGGTTCGCCGCTGCCACGGCCGCGACGAGAGACCGTACGAAAGCCGAATAATCGCCGTTCTGCGTCTGCGCGCCGGAGAGGCCCCAGTTGACATTGGTGAGCGACAGGCTGCGGCCGTCCGCCATGCGCAGAGTCGTGCGGTAGACATTGCGCACGGCCGTCTTCGATTCGAAGGTCAGGCGAACCTCCCTGACCGCTGACAGCGCGACGGTATCGACGCGTCGCCCGGCATCTGCCACCAGCCGGTCGCCCTCGAGCCGGTAGATAACCTCGAAGCCGACGGGCCGGGGCTTCTGGCGATAGACGTGGCCGGGAGGCGCTCCGGCATCTTCTGCGATGTCTTCCTGATCCTGCATGGCCGTCTTGTCGGCGAAGGCGGGCGCAGAGGCAAGGGGTATCCGCCTCATCTCCAGGAGAGGGCTCGCCTTCGGCAAGTTGTTGCGCTGGATCCCGGATCGCATTCCGATTCGCAGCATGCGTCCAGGATACGAGCTTGCGCCGGGGTGCGGCGGTCTGCAATTCTCCCGCCTGCCGCCGCCTCACCGCATCAGCGCACGCATCGCCCGGTCGAGGCCGTCGAGCGTCAGTGGAAACATGCGGTCACCGATCAACTGGCGCACCATGGTGATGGAGCGGGTGTAGCCCCAGCGCTCCTCGGGCAGCGGGTTGAGCCACACGCTCTTTGGGAATTGCGTGAACAGCCGCTGCAGCCAGACCTCGCCCGCCTCCTCGTTCCAGTGCTCCACGGAGCCGCCGGGCATGGCGATTTCGTAGGGGCTCATGGAGGCATCGCCGACGAAGACGGCGCGATAGTCCGACGGGAAGGTGCGGATGACATCAAGCGTGGGGATCGTCTCCTCGAACCGGCGGCGGTTCTCCTTCCACAGCTGCTCATAGGGACAGTTGTGGAAATAGAAGTGCTCGAAGTGCTTGAACTCGGAACGTGCGGCGGAGAACAGCTCCTGCGCCTTCTCGACGTGCCAGTCCATGGAGCCGCCGACGTCGAGGAAGAGCAGCACCTTCACCGCATTGTGCCGATCCGGCACCAGCCTCACGTCGAGATAGCCCTTGTGGGCCGTGGCGCGGATGGTGTCGTCGAGGTCGAGCACCTCGGCGGCGCCGGTGCGCGCGAAGCGGCGCAGGCGCCGGAGCGCTAGCTTGATGTTGCGCGTGCCGAGTTCGACCGTGTCGTCGAGGTCCCTGAACTCGCGCTTGTCCCACACCTTGACGGCGCGGAAGTTGCGGTTGCCGTCTTGGCCGATGCGGATGCCTTCGGGATTGTAGCCGTAGGCGCCGTAGGGCGAGGTGCCGGCAGTGCCGATCCACTTGCTTCCGCCCTGGTGCCGCTCCTTCTGCTCGGCCAGGCGCTGGCGCAGCGTCTCGAACAGCTTGTCCCAGCCCATGGCCTCGACCTGCCGCTTTTCCTCTTCCGTCAGGTAGCGCTCGGCGAGCCTGCGCAGCCATTCTTCGGGAATGGTGGCCTTTTCAATAGCCGGACCGAGGGTCTTCAGCCCCTGGAAGACAGTGGCGAAGACGCGGTCGAACTTGTCGAGGTTGCGCTCGTCCTTCACGAGGCAGGTGCGGGCGAGATAGTAGAAGTCCTCCACCTTCTTCTCGGCGAGGTCCGCTTCCAGCGCGCCGAGCAGGGTCAGGTATTCCCGCAAGGTGACGGGGATCGTCGCGGCACGCAGGGCGGTGAAGAAGTCGAGGAACATGCCGGCAATCTAGCAGGCCTCGCAGCGCCGCGCGACGGCTCGAAAAAGGGGCCGCCGGGCATGCCGGCGGCCAAGGTGCTGGGTTGACGGGTCTCGAAACGACCGACCGAGGGCCGGGCGCTTACTGCTGCTGAGCCGGCGGGGCCGGCGGAGCGCCACGGTGGTGGAAAGCGGCGTGGCGCATGCGATGGCCGTCACCGCGCATGCCAGCGCGCATCAGCACGTCGAAGCGGCCCTTCTGCGCCTCGTCGAGGCTGTCGTAGAGCGGCTTGGCGGCCTCGGCCAACTTCTTCATCTCGGCGGCTCGCTTCTCCATGAAGTCGGCGCGCATCTCCAGGCGCTCGATGGCACCGGTACGTTCCTTGCCCTCGGCACGGCTCTCGCGCCGTTCCCGCATGGCGTCGGCACGGGCCTTGGCCATGTCGCGCAGGGCGGTTTCGAGGGCCGGCCAGTTCTTCTCCTGGTCGGCCGTGAGCTTGAGGCCCTCCTTCAGGCCGGCGATGCGCGCGTCGAGGAATGCCGCCCGGTCGGCTTCGCTGAAGCGGGGGCCGCGCTTCTCGGCCTGCTCGGCCCGCGGCCCGGCGCCGGGCTGCGGGCCATTCTGGGCCATGGCCATGAGGGGAGTGACGGCAACGCCCGCCGCAAGGGTCGCTGCAACGATCGTTTTCTTCATCGTGGTCCTCCATTCGATGTGGACCAAGGATGGGCCTCAGGATGCCCGATTTCAAATTAAACTTCCGCAATGTTGCGGTAATGAAATTGCTTGAGAATATGAATGACCGTTCATTTCAATTAAAATATGCCGATTATTTCTGTATTTGTAAATTTATATCGCAGTGCATGCATGGATTTAATGTGAATTTTGCATGAATATCGGCCGTCAATGTGCGTTTCGGGCCGGATTAATACCAGAATGGCCCGGGCCTGCCCCAATACCGGCCCCAGGCGGCCTGCCGGTTCATCATGGCCGTCATCTGTTGCTGGTCGGCAAGGTTCTGCTCGAAGACCATCCGCTGGTACGTGCCGTAGGCGGTCTGGTCGCCATAGAAGACGCAGCGGCAGACGGTTGGGTCGGCATAGAGATAGACGACGTTGCCGTTGATGATCCGCCGCACGAAGCGGTTTGGCGGCAGGGCCTCGATGGAGGCACGCATGCCGGGCGTATCCGCCGGGCGGATCCGGAAACCGGCCGCCACCAGCATGTTCTCCCGGCTCTCGATCGTCGAGGTGCATCCGGTGAGGGCAAGACAAGCCGCGACGGTGCACAGGGCTGCAGTTGCCTTCATGTCGGCCTCCTCCGTCAGCGGTCGGTCAACGGCCGGGTGGCCATTCTATCAGAAACGGACAGGGGCACCGACAGTCAGGGCGTTCCTGCGACGCGTCCCGCGGGGATCCGATGTCGCGGGCCGGTGCTCATGGCTCGCGCGCTTCGCGCATGGCGCGCAGTTCGTTGCGGAAGAGGTCGCGCCGGTCGTGCACGGCGGCGATCGCCAGTCCCATGGGCACGCCGAGATGGACGAGGGAGGCTTCCGAGAGCTGGAGGCTCGCCTCGATGGTCTCGGGGACCGCATGCGTCACGCCGAGACCATAGAGGTGCCGGGCGTGGCGCGCATCCCGGGCTCGCGCGAGGATCTTGATGCCAGGCGTCAGGGCCTTCGCCTGGCGGACGATCTCGTCGACGGCCGTGGAGGCATCGACGGTGATGATCAGGCCGGCGGCGTCGGCGATGCCACACAGGCGCAGGTATTCGCGCCGGGTCGCGTCGCCGTAGAAGACGTTGCGGCCGTGGCGGCGCTCCGCGGTGACGGTTGCCACGTCCCGGTCGACTACCAGATGATCGATCGCCTGGGCCGACAGCATGTCGGAGACGAGGCGGCCGACGCGGCCGCATCCGATGACGATGGCATGCCCGTGCTCTCCCGGCTCGGGTTGCATCTGCGCTTCGGGGGGCAAGGCTCCTGGGCGGTCGAAGCGCCCGGCCGCGATGGCGCCGAGGCGCGCGAGCAGGGGAATGAACACCATCGTCACGGCCGTTGCCGCGATGGCTATGTCGCTCACCGGGCGGGGGACGACGGCCAAGGCGGCGGCGTGAGTGAGCAGGACGAAGGCGAACTCGCCGCCGGGGCCGAGCAGCAGGGCGCTCTCGGTCGCCACCGCGTGGCCGCCGGAGAAGAGACGCACGAGGCCGTACACGATGAGCGTCTTCACGACGACCGCCGCGGCGGCTGCGCCGACGATGACGCCGGGCTGGCGCGCAATGCCGCCGATGTCCACCATCATGCCGACGCTGATGAAGAAGACGCCGAGGAGCAGTCCCTTGAAGGGCGCGATCATCACCTCGATCTCCCGGCGGTATTCCGTCTCGGCGAGAAGCAGCCCGGCGATGAAGGCGCCGAGCGGCATGGACAGGCCCGCTGCGCCGGTCGCGAGCGCCGTGCCGACGACGACGAGGAGGGCCGCCGCCATGAACAGCTCGGGGCTGTCGGCGGCCGCGACGAGGCGGAAGAAGGGGCGCAGGGCCCGCCGGCCGATCAGGACGATGACCGCGATGGCGAAGACCGCTTGGCCGATGGCGATGACGAAGCCTGTCGCCACGGAGCCTTCCTCGCGCGCGCCGAGCACGCCGACGAGGAAGAGGAGCGGCACCACCGCAAGGTCCTGGAACAGGAGGACGGCGAAGCTCGTGCGCCCGGCGGAGGTGCCGAGGCGCCGGCGCTCGGCGAGCGATTCAAGCACGATAGCGGTGGAGGACAGGGCAAGGGCGCTGCCGATGACGAGCGCCTCCGCCGCCGCGCCGCCTGCGAGAGCGACGCCGAGGCCGAGCGCTGCGCCGCAGGTCACCACCTGAGCGAAGCCGAGCCCGAAGACGAGGCGCCGCAGAGTCCACAGGCGGGCCCAGGACAATTCGATGCCGATGACGAAGAGCAGGAACACGACACCGAATTCCGCGATGCGCGCCATCAGTTCCTGGTCGGAGATGGTGAGGTAGCGCAGCACCGGCACCTCGCCGACCAGGTTGCCGAGCCCGTGCGGCCCGAGCACGGCCCCCACTCCGAGGAAGCCGAGGACCGGGCTGATGCGGAGGAGCTTGACCATGGGCACGGCCGCACCGGCCGCAGCGAGAACGAGGAGGGCGTCCTTGTAAGTCTCGACTGGTACTGTCGCTGTCATCGCCCGCCCATGCGCGCCGCGGCGCAGAATCCGCATCCGCTCCCGGCATCATGGGCGAGCGGCAGCCGCCGATGCAATCGCGGATATGGGGCATCGGCAGCGAGGAACAGGCAGTCGCGGCGCAGAGCGAGGCCTAGACGATGCAGACCGTGCGGTGCCTGCGGCGAGGCGCGAGCGCCGGTTCCCGGGTCGCATTCCGCTTCGCTGCATGCGCCCGGGAAACGAGGTTGCTCCCCGTATGGGACGGCTGCCTTTTCCCCGACTGCCGACTGCCGACTGCCGACTGCCGACTGGCTAAGCCACCGACAGCGCCTGCGTCAGATCGGCAATGAGGTCATCCGGGTGCTCGATACCGATCGACATGCGGATGGTGGCGTCGCTGATGCCGATGCGCTCGCGCGTTTCCTTCGGCACGCCGGAATGGACGGTCGTCGCCGGATGGCAGACGAGCGATTCCGTGCCGCCGAGGCTCACCGCCAGCTTGAAGATGCGCAACGCGTTGAGGAAGCGGAAGGCGGCCGCCTCGCCACCGCGGATGTCGAAGGAGAAGGTGGTGCCGGCCGCATCGCACTGGCGCGCGAAGGTGCGCCGGGCCGGGCTCTCGGCGGGCAGCAGCGTCGGGTAATAGACGCGCGCCACCTTCTCGTGGCCGGCGAGGAAGGCGGTGACCGCCTCGGCGTTACGGCAGGCGGCGCTCATGCGCAGGCTGAGCGTCTCCAGCGAGCGGGCGATCATCCAGGCCGAATGCGGGTCGAGCTGGGTGCCGATGGCGCCGCGCAGCAGCTTGATGGGCTTCACCAACTCGCGCCGGCCGAGCACCGCCCCCGCCACGAGGTCTGAGTGGCCGCCGACGTATTTGGTCAGCGAATAGACTGACAGGTCCATGCCGTGGGCGAGCGGCTTCTGGAACAGCGGGCCGAGCAGCGTGTTGTCGCAGGCGACGATCGGGCGATGGCCCTGCCTGTCGCCGATCTCATCGGCGATGCGGCGCACGAGCGCGAGGTCGACGAGGCTGTTGAGCGGGTTCGACGGCGTCTCGACGAAGACGACGCTGACGCGGCCCTTCGCCATCGCCGCCTCGGCCGCGGCGCGCACGGCCACTTCGTCGACACCGTCGATGAAGCCGACCGCATCGATGCCGAAAGGCTTCATGGTCCTGGCGATCAGCGTTTCCGTGCCGCCGTAGAGCGGCTGCGAATGCAGGATGACGTCGCCCGGCCGGGCGAAGGCGAGCAGCGTCGTGGCGATGGCCGACATGCCGCTCGAGAAGATGGCACCCATCTCGGCGCCCTCGAAGATGGCGAGGCGATCCTCGACGATCTCGCTGTTGGGGTGGTTGAAGCGCGAATAGACGAGGCCCGGCTCGGTGCCCGGCTCCGGCTCGCGCCGGCCCGCGGTGAAATCGAAGAAGTCGCGTCCTTCCTCCGCCGAGCGGAAGACGAAGGTGGAGGTCAGGAAGACCGGCTGCTTCACCGCTCCTTCCGAGAGGGCGGGGTCGTAGCCGTAGCCCAGCATCAGCGTCTCGGGATGGAGCTTGTGATTGCCGATCTTGTCCTTGTGGTAGTCAGACGATGCCATGACAAGCGTTCCCTCGATTGGCGGTTTGCCCGTCCCGCCGGCCGCGAGGCCCGACGGATCTGTCTCAACGTTAGTGTGCGCCCTTTGGCATTGCTCGGCCAATCGGATCGCGCAAATGTGCGCGCACAGGCAGGAACTGCCAGAATGGAGGGGGAATGGGGCAGATGTCGCTCGACGCGACCGACCGCCGCATGTTGCGCCTGCTGCAGGGCAACGGGCGCATGACCAACCAGGAGCTGTCGGAGCGCATCGGCCTGTCGCCGTCGCCGTGCCTCAGGCGCCTGCGCCGGCTGGAGGAGGCGGGCGTCATCCGCGGCTATGCCGCCAAGGTCGACCAGAAGGCCTACGGCCTGCCCGTCACCGTCTTCGTCTCGGTGCGGCTGACACGCCAGAACGAGGAGGAGATCGCGGCCTTCGAGCAGGCGGTCGCCGGCTGGGACGAGGTGAGCGCCTGCTATCTGATGACGGGCACGCAAGACTATCTCCTGCACGTCGTCGGCGAGGGCATCGAGGCCTACGAGCGCTTCGTCAAGACGCGGCTGACGCGCCTCAGGTGCATCGCCGCCATCGAATCGAACTTCGTGATGGGCGTCGTGAAGGAGGGGGCCGTCTTTCCGGAGGTGGCGGGGTAGGCCCCCGTCATGCCCGCGCTCGTCGCGGGCATCCACGCCGCGACGCAGGCGCGGGGTCGAAGGGCGTGGATGGCCGGGACAAGCCCGGCCATGACGAACGGGGGAGGTTGTGCCACGCTCGTTCCGCTCCGTTTGCGTACCCGTCTCCGCCGTCATGCCCGCGCCCGTCGCGGGCATCCACGCCGCGACGCTGGCGTGGGGGCGGAAGGGCGTGGATGGCCGGGACAAACCCGGCCATGACGGGTGGGGGAGGTTATGCCACTCCTCCCGTTCCATTTGCGTACCTGTCTCCGCCGTCATGCCCGCGACAATCGACGGCATGACGGCGGGGCGGGCTTTCGTCGAGAGGCGTGCCCCGCTTGCCCCGTCCCCGTCCGCTCCCTACTGTCGCCGGCGAGGCTGCGCCCCCCGGTTTCAGGAGACGACATGCGGTTTGACGGCACCGATACCTATGTGGCCACGGAGGATCTCAAGGTCGCGGTCAATGCGGCCATCGTGCTGGAGCGTCCGCTCCTCGTGAAGGGCGAGCCCGGCACCGGCAAGACCGTGCTCGCCGAGGAGATCGCGCGGGCCGTCGGCGCGCCGCTCATCACCTGGCACGTCAAGTCCACCACCAAGGCGCAGCAGGGGCTCTACGAATACGACGCCGTCTCGCGCCTGCGCGACAGCCAGCTGGGCGACCCGCGCGTCTCCGACATCGCCAACTACATCAAGCGCGGCAAGCTGTGGGAGGCCTTCGTGTCGGAGCGGCGCCCGGTGTTGCTCATCGACGAGATCGACAAGGCCGACATCGAGTTCCCCAACGACCTCCTGCTCGAGATCGACCGCATGGAGTTCCACGTCTACGAGACGGGCGAGACCGTGCAGGCACGCCAGAGGCCCATCGTCGTCATCACCTCCAACAACGAGAAGGAGCTGCCGGACGCCTTCCTGCGCCGCTGCTTCTTCCACTACATCCGCTTTCCCGATCACGAGACCATGGCCCGGATCGTCGAGGTGCACTATCCCGGCATCAAGAAGCGCCTCGTCGAGGAGGCGCTGCGCCTCTTCTTCGATATCCGCGACGTGCCCGGCCTCAAGAAGAAGCCGTCGACCTCGGAGCTCATCGACTGGCTGAAGCTCCTCATGGCCGAGGACATCGACGCCGAGACCCTGCGCGAGCGCGACACGCGCAAGCTTATCCCGCCTCTGCACGGGGCGCTCCTCAAGAACGAGCAGGACGTCGGGCTTTTCGAGAAGCTGGCGTTCCTGGCGCGGCGCGAGGGGCGGTAGGCGCACCGAGATGCCCGCGCCAGCAGATTAGTATGATGACCTGAAATTGGTGTGCACGTCGATCCTCCCCCGCATGGGGGAGGTGGCGCCGCGAAGCGGCGACGGAGGGGGCCTGCGGGGTGGCATTTACGCGCGCCGTACCCGGAATTGACCCCACCCGTCTCGCGCCTTTGGCGCGATCCACCCTCTCCTTGAGGGGAGGGATCAAGCCAAGTCAACTGCCCCGACTTGAATGCATAATGCTGTGGGCTCGCTGGCAATCCCTGGGATCTCAAGCGATCTGAGCGGAGCGTCCGGAAGGCGGAGCCGCCCCCACCTGTAACCCCTCCCCGCACAAGCGGGGGGAGGGGAATTGCATTCAGCGCTCCTCCAAGAACCGCCGCAGCGCCCGGCCGACGTTCTCGATGTGGGCGCGCAGCAATTCACAGGCATCGTCGATGCGCCCCGCGCGGCAGAGGTGCACGAGCTCGGCGTGCTCGGCCTCGGCCCGTTCCATGCCGCCGGTCAAGGACAGTTGCAGACGCGTGTGGCGGTCGCAGTCCTGCAGGAGGTTGGCGACGATGCCGGCGGTGCGCGGCTTTTCGGCACGGCTGTAGAGCAAGAGGTGGAACGCGCGGTTGAGCTCGCCCCAGCGGCTGACGTGCCGGGCGCGCAATTCGTCGCTGTATTCCTCCAGGATGCGGTCGAGGCGGGCGTAGTCGTCGTCCGACAGCTGCGGGGCAGAGGCGGCGAGGAGGCGCGGCTCGAGGAGGAGGCGCAGTTCGAACAGCTCCTCGATCTCGGCGAGCGACAGTTCCGGCACCACGGCGCCGCGGTGCGGATGGATCTTTACGAGCCCCTCGGCCTCGAGCTGCATCAGCGCCTCGCGCACGGGAATGCGGCTGACGGCGAACTCGGTGGCGAGCGCATCCTGCCTGAGCTGGCTGCCGGCCGGCACCTCCCCGTCGAGGATGCGCCGGCGCAGCTCGGCGGCGACGGCGGCCGAGATGGTGCGGTGCTGAACCGTCTTGCGGAGCGGAGAGGTGAGGGGGGTGCCGTCCATCGGGGTCCCGGTGTGCGCTTGACAGCATGAATTTTATACAATCTACAATTCATGGCAATCTCACCATCCGGAGAACGGCCATGGCAGCGCGCATCGGCTGGGAAGGTGTCTTCCCCGCAGTCACCACGCAGTTCCGCGCGGATTTCAGCCTCGACATCGAGGCGACCCACAAGGTGATGGCCGGGCTGATCGACGACGGCGTTTCCGGCCTCATCGTCTGCGGCACCGTAGGCGAGAACACCTCGCTCTCGCGGCCCGAGAAGGTAGCGGTGATGGAGGCGGCGAAGGATGTCGCCCAAGGGCGCGTGCCGGTCATCGCCGGCATCGCCGAGTTCACCACCACCTTCGCCGCCGAGACGACGCGGGAGGCGGCGCGGGTCGGGCTCGACGGCATCATGGTGATGCCGGCGCTCGTTTATTCGGCCAAGCCCCACGAAACGGCGGCGCATTTCCGCGGCGTCGCCGGGGCCACCGACCTGCCGGTGATGGTCTACAACAACCCGCCGATCTACAAGAACGACGTCACGCCCGACATCCTCGCTTCGCTCGCCGA
This sequence comes from Chelatococcus sambhunathii, assembly GCF_001418005.1. GTDB lineage: Bacteria > Pseudomonadota > Alphaproteobacteria > Rhizobiales > Beijerinckiaceae > Chelatococcus_A > Chelatococcus_A sambhunathii. The sequence goes on along the minus strand of NZ_LIOL01000001.1, from coordinate 105,439 downwards.
TTGCGACACCATCGTCTGCATCAAGGATTCCTCCGGCGACACGCGCCGCTTCACCGACATGCGCAACATGGTGGGCGAGCGCTTCGTGCTCTTCGCCGGGCTCGACGACGTGGTGGTGGAGAGCGTGATGCTGGGGGCCGCCGGCTGGGTGTCGGGCATGTCGAATGCCTTTCCCCGCGAGGGCGAGACGCTGTTCCGCCTCGCGCGCGCCGGGCGCTTCGAGGAGCTGCGGCCGCTTTACGACTGGTTCATGCCGCTGCTCCATCTCGATGCGCGGCCCGACCTCGTCCAGTGCATCAAGCTGTGCGAGGAGATCATGGGTCGCGGCTCCGCCCTGACGCGCCCGCCGCGGCTGCCGCTCACGGGCGAGGAGCGCCGGGCGGTCGAGGACGTCATGCAAAAGGCGCTCGCCACGCGCCCGGCGCTGCCGGACGTCGGGCTGAAGAGCGCGGCCTGACAGACGGAGGCGGACCATGGCGCGCCACACCTTCTTCTGCATCGACGGGCACACCTGCGGCAATCCGGTCCGGGTCGTCGCCGGCGGCAGCATCCCGCGGCTCGAGGGCGAGACCATGTTCGCCCGCCGGCAGCATTTCCTTGCCGAATACGACTTCATCCGCACCGGCCTCATGTTCGAGCCGCGCGGGCACGACATGATGTCGGGCGCGATCCTCTATCCGCCGACGCGGGAAGACTGCGACGTCGGCATCCTCTTCATCGAGACCTCCGGCTGCCTGCCCATGTGCGGCCACGGCACCATCGGCACGGTGACGATCGCGCTCGAGAACGGGCTCGTCCGTCCGAAGATGCCGGGCGTATTGAGGCTCGACACGCCGGCGGGGCTCGTCGAGGCGCGCTATGTCGAGAACGGGCCGTTCATCGAGCGCGTGCGCATCACCAACGTGCCGTCCTTCCTCCTCGGCACGGGCTATGACGTTGCGGTGGAGGGGCTCGGGCCGCTCAGGGTGGACGTCGCCTACGGCGGCAATTTCTACGCCATCGTCGAGCCGCAGGAGGGCTACGGCGATCTTGCCGAGGTGAACCCCTCCGACATCCTGCGCTGGAGCCCAAAGCTCAGGCAGGATTTCAACGCCCGCCACCGTATCGCCCATCCCGAGAACCCGGCCATCGACCGGCTGACCCATGTCATGTGGACGGGCCGGCCGAAGACGCAGGAGGGAACCGCGCGCAACGCCGTGTTCTACGGCGACAAGGCCATTGACCGCTCGCCCTGCGGCACCGGCACGTCGGCGCGCATGGCGCAGCTCGCGGCGCGCGGGGCCCTACGCGAAGGGGATGTCTTCGTCCATGAAAGCATCATCGGCTCGACCTTCTCCGGCCGCATCGAGGCATGGGCGAAGGTCGGCGGGCACGATGCGATCATCCCCTCCATCGAGGGCTGGGCGCGCGTCACCGGCTTCAACACCATCGTCATCGACGACCGTGATCCCTTCGCCCACGGCCTCCAGGTGGTCGACGGCATCGGCTGAGACAGGGGGCATCCCGGCGGGCTGCCCTTGCGTGGCCGGGGCGGGATGCCTAGCTTGGCGCCCATGCTTCGCCTCATGCTCCTTCGTCACGCCAAATCCGCCTGGCCCGCCGGCGCCGCCGATCACGAACGGCCGCTCGCGCCGCGCGGGCGCGAAGCCGCGCCGCTCATGGGGCGCTACCTTGCCGGCGAGCATCTGGTGCCCGACCTCGCGATTGTCTCGACGTCGAAGCGCACGCAGGAGACATGGGCCCTCGTCGCGCCCGCCTTCGCCGAGGAGGTGCCGAAACGCGACGAGCGGCGCATCTACGAGGCGAAGACGGACGCCATCCTCGCCGCCATCCGCTCGACCGGGCCGGACGTGCGCACGCTGCTCGTCATCGGTCACAACCCGGGCTTTGCCGATCTCGCGACGCGACTCGTCGGCCACGGCGACCGCTATGCCTTTGCCCGCCTGCGCCAGAAATATCCGACGGCGGGGCTCGCCGTGATCGATTTCGACGTCGCGTCCTGGGCCGACGTGGCCGATCACGGCGGGCGGCTCGACCGCTTCGTCACGCCGAAGATGATCGGGGGCGAGGATGAGGACTGAGGCCGGCACGGACGCGGAGCGCGCCTGATGCCGCCGTCCTTCCTCGACGGCACGGTCGATGCGCTGAAGAGCCTCGCCGAATATGCGGCCGGCGCGGTGCGGCCGACGCTGCGCCTCGGCGTCACCGGCCTCGCGCGCTCGGGCAAGACCGTCTTCACCACGGCGCTGGTGCATCACCTCACGGGCGTAACGCCCATGCCCGTGTTCCGTGCCTCGGCCGAAGGGCGGATCCGCCGTGCGCGGCTCGCACCGCAGCCGGACGATACGGTGCCGCGCTTCGCTTACGAGGACCATCTTGCGGCGCTGACGGGCCCCGGCCGGCAATGGCCGCAGTCGACCAACCGCATCGCCGAGCTGCGCGTCGAGATCGACTACGAGCGCCGGCCCGGCTGGCGGTCCGGCCCGGCGACGCTCGCGCTCGACATCGTCGACTATCCCGGCGAGTGGCTGCTCGACCTCGGCCTGCTCGACCTCTCCTATGCCGAATGGTCGCGTGCGACGCTCGAGGCGAGCCGGCGGCCGGAGCGGGCGCAGCTCGCCGCCGCCTGGCACGCGCATCTTGCGACGCTCGCGCCCGAGAAGCCTGCAGTCGAGGCGGAGATGGTCGCCGCGAGCGACCTCTTCAAACAGTACCTGTCGGCGTTGCGCGCCGGTCCCGAAGCAGTGGCGACGACCCCGCCGGGCCGCTTCCTGATGCCGGGCGACCTCGCCGGCTCGCCGGCCCTGACCTTTGCGCCGCTCGACGTCAGGCCCGGCGCCCCGCACGCGCCGGCGAGCCTCGCGAGCCAGATGGAGCGGCGCTTCGAGGCCTACAAGAACCATGTGGCGCGGCCTTTCTTCCGGGAGCATTTCTCGCGGCTCGACCGCCAGATCGTGCTCGTCGACGTGCTGGCGGCGCTCGATGCCGGGGCGCGGGCGGTCGGCGAGCTCGAAGGCGCGCTCGACCAGGTGCTCGGCGCCTTCCGGGCCGGCCGCAACACGCTCGTCAGCAGCCTCTTCGCCCCGCGCATCGACAAGGTGCTCTTCGCCGCCACGAAGGCCGACCATCTGCATCGCAGCGACCATGCGCGGCTCGACGCCATCCTGCGGCTCCTCGTCGAGCGCGCCATCCGCCGCTCGGAAGGGGCAGGGGCGCGCGTCGACACGCTGGCGCTCGCCTCGGTGCGGGCGACGCGCGAGGCAAGCGTGCGCGAGGGCGGCGAGCGGCTGCCAGCCATCGTCGGCGTGCCGTGCGCGGGCGAGCGCGTGGGCAACGAGGTCTTCGACGGCGAGGGCGAGGCGGCCATTTTCCCCGGCGAACTGCCCGATGACCCGAAGGCGATCTTCTCCGGCGCCGTCGTTCCCGGCAGCCTGCGCTTCCCGCGCTTCCGCCCGCCGCTCAGAGTGCCGGATGCCGCCGGCCGCATGCCGCCGCTGCCGCACATCCGCCTCGACCGGGCGCTCGAATTCCTCATCGGCGATCGATTGGCCTGACGACATGAGCAAGGGACCGCGCGCCTTCCGCCTCGACGAAATGCCGCCCGACCGGGAGCGGCAGACGATCGAGCTTTCGCCCGGCATCGTCGTCGAGCACGAGCCGGAGGAGGCCATCGCCGACGAGGAGGCGGTGACGGCACGCCCGCCGCGGCGCCGGCGCCTGCCATGGCTCGGCATGCTGCTCTCCGCGCTCGGCGGGCTGCTGCTGCTCGCGCTGGGGCTCGGCGTCGAGCGGCTCGTGCGCGATCTCATGGCGAGCTACCCGGCCCTCGGCTGGTTCGCCCTCGCGCTGGCAGCGCTGGCGCTCGCCGGCCTCCTCGGTATCGTCGTGCGCGAAATGCTCGGCATGCTGCGCGAGCGGCGCATCGAGGGGCTGCAGAAAGAGGCCGCGCGCATCCTCGCCGACAAGGACGAGGTGGGAGCGCGCAAGCTCGTCGCCGATGTCGCCGCCCTCTATGCCCGGAGGCCGGAGACGGCGCGCGCCCGGGGGCGCCTCGCCGATCTCGGAGATGCCGTGATCGACGCGTCGGAGCTTCTCGGCCTTGCGGAGCGGGAACTGCTCGCGCCGCTCGACCGGCGGGCGCGAAGGCTGGTGGCGGAGACGGCGCAGCAGGTTTCGGTCGTCACCGCGCTCAGCCCCCGTGCCATCGTCGATGTCGCCTTCGTGCTCTATTCTGTCGCGCGGCTGATGCGCCGCATCGCGGCGCTTTATGGCGGGCGGCCGGGCACGCTCGGCTTCCTGCGCCTTGCCGGCAACGTGCTGTCGCATCTCACCGTGACGAGCGGCATCGCAATGGGCGACAGCCTGCTGCAGCAGGTGATGGGGCTCGGGCTCGCCGCGCGCGTCTCGGCCAAACTCGGCGAGGGTGTCGTCAACGGCCTCCTGACGGCGCGCGTCGGCCTTTCGGCCATCGCCGTCTGCCGCCCCCTGCCGTTCACAGCGCTCGAGCCGCCGGTCCTCGGGGACGTGGCCTCGAGCCTCTTCGACCGCTCGGCAGCGAAGCCTCCGGAAGGGCAGTAAGGGTCGCCGTCCGACGGCCGCCGGCGCAAGGCGCATTGACGTTGCGGGAACGATTTCCCACAACGGGCGCGGTTCGCAACGCCGATCGTGCAGCCTCCCCGCTGCGCCGGCGCGTGGCGGGGGCTGTGGACACCGATCTATGCTGTTCAATTCCTTTGCGTTTCTTCTGGCGTTCCTGCCGCTGGCGCTCGCCCTGCACTGGCTCGCCGAGCGATTCGCGCCGGCCGCCCGGCTGCCGCTGCTCCTCGTCCTATCCTTCATCTTCTATGGCTACTGGGATGTGCGCTTCATCCCGCTCTTGGCACTGTCGATCCTTATCAACTGGGTGATGGCGCAGCTCTTCGTCAGGACCCGCCTCGCCACGCTCATCGTCGCGGCCATCGCCGCCAACCTGACGGTGCTCGGCATCTTCAAATATGCGGCCTTCTTCGCCGATCTCGCCAATGCGGCGGCGGACCTCGGCCTGCCGCGCTACGAGTTCGCGCTGCCGCTCGGCATCTCCTTCTTCACCTTTCATCACGTGATGTATCTGGTCGATCTGAGGGCCGGGCGGGCGCCGCGGTTCGACCTCATCCGCTACGGTCTCTACATCGGCTTCTTCCCGCAGGTGCTGGCCGGACCGCTGGTGCGCTGGACCGAGCTGATGCACCAGCTCGACGAGCGGCCCTATCTGCGCAGCGATGCCGCCCAGCGTTTCGCGCAGGGGCTGATGCTGCTCACCGTCGGGCTTGCGAAGAAGGTGCTGATCGGCGATCCGCTCGCGGGCTACGCCAATCCCGTCTTCGAGGCTGCCGCGAACGGCGGCGCGCTCACGACGCTGCAGGCCTGGCAGGGCACGCTCGCCTTCACCTTCCAGATCTATTTCGACTTCTCCGGCTACACCGACATGGCGCTCGGCATCGCGCTGATGTTCGGCGTCGTGCTGCCCCAGAACTTCGAGGTGCCCTACCGCGCCGTCTCGCTGCAGGATTTCTGGCGGCGCTGGCACATGACGCTGTCGCGCTTCCTGCGCGACTATCTCTACATCCCGCTCGGCGGCAACCGGCATGGCCTGTCCATCCAGCTCTTCGCGCTGTTCGCCACCATGACGCTCGGCGGCCTGTGGCACGGGGCCGGCCTCACCTTCATCTTCTGGGGCATCGCCCACGGCCTCGGCCTTTGCGCGGGCATTCTCTGGCGGCGCACGGGCGTCGTCATGCCGGCCGTGCTCGGCTGGGCGCTGACCTTCCTGTTCGTGGCGCTGACGTGGGTGCTATTCCGCGCCACCAGTTTCGACGCGGCGATGCGGCTCTATGAGGCGATGTTCGGCTTCGCCCCCTTCGGCTCGGGCTTCAAATGGCGTGCGCTGGTGATCGCGGCGCTCGTCGCCATGATCGGGCCCACCGCCTGGGCGGCCGTTCACCGCCTGCCGCCCAACCGCTGGCTCGCTGTGGCCTTCGCCCTCCTTTTCGTGGTCATCCTTCTCAAGATCGGCGACGATGCCAACTACGAGTTCATCTACTTCCAGTTCTGAGGCGGGCGATGCGGCGCCGTGGCGCCGCTTCGCCGCGACCTTCGTCGGGGCCGCGGTCCTGACCGTCGGCATCGTGCTCGGCGCGGTCGTCGTGCTCGATCCGTATGACACGGGGCGCGGCCCGGTCGACTGGGGCGTCGGCGTCTCTCCCCAGGGGCCGCGCACGGCCAATGCGAGCCGGGGCCGCGACCCGTCCTTCAATGCCGCCGTCATCGTCAATTCGCACGTCCAGCTTCTCTCGCCCGAGCGGCTGTCGGCCGGGACGGGGCTGTCCTTCGTCTCGCTGATCGTGCCGGGCACCGGCGCGCGCGAGCAGGTCGCCATGCTCGACTGGTTCGTCAGGCATCACGAGGGAACGGCGCGGGCGGTCGTGCTCGGCATCGACGAGTTCTGGTGCGAGGGCGACCCGCGCTGCCGCTGCGCCATCCCTTTCCGTTCTGGCTCTACGACGCGGACGTCCTGTCCCACCTCAAGGGGCTGCCGCGCTTCGACGTCGTGGAACGCCTCGGCGAACGCGTGGCCTTCCTCGCCGGCTACGGCGAGCGGGCGCGGCCGGACGGCTACTGGGACTACGCGCCGGAATATCTCGGCATGGGCTATGACGGGCCCGACAAGGTGAAGGACCTGTCCGTGCCGCGGCCGACCATGCAGGCAGACCCCACGGGACGGTTCCCGGCGGCCGTGCTGTTGCGGGAGGTTCTTGCAGGGCTGCCGCCCGATCTCGTCGTCGTCCTCATCTCGCCGCCGGTCTTCATCGCCGGGCTGCCGGCCGCCGGCAGCGAGGAGGCGGCCAACGAGGGCCGCTGCATGGCGGCCTTCGCGGCCCTCGCGGCCGGGCGCCCGCGGACCGCGTGGCTCGACTGGCGCAGCGACAGGCCGGAGAATCGCGACCCGGCCAACTTCTTCGACAAGACCCACTATCGGGCGTCGCTGGCGCACGAAGTCGAGCGGGCTGTCGCGCAAGCGGTGAGCAAAATGACAGCGGCCGAGTGAGAAGGCAGGCCCTCCGCATGGTGTCATCTCGAAAAGCGGGCCAAGTCGCAAAAGTTCGACAAAAGGAGAGTGTCAAACCGCGTTGTCGGGGCTGGTGCGGACCGCTATATAGGCGCCACTCCGGGGAATGCCTCGGGCTGGTCATGGGATGAGAGCAGAAGCCACGCATGCCTGAAATCGAACTCGAGGAAGGCTACCGGCCATCTGAAGACGAGCCTTTCATGAACGAGCGGCAGCGGGACTATTTCCGCCGGAAGCTCAATGCCTGGAAGGACGAGATTCTACGAGAGAGCCGCGAGACGCTGGCGGCATTGCAGAACGAGAGTGAGAACCACCCCGACATTGCCGACCGTGCCTCGTCCGAGACGGATCGCGCCATCGAGCTTCGGGCGCGCGACCGGCAGCGCAAGCTGATCGCCAAGATCGACGCGGCGCTGCAGCGCATCGAGGACGGCACCTACGGCTATTGCGAGGAGACGGGTGAGCCCATCTCCCTGCGGCGTCTGGAAGCGCGGCCAATCGCCACCTTGTCGCTCGAGGCGCAGGAGCGGCACGAGCGCAACGAGCGCGTCTACCGCGACGACTGACGGTCATTGCAGCGTTGTTATCGCGACGGCGGCGCGGGCTGTCAGGGGGCCGCGCCGTCCGCCTTTCTGCGCTCCATGAAGCGTGCCTGGTTGTCGGCGACAACATTGCCGTAGGTCGCCGCCCAGCGGGCGAGCGCGTCGAGCACGGGATCGAGCGACCAGCCGAGTTGCGTCAGCGTGTACTCCACCTTGGGCGGCACGACCGGATAGACCTTGCGCAGGACAAGGCCGGCGGCCTCCATCTCGCGCAGCTGTTTCGTCAATTCCTTCTGCGTGATGCCTGGAATGGCGCGGGCGAGCTGCGTGAAGCGCAGCGGCTCGCCCTTCGCCCGCACCAGTTCCACGAACACCGGCACCGCCCATTTGTTGGCGATGACATCGAGCGTGCTGCGGATGCGACGATGGCAGGTGCAGGGGCCGAGATCTTCGCGCAGGAAGGCGGCACTGGCGCCGCGATGGCCGATAGTATCCATCTGGTATGTATAGCACGAAAAGCTGCCTTCTTGCATATCGAAATCAGCAGGGCCATACCGGCTTCCCCAACTGGAGGAACCCGATGATCACCCTTCACTATGCGCCCGGCGCCTGTTCCATCGCGGCCCATATCGTCCTCGAGGAAATCGGCCAGCCGTTCGAGGCGCGACCGGTCTCGCTGCGCAAGGGCCAGCAATACGAGCCCGCCTACCTCGCCATCAATCCGCGCGGCAAGGTGCCGGCCCTGAGCACCGCCGAGGGCATCGTGACGGAGAATGTCGCGATCCTCACCTACCTCGCCGATCTTGCCCCGGAGAAGGGGCTCCTGTCGCGCGACGGCTTTGCCCGCGCGCAGGCGCTGTCGTGGCTCGGCTTCCTGACGAGCGAGCTGCACGGCAGCTACGGGCCGCTCTTCGCGCCCCAGCGCTTCATCGACGGGGAAGAGGTGCAGGCCGCCCTCAAGGAGAAGGCACGCACCCGCCTTGCCGGCAACCTCGCGGATGTCGACGGCCGGCTCGCGGGCCGCGACTGGGCGCTCGGCGACTTCTCGGTTGTCGACGCCTATCTCTATCCCTTCTTCCACTGGGCGAAGACCTACATGGGCTTCGACATGACGCCCTACGCGAACTACTCCGCCCATCATGCCCGCATGCAGGCGCGGCCGTCCGTCCAGCGCGTCCTCGCCCGAGAACAGGCGGGCCAGGCGCTGCTCGACGCCGCCTGACGGCGGCAGGACCGGCAGGAAAGAAACGGCCCGGGTTTCCGTCCGGGCCGTTCCGCATTCCGCCTTATAAGCGCCGTCTACTTGTCCTTCGCCGGCTCGCCGCGGCCGAGCAGACGGGCGAACTCCGCCTCGATACTCTCCACCGAGAACGGATCGGGCCTGTCGCTGTCCGGCTTTGGCGCAGGCCGCTCCGCCGGCGTCACCGCGAGCGGCGCGGCGCTCTTCGCCGGCGCCTGTGGCAGAGGCTCGCCGGGATTCGTCACGGGAAGAGCCGCCCCGTCCGGCCGCGCCTCGGGGGGCCTGGGAGGCTCCTGGCGGGGCGGCTCGGGCGGTGGCGAGATCGGACGGGCCGGGCCGGGCGCAGACATGACGGGCACCTGCGATGAGGTCTGCGGCGTGCCCGGCGCCTTGGCAGCGGCCGGTGGCGGTGCGCTGCCGGCGGGCCTGTCCTCACGACGCATCGACCAGGCGTTGGCCGGTCGGGCGGAAGCCGCTATGCCGCCGCTGGCCGGTCCGCCGGTCGATGTCGGGGCCGGGGCGACGCGCGGTGCAGCCGGCGGCGCTGCAGCCGGTGCTGCCGGGCGCGGACCGAAGGTGTTCGCGGGCGGAACGGCTGGGGTCTCCGGCCGGGCCGGTGGCACCGCTTTCGTCAGTTCCCGTGCCAGCTCTTCGGCGAGTTGGGCGGAAAGGTCGGGAGCGGGCGCCTGCTGGGAGGTCGCGGGGGCCTGCTGGGAGGTCGCGGGGGCCTGCGGCCGGGGCGGCCCGGCGGCTTCCCGCACGGCCGGACGCGGCGCTGCCGGGGGCGGCGTTGGTGTTGCAGGCTGGGCCGTGGCGGTGCTCGATGGCCGGGCAGCCGAGAAGGGACGTTTCAGAGCCTCCTCGAGTTGACGGGCCATCGAGGATAGAGCCTTGTCCTCGGCGGGCTTGGCCGGTGCAGGAGGAGCCTCCCCGACCGGTTCTGCAGGGGGCTCGCTGCGCGCGGCGGCGGGCGCGCCGGCGCTGGCTGCAGTCGTCGGTGCCGGGGCCATCGGGGGCGGAACGGGTCTGGCGGACTGCGCGGCAGGCGCCGGCGGGAAAGGCGGGGGTACCGGCATCACGGGAGCCGTCGGTGCGGCCGGCGCAGGTCCCGGGGTCTGAACAGGCGAAACGTGGGCCGGCTGGCGGGGCTCGTCGCGTTCATCGTCGTCGAAACTGTCGCGCGGCTCGACCGCGGCCGGGCGCAGGGACGGCTGCGGCTCCAGGCCGGGAATGACGGGCGCGACCGTCGCCTCGAAGCCTGGCAGCGGCGCACCCGCGCGCGCCGCGCCGCGGATGATGCTGCCCTCGATCAGCACGTCCGTCGGCCCGCCGATCATCACGAGGTGCTCGACATTGTCGCGCCGGACGAGAACGAGCTGGCGCTGGCGGTCGAGATCGAAGACGTCGACGATGCCGAGCCGCGGCTGGCGGGCACGCGGAGAGGAGGAGCCAGCGACGCGACTGCGCCCGGCGGTGGCCCGCCGAACGGCGAGCGCCACCAGCGCCACCACGCCGAAGATGATCGCGAAAGCGATGAGATATTGGCCTGCGTTCGAGATTTCCATGCCGAACAACATGCGCGTGGCATGTTTCCCAAGTCATTCCACCACCGGACCCCTCCGGCAGTATCCCACATGGCGCGCAGCGTAAAGCGCTTTGCCGCAAAGGTTAATGCCGGAACAGCGCCAATGGCCTCAGAAATACGCCATTTCAACGGCATTTACGGTTCGTTTACCATAAGGGCGGCAATTTTTTCCGCCCCGCGGGGAGCGGACAGGAGCTGGCCATGGCGCGCCGCTCGCCTCGGTGTGCCAGAAGGCAGATGCCTGCGGCGTGGATCATCCATGTCTTGCGGCAATTGGGTCTCGGGACAGGCGCGAGAATCTGTCATTAGTCATGCATCAATCGCCTGAGGAGAGGCCGAAAGGCATGAGCGAGACGACCGCCGCGACCACGCTCGACCGCTCGGAACGGTCCGGCCATGCCGGGCTGCTGCTGCTGCTCGCCGGGCTCCTCGTCGCCGCCGTGCTGTCGTTGAGCCTCCTGTCGGACGAGAAGGCACAGATCTTCATCGTCGCCTTCCTGGCGATCCTCGCGGTCGCCGGCATCTTCTGCCTCTTCGGCCTTGCCGTCGGTGTCCTGCAGTTCGCCGGCCGTGTCGCGCGCAACGATCTTACCAAGCTGATGGCCGACACCGCGACCGAGGGCCTCATCGTCGTCGAGGGCGACGGGCGCGTGATCTATGCCAACGGCGCCTTCCTCACCCTGAGCGGCTGCCGCACGGCGGCGGAGGTGCGCACGGTCGAGCGGCTGTTCACCGGCGCGCCGGAGGTGTCGGAGGCGATCTACCGCCTGTCGCAGGCGGTGCGCGAGGGGCGGGCGGCCGGCGAGGAGATCCGCCTCGCGCCGGCGCTGAACGGGGCGGAGGCCGCCTGGTACCGTGTGCGCGTGCGCCCGCTCGCCCGCCCCGGCGGGCGCAAGGCCGCGCTCTGGACCATCGCCGACGTGACGCGCGAGCGTGAGCGCCAGGAAAACGTCTTCCAGGAGCTGCAGCATGCCATCGACTATCTCGACCACGCGCCGGCCGGGTTCCTGTCCATCGATCCGGCGGGCGAGATCGTCTACATGAACGCGACGCTCGCCGGCTGGCTCGACCACGACCTCGCGCAGGTTGGCTCCGGCGGCCTCAGCGTGGCCGACGTCGTGCCGCCGAACGCGGCGGCCCTGATCGGCGCCGTCACCGGCGGCCCCGGCGAGGTGCGCACGGAGATCATCGACGTCGACCTGCGCCGGCGTGGCGGCCAGTCGCTGCCCGTGCGGCTCTTCCACCGCGTCGCCTTTGGGGCCGACGGGCGGCCCGGCGCCTCGCGCACGCTCGTGCTCAACCGCTCGCCGGGCGAGGACGTGGCCGAGGGCCAGCGCGCCGCCGAAGTGCGCTTCGCCCGTTTCTTCAACGACACGCCCGTGGCGATCGCCGCCGTTGGCCGGCGCGGCGAGATCTTGCGCAGCAATGCCGCCTTTGCCCGCCTGTTCGGCGCGCCCGGCGAGCGCACCATCACCGGCGTCGTGGCTGAGCGGGATGAGGATGCGCTGGGCAATGCCCTCGCCGCGGCGGGGGAGGGGCGCGGCGACATCGTGCCGCTCGACGTTGCCATCCGGGGCGCCGAGGACCGCTCGGCCCGCATCTACGTCAGCGGCGTGGCGGATGCGGAGGGCGACGGCGAGGCCGCCATCGTCTACGCGCTCGAGACGACGGAGCAGCGGGCGCTCGAGGCGCAGTTCGCCCAGGCCCAGAAGATGCAGGCGGTGGGCCAGCTCGCCGGCGGCGTCGCGCACGACTTCAACAACGTGCTGCAGGCCATCATTGGCTATTCGGACCTGCTGCTCGCCAACCACCGGCCGACGGACCCGTCCTTCCAGGACATCATGCAGATCAAGCAGAATGCCAACCGGGCGGCGAGCCTGGTGCGGCAGCTGCTCGCCTTCTCGCGGCGGCAGACCCTGCGTCCGCAGGTCATCCAGCTTTCCGACAGCCTGTCCGATCTGTCGCTGCTGCTGAAGCGCCTCATCGGTGAGCGCATCGAGCTCGAACTGCGCCACGGGCGCGACATGTGGCTGACCAAGGCCGACGTCAACCAGTTCGAACAGGTGATCGTCAACCTCGCCGTCAACGCGCGCGATGCCATGCCGGACGGCGGCAAGCTGTCGATCCGCACGCAGAACGTGCCGGCGCAGGAGGTGGCGGCGTACGGCTACAAGGCGGTGCCCGAGGCCGACTATGTCCTGGTCGAGGTGTCCGATACGGGCACCGGCATCCCGCCGCATGTGCTCGACAAGATCTTCGAGCCCTTCTTCACGACCAAGGATGTCGGCAAGGGGACCGGCCTTGGCCTCTCCACCGTCTATGGAATCGTCAAGCAGACCGGCGGTTTCATCTTCTGCGACAGCACGGTTGGCGCAGGCACCACCTTCCGCATCTTCCTGCCGCGGCATGTGCCCGCGGAGCAGGAGGCGGCGCCCAAGGCTGGGGCAGCGAAGACGCTCGCGGCCGATCTCACGGGCCGCGGCACGATCCTGCTCGTCGAGGACGAGGAGGCGGTGCGCGCCTTCGGCGCCCGCGCGCTCACGTCGCGCGGCTACACCGTGCTCGAGGCAAGCTCCGGCACGGAGGCGATGGCCATCGTCGAGGGACTCGACCAGCCGGTCGACCTCGTCGTCTCGGACGTGGTGATGCCAGAGATGGACGGGCCGACCCTGCTGCGTGCGCTGCGCGAGCGCTTTCCGAGCCTCAAGATCATCTTCGTGTCGGGCTATGCGGAGGACGCCTTCAAGAAGAACCTGCCCGAGGGCGAGCAGTTCACCTTCCTGCCGAAACCCTTCAGCCTCAAGCAGCTCGTCGAGGCGGTCAAGACGCAGCTGAAATGACGGCGTCGCCGGGCCGGGAGCCCGGCGCGCGCGGTGCGAACAAAAAAAGAACTTTGTGAACGGGAACAAAACAGGTACATTGACTGCGGCGCGCATTGAGAATCCTTCGCTTCCCGTGCATAAGGACGAGCATTCATGTCTCAGCCCACATTGCGACTCGTAGAAGGTAGTTCCATGGACAAGGCGAAAGCCCTCGATGCCGCGCTGTCACAGATCGAGCGCGCCTTCGGCAAAGGCTCGATCATGCGTCTCGGGCAGAACGACAAGGCGATCGAGATCGAGACGGTCTCGACCGGCTCGCTCGGGCTCGATATCGCCCTCGGCGTCGGCGGCCTGCCGCGCGGCCGGGTGATCGAGATCTACGGGCCGGAATCGTCGGGCAAGACGACGCTCGCCCTACATACCGTCGCCGAGGCGCAGAAGAAGGGCGGCGTCTGCGGCTTCATCGACGCCGAACATGCGCTCGACCCCGTCTATGCCCGCAAGCTGGGCGTCAAGCTCGACGACCTGCTCATCTCCCAGCCAGACACGGGCGAGCAGGCGCTCGAGATCGCCGACACGCTGGTGCGCTCCGGCGCCATCGACGTGCTGGTGGTCGATTCGGTGGCCGCGCTCACGCCGCGGGCCGAGATCGAGGGCGAGATGGGCGATATGCAGCCCGGCATGCAGGCGCGGCTCATGAGCCAGGCACTGCGCAAGCTCACGGCATCGATCTCGCGCTCGAACTGCATGGTGATCTTCATCAACCAGATCCGCATGAAGATCGGCGTGATGTACGGCAGCCCGGAGACGACGACCGGCGGCAATGCGCTCAAGTTCTATGCCTCGGTGCGCCTCGACATCCGCCGCGTCGGCTCCATCAAGGACCGCGACGAGGTGATCGGCAACACGACGCGCGTGAAGGTGGTGAAGAACAAGGTGGCGCCGCCGTTCAAGCAGGTCGAGTTCGACATCATGTACGGCGAGGGCGTGTCGAAGATGGGTGAGCTCATCGACCTCGGCGTCAAGGCGGGCATCGTGGAGAAGTCCGGTTCCTGGTTCTCCTACGACAGCCAGCGCCTTGGTCAGGGACGCGAAAACGCCAAGCAGTTCCTGCGCGACAATCCCGACGTGTCGGCGCGCATCGAGGCGGCCATCCGGCAGAATGCCGGCCTCCTCGCCGAGCGTATCCTCGAGCATGTCGACCCGACGGCCGATGATCTCGACGAGGGCGAGGCCTGAGCCGGAGGCGGCCATCGCAAGGTCGAATGAAGACGGGGCCCGCGCGGCCCCGTTTCCATGTGGTCCTGTCTGGCGGCCTGTCTTCATGGGCAGCCTTGCCATCCTGGGGCCCGCGGAACCGCCCCTGGCCGGGCCGACTTCCTCTGCCGCAACGGATTCATCCTCTCGACAAGAGGTTGGCCCCTCTCTAGAAAACAGCGCTGAGTTCCCATTTTCCGGCTGCGGCTCCTGTTCCCGCATCCGGCTGAACGGGTGAGGGAGGGGCTCGGCCGGACCCCCGCAACCGCGGGAACGGGCGAGCCGGAACCGGCGGCCATGCGCCGCATATCGAACGAAGTGTGGGCTCTATGAGCGGCGTCAACGAGATCAGAACAACGTTTCTCGACTATTTCGCAAAGAATGGCCACGAGATCGTGCCGTCGAGCCCGCTGGTGCCGCGCAACGACCCGACGTTGATGTTCACCAACGCCGGCATGGTGCAGTTCAAGAACGTCTTCACCGGCTCGGAGAAGCGGCCCTATGCGCGCGCCACGACCTCGCAGAAATGCGTGCGCGCCGGCGGCAAGCACAACGACCTCGACAATGTCGGCTATACGGCGCGGCACCACACCTTCTTCGAGATGCTCGGCAATTTCTCGTTCGGCGACTATTTCAAGGATCGCGCGATCGAACTCGCCTGGAACCTCGTGACGAAGGAGTTCGGCCTGCCGGTCGACAAGCTCCTCGTCACGGTCTTCGCCGAGGACGACGAAGCCTTCGGCCTATGGCGCAAGATCGCTGGCCTACCCGAATCCAAGATCATCCGCATTCCGACCTCGGACAATTTCTGGCAGATGGGCGACACGGGTCCATGCGGCCCGTGCTCGGAAATCTTCTACGACCACGGCGACCACATTCCGGGCGGTCCGCCCGGCAGCCCGGACGAAGACGGCGACCGCTTCATCGAGATCTGGAATCTCGTCTTCATGCAGTACGAGCAGCTCGCGCCCGGCGAGCGCATCGCGCTGCCGCGCCCGTCGATCGATACTGGCATGGGGCTGGAGCGCTTCTCTGCCGTGCTGCAGGGCACGCACGACAACTATGCCACGGACCTGATGCGCGCGCTCATCATGGCCGTGGCGAACGCGACCGGCGTCGATCCCGACGGGGCACAGAAGGCGAGTCATCGCGTCATCGCCGACCACCTGCGCGCTTCGGCCTTCCTCGTCGCCGACGGCGTGCTGCCCTCCAACGAAGGGCGCGGCTACGTCCTGCGCCGCATCATGCGGCGCGCCATGCGCCATGCCCAGTTGCTCGGCGTGCGCGAACCGCTGATGTGGCGGCTCGTGCCGGCCCTGGTGCGCGAGATGGGGCAGGCCTATCCCGAGCTCGTGCGGGCCGAGGCGCTCATCACCGAGACGCTGAAGCTCGAGGAGACGCGCTTCCGCAAGACCTTGGCGCGGGGCCTCGCCATCCTCGACGAGGAGACGCGCGGGCTCACGGCCGGCGCGAAGCTGCCCGGCGAGACGGCCTTCACGCTTTACGACACCTACGGCTTCCCGCTCGACCTGACGCAGGACGCGCTGCGGGCGCGCGGCATCGGCGTCGACACGGACGGCTTTTCCAAGGCGATGGAGCGCCAGCGTGAGCTCGCGCGCGCCTCATGGGCCGGCTCCGGCGAAGCGGCCACCGAGGCGGTGTGGTTCGGGCTGCGCGAGAAGGTCGGCGCCACCGAGTTTCTCGGCTACGACACCGAGACGGCGGAGGGCGTGGTCGTTGCCATCGTGCGCAACGGTGCCGAGGTCGCGAATCTCGGGGCGGGCGAAGAAGGTTTCGTCATCCTCAACCAGACCCCGTTCTATGGGGAATCCGGCGGCCAGGTGGGCGACAGCGGTGTCATCCGCGCTCCCGGCGCGTCGGTCGTGGTGCGCGACACGCAGAAGAAGCTCGGCGATCTCTTCGTGCATGCGGCGAAGGTCGAGGCCGGCACGCTCGCGGTGGGGCAGGCGGTCGAGCTCGCCGTCGACCACAGCCGGCGCAGCGCGATCCGTGCCAACCATTCCGCGACCCACCTCCTGCACGAGGCCCTGCGCGAGGTGCTGGGCGACCACGTGGCGCAGAAGGGCTCGCTCGTCGCGCCCGATCGCCTCAGGTTCGACTTCAGCCACCCGAAGCCCATTGCCGAGGAGGAGCTGGAGGCGATCGAAGCCATCGCCAACCGGGTCGTTCTGCAGAACGAGCCGGTGGTGACGCATCTGATGGCCGTCGACGAGGCGATCGCCTCGGGCGCGCGGGCACTCTTCGGTGAGAAATACGGTGACGAGGTGCGGGTCGTCTCCATGGGCACGCGGCCGGAGGAGGGTGGCAAGACCTTCTCCATCGAGCTTTGCGGAGGTACCCACGCGGCGCGGACCGGTGACATTGGTCTCGTCACGGTCGTCTCGGAGGGCGCGGTGGCTGCCGGCGTGCGGCGCATCGAGGCGATGACCGGCGAGGCGGCCCGCCGCCACCTCGCGGCGGAGAGCCGGCGCCTGCGCGATCTTGCGGCCATCCTCAAGGTGCCTCCGGCGGAGGCCGCGGCGCGGCTCGAGGCTCTCGTCGAGGAGCGCCGCAAGCTCGAGCGGGACCTTGCCGAGACACGCCGCAAGCTCGCCATGGGCGGCGGCTCGGGCGACGGAGATGCCGCTGCCGTCAAGGAGGTGGCCGGCGTGAAGCTCTTCGCGCGCTCGGTCTCGGGCGTCGCCATGAAGGACCTCAAGGCGCTCGCGGACGAGGGCAAGAAGCGCGTCGGCTCCGGCATCGTCGCGATTGTCAGCGTCGATGACGAAGGCAAGGCCGGCGTCGTCGTCGGCGTGACGGAGGATCTCACGCAGCGCTTCGATTCGGTGGCTCTCGTGCGTGCCGCCTCCGAGCGGCTCGGCGGCAAGGGCGGCGGGGGCCGGCGCGATCTCGCCCAGGCCGGCGGGCCGGACGGCACCAAGGCGGCCGACGCGCTCGCGGCGATCGAGACGATGGTGGCCGGAGCCTGAACGCGCTCTACGGCCAGCGCTCGGTGTCGCGGTCCGGGTGCTGGCGCGAGGCGAAGGCCTCAGGGTCGTTCTGCCAGGAGTTCGTCGGCACTTCTTCCAGCCGCACCAGCTCGGCCGCGAAGGCTGGGCGGTTCTCGGGCACGAGCTGCCGCTCGGGCGGCCAGCGCGTCGGCTCGTCGAAGCTGCCGGCGGTCATCGCATAGTGATGGCCGCCACGGTAGCGGTAGAAGAGGGGCGTGCCACAGGCGGAGCAGAAGCCGCGCTCGGCAGCCTCGGAAGACCGGAAGCGCGACGGCTCGCCGCGCGTCCAGACGAGGTCGTCGTCGTTCACGGCGACGAAGGCGCCGAATAGGCCGCCGGTCGCCTTCTGGCACATGCGGCACCAGCAGATGCTGGGCCCGAATGGTTCGCCATAGACGGCGTAGCGCACGGCGCCGCACTGGCAGCCACCGCTCGCGACATGTCTGCGTTCGTCGGCCATCACTTCCTCCTTCTGTCGTGCAAATGTGCCATCGCTGAGCCGAAGCCGAAAACCGGCCGTGATGATCCCGTCCATCGCGTGATCGATGGCGGTGATCCCGGCTGCAGCGCCGCCATCCCGATCGGGCCATCCTGACACACAGTCTGCCTGTGCGTCAGAAGCGGGCCTACCCGCATGCCGTCTTTCGACCTGGTGCGGGTGTCGCGGCGTGGATGCTCGCGACAAGCGGGGGCATGACGCGGAAAAGACAGGGGTCCGGGCCCCAAGGTTCGGCAGTGGTCCAAAGCAAAACGCCCGGGCGGCGAGCCCGGGCGTCATTGCATGTGAAAAAGGCGGATGCGGTCAGGCGGCCATCGCCTTCTTCAGGTTCTCATCGATCTTGTCGAGGAAGCCGGTGGTCGACAGCCACTTCTGGTCGGCGCCGACGAGGAGGGCGAGGTCCTTCGTCATGAAGCCCGATTCGACCGTGTCGATGCAGACCTTCTCGAGCGTGTCGGCGAAGCGCTTGAGCTCGGCGTTGTCGTCGAGCTTGGCCCGGTGGGCGAGGCCGCGCGTCCAGGCGAAGATGGAGGCGATCGAGTTGGTCGAGGTCTCCTTGCCCTTCTGGTGCTCGCGGTAGTGGCGCGTCACCGTGCCGTGGGCGGCCTCGGCCTCGACGGTCTGGCCGTCCGGCGTCATCAGCACCGAGGTCATCAGGCCGAGCGAGCCGAAGCCCTGGGCCACGGTGTCGGACTGCACGTCGCCGTCATAGTTCTTGCAGGCCCAGACATAGCCGCCCGACCACTTGAGCGCCGAGGCGACCATGTCGTCGATGAGGCGGTGCTCGTAGTGGATGCCGGCGGCGTCGAACTTGGCCTTGAACTCGTTCTCGTACACCTCCTGGAACAGGTCTTTGAAGCGCCCGTCATAGGCCTTGAGGATCGTGTTCTTGGTGGAGAGGTAGACCGGGAATTTGCGGGCGAGACCGTAGTTCATCGAGGCGCGGGCGAAGTCGCGGATCGATTCGTCCAGGTTGTACATCGCCATGGCGACGCCGGCGCCCGGGAACTTGAAGACCTCCTTCTCGATGACCGAGCCGTCCTCGCCCTCGAACTTGATGGTGAGGCGGCCCTTGCCGGGCACCTTGAAGTCCGTGGCGCGGTACTGGTCGCCGAAGGCGTGGCGGCCGACGATGATCGGCTGCGTCCAGCCCGGCACGAGGCGCGGCACGTTCTTGCAGATGATGGGCTCGCGGAAGATGACGCCGCCGAGGATGTTGCGGATGGTGCCGTTGGGCGACTTCCACATCTCCTTGAGGCCGAATTCCTTCACGCGCGCCTCGTCGGGCGTGATCGTGGCGCATTTGACGCCGACGCCGTACTTCTTGATGGCCTCGGCCGCCTCGATCGTTACCTGGTCGTTGGTCGCGTCGCGATGCTCGACGCCGAGGTCGTAGTATTTCAGGTCGATGTCGAGATAGGGGTGGATCAGCTTGTCCTTGATGTACTGCCAGATGATCCGGGTCATCTCGTCGCCGTCGAGCTCGACGACCGGGTTGGCAACCTTGATCTTGCCCATGTGTCTCACCTCGCACGGGTTGAAGCGTAGTGGGGCCTCGGCGCGCGTCCGTGCGATGCACGCGCCGGCGCCTGCGTGATACATCGCAACGGCTGCAGTTTGAAGGCCGGCTTTCGCATCAGTGGCGCCGCTCCCGTCCCGCGGCCCCTTGCGGCAGGCGCCGCGGCGGCTAAAACCCCGGGTCAAGGAGAACGAGTTCATGTCCGAGAGTGCAGCCGCGCGCGGCCCCGTCATCATCCTGGTCGAGCCGCAGCTGGGCGAGAACATCGGCATGGCCGCGCGGGCGATGGCGAATTTCGGGCTCGCCGAGATGCGCATCGTCAACCCGCGGGACGGCTGGCCGAACGAGAAGGCGGAGGCCGCTTCGGCTGGGGCGCTTCATGTGCTTTCGGCTGCCCGGGTGTTCGGCTCCGTGGAGGAGGCAATCGCCGATCTCAATGTCGTCTTCGCCACCACCGCGCGCGAGCGCGGGCAGCAGAAGCGCGTCTTCGGCGCCGACGGAGCCATGGCCGAAACGGTTGCACATGCCGCCGCCGGCGCCGGTGTCGGCGTGCTCTTCGGCCGCGAGCGCACCGGGCTCGACAATGACGCCGTCGCGCTCGCCGACGCGATCATCACCTTTCCGGTCAACCCGGCCCATGCCTCGCTCAACCTCGCCCAGGCGGTGCTGCTCGTCGGTTACGAGTGGTTCAAGGCGAGCGGCGGGAGCCTGCCCTTCTCCGTAGGCGAGCGGCCGGTGCCGGCGACGCGCGAGGCCGTGCTGTCCTTCTTCGACTATCTAGAGGGTGAGCTTGATGCGGCCGGCTTCTTCATGCCGCCGGAGAAGCGCTCGATCATGGTGCGCAACCTGCGCAACATCTTCCACCGGCTCACGATGACCGATCAGGACGTGCGCACCCTGCGCGGCGCCGTCGTCGCTCTGGTGCAGGGGCGACGCGGTGGGCGAAACCTGCCGCGCAAGGGCCGGGCGGGGGAGGAAGAGAAGTGATCTGACGGATAGTCGGGCAGTGAAGGTCAACGATTCCGCGTTATGGCCGGGCTCGTCACCGCCAATCGGCTCGCCTGACTTGCAACACGTCAAGGAAACGCAGCGCGCATGCGCGTTGCCGCAGCCATCCAGGCCTTCTCCTTCCCTTTCCCAAAGGCGTGGATGCCCGCGACAAGCGCGGGCATGACGGCGGAAGGGGCGTTCTCAACCCTCCGTTAACCCGCCCGGCCGCTTCATTGCCGTTCGGATCAAGCGAGCCGCAGTGCCATGCGTATCGACCTTCTCGCCGGAACGGTCTATCACCCCGCCGTCATGCCGCCGCACGTGCCGACCATCCTCGTCTTCGATTCGGGCCTCGGCGGCCTGACGGTCTATGCCGAACTCGTCAAGGCGCGGCCGGACGCGCGCTTCGTCTATGCCGCGGATGATGCGGCCTTTCCCTATGGCCGGCTGTCGGAGGCTGCGCTCGTGATGCGCGTCCTTGCCGTGATGGAGGCACTCGTCGCCGCCCATGCGCCGGAGATCGTGGTCATCGCCTGCAACACGGCCTCGACGCTCGTGCTGCCGCACCTGAGGGCGCGCTTTTCCATCCCCATCGTCGGCACGGTGCCCGCCATAAAGCCGGCGGCGGCGCGGTCGGCGAGCCGCATGGTGAGCGTGCTCGCGACGCCGGGCACCGTGGCGCGGGACTATACGCAGGACCTGGTGCGGGCCTATGCCGGGGACTGCGCGGTGGAACTCGTCGGCTCGACGCGGCTCGCGGCCATCGCGGAGGCGGAGCTGGCCGGCGCGCCCGCGAGCGATGCCGAGATCATGGCGGAGATCGCCCCCTGCTTCCGCGAGGCGGCGGACGGGCGGCGGACGGACACCGTCGTCCTCGCCTGCACGCATTATCCGCTGCTGCTGCCGCGCCTCGAAAGGCTGGCGCCGTGGCCGGTCAGCTTCCTCGACCCCGCCCCGGCGATCGCGCGGCGCATGGTCGAGCTCATCGGCGCGCCGCTCCTCGGCCATGAGGGGGAGGAGGAGGCGCGCGCCGTCTTCACCGGCACGGGCGCGGGTGACACGCTGAAGGCGGCGCTCGCCGCGCGCGGCTTCACGCGCATCGACACCGGGGCGCTCGCCTTCGCCATGGCCTGAACGCCGCTGCGCGATGCTGAGCCGATTGACAAACCGCCTACTTGTCGCGTAAGGACCCCCATCGCTCGCGGGCTCGCAAGGCCCGCGTTCGTATTTCGTGCGCACCCGCGGACCGGCAATGTCCGGCCCTGTCGCCCGCAAGGGAGAGGAGGGCGCGTTCCTCACTGTTGTTCCGTTCTAGAGGACACGCGATGTCAAAGAGAATTTCGGCGAAGTACAAGATCGATCGCCGTATGGGCCAGAACATCTGGGGTCGCCCGAAGAGCCCCGTGAACCGCCGCGAATATGGCCCGGGCCAGCACGGCCAGCGCCGCAAGGGCAAGCTGTCGGACTTCGGCACCCAGCTGCGCGCCAAGCAGAAGCTCAAGGGCTACTACGGCAACATTTCCGAGAAGCAGTTCCGCCGCTACTACCAGGAGGCCATCCGCCTGCGTGGTGACTCGGGCGAGAACCTCATCGGCCTTCTCGAGCGCCGCCTGGACGCCGTCGTCTACCGCGCCAAGTTCGTGCCGACGGTCTTCGCCGCCCGCCAGTTCGTCAACCACGGCCACGTGCGCGTGAACGGCCGTCGCGTCAACATTCCGAGCTACCTCGTCAAGCCGGGCGACGTCATCGAGGTCAAGGAGAGCTCGAAGCAGCTCGCCATCGTGCTCGAGGCGGTGGCCCTCGGCGAGCGTGACGTGCCGGACTACATCGACGCCGACCACGCCAAGATGAAGGCCACCTACGTGCGCGTGCCGACCCTGTCGGACGTGCCCTATGCGGTGCAGATGGAGCCGAACCTGGTCGTCGAGTTCTACTCGCGCTGACCGGTTCCGGAACCGATCGAGACGAAAAGGCCGCAGCGATGCGGCCTTTTTTGTTGGCGGTTGGCCCGGCGATTTTCTGGTTCCCGGCTCTGCGCCGCGCCAATTCGTGCCGGGCGCTGGGCTGAAGCGGCTCAGAGCCGCTTCAGCATCCCCGCAAAACGCATCAGCCCCTCCGGCCAGGGCCCGTGGCCGCTGGCCGAATTGAGGTGGCCGGCATCGCCGGCGTCGACCAGCGCCGAGCCCCAGGCGAGGGCGAGATCGGCGGCTTCGTCATAGGGGCAGTATTGATCCGTGCGGCTGGCGACGAGCACGGACGGGAAGGGCAGGGGCTCGCGCGGGAAGGGCGTGAAGGCGGCGTCCGTGCCGGGAATGGCGCGGATGGCGCGCTCGCTCGGCGTCGCCACGAGGAAGGCCGCGCGTACCTTTCCGTCGGGCAGGTTCGGCGCCGCATGGGCGATCAGCGGCACGCCGGCGCTGTGCGCGACGAGGACGACCGGGCGTCGCGCGGCATCAACCTCCGCGACGAGGCGGGCTTCCCACTCCGGCCGGTCGATGCGGTACCAGTCGTCCTGCACCACCCGGCGGGCCGTGGAGAGCTTCTCCTCCCAGCGGGTCTGCCAGTGGTCCGGCCCCGAGCCGGACCAGCCGGGCACGATGAGGATGTCGCAGTCGGACGTGCGCATGGCGGTTCCGTTACTGTCCCATATTCGCCCGGCGCCATGCCCGCGCCTGTCGCGGGCATCCGTGCCTTGGAGCCTTAGGCAAGGCCGGCCATGGCCGGCGTGGAGAGGTCACGCCTCTCCGAACACCCGGCGGAAGATGGTGTCGACGTGCTTGAGATGGTAGCCGAGGTCGAACTTTTCCTCGAGCTCGGCGTCGGAGAGGTGCTTGTTCACCTCGGGGTCGGCCTTGAGCAGCGAGAGGAAGTCGCCCTCGCCGCGCCACACGGGCATGGCGTTGCGCTGCACGAGACGGTAGGCGTCCTCGCGGCTGACACCCTTCTGGGTAAGGGCCAAGAGCACGCGCTGGGAATGGACGAGGCCGCCGAGCCGGTCGAGGTTCTTCTGCATGTTCTCGGGATAGACGAGCAGCTTGTCGACGACACCGGTGAGGCGCGCGAGCGCGAAGTCCAGCGTCACCGTGGCGTCGGGGCCGATCATGCGCTCGACGGAGGAGTGGGAGATGTCGCGCTCGTGCCACAGCGCCACGTTCTCCATGGCCGGCATGGCATAGGCGCGCACCATGCGGGCGAGGCCGGTGAGGTTCTCGGTGAGCACCGGGTTGCGCTTGTGCGGCATGGCCGAGGAGCCCTTCTGCCCCTCGGAGAAGAATTCCTCCGCCTCGTAGACCTCGCTGCGCTGCAGATGGCGGACCTCGGTCGCCAGGCGCTCGATGGAGGAAGCGACGACGCCGAGGGTGGCGAAATACATGGCGTGCCGGTCACGCGGGATGACCTGGGTCGACACGGGCTCGACGGCGAGGCCGAGCTTTTCGGCGATGTATTCTTCCACGCGCGGGTCGATATTGGCGAAGGTGCCGACGGCGCCGGAGATGGCGCAGGTCGCGATCTCCCTGCGCGCATTGACGAGGCGTTCGCGGCAGCGGTCGAATTCGGCATAGGCCTGGGCAAGCTTAAGGCCGAAGGTCACCGGCTCGGCATGGATGCCGTGCGAGCGGCCGATGGTCGGCGTCATCTTGTGCTCGAAGGCGCGGCGCCGGATGGCGGCGAGGAGCCCATCCATGTCGGCGAGGAGGAGGTCGGTCGCGCGCACCAGCTGCACGTTGAAGCAGGTGTCGAGCACGTCGGACGAGGTCATGCCCTGGTGCACGAAGCGCGCCTCGGGGCCGACGATCTCGGCAAGATGCGTCAGGAAGGCGATGACGTCGTGCTTCACCTCGCGCTCGATCTCGTCGATGCGCGCCACGTCGAAGACGGCCTTGGAGCCCTTCTCCCAGACAATCGCGGCGGCCTCCTTCGGGACGACGCCGAGCTCGGCGAGGGCACTCGTCGCGTGGGCCTCGATCTCGAACCAGATGCGGAATTTCGTCTCAGGCGACCAGATGGCGGTCATCTCGGGGCGGCTGTAGCGCGGGATCATCCTCGCCTCCTGGCTGAACGGTTGAAAATCAGACGAGCTCGCCGCGCGCCCGCTCGGCGGCGCTGCGGATGGCGGCGATGTTGCCGGCATAGGCGCTCTCGCCGCCCTTGAAGACGGCGGAGCCGGCGACGAGGGCGTTCGCCCCGGCCTTTGCCAGCGCGCCGGCGTTGTCGGCGGTGACGCCGCCATCGACCTCGAGGTCGATGGGCCGGTCGCCGATCATCGCCTTGATGCGTGCCACCTTGTCCAGCGCCGAGGGGATGAAGGCCTGCCCGCCGAAGCCGGGGTTGACGCTCATGACGAGCACGAGGTCGACGAGGTCGAGCACATAGTCGATGGCGCTCTCGGGTGTGCCGGGATTGAGCGACACGCCGGCTTTCTTGCCGAGCGCGCGGATGGCCTGCAGCGACCGGTGCAGATGCGGCCCGGCCTCGGCGTGGACGGTGATGATGTCGGCGCCCGCGGCCGCGAATTCGGCGAGATAGGGGTCGGCCGGCGCGATCATCAGGTGCACGTCGAGCACCTTCTTCGTGTGCGGGCGGATGGCGCGCACCACCTGGGGACCGAAGGAGATGTTGGGCACGAAATGCCCGTCCATCACGTCCACATGCACCCAGTCGGCCCCGCCGGCGTCGATGGCGCGCACCTCCTCGCCGAAACGGGCGAAATCGGCCGCGAGGATTGAGGGGGCGATGGCGAGGGCGCGCTGCATGGGACCGTCCGCTTGAAGATGCTGCAGGGGCGAAGGCCCCGCGCGTGCCGCCTAGCACGGAGGGCGGGGCGGGGCAACGGCTGGGCGCCAAGGGAAGCTGCGCCCGGGTCGCCCGACTGTATGCACGTCGTGCAACCGGCTGCCGATGGGCATCAGGCGTCATGATCTTAAATATTGAACGTTCATGTTTCGCCATTCAATAAGAATATCGGATATTTTATTAATGCGATTATTATTTTTACACAATAATTTTCCCGGACAATATGCGCGTATCATCAGGCATCTCGCGGGCCGGAAGGGCATCGACATCCTCGCCGTGTCGCGGGCCGGCAACCGCCAGCCGTCACCCGTGCGGCGCATAGACTACGAGCCGCATCGGAGCGCCAGCGAGAAGGTGCATCCCGCCCTGCGCTACACCGAAGAGGCCGTCATCCGCGGCCAGGCGGTCTACAAGGCGCTCGCGCCGACGCGGGCGAAGGGCTGGCGGCCGGACCTGATGCTGGCCCATAGCGGCTTCGGCGACGGGCTCTTCCTGAAGGACCTGTGGCCCGATGCGCGCTACATGCCGTATCTCGAGTGGTACTACCGCGCCTACGGCTCCGATGCCTCTTTCTTCGATCGAAGGGCCAAGGATCCGAATGTCGAGCTGCGCATCCGGATGAAGAACAGCGTCATCCTGCAGGACCTTGCGGCGATGGACTGGGGGCAATCGCCGACACAGTATCAGAAGTCGCAGTTTCCCGGCGTCTTCCATGGGCGGATGTCGGTTCTCCACGACGGAGTCGACACCGACTATTTCTCGCCCGACGCGCGCGAGACCTTCACCGTCGGCAGTCACGTCTTCCGGCACGGCGATCCGCTCGTCACCTATATCGCGCGGGGCATGGAGCCCTATCGCGGCTTTCCCCAGTTCATCGAGGCGGTGTCGCTGCTCCAGAGGATGCACGCCGGCGTCCATGCGGTCGTCATCGGCGAGGACCGCATCGCCTACGGTCCGAGGGACAAGGCCTCCTACAAGCAATGGGCGCTGGAGACCTTCAGGCCCGACCTTGGGCGCCTGCACTTTCTCGGCCGCCAGCCGCTCGCCGTGCTGCGGCAGGTGCTGCGCGTATCGGCGGCGCATGTCTATCTCACCGCGCCCTTCGTGCTTTCCTGGTCGATGATGGAGGCGATGGCGACGGGCGCGCTCATCGTCGGCTCGGATACGGAGCCGGTGCGGGAGGTCGTCGACGATGGCCGGACGGGGCTGCTCGTGCCCTTCTTCGAGCCGCGGCGCCTTGCGGAGCGGCTGCTGGAGGTCATCGCGGCGCCGGAGCGTTTCGAAGATATCCGCCGCCGGGCACGTGCGCTCATGCTGGAGCGCTATGACCGGCGCGAACTGTGTGCCCGCTACGTCCGGCTGATTGAGGCGGTCGCCGCCGGGGGACGGCCGCGGCCGAACGGCGGTGCCTCTGTCAGTGAGAGTGCGCGCATGCCGGAGGCGGCCATCGTCTGAGCGCTTCAGCGCCGGGCGGGCAAGGGCGTGCGCAGCATGCGGCGGGCGAGCGGCTCCAGCACGAGCGGCATGAGGTAGATGGGGAACTGGGCCATGGCGAAATAGAGCCAGGTGCCGTCCGGCACCGCGCCCGCCATGGCGGCGACGAGAAGCCCCATGTTGCGGTGGCCAGTGGCATAGCCGATGACGAAGGCCTCGCGGGCGCCGAAGCGTGCCGCCAGCACGAGAAGGCCGGCCGCGATGCCGGCGAAGGCCACCACGAAGACGATCAGCGCATCGGTGACGACTGTGACCGGGTTGGCGACCATCGCCTCGGCCACCCCGTCCATGGCTCCGACGGCGAAGATGAAGAAGAAGACGACGTTGAGGCCGTCGAGCGCGGCGCGCTCGCGCGCGATCCGCGCGAGGCCGAGGAGCCAGCGCAGCACTTGGGCGAGCACGGCAGCCCCGCCCAGCAGCAGGGCCAGGCGCAGGGCGAGGACGGACGTATCGATCGGAACGGCGGCCCCCGCGATCACATCCGCCACGAGGGGTGCGGTCAGCGGCGTCGTCACCATGCTGGCGACAAGGACAGTGACGAGGAAGGAGGCATCGAAGCCGAGCAGCGTCGCCACGGCGGGCGCCGAGAGGATCGGCGGGGCAGCCGCCATCAGGGCAAGGCCGAGGGCGAGTTCCGGGCCGACGAGGTCGTGCCCGAGGGCGAGGACGATGCCGCCGAGGGCGATCGGCAGTGAGGCGACGATCCAGAACCAGGCGAGAAGGATGCGCCCCGGCTGCCGCAGGAGGGCGCGAATGGCGCCGAAATCGGCGCGCAGGAAGGTGAAGACCAGGAAGAAGAAGACGCAGGTGCCGATCAGCGGCCGGGCGAGGCTGGCGAACTGAGGCAGCGCGAGGCCGATGAAGATGGAAGCGGCGAGGGCCTTGGTGCCCTGGCGGCCGATGAGCGCCAGGGGCTTGAGGAGAATGGTATGCACGTCCTTGGCCCTTCCTTCCGTGTTTCCCCGGCCGCTATTCATATGCTCCCGGTCCGCATCCCTCATGAAGAAGCGTCCGGCCTCTTGCGCCGATGGCAGGCGTCGTGCTTTCGCCATGCGGACGCCGGCGTTGTCCGGGACGGGCCGCCATCCCAGAATGCGCTCCTGGGTTCGGCATCAGCAAGAAGGTCAAATGCATGCAAACGGACGTCGTCGTGCTCGGAGCGGGTATCATCGGAGTTTCGGCGGCGTTGCATCTGCAGGCGCGCGGACGGTCGGTCGTGCTTCTCGACAGGCGCGGGGCGGGGGAGGAGACCAGCCACGGCAATGCCGGGCTCATCGAGCGCGCCAGCGTCGTACCCTACGGCTTCCCGCGCGACGTTGCTTCGCTTATCCGCTATGGCCTCAACCGCTCGGCGGAGGCGCACTACCATCTCGCCTTCCTGCCCAAGGTGGCGCCCTGGCTGGCGCAATACTGGTGGCACTCCTCGCCCCGGCGCCATGCTGTCGCGGCCAGGGCGATGCTACCGCTGATCGAGCGCTGCGTCGCCGAGCACGAGGCGCTGATGCGCGAAGCCGACATCCTGCCGATGCTGCGGCGGATCGGTTGGATCAAGGGCTTCCGCGACAAGGCCGAATTCCAGCTGGCGGAGGAAGAGGCGCGGGCGAGCGCCGCGCTCTACGGCCTCAAGCTCGAGGTGCTCAGCGGCGCGGAGCTGCGCGCCAAGGAGCCGCACCTCACCGGCGACTTCGCCGGCGGGCTGCACTGGCTCGATCCCGCCAGCGTGCCGGACCCGGGCGCCGTCACGCGGGCCTATGCCGAGCTCTTCGAAAAGCGCGGCGGGCGCTTCCTGCGCGGCGACGCCCGTTCTCTCGTCGCCTCCGGCAGCGGCTGGACGGTGGCAGCGGAAGAGGGGCCTGTCACGGCGCGCGAGGTGGTCGTGGCGCTCGGCCCGTGGTCGGGCGAGATCTTCCGCCCCCTGGGGTACCGCATCCCGCTCGCGGTCAAGCGCGGCTACCACATGCACTACCGGCCCGCGGGCAATGCGGTGCTCAACCACCCGCTCTACGATGTCTCGGGCGGCTACCTCATCGTGCCGATGACGCGCGGCATCCGCCTCACCACGGGGGCCGAGTTCGCCGACCGCGACGCGGCGCCGAGCCCGGTGCAGCTCGCCCAGGTGGAGCCCGAGGCGCGTCGCGTCTTCCCCCTCGGTGAGCGGGTGGATCCCGAGCCGTGGATCGGCGCGCGGCCGTGCCTGCCGGACATGCGCCCCGTCATCGGCGAGGCACCGCGCCATAAGGGGCTGTGGTTCGCCTTCGGCCACAATCACCACGGCTTCACGCTCGGCCCCGTCACCGGCCATCTCCTGGCGCAGATGATGACCGGGGAGGCACCGCTGACCGACCCCGCGCCCTATGCCGTCGGGCGCTTCGGCCGATAGAGGTCGCGCCAGGCCGGCAGGGCGCCGGGCAGGGGGAGCGCCGTCGCCTCGTAGACGCCGCGGGCGATGGCGCGGGCAAGGCAATCGGCCGCGACGGCGCCGAGATCGGCGAAGGCATAGATGTCGTCTTCCGGCAGCGGCTTGCGGCCCGTCGCCGCGGCGAAGACGAGGTCCCCGTCGAGCGGCGCATGGGCCGGGCGCAGGGCGCGGCCCATGCCGTCGTGGGCGACCATGGCGAGGCGCTTGGCCATGGCCTTGTCGAGGACGGCGTCGGTGGCGACAAGGGCTATCGTCGTGTTTTGACCCGGGCCGCCCTTGTAGCGCGGAGCGAGTGCCTGACGGTCGAAAACCGCCGGCAGGCCGCAGTTGCCGAATTCGCCGCCTTCCTCATAGGGCGCAGCCCAGAAGTGCGGCCCGTCGCCAACGGTCGCCGAGCCGACGGCATTGACGGCGACGACGGCGCCGACGGTGTGGCCGGTGCGGGTGACGGCGCTCGCCGAGCCCAGCCCGCCTTTCAGGTTGACCGTCGTCGCGCCATAGCCGGCCCCCACCGTCCCGAGCGGAAAATCTTCCCCGGACGCAGCGACAGCCGCCATGGCGAGGGCGCGATGGGGCGGCTCACCCTCGCCGCGCGCCCAGGGCTTGTCGGCGCCATTGAGGAGATCGAAGAGAATCGCCTGCGGTACGATCGGCACGCGCACGTCCCGGATGGCGAAGCCGCGGCCCTGTGCCGCAAGCGCCTGCATGACGCCGCCGGCCGCATCGAGCCCGTAGGCCGACCCGCCGGACAGGACGATGGCGTCCACCGCCGCCACCGTCATCTCCGGCTCCAACAGCGCGCTCTCGCGCGTGCCCGGCGCGCCGCCCATGATGGCGAGACTCGCCGTCGCCGGCCTGTCGAAAATGGCGACCGTGACACCCGTCGCCGCCGCCGCATCGTGGGCATTGCCGATGCGGAGGCCGGGAACGTCGGTGATGAGATTGCGCGAGGTGCTCATGCCCGATGGTTGCCGTGAAGGGTGACGTATCACAAGGGGGCGAGGCGGCATTTCACCGCCTTTCGCCGGACCGGCGCTGCGGCTAAGAGCAGCGCCATGACCGACGTCTCTACCTCCGCCGCGGTTCTAGCCGGGCTCGTCAGCTTTCTCAGCCCCTGCGTGCTGCCACTGGTGCCGCCTTACCTGTGCTATCTCGCGGGCACGACGCTCGACCAACTGACGGAGCGGCGGGAGCCGCGCGTCAGCCGCAAGGCCCTGTTCGCCGCCTTCTTCTTCGTGCTCGGCTTCGCAACGGTCTTCGTCATGCTGGGCGCGACGGCCTCGGTCTTCGGCCAGCTGCTGCGCCGCTATGTCGACGTCCTCGGCACCGTGGCCGGCATCGCCATCATCGTCATGGGTCTGCACTTCCTTGGCGTCTTCCGCCTGTCCTTCCTCTACCGGGAGGCACGGCTCGATGTTGCCAAGCCGGCCGGCATCGGCGGCGCTTACGTCATGGGGCTCGCCTTTGCCTTCGGCTGGACGCCGTGCATCGGTCCCATCCTCGCCGCGATCCTCGCCGTCGCCGGCTCGGAGGAGAGCGTCGGGCGCGGCGCCTTCCTGCTCGCCGCCTATTCGGCCGGGCTCGGCATTCCCTTCCTCCTCGCGGCGCTCGCCATGAAGCCGTTCGTTGCGCTCCTGCGTGGCATGCGCTCGAAGTTCCACCTCGTCGAGAAGGTGATGGGCGGTTTGCTCGTGCTGACCGGCATCGCCTTCCTCACCGGCGCGCTGACGGACGTGTCCTTCTGGCTGCTGGAGACATTCCCGGCGCTGGGGGCACTCGGCTGAGCAACGGCCCCGCAGGAAACGGGTGGGTAAAACGGGTCGCTGGACGCGATCCAGGGGCGAAGATGGAGGCTCCTCGACTTGGAGCAGTTCCATGGCCTATCGGATCCGCGGCCTCGATCCGCGCCTTTTCAACCATTTGTTCCAGCTGGATGATACCGCGCTGGCGCGTCGCGGCATCCTCCGGCGGCGCGTCGCGGCATGCGGCACCAGCCCGTGCCGCGTCAGCCTGCAGGACGCGCAGCCGGGCGAGGAGGTGCTGCTGCTCGCCTTCGCCCATCACACCGAGGAGACGTCGCCCTACCGCGCGTCGGGGCCCATCTTCGTGCGCCGCGCGGCCGAGGAGGCTTACGATGCCGTGGACGAGGTGCCGCCGATCCTGCCGGCGCGGCTGATCTCGCTGCGCGCCTATGACGCCGCGGGCATGATCGTCGATGCCGGGGTCGTGCCGGGCGTCGAGATCGAGAGCCACATCTACCGCTTCCTGGCCCGGCCGGATATCGCCCACGTCGACGCGCATTTTGCGGCCCGCGGCTGCTTCGCCTGCCGCATCGAGCGCAGCTGACGCCAAAAGGAAAGGCCCGCCTCGGGGAAGGCGGGCCCGTTGTCTTCCAGTGCTGCGAGATCAGTTGATCTCGTTGCCGGCGTAGTCGATCTTGCCGTCGGAGCCCTTCTTCCAGACGTACATGACGTAGTCCGGACGGGTGATGTCACCCTTCTTGTCGAAGGAGAGGTCGCCCAGCACGGTCTTGAAGACCTTGCCGGAGTGGATCACCTCGGCCACCTTCTTCGGCTCCAGGGACTTCGCCTCTTCCGCCGCCTGCTTGATGATCTCGACTGCCGCATAGCTGTAGAGCGTGTAGGCCTCGGGATCGTAGTTCTTGTTCTTCAGGAAGCGCTCGACGACCTCCTTGGCCGCCGGGTTCTTGCGCGGATCGGGCGCGAAGGTCATGAGCGTGCCCTCGGCGCCGGGACCGGCGATGGAGACGAACTCGCTCGACACGATGCCGTCACCCGACATCAGCGGCGCCTGCAGGCCCTGGTCGCGCATCTGCCGGATGATGAGGCCGGCTTCCGTGTGCAGGCCGCCGAAATAGACGACGTCGACATTCGCGGCCTTGAGCTTGGAGACGAGGGCCGAATAGTCCTTCTCGCCCGGGTTGACGCCTTCGTAGAGGACTTCCTTGAGACCCTTGGCGTTCATCGCCTTCATGGTCTCATCGGCGAGGCCCTTGCCGTAGGGCGTCTTGTCGTGGATGACGGCCACCTTCTTGCCGGCATAGTGCTTGGACAGGTAGTCGCCCGCCACCTGGCCTTGCTGGTCGTCGCGGCCGCAGATGCGGATGGTGTTCCACAGCCCACGCTCGGTGAACTGCGGATTGGTGGAGGCCGGCGTCAGCTGCAGGATGCCGGATTCCTCGTAGACCTCCGAGGCCGGGATCGATACACCCGAGTTGAAGTGGCCGACAACGTACTTCACGCCGTCGCTGGCGAGCTTGTTGGCAACGGATACGCCCTGCTTGGGATCGGAGACGTCGTCGCCCACGCTGACCACGATCTTCTGCCCGAGGATGCCGCCGGCGGCGTTGATATCCTCCGCCGCCTGCTCGACGCCGTTCTTCATCTGGGTGCCGAAGCTTGCGTTCGGCCCCGTGATGGGAGCGCCGACCGCGATCTTCACCTGGGCGTTGGCAGCGCTGGCGAAGGCGAGGCCAAGACCGAGCGCAATCCCGGTCAACAGCACTTTCTTCATCTGGTACTCCCCTGGTTTTTGTCGGGCCCCGCCCCCGGGGCTCCGGTCGGCGAGCCTCTCGCCTTGGGCGCAATCTTGCGCCATTTGCGGCGAGAGTCACTCGCAAACGGTGGTGTCTCAGCCGCTGCCCTTCTCGCGCCAGGTGAGGGGACCCGTACGCTCGTAGAGCCAGCGGTATTGGGTCGTCATCTGCCGCGCGCGCGTGTAGCGGAAGCCGGTGAGGCCGATGACGAGGAGCACGATTGCGTCCACGATGTAATAGTGGAGCGACAGCAGCGTGCCCCCGAAGAGGGCGAAATGGATGAAGCGCACGCCCCACGCGAGCGCGAGCAGGTAAAGCACCGCCTGCCACACCGGCGCCCAGATGAGCGCTACCGCCCGCCCCGTCATCCAGGCGGCCCAACCGCCCATGATGCAGGTGACGAGCAGAAAGAGGAAGAACGAGCTTTCTTCGTAGAGGATGCCCTGCATCGTGTGTTCCTCAGTGG
The DNA here is from genome assembly GCF_001418005.1 of Chelatococcus sambhunathii. Lineage (GTDB taxonomy): Bacteria > Pseudomonadota > Alphaproteobacteria > Rhizobiales > Beijerinckiaceae > Chelatococcus_A > Chelatococcus_A sambhunathii. Next base: position 72,140 of record NZ_LIOL01000001.1, on the reverse strand, counting down.
GCCCCGCCTTCGAGATAGGCGGCGCGGACCTGCGGGTTCTCGAGCAATTCCTTGCCGGTGCCCTGCAGGGTGATGGACCCCGTCACCATCACGTAGCCGCGGTGGGCGAGCTTGAGCGCGTGATAGGCGTTCTGCTCGACGAGGAAGACGGTCATGCCGTCGCGCTCGTTGAGCTCGCGGATGACATTGAAGATCTGCTTGACGACGAGCGGGGCAAGGCCGAGCGAAGGCTCGTCGAGCAGCAGCAGCCGCGGTCGGCTCATCAACGCGCGGGCGATGGCGAGCATCTGCTGCTCGCCGCCGGAGAGGGTGCCGCCACGTTGGTTGAGTCGTTCCTTCAGACGCGGGAACATGGTGCAGACCCGCTCCAGATCCTCGTCGAAATGGGTGAAGTCCTTGATGGACGCGCCCATTTGCAGGTTCTCGAACACCGTCATGCGCGGGAAGATGCGCCGGCCTTCGGGCGATTGCGCGATGCCCAGACGGGCGATCTCGTGCGTCGGCATCTGCGTGATATCGCGCCCGCCATACGTGATCGTGCCCTGGCGGCAGCGTGGGTTGCCGAAGATCGTCATCATCAGCGTGGATTTGCCGGCACCGTTGGCGCCGATCATCGTCACGATCTCGCCCTCGTGCACGTCGAGGTCCACGCCCTTGAGGGCGATGATGTTGCCGTAGTAGGTCTTGACCCCGCGCACCGAAAGAAGGGGTGTGCGCCCGGCCGTGGCCTGAGCCGGCGCGGGCATCGTCGCTGCGTCGCTCATAGGCCGACCTCCGCCTCCACATGCTCCACTTCTTCGTCTTCGACGCCGAGATAGGCGGCGATGACACTCTGGTCGTTACGGACCTCCTCGGGCGTCCCGTCGGCGATCTTGGTGCCGTAGTCGAGCACCACGACATGGTCGGAGATGCCCATCACCACCGACATGTCGTGCTCGATGAGCAGGATCGAGGTGCCGTGGTCCTGCCGGATCGACAGAAGCAACTCGTTGAGCTCGTGGCTCTCACGCGGGTTGAGGCCGGCGGCCGGCTCGTCGAGGCACAGGAGGATCGGGTCCGTGCACATGGCGCGGGCGATCTCCAGGCGGCGCTGGGCGCCGTAGGGCAGGTCGCCGGCGGGATCGTCCGCCCGGTCGATGAGGTTGATCTTCTCCAGCCAGAATTTCGCCTGCTCGACCGCCTGCCGCTCCGCATCGCGGAAGCCGGGCAGGCCGAGGAGGCCGAAGACGGTGAAACCGGAGGCGAGCATCAACGGGTTGTGTCGGGCGACGAGGAGGTTCTCCAGCACCGTCATGCCCGTGAACAGGCGGATGTTCTGGAAAGTGCGGGCGACCTTCGCCTTCCAGGAGATGGAATGGCCCGGCAGCCGCTCCAGCAGGAGCGTGGTGCCGTCGTCGTGGCGCAGCGAGAGCATGCCCTCGCTCGGCCGGTAGAAGCCGGTGATGCAGTTGAACACCGTCGTCTTGCCGGCGCCGTTGGGGCCGATGAGGGCGGTAATGTCGCCGCGGCCGACACTGAAGGAGAGGTCGTTGACGGCGACGAGGCCGCCGAAGCGCATCTTCAGATGCTCGACCTCGAGTACGGGATCGTCTTGCCAGCGCATCAGCCGTGCCCTTCCTTGACGAGCGAGCCCGCGATGGCCTTGCGCTCGGTGAGTACGATCGACGGCTCGCGGTGGCCGACGAGCCCGCGCGGGCGCCAGACCATCATCGCCACCATGGCGAGCCCGAAGATCAGCAGGCGGTATTCATTGGGATCGAAGCCCGCGCCGAAGACCTGCTTGAGGAAATCGAGATTGCGCAGCAGCTCGGGCGCGCCGACCATGAGTACGGCCGCGATGGCGACGCCCACCTGCGAGCCCATGCCGCCCAGGACGACGATCGACAAGATGATCGCCGATTCGAGGAAGTTGAAGCTCTCGGGCGACACGAATCCCTGGCGCACGGCGAAGAACGACCCCGCGAAGCCGCCGAACATGGCGCCGATGGCGAAAGCGGTGAGCTTGGTGTTGCGGGTGTTGATGCCGAGCGAGCGGCAGGCGATCTCGTCCTCGCGCAGTGCCTCCCAGGCCCGGCCCACCGGCAGGCGGCGCAGGCGGATGGTGACGAGGTTCGTGATCAGCGCCAGCACCAGGATGAGATAGTAGAGAAACACCATCCGGTGCATGGGGCTGAAGGGAATGCCAAAGAGAGAGGCAAAGCCGTCTTCGCTCGAGTCGAACGGCACGCCGAAGAAGGTGACGCGCGGGATCGAGGAAATGCCCGCCCCGCCGTTGGTCAGGTCCACCCAGTTGATGAGCACGAGGCGGATGATCTCTCCGAAGGCGAGGGTGACGATGGCGAGATAGTCGCCGCGCAGGCGCAATACCGGAAAGCCGAGGATGATGCCCCAGAAGGCGGCGAGGATGCCGGCCAGTGGCAGGCACAGCCAGAACGACCAGCCGAACGTCGTCGACAGGAGCGCATAGGAATAGGCGCCAACCGCATAGAAGGCGACATAGCCGAGGTCCAGCAGTCCCGCGAGGCCGACGACGATGTTGAGACCCCAGCCGAGCATCACATAGGTGAGGATGAGGATGCCGAGATCGATCCAGTAGCGTGCGCCGCCGAGCCCGCCGGAGGCGAGGGTGGCGAGCATCGGATAGGTGACGGCGACGCCGAGGAAGAGCGGCACGGCGATGCCGAACAGCTTCTGAAGGGCGGGGCTCGCTGGCGCCTTGGGCCGGGCAGGGGCGGCGGCGCGGCGCGCGGCGCGCAGGCAGAGCGCGAATCGCAGGGCGAAGATGAGCGCGCAGGCCGCCGCGACCATGCCCCAGCGCGGCTGCAGGTAGAGGGCGTTCGCCTGATCCTGCTCGGTCTTGAAAGCGAGGATCGGGATGGAGAGCCCGAGCGTCAGCAGCGCGGCGATGCCCGCTTCGCGCAAGGCGGCAGCGATCTGCGCGCCCGTTGCGGGGGCGGTTACTTCGGCGGCCGTGATGGCGGGGGCATGCGGTGTGTTGAGGGCCATTGTCCGCGCCTTTCTCAGACCTTCTCGACTTCAGGCCGCCCGAGAATGCCGGACGGCATGAAGACGAGGACGATGGCAAGCAGCGAGAAAGCCGCGACATCCTTGTATTCGATGGAGAAATAGGCCGACCACAAGGTCTCCACCAGGCCGATGATGAGCCCGCCGAGCACGGCGCCCGGCAGCGAGCCGATGCCGCCGAGAACGGCGGCGGTGAAGGCCTTCACCCCCGGCACGAAGCCGTCGGCGAAGCTCACGACGCCATAGTAGAGGAGGTACATGGTGCCGGCGACGGCAGCGAGCGCGGCGCCCATCACGAAGGTGAGCGAGATCGTCCGGTCCACATTGATGCCCACGAGGGCGGCCATGCGCCGATCCTGCTCGCAGGCACGCTGGGCGCGCCCGAGCGACGTCTTCTGCACCACGTACCAGAAGATGGCGAGCAGAACAGCCGTCGTGACCATGATGATGATCTGCTTGTAGGACAGGGCCACGGCATAACCGTCACGCTCGAAGAGCACGATCACGTCGCGCACCATGGGCGGGATCGGCTTGTTGCGCGCGCCCTGCGAAACCTGGACGAAATTGGACAGGAAGATCGACACGCCGATGGCGGAGATGAGCGGCGCGAGGCGGAAGGAGCCGCGCAGCGGGCGATAGGCCATGCGCTCCAGTGTCCAGCCCCAGAGGGATGTCAGCAGCATGGCGCCGATCATGACGATGATCAGAGCAATGGCGATGGAGCCGATGCCGAGCCAGGCCGTGACGAAGAGAAAGAGCATGAGCGCGATGAACGCGCTGAGCATGAAGACGTCGCCGTGGGCGAAATTAATCATGCCGATGATGCCGAAAACCATCGTGTAGCCGATGGCAATGAGGCCATAGATAGACCCCAGCGTCAGCCCGTTGATGAGCTGCTGTACGAAAACTTCCATAATCGACCGTTCCCCTGATGGGTGGGCCCTCGTTTTTCTTGTCGCCCGCCTCGTGTCGGCGAAAACACGGGGCGGAAAGAGACCACCGGAACAACACTGTGCTTAGCAACGGTGATCGGTCAAGACAATTGCCAAGACTGCCCCGGCGGGCAAAAAAGCAACGGATGCTCCGTCCGCGCCCCGACATGCGACAAAAAATTGCGCTGCGCCGGCTGCGCTACGCTGCTCCGGCCCGTGGTTGTCGGCGGACCCCTTCGTCGCCGCCCGCATAAGCCCGCCGGTTGGTGTCTGCGCATTTCCATGCTGGCTCGCCCCAATTGATCATATTCATATATTATTCATATAGTAAAAAATATTTATTGATCATCATTTTATAAATACACTGTATTCTACAAATCTATTGTGGCGATGGCTTTATCTGCATTTCTTCCTGCAAAGGGAGGGCGAGCCAACGTAGGTTTGGGACGATGAGTTCTGTGGACAACGATGTAGACGTATCCTGCGGTGCAGAGGCCCAGTCGCTGGCCGAGCGGGCCTACCGTGCCATCGAGGACATGGTTGTGCGGCTCGATCTGCCGCCCGGTTCCCGCCTGACCGAGAATGACCTGTCACAGCGGGTCGGCTTCGGCCGCACCCCCGTACGCGAGGCGCTGCAGCGCCTCCATTACGACGGGCTCGTGCGTGTCTTTCCCCGCAAGGGCATTGCCGTGTCCGAGATCAACCCGCTCGAGGTGCTCGTGGCGCTCGATGTCTGCGTCGGAATCGAGCGGCTGGTCGCCGCGGGCGCCGCCCGCCGCATCGCGTGCGGGGCGCAGGCGGTGACGGAGCGGCTGGCGGGCATGCAGAGCAAGCAGGTCCATGCCGCCGGCGGACCGTTAGCCGTGACGGAGCAACTGGCCTCGGCAATGGCACGGGCGGCCGGGACGGGCGACGTCGTCGGCTTTGTCGAGGCCGACAAGGCGATCGACAGGACGCTCGCAGAGCTGTCGGGAAATCCCTATGCCGCCCGGGCCCTCATGCCGCTGCAGGCGATGGCCCGCCGGGCTTGGTTGTTCTTTCGCCGCGCGAGCGACCTCGTGCCCGCGGCGCGTCGGCACGAGGACCTGCTTCGCGCCGTCGGCACGGGCGACGTGCAGGCGGCCGAAGCGGCTGCGGACGCGCTCGTCGCCCATCTGCGCGAGAGCATCAAGGACGCCGTCAGCCGCCTCTAGCGCGACATGCCCCTGCTCCTCGATCCGGCCGCCGGTTGCTTCGCCGTTCGTGCCGCGCCATATGAAAAGGCCGCAGGAGGCCTTGATGCACCGGGTTTTCATCGACGACGCATTCGGCGATGCGCATGACGACCATGCCGCAACGCCTACCGAGCAGGCGTTTCGCGAGGCCATGAGCCGCGTGCCCGGTGCCGTGCATGTTGTCACGACTGCCGGTGCCGCGGGACGCATGGGCTTCACGGCGACTTCCGTCGCGGCGGTCTCCGATGCGCCACCGACGGTGCTCGTGTGCCTCAACCGGGCCAGCCAGGTCCTGCCGGTCCTCGAGGCCAACGGGGTCTTCTGCGTCAATACGCTGGCCGGTGGCGAGGGGGCGCTCGCCGATGTCTTCGCCGGCCGCACCGGCCTGTTCGGCACCGCGCGATTCCGGTCGGGCGGCTGGACGACGCTGGACACGGGTGCTCCGACGCTCGTCACCGCGCGGGCGGCCGTGGACTGCCGCCTCGTCAAGGCGGTCGATGCCGCGACGCACCGCATCCTCATCGGCGAGGTTCAGGCGCTCGCCGTCGGCGCCGAGGGGGACAGCCTCGTCTACAAGGGGCGCCGCTACCACGCCCTGTAAAGGCCTCAGCCGCGCAGGAAGTCGCCGGCCACCTGGTTGAACGCGGCCTCCGCCTCGACGTTGGAAATGTGCGCAGCCTCGAGGATCACTAGCGAGGAGCCGGCGATGGCCTCGTGGATCTGGCGGCCGGCGGCGAGCGGCGTGGCCGGATCATGCGCGCCGACGACGACCAGCACGGGGTTCTTCGCCGCCCGGATCTCCCAGCGCTGGTCCATGTCGCGGATGGCGGCACAGCATCCGGCATAGCCGTGGGCGGGTGTCGTCACGATCATCTCGCGCATGGCGGCGATCGTCTGCGGCGCCCGCTCACGAAAGCCTGTCGTGAACCAGCGCTCGACCGTCGCGTCGGCAAGCGCCGCCATGCCGGCGCGCCGGGCGGTGCGGATGCGGCCGTTCCAGAGCTCGGGCGGTCCCATGTGCGCGGAGGTGTTGGCCAGGACCACCCGCTCGAGCCGTTCCGGCGCATGCGTCATGAGCCACATGCCGACCATGCCGCCCTTGGAGACGCCGCACCAATGGGCCTTCGCGATGCCGAAATGGTCGAGGATCGCCACGGCATCGCGGCCGAGTTCGGCTATGGAATAGGGCCTGTCCGGCGCGACCGAGGCGCCGTGCCCGCGCGAATCATAGCGCAGGATGCAGAAGTGCGATTGCCAGGCGCGCACCTGCGCGTCCCACATCGACATGTTGGATGACAGCGAGTTGGACAGCATGAGAACCGGGGCGTCCTTCGGCCCGTCCATGCGCACGTTGAACGGCTCGCCAGCGATGTCGATGATCGTCATGTATCGCGCTCCTCCCTGACCGCGAGCATCTCGCGCAGGTTATGCCGTCGGCGCAAGGGGGCCGAGGGGGCAACTGCAGCCCGTCATGCGTCCGAGGGGCTGGTCGCGCCTGCGTTCTTGCGTAGATTGGAGCGGATCGAACCGGCCCGCTCGCACCAGGCGGCAAAGACGACGAGGGAGGCAACCCATGGCCATGACGATGACGGGCGAGAACATCCTGCCGGCGGACCGGGCCACGGTCTGGGAAAAGCTCAACGACCCGGAGGTGCTCAAGGCCTGCATTCCAGGCTGCGAGGAACTGGAGCGGACGGAGGATAACGGCTTCCGCGCAGTGGCGAAGGTGAAGGTCGGGCCGGTGAAGGCGACCTTCAAGGGCAAGGTCGTGCTCTCGGACATCGACGCGCCGAACGGCTATACCATCACCGGCGAAGGCGAGGGGGGCGTCGCCGGCTTCGCCAAGGGCGGGGCCAAGGTGCAGCTCGCCGACGTGCCGGAGGGCACGAAGCTGACCTATGACGTCGAGGCGCAGATCGGCGGCAAGCTCGCCCAGCTCGGCGGCCGGCTGATCAACGGCGTCGCCAAGAAATACGCCGACGAGTTCTTCGCCAATTTCGCCAAGGTGGTGGGAGCGGAGGAGGCGGCCTGACAGGCCGTGCGAGCGACGCGCGGCGGGAGGCGAGCTCCGCCCGCCGCATCCAGCGACATCTCACGATTTCCTGCGGCACCGCAACCCGATCTGGCCCCGGGGGCGTCCTGTCCGGGAATCGGAACCGGCAAACCCTTCGAACTGTGAATTGACCGACTGCCCGCTGGCACCGCGAAACCGGATGCCGGACAAGGGCGGATTATTTTTTAGTCATTCATCCGAGGGTTTTCAGAATGGGCCGAGTCTCGGCGTTTCACCCGCCCGTTGCCGGCAAGACACGGGCAGAGGATTTCAACCAGCAACGGCGCGCCGTCGGGACGAGCGCACAATGGGTGGCTGAACACGGCCGACCCCAGCGGCACGGCAGGCCGCCGCTGCCCCCGTCGCCCCGCGCGCCGGGGATCGCTCTTGTCGCTGCGATCCTGCTGGCCGTCGACTACGGGGCCAATGCGGAAGCGGTTCTCCGCACGCGGGGCGAGCAGATGCCCCATGGCGGTCCCCGGCCGAACCCGCAATCGCAGCGGGATGGTCGCGGCAGCGGGGCGACCCAGGCGGCCGGGAACGCCACCGCCCTTTCGCCGGCGCCGGCGCGACCTGCGGGCGGGCCTCCATCCGGTCCTGCCCCTGCCGGCGGCGAGCCGCCGCATCCCGTCGTTCCCGGTCTGCGGCCGAGTCCGGCGTCCCGCCATCCGAGGGCTGCCGGGCCGGCGCGCACGGCCGCGACGGCCTCGATGAAATGCAAGGACGACCACAGCATGCAGATCCACGACGCGATACAGGCTCCGCCCAGCCGACGCGGCGTCGGCGAGGAGGTGATCCGGCGGGAGGGGCACGACCCGCACGAGGAGGTGAGCGTCACCGACCATATGCCGCTCGGCGTCGGCGGCGCGAGCATCCCCGCCAAGATGAGCCGGATCGATGTCTACCTCGACGACCAGATATCGGTGTTTCCGTTCTTCCATCGGGACGTGCCCGACGAGGTCAAGAAACTTCCTGATCTGAACAAGCTCTTCGATCAGCGGTTTTCCGAATACATCGGCGAGGTCGCGGCTTCCTTTTCCGAGGCGGTGTCCGACAAACTGTCGCAGATGGGCATCGCGGCAGGCGACGACGCGTCCATCCTCACCGTGCACGGCCGGGTGATGGCCAGCAAGGGCGGGCATTTCGAGATGCTCTATCCCCAGGGGCAGCAGGGCTATCTCCTGAAGATCACCCAAGGCGGCGAGGCGCGTTACTTTGCATTGTCGAACAAGCTGTGCGGCCTCGTCACCCCGGTTCCCGCGGATGAGGCCGGCCGTAACGCCTGGCTCGCTCAACATGCCGATCTGTTCTTCGAGGCGGATGTGCAGAACACGATGCTGCCGGCCGCTTCGTATTCCGCACGCCCTCACAAGGAGGGGCTCGATGCCAACAGTGCCGTGCAGGAAAGCGCCCTCGACATCGTCTCACATGCCATCCTGCCCCTGAAGGACGAGGCGTTCGGCGAGACCGATCTCGAAGCCGCCATTCATCTGGCACGCAGCGCCATCCTGCCCTACTACGAAGCGGGCCGGGAGCTGAGCGACGGCGAGATCAAAGAGGCGCTGAAGGCCGCCGGACTCGAGACTCTGGTCCTCGCCGGAGGGCGCGTCATCAAGGGGGGAGCGCAAACCCTCACCAAGGGCGTGCGAAAGGCCTTCGGCAAGGGCAAGTCGGCGCTGAAGGGGGCCGCCGACGCCGTCGGGGATGCTCTTGCCGGCCGCGCAAAGCCCAGCGGCCGCGGCGTCAAGGCGACGCATGCGGGCCTGCCGATGGGCGCCGGATCGGGCCGTTCGGGCCGGTTGAAACACGCTGCCAGCGAAGTCGTGAGGACATTCAGCCCCGGCGCGCAGGATCTGCGCTCGCCGTCCGTCACGAATGACCTGAAGGAGATCGGGGCTCTGGTGAGGGGCGACCGGCAGATTCAGAAGTTTCTGTCCTGCCCGAAGGAGGGCTGCGAAGCGGCGCTCGAACCCGTCATCGCCGCGCTGAAGGGGGCGGGCTACGAAACGCGCGTCCGCGGCATGTATCTGTGGAGCAACGCCAATATCGACGCCCCCAAGAATCACTTCCTTGTCCTCGCAAAAAAGCACGGCGTCGACTATGCGGTCGACGTAACCGCCGGGCAGTTCAGCGAGTTCGGCTTCTCGGGCGCCCTCATCAACACGGAGGAGGCCTGGGCGAAGACGCTCCATGACGCAGCCAGGCGCACGCTGATCAAGTACAGGGATTTCAAGACGCCGCAGGCCGCTCGGTCGGCCTTCCATCCGCTCAAGGCCGTCGGGCCCACCGATGCGCTCGAGGGTTCGGTCATCCTGTCCAGCCCGCGCTGGTACGGCGTCGCCAAGAAGACCGTCGAGATCTACAAGTTCATCGACAGGAAGAGCGGCATCTACAGGAAGGCGAAGGTGACGCGCTACCACGTCACGCGGCAGGGCAGGGGCTGATGCCTTGACGCTACCGTAAGCGGGGGATCGAAGGGCGCGACGCGGGGTCACCGCGTCCGCCGCTTTCTCCGACGGAGGTATCGCCACGTTCGATATTTTACGGCGCAAAGCGCAAAAAACGACTGCCAGCCGGTTCTCATTCAACCCTTGACCCCCGATTCCGGCCGGTTCAGACTGGATTTCGACCAGTTCCAGGGTAGGGGTCTCGATCCTGGTATCCCGTGTCCGATGTCGCCGTAAGCGACCATCGCAACGAGCCGCACGCACGTGCGCGCCTAAGGGGAGGGTTCCGAATGACCACCGTGACGATGACGGTGAACGGCAAGACCGTCAGCGCGGATGTCGAGCCGCGCACGCTGCTCGTACAGTTCCTGCGTGAAAACCTGAAGCTCACCGGCACCCATGTGGGCTGCGACACCAGCCAATGCGGCGCCTGCGTCGTGCATCTCGACGGTGTCGCCGTCAAGAGCTGCACGACGCTCGCGGTCAGCTGCGAGGGCGCGTCGGTCACGACGATCGAGGGCCTTGCCGCCGGCGGCAAGCTGCATCCCATGCAGGAGGCCTTCCGTGACAACCACGGCCTGCAGTGCGGTTTCTGCACGCCGGGCATGATCATGGCTGCCATCGACATCGTGAACCGGTGCGGGCACGACCTTGCCGAGCACACCATCCGCGAAGAGCTTGAGGGCAACATCTGCCGCTGCACCGGCTATCACAACATCGTCAAGGCCGTTGCCGCCGGGGCCGAGGCCATGCGGGCCTCATCGCTCGCGCAGGCCGCCGAATAGCGTGCCGCTCGGTCCGGCGGAGCAAGGCTCCGTCCGCCGCCGGAACAACGGATCGCGTGTCGAGCCGGCCGTCCGAGAGCCTGTGCCGCGCGCTGCAGTTTCTGGGAGGAAACGATGTCCGTGACGCATATCGGCGCTGCCGTGCGCCGCAAGGAAGACCAGCGCTTCATCACTGGCCGCGGCCAATACACCGACGACCTGTCGCGCCCGGGCCAGGCTTACGCCTATTTCCTGCGCTCGCCCCATGCCCATGCGAAGATCCGCTCGATCGATACCGCCAAGGCCGTGGCCATGCCGGGCGTCGTCGCCGTGCTGACGGGCGAGGATCTGGCGAAGGACAACGTTGGTGGGCTGATCTGCGGCTGGATGATCCATTCCAAGGATGGCACGCCGATGAAGGCGGGGCCGCACCCGGCGCTGGCGCAGGGCAAGGTGCGTTATGTCGGCGACCATGTGGCTGTCGTGATCGCCGAGAGCCTCGCCGAGGCCAAGGACGCGGCCGAGGCCGTCGAGGTCGATTACGAGGTGCTCCCCGCCGTCGTCGATCCCGCCCTGGCACAGAAGGCGACGAAGGGCGCCGAGCCGGTGCACGCGATCGCGCCCGACAATACCGTCTTTGCCTGGCATCTCGGCGACAAGGCGGCCACCGACGCCGCCTTCAAGCGGGCCAAGCACGTCACGACGATCGATCTCGTCAACAACCGGCTCATCCCCAATGCGCTCGAGCCGCGGGCGGCGATCGGCGACTACGATCCGGGGACGGACGCCTATACGCTCTACACCACGAGCCAGAACCCGCATGTGGCGCGGCTTGTGCTGTCGGCCTTCGTCGGCATTGCGCCCGAACACAAGCTGCGCGTCATCGCGCCGGACGTCGGCGGCGGCTTCGGCTCCAAGATCTTCATCTATGCCGAGGAGACCGTATGCGTCTGGGCGGCGAAGAAGGTCGGGCGGCCGGTGAAATGGACGGCCGAACGTACCGAGGCCTTCCTCGCCGACGCCCACGGGCGTGACCACGTTTCCCATGCCGAACTCGCGACGGACGACAAGGGCAAAATCCTCGGCCTTCGGGTGAAGACCACCGCCAATCTCGGCGCCTATCTCTCCACCTTCGCTTCCTCGGTGCCGACCTATCTCTATGCGCCGCTCCTGTCCGGGCAGTACGACATTCCGGCGATCTATTGCGAGGTCGATGGCGTCTACACCAATACCGCGCCGGTCGATGCCTATCGCGGAGCCGGGCGGCCGGAGGCAACCTTCGTCGTCGAGCGCCTCATGGAGGTGGCGGCGCGGCAACTCGGCATCGACCCGGCACAGTTCCGCAAGCGCAACTACATCAGGAAGTTCCCGCATCAGACGCCGGTCATCATGAACTACGACGTCGGCGACTATCACGCCTCGCTGCAGAAGGCGCTGGAACTCGCCGATTACAGGAACTTCGGCAAGCGCAAGCGCGAAAGCGCGCGGCGCGGCAAGCTGCGCGGCATCGGGTTCTCGTCCTACATCGAGGCCTGCGGCATCGCCCCCTCGCAGGCCGTGGGCTCGCTTGGCGCGGGCGTCGGCCTGTGGGAATCGGCGGAGGTGCGCGTCAATCCGACCGGCTCGGTCGAGGTGCTGACCGGCTCGCACAGCCACGGTCAGGGTCACGAGACGACCTTTGCGCAACTCGTGTCGGACCGGCTCGGCATTCCCATCGACCAGGTGACCGTGGTGCATGGCGATACTGACAAGGTGCAGTTCGGCATGGGCACCTATGGCTCGCGCTCGGGTGCCGTCGGCATGTCGGCCATCGCCAAGGCGCTCGACAAGGTCATCGCCAAGGGCAAGAAGGTCGCCGCCCACGTCCTCGAGGCGGCGGAAGGGGACATCGAGTTCAAGGACGGCCGGTTCGCCGTCGCCGGCACGGACAAGGCGCTCGGCTTTGGCGAAGTGGCGCTGCAGGCCTATATCGCCCATAAGTTCTCGGGCCAGGAGCTGGAGCCAGGGCTCAAGGAAGGAGCGTTCTACGACCCGACCAACTTCACCTTCCCGGCGGGGGTGCACATCTGCGAGGTCGAGGTCGACCCGCAGACCGGTGTCACCCGCATCGAGCGCTGGACCGCTGTGGACGATTTCGGTGTCGTCATCAATCCGATGATCGTCGAGGGCCAGGTGCACGGCGGTATCGCACAGGGTGTCGGCCAGGCGCTGCTCGAGGGCGCGCGCTACGACAAGGACGGGCAGCTGGTGACGGCGAGCTTCATGGACTACTGCATGCCGCGCGCCGACGACCTGCCGTCATTCAACGTGGGCATGACGTCGACGCCGTGCCCCTCCAACCCCCTTGGCATCAAGGGCTGCGGCGAGGCGGGGGCCATCGCCGCGCCGGCCGCTGTCGTCAATGCCATCACGGATGCGCTCGGCCATGAGGACATCGCCATGCCGGCGACGCCGCAGGCCGTCTGGCGCGCCTGCCGCAAGGCGCCGATGCGCATGGCGGCAGAATAGGGCTCAGGATCGGGACAGGCCCCGCCGCGCCCCGCGGCGGGGATATCGGAACGGGGAGAAATCCATGTACGCCTTCGACTACCACCGGCCGACGAGCCTGAGGCAGGCGGCTAACATGCTGGCGAAGAACGGAGATGCCAAGCTGCTCGCCGGCGGCCACACGCTCCTCCCGACCATGAAGCAGCGGCTCGCCGCGCCTTCGGCCATCATCGACCTCAATGCGGTCGCGGAACTGTCGGGCATCGAGCTCAGGGGTCGCTCGCTCGTCATCGGCGCCATGACGCGGCACGCGGCCGTCGCTACGTCGCCCGTGGTGCGCGAGGCGCTGCCGGCGCTCTGCGAACTCGCCGAGGGCATCGGCGACCCGCATGTGCGCAACCGCGGCACCATCGGCGGCTCCATTGCCAACAACGACCCGGCGGCGGACTATCCGGCGGCGTGCCTCGCGCTCGGGGCGACCATCGTCACCAACAAGCGCAAGCTCCCGGCCGAGGAGTTCTTCACGGGCCTGTTCGAGACGGCGCTGGAGGAAGGGGAGATCGTGACGAAGATCGCCTTCCCCCTCGTCGGCAAGGCGGCCTACGAGAAATTCCCCAACCCCGCCTCGCGCTATGCGCTCGTCGGTGTCTTCGTCGCCAAGCGCGGCGGCGACATCCGCGTCGCGGTGACGGGCGCGGGCGGCGACGGCGTCTTCCGCGTGCCGGCCATGGAGGAGGCGCTGAAAAAGCGCTTCTCGCCGAAATCCCTCGAAGGCGTGACGGTGCCGGCCGACGGGCTCAACAGCGACATCCATGCGGATGCGGAATACCGCGCCCACCTCATCGGCGTCATGGCCCGCCGCGCGGTGGCGAAGGCGGCGAACCGGGGGTGACCGGGCGGGCAGACCCGTCGCGCTCATCTGGAGGGACGCGCCCTCCTCTTGTCATGCCCGGCCTCGTGCCGGGCATCCACGCGTTGACATGCCGCTCGATGTGCAGGACGTGGATGGCCGGGACAGATCCGGCCATGACGGGCGGGGAAGGTGTGCGCCATGTCCGGCGGCAAGCCGCGTGGGCGATGACGGGCGCCTCCCGGCTTTCCTCCCATCGCGGCTGTGCGTAACCTGCGCTCCGATCACCCATTGACGAAGGACCGCATGACCCAGCCCCTTCATCTCCCCACCTCCATCGACGAGACGGTCAAACTCCTCAAATCGGCCGGCTATGTCAGCGACAGGCCGCTGGCGACGGTGCTGTTCCTGGCGCTGACGATGGAGCGGCCGCTCTTCCTCGAGGGCGAGGCAGGGGTGGGCAAGACCGAGATCGCCAAAGTGCTGGCGACCTCGCTCGGCCGCCGCCTGGTGCGGCTGCAGTGCTACGAGGGGCTCGACGTCGCCTCCGCTGTCTACGAATGGAACTATGCGGCGCAGATGATGGCGATCCGCCTCGCCGAGGCGGCGGGCACCGTCGACCGCGAGCAGCTCGAGCACGACATCTTCTCCGAGCGCTACCTCTTGCGCCGGCCGCTGCTGCAGGCGCTCGAGGGCGACACCGCCGGCCCGCCGGTGCTTCTCATCGACGAACTCGATCGTGCGGACGAAGCCTTCGAGGCTTTCCTGCTCGAGGTGCTGGCGGATTCCCAGGTCACGGTACCCGAACTCGGTACCATCCGTGCGGAACGCCCACCCATCGTCATCATCACCTCCAACCGCACGCGCGAGATCCATGACGCCCTGAAGCGGCGCTGCCTCTACCACTGGGTGGACTATCCGACGGCGGTGCGCGAACTCGCCATCCTCAAGGCCAAGGTGCCGCAGGCGCCGGCGCGCCTGTCGAAGGAGGTGGTGGCCTTCGTGCAGGCGCTGCGGCGCGAGGAGGTGTTCAAGGTGCCGGGCGTCGCCGAGACACTGGACTGGGCCACGGCGCTCGTGGAGCTCGACGCCGTGGCGCTCGACCCGGCCATCGTCTCCGACACCCTCGGCGTGCTCCTGAAATATCAGGACGACATCCAGAAGCTGCAGGGCTCGAAGGTCAAGGAGATGCTCGATGCCGTGCACGCCGACCTGAGGGCGGCGGAGTAGCCGGCGCTTCGGCAGAAAAGCGGCGATCACCTTCCCTCGAGACGAAGGGCGGGCAGCCGGCGGCGGCTCGTGCATCGCAGCATGAGAGCCTATATGGTACCGGGATGCAGGGGATCGATGCCGGCATGGACGGCAAGCTCACCGAGAACGTTGCCTATTTCGCCCGGGCGCTGCGCGCTGCCGGCCTGCCGGTCGGGCCGGGCAGCGTCGTCGATGCCGTGCAGGCCGTCGCCGCGGCGGGCATCGGCGGGCGCGAGGACTTTTACTGGATCCTGCATGCCGTCTTCGTGAAGAAGCACGAGCACAGCGCGCTTTTCGACCAGGCCTTCCGCCTCTTCTGGCGCCGGCGGGCGCTCGTCGAGAAGCTCATCGCCATGATGAGTCCCATCGCGCCGGGCAGTCCGACCGAGGACAAGCGGCCGCCGGGCGCGGCGCGTATCGCCGATGCCATGGCCCCGCCGCTCCGCCCGCCCGAAGAGGTGCGCGAGGAGGTCGAGTTCTCCGCCCGTCTCACCGTTTCCGATCGCGAGGTGCTGCGGACCAAGGACTTCGCCCAGATGAGCGCGTCCGAGATCGCCCGCGCCCGTCAGCTCATCGCCCGGCTGCGCCTGCCGGCCGACAGGGTGAAGACGCGCCGCTACGCCGCCGACCCGCACGGCAGCCGCATCGACGCGCGCCGGAGCCTGCGCCGCACCTTGCGGGCCGGCGGTGGCCTCATCGAGCTCGCCAGGCGCGAGCGGGCCGAGAAGCACCCGCCGGTGGTGGCGCTGGTCGACATCTCGGGCTCGATGGCGGAGTACAGCCGCATCTTCCTGCATTTCCTGCATGCGCTCACCGAGAGTCGTCGGCGGGTGACGAGCTTCGTCTTCGGCACGCGGCTCACCAACATCACGCGCGAGCTCAAGGCGCGCGACCCGGACGAGGCGCTGGCGCGGGCCGGTGCGCTGGTGCGCGACTGGGAGGGCGGCACGCGCATCGCCACCTCGCTCGCAGCCTTCAACCGGCACTGGTCGCGGCGCGTGCTGGCGCAGGGAGCGGTCGTTCTCCTGTTCACCGATGGGCTGGAGCGCGATGTGGGCGACGACCTCTCCTTCGAGATGGACCGGCTGCACCGCTCCTGCCGCCGGCTTGTGTGGCTCAACCCGCTCCTGCGCTTCGACGGGTTCGAGGCGCGGGCGCGCGGCATCAGGGCCATGCTGCCGCATGTGGACGATTTCAGGACGCTGCATAATCTTGCCGCGATGGAAGAGCTGTGCGCGGCGCTCGCCGGGCCGGCGCGCCGGGCGGAGGATCCGCGGCGCTGGCTGGCGGCGGCCTGAGGCCGCCGGAAAGGGACGAACCGATGTTCGCGAACGAGGAAGACATCCTGAAACAGGCGGAGAAGTGGAAGCACGAGGGCCGCGAGGTCGCCATCGCCACGGTGGTCGAGACCTGGGGCTCGGCGCCACGGCCGGTCGGCAGCCATCTCGTCATCGACGGGGAGGGCAATTTCCTCGGCTCCGTCTCGGGGGGGTGCGTCGAGGGCGCGGTGGTGACGGAAGCGCTCGAGGTCATCGACGAGGGCAGCCCGCGCATGCTGGAGTTCGGCGTCGCCGACGAGACAGCCTGGAAGGTCGGGCTGTCCTGCGGCGGGCGTATCAGGGTCTATCTCGAGCCGCTCGATTGAGCGGCGGCGCAGCCGGGCAGCAGGGGAAGGGAACATGCCGCCGATCGAAACACTCATCGCCTTTGCCGCAGCGACCGCGGTCTTCGCCTATATGCCGGGGCCGGCGATGCTCTATGCCGCGGCGCAGACCTTCGCGCGCGGCCGGCGCGCCGGCTTCATGGCGGCGCTCGGCATCCATCTTGGCTGCTATGCGCATGTGCTGGCGACGGCCTTCGGCCTGTCGGCGCTGCTCGCGCTCGTGCCCGTCGCCTTCACGGTCATCAAGGTGCTCGGCGCCGCCTATCTCGTCTGGCTCGGCCTCAGGATGATCCTGCAGAAGGCAGACGCCGGGGCGTCGGAGGCGGCGGCTCCGAAATCGGCCCGCCGGGCCTTTGCCGAAAGCGTCATGGTGGAGGTGCTCAACCCCAAGGCGGCGCTGTTCTTCCTCGCCTTCCTGCCGCAGTTCGTCGATGCCGGGGCGGGGCTGCCGGTCTGGCAGCAGCTGCTCATCCTCGGCACGATCGTCAATTTCGCCTTCTCCTCGGCGGATATCGCGGTCGTGCTGACGGCCTCGGCGGTGATGCGGCGCCTCGGGCGGGGCGGCTGGGGCGAAAGGCTGACGCGGATCGCGGGCGGTTCGCTGCTGGTCGGGCTCGGCGTCAAGCTGGCGACGGACAAGAGTTGAGGGGCTGAAGGGCGGACGGCATGAAGCTCGACCTACTGGCGGCGATGAACGCGGAACGCGCCGCGCGGCGCGCCTGCGTGCTGGTGAGCGACCTCGACAGCGGCGAGCAGCGGCTGGTGGTCGAGGCGGCGCTCGGCGAGGATCCGCTGGCGCCGCTCCTCCTCGCGCAGCTGCGCTCGGGCAAGAGCGGCATGGTGGAGAGCGGAGGGCGCCGTCTGTTCCTGACGGTGCAGGCGCCGCCCATCCGCCTCGTCATCACCGGCGCCGTGCACATCAGCCAGGCGATGGTGCCGATGGCGCGCCAGCTCGGGCTCGACGCGGTGATCATCGATCCACGCACCGCCTTCGCGACGCCGGAACGCTTCCCCAATGTCCGTCTCGTGCCGGAATGGCCTGACGAAGCCCTGCCCCGGATCGGGCTCGACCGCTACACGGCCTTCGTCGCCCTGACGCACGATCCGAAGATCGACGATCCGGGGCTGTCGGCCGCCCTGCGCAGCGACTGCTTCTACATCGGCGCGCTCGGCTCCCGGAAGACGCATGCCAGACGCGTCGAGCGGCTGACGGAGGCCGGGTTCACGCCCGTGGACATCGGGCGCATCCACGCCCCCATCGGCCTGTCCATCGGCGCCGTCAGCCCGGCGGAGATCGCGCTTGCCATCCTCGCCGAGGTGGTGGCGAGCCTGAGGCAGGGGGACGGGGCATGAGGTTCGGCTCGCTCCGGGTCGTCGACGCCATCGGCGGCATCGCCGCTCACAGCGTGCGCGCCGGCGCGGTAGTGATCCGCAAGGGGCATCGCCTGACACGGGAGGATGCGCAGCGCCTGAAGGCCGCCGGCGTTTCTTCGCTGACTGTCGCGATGATGGAGCCCGGGGACGTCAACGAGGATGAGGCGGCGCACAGGCTCGCCTGCGTGGTCGCGGGCGAGGGGGTGCGCGTCGAGCATCCCTTCACCGGCCGATCCAACCTCTTCGCCGAATGGCCGGGCGTCTTCGTCGTCGAGGCCGAGGGCGTCGATGCCGTCAATGCGGTCAGCGAGGAGGTGACGCTGGCGACGCTGCCCGCCTTCAAGCCCGTGGTGGCGGGCGAGATGCTGGCGACGGTCAAGATCATTCCCTATGCGATTTCCGGCAACCTCCTGGAGCGGGCCGAGGCTGCCGCGCGCCACAGCGCGCCGATCCTGAAGGTACTGCCCTACCGGCTGACTTCCGTGGGAGTCATCTCAACGCGCCTGCCAGGGCTCAAGGAGAGTGTCATTGACAAGACGCTGCGCGTCCTCGCCGGGCGGCTGGCGCCCGCCGGGGCGGTCGTCGCATCGGACGAGCGCGTGGCGCATGACGAGGCGGCGCTGTGCGAGGCGGTGGCTGCCGTCGCGGAGCGGCCGGACATCGACATGGTCATCGTCTTCGGTGCCTCGGCCGTCGCCGACCGGCGGGACGTAGTGCCGGCGGCGATCACGGGCGCTGGCGGGATAGTCGATCATCTCGGGATGCCGGTCGATCCCGGCAATCTGCTGCTCGTCGGCCGGCTCGCCGGCAAACCCGTCCTCGGCGCGCCGGGCTGCGCCCGTTCACCGAAGGAGAACGGCTTCGACTGGGTGCTGCACCGGCTGCTCGCCGGTCTCTCCGTCACCTCCGCCGATATCATGCGGCTCGGCGTCGGCGGCCTGCTGATGGAGATCGTCTCGCGGCCGCAGCCGCGCGAGGGCGGCGAGCCGCAGCCCGAGGACAACGGCGCATGAGCGCGGTCGCGGCCATCGTGCTCGCGGCCGGCCGCTCCACCCGCATGGGCGCGGCGAACAAGCTGCTGTGCCCGGTCGATGGCGAGCCCATGGTGGCGCATGCCGTTGCCGCCGCGCTCGCCTCGCGCGCCCGTCCGGTCATCGTCGTGACGGGGCACGAGGCCGACGAGGTCGAGGCCGTGCTGCCGAAGGGCGTCACGGTCGTGCGCAACGCGGACCATGCGAGCGGCATCGCCGCTTCGCTGCGCTGCGGCCTCGCGGCGGTGCCGGATGAGGCGGGGGCGGCCGTCGTGCTCCTCGGCGATATGCCGCGCGTCGGCGCTGCCGCCATCGACACGCTGATTGCGCTCTTCGCGGAGGCGCCGCGGGTGGCCGCCGTGGCGCCGAGCTGGCAGGGGCAGCCGGGCAATCCGGTGCTGCTCGCGCGCCGGCTCTTCGCCGACGTGATGCAGCTCGTGGGCGATGAGGGCGCGCGCCGGCTGTTCGCCGGCCGCAGCGATGTCATGAATGTGGCGATGGATGATCCCGCCGTCGCCATCGACATCGACACGCCCGAGGCGCTGGCCGGATTGGCGGCCAACGAGGGCAGATAGCCGGACCTGTCACGCGAGTGTCATCGAAAAGAAGTGCATTGCGGTGCCTTACACCCGAGCGCTTCAATCGAGGACAACATGCGCCGACAGATGTTTCTCACGGCTCTCGCCGCCGCCCTGATGGCCGGCACGAGCGCGGCTGCCCTGGCCGAGCAGAGCTTCAACCGCATCGCCACCTTCCCGGTCGTCGCCAACCTGCCGGCGGATCGGGATGCGCAGAAGAAGAAGACGGTGGCCGAGATCATCGCCGCTTCCGAGGACGGCAACCTGCTCGTCTATACCGACTCGCCGCAGAACGCCGTCGGCTTCGTCGACATCACCGATCCGCGCCAGCCCAAGGCGGCCGGCTTCCTGCCCGTGGGCGGCGAGCCCACCTCGGTGACGGTCATCGGCGGCAAGGCCTTCGTCGCCGTCAACACGTCGAAGTCCTACAAGGAGCCGGACGGTGTCCTCGCCGTCGTCGACCTCGCTGCGAAAAACATCGAGGCGACCTGCGCCCTTGGCGGCCAGCCGGATTCGATCGCGGCGAGCCCGGACAAGGCCTTCCTCGCCATCGCCATCGAGAACGAGCGCGACGAAGAGTTGAACAAGAGCAAGCTGCCCCAGCTGCCGGCAGGCAACCTCACCATCCTGCCGGTGAAGGGTGGAGCGGTCGACTGCGCGGGCAAGAAGACGGTCGACCTCACCGGCCTTGCCGGGGTGGCGCCGGAGGATCCGGAGCCCGAGTTCGTCGCCGTCAACGGCCGCAATGAGGTGGTCGTCACCCTGCAGGAGAACAACCACATCGCCGTCGTCGATCTCGCCACGGCGAAGGTCGTCGGGCATTTGCCGGCCGGCACCGTGACTCTGGAGGCGATCGACACCAGGCGCGACAAGATCATATCCGCCACCGGCCGCCTCGAGAACGTGAAGCGCGAGCCCGACGCGGTGAAGTGGCTCGACGACGAGCGCTTCGTCACCGCCAACGAGGGCGATTACGAAGGCGGCTCGCGCGGCTTCACCATCTTCCGCAAGGACGGCACGGTGGAATACGACAGCGGCAACGCGCTCGAGCATCTCGCCATGCGCATCGGCCACTTCCCCGAGAAGCGCGCCGACAAGAAGGGCATCGAGCCCGAGGGCATCGAGGTCGCGCGCTACGGCGACGAGACGCTGATCTTCGTCGGCACGGAGCGGTCGTCCTTCGTCGCGGTCTATCGCGACGCCGGGCCGGGGCAGGCGCCGCAGTTCCTGCAGGTGCTGCCGTCGGGCATCGGCCCCGAAGGGCTGCTCGCCATCCCGCAGCGCAACCTCTTCGTCACGGCGAACGAGACCGACCTCGTCGAGGACGGCGGTCCGCGGGCGACGGTCATGATCTACGAGCGTAGCGAGGGGGCGCCGGTCTATCCGATGATCGCCTCCGCCGACGACGCGAAAGGCCTGCCCATCGCCTGGGGCGCGCTGTCGGGCCTCGCGGCGGACGGCGCGCAGCCGGGCAGACTCTTCGCCGTGACAGACAGCGCCTATGCCGAGGCGCGCATCCTCGAGATCGATGCTGCGAAGAAGCCGGCGGTGATAACGCGCGCCATCACGGTGACGCGCGACGGGGCGCCGGCCAAGGGGCTAGACATCGAGGGGATCGCCTGGCGTCCGGCCGGCGGCTTCTGGCTCGCGTCCGAAGGCAACCCGGAGAAGAAGGACGTTCCCACGCACAGCAGCCTGGTGCGCGTCGATGCCGAGGGTGCGGTCGTCGAGGAGGTGGCGCTGCCCGAGACGCTCGCCGCGGCAGCGACGCGGTTCGGCTTCGAGGGCGTCGCGGTCGTCGGCGAAGGCGCCGACGAGACGGTCTATGTCGCCGTGCAGCGCGAGTGGAAGGACGATCCCAAGGGCTTCGTGAAGATCCTCACCTACAAGCCGGCGACGAAGGCGTGGGGCGTCCTGCGCTACCCGCTCGACGCCGCGCCGAAGGGCTGGATGGGCCTGTCGGAGCTCACCTATGTCGGCAACGACACCTTCGCCGTCATCGAGCGCGACAACCAGTTCGGCGACAAGGCCGTCAAGACGCTGCAGGCCTTCTCCGTCAAGGGGCTGACGCCGGTGGAGGTCGGCGAGAAGGACGCGCCCGTGGTCGAGAAGCGCGTGTTGCGCGATCTGATGCCGGACCTCGCTTCGCCCAAGGGCTACGTGCTGGACAAGGTCGAAAGCTTCGCGGTCGATGCGGCGGGTGATGCCTTCATCATCACCGACAACGACGGGGTGGACGACGCCTCGGGCGAGACGGTGTTCCTCAATCTCGGCCGCTTCACGGTCAACTGATCAGGCGTGCCGGAAACAGGAAAGGCGCGGGATATGTCCCGCGCCTTTTTGCATGCGCGTATTTGCGGTCAGGCGGCGCGGCCGTCGACCGAGATGCGGCCGGCGCCGGCCGAGGCGATGGCAAGCAGACCGCCGGTGATCGCGACGTTCTTCCAGAAGTTGATCATCTGCTCGGGATCGACCCAGAACTGGTGGAAGAGAAGGGCGGAGAGCGCCGTGAACCCGGCCAGCGCGAGCGCGACGAGGCGCGTGTGCCAGCCGACGAGCAGCAGAAGGCCGCCGCCCAGTTCGACGAGGATGACGAGTGGGAGAAGAATGCCCGGCACGCCGGCCGATTCCATGTATCCCGCGGTGCCGGCGTAACCGGTGATCTTGTTGAACCCCGCCGGTATGAAGAGGACGGCAATCAGCACGCGTGCCAAAAGCAGTCCGAGCGCGTTCAACGATCCCATGTGCGGTTCCTTTCCGTTCGTCCGATTCTGTCGGAAAACGCGACGCCGACGGGAGCGACAATAGCTCATCTTGCGGGCGCTGAGCAGAATGACCGGTGCAAGCCGCGGCTTGCGACGATGCAAGAGTGGACGGAGGCGTGCGGGCAAGGAAAAGGCGCGGGAGCCGAAGCCCCGCGCCTTCCCGAAGCACGTCTCGCAATCTGGGCGGATGGACTTCCTCAGAAGTCCATGCCGCCACTTCGGCCGATCCAGTCGGCCGAAGCACTTGCCTCAGCTTGGGCGGATGGACTTCCTCAGAAGTCCATGCCGCCCATGCCACCGCCCGGCATGGCGGGCGCGGCCGCTTCCTTCTTCGGCTTCTCGGCGACCATGGCTTCGGTCGTGATCAGCAGGGCGGCGACGGAGGCGGCATCCTGCAGGGCCGTGCGCACGACCTTGGCGGGGTCGATGATGCCCTTCTTGAACATGTCGCCGTATTCGCCAGCCTGGGCGTCGAAGCCGAAGGCGTAGTCGCCCTTCTCCAGCACCTTGCCGACAATGAGCGAGCCGTCCTCGCCGGCATTGATGGCGATCTGGCGGGCGGGGGCCTGGATGGCGCGGCGTACGATCTCGATGCCGGTGCGCTGGTCGTCGTTCGCCGGGGTCAGGCCGTCGAGCGCCTTGACGGAGCGCAGCAGCGCGACGCCGCCGCCGGGCAGGACGCCTTCCTCGACCGCGGCCTTCGTGGCGTGCATGGCGTCGTCGACGCGATCCTTCTTCTCCTTCACTTCGACCTCGGTGGCGCCGCCGACGCGGATGACGGCCACGCCGCCCGCGAGCTTGGCAAGACGCTCCTGCAGCTTCTCACGGTCGTAGTCCGAGGTGGTCTCCTCGATCTGCGCCTTGATCTGCTGCACGCGGGCCTCGATGTCGGCCTTGGAGCCGGCACCGTCGACGATGGTGGTGTTCTCCTTCTCGATCACCACCTTCTTGGCCCGGCCGAGCATGTTGAGGGTGACGTTCTCGAGCTTGATGCCGAGATCTTCGGATATGGCCGTGCCGCCGGTCAGGATGGCGATGTCCTGCAGCATGGCCTTGCGGCGATCACCGAAGCCCGGCGCCTTCACCGCCGCGACCTTGAGGCCGCCGCGCAGCTTGTTGACGACGAGCGTGGCGAGCGCCTCGCCCTCGACGTCCTCGGCGACGATCAGGAGCGGCTTGGTGGACTGGACGACGGCCTCGAGGACCGGGAGCAGTTCGTTGAGCGAGGAGAGCTTCTTCTCGTGAATGAGGATGTAGGGATCCTCCAGCTCCGCGCGCATCTTCTCGGCGTTGGTGACGAAGTAGGGCGAGAGATAGCCGCGGTCGAACTGCATGCCCTCGACGACGTCGAGCTCGGTGGCAAGGCTCTTGGCCTCCTCGACCGTGATGACGCCCTCGTTGCCGACCTTCTGCATCGCCTCGGCAAGGAAGCGGCCAATCTCGGTGTCGCCGTTGGCCGAAATGGTGCCGACCTGGGCGATCTCGTCGTTGCTGGAGATCTTGCGAGCGTTCTTCTTGAGGTCGGCGACAATGGCCTCGACGGCCATGTCGATGCCGCGCTTGAGGTCCATCGGATTCATGCCGGCGGCGACCGACTTGGCGCCTTCCTTCACGATCGCCTGGGCGAGGACCGTGGCCGTCGTGGTGCCGTCACCGGCCAGATCGTTCGTCTTCGAGGCCACCTCGCGCACCATCTGCGCGCCCATGTTCTCGAACTTGTCCTCAAGCTCGATTTCCTTGGCGACCGTCACGCCGTCCTTCGTGATGCGCGGCGCGCCGAAAGACTTCTCGATCACCACGTTGCGGCCCTTCGGGCCCAGCGTCACTTTCACCGCATTGGCGAGAACGTCCACGCCGCGCAGCATCTTCTCGCGCGCGTCAGCCGAAAATTTTACGTCCTTGGCAGCCATAATCGTCACTCCCTGATAGACATGACTTCAGGCATCAGATGGGTTCATGCCAGAAGGGCCCCCTCAGGCGGCCTTCCTGCTCTGCGCGGTGCTCTCGATCACGCCCATGATGTCGCTCTCCTTCATGATGAGCAGATCCTGGCCGTCGATCTTCACCTCGGTGCCCGACCATTTGCCGAACAGCACGCGATCGCCGACCTTGACATCCGGGGCGACGATCTTGCCGTTGTCGTCACGCGCGCCGGGACCGACGGCGACGACCTCACCCTCCTGCGGCTTTTCCTTGGCCGTGTCGGGGATGATGATGCCGCCCTTGGTCTTCTCCTCGCTGTCGAGGCGACGGACGACCACGCGGTCGTGCAGCGGACGGAACTTCATCGCGAACCTCCTGAAATGGCTGATTCATTTTTCGATGTCGCCCGACGGCCCCGGATGGCAGCCGCCCGGCGCACCGGCGAGATAGGTGACGGGCGCGAAGCCCGCAAGGCCCTCGAAGCAAAATTTTGGCAGTCGCGCGCCGAGAGTGCCAGGGCATTGACGCCGGGGTTTGTCAGCAATCTGGCGTGACTGCTGCTAAGGCATTGGAAATAAACATATAATTCATAAATTATGCTTGAAAATGGATACCGCCATCGTTCACCATAGGCCCATTGCGACGAAGGAGGAGCCATGGTTTCGAGCGACTTCGTGAAGCAGGTGGCCGGCTACGGCCTGACCACCGCCACCATCCTCTACCGCATGCCGGATCATCCGCGCCTGCTGCAGACCTACATCTGGCAGGACTACGACATGGCGCCGCGCTTTCCGGAACTACACCGTTTCCTGGAATTCTGGCAGAGGAAGCTGGAGGGGCCGCTTCATTCGGTGACCGTTGCTCACAGCCGGCTTATCAAGCCGGCGGAGCTCAGGCTCGTGGACGGCATGGTGAGCCTGCACTGAGCGGCAAGGCGACTGCGCGGGCCGCATACCCGCTGGCCGTGCCCCCGTCCGGCGCCCCCTTGGCCGGGGGGCAGCAGTGAGATAGGAATGCGACCTCACAAACTGAGGCCCGGTCCTACCTCGTGTCGACGCTGCCCCGTACCTCCGCCGTCCTCCATGCACTCACGGTCGGCGAGGGCGAATACCTGACCGTCGACGAGATCCTGCAGACCTTGCGCCAGCAGGCCTTTGCCCTGCTCGTCGTGGTGCTGGGCCTGCCGAACTGCCTGCCGATGCCGCCGCCGATCCCGCTCATCTGCGGTTTCGTGCTCGCCTTCGTGGCGCTGCAGATGGCGCTTGGCCGGCAGGCGCCGTGGCTGCCGCGACAGCTGTTGCGCAAGTCCGTCGCGCGGGCCGACGTCTCGCGGGCCGTCGAACGGGCCATGCCCGTCCTGCGCCGGCTGGAGCGCATGTCGCGGCCGCGCCTGCAGTTCTTCGCCACGCAGCCCGGCATGCGGGCAATGGGCCTCGTCCTGCTCGTCGTGGCGCTGGGGCTGCTCGTCTCCGCGCCGTTCATCGGTCAGATACCGCTCGGCCTCGCGGCTTGCCTCATCGGTCTCGGCCTCGTGGAGCGCGACGGCATCGTTATCATTCTCGGCATGACCGCAGGCGCCTTCGGCATCGGCCTCAGCCTCGGCTTCATCGTCGCGATCGTCAGCGGCATCGCCGCACTCGTCGGCTACGCCTGACGTTCGGCAGGCGGGGGCGGCCGCGCTCTCAGGCGACGGCGCCGGTGCGGCCCTTGTCGGGCTCGATGCCGAGCAGCCGGTCGATCGCATCGGCCGGGACGGGTTTCGAGAACAGGTAGCCCTGCAGTTCGTGACAGCCGAGCGCCTGCAGGAAGCGGTGCTGCTCGCTTGTCTCCACGCCCTCTGCCGTCACGGTGAGGCCAAGCGCCCGGCCGAGATGGACGACGGAATGCACGAGGATGGCCGATTCCCCTGTCGTCTCCATGCTCTCGAGGAACGAGCGGTCGATCTTGATCTTGTCGAAGGCGAAGCGGCGTAGGTAGATCAAGCTCGAATAGCCGGTGCCGAAATCGTCGAGCGCGAGGCGCACGCCGCGGGCCCGCAGTTCCATCATGGCATCTTCGGCCGCGTCCGCATCGTCCATGACGACGCCTTCGGTGACCTCCAGCTCGACGCGCGTCGGATCGATGTCCGCCGTTTCGATGATGGTCATGACGCTGGAGACAAAGTCGCGCTGGCGGAACTGGATGGGCGAGACATTGACGGCGATGCGCAGGCCCGGCCAGCGCTTGGCGTCCTCGCAGGCCTTGCGCAGCACCCATTCGCCGAGCGGGATGATGAGGCCGCGCTCCTCCGCGATGGCGATGAACTGCTGCGGCGGGATCATGCCGTGCTGGGGATGCGGCCAGCGCACCAGCGCCTCGACCCCGACGATCTCCTCGCCGTTCGCCTTGTACTGGGGCTGGTAGTGCAGTTCGAGCTCGTCGGCGAGGATGGCCGCGCGCAGATCATCCTCCACCACCTTGCGCAGGCGCAGCGCCTCGTCCATCTGGCGCTCGAAGAAGCTGTAGCGGTTGCGGCCGCCGTTCTTGGCCTGGTAAAGCGCCGTGTCGGCGAGCCGCATCAGCGTCTCGCGTTCGGTCCCGTTGCGCGGACTCAACGCCACACCGATCGAGACGCCGATGGTGACGGAGCCACCGGGCACCTCGCAAGGCATGGTCAGGGCGTCGAGAATGCGCCGCGCCAGCGCTTCCGCGTCGCGCGGGTCCTTGACGTCCGTCTGGATGATGGCGAATTCGTCGCCGCCGAAGCGGGCAAGCGTGTCCGCGCCGCGCAGGAGGTTGGACAGGCGCCGCGCGACGATGCGGATGAGCATGTCTCCCGCCTCGTGGCCGTAGGTGTCGTTGACATCCTTGAACCGGTCGAGGTCAAGGAACATCACGGCGAGGCCCTCGTCGGAGCGCTTGATGCGGGCGAGTTCCTGGTCGAGACGCATGCCGAAGAGCAGACGGTTGGGCAGGCCGGAAAGGGAATCGTGGCCCGCCAGTCGCTGCACCTGCTCCTGACGCCGGTTGAGTTCGATCAACTGGCCGCGCACATGCAGCAGGATGCCGGCGGCAAAGGCGAGTGTCAGCAGCGCGATGGCGCCGATGGCGGTGAGCGCCTGGCTGTTGATGAGGGCGCTCGGCAGCGACGATTGCCAGACGAGGAAGGCGGGGCCACGGTCCGTGGCGTCGTCGACGGCGATGGCGCCTCCCCGGTGCGGCCCGTTGCTGGCCGTGAGGCGCAGTTCCTGCAGGCCGAGCGGACCGGCGATCTCCGCCAGGGCCCGCGCATCGAGCTCGCTGGCACCGACAACGATATGCGGACTTTCGTTGCTGATCGTCGTCGCGGCCACCACATAGGCGCTCCAGCCGTCGTGCACGATGCGGGTCGCGCCGCTCGTCACTGCGGTGCCGGCATGGAGTGGTAGTTCGCTGATCTCCTTCTGCCGCACGTCACGGGCGACGGCATCGAAGATCACTTGTCGCGCATCGAAGTCATGCTGGCCCGCCACCCGTCCGCCAACGCTGCCGAAGAGCACGGAATTGTCCGTGTCGAGCAGGAAGATCGCCCATTGCCGGGTGAGGCTCTTGTTCTCGGACGTGAGGATGGCCGCCGTGCCGACGGGATCGACCGGGGGGCGGCTCACCTTGGCCTCGGCCAGAGTCGTCGCGAAGGCGCGCAGGCGTTCGAGCGTGTGCTGGCGCAGATCGTTCAGCGCAAGGGTCACGCGAGCGCGTTCGTCCTGCATGGCCGCCTGGTCGAGCGTGCGGCTCATCCACCAGAACACGCTGCCCGAGAGCAGCAGGATCAAGAGGATCAGCGCCGCCATCGGCCACACGAGGCGCGTGGCGACGGTCGTGGGGGAAGGGAAGCCTTTCACGGGCAAGCGTGCGGATCCTCGCGCTCGAAGCGGGTGCCCCACCGTGCCGCACGTTCCTTTAAATCAAGTTTCCTTTTCTGTCGCCTGCGCGGTTTTCTCACTCCAGCAGCCCCAGCCCGCGAAAGCTCGCGTGGCCGTCGCGACCGACGATGATGTGATCGTGCACCATGACGCCGAGCGGCTCGGCAATCTCGCCGATGGTCCGCGTCATCTTGATGTCGGCGGACGAGGGCGTCGGATCGCCTGACGGGTGATTGTGCACGAGGATGATTGCCGTTGCCGAAAGTTCGAGCGCCCGCTTGACGACCTCGCGCGGATAGACCGGCGTATGGTCGACGGTGCCGGTCTGCTGCAGTTCGTCGGCGATCAGGCCGTTGCGCTTGTCGAGGAAGAGGACGCGGAAATGCTCCTTGTCCGCGAAGGCCATGGCCGTGCGGCAATAATCGATGACGGCGTTCCAAGAGGAGAGCAGGGGGCGCTTGGCAACGGCGCCGCGCGTGATGCGCCGGGCCGCGGCCTCGACGATCTTGAGGTCGGTGACGACGCTGTCGCCGATGCCTTCGACCTCGGCGAGGCGCGAGGGCGGCGCCGCGAGCACCTCGGCGAAGGACCCGAAGCGCCGGATCAGCTCCTTCGCCAGCGCCTTCACGTCCCGCCGCGGGATCGAGCGGAACAGCACGAGCTCGAGCAGTTCGTAGTCGGCGAGCGCGGCTTCTCCAGCCTCCCGGAAACGGCTGCGCAGCCGCTCGCGGTGGCCATGGTAGTGGGGCGTGTCCTCGGCGTCGCCGACGGTGGTCATGCAGGCGTCTTGTAGGGGGGCTGATGATAGCCCTTGGGGGAGAGCGTGAAGATCTCGACGCCGGTTTCGGTGACGCCGACGGTATGTTCGAACTGCGCCGAGAGCGAACGGTCGCGCGTGACCGCGGTCCACCCGTCGGACAGGACCTTCACGTGCGGACGACCGAGATTGATCATCGGCTCGATGGTGAAGATCATGCCCGGCTTCAGCGGCACGCCTTCGCCGCGCCGGCCGAAGTGCAGGATGCTCGGCTGCTCGTGGAAGGAGCGGCCGACGCCATGGCCGCAGAAGTCGCGCACCACGGAGCAGCGCTCGCCCTCGGCATATTCCTGGATGACCGCGCCGATGTCGCCCGTCGTCGCGCCGGGGCGCACGACGGCGATGCCGCGCATCATGGCCTCGTAGGTCACCTCCATGAGGCGCTGGGCGCGGCGAGGAACCTCGCCGACGGGGTACATGCGGCTCGAATCGCCGTACCACCCATCGACGATGAAGGTCACGTCGATGTTGACAATGTCGCCTTCGCGCAACGGCTTCTCGTCCGGCTGGCCGTGGCACACCACGTGGTTGATCGATGTGCAGCACGAATGGCGGTAGCCGCGATACATCAGCGTCGCCGACAGGGCGCCGTGGTCCATGGCGAACTGGAACACCATCCGGTCGATTTCGGCGGTCGTGACGCCGGGGGCCACGTGGTCGGCCAGCATGTCGAGGCACTCGGCAACGAGGCGGCCGGCCTTGCGCATGCCCTCGAAACCCTCGGGGCCATAATAGACGATATTGTTGGCGCGGCGCGGCGCAAGTTCGCTGTCGAGATCTACCATGTCGCTTGTCCGGGGCGCCCCCGCGCCCGATCACTGCCCCAATCTATTGATCAAAGCCGCCGACGCAAGGGATGGCGCGAAAGGCGCGGGTGATGTCGGCGCTGGCGCCGGCGGGCGGTGACGTGTATGGCAAGAGCAAGACGAAACGGGCGGCGCCCTTCCCGAACACGCCGCGATCCCAGGACGATGACGATCAGCTCCTTCAACGATACCGAACCCTTCGGCCGCTTCGCGCCCAGGTCGCTGGCCCGGACGATGATCGAGATGACGCGCAGCCTGCCGGAAAGCTGGCTGGGCAAGCGCGCCGCCTATGGCCTCAGGCGGCTCGTGATCAACCGTCTCGACGGCGCGCCGGTCGATGTCGAGACGCTGGGGGCGCGCATGCGCCTCTACCCCTACGACAACGTCTGCGAAAAGAAGATCCTGTTCACGCCGCAGTTCTTCGACCGGCAAGAGCGGGCGCTCCTTGCCGAGCGCATCGGCGACGGCTTCGTCTTCATGGACGTGGGGGCGAATGTCGGCGCCTATGCGCTCTTCGTGGCGGCGCTCGCGGGCCCGCGTGCACGCATTCTCGCCGTCGAGCCGCAGCCCGACATCTTCGAGCGCCTGGTCTTCAACATCAGCCTCAATCCTTTCGGGACTATCAAGGCGGTGGCTTGCGCCGTCGCGGACCGGGCGGGCGAACTGACGCTCTTTCTCGACCACGAGAACCGCGGCGAGTCGAGCGTCAAGATCGTCGGCTCCGGCACCGCCAAGTCGGTGCGCGTACCGGCGACGACGCTGGCCGACCTCGCGCGCGAGGAGGGGTTCGAGCGCATCGATGCCATCAAGCTCGACGTCGAGGGAGCGGAGGATCTGATCCTCGAGCCATTCCTGCAGCATGCGTCGCCGTCGCTCTTTCCGCGGCTCGTCATCCTGGAGGATGGCAGCGGGCGCTGGCAGATCGACCTGCCTGCGCTGTTGCGCGAGAAGGGTTACAAGCTCCTCGTCAAGACGCGGATGAATTTCGTCTTCGAGCGGTCGTGAGCCGTCATTTCTTACCGCGCGTTTCCTGATCGAGCTTGAGGCACTCGTAGAGCTCGACATAGCTCGGCAGGTCGGCGCCACGTGTCTCCGAGAGGCATTCGTCGCGCTGGACCGCGGGGAAGCTCGCCCATTCCTTCTCCAGCGTGGCGTGGGTGCCGTTCTCCTGCGCCATACAGCCGTCGAAGGCCGCCTGGTCGAACTGCCGGCTCTGGCCGAGCGCGTCGGCGGTGGCGGCGTCGCGGCAGCTGCGCTCGACGTCGAGAGCCGGTGGCCCGTCCGCCGCGAGGCTCTGCTGCAGGCCGAGGACAAGAAGCGGAACGGCGAGAAAAGCAAGATGGGCGGGCAGCATCGTTGACCCCCAGCATGACGGCCGTCGAGGCGAGGGCGACGGTCCGCGTGCCGCAGCATAGCGCAACAGAGGAACGGCCGTTAGTCCGGCGGATCAGACGAGGATGGGCAGCGGCGTCTCGGCGACGATGCCGGCCGGCGTCACGCGGCAGGCGAGCGCATAGGCCTCGACGCCGCGTGCGCGGGCCCGCGCAAAGGCGCGGGCATAGGCAGGGTCGAGATCGGCGGCGAGCGTGAAGGCCTCCGCCTCCATCTGGACGATGAACAGCATCGCGGCGCGCGCGCCGGTTTCCACCATGTCGCCGAGCTCCTCGAGATGCTTGGCGCCGCGGGCGGTGACGCAATCCGGGAATTCGGCGAGGCCGGGCCGGCGCATCAGATGGACGTTCTTGACTTCGACGTAGCAGGGCGGGCGCCCATCCGCCTCGAGCAGGATGTCGACGCGGCTCGTCCGGCCGTACCTGACCTCGCGCCGCAGGCGCTCGTAACCCGCGAGTCGCGGAATGAGCGCGGCCGCGATCGCCTCTGCGGCAAGGAGGTTGGGATGACCCGTGTTGATGCCGACGAGTTGCGGCCCGCGCCAGCCGAAGTCCACCTCGACCAGCTCCCAGGAGAGCGGCAGCTTGCGTGCCGGATTGGCCGAACGCGAGAGGGAGACGCGGCTCCCGGGTGTCAGGAGGCCGAGCATGGCGCCGGGATTGGCGCAATGGACGGTGACGATGTCGTCTTCGCGAAGTGCGATATCGGCGAGAAAGCGCTTGTAGCGGCGCAGGAGGCGCCCTTCGGCGAGGGGGCTGTCAAACTGCATCGACTCCTCCGGCTGGACGGCCGGCAGGTAGCAGCGCCATGCCTCCGCGACAAGCCGGCGGGCAGCTTTGCTCTTGATCTTGCCCCGCCATGCCGCGAAAACCCCTTCCGACGGCGGCGGGTGATGCCATAAAGCCGGGCGAGGGAGACATGCATGGCGGCAGCAGCACAGGGCCCGGTGACGGCGGCGGTTCTCGTCATCGGTGACGAGATCCTGTCCGGACGCACCAAGGACAAGAACATCGGCTATATCGCCGACTATCTCACCGCCATCGGCATCGACCTGCGCGAGGTGCGCATCGTGCCGGACGCGGAAGCGGAGATCGTCGCCGCGGTCAACGCGCTCAGGGCCCGCTACGACTATCTCTTCACCACCGGCGGCATTGGGCCGACGCATGACGACATCACGGCGGACAGCGTCGCCAAGGCCTTCGGCGTCGGCATCGGCGAGGACCCGCGCGCCATCGCGATGCTCCTCGAACGCATCAGGCCGGAGGACCTCAACGAAGCGCGCCGGCGCATGGCGCGCATCCCGCACGGGGCCGAGCTCATCGCCAATCCCGTTTCCAAGGCGCCGGGCTTCCGCATCGGCAACGTCATCGTCATGGCGGGCGTGCCCGCCATCATGCAGGCGATGCTC
Organism: Chelatococcus sambhunathii; assembly: GCF_001418005.1. Classification (GTDB taxonomy): domain Bacteria; phylum Pseudomonadota; class Alphaproteobacteria; order Rhizobiales; family Beijerinckiaceae; genus Chelatococcus_A; species Chelatococcus_A sambhunathii. The sequence goes on along the minus strand of NZ_LIOL01000001.1, from coordinate 39,480 downwards.
GACGAGGTGGCGCCGACGTTGAGCACCGGGCGGCGCATGCTCTCGGCCACCATCCGTGCCGACGCGAAGGAGGGCGACATCGCCGCGCCGCTGAAGGCGATCGCCGACGCCCATCCCGACGTCTCCATCGGCAGCTATCCCTTCTCCGAAGATGGCCGCTTCAATACCAACATCGTCGTGCGCAGTCGCGATGCGGCGCGCCTCGAAGCCGTCCGCGCCGCCGTGGCCGAGATGGTCGCGCGGCTCCACGCGGCGTCCTGACGTTCGATACCAGAGGCAAGACCCATGTCGCCCACCTCCGAAAAGGCCTTTCCCGTCTCCTGGGACCAGTTCCACCGCGATGCGCGCGCGCTCGCCTGGCGCTTGCACGGCGCCGGGCCCTTCGAGGCTATCGTCTGCATCACGCGCGGCGGCCTCGTGCCTGCGGCGGTCGTGGCACGCGAACTCGAGATCCGCCTCATCGAGACGGTCTGCATCGCGAGCTACCACGACTACCAGAACCAGGGCGAGCTGATTGTCCTCAAGGAGATCGATCCGAAGATCCGTGCGCTCGGCGATGGCAGCGGTGCAGGAGTGCTCGTCGTGGACGACCTCGTCGACACGGGCAAGACGGCGCGCATGGTGCGGCAGATGCTGCCCAAGGCGCATTTCGCCACCGTCTATGCCAAGCCGCAGGGCCGGCCGGTGGTCGATACCTTCGTCACCGAGGTGTCGCAGGACACCTGGATCTACTTCCCCTGGGACATGGGCCTCACCTTCCAGCCGCCGATCCGCAACGGCGCGTCCGGCTGAGCCTCAGGCGAGCACCAGCGCCGCAAGGGCGGCGAGGACGAGCCACTGCAGCATCGAGGCGCGCCGGAAGAGCGCGAGCGCGCGGCGGATGTCGGCGGCCGTCGCCTCGGCGCGGCCGTTTCCCATGAAGGCGTCCTCGACGCGCGTCGTGCCGTAGATGCGCGGGCCGGCGAGCCTGAGGCCGAGCGCGCCCGCCATGGCGGCTTCCGGCCAGCCGGCATTGGGCGAGCGATGGCGGCGGGCGTCGCGGCGCACGGCGGCGATCGCCGCACGCGCATCGGCGCCGCGCGTCAGCGCCGCCGCGAGCACGAGAAAGAGAGCTGTCAGGCGCGAGGCCGGCAGGTTGACGAGATCATCGAGGCGGGCCGCGGCCCAGCCGAAGGCGGCATGCCTCTCGGTCTTGTGGCCGATCATGCTGTCGGCCGTGTTGACGGCCTTGTAGGCCGCAGCCCCGGGCAAACCCGCCACGGCCAGCCAGAAGACCGGCGCGACGACGCCATCCGAAAAGTTCTCGGCGAGGCTTTCGATGGCGGCGCGGGCGACGCCCGCCTCGTCGAGCGTTTCGGGGTTGCGGCCGACGATCATGGCCACTGCCCGGCGCCCGCCGTGGAGCCCCTCCGTTTCCAGTCCGACGGCGACGGCCGCGACATGCTCGTGAAGGCTGCGCTGTGCAACGAGGCTCGATGCGACAGCGGCGACCGCGACGAGTGCCAGCGGACCCAGGAGGCCCAGCAATGCCTCCTGCAGGAGGAGGGCGGGGATTGCCGCAGCAGCGACGATGACGAGAAGGGCGATAACGCCCCCGGCGCGCCGCGTGGTAAATGATTCGTTCTGCCTGTTGAGATGCCGGTCGAGCCATGCGATGAGCAGTCCCAGCCAGGTCACGGGATGGCCGGCGACACGGAAGAGGGCGCGCGGATAACCGGCAATCGCCTCAAGAGCGACGGTGAGCGCGGCGAGGGGAAGGGCAAACGTGAGATCCATGACGGAGCATGCCGATAGCATGGCTCAGCCCGGCAGCCGAGACGGCATTGTGCACGGTGGGGACCTCGGCGTGGCGCGCCGGCTGTTCCCGGCCGCGCCGCAGCCGTGGCTCGACCTGTCGACGGGCATCAATCCGCATCCGTTTCCATTGCCGTCGCTCGCGGCGGACTGCTGGACCCGCCTGCCGGAGGAAGGGGAGCGGCGGCAGCTGGAGGCGAAGGCGGTCGCGGCCTATGGTGTTGCGCCGCAGGCCCGTTGCGTTGCGGCGCCGGGCACACAGGCGCTCATCCAGCTGCTGCCGCGCCTGCGTCCGCGCGGCCGCGTCGCGGTTCTCGGCCCGACCTACGGCGAACACGTCACGGCGTGGCAGGCGGCGGGGCATGACGTGCGCGTCACCGCGAGCGTGGATGATCTTGCCGCCTCGGACGTGGCGGTGATCGTCAATCCCAACAACCCGGATGGGCACACGTTGCCGCCGGCCGCGATCGTCGCCCTTGCCGGGCGCATGCGCCACTGGGACGGTCTCGTCATCGTCGACGAGGCTTTCGCCGATGTGATGCCGCAGGTGAGCTGTGCCGGGCTGCTCGACGCCGCCGCGCCGATCCTGCTGCTGCGCTCCTTCGGCAAGGCCTACGGCCTCGCCGGGGTGCGCCTCGGCTTTGCCATCACGGTCGACGAGGCGCTGGCCGGGCAGATCCGGCAGGAACTCGGCCCGTGGGCCGTTCCCGGCCCGACGCTGGCCGTCGGGCTTGCGGCGCTTGGCGACCGCGTCTGGATCGAGGCCATGCGGCACCGGCTCGCGAGCGATGCGGCTCGGCTCGACACGCTGCTGGCCGGCCCGGAGCTTGCGGTCGTCGGCGGCACGCCGCTCTTCCGGCTGGTCGAGACGAGCCGCGCCGGGGCGCTGTTCGAGCATCTGGGCGCACGCGGTATCTACGTCCGCCGCTTCGACCAGGCGCCGAACCGCCTACGCTTCGGCCTGCCGGGGGATGAAGCGGCCTGGACCCGCCTTGCCACCGCCCTTGCACAATTTCCGCAGCGAAGGGCCTCGAAGCGCGCGTGAGCCGGGTTGCGCCCGCTCCCGGCGGGCGGTAACCCTCGCCGCATGCGGACGTGGCGAAACTGGTAGACGCAAGGGACTTAAAATCCCTCGGGCTTGCCCGTGCGGGTTCGATCCCCGCCGTCCGCACCAGACTGACCGCGCCCTCACACGGGCGTGACATCGCGCCTTCGTGACAGCCGGTCCGTCCCCGCCGGCCTATCCTTGCGCCGCACGATCCGACAGCGGCCGCGTCCCGCCTCGTGGGGCCGGCCGGAACCTGGGTGGGACGATGATGAGCCGCAGGAACATTCTGGGGGGAGGCGCACTGGCCGCGGGAGCGGCTGCGGTCGGACGCCTCTTCGGCGCCCGCGAGGAAGCGAAGGCCGCGGGGCGCTTTCCCGTCGAGAAGAGTGACGAGGAGTGGCGGGCGCAGCTCACGCCGGCGCAATATGACGTCCTGCGCAAGCATGGCACCGAGCGAGCCGGGACGAGCCCGCTCAACGGCGAGAAGCGCGCCGGCATCTATCATTGCGCCGGCTGCGGGCAGGCCGTGTTCTCCTCCTCGACGAAGTTCGAGAGCGGCACGGGCTGGCCGAGCTTCTATGCACCCATTGCAGGAGCGGTCGGCACGTCGGAGGACCGCAGCTTCTTCATGACCCGCACCGAGGTGCATTGCAGCCGTTGCGGTGGCCATCTCGGCCATGTCTTCGACGACGGGCCGCCGCCGACGGGCCTGCGCTATTGCATGAACGGTGTCGCCATGACCTTCACGCCGTCGTAGGCTCGATCATTTCCGACCGGTGGTGGCGACATGCGCTCCTTTGCTCTCGGTCCCCTCTTTCTTAGCCTGGCCCTCGTTTTCGGCGCCCCGGCAGCGGCTGTTGCGCAAGACGGGGAGGGCGGCGCGAGCGCCATCTTCGCCGGCGGCTGCTTCTGGTGCATGGAGCCGCCCTTCGACGCCGTGCCGGGCGTGACGGCGACGATCTCCGGCTATATCGGCGGGCGAACGCCGAACCCGACCTATAACGAAGTCTCCTCGGGCCGGACCGGCCACAAGGAGGCGGTGAGGGTGGTGTACGACCCTTCGCGCGTCACCTACGAGCAATTGCTCGCCATCTTCTGGCGCAACATCGATCCCCATGACGCGCGGGGCCAGTTCTGTGACAGGGGCGACCAGTATACCTCGGCGATCTTTGTCGCCTCGCCCGAGCAGCGCCAGGCGGCCGAGGCCTCGCTCAGGGCGGTGAGCGCGCGGCTCAACGGGCGCGTCGTCACCGAGATCCTGCCGGCCGCGACCTTCCATCCGGCCGAGGATTACCACCAGAACTATTACCGCAAGAACGCGGCAAAATATAAGTATTACCGCTTCGCCTGCGGCCGCGACCGGCGGCTCGAGGAGGTGTGGGGCCCGGCCTCCTGATCCCTTCAGGCCGCGCTCAACCGGGCGTCGCGCCGCTGCGGTGGCTCCCATCCGTAAAGCCAGGCGTAGCGCGCCAGCATCGCCTCGCCGCTCAGGCGCGACATGACGAGGTTGCGCATGAGCGAGAGCGGGGCCGGCATGTGGTAGACGCGCCCGTTCTCGCGTGCCGCCTGCTGCACGCGCACGGCCCGCGCCTGTCGGGCGGTCTCGTAGGCGCGCAAGGCGGCTGGTACATCGTCCGGCTTGCTGGCGAGGGCATCGGCGAGAACGGCCGCATCCTCGATGGCGAGCGCGCCGCCCTGGGCGAGGAAGGGCAGCACCGGGTGGGCTGCATCGCCGAGGAGTGTGACCGGTCCTCGGCCCCAGGGGCGCGGCGGCGGCAGGTCGAAGAGGGACCACACGCGCCAGTCGAGCGGCCGGGCTGCGATGGCGCTGAGCGTGGGCACGGCGCGGCCGAGGTGCTGCGCCACATCGGCCTCATGGGCCTTGCTGTTCCACTCGTTCACCGAGCCATTCGCCCGTGCGACGAGGACGATATTGACCAGGCGGCCGCGGCTGACCGGATAGTGAACGAGGTGCATGCCGCGGCCGAGCCACAGCCCCGTGACGTTGCCGGCCATCTCCTCCGGCACTTCGCCGGCCGGGATGGTGGCGCGCCAGGCGGCATAGCCGCGATAGACGGGCTTGCGTTTGTCCCCGAGCGCCGCGCGCACCGATGACCAGATGCCGTCGGCGCCGACGGCGAGGCCGGCCTCACGCTCCTCGCTCGCGCCGCCGGCGGTCTCGACGGCGAGGCGCGCCTTGTTCCCATCGACCGTGACCGCGGTGACCTTGCGGCCGACGGCCATGCGGATATTCGGCTCGCCGCGCGCGGCGTCGAGCAGCAGGGTGTGCAGGTCGGCTCGGTGGATCACCCAATAGGGCGCGCCGAAGCGCGCGCGCATCGCCTCGCCAAGGGGCATCGTCGCAAGCCGGCGGCCGGACGACAGCGAGCGGACGACCAACTCATCGGGCGTCACCGCATGGCGTGCGAGCGCCGGGGCGAGGCCAAGCGCGACGAGCACGCGGCTGGCATTGGGCGAGAGCTGGATGCCCGCACCAGCCTCCTCGAGCGTGGTGCGCCGCTCGAGCAGCGTGACGGCTCGGCCCTGGCGGGCGAGAAGGAGTGCCGCGGTCAGGCCGCCGATGCCGGCGCCGACGACGACGGCCGGTGGCGTGCTCTCAGGCATGATCGGGCTCCGCGGGCCTCAGGCGGCCGTTGCGGCTTCCGCGTGCCACAGGCAGTCGGCCGGCTCGCTTTCCTCGGCCTTGAGCGTTGCCTTGTAGCGGTAGAGCGTCGAGCAATAGGGGCAGACGATCTCGTTGTCGTCGCCCATGTCGAGGAAGACGTGGGGATGGTCGAAGGGCGGCTTGGCCCCGATGCACATGAACTCGTGCACGCCGACGTGGATGACGGCGACGCCCGTATCATTGTGGAAGTGGGGGACGGATTTCGCGGCCATTGCCCTTGACCTCATCTTGGCGGATCAGCGATTTGCGGCGCACCATAGAGCATGGCGCGAAAAAGTGGAGACCGGTTTTTCGCCTGCGACCTGCGACAAATGAATAACCTGTCGCTTGCCCAGCGCTGGCCGACCCCCGCCCGCGGCATGCGTTCACCCGATGGAAACCCGTGGCCGCTATGGGTGGGGGCTGCAGAGCGAGAGAGACATGCATTTCTTCAGTTCCGACGGCGTCCGCCTCGCCTATGTCGACGTCCCCGCGCACGAGGGCGAGGGGCGCCCCGTCATCCTGGTGCACGGCTTCGCCTCGAACCATTCGGTCAACTGGGTGAACACGCTGTGGACGACGACGCTGGCGCGCGCCGGGCGGCGCGTCATCGCGCTCGACAACCGCGGCCACGGGCAGAGCGAGAAGCTCTACGAGCCGTCCGCCTATCATTCCGACGTCATGGCCGAGGACGTGCGGCGGCTGATGGACCATCTCGACCTCGCCGAGGCGGATGTCGTCGGCTATTCCATGGGCGCGCGCATCACGGCGCATCTCGCGCTGCGCCATCCGGGCCGCGTGCGCTCGGCCGTGCTCGGCGGACTCGGCATTCATCTCATCCAGGGCGTCGGCCTGCCGCTCGGCATCGCCGATGCGATGGAGGCGCCTTCGCTCGATGGGCTGAGGGATCCGATGCAGCGCCTGTTCCGCGCCTTCGCGGAGCAGACGAAGAGCGACCTCAAGGCGCTCGCAGCCTGCATCCGCGGTTCGCGCCAGACATTGACACGCGAGGAGGTAGGTAGGATCGCGGTGCCGGTGCTCGTCGCCGTCGGCACCAACGATCCCATCGCCGGCTCGCCGCATGAGCTTGCAGCGCTCCTGCCACATGGCCGGGCGCTCGACATTCCCGGTCGGGATCACAACCTTGCGGTGGGCGACAAGGTGCACAAGCAGGGCGTCGTCGCGTTCCTCGCCGAGCAGGACGAGGCGTGAGGGCAAGAAGCGGAATCTTCTGAATCGCTTGCCGGGGGAAGCTCAGGTGGCGATTCCGGCGCTTGAGAAACGGATTCAGCGGCCTCGCGTATTGAATCCGGAACTTGAGAAATTGAATCAGCTGATGGCCGTGTGGCTCGCAAGCCGATTCAGCGGACGATGCCAAGGTCCTGAGCGGGAATGGTTTTTGCAAGCAGCGGCAGAACCTTGTGGCGGATCAGGCTGGCGAGAGGCCAGCGGTCGGCCTCGTGCAAGGGGAGCCATGACAGTTCCGCGATTTCGGCAGCGGCGCGCGGCGTGCCTGTGAGGTGCACGGCAAAGAGATGGGCGATGACATCGGTGTCCGGCTCGTTGGCGGCGGGCGCCGTGAAGACGCCGAGCGAGTGGAGGGTGCCGGGCTGCGGTGCGACGCTGAGTTCCTCGGCGAGCTCGCGCGCGAGGGCGGCCTCCGGCGCTTCGCCGGGTTCGATCTTGCCGCCGGGCTGGATGAAGATGTCGCTGCCGTGCTTGCGCACGAGGAGAAGGCGCCCCTTTTCGTCGCGCACGGCCGCCACGGCGATCCTGAGACACTTGCGGTTCGTCACCGTCCTCACCTCATCGTCCGGTGAACTGCGGGGATCGTTTGCCCAGGAAGGCGGCACAGCCTTCAGCATAATCGGCGCTGGCGAAGCAGGCATCCGCCAGGGCCTGGAGGTCGTTCGGCGTGCCAGCGCCAGGCAGGCCCGCAGCCGTGGCGACGGCCGCCTTCGCGGCGCGGATGGTCAGCGGCGCATTCACGGCGATGGTCTCGGCAAGACCTGCGGCCGCGCGCTCGATGTCGCCGGCGGGCACCACCTTCTGGACGAGGCCGAGGGTGAGCGCCTCCGCCGCCTCGATGCGGCGGGCGGTGAAGATGAGGTCCTTGGCGGCGGCCGCGCCGATGGCGGCGACAATCATGCCCATGCCGGCCGGCGGATAACCGACGCCGAGCCGTGCGGCGGGAATGGCGAAGACGGCATCGTCGGCGGCAATGCGCAGGTCGCAGGCCAGCGCGATGCCGAGCCCTCCGCCGAGGCAGAAGCCGCGGATCAGGGCCAGCACCGGCTTCGGACAGGCGGCGACGGCCTCGAAGGCGGCGAGATTCGCCGCCTCGTAGGCGCGCCCGCCCTCCGGGCTCGCGCGGAGAGAGCCGAACTCGCCGATGTCGGCGCCGGCTGTGAAGGCGACGTCGCCCGCGCCGCGGATGATGACGACGCGCACGTTGTCGTCGGCACCGAGGGTCGCCATGACCTGCGGGAAGGCGCGCCAGGTGGCGAAATCGATGGCGTTGCGGCGCGCCTCGTTATCGATGGTCATTGTGGCGATGCCGGAGGCGACCGACAGGCGCAGGCTGTGGGAGGCGACGGGGGATGGCATCGGCAGGTCCTCGCTCACTGATCCTGGCTTGCATATCGGGCCGACTCGGCGGTTCGAACGATCATATAGGCTGACGCTCCTGCGGCGCGATCCGCGCGATATCCTCCGCGCGCTCGAGGCGGCGAACCGGTGACCTGCCGCTCGCGTCCTGCGACGATACAATCTGCCGCGCGACCCTTCCGCATGCCCCTTGGCGTGCCGACCATGGCGCCCTAACTTAAGCGCACCTTGCGGTGGGGCCGAGCTGTCCGGCCGTGGGCGCGCAACGACGAGGAGACGAGCATGGCCCCCGGTCAGACGAAGGCGAGCGAGCACAGGCGCCATGGTCTCGAGGCGGTCGATCCGGTGTGGACGCGGCTGCGCGAGGAGGCCGAGGCGGTGGTGGCACGCGAGCCGGAGCTTGCCGGCTTCGTCATCGCCACCATCCTCAACCACGAGACACTGGAATCGGCGATCATCCACCGTGTCGCCTCGCGGCTCGACCATGACGTGGTTTCGAGCGAGCTCATCAGCCAGGTCTTTACTGCCGCAATCGCAGATTCGCCGGAGATCGGCGAGGCCTTCCGGGCCGATATCGTCGCTGTCGCCGACCGTGACCCGGCCTGCACGCGGCTGATCGAGCCTGTGCTCTATTTCAAGGGCTTCCATGCCATCCAGACCTACCGGCTGGCCCACTGGCTGTGGCAGCAGGGACGGCGCGACTTCGCGCTTTACCTGCAGAGCCGATCGTCCGAGGTGTTCCAGACGGACATCAACCCCGCTGCCCGCATCGGCAAGGGCATCTTCCTCGACCATGCCACGGGGCTCGTCGTCGGCCAGACAGCCGTCGTCGAGGACAATGTGTCGATCCTGCAGGGCGTCACCCTAGGGGGCACGGGCAAGGAGCGCGGCGACCGCCATCCCAAGATTCGTCAGGGCGTCCTGATCGGCGCCGGCGCCAAGATCCTCGGCAATATCGAGGTAGGGCAGTGCGCCCGTGTGGCCGCCGGCTCGGTCGTTTTGCACGCGGTGCCGCGCAACACGACGGTCGCGGGCGTGCCGGCGCGGGTCGTCGGCACCGCCGGCTGTGCCGAGCCGGCGCGCAGCATGGACCAGATCCTCGCCGAGAAGTTGGGGGATTGAGGGCCTTCGCTCTTGCCCGTGGGCCTTGTTCCATGGCAAGCGGGGCCCTTCCGAAGACCCGAACACGAGAGGCGGCGCCATGGACAAGAACGAACTTGCCAAAGTCGAGCGGTTTCTGCGCCGCACCTTCGCCAATGCCGGCATTCGCGTCGTTGCGCGCCCGCGCAAGACCGACTCGGCGGAGGTCTATATCGGGGAAGAGTTCGTCGGTGTGCTCTTCCTCGACGACGAGGACGGCGACAAGTCCTACAGCTTCCAGATGGCGATCCTCGACGCCGATCTCGAGGACTGAGCCGGCAAGGCCATCAAGAAGGGCGCGCCCGGCGACCGGCGCGCCCTTTTTCGTTGTCGGGTCGTCATTGCGACTCGGGCGGCGGCGACATGATCGCGATGAGCCGTTCGGCGCTGGCGCCGAGCCGGGGCCAGTCGGCGAGGCGTTCGGAGTCGAAGCGGAGCATGACGTCGATGCCGGCAAGTCGCATCACCGTGGTACAGAGCGGAGCGACGATGCCCGTCGCGCCTGCGCGCGTGCAACGGGCGAAGAAACGCCGTCCGTCGGGCGGGGCGAGGTAAAGCTCCTCGCCCGCGTAGGGCGTGCCAGGGCGGAAGCGGCGCAGCACGAGGCCGCCGGGGCCGGGCCAGGTCTCGGGCGCGAGAAAACGCAAGTAGAGCTTCGCCGGCCGCTCGGCAGGGTCGAGCGCCGCGTCCGCCGGGACGAGGGTGACAGTCACGATTTCTGCATCGCTGGCGGCAGCGGTGCCCGGCCAGGGGATGGCGAGATCGAGCCGGGGTACTGTGCCGCCCGACCGGTCCATCGTCTCGCGCAGCCAGGATGCGGGCACGCTCAGCGCGTGACCGGCGAGTTCGTAGCCGATGCGGGCTGGAGCAGGTTTCTCCGGGGCAGCAGGACGAAGGAAGAAGATGCCGGCCAGCACGGCGGCGCCCGCGGCCGCCGCGGCGAGCGACAAGCACAGCAGGATCGAAAGCCGGCGGGCAACAACGGAGAAAAGCCTTTCTGCTGCAAGGACCATGGTTGACGTGATCTCCAGACCACCGGACGGCGGCTGCGGCCAAATTGCGCCATCTTGCCTAAAGCCGCGTTAACCAAGCCCGGCACCGCTGTCCTTCCCAACCGGGGAGGACGGGCTTGACGGGCGGCTTCCGGCGGGCCCTCCTTGCGCCATCGACTGTGGAGACCGTGATGCCCGTCTATGCCCTTGGCGATCTCAGCCCCGAATTGCCCGCCGCCGATCGTTTCTGGATCGCGCCCGATGCGCATGTGATCGGCCGCGTCCGGCTCGGTGACGAAGTCGGGGTGTGGTTCGGCGCCGTGCTGCGCGGCGACAACGAGCTGATCGACATCGGCGACCGCAGCAACATTCAGGAAGGCGCCATGCTGCACACGGACATGGGCTTTCCGCTCACCGTGGGGCCGGATTGCACCATCGGCCACCACGCCATCCTGCACGGCTGCCGCATCGGCGCTTCAACCCTCATCGGCATGGGCGCCACGGTGCTCAACGGCGCGCGCATCGGCAACAATTGCCTCGTCGGCGCCAACGCGCTCGTCACTGAGGGCAGGGAGTTTCCCGACGGCTCGCTCATCGTCGGCGCACCGGCCCGGGCCGTGCGCGCCCTCGACGAGAAGGCCCTCGCCGGGCTCAGGCTGTCGGCCATGGGCTATGTCGGCAACTGGCGCCGGTTCGCGGCGGGGCTGAAGCGGCTCGACTGAGCGTGTTCAGCGTGCCTCGGCCGCATGCGCCGTGATGACCTCGAGAAAGGCCTCGGCATAGCGGGTGAGCTTCGACTCGCCGACGCCGGAGATGGCCGCGAGATCGGAGCGGGTGCGCGGCATGCGGGCCGCCATGTCCTGCAGCGTACGGTCGTGGAAGATGACGTAGGGCGGAACGTTCTGCTCCTTCGCCAATTCGAGGCGCCGCGCGCGCAGCTTCTCGAAGAGCTCGCGGTCCCCATCCGGCAGCGCCGTGACCGCCTGCCGACGCGCCGCCTTCCGGCCGCCAGGCTGCGGCTTCTTCAGCGCCCGCAGCATGATCGAGGATCGTTCGCGCAGGAAGCGCGCTCCCTTGGCGGAGATGGCGAGGCTGCCATGCCCGGCGACGTCGACGGTCACGAGGCCGTGGGCGACGAGCTGGCGGATGATGGAGCGCCACTGGTTGCGGTCGAACTCCCGGCCGATGCCGTAGGTGGAGAGCTTGTCGTGCCCGAGCCGCTCGATGCGCTCGTCCTCCTCGCCCAGGAGCACGGCGACGACATGGCCCTGGCCGAAGCGTTCGCCCGTGCGGTGGATGCATGAGAGCAGCTTCTGGGCGGCGATGGTGCCGTCGAAGGTCTCCGGCGGGTCGAGACAGACGTCGCAATTGCCGCAAGGCGGACAGTCGTCGCCAAAATAGCGCAACAAGACCTGGCGGCGGCACTGGCAAGATTCGGCGAAGCCGAGCAATGCGTCGAGCTTGCGGTGCTCCATGCGCTTGCGCTCCGCGGGGGCGTCGGATTCGTCGATGAAGCGGCGGCGCAGCGCCATGTCCTCGGCGCCGTAGAGCATGAGCGTCTCGGCGGGCAGCCCGTCGCGGCCGGCGCGGCCGGTCTCCTGGTAATAGGCCTCGATGCTGGCCGGCAGGTCGACATGCAGCACGAAACGCACGTCCGGCTTGTCGATACCCATGCCGAAGGCGATCGTGGCCACCATGACGAGGCCCTCGCCGTGCTGGAAGCGGCGCTGGTTGGCCTCGCGCGCTGCCATGTCCATACCGGCGTGATAGGCGAGGGCGGTGAAGCCGTGGGCGTTGAGCGTCGCCGCCACTTCCTCGGTCTTGCGCTTTGACAGGCAGTAGACGATGCCGCTCTCGCCCTTGCGTGCGGCGAGGAAGCGCAGCAGCTGCTGGGTCGTGCCCTGTTTCTCGGCGACGCCGTAGCGGATGTTGGGCCTGTCGAAGCCAGCGACGAAGCTGTTCCCGGCACCGATGGCGAGATGGGCAACGATCTCCTCGCGTGTCGGGGCGTCGGCCGTGGCCGTAAGAGCCATGCGCGGCACCTCCGGGAAGAGGTCGATCAGCACGTCGAGCGCGCGGTACTCGGGCCGGAAGTCGTGCCCCCATTGCGAGAGGCAATGGGCCTCGTCGATGGCGATGAGGGACAGGGGAACGGCCTTCAGCCGCTCGAGCGTCTCGGGCCTGAGCAGGGTCTCCGGCGCCATGTACAGGAGGTCGATCTTTCCGCGCCCCACCTCGTGCCAGAGCTCGTCCTTCTCCGCGCCCCAGATGCGCGAGTTGAGCGCAGCCGCCCGCACGCCCGCCTGGCGCAGCGTCGCGACCTGGTCTTCCATCAGCGCGATGAGGGGCGAGACGACGAGCCCGGTGCCGCGGCGTACCAGCGCCGGAATCTGGTAGCACAGCGACTTGCCGCCGCCGGTGGGCATCAGCACGAAGGCGTTCCGTCCGGCGATCACGTGGTCGATGATCGCCGCCTGGCGTCCGCGGAAGGCGCCATAGCCATAGACGGTCTTGAGGATATCGAGGGGCTGGGCTGACAAGGCGCGAGTCGCTGGAGGCGAGAGGGAGGTGCCTTGCTAGCCGATTTTCGCCGGCGGCGCACGTGGCCGCCGGCCGTCAGGCCGTGTCAGCGCGCCGCAGCGGTGGCCGTGCCGGCATCGGGCTGGCCAAGGGCGACCCAATGCATCGTGTCCTGCTGCGACTGGCGCTTGATGAAGCGGTAGCCGGTCGCCGTCCACGAGAGGATCGAATCGCGCTTGTTGTCGAGGATGAAGTCGCCGCGGGTGGTGCGCACGGTCAGCACCGCATGGCCGTCGCCGACCTCGTCCCGCACCACGGTGATCAGCAGGGCGCGGGCAGGGAAGCCCCGCTCGATGAGGAGCTTGCGCTTCATGAGCACATAATCCTCACAGTCGCCCTTGCCGTCGACCGGCAGGTCCCACGATTCCTCGACGCCCCAGTGTTCCATGTCTGTTACGGGTGTGATCGAACGGTTCACGTCGAGGTTGATGCGGACGATGTCGTGCCAGTCCGATCGGTCGAGGTCGATGATGCTGGGGCCGCCCGCGTCATCGGTGCATTCGCTCCAGTTCGTGCGGCAGAAGGCAAGCCAGCCGACCGGCGGGCGGGCCATCGTGCGCTCGATGGCAGAGGAAGCGTCGGGGAGATTGACTTCAAGCTGGCGGGCCTGGGAAACGGAAGCCGTCTTGCGCGTATCGGCCTCGGCCGTGGCAGCCAGCGAAACGAGACACAAGGCTGCAAGCGCCAGAATGACGGAGGTACGCGAACCCATCGACCGCCCCAACCCCTTTAAGACTTCGTTTACCTTTTCACAGGCGGGGGTGATGCCGCAAGGCAGCGCAGGCGTCAACGTCTCATCAAGGTTAACATTTGTTCATGGCTGTGGTTTTCGAGGCACGCAGCGCCGGCCTCGCAAGGCCGGCAGGGTCGTCAGCGCGGACTCGCCGTCATCTCGGAGCCCTGGTGGCCGAGGGAGGTCCAGCCGGCGAAATCCTGGCTCTCGCGCTTCACGAAGACATAGCCGGTGGCGAGCCAGGGCAGGACGGCGTCGCGCTTGTTGTCGAGGATCAGGTCGCCCCGGTCGGTGCGCACCATCAGCACGGCATGGCCCTCGCCGTTCTCGTCGATGACGACGGCAAGGCGCAGCGCCCGCCGGGGCAGGCCAGCCTCGGCGAGCAACCGGCGCTTCAGCAGCGCGTAGTCCTCGCAATCGCCCCTGCCGCTGTCGGGATAGTTCCAGCTTTCGACGACGCCCCACTGCTCCTCGTCGGTCTGCGGCACGATGGCGCCGTTGACCTTGCGATTGATGGCGGTCAGCAGCCGCCACCGGCGGGCATCGAGGTCGATCTGCGCCTCTTCCTGCCGGTCGACGGCGCAATCGGCCGGGTGCATGCTGCAGAATTGCAGCCAGCCGACCGGCGGGCGGGCGAGGCCGTGCTCGGCGGCTGCTGGCGTCGGCTCCGGCCGCTGCCCGTACGCCAGGGCACCGTCCGCCGCGACGGCGCCGGCGAGGATGAGGACCAATGCGACGATAGGATTTTTCATTGTCGCCTCCCAGTTCGTCGGGAGACATCTTAGGGCAGCAAAATCCATCGACATTCAATAAAACAAACGTAATTTTACAGATATACGGGCCATTAACGCATGTTTTGTTAAGTAAATCGAGGATTAATTCAATTTCAGCGCATTTTATCGAGGCCGTCCACCCGACGGTGACAATAGGAGAGCGCCCTCTTCCAGCGTCCGGGCCGGGCTTATCCCGGCCATCCACGCCTCCCGGCTTGTGCGCGATTTCATGGCGTGGATGCCCGCGACGAGCGCGGGAATGACGGCGGAGGGCGGCTGGACGATTGCCTTCGCGGCACCCCGGCGGCGTACCATCAGAGCTCGATCGTCTCGTCGAAGTCTTGCTCGGGGAGCGGCACGAGGAATTCCACGGCGAAGCCGCCTTCGAAGTGGCGCATGACGCGGCCTTCGGTGCGGCCGAGCGTGACCATCGTCCCGACCGCCGGGGCGGCGGCAGATGAAACGGCGGCGCCGGACAGCGAAATGTCGATGATGCGCACCGTCTGGCGGTCGCCACCGGCGATTGCCATCGTCGTCAACTGCCGGTTGGGCACGATGCGCTCGTGGCGGCGATCCTCGGGCAGCCCAAGCGTGTCGCGGTGCACCAGCCACATCAGCTGGGTCGCGATCTTCTCGCGCTTGCGTGGTGTCGCGGTGAAGCGCACGGCAAAGCCGTTGTCGATATGGCGGGTCACCTCGCCTTCGAGGCGGCCGATCTGCTCGAGATAGATGATGACCCGGTCACCGATGGCGCCAGGTGTCGGAGCTACGAGGCTGACGCCGCCGGGCGACATGTCCAGCGTCTGGCACGGATACTCCTGCTTGTCCGGCAGCATGTAGCGGCCGACGAGAGTGACCGGCA
Source organism: Chelatococcus sambhunathii (assembly GCF_001418005.1). GTDB lineage: Bacteria > Pseudomonadota > Alphaproteobacteria > Rhizobiales > Beijerinckiaceae > Chelatococcus_A > Chelatococcus_A sambhunathii. The sequence continues at coordinate 24,286 of NZ_LIOL01000001.1, read as the reverse complement.
CCCGCTGATGGCGCCGTCGATCCTGCTTGTTGGCACGCAAGGCAATAGTTGTCGGTGAAATCGGCCGTGCCATCGTGTCGAAATACCAAGCTGCGGAGAATCAGCCAGCGGACGAGTACAATAGATACTTGATCCCCGACGATCCATGAAGCGCCGAAAGCGCGTGAACAGTCATGCGCTCTTGTCTTGCGCGAAGCTGTTGCCCTTCGGGACGACAGCGCTGCGGTCCGCCCTTCGGCCGGGGGGTCAGCCCCGCCCGCCGCGAAAGACCATCAGATGACCGCGGCGGTCCTGAACGGCGCCCGCCACGGCCGGGCGGTCGGTTCCTTCCGGCCAGAGGACCCGCGCCGAGGTGAAGGCGAGGGGAGGAAGAGGAGCGAGACCGAGCCAGTCGGGTGGGGCTGCAGGCGAGAGCGCGCCGAGCATGCGGGCATGGGTCTTGCCGCGATAGCGCAGCGGCAGGAGCATGAGTTCCAGGTCGAGCGGTTGCCCCGACGAGGCAGGCGCTGCCGGGTGCGGACGCGCCTCGGCACCGGCGACGACGCCTGCCTGGTTGTCGAGGACGAGGGCGATGGCGCGCCGGCTCTCATGGCGGCTGTCCTCGTGCCAGAGGGAGGTGAAGGCACGCCCCTTGAGATCCTCCCCGACGAGGCTGCACAGCCGCGCGCCGGCCAAGCGGAATAGGGGCTCGCCGCCGTCAATGTCCAGGATGAAGGTGTCGCCCAGGATGTGGCGGATCTCGCCAGGCGCGATCTCTCCCCGCTCGGGCGCTGCTCGCTCCCCGCGCAGGCGGTTCCAGTAGTCGTAGAGTGCGCGGCTCGTCACATGTTTCATTTTGACCCGCTGTCGTCCCGGCTCCGTGCGCGACCGTGCGGCGCACCGGCGGGAGGGGAGTGGCGAGCGGCGCGTGGTTGTGCCGTTTCCTCCCAGCCCGGCACGGTTGCCGACATCATGTTCTCGAGAATGCAGCACCCGTGCCAGGGATGGGGAGAGGTGCCCGACGTTTACCTTTCGTTAGGGTTAATCGTTCCTTGCCGTTGCCCCTTGTGGGCCAGCGCGTCATGCTCCGGACCATGCGGCAAGCGGTCTTCCGGCCCTGCCAGCAGGAGCGTCGAACGAGATGCCGGGTGATTGCCACGGCACGGGACAAGGATGGCACCGGGGGAGAGGCGAAAAGCCTCTCCCCCCTTGGCGCTCGCGTGGGCCCTCTGAGCGCCATGGCGGATTGACGCGGCGGGCAAACTGTTGCCTGTTGCCGCGGCGGCGGCCGCGGCGGGCGTCGTGGCCACCTTCGACGCTTGCCTTTCGGAGCCCATGTCGCACCAGCCTTCCTCCGGCCCCTCGCGCGAGCCGATGTTCAACGCCCCGGCGGTCGTCGTCGGGTCGATCGCCGTCATCGTCGCCATCCATATCCTGCGTTCCGTCATCGGCGAGGAGACGGATTTCCGCATTCTCGTGGACTTCGGCTTCATCCCGGCACGGCTCGTCGTCGGCCTCGGCTTCGAGAGCCTCGATGCCATCGTGGCCCGGGCGGCGGCGATGCCCGAGGGCGGCTACTGGCAGATGTTCGCACGCCTCGTCCTCGGCGACGGTGCCGCGCCGTGGGCCCTCGTCACCTATGCACTGCTCCATGGCTCGTGGGCGCATCTCGGGGCCAATTCCCTATGGCTGCTCGCCTTCGGCAGCGCCGTTGCGCGGCGCTTCGGCGCGGTGCGCTTCCTCGTCCTGTGCCTTGTCTGCGCCATTGCAGGGGCGCTGGCCCATCTCGCGAGCCGGCCGTTCGACGTCGTGCCGATGATCGGCGCCTCGGGTGCCATCTCGGGCGTGATGGCGGCGGCCGCGCGTTTCGTTTTCCGGCCGGACTGGGGCCACATGTTCGGCATCGACCTCAGCGCCCACCGCATGCCGGCCGAGAGCCTCGGCCAGCTCATGCGCAACCGCCGGGCCCTTGCTTTCATCGGCATCTGGTTCGTCGTCAATCTCGCCTTCGGCGTCGCCGCCCTGCCGCTCGGTCTGGCCGAGGGCGGCATCGCCTGGGAGGCGCATATCGGCGGCTTCGTCGCGGGCCTGCTGCTCTTTCCGCTCTTCGACCACGCTCATTCGCGCGAGCGCGCGGACTGAGCCGCGGTATCCCCCGGCCGCCTTGCGCTCGCCGAGGAGTGCCACCACTATGGCTCAAGTGGGTGAATCGCAGGCGTTTGGTGCCGTTGCGATCGCACGGGACCAGCGCCTCGATCTGGCATGGAGGAGCTGATGACCGTTGCCCAGATCCTGGCGGCCAAGGGCCGCAGCGTCGTGACCATTTCTCCGAACAAGACGCTCATGGAGGCAGCCCAGCTTCTCGCCGAGCGGCGCATCGGCGCCGTCGTCGTGGTGGACGAGGGCGGCAAGGTTCTCGGCATCCTCTCCGAGCGTGACATCGTCCGCGAGATCGCCAAGGCGGGAATTGACGCGCTGAAGGAAGCGGTGAGCCGGCACATGACCGAGAAGGTCGTGACCTGTACGAGCGCCTCGGCGATCACGGACATCATGGGGATCATGACCGAGGGCAAGTTCCGCCACCTGCCGGTGGTGGAGGACGGCAAGCTGACGGGCCTCGTTTCCATCGGCGACGTGGTCAAGTATCGGGTGGCGGAGATCGAGGCCGAGCACAAGGCCATGCGCGAGTATATCGCCATGGCCTAGCAGGGCACGGGCCGTCAGCCCCGCTCGGCCAGCGGGACCTCCAGCATCTCGCGCAACTCGGCGAGGGCGCGCTCGGTGGCTTCCATGCCGAGCGCGATGGCTTCGTCGGCTCGATGGAAGTCGAACAGCCCCATGCGGCCGAGGCGTGGCGACACCATGACGTCCGGCGGGTCTCCGGCGAGGCGCGAGCGGGCGATGCGGTCCTGCGTGATGTTGAAGGCATCGACCATCACGGCACCGATGCCGGGTGCGCCGTCGGAGCGCCGGCCGAACTGGCGCATGCGCATGGCGGCTCCACGGACGGGTGCGAAGAGGCCGCGGCTAGTCTGTGCCTCCTCCTCGTTGAGGTCTTCATCCGTGCCGTGCGCAGGAATGACGGCGCCGCGGCCGCGCGTGTCGCTGCCGTTGAGATTGACGCAGAGCACGATCTCCGCCCCGAGCGCCCGGGCCGCCGTCACCGGGATCGGATTGACAAGGGCGCCGTCCATCAGCCAGCGGCCGCCGAGGCGCACGGCATCGAAGATGCCGGGCAGAGCATAGGAGGCGCGCAGGGCCTCGGTGATGGAGCCGCGCGTCAGCCAGATCTCGTGGCCGCTGCCGAGCTCGGTGGCGATGGCGACGAAGCGGGGCGCAAGGGCCTCGATGCGAATGTCGCCGAGGTGGTGCGACAGCATGCGCCTGAGGCGCTGACCGGCAATGAGGCCGGAGCCGTTGAGGTGAAAATCCATCAGTCCCATCACGCGCCGCTTGGTCAGCGAGCGTGCGAAATCCTCGAGCTCGTCCAGCTTGCCGCAGGCAAAGCAGCCGCCGACCACGGCGCCGATGGACGTGCCGGCGATGACGTGCGGGACGAGGCCCTCACGCGCCAGGACGCGCATCACGCCGATGTGCGCCCAGCCGCGTGCCGCGCCGCCTCCGAGAGCGATGCCGAAAGGGCGCTGCGTCCGCGGCACGGCCAGGTTGGGCTCAACGGCCACGGCCGCCGTCAGCGATGCGAGGTCTTCGAACATCCGGTCGCCCTCCGCAGGAGCACAATGCAGCCTGGCAGGATGAAGTTGCCGTGGAATGAATGAAAGAGGCTTATGTCGTCCTTGTGTCGCCCTGGGCGCCTTCGGCTTTGGTCGCCCGGGCGCCTCGTTCCGTGTCACGCCGCGTCGTCGAAGACGAGGCGTCCGCGGCCGTCCGGCTCGGTGATGACGCGCCGGTAGAAGCAGGAGCGGCGCCCGGTGTGGCAGCAACCGCCGTCGCCGCCGACCTCGACCTTGAGGACGATGGCGTCCTGGTCGCAATCGACGCGCATTTCGACAACTGTCTGTATCTGGCCCGAGGTGTCGCCCTTGTGCCAGAGGCTGGCACGCGAGCGGGACCAGTACCAGGCTTCTCCGGTCTCGACGGTACGGGCGAGGGCCTCGGCATTCATGTGGGCGACCATGAGCACCTCGCCGGTTGCCGCGTCGGTCGTGACGCAGGTCAGGAGCCCGTTCGCGTCGAAGGCCGGCATCAGCCGGTCGCCCTCCTCGACGTCCGCCTTGCTGCCGCGCGCGGCGATGAAGTCACAGCGTTCGCACATGTCCTGTCTCTTGGTTCGAAGTCCCGCCCCGAGGCATCATCCTGCCGTCCGGTCGCGGCCGCAGCGCAGCAGCGTGAAGAAGCGCACCTGCTCGGCCGGATCGTCGCGGAAGACGCCGCCGAAGCGGGTGGTCACGGTCAGCGAGCCCTGTTTCTGCACGCCGCGCATGGACATGCACATGTGCTCGGCCTCGATCATCACCGCCGTGCCGCGCGGGGAAAGGTGCGTCTCGATGGTATCGGCGATCTGGGTCGTCAGCGTCTCCTGCGTCTGTAGGCGCCTGGCATAGGCATCGACCAAGCGGGCGAATTTCGACAGGCCGACGACACCGCCCGCGGGGTAATAGGCGATGTGCGCGCGGCCGACGAAGGGAACCATGTGGTGCTCGCAGTGGGAATGGAAGGGAATGTCCCGTACGAGGACCATCTCCTCGTAGCCGCCCACATCCGTGAAGGTGCTGCCGAGCAGATCGGCCGGGTTCTCGCGATAGCCGGCGTAGACCTCCTCGAAGGTGCGAACGACGCGCTCGGGCGTCCCGACGAGGCCCTCCCGATCCGGATCGTCGCCGGCCCAGCGGATGAGCGTGCGCACGGCGGCCTCCGCCTCGGCGCGGCTCGGGGGCGGTGCCGCCATCTTGTTGCAGCCGCTCCCGGCGGCGCCCGTGTTCGACGATTTCGCGGCAGTCTTCATCCGGCCTCTCCCGATCGGCAACGGGCCCCCGGACCCGAAATGCATCCCTTGCCGCGCATCGGCTGCACGTCGTCGCCGGCACCTGCCGCACTCCGCGCCGGCTTATGGTCGGCGGCGCGCTTTTGCATCCATGCTGCGGGCCTTATATAGGGGACCGGCACGGATGGAACCAAATCCGTCAGGTTGGAGCGGGTATGCTCTCGGATATCTACAACAGGCGCATTCTGGAACTGGCGGCGGACATTCCACGGCTCGGGCGGCTTGCCGCGCCGCACGGCAGCGCCACTGCCCATTCCAAGCTCTGCGGGTCGACGGTGACCGTCGACGTGATGCTGGACGGCGGGCGCGTCAGCGACTTCGCCCACGACGTGAAGGCCTGCGCCCTCGGCCAGGCGTCGTCATCCATCATGGCGCGCAACGTCATCGGGGCGGATGCGGCGGAATTGCGTGAATTGCGCGAGACGATGCGGCGCATGCTCAAGGACAACGGCCCGCCGCCGGGCGGGCGCTGGGCGGAACTTGCCGTGCTCGAGCCGGTGCGCGATTACAAGGCCCGGCACGCCTCGACGCTGCTGACCTTCGACGCGGTTGTCGAGGCGGTCGACAAGGCTCTTGCGGCAAAGACCGAAGCGCCAGCGGCCGAGGCCTGAGCTGCCGGCGTGGCTAACTTACCAAGTGGTCTTGAAGGAATAGGCTGCCGTGACGCCGACGCTGAACTGGTTGCGCGAGCCGAAGGAACGCACCACCGGGCTCTTGCCCGCGTCGCCTGTCAGGTAGTCATAGCGACCGAAGACGGTGGTGTTCCACTCGTCGCTCCAGTCGTAGGACACCGCCGCGGCGGCACCGATGGAGCGCATGCCGCCGTCGGCCTTGAAAGGCCAGACCCGGCCGTTGAGCGCGGCCTCGTAGGGTGTCACGCTATAATACTTGTCCATGTAGTCGCCGTCGGCGAGGACGACGCGCGGGCCGCCGGAGATGGTGAGGCGATCGATCCGCTGTACCCAGTCGAGACCGACGCCGCCGACGAAGCCACTGCCGTTGAGGCCGTGGCGGATCTCGAAGCGGGCGCGCAGCTGCTCGGTCGGCCACAGTTCGATGAAGACGCCAGGCTCGATGGTCCAGTTGATCTTCGACAGGCCGAAGAGGCGCCGGTCGTCCTCGTAGTAGCGGCCGCCCCGATAGGCGGCGACGACGCCAAAGCTGACGAGCGGGTTGCCGTAGAAGGTGAGGCTCACCCCATCGTCCGGGGCCGCGAAGCGCTTGGGCTCCGTGGCGCGGCGGATGGTGAAGGACGGGAAGGCGACGAAGCTCGACTTGTCCGATCCCTCGTATTTGGGCGTTATCTGGGCATTACCCTTGATCGTGAGGATCCAGTCGTTGGGACCGACCGGTTCGCCGGCGAAGGTCGTCTCATAGGGACGGGACGACTGCGCGAGGGCGGTGGACGACAATGCGAATGCGCCGAGGGCCGAAGCGGCCAGAGTGGCGGCAAGAGCGACGCGGCTGCCAGACAATGTGCTACTCCTGAATGAATGCCGGCACTCTGGCGCAGCGCAGTTAACGTTTCGTGGCAAAAACGACGCGAAACGTAGCGCCTGCTCCAGGCGTAGCCATATGGAAGGCGATTCCCCAGCGGCAAGAAACATGAATCCCGGTCAGTGGATAGCGCATCTTCTCATTCGTGGCTACCAGCTCACGCTGTCGGCCTTCGTCGGGCGCCAGTGCCGGCACTGGCCGAGCTGCTCGGCCTATACGGACGAGGCGATCCAAGCGCATGGCCTGTGGGCCGGCGGGTGGATGGGGTTTGCCCGGATCTGCCGTTGCACGCCGCTCGGCACGAGCGGCATCGATCTCGTGCCGGAGGCGTTGCCGCCAGCAAGCGCCTGGTATAAGCCGTGGACCTATGGGCGCTGGCGCGGCGTCAACGCGCCGCCGGCCTTCGCCTGCGAGGCCGTCGAACCGGGCGGCGACGGTGCCTCGCCCGCGCAAGGAGCGCCGTCCGGACAACCCTGAGATGAAAACGCTTACCTGCCGTCGTTTGCAGGAGTGAGCGGGAGACTGTTGATGATCACGCTGACTTTTCCCGATGGCGCCGCGCGCCAGTTCCCCGAAGGCATTTCCGGGCGCGAGGTCGCCGAAGGCATCGCGAAGTCGCTTGCCAAGCGCACCGTGGCCATGGCGCTTGACGGCAACCTCGCCGACCTTGCGGACCCGATCACGCGCGATGCCAGGATCGAGTTCGTCTCGCGCGACGATCCGCGCGCGCTGGAACTCATCCGGCACGACTGCGCCCATGTGCTGGCCGAGGCGGTGCAGACGCTCTTTCCCGGTACCCAGGTCACCATCGGCCCGGTCATCGAGAATGGTTTCTACTACGACTTCTATCGCGAGAAGCCCTTCACGCCCGAGGATTTCCCGGTGATCGAGGCCAAGATGCGCGAGATCATCGCCCGCGACGCCGCCTTCACCAAGGAGGAGTGGTCCCGCGAGCAGGCGCGCTCGCATTTCGAGATGAAGGGCGAAGCCTTCAAGGTCGAACTGGTCGATGCCATCCCTCCGGGCGAGACGCTGAAGATCTACCGGCAGGGCGAGTGGCTGGATCTCTGCCGCGGGCCGCACATGACGAGCGTCGGCAAGGTCGGCACTGCCTTCAAGCTGATGAAGGTGGCCGGTGCCTACTGGCGCGGCGATTCCAACAATCCGATGTTGACCCGCATCTACGGTACCGCCTGGGCCACCCAAGAGGACCTCGACGCCTATCTCAGGCAGCTCGAGGAAGCCGAAAAGCGCGACCATCGCCGCCTCGGGCGGGAGATGGACCTGTTCCACTTCCAGGAGGAGGGGCCGGGCACCGTCTTCTGGCATCCCAAGGGCTGGACGCTGTTCCAGAACCTCATCAGCTACATGCGTCGGCGCCTCGCCGCCGACTATGAGGAGGTGAATGCGCCTCAACTCCTCGACAAGTCGCTGTGGGAGATCTCCGGCCACTGGGGCTGGTATCGCGAGAACATGTTCGCGGCGACCTCGGCCGGCGACGAGACCGAGGACGAGCGCGTCTTCGCCATCAAGCCCATGAACTGCCCGGGCCACGTGCAGATTTTCAAGCACGGGCTGAAGTCCTACCGCGATCTGCCGCTGCGGCTTGCCGAATTCGGCGCCGTGCACCGCTACGAACCTTCGGGCGCCCTGCACGGGCTGATGCGTGTGCGCGCCTTCACGCAGGACGACGCGCATGTCTTCTGCACGGAGAATCAGCTTGCGGAGGAATGCCTGAAGATCAACGATCTCATTCTGTCGACCTATGCCGACTTCGGCTTCGACGAGATCGTCGTCAAGCTCTCCACCCGGCCGGAGAAGCGCGTCGGCTCAGACGCCCTGTGGGACCACGCCGAAGCGGTGATGGGCAAGGTGCTCGAACAGATTGCCGCGCGGTCGGGCAATCGCATCAGGACGAGCATCAACCCGGGCGAGGGGGCCTTCTACGGGCCGAAGTTCGAGTATGTGCTGCGGGACGCCATCGGCCGCGACTGGCAATGCGGCACGACGCAGGTGGATTTCAACCTGCCGGAGCGCTTTGGCGCCTTCTATGTCGATCAGGACGGTCAGAAGAAGACGCCTGTGATGGTGCACCGCGCCATCTGCGGCTCGATGGAGCGTTTCGCCGGCATCCTCATCGAGCATTTCGCCGGGCATTTCCCGCTATGGCTCGCGCCCCAGCAACTGATGGTCTGCACCATCACCTCGGAGGCGGACGATTATGCCGTCGAGGTGCTGAAGGCGGCGAAGAAGGCCGGCCTGCGCGGCGATGTCGACCTGCGCAACGAGAAGATCACCTACAAGGTGCGCGAGCACTCGCTCGCCAAGGTGCCGGTGCTCCTCGTCGTCGGCAAGAAGGAGGCGGCGGAGCGCACGGTCTCCATTCGCCGGCTCGGCTCGCAGCAGCAGGTATCGATGACGCTCGATGAGGCGCTCGCCTCGCTGGTGGACGAGGCGGTGCCGCCGGACCTCCGCCGCGAGCGCGCCGAGACGCCGGCGCTCAAGCAGGCCGTGGCCTGAGAAGCCATTCCCTCTCCCCCGCGCGGGGAGAGGGAATCCATGCTCTCCCCTACCGCGCCACCACCTCGATGTCGCGGTCCTGCCCGCTTTCGACGGTGAATTCGCGCGTGTAGACCTGGCCCTCGTGGCGGGCGATGACGACGTATTCGCCTTCCGCCAGGACGAAGGAGGGGAAGGCGCCGATCTCTTCGCGGATGACGTCCCCGCCCGGGGTCAGCACGCTGAAGGCGGTGCCGGCGAAGGCTTCGCCGCCCGCAGCGCGGACCAGCTTCAGCGTCACCGTGGCGGCGCGATGATTGAGCGTGGCGTCGGTGAGCTTGCCGTTCTCGACCTTGAGGTCAGCCCGCATGAGGGCATTGGAATCGCCATAGCTGGAGACAACGTGGTAGGTCCCCTCCGGCAGGCGCACGACCGAGCCCGAGCGCGCCTTCTCGACGACGAGGCGGCCTTCGTCGTTGTTGCCGACGGGCACGAAGACGGAAAAGGTCATCTTCTCGGGCGGGATGGGGTTCGTGCCGATGGCGCCGCGGATGCGCAGGCCGCCGGCCGCGATGGTCAGCCGCTCGACGGTGTCGCGCGTGAGGGAGACGCGGCGCGTGGCGCTGGCGAAGCCATAGGCCGCGTGGATGCGGTAGTCGCCCTTGGGCAGGGTGACGGAGGGCGACGCGTCCTGCGACTTGACCATGATCTTGAAGTCCTCGCCGTCCGGCGCATCGGCATAGACGCGCCAGACGAGCCCTTCTCCGATGGGCTTGGTCTCGCCGGAGAAGACGGCGCTCAGATAGAGGGTCGCGGTGCCTTGCGTGTCCTGGAGCTGCGGCGGCGGCGCGTTCTGCAGCCGCGGGGGCATCTGCGCAAGAGCGCCGGCTGCCAGCAAAGGCAGGCAGAACGCCGTCAGGGCAAGTGCGCTCCAGCGATTGAAGACCTTGATCACGTTGCTGGTTTTCCGTTCGTGCCGGGAGCCGGAGAGATCTTTCCATAAGCGCCCCGGCGAGCAGTTGCCACCCAATTGTGAATGGAAGGTGGCATCGTGCGGCGGCACGGCCTCGCGCGGGGGGCATTGCCGCGCGGGCGGCCATGCGCGCGACGGCGTTGACGCAGGGCGGCGGAGTCGCGATGACAACGGCGGGCACGAGGCGCCGAAACGACGCTTTTTTTCAAGCAGTTCCAGTCTGGAGCGAAGAGCCGATGTCGAATGAAACGATCGCACTCCTCAGCGCGCGCCGCTCCGTGGCCGCACGCCAGATGCAGGCCCCGGCGCCAAGCGATGAGGAGCTCAATACGCTCCTGACCCTCGCCGCGCGGGTGCCCGACCACGGCAAGCTTGTCCCCTGGCGTTTCATTGTCTTCTCGGGCGAAGCCCGCGTGAAGGCCGGGGAGATCATCGCGGCCGCCTTCGCCGCCGACAATCCGGAGGCGGACGAGAAGCGCCTCGCCGCCGAGCGCGAGCGCCTGACGGGTGCTCCGCTCGTCGTCGCGGTCGTCTCGCGGGCGACGCCGCATCCGAAGATCCCGGAGTGGGAACAGGTGCTGTCAGCCGGCGCGGTGTGCATGAACCTCGTCGTCGCCGCGAACGCGATGGGCTTCGCCACGAGTTGGATCACCGAGTGGTACGCCTATGACCGGCGCGTGCTCGAGGCGCTCGGCCTTGCCGCCAACGAGCGTATCGCCGGCTTCGTCCACATCGGCACGGCCAGCGAGACGCCGCCGGACCGGCCGCGGCCGGAGCTGTCCGCCATCGTCACCCGTTTCGATGAGCAGGGCCGATGATCTACGACGCCGTCGCCCGTGACCACGGGCTGCCGCACGATCCCTTCAAGGCCCTCGTCGCGCCGCGGCCGATCGGCTGGATCTCGTCCCTCAACGACCGGGGCGAGGTCAATCTCGCGCCCTACAGCTTCTTCAACGCCTTCTCGACCTACCCGGCCATCGTCGGCTTTTCGAGCGAGGGACAGAAGGATTCCGTCGCCTTCATCGCCGAGACGGGCGAGTTCGTCTGCAACATTGCGACCTATCCGTTGCGCGACGCGATGAATGCGACCTCGGCGCCGCTGCCGCGCGGCGTCAGCGAGTTCGAGGCGGCTGGGCTCGTGCCGGAGCCTTCGCGCTTCGTCAAGCCGCCGCGGGTGCGCGGCATCGCGGCGGCGCTCGAATGCAGGCGCCTGCAGATCATCCGGCTCGAGGACATGGACGGACGCGCGCTCGACCGGTGGCTCGTCCTTGGCCAGGTGGTCGGTATCTATATCGACGACCGCTACCTCAGGGACGGGCTCGTCGACACCGCCGCCATGCAGCCCATTGCCCGGCTCGGCTATCATGACTACAGCGTCGTGGACGAGGTGTTCTCCCTGGTGCGGCCGAAGGGTGGGGAGTAAGAGGGGCGGGTCCGTCGTGCAAATGCTCCCTCTCCCTGCGTGCGGGGAGAGGGATACGTCGCGCCCGGCCGATCCGGCGACCTATGAGGTGCGACCTTCAATCCTCGTCGGCGCACGCGCGAGCACGCGCTCGGCGCGCTTCAGGTGCGGACGGTCGACCATCTCGCCACCGACGGCGAGCACACCGGCCTGCGGATTGGCGGCGAAGGCCTCCACGATGGCGCGGGCTTCGGCCATTGCCTCGGGCGTCGGCGTGAAGGCGGCATTGATGACTGGCACCTGCGCCGGGTGGATCGCCATCTTGGCGACGAAGCCGTCGCGCCGGGCCGCCTCGCATTCGGCGGAGAGCCCGTCGAGATCGCGGAAATTGGTGAAGACGGCGTCGACCGCATCGACGCCCGCTGCCGCGGCGCCCATGAGGGTCAGCGAACGGGCGAGGCGATAGGGCTCGGCATACCGGCCGTCCGGCAGGCGGTTCGTCTCGGCTCCGATGTCGGCTGAGAGATCCTCGCCGCCCCAGGCGAGGCCCGTGAGGCGATGGCTCGCGCCGGCATAGGTGCCGAGCGCGAAGACGCCGCGGGCCGTCTCAGTGCCAATGGCGAGGATGCGGGTCCTGCCGTCGCCGAGGCCGAATTCGGCCTCGCGCACCGCGATCTTGGCGCCGAGATGCGACACGTCGGGGCCGCCGGCGGCCTTCGGCAGCACGATGCCATCGGGTCCCGCCGCCATGACGGCGTCGAGATCATCTTCGCTCAGGCCGCTGTCGAGCGCGTTGATGCGCACGTAGAGCAGGGGCCGCGCCGGCTGGTTGCCGACATCGCGCAGGAAGTCGGCGGTGACGCGCCGAGCGGTTTCCTTCTCCGACAGCGCGACGGAATCCTCGAGGTCGAGAATCAGGGCGTCCGCCCCGGCCGTCAGTCCCTTGTCCAGCTTCCTGCGGCTGTCGCCGGGGACGAAGAGCAGCGAGCGCATGGTCGTCACACCACGGGGCGCTTGCGCATGAAGGCCTGCCGCCGACATTCGGCGACGAGCGTGCCATCCTGCTTGTAGGCGCGGTGCAGGAAGTCGACGATGCCGGCGTCGGGGCGCGAACGCGAAATGCGCACGGCAACCACCTCCGTCGTCACATTGATGGTGTCGCCCTCGAAGAGCGGCGCGGGAAAGCGCACATCCGTCATGCCGAGATTGGCGATGGTGGTGCCGACGGTGGTGTCGTTCACCGAAATGCCGATCATCAGGCCGAGGGTGAACAGCGAGTTCATCAGCGGCCGGCCCCATTCGGTCTCGGTGGCGCAGAAATGCGCGTCGATGTGCAGAGGCTGGGGATTGAGCGTCATGTTCGAGAACAGCATGTTGTCCATCTGCGTCACGGTTCGCGTGAGGCGATGGCGGATGAGCTGGCCGACGCTGAAGTCTTCGAAGTAGAGCCCGCCGCGCGGATGCGGACTACCGTTTGCCTGGGCCGTCATGGAGCAGAGGTCCCCTCCGATTACCGTGTTCAGACTTCGTTTACCATAACCGCCTCATGCTGCGAGGCGAGCCATATCGCACTCTCCCCCGTTCCTGTGACCCGGGGAAACCGCGATATGCACATATGGCTTTGGTGGGCGTGCGGACCGGCGGGGCTCCGGCCGCATCCGCCGGTTGGGATCGGGGCAATGATCATCCGCCGCTTTCTGCACTGGGTTCGCTCCGCCGCGGCAAGCGAGCGGGCGCGAGGGGCGGGGGCGCTCGCTCGTGCCTATGTTGCGGCCCGGCTTTCGCCCGAGGAGCGGCGGGAGGCGGAGGCGGCGCTGCTCAGCCTCCTTGATGACACGTCCGCAGCCGTCCGGCGCGCCGTGGCGCGTGAACTCGGCTCCGAACTCGACATCCCGCGCCATCTCGTGCTGGCGCTCGCGCGTGATCAGAGCGACGTCGCGGCGCTCGTCCTCGCCCGCTCGCCGCTGCTGATGGCCTCCGACCTCGTCGATTGTGTCGAGGCGGGAGATGCCCTCGCGCAGACCGCCGTCGCGGTTCGCCCGGGGTTGCCGCTTGCGGTCGCCTCGGCGCTCGTCGCGGTCGGCGCGCCGGATGCGCTCGTGGCACTTGCGGAGAATCACGGCGCGCCCCTGCCCGAGTTCCTGATGCACCGCATGCTCGATCGACATGCGAAGTTGCCGGCCCTGCGCGAGGCTTTGCTGGCGCGGCCCGGCCTGCCGGCCGCCGTGCGCCAGCGGATCGCCGTGGCCGTTGCCGAGCAGTTGACGGCCTTCGTCGCCCGCCGGCGCTGGCTCGGCATGGAGCGCGCGGAAGGCGCCGCGCGCGAATCGGGCGAACGGACGGTGCTGACCATCGCCGCGACGGCGCCGGACGATCCCTCCGTCGCGGCGCTCGTGCGGCAACTGCGGCAGGAGGGTCGGCTGACGCCGCGACTGCTGCTGCGCGGACTCCTCAGCGGCGAGGAACGGCTGTTCGCCGGTGCGTTGGCGGAACTCGCCGAGGTGCCGCCGGGACGGGTCGCGGCGCTCGCCGGAGACGAGCGCGGACGGGGGCGCGAGGCCCTGCTGGAACGGGCCGGTATTCCCGTTGCCCTGCGGCCGGCCTTTCTCGTCGCCTGGTCCGCCTGCCGGGCGTACTCCGGCCACCGGTGGGAAGAAGGTGGTCCCGTCGGCCTGTTCCGTCCGATTCTGGAGCGTGTGATCGCCGCCTGCGCCTCGCGCGGCGATGCCGACGGGGATGCCTTGACGGCGCTGCTGCGGCGCTTCGAGGCCGAGATTGCGCGGGAGGAGGCGCGGGGCACGGCGGCGCGCCTTGCGGAGAGCGCAGCGCTCGGCGCGCTGATCGAGGCGGACCGCGCCGTCATCGAGGGACAGCGCTCCGTTTCGCGGCCCATTGCTGCCTGAGGCGGTCAATAGCCGAATTGCTCACGCAGGATGCGCTCGTCCAGGCTGTGGCCGGGATCGTGCAGCATGACGAGGTCCACGCTGCGGTCCATGGCGATATCGACCCGCGTCACAGAGCGAAACTCCGTATGGTCGGCCACGGCGCTGACCGGGCGCTTGTCGGCTTCGAGCACGTCGACGCGCACGCGCGCGTGGTCTGGCAGCAGGGCGCCGCGCCAGCGCCGCGGGCGGAAAGCGGAAATCGGCGTCAGCGCCAGGAGCGGTGCGTTGAGCGGCAGGATCGGCCCGTTGGCGGAGAGGTTATAGGCCGTCGAGCCGGCGGGGGTTGCGACAAGCAGGCCATCGGCGGTCAGTTCCTCGAGCCGCACGAGGCCGTCGACGGAGACGCGCAGCTTCGCCGCCTGATAGGTCTGGCGCAGCATGGAGACCTCGTTGATGGCCCGTGCCTGGTGCGGCATGCCGGCTGCGTCGTGCGCGATCATCAGCAGGGGATGCACCACGCTGCGCTCGGCCTCCTCCAACCGGTCCACGAGGTCGTTCTCATGGAACTCGTTCATCAGGAAGCCGACGGAGCCGCGGTTCATACCGTAGATCGGCTTGCCGGTGCCCATGAAGCGGTGCAGCGTCTGCAGCATCAGGCCGTCACCGCCGAGGGCGACGATCACGTCGGCTTCGTCCGGCGGGTGGGTGCCGTAGCGGGCGACGAGACTGGCTGCGGCCTTCTGCGCCTCGGGCGCGTCACTTGCGACGATGGCTATCTTACCGAAACGGCGGGCCATGGGCGTCTCTGTCCTCGCAGGCCGAAACAGCGCAGGCGGGCGCCCGGCGCATCCATCGGCGGGGAGGAGACCCATAGCCGCAATGGGGGCATCCCGTCCAGCAAGGATGCCGGACGGGCCGCGGCGCGAGGAATGCCGCGCCGGTCCGCATGTTCAGATGATGGGGCTCCAGGCCACGGGCACGAAGGCGAAGCCGTCGCCATCGCGGGCGATATGGCCGGTCGCCGGGAAAGGAGCGTGGTAGAAAGCCACCTGCATCTTCTCGCTTGCCACCATGTCGAGCAGGCGCTTGCGCGTCTCGCGCGCCATGTCGCCGTCCATGTCGAAGATGGCTTGCCACTCGGGATTGCGAACGAAGAGGGCTGGGTGGTTGGTGGTGTCGCTCATCACCATGAGGCGTCCGTCGCCGGCGGTGACGGCAAAGGCCGTATGGCCCGGCGTATGGCCATAGGCGGCGACGGCCGTCACGTTGGGCACCACTTCGCTGTCGGCCTTGAAACGCTTCACGTCGCCCGCGATGGGGCCGAAGACGCGGCGCACGTTCTGGAAGGCGCCCTTCATACCATCGGGTGCCGCGGCCATCCTGGCATCGTCCATCCAGAAGGCCCATTCGGCCTCTGGCACCAGCACCTCCGCGCCCGGGAAGACGGCCGTGCCGTCCTTGAGTCTCAGCCCGTTGATGTGATCACCGTGGAAATGGCTGATGACCACGGTTTCGACGGCGGCGGGATCAAAGCCGGCGGCGCGGAAGTTCGTCATCCACAGGCCGCTTGTCGGCGCACCCGAATCGCCGTTGCCCGTGTCGATCAGCGTCAGCTTGCCGCCACGGTCGATGACGAGGGTGGTGAACGGGATGGTGAGGCTGTCGCGCGGCAGGAAGGCGGCATCGAGCGCGCCGTGGACATCATCGATCTGCGCGTTGCGGATGAATCCGTCGAGCGGCCGGCGGGCAACCCCGTCGTTGACCGCCGTGATCATCAGGTCGCCCACCCTGTAGCGATAGAAGCCTGGCGCCTGTCGGTCAGGCTCGACCGGCGCGGCGGCGGGAAGCGTCTGGGCGGAGGCAGGAACGGCCATGGCGCTGCCGGCCGCGGCGGCCGAAACGAGTAGACTGCGACGATCCAGCATGGCTGCCTGCTCCTCCCAGTGTCGATGAAATTCCTGCCGGCGGCCTCCCGGCCGGGAGGATGCTTCACGAGCCCGTCCGGCCCAGCCGTTCCGGCACCCTCGATATGGTCCACAGCCTGCGCCGAGGGTCGATCCGCCTTCCCGTCACAAGTGTGTGACCCCGGGTTGTGCGGCGGGGGAATGCCGCGTCACTGGCGCGAGCGGCTTGGCGACATCATATTCTCGCCCGGTGGGCGTGATGTGTTCGCGGCCAGACGTCAAGAAGGATCAGATCATGCAGGGGTACGACCCCCGTTTTGGCCCGCAGATGCGCATTGTGCGCCTGTCCCGCTGGCAGCTTTGGCTTGCAGCCGCCGTGGGGCTGGCGCTCGTCGTCACGCTCGCCATCGTCGCGGCCGGCGTCTTCCTCGTCGTGCTGCCGGTCGTCGTCGTTGCGGGGCTCGGCTATCACCTGTGGATGAAGTGGCGCGGGCAACGCCCCGGGGGGCGCGCCGGCGACATGATCATCGATGCCGACTATTCGATTGTACGCCGCGAGGATGAGCGG
This sequence comes from Chelatococcus sambhunathii, assembly GCF_001418005.1. Lineage (GTDB taxonomy): Bacteria > Pseudomonadota > Alphaproteobacteria > Rhizobiales > Beijerinckiaceae > Chelatococcus_A > Chelatococcus_A sambhunathii. The sequence continues at coordinate 7,574 of NZ_LIOL01000001.1, read as the reverse complement.
CACATCGACGCGCGCGGTGCGCCCGAGGACCGTCGATAGCGGGAGCCGTGCCGGCCGCGCCATGTCAGGCCGTCAGGCCAGTCGGGATATCAGGCCCTCAGGCTGGTAGGAGCCGACCGCCCTCGGCTTCTCAGCGGCGCCGCGGCGGAGGGCCACGCCGGGCGGCACCGGGACCGGGAGCGCCGCCGTCGGTTTTGTGACGGAAGGTGATGCGGCCCTTGTCCATGTCATAGGGCGTCATTTCCACGGTCACACGGTCACCAGCGAGGGTGCGGATGCGGTGACGCTTCATGCGGCCTGCGATGTAGGCCAGGATTTCGTGGTCATTCTCGAGGACGACGCGAAACTTGCCGTCGGGCAGCACGTCGACAACGGTGCCTTCAAACTCGATGGTATCTTCTTTCGACAACAGCTCTTCCTTTCAGAACGCGGACGATCCGCTTCCCTGCCGCAGCAGCCAAGGCGCCCCGACGAGGCCGGAGATGCGATCCGGCGCCGGCCGCAAGGCTCGTGACGAGGCTCATGGCGAGGCTCATGGCACGCCTCGCCCGATGAACCGATCACCCGCCGTTCGGCGCGCCTTTGAACAGGCCTCTGGACTGTGCGGCATGCCAATAGCGGCGCCACCGTTGCGGTCAGGGAAACACGACCGAGGCATGCGGGTGCCTTCCGCAGGCACGAGGCTGGCCGGAACGGCGCCACCGGCGCGCTCATAGCACACTTTATGCCATCAGCGCCAACAAAAGCGATGTGATCGGCGCCAGCCCGTCATCAGGCCGCGCTACAGGAAGAGCCAAGCAAGGACAGCGAGTGTCAGGCTGGCGAGCAGGATGACAAGAACCGGCCGTCCGAGCCGCCCCTGCCTTGCTTCGCGCGGGGTGAGTTGCGGTTCATTGGCCATCGCTCGCCTCCGTCGCTCCGATAAAATGGCTCCCGTCAGACGCCATCGCCCGCCAAGGCGCGATGGCCTGCGATGTTCTCCCCCGGCGCCGCCCGGCCCTAGCGCCGCGGCAGCGACCGTTTTGAAACGACTGTCGCCCGCAATGCCTCATGCCTGCGGGCGACGGTCATGGGCCCACGATCGGGCCGGATGGCTCAATAGCACTCGCGATAACGGCGGCCACGATAGTAGTAATATTCACACTGCTGGCCGGTGGCGGCACCGACCATGGCACCGCCGGCCGCGCCGATGGCGCCACCCACGACGGCGCCGCCGGCCGTTCCGGTCGCGGCTCCGCCAACGGCGGCGCCGGCCGCACCGCCGATCAGCGCGCCGCCAACGGCCCGCTCCTCAGGAGTGTTGCACGCAGCAAGGGTGAGGGCCACAGCGGCGCAGACAAGATATTTCGTCATGTGGTCATCCTTTCGGATTCGTCTTCCTGGTGCTTTATGGAAAAGCATCTCGTCGCGCAGTCGCCATGAGTGCTTCCGCCATGAGTGCTTCCGCAAGGCAAAACGCATCATCTGCGTGTTGGTTCCCGGCCACCGTCGTTTCGGTCGCAGGCTCGTCTGCGGCGCACGCTGCCAGAACGCGCCAGGGTGCCGGTTGTTCATCGTCGGCCGTCACGATAGAGGCGAATGAGCTTCTTGCCGCGGTCGCTGATAACGATGCGCGACGGCCGCTCGACGGCCAGGCCGAGCTCGAGGAGCAGATGCCGCATGAGTGGCGGGATGAGATCCGCCTCCGGCGCGCCGCGGTTGAGGCGCTGCAGGGCTTCCCACTCCTCCTCCGACAGGTCCGACCGATCGACAGCCATAGCTTTTCCGGGCTTCCGTCCTCGTTGGCGCGGCCTGCTGCCCTCCGGCAGTCCCGGCAGCATTGCCTCTTGCGGCCGCGGGCGAAGCCTGTTAGCCGAAATGCATGGGCCGGCGCCGGTTTAGCTCAGTTGGTAGAGCAACCGCCTTGTAAGCGGTAGGTCGTCAGTTCGAGTCTGACAACCGGCACCATCTTGCTGCCCCGGTCGGGGCGCCGCTTTTCCACCTCAACCGTGCCCTGGAGCCCCTGACCTGACGCGGCAGCGCCTCGTGTGACGGCGCACGGCGCCGCGGCGGGTGCGGGCGCATCGTTTCATCACATCCGATATCCGCAATCCCCTCTGGGATGCGGCGGGTGCTACCGGAGGATGGAACGATGAATCGCATGAGCCCGAAGATCCTTGCTATCCCGCTCGCCTGCGCCACTCTCGGCGCGAGCTTCATCGCCACGACCGGCGAGGCCGAGGCCCGGTGGCGCGGCCGGCACTACGGCGGTGCCGTGGCCGCGGGCGTCATCGGCGGGCTTGCCATCGGTGCGCTCGCCGCTTCGGCGGCGCGGCCGGCCTATGGCTATCCGGGCCCCGTCTATGTGGCTGACCCCTACTGCTACAAGGTCCGGGAACGCGTGTTCGTGCCCGGGTACGGCTGGACTACACGGCGTATGACCGTTTGCGACTGATTGCGACTGAGGCCGCGTCTCGCTGCGATCCGCCAGTGCGAAGGCCGGCGAATATCCCGCGCCGGCCTTTGCGCTTGTCCGCAAATTGCCGCAGTGCGGGTGACGAATAGGGAACAGGGATGGTTCATCGGGCGTTCAGCCACAGGAGACTAGCATCCCCACGATGACGCTGCAGGGGGAGTGCGGAGCGCTCCCCGGTTTGGGAGAAGAACCATGATGTTCCCGCTCAAGGCTCGAAAGGTCGCCGCAATCGGCCTTGCCGGCTTGACCCTCGCCGGGGCCTTCGCCGCGACCACCGGAGAGGCCGAGGCACGCTGGCGCCGCGGCGGCAATGCCGGGGCGGCTGTGGCCGCCGGTATCATCGGCGGCCTCGCCGTCGGTGCGCTGGCCGCTTCGGCGGCGCGGCCGGCCTACGGTTATCCCGCGCCGGTCTACGATTACGGCCCGCCGCCCTATGCCTACGGACCCGGGCCGGCCTACTACGATTACGAGCCGGAATGCTTCGTGAAGACCCGCCGCGTGTGGGTGGACGGCTGGGGCTGGCGCGTTCGTCGCGTCACGGTCTGCGATTGATCCGCCGTCCGCTTCGCCAGCGAAAAGGCCCCGCCGGGAGACCGGCGGGGCCTTTCGTTTCGGAGCCATCAGGCTCTGGCTGTGTCAGCCTTCGTACTTGAAGATGTCGCGGTCCTTCGTCTCGGGCACAAAGAGCAGGCCGACGACGAAGGTCATGAGGGCGACCACGATCGGGTACCAGAGGCCGTAGTAGATGTCGCCCGTCGCGGCCACCATGGCGAAGGCGGTGGTGGGCAGGAAGCCGCCGAACCAGCCGTTGCCGATGTGATAGGGCAGCGACATGCCCGAGTAGCGGATGCGCGTCGGGAAGAGCTCGACGAGCTGGGCGGCGATGGGGCCATACACCATCGTCACGAAGAGGACGAGCAGCGTCAGGATGGCGACGATGGCGACCGTGTTCATCTTCGCCGGATCGGCCTTGGCCGGATAGCCCGCTGCGCGGATGACCTCCGTCATCTTGGTGTTGAAGGCCGCGCTCTGCTCCTTGAAGGCAGCGGCATCGAGCGTCAGGCCGTCGAAGGAGGCGATGACCTGGTCGCCGACCTTGACCTGCGCCACCGTACCCGCCGGGGCCGCCTCGTTCGCATAGTTCACCGAGTTGCGGGCAAGGAAGCTCTTGGCGATGTCACACGAGGAGCGGAACTGTGCCGTGCCGACCGGGTTGAACTGGAACGAACATTCCGACGGGTCCGCGATGACCGTTACCGGGGCATTGGCCTGCGCCGCCGCGAGATCGGGATTGGCGAACTTCGTCAGGCCGTTGAACAGCGGGAAATAGGCGATGGCCGCGATGAGGCAGCCGCCGAGGATGATCGGCTTGCGGCCGACCTTGTCCGACAGCCAGCCGAAGAAGATGAAGAATGGCGTGCCGATGGCGAGCGAGATGGCGATGAGAATGTTCGCCGTGGCGGCATCGACCTTCAGCGTCTGCGTGAGGAAGAACAGGGCATAGAACTGGCCCGTGTACCAGACGACCGCCTGGCCCGACGTGCTGCCGAAAAGGGCGAGCAGGCCGACCTTGGCGTTCTTCCAGGTACCGAAGGCTTCCGTCAGCGGTGCCTTGGACTGGGTGCCTTCCTCCTTCATCTGCTTGAAGGCGGGCGACTCCTGCAGCTGCAGCCGGATCCAGATCGAGATGCCGAGCAGCACGATGGAGATCAGGAACGGAATGCGCCAGCCCCAGGCCGCGAAGGCTTCCTCACCGAGATAGGTGCGGGTGCCGAGGATGACGATGAGCGACAGGAAGAGGCCGAGCGTCGCCGTCGTCTGAATGAAGCTGGTATAGTAGCCGCGCCGGCCTTGGGGTGCGTGTTCTGCGACGTATGTCGCCGCGCCGCCGTATTCGCCGCCGAGCGCCAGCCCCTGCACGAGGCGCAGGATGATGAGGATGACGGGCGCGAGGATGCCCCACGTTGCATAGGTGGGCAGGATGCCGACGATGAAGGTCGACAGGCCCATCAGCACGATAGTGACAAGGAAGGTATACTTGCGGCCGACGAGGTCGCCGAGGCGGCCGAAGACGAGCGCGCCGAAGGGCCGGACAGCAAAGCCGGCTGCGAAGGCCATCAACGCGAAGATGAAGCCGGCGGTCGGATTGACGCCCGAGAAGAACTGGGCGGCGATGATCGCCGACAGCGAGCCGTAAAGATAGAAATCGTACCACTCGAATACGGTGCCGAGCGAGGAAGCGAAGATGACCTTCTTCTCCTCCCGGGACATCGGCCGGGCCTTGACACCCGTCGCCGTTGCGTTTGCCATGCTCATGGCCGAGGCTCCTTGGAATGTTCCATGACCTGCAGCCGGCCGAGGCGACGAGCGAACGCCGCGCGGCAGCCGGACCTCCGGCCCTCTGCCGCGCGGTCTTGCGATCGACGAGACGATCGGTGGATCTGACGCCCACGGCCGCCCGACAACGGGCTGTTTCCCTCATTCGGCGGGGGCGGGGCCCCGCGCCGCTTCCGCAACTGCTCGCAGCCCGGAAGGTGAGGGAAAGCTTAAGAGCCGCGCTCTACGCTGTCGCTCGACAATTGGTCGTCATTCCAAAGTCTTAAGTGCGCCGCAATAGTGCGTCGCAGCATGTTCAGCCGGCGGTGCGGCTCGCCGCATAGAGGGCGATAGCAGCGGCGTTCGAGACGTTCAGACTCTTGATGGCGCCCGGCATGTCGAGGCGGGCAAGATCGCTGCAGCGCTCGCGCGTCAGCTGGCGCAGCCCCTTGCCCTCAGCGCCGAGGACAAGGCCGAGCGGGCGGGTGAGGGGGATGTCGCCGAGCGGCGTCGGCCCGGCCGAATCGAGGCCGACGAGCTGGAAGCCACGCTCGCGCAGAGCGAGCATGGCCTCGGCGAGATTGCGCACCACGATGAAGGGGACGTGCTCGAGTCCGCCCGAGGCGGACTTGGCGAGCACGCCCGTCGCAGCCGGGCTGTGGCGGGCGGTGGTGACGATGGCCGCAACGGAGAAGGCGGCCGCCGTGCGGACGATGGCGCCGACGTTGTGCGGATCCGTGATCTGGTCGAGCACGAGGACGAGCGCATCCGCCGGCAGCGAATCGATGGCCGGGGACGGGAGCGGGTCGGCCTCGAGCAGCAGGCCCTGGTGGACGGCATCGGGCTCGAGCAGCCGGTCGATCTCGCCGGGCCGGACGATCTCGGGCGCGATCGGCAGGTGCCCGAATCGCTCGAGCAGGCGCTTGTAGGCATTCTCGGTGGCCATCAACCGGCGCGGCCGGCGCCGTGGATTGGCGAGGGCCTCGACCACGGGATGCCAGCCGTAGAGAACCGCGACGTCGATGGCGCCCGGGGGGGTGGGGCGGCGCGGGCCGCCCTTGCCGTTTGCCGGCTTTCCGGCCTTGCCGAAACGCGGGCCGCGCCCATGCCGGGCCAACGCCTGCGCGTTGCGGGGCAGCTTTCTGGTCGTCTGTCCGGCCGGCGGGGCCTTGTCGCTCGTCATGGGTCCAGTGTCCGGAATTGGCTGAGCCTCCTGTGGCACGAGTGAGCCGTGGATGCCAGTTGGTTTTGTGTTGACACCGGGGATCGGCCTCACCATAAGAGGCCCCGCGCTGTCGGCGTCGTCGCGTTCCGAAGGTTTTCGTGAAGCATGCGGCGGCTCGGCGCGTCGCCCGGCGGTGCTTCCGAGGATTGAGTCGGAGGGGTGCCCGAGTGGTTAAAGGGGACGGACTGTAAATCCGTTGGCTACGCCTACGTTGGTTCGAATCCAACCCCCTCCACCATTCCCGAAGCAGCCAGTGCGCGGGTGTAGCTCAATGGTAGAGCAGCAGCCTTCCAAGCTGATGACGAGGGTTCGATTCCCTTCACCCGCTCCACCGCCTTCCGCATCGTTTCGCTCAGATTTCTTCTGCGGTCGAAGCCGGCGGCCGGCGCGCTGGCGGGGACTCGACAATCCCGTCCGGCTCGGGCTAAAGGCTCGCCTCCATGATCCTCGGCGCCCGGTGGGGAAAATTCTCGGGCCCGAGGTAAATTCGCTCTTGAAGTATGGGGCGAAGGGTCTTAATCGACCGCAACCCAAAAGCCACACGTGCAGAGGCGTCTAGGATCCTACGATGGCGAAGGAAAAGTTTGAGCGCACGAAGCCGCACTGCAACATCGGGACGATTGGTCACGTTGACCATGGCAAGACGTCTCTGACGGCGGCGATCACGAAGGTTCTTGCGGAGAAGGGCGGAGCGTCGTTCACGGCGTACGACCAGATCGACAAGGCGCCTGAGGAGAAGGCGCGCGGGATCACGATCTCGACGTCGCATGTCGAGTACGAGACGGACAAGCGGCACTATGCGCACGTGGACTGCCCGGGCCACGCGGACTACGTGAAGAACATGATCACGGGCGCGGCGCAGATGGACGGCGCGATTCTTGTGGTTTCGTCGGCTGACGGGCCGATGCCGCAGACGCGCGAGCACATCCTGCTGGCGCGTCAGGTTGGCGTGCCGGCGCTTGTGGTGTTCATGAACAAGGTCGACATGGTGGACGACCCCGAGCTTCTTGATCTTGTGGAGCTTGAGGTGCGCGAGCTTCTGTCGAAGTACGACTTCCCCGGGGATGACATCCCGATCATCAAGGGCTCGGCGCTGTGCGCGCTGGAGGACCGCAATCCGGAGATCGGGCGGGACGCTGTTCTGAAGCTGATGGATGCGGTTGACGCGTACATCCCGCAGCCGGAGCGTCCGAAGGACCAGCCGTTCCTGATGCCGGTTGAGGACGTGTTCTCGATTTCGGGCCGCGGGACGGTGGTGACGGGGCGTGTGGAGCGCGGCGTGATCAAGGTCGGCGAGGAAGTCGAGATTGTTGGGTTGCGTCCGACGCAGAAGACGACGGTGACGGGCGTTGAGATGTTCCGCAAGCTGCTCGATCAGGGCGAGGCGGGGGACAACATCGGGGCGCTGCTGCGCGGGACGAAGCGCGAGGACGTGGAGCGCGGCCAGGTTCTGTGCAAGCCGGGCTCGGTGAAGCCGCACACGAAGTTCAAGGCCGAGGCGTACATCCTGACGAAGGAAGAGGGTGGCCGTCACACGCCGTTCTTCAACAACTACCGCCCGCAGTTTTACTTCCGCAC